>NZ_OZ409836.1:0-3452500 GCF_979258125.1 Sphingomonas sp. AC522
GCGGTCGCGTCACCACCGGGCTGATGGCCGGGCTGGCAGCGATGATGTTCCTCGACACCACTTTCGGCTAGAGTAAACTACCCGCCACTGCCCGCTCGAACTCCACCGGATCGTGCGCGCAAAGGACCTTCAGCTCCCCGCTCTTCTCGACCGACAGCCGCCGCAGCCGCTCCTGATTGGTCATCCGCAGTTCGCGGCTGACTTCCATCATCGTCTGATAGCCGCGCAGACCCGGCGTGCATTTGCGCACCGCCTGGCGCATCTCGCCACGATAGAAATAGGCGTCGCCGGCATGGAGCAGCCAGCCTTCGGGCTGCCGGATCGCCACGCCCGCATGGCCCCAAGTGTGCCCCGGCAGCGGTACCATCAGGATTTCGGGCGGAAGCCCTTCGAGATCGCGAACGGCGTCGAAGCCGAACCACGGCTCGCCCTGCGCGCCGTAACCCCGCCAATTGCGGACCTCGTCGAATTGCGACGGGCGATAGCGGTTGCGCAGCACGAAGCCCGGGCGCGGGCCGGTCGCCGCCGACCATTCCTTCTCCAGCACATGGATCGTCGCATGGGGGAAATCCTCGAGCCCACCGGCATGATCGAAATCGAGATGCGTGAGAACGATGTGGCGCACGTCCTGCGGCGAGAAGCCCAGAGCCGCGATCTGCCGGACCGCAGTCTCCTCTTCGCGCAGCCTGATGTTGAGCAGCGTCCGCATAGCCCTCGTGATCCGCGGGCTCGGTGGCCGGTGCGGATGATCCACGTCGCGCAGGCCATAGCCGGTATCGACCAGCACCAGCCCGTGTGCATCCGTTTCGATCAGCAGGCAGTGGCACACCAGATGCCCGAGCGGCCCCAGGCTTCGCCCGTCGAACAGCGCCCCGCCCAGCGGGCAATCGGTTCCGCAATTGAGGTGATGGATGCGCATGCCGGTCTCCTGCAAGGGTCCACCGGCCAACGACTGCGCCCTGCGCCGGTTCACGCGAACCAACTCAGGTTATCGAGATTGTTGCTTGATCCGCGCCGCCTTGCCGCGCTGGGCCCGGGCCAGCCGGAAGCGCACGCTGGCGTCCTTCAGCAGCGACACAGGCAAATCGGTCGCCGCGCGCAGCCCCGCGACGGTCGAGACGTTGCGGATCGCCCGCCTGGTCAGCGCGAGCACTTCGTCCAGCACTTCCCCGCGCTCGACTTCGCCTTCCTCGCGCACCAGCGAAAGCCGGTGGATCGCATAGAGCCCGAGCAGCCCCGCCATCAGGAAATAGAAGTCCCAATGGCTCAGGCGGAAGGGGAAAGACCAGATGCCGTTGGGGCTTGTCCACCGCACCAGCAGTTCGAGCTGGCGGCTGCCGAAGAAGTCGGCGAGCAGCCCGCCCAGGATCGGCGCAATGCCCGCCGCCACTGCGGTTGCGAGCGCAATCGCCGCGACATAAGCAGTCGCCGAGCCCTTGGGGGAAAGCTTGAGCGCAATGTTGGTCGATGCGAGCGTGACCCCCGCGACCGACGCGCCCATCAGCACATGAAGCAGCACCAGCCAGCCGAGGATCAGCGAGCGCGTCTCCATCTGCGAGGCGCCGATCATCGCGACGATGCACAGGATATAGACCGGCGCGCAGACCAGCATCACCGACTTGTTCGAGAACCGGTCGCTGAGATGCCCCCAGGTGCGCAGCGCGAGCAGATTGGCGAGCTGGCTGACGGCGCTCAGCACCATCACCAGGCTGACATCGAAGCGCAACTGTTCGACGATGAAGACCGTGAAGAAGGGCGTGGCGAGGTTCACGGCGAACTGCCAGCTCGCGACGAACGCCATCAGTCGCGAGAAATTACGATCGGCAAAGGGCGCGCGGAGCAGTTCGGCCAGATGAATGCGCTCGGCCGCGGGCGGCATCTGCGGCTCGGGCATCCGGCTGACGATCCGCGCGCTGATCAGCCCGGTCACGCAACCGACCACGAACATGCCCGCAAAGGCGAAGCTGCGCGCCATTGAACCGTCCGCGGTCTGCTCAAGGATCAGCGCCGCCGCGAGCCCGCCCGCCAGGCTGATCGCCGCGGTCCAGGTCGTCCGCTTGGCGAACACCCGCCCCAGCCGGTCCTCGGGCGCGAGATCGCGCATCCACGCATTCCACGCGCACGCGCCCACGGCGCTGAGCCCGCACAGCACATATTGCGCCGCCAGGAAGACGAGCAACGGCACGGTGCCCGCCGCGAAGGCCGTCGCTGCCATCACCAGCAGCATCAGCCGGCCGAATATGCTGGTCAGCACTGCGATGCGCTTGCGCGCACGCAGCCGCTCGACGATCAGAATCGCCGGCACCTGCAGCAATTGGGTGAGGAAGGGCGCGCTGGCGAGGATGCCGATCATCAGGTTCGATGCGCCCAGATGCAGCGCGAATGCAGTCAGGATCACGCCGCTGGTAAGCGCCACCGTCCCGCTCGAATAGGCCGCCTCGGTCACCAGGCGGCGCATCCCGGCCTCGCGCTCCTGTTCGGTGATCACCATCTGGGGGTCGAGCGCCATTCGTGCTTCCGGATTCACTTCGACGGGTAAGTCCGCATGTGCGGCGATGGCCTTTCGAACCTCGCGCGTAGCGCGATGTTCCGTCGAAATGCTGATAGGCGTTTGGGCACGTCCGGCCGGTACGTTGTTGACCATCTCGGGATCGATGTGGCAGGGGGCACGCGGCTCGCGGGTATAGCACAATGGTAGTGCAGCAGCCTTCCAAGCTGAATACACGGGTTCGATTCCCGTTACCCGCTCCAGCCTCCAGGCGACCATGGCATCCGAGATACCCCCGCTCGCACTCTATGTGCATTGGCCGTTCTGCGTGTCCAAATGCCCTTATTGCGACTTCAACAGCCATGTCCGCGAGAGCGTGGACCAGGAAGCGTGGCGCGCGGCGATGCTTGCCGATTTGGGGCATGAAGCCCGGCTACTGCCCGGGCGCAGGCTGGGCTCGATCTTCTTCGGCGGCGGCACCCCTTCGCTGATGCCCCCGGAAACGGTGGCCGCAGTCATCCAGGTCGCCGGACAGGCCTGGCAATTCGAGCCCGGCATTGAAATCACGCTCGAGGCGAATCCCTCGTCGGTCGAGGCTGCGCGCTTCGCCGATCTTGCCGCCGCGGGAGTCAACCGAGTCTCGCTCGGACTGCAGGCGCTCGACGACGATGCACTGCGGTTCCTTGGGCGCGCGCATGGCGTCGCCGAAGGGCTGGGCGCGCTCGACACGGCGCAGCGCCATTTCGCGCGGGTCAGCTTCGATCTCATCTATGCTCGTCCCGATCAGATCCAGGCGCAGTGGGAAGCCGAATTGCGCCGCGCGATCGGCTTCGGCACCGAGCATCTTTCGCTCTACCAGCTCACCATCGAGCCCGGCACGCGCTTCGCCACCCTGTTCGAGAAAGGCGAGCTGACCGCCTATGATCCGGACGCGGCTGCCGATCTGTTCGAAGCCACCCGCTCGATCACCGCGGCGGCGGGCCTCCCCGCATATGAAATCTCCAACCACGCCCGCCCCGGCGCCGAGAGCCGGCACAACCTGACCTATTGGCGCTACGGCGATTATGCCGGGATCGGCCCCGGCGCGCACGGCCGCCGCGGTGGTCTCGCCACCGTGCGCCACAAAAAGCCCGAAAACTGGATCGCCGCGATCGGGCGCAACGGCCACGGACTGCAGATCGAGGACGCGCTGACGCCGCACGACCGCGGCGTCGAAGCGCTGGTGATGGGGCTTCGGCTCGCCGAAGGCGTGGACCTCACGCGCATTCCCGATGCGCCGCTCGACCCCAAGGCAATCGACATGGTCATCAAGGAAGGCCTGATCGTGCGTGAAGGCTCGCGCCTTCGCATCACCGACACCGGGATGCCGGTGCTCGAGGCAATTCTCCGCGAGATCGTCCTAGCCTGATTCCTCCCCTGCTAGAGCGAGCGGAGGAACGAGCCCTAGTTCCCCCGAAAGTTCGCTGGCGCCGCCGAAACCGTCACTGTCGTCCCGCCGCGCACTTCCTGCACTTCGAGCGCGCGCTGCGCGACGCCGTCGCGGCCGAAGCGGAATGCGCCGTCTAGCCCCGCGAAGCCCTCGCGCTCGATCAGCCGGCTCTCGGGAAATGCATCCCCCGGACGCCAGTCGCGTGCGATTCGGATCGTCAGCAGCACCGCATCATAGCCGAGCGTCGACATGCGATAGGGCGCCGCGCCAAAGCGCGTGCGATATTTAGTCGCATATTGGCGGTAATAATTGTCCGGCACGCTCGCGAACCACGCCCCGTTCAGCGCGGCATTTGCGCCGATCCCCGAATCGGTGTTCCACAATTCGGTGCCGAGGATTCGCGCGGTCTTGCCACCGGCGGAGCGCCGGATCACCGGCACTGCGGCAACCGCGCTGCCGCCCGAGCCCGCGATCAGGATCGCCTGATAGGGCGCGCGGCCGAGCTTGGTGATCGCGCTGGTCATCGATCCCGGCCGGCTGTCGAACGTCTCCATCGCGAGCACCTTGCCCCCGGCGTCCTCGACGGCGCGCAGCATCGCAGTCGAGGCACGTTCGCCATAAAGACCCGCCGGGATCAGCCCCGCAAATTCGGTGACGCCTGCGCTCTTGGCATAATCCACCACGCGCTCGATCGATTGGGCGGGCGAATAGCCGAGCAAATAAGTGCCGTTGCCCGCAACGCTGGTATCGTTGGAGAAGCTGAGCACCGGCACCCGCGCGCGCCGGGCGATCGGCGCGACTTCGCGGGCGTCTTCGGCGAGCAACGGCCCCAGGATCAGCGTGTTGCCGTCGGCGATGGCCTGGTTGGCGGCATTGGCCGCGCCGCTCGCCGTGTCATAAGTCGTGATGCGGACGGCATCGCTGCGGGTGTCGAGAATCGCCAGCTGCGTCGCATTGGAAAGCGATTTGCCGACGCCCGCATTGGGCCCGGTGAGAGGCACGAGCAGTGCGACACGATGACGCGCGGCGTCCTGCGGCAAAGCATTGGTGATCGGACGCGGCGCCACCGGGCGCGGCGCTTCGACCACCGGCGGGCGCTCGGCCTCGGGAATAATTCGCGGGCCGGTCGAGCAAGCGGCGAGTAATGCCGCCATGCCAAGCGCCGCAAAGCGGAGCATCCCCGAAAGCTTCCGTTGCGGATTTGCTGCGCGGTCTGCCATGACTCTCCCCGATGAACTCATTACTTGCGCCCGGCCTCTACATCGTCGCCACGCCAATCGGCAATCTCGGCGATCTATCCCCACGCGCTTCGCAGATACTCCTGAACGCCGATGTGGTTGCTGTCGAGGATAGCCGCGTCACCGCGGGGCTTTTCCGGCACCTGGGCGCGAAGGGGAAAATGACTCCCTATCACGATCACAATGCCGATGCAGTGCGCCCGGGGCTGATCGCGCGGATGGGAAGCGAGGTGGTCGCCTTGGTTTCGGATGCGGGCACGCCGCTGATCTCGGACCCCGGCTTCAAGCTGGTGCGGGATGCGCGCGCGGCGGGCCATGCCGTGACGACCATCCCCGGCCCCTGTGCGGCGATTGCCGCGCTGACCCTCGCCGGACTCCCCACCGATCGCTTCCTTTTCCTAGGATTTCTGCCCAGCAAGCAGCAGGCACGCGCCGACTCGATCGCCGAGATCGCCGCCGTCCGCGCCACGCTCGTCCTCTACGAATCGGGCCCGCGCCTCTCCGCCTGCCTCGCCGCGCTGGCCGAGGGACTGGGCGACCGCGAGGCCGCAGTCGCCCGCGAGATCACCAAGCGATTCGAGGAATGCGTCACCGGATCGCTCACCCAGCTCTCAGAACGCTACGCCGAAGCCCCGCCAAAGGGCGAGATCGTCATTGTGATCGCCCCCCCCGGCGACGCGCCCCCCGCCAGCGCCGAAGATGCCGATTCGGCGCTGGCCGAAGCGCTCACTCGCCTCCCCGTTTCCAAGGCTGCAGGCGAAGTCGCCAAGAAGCTCGGGCTGGACCGCCGGAAGCTCTACGCCCGGGCAATGGCTATGAAGGCCGAATGAGGGACCGGCGCGCCGCCGAGCTTTCCGGCCGCGACGGGGAGCGACGCGCTGCCTGGTGGCTGTGGCTCAAGGGCTGGAAGATCCTCGCCCGCCGCGTCCGCACCCCCGCAGGAGAAGTCGACCTCGTCGTCCGCCGCGGCAATCTCGTGGCATTCGTCGAAGTGAAGACCCGTGCCACGCAGGCCGGGCTCGATTTCGCGATCGATGAGCGCCGGCTCTCGCGTGTCGCGCGCGCCGCCGAATATCTGATGCCGCGCTATGCCGGCCCCGGAGACGATATTCGGGTCGACGTGATCCTCATTGCCCCTCGCGCGCTCCCTCGCCATATCGAGAACGCCTGGATAGGGTGACTTAGTCGAATAAGTCACCTACGACGGTCTTGAGGAGCAAGAAATGTCGCTTACCGTCGCCGTGCAGATGGACCCGATCGATGCGATCAACATCGCGGGCGATTCGAGCTTTGCACTGATGCTTTCGGCGCAGGCGCGCGGTCACAAGCTGTTTCACTATGCTGCCGAGGACCTCAATTACCGCGACGGCCGCGTCTGGGCGAAAGCGCATTCGGTCACCGTCCAGCGTGTCGAGGGCGATCACTTCCAGTTCGGTGAGTCGGTAAATCTCGATCTCGGCGAACAAGCCGATGTCGTGCTGATGCGGCAGGATCCACCCTTCGATCTCGGCTATATCACCGCCACGCATCTGCTCGAGCGAATCGCGGACCGGACCCTGGTGGTCAACGACCCCGCCAGCGTCCGCAATGCGCCCGAGAAGGTCTTCGTCCTCGATTACGCCCAGTTCATGCCGCCCACGCTGATCACGCGCAGCCTCGACGAAGCCCGCGCCTTCCTGGCCGAGCACGGCGAGATCGTCATCAAGCCGCTTCACGGAAATGGCGGCAAGGCGATCTTCAAGGTCGGCAGCGACGGCGCCAATCTCTCGGCGCTGATCGAAGTCTTCAACACCGCGTGGCGCGAACCGCACATGATCCAGGCCTTCCTGCCGAGCGTCGCCGAAGGTGACAAGCGCATCGTATTGGTCGATGGCGAAGTCGCCGGCGCGATCAACCGCATCCCTGGCGAAGGCGAGATCCGCTCGAACCTCGCGGTCGGCGGATCGGCCGCCAAGACCGAGCTCACTACCCGCGAGCAGGAAATCTGCAACCTGCTCGGCCCCGAGCTGAAGCGCCGCGGGCTGCTGTTCGTCGGCATCGACGTCATCGGCGGCGAATGGCTCACCGAAATCAACGTCACGTCTCCCACCGGCATCGTCGCCATCGATCGCTTCAACGGCACCGATACAGGCGCGATGATCTGGCAGGCGATCGAAGCCCGCGTCGCGGCACGGGGCTGAGCAACAAGTCATGTGGGAAGCGGCGAATTGGGGCTATTGGGGCGTATTCCTGCTCATGGTCCTCGAAAACGTGATCCCTCCGGTCCCGTCTGAGGCGATCATGAGCATGGGCGGCATCGCCGTCGCCAAGGGGCAGATGAACTTCGCCGCCTTGGTCGCGGTCGGCACGGCGGGCACCGTGCTCGGCAATCTCTTCTGGTGGGAAATCGGCCGTCGGCTCGGCTATATGCGCCTCAGGCCGCTGGTCGATCGCTGGGGCCGCTGGTTGACGATGGACTGGCACGAAGTCGAGCGGCTCAAATCCTATTTCGACAAATATGGCGGGCCGACGGTGCTGATCTTCCGCTTCATGCCGATCGGCCGCACGCTGATCTCGATCCCCGCCGGGCTGATGCACATGCCCTTCTGGCGCTTCGTCGGCTATACCGCGGCGGGCAGCACCATCTGGAACGTCATCCTCGTCAGCGTCGGCTACGGCCTCGGCAAGGGCGTCGAGGATATCGAGCATTATGTCGGCCCGGTGGTCACCGCGATCGTCGTGTCGATCGTCCTGCTCTATCTGTGGCGCGTCTTCACCTGGAAGCCGCGTTCCTGATCCGATCGAACTCGCCGGCAATATCCGCTGCCATTGCCGTCATCCGCGGGACCACGCCCTCCAACCCCTTGGTGCGCGGCGCCGGATCGATCGCGCAGAGCGTCCCGAAGAAGCTGCCGTCGGGAAGCGTGATCGGGATCGAGATATAGCTCTCGAAGCCGTACATGGCCGGCGTGTGATGCCTGCGCCAATGCGGGTCGTCTGAAACGTGATCGATGAACACGCATTGGCCGCTGGCGCGGATTTCTTCGCAGATCGTCGTCTTGATCTTGAGTTCGTCGCCCGGCTTGAGCCCGAATTCGATGCGGTCGAGCAACTGGCACGCCACCCAGCGGTCGGCCGTCACTCGCGCCACTGCGGCAAACCCCATTCCAGTCAATTCGCAGACCTCGGCGAGCATCGCCTCGACTTCGGGGATGTGCTGGACGGCGGCAATATCATCGGCAAAATCATGCATTTGGCCGCATTATAATTTAATTGCGGCGGGATCACGCCCGCGGATGGGCATTGCGGTATACGTCGAGCAGGTGCGCGGCATCGACTGCGGTGTAGATCTGCGTGGAACTGAGGCTCGCATGGCCCAGCAATTCCTGCAGCGCGCGCAGATCGGCGCCACGCCCGAGCAGATGCGTTGCGAAACTGTGCCGCAGCGCATGCGGCGTCGTGCGCTCGGATAGCCCCAAAGTCCTCCGCGCCGAGCGCACTGCCTTGCGAATCGCCCCCGGCGGAAGCGGCCCACCCTTGGCTCCGCGAAACAGCGGCGCATCCGCGGCAATCGCCCAGGGCGTAGCCCCGGCATAAGCCTCGATCGCCTCGCGAACCTGCGGCAGCAGCGGCACGATCCGCGTCTTGTCGCGCTTGCCGGTCACGCGCAGCGTCGCGTCGAGCGGCAGCACGGCCCCGGTCAATCCCACAGCCTCGCCGATCCGCAGTCCGGCGCCGTAGAGCAGCAGCAGCACCGCCCAATCACGCGCTGCGATCCAAGGCTCGCTCGCCTCTTCGGACGCCAGCTCGGCAAGCGCCACGGCCTCGTCCGGGGCGATCGGGCGCGGCACGCCCCTTTTTACGCGCGGCCCGCGCAGCCGCGGCATCTCCGCGCTGTCCTCGCCCGCGAATTTCAGGAACCCGCGCACCGCGGAAAGCTCTCGCGCGGCGGAAGCATTGCCGATCCCGTCGCTGCGGCGCGCCGCCAGGAAGGCGCGCAGATCGGCGGCGGTGATCTCCGCCAGCGCCCCGCGCGTCACCGCCCCGCCCCAATGATTCTGCAAGAAAGCCACCAGCCGCATCGCGGTCGCTTCATATGCCCGCACCGTATGCGCCGACCGCCGCCGATCGCGCGCGAGATGCTGGGCGTAGAGGAGGGGGAGGGCTTGGGTCACAGGGGCAACCCTAAACGATCTTTCCCGGCACGGGGAGGGGGACCAGCCGCAGGCTGGTGGAGGTGGCGTGCCGCAAGCGCTCTGCTATGTGGAGAGCCCCCTCCGTCAGCGCTTCGCGCCGTTACCTCCCCCGTAGCGCGGAGGATCAGCTCAGCCGATCTTCTGCCCGGTCTTCGCCCAATCGGCCATGAACCCCTCGATGCCCTTGTCGGTCAGCACATGCTTGACGAGCTGGCGGATCACTGCGGGCGGCGCGGTCATCACGTCGGCGCCGATCTTGGCGGCCTCAAGCACATGGATCGGGTGCCGCACGCTGGCCACCAGGATCTCGGTCTCGAAATCGTAATTGTCGTAGATCATCCGGATGTCGGCGATCAGCTGCATCCCGTCGAACCCGTTATCGTCGTGTCGCCCGACGAAGGGCGAGACGAAGGTCGCGCCCGCCTTCGCTGCGAGCAGCGCCTGGTTTGCCGAGAAGCAGAGCGTGACGTTGACCATCGTACCGTCATTGGTGAGCGCCTTGCAGGTCTTGAGCCCGTCGAGCGTCAACGGCACCTTGACCGCGACATTGTCGGCGATCTTCCGCAGGATTTCGGCCTCGCGCATCATGCCTGCATGATCGAGCGCGACGACTTCTGCCGAGACCGGACCTTCGACGATCCCGCAAATCTCGCGGACCACTTCAAGGAAGTCGCGGCCGGCCTTGTGGATCAGCGAGGGATTGGTGGTCACCCCGTCAAGCAGCCCGGTATCGGCAAGATCGCGGATATCGGCGGTGTCGGCAGTGTCGGCGAAGAACTTCATTGCGGCCTCCCGGGCGTTGATCCCGTCCGCCTAGCCGCTTCCAAGGACACGGGCAAACCCGTCAGCGCGCGCTTCCGTGCACCAGCATCAGCCGCACGGGCTCGGCCTTGAGCCTGGCCACGGTCACGCGATATTCGCCCGGCCGCAGCCGATAGCGGACGATCTTGCGGATGCCCGAACAGCGCGGGCCCCGATTCTCGGAGGTCATGGGCAGCGGCTTTCCCCGTGCCGGCGCCACATCGATCCAGCCTTCGCGGTCGATCGCGATCCCGAAGGTCCCGGCCTTGCGGATCGTCACGCGAGTCTCGACGCCGCCATCGCGCGGCTTCAGAACGGTCGCATGGCGCGTGCCGAGTCCTTCGCCGCTCCGCACCCATCCCGAAAGCCCCGCCGGCAAGTCCACTTGCCGGGCACATTGCGGCGCGGCCATGGCCAGCGCGAACGCAGTCAGAAGCACAGCGATCCTCCCGTTCGAGTCGTATGTTCTATATTTGTTCTTAGGCGAGATTGCAACAAAGTCGGATGAATGCTGTTAAGCCGGAATGATGCTCCGTCTCGCGCTTCCGTTTCTGATTCTCGCCGCTCCGGCCGCCGCCCAGCGCGTCGATGAGCAAATCTGGCTCCAGGCCAATGCCGAAACCGAAATCGGTAAGGACACCTCCGTCACGCTCGAGAGCATCGGTCGCTTTTCGGATCGCGCCGACGGCTTTTCCCACAGCGAGTTCGGCGGGATCGTCGGCCACAAGCTGAGCGACAGCGTCGAGATTGGCTTCGGCTATCGCCACGTCCAGGATTACGATCACGGCCGTGCAGTCCCCAACGAAGAGCGCCTGCGCCAGCAAGTCACCTTCAAGCTCGGCAGCGGCTTCTCCACTCGCACGCGCGTCGAGCAGCATTTCAGCAGTGCCGGTCCCGGGGTCGGGGTGCGCTGGCGCCAGCAGCTCCGCTACACCAGGCCGATCGGCAAAAGCGGTCTCGCCGCATTCGCCAACCATGAGAGCTTCATCAACCTGAACGATACTCGCCAGAGCAGCGGCTATGACCGGATGCGCAATACTGTCGGCCTGAGCATCCCGCTCAGCGAAGCGCTCAAGACCGATATCGGCTATCTCAACCAATACCGCTTCGGCCGCGGCGGCGCGCGCGACCAGATGGATCACATCGCCAATCTGAGCGTGACGATCGAGCTCTGACGATCGGGGATTCCGCTTCGCCCACAAATCCCCATATGAGGCGAGAATGACCCGCGCTCGCGTCCTCGTCATGAATTCCGCGCTCGGCCCGCTCGACTATCGCGTGCCCGCGGGCATGCATGTGGAACCGGGCTCGATCGTTGTCGCGCCGCTCGGCCCGCGCCAGCTTGCCGGTGTGGTGTGGGAGGCCGATCGCATGCCTTCGGATGCAGAGGTTGGCGACAATCGCTTGCGGCCGTTGCTTGGCGTATCCGATGCGCCGCCGATCCCCGCCGCGGTCCGCCGCCTCGTCGAATGGACCGCCAATTATTATCTGAGCCCCCCCGTCGCGGTGCTGGCGATGGCGCTGCGCACTTCGGCTGCGTTCGAGGCCGCGCCGACGATCACCGAATATCGTGCGACCGGCATGGTCCCCGATCGTCTCACCCCCCAGCGCGCCCAGGCTTTGGAACGCATCGGCGACCGCCAGGGGCTGGTTCGCGAACTCGCGACCATCGCCGATGTCTCGGAAGGAGTAATCCGCGGCCTGTGTAAGATCGGCGCGATCGAGGCGGTCATCGTCGATACCGACAGCCCCTATCCGCTCCCAGATCCGCATTTCGCCCCGCCCGATCTCTCGCCCGAACAGGCCGATGCCTCCAGCATCCTCCGCCAATCGGTCGGCGCGGGCGCTTTCCAGACCTTCCTGCTCGACGGCGTCACCGGATCGGGCAAGACCGAAGTCTATTTCGAAGCCGTCGCGGCAGCGCTCGCCAGCGGCAAGCAGACCCTCGTCCTCCTCCCCGAAATCGCGCTCACCGAGCCCTTCCTCACGCGTTTCGCCAAGCGCTTCGGCTGCGAGCCCATCGCCTGGCATTCGGGCCTACGCACCTCGCAGCGCCGCCGCGCTTGGCGCGCGATCGCCAGCGGCGAGGCGATGGTGACGGTCGGCGCCCGCTCGGCCTTGTTCCTGCCTTATCCGAACCTCGGGCTCATCGTAGTCGACGAAGCGCACGAGACCAGCTTCAAGCAGGAGGAAGGCGTCCATTATCACGCGCGCGATGTCGCCGTGATGCGCGGCTTCTTCGAGGAATGCACCGTCGTCTTGGCCTCGGCTACGCCCGCGATCGAGACGCGCCACCAGGTCGAGCTCGGCCGCTACGAGGAACTCAAGCTCCCCGTCCGCTTCGGCACTGCGGAAATGCCGCACATCGAAGCGATCGACCTGATCCAGGAGCCGCCCGAGCGCGGCCGCTGGCTCGCGCCGCGCCTCGTGAAAGCACTGGAGGAAACCCTCGCGCGCGGCGAGCAGTCGCTGCTCTTCCTCAATCGCCGCGGCTATGCCCCGCTCACGCTTTGCCGCCATTGCGGCCACCGCTTCCAATGCCCCAATTGCACTGCCTGGATGGTCGAGCACCGGCTGATCCGGCGCCTATCTTGCCACCATTGCGGCCATGTCGACGCGACTCCCGAGATCTGCCCCGAGTGCAAATCGGAGGACACGCTGGTCGCCTGCGGCCCCGGCGTCGAGCGCATCGCCGATGAAGTCGCGGCGATCTTCCCCGATGCGCGCACCGCCGTGGTCACTTCGGACACGATCTGGTCCCCCGCCCGCGCCGCCGAGTTCGTGAGCCGCATGGAGCATCACGAGATCGACATCGTCATCGGCACTCAATTGGTGACCAAGGGCTATCACTTCCCCAACCTCACCCTGGTCGGCGTGGTCGACGCGGACCTCGGACTCGACGGCGGCGATCTGCGCGCCTCCGAGCGCACCTTCCAGCAGATCATGCAGGTCTCGGGCCGCGCCGGCCGCGGCGAGAAGCCCGGCACCGTCTATATCCAGACCCACGCGCCCGAGGCGCAGGTGATGCAGGCTTTGGTCTCGGGCGATGCCGAGAGCTTCTACGCCGCCGAGACCGAGGCCCGGCGCGAAGCGGGCGCGCCACCGTACGGCCGCTACGCCGCCATCATCGTCTCGTCCGAAGACCGCGCCGCCGCCGAGGAAACCGCCCGGATGATCGGCCGCAGCGCGCCGCAGGTTGACGAGATGCATGTCTATGGCCCCGCCCCCGCCCCGCTCGCGATGCTCCGCGGCCGCCACCGCTTCCGGCTGCTGGTGCATGCCCGCCGCGCCTTCGACGTGCAGGACATGATCCGCGAATGGCTAGGCGGTTTGAGCTGGAGCGCCAAGGTCCGCGTAGCAGTCGACGTCGATCCCTACAGCTTCGTCTGACGAGCCATTTTGGCGCTATCCTGGTAGGCGAGGGCAAACTAGGTCCTTACTTGACATATATATACAAATATTATCTGTCTTAAGCTCCTGCTGTGGAGAGCATCATGAGCATCTTTCTTTACGCTGCCGTTGCCATTACTAACCCTGTAGGGATTTACGAGGGAGCATCAAGTTCCATTCCGACAAGAACTTTTCAATGCATTTGTGGGCGCGGCCAAGATGTACCGGGGGGCGACGAGCCTCTACAAGAAGAAATTATTGTTACCGGAACTGAAAATCAGATTCGAGATTATGTTTTGAACAATCGAGAATCTATAGAAATGTTGACTGGATTTATTGATTTTGAAAGTCTGGAATCCGCGGGATTGATAGTTACAACTTCTTATTCTTCTGCTCTTCGTCATCTATTAAGGTGTCTATAAATTAATCAAGAAATTCCGGTTTAGCATCGGGCCGGGAGGGTTTGCTATCCTGCGGGTGGGCGCCCCGGCGCGGCGCGGCCAACTCGGCAAATATCTTGACGGGATCAACGAAGGCACGCCGCCGATCCAGGCGGCGAGCGCGGCGTTCGGCGATTTGCGCACACTCGATCGCGAGCTCGAGCGCTACAAGATGGGCACGCTACGCGCGACTCAGTTGGCGGGTCCCGCGCTCGCCATCGGCGAAGTCGCGATCCGCGAACTGACCCAGGGCGAGTCCGCGACGATGAAGGTGCGCATCCGCTCCAAGGTCGGCGTCAATTCCAAGACCGCGCCCGGAGTCTATGCCGATGCGCGCAAGGCCGCCGCGCCGTTCCCGAACGATCCCGGCGCGCAGATCGTCCTGGCTGAAACGGCCTTCGGCGCGCGCGATTTCGACGGCGCCATAGCCGCCGCCGATCGCGCCATCGCCGCGGATCCCAAGGCAGTGGACGCCTATCTGTTCAAGGCGCGCGCGATGATGAGCGCTGCGCGCAAGGCGGGCGACAAGGACAAGGAGCGTTGGAGTGCGATTCGCAAGATCATCGTCACTGCAAACCGGCTCGACACGCAGAATCCCAAGCCGCCCATCCAATATTTCCTGAGTTTCCTCGGCTCCGGCGAGCCCCCGACCCAGGCCGCCAAGGTCGGACTCATCCACGCGTTCGAGCTTGCGCCCCAGGATCGCAGCCTGCGCCTCCTCGCCGCGACGCTGTATCTGCGCGAGGGCAAGAAGGATTCGGCGCGGGCCCTGCTCTCCCCCCTCGCCTATCAGCCGCACAACCGCGCGCTCGCCGCCCGCGCGCAGAAGCTGATCGCGCTGATCGACGCGAGCAAAGTTCGCGACGCGATCGAGGACCTCGACGGCAAGCCCGAGGCCGATGACGATGACGACGGCGGCGAAGGCGGGGACGACAAACCTTAGAAATTCACCGCGCTTGCGGCAGATGAACGCCGGCTATACAAATCCCCAATCAATTTCGGGGGCAAAAATCATCATGTTTCGCAAAGCCATACTGGCACTGAGTCTGGTCATTCCAGCGGTCGCGCATGCCGACTGGTACGAAGCCAGCTCGAAGCATTTCGTCGTCTATTCGGACGATTCGCCGGAGAAGGTGACCGCGTTCACCGAGCGGCTCGAGCGATTCGATCAGTCGCTGCGGATGATCACCGGCACGCCAGACAGCCCGCTCAGCCCCAACCTGCGCGTCACTGTCTACACTACCTCCGATGTCAGCGCGCTCCAGAAGCTCGCCGGATCGAGCAGCATTGCCGGCTTCTACATCCCCCGCGCCTCGGGCCCGACGGCGTTCGTGCCGCGCAACAGCAGCGGACCGCTCGATGCGGCTTCGATCCTCCAGCACGAATATGGCCACAGCTTCATGTTCTCGAGCTGGCCCAGCGCCGTGTTCGCGAAGTGGTTCGTCGAAGGGTTCGCCGAGTTCGTCGGCACGGCCTTCTTCCGCACCGATGGCAGCCTCGTCTTCGGCAAGCCGCCCGAATATCGCGGCTATGGCATGCTCGAAAAGGGCCAGATGCCGGCAAGCCAGATGCTGATGCTCAATCCGGGCAAGCTCGGTGATCTGCAAACGCACATCCTCTATGGCCGCGGCTGGCTGCTCACCCATTATTCGATTCTCGGCGGTCATGCCGAAGAGCTCGGCAATTACATCAAGCTCAGCAACGAGGGTAAGACCGACGAGGCGAGCCGCGCTTATGGCGATCCGAACGCGCTCGACAGCAAGCTCAACATCTATGCCAAGCGCAAGAGCGTGCCGGTGATCACGCTTACCAAGGACAAGGTTCCGATCGGCCAGGTCTCGATCCGCAAGCTGAGCGCCGGCGAAGCGGCGACGATGCCCGCGCGCATGGCCTCGAATCGCGGTGTCGACGAGAAGCAGGCGCCCGGCGTCGCGGACCTCGCTCGCCGTCTCGCCGCGCCCTATCCAAATGATGCGGCTGCGCAAAATGAACTGGCCGAAGCCGAGTTCGACGCCAAGAATTATGCCGCGGCCGAAGCCGCGGCGGACCGCGCCATCGCCGCCGATCCCAAGTCGATCCACGCTCTGCTGTACAAGGGCATGGCACAGATGGAGATTGCCAAGGCCGCCAAAGACAAAACTCCGGCGCGCTGGAAGTCGATCCGTTCGTGGTTCCTCAAAGCCAACAAGCTCGATACCGAATATCCGCAGCCGCTCGTCCTTTTCTACGACAGCTATGAGGCGGAGGGCGTTCCAGCCACTGCCAACGCCCAGACCGGGCTGCTCGGTGCCTATGTGCTCGCGCCGTATGACGCGGATCTGCGCTTCAAGGCGGGCAAGGTTCTGCTCCGGCAGGATAATGCCAAGGCCGCCCGCGTCGCTTTCGAGCCGCTTGCCTACAGCCCGCATGCCAAAGCGGACAATCTCTCGTTCAAGGCGGTCAAGTCGCTCGACGAAAAGGGCACCGAGGAGACGCTCAAGATGATCATCGCCGCCGAAGCGGAGGCGAAGAAGAAGGAAGAAGAGGCCAAGGCTAAGAAAAAGGCGGCCTGACGCAGTCCCAGGCGGTTCGGGCGGGCATCGCTCGCTTGAACCGCCCGGATTTTTGTCCGAAAGCTTTCTGCAGGTGTGCGTAGGGCGGGACATATGATGCGGCGTTTGCTGATGCTGGTGGCGCTGGTGCTCGCTTGGGGTGCAGCCCCGGCACGCGCCGACGACATTTCCGCCTCGGGCCGCGGCGTCGTCCGCATCGTCACCATCGCCGTCGTCGGCGACGAAGTCGTCGGGTTCGGCCATGGCAGCGGCTTCGCCGTTGCCCCCAACCGCATCGTCACCAACGCGCATGTCGTCGAGCTCGCCTCGCGCTACCCCGACAATGTCGTGATCGGCGTCGTCCCGTCGGAAGGCGACAAGTCCTTCCAGGGCAAGCTCATCAAGATCGACAAGGAACGCGATCTCGCACTGATCGAGTTCACTGGCGTCCGCCTGGCGCCGCTCACGCTCTACACGGGCTCGCCGACCGACGGCGAAGCCATGTTCGCGCTCGGCTATCCGGGCAATGTCGATATCGCCACGGCGCGCTCGGCCGCCGATTTCATCAAGCCGCAATCGCCTGTCCGCTCGCAGGGCGGGTTCGCCGGCATGCGCTCGCTCCAGGGCACCAGCGTGTTGCTCCACACTGCCAATATCGCCCGCGGCAATTCGGGCGGGCCCTTGCTCGATCGCTGCGGCCGCGTGCTCGGCGTCAATTCGGCGATCACCCGCGCCGACGAAGGCGATGCGACTTTCGCCTTCGCCATTTCGGGCAAGGAGCTCGCCGCCTTCCTCGCCGAAGCCAAGCAGCCGATCGGTCAGGTCGCGGTGCCGTGCACCAGCGTCGAGGAGCAGATGGCGCTCGAGCGTACCGCCGAGGAAAAGGCGCGCACCGAAGCCGAACAGCTCGCCCGCGCCAATGCCGCCAAGTCTGAATCCGAACGCCAGGACGCCATCGCCCAGGCCCGCTCGCGCAGCGAATCCGCCCGCGAGAATTACATGGCCGGCGCGGCCTTGCTGCTGGTCCTAGGCGCACTCGGTATGGGCGGCGCCGGGTTGCTGCTGTCGCGCGATCGCCAGCGCGAGGCAATCTGGGTCGCGGCGGGCGGCGGCGTGCTGATGATCGGCGCCATCGCCCTGTTCTTCAGCCGCCCTGGCTTCGACGAATCCAAGGTCATGCCGGTGCCCAAGACCGCAGGCGCGGCGCTCCCGGCGGAATCGGCGCAGGGCCGCATGGTCTGCACCCTGGTCCCCGAACGCAGCCGCGTCACCGTCACTTCCACCGATAAGGTCGATCTTGATCTCGGCGAAGATGGTTGCATCAACGGCCGCACCCAATATGCCGAGGCGGGCACGCACTGGCAGCGCATCCTCGTGCCGGACCAGGAGCAGACCGTCTCGGTGCTCGATTACGATCCCGGCTCGGCCACCTACACCCAGACGCGCTATCTGCTCTCGTCCGAGCAAATGACCAAGGCCCGCGCGCTCCGCAAAGGCGTTCCGCTCAAGACCTGCTCCCCCGACCAGGCCAAGCGCGCCGAACTCGCGACGCAGCAACAGGCGATCCGCACAGCGCTGCCCGCAGTGTATAACGAAAAGCTGGTCTATCGCTGCGAAGCCGCGACCGAGGGCCCGCCGGCTGTGCCCACCAAATAATTGTCACCCCGGCCTCGTGCCGGGGTCCAGTCTTCCGCAAGTGAAGCGCTTTCAGCTCAAGCATTTCCCGAGCCGCACGGTGGATGCCGGAGCAAGTCCGGGATGACGGAAGGAATTATTTGGGGAGTCTCTCCCGCTTGAGCAGCATCCGCTTGCGATCCACGCCATAAGCGTACCCGCCCATGCTCCCATCCGCCCGCTGCACCCGGTGGCACGGGACCACCACGGCGATCGGATTGGTGCCGCACGCCGTACCCGCTGCCCGCACGGCTTGTGGTTTGCCCGCCGCCGCCGCCAACTGCGCATAGCTCCGCGTCTCGCCCGCCGGGATTGCCCTGAGCGCATTCCACACCGCTTCCTGAAACGCCGTCCCCTGCACGTCCACCGGCAGGTCCGTATCCCGACCCGGCGATTCGATTTCATTCACCACCCGTGCCGCGAGCGCCGCCAAGGCTGCACCCCCCGCCACGATCTCTGCCGCCGGAAAACGGCGCGCGAGCCCGAGCGAATCCTCGTCGAATGCCACTCGGCACAGTCCCTTGTCGGTCGCCGCGATCAGCAGCGGCCCCAGGCTGGTCTCGGCCACGGTCCAACGGATCGTAACCCCCGCCCCGCCGCGCTTCCACACGCTCGGCGTCATCCCCAACCGGGCATTGGCGGTCTCGTAAAAGCGGCTCGGCGCCGAATAACCCGCCTCATAGATCGCGCTGGTGACGCTCGCCTCCTGGGTCAGCGCCTCCGCCGCACGCCGCGCCTTGAGCCCGCGCGCATAGGCCGCGGGCGTCACGCCGGTCGCGCGCTTGAACAGCCGATGGAAATGATGCGGCCCATAGCCGACCGCTGCCGCCACCGAGTCGAGCGAAACACTCTCCTCCGCCGCCTCAATCAGCGCCACCGCCCGCGCGACCGCCACCCGGTCGCGTCCCACTTCGTCCGGCTTGCACCGCAAACACGGACGATACCCCGCCGCCCGCGCCGCCTCCGCGTCAACATAGAAGACCACGTGTTCCCGCTTAGGCCGCCGCGCCGGACAACTAGGCTTGCAGTAAATGCGGGTGGTCGTAACTGCGCCGATCACCCGCCCGTCATAGCCGCGGTCGCGCGCCTCGAAGGCCGCCCAGGCAATGTCGTCGGTGATCGGTTCGCGGGTCATGAGTTCGATATAGGCGCATCTGCTCCACGCCACATCCCGCGCTTTGCGCTCAAACATTCCCCTCCCTGCAGGGAGAGGAAAAGCAATTAACTCCTACAAATCACCCCTTGCTCTCCGTGCCGCCTGCCGTCACTGTTAGCGCTAACGGACGCACGATGTTCGAGGGGAGAGGCGGCCATGACCTTCTGGCAACGCACGCGCGCATTGCGCTGGTGGATCATCGCCATCGTGATGCTCGGCACGATCATCAATTATCTCGTCCGCCAGACATTGGGCGTCGCGGTCGCCACCGATGCCTTCAAGGCCGACGTGCCGATGACCAAGGAGCAATATAGCTGGGTCACCGGCGTGTTTCAGGGCTTCATCATGATGCAGCCGGTGGTCGGCTATATTCTCGACCGCATCGGCTTGCGCACCGGCATGGCGATTTTCGCCACTGCCTGGGCCGTGCTGATCGCGGCGCATGGCTGGGTGACCAATTGGCAGACCCTTGCAGCACTGCGCGGGGCGCTTGGCTTTGCGGAAGGCACTTCGCACACGCTCGGGCTCAAGGTCGTCTCCGAATGGTTTCCCGCCAAAGAACGCGGCTTTGCGGGCGGCATCTACAATCTGGGCGCTTCCGCGGGGATAGCGCTGGCCGGGCCCCTGGTGGCTATCGCAATCGTCTGGTGGGACTGGCGTGCCGCTTTCTATGCGGCCGCAATGCTCGCGCTCCTCTGGGTCCTCCTGTGGCTGCGTTATTACCGCTCACCCGAGGCGCATCCCGATCTCTCGCCCGAGGAGCTCGCGCTGATCCAGTCGGGCCAGGAAGCGCATATCCAGGCGGCAGGCGACAAGCCCCCCGTACTCTCGCTCCTCGGCCGCCGCAATTTCTGGGGCATCGCACTCCCGCGCTTCCTCGCCGATCCGACCTGGGCGACGCTCACCTTTTGGTTGCCGCTCTATCTCAGCGAAGTCCGCGGCTTCGATCTGAAGGAACTGGCGATCGCCGTCATCCTGCCCTTCATCGCCGCCGATCTCGGCTGCCTGTTCGGGCCCGCAGTCGTGGTCTGGCTTGAGCGCCGCGGCGTGGCGCTGATCGATGCGCGCCGCTGGACCTTCACCTTGGGCGCCGCATTGATGACGAGCATGCTCTTCGTCGGCAGCGTCACCAGCCCCTATATGGCCGTCGCCCTGCTCAGCATTGGCGCCTTCGCGCACCAGACGCTCTCGGTCACCTGCATCACGCTGGCCACCGACCTGTTCCGCAAGAACGAGATGGGCACCGTCGCCGGCATGGCGGGCACGATGGCCAATCTCGGCGTGATGATCTTTACTTTGCTGATCGGCGCGCTGGTCACCCAGATCGGCTACACCCCCTTCTTCATCGCCCTCGCCATATTCGACCTGATCGCCGCCGCGATCCTCTGGACGCTGGTGGTCAAGCCCGGCACCGCAAGCCGCGAGAGCGGCTGGATTCCGATCCTGCTGGGCGGCGCCACCGCGGCGTATCTCGCCTGGCATGGCATCGGCACGGTGGGCGTGGCAGGTTATGTAGGCTTCGGCTTCGGACTGCTGCTGCTCGTGCTAGGTCTGGCCATCGAAATCCGCGCCCGGAAGACCACATGATCCGCAACCCAATCCTCCGCGGTTTCAACCCCGACCCCTCGATCGTCCGGGTCGGCGAGGATTATTATATCGCCACTTCGACCTTCGAATGGTTTCCCGGCATACAGATCCACCACAGCCGCGACCTCGAAAACTGGCAGCTGATCGCCCGCCCCCTCAACCGCGCCGCCCAGCTGGACATGCGCGGTGACCCCGATAGCTGCGGCATCTGGGCGCCCTGCCTCTCCCACGATGGCGAACGCTTTCACCTGATCTACACCGACGTGAAACGCTACGGCCGCACCACCACCGGCGGCGCATCGGGCGCGTCCCTCCGCGACTTCCACAATTATCTGGTGACGAGCGAGACCATAGACGGGGAGTGGTCAGACCCCATCCACCTCAACAGCAGCGGCTTCGATCCCTCGCTGTTCCACGACGGGGACGGCCGCAAATACTTCGTCAATCAGCTCTGGGACCACCGCCCCGGCCGTAACCGCTTCGCCGGCATCGTCCTCCAGGAATACAGCCCCGCCGAGCAGCGCCTGATCGGCGAGCGGATCAACATCTTCCCCGGAACCGCGCTCGGCCTCACCGAAGCCCCGCACCTCTATAACCGCGACGGGTGGTACTACCTGATCACCGCCGAGGGCGGCACTGGCTGGAACCACGCCGTCACCATGGCCCGCTCGCGCAATCTCACCGGGCCCTACGATCTCCACCCCGACAACTATGTGCTGAGCAGCCGCACCCGGCCAGACGCCCCCCTCCAGCGCGCCGGCCATGCGGACCTGGTTGAAACTCCGGAAGGCGAGCCCTACCTGGTCTATCTCTGCGGTCGCCCCCTCCCGAACCGCGGCCGCTGCGTGATGGGGCGCGAGACCGCGCTCCAGCCGATGCGCTGGGAGGACGGCTGGCTCTACACGCTCGACGGCCAAGGCATCCCCACCGTCGAAGCCAGCCCCCACCCCAACACCCATCAGCGCGACGAGTTCGACACCGCTGAACTCCCGATCGACCTGCAATGGCTCCGAACCCCCGAGCCCGACACTATCTTCAGCCTCACCGCCCGCCCCGGCCATCTCCGCCTCCACGGCCGCGAGACCATCGGCAGCCTCTTCACCCAGGCACTCGTCGCCCGCCGCCAGCAGGCTTTCTGCTATTCGGCCACCGCAAAAATGGACTTCGAACCTCAGCACTTCCAGCAAGCCGCCGGCCTCGTCGCTTATTACAACGGCGCCAAATTCCATTATTTTCACGTCACCCATGACGAAGAAATCGGCCCCCACCTGCGCGTGATGTCGGCGCTCCCCGACAGCCCCCAGACCGACGCCTTCACTGCCCCGGTCCCCATCCCCTCCGGACCCATCGAACTACGCGCCGAAGTCGACTACGAACGCCTCCGCTTCGCCTACCGCCTCGAAGGCGGCGCATGGCAGTGGCTCCCCGAACAATTCGACGCCTCGATTCTCTCTGACGAAGCCACCCAGCCCGGCCTGCCCAACTTCACCGGCGCCTTCATCGGCATGGCCTGTCAGGACATGAGCGGCGCCGCCCACCCCGCCGATTTCGACTGGTTCGAATATCGAGAGCGGGAATATATGGCGGATCCAATCAGGGGCTGACCGCCATGCGCATCCTCCTCCTCACCCCGCTCCTCCTCGCCGCCGCGCCGATGCTCGGCCAGGACAGCCTGCCGCCGCCGCCCGACCTTCGCTTCGACATTCCGGCGAACGCCGCCCCCCAGCAGGTCCAGCTCCGTGGCGGCAATTACGCGCCCGGTGAAGGCGTCGCACTCCACATCCATCCCGGCGTTGAGATGGCCTATATCGTCGCCGGTACCATCGAGTTCCGCATGGGCGGCAAGCTGATCGTCAAGCACGCCGGCGACAGCAATCTGATCCCGCGCGGCACGCCGCATTCGGCCAAGAACATCGGCACCGACACCGCCCGCATCGTCAGCGCCTTTGTCATAGACCAGGGCGCCCTGCTCCGCGTGCCCGTCGGCGAAGACGGCAAGCCGCTGCAATGAGCCGCAACATCCTTACCAGCGTCGCGACCGCTATAGCGCTCGCTGCAATCGCGCTTCCGGCCTGGGCAGTCCTTACTTACGCGCCAGCCCTGGATCCGTCGGCAATGCAGAGCTTGGCGAGCAAAGCCTGCAAATGCGAGCGCGCGACCACCGGGCGTAGCAAGAACAAAAAATGCTGGGAGGCGTTCGAAAAGCTGCTGCCGATCGATCCGGATCGCCGGGGCGGCACTGCCTGCTTTCCGCTCTCGGAAGAGAGCTATGAGATTCCCGGCACCGATAACCGCGTCGTCCTTCGCTACTCGATTGCCGGCAGCAAGGGGCTGTATCTCTGTTCCGAGGAAGAGGCGATCGCAGGCGAGGCCATCTGGTATCGCATCGATTCACAGGCAACGACCGACGAGGAACGGCAAATCAGCTTTCAGCGCGCCAATGCGGCGCTCGAGCAATTTGCCGAGGAACTCGCGAAGGGCCGGCCATTGGACAAGGTCGTCCCCGAGATGGGCTGCGTCACCGGCTATCCCGGCACGCCTTAATCCGCCGCCACCACCTTTGGCAGCTTCCTGATCGGGGTCAGCACGATGTTGCGAAAGAAGGTCTCGGCTCCTTCCGACTGGAGCTGGATACGGCCATGGGTCAGCGGCAGCCGCTTGCCCGCCTCGATGCGCGAAAGGCCGGTCAGCACCATCACCGGCACGCCGTTCACCACATAAACCGCCTCGTCGCCCACTGCGTAGAGATCGACGCGGTTCCATTGGCCCGCTGGCTTCTCGGCGTCGCGCCCGGCCTCCACGTTCCAATTGGGGTTGCTGTCATTGACCACTTCAATCTGGCGCCCGCCCAGGCGATAGCGGCGGTGCGGATAGATAATCGCATTGTCGCGGGCCACGCCGGCCTTCGCGCGGACCTGCGAGCCAACGGGCACGACCATGCCCGTGGAGCCGAGCATGATCTCGAATTCCACTGCCGCCATCCACGTGCCGAACACCGCCCCGTGGGGGCCATGCGAATGGAACAGTAGCCCGTTATTCTGTGGCTCGGTCAGCCGCGGCGCCCAGACCTGGTCTCCCCATTTGAATTCCAGGCTCAGATGATAGTCGCGATAATCGCCCTTATGGACCAGGCTTCCCCAGGTCTGGCCGAGCACGCGCAGCGCCGGCGCACCATCCTCCTGGACCACGCTGAACGCCGATGCGGTATCGCCCGTCGTCCCGATCGGCACCACCATCGGGCGCGTATAGGTCAGCGCCGGATCGGCATAGCCGAGCCACGGCTCCCAATCCGCCAGATCGCGGCCGTTGAACAAAGCGTGCGCAGGCCCCGCGGCCTTGGGCAAATCGCGCAGCGCCAGCTTCTGCGGCGCGGCGACCGGATCGCCCGCGATCAGCACCTCGCGCTGCTCCGCGGTCTGCGCCTGTGCACTTCCCGCCACCAGCATTGCGCCCAATAACAAGCTCTTCAGCACCGCCGCCCCTCCCCGATTGTTAGCGCTAGCATGCCGCAAAGCGTTGCGGTGTGCCAGAGCTCAGCGCCGCAGCCAGCGCTTCAACTGATCGAGCATGCGCCTGGTCTTGCGGTCGCAATCCTCCTCGCTTGCGCGAAAGCGCGCGTCGAGCTTCGCCGAGAGGTCGGCCAGCACGCTTTCCTGCCCTTTGAACGCCCGCGCGATATCCTCGTCGCTCAACGCAGCCATGAAAGCGCAGCCATAGCTGTTGCCACGCCGCCGCATGATCCGCGCCGCGCGCGAACCCGCGCCCGACAGCCCCAGCGAAACCAGCGTGCCGATCGGCAGATCCAGTTCGGCGACGAAGCGGAAACCGGTCTGCGAAAAATCCTGGACGGTCACGTCGATCGGCTTGCCGTCGGGCACGCGTAGGGTGCTCGGGCTGTCCGCATCGAAACGGATCGCGCCGCGGCGGTCGATATCGCCCAATATCTCGAGTTTGGTAATGAGCATGCGGTGCGCCTGCAAAGGAGCAGCCAGGCTATGCCCCGTTCGTTAACGAGTTCTTGCCGCGCGCCATCCGCTGACAACCTTGACATATGTCAGTTATCCTGCCATATGCACCGTCATCGAGGCATCATGCAGCGTGATGGAGCTCCCATTCAAGGATGGCAGCTCTGGCTCTGCCTCGGTCGAAATTTCCGGCTACCCTTATCACGCGGGTTGTCATTTTTGACACCGCTTCCGTGCGCCCTTTTGTCGGCGCGCGTCGGCCGATTCCATAAGGTTACAAAATGCAGTTCAAGCATCTCGGTCTCTCTGAGGCCGTTCTCTCCGCGCTCGCCGCGAAGGGCTATACCGAAGCGACTCCGATCCAGGAGCAGTCGATCCCGTCGCTGCTCGAAGGCCGCGACTTGCTCGGCATCGCCCAGACCGGCACCGGGAAGACCGCCGCGTTCATGGCGCCCTCGATCGATCGCCTCGTCGCCAGCGGCAAGCGCGCCCAGCCCCGCGGCTGCCGCATGCTGGTCCTCGCGCCGACGCGTGAGCTCGCCAGCCAGATCGCCGAAAGCGCCCGCGCCTATTCCAAGGGTTCGCACCTCAGCGTGATGACCTGCTTCGGCGGTACTTCGGTTCACAAGAACAAGACCGATCTTGCCCGCGGCGTCGACATCCTCGTCGCCACGCCCGGCCGTCTCGTCGATCTGCTCGATCAACATTATGCGATCATGCTCGGCATCGAGATCCTCGTGCTCGACGAAGCCGATCAGATGATGGACCTGGGCTTCATCCATGCGCTCAAGCGCATCGTGAAAGAGCTGCCGAGCAAGCGCCAGACGCTATTCTTCTCGGCGACCATGCCCAAGACGATCCGCGATCTCGCCACGCAGTTCATCCGCAATCCGATCGAAGTGAAGGTCACGCCCGAGGCGACCACCGCTGAGCGCGTCGAGCAGCGCGTCACTTTCGTCCAGCAGGCCGAGAAGCAATCGCTGCTGACCATCGCGCTGCGCGATCCGAGCATCGACCGCGCTTTGATCTTCACCCGTACCAAGCACGGCGCGGACCGCGTCGTGAAGCTGCTTGCGGGCAGCGGCATTGCTTCGAACGCCATCCATGGCAACAAGTCGCAGCCGCAGCGTGAGCGCGCACTCGGCGAGTTCAAGGCGGGCAAGGTCAAGTTCCTGATCGCGACGGACATCGCAGCGCGCGGCATCGACGTTTCGGGCGTCAGCCACGTCTTCAATTTCGAGCTACCGAACGTCCCCGATCAGTATGTCCACCGCATCGGCCGCACCGCACGCGCCGGCGCGACCGGGCTCGCGATCAGCTTCTGCGCCGAGGACGAGCGTCCCTATCTGCGCGATATCGAGAAGCTGACCCGCCAGAAGGTCACCGTGGTGCCGTTGCCCGAGGGCTTCATTGCCGAATCGTCGAAGATCAAGTCGAGCCGCTCGCCGATGCCGGTCAGCCGTGACGAAGCGAACGGTCGCAACGGACGCGCGATGCAGCACCAGCGCGGACCGCGTCCGAATCCTGCCGGCGGGCAGCGCCGCGAGGGCAGCAATTTCGAACGCCGCGAAGGCCAGCCGCACGGCGATCGCCGTTCGGCGCAAGGCGAGCAGCGCCGTCCCGATGCTCCGCGTTCGGATGCACCGCGCGGTGACACGCCCCGCAACTATGCCCGTCCCAAAAGCAAGTTCCACGCGCGGCCCGCACGCCCGGCGGGGGCCGGCGGCGGGCGCTCGCGCTGAACTTACGGACCTAGCACAACAGAAAGGGCCGGGGGTTTGTCTCCCCGGCCTTTTTTTGTTGAGCTCAATGCCGGTGCCGGTCAGTCGATAGTGAAACTGTCGCTAGCATCGCCTTTGCAGGGCGACGGCAGTCAGCTGGCATCATATGCCGTGACGAAGCTTTTGCCTGTGGGCGCCTCGACCGTGATCGCCCCGATGCCCTGGCCGGACACGATCGCTGCCGGCGCGGATACCGACCAAGCGATCCCCACATTGCCTGGCGGCATCGGGGGGGGCCGTGGCGCTGAACACAGCCTCGCTATTTGGCCCCTTGGATTGCGCGATGCCGAACGCCGGGCATGCCGATGCGTCGATTTCGCTGATCTCGGTCGTCGCGCTATTGGTCTCGAGCACTCCCGGGGATAGCCTCCGATATCGACCGTCGCAATGGCGTTATCCCCCGGATTGGCTTCGACCGAAATCGATGCGGTGCCCTGGCCGGCACTGATCGTCCCTGCCGATACGCTCCAGTTGAACGTCGGGTCGCCCTTCCCCTCGCCGCCGTAGATCATCGCGCTGAAGGTCGCCTTGCCCTTTTCCGAAGAAGACCGGCTGACATAGACGGACGGACAGGCATCCTGCGCCGACGCGGCTGCCCAGGTCGTGCTTCTTACCGGTCAACAGCGCCCGCGAGAGGGTGCTGAGCACCATCGGCGCCTTCCCTTCGCCATGGCCATCGCAGCCTAGTTCTGCCGCGCCCGCTCCTTCGCATCCACGCGGCCCGCGATCAGCCGCTGCGCGCGGTTGGCACCTTCGCCGCCTTCGCTCGCGCCATATTGCGAGGCCTGGCGGTACAGCGCCAGCGCGCCGTCATAGTCGCCGCGCTGTTCGGCGCAGAGCCCCAGGTTAAAGAGCAGCGAGGCATTGCCCTGCAACTCCGGCTGCATCGCGTCCCAGCCGGCACAGGCGCCGCGCACATCGCGCTTGGTCAGCTTGATCAGATCCTTGAAGCGCTTGGCAGCGTCCTTCGCCATGCCCTTGGTGCTTTCGCGCACGCGGATGTCATAGGTCCGCACGCTCGGCGCGATGTCGTAGCGCACCTCGTTGGCGATCTGCTGGATCGCGGCCTGAACGGTGTCCTCGACGCTGCGATAGGGGTTCTGCCCCTCGCACCAGCTGATCTCCTCGCGAAACGGCTTGCTCTCGGAATAGACCACGCGCCCGTCCTGGTTGCGCACCAGCCGGAAATCGGCGCGCAAATTGACGACGCGGCGGCGGCAGCGAACATCGACCTCGGCCTCCTTCAGGCACTTGCCGTCCTTGTCCTTCTCGACGCAGCGTTTCTCTTTCTTCTTGAACTGGTTCTCCTCGACCCCGGTCACTGCCGATCCGTCCAGCGAGCCCTCGGCATTGCCGCGCCCGGCGCGCCCGCCCATCAGCGCGAAATGCGTGCCGCCCAGCGCGCGCTCGACTGCGTTGGCCAGCGCGATCCCGTCCTGCCCGTCGAACCGCCCGATCGCCAGCGAATGCAACAGGCTCGCCTCGCGATGGCCCGCCGCGAACTCGCCAGTGATCCGCAGCACTTCGGCCCGTGCGGTTCCCGCCGTCGCCAGCGCGATCGCCGCACTGGCCGCCCAAAGCCTGATTCCCCGCATCGGACCTGCCCCCTTCCCTTGTGTCGGGACGCAGAGCATCATGACGCTCGCGTAATGTCCAGCCCCCAGCCGTTTCGCTCGCGTGTCCGGACTCGGGTTGCATCCCTCGCCCCCCGATGCTAACCGCGCCGCGACCCATCGGGGCTGCCTTTGCGGCGTGCCCCTTTTTCGTATGGGACGACATTTCAGACCCTCCAAGAGGAACTCGATCGCGTGGAGAATTCCGGCGGTATTCAAGCCAGCCTAAGCGGACGCTACGCTACCGCTCTGTTCGAGCTGGCACGCGAATCGAATTCGCTTGCGGCAGTCGAGGCGAGCCTCGCCACCGTGCGTCAGGCGCTCGACGAATCGGCAGATTTCAAGGCGCTGACCGTCAGTCCGCTGGTCGGGCGCGGCGCGGCCGCCGCTGCAGTCGCGGGCGTGGCGCAGCACCTCAAGCTCGATTCGATCACCACGAAGTTCCTCGGCGTGCTTGCCGACAATCGCCGGCTGTCCAAGCTGCCGCAGGTGATTGCGGCCTTCCGCGCCCTGGCCGCGGCGCATCGCGGCGAAGTGAGCGCGCAGGTCACTTCGGCACATCCCCTTTCGTCCGATCAGGTCGACGCGCTGAAGGCTCAGCTGCGCACCCGTATCGGCCGTGACGTCTCCGTCGACCTCTCGGTCGATTCTTCGCTCCTTGGCGGGCTGGTCGTGAAGATCGGCAGCCAGATGATCGACTCGTCGATCAAAACCCGACTGAACTCCCTCGCGAATGCGATGAAAGGCTGAAAATGGACATCCGCGCCGCAGAAATCTCGAAGGTCATCAAGGACCAGATCGCCAATTTCGGCACCGAGGCCCAGGTCTCGGAGACCGGCCAGGTGCTCAGCGTCGGTGACGGCATTGCGCGCATCCACGGGCTGGACAATGTCCAGGCCGGCGAGATGGTCGAATTCTCGAATGGCATCCAGGGCATGGCGCTCAACCTCGAGGCCGACAATGTCGGCGTCGTGATCTTCGGCTCGGACGCCGAAATCCGCGAGGGCGACACCGTCAAGCGCACCGGCACGATCGTCGACGTCCCCGTCGGTAAGGGCCTGCTCGGGCGCGTTGTCGATGGCCTCGGCAATCCGATCGACGGCAAGGGCCCGATCGTCACCGATCAGCGCAGCCGCGTCGAAGTGAAGGCCCCGGGCATCATCCCGCGCCAGTCGGTCAGCGAGCCGATGCAGACCGGCCTCAAGGCAATCGACGCACTCGTGCCGGTCGGCCGCGGCCAGCGCGAGCTGATCATCGGCGATCGCCAGACCGGCAAGTCCGCCGTCGCTGTCGACACCTTCCTCAACCAGAAGACGGTCAACGCCGGTACGGATGAGTCGAAAAAGCTGTACTGCGTTTATGTCGCGGTCGGCCAGAAGCGCTCGACCGTCGCGCAGCTCGTCAAGACGCTCGAAGAGAATGGCGCGATGGAATATTCCATCGTTATCGCCGCGACCGCTTCGGAACCCGCACCGCTGCAGTTCCTCGCACCGTATACCGGCACTGCGATGGGCGAGTATTTCCGCGACAACGGCATGCACGCGCTGATCGTGTTCGACGATCTCTCGAAGCAGGCAGTCGCCTATCGCCAGATGTCGCTGCTGCTGCGCCGTCCTCCGGGCCGCGAAGCCTATCCCGGCGACGTTTTCTATCTCCACAGCCGCTTGCTCGAGCGCGCCGCCAAGATGTCGGACGCCAATGGCGGCGGCTCGCTGACGGCGCTGCCGATCATCGAGACCCAGGCAGGCGACGTGTCGGCCTACATCCCGACCAACGTGATCTCGATCACCGACGGCCAGATCTTCCTTGAGACCGATCTGTTCTTCGCCGGCATCCGCCCGGCGATCAACGTCGGCCTGTCGGTCAGCCGCGTCGGCTCGGCGGCGCAGACCAAGGCGATGAAGAAGGTCGCCGGCTCGATCAAGCTCGAGCTCGCCCAGTATCGCGAGATGGCGGCGTTCGCGCAGTTCGGCTCGGACTTGGACGCTTCGACCCAGAAGCTGCTCAACCGTGGTGCTCGTTTGACGGAGCTGCTCAAGCAGGCCCAGTTCTCGCCGCTGCCCTTCGAAGAGCAGACGGTATCGATCTTCGCCGGCACCCAGGGTTTCCTCGATACGATCGCGGCTACGGACGTGGTGCGCTACGAGGCGGCAATGCTCGCCGATATGCGCGCCAATCACGCCGGCGTGCTCAGCGCGATCCGCGAGACCAAGGACCTCAAGGACGATGTCCGCGCCGAGCTCAAGGAAGCGCTTGAAGCTTTCGCGAAGACATTTGCCTGATAGCCGTCGCCCCGGCGAAAGCTGGGGCCTCGTGCCGCACAAGATGCCAGCTCGCGCTGGCATGACGATGGTAGGATAGAATGGCCTCTCTCAAGGCGCTAAAACTTCGGATCGGCTCGGTCAAATCGACCCAGAAGATCACCAAGGCGATGAAGATGGTCGCCGCTGCCAAGCTGCGCCGTGCGCAGGAGGCGGCGGAAGCCGGCCGTCCCTATGCCCAGCGCCTCGAAAGCGTCGTCGCCAGCCTCGCCAGTAAGGTGACCGTCAGCGAGTCCAGCCCCAAGCTGCTCGCCGGCACCGGCAAGGATCAGGTACATCTGCTCGTCGTCGCAACATCGGACAAGGGCCTGGCCGGCGCGTTCAACACCAACATCGCCCGTCTCGCCCGCAAGCATGCCCGCGACCTCACTGCGCAGGGCAAAACGGTCAAGATCTACACGATCGGCCGCAAGGGCCGCGCCGTGCTCAACCGCGAGTTCCGCGCCAACATGGTCCATGGCATCGAGCCCGGCGATCTCGGCAAGCTGAGCTTCGCGGACGCACGTGGCTATGCCGACGATCTGATCGCACGCTACAATGCCGGCGAGTTCGACATCGCGACGCTCTTCTTCTCGAACTTCAAGTCGGTCCTGACGCAGGAGCCGACCGCGCAGCAGATCATCCCGGTCGCGCCTCCCGTGGCCGGCGCCACCGGCGACGTCACGTCCTCGGGCGCGGCCGTGACCTATGAGCCCGACGAGGAATCGATCCTCGCCGATCTGCTCCCCAGCAACGTTGCGATCCAGCTCTACCGCGCGATGCGTGAGAACGCCGCTTCGGAGCAGGGCAGCAAGATGACCGCGATGGACAACGCCACGCGCAACGCCGGCGATCTCATCAAGCGTCTCTCGATCCAGTATAACCGCGCCCGTCAGGCCGCGATCACGACCGAGCTGGTCGAAATCATTTCCGGCGCCGAAGCGCTCAAATAGTCCGAAGCAAGGAAGAACCGATGGCATCCGCAGCCCCCACCACCGAAAAGCCCGCCCGCAAGCCGCGCGCCCCCAAGGCAGAAGCGACTCTCGGCGCAGCGCCCGCGACGGCCACCAGCACCGGCCGCATCAGCCAGGTCATCGGCGCCGTCGTCGACGTGTCGTTCGATGGCGAGCTCCCGGCAATCCTCTCGGCACTCGAGACCGACAATAACGGCACGCGCCTCGTCCTCGAGGTCGCCCAGCATCTCGGCGAATCGACGGTCCGCACCATCGCGATGGACACCACCGAGGGTCTGACCCGCGGCCAGGCCGTCACCAACACCGGCTCGCAGATCCGGGTGCCCGTCGGCCCCAAGACGCTCGGCCGCATCCTCAACGTCATCGGCGAGCCGATCGACGAGCGTGGTCCGGTGGGTGCTGAGAGCACGATGCCGATCCATGCCGAGGCGCCGCTTTTCGTCGATCAGTCGACCGAAAGCTCGATCCTCGTCACCGGCATCAAGGTCATTGATCTTCTCGCGCCTTACGCAAAGGGCGGCAAGATCGGCCTGTTCGGCGGCGCTGGCGTCGGCAAGACCGTGCTGATCCAGGAGCTGATCAACAACATTGCCAAGGGCCATGGCGGCACTTCAGTGTTCGCAGGCGTCGGCGAGCGTACCCGTGAGGGCAACGATCTCTATCACGAGTTTCTCGACGCCGGCGTCATCGCCAAGGACGCCGACGGCAACCCGACCAGCGAGGGCTCGAAGGTCGCCCTGGTATTCGGCCAGATGAACGAGCCCCCCGGCGCGCGCGCACGTGTCGCCCTCTCGGGCCTGACCATCGCTGAATATTTCCGCGACGTCGAAGGCCAGGACGTTCTGTTCTTCGTCGACAACATCTTCCGCTTCACTCAGGCGGGCGCCGAAGTCTCGGCACTGCTCGGCCGTATTCCTTCGGCCGTGGGCTATCAGCCGACGCTGTCGACCGACATGGGCGCCCTCCAGGAGCGCATCACCTCGACCAACAAGGGCTCGATCACTTCGGTGCAGGCCGTGTACGTCCCCGCCGACGACATGACCGATCCGGCCCCGGCCACCTCGTTCGCCCACTTGGACGCCACGACGGTTCTCAACCGCGCGATTTCGGAGCTGGGCATCTACCCGGCAGTCGATCCGCTCGATTCGTCGAGCCGCGTTCTCGAGCCGCGCATCGTCGGCCAGGAGCATTACGAGACTGCCCGCCGCGTCCAGGAGACGCTGCAGAAGTACAAGTCGCTCCAGGACATCATCGCGATCCTCGGCATGGACGAGCTTTCCGAAGAGGATAAGCTGGTCGTGTCGCGCGCCCGCAAGATCCAGCGCTTCCTCTCGCAGCCGTTCCACGTTGCCGAAGTCTTCACCGGCATCCCCGGCGCGTTCGTGCAGATCGAAGACACGATCAAGTCGTTCAAGGCGGTGGTGAACGGCGAGTATGATCACCTGCCTGAGAGCGCCTTCTACATGGTCGGCGGCATCGACGACGCCATCGCCAAGGCCGCCAAGATGGCCGAAGACGCGTAAGACTAACTCTCCCTCTCTCCGCTCGCGGGGAGAGGGATTAAGGTAAGAAAATGGCTCTGCACTTCGAACTCGTCACTCCGGAAAAGCTTGTTCGCTCGGAAGGCGTCCACATGGTGGTCGTCCCCGGCAGCGAAGGCGATTTTGGTGTGCTCCAGGGCCATGCCCCGCTGATGTCGACCGTCCGCGACGGCAATATCGAGATCTACCGGACCTCGATGAGTGAAACCCCCGAGACCATCCGTGTCGAAGGCGGCTTCGCCGAAGTCAACGAACGCGGCCTGACGGTCCTCGCCGAGCGCGCCGAATAAGCTCCTTCTCCATTCCTCCCTCGCGAAGCGGGGGGGAGGGGGCCTCTCCAGCAGCGATCGCGCAAGCGACCAATACTCCCTCCGTCAGCCTGCGGCTGCTACCTCCGCCGCTTCGCGAGGGAGGAATTCGTGAGGCCTCACTTCCTTAGCCCATACACCCATCGCTGCGGCTTGCTCCCATCCGCCAGCGAAATCTCCGCGTTCAGCACATCGCCTTCGCGCCAATAGCGCACCACTTGCGGATAATCGTGCGCGCGGTTCTCGAAGCGCAGCGCCATTCCCGGCTGCCCGCCCACCGAGCGGAAATCCGTCGGCTTCTGCCGTATAGGCTGAGCGTGAAAGACGAAGCCATCGCCTTCCGGGCGGATCTCCATATGCTCGTCGATCGTCACGAAGCGCTCGTGCCAGGTCTTGCCCATGCCGCGCAGCACGCCATTCCCCATCGCCCGCCAACTCTCGCAAGTGGTACCCTTGAGTCCCGTCCCCTCCCCTTGCGTGCACCATTCGCCGACCAGCCAGTCCAACGGGCCGGCTTCCTGCGCCGAAGCGGGCGCGGTGAAAGCGAGTGCGGCCAGCGCCGCCACAGCGTGCAACTTCATCATGGCGTCCCATGCCGTCCCAGCTGACAATTCAGCCGCGGGAGCCTGACTCGAACCGGGGCTACAGTCCAGTCCCTGCGGAAATGCGCAGGTTTGCCGCAACACCGCGACTGGGTTAGCCTGGGTAACCAGGGAGGATTCGATGATGCGCTTGGCTGGTTTGGCGGTGGCACTGATGCTCGGTTTGTCAGAGCCCGCTCGGGCGCAAACCGCCCCCGCCCCGGCCACCGATCCCGGCGGCTTTGAAGGCTCATGGACGTTCGGCGGAGAGGTCAGGCCGCGGGCTGCGGGCGGCAGTTATTATGTGCACGGCGTAGCCATTCCCAAGCATCTGGTCGGCGGCGCCTACACCATCCAGATCGTGGCGATCGAACCGCATTGGAAGCCCGGCGAAGTGATCCAGCCTTTTTCCGCCCGCCAGAAGTGTAAGGGGCAGCTCACCGGCACCGCGCTCAGCATCACTTGCACCGTCACTTCCGGCACACCGGGCTATCATCCAGACGAGTTCAAGCTGACTCGTACCAATAGCGTCAGCTGGGGTGGCAGCATGGCGATCGGCACGAGCACCAATCGCATGGCAGTCAGCTTCTACAAGGTGGGTTGAGCCTAACGGCCGCTGCGCCGCCAAGCCCCGGAAAGCAGCCTGGCCGCCACCGCAGAGACTCCTGGCCGCACGAACAGCCAGTCGCGGATAGCCGGGCCCTTCTCGGCTCCGATCACGCGCTTATAGCCGCTGTCGCCCGCACCCCAGTCGACGCTGGCAATGCCATCCTCAAGCGCGCGGACGAGGTTGCGGTAATAAAGCAGCTTCCCGGGCGAATGCTTGCCGAAGGCCGGATCGTAGCTGTTGGCGATCGCATATTTGAGCGCACCGGCATTGAGATCGAACGAAAAGGCCGCGGGCGCACCCTCGACGCGCAGCATTGCCGCCCACATCATGCCCGCGAGTACCGGATCCGCCGCCGCCGCGCGCCAGAATGCGCCATGGCCGCTGGTAGTGAATTTGGCATCCGAACCATCAGTCCGCGCCGCGATCCAGCTCTTCTCCTCGACGAACGCCAGCGCATCGAATGCCGCCGCGTCCCAGTCGCCGCCCGAGACGAACGACCAGTCTAGCGCGCCGTGGGCGCCCAGATGCTTCTCGTGAAAGCGGTTCTTGCGCAGCGTCGAATTACGCGGCCAGCCACCGTCTTCCCCCTGCGCCGCGCGCATATCGAGCAGATAGGAATCCGCGACGAACCGGTCGAGCACTGCCCAGCCTCTCGCCTTCGCGGCTTCCTTGAGCAGCTCCAGGCCTGGATCGCCATCATAGACCGGCCCGATTCGCAGCGCGCGCACCTCGCGCGCCAGCCGCGGCAGCAAAGCCTCCATCACCTCGACGCCTGCATCTTCGCGCACCGGGAAGCTGCGGAACGGCCAATAGCATCCCGGTATCTCGGCCAGCCCCAGCCAGCCCGGCCCCTTTGCCACCAGTGGCAGGGCCGCAACCGGCTCACCCTCACGCGACACCATCAGCGTCCGCGCCGATCCGCCATAGGCCCGCAGCGCCGCGGCGAACCAGCCATAGCGCAGGAAGCGATGCGAAACCGCCGCGCGCTCCGCCACGGCATCGATCGAACCCGCCAGCCCATCGACGCAATCCACCCCATGCGCCGGCGGCAGGCGCGTAAACTGATCGAGCGGCATCGGCTTGGACATGCCGCGCTTTTAGCACCTACCTCTTACCAACAGGTTTGAACCCCGTCATAAGGGCAGGTGATGTTCCCCAGCCCCTATCTCTCCACGGTATCCGACACCATCCAGGCGGCGATCGCCCCGGTGTTCCTGCTCGCGGGCATCGGCGCGTTCCTCAACGTTATGGTCGGCCGCCTCGCGCGGATCGTCGATCGCGCGCGCTCGATCGAGCAATTGCATCCGCGCTCGACCGGGCCCGAGCATGACCGCCACGTCTGGGAATTGCGCATCATCGACAAGCGCATCGCCGTGATCAACCACGCCATCTTCTTGTGCACCGCGAGCGCGCTGGCGATCTGCGTCGTCGTCGCTTTGATGTTCGTCTCGCGCCTCGCCAATCTCCATGTCGGCCTCTGGGTCGCTATCGCCTTCATCCTCTCGATGCTGCTGCTTATGGCGGGGCTCATCTATTTCCTGTTCGAAGTCCGCATGTCGCTCAAGGCGATCCATGTCCGCAAGGAATTGCTCGAGCTCGACAAGTGAGCCGCACCGCCGAGAAGCGCCTGCTTCAGGCGCTGATGGCGCTGACTCTGCTGCTGCCCCTCAGCGCCGCGCTCGCAGGCACGCTCGGCGGCCCCGGCTTCCTCAAGCCACCAATCATCCCCACCGATCTCGACAGCCATTTTCGCTACATATCGGGGCTGTTCCTGGGGATGCTGCTGCTCTTCGCCTCCTGCATCCCCAACATCGAGCGCCGCGGGCCGCGGCTGCGCATGCTCGCCTTCATGGTCTTTATCGGCGGACTGTTCCGCTTCTATTCGCTGGTGGCGATCGGCACGCCCTCGATCGGCCACCTCATCGGCCTCGGCATCGAACTGGTCGAGCTGCCGCTGATCCTGGTCTGGCAGGCGCGACTCGCCCGGCGCTTCACTTGATCTTGCGCGGCCCCAGGTCGGCGGGCGCGCTCGGCGCATAGGTCGGCGCCACCCGCGCCTTTGCCGCCTGCTCATATGCATAGCCCGCACGCAGCATCCGGTCTTCGGTGTAACGCGATCCGATGAACGACAGTCCCACCGGCAATCCCTGCACCAGCCCCATCGGCACGGTGAGGTGCGGCCATCCCGCCACTGCTGGAAGCTCGCTCGCGCTCGGCCCCTGGAACTGGTCGCCATAGACCGGGTCGGAAAGCCACGGCATCCCATAGGTCGGCTCGACCAGGAACGAGACATTGCCCGCGCGCATCATCTTCGCGAGCCCGTCCGCCGACGCCATCCAATAGGATTTCTCGCGCGCCGCCTTGTAGTCCGGATCGTCGAGCCCCTTGGTCTTCTCCGCGTCGATGAAGATTTCCTGCCCGAAAAAGGGCATCTCCGCCGCCTTGTTGGTTTCGTTGAAGGCAATCACGTCGGCCAGCGTCCGCGTCTTCACCGCTGCCGGCGTAGTCGCCAGATACGCGTTGAGATCGGCTTTCAATTCGGTCTTGAGTACGATGAATTCGGCATCGCCCAGTCCCTCCAGCTTCGGCACCGTGATATCGACCAGCACCGCGCCCTGCGCCTTCAAAACGCCAAGCGCCTCCTCGAACTTCGCTGCGAGCGCCGCGGGCATATCGGGGCGGATCACGCCCAGCCGCACGCCCTTCAACCCGTCAGCAGACAGCTTCGCGGCAAAATCGCTGCGCCAGCTATCCGCGCTGCTCGTCGTCGAATCGGCGGGATCGGTGCCGACCATCGCGGTGAACAGGATCGCCACATCCTTCACCGTCCGCCCCATCGGCCCCGGTGTATCCTGGCTATGGCTGATCGGCACGACATGCGTGCGGCTCACCAGCCCGATCGTGGGCTTGAGCCCGACCAGCCCGTTCATCGATGCGGGGCACACCACCGAACCATCGGTCTCGGTCCCCACCGCCACTGCTGCGAGGCTCGCCGCGACCGCCGCGCCTGATCCGCTCGACGACCCGCACGAGGAGCGGTCGAGTGCGTAAGGGTTACGCACCAGGCCGCCGATCGCGCTCCACCCGCTCATCGATTTGGTCGAGCGGATGTTTGCCCATTCGCTGAGGTTGGTCTTGCCGAGGATCACGGCACCCTGCGCGCGCAGCCGCGCGACCACCGGAGCGTCGCGCTTGGTCATATTGTCCCTAAGCGCCAGGCTCCCCGCCGTGGTCGGCAGTTCCTTCGTCTCGATATTGTCCTTGATCAGCACCGGAATCCCGTCGAGCGGGCCCAGCAATTTGCCCGCCTTGCGCCGCGCGTCGCTCGCGCCCGCCTGCTCGCGCCAGTTCGGGCTGATCGCGATCACCGATCGAAGTGTCGGTCCGCGCTGGTCGAGCATCTTGATTCGCTCGATATAAGTGTCCGCGATCCGTTCGCTGGTCCATTCGCCGGATGCCAGCTTGGCGCCGAGTTGGTCGATGGACATTTCGCCGATGGTGATCGTATCCACCGGCGGCTCTTGGATAACGATATCCTGCGCCATCGCCGGCCCGCCCGCTGCCAGTGCCGCCGCCAATATCCAACCGCGCATCGCCAACCCCCTGAGTTCGTTCGGATACACAGGCTAGGCGAACGCCGCCCCCGATGCCAGCCGCCCGAAGCGCGGAACGCGGCTGTCCCCGGCACGTTCTAAACGCTTGCCGTCGCCCCGGACCACCGCCACGATGCCTTCCACAATGATAGACGATTTGCCGGGCAACCGCTTCGAACTGCTGGTCCAGAGCATAACCGATTACGCGATCTACATGCTCGATGTGGAAGGCAATGTCGCGAGCTGGAATCCGGGCGCCCAGCGTTTCAAGGGCTATGCCCCCGCCGAGATCATCGGATCGCATTTCTCCCGCTTCTACTCCACCGAGGACCAGGAGGCGGGAACCCCGGCCCGCGCGCTGAAGACTGCGCTCACCGAAGGCCGCTTCGAGGCCGAAGGCTGGCGGATGCGCAAGGACGGCTCGCGCTTCTGGGCCAATGTCGTCATCGATCCGATCCACGACGCCGCCGGCCGCCATGTCGGCTTCGCCAAGATCACCCGCGACCTGACCGAGCGCCGCGCTGCCGAGGAAGCATTGCGCCTGTCGGAAGAACGCTTCCGCATGCTCGTCCAGAGCGTGACCGATTATGCCATCTACATGCTCGACGCCGGTGGCCATGTCGTCAGCTGGAATCCCGGCGCGCAGCGCTTCAAGGGCTATACTGCCGACGAGATCGTCGGCGAGCATTTCTCGCGCTTCTATACCGAAGAAGACAAGGCGACCGACCTCCCCACCCGCGCGCTCGAAACCGCCGAACGCGAGGGCCGCTTCGAAGCCGAAGGCTGGCGGATGCGCAGGGACGGCACGCGCTTCTGGGCAAACGTCGTGATCGATGCGGTCCGCGACGATCACGGAACGCTGGTCGGCTTCGCCAAGATCACCCGCGACCTGACCGAACGCCGCAACGCTCAGCTCGCGCTCGAACAGGCACAGGAAGCGTTCTTCCAGTCGCAGAAGATGGAAGCCATCGGCAAGCTCACCGGGGGCGTCGCGCACGATTTCAACAATCTGCTTGCCGCCGTGATCGGCAGCCTCGATCTCGCGCGCCGCCGCATCGCCGGCGGCGGCGATGCGTCGCGTTTCATCGACAATGCGATGAAGGCGGCCGAGCGCGGCGCCACGCTCACCCAGCGCATGCTCGCCTTCGCGCGCAAGCAAGAGCTCACGCTCGGCACGGTCGATCTGGCGCAGCTCGTCCGCGGCATGGCCGATCTGCTCGAGCGCACAATCGGCGGCGAGACCACGATCGAGACGCGCTTCCCGCTTACGCTCAAGCCCGTCCATGCCGATGCCGCCCAGCTTGAGCTCGCCTTGCTCAATCTGGCAGTCAATGCGCGCGATGCGATGCCCGCGGGCGGCGCGATCACGATCTCGGCGCGCGAAGAGCATGTCGAGGGGCGCTCGCACGGGCTTGCCCCGGGCACCTATGCCTGCCTCTGCGTCGTCGACGAAGGCGAAGGCATGAACGCGGATACGCTATCCCACGCCACCGATCCCTTCTTCACCACCAAGGGCGTCGGCAAGGGCACCGGGCTCGGTCTGTCGATGGTCCAGGGCTTTGCCGAGCAATGCGGCGGCAAGCTCGTCCTGCTCAGCAAGCCCGGCCAGGGCACCACTGCCGAGATCTGGCTCCCCGTTGCCACGGTCGCGGCCAAGGCTGCCGCTGCAGAAAGCCTGCCTTCGCCCGCCCCCCGCGCCAGCGAGCCGCTACTGATCCTGGTAGTGGACGATGATCCACTGGTGCTGACCAACACCAGCGCGATGCTTGAGGATATGGGCCACAAGGTCGTCGCCGTCGCCTCTGGGCGTGAGGCACTCCGCTCGCTCGGCAATCTCCCCGCCGATCTGCTGCTCACCGATTTCGCGATGCCCGACATGAACGGCGCCGAGCTCGCCGACGCCGCCCAGACCGGCTGGCCCGATCTCCCCGTCCTGATGGTCTCGGGCTATGCCGATCTCCCCGCCGGGGCCGCGAATCACCTGGTAAAACTCGCCAAACCCTTCCGCGAAGAACAATTGGCCGACGCCATCCGCGAAGCTACCGCCCATCGCCGCAGCCCGGGACAAGTCGTCCAGTTTCCTGGGCGCTAAGACGTAGGCTCGAAGATTTCTCATCTTAAGCCCCTCCCCTTCAGGCGTATCGGGTCGGCCATGCCCCACCCCCAACCCTCCCCTGAATGGGAGGGGCTAGAAAAGCGTAAGCCCGCTCAACCCCACAGATTGTGTCCACAGGATTCACAGCGGCATTAATTTTTTTCGCCTTCGTATTTCTCCTCTTGCCTTCCAAAAACCCTAGGAAGGTCCACGCGTCGCGGCATCTCGGGACGATTTGGCATGCCACGAGCCGAGTCATTTTAGCGACGAAACGTTGGCCCGATTAACCATTTAGCATCTTGTGCCCGGACTCGGTTTGGCACAATCTGTAGTGGTTGCACTGAGGGGCAAGCTCAAGCACTGGTAGAACCAGCGCCGCATAGCTATATGCGGAACAGGTTGCTGCGTGTCTGGCTGCAGCGCGATGGACACTTTTTGTTCTCATTGCGCGGGTCTATGCTGACCGTCCCCCGAGTCGAACGGAGCCTTCCCGTGAATGGAGGCGTGTTGTGGGCGATAGGGGCTTTAAGTCATGGAATTCAGGGACACCGATAGCGTGAGCGAAACCGTCACCGAAGCACCGATCATTGCCAAGGCAGCGCCCGAAGCGGCTGCGCCCAAGCCCGCTCGCGCCAAGAAGGCCAAGAGCGATTCGCACAGCGTCGACGTCCAGCTCTTCGCAGTCGAAGTCGATCATTCGCGCGACGCGTTGCTCACCGAATTCGGCAAGGACACGCTCAAGGATCGCTATCTGCTTCCGGGCGAGAATTTCCAGGATCTTTTCGTCCGTGTGGCCTCGGCTTATGCAGACGATCAGCCGCACGCCCAGCGTCTCTACGATTACATCTCGAAGCTGTGGTTCATGCCCGCCACCCCGGTTCTCTCGAACGGCGGCACCGGGCGCGGTCTGCCGATCTCGTGCTTCCTCAATTCGGTGCCCGACAGCCTGGGCGGCATCGTCGATACCTGGAACGAGAATGTCTGGCTCGCGTCGCGCGGCGGCGGCATCGGCACCTATTGGGGCAATGTCCGCGGCATCGGCGAGCCGGTCGGCCTCAATGGCAAGACCAGCGGCATCATTCCCTTTGTCCGCGTGATGGATTCGCTGACCCTCGCGATCAGCCAGGGCTCGCTGCGCCGCGGCTCGGCCGCCTGCTATCTCGATATCTCGCATCCCGAGATCGAGGAGTTCCTCGAAATCCGCAAGCCCTCGGGCGATTTCAATCGCAAGGCATTGAACCTCCACCACGGCGTCCTCATCCCCGACGCCTTCATGGAAGCCGTGCGTGACGGCGCCGAATGGACGCTGCGCAGCCCCAAGGACCAGAGCGAGCGCGGCAAGGTCGATGCCCGTGCGCTGTTCCAGAAGCTCGTCGAGACCCGTCTCGCGACCGGCGAGCCCTATATCGTCTTCGCCGATCACGTGAATTCGAACATGCCCAAGCATCACCGCGATTTGGGCCTCAAGGTCTCGACCTCGAACCTTTGCTCGGAAATCACCCTGCCGACCGGCACCGATCACCTCGGCAACGATCGGACCGCGGTGTGCTGCCTGTCCTCGCTCAATCTCGAAAATTGGGATCAGTGGAAGGACGAGAAGGGCTTTATCGAGGACGTAATGCGCTTCCTCGACAATGTGTTGCAGGACTATATCGACCGGGCCGAGCCGGGCATGGAAAAGGCCGCCTATTCGGCGATGCGCGAGCGTTCGGTCGGTCTCGGCGTGATGGGCTATCACAGCTTCCTTCAGGCGCGCGGACTCCCTTTCGAAGGGGCGATGGCCAAGTCGTGGAACCTGCGCATGTTCAAGCACATCCGCGCACAGGTCGATGAGGCTTCGATGCAGCTCGCCGTCGAGCGCGGCGCCTGCCCGGATGCCGCCGATATGGGCGTGATGGAGCGCTTCAGCTGCAAGATGGCGATCGCACCGACGGCGTCGATCTCGATCATCTGCGGCGGCGCTAGCGCCTGCATCGAGCCGATCCCGGCCAATGTCTACACCCACAAGACGCTTTCGGGCTCGTGGTCGGTGCGCAATCCATATCTGGAGAAGCTGCTCAAGGAGAAGTCCAAGAACAGCGACAATGTCTGGAATTCGATCCTCGAGATGGGCGGCTCGGTCCAGCATCTCGATTTCCTCAGCCAGGAGGAAAAGGACTGCTTCAAGACCAGCTTCGAGATCGATCAGCGCTGGATCCTCGAGCTCGCCGGCGATCGCACGCCCTATATCGATCAGGCCCAGTCGCTGAACCTGTTCATCCCCGCGGACGTCGAGAAGTGGGACCTGCTGATGCTCCACTTCCGCGCGTGGGAATTGGGCATCAAGTCGCTTTATTACCTGCGCTCGAAGTCGGTCCAGCGCGCCGGCTTCGCGGGCGGCGTGGAGGCCGACAACACGATCGACGCCCCCAAGTTCGAAGTCGAATCACGCGATTACGACGAATGCCTGGCGTGCCAGTGAGTGGCAGCCTCGGCTTGCCTGAGTAATCCGGGGACTCGTCACAACGGTTGGCGGGCGCGGTGAAGCCGCCTCGCATGTCGGTGTGGCTGAAGGAAGGGCGGCCGAAGCCGCCGGTCGGCGAGGATGGAAGCATGGACCAGAAGACAGGGTGCACGATGATAGCAGCCGTCGTCGGCGCGATTGCGCTGGTCGTCGTGCTGTTCGGCTATCCGCAATACCGTGTCTATTCGCAGCGGCTAGCGGGTGAGGCGGCGCTGGCCGAGGCGCAGTCGTCACGCCAAGTCGCGATCCTGGAGGCGCGGGCCAAGAAGGAAAGCTCGATCCAGCTGGCCGAGGCCGAAGTCATTCGTGCAAAGGGCGCGGCAGAAGCCAATGCGATCCTGCAGAACAGTCTCGGCGGCCCCGAGGGTTATCTCCGCTACCTGCAGATTCAGGCGCTCGAATCGAGCAAGGCGTCGCTGATTTACGTTCCGACCGAGGGCGGCCTGCCGGTCACCGAGTCGCGCCGCCTGGCAATCAGCAAGCCGGAAGCGGATTGATGCACGCCCGCGATTTCACAAACGAGGGAAGGGGCGCGGAAACGAGTTCCGCGCCCCTTCCACGGGCCTCAGCCCTCGCTTTCTTCCTCCTCGAACGTCACCGCCACATCGGCATTGGCGCTGAGCCGCACCTGGTCGCCCTCGACGTCGGCGATCAGGCCGGTCGAGATGTAGTGGTGGTGCCCGGCATGCGCGCCCTCGGCGCCTTCGATCTGCGCGCCCGAATCCTTCTTGGTGAGCTTGATGCGGTCGCCCTCGACATGGTCGACGGTGCCGACATGGACGCCGTCGGCGCCGATGACTTCCATATGCTCGCGGATGTTGCTGGTATCGGCCATATTCGATCTCCTTTGGGGGGTTCGGGCGCTCAACGCGTGCGCCGGAAAATCGATGCACGGCCGCGAAACGATGCAAGGATCGCCGCATGACCAACCTCCGCCCATGGTTCGCCCTCGCCGCACTCGCGACGCTCGCCGCCTGCGCCACCCAGGCCGTGGGCTCGACTGCGCCGGCAGCACCCGGCTTCCTGTTCGGCCTGTGGCACGGCTTCATCTTCCCGGTCGCCTGGTTCCTGTCGCTCATCGTCCCCGACGTTTCGATCTACGCCGTGCCCAACAATGGCGGCTGGTATGATTTCGGCTATTTCCTCGGCATCTGCGTGTTCGGCGTCGGCGCCAATCGCGGCCGCAAGGTGGTGGTGCGCGAGCGCGTCGTCACGCGCGATCGCGGCCGCGTGATCGATCACGAATGACCCGCAGCCTCGCCATGATGGCCGGAGTGGCCGCCGTCGCCGGCAGCGCGGGCCTCACCACCCTGGTGCGCCCGTCGCTGGTTCGCCGCGCCCTCGGCCTGCCCGATGCGGAGGCGACCACCTACGCCCTGCGCATCGCTGGCATGATGCTCTTCGCCCTCGGCCTGTTCCTCGGCGGCTTCGCGGCCGCCTTCCGCCTTTCCCAATAATCAAGTTCGTCTCGGAGTAACCGCCATGTCCCTTCTCGAAGCCCGCAACCAGTACAAGCCCTTCGAATATCCCTGGGCCTATGATTTCTGGAAGCGCCAGCAGCAGATCCACTGGATGCCCGAGGAAGTGCCGCTCGGCGAGGATTGCCGCGATTGGGCGCAGAAGCTCACCGATCACGAGCGCAATCTGCTCACCCAGATCTTCCGCTTCTTCACCCAGGCCGATGTCGAGGTCCAGAATTGCTATCACGAGCAATATGGCCGCGTCTTCAAGCCCACCGAGATCAAGATGATGCTCGCCGCCTTCTCCAACATGGAGACGGTGCACATCGCCGCCTACAGCCATCTGCTCGACACCATCGGCATGCCCGAGAGCGAATATGGCATGTTCCTCGAATATGCCGAGATGAAGGACAAGCACGACTATCTGCAGAATTTCGGCGTCGAGACCGATGTCGATATCGCCAAGACGCTGGCGATGTTCGGCGGCTTCACCGAGGGGCTCCAGCTCTTCGCCAGCTTCGCGATGCTGATGAACTTCCCGCGCTTCAACAAGATGAAGGGCATGGGCCAGATCGTCAGCTGGTCGGTCCGCGACGAGAGCCTCCACTGCGAAGGCATCATCAAGCTGTTCCACACCTTCGTCCGCGAGCGCGATTGCTACACCAAGGCAGTGAAGTCCGACATCATGGACATGTGCCAGACGACGGTGCGCCTCGAGGACAATTTCATCGATCTCGCCTTCGAACAGGGCCCGGTCAACGGCATGACCCCCAAGGAGATCAAGAAGTATATCCGCTACATCGCCGATTGGCGGCTGGGCCAGCTCGGCCTCAAGCCGATCTACATGATCGACGAACACCCCCTCCCCTGGCTCGCGCCTCTGCTCAACGGCGTCGAGCACGCCAATTTCTTCGAACAGCGCGCGACCGAATATTCGAAAGGCGCGACGCGGGGGGCGTGGAACGAAGTGTGGGATTCGTTCGACAAGCGGCAGAAGGCGAAGGCCGGGCCTGTTGCGAATGAGGATGTCGCGAGCGGCGAAGGGGATATGTTTGCGAAGGCTGGGATTGCGGCGGAGTGAGGATTTGAAAATTGCCTAGGATCTCAGAGCATTTTCAACTCGGCGTGAGTCAACCAAGTCTCGACTTCGTTGACACTCACACTGAACGTGACGTGCTTTTATTTGTCGATCCTTTCGCAATTTCTCTGAAAGACGATAGCTGGTCCACACTATGCTTGGATCACATAAATTCATTTTTTCAGAGGGCGCTTGCGCTCATCCATGCTGGTGACAGAGATGCGGCAACGCGAATTCTCAGCAACTTAAAAGAGCCTAAAGAGACTGGCTTGGGTTATGGTACTAAACCGCGCCGAGGCCGTGGTGTTGGTGGGGAGAAAGCTCTTGATCTCTACGCGGCACTTTCCAGCAGTCGCGCTGCTCAAAGTGGCCTATTGCAGGACTTAGGTGAGTTTGATCTTTTTGTTGATGGCATCGGCCCCGATGGGCTGTCTGATATCACCACCAATATCATTAAGCGCCCTCTCATTGAGTACACTCAACAACAAGCTAAACTCTGGAATATTCCTGTACGTCCTAACGTGGCCGTCTCGCGGATCTGGGACATCGCGTCGGAGAGTTGGGTAACTGGATATTTCGACCTTCCTATTGTTGGGAACTCTGGCTTGCTTTTGGTGCCGAAATTTAGTGTTCGGCGACAAATGACCCTCACCAGCCAAGAATTTTATAGTGATTTCGTGCTGGATTATCTTGAGCAGGAAGAGGTCGCCAGAGGCTCCGGCTTGGTGCACGTTATTAAGAAGTCCGGAGAGCGAAAGGTATTTAAGAAGGACTTGAAGCAAAAATATGAATTTTCTAAGGATTTCTTAGCGCAGTTTGCGGGTGCAACTCCACAAGTATTGGAAAATTACAAGCGGTTCTATCGAGAGCTTCCGGGCGGCGTGGGCGCCGCCTCCAATTCAGACATACTCGAAAACTTTGATGAGGTAGTTTTTGCACGGGCCTTGATCGCCGAGCTTCCAAATATTCCGCGCGGGCCGGATGATGCCACCCGTTACCATCGTTTCATGGTCGGCGTGTTTGAGTTCCTATTTTATCCCAACCTCATATATCCCGTTATGGAACAGGAGATCCATGAAGGGCGCAAACGAATTGATATCTTGTACACCAATGCATCGCAGCATGGATTCTTCCGACGGGCTCAAACGCAACCCCAGATGCGGAGCCAGTTCGTGCCAGTCGAATGTAAGAACTATTCGCGCGACATGGCAAATCCTGAACTCGATCAAATTGCTGGTCGCTTCTCGCCACAACGTGGTCGGTTTGGCATCATTTGTTGTCGGGAACTCCAAGATAAAGAACGCTTTATTGCTCGTTGCAGGGATACAGCTCGCGATGACCGCGGAGTAATTCTGCCACTGGACGATCAGGACGTCATTACCTTGCTAGATATGGTCGCTCAATGGCGTCGGACCTCAGCCGATGAATTCATCGATCAAAGAGTCAGACAGATCCTAGCCTAGCTTAACCTTCCAAGGACACGCTACGTAATCCGCGCCTCACCCCCCGGATACCGCCGCCGCGGAGACCAAGCCCTTCCCCGATCGCTTCGAAGCGTTGGCGAAGCGCGAAGGCGTAAAGCCCGCCGACTTCCCCCATGTCGCTTTCTATCTCAAGGCCGGCGCGCGCTACGCCGAGACGCAGGATGTCTGGGCCGAGATCGCCAGGACCGGCACGCGCTGACCCCGATGCCCTGACGCCGTCGCTTGACGCCAGGCCATGAGGATCGCAGACCTCTAAGATCGCATCGAGGGGGAATGTCATGATCCGCAATGCCGCCATAGCCGCCGTCTTCGCCCTCGCCGCGATCGCCGCGCCCGCACAGGCCGAGACCCTCACCTTCCACGCCGTGCTCAACGGCGCCTATGGCGACGCGCCCACCGGCTCCGCCGCCACCGGCCGCGCCACAATCCGCGTCGATACCGACACCAAGCGCGTCTCGGTCGATCTCCAGGTCACCGGCATCAGCATGGACGATCTGTGGGACAAGCTCGTCGCCGCCCCGATCGGCCCGGTCCATTTCCACAAATACGCAACCGCCGCCGGCGGCCCCGCGGCGCTGGCATTGCCGCTGCCTTATGGCGCCGATTACCAGGCCACTCCCAACGGGCTGCGCGTCACGATGCGCGACTATGATTATGATACCGGCGCCGCCCTGCTCAAATCCACGCTGGGTTTCGACGCATTCGTCGCCGCGATGAAAAGCGGGCTCGTCATCCTCAACGTCCACACCGACAAGTTCAACGCGGGCGAGATCAGCGGGACCGTCGTCGCCGGTTGAACCGCTTCACCAGGCCGGACCCGGCAGCCGCAGCCAGCGAAAATAAACCTGTCCTACACCAACCAATATGGTTATCTGCCCGCGCTCCGAAAAACCATGAGGAGCCAGTCATGCGACACTATCCCGCGCCTGAAATCTCGAACGAGGAGTTCGACGCCTGGGTTGCGGCGGGCGATCGGGACGAGGCCATTGCCGAGGCGGCGGATGAGGAAGGCGGGCCGCGCCTGTCGCTCGTCGCCATCGCCGATCGCGCCCCGCCAGACCCGACCGACCTGCTGCCTCCGGCGGTTACTGCAGCCGGCGATGCCACGCCGTTTGACGGAATTGCCCTCCCCGACAGCCGCAGGCGTGCCGGGTGGAGCGCCGAGCGCCAGCGGCACTTCCTCGCCAGCCTTGCCGAAACCGGCTCGGTCCATCTCGCGTCTGCGGATGCGCGTCTTTCGGCGCGCTCGGCCTATCAGTTGCGGATGCGCTCGCCGGCCTTCGCCGCCGCCTGGGACACAGCGGAGCAACTGGCCGTCGGGCGGCTCTCGGCGCTCGCCTTCGATCGCGCGATCAATGGCCGCACCGAGCAGATCTGGCATCGCGGCGAGTTGATGGTCGAGAAGCGCCTGCCCAGCGACAAATTGCTGACATGGCTGCTCGCCCGGCTCGATCCCCGCCGCTTTGCCGCCCCGTGGGAGCGGGACAAGCAGACCGCCGCCGATCCCCAGGCCATGGCGCGCCAGTCCTTTCCGGGCCAGCTCGACGCGATCACCGATCTGCCCGCCGAATGACCTCCATGGTCACTGCGAAGATTGGGAAGATTGGGAAGATTGGGAAGATTGGCGGGCGCCGGGCCGGGAAGTGCGGGTCGCTTCGTCCCGAAACCTGCCGCGCTTACCAGCCGCTGCCTGGCCCGAACGTGACCTCGACGCGGCGGTTCTGCGGCTCGCGCACGCCGTCCGGGGTGTCGATCAGCGGGCGGCTCTCGCCAAAGGCCTCGGTGGTAATCACGCCGTCAGGGATTCCCCGGCCGGCCAGATAGCCGCGCACGTTCGCTGCCATCCGCTGCGACAGCCCGACATTATATTGATCGGTGCCGTCGCGATCGGTGTGACCGGCAATCATCACCTGAGCCTGGCCGCAGGTCATGTAGGCGGAGGCGGCATTGTCGAGGATCGCGGCGCCCGCGGGCGTGACCTTGTCGCTGTCGAAATCGAAGAACACCATGAACGGCCCGGCGACGCAGTTCGCGGTCTGGGCCGCAGCCGGTGGCGCAACGCTGAGCGCGCCGGCCGCGAGCAATGCAATTGCCAGGATCTTCCGCATCATTCTTCCCCTTTGAAAACCTTCGTTCCTGCACATGCGTGATCGGGTGGCCTGCCCAAGTCAATATGTCCAAACCTTACAAATCCTGACACATGTTAGACGCATCGCGGCTCGCCCATTTATCCTGTGTTCACAAACCGTTGCCGCACAGCCACACTTCATTGGCAACCCGCTTTAATCACTGCTGCGATGCAACAAAGCCCGTCCCCATTCGCTCCGCAGCCCTCCGATGCCCCCCGCGTCCATTCCGGGATGCGGCACGGCCATCGGCAAACGAAAAAAACCAAGGGTTCATTGTAATGCGTAAGCTCATCCTCCTCGCCGCCGTCGCCGCGGCGCTCCCCACCGCCGCCATCGCGCAGGAGACTGCGGACACCAGCGGCACCACCACCGAAACCGCCGCGCCCGATGGCACGTCCGCTTTCGGCATCGAGCCCTATTTCGGCGTGATGGGCGGCTATGAGCGCTTCGACGACGAGCGCACTCGCGCCGGCATCCCGCTCGTCGGCCGCGATCTCGATGGCAGCGTCGTCCAGGGCGTGCTCGGCGTCAACGTCCCGCTCGGGCCGCTGTTCGTCGGTGCCGAGGGCAATGTCGTGAAGGGCGTCAAGGGTGCGATCGATTGGGAATATGGCGCTGCCGGCCGGTTCGGCGTGCGCGCCGGCGATAGCGGCCTGATCTATGGCAAGGTCGGCTATCAGTGGGTCAATTTCGACACGTTCGGTGAGAATAGCCGCGATTTCCACGACATGACCTACGGCGTCGGCGTCGAAGTCGGCCCCAAGGATATCGGTCTCGGCGGCCTTACCGGCAATAGCGGCGTGCGCCTGCGTCTCGAAGCCAACACCTTCGGCGATTTCAACAGCTTCCGCCCGATGGCGGGCCTGATCGCTCACTTCTAAAGCCGATTGGCGGCGGGGCGTCCTTCTTGCGGAAGGGTGCCCCGCTCCTTTCACGCCCGCATGCGCTCCCCGCCGCGCCCGTGATCGCACGCCGCCTCGCCCAGACAGATCAGCCGATCGTAACCGCTCCCCGGGCAGATTGAGTGCGCCGCCACTTGCGGCACCAGGCCCGATAGCCGGAAGCCGCGCGGCCGCAGCAGCCCGGCCAGCCGCCGCGTCCGCCGCGCCCCGTCCCACGGCTTGAGTTCCTTGCCCTCGCCTGCAGAGACTCGCTCGCCGACCGCCGCATAGTCCGCGGTCGCCAGCTGCGGAAACAGCGCCTTGGCCAGCGCCCGCACAAAGCTCGGCGCCTGCGGTCCCGGCGGCAGATGCGGCACAGGATCGCCCTCGATCTCGTAGCGCAGGCACGCAATCCGGCTCTCTGCATAGCTCCTGGCAAAGGCGGCATTGCCCGCCCGCGCCGCGGCGATCGTCGCCACGCTCACGCCCAAGTCCGCCCAGCAAGTCTGCCGCGCCGCGCGCATGGCAAACAGATTGGCCAGCGCGCCGCCCTTGCTATGCCCGGTCACGAACAGATGCCGCGCCGATCGCCGGTCGAGCAGGCTCTGGTCGAGCATCGCCTGCACCGCGGTATGCAAACCCGGCCTGCCCTCGGCATCGCTCCACAGCCGCCGCAGCGAGTCGGCAAAGCCCAGATGCACTCCGCCGCCATAGATCGGATCCTCGACGCACAGCGACAAACCGCCGTTGAGCCAGTCGAGCACCACGCTCCACTCGTCATGCCCGGTGCCGAAGAAGGGCGGCAGCGACCCGCGGAACGCGACCACCACGCCTTCATTGACGCGCCCGACCAGCGCCAGGTCGATGCCGCGCGCAATCGCCAGCGGCGGTTCGATCCAGCCGACGCGGCGCTGCTCCATTTCCATCCGGGGCTGATAGGCTTGCGAAGCCGCATAGAGCATCCGCCGTTTCATGCAGTCGCGCATCCTCGCTCCTTTCGTCCGCTCCCTGGCCTCCCGTGGCGAGTCGCCGCAATTCAGTGGAGTCCCAGGTCCGGGTTGGCCCGCAGGTCTGCCGCGCAGCGGGCGAATGCGGGGAACGGGTTGACGAATGCCCGTTCCCTGCGCCAAAATGCATGCTTCACCGCCAGAGAGCGCCCCATGAAGGAAATTGCCGCCCGCTGATCGGCGGCCCGGGTCCCGCCCGGTGCGCCGTCGCGCATGCGCCGTCCCCGCTCAACAGCGGGGCGCGCCGACGCACGTCAGCGAAAAGGCATCACCTTGAATATCTCGAAAAACGAACAGCGCGTGCTCCACGCGCTGGCGCAAGGCGGGCGCATCGTCCACCGCCGCTGCCCCGAAGGCCGCATCGTCGCGGCGGACTGCTTCACGCGGGATGGCTTCGTCCTCACCGATTGCACGCTCGGCCTGTTCCGGCGGCTAAAGCGCCGCGGGCTCATCGCCAGCCAAAGCGGCCAGCCCTATCGGATCAACCGCGAGGGCCTGGCCGCAGTCCGCGCCCAGCTCGACAATCGGTAGCGCCTGAAAGGGAGCCGTCCCCGCGGAGGCGGGGCGGCTCCCGGAATGGCTATTCGTTGCCGTATTGCGCGATCGGCGTGCCATCGTCCTGATACTGGACGACCACGAAATTGTTCTCGCACAGGTTGATGCCCGTCCAGATCGAGGAATCGCCATCGTCATGGACGATCTTGAGATCGTAGACGCACTCGTCGACATCGTCGACGAAGCGGATCACGGTCTTATCTAGCTCGCCCAGCGTATCGACGCCGAGCACATCATCTTCCCAATCGTTGACGTTGGTCGGCGAGATATAGAGCTCGGAAATCGTCCGGCTGGTGACGTTGGTCAGCACGAAGTTGCGCTGGTCGGCCTGCGCCGCGCTTGGCAGCAGCAACGCCGCAGCCGAGATCGCCGCCATCGTCAGAGTACGCATGTGATATCTCCCCTTTGCCGATATACCCGCGCCCTTCAGGAACAATCCGGACATAATTTGCGAGGATGTGCAAGTCGGGCTTGCGCGCTCAGCACCAGGGTTGCCGCCGCCCCGTCCAGCGCCGCGCCAGTCCCTCGCTGACCAATTGCTCACCCAGCGATTTGCCTCCGCGCGTGACGATGCGCAGCGCCCGGCCATATTTGTCGGTATCGCGGTCGCCGATCTCGAGCGTTACCGGACCCGCGCTCAGCAGTGCCCGCAGCCGCTGCGTCGCGGCCGCACCGAGCCGCGCCTCCTCAGGGCAGCGCGAGGGGTGCGTCTCGGGGGCGTCGATATCCGAAACCCGGATCTTCTCGCCGTTCATCCAGAAGGTGTCGCCGTCCACCACGCAGTCGGTCCCGCCGCCGGAATGGCAGAAGCCGAAGGCACGCGCCGGGCCGCTATCGGCCGCGGCAATCGCCGGGGCGGGCGCCGCGCCGCGGGGGCCGGCGAGCATCCATCCGCCAAGCGCGGCACTGCCGATCAGCACGGCTTCGAGCACATATCGCATGCGCCCGATTCTGCGGCCACTCGGCTAACAAAGCGTGTGCAGGCCGCTCCACCGTGGAGGCTTTGCGGTGGAGATTCGCCGGTTTTGGAGGGATCAGCGCGGGGCCTGCGGCTTGCGATAGGTGTCGTGGCACGCTTTGCACGTGCCGCCGACGACTTCGCGTTGCGCCGCGAACCCTTCCTTGTCGCCCGCCTTGGCAAGGTCGGCGAGCTTGGTCGCCGCCTCGGCATAAGCGGCGGCACGGGCTTCAAAACCAGCGCGGTCGCTCCAGATTACCGGCAATGCCTCCGACTTGTCGGACATGCTTCCTGCGGGGAACATGCCGGGCAAGGCCGCCGCCCAACGCGCCATCGATCGCGCGGCAAAGGCCTGGGTCCTGACATCGTCGCCGCGATCCACCGCCGCCTTCATCCCGCCGAGCGACGCCGCCGACATCAGGAACGCTGCCTGCCTTCCTGCGATTACCCCATCATGCACGCCCGGCGCCGCTGCCTCGCCGTCCCGCGCCGATGCCATGGCCGTACCCAGCAGCAATGCTGCGCCCGCCATCGCCCATGTCGTCCGCCGCATGCCCGTCTCCTCTGTTTGCGCGCAGGCTATCCCTGCCGGGCGCCCGCGGCAATGCCGCGCGACTTGCTCCATTTCGGAGGAGCTTCTCGCCAAAACGGAGTTTCCCGCGTTTATGCTCGCCAGCGTGGCGGAAGGAATATCCCGGATCGAATATGGGTGCGATCGTTGCGGCGGCACCGCCGTCACGCGCGATGCCTGGGCCGAGTGGCATGTTCACAGACAGGAATGGGCGCTCAACGAAATGTTCGACTTCGCCTTTTGCCACCAGTGCCATCGCGAGACCCGGCTGGTCGAGCGGCCCGCAAGCTGACCGCGCGGCCGGCTGGGGGTCCGCACCCAATTCTCCCTAAAATCCGGATTGGGTGCGGACTCAGCGCGCCGGGCAGCCCTTGCCGGTCTTGGCGCAGAATGCCTTGCGCGTGTCGCCCTTGAAATCGATCGCGCCTGCCTCGCCCATCGCCGCCATGATCGCGGCCGGGGTCGCGTCGCGCCAGCGCTTCGCCACCGCGCCTTCGTTGAAGCTCACCAGCACGCGCAGATCCTCGATCGACAGACTCTTGGCATAAGCGCGCCCGGTCGCGTCCATCAGCAATTCGACTCCTGCCTGGCCCTGGACGGCCGCCTCGGCGCGCAACGCTTGCTTGTCGGCATCGCTCCAATCGGGATGCTCGGCGACCAGTTCCTCGGTCTCCTGCTTGATCTTGACCGGCAGCAGCGCCGCCAGCGTCCCCGCCTCGGCCAGCCGCCTGCCGAGCGCCAGCGCCTCCGGCGTCGGATCGGGCGCGAGCAGCGCCAGCGCATAGAACAGCATCATTGCTCGACTCCTAATTGCCAGAGGATGAAGGCCATCTCGTCCGCGGCTTCCTTCAGGCTCTCCCACCGGCCGGATTTGCCGCCATGCCCCGCGCCCATATTGGTCTTGAGCAGCAGCACATTGTCATCGGTCTTGGTCGCGCGCAGCTTGGCCGCCCATTTCGCCGGCTCCCAATAGGTCACCCGTGGATCGTTGAGCCCGCCCGAGATGAACAAGGGCGGATAGTCCTGCGCCTTCACATTGTCGTACGGCGAATAGCCGCGGATTAGTTCGAACGCCGCCGGATCCTCGATCGGATTGCCCCATTCGGGCCATTCTCCCGGTGTCAGAGGCAGGCTCTCGTCCAGCATCGTGTTGAGCACATCGACGAACGGCACATCGGCCACCACCGCGCCCCACAATTCCGGATCGCTATTGACCACCGCCCCCATCAATTCGCCCCCCGCCGAGCGCCCCGCAATCGCGATCCCGCCTGCATGGGTGAAGCCCTGCACGATCAGCCCCCTGGCGACATCGACAAAGTCGTTGAACGTATTGGCGCGCTTCTCGAGCTTGCCATCGAGATACCATTGCTGCCCGAGATCGTCGCCGCCGCGGATATGCGCAATGGCGAATGCCATGCCGCGATCGAGAAACGACATCCGGCTGGTCGAGAAGCCCGGCGGGATCGCATAGCCATAGGCGCCGTACGCATAGAGATAGAGCTTGCCGGTGCCGTCGCGCGGAAAGTCCTTCGGATAGACGATCGACACCGGAATTGCGGTCCCGTCGCGTGCTGCTATCTTGAGCCGCTCGGTCGCGTATCTGCTCGCATCGTAACCGCTCGGGATCTCCTGCACCTTGAGCGTCTCGAGCGCGCCGGTGGCAACATGATAGTCATAGACCGTCCCCGGCGTGACCATCGATTCATAGCCCAGCCGCAGTTTCTGGATGTCGTATTCGGGATTGTCCCCGCTCCCCGCGACATAGCTTGCCTCGGGAAATTTCAGCCGCACCGGCGCAATCGCGGGATCGTAGCGATGCAGCTCGACCTGATCGAGCCCATCCTCGCGCCCCTCGACGATGAAGAAGTCCGCGAAACACTCGACGCCGGTCATGTAGAAATGCTTCGAAGGGCCGATCCGCTCGATCCATTCGCCCGGCGCCTCGACGCTAGCCGTCACCAGCCGCCACATCGGATCCACATCGTTGGTGTGGATGAACAGCGTGCCGTCATGCTCGTCGACATCATATTCGCGGCCCGCTCTGCGCGGCGCCACCATCACCGGTGGCGCGACCGGGTTGTCCGCGGGCAATAGATAGACTTCGCTGGTGACATGGTCGCCCGTCGAGATCAGCAGCCATTTGCGCGATCCCGTCTCTCCGACTGCGACGCGGTAGCCCTCGTCTGCCTCGCGAAACAGCTCCACATCGTCCGCGACCGGCTCGCCTAGCTTGTGCCATCGCGCATTGTCGGTCCGCCATTGCTCGTTGGCGACGCCATAAAGAAACCCCTTGGAGTCCGCGGTCCAGACAATCTCCGAAAGCATCCCCGGGATCGTGTCGTCCAGCAGCTCGCCGCTCTCCAGATCCTTGACCCGAACCTCGAACCGCTCCGAGCCATTATCGTCCACTGCATAAGCCAGCCAGCGTCCATCGGGGCTCACCGAAGCCGCTCCGAGGCGGAAATATTCCTTGCCCTGCGCCAATGCCGGCTCGTTGAGGATCAGTTGGTCCACGCCGCCGTCGACATGCCGCCGCCAATGCCGCGGATATTCGCCGCCGGTCTCGTAATCGGTCCAATAGACCCAATCCCCGTCCTTTTGCGGCACGGTCGATTCGTCTTCCTTGATCCGCCCACGCATCTCCTGGAACAGCCGCTCGGAAAGCGCCTTGTGCGGCGCCATCACCGCTTCGAAATAAGCATTCTCCTCCTCAAGATAGGCGAGCACCTGCTTGTCGGTAACGTCGGGATAATTGGGATCCTTGAGCCACGCCCAGGGATCGTCGACCTGGATATTATGCGCGGTAAAGCTATGCGGACGCGTCGCCGCGATCGGCGGCTTGGGGGTATCGGTCATGCGACCTCATTACCGCACCGGCTAAGCCTGTCGATAACTAAGCCCCTCCCGTGAAGGGGAGGGTGCCTGCAGACCTGCTAATCCTCCCTCCTCCGCCCCTCCTTCTCCGGATCGGCATACAATTCCCACACCTGCTCCCCCGTCACCACATCGGCATAGGGCCGCCCCCGCGCATCGCGGCTCGGCGCATAGCGGAAGCGCTGGCGGATCAGCCGGCACGTCACTTCGTCCAGCGCCGCGCTGCCGCTCGATCGCGTCACGCGGCAATCGCTCACGCGCCCGTCCACGCCGACGACGAAGCGCAACCCCACGGTTCCGCTCTCGCCCATATCCGCTGCGGCGCGCGGATAGTCACGATTGTCGATGCGCCCTTTCAGCAGCCGCAACACGGTCCCGCCCCCGCCACCGGGACCATTTCCGGCATCGCCGCTTCCAGTGCCTTGGCCCTGCCCGCCGGCTCCCGTCCCCGGCCCAGCGACGGGCGCCGCGCCCGACGAGGCATCCGCCCCCTGGGCCGGCGCCGTCGCGGCGGGCACCGGCACCGGCACCGGCAGTATCGGCGGAGGCGCGGCCACTTCGGTGGCGCGCGAAACCAGATTGGGCGGCGCGGCGGCGCCTTCCTCGCGCGGTTTGGGCGCCGATGGCCGCTCGGGCTGGATTTCCAGCGGCGGCGGCGGCTCGAGTGCGAAGTCGAGCACCTGCATCGCGCGCTTGTCCTCGGGCGCGATCCGCACGCCCAGTCCCTGCACCAGGATCAGCAGCAGCGCCACCTGCACTGCGATTGCGCCTGCCGCGCTCAGCACCCGGCTGCGGGGATCGATACGCGCATACATGCTGGCTCAATGCGCCCACACGCCCATGCGATCCGCTGAACGACAGGTTGTTTTCAGTTCATGCAACTTGTCGGTCGCCGCCCGGGTTTGACACAGATCAGTTTGCAACAAGGGAATTCGTAATGCGTAAGATGCTCTTCACTCTCGCCGCCTTTGCCGTCGCTGTTCCGGTCAGCGTTGCGCTTCCGGTCGATTCTGCCGAGGCGCAGGCCCGCTCGTCGCGTTATTATGCCGGCACGAACTACAGCAAGGCGCGCTACATCAAGAAGTGCCGCCGCTCTTCGGGCACCACCGGCCTCGTCGCAGGCGGCGTCGGCGGCGCAGTGGTCGGCTCGCAGGTCATCGGTGGCGGCCTTCTCGGCACCGTCGCCGGTGCAGTCGGCGGCGCGCTCGGCGGCCGCGCGATCGATCGCTCGATCACTGCCAAGGAACGCTGCACCTATATCCGCCGTCGCCGCTAAGTAGAGCAACCGCGCGCAGTGACCGGCCAGAAGCCGGTCACTGCGTCGCCGTCTGTGATGGCATAGCGGTCGTATAGGTTCACCGTCGGGTCGCAGTGCGGCGGAATGAGCGTTACGCGGTCCGCCAGGCCCGGCAGCTTGTCGCCAATCAGCGCGCCCTGCTCGTCTCCCATGAACACATAGCGCCCCTCCGCGCCCGCCCACGCCACTGGCACGCCGGCATCAGCCGCAAACGCCTTGAGCCCCGCATCGATCGTCACGCGGCCGGGCACGTTGGCGCTCACCACCGTCGCATCCACGAACAGCGCCGGTTCGAACGCCGGCCCGCCCAGCTCGCAGTCGCGATATTCGCGGTCGAGGAAGATGTACGAACCGGCCTGCAATTCGGTCAGCACAGCCAGATCGGCGTCGATCGCAAAACTTCCCGTCCCGCCCCCCGTCACCACCGGAACTTCAACGCCATCGGCGCGCAGCGCGTCCAGCACCGTCCGCAGATAGCCCGTCTTCTCCGCCAGCACCGCGCGACGCTCCACCTCGCGCCCGATATGCTGCTCCGAGCCGCAATAGAATTGCACCCCGCCGATGCTCCCGATCGCCCTGGCCAGCGCCACCGCCGCCTCGGGCGAAGTCACCCCCGTCCGGTGCACCCCAGGGTCGATGTCTACAAACAGGCTCGCCCCGCACCCGGCCAGTGCGCGGGCATTGTCCGGGTGATCGACCACCACAGACAGCCTGATCCGCTCCGCGAGCGCCGTCAGCCGCGCGATCCCGCCGCGCGTCACCACCGGCGATGTCAGGTGGATATCGCGCACCCCCTCCGCCGACAGCGCCTCCGCCTCGCTCAGCTTGGCGCAGCATATCCCAACCGCGCCCGCCGCGATCTGACGCCGCGCGATCTCGCCCGATTTGTGCGTCTTCGCATGCGGCCGGAGCGCTAGGCTCCGTTCGCGCGCAAACCCCGCCATTGCCGCAATGTTGCGGTCCATCGCCGCAGCATCGAGCACGAGCGCCGGAGTCGGCAGATCTTCGCGGAAAAAGGCACGGTCCATCCACACAGCCTAGCGCGATTCCGGGCCGGCAGAACAGCGCAGGGTGCTGACTTTTGCCGCAATCGGGAGCAAAGCGTCCGCCAACCCTCCCACCGGAAGACTCGCAATGTCCAGCTATGCCGACCGCCTCCAGGCTTTGCGCGATCAATTGAAGCGCGACCGCCTGGACGGCTTCGTCGTGCCGCTCACCGATGAGCACATGTCCGAATATGTCGGCGAATATGCCCAGCGGCTCGCCTGGCTGACCGGCTTTCAGGGCTCGGCCGGCTCCGCGGTCGTGCTGTCGCAGGAAGCCGCGATCTTCACCGATGGGCGCTATACGCTCCAGGTCCGCCAGCAGGTCTCCGCCGATCACTGGCAATATGTCCCCGTTCCCCAGGTCAGCATCGCCTCCTGGCTCGGCGAGCATGCTCCCGAGGGCGGCCGGATCGGCTACGATCCATGGCTGCACACCCGTGCCTGGGTCGAGGAAGCGCGCAAGGCGCTCGCCGAAAAAGGTGCCGAGCTGGTCGCGGTCGATACCAATCCGATTGACGCGGTCTGGCCTGATCGCCCCCAGCCTTCGGGCGCCACGCTATCGGTTCAGGACGATTCGGCTGCGGGTAAATCCTCCGCCGCCAAGCGCGCCGAAATCGCCGACTGGCTGCACGAGCGCAAGGCCGATGCCGTCGTGCTGTCGGCGCTCGATTCGATCGCCTGGGCATTCAACATCCGTGGCAACGACGTCACCCACACCCCCGTTGCTTTGGCCTATGCCATCGTCAATTCGGACGGCACCGCCGATCTGTTCGTCGCGCCTGAAAAGATGACCGACGCGGTCGCCCAGCATCTCGGCAATGCGATCCGGCTGCATCCGCGTGCCGCCTTCGCGCCCGCACTCGCCAGCTTCAAGGGCAAGCGCGTCGCCACCGATCCCGGCAGCGCCGTCGCCGCGATCTTCGATGCGCTCGATGCCGGCGGCGCCAAGGTGCTGCCGCTGCGCGATCCGGTGATCCTTGCCAAGGCGATCAAAAACCCTGCCGAAATCTCTGGGCACAAGGCGGCGCAGGCCCGCGACGGCGCGGCACTCGTCAGCTTCCTCAAATGGTTCGAGGAAACCGCACCGCGGGGCGGGCTCACCGAAATGTCCGCGGCCGACAAGCTCCGCGAATTCCGCGAGGCAACGGGCGTCCTCAAGGATCTGAGCTTCGACACTATCTCCGCTACCGGCCCGAATGGCGCCAGCCCGCACTATAAGGTCACTGAAGAATCGAGCCTGCCGATCGAGCGCGGCCAGCTCTATCTGGTCGATTCGGGCGGCCAATATGCCGACGGCACTACCGACGTGACGCGCGTCATGCCCGTAGGCGAGGCAAGCGAGGAAATGAAGGACCGCTTCACTCGGGTTCTCAAGGGCCATATCGGCATCGCCACTGCGATCTTCCCGGTCGGCACCGTCGGCGCCCAGCTGGACAGCTTCGCCCGCGCGCCGCTCTGGGAAGTCGGACTCGATTACGGCCACGGCACCGGCCACGGCGTCGGCGCCTATCTTTCGGTCCATGAAGGCCCGCAGCGAATCGCCCAGCCCTTCTATCCCGGCGGCCAGGCGCTCGAGCCCTTGAAGGCCGGCATGTTCCTCTCAAACGAGCCCGGTTATTACAAGGCTGGCGAATATGGCATCCGCATCGAGAACCTCGTCCTCGTCGTCGAAAAGGCGATCGCCGGCGCCGAGCAGCAGATGCTGGCATTCGAGACGCTGACCTTCGCACCGATAGAGCGAACGCTGATTTTACCTAAACTTTTGACTCAAAACGAACTTGCCTGGCTCAATGCCTATCATGCGCGGGTTCTGCAGATCGTTGGCCCGCAATTGGGTGGGGACGAATTGCGATGGCTGGAAGCGAAGTGCGCACCGGTAAGCTGATGTGGTTTGCCGCGGGGGCGGCGAGCATGGCAATCTATCTGCTCGGGCCGCATGCGATCATCGATCAGGCCTATATGATGGGTCATTCGGCATCGGAATGGGTCCGCACGCGCTGAGCCTCGTCCGCGGCCTGTTCGCGGGACTGGGCCTTGCGCTTGCGCAGATTGGCCCTCAGCGCCTCGGCCAGCCGCGCTTTCTTCTCCGCTTCGTTCATGGCGCAGCGATAAACCGTCCGGGCCAAGGTTGACAATCGCCTTGCCCCAAGCACATAGGCCCCTCCCGCCCGGGCCCCTGGCCTAGCGAGTGCTGCCGTAGCTCAGTGGTAGAGCGCATCCTTGGTAAGGCTGAGGTCGTGAGTTCAATCCTCACCGGCAGCACCATTTTTCCTGTAGAATCAGAAATTACCCCATGGGGGGCAGGAACGCGGCTGGGGAGGGGGAGCATGAGACGATTGGTCCTGACCGCCCTGGCACTGACCTTGGCCGCATGCGGCAGCCAGACCCCCACTCCGCCAGGCGTCGCCGCACGCACCACCATCGATTTCGCGCATGTCGCCAATTATTCTGCCCCAAAGCTCCCAGCCTATTTCGACAAGACCGTAGCGGCGCTCGACAATAGCCCCGCCGCCAACGCTGTTGATGACAAGGTGGCGACGCTTGGACGTGTGCTGTTCTACGATCTCCGGCTGAGCACCAACGACCGCGCCTCTTGCGCCGCCTGCCACCAGCAGGCGCTCGGCTTCACCGATTCGATGCGCTTCAGCAACGGCGTCAGCGGCGCTGCGATCACCGATTTCCACGCCATGCGACTCGGCAATCTGCGTTACTGGCAGCCCGGTTCGACCTTTTGGGACAGGCGCGCGCCGAGCATCGAGGCACAGGCCAGCCACCCCTTTCACAGCCTGGTCGAATTGGGCTGGGGGGGCGCCGCGGGCGGCTTCGACGCCCTGATGCGCAAGATGGCCGCGACCGACTATTATCCGGACCTGTTCGCCTGGGCCTTTGGCAGCGCCACGATCACCGAACCACGGATTCAGAACGCGCTAGCCCAGTTCGTCCGCGCGATGATCTCGAGCACCAGCCGGTGGGACACGGGCTACGCCCAGGTCTTCTCCGCCACCGCGCCGAACCGCGCGCTGGACATGGATCTGCCCAACCTGTCGCGCGAAGAGAATCGCGGCCGGCACTTGTTCATGGCCAGTGCCCAGCAAGGCGGCGCCGGCTGTTCTTCCTGTCATCGCCCGCCGACCTTCACGCTGGCGACGGAAGCGCGCAGCAACGGCCTGGATGCCGGCGAGACCCGCCTGTTCAAGGCGCCCTCGCTGCGCAGTGTCGGGCTCACCGGCCCCTATATGCACGATGGTCGCTTCACCACCCTGGCCGAAGTAATCGACTTCTACGATCACGGCATTCAGGATGGCCCGGCACTTGACGATCGCCTGCGGCGCGGCCGCCAGCCGCAGCGGTTGAACCTAGGCGCAGCGGACCGGGCGGCTTTGGTCGCGTTCCTGATGACGCTCTCCGACCCGGCCCTTACCGGCGATCCGCGCTTCAGCGACCCCTTCCGCCGCTAGGCGCGGATCGAATGCAAGGTCGCATTGCTGATCGCATAGATTGCGCCATCGGCGCCGATCAGCGTAGGCGTATAGGCCTGGCCCAAGCCCGAATTGAGCCGCAGGTTCTGCGACAGCGTGTTGCTCGCAAGATCCCAGCGGTAGAGCACGCCATCCTCGTTGTTCGCCAGGATCGACCTGCGCAGCGGATCCGCCGCCATCGTGTTGATGCACCATTCGCGCTTGGCGGTGGCCGAGGCGCCATCCGCCGTCGGACTAAGCATCGTCAGCACTTCGCGCATCACTTCCACGCTCGGCACGATCGGATCGGCCTGCGCTGTCTTCGGGTCGAGCACCGCCATCCGGTTCTGGCCGTCGCCCGTGCCGACTCCGGCGTAATTGTTATACTTCTGCGCGAGCAGGTAGGTCGATGGGCCGGCATAGGACGGCACCATCGATGCCGGGATCACGCTGGGCGACACGTCCCAGCCGAAGCTGCCCGGCACGCCGACCGGATTGAGCAGCGCATCGAACTGCAACAGCCAGCCGCGCGCATTGTGCGTCGGAAACTGCGCTTCCAGCACGCCATAGAATACGCGCCCGTCAGGACCGATCACCGGCGATGAGGTGCCATCGTCGCTGATCCGCGCGGGAGTGAGCAAATTCGGGTCGGTCAGCGCCACCCTGGCCCGCGTCGCCAGCGTCGTGCTGTCGAGCGCGAGCAGAAAGCCGGTCTGCGTCGCGGTGGTCGAGCCGCGATTCACCGCGATGTAGACCGTGCCGCCATCGATCGAGATCGCGGGAGCGCAGTTCATTGCGGGCTTCTGGACGGTAGGATCGCTGGCAGCCGCAGCCGCGCCGACCCAGATCCCCGTCCCATCGGGCGCGACCCGCGCGATGCCGCTGACCAGACCCGCCGGGTTCGCGCCGGTAACCACGAAGCCAAAGAAGACATTGCCCTGCGCATCGGCAGTGAGCGGCGTGTTGATGAAGACGGTCCCGTCGAACGCAGCGGGATTGGCGTTATAGGTCGCAGCACCGTAGAAAACCCGCGCAGCAAAGGCGGCACTGCCGGGCTCGGCGTCGAGCCGCATCAGCAGCTTGCCGCCAGCGCCTGGGGCGTAGAGGCGGCCCTGCTCGGTCAGCAGCAGATTATAGGGCGGCAACCAATTGCGCGGCGGCGTGACGTAATCGGTGGCCGCCGACCACAAGAGCGCGCCGTTCGCGCCCGTGCGGGCTTCGACGCGGTAGCCGCCCGTGGCCGTGGTCTTGACCGGGATCACCACGATGTTGTTCGTCGTCACCACCGGCGAGCCGTAATGCGTGAGCAAGGCGCCAGACGGCGTATATTGCGGCGCCAGATCGACGGCGGTCGACCAGGAAATGCGCCCCAGATCCTGCGATGCGATCGCGCTCACCGCAGTGTGCTGCGCATCGCGGCCATAGCCGAACCATGCCGGCCCGGACACCGGCGTGGGGGTGGAGGTTGCCGTGGGCGTAGGCGTGGGTGCCGGGCTCGGCGCAGGCGACCCACCCCCGCCGCCGCCATTGCTGCATGCCGCAAGCACTGCCGACGACGACAGCATGGCCAGCGCACTGCGGCGCGAAACAAGAGTGGGAAGCGGGGCGAACGGGATGGAATCGTTACTCATAATCGCAACATACGCCTTTCTGCGGGGAAAGGCACAGGTTCGATCTGGCGGATTTCGGCCTGTGCATTGTCATACGCCCCCCGGCCTGAACTCCGCCGTCATATCGTAGCGGTCGCCGGGAAAAAGCTGCTCGACCAACGTCACCGGCGCATCGACTCGCCAGGTTCGTCGTTCGATCGAAAGGCACGCGCCGCCCACCCCCATCTGCAGCAAGGCGGCCTGGTCGGGACCAGCCTCGACGGCTCGAATCCCATGCCGCGCCCGCGTCCAGGGAACGTGCCCCAGAAGCCAGCTTCCGGGCGATACTTCCGCAAAGGGTTCGTCGGCGGCGTCGGGGACCGCGGGCAGGAAGATAGTGCGCGTCTCGAGGCACAAGGGCCGTCCGGCGGCATGGTGCACGCCGATAACCAGCAGTTCTTCGGTCACGCGCCGCTCGCGCAATTCCCAGCGGTAAACCTCGCCCCGCGCCGCGATCATCGCCGCCAGATCGGGCACTTCGAGCACTGCCGAATGGACCTGCGGATCGGCGACGAACGACCCCGCCTTGCGCCGCCGCTCGATCAGCCCCGCCCGCGCCAGCCGCGTCAGCGCCTTGCTGACGGTCGCGCGCGAGCAGCCATACGCGGCGACCAGCTCGTGCTCGAAGGGGATACGGTCCCCGGGCCGCCACTCGCCCGAATGGACGCGGCGCTCGACATCCGAGCGGATGCGCTCCTCAACCGTCATGCGAGCAGCGCCGCCACCGTCGCCCGGTAGCGGGCCGCCACCGCATCTGCCGCGACATGCCGCCCGCCCGACACCCATTTGCGTCCGCCCCGCCACACGCTCTCCACTGCGCCATGCCGTGCCGCAAAGATCCACGCGTCGAGCAATGTGTCTTCGCGCATCCCCGCCAACGCCGGATGGGCGAGATCGAGGGCAACCATGTCGGCAGCAGCGCCAACTGCCAGCCCGCCCTCAACGCCCAGCGCCTGCGCTCCGCCGACCTGCGCCCCATCGAACAGGGTTCGCCCGACCGAAGGCACCGCGTCGTCGGCAAGCAAAGCCCGCCGCCGATGCGCCAGCCGCTGTGAATATTCGAGGCCGCGCAGTTCACCGGGGGCATCGACCAGGATGTTCGAATCGGTGCCGACGCCAAACTGCCCGCCTTGCTCAAGGTAGCGGATTGCCGGGAATATCCCGTCGCCCAGATTGGCTTCGGTCACCGGGCACAGCCCTGCGACGGCTCCGCTCGCCGCCAGCCGGTCGCACTCCGTATCGCTCAAATGCGTTGAGTGGATCAGGCACCAGCGCGCATCCACGCCGGCATTATCGAGCAACCACTCCACCGGCCGCGCGCCGCTCCACGCGATGCACGCCTCGACTTCCTTGGTCTGCTCGGCAGCATGGATATGGATCGGTCCCCCCTTCGCGAGCGGCAGGAGCGCGGCGAGTTCTTCCGGCGTCACTGCCCGAAGCGAATGCGGCGCGATGCCGAGCACTGCATCGGCCGGCAGCTTCGCCCGGCTCGCCTCCAGCAGCCGCGCAAACCCGTCCATATCGCTTAAAAATCGCCGCTGCCCAGGCGCAGCCGGTGCACCGTCGAAATCGCCGTGCGCATAGAATACCGGCAGCAGCGTCAGCCCGATCCCGCTCGCCTCCGCCGCAGCGACGATCGCCCCCGCGGTTTCGGCCGGATCGGCATAGCGCGCGCCGTCCGCGTCGTTGTGGAGATAATGAAACTCGCCGACCCGCGTGAAGCCCGTCTCAAGCATCTCGACATAGGCCTGCGCGGTAATTGCGGCGATATCCTCGGGGGTCAGCCGATCGAGGAAGCGATACATCACTTCGCGCCAGCTCCAGAAATCGTCGTCGGGCCGCCCGCGTCGCTCCGAGAGTCCGGCCATGCCGCGTTGGAAGCCATGGCTGTGGACGTTGCACAGGCCCGACAGCGCCACTCCGTGCCGCTCGTCCGTCTGCTGCACCGCTACGCCGGATTCGATCGAGGCAATCCTGCCGTCGGCAAGTCCGATCCGCACATGCCTCGCCCAGCCACTCGCGAGCAACGCGCTTTCGAACCAGAGATGCTGCATCGCCAAGCCTCCTGCGTATTATGTCTAGACATAATCCGGGCCCCCGCGCAACATCGCCGCCATGGATCGGCTCTGGATCAATGCCCGACTCGCCACGATGACCGGAGGCGGCCTCGGCGTGATCGAGGACGGCGCGGTCGCCTGCAAAAACGGCCGGATCGCCTATGCCGGACCCTGTGCGGACGCGCCCACAGCGACAGAGACGATCGACTGCCAGGGCCGCTGGATCACTCCGGGCCTGATCGACTGCCACACCCACCTCGTCCACGCCGGCAACCGCGCGGACGAATGGGCGATGCGGCTCGAAGGCGCATCCTACGAAGATATCGCCCGCGCCGGCGGTGGCATCCTCTCGACCGTCCGCGCGACCCGCGGCGCGAGCGAGGCCGAACTGGTCGAGACCGCGCTCCTCCGGCTCGATGCACTGCTGGCCGAGGGCGTCACGACGATCGAGATCAAATCGGGCTACGGCCTCACGCTCGAAGACGAACTCAAGATGCTCCGCGCCGCCCGTACGCTCGGGGAGGAGCGCCAGGTCCGCGTCACGCCCACGTTGCTCGGCGCACACGCACTCCCGCCCGAATATGCCGGCCGCGCCGACGACTATGTCGATCTGGTATGCGAGGAGATGATCCCGGCCGCGGTTGGTCTCGCCGATGCAGTCGACGCGTTCTGCGAGGGCATAGGCTTCACCCCCGAACAATCGGGCCGCGTCCTTGCCGCCGCGCGGCAGGGAGGCCTTGGCGTAAAGCTACATGCCGAGCAGCTCTCCGCGCTGAACGGGGCCAGTCTAGCCGCCAGCCATAATGCGCTTTCCGCAGACCATTTGGAGCATGCTGACGAAGCCGATGTCCGCGCAATGGCGGCTGCGGGCACGGTAGCCGTGCTCCTCCCCGGCGCTTATTATTTCATGCGCGACACGCATCTGCCCCCGGTCAATCTCTTCCGCGCCCATAATGTGCCCATCGCCATTGCCACCGATTGCAACCCGGGCACTTCGCCGACCACATCGCTGCTGTTGATGCTCAACATGGGCGCGACTCTGTTCCGCCTCACCGTTGCCGAGGCGCTGCGCGGGGTGACCGCCAACGCCGCTCGCGCGCTCGGCTTGCATGACGAGATCGGCACGATCGAGCCCGGCAAGGCCTGCGATCTGGCAATCTGGGACATGACCGACCCTGCCGAGCTGGTCTACCGCATCGGCTTCAACCCCCTGCACGCGCGAGTGAAAGACGGAATATGCTGTTGACCCCCGGTGCGGTCCCCTATGCCGATTGGCGCGCCATCTATCGCGGCGAAGCGGTCGAGCTCGACCCCGCCTGCCGGCCCGCGATCGCCGAAAGCGCTGCCGCGGTCGCACGCATCCTCGCGCGCGGCGTGCCGGTCTATGGGATCAACACCGGCTTCGGGAAGCTCGCCAGCGTGCGGATCGAGGCCGAGGACCTCGCCACCCTCCAGCGCAATATCGTGCTGAGCCATGCCGCCGGCGTCGGCGAGCCGATGCCCGTGCCCGTCGCGCGGCTTATGATGGCGCTCAAGCTTGCCAGCCTGGCACGCGGCGCATCGGGGGTCGCGCCCGCAACGGTCGAGCTGCTCGAAGCCATGCTAGCCAAGGGCCTCACGCCCGTAATCCCCGCCCAGGGCTCGGTCGGCGCCTCAGGTGATCTCGCCCCGCTCGCGCATATGGCCGCGACGATGATCGGCGTCGGCGAAATCTTCGTCGATGGCGCGCGCCGCTCCGCTGCCGACGCCCTCACGCTTGCCGGTCTGGCGCCACTCGAGCTCGGCCCCAAAGAAGGCTTGGCGCTGCTCAACGGCACGCAATTCTCGACGGCCTATGCGCTTGCCGCCCTGTTCGAAGCCGAGCGCCTCTATCGCACCGCATTGGTCACCGGCGTGCTCTCCACCGAAGCCGCCAAGGGCTCCGACACACCGTTCGATCACCGCATCCATGCGCTGCGCGGCCATGCCGGGCAGATCGAGACCGCCAATGCCTTGCGCGGTCTGATGCAAGGCTCGGGAATCCGCGCCTCGCACGCGGTCAACGACGTCCGCGTCCAGGATCCCTATTGCCTGCGCTGCCAGCCCCAGGTGATGGGTGCGGTGCTGACTTTGCTCCGCCAGGCCGGCGATACGCTGGTCACCGAAGCCAATGGCGTGTCGGATAATCCCTTGATCTTCGCCGACACCGACGAGGCGCTTTCGGGCGGCAATTTCCACGCCGAGCCGGTCGCCTTCGCGGCAGACATGATCGCGCTCGCCCTGTGCGAGATCGGCAGCCTTGCCGAGCGCCGGATCGCGATGCTGGTCGATCCCGCGCTCTCCGGGCTGCCGGCCTTCCTCACGCCGCAGCCCGGGCTCAACTCAGGCTTCATGATCCCGCAGGTCACTGCCGCGGCTCTGGTCTCGGAAAACAAGCAGCGCGCCACGCCGGCGAGCGTCGACTCAATCCCGACCTCGGCCAATCAGGAAGACCATGTCTCGATGGCCGCGCACGGTGCCCGCCGCCTGATCGATATGGCCGCGAATCTCGATCACGTCCTCGCCATCGAGTTGCTCGCCGGGGCGCAGGGGTGCGACTTCCATGCGCCACTTACCTCCACCGCCTCGATCGAGGCGGTCCGCCAGGCGCTGCGCGCCGAAGTGCCGACGCTCGATCACGACCGCCACATGGCACCTGACATGGCCGCCGCGGCCGAACTGATCCGCTCCCCCGCATTTCTCACAGTTGATCTGCCGGGGATCGAGCGATGAACTGGCTCCACGTCGAACGCAGCGATACCCCGCTGATCCTCGCTTTCCCGCATGGCGGCACCGAGCTTTGCGAGCACGAGGCCGCATTTCGCTCGCGCTGGTGGGCAATACGCGACGCCGACTGGCACATCCGCGCGCTCTACGAAGGTCTCGCCGACGCGACCTTCATCTGGACCGACATTTCGCGCAGCGTGATCGATTGCAACCGCGATCCCTCAGGGCAGTCGCTCTACCCGGGCCAGGCCACCACCGGCCTCTGTCCCACCGAAACCTTCGATGGCGAACCGCTCTACCGCGACGGTTACGAGCCTGATCCTGTCGAGCGCATGGGCTGGTTCACTTCCTATCGCGCCGCAATCGAAGCCGAGATCGCCCGCCTCCGCGAAAAGCATGGGCATGTCGTGCTCTACGACTGCCACTCGATCCGCAGCCATGTTCCGCGCCTGTTCGAAGGCGAATTGCCCGAACTCAACATCGGGACCGATATGGGCAAGACCTGCAACGTCGCCCTGAGCGGCGCGGTGGTCGCCGCCAGCGCCAACCGCAGCCACGTCCTCAACGGCCGCTTCCGCGGTGGCTGGACGACCCGGCATTACGGCCGGCCCGAGCGCGGCGTCCATGCGATCCAGATGGAGATCGCGATGCGCGCCTATCTCGACGAGCCAGAGGGCGAGCCCGACGAAACCAATTGGCCGCCTGAATGGAATCCCGACCGCGCCGCTACGCTCCGCGCGGACCTCGAGCAAATCCTCGCCGCCGCAATGGCCTTCGCGAAAGCACCTGCATGACCCGTCTCGACAACACTCGTCACATCCAGGCCGCGACCGGCACCGATCTGACCGCGAAAAGCTGGCTCACCGAAGCGCCGCTGCGGATGCTGATGAACAATCTCGATCCGCGCGTCGCCGAGAATCCCAACGAGCTGGTCGTCTATGGCGGCATCGGCCGCGCCGCGCGCGATTGGGAAAGCTATGATCGCATCGTCGAGACGCTCCGCCGCCTGGAGGCCGACGAGACCTTGCTGATCCAATCGGGCAAGCCGGTCGGGGTTTTCCGCACGCACGAGAATGCTCCGCGCGTTCTGCTTGCCAATTCGAACTTGGTGCCCAAATGGGCGAATTGGGAGCTTTTCCACGAACTCGATCGCGCCGGCCTGATGATGTACGGCCAGATGACCGCCGGCAGCTGGATCTATATCGGCAGCCAGGGGATCGTGCAGGGCACCTACGAGACCTTTGTCGAGGCTGGCCGACAGCATTATGGCGGCAGCGTCGCGGGCCGCTGGATCCTGACCGCCGGATTAGGCGGCATGGGCGGCGCACAACCCCTCGCTGCGACCATGGCCGGCTTCTCCTGCCTCGCAGTTGAATGCCAACCAAGCCGCATCGAGATGCGATTGGAAACTGGCTATCTTGATCGCGCCACCGACAGCGTGGAGCAGGCGCTGGAGATCGTCACCTCGTCCAAGACGCCGGTTTCGGTCGGCCTGCTCGGCAATGCCGCGGACGTGTATCCCGAGCTCGTCCGCCGCGGCGTCCGCCCCGATCTGGTGACCGACCAGACTTCGGCGCACGATCCGATCAATGGCTATCTCCCGCAGGGGTGGACGCTGGAGCGCTGGTTCGCCGAGCGCGAGAGCGAGCCCGACAAGGTCGCGCAGGCGGCCAAGGCGTCGATGGCCACGCATGTTCGCGCGATGCTCGACTTCCACAATGCTGGCGTGCCGACCGTCGATTACGGCAACAACATCCGCCAGGTCGCGAAGGACGAAGGCGTCGCCAACGCATTCGACTTCCCCGGCTTCGTCCCCGCGTATATCCGCCCGCTTTTCTGCCGCGGCGTTGGGCCGTTCCGCTGGGCCGCGCTCTCAGGCAATCCAGAGGATATCTACAAGACAGACGCGAAGGTGAAGGAGCTGCTCCCCGACGATGCGCACCTCCACCGCTGGCTCGACATGGCACGCGAACGCATCCACTTTCAGGGCCTGCCGGCGCGGATCTGCTGGGTGGGCTTGGGCGACCGCCACCGCCTCGGCCTTGCCTTCAACGAGATGGTCGCATCGGGCGAACTGCAGGCACCCGTCGTGATCGGCCGCGATCATCTCGAACTCGGGATCGGTCGCCAGCCCCAATCGTGAAACTGAGGCAATGATGGACGGCTCCGATGCCGTCTCGGACTGGCCCCTGCTCAATGCCCTGCTCAACACCGCCAGCGGCGCGACCTGGGTCTCGCTCCATCACGGCGGCGGCGTCGGCATGGGCTATTCGCAACATTCGGGGATGGTGATCGTCGCGGACGGCACCCCCGAAGCCGCCGAACGGCTGGAGCGCGTGCTGTGGAACGATCCCGCCACCGGCGTCATGCGCCATGCCGATGCCGGATATCCGGAAGCATTGGACGCAGCGCGCCGTGCAGGCCTCGACCTTCCCAGTATCAGCAGCTAGTCCGAGCCCGAATCCAGTTCGGGAGTAGATCATGAAGACGCGCGCCGCCGTAGCATTCGAGGCGAAGCAGCCGCTTGAGATCGTCGAGCTCGATCTCGAAGGTCCCAAGGCTGGCGAAGTTCTCGTCGAGATCATGGCGACGGGTATCTGCCACACCGACGCCTACACGCTTGATGGCCTCGATAGTGAGGGCCTGTTCCCGTCGGTGCTCGGCCATGAGGGCGCAGGGATCGTCCGCGAAGTCGGCGCGGGCGTCACCAGCGTAAAGCCCGGCGATCACGTCATCCCGCTCTACACGCCCGAATGCCGCCAGTGTAAATCGTGCCTCAGCGGCAAGACCAATCTGTGCACCGCGATCCGCGCTACCCAGGGCAAAGGCCTGATGCCCGATGGCACCTCCCGGTTCAGCCATAAGGGCCAGGCCATCTTCCATTATATGGGCTGCTCGACCTTCTCGAACTTCACGGTGCTACCCGAGATCGCCGTCGCGAAGATCCGCGAGGATGCGCCGTTCAACAGCGCCTGTTATATCGGCTGTGGGGTCACCACCGGCGTCGGCGCAGTAGTCAACACCGCCAAGGTCCAGGTCGGCGATAACGTCGTCGTGTTCGGCCTCGGCGGCATCGGGCTCAACGTGCTCCAGGGCGCGAAGATGGCCGGCGCGAACCGAATCATCGGCGTCGACATCAATCCAGACCGAGAGGAATGGGGCCGCCGCTTCGGCATGACCGATTTCATCGACGGGCGGGGCAAGTCACGCGAGGAGACGATCGCGGCGATCCTGGCGCTGACCGATGGCGGCGCGGACTTCACCTTCGACTGCACCGGCAACACCGAAGTGATGCGCACTGCGCTGGAGGCTTGCCACCGCGGCTGGGGCACCAGCATCATCATCGGCGTGGCCGAGGCCGGCAAGGAGATCGCCACACGCCCGTTCCAGCTCGTCACCGGGCGCAACTGGCGCGGCACGGCATTCGGCGGCGCCAAGGGCCGCACCGACGTTCCGAAAATCGTCGACTGGTACATGCAGGGCAAGATCGAGATCGACCCGATGATCACACATGTGCTCAGCCTCGAGGAGATCAACAAGGGCTTCGACCTGATGCACGCCGGCGAAAGCATTCGCTCGGTCGTGGTCTATTGATGGAGACGCTTTCCACCAACAAGGCGCATGGCGGCGTCCAGGGGGTATACCGCCATGCCAGCACCGCGACGGGCACCGACATGGTCTTCTCGGTATTCGTGCCCGAACATGCAGTCGGCGCGCAGCTGCCGATCCTTTGGTATCTCTCCGGCCTGACCTGCACGCACGCCAATGTCACCGACAAGGGCGAATATCGCACGGCATGCGCCGAGCATGGCATCATCTTCGTGGCGCCCGACACCAGCCCGCGCGGCCAAGGCGTGCCCGACGATGCAGCCTATGATTTCGGCCAGGGCGCAGGCTTTTATCTCGATGCCACCGAAGACCCCTGGGCCGCTCATTTTAATATGCGCGTCTACCTCGAAAGCGAACTCCCAGCGCTGATCGGCGCGGAATTCCCCGCCGACATGGATGCGCAAGGCATCACCGGCCATTCGATGGGCGGGCACGGCGCGCTCACTATCGGCCTGCGAAACTCCGAGCGCTTCCGCAGCGTCTCCGCCTTCGCGCCGATCGCCGCGCCGAGCCAGGTGCCGTGGGGCCAGAAGGCGCTCGCCGGCTACCTCGGTTCGGATCAAGCCGCATGGCGGAAATATGACGCAGTCGCGCTGATCGAAGACGGCGCACGAGTGCCGGAATTGCTCGTCGATACCGGCTCGGCCGACCAACTCCTCGCCGAACAGCTCAGGCCTGAATTGCTCGAAGCGGCCTGCCGCGACGCGGGCATTGCACTCACCCAACGCATCCAGCCGGGCTATGATCACAGCTATTTCTTCGTCTCGAGCTTCATGGCCGAACATGTGGCGTGGCACGCAGCACGGCTGAAATGAAGCGCTACGACGTCCTTATCGTCGGCGCAGGCCATGCGGGGGCGCAGGCGGCGATCGCGCTTCGGCAGAACAAGTTCGAGGGCAGCATCGCGTTGATCGGCGACGAGCCTGAGCTGCCCTATGAAAGGCCGCCGCTTTCCAAGGATTATCTGGCGGGCGACAAAGCATTCGAGCGCCTGCTGATCCGGCCCGCGGCGTTCTGGGACGAGCGCCAGGTAACGATGCTCACTGGCCGCACGGTCGTCTCGGTCGATCCTGCGGCGCACCGCGTTACCACAACCGATGGCGAGACGATCAACTATGGCGCGCTGATCTGGGCCGGGGGCGGGAAGGCGCGACGGCTTGCCTGCCAGGGGCATGACCTGACCGGCATTCATACCGTGCGCACCCGCGCCGATGTCGACGCGATGATGGTCGAATTGCCAGAGGTGCGGCAAGTGGCGGTGATCGGTGGCGGCTATATCGGGCTCGAAGCGGCGGCAGTGCTGTCGAAGCTCGGCCGCGAAGTCACCGTGCTCGAAGCGCAGGACCGCGTCCTCGCGCGCGTCGCCGGCGAGCCGCTGTCGCGCTTCTTCGAAGCAGAACATCGCGCGCGCGGCGTGACCATCCGCACCGGCGTACAAGTCGATTGCATTGAGGGCGCAGACCGCGTGACCGGGGTGCGGCTGGCCAGCGGCGAGATCGTCCCCGCGCAGATGGCGATCGTCGGCATTGGCATCGAGCCCGCCGCCAGGCCGTTGCTCGATGCAGGAGCCGGCGGCGGCAACGGCGTGCTCGTCGACGCGCAATGCCGGACATCTTTGCCCGACATCTACGCGGTCGGCGACTGCGCGCTCCATGCCAATGCGCATGCCGGCGACCGCATGATCCGCCTCGAATCGGTCCAGAATGCCAACGACCAAGCCACCGTCGCGGCGAAGACGGTCTGTGGGATCGAAGCCGCCTACGACGCCGTGCCGTGGTTCTGGTCGAACCAATATGACCTCAAGCTCCAGACCGTCGGGATTTCCGCCGGGCATGACCAGGTCGTAGTGCGCGGCGATCCCGCCGCTCGCAGCTTTTCCGTAATCTATCTTGCCCAAGGTCGCGTGATTGCGCTCGACTGCGTCAATGCGACCCGCGATTATGTTCAGGGGCGTAAACTCGTAGCGGAGGGCCTCGCCGTCGAACCCGCCCGCCTCGCCGATCCGGCGACCATATTGAAGGATCTTTGATGCGCATCATCCCGCGCCTGCTTGCCGCGCTCGCCTTTCTCATCCCCCTCGCGGCGCAGGCGCAGGAAGAGAAGGATGCCGATCCGGCGATCTGGGTGGTCAAGGATGCCGATACGACGATCTATCTGTTCGGCACGATCCACGTGCTCAAGCCCGGCCTCGGCTGGTTCGACGAGGGGGTAAAGGCCGCTTTCGACAACAGCGACGAGGTGGTGCTCGAAATGGTCGAGCCCGCCGCGGCCGAGATGCAGGCGCTGATCATGAAAACCGGCATGAGCTTTACCGGCCCGACGCTCAGCGAGCGAGTGCCTGAGGCCAATCGCGCTGCGCTCGCCACTGCGGCCGCCGATCTGGGCATGCCCGCCGCCGCGCTCGACCGGTTCGAGCCCTGGCTTGGCGCGCTGATGGCGAGCATGGCGCCCCTCGGCAAGCTTGGTTATGATCCCGAAAGCGGCGCTGAGCGGGCGATCGCGGCGGCCGCCAAGGCAGCCGACAAACCCCTGATCGGCCTTGAGACCGCCGAGCAGCAATTGGGCTATCTGGATACCTTGCCCGACGATCTTCAGCTCAAGTTTTTGGTCTCGACGCTCGACGGTTACGACAAGGCCGGCCCGATGCTCGACAAGATGGTCGCCAATTGGTCGGCGGGCGATTCCGCCGCGCTGGGCGAGACGATGAACGAGGGACTGCGCGAAACCCCCGAGCTCGGCAAGATCCTGCTCAGCGATCGCAATGCGCGCTGGGCCGAGTGGATCGAAACGCGGATGGCCAAGCCCGGCACGGTGTTCATTGCCGTCGGCGCGGGGCATCTAGCCGGCAATGACAGCGTCCAGGTCTGGCTCGCAAAGCGCAAGCTGACCGCTACGCGCGTCGACTATTGATGCCCGGGCCGCGCCCCTTTCTGGGCCTGCTTGCCGGCGTGGCAGCGGGCCTGGTCGCATCCGCTGCGATGGCGGCGTTCCAGGCACAGGCGCAGAAGCTGCTGCCCGATAGCGACGGGGACCCCGCAACGGTCAAAGCGGCGGACAAGGCCAGCGAAACGCTGACCGGCCAGACTGTTCCCGAGCCCTATCGCGAGCCCTCGGGCCAGGCAGTTCACTATATCACCGGCGCGGTGCTGGGCGGGATTTATGGCGTGCTCACCGAATATCGCAGCGAAGCCAGTGCAGGTTTCGGCACTGCCTACGGCATCGCAACCGCGGCGCTTCTCGACGATGTCGCGGTCCCCGCCGCCGATCTTGGCCCGCCGCCGCAGGATACTCCACTCGCAACGCATGCCTATAGCGCGGCCTCGCATCTGGTTTATGGCTGGGTGCTCGAAGGCGTCCGCGCGCTAATAGCGGGGCGGCGCTGACCGCGAGCGACCAAGCGCCTATAACAGCAGATCCTGCGGCGGCGGGCCGGTGCGTTTGACGGCCCCGCCGCCCTGCCGACGGGCCATCTCGGTCGCTGCGCTGAAGCGAATATCGGCATCGCGATCGTTCATGAACGCGACCAGCACATCCTCGTTGAGTTCGGCATATTCCCTGCCGCGTTCGGGCCCATAGCGCACGCGCGGCTCAAGCGCCGGCTCTTTCGACCAGGCAATCAATTGCTCGACGCTCGCTTCGTTGAGCATGTCGCGCAAATGAAATGCGGTCACATAGGCATCGGGAAAGGCGCGATGTGCGGGGAGGCCGCGTTCATGATCCATGCCTTCAGGCATCCGCCAATAGCGCAGAAACTGGTTCGAGAAGCGCGGGCTGCCCGGCCATAGCCGCAGCGCGCATTTATACGTGCAGATCCAGTCCGCACCGCGAGTGAGCGACGGCGTACAAAACTGCTCTTCGAAGCTCGCCCGGTGCGCCGCCAGCGCGAGGCGCCGCGGCCACGGATCGAGAACCGGCCGCGCGACATCGTGCCACCAGGGCGCATCGGCCACGTCCTCGTCGCGGATATGGTGGATAGCCATGGTCAGCGGCGGGATCGGCCGGCCGGGATTGACCATCCGATTGCCGCCCTCGCCATAAAGCTCCCAGCGCCCGTCGGCACCCAGTGCGACGTCCTGCCAGCCAATCTCGACCACGCCGTGCGCGGGCGGCTTGTCGCCGGTAGTCTCGAGATCGATGACGCGGATGAGCGTAGGCTGGGGCGGCGGCATTACCGGTTAAGTGGGGGCGAGACCGCTAAAAAGCGAGTCTTTCCCGCGGCCGGCTCTATTTCGAATCGCGGACCAGCCGGCCTTCGCCTGCCTTGAAATAGAATTGGCTGGCGACCAGCCATCCCTTGATCGGGCGAAGCGGGAGCACCGTGAACAGCAGCACTATTGGCAGGCTGAAGGCGAGATGCATCCACATTGGCGGGGCATAGAGAATCTCGAACATCAGCGCGAACAGCACGCCCGGTACGCAGGCGAAGAGCTGGACGAAGATTGCCGGGCCGTCGGCCGGATCGGCATAGGAATAATCGAGACCGCAGACTTCGCAGCTTGCGCGCATCCTCAGGAACCCCGCGAAGATATGCCCCTGCCCACACCGCGGACACCGACCGCGCACGCCGGTCTGCACAGGCTCAAGCCGCGGCCAAAGCCTGCCGCTTGCGTCGATCTGCCGGGGGTCGTCGGGGGTCATATAAGCTGTCCGCAGCGTGCGGCAGCATTATCCGCACGATGGCGATATAGGGAGCGGGCCTGCCGCGCACATCGGACAAATTGTCCAAGGCGCGCGGCATGTGCGAAATCAGTGCCCGGCTTGCGGGCCGCGCTCCAGCCCGCTTGCAGCAAGCTGCGCGTCGATCATCGCCATCAGACGGTCGAGGCTTTCCTGGCTCCTCGCCTCGGCACGCGCGACCAGCACGTCCTGTGTGTTCGATGCTCGCAGCAGCCACCAGCCATCTGGGGTGTTTACCCGCGCGCCATCGGTGCGGTTGACGTCCGCGCCTTCGGCCTCGAGCCGCGCCAGCACTTCCTCGATCACTGCGAACTTGCGCGTGTCCGAAACCTGGAAGCGCATCTCCGGCGTGTTGACGAATTCGGGCATCTCGCCGCGGATTTCGGTCAGCGACTTGCCGATGACGTGCACTGCGTTGATCAGCTGGACCGCGGCATATTGCGCGTCGTCGAAGCCGTAATAATCCTGCGCAAAGAAGATGTGGCCGCTCATTTCCCCGGCCAGCGGCGCCCCGGTTTCCTTCATCTTGGTCTTGATGAGCGAGTGGCCGGTCTTCCACATCAAGGGCTCGCCGCCCAGCTCGGCGATGCGGTCATACAGCATCTGGCTGGCCTTGACGTCGGCGATGATCGTGGAGCCCGGAGCCTTGCGCAGCACCGGCACCGCCAGGATCGAAAGCAATTGATCCCCCCAGATCACCCGGCCGGTGCCGTCAATCGCGCCGACACGGTCGCCGTCGCCATCGAAAGCCAGTCCGAAATCGAGATGCTTCTCGGCGACGAGACGCTTCAGATCGGCGAGGTTCTTTTCCTCGGTAGGATCGGGATGATGATTGGGGAAATTGCCGTCCACATCGGTGAAGATCGTGTGATGCTCACCCGGCAGCAGCTTCACCAGCTTTTCGATCACCGGGCCGGCGGCGCCGTTGCCCGTATCCCATCCGATGCGATAGGTGCCGCCGGCATAGCCCGCGAGCAGCCGGCCGACATAGATATCCTCGATGTCCGCATCGGTAATGGTCTCGCTGCCGTCCCCGTCTTCCCAATCGCCTTCTGCCGCCAGGCGACCGACCGTCTGGATGTCCTCGCCGAAAAACGGCTTATGCTGGAACACCATCTTGAAGCCATTGTAATTGCCGGGGTTATGGCTGCCGGTTATCTGGATGCCGCCATCCACTTCTAGCGTCGCCTCGGCATAATAGAGCATCGGCGTCGGGCCCATGCCGGTGCGCACCACGTCGCAGCCCGAGGCAACGAGCCCTTCGACCAGCGCGTCGCGTAGAACCGGCGAGGAGACGCGCCCGTCCCAGCCCACAGCCACCCGCCTGCCGCCCGCGCGGCGCAGCAACGTCGCGAAACCGCGGCCGATCGCGCGCGCGTCATCGGGTCCGAGCGCCTCGCCGACGATCCCGCGGATATCGTATTCGCGCAGCGATGTGGGGTCGAAAATGTGAGTCATGATGCCTCCGGGGAAATCGTTACGCGCCTAATCCGCGAGGTCGCGGGAAGTTGCAAGATGATCCTCCCCGGAACGGGGAGGGGGACCAGCTGAAGGCTGGTGGAGGGGGGATGCCGCAAGCGTCGGCTGCGCGGAGAACTCCCGCCGTCAGCGCTTCGCGCTGCCACCTCCCCGTCCCGGGAAGGATTATTTCAGCAGCGCATCTCGCGCGGCATTGATCCGCCGTGTCAGCTCGGCCGAACCGCCCTTGTCGGGGTGGAGCGCAGTCACGAGCCGCCGGTGCGCTGCACGGATTTCGTCTTCGCCGGCATCGCGGCCCACGCCCAATATCTCGCGTGCCTCATCCAGCGGCAACCGATGCACCGGCTTCGGCCGTGGCCGGATGAACAGATAATAGACTGCTGCGACGATGGCTGCAGCCAGGAGCAGCTTGGCCATCAGGCGAACAGCGGCATGGCGACTTCGGGAAGTGCGAGCCCCGCCATCATCTCGCGAAGCTCCTGTCGTGCCGCAACATGGCTGAGTCCCATCGCGCCGAACTCGCCCGAATCGAGCATGGTCAGGCCTTGCGGGAAGAGCTCGCGATAGATCACGCGCTCCGAAAGCCCCGAAATCACCCGGAAGCCGACGCGCTTGGAAAGCTGGTCGATCGCCTCCGATACGCGGCGCATGTTGCGCGCCTCGATATGCTGCATGCGGTTGCGCAGCACGACCCAGTCGATGCTTTCGCCATCGGCCTTGGCGCGGCGCTTGCGCGAGTCCCAGATCATTTCCGAATAAAAGCTTGGGCGCGAGACGCGAAAAGTCTCGGGATCGACCTGACCGATCAGGTCGAAATCGACGAAGCTGTCGTTCATCGGCGTGACGAGTGTGTCGGCATTGGTGACGGCGATGCGCGCGAACTTGTCGTCGCGGCCCGGCGTATCGATCACCAGAAAATCGGCATCCTCGCCCAGCCGCTCCAATGTGGACGAGAAAAAGTCCATGCTCTCGCCATCATGCGTCTCATAGGTGGGCATCGGCAGGTCGCGCCCGGTGCGCCGGATCGTCTCGGCTCGATTGTCGAGATAGCGCCCCATCGTCCGCTGGCGATGGTCGAGATCGAAGCATGCGACGCGCGCGCCTTTGAAGGCGAGCGCAATCGCTGCGTGGACGGCAGTGGTGGACTTGCCCGTGCCGCCCTTCTCGTTGGCGAAAACCAGTACGTGCAGCCGCTTCGATCCGTCGCTCAAACTACCCAACTTCCGTTATTGATCGTGCCGACACTCCCCCATAGAAGGCCGCGCTCCCCGTCTTATCGAAAGTGTTAACGCGTGCAAACCGTCCGTAGCCTCGAAGTCCTGAGAGAGGCGGTCTCCGCCTTTCGGGCGGAAGGGCTGCGCGTTGCGCTGGTCCCCACCATGGGAGCGCTCCATGCGGGGCATATGGCGCTTGTCGAAGAGGCCAAATTGGCCGCCGACCGTGTGGTCGTCTCGATCTTCGTGAACCCAACCCAATTCGCGCCGAGCGAAGACTTCGGAAAATACCCACGCCGGGAAATGGCGGATTCGCGGATGCTGTCGAGTGCGGGCGTCGATTTGCTCTGGATGCCCAGCGTCGAGGAAATGTATCCGAACGGCCCCGAGATCGACGTAAAGGCCAGCGAGATCGGTAATGTGCTCGACGGCGCGCATCGCCCCGGCCATTTCGACGGCGTGACCACAGTGGTCGCGCGATTGTTCAATCAGGTGCAGCCCGATGTCGCCTTGTTCGGCGAAAAGGACTGGCAGCAGCTTGCCGTGATTCGCCGTATGGTCGCCGATCTGGAACTCAACCTCGAGATTCGCGGCGTTCCTACTCAGCGCGAGGATGACGGCCTCGCCCTCTCGTCGCGAAACATCTTCCTGATGGACGAAGACCGGGCCAAGGCCGTGGCGCTGCCGCGCGCATTGGGCGCGGCCGAGCGCACGATCGCGACCGGCGGCGATCCGGCTGCGGCGCTGGCGCAGGCGATCGACACGCTGAGCGCGGCCGGCTTCGACGTCGATTATGTCGAGCTGCGGGACGCCGCAACCCTAGGGGCTCCGGTCGCCGACCAACCGATGCGTCTGCTTGCGGCGGCGAAGATCGGCGGCACACGCCTAATCGACAACATCGCAGTCGGTTCTGAATAGATACGGTTAACGCCGTTAACCATTTGTTGAACGATTGGCTGCGATGAACCCCATAGCACGAGGGTGCAAAAGGGGTGACGACGATGGGCAACAGCCTGAAGAGCGCACAGTTTCTGATCGAAAGCCGGCTCCGCGATGCGGCACGCGGCGATACCAAGGCCTGCTACGATCTTGGCATGGTCTATTCGAGCGGAGCCGAGGGCGTGGATATCGACCTGATCGAAGCGCATAAATGGTTCAATCTGGCGGCGATGTCCGGCAGCGAACGCGCCATGGAATGCCGCGCCGAGATCGCCGAAGACATGACCGCACGCGAGATCATCGAAGCCCAGAAAGCCGCGCGCGCGTGGCTGGTGCAGACGCAGGTTCGCGCCGCCTGAGGTTCGACTTTCCGGCGGCTTGGGGTTAGCCTCCCGAAAAAGGGAGGGACCCATGCCGTTGACGATCACCGGCTTCACCGCCGCTGCGCTCGCGATCCTGCTCGTGCTGCTTGCACTCGACACGATCCGCAACCGCTTCCGGACGCGCCTGTCGTTCGGCCTGGGCGACGATCCCAGCCTCACCTCGGCGAGCCGCGCACACGGCAATCTGGCCGAAAACGCTCCCATCGCGCTGATCCTGATCGGCCTGCTCGAATATGGCGGCGCCGATCGCCAATATCTGATGTATGCCGCGGTCGCCTTTGTCAGCGCGCGGCTGCTCCACGCGCTGGGCCTTTATACGCCCTCGAAAGGCCCGCCCCCGCTGCCGCGCGCCCTGGGCGTGATCGCGACATTGGTGATCCAGCTCGGATTGGCGGGATGGCTGCTGGCGCGACTGCTCTAGCTTAGCGCGAGGCACGCATCGAAGATGAGCCGCTCCGGCGCGCTGAGCGGTCGCCCATCAAGCGCATAAAAACGCACCAGCCGGTAATCGCCGCGTTCAACCACATCGATCTGAATCGACCGCTCCGGGTTCCGCTTGCGCTTGGTGTCGGGCACGCCCTTGGGCGAGCCCCAGCGTTCCTGCAGGCCAAGCGCTTCCGCGCCGCGAAGATCGAGGCAATTGCGCAGCGCGGCGCTGGCGGCTGGCACCCGGCGCTCCTCGACCAGAGTGTAGCGCGCAGCTTCCCTAGCGGTCCGCCGTACGCCGCTGATCCACATCGCGATAATCGCGCCGAGCGTCGCCGCCATTATCCCGAACAATAGCCAACGCGGCACGCGAAGTCCCGGTGCAGGCGCGTCCGTCACTTCTTCGCCGCGGCCTTTTTGGGAGCAGCCTTTTTGGCCGGCGCCTTCTTCTTCGGGGCTGCCTTCTTCTTGGCCTTGCCCTTCGCCGGACCTGCCGCCGCACGCGCATCGATTAGCTGGGCGGCTTCCTCGAGCGTGAGCTGATCCTTGTCGATCGACTTGGGCAGAGTCGCATTGGTCTCGCCATCGGTGACATATTCGCCGTAGCGGCCCGCCATCAACTTGATCTCGGCCTCGGTGCGCGGATGCTTGCCCAGCACCTTGAGCGGCTCGCGCGCAGCACCGCGGGCGGGACGTCCGCCATTCGCCGCCGCCTCGGCCAGCTTGACCACGGCCGCGTTCATTCCGGTCTCGAACACCTCCATGGTCGAAGTCAGCCGCGCATATTTGCCCGCATGCGCGAGATACGGCCCATAGCGGCCAATCGAGGCAGTGATCGGCTCACCACTCTCGGGATGCGTGCCCACGGTGCGCGGCAGGCTGAGCAGCTTCAGCGCCATCTCCAGGTCCAGCTCGACATCCTTGGGGATCGATGCGCGCTTGGCGTCCTTCTCATCTCCGAGCTGGATGTAGGGTCCGAACCGCCCCGACTTGCGCTCGACCTTGAGACCGGTGTCGGGGTCCTCCCCAAGCACCTGCGGCCCGGTGTCCTCGCTGCCCTCGCCGCCCGGCTGGGCGAAGCGGCGCGTATATTTGCAGTCCGGATAGTTCGAGCACGCCACGAACGCGCCGAAACGCCCGCCGCGCAGCGCCAGCTGGCCCTCGCCGCAATTGGGGCAAAGCCGCGGATCGCTGCCATCGGCATTGGGCGGGAACAGATAGGGCGCGAGGAACTGGTCGAGCGCCGCAGTGATCTCGGACGGCTTCTGCTCCATCACGTCCGCGGTGCGCGGCTTGAAGTCCTTCCAGAACGCTTCGAGCACTGCCTGCCATTCGGCACGCCCGCCCGACACTTCGTCGAGCTCTTCCTCCAGTCCCGCCGTGAAATCGTAATTCACATAACGCTCGAAAAAGCGCTCGAGGAACGCCGTCAACAGCCGCCCGCTCTCCTCGGCGAAAAAGCGGTTCTTCTCGATACGGACATAGGCGCGATCCTTGAGCACCTGGATGATCGAGGCATAGGTCGAGGGACGCCCAATTCCGAGTTCTTCCATCCGCTTCACCAGCGACGCTTCAGAGAAGCGTGGCGGCGGCTGGGTGAAATGCTGCTCGGCATTGACTGCCTTCTTTGCCGGCGTAGCACCTTCGGAAAGCTTGGGCAGGCGGCGCGAATCCTCGTCCGCCTCGTCGTCACGGCCTTCTTCATAGAGCGCGAGATAGCCGGGGAAGAGCACGACCTGCCCAGTGGCGCGCAGCCCATGCTGGCCGGTCGCATCCTCCATCTCGATCGTGGTGCGCTCCATCCGCGCGCTCGCCATCTGGCTCGCCAGCGCGCGCTTGAAGATCAGATCGTAAAGCTTGGCATGATCGCCGCCGCCATAGCTGTCCTTGCCGAAATCGGTCGGCCGGATCGCCTCATGCGCTTCTTGGGCGTTCTTGGCCTTGGCGGTGTAGTGGCGCGGCTTTTCCGGCACGTAATGCCCGTCATAGCGGTTCACGACCGCCTTGCGCGCCTGCTGGATCGCGTCGCCATCCATCTGGACGCCGTCGGTACGCATATAGGTAATCGCGCCATCCTCGTAGAGTCCCTGGGCGATGCGCATCGTGTGACTGGCCGAAAAGCCGAGCTTGCGTGCGGCCTCTTGCTGGAGCGTCGAAGTGGTGAAGGGCGGCGGCGGATTGCGCATCGCCGGCTTGGTCTCGACCGAGACGACACTGAAGCGCCCCTGCTCGACCGCGAGCTTGGCCGCCTCGGCGGTCTTACCGTCGCCGATCGTCAGGCGATCGATCTTGTCGCCCTTATATTTGACCAGACGGCTGACGAACGCGGTGCCGTCCTGCTCCATATCGGCAGTTACCGACCAATATTCCTGGGGCTTGAACCCCTCGATCTCGCGCTCGCGCTCAACGATCAGGCGCAACGCCACCGATTGCACGCGCCCCGCCGACTTCGCTCCCGGAAGCTTGCGCCAAAGCACCGGCGAGAGCGTGAATCCGACCAGATAATCGAGCGCGCGGCGCGCGCGATAAGCATCGATCAGGTCGGTATCTAGCTCGCGAGGATGTGCCATTGCGGTTAAAATCGCCGGCTTGGTAATCGCGTTGAAGGTTACCCGCTCAACCTCGGCAGGCAGCGCCTTCTTCTGGCGCAGCACTTCCTGCACATGCCAGCTGATCGCCTCGCCCTCGCGATCCGGATCGGTGGCGAGGATCAGGCGGTCGGCGGTCTTGGCGAGATCGGTGATCGCCTTGAGCTGCTTGCCCTTGTCGGCATAGGCCTCCCATTCCATCGCGAAGCCCTCGTCCGGGTTCACCGAACCGTCCTTCGCCGGCAGATCGCGGACATGGCCGTAGGAAGCGAGGACGCGATAGTCCTTGCCGAGGTATTTCTCGATGGTCTTCGCCTTTGCGGGCGATTCGACGATGACAAGCTGCATGGGGTTTTCGGTGTTCCTTACGTGTACGCGTAAGGTGGGGGGTGGATTCGGGTGCCGTCAAGCGGGGTAGAAGCGAACGATCGACCAAGCCACGCCGATTGCCATCGGAGCTGCAACTACGGAGCGGATGCGATCGACAGGCCGAAGCGGATCGCGCACCGCGTTGATCACTCCGCTCACGACCAAGGCTCCCGCGACCGAAAGCCAGACAAGCCCGACTGGAAGCGCGAAGAACGGATTGCGGGCGAGGATCGCGAGACAACCGGCGGTCAGCGCCAGCAGGAACAACGCAGCCCATTCGATCGGCAAAATCCTCGGCGGCGTCATGTCAGGCTCACTTTCCCACCTGCATGCCGCTCCAGCCGCCCGCCCAGCTCCAATTCCAGCAGCACGGTCTGCACCACCGCCGGCGCCAAGCCCGACTGGCGGATCAGTTCGTCTACGGGAACAGGGACCGGTCCCAGCAATCCGATGACCGCGCGCCGTTCCCCATCACTCGCATCCTCGGGCGGTGAGCCCTCCCAGCCGGTTGCCGGGGCGCGTACCGCACGCGCGTCGATAGGACGGATCGCCTCCAGAATGTCGTCGACGCTCTGCACGAGCGTCGCGCCTTCGCGGATCAGCAGATTGCACCCCTGCGCGCGCGGATCGAGCGGAGAGCCGGGGACGGCCATCACTTCGCGCCCCGCTTCCGCTGCCAGCCGTGCAGTAATCAGCGAGCCCGAACGCGGCGCCGCCTCTACCACCACCGTGCCGAGCGCCAGCCCAGCGATGATCCGGTTGCGCGAGGGGAAGAAGCGGGCGAGTGGCTCGGTACCCGGCGGCTGCTCGGCCACCAACAGCCCCTCGATCGCCACGCGCTCTTGGAGCTCGCGATTTTCGGGTGGAAAGCCGATATCGATGCCGCTGGCGATCACCCCGACGGTACCGCCTTGGATCGAGCCGATATGCGCCGCAGTGTCGATCCCACGCGCGAGTCCCGAGACGACGGTCGCGCCCGCATCGGCCAAGCCCAGTGCCAGTTGCCGCGCAAAGCGGCACGCGGCGGCGCTGGCATTGCGCGCACCGACCATCGCGATGCAATTCTGCGCGAGCAGGTCCACTCGCCCGCGCACGATCAGCGCTGGCGGCGCGCTTTCGGTCTCGGCCAGCAGACGCGGATAATCCGCTTCTTCGATAAACAGATACCGCGCGCCGAGTTTCTCGACCGTGGCGATCTCGCGCCGCACTGCGCCTGCATCGGCAAGCTTCGGCGCGCGTCCGCCGCCTCGGGCCGCGAGCATCGGCAGAGCCTCGAGCGCCGCCTCGGCGGTACCGAAGCGCGCGATCAACTGCCGATAGGTGACGGGACCGATGTTCGCCGAGCGCAGCAGCCGCAGCCGTGCCTCGCGCGAATCAGCCATCCTGCTTCTTGCCGCCAATGCGCGGCTCGGTGCCGCTCAGCAGCCGATCGATATTGTCGCGATGCTTCCACATCACAATCAGCGCCATCGCGAGCAGCAGCAACACGATATCGATCTGCCCGAAATAAGCCGCGCTGACCGGAGCGCTCGCTGCCGCAGCCATGCCGGCGAGCGAAGAAACCCGCAGCGCGCCGAGCATGCCCAGCCAGATCGCGGCATAGACCAGCCCCGAAGGCCAATGCAGCGCCAGGACGATTCCCATCAGGGTCGCGACGCCCTTGCCGCCCGTGAACTTGAGCCAGACCGGGTAGCAATGGCCGAGAAACGCCGCCATTCCGCCGAGCATGCCGTTGCCGGGGAACAGCCATTCGGCGAGCAAAACCGCCGCCGCGCCCTTGGCCAGATCGAGCAGCAAGGTTGCGGCGGCAAGACCCGTGCGCCCGGTGCGCAACACGTTGGTCGCGCCGATATTGCCCGAGCCGATCTCGCGCAGGTCGCCGGCGCCGGCAGCGCGCGTGAGCAGCACGCCGAACGGAATCGAGCCGAGCAAATAGCCGAGGATGATCGCGGCGGCCGGAGCCACCCAGAGGATTTCGCTTTGCACCCTGCCCCCTTCTTGAATTTGCAGATTAGGCCCTCGCGCAGGGCGGCGCAATGATCTCGATCTAGGGGTGGTTGACCCCCCGCGAACTGCGCGCCAATCGCAGTCTATGCCCCACAGCCGCCCGATCCTGTTCTTCGATTCCGGCGTCGGCGGCCTTTCGGTGCTTGCCCCGACGGCGGCGCTGCTTCCGCAGGCACCCATCGTATACGCCGCCGACTCGGCCGGCTTCCCCTACGGCACCCGCACCGAAGGCGAAATTGCCGCGCGCGTGCCCGCATTGCTCGGGCGGCTGGCCGAGCGCTTCGATCCGCGGCTGATCGTAATCGCCTGCAACACCGCCTCGACAATCGCGCTCCAGCATGTCCGCGCGGCGCTGGACATTCCGATCGTCGGCACCGTGCCCGCGATCAAGCCGGCCGCCGAAGCCAGCACGACGCGCGTCATCGGCGTTCTCGGCACCGAGGCGACCGTCCGCCAACCCTATGTCGACGATCTGAGCGCGCGCTTCGCGGCAGACTGCACGGTATTGCGCCACGGATCGGCCGAACTGGTCGAACTGGCCGAGCGCGCGCTGGGTGGCGCCTCACCCCCTGCCGGCCGCCTTCGCGCAGTGCTCGAAGGACTATTTGCCCAGCAGGGCGGCGAGCGGCTCGACGTGATCGTCAATGCGTGCACGCATTTCCCGCTGCTGGAAAAGGAGCTCGCCGCCGCCGCGCCGCATCCGGTGCGTTTCGTCGATGGCGGCCCCGGCATTGCCCGCCGGGTCGCTTTCCTCACTCAGGGTCAGTCATGGCCGGAGGAAAAGCCGCAGGGCCGCGCGGTATTCACGCGGCTCGATGCAGCGGCAGAGGCGCTCGCGCCAGCATTGGCGCGATACGGCCTAAGCCAGATCGAATTGCTTTAGGCGCGCACTTGCTGGAGCGGCGCCAATTCGCTCAGCCGCGCGGCATAACGCTCGGCCATTTCCTGATGAACGCGCCTGGCGATCGAATCCTGCGTGCGCTCGGCGCTGTCGCGTTCCTGTTTCGCTCGCCTGGCGTAATAGTCCACGTCTCGACTGGTCACAGCGATGCTCCTTTCGCAAGCGGGAGCCTAACGGTCTCTCCACGCAGGCATGCTTGAAACGCGAGTCGCCTGCGATCTGCATTGTATAGCAGGTCTAGGGGCAGCCGTTGTTGATCCGGGTTAGGGGGATGCGACGAAGCGCCCTTATTCCGGGAACTTTCACGCGAAAGCCCGCCCGCCCGTCGCAACTAGGTCGTTTTGTCCTACCTCCAGCGCTGGAAATCGGCGGGATTTGGGTTTAGGGGGCAGAATATCATGCGTGATCTGCCGCCCAGCCCGTCACCCGCTGTCGATTACACGCGGGTATTCTCGTCGGCGATCGACCGGCTGCACGCCGAGGGCCGCTACCGGGTCTTTATCGATGTACTGCGCAACAAGGGCGCCTATCCCAATGCACGCTGCTTTGCCGGGCATAACGGCCCCAAGCCGATCGTCGTGTGGTGCTCGAACGATTATCTGGCGATGGGCCAGCATCCCAAGGTGATCGCGGCAATGGAGGAGGCCCTCCACGACGTCGGCGCCGGCTCCGGCGGCACGCGGAATATCGGCGGCAACACCCATTACCATATCGAGCTTGAACATGAGCTTGCCGATCTTCACGGCAAGGAGGGCGCTTTGCTCTTCACTTCGGGCTATGTCTCGAACGAAGCGACGCTGGCGACGCTCGCCAAGATCCTGCCCGGCTGCATCGTCTATTCGGACGAACTGAACCACGCATCGATGATCGCGGGCATCCGCAACTCGGGATGCGAGAAGCGCGTTTTCCGCCACAACGATTTGGCGCATCTCGAGGAATTGCTCGCAGCAGACGATCCCTCGGCGCCCAAGCTGATCGCGTTCGAGAGCGTTTATTCGATGGACGCCGATGTCGCCCCGATCGCCGAGATCTGCGACCTCGCCGACAAGTATAATGCCCTGACCTATTGCGACGAAGTCCATGCCGTCGGCATGTATGGCCCGCGCGGCGGCGGGATCACCGAGCGCGATGCGGTCGCCGATCGGATCACCATCCTCGAAGGCACGCTCGGCAAGGCGTTCGGCGTGATGGGCGGCTATATCGCGGCCGATCAGATGATCATCGACGTGATCCGCAGCTATGCGCCGGGCTTCATCTTCACGACCAGCCTATCCCCCGTGCTGGTCGCGGGCGCACTGGCGAGCGTCAAGCATCTCAAGGCCTCGTGCACCGAGCGCGACGGCCAGCAGGAAGCCGCAGCCAAGCTCAAAACGCTGATGGCGGAGGCTGGGCTGCCGGTGTTGCCTTCGACCACGCATATCGTCCCGCTGATGGTCGGCGATCCGGTCAAGGCCAAGAAGATCAGCGACGTGCTGCTCGCCGAATATGGCGTCTACGTCCAGCCGATCAATTACCCGACCGTGCCGCGCGGCACCGAGCGGCTGCGCTTCACTCCCGGCCCTACGCACGACGAAGCGATGATGCGCGAGCTCGTCGATGCATTGGTCGAGATCTGGGGCCGGCTGGAATTGCGGCGCGCTGCCTGATCAGCGTGACGGCCGCGGCTCGCGATCCTTGTTGCGCTTGTCGGCGACGTAGCTCAGGCCATTCTCGGTCTTGTAGATGTCGAACAGGCCGACCGCTTCGAACAGCGCCGGGAAGTTCTTGACGCCGTAATTGCGCGGATCGATCGAGGCCTGGCGCTTGGCGGCGCTGCCTGCTGCCGACATCGTCGCCCAGCCATCGTCCCACACCGATGCTTCGACTGCGCCGCGCAGGATCGTCACCAGGGTGGCGTCCTGCGCCAGCGATTTCTTCGCTTCGACAGCCGCGGCCGCCGGTGGCGCCGATGCCTTGGTCTGACCGGTCGTGCGCGAAGGTGCAGGAGCCGGGGCGGTCGGCTCTCCCCCCAGCGTATCGAGATACAAAAAGGTCGTGCAGGCATTGCGGAACGGCGCGGGCGTCTTGCGTTCGCCAAAGCCATAGACTTCATGGCCATTGGCCTTGAGCTGCATCACCAGCGGCGTGAAATCGGCGTCGCTGGAGGCGATGCAGAACGCATCGAGCTTCTGCGTGTAGAGCAATTCCATCGCATCGATGACGAGCGCGATATCGGTCGCGTTCTTGCCCGCCGAATAGCTGAACTGCTGGATCGGGCGGATCGCGAAATCGTGGAGCTTTTCCTTCCAGCCCTTCAGGCTGTTGCTGCCCCAATCGCCATAAGCCCGGCGAATATTGGCGGTGCCATATTTGGCAAGCTCGGCCAGCATCGGCGCGATCTTGGTGTGCGAGATATTATCGGCGTCGATCAGCAGCGCAATCCGGCGATCGGGCGCGCGCCCCTTGGGTTGATCGGTCTGCATGACGTTCCTCGGTAGAAGGCAGGATTTCACCTGCCCTCTACCCCCAACACCGCTTATTGCGAAGCATCGCCTCGTACCGCCGGCGCCGGCATGAAGCGCGGGTTGCGCAGCAAGGCCGCCGAGACCAAAGAAACCAGCACGCCGACGGGCAGCATCTCGACCATGCTGATCGGGATGCGGATCAGCGGGCTTGCATAGCTGCCCGTGAAAAACGCACGCATCTCGGCGACTTCCTGCGGGGTGCTTCCGCCTTCCTGCGACATGGCGATCATCCGCTCGGCAAAAGCGTCTAGCCCGATCATCGACAGCGACACTTCCCAAAACAGCGCATAGACCAGCCCCGCGATCAGGCTGATCGCGATGCCCAATCCGAAGGCGGGCCAGAAGCGGATCACCCCGCCCTGGTCCACGTCGCGGCGGCGCTTGATCGCGAGGAAGATGGTGGTGAGGCCGATCAGCATCGTCAGATAGCCGATCGTCATCCCGACATTCATCGAGACCTCGATGCTGCCCGCGCACATCAGGCAGCCCCAGATGCCCGCGAAGGCGCCGGCGATCAGGCCCGGAATCAAAATGGTCTTCATGTTTGTGTCCCCCTTGGATCAGGTTGCGCCGCGATCAGGCGCGCCGCAAGCGAGCCGGGCAATCGCCCGAACGGGTGATTTTCGCGGAATGCGCCCACCATTTGTCACCCCGGGCTTGTTCCGGGGTCCATTGTGCAACTTGGCACGACGCTAGAGCCGCGCGCTGATCGCGCGTGGATACGTGGATCCCGCAACAAGTCCGGGATGACAGTTAGCCGATGATCCCCAATTCCCGCGCCCGCGCCACGGCATCAGTACGCCGCTCGGCGCCGAGCTTCTCGAACAGCCGCGCAGCATGCGTCTTCACCGTGTTGGGCGATACCCCCAGCGCTTCGGCAATTTCCCGGTTCGAGCGGCCGGCCGCGATCTGCTCGAGCACGGCGAGTTCGCGAGGGCTGATGCCCAAAGCGGCGAGCGCCTGCGGGTTGCCCGCGAATGCCACGCGCCGCGGCGCCGCCAGCCGGATTCCGGCGACGACGCCCAGCACCAGGAACGCGCCCGCAATCAGGAAGATGTAGATGTCGTCCCAATGGCTGCGGGCGAGCCTTTGATAATCGAGCCATTGCAACGCGAGCGTTCCCGCCCCCAGCAACACTCCATACAGGCCCGCCCGCTTCCACATCGCCGCACAGCCTAAGCAGGGCAACATCGACAGGCCAGTCTTACTCCTTGGCGATGCCGCCCGCCGCCGGCCAGTCGCTGTCTCCGACGCGCTTGAGAATCATCTTAAAGAATTGCCGCACGGGCTGACCGGGGACCACATAGTCGCCGACTTCGGTCCACACGCCGTTCGCAAGCGTTGCGGTATAGCGGATCGTCATGTTGCCCGTGGCGATTTCCCAGACATAGCCGGTGTCGGTCACGGTCATCGGAAACTTGCCGCCGCGACCCAGCGCCCAGCTGGTCAGCCAATAGGATTTGGACTGCGCATCGTAGGAGACGACGCCGAGCGCATTGAAGCCCACTGTCCCGTCGGCATTATAGCCCTTGCCTTCCATCATCGTCAGCGTGCCATCGAGGAAGCTGCCGATCCGCTCGGTCTGGGCAACGTCGCGCGGACCTTGCGGGAATTGCGTGACGGCGGGGCCGCGCCATACGCCGTGCATCCAGTCGAGTTTCGTCATCGCCTGCTTCTGCGCCGCGATCGCGGCCATGTCGGTCCCCTGCGCCTGTGCGCCCGGAATGAGCAGAACTGCGCCCAGAGCGGCCAGCCCGCACATCATCCATTTCAACATCATGCAATCTCCAATTGTCGTTGCGTCCGGCGCGTGGCAGCCTTGCCTCCATGTCCGCCGTCCGGTCCGCCCTGTTTCGTGCCACGTCCTCGGCGAACAAGCGCGGTTTCGCGAAAGCCGCGCGTGGCTTCGTGAAACGCGTTCGCGGCCTCGCCAATCTGCCCGGCTTCCCGATGCTGTGGATCGCCTGCGCCGCCGCGGCTGCATTGATGACCGTCACGGGCGGCTTCGGCACCGGCGCGATGCCCGCGGGACAGCGCATGCTGTTCTGGGCGCTCCTGATGAGCTGGAGCGCGCTCAAATGGCAATTGTGGTTCTGGCGACTGGTTCGACAGCCCAGCGACTGGCTTCGCGCCGCGGCGATCGGGAGCGTGATCCTGTCGCTACCGATCCCGCTCGAAGTGCATCTGAGCGCCCGCGCCGTCGGGCTGGGCGCGGACATGCCCGATGCGTTCGGCACCTGGGGCCGCGCGCTCGCGATCGGCGGCGTCGTGCTGATCACCGTCCTGCTCGTCACGCGCGCCAGCGGCTATCGCCCGCGCTGGACCATACCGGTACCCCAGGCGAACGGCCTGCTTCAGCGCGCGCGAGTCGATGCCGCGTCGCTCCTCGCGATCGAAGCCGAAGACCATTATTGCCGCGTCCACCGCCGCGGCGGGCCGAGCGTGCTGATCCATTATCGCTTCGGCGACGCTATCGAGGAAGTCGCGGGAGTCGAAGGCACGCAGGTTCATCGCGGCGCCTGGGTCGCGGCCGAGGCCGTCGAAGGCGCAGCACGCGACGGGCGGCGCTGGGAACTGGTGCTTGCCGATGGCCAGCGCGTGCCGGTCAGCGCGACCTATCTGCCGCAGGCGCGCGCCCGCGGCTGGCTGGATTCGAGGAGAAGCTGATGCCCCAGCAGACCGTCAGCGTGAGCACATATAGTCGGGGAGGGCTTCGGCTTCATTCAGCCCGATGACGGCGGGGAGCATTGCTGGTCCACTTCCGCGGGCTCGTCGGCAATCACGATGGCATGGGCACCCTGAACAAGGGCGAAGCGGTGCACTTCGATGTCGTCCAGGGTGCCAAAGGCCTGCAAGCGATAAACGTGTCGCGAATTGAAACCCTAGCGCGTGGCGTTCTCGATCGAATTGCCTACGCCCTCGGCGCGATTGCCCACGTCTTCCGCAGCATTGCCCAGATAGTCGCCGGTGCGATCGAGCCCGTTCTCGATCGAATCTCCAGCATCTGAAGCCACGTTCTCGATCGAATCGCCTGCACGGTCGAGCGAGTTGCTGAGGTTGTTCTGCGAACTGTCGGTGCAGGCGGCGAGCCCGAGTCCAAGCGCGGCAACCAGAATGATCTTCTTCACGTGTATTTCTCCTTCGAATGATTTCAGTCGCGGCAATAGCCTTCGCCGTCCTTGACGGTCAGGCAGTCCTTCTTGCCGGCAAGATATTTGAGGCCCGTGGCGTCGCCGTTCGATGCGTGGAGCAATTGCTTGCCGTCGGGCCGAGTGAAGGCGATGCCTTCTTCAGTTCCGGTGCCGTCATAGCTGCCCTTTGAATCGAGGGTATATTGCATCTCCAGCCGGTAATGATCGGGCAGCGCGCCCTTGTTGATGACGAGATAGGTTCCTTCCACGCCGGTCCAGCGGCCGACCCAAGCATCATGCCCTGCAGCGGCTTCGGCGACTGCGTTGCCCGTGTCTCTGGCCAGATTGCCGCTTGCCGCGGCCATATCGCCCCCGGCATTGACGAGCGCATCGCCGGTCACTTCGGCGGTGTTGCCGATCTGATCGGCGGCATTCTCGGCGGTGCTGCATGCGGCAGCCGCCAGCGCGAGGGGAAGGGCGAGGATGAGGCTTCGCATTTAACGCTCCAAAGCTGTCGTCACGGCTAGCCAGCAAAGACCCGAAGTCGTAGAGGCGCTGGCCATGCCGCGCCGCATCGCCATCGCTTCGGATCATGCCGCCTTCGCAATGAAGGCAGAACTCGCCAATTGGTTGCATGAAGCGGGGCACGAAGTGGTGGATCTGGGGACGAACGGGCCCGAAAGCGTCGATTACCCCGATTACGGCTTTGCACTGGGCAAGGCCATCGAAGATGGTCGGGCCGACATTGGCGTGGCGCTGTGCGGATCCGGGATCGGCATTTCGATCGCAGTCAACCGCATCGCCGCGGCGCGCTGTGCGCTCGTCTCCGAGCCGCTCTCCGCCAGCCTCGCCCGCCAGCACAACGACGCCAACGTCATAGCGTTAGGCGCCCGCCTGATCGGCACCGAGATGGCCAAGGCCTGCGTCACTGCATTCCTCGACACCGAATTCCTCGGCGAACGCCATCAGCGCCGCGTCGACAAACTCACCAAGGGAGCCTGATCCATGAGCACCAACCCGCAAATGGCAGGGCTCCAGCCCGATGGCTTCTTCACCAAGAGCCTCGCCGAAGTCGATCCCGCGGTGTTCGCTGGGGTGCGCCATGAACTGGAGCGCGAACAGCATCAAATCGAGCTGATCGCCAGCGAGAATATCGTCTCCAAAGCAGTGCTCGAAGCCCAGGGTTCGGTCTTCACCAACAAATATGCCGAGGGTTATCCGGGCAAGCGTTATTACCAGGGCTGCCACCCTTCGGACGAAGTCGAGCAGTTGGCGATCGACCGCGGCAAGCAGCTGTTCAATTGCGGCTTCGCCAACGTTCAGCCGCACTCAGGGGCGCAGGCCAATGGCGCGGTGATGCTGGCGCTGACCAAGCCGGGCGACACGATCATGGGCCTCAGCCTCGATGCCGGCGGCCACCTGACGCATGGCGCGAAGGCGGCGATGAGCGGCAAATGGTTCAACGCCGTGCAATATGGCGTCGATCCGGTCAGCCATCTGATCGATTTCGACGAAGTCCGCGCCAAGGCACTCGAGCATCGCCCCAAGCTGATCATCACCGGCGGCTCGGCCTATCCGCGGATCATCGATTTCGCCAAGTTCCGCGCCATCGCCGATGAAGTGGGCGCGATCTTCATGGTCGATATGGCGCATTTCGCCGGGCTCGTCGCAGGCGGCGCGCACCCCACGCCGTTCGGCCACGCCCATGTCGTCACCACCACTACCCACAAGACCCTGCGCGGCCCGCGCGGCGGCATGGTGATGACCGACGACGAAGCCATCGCGAAGAAAATCAATTCGGCGGTCTTCCCCGGCCTTCAGGGCGGCCCGCTGATGCACGTCATCGCCGCCAAGGCAGTCGCCTTCGGCGAAGCGCTCCAGCCCGATTACAAGCGCTACATCGCCGCGGTGGTGGAGAACGCCAAGGTGCTCGCCGCCACTCTCAAGGAGCGCGGGGCGGCAGTCGTCTCGGGTGGAACTGACACGCACCTTGCGCTGATCGACCTCACTCCGCTGGGCGTCACCGGCAAGGATGCCGATGAAGCGCTCGAGCGCGCCGCGATCACCTGCAACAAGAACGGCATCCCCAACGATCCGCTGCCTCCGGTCAAGACCAGCGGCATCCGCGTCGGCTCGCCGGCGGGCACCACCCGCGGCTTCGGCGCCGGTGAATTCCGCGAGATCGGCAACATGGTCGCCGATGTGCTCGAAGGCTTGCGCAAGAATGGCGAGCAGGGCGACGCGCAGATCGAGGCCAATGTCCGCGAGCGCGTCCGCGCGCTGTGCGAGCGCTTCCCGATCTATCCGGACGCCTGATGCGCTGCCCGTTCTGCAGCAACGAAGACTCGCAGGTTAAGGACAGCCGCCCCACTGAAGACGGCGCTGCGATCCGCCGCCGCCGCCAGTGCGAGGCATGCGCCGCGCGCTTCACCACCTTCGAGCGCATCCAGCTGCGCGAGCTGACCGTCCTCAAGTCCGAAGACAAGCGCGAGCCGTTCGAACGCGACAAGCTCGTTCGCTCGGTCTCGATAGCCGTGCGCAAGCGCCCCGTCACCGCCGCCCAGATCGAGCGCCTGGTCTCGGGCATCCAGCGCCAGCTCGAGACGCTCGGCGACAGCGAGATTCCGTCGCAGAAGATCGGCGAGCTGGTGATGGATGGGCTCAAGGGCCTCGATCCCGTCGCCTATATCCGCTTCGCCAGCGTCTATAAGGACTTCCGCGAAGCCAAGGATTTCGAGGAATTCGCAGGCAATGTGAGCGACGCGGGCAAGCCGTGAGCGCGCCCCAGCCAGCCATCGTCCTGGTCCGCCCCCAGCTTGGCGAGAATATCGGCAAGGCTGCGCGGGCGATGCTCAATTTCGGGCTGACCGATCTGCGCCTCGTCGCCCCGCGCGATGGGTGGCCGAACCCCTCCGCCGGCCCCGCCGCCAGCGGCGCCGATATCGTCCTCGAACGCGCCCAGGTCTTTGAGACCGTTGCCGATGCCGTTGCCGATTGCGTCCATGTCTACGCCACTACCGTGCGCAAGCGCGGGATCACCAAGCCGGTGGTTACGCCCGAGGTGGCAGCACGCGACATCCACGCCGAGCAGGGCCTTTCAGCGATCCTGTTCGGCCGCGAGCGCTCGGGCCTGGATATCGAGGAAGTCGCGCTCGCCCGCACCATCGTCACCGTCCCGATCAATCCCGAGTTCGGCTCGCTCAATCTGGCGCAGGCGGTGATTCTCGTCGCGTACGAATGGTCGAAGGGCCAGGCGCTCGTCAGCCCGCCCGCCGTCGATCTCGATCCGCCGGCGCCGCAGGAAGAATTCGAAGGCATGTATGCCCAGCTCGATGCGATGCTGGAGGAGTCCGGCTTCTTCTATCCCCCCGCCCGCGTCCCGACCACCAAGCAGACCTTGCGCAACCTGCTCACCAAGCCGGGCTGGTCGAGCCCGGAGGTTCGGACCCTGCGCGGCGTGCTTTCGGCACTGGCGGGCAAGAAGCTTCGCCGCCGCGACTGACACTTTCGTCGCATGGCTTTCGTCGCATGGCTTTCGCATCTGCGATAATCTGCTATATAGCCCATATACGCCAATCGGTTACCTGGAGCTTCCCTCACATGCGTTTTGTACCCTTTATCGCCCTGTTGGCGCTCGCTTCGCCTGCTTATGCCCAGGATACCGGCGCTCAGCCGAAGAAGGCGGATAAGAAGATCTGCCGCGCTCTGGGCCAGACCGGCTCGATCCTCGGCGGCAAGCGCGAGTGCCATACCAAGGCCGAGTGGGAAGCCCTGTCCGAGCGTGCGAGTCGTGAGCGCGACAATCGCGACATGGACAATCGCGCGAACGCCTCGACCGATCCGACCTTCCGCCCGCGGAACAACTAAGGGGCACGCGCCGGCGCGAACTCGCCCGGCGCCCCTTGCCCAATCTTGACATGCAGGGGGCGTGCGTCTAGGCGCGCGCCTTCGCAATGGCCCCGCACTCCGGTGAAGCGGTGGCCCTGCCCTCCTTTGAGAGACCAGCAGGCGGATACCGGAATCAACCCCGCGCCTTTTCGGAAGCGCGGATTACGTCGTTAGCAATTGCAAGGAATATCAGATGTCGAAGCGCCATAGCGCCAAGCACAAGCTCGATCGCCGCATGGGCGAGAATATCTGGGGTCGCCCAAAGAGCCCGGTCAACAAGCGCGAATACGGCCCCGGCCAGCACGGCCAGCGCCGCAAGGGCAAGATGTCGGACTTCGGCATCCAGCTGCGCGCCAAGCAGAAGCTCAAGGGCTATTACGGCGACATCACCGAGAAGCAGTTCAAGCGCACCTATGAAGATGCGTCGCGCATGAAGGGCGATACCGGCCAGAATCTGATCGGCCTGCTCGAGCAGCGCCTCGACATGATCGTGTACCGCGCCAAGTTCGCACCGACCGTGTGGGCGGCTCGCCAGCTGGTCAATCACGGCCATGTCCGCGTCGGCGGCGAGAAGTGCAACATCGGCTCGCGCCGCATCAAGCCGGGCGAGGAAGTCTCGCTTTCGGGCAAGGCGCAGGAAATGGCATTGGTCATGGAAGCACAGAGCCTCGCCGAGCGCGACATCCCCGATTACGTCGCTCCCGATGGCGCCTCGAAGATCACCTTCACCCGCGTGCCGACCCTCGACGAGGTTCCGTATCCGGTGAAGATGGAGCCGAACCTGGTCGTGGAATTCTATTCGCGCTAATCGACCGGTTCAGGCGACAGAAAAAAGGGCGGTCCCTCGCGGGGCCGCCCTTTTTCGTCGTATTGGCAATCGCCTTTGACTCGCTCCCCTCGTCACCCCGGACTTGTTCCGGGGTCCAGCAGGCCGCTTGGTCGGATCCTTGAGCCTCTTCCTCCCTACATGCCGATGGTTGGATCCCGGAACAAATCCGGGATGACGGCCGCCGCCGCAACCCTCAAGGCTTCGCCGGAAGCCCCAGCGCCGCGCGCAGGAACCCATCGCTCTTGTCGAGCATCGTCGCGCGCGCCTTGTCGTCGTCGAGCTGGTGGTCGAGCCCGGCGAACTCGACATATTCCACCTTCCCGCCCGCAGCCTTCAGCCGCGATTCCATCAGCCGCGATTCGGCGACGCCGACGTTCAAATCCTTGTCGCCATGGAACAGCAGCACCGGCGCCTTGATCCCGCCGGCGTTTTGCGCGGGCGAGCCTTCCTTGACGTGCGGCCCCTTGCCGATGAACTCGTCAACCTGCCTGAAATTGGTGTAGCCGCGCGATTCGTTGCGCAGCTCCTCCAGATCGGTGACCGGTGCGATCGCGACGATCGCCTTGAACAGGTTCGGATCGAGCGCGGGCGATTGCAGCGCCGCATAGCCGCCATAGGACCAGCCGACGATGGCGAGCTTGCCCGGCGCCGCAATCCCCTGCGAGACCAGCCAGCGCCCGCCATCGTTGACGTCGCCCACTGCGGTCCGCCACGATTGGAAGCCGTTCTTCTTGAACCAGGCATCGCCATAGCCCGCCGATCCGCGGAAATTGGGCTGGAGCACAGCGAACCCGCGCGCCGCATAGAATTGCGACAGCCAATCGAAACCCCATTCATCGCGCGCGCCCGGCCCGCCATGCGGCATCACGATCGCTGGCAGGCCCTTGCCGTCGCTTCCCGCCGGAAGCGTCAAATAGCCTGGGATCATCGTGCCATCGGCAGCGGGAAAGCTTACCGGCTTGACGCTGGCCAGCGCAGTCTTGGCAAGCTGGGGCCGGACGGGGCTGATCTCGACCATCTTCTTGGTCTTGCGATCGAGGAAGTAATAATTGCCCGCATCCTTGTCGCCGCCGGCGAACAGCAGCAATTTGCTCTCGTCAGCACTGGCATCGACGAAGCTCACGATCGGCTGCCCGGGCAGCGCCTTGGAGAGCGACACCGCCAGTGCCTGAAGCGACGGATCGAAGAACACCGAGCGGCGCTTGTCGGTCGCATAAGAAAGCCCGACCACGCGCCGCTGGCGCCCGAAGCGGATAAGGTCGTCAACATCGACTGCGCCATGCTCGAACACCATTTCGCGCTTGAGGCTTCCGTCGAGCGAGACCCGGAACATCGCCGCGCGGCCATTCTGGTTATCATAGCCATAGACGGCGTTCAGATCGTGATCGACGGCAAGCGGCACGAACCCGACCGTACCCTGCGGCGTCACCTGAATCTGACTGAGCGGAATCCAGTCGCGGCTGCCGGTCTTTCGATACTGGTAGGTGCGCCGGTTGAGATTGTTGCCGTCGCCCCCAGTCGCCTGGATGCCCATCACGCGGACATTGCCGTGCCCGTCGCTCAGATAGTCGAAGGTGCTGCCCTTTGCCGATTCGACCGTCGAGCGCTTGAGGCTGACGGTATCGACGCGCTCGACGCCCAGCCCGCTGGTCTGGCGCGAGACCAGACGCCCGGTGCTGCCCTCGGCAATGAAATAGCGCTCCATCAACACCACGCTGTCGGCATCGTCGGCGAGCCAATCGATGATCGCGCCGCCATACAGACTCGCGCCAAGCTCGCTCGATCCCGCACGCGCGGTGAGCTGCTTCAGATCCGAACCGTCGGCATTGACTGCGATCATCCGCGAATAGCCGGTCAACAGCGCACCGCTGAATTCGACCATGAACACCGAGCAGACCAGCCGGGTAGAAGTCGACCAGCGGCAATAGGAAAGCCGGTCGGGCTTGCCGCTCGAAGTCAGGATCGCCTTGGGCTCGCCGCTGCCATCGAGCGGCGCAACCAGCACCGCGGCGCCTCCCCCCGCCACCGGCGAGATCATTGCGATCTTGCTGCCGTCGGGCGAGATGCTTGCTTGGATCACGCCCTCGCGTGCGCCGAATTTTACCGCATCCGCGCTCTGGGCCTGCGCCATGGCGGGCACGCAGAGCGTCGCCAGCAACGCGGCGGTCAGGTTCCTAATCATCGAAAGCCCCCCAAAATCGAATAGATTGCAGGAGCCTAGCGGGTTTCGTTACCGGATCAATCGCGCTTCGCGCCCGATCCGGCCGCAAGCTTCGCGACTGCGAAATCGATGAATGTCGGCCAATTATCGCGATTATTATGCCCGCCCTGGTGCTGGCGGAAGCCGATCGTGCCGGCAGTTACCGGCGTCAGCACTTGCGGGAACTCGACCGCGCTCAGCCCGGGCTTGCCGAGCAGGTCCCAGGCATGGCTGGCCGCCGCTGCGGCCAGGAAACTGCCCTTGGGATCTACCCAGCCATCTCCTGTCTCGACCGTTCCCGCGCCGATGAAGATCGGGCGCGGCGCCGCCAGCGCGATCAGCAGATGCGCATCAACCGGCAAATCGAATTCGGTCAGGCCCCCGCAATATTTGAGGAAATTGCCCGCGAACCAGTGATATTCGCCGCCCGCGCACAAATTGCCCATCCGCTCCCCGAAATTGCGTCGGTAAAGCGCCGCGCCCCCCGCCCCCGACGAGCCGATGAACCCGATCGCAAAGCGCTGGTCATATGCCATGGTGACGAGCGCCGCTTTGCCATAGCGCGACAGCCCCTCGATCCCGATGCGCTTGGCATCCACGGTGGGATCGCTGGCCAGTGCATCAAATGCGCGGCTCGCCCCCCATGCCCAGGCGCGCAGCACGCCCCAATCTTCGGGACTTCGCTTTGCGCCGGCGAGCGAGATGCCGACCACGCCGTCGCTCAGTTGCCCGCCATTATCCGCCTGGATCGAATTGGCGACCACCACCGCATAGCCCCAGCCGCGCGCCAGCAATTGCTCGGTATAAGGCGGCCCCGGATCGGCCGGGCGCGGCGGCCCGGGAAAGCGGAAGCCCTCTGGGAAACCGAATGACAGCATCAGCGGCACCTGCGTCTTGCCGCGCGGCAAAGTCATCCGCAGCGAGATCGTCGCCGCTGCCTGGGGCCAGGCCTTGTTATCGGCCATTCCCTCCAGCCATTTCTTGACCACCGGCACGCCGCCCTCGACTGCGTCCTCCTGCCGCACCACCCGCCAGGATATCTTCGGCGCAGTTGCCGGCACGCGGCCATAGATTTCACGATCGAACAGCCCGACGATTTCGGGCCGGCGCTCGCCCCACCACATTTCCGGGCTGTCGACCCGGTCGCCATTGACCATGGTCAGCACACCGTGGAGCACAGGCTCTCCCGCCTTCGCCTCGTCGTAATTGGCGGCGTTGGACGCGTTCTTGTTGAAGCCGTCCGCGCCCGCACGCACCGATTTGATCCCGAGCCGATCAAGCATCGCCTGGCGATCGGCATTGGCCGCGGTATAATCCTGCTGCTGCGCTGATGCCGGCAGCGCGGCGCACAGCAAGAGCATCAGTTCAGTCGCAAACCGCATCGCCCTCTCCCGCATGTTATCGCTACCAGGCTGCATCACGTTGCGGACGTGCGCAAGACTGCCAATGTCCGGGGATCATATCGGGAGCCGCACGCGGCAAACCACGAGGGGTGTCTGGAGCACCAAGGTTTGTTAGAGACCTCCACATGACCACCGTCCCTCCGCCCCCCAAGCCCGAATGGGCGCCGCACGATGCCGTCTGGATCGGCTTCCCCAGCCATCCCGAGCTGTGGCTCGAGGATATCGAGCCCGCGCGCGCCGAAGTCGCGATATTCGCCCGCGCCGTGCACGCCGAGGGGCGCGGCGAGAAGGTGATCCTGGTCTGCGCCGACGACGAGGCCGCGGCCGCGGCGAAGAAGCTGGTCGGGCATGACGCCCGCATCGTGGTCGAGCCGTTCGGCGACATCTGGCTGCGCGATACCGGGCCGATCATCGGCGGCGACCGCACTGCGCACGATTTCGGCTTCAATGGCTGGGGCGGCAAATACGATCTCGAAGGCGATGACGATATCGGCCACCGCCTCGCCCGCCGGCAGCATTTCCATGTCGAGGATCATGACTGGATCCTCGAAGGCGGCGCGATCGACGGCGACGGCACCGGACTGGTCGTCACCACCGAGCAATGCCTGCTCAACCGCAACCGCAATCCCGGCCTCTCCAAGGCCGATGTCGAAGCCTTGCTGAAGTCGGATCTCGGTTACACCGACGTGCTGTGGCTCGGCGACGGGCTGCTCAACGATCACACCGACGGGCATGTCGACAATCTCGCGCGTTTCGTCGGCGAAAACCGCCTGTTGATCCCACAGGCGACCGACAATGATCCGAACTGGCGCGTCTATCAGGATGCCAGGATGCGCGCCTCCGCCCATGGCGTCGAAGTCGTGCCCTTCCCCTCGCCCGGCCGCGTGCTGGGACCCGAGGAAGACATCATCCCCGCCAGCTATATGAACTTCTATATCGGCAATGCCGCGATCGTCGTCCCGCTATACGGGCAGGACAATGACGATGCCGCGGTGGATGCGCTCGGCCAGCTCTTCCCCGGCCGCCAGATCGTCGGACAGCGCGCCGATCATATCCTGACTGGCGGCGGCAGCTTCCACTGCATCAGCCAGCAGATCCCGTCAGAGTAAGCGGAACGCCGCGTACATCATCAGCAGTATGCACAGCACGGCCAGGCTGAGCCGCTCGTGCCTGGTGAAGATCAGGAGCAGCCCGAGACTGGTATAGGCCACGGGGATCGCCACGCTCTGCCAATCGGTGAAGATGTTACCGAACAGCAGCACCCGCGCGGTCATCACCATCAGGTTGGCGACGATCACCCCCGCCATCACCTGCCCCTTATGGCGCAGGAAATAAGCATCGAGATCGGGCCACTCCTCAAGCTCGACCGGGAACACCAACGAGGCCGAGAGATAATAGATCGCGGCGATGCCGGTGCCGTATAGCAGTGCCTCGAAGCTTGGCGGGATCGCTTCGCGCATGTCCCAGGCGTTGGACCAGAAGGTCACCAGATCGACCATCAGCAGCACGCCTAGCAACGGCGTCAGCCAGCCGAGCCGCATCTTGTGCCGCGCGCGCAGCACCCGCGCGAAGCCCCCCATCACTTCGGCGACGGAGAGGCCCAGCAACAAGCCGAACAGCGAAAAGGCGAATTCGAAGCTTGTCATCGCCGCCGATTAAGCCGGGGGGTGCGAAACAATGCAATCGGCATTACATGGCGGCGCATGACCGAGATCACCGTCGGAGCGCTCCAGCTCGCCTTTACCGCCGATATCGACGCAAACATCGCGGCGATTACTGAGATGGTCCGCGAGGCTGCGAGCCGCGGCGCACAGGTCGTGCTTCCGCCTGAGCTGTTCGAAGGCGAGTATTTCTGCCGGGTCGAGGATGAGGGTCTGTTCTCGAACGCCAAGCCGGTCGGCCAGCACAAGGCCGTGCTGGCGATGCAGAAGCTCGCCGCAGAGCTCCAGATCCACATCCCCACCAGCTTCTTCGAGGCAGACGGACCGCATCACTATAACAGCCTCGCGATGATCGGCCCGGACGGCAAGGTCGCCGGCGTTTATCGCAAGAGCCACATCCCCGATGGCCCGGGATATGAAGAGAAATTCTATTTCCGCCCCGGCAATACCGGCTTCAAGGTCTGGGACGGCCCCGCCGCCACAACCCTTGGCGTCGGCGTCTGCTGGGATCAATGGTACCCGGAAACCGCCCGCGCGATGATGCTGATGGGCGCCGAAATCCTGTTTTACCCCACGGCGATCGGCAGCGAGCCGCATGACGACAGCCTCGACACTGCACGCCTGTGGCGCCGCGCGATGGTCGGCCATGCGGTAAGCAACGTGGTCCCCGTCGTCGCCGCCAACCGCATCGGCACCGAGCACGACCAGACCTTTTACGGCACCAGCTTCATCACCGACGAGCGCGGCGACATTCTCGCCGAACTCGGCCGCGAGGAAACCGGCGTGATCACCGCCAAGCTCGACCTCGACCGCGTCAAGCGCCACCGCGCTGCTTTCGGCTTCTTCCGCGACCGCCGCCCCGAACTCTACGGGCGGCTGGTCCAGGATATCTAGCCAGCGTCTTGTACCGGAAGAAACCGCGCCAGCCGGACTTCAAGCAGGCGGATCAAGTTGGGGTCCATGAATGCATAGTCGTCGGGAATATCGAGGCAGATGAGACGCGCATGCTTCATCGCCCCCCGAAAGCGCTTCTGCATCTTGGCGCGGTGCACGCGTTCCATGATGAAAATCAGCTCGGCCCACTCCACGAGCTCGGCGGTAAGCGGGTTTTCCGCGTCATGGTTCGTCCCTGCCGACGTCACCTCCAGATCGCGGCGCGACGCGAAGACCTGTTCCGCAGTCGGGCTGCGCAGCTTGTTCTGGCTGCAGACGAACAGTATTTTCTTCATGGCCCCTGCATCTCCGGCGCGCGCGGGACCGCCGCATCGAGCCATACGGGCCGAGGATATCTGATTCTCAGCGCTGGCGTCGCCGGTATTCGCGCACCTTGACCGGCGTCTCGCAGCCGCCCTCCAGCCGAAGCACAGTGAAATAGGCCTCCGCCTCGGGCAGTTCGTTGAGCTTTTGCAGCCGATTGGGCGCAGGCCGGTCTAGTTGCGACATAGTCGGCTGGCTCTTGCAGGTTTTGGCGGGGGCCGGCGGATCGCGCTCGCCGGCCAGGGCTGTGGCGGGAAGGAGCATCAGGGCAAAAGCGAGCACGCGCATCACACTCTCCTATTCTGCGCCATCGATACCAGAACCCAGCGCCGCGCGAAACTCCAGCGCGCGGGCGAACACCGCTTCGAACATCTCCGCCGTCAGCCGGTTGGTGTTCTGGTTGTAGCGCGAGCAGTGATAGCTATCGATCAGCATGCGCCCGTCGGGCATGCGATGCTCGTTGAGGTGCCCGAAATTGCATTTGGGGAGCCGCCCGCCCATCGCCTTCACGGCGGACTGGTGCGCGATCTGGCCGAGCGCCACCGTCACCGGCGCGCGCAATTGCGGGGCGAGGAATTGCCGGCACGTCCGGATCTCCTCCGGCACCGGCTTGTTGCCCGGCGGCAGGCAGCGCACGGCATTGAGGATCAGCACGCCCTTGGGCTCGCCCCCCTCCGCCAGCCCGAACTTCTCAAGCGTCGCAAACAGCAAATCGCCCGATGCATCCCCGGTAAAGGCCCGCCCCGTCCGATTGGCGCCCTTCATCCCCGGCGCAAGCCCGACGATCGCCAGCCAAGCCTGCGGCTCGCCTAGCGCAGGCACCGGCGCGTTCCACCAATCGGGCTGGGCAATGCGCAACTCCTCGCGCACCGCCACCAGGCGCGGGCAGAGCGGGCAATCGCGGGGCGGCTCCGGGCTTGGCGTGTCCATCCGCGCGCGATAGGCCCTGCGATGTGACGACGACAAGGTATCTGATCGCGCTTGGATCGAATCGCCGCGGCCGTCACGGTTCGCCCGAGCGCGAGATCGCCGCCGCACTCGCCGCTCTCGGTCCCGTTATCGTCTCTCCGATCCTGCGCACCGCCCCGCTCGGCCCCTCCAAGCGCCGCTTCGCCAATGCCGCGGCAACCCTCGAGACCAGCGACGATCCCCCCACCCTGCTCGCCCGCCTCAAAGACATAGAGCGCGACTTCGGCCGCCGCCGCGGACGCGTCTGGGGAACGCGCGTGATCGATCTCGACATCATCCTGTGGTCGGGCGGCGCCTGGAGTCAGCCGCACCTCACCATCCCCCACCCGCATTTCCGCGCCCGCGATTTCGTCCTCAAGCCGCTGCTCGCCATCGCCCCCGGCTGGCGCGACCCGATCACCGGGCTTAGCATCCGCCAACTTGCCGCCCGCCTCCGGAGACCCGCATGACCCTGCTCCTCGCGCTGAGCCTGATCGCCGCCGATCCCAATGCCGAGATACTGCGTGCCGCCGATGCCTTCGATGCCGCCCAGCTCAGCCAGGATCGCGCCGCACTGGAGCGGCTTACCGGCGACGGCTTCGTCTTTATCGATGGTTCGGGCCAGCGGCTGGGCAAAAAGGATTTCATCGAGGGCTGGCTCACCCCCGGCGATAAATACGACCCCCTCGTCCTGGTCGATCGCATGGTCGTTCCCCTCGGCCCCGATGCCGCGGTGGTAACCGCCGAAACCGAGCTCACCGGCGAATCGGGTGGCAAGCGCTTCGCCAGCCGCTTCCGCTATTCGGACGTTTTCCACCGAGTCGGCGGGGTCTGGCGCGCCGTGCTCGTCCAGGTAACGCGCATTCCGGCCAAACCAGCCGGTTGACCGCTTCGGGCGCCATGCCTAGGTGCAACCGCCTTGGTGCGGGCTCGTAGCTCAGTCGGTAGAGCAACGGACTTTTAATCTGTAGGTCATGGGTTCGAATCCCATCGAGCCCACCAAGGCAGCTTCAGCAAAGCGCTTGCGTCATGATACGATGCAACATATCGATTATCCACGGCTGCAGCAGAAAGCGTTTTCGGATTCGATGAAGGCACGGGCCATCCAGGACAAGCGCATCCAGCGTGGCGATCGCCGCGCGGTGACGACGCGCGTCCTCGGCCCGCGGCTCGCTTTGGCATGGCGGGCATTACTGCTCGCGATGATGCTGGCGGTCGGCTGGCAGGGTTTCGTCGCGCAGACGCATCGCCATCCCGAGGGCGCATCGCCGTTCGCCGGCCCAACCGTACTGGTCGATGTCGCGGCCAGCGCGGATCACAAGACGCCGCTCAAGCTGCCCGATTCCTGCCCGATCTGCCGCGAACTCGCCCATGCCGGCAGCGCCTTGTTACCGACCCCGTCGGACGTTACCCCGCCCGCGCTGATCGCTGCCCCGGTGGCAGAGACGCCTCCCGCCCTCCAGGCACATGTCCAGCCGCTGTCGCACGGCTGGCGGAGCCGCGCGCCTCCAATACTCCCCCAAGCCTGAGCAACCCCGATGCACGGCCGGCGCACCCCTGCGCCCGCGTGCGTCCCGTGGTTTGCCGATCAGTCCCCCTGACTAGGTTTCCTGGAGTATCCCCATGCGTTTTGCCCTTCTCCTCGGTGCGGCCAGCGCCGCGCTCGCTTTGCCTGCCGCCGCCCGCGCTGCCGATCCAGACCCCACGGCCGCGGCCCGCGATAAAACATCCGCTGACACACCTGCCGACACCCCGCAGGATCATACCGAGCCGAGCGAGGCGATCGTCATCACCGGCAGCCGCGCGCGCAACGCCGCCGATGTGCTGGGCGGTACGGCAGTGCTCGCAACGCAAGAACTCCAGCGCGAATTGCGCCCGACGATCGGCGAAACGCTCGCCAAGCAGCCCGGCGTCTCTTCCTCGTCCTTCGGCCCCAATGCCTCGCGCCCGGTGCTGCGCGGCTTTGTCGGCGCGCGCGCGCCGCTGCTGGTCGATGGAATCGGCAGCATCGACGTGTCGAACACTTCGGCCGATCACGCCGCGATCATCAATCCGCTGACCGCTGACCGTATCGAAGTGCTGCGCGGGCCGACGGCGCTGCTGTTCGGCCCCTCGGCGATCGGCGGCGTGGTCAACGTGATCGACAGCCGCATCCCGCGCCGCATGCCTGACGAGGCAATCCACTTCGACGGTATCGCCAATTACGGCACCGCGTCGGACGAGCGTTCGGTCTCTGGCCGCGCCGATGTGCCGGTCTCGGGCAACATCGTCGTTCACGCCGATGGCAGCTTCACCCAGACTGGCGACCAGCGCACCGGCGGCTATGTCCTCGCTCCCAATCTGCGCGCCCAGGCCCTGGCCAGCGCCGACCCGGAGATCCAGGCGCTGGCGGGGCTCAAGGGCCGCGTGCCCAACACTGCCGCCAAGACCTGGGACGTGGCCGGCGGCGCGGCGATCGTCGGCGAAGGCGGCAATCTCGGCTTCTCGGTCGGCCATTATGACAGCCTCTATGGGGTGCCCGTGCGCTATTCGCTCGATCCGGCGGTCGAGGCCGAGCAGGTCCGCCTCCACGCCGAGCAGACCCGCGTCGATATTCGCGGCGAAGTCATCACCAAGGCCGCCGGCATCCACGCAATCCGCCTCCGCCTCGCCGCCGCGGATTACCGCCACTCGGAGATTGACGATACCGGCGCAGTCGGCACGACCTTCTTCAGCCAGGGTCAGGAAGGCCGGCTTGAGCTCGTCCAGGAATCGCATGGCCAATGGGAGGGCGTGAGCGGCGCGCAATTCTCGTCGCGCCAGATGCACATTGTCGGCGACGAGAAATTCCTGCCGAAGAACCAAGCGACGCAATATGGCCTGTTCACGTTGCAATCGCTCGATTTCGGCGCGCTCAAGGCCGAAGCAGCGCTGCGCTACGAGCATAATGATCTGAGCGCGATGGCCGATTCGGATATCGGCAATCCGGCCTATGACCGCCGCTTCGACAGTGTCTCGGGCTCGATCGGCGCAAGCTATGCGTTGGCCGACCGCGTCCGGCTTGGCGTCAATGCCTCGCGCAGCGCCCGTGCACCCACTCCAGAAGAGCTTTTCGCCAACGGGCCGCATGCCGGCACCCAGGCCTATGAGATCGGCAACCCCGATTTCACCACCGAAAAGGCCTGGGGCGTGGAAGCCACGCTCAAGGGTTCGGGCGAAGGCTGGAGCCTCGGCGCCTCGGCCTATTACAACCGCTTCAGCAATTACATTTACGACGCACCCACGGGCGCCACGCAGGACGACTTGCCCGTCTTCCAATATTATCAGGCCGATGCCCGCTATTACGGGTTCGAGGCCGAGGGTTCGGCGCGGCTCGGCACCGTCAAGAACTTCACGATCAACATGGATGCGCTGGCCGATTATGTGCACGCCAACGTCATCGGCGCCGGTCCCGCCCCCCGCATCCCGCCGCTGCGCCTGCTCGGCGGGCTGGAGGCACAGTCGGACCATCTCGATCTGCGCGTGGAGGCCGAACACAGCTTCGCCCAGCGCCGCCTGGCGGCCTTCGAGACCCCGACCAAGAGCCACACTCTGGTCAATGCCTCGATCGCCTGGAAGCCCTGGGGCCCGGACGGCACCAGCTTCTCGCTCTCGGCGAACAACCTCTTCGACGTCGAGGCCCGCCGCCATTCGAGCGTCCTCAAGGACTATGCCCCGCTACCGGGGCGGGACATCCGCGTAACGGCGCGGGTGCAGATTTAACGCCGCACCCTCATCCCTTCCCATTCGGCTGCGCCTCGCGGGCCCCTTCCCTCTCCCGATGGGAGAGGGAAGGAGGCGCGAAGCGCCGGAAGGGTGAGGGTGACAGGTTAGACGGTGGTTGCCGTCTCCAAGAAGCAGCGTCACGATAAGACAATGGACGAACCCACCATCCTCACCGGCCCAGAACGCCCTGCCTCGCGCCGCATACCCTGGCCGGTCCTCGCGGCATCGGCGACCGCCGCGCTCCTCCTGCTCATCCTCTGGCTCGGGCGCGAGCTCGTCGAGGGTGACGGCGCCAGCATCGATCGCGCGATCATGCTGGCGATGCGCGTCCCCGGCCATCCCGACACCCCTGCCGGGCCCGCCTGGCTCCCCTCGGCAATGCGCGACGTGACCGCGCTCGGCAGCAGCACGATCCTGACTTTCGTCGTGATCGCGACCGCGGTTTTCCTCGGCCTTCGGGGGCGGATGCGCAGCCTGTTATTGGTGGTGCTGGCGACGACGCTCGGCTCGCTCGCGATCACGCTGATCAAGGCGCTGGTCGGCCGCAGCCGCCCCGAACTGATCGACCGGCTGATGGACGAGACTTCGCACAGCTTTCCCAGCGGCCATGCCGCAAACAGCGCGATCGTCTATCTGACGTTGGCCACATTGCTCTTCCCAGTGCTCAAGGACCGCCACATGCGCGCCTTCGTGCTCGGGATCGCACTGCTGCTCACCGGCGCCATCGGCACCAGCCGCGTCTATCTCGGCGTCCACTGGCCCAGCGACGTCGTCGCCGGCTGGGTGTTTGGCGGCTTCTGGGCGATGCTGTGGTGGTGGATCGAGCTAAGGCTGCTGGGTGCCAAACCAAGGCTTGCAATGTAGGATTTCGCCTGCTTGGATCGATCGGGCGGCAGCTGTCGCCCGCTCTTTGAGACCGTCGATTCAACCCGCGAGTGCGCACGTCAGCCTCGCCGTCGCGCCGGGGTCCAATGCCCTTGGCCAATGCCCTTGGTCAGTGCGAACATTGGGAAGATTCGCGCCTCAGCGCTCGGCGAGCTTGCGCTCCCAGGCCAGCGCATCGCGAACGATCTGGTCGAGATCGTCATTCTTCGGCCGCCACGGCAGCGCCGCGAGAATTGCGCTATTGTCCGAGATCAGCAGGTCGGGATCGCCCGCCCGGCGCCCCTCCAGCTTGCGCTCGATCGTCATGTTGGTCACCCGATCGACGGCGTCGAGCACTTCGAGCACTGAGAAACCCCGGCCATAGCCGGCATTCATCGTGTGATTGCGCGACGGTTCCGCAATCAGCAGGTCGAGCGCATCGACATGGGCCGCCGCAAGATCGCTGACATGGATATAGTCGCGCACCCCGGTGCCGTCGGGCGTGTCGAAATCGGTGCCGAATACGCCGACCGAGTCGCGCTTTCCCGTGGCCGCTTCTACCGCGACCTTGATCAGATGCGTGGCACCCGCCGTCGATTGCCCCGAACGCCCCTGCGGATCCGCCCCCGCCACGTTGAAATAACGCAGCGCGCAATAATTGATCGGATGCGCCGCTGCTACGTCCTTGAGCATGATTTCGGTCATCAGCTTGGACATGCCATAGGGGTTGATCGGCAGCTTCGGGCTGTCTTCCTTCACCGGCACCACTTCGGGAATGCCATAGGTCGCCGCGGTCGAAGAGAAGATGAAGTGCTTCACGCCCTCTGCCACGGCGCTCTCGATCAGCGCCCGGCTGGCGACAGTGTTGTTGCGATAATATTTGAGCGGGTCGCTGACGCTCTCGGGCACCACCACCGATCCGGCGAAATGCATGATCGCGACGACATGATGCTCGCGGATCGTCGCGCGAACCTTGGCATCGTCCTCGATATTGGCGACCACGAGGCTGGCACGCTCGTCCACCGCCCAGTCGAAGCCGGTGACCAGATTGTCGATCACCACGACCTTCCAGCCCGCATCGAGCAGCGCCAGCACGGCATGGCTGCCGATATAGCCTGCCCCGCCCGTCACCATCACCGTTTCGTCGCGCATCATCGTCCCCGAGTTGCCTTGGCCCGCATTGCCGTTGCCGCGCTCAATCCTATCTTGGGGAGGTAAGCAAGGAGTTCCCAATGACGATCGAGACCGCGACGCTGGCAGGCGGATGTTTCTGGTGCACCGAAGCGGTGTTCAACGACGTGATCGGCGTGACCGGCGTCGAGAGCGGCTATATCGGCGGCTCGGTCGCCAACCCGACCTACAAGCAGGTCTGCAGCGGCTCGACCGGCCATGCCGAGGCGATCCGGGTCAGCTTTGATACCGATCAGATCAGCTATGGCGAGATCCTCGACATCTTCCTCGCCACCCATGATCCAACCCAGCTCAACCGCCAGGGCAATGACGTCGGCACGCAATATCGCTCGGCGATTTTCCCGCATTCGGCCGAGCAGGAACAGGAAGCCGCCGACGCACTGGAACGCGCCCGCCCCGATTGGCCGCAACCGATCGTCACCAGCGTGGAAACTCTCGGCGAATGGTGGCCGGCCGAGGAATATCACCAGGAATATTGGGCCGGCGAAGGCCAGCGCAATCCCTATTGCCTGGCGATCATCCCCCCCAAGCTGCGCAAGCTCCGCAAGAGTTTCGCCGCCCGGGCCAAGGCGGGCGAGACTGCCTAATCCCGATGCGCGGCGCGGCGAAGGCGATCGTTGATCGCCACGCCCACGCCGGTCTCGGGAATCGGCGCGACGGCGATTGCCTGTGCCGCGGACGCATCGGCACGATGCAGCGCATCGAACAGGTTCGCGGCGGCCTCGGCGAGGTCGCCGCTCGCCGAGAGCGTATCGTCGCCCGCGATTTGACCAAAGCCGATCAGCCATTCGCTATTGCTGTCGGTCGCGTTCAACCGAAGTGGCTTACTCGGCGCGTAGTGGCTCGCGAGCTGGCCGGGAGCAACCACCCCTGCTTTCCCCGGCGAAGGCCGGGGCCCAGACTTGAGCTCCGAGGCTGGGCCCCGGCCTTCGCCGGGGAAAAGCTCTTCGGCCGACAAGGGCCCGGGCCGCAATACACGACCACCCATCACGATCGTCGATTCCAACCCAGCCTGCGTAGCCCCATCGTCAATCACCAGCGGTACCCGCCCAGCCAAACTCGCCGCAACATGCCCCGCCCGAGTAGGACTGATCCCCCCGCTAGCATTTGCGCTCGGAGCCGCCAGCGGCACCCCGCAAGCCGCCAGCAAAGCTTGCATAGCCCGATGCGCCGGCACCCGAACCGCAATCGTATCCAGCCCCGCCGTCACCAGCGAAGCGATCCCGCTCCCCTCGCGCACCGGCAGCACCAAGGTCAGCGGCCCCGGCCAGAACCGATCCGCCAGGCCCCGCGCCGCATCGTCGAACACCGCGATCCGCTCCGCTGCCGCCAGGTCCGCTACATGCACGATCAGCGGGTTGAAGCTCGGCCGCCCCTTCGCCGCATAGATCCCCGCCACAGCCCGCGAATCGGTAGCGTCGGCGGCGAGCCCATAGACCGTCTCGGTCGGCACCGCGACGCACTCGCCCGCCGCAATCAGCCGCGCCGCCTCGGCAATCGCGGCCTGGCCGTAAGGTAAGATACGGGGGTTTGTAGCACTCACCCGAGCGGCGCTATAGCCCTGGCAACCAGCATACAAGAGAGGCTCGATGTTCACTCCCGCAGTCGCCGACCAGCGCTTCGTTCTCGACCATATCGTGCGGCTGGGAGAATTGTCCGACGAGGCGACGCCCGACTTGGTCGATGCAGTCCTCGAAGGCGTCGGCCAATTCGCGGCGGGTGAGTGGGCGCCGCTCGAGCGCGTCGGCGATCAGGTCGGCGCTAAATGGACCGAGCAAGGCGTGGTGATGCCCGAAGGCTTCGCCGCCGCCTACAAGGCCTATGTCGAAGGCGGCTGGGGCACGATCGGCTCACCGACCGCTTATGGCGGCCAGGGCCTGCCGGTCAGCCTCGCCACCGCTGTGATCGAGACGCTCGGCACCTCGAACATCGGCTTCGCGCTCGCACCGATGCTGACTGTCGGCGCAATCGAGTCGCTTGTTCACCACGGCAGCCAGGCCCAGCAGGACGCCTATCTGCCCAAGCTCGCCACCGGCGAGTGGACCGGCACGATGAACCTCACCGAGCCGCAGGCCGGATCGGATGTCGGCGCGCTGCGCACCACCGCCACGCCGCGCGGCGATGGCAGTTTCCTGATCAAGGGCACCAAGATCTTCATTTCGTTCGGCGACCACGACATGGCCGACAACATCGTTCACCTGGTCCTGGCCCGCACGCCCGGCGCGCCCGCGGGCACCAAGGGCATCTCGCTCTTCCTCGTCCCCAAATATCGCCTTCAGGAGGACGGAACGCCAGGCGAGTTCAACGACGTCCGCGTCGTGTCGATCGAGCACAAGATGGGAATCCACGCTTCCCCCACCTGCGTGCTCAGCTTCGGCGACAATGAGGATTGCGTCGGCGAGTTGATCGGCAATGAGATGGGCGGGATCGTCGCCATGTTCACGATGATGAACAATGCGCGGTTGAATGTGGGACTTCAGGGCGTCGAAGTTTGCGAGCGTGCCACCCAGCGCGCCGTCGCTTATGCCCGCGAGCGCATCCAGTCCGCCCGGCCTGGCGCAAGCCGCGAACCCGTCGCGATCATCGAACACCCCGACGTTCGCCGCATGCTGCTGCGCATGAAGGCGCAGACCCAGGCATCACGCGCACTCGTCTATTATGCCTTCGGCCAGCTCGACCGCGCGCATGCCGGGGATGCCGCCGCCAAGGCCCGCCTCGAGCTGCTCACGCCCCTCGCCAAGGCCCATGCCACCGATATAGGCAACGAAGTCGCCAGTCTCGGCGTGCAGGTCCATGGCGGCATGGGCTATATCGAGGAGACCGGCGCCGCGCAGCATTTCCGCGACGCGCGCATCTTCCCGATCTACGAAGGCACCAACGGCATCCAGGCGGCAGATCTGGTCGGCCGCAAGCTTGGCATGGACAATGGCGGAACGCTGTTCGGCCTGTTGCAGGAGATGCGCGGCGATGCCGAGGACCGCGAGCTGATCCGCCTCGTCGACGCATGCGAGGAAGTCGCTCGCAACCTGCTCGCCTCCGAGACCGACGACCGCCTCGCGGCGAGCTACCCCTTTCTCACCATGCTCTCCACCGCAGTGTGCGGCTGGCTGATGGAAGAAAGCGGTCGGATAGCAGTGCGCTCGGAAGGCGACCCGGCATTCCTCAAGATGAAGGCCGTGGCGGCGCGCTTCTATGTCGAGCAGATCGTGCCCGAGGCACTTGGGCTGAAGGCTGCCGCGATGGCGAAGGCAGAGGTGCTGTATGCCGTGAATGCGGAGGAATTCGCGGCCTAGCAGGCGGCGCCCTCGTCCGTCTGGAACAGCGTCAGGCTCCGTTCGCCGACCCCCAGCGCCGGCCAACTCGCGCGCCATGCCTTGATGTGATCGGCAACACCGTGCGCTACCAAGGCTTCGCGGCTAGACCAATGCTCGATGACGTGGATCAATCCGGGATCAAGCACGTCCTCGCCATAGCTATAGTGCAGGCACCCCCCTCGGCGCGGCTGGCACCGATCATTGCCGCCATGTGCGAGCGCGCGGCCTCGAGATTTGCGGGCGGCACGCGGAACGTGCCGGTGATCACCAGCATCAGCGCCGTTCGGGGCGCAGCGATGTTCCGGCGCGGCCGCCCCGCAGCTCGCTCACCCAACTCATCGGATTCCACCACGCAGCGTCGCCATTATAGCTGTGCGTGACGAACTCGGCGCGGCCGCTGATCGTCTCGAGCGGGACCGGGCCGCCCAGCCCCTTCTCTTCAAGCGTGAAGCGGCTGTCAGCGGATTGGTCGCGATTGTCGCCCATCAGGAAGACATGGCCCGCGGGCACGCGCACCGCAGCGAAATTGTCGCGCGGGCTGAGATAGCCATTGGGCAAATAGGTGTCGCCGAGATCGACCGTGTCGTAGCTCGCGCCACCCGGCAGCGTCTCGCGGTACAGCGGTAGCTGGCAGTAGAGCGCACCATCGGGGCCCGGCTTGCGGAACGGGCGGACCATCTCGGCATCGCAAGGCGTGTTCGCATCGACCGGGATCATCGCATGGCCGTTCGCCACACGCGGTACAGCCATGCCGTTCAATATCACCCGGCCGTGGCTGACTGCGATCGTATCGCCCGGCAGCCCAATGACGCGCTTGATAAGATCCGCACCATCCCCGCGCCGCGCGACCGTGACGATATCGCCGCGCTCGGGCATCCCGCCGAACAGCCGCCCGGGCACCACATCGCGCCCATGGATCGAGAGCGAGGAATAGGCATAGCCATAAGGGTATTTGCTGACGAGCAGCCGATCGCCGGTAAGCAGCGCAGGCATCATCGATTGGGAGGGAATGTAGAAGGGTTTGGCGATCGCGGTCTGGAAGGTGAAGGTGCCGAGCACCAGCAATATCCAGGGAGTGAAGGGGCGCAGCCAATTGGGAATGGCGAGCCGCTTCATCGCGTCAGGCCAGCTCGCGGCCCAGCAGCTCGTTCGCATCGAGCCCGAGCAGGGCGATGTGATCCTTCACGCGCGGCCAATAGCCGGTCAGGAAGCGCTCGCGCTCGGCAACGCGGAGGCGCTCGACGGCGCCCGGCAGCACGAACATGCCCACGCCGCGGCGAACCTCGACATAGCCATCGTCTTGGAAGCTCTGATAGGCCTTGGCGACAGTCAGCGGATTGGCGCCGTGCTCGGCGGCTAACGCCCGCACCGAGGGAAGCTGATCGCCCGCGCGAAACTGGCCGCGCAGGATCGCCGCGGAGATGCTCGCGCGGAGCTTGAGATATACGGGCGAGTCTTCGTGCTCTAGCGCTGTCATGCTGCTATAATACACCGACTAGCCCGGCTGTCCATACCCCGATTCCCAAAACTGTACGATTTCGGACACTAGCGGTCGCGGGCGCTCCGACAGTTCGCGCTCGGCGCTGCCGATAAAGACGAATCCGGCGATGCGCTCGTCCTTCTTGCCGAACAGATCTCGAACTGCTTCAGAATAGGCGGCCCAGCCGGTAAGCCAGCCACCGACAAAGCCGAGTGCATGGACGGCGTGAAGCAGGTTCATGCACGCGGCACCCGCCGAAAGCTCCTGCTCCCACAACGGAATTTTGTGCTCGCGAACCGGCGCGGACAAGACCACGATCAGGGCCGGAGACTGGGTGGCGAACTGCGCCGCGGCCTCGACATCGCGCTCGGTGCAGTCTGCCTTTTCGGCGCGGACGATCTCGCCCAGCCGCTGGGCCAGCGCGTCCCTCGCCCCGTCGGGCACGATCACGAAGCGCCACGGGAAGAGCTTGCCGTGATCGGGCGTGCGCGAGGCGATTTCGACCATTTCGAGCAATTGCTCGCGGCTCGGCCCGGGCGCGACCATGTCGCGTGGCTTGCCCGAGCGGCGGGTCTTGAGGAGCGAGAGCGGCGTGGTGCGATCGTTGAACATGGCTCGCATCTAGGGTTGCCGGACGGCGGCGGCAAATCCGTCTGCCGCCGCGAGCGATAGGAGCAGCGCCGCGAACTCGTTGCAAATGCAACCATTCGGGGCTTCACAGCCGGACAAACCCCGTTAGGGTGCCGCCCAATCGGCTCCGAGCCAAGGAAACTAAGGGGTTACGGTCGCATGGCCAGCACGCAAGCCGCCGGCGGGGGCATTCCCGCCGACGCGAAGACATTCCTGGGGCACCCGCGCGGGCTCTACATGCTGTTCTTCGCCGAGATGTGGGAGCGCTTCTCCTATTACGGGATGCGCGCCATCCTGATCTTCTACCTCACCAAGCACTTCCTGTTCGACAAGGACCCGGCCTACGCCATCTACGGCGCCTACACCTCCATGGTGTACATCACGCCGGTGATCGGTGGCTATCTGGCCGATCGCTATCTGGGCGCGCGCAAGGCTGTGCTGGCCGGCGGCGTGTTCATCGCGATTGGGCATCTGCTGATCGCCTTGGTCGAAGGACCAACCGGCGAGCAGGGCTTCTATCTCAATGGCTTCTATGCGGGCCTCGCCTTCATCATCGTCGGCACCGGCTTCCTCAAGGCCAACATCTCGGTGCTGGTCGGCCAGCTCTATCGCCGCGACGATGTGCGCCGCGATGGCGCCTTCTCGATCTTTTACATGGGGATCAATCTGGGCGCGTTCATCGGCCCGCTGCTGGTCGGCTATCTCGGCGAGCGCGTCGGCTGGTCCTATGGCTTCGGCGCCGCAGGCGTCGGCATGCTGCTCGGCCTAATCGTGTTCGTGCTGTTCCGCCGCGAGCTCTACAATGCGGGCGAGCCGACCAACCCGGCGTTGCTTGTCCAGCGCACCTCGGTCGGTATTTCGCGCGAATGGCTGATCTATCTGGGCGCGCTCGCAACCGTCGGCATTGCCTGGCTGCTCATCCGCGACGAAAGCGTGGTCGGAACGCTGCTGCTCGCCTGTGTCGGCCTCACTTTCCTCTATATCTTCTATCGCGCGATCTTCACGCTTCCCAAGGTCGAGCGGCACCGGATCTTCGCCGCGCTTTACCTGATCGCGCTGTGCCCGCTCTTCTGGGCATTGTTCGAGCAGGCCGGATCGTCACTCAACGTGTTCACCGACGAGCAGGTCGATCGCCATTTCCTCGGCTTCGAGATGCCCGCTTCGTGGTTCCAGTCGGTCAACAGCTTCTGGATCATCACCCTCGCGCCGCTGTTCGCGATGCTCTGGACGTGGCTGGGCAAGCGCGGTCTCGAGCCAAGCGCGCCGCTCAAGTTCGCCTTTGGCTTCATCCAGATCGGCCTCGGCTTCCTGGTGCTTGTCGCGGGCGCAGGTCAGGGCGGCGCGATGACTCCGATGATCTTCGTCATTCTGCTCTATCTGTTCCACTCGACCGCGGAGCTCTGCTTCTCGCCGGTGGGGCTTTCGAGCATGACGCGGCTGTCGACCGGATCCATGGTCGGCCTGATGATGGGAACCTGGTTCCTCTCGACCGCGGCGGGGAATTTCCTCGCGGCAAAGATCGCCCAGGCAACGGGCGGCGAAGGCGCGGGGCCGGATCGCGTGCTCGAAGTCTATCAGTCGATCGGCTGGTACATCATCATCATCGGCGTGGTCGCGATTCCCATCAGCTGGTTCGTCACCAAGCTGATGCATCTCGACACGATCGGCCAGGACGAAGCGGGCCATGGACTGGCGGGCGAAGCGCAGCTCGCCGAGCCGGCCGCGCCCGGCACGCGGACGCGCAACGAAACGCTATGAGGGTTTAATCGGGGAGAGACAGAAATGGAGTCGTTGATCGCAGCGAGTGTCGCGTTCGTAGGGTTCCATTTTCTCCTCTCGCATCCCTTGCGAAGGCCCCTTGTCGATCGGATCGGCGAGGGGCCTTTTCTTGGGCTGTACTCCATGGTTGCGCTGGGTAGCTTCGCCTGGATGGCGCTCGCTTTCCGCGCCGCGCCGCCCGAGCCGCTCTGGTGGGACCTGGGCGATACCGGCTGGGCCATTGCCAGCGCGGCGATGCTGCTGGGCAGCGTGCTGTTCGTCGGATCGCTGTTCGGTAACCCCGCTTTCCCCAACCCAAAAGCCGGCGGGCATGAGGCGATCGGCGCGGCCAGCGGCGTCTATGCAGTCACGCGGCATCCGATGATGTGGGGCTTCGCGATCTGGGCGCTGGTCCATTTCACGGTGTTCGCAACGAGCGGGAATCTGGTGCTGACCGCGGCGATCCTGATCCTCGCGCTGGTCGGCGCCGCGCTCCAGGATACCAAGAAGACCGGGCTCATGCCCGCATGGCGCGACTGGAAGGCGGGGACGTCATATTTGCCCTTTGCTGCACAGATCGCGGGGCGTGCGCAATGGTCGCTCGGCGGGGGCCGCGCGATCCTCGGTGGGCTAATTCTGTGGCTGGCCGCGACCTGGGCGCACGAGCCGCTGGGCGGCCCGCTCGCCGCGGGTATCTGGCGCTGGCTTCATTAGCCCCTCATCCCCAACGTCGTCCGGAATCCACGAACAAACAGGTGACAAAAAGAAGAGCGCCGCACTCTCGTGCGACGCCCTGCCTTCCATTCGGTCGGTTACCAGATATGCACGCGCTTCTCTGGAGCGAGATACAGCGCGTCGCCCGGCTGGATGTTGAACGCCTTGTACCAGGCATCGACATTGCGGACGATGCCGTTGACACGATACTTGGCGGGCGAGTGCGGATCGGTGAGCAGCGCCTGGCGCTCGGAATTCTCCCGCACCTTGGCCTGCCACGCCTGGGCATAGGACAGGAAGAAGCGCTGGTCGCCGGTCAGACCGCCGATCACCTTCGCCTTGCCGTGCTTGACCTGATAGCGCTGATACGCGGCATAGGCCGCCTCGACCCCGCCAAGATCGCCGATATTCTCGCCGAGCGTCAGCTTGCCGTTGATCTTGGTGCCCGGGATCGGCTCGTACGCATCATATTGCGCGGCGAGCGCAACGGTGCGCTCCTTGAACGCCGCCTTGGCCGCGTCGGACCACCAATTCTCGAACTTGCCCGTCGGGCCGAACTGGCTGCCCTGATCGTCGAAGCCATGCCCCATTTCATGGCCGATGATCGCACCGATCGCACCATAATTGATCGCCGGATCGGCGTTCGGATCGAAATAAGGCGGCTGGAGAATCGCCGCGGGGAAAGTGATCTGGTTGGCAAGGGGGCTGTAATAGGCGTTCACCGTCTGTGGAGTCATGTTCCACAACGAGCGGTCCACGGGCTTGGGGAAGCGCTGGAGCTGCAGCTGATGCTGGAATTCCGCCGAGCGCATCGCATTGCCGAGCAAATCGCCGCGATCGACCTTCATCGACGTGTAATCGATATAGTTTTCCGGATAGCCGATACGCGGCTCGAACGCAGCCAGCTTGACGAGCGCAGCCTTGCGCGTTGCCTCGTCCATCCAGGTCGAGCCCTGGATCCGCTCCTGATAAGCGCCGCGCAGATCCTCGATCAGCTCGGTCATCTGCGCCTTCGAAGCGGGCGGGAAATATTTGGCGACATAGATCGCGCCGACCGCTTCGCCGAGTGCGCCATTGACGAGCTGGATGCCGCGCTTCCAGCGGTCGCGCTTGGTCTGCACGCCGCTAAGCGTCGTGGAATAGAAGCCGAAGCGCGCGTCATCGAACGCCTTGGGCAAGAAGCCGGCATTGTCACTGACGAAGCGGAAGGCGAGATAGTCCTTCCAGGTCGCGAGCGGCGTTGCCACCATGATCTTGCCGATCTCGGTCAGCGCGGTGTTGTTTCCCATGATGATCGTCGGCGCCTTGTCGATGCCCGCGGTCTTGAGCATCAGCTCCCATTCGAATTCGGGCGCCTTGGCCTCGAGCCCGGCGATCGACTGCGGATCGTTGAGCTTGGCGAGGTCGCGGCTTTCCTGGGGCGACCATTGCTTCCTGGCGATCGCAGTCTCCAGCGCAATGATCGCATCCGCCTTGGCCGCGGCATCGGCAATGCCCGCAAGCTCCTGGATCTTGACGACATAGGCGCGATAGGCAGTGCGGAAGGCGTCGTATTTCTCGCCTTCGAGCAGGTAATAATCGCGCGGCATGCCGAGCCTGCCCTGCGATACCATCGCAGTGTAGCGCGTCGGATCGGCGAAATCGGGGATGACCTCCACGTCCACCGGCGAGGCATAGCCGACGCTGGCGAACAGCACCTGGAGCCCGGCGAGATCCTGCACGCCGGCGATGCGCGTTAGATAGGGCTTGAGCGGCGCAGTGCCGCGGGCTTCGATGCCCGCCTCGTCCATCCAGGCCGCATAGAAATCGCCGACCTGCTTGCCGGTCGCGCCATAGGCAGCGGGGTTCTTCGCCATGTCGTCGAGGATGGTGCGGACATTTGCTTCCGCCTCGAGCACCAGCTGGATGCCATAGCCGGCGGCAGGAAGCTCAGGCGCAATCTGCACGGTATCGGCCCAGCTACCGTTGGCATAGGTCCAGAAGTCTTCGCCAGGCTTCACGGTCTTCTTCTGCCCGCTCGTGTCGATGCCGAACGTACCGTAGCGCGGCGCATTGGGCGCAGTCTGCGCGAGCGCGGGAATCGCGCCGGCAAAGAGCGCCGCACCCGCCATCAGGCGCGCCAAAGTCTTGATTTTCATATGGTATCCTCGTGCCGGAAGCTGTGTTGGCAAGATATAACGCCGTGCCGGCATTGCCGCAACTTAGTTTCAATCGATACGGTTCGCCACCAGATCGTCCACCACTGCCGGGTCCGCCAGCGTGCTGGTGTCCCCAAGCGAGGACACGCCCCCCTCGGCGATCTTGCGCAGGATGCGGCGCATGATCTTGCCCGAGCGGGTCTTGGGCAGGCCCGGCGCGAATTGCAGCGCGTCGGGGGTGGCGATCGGACCGATCTCGGTGCGCACCCATTTGCAGAGCTCGTCGCGCAATTCCTCGGACGCGGCCACGCCGCTGTTGAGCGTGACATAGGCATAGATGCCCTGCCCCTTGATGTCGTGAGGCATGCCGACGACAGCGGCCTCGGCGACATTGGGATGGAGCACCAGCGCGCTCTCGACTTCGGCCGTGCCCATGCGGTGGCCGCTCACATTGATCACGTCGTCCACCCGGCCGGTGATCCAGTAATATCCGTCCTCGTCGCGGCGGCAGCCGTCGCCGGTGAAATATTTGCCGCGATAGGTGCTGAAATAGGTCTGGAAGAAGCGTGCATGATCGCCCCAGACGGTGCGCATCTGCCCCGGCCAGCTGCGCGCGATGCACAGATTTCCCTCGGTGGCGCCGTGCAGCACATTGCCCTCGGCATCGACGATCTGCGGATCGACTCCTGGCAAGGGCAGTGTCGCCGAGCCGGGCTTGAGCGCAGTGGCGCCCGGCAGCGGCGAGATCAGCATGCCCCCCGTCTCGGTCTGCCACCAGGTATCGACGATAGGGCAGCGGCCCTCGCCGACTACTTCGTGATACCAGCGCCACGCCTCCGGATTGATCGGCTCGCCGACAGTGCCGAGCAGCTTCAATGATTTGCGGCTGGTCGCGCTCACATATTGATCGCCCTCCCGCATCAACGCGCGCAACGCCGTGGGCGCAGTGTAGAGGATCTCGACCTGGTGGCGATCGACGACCTGCCAGATGCGCGACGCATCGGGCCAATTGGGCACGCCTTCGTACATCAGCGTCGTGCCGCCATTCGCCAGCGGGCCATAGACGATATAGCTGTGCCCGGTGACCCAGCCGATATCGGCGGCGCACCAATAGATTTGGCCGGGCCGGTAATCGAAGACCAGCTCGTGCGTGTAGCTCGCCCAGAGCAGATAGCCGCCGCTGGTGTGCAGCACGCCCTTGGGCTTGCCGGTCGATCCCGAGGTGTAGAGGATGAAGAGCGGGTCCTCCGCGCTCATCGGCTCGGCCGGGCACTGGTCCGAAACCTGCGCCGCGGCTTCGTGATACCAGACGTCGCGGTCCGGCTGCATCGTCACTTCGCCACCCGTCGCGCGCACGACGATCACTTTCTGCAGCGCCGGCGCATTCCTGGCGGCGGCATCGACATTAGCCTTCAACGGCACCTTCCGCCCCGCGCGCCGGCCCTCATCGGCGGTAATCACCACCGCGCTGTCGCAATCGGTGATCCGGCCGGCCAGCGCCTCGGGCGAGAAACCGCCGAACACCACCGAATGGATCGCGCCGATCCGCGCACACGCAAGCAAGGCAAACGCCGCCTCGGGAATCATCGGCATATAAACCGTCACGCGATCGCCCTTGGCCACGCCCTGGGTCTTCAGGACATTGGCGAAGCGGCAGACCTCGGCATGCAACTGACGGTAAGTATAGCTTCGCGGTGCCTCCGAAGGCTCATCAGGTTCCCACAGGATCGCCACCGCGTCGCCCCGCTTGGCGAGATGCCGGTCGATGCAATTGGCCGAGACGTTGAGCTTACCGTCCGCGAACCACGAAATGTGGAAATCGCCCTCATCGAACGACCAGTCGCCGGCCAGTTCGGGCCGCTTGATCCAGTCGAGCCGCTTCGCCGCATCCAGCCAGAAGGTCCCCGGATCGGCCAGGCTGCGGCCGTGCAACTTCTCATAACCAGCCGCATCCACGCGAGCCTTGCGCGCCCATTCTGCGGGAACGGGATAGACGCTGTCGGACATCGGTTTCTCCTTAGTTCGTCCCTGATAGGAGCCGCGGCCGCGCGCGCCAAGCGATCCACTGCGACAAACTGCGACAATGTTTTGGTGGAACTGAATCGCTCGCGAAACCATCTACGAGGTCATGATCAGCCGCCCCTTCGCCTGGACGCTCGCACTCGCGATCCCGCTCGCCGCCTGTTCGTCCGGGCCGGATTACCGTCCGCGCGCCGCCGCCGAACTCGGCGTGCCCAATGATTATTCGGTCGCGGCCAACCAACAGGCGCAGGAAGACCTGACGCATTGGTGGACCAAATTCGATGATCCGACGCTCGCCAGCCTGGTCGATCGCGCCCGCGCAGCCAATCTCGATATCGCGCTCGCCGTTACTCGGCTGCGCCAAGCGCGCGAATCGCTCACCCAGTCGCGCGCCAGCCTGTTGCCGACGATCAGCGGCGGCGCGGGCTATTCGCGGGGCCTCCCGATCGCCGGCGGCAGCTTCGGATCGAACGACAATTTCTCGATCGGCGCGGACGCCAATTACCAGGTCGACTTGTTCGGCGGCGTCCGCCGCGGCGTCGAGGTATCGCGTGCCGGTTATGAAGCGAGCGGCTTCGATTATGCCGCGGTTCTGATTTCGATCCAGGCCGAGACCGCCCGCAATTACGTGCTTGCGCGCCTTGCCCAGGCAAACCTCGCCAATGCCCGCGACGCGCTGGCGATCCAGGACGACAATCTCCAGATCGCTGGCTGGCGCGTCCAGGCAGGTTTAGTCTCCTCGCTCGATCAGGAACAGGCGCGCGCCAGCCGCGCCCAGACCGCGGCTTCGATCCCCTCGCTCGAAGCGAGCTATAACAGCTTCGTCTCGCGGCTGGGCGTGCTGACCGGCCAGGCGCCGGGCGCGCTCAAGGCCGAACTCGAATCGCCCAAGCCGATCCCGCGCGGCCCCGCCAGTGTCGCCACCGGAATCCCCGCCGACGCCCTCCGCCAGCGTCCCGATGTGCGCGCTGCAGAGCGCAATCTGGCGGCCGCGACTGCCCAGATCGGCGTCGCCACCGCCCAGCTTTATCCGGCGCTTTCGATCGGCGGCAGCCTCGATGGCGGAGGCGGAGCGCTCTCAACGATCTTCGACGCGATCAGCGGACGGCTGTTCGCCAATATCGCGCAGACTATCTTTGACGCCGGGCGCACGCGCAGCCAGATCCGCTCCACCGAGGCCGCGGCCGAAGGCGCGTTCCTCAGCTACAAGCAGACCGTGCTGACCAGTCTGGAGGATATCGAGAATGCAGTCGTCGCGCTCCAGTCGGCCCAGCGCCGCGAGACCGAGTTCCGCGTCGCGCTCGATGCCGCGAACAACCAGACACTGCTGGCGCGCCTGCAATACCGCTCCGGGCTGACCGATTTCACCACGCTCAACCAGGCCGAGGCCAGCCTGCTCTCCGCGCGCAACGGCCTCACCCAGGCGCAGGCCGATCAATCGACGGCGCTGATCCAACTCTATCTCGCATTGGGCGGCGGCTGGGACAGCAATGTCACGCCCACCGCTCCCGAACAGGCTCGCAATAATGGCAACTGATCCCAAGAAGCTCGACGAATTCCTCGGCACGCCCGCCGCGCCTTGGTGGCGGCGCTATCTGAAATGGGTACTGATCGGGATCGGCGTGCTGCTTCTGGTGCTGCTCGCCTTTCGCCTGTTCGGCGGCTCGGGCGAAGTCAGCTATTCGACTGCGGAAGTCGAGCGCGGCAATCTGACGGTCACGGTTTCGGCGACGGGCAAGCTCGCGCCGACCAACCAGGTGACGGTCGGCTCGGAGCTTTCGGGCCTCGTCGAAAACGTCAGCGCCGACGTCAACGACCGCGTCGTAAAGGGCCAGCCGATCGCTTTGCTCGATACCTCAAGGCTCGATGACGCGATCGCGCAAAGCGTGGCTGCGTTGAATGCCAATATTGCCCAGGTCTCGCAGGCTGCGGCCACGGTGAGCGAATCACAGGCGCAGTTGGCGCGTCTCGAGGAAGTCAGCCGCCTTTCGGGCGGGCGCGTCCCCGCCAAGGTCGAGCTCGAACAGGGGCGCGCCGCCGTGCAGCGCGCAGTCGCCGCACAGCGCGCGGCGCAGGCCAATGTCGCCTCCGCGCGCGCCGCGCTCTCGTCGAACCAGACCCAGCGCGCCAAGGCCGTCATCCGCTCGCCCGTCAACGGCGTCGTCCTCGCGCGTCAGATCGAGCCGGGCCAGACCGTCGCGGCATCGTTCAATGCGCCAGTTCTGTTCGTGATCGCAGAGGATCTCTCGGCAATGGAGCTTCAGGTTTCGATCGACGAAGCCGATGTCGGCTCGGTCCAGCAGGGCCAGACCGCGACCTTCACGGTCGATGCCTTCCCCGGCAAGACCTTCCCCGCGACGATCACGCGCGTCGATCTGGGCTCGAACCTCTCGGCATCGACCACCACCACCACATCGACCACGGCACAGGTAGTCTCCTATGCGGCGACGCTCAGCGTCTCCAATCCCGATTTGCAGCTGCGCCCCGGGATGACCGCCACCGCGGAAATCACCACCAAGGCCAAGCCCAATGTCCTGCTCGTCCCCAATGCGGCGTTGCGCTTCACCCCGGCAGTGGCGGGCGCTGCGGACAGCAGCGGCAAGAGCGGCATCACTGGTGCGCTGGTGCCCAGCCGCCCGCGCCGCGGCAACCAGGCCGAAAAGACCGCTACCGTCGCGCGCGGCGCGCAGCAGACGGTCTACATCACCGGCGAAGACGGCAAGCCGCAGGCCGTTCAGGTCACCACCGGCGATACCAACGGAACCGTCACCGAAGTCACCGGCGGCCAGCTCAAGCCCGGCGACAAGGTCATCACCGGCCAGCTTTCGGCAAACGGTGCCAGCAGCAAGCGCGGCTCCGGCCAGCGCCGCCAAAGCGGTGCAGGCGGCCAAAGCGGCCAAAGCGGAGGTCAGCGTGGCGGACAATGAAGCTCCGCTGATCCAGCTGCGCGGCGTCACCAAGATCTATGGCGAGGGCGCGACGCAGTTCCAGGCGCTGAAGGGCATCGACTTGGACATCGCCGCGGGAGATTTCGTCGCGGTGATGGGCCCGTCGGGTTCGGGCAAGTCAACGACGATGAATATCCTCGGCTGTCTCGACGTGCCTTCGGGCGGCGAATTCCGCTTCAAGGGCGTGCATGTCGAGCAATTGGGCCGCGATCAGCGCGCCTTGCTTCGCCGCAAATATCTCGGCTTCGTCTTCCAGGGCTTCAACCTCCTCGCGCGCACTTCGGCGCTCGAAAATGTCGAATTGCCTTTGGTCTATCGCGGCGACGCCAAGCAGGCGCGGCGCGATGCGGCGATGGCGGCGCTCGAGAAAGTTGGCCTCGATAAATGGTGGGACCACACCCCCGCCGAGCTTTCGGGCGGCCAGCAGCAGCGCGTCGCGATCGCCCGCGCGATCGTCACCAACCCCGACGTGCTCCTCGCCGACGAGCCGACCGGCAATCTGGATTCGGAGCGCTCGGTGGAGATCATGCAATTGCTCACCGACCTCAACCAGAACAGCAACATCACCGTTCTGATGGTCACCCACGAGCCCGACATGGCCGCCTTCGCGCGCACGCTGGTCCACTTCAAGGACGGGCTGGTCGAGCGGATCGAGCATAACGACAAGGTGCCTGCCTGATGTTCGGCACCACCTTCATCCTCGCGATCCGATCGATCCTTCGCCACAAATTGCGCTCGATCCTGACTGCGCTCGGCATCATCATCGGCGTCGCCGCGGTCGTGACGATGGTCACGCTCGGCAAGGCGACCACTGCCGCGGTCCAGCAGCAGATATCGTCGCTCGGTACCAATATCCTCCAGGTCCGCCCCGGCCAGGGCTTCGGCCGTGGCGGCGGCGGCCCGCGTCCTGCCGATTTCGAAGAAGAGGACGTCTCGGCGATCCGCTCGCAGGTCGCCGGCGTCACCGCTGTTGCGCCCCAGGCCCAATCGACTGCGACGGCGATATATAACGGTGCCAATTGGTCGACCACGGTCAATGGCACGACCGCCGATTTCTTCCGCGTCCAGCCTTGGCCGCTGGCGCAGGGCCGCATCTGGAACCGCACTGAGGAACAGGCCGGCAAGGCAGTCTGCATCATCGGCAACACGGTGCGCACCAATCTCTTTCGCGGCGGCAGCGCGGTAGGTGAGCGCGTCCGCGTCAACGGCGTTTCGTGCGATGTCATCGGCGTGCTCACCGCGCGCGGCCAGGCAGGGTTCGGCGGCGATCAGGACGATGTGATCATCATGCCGATCAAGCAGGTCCAGCGCCGCTTCACCGGCAATCGCGACATCCGCCTGATGCTGGTCGGCACCGATCCAGATTATGAAAGCGCGCAGGTCCAGTCGGGCATCACCGATCTCTTGCGCGAACGCCGCAACATCTCGGGCGGCAAGCAGGACGATTTCAATATCTTCGACACGGCCCAGATCAGCCAGACGCTGACCGGCACGACGACCCTGCTGACGCAGATCGTCGCGGCGGTGGCCGGCATCAGCCTGGTCGTCGGCGGGATCGGGATCATGAACATCATGCTCGTCTCGGTTACCGAACGGACCCGCGAGATCGGCATCCGGCTGGCGATCGGCGCTGTCGCGAGCGAAGTGCTGATGCAATTCCTGGTCGAAGCCGTGGTCCTGTCGATGCTCGGCGGCGTGATCGGGCTGGTGCTGGCGCAGCTTGCCGTCGGGATCATGTCCTATCTCGGCAGCCTGCCCTTCCTGTTCGACGTGCAGATCAACGTCATCGCCTTTGCAATCTCGGCAGTGATCGGCGTGGTTTTCGGCTATTTCCCGGCTCGGCGCGCGGCAGGGCTGAACCCGATCGACGCGCTGCGGCACGAATGAGCAACGCCTATTTCCCGTCCGTGGGCAGCCCATAGAGTTCGCGCAATTTTTCGAGCTCGTCCCGCGTATCGATATCGACCAGTTCCGCAGGCGAAGTCACCACATGCCGCCCGCTCTTGATCAACTCGCGCGCGCCCTCGTCGCCGTCGAGCGCGAGCAAGTCATCGAAGCGGCCGCTGCCGAACAAAGCCGGCGGCATCGGTCGCACCCCGTCGCTCGACGCCACGATCGTGTCGGGGCCATTGGCGGCGTCGAACAGCCGATAGACATGCGCCGCCGTCACCCGCGGCATGTCCGCAAGCGCGACGAGCACATAATCGCACCCGGCCTCCTTCGCCGCGCTAACGCCATGGCAGAGCGAGCGCGCCTGTCCGAGCGACGGATCGGGGTTCTCGACCACGCGGTAACCCCGCTCGGCGAAATCGAGCCGCGTATCGGAGACGATTGCAATCCGCGCACAGAACGGGATTTTCTCGAGCGCCGTCACCACATGATATGCCAGCGGCTTGTCGAGAAATTCCTCGCTCAGTTTGTCGCCGTCGAAACGCCGCGAGCGCCCCGCGGCAAGCAGCACCAACGCGACTTGCTCAGGCTCGATCATGGAAGCTCCGCACCATCGACGCCGCTATAGACAAGGCGATCTCGGCAGGGCCGATCGCGCCGAGATCGAGGCCGGCCGGCCCTTCGATCCGCCCCAGATCGTCCGCACTCGCGCCCGCCGCCGCCAGTCGCGCGAGCCGCGCCGCATGGCTTTTGCGCGATCCCAGTGCGGCGACATAGCCCGCGGGGCTGGCCAGCGCGGCAGCCAGCGCGGCATCGTCGATCTTGGGATCATGGCTGAGCGTCACCACCGCGGTGGCACGGTCGGGCCGCAGGGCGGTTACGGCCTCGTCGGGCCAGCGGTCGTCCAATGTCACTCCGGGGAAACGCTCGGGCGTCAGAAATCTCCCGCGCGGATCGATGACGATGGTCAGTATTCCCAGTTCGCGCGCCAGCCCGGCAAGCGATTGCGCGATCTGAACCGCGCCGACGATCAGCAGCCGCCGCGGCGGATCGTAGCGATTGAAGAACCCGCCCGCGCCGATCGCGCTGATGCCGGTCGCGAGGTCCGTCCCCACATCGAGCGGTGTCCCGGCGCCCCGTGCCGCGGCGATGCTGTCAAACAGGGCGGGAGGAAACCCAGCGTCAGATACCGGCTGCACCAGAACCTCGATCGTCCCGCCGCAGGGAAGCCCGACTTCCCAGGCCGCATCGTCCGCGACGCCATAGCTCTTGAGCATCGCGGGAGCCCCGGCAATCACTTCGGCAGCCGCCGCGAGGATATCGCTCTCGACGCACCCGCCCGAGACCGACCCCTCGAAACGTCCATCGGCATGCACGATCATGTGCGAGCCCCGCGGCCGCGGCGCCGATCCCCAAGTCGAGACCACTGTCGCCAGCGCCATCGCGGAACCCTTCCACGCTTGCGCCGCCGCAATCACGCTGTCGTTTTCCGCCACGCTTCGCCTCGCTCCCGTCACATCGTTGCGCTATCGCTACCGTGTGAAGCGGGCACTGGCGAGATCGTTGATCATGGCGGCATGGCTGACTGCAGGGGGCTGCGCGACGACTGCGGAGCATGAAACCGAAACCGCACCCCTGATCATCGCCCATCGCGGCGCCAGCGGCGAACGGCCCGAGCATACCCTGATAGCCTATGAATTGGCGATCAAACAGGGCGCCGATTTCATCGAGCCCGACCTCGTGCCGACCAGGGACGGCCATCTCGTCGTCCGTCACGAAAACAATATCGTCGAAACCACGGACATCGCCCAGCATCCCGAATTCGCGAAGCGGCGGACAACCAAGACGATCGACGGCGTGACCGAGACCGGCTGGTTTACCGAGGATTTCACTCTCGCCGAGCTCAAGACGCTGCGCGCCATCGAGCGGCTCCCGCAGATGCGCCCCGCCAACATGCGCTTCAACGGCCAGGCCGAGATTCCCACGCTCGAAGAAGTCATCGCCCTTGCCAAAAGCGCCAGCGCCAAGACCGGCCGGACGATCGGTATCTATCCCGAAACCAAGCACCCCAGCTATTTCGCGAGGCTAGGCCTGCCGATCGAACCGACGCTGCTGGCCGCGCTCAAAAAAGCCGGTTGGGACCGTGCGGACGCGCCAGTCTTCATCCAGTCGTTCGAAGTCAATAATTTAAAAGCGCTGCGTAAGCAGACCCACATCCGCCTCATCCAGCTGATCAAGCCTGCCACGGCGCCGGCAGACGGCTCCTATGCGACCTATCGCGAGATGGTCGCGCCCAAGGCGCTCGGCGAAATAGCGCAATATGCGTACGGCATCGGCCCCGAGCTCACCCTGATCCTCGCGCCGGACAACAAGCCTACAACGCTGGTTGCCGACGCGCATGCCGCGGGGCTCAAGATCCATCCCTGGACCTTTCGCGCCGAGAATGCATTCCTCAACCTGGCCTATCGCACCGGCACCAACCCAGCGGAACATGGCCGGCTGCTGGAGGAAATGCAGTATTTCATCGGGCTAGGCGTGGACGGTTTCTTCACCGATTACCCCTATATCGGATCCCAGGCGCGTGCGTCTTTCCGAACGCCCGCAAAGTAAGGACCGACATGCGCAAGATCCTCATTCCACTCATCGTGGCATTGCCGCTGCTCTCGGGCGGCTGCATCGCCAAGACCATCGTCGATGTCGCGACGTTGCCGATCAAGGCCGCCAGCCAGACCGCCGACTGGGCGACCACCAGCCAGGAAGAGTCCGACCGCAACTACGGCAAGAAGATGCGCAAGAAGGAAGCCGAGGAAGGTCGCGCCAAGCGCGCAGCCGCGGAGGAAGAGGCCTGGAGTGACGCCGAGCTCAAGGAAAAGCAGCGCAACGACCGCAAGCGCAAGCGCGACGACCGCTAAGCGCTTCCCCCGAGCACCTGCGCAACCGCGCGCAGCGTCTCAGGCTTCATCTGCACGAACAAATGGCTGCTGCTGATCTCGATCGCGCGGGCGGCGGCGCCTTCCTCCTCACGGCAGATCAGCCCGTTGACCAGCCCGTCGCTGCGGCTCCAGATCGCAGTCGCCGGCATGGGCAAAGGCCGCGCAGCCTCCTCACGCCGGGCGATCACCGCGGCGTCGCCGATCTTCTCGCCGGTCAGCAATTCGAACTGGCGCCATACATTGGTCGCGGTCGGCGGCCCGGCAAAGGGCGAGCTGATCGTGATGACTTCGCGGACCAGCTCCGGGTTCCGGTGCGCCGCCAGCCGCGCCATGATCCCGCCCAGCGAAATGCCTACCAGCGTGACTTTTTCCCGAGTCTCGGCATGAATTTCGGCGATCCGCGCGATCAGCCGCTCATTCTCCGCGCCGACCGTGCGCACTCCGAAATTGCGCCCTAATCCCCAGCCATAAGCGCGGTAGCCGAGCTTGCGGAGCAGATGGCGCAGCGCGAGGTTCGAGCGGTCGGTATTGAACAGCCCCGGCAGCGCCAGCACGGGCCGCCCATCGCCCGGCGGCAGGTCCTTCGCCCAGCCCCCCATCGCCAGCCGCGCGACTGTCCACGCCGCGCGCGGCCATTCGAGCGCTACTGCGGCCTTTGGCGGCGGGACGGACGCATCACGCGGGGTCGGCAGCATCAAAGCCTCATTTCATCGCAAGTAGACGCCATGCTATGTAGTGGGCATGATTCAGGAAACCCATGTTCTCGACCGTCCCCCCGAAGGTGCCGCGCCCGATTGGACGATCCCGCAGAATTGGCAGGCATATACCGCCGAAGAGCATTCCACCTGGGACACTTTGTTCGCACGCCAGGCGAAACTGCTCCCCGGCCGCGCCAGCAAGGCCTATCTCAAGGGGCTTGATGCGCTTCGGCTGTCCGATGGCGGCATCCCCAATTTCGAAGAACTGTCCGAGCGGCTGATGAAGCTTACCGGCTGGCAGGTCGTGGCAGTGCCCGGGCTCGTTCCCGACGAGGTGTTCTTCGATCACATGGCCAATCGGCGGTTCGTGGCGGGCAATTTCATCCGCCGCCCCGATCAGCTCGATTACATCCAGGAGCCCGACGTCTTCCATGACGTGTTCGGCCATGTCCCGATGCTCGCCGATCCGGTCTTCGCCGATTATCTCGAAGCCTATGGCCGCGGCGGCAATCGTGCGCTCGAGCTTGGCGCACTCAAGCAACTCGGCAGGCTCTATTGGTACACGGTCGAATTCGGCCTGATCGAGGAAGAAGGGAATCTGCGCATCTACGGCTCCGGGATCGTCTCGAGCTTCGCCGAAAGCATCTTCGCGCTGGAAGACCCCAGCCCCAACCGCATCGGCTTCGATTTGAAGCGCGTGATGCGCACCGATTACCGGATCGATGATTTCCAGCAGAATTACTTCGTCGTGCCGAGCTTCGACGAATTGCTGCGCGTAACGGTCGAAACCGATTTCGCGCCGCTCTACCAGGAAATCCTCGCCCAGCCAGACATCCCGATCGCGGCGATCCTGCCCGAAGACTGCGTTATTACGCGCGGCACGCAGGAATATGCTGCCTCGAAGGGCCAACTCTAACTTGTCACCCCGACCTTGTGCCGGGGTGACAATCTCTGGATTCACCAGCTTCCGAACCCCGGCGCCTCGCCCTTGCCCCGGCTCAACCGGGTAACTCGCTCGGTCCCGAACCGGCTCCGCTTCTGCAGGATCAGCGTCGGCCAGTCGCCGCGATCGAGCCGACCGACGAGCCGCAATCCCTGCCGGCGATATGCCCGTGCGACGGTCTCCGCCTGCTTGTCGAGCAGCCCCGCCATCACGAGAGTGCCGCCTTCCTCCAATGCCATGCCGATTGTCGGCGCAAGCTCGGTCAGCGGCCCGGCTAGAATGTTGGCGATGACAAGATCATAGGGTGCACGGCCGATCAGCAGGGGATGCTCCAGCCCCGCGGCCGCTGCGAGCGACACTTGCCCCCGCCCACCGCCAAGCGCCACGCCGTTCAATTCGGCATTTTCCGCCGTCACGTCGATCGAACGCGGATCGATGTCCGATGCTGTCGCATAAGCACGCGGCCACAAGTGCATCGCGGCGAACGCCAGCAGTCCGGTGCCAGTACCGACATCGATGAAGTTGCGCACCTGCAGCCCGCGCGCCTTGAGCTCGCCCAGCGCAATCAGGCAGCCCGAAGTGGTCTCGTGCGTGCCTGTCCCGAAGGCGAGCCCGGCATCGATCCGGAATGCTTTGGTGTCAGCCGGCACGCGACCCTTGTTCGTGCCCGTATGCACATAGAAGCGCCCGGCATGGACCGGCTCGATCCCCGATTGGCTGAGCGTAACCCAGTCCGCATCGCGGATCTTCTCGGCAACCGGCCTGACGCCCTTCGAACTCGGCACCAGCGCCTGTACCGCTGCCAGCGCGGCGCTATTGGGCTTACCATCGAAATAAGCCTCGAGCTGCCAGCTGGCGGGATCGTCGGGCACCCGCTCGCTGGTGAGCAATACGGGCAAGGGATCGAGATCCAGATCCTCGACTTCGAGCATTTCCGCCTCGTCGCGGGTGCAGGGCAGTGTAAGTTTCCAGCTACTCATCGCACATAGCTCGCACCATTCACGTCCAGTACCGAGCCGGTCATCGAGGGCGGCGCCTCCAATGCACAAAACCTCGCCAGCGTCGCGACTTCGGCGGGTTCGGCCACACGGCCCAAGGGGATGTCTGCCAGCAATTTGTCGCCACCGCGGCTGGCGAGATAGTCCTCGGCCATTCCGGTCATGGTGAAGCCGGGGCAGATCGCGAATGCCAGCACGCCTTCACTTGCATAGCCGCGGGCGATGCTCTTGGTCATGGCCACCATGCCGGCCTTGGATGCGGCATAATGCCAATGCGCCGGGCTGTCGCCGCGATAGGCGGCGCGGCTGGCGATGTTCACGATGCGGCCGCCGCGATCACCTTCCTGCCAATGGCGGATCGCCAAACGGCAGAGCTCGGCAGAGGCAGTCAGATTGACGCGCATCGTCCGCTCCCAGCCGCTGACCCAATCCTGATGGTCGAGGCCGATGGGGTTGCTCTCGAAGATGCCGGCATTGTTGATCAGCACATCGATGCGACCGTCAAGCGCGTCGAGTGCCTTTTGCCAGAGCATCTCCGCCCCGCCCGGCTTGTCGAAATCGGCGGCGATGCCGCTCTGCGTTCCATGCCCGATCAGGCGCACATCATCGTCGGCGAAGGATTCGGCAATCCCCGCGCCGATGCCGCGGCTACTTCCGGTGAGGAGAATGTGAGTGGAGGCCATCGGCCTCCACTAACCCAAGCCGCGTTACGCCGCCACCGAGCTTGAGAAACTCTCGGCGGCATCGCGTAACCGGTGCAGCCGTTCGTCCACTTCCGTCACGTCGCGCTGGAGCGTGTCGATCTCGCTGGTCACGCTCTTGGTATCCTCGCGGATCGCCCCGATCGTCGCCGACATCGAATCCGCTGCCAGTGCAGTCTCATCGACTGCGGCCGTGATCGCCGTCACGGTTTGCGCCTGTACTTCCATCGCCGCGCGGATGCGGTGCGCGCTTTCCTGCACTTCGCTCACCGTCGAGCGGATCGAGATATTGGTCTCGACCGTCGATTTGGTCGCCGACTGGATCGCCGCGATCTTGGCCGCGATGTCGTCGGTCGCCCGCGCCGTCTGGTTCGCGAGCGATTTCACTTCCTGCGCCACGACCGCAAAGCCGCGCCCGGCATCGCCTGCGCGCGCCGCTTCGATCGTCGCGTTCAAGGCGAGCAGATTGGTCTGCCCGGCAATGTCGCGGATCAGCCCAAGGATCGATTCGATCGACTTGGCGTGATCACTCAGCGCCTCGCTCGAACCCACCGCCATGCCCGCCTGACCCGAAGCACGCGTCGCGATCTCGGCCGCAGCCTCGACTTCCATCCGGGCATCCTCGATCGCGCGGATCAGCCCCGCCGCAGTCGACGCCGCCTCGCGCATCGCAACCGCCGATTGCTCCGCCGCCGCAGCGACTTCGGAAGCCTTGCCCAGCATGCCCCGCGCCGAACTCGACGCACCCTGCGCCTGAACGCGGATGCGGTTGCCGGCTTCGTTCGCGCTCTGGATCGATTCGGCGATGCTCGCCTGGAACTGGAGCGAGCGCTCGCGGCGCTCCTGGGTGACCTGTGCCGCATCGCGCGCGCCCAGATGTCCCGCCATCAGATCGGCCTCTGCCATCGCCATGCGCTGCACCACGTCGCACAGCCGCCCGAGCCGCTCGGCATCGTCGCCCAGTTTCTCGCGAAGCACCCGCATTGTCTCGCTATGCGCATAGGAAAAGGCGGCGACGACCGCGGGAAGCGGAATGCCGATGCGATAGGTCTGCGCAGCATAGCCGCACACCATCTCGACCCACTCGTCGCTGAACGGCTTCTCGAACTTGAGCGTGCCATAGCGCGTGCCATGCTCGACCTGCGCTTCATATCCCTTGGGATCGTTGAGCAGCGCCATCATCGGCGCGCTGGTCGGCATCGCCTTGAAGTGCCGCCAGAATGCCTCGGCGATTTCGCGCTGGCGCCCGCCGACAAGCTCGGCGATTTCGCGGCAGCCGGGCTCGATCGCGCCGTCCCAATCATATTCGCGGCGATGATCGGCGACGGAGCGGGTTCCGCCGCTCCACTGGCCGGGTTCGCGGGCTTCCACCATCATCTTCTCCTTATGCCGCGACTTTGGCGATGAAGTCGCCCGCACTGGTCTTGAGGCTGCCGAGCTGGCCGTCGAGGGCGGCGAAGCCCTGGCCCACCCGATCGATTTCGCTGGCGACCGATTCGGTATCCTCGCGGATCGCGCCGATCGTCGCCGACATGGAATCCGCCGCGAGCGCAGTCTCATCGACTGCCGCAGTGATCGCAGTCACGGTCTGTGCCTGGATTTCCATCGCGCTGCGGATGCGGTCGGCGCTTTCCTGCACTTCGGTCACGGTCGAGCGGATCGAGACATTGGTCTCAACAGTCGATTTGGTGGCCGATTGGATCGCGGCGATCTTGGCGGCGATGTCGTCGGTGGCGCGCGCAGTCTGGTTGGCGAGGCTCTTCACTTCCTGCGCCACGACTGCGAACCCACGCCCGGCATCGCCCGCGCGGGCTGCCTCGATGGTGGCGTTAAGCGCCAGCAGATTGGTCTGTCCGGCGATGTCGCGGATCAGGCCGAGAATGGATTCGATCGACTTGGCATGATCGCTCAATGCCTCGCTGGTGCTCACGGCCGCGCCTGCCTGGCCCGATGCGCGCGTGGCGATATCGGCGGCGGCCTCGACTTCCATCCGGGCGTCTTCGATTGCGCGGATCAGGCCCGCCGCGGTCTGCGCGGCTTCGCGCATCGCGACGGCCGATTGCTCGGCCGCAGCCGCAACTTCCGATGCCTTGCCCAGCATGCCCCGTGCCGAGGCCGAAGTATGGACAGCTTGCACACGAAGCGCATCGCCTTCGCGCGACGCCCGTTCGACGGTCGCGCCGATCGAGTCGCGGAAATCCGCGGCAAGCCGGTCGCGTGCAGTCTGCGCGCTATATTCGCGGTAGAGATTATAGAGTTCGACCGTAATGTCGCCTTCGAGCGCCGAGAGCCGCATCAGCGTGTCGATCAGAACCGGAAGCCTGGAATTCTCCGATCCCACTCGGCGCATCAGCACTTCCAGCGCCGCGCGGTCGCTCGCGCTGATCATCGAAAGCAACGCCATCGGCGGCACGGCCTTGGCATAGGCCGCGGCGACCGAGCGCTCGATCGATTCGATCCAGGCCGTGCCCGCGGTGTCGAGGAAGCGGTTCTTGAGGAACACCGCGCCCACATCGATCATCTTCTGCGTATCATCAGGCGCCCAATTGCTCTCGTCGGCAAAGCAGCGCAGCCATTGCTGCCAGTAAGCCCCTGAGACCGCCTGGATCTCGGGCTCGAGCGTGTCCCAGACTTCGCGGCTCGAAGAGACCAGCGAGCCTTCGAAATCGAAGATGCGCAGCCGCGAAGCCACGTCGATTCGGGCAGTCATCGTGCCAGGCGCAGGCAGGCTGGTATTGAGTGCGGCAGTCGTCACAGAGGTCCCCTTCGCACGAGCGGCCGAGCCACTCGATCCTTTGGGCAAAGCTATGCGCTGAACTGGTTAAGAGCCGGTTAGCCAAAGCGGCGCGCCACACCATCCGGCTTGCATCCCCCGACCGCCGGACTAAGGAAGCGGCAACACGCCCGAAAGGAACGCCATTTGGCAAATGTCCGCAACGAAGCGCGCCCGCTGTCGCCGCATCTCTCGATCTGGAAATGGGGGCCGGGCATGACCGTCTCGATCGTCCACCGCGCCACCGGCACGGGGATGGCGACGCTCGGCACGATCCTGTTTGTCTGGTGGCTCGTCGCGGCTGCGACCGGCCCGGCGGCTTATTCGGGTTTCCTCGACCTCTTCACGCTGAGTTCGGGCAAGCTCAACATTGCCGGCTGGATCCTGGGCGTCGGCATGAGCTGGGCGTTCTTCCAGCATATGGCCTCGGGCGTGCGCCACCTGTTTCTCGATCAGGGCGCCAATTTCGAACTGCACGCCAACAAGCGCTCTGCGCTGACGACCTTCCTCGTCTCGGTGCTCTTCACCGCGGCGTTCTGGGTCTGGATCCTGGAGAAGAGCAATGGGTGACGGCACCAGCATCGGCCGCGTGCGCGGGCTCGGCTCGGCGCATGAGGGCACGCATCACTGGTGGCACCAGCGGCTGACCGCGGGCGGAAACCTCATCCTCGTCCTGTGGTTCGTGCTGAGCATGGCATTGCTGCCGGCGTACGATTGGGAAACCGTTCACGCCTGGGTCGGGCAGACCTGGGTCGCGGTGCCGCTGATCCTGCTGGTCATCAATACCTTCTATCACTTCCGCCTGGGGCTTCAGGTCGTGATCGAGGATTACCAGCATGACGAGACCCGCGTGGTGCTGCTCGTGCTCCTTAACTTCTTCACCATCGCCGCCGCCACGACCGCGATCTTCGCGATCCTCAAGACTGCGTTCACTGCCGGAGCGATCTGATGGCCACGGCCGCATACAAGATTATCGATCACACCTATGACGCCGTCATCGTCGGTGCCGGCGGCTCGGGCCTTCGCGCCACGATGGGCTGTGCCGAAGCCGGCCTCAAGACCGCGTGCATCACCAAGGTGTTCCCGACGCGCTCGCACACGGTGGCCGCGCAGGGCGGCATCGCCGCTTCGCTCGGCAACAATTCGCCCGATCACTGGTCGTGGCATATGTACGACACCGTCAAGGGATCCGACTGGCTCGGCGACCAGGACGCGATCGAATATATGGTCCGCGAGGCGCCCGCCGCAGTCTATGAGCTTGAGCATGCCGGCGTGCCGTTCAGCCGCAACGACAATGGTACGATCTACCAGCGCCCGTTTGGCGGCCACATGCAGAATATGGGCGAAGGCCCCCCCGTCCAGCGCACTTGCGCCGCGGCGGATCGCACCGGCCACGCGATGCTCCACGCGCTGTACCAGCAGAGCCTGAAGTACGACGCGGACTTCTACGTCGAATATTTCGCGCTCGATCTGATTATGGAGAATGGTCAATGCCGGGGCGTGATTGCCTTGTGCATGGAAGACGGCTCGATCCACCGCTTCCGCAGCCATGCCGTGGTCCTCGCCACCGGCGGCGGCGGGCGCATCTATCAGTCGGCAACCAGCGCACACACCTGCACCGGCGACGGCAACGGCATGGCGCTGCGCGCCGGCATCGCGCTCCAGGACATGGAATTCGTCCAGTTCCACCCGACGGGCATCTACGGCGCCGGTGTGCTGATCACCGAAGGCGCACGCGGCGAAGGCGGCTATCTCACCAATAGCGAGGGTGAGCGCTTCATGGAGCGCTATGCCCCGTCGGCGAAGGACCTCGCCTCGCGCGACGTCGTCTCACGCTCGATGGCGATGGAGATTCGCGAGGGCCGCGGCGTTGGCAAGGAGAAGGACCATATCTTCCTTCACTTGAACCATATCGACCCCAAGATCCTCCACGAGCGGCTGCCCGGCATCACCGAGACCGGCAAGATCTTCGCCAATGTCGATCTGACCCGCCAGCCTCTGCCGGTAGTTCCCACCGTCCACTACAATATGGGCGGCGTCCCGACCAACTATCACGGCGAAGTCGTCCATAATAAGGACGGCAACCCGGACAGCGTAGTCCCCGGTCTGTTCGCTGTTGGCGAAGCGGCGTGCGTCTCGGTCCATGGCGCCAATCGCCTCGGCTCCAACTCGCTGATCGATCTGGTCGTCTTCGGCCGCGCCACGGGCCTGCGCCTCAAGGAAATCCTCAAGCCCGGCACTGCGCACAACGCCCTGCCCGCCGGCTCTGAGGAATTCGCCCTCACTCGCCTCGATCACTTCCGCCACGCCAAGGGCGCGGCTCCCACATCGCAGGTCCGCGCCGACATGCAGAAGACGATGCAGCGCAACTGCGCCGTGTTCCGCGACAGCGAATTGCTGACCGAGGGCGTCGACAAGATCGGCAAGGTCTATCAGAGCTTCCAGGACGTTGGCATCACCGATCGCTCGCTGATCTGGAACACCGATCTCGTCGAGACGCTCGAGCTCGACAATCTCATCAGCCAGGGGGTCGTCACCATGGAATGCGCCGCTAACCGCAAGGAATCGCGCGGCGCACACATGCACGAGGATTTCCCCGAGCGCGACGATGCTGGCTGGATGAAGCACACCGTCGCCACCTTCGAAGGCTGGGGCGGCAAGGGCGGATCGACTGCAATCGATTACCGCCCGGTCCATGATTACACGCTCACCGACGCGATCGAGTACATCAAGCCGAAGAAGCGGGTTTACTGAACGCTACTCCGGTCGAAATGCGAAGGGTGCGGCTGGCGACGGCCGCGCCTTTCCTGTTTAGCTGCCCCGTTCTCGACGACGCGGCGGATAGCAGCGCTTGACTCCACCTCCACACCCGCGAGACTGGCGTTAACCAATTCCCGGGGGCCAGTTCCGACCATGCGTTTCCTGTTAGCGTTGCTTGCCGCGTCCCTCGCCGCCGCTCCCGCCACCGCGCAGACGGCGCCTCCGGACAAATCGGCGCAATGGCCCGGCATCATCTCAGGCGAAGGGCCGGTCGAGGGCTTCTCCTCCGGCCCCGAGCTCCAGCGCGGGCGCACTGCCAAGTGGATGCTCGAAGACAGCCGCCGCGTCAGCAAGGCGCTGGCCGCACTCGCCCCGCAGCGCAAGAAGCTGATCGATGCCTATGTCGTCTCGGTCGCGCTCGACAGCGATCCTGTATTCGGCCGCGAGGCGCGCGAGGCCGGCAAGGTGCTGGCCCGCCGGTACGATGCCGCAGGCCGCACGCTAGTCCTTGCCGGCACCGACGGCTCGGGCCCCAGCACGCTCCCTAACGGCAGCTTGGCCTCGCTCACTCTCGGCCTCGCCCGCATCGCCGAGCTGATGGACAAGAGCCAGGACGTGCTGGTGCTCTACACCACCAGCCACGGCGCCAAGGTCGGCATCGCCTATCATGACGGTAATAACGGCTATGGCATTCTCGCCCCCGAAAGGCTGGCCGGCTTGCTCGACGAGCTCGGCATCAAGAACCGCGTGCTGATCCTCTCGGCCTGTTATTCAGGCATCTTTGTGCCGGCGCTGTCGAGCGAGACCACTGCGCTGTTCACTGCCGCCTCCTCCGAGCGACCCTCCTTCGGCTGCATGGCCGAGAATGACTGGACCTTTTTTGGCGACGCGATGATCAACCACGGACTGCGCAAGCCGCAGCCGCTCGAAAAGGCATCCGACGAAGCCCGTACCCTGATCGGCGAGTGGGAGGGCGGGGCCCGCCTTCCCTCCTCCAACCCCCAGGTGAGCATCGGCGATAAAGTCCCAACCTGGCTGACTCCGCTGGAAGCCCGCATGCCCAAGGCGGCAACCGAACCGGTCGGCCGCCCGGCGACCGACGCGCTCAAGGGCGGATAGGTGGCGCGCGGCAAAGAGACGCTGCTCGAGCGGCTGATCCCGGGCGATCTGGAGCACCAAATCCCCGCCGCGGTAAATAAGGTGCTGCCCGGCGGCTTCAGGAACCGCCTGATCCAGATTGCTTTGGGCGCACTGATTACCTTCGGCTTTTCGTTCGTGGTGCGGAGAATGCTCGAAAAGCGCGAGGCCAGGGCAACGCTCGGCCGCCCCCGTGCGCCGGAATCCCTGCCTCGTCCTTTTTCCGCGGAACCCCTTCCGCCCCCGCCAGTTGCGCAGGCCATGACCGAACCAGCCAACATTACAGCACCCTCCGCCACGCCTTCTTCGCTCTCGCCGGAGAGCCGCGCGACTCGCTATCCGCTGCTCAGCACGCCGCACATCGTCCTTTCGGGCACCGTCGATCAGGAAATGTACCAAGCCTTCCGACAGCAGCTGATCGCGGCGCCGCAGGACGGCCCGCTAGTGGTCTCGATTTCGACGTTGGGCGGCGACCCCGAAGTTGCGCGGCTGATGGGCGACGAGCTCCGCCTGATCCGCGATTATACCGGGCGCGAGATGCTCTTCCTCGGCAAGGTCGCGGTCTATTCGGCTGGCGCCACCTTCATGGCGACCTTCCCGGTCGACAAGCGCTTCCTGACCCGGGGCACCCGGCTGATGGTCCATGAGCGGATCATGAGCAAGACGGTCGAGGTCTCCGGCCCCCTCAAGACCTGCGTCGCCGTGCTCAAGGCCACGCTCCACGAGATCGAGGAATCGATTCGTATCGAGGAGGAAGGCTTTCGCGATTTCGTCGCAGGCTCGGGCGTGCCCTTCGAGGACGTATGCAAGCGCGCGCCCGCCAATTGGTACATCGAGGCCGAGGAAGCCCGCACCATGGGGCTGGTACTCGACGTCATCTGATACGCGCATAGGTGGTTGAGCCGCCCGCGCCGATTGGCTATCGCGCGCACCAGCACAAGGAACGCGTGATGGCCGAATTTCTCCTGCCCAAGAACAGCAAGATCAATTCCAAGGGCAAGGAGCACAAGGCGGCGCCGGGCGCCAAGCGCGTCAAGACCTTCAAGATCTACCGCTACGATCCCGATGCCGGCGAGAACCCGCGCTACGACAAGTTCGAGATCGACCTGGATGAATGCGGCCCGATGGTCCTCGACGCGCTCATCAAGATCAAGTCCGAAACCGATAGCTCGCTGACCTTCCGCCGCTCGTGCCGCGAAGGGATTTGCGGCTCATGCTCGATGAACATGGACGGCCGCAACGGCCTCGCCTGCACCACTGCGATCGAGGACATCAAGGGCGATATCCGCATCACGCCGCTGCCGCACATGGACGTGATCAAGGACCTCGTCCCCGACTTCACGCATTTCTACGCACAGTACAGCTCGATCAAGCCGTGGCTGCAGACCGTCAGCACCACGCCTTCGGGCAAGGAGCGGCTCCAGAGCCCCGCGCAGCGCGAGAAGCTCGACGGCCTGTACGAGTGCATCCTGTGCGCCTGCTGCTCGACTTCGTGCCCTAGCTATTGGTGGAACAGCGACAAGTTCCTGGGCCCGGCGATCCTGCTCCAGGCCTATCGCTGGCTGGCCGACAGTCGCGACGAGATGACCGGCGAGCGGCTCGATCAGTTGGAAGATCCGTTCCGCCTCTATCGCTGCCATACGATCATGAACTGCGCGAACGTTTGCCCCAAGGGCCTCAACCCGGCCAAGGCGATCGCCGAGATCAAGAAGATGGAAGCCGAGCGCACGCTTTGAGCGAGGGCCAGGGTTCGGGCGGGGAGCCCCGCTTCACCTTCCAGGACGATCCCGACCTTCCCGGTTGGAAACGCTGGGAACTGACCGACAAGACGCGCTTCAACGCGCTGTTCGGCCCGCTTTCGGCCAAGCTCGAAGATGGCTTCGTCCGCGTCCGCTTCACTCCGGGCCATGCCCATTCGAACCTCAGCGACAATGTCCATGGCGGCGCATTGCTCGGCTTCATCGATATGGCGCTGTTCGCCGCGGCGCGCACCTATGGGGTGCTCGGTGCGGGGCGTGCCTCCACCGTCGATCTCGCAACGCACTTCATCGCCGGCGCGCCCGTCGCGGACGGCGCCGTAGAGGCGCGCGTCGAACTGTTGCGCGAGACCGGACGGTTGCTGTTCCTTCGCGGGCTGATCTACCAGGGCGAGACGATCGTCATGGATTTCTCCGGCACCGTGCGGAAGTCGTCTTCGCAGTGAGCCCCCAAACTTGAGCAACGTCCTCGAACGCTATCGCGCGCTGGTCGCTGCGGGCGAGCTCAAGCCCGATGCCGAACAGGAAACCGCAGCGCTCAGGCTCAACGTGCTCGCCTCACAGCTCGAAGCCGTGCCCAAGAAAGGCAGCATCCTGTGGCGCGCGCTCGGCCGCGCACCCGAAGCGCCGCGCGGCGTCTATCTCTGGGGCGGCGTCGGCCGCGGCAAATCCATGCTGATGGATTTGCTGTTCGAATGCGTGCAGATTCGCCGCAAGCGCCGCGTCCATTTCCACGAATTCATGCTCGAAGTGCATTCGCGGCTCAACGAAGAGCGCAAGAAGGAAACCGCCGATCCGGTGATCGCGGTAGCCGACGCGCTGGCCGAGGACATCCGCCTGCTCGCCTTCGACGAGATGGTGGTCAACAATCCCGCCGACGCGATGATCCTCTCGCGTCTCTTCACCGAGATGATGCGCCACGGGCTGACCATCGTCGCCACGTCGAACCGCGTGCCGCAAGATCTCTACAAGGACGGTCTCAACCGCCAGCTCTTCCTGCCCTTCATCGACCTGATCGAAGCGCGGATGGACGTGCTCGCGCTCAACGGCCCGGTCGATTACCGGCTCGACCGGCTCGGCCGCATGGACACCTGGCTCGTCCCCAACGGGACCGAGGCGACCGCGCAACTCTCCGCCGCCTTCTTTCGCCTGACCGACTATCCGCCCGAAGACCGCGCCCACGTACCCGCCTGCGACCTGCCCGTGCAGGGAGGCCGCGAAATCCACGTGCCGAAGTGTCTAAAGGGCGTCGCGGTATTCTCGTTCAAGCGGCTATGCGGCGAAGCCCGCGGCGCGGCCGACTATCTCGCCATCGCCCGCCGCTTCCATACAATCATCATCGTCGGCATTCCGCGGCTAGGCCCCGAAAACCGCAACGAAGCGGCGCGCTTCGTCACGCTGATCGACGCGCTCTACGAGCACAAGGTCAAGCTCCTCGCAGCCGCCGATGCCCAGCCCGAGCACCTTTACGAAGCAGGCGACGGCCGCTTCGAATTCGACCGCACGGTCAGCCGCCTCATGGAAATGCGCTCGGACGAATATCTGGCGGAAGGGCATGGCGAGCGTTAGGCTCGCGCAAAACCACCGGGAGAGATGCGATGGGCAAGGCGATGCGTTGGCTGGCGATGCTGATGACAGCGCTGACCGCTTTCGGCCTCCCCGCCGCCGCCCAGACGCTCGCCGCCGCGGACATGCGCCCCTCGCAAAGCCTCGACGGGGCATGGCACTGGTCGGTCGATCCCTATCGCGACGGGGTCGCCGGCTTCCATGGCGGGCCTCCCGGCGAGAGCACGAGGCGCTGGGCCGATCTGATCCAGGCCGATGTCGCCGAAGCCAACCCGCTCAAATGGTTCGAATTCGACATGCAGCAATCGCCGCAGACGCATCTGCCGGGCAGCTGGATCGGCCACGCCCCCGAGATGCGCCACTATCAGGGCCTAGTCTGGTATCAGCGCAGTTTCGATTTCGCGCCGCGGCCCGGCAAGCGCCTGTTCCTTCGCTTCGGCGCCGCGGATTATGCCGCCAGCGTATATCTCAACGGCAAGGCCGTCGGCGAGCACCGCGGCGGCTTTACGCCGTTCGCGTTCGACGTGACCGACGAGCTCCGCCCCGGCAGCAACCAGATCACTGTCGGCGTGGATAGCGCCCGCACCACTGCCGACATCCCGCCGCCGGTCACCGATTGGGAAACCTATGGCGGAATCACTCGCTCGGTAACGCTGGTTGCCGTGCCCGAAACCTATGTCGATGACGCATTCGTCCGTCTCACCCGAGACGGACGCATCGCAGTCTCGGCGCGGCTCGATGGCACGCACAAGGGCGGTGCCCCGATCCGGCTCGCCATCCCCGCGCTCGGCCTCAAGCTAGAAGGCCGCACGGACGGCATGGGCGCCTGGGAAGCCAGCCTCCCCGCCCCCCGCGCGCTCAAGCGTTGGTCGCCCGAAAGCCCTGCACTCTATGATGTGTCTGTGACCAGTGGCGACGACACTCTCGCCGACCGCATCGGTTTCCGCACCGTCGAAGTGCAAGGCGCGCGCATCCTGCTCAACGGCAAGCCTGTCTTCCTGCGCGGCATTTCGATGCACGAGGAGGAATTGGGCAAGGACCCCGTTCGCGCCATTACCCTGGCCGCGGCGCGCGCGCTGCTCACCGAGATCAAGCAAGGGCTGAATGGCAATTTCGTCCGGCTTGCCCATTATCCGCACAGCGAAGTTATGACTCGTATGGCCGACGAGATCGGCCTGCTCGTGTGGAGCGAAGTGCCTGTCTATTGGCGCGTCGCCTGGGACAATCCGGACGCGCTTCGTGACGCTCGCGCGATGCTCGCCGAGAATATCCGTCGCGACCGCAATCGCGGCTCGATCATCCTGTGGAGTGTCGCCAACGAAACGCCCGTGGGCGAGGCGCGCAATGCCTTCCTGCGCACGCTGATCGCCGACGTCCGCGCGCTCGACGACAGCCGCCTTGTCACGGCCGCCTTGCTCAGCAAGCGCGAGGGCAAGGTCTCGACGATCGACGATCCGTTGGTGCCCGATTTGGATGTGATGGCGATCAACACCTATAATGGCTGGTATTCGGGAGACCCGCTATCGGCACTCCCCGGCCTTGAGTGGCGCACCCCGGTTCAGAAGCCGCTGATCTTCTCCGAGTTCGGCGCCGATGCGATGGCCGGCTATCACGACGCCGCCCCCGCCCCGCACAAGTTCAGCGAGGAATATCAGGCCGAATATTACCGCCAGACGCTGGCAATGGCGGACAAAGTCCCCTTCCTCACCGGGCTCTCTCCCTGGATCCTCAAGGACTTCCGCTCGCCCCGCCGCCAGCACCCGGTCTACCAACAGGGCTGGAACCGCAAGGGCCTGATCTCGGAGACAGGCACGCGCAAGGCGGCGTTCGGAGTGCTGGCGGAGGAGTATCGAAAGCGGGCGACCAAGCCCTAGCCGGCAATCGCGCCCGCAAGATCCCGCCCACGCCCAGTCAGCCCATATAACGCAACCGGCGGATATCGGTCCTCAATCCGCCGCCCGACCAGATCATGCCCGATCATTGCCTGCAGGGTCTGCGACAGGGCCCGCGGCGTCACCGGCTTGAGCCGCGTCTGCAATTCTCCGAAACGCGTCCAGTCGGGCGCCAGGCCTGCCACGATGGGCAGCGACCAGCGCGGCAGGTCCGCAGCCGCCAGCCTTAGCCGTTCGCGCTCCGCCGCAATCCGTTCGCACAACGCCCCCACTGGCCGCCCTGCCGCGCTCAGCAGATATTCGGGACGCAGCGGATGCCCGTGCCCGGGATTCGGGATCACCCAGCCGCTGCCCCGCAAATGCTCGAGGCACCGGGTCAGGCTGTGGTGCGACAGGTCATATGCCCGCGCGATCACTGCAAAGCGCGCGCCGCCTTCGCGGCTGAGCAGCGCCATCACCGGCACCGCCCAGCGATGGCCGCCCAGCGCGCGCAGGGTTTCGGGAGGAAGGGGCGTTGACATCGGCTCCGTTATGATATCGACTATATAAACGGAACCATAGAGTCGGAGAAGCAGCATGGCAACAGTCGAACCTCAAGCGCTTGCGGGACGCATCGCATTCGATGGCGGACTCACTTGCTCGATCGGCGTCGCCAGCCTGGATCGCTCGATCCCATGGTATGAGGAGATGTTCGGCGCACAATTGGCGTATCGGATCGACGACATGGCCTGGTGCGAGCTTTCGAGTCCCGTTGCGCGCGTCAGCATCGGCCTCAGCCAGGTCGAGAAGCTGGAGCAGGGCGGCGGCGCGACGCTGACTTTCGGCGTGACTGACCTCGACGCCGCCAAGGCCGCGCTCGACGCCGCAGACGTGCGCCAGGACGGGCCTATCATCGAGATTCCCGGAATGGTCCGCCTGCTCACCTTCTATGATCCGGACGGCAATGCGCTGATGTTCTATCAGGATCTCGCGGGCGGCGAAGGCACTCCTTGAAGTCTACACTAAGCCCTTATTGCACTTGCGAATAAGTCGCAAAGATAATCCGCCCGATCGAACCTTCTTGGTTGCGACCTTTGCCCAATCGGCCTAAGCCCCGCCCGAAATTCGCGCGGGGTGCGCCCTCGCGCCCTGGCTAGTGCAAGGAGTTTCCATGGCTCGCAAGAAGATCGCGCTCATCGGCGCCGGCAATATCGGCGGCACGCTCGCCCATCTCGCAGCACTCAAGGGCTTGGGCGACATCGTCCTGTTCGACGTGGTCGAAGGCGTGCCCCAGGGCAAGGCGCTCGATCTCAGCCAGTGCGCCCCGGTCGAAGGCTTCGACGCCAAGATCACCGGCACCAATGATTATGCCGATATCGCCGGCGCCGACGTGATCATCGTCACCGCCGGCGTCGCCCGCAAGCCGGGCATGAGCCGCGACGACCTGCTCGGCATCAACCTCAAGGTGATGAAGGCGGTCGGCGAAGGCATCGCCGCCAACGCCCCCGACGCGTTCGTGATCTGCATCACCAACCCGCTCGACGCGATGGTCTGGGCGCTGCGCGAATTCTCGGGACTGCCTCATCACAAGGTCGTCGGCATGGCCGGCGTGCTGGATTCGGCGCGCTTCAGTCACTTTCTCGCCGACGAGTTCAACGTCTCGGTCAAGGACGTCACCAGCTTCGTGCTCGGCGGCCATGGCGACACGATGGTGCCGGTGATCGAATATTCGACCGTCAGCGGCATCCCCGTCCCCGACCTCATCAAGATGGGCTTCTCAACCCAGGAGCGCATCGACGCGATCGTTCAGCGTACCCGTTCGGGCGGCGGTGAGATTGTCGCTCTGCTCAAGACCGGCTCGGCTTATTACGCGCCCGCCACCAGCGGCATCGCGATGGCCCAGGCCTATCTTTACGACCAGAAGCGCGTGCTTCCGGCCGCGGCGCACCTCACCGGCCAGTACGGCATCGACGATCTCTATGTCGGCGTCCCGGTGATCATCGGCGCCGGCGGTGTCGAGAAGGTTGTCGAGATCAAGCTCAATGACGAGGCCAAGCAGAACCTCGCAGTGTCGGTCGACGCAGTGAAGGAGCTACTGGTCGCCTGCAAGGGCATCGATAGCTCGTTGAACTGATCTCCCTGTTCCCCTGCGAAGGCAGGGGTCCAGACTCGGAAGGTAAAGCATAACGGTGGAGAAGCCCGGCTACGTCTACATCATGGCGAGCGGCCGGAACGGAACGATCTATAACGGCGCGACGAGCGATCTTCCCGGCAGGGTTTATCAACATCGCAACGGCCTGGTCGATGGCTTTACCAACGAATACGGTTGCAGATTACTGGTCCGGCATGAGGGGCACGCCGATATCGAAGCCGCCCGGACCCGCGAATTGCAGATGAAGAAATGGAAGCGGCTCTGGAAGCTGCGTGTGATCGAAACGATGAATCCGGATTGGGCCGATCTCTACGATCACCTGTTCTAGATTCCCAATCTGGGCCCCTGCCGTCGCAGGGGAACGAGAAGGAACGAGATTAGATGAGCATCCTCGTCGATAAGAACACCAAGGTCATCACCCAGGGCATGACCGGGGAGACCGGCAGCTTCCACACCAAGGCGGCGCTCGAGTACGGCACGCAGATGGTCGGCGGCGTCACGCCGGGCAAGGGCGGCACCGAGCATCTTGGGCTCCCCGTCTACAACACCGTCGCCGAGGCCAAGTCGAAGACCGGCGCGGACGCATCGGTGATCTATGTACCGCCGCCCTTCGCGGCCGACTCGATCCTCGAGGCGATCGACGCCGAAATCCCGCTGATCGTGACGATCACCGAGGGCATTCCGGTGCTCGACATGGTCAAGGTCAAGCGCGCGCTCAGCGGCTCCAAGTCGCGGCTGATCGGGCCGAACTGCCCCGGCGTGCTGACCCCCGGCGAGTGCAAGATCGGCATCATGCCGGGCTCGATCTTCTCGAAGGGCTCGGTCGGCGTCGTCAGCCGTTCGGGTACGCTCACCTATGAGGCGGTGTTCCAGACGACGAACGCCGGCCTCGGCCAGACCACTGCGGTGGGCATCGGCGGCGATCCGGTCAACGGCACCAACTTCATCGACGTGCTCGAATTGTTCCTCGCCGACGAGGCGACCAAGTCGATCATCATGATCGGCGAGATCGGCGGCGATGCCGAGGAGCAGGCCGCGCAGTTTCTGATCGACGAGGCCAAGCGCGGTCGGCGGAAGCCGATGGCGGGCTTCATCGCCGGCCGCACCGCGCCTCCGGGCCGCCGCATGGGCCATGCCGGTGCGATCGTCTCGGGCGGCAAGGGCGATGCCGAGAGCAAGATCGCAGCGATGGAAGCCGCCGGCATCCGCGTCGCCGCCAGCCCGTCCGAGCTCGGCTCGACGCTGGTGGAAGTGCTCAAGGGGTAATTGGTTAACGCGCGCCCTATATCGCGCGCGTTGGACTGACGGATTGGATTTGACGATGGGCTATGAGGGCCTCGACTTCGACGACATTGCCGGCGGCGTGAGCCCCGCCTTCGTCGAGACGCTGTACAAGCGCTTCAAGGCCGACCCGGCTTCGATCGAGGCCGGCTGGCGCGCCTGGTTCGAAGGGCTCGAAGGCAGCGCGCAGGGCCCAAGCTGGAAGCAGGCCAATTGGCCGCTGACCGAAACCGATGCGCTCACCGCGGCGCTCGATCCGACCCAGATGGAGCCGGCGCCCAAGCCGGCCAAGCCCGGCGCTGCCCCCAAGCCCCTCGCCGCCGCGCCGTCCGAAGCCGATATCGCCAAGGCCGCGGGCGATTCGATCCGCGCGATGCTCCTCATCCGAACCTATCGCGTGCGCGGGCATCTCGCCGCCAATCTCGATCCGCTCGGCCTCGCCCGCCAGGATCTGCCCGAGGATCTTCGCACCGAATATCACGGCTTCACCGACGATCAGCTCGATTCCCCCATCTATCTGGGCGGCGTGCTCGGCCTGCAATGGGGCACCGTCCGCGAGATCGTCGACATCCTGCGCGCAAATTACTGCGGCAATGTCGGCCTCGAATATATGCACATCGCCGATGTCGAGGAGCGCCGCTTCCTCCAGGAGCGCATGGAGGGCAAGGACAAGGAAATCCAGTTCACTGCCGACGGCAAGAAGGCGATCCTCTCCAAGGTCGTCGAAGCCGAGCAGTGGGAGAAATTCCTCGGCAAGAAATATGTCGGCACCAAGCGCTTTGGCCTCGACGGCGGCGAAGCGATGATCCCGGCGATGGAAGCGATCATCAAATATGGCGGCGCGCAGGGCGTCCGCGAGATCGTCTACGGCATGGCGCATCGCGGCCGGCTCAACATGCTCGCCAACGTCATGTCGAAGCCCTTCCGCGTGATCTTCCACGAATTCGGCGGCGGCTCGGCCAACCCGGAAGAAGTCGGCGGGTCGGGCGACGTCAAATATCATCTTGGCACCAGTACCGACCGTGAGTTCGACGGCGTCAGCGTCCATATGTCGCTGGTCGCCAATCCCTCGCACCTCGAGGCGGTCGATCCTGTCGTGCTCGGCAAGGTCCGCGCGCTACAGACCGTCCGTGACGATCTCGGCGACCATAACCAGGTGCTCCCGGTGCTCATTCATGGCGATGCCGCGATGGCGGGCCAGGGCATCGTCTGGGAATGCCTCGGTTTCTCGGGCATCCGCGGCTACAACACCGGCGGCTGCGTCCACTTCGTCATAAACAACCAGATCGGCTTCACGACCAGCCCGCAATTCGCGCGCTCCTCGCCTTATTCGTCGGATGTCGCCAAGGGCGTGATGGCCCCCATCCTCCACGTCAATGGCGACGATCCCGAAGCGGTGACCTTCGCCTGCAAGGTCGCGATCGAGTTCCGCCAGAAGTTCAAGCGCGACGTTGTCATCGACATGTGGTGCTATCGCCGCTTCGGCCATAACGAAGGCGACGAGCCCAGCTTCACCCAGCCGCTGATGTACGCCCGCATCAAGCAGCACCCCCCGGTCAGCGAAGTCTATGCCAAGCGGCTGACGGCAGAAGGCGTAGTTCAGGGTGATTTCCTGGGGCAGAAGGTCGACCAGTTCACGCAATTGCTCGAAGGCGAGTTCGAAGCAGGCAAGGCGTATCTCCCGAACAAGGCAGACTGGTTCGCCGGCCGCTGGTCCGGCCTCGGCGCGCCCGTCGACGCCGAGAATGCGCGGCGCAGCGTCGATACCGGCATCGAGAAGAAGCTGTTCGACAGCCTTGGCCGCACGCTGACCACGGTTCCCGAAGGCCATGAGATCCACAAGACGCTCGGCCGCGTGCTCGATGCCAAGCGCGAGATGTTCAAGTCGGGCGCCAATTTCGATTGGGCGACCGGCGAGGCGCTCGCTTTCGGCGCGCTCCTGTCCGAAGGCTATGGCGTCCGCCTGTCAGGTCAGGATTCGGGCCGCGGCACCTTCAGCCAGCGCCACGCCGTCTGGGTCGATCAGAAGACCGAGGCGAAATATATTCCCCTCGCCACCATTCCGCACGGCAAGTTCGAAGTGCTGGACAGCCCGTTGAGCGAATATGGCGTGCTCGGCTTCGAGTACGGCTATGCCGGCGCCGATCCCAAGACTCTGGTGCTGTGGGAAGCGCAGTTTGGCGATTTCGCCAATGGCGCGCAGATCATGATCGACCAGTTCATCGCCTCGGGCGAAGCCAAGTGGCTCCGAGCCAACGGCCTGGTGATGCTGTTGCCGCACGGTTACGAAGGCCAGGGGCCAGAGCACAGCTCGGCCCGCCCCGAGCGCTTCCTTCAGCTCTGCGCGCAGGACAACATGCAGGTCGTCAACATCACGACGCCGGCCAATTATTTCCACCTGCTACGCCGCCAGATGCGCCGCAATTTCCGCAAGCCGCTGGTACAGATGACGCCCAAGTCGCTGCTCCGCCACAAGATGGCAGTCAGCAGCGCAGAGGAGTTTCAGGGCGACAGCCAGTTCCGCCGCATCCTCTCCGATCCCTCGGCGCCGGCCGATGCGGACGTGCGGCGCCTCGTGCTCTGCTCGGGCAAGGTCGCCTATGATCTGATCGAGGCGCGCGACGCCGCGGGCGACAAGAACACTGCGATCGTCCGCATCGAGCAGCTTTATCCCTTCCCGGACGAGCCGCTGATCCGTCGCCTGAGCCGCATGACCAACCTCGAAGAGGTCGTCTGGGCGCAGGAAGAGCCGAAGAACAATGGCTATTGGACCTTTGTCGAGCCGTTCGTCGAGCAGTGCATGGTGGATGCCGGCATCAAGCCGCAGCGCCCGCGCTATGCCGGCCGCGCCGCTGCCGCATCGCCCGCAACCGGCCTGATGAAGCGCCACCAGGCTGAGCAGGGCGCGCTCGTCGCCGATGCGCTCGGCCACTCCGTTCGTGAAGAAATCCGCCGTACCCGGAAGGCCTGATATGACCGACGTAACTGTACCCGTGCTGGGCGAATCGATCACCGAGGCGACGTTGGGCGAATGGCTCAAGCAGCCCGGCGACCCCGTAAAGGCCGATGAGCCGATCGCCAGCCTCGAGACCGACAAGGTCTCGGTCGAAGTTCCCTCGCCCGTCTCCGGCGTGATGGGCGATCACATCGTCAAGGTCGGCGACACCGTCTCGGTCGGCGCAGTCATCGCCACGGTTGGCGACGGCGGCGGCGCGGCCGCTGCGCCCGCATCGGCACCCGCCGCGCCTGCGCCTGCCACCGACGGCACCCAGACCGGCCCGGGCGAGCAGGTGCGCGAAGTCGAAGCCGCCGCGCTTTCGCCTTCGGTCCGCCGCGCAGTGCTCGAGCATGGCGTGGATCCCGCGACCGTTCAGGGCACCGGCCGCGACGGCCGCCTGACCAAGGAAGACGTCGTCGCCGCCGCGAGCAGCAAGCCTGCCGCTCCGGCCCCCGCCGCCCCCGCTCCGGCAGTATCGCCTGCGCCTGCAGCCCCCAGCGGCGGCCGCAAGGAAGAGCGTGTCCGCATGACGCGCCTGCGCCAGACGATCGCCAAGCGCCTCAAGGACGCACAGAATACCGCCGCTCTCCTGACCACCTTCAACGATGTCGACATGACCGCGGTCATGGAAGCGCGCGCCAAGTACAAGGACCTGTTCGAGAAGAAGCATGGCGTCCGCCTCGGCTTCATGGGCTTCTTCGTGAAGGCCGCGGTGATGGCGCTCAAGGACATCCCCAGCGTCAATGCGTCGATCGAAGGCGAGGAGATCGTCTATCACGATTATGCCGATATCTCGGTCGCAGTCTCGTCGCCGGGCGGCCTCGTTGTTCCCGTCATTCGCGACGCGCAGGATCTGAGCGTTGCCGGCATCGAAAAGACCATCGGCGACTTTGGCAAGCGCGCCAAGGAAGGCACGCTCAAGATGGAAGAAATGAAGGGCGGCACCTTCACCATCTCGAATGGCGGCGTGTTCGGGTCGCTGATGTCGACGCCGATCATCAACCCGCCGCAGAGCGCCGTTCTCGGCCTCCACCGTATCGAGGAACGCCCGGTTGTCCGCGACGGCCAAATCGTGATCCGCCCGATGATGTATCTGGCACTCAGCTACGATCACCGCCTGATCGACGGCCGCGAAGCCGTGACCTTCCTCGTCGCACTCAAGAACGCGATCGAGGATCCGACGCGACTTCTGATCGACCTTTAAGCTCCCCATATCCGGAGCGGAGAAGAAAATGGCTGAATACGACTTCGACGTCCTCGTGATCGGTGCCGGCCCCGGCGGCTATGTCGCGGCGATTCGCGCCGCGCAACTCGGCCTGCGCACAGCCTGCGCCGAAGCGCGCGAGACGCTGGGCGGCACGTGCCTCAATGTCGGCTGCATCCCCTCCAAGGCTCTGCTCAATGCCAGCGAGAAGTTCTACGAGGCCGCCTCCGGCGCGCTCGCCAAGCATGGCGTCAAGCTGGGCTCGGTCGAACTCGATCTCCCGGCGATGATGGCCGACAAGGACAAGGCCGTCACCGGCCTGACCGGCGGCATCGAATTCCTGTTCAAGAAGAACAAGGTCGAATGGGTCAAAGGCCTTGCCACTTTCGTCGACGCGCACACCGTCCAGGTCGGTGACCGCAAGGTGACCGCCAAGAATATCGTCATCGCCACCGGCTCGACCGTCACGCCGCTGCCCGGCGTCGAGATCGACCAGAAAACGGTCGTCGACTCCACCGGCGCAATCGCGCTGGAAAAGGTCCCCGAGCATCTAGTCGTCATCGGCGGCGGCGTGATTGGGCTCGAGCTCGGTTCGGTCTGGGTCCGCCTCGGCGCCAAGGTCACCGTGGTCGAGTATCTCGATCAATTGCTCCCCGGTATGGACGGCGAAGTCCGCAAGGAAGCCGGCCGCATCTTTAAGAAGCAAGGCATGGAGATCAAGCTCTCCACCAAGGTCACCGGGGTCGCCGTCAATGGTGGCAAAGCCAGCGTCACGGTAGAGCCCGCTAAGGGTGGTGCTGCCGAGACGATCGAGGCCGATGCCGTGCTGGTCTCGATCGGCCGCCGTCCGAACACCGACGGTCTAGGCCTCGACAAGATCGGGCTCAGCGTCAACCAGCGCGGCCAGATCGAGACTGGCCATGATTTCCGCACCGCAGTCGACAGCGTCTGGGCGATCGGCGACGTCATCCCCGGGCCGATGCTCGCGCACAAGGCCGAGGACGAAGGCATCGCTGTCGCCGAGAACATCGCCGGCCTCACCGGCATCGTGAACCACGATATCATCCCCTCGGTGGTCTATACCCATCCCGAAATCGCCGGCGTAGGCCTGACCGAAGAGCAGGCCAAGGAACGCGGCGAGATCAAGGTCGGCAAGTTCCCGATGGCGGGCAACAGCCGCGCCAAGGCGATCGACGACACGGTCGGCTGGGTGAAGGTCATCGCCGATGCCAAGACCGATCGCGTGCTCGGCGCCTGGATCATCACCTCGGTCGCCGGCACGATGATCGCGCAGGTCGCGCAGGCAATGGAGTTCGGCGCGACCAGCGAGGACATCGCCTACACCTGCCATGCGCATCCGACGCACAGCGAGGCGATCAAGGAAGCTGCGATGGGCGTTAACGGCAAGCCTATTCACGTATGAGCCGGCGATGAAATTAGCGCAGCTAATTTCAAGCGAACTAGGCTCACACGGCCGGCGGCACCGAAAGCGCCGACCGACGGCGTGGCTTTGCCACGCCGCAGTCCTCCTGGTCGCCCCGCTAGCCGCGCAAGCCCAGGACGCGACCATAGCGGTCGCCGCCAACGATCCTGAAATGCGCGCCGCCATTGCTGAGGCGAAGCGCGGCCTTCCCGTCTTCTTTGGCCACGCCACTTCGCCCGGCCCCGGCGAGACGCGCTTCGTCGTCAAATATGACCTGGTCCCCGAGGACAAGGCCGAGTTCGTCTGGGCCGAAGTGATCGCGCACCGCGCCGACATCACCATCGCCCGCCTGCTCAACGTGCCCCTGGACCGCCGCTGGCACCGCGACGATCAAGTCACCATCCGCGATGCCCAGATCGTGGACTGGGCCTATTTCCGCGACGGCCAAATGCAGGGCGGCGCCACGATGCGCGTTCTTATTGGCCGCATGGAGCCCGGCGAGGCTCGCCAAATGCTCGATCGTTTCGGCTGGTAAATCCTTGCGCACCTACGCCTTGCGTGTTAGTTCAGTAATACACAGGGAGTTTCCAATGCGCTATCTGATGCTGGGCTTGATCGTCACCACCACGCTCGCCGCCATGCCGGCGCGGGCACAGGATCCCGCCCGCATGGAGGCCGCCGCCCGCACCGAAGCCGATTCGGGCGCGTTCATGGGTGCGGTGCTGGTCGCGAGGGACGGCAAGATCCTGCTCGACAAGGGCTTCGGCTCGGCCAATCTCGAATGGAAGATCCCCAATGACGGCGACACCAAGTTCCGCCTCGGATCGGTCACCAAGCAGTTCACCGCAGTGTCGATCCTGCTCCTCGCCGAGCGTGGCAAGCTTGGCCTCGATGCGCCGGTCAAGACCTACCTGACAGATGCGCCCGCCGCCTGGGACAAGATCACCGTTCGCAACCTGCTCAATCACAGCTCGGGCATCGCCAATTTTACCGGCTTCGACGATTACAAGACCTTCAAGATGCACGCGGCGACGCCGGCGGACCTTATCGCCCGCTTCCGCGACAAGCCGCTCGAGTTCCAGCCGGGCGAGAAGATGGCTTATTCCAATTCCGGCTATGTCGTGCTCACCGCGATCGTCGAGAAGGCCAGCGGCCAATCCTATGCCGCCTTCGTCACCGACAATATCTTCAAGCCGCTGGCCATGGCCGATAGCGGCTATGACAGCCACGCCGAAGTGCTGCCGCGCCGCGCATCGGGCTATAGTCCCAGCCCCAAGGGCGTCATGAACACCGAATATATCGACATGACGATCCCGCAGGGTGCCGGCGCGCTCTATTCGACCACGCATGACTTGCTCAAATGGCAGACCGGCCTGTTCGGCGGCAAGCTGCTCAAGCCGGATTCGCTCAAGGCCTACACCACGCCTTACAAGAACGATTACGCGCTCGGCGTCACCGTGAGCAGCAAGGATGGCAAGACGCTCTACTCGCACGGCGGCGGGATCGAAGGGTTCAACACCTGGCTGGGCTATGATCCGGACGCCAGGATCACCGTGGTCGTCCTCGCCAATCTCAATGGCCCTTCGGCCGGCAAGCTCGGCGCTTCGCTGGTGACGCTGGCGCGCGGCGGCGAAGTGACTCTGGCCGGCGAACGCAAGCCAGTGACGCTCGCCGCGGATGTGCTCAAGGGCTATGAAGGCACGTACCAACTCAGCCCGGAGTTCGGCCTGGTCGTACGCTTCGACGGCACCAAGCTGACCGTGCAGGCGACCGGACAGGACGCGTTCGAGATGTTTGCCGAAAAGCCCGATCGCTTCTTCCTGCGCGTGACCGACGCCCAGATCAGCTTCAACCGCGATGCAGCGGGCAAGATCGAGTCGGCCACGCTCCACCAGGGCGGCCGCGACGCGGTTGCCAAGAAGCAGTAAGCGCCTCCAAGCGGCAATAGCCATCCAGAAGGATAACCGTCATCCCCCCGAAAAAAGCGGGGACCTAGGGTGTCGAGGCGATGCGTTGCTTGGCACTGGGTCCCCGCTTTTCGCGGGGGATGACAATTTCGCGGCCTAAGTGATCTATGCCCGCACCCTGCGGAGCGCCACCGTCAGCGCCGCCGCAGCGACTGGCGCGGCCCATAAGGCCCCCCAGCCCCAGCGGCCATGCGCCGCCGCGCCGAGCACCACGCCCGAGACGAAGCCCAGCCACAGCGCCAGATAGGGCACCCAGCCCCAGCGGTCCGCGTCGCCCATCAGCGCGTTCGCAGCCTTCTGGCCCATCCGCACCAAGGTGCCGGTCATATAGGTCACGCCGATCGAGACCTCGCCGTCGCGGTGGAACACGCCATTCTCGCATCCCATCGCGCCCGCGAGCAGCAGCAGCACCGCGGGTCCCGGCGCGACCGCTGCCAGCGCCGCCGCCGCCAGCAGCAATACCGTGACCGCCACCATCACTGCGGGCTTGTCCGCCGCGGGTCGAGCGCGGGCGATCACGCTCGCTAGGATCACCCCCGCGACGAAGCTCAGGACCAGCGCCAGCGCAGTCGCCGCCACGCCCAGTTCGCCGACACTGCCCAGCCCCACGCCCAGCCGCGTCGAATTGCCGCTCATGAACGAGGCGAAAAATCCGCCCAGGCTGGTGAAGGCCAATGCATCGACGAAACCCGCCAGACAGGCGAGGCACATGGCGATGACGATGAGCGGCGAAGCGGTACGGTCCATGCCTTCCTTCTAGCGTTTGACGCGCCAGCGCCAAAGAGTGAAAAGCCCGCATGGACCCAATCGCCGCCGCCGAACGCCTGGGGCCAATCCTGCCCTGGCTGGACTTGTTGGGGATCGCCCTGTTCGCAATCACCGGCGCGCTGGCCGCGGCGCGGCGCGAGCTCACTTTCATCACGCTGGCATTTTTCGCACTGATGACCGGGGTCGGCGGGGGCACGATCCGCGACCTTTTGATCGGCGCGCCGGTCTTCTGGGTGCACGATACCAGCGTCGCCGCTTTGTGCCTGGGCATGGCAGTGCTCGTCTGGTTCACGCCGCAACGCTGGTGGACCAGCAATATGTTCGATTGGCTCGATGCCGCCGGCCTTGCCGCCTATGCCGCGTTCGGCGCGGCCAAGGCGCTGAGCTACGGCATTCCCCCCGTACCGGCGATGGTGATGGGGGTGCTGACCGCCTGCGCGGGCGGCATGATCCGCGACGTGTTTGCAGGTGAGCCTTCGATCCTGCTGCAGCCCGAACTCTATGTTACTGCCGCCGCGGTCACCGCCGCGCTGCAGGTGGGGCTATCGCTTGGCGGCCTGCCCCCGTTCGCCGCCGGGCTGATCGCGGCACTGGCCGGATTTGCGCTGCGTGGTGCCGCGATCCACTGGAAAATAGCTATGCCTGCCTATCGCCGAGGGCCTCGCACCGACGCTTGATTGATCAACACTCGCAGGAAGGAAAGTCCCATGCGTCTGATCGCCCTCGCACTGGCCCTCGCCTGTTCCACCCCGGCAATCGCGCAAGACGCGATCGGCACCGAGGCCGATGGCACGCGCACCCTGGTGACCGAGGTCTTCGCCGCCGCACGGTCCGCGCGGGTATGGGCTGCGGTCAGCACGCCCGAGGGCTGGAAGCAATGGGCGGTCCCGCATGCCTGGGCGATCGAACCGGATCTGCTCGAAACATCCTACTCCCCCGATGCCAAGCCGGGCGACCCGGCCAATATCCAGCAGCGCGTCTCCGCTCCGCAGCCGGGCCGCAAGCTCATCTTGCGCACGGTCAGGACGCCTCCCGGCTTTCCGCATGCCGACGCCTATATGCGCGTCACCAGCAGCTTCGAGCTGATCCCGGAGGGCACGGGCACCCGCATCCGCTTGACCGGTACGGGCTATCCCGCCGGCGCCGAGGGCGATGCGCTGCTCGTTTTCTTCGAGAAGGGCAACCGGCTGACGCTCGAAAAGCTCGCCGCGCGGCTGGGGCTCGATCCACTCGATTTCCTCGCCGGCCATTGCTGGCAGGGCACGCTTCCCACCGGCGACGCCAACACGCATTGCTTTACGCGCGAGGAAGCCGGCATCCGCGATCGCCACGTCGCGGTACGCGCCGGCAACACCGTCTATTCGGCTGAAACCCTCTACAGCTGGGACGCAAAAACGGCAGTCATCCGCTTCACCTACTCAAGCGGCGGCAAGATTGTCGGCGAGGGAAGTGTCAGACCGATCGAGGGCGGCCTTGATTTCGGCACCAACGAATATGGCCAGGGCGAAAAGAAAGTGACGATCTCCAGCCGCTGGCTGCGCATCGGCGACAAGGCCTATGATGCAGTGGATTCCGGCCCCGGCGCGCCCGCCTTCGATCACACCATCCGCTACACGCGGGCGGACTAGGCCGCGAGCAGCCAGTCGATCGCTTCATCGCGATCGCCGAAGATCCCGATATCGGCACGCGCGTCGCGCAGCCTCTGCCATTGCATCCGCCCCAATGCCGATTTGGTCAGGATCGCCACCTTGCGCGCCCAGAGCGGCCGCACCTTCGGGTTGGCGAACATGCTCTTGACCGCTTCAACGGTCTCGTTCGGAGCGATGCTGAGGCCGGTGGCGTCATAGAGCGTAACATGCTGGCCGGCGCCAGTGCCGAGCGCCAGGATCGCCGCGCGCAGCTCCTCGCCGGTCCAGGCAGCGTCCTCGGCAGTGAAGAAGCCCGACAGGCGAACTTCGATCAATTTGCGGTCGGAATCGATCCGGATCGTCTGCACGGGAGCCTGCATGCCACCGGTTTAGCGCGATTTTCCTGCCAAAAAGTTGCGAAGCTCTGCAGGCCTTAGTCGCGCACCACGCCGACATCGCTGAACTTTCGCGGCTCGACCGGCGGCACGCTCGGCTGGTTGAGCTCCGCCTGCCAGATGCCGACATCGATCCAACGGCCATGCTTGAACCCGACTTCGCGATACACGCCTGCCCGCCGGAACCCGACCGATTCGTGCAGCCGGATCGAAGCATCGTTGGGCAGAGCGATCGCGCCCAATGCATGGACGAAACCCTGCGCACGCAGCGTGTCGATCAGCGCGTCATAGAGCAGCCGCCCCGCGCCCTGCCCCTGCGCCACATCCGCCATGTAGACCGAAGTCTCGCAGACATAGCGATATGCCGGGCGATCCCGGAAACGAGTCGCATAGGCATAGCCGATCACGCCACCGGTCGCGTCGCCGTTCGTCGCGACGATCCAGGGATAGAGGCCTTCGCTCGCTGCCATTCGCGTGCGCATCGCCCGCGCATCGGGCGGGTCGGTCTCGAACGAGACGGTGCCGGTCAGCACGTGCGGCGCATAGATCGCCGCAATCGCGCCCGCGTCTTCCGGCGTCGCGGCCCTGATCGCGATCATCCGATGAAGCGCGCGATCAGCAGGTCGAACAGGCTGCGATCCTCTGCATTCACCGCCACCGGCCCCAGCCCGCCGCATTCGAGGCAGCGTGCCTGCACCGATCCCCCCTTGGCCAGCCGCCGCGCATCGCCCAGCGCCTGCGCCACCAGCGCACGCTGTTCGCCGGCGATCCGCGCGAACGCGTCCCCGCCGCCCGGCGCATCAGCCCAGTCCTCGTCCTTATTGTCCTCGCGCGCGACGTCGCTGAAGAATTTCAGCCAGCCCGAGCTTTCTTTTTCAAGATAGACGGCATGGACCTTGGCGGGATCGAGCTTGGCGCGCCGCGCGGCTTCGTCGATCGCCGCCTGCAGTCCACCGAAGCGATCGACCAGCCCCAGCTGATGCGCCACCCCGCCCACCCAGACGCGGCCCTGGCCGATCTCGTCTACGCGCTGCGGCGTCATCTTGCGCGCGCCCGCGACCAGCGAGACGAAACGCGCATAGCCCTGCTCGATCGTCGTCTGCAGCAGCCGCCCGGTCTGCGGGTTCAGCCCGCCCATCACGTCGGGCTGGCCGGATAATGGCGTGGTGCGCACCCCGTCGGTGGTCACGCCAATCTTGGCGAGGCTGTTCTCGAAGGTCGGCAGGATGCCGAAAATGCCGATCGATCCAGTGATCGTGCTGGGCTCCGCGAAGATCGTGTCGCCTGCCGTCGCCACCCAGTATCCACCACTCGCCGCCAGGCTGCCCATCGATACCACCACCGGCAGCCCCTGCGCCTTGGCCTGGAGCACGGCCTGGCGGATCTGCTCGGAAGCGAGCGCCGATCCGCCGGGCGAATCGATCCGCACCACCAATGCCTTGAGCTTCTTCTCGGCAAGCCCCTTGAGCAGCAGCGCCGAAACGCTGTCGCCACCGGCAGTGCCCGGCCCGGCCTTGCCGTCGACGATTTCGCCGGCGACGGTGATCACGCCGATAGCGTCGCCGCTGGTCGAAGCCGGATTGGCGGCAACGAAATCAGCGAGCTTGATCGCCTTGAAGCTTCCCGCCGCCTTGCCGCTTTGCGTGCCGGCGATCTCCGCGACGCGCTTGCCGAAGGCCAGCCGGTCGCCGAGCTTGTCGACCAGTCCCGCGTTCAGATTGGCCTGGGCGATATCGCCCTTGGCCGCGGCGACCACTTCGTCGGGCTTGGTCAGATAGTCGCCGATCCGCGCCCTGGGCCGCGCCTTGGCGATCGCCTGCTGCCACTGGCCGAAGAGCGAGCCATACAGCGCCTCGCTCGCCTCGCGCGCCTCGGGCGACATGCCGGTCAGGATATAGGGCTCGACCGCGGACTTGAACTTGCCGACCTTGAAGACGTGCGTATTGACGCCGAGCTTGTCGAGCAGGCCCTTATAATAAAGGCTGGTGCCTCCCGGCCCGGCGAACAGCGTGCCGCCCATTGGATGCACCCAGACTTCGCTGGCATTGGCCGCGATCGCATAGCTGTCGTCGGTATAGCCCGTCGCATAAGCCAGCACAGGCTTGTTCGCCGCACGGATCCTGGCCACTGCTTCGGCGACTTCGTTCACTGCCGCGGGATAGCCGCCCATGAAGCGGTCCATGTCGAGCACCACTGCCTTCACCCGGTCGTCGGTACGCGCCACGTCGAGCGCGCGCAGCACGTCGCGCAGCCGCAATTCCTTCATTGCGTCGCCGCCGCCGCCCAGGCCGGCAAAGGGATCGGGATCGCTTGGCTGCTCGGTCAGCACGCCGTTAAAGGCGACGACCAGCGCCCCTTCGCGGACGCTCGCCGCATTGGGCTTGTACGACAATGCCGCAAACAGCGCCGTGAAGAACAAGAGCATGAAGACCAGGACAAGGAAGTCCTTGATCCCGACCAGGATTTTCCAGGCGCCACGAACCAGCTTCACGTACTTCTCCTCGTCCCCGGCACAAGCAGGCACAGGCCCTCATAGCGGCCCGTGTCCTGTTTGAGCAATACGCTGTGCAGAGGCGAGTGTCCTGCCTGGCGCAGCTAAATAACCCGTCATCCCGCAAAAGAGGGTACCCAGGGTTAAAGGACATCGTCTTGGGCCTTGCTCTCGCTTCCGCGCGGACGACGAACGATGCCCGGCACCACCCATTTCCCTTTCATGCCTAACCCTCTAACCCCCGCCCCATGTCCGCCACGATCCCCTCTACCGCCGTAACCGGCCCCGCGCCCGCGACCTTCAAGGCCGAGTTGCGCGCGCTTATCTGGCTGGCGGGGCCTCTGGTCGGCGCCAATCTGCTCCAGATGGCAGTGTCGGCGGTCGACGTGATTTTCGTCGCCCGACTCGGCACGGTCGAGCTCGCCGCGGCGACGCTCGGCGTCTTCCTGTTCAACATCCTGATGTACGCGCTGATTGGCCTCACCAGCAGCGCCGCGCCGATCATCGCCGCCGAGCTCGGCCGCCGCAAGCATGCCGTCCGCGAAGTCCGCCGCAGCTTCCGCATGGCCTTGTGGGTCGCCGCGGCCGGCTCGATCCCCGTGCTCCTCATCCTCGCCCATGGCGAGACCTTGTTGCTGCTCGCCGGACAGGATCCACTGGTCGCGCGCCGCGCCGGCACCTTTCTCGACATCATCCTCCTCGCGCTCGTGCCGGGAGTGGCGGCCGGCGTGATGCGCACCACCGCCGCCGCGCTCGATCGCGCCGGATGGGTGTTCCTCGTCACGGCAGTGGCGCTTGGCGTTGCGATCCTTTCCAACTGGCTGCTCGTCTTCGGCAATTGGGGATTCCCCGCGCTCGGGCTCGAAGGCTCGGCGATCGCCAGCGTCGTGACGATGACCGCGATGATGCTCGCTTATGCGCTGATCCTGGCCAGCGACCGGCGCCTCAAGCGTTTCCGCCTGTTCGGGCGCTGGTGGCGCACCGAATGGACGCGCTTCCGCGAGATCGTCCGCATCGGCACGCCGATCATGTTCACTTGGTTCTTCGAAGGCGCGCTGTTCGGCGGCGCGGCGATCCTGATGGGGCTGATCGGGGTCGCCGAAGTCGCCGCCCATGCCGTGGCGCTCAATATCGCCGCGATCGCCTTCCAGATCCCCTTCGGCATCTCGCAGGCCGCCACCATCCGCGTCGGCATGGGCTATGGCGCGGCGGATCGTGAATGGATCGCCCGGGCGGGCAAGGCCGCGCTGTGCGTCGGCATCGGCATGATGGCGGTCACGGCCAGTGCGATCTGGCTGATCCCCCGGTTGCTGATCTCGGCCTATGTCGATGTGAACAATCCCGACAATGCCCGGGTGGTCACGCTGGCGATGCAATATCTGGTGCTGGCGGCAATCTTCCAGCTTGTTGACGGCGCGCAGGCCGTTGCCGCCGGGGTGTTGCGCGGGCTCCAGGATACGCGCGTGCCGATGATCATTGCCGGGCTCGGCTATTGGGTCGCTGGCTTCGGCACGGCGATTGCGCTCGGCTTCGGTCTTGGCTGGGACGGCGTCGGTATCTGGACCGGCTTGGCCGTCGGGCTGCTTTTCGTCTCGGTGCTGCTGCTGTGGCGCTGGCACATGCGCGCGCGGCTCGGCCTACTCCCAGCCTGAATTTTTGTTCCGTGACCGGTTGACGGCAGATGAACGGCTTCACATATCCCGGCTGCTGGCACTCGATTCCGTTGAGTGCCAAAACCGTCATATTTCGAGAGGGACCACAGCAATGAACTTCCGTCCGTTGCACGACCGCGTGCTCGTTCGCCGCGTCGAAGCCGAGCAGAAGACCGCCGGCGGCATCATCATCCCCGACACTGCCCAGGAAAAGCCGCAGGAAGGCGAAGTCGTCGCCGCCGGTTCGGGCGCCAAGAACGAAAAGGGCGAGATCACGCCGCTCGACGTCAAGGCTGGTGACCGCATCCTGTTCGGCAAATGGTCGGGCACCGAGGTCAAGGTCAATGGTGAGGATCTCCTCATCATGAAGGAAAGCGACATCCTCGGGATCGTCGGCTGACCCTCGAAAAGCCTAAACTTCATCAACATATTCAGAATTTGAAAGGGTAGCCAAAATGGCAGCCAAGGACGTAAAATTCGGCCGCGACGCGCGTGAGCGCATTCTCCGCGGCGTCGACATCCTCGCCGATGCAGTCAAGGTCACGCTGGGTCCGAAGGGCCGCAACGTCGTCATCGACAAGTCGTTCGGCGCACCGCGCATCACCAAGGACGGCGTCACCGTCGCCAAGGAAATCGAACTCAAGGACAAGTTCGAGAACATGGGCGCGCAGATGGTCCGCGAAGTCGCTTCGAAGACCAACGACGTTGCCGGTGACGGCACCACCACCGCGACCGTGCTCGCCCAGGCGATCGTTCGCGAAGGCATGAAGTCGGTTGCCGCCGGCATGAACCCGATGGACCTCAAGCGCGGCATCGATCTCGCCGTCCTTAAAGTCATCGAAGACGTCAAGGCGCGCTCGAAGCCTGTCTCGGGCACTTCGGAAATCGCCCAGGTCGGCATCATCTCGGCCAATGGCGACAAGGAAGTCGGCGAGAAAATCGCGGAAGCGATGGAGAAGGTCGGCAAGGAAGGCGTGATCACCGTCGAGGAAGCCAAGGGCCTCGAATTCGAGCTCGACGTCGTCGAAGGCATGCAGTTCGACCGCGGCTATCTCTCGCCTTACTTCATCACCAATCCGGAGAAGATGTCGGTCGAGCTCGCCGATCCGTACATCCTGATTCACGAGAAGAAGCTGTCGAACCTGCAGGCGATGCTCCCGATCCTGGAAGCCGTCGTCCAGTCGGGCCGTCCGCTGCTGATCATCGCCGAGGATATCGAAGGCGAGGCTCTGGCCACGCTCGTCGTCAACAAGCTGCGCGGCGGCCTCAAGGTCGCAGCGGTCAAGGCACCCGGCTTCGGCGATCGCCGCAAGGCGATGCTGGAAGACATCGCGATCCTCACCAAGGGCGAAGTCATCTCGGAAGACCTCGGCATCAAGCTCGAGAGCGTTACCCTCGGCATGCTCGGTACCGCCAAGCGCGTCACGATCGACAAGGACAACACCACCATCGTCGATGGCGCTGGTGAGCATGAGTCGATCAAGGGCCGCACCGATGCGATCCGCCAGCAGATCGAAGTCACCACCAGCGATTACGACCGTGAGAAGCTCCAGGAGCGTCTCGCCAAGCTCGCCGGCGGCGTTGCGGTGATCAAGGTCGGCGGTGCTTCGGAAGTCGAAGTCAAGGAGCGCAAGGACCGCGTCGACGATGCGCTGCACGCAACCCGCGCAGCCGTCGAAGAAGGCATTGTCCCCGGCGGCGGTACGGCTCTGCTGTACGCGTCGAAGGCGATCGAAGGCATGGAAGGTGCCAACGAAGACCAGACCCGCGGCATCGACATCGTCCGTAAGTCGCTGACGTCGCTGGTTCGCCAGATCGCGCAGAATGCCGGCCATGACGGCGCTGTCGTTTCCGGCAAGCTGCTCGACGGCAACGATCCGACGCTCGGCTTCAACGCCGCGACCGACACCTATGAGAACCTGGTCTCGGCCGGCGTGATCGACCCGACCAAGGTCGTCCGCACCGCGCTGCAGAACGCAGCTTCGGTCGCCGGCCTCCTCATCACGACCGAAGCGGCCGTGAGCGAGATGCCGGAAGACAAGCCGGCAATGCCCATGGGCGGCGGCGGCATGGGCGGAATGGGCGGCATGGACTTCTAAGTCCTGACTACCATTTCCGTGTCGAAAACAATGAGGGGCCGGAAGATCATTCTTCCGGCCCTTTATTATCAAAATGGCCGGTCGCCTGCTTGACCCGCCACAACGATTGTTGAAATTAGTCTCGCAATTATTTGGGGAACCTGGTGTTTCACAAAATCATCGGTCGGCTCCGCTGCCTGCGTGGCCAGCACGAGCGGTCGCAAAAACACGCTCGCAAAGTAGGCGACTGCGACCGCTACACCAGCGTCTGCAGCTTTTGCGGCATTCCGATGGAGCGCCGCGCCAAGCGTGATTGGATCGTGACGCCCAAGCGCTAATCTGCGCAGGTGTATTGGCACAACAAAACGCTTCCCTTATTGGACTTTCAGCGACAGATTGCGGGCTTCAACCAGCGCTGAGCCTACCGGCGCTGTCCCTGGGGAAGCACAATCATGACCGAAGTCACGCGCCGCGAAGCGCTCACTGCAGCCGCGCTCGTCGGCCTCGCCGCCGCCGCACCCGCCTGGGGCCAGACCGCTGGCGCCGCCGCGGGGCCGATGTGGGACCTGACCGAAATCTACCCCGATGACGCTGCCTGGGATGCCGCACGCAAGGCCGCGCTCGCGGCCCTTCCCGGCATCACCAAATATAAGGGGCGCCTCGGCGAAAGCGCCGCGACGCTTGCCGAAGCGCTCGTCCTCCAGTCCGATCTCGGCCGCACGATCGCCCGCGTCTATGTCTATACCAGCCTCAAGGGCGACGAGGATGTCCGCAATTCGGGCTATCAGGAGAAGCTCGCCCAGTCGCGCGATCTCTACACCGCATTCGGCGAAGCAACCTCGTGGATCTCGCCCGAATTGCTGACTGTCGGCGAGGCCAAGATCAAGGGCTTCGTCGCCGCCAACCCGACGCTCGCCAAGCGCTTCGACTTCTATCTGGCCGACATCGTCCGCCAAGCCGCGCACACGCTCTCGCCCGAAGGCGAGTCGCTCCTCGCCAGCGTCGGCTCGCCGCTCGGCGCGCCGGGCGAGATCTCGGGGCAGCTCCGCTCTTCCGACATCCCCTGGCCGACGATCAAGCTGTCGACCGGCAAGGAAGTCCGCCTGGATTCGCAGGGCTATACGCTCAACCGCGACGCCCCCAATCGCGAGGACCGCAAGGCAGTCTTCAACGCCTTTTGGACCGCGCACGGCGATTTCAAGAACAGCTTCGGTGCTACCTACGCCGCCAAGGTCAAGAGCGACATCTTCTACGCCAAAGCGCGCAAATACCCGACTTCGCTCGCCAATGCGCTATCCGGCGCGAACGTGCCCGAGACGGTCTATCGCACGCTGGTCGCAGAGGCGAACAAGGGCCTGCCGCAACTGCACCGCTATTTCGAGCTGCGCCGCCGCATCCTAAAGCTGCCCGATATCGGCTATCACGACATCTATCCGCCGCTCGTGTCGCTCGATCGCACCTTCACGCTCGACCAGATGCGCGTCACCACTCTGGAGGCACTCAAGCCGCTAGGCGCGGATTACCAAACCCGCATCGCCAAGGCGACCGCAGCGCGCTGGCAGGATCCCTGGCCGCGAGAGGGTAAGCGCCCCGGCGCGTACATGCAGCCCGGTGCCTATGACGTGCACCCGTTCCTGCTGCTCAACCTCAGTGAGAAATATGACGGCCTGACCACCTATGCGCATGAATGGGGCCATGCGCTTCACTCGCTGCTGTCGAACGCCACGCAGGTTTACGAGAAGGCCGCTTACCCGATCTTCCTCGCCGAGATCGCCTCGACGCTCAACGAGCAGCTCCTCGTCGCGCACATGCTGAAAAACGCCAAGACCAAGGAAGAGAAGCTCTTCTATCTCGGCCAGCAGATGGAGAATTACCGCGGCACTTTCTACCGCCAGACGATGTTCGCCGAATTCGAACTGATCGCGCACGACCGCGCCGAAGCGGGTGAAGGGCTTTCCGGCGAGAAGTTCAACACGATCTATTTCGACCTGCTGAAGCGCTATCATGGGCCGAACCTCAGCCTCGAGCCGAGCTACGCCAACGAATGGGCGTTCATCCCGCACTTCTATAACAGCTTCTATGTCTATCAGTATGCCACCTGCATCTCCGCCGCGACCTTCTTCGCCCAGGCGATCCTCAAGGGCGGCGCCAAGGAGCGCGACAATTTCCTCAGCGTGATCAAGGCCGGCGGCTCGGACTATCCGGTCGAAATCCTCAAGCGTGCGGGCCTGGATATGGCCGGCCCCGCGCCATACCAGGCGCTGGTCGCGGACTTTAAATCGGTGCTCGACCAGGCCGAAGCGCTGATGGCCTGAACCTAGCTGCTGGCCGCCCCGCTTTCGAGCTGCGTGGCCAGCCAGGCATCGACCTCGGCGTCGATCACCAGATGCACTCGATCGGTGGCGCCGCGATTGGCGGCGCTGTGGCGGTCGGAAAGGCGAAGATACCAGGCCTCACCGGGCGCCATCGAGACAGGCGCGCCGTTGAGCAGGAACTCGACATCCGGGTTGGTCGCGATCGGCACATGGATCCGGGCCCAGCCCAACTCGGCGGCGAGATCGTCGTCACTATGCTCGAGGATCGCCGAGCCGGGCGTCAGCCGCATCAGCCGAACCGCACGGAGCGGGCAGCGGAGCGCTTCAACCACCGCGGCCACCGCAGGGAGCTGGGCCAGCAAAGGCGTATCGACAAACTCGCTCGCGGTCGGATCCGAATAGATCATCATGATCGGATGCGTCGCGCCGGCCTTGGCGCGCAGCGGCAACGCGCTCCAGTCGCCAGTGTAGTTCTGCGGGACGTAATGCGCGGTCCACTCCATTCCCGCGAGCAATGCCAGGTCGGCCGCCAGCGCGGCAGCATCGAACGCCAGCGGCAGCCGGACGCGATCGGGCCAAGCCGGCTGTTGTTGAAGCATCGTGGCCACGTTAGCCTTCCCCCTACACGTCAACCTATCGGACCCCGCGATGAATGAGAAGGAGCCGGACCCTGCGCTCGACCACTTTCGCGCCGCGGTGATGGCCGATCCAGCCGCGCAGCAGATGCTCGCAGCGCCTCACGACCCCGCGCAGTTCGAAACGCTGGCACTCGCTTATGCCGCACGCCGCGGCATCGCGCTCACTCCCGACATGCTCCCGCACCGGGGTCCGCCTTACGTCGGAAGTGACTGGCCCGACGCAGCATGGCTCCCGATTGCTCTCATCGAAACCGGCATCGACTGGGCGCATTTCGCCGGAGCCAAGCCCGACCGGCCGTTCTTCGACGATTCGGTCCGCACCGCCACGTCACGCCCGTTCAATCGCCTGTTCCGGCATCACACTCCGCTCGACGCATTCATCGCCAGCGCTCCCGACTCGCTGCCGATGCCGCGAGGGCTGATCTTCCACATGTCGCGGTGCGGTTCGACGCTCGTCGCGCAAATGCTCGGGGCAGCGCCCGAGAATGTCGTACTGGCGGAAGCCCCGCCCCTGGATTCCGCACTCGAGCATGGACGCGACGCGATTCGCGCAACCGCGGCGGCCTTGGGGCGTGGCTACGAAAACTATTTCCTCAAGACCGATGCCTGGCACACGCGCTCGATGCCCGCGATGCGCGAGGCATTTTCCGGCGTGCCCTGGATATTCCTCTACCGCGATCCGATCGAAGTCCTCGCCTCGCACGCCCGCATACCCGGCCTCCATGTCGTGCCCGGCCTTGTCCCCGCGCTCGACGGCCTCGTCCGGGCTACGCATGGCATGGACTATGCCGCGCAAATCCTCGCGCTGATCTGCCAGGCCGCGATCGAGAACTACGCGCTTGGAGGGGGCTTGCTCGTCAATCACAGCGAGCTGCCGGATGCAGTCTTCTCTCGCATCCTTCCCCATTTCGGCATTGTGTCATCGCCGGAAGAGAGCGCGCTGATGGCGCAAGCGGGAACGCGCGACGCCAAGGCTCCCGACAAGGCCTTTCAACCCGACGGCGCATCCAAGCGCGAAGAAGCGAGCGACGCGGTGCGCGCTGCCGCCTGCCACCTCGCGCGCCTATATGCCGAGCTCGAAGCTATCCGCGCTGCATCGCTTCCAGCAGCCGCTTGACCTCCTGGCTACGTCCGCGCGGCAGGATCAATATCTCGTCCCCGCTCGCCACTACGATCAGGTCGGATACGCCGACCAGCGCCACGCGCTTGCCGCTCTCGGCGCGCACCATGCAGCGGTCGGTATCGATCGCCACCACGTCGCCGCGCAAGACATTGCCGCCGTCATCGGCATCGCTGATCGCATGCAGCGCATCCCAGCTGCCGACATCGTTCCAGCCCATGTCGACCGGCACCACTGCGACGCGCGGCGCGCGTTCCATCACGGCATAGTCGATCGAATCCGAAGGACTGGCGGCAAAGGCATCCCGGTCGGGCCAGATCCGCGCGCCGTCACGTGTCCCCTTCTGCATCGCCTGCTGCGCCGCCGCGAGCATCTCGGGCGCATAGGAAGCGAGCGCCTCCAGATAGACGTCCGCCCGGAACAGGAAGATTCCGCCGTTCCAGGCATGATCGCCGCTGGCGAGCATTTCCTCGGCCTTCTCCCGCGGCGGCTTCTCGACGAACTTGTCGACGCGGTGGACACCTTCACCGATTGCCTCGCCCACCTTGATATAGCCATAGCCGATTTCGGGAGCGTCGGGCGCGATCCCGAACGTCACCAGCCAGCCCTGTTCGACCAGCGGCAGCGCCGCCTGGATCGCGCGGTGGAACGCCGCCACATCGGCAATCACATGGTCCGATGGCATCACCAGCAGCGGAGCCGCGCCGCCGCCTGCCGCCAGCGCGGCAAGCGCGATCGCCGGCGCAGTGTTGCGGCCCATCGGCTCGAGGATCAGCGCCTGGGCGGCAGTGCCCACTGCGCTTAGCTGTTCCTCCACCATGTCGGCATGCGCGGCGTTCGCCACCACGATCGGCGCTGCGAAGCGCTCGCCCGCCGTCCGCTGCGCCGTCAATTGCAGCATCGTCTCTTCCGCGGTCAGCGCCAGGAGCTGCTTGGGCCGCTCGGCGCGCGACATTGGCCACAGGCGTGTGCCCGATCCTCCCGATAGGATGACAGGGGTGATGGGCATGGAATCCGGCACTGTTCGGACCTTTCAAATTTTACGTCGGATGCGGGGTGCGCGCCCGCCCGTCAAACACACAGATTGCACCATGGTTTCGCACCCGGACCGAATTTGCGTCAAGCGCGCCGACAGGTCCGCTCGTGTCGGATTTGTTTACACTTCGCAGCTAATGCGATGGGGTCATGATCCGCTTGTTCAAGCATTATGTCCCCAATGCCGTGCTCCTGCTCGGCGCGCTGGACATTCTCCTGTTGCTCGCAGCGGGCGAAATCGGCTGGACGATCCGCGCCCATCAGGTGGGCATGACGCCGCTGCCGATGTCGTCGCGCTGGCCGCAGCTGATCAGCTATGCGCTGTTCCTCCAGGTCGCGATGATGGCCATCGGCGTTTACGGCACGGATGCGCTGCAATCTTTGCGCTATGCCACGGCGCGGCTGATCGTCGCGGTCTCCCTGGGTGTGATCGGCCTCAGCGTACTCTATTTCCTGATCCCCGAGATCGGCTTCTGGCGCTCGAACCTGCTCTACGCGATGGGCGCTTCGATCGTGATGCTGGTGTTCCTGCGCATGCTGCTCGGCAAGGCGCTGGGCAGCCAAGCCTTCAAGCGGCGTATCGTCGTGCTCGGCGCGGGCGCCCGCGCGCAGCGGCTCAAAGACCTGTCGAAGACGCCCGGCGCAGGCTTCGCGGTGGTCGGCTACATTTCGATGAGCGAAGCCAATCGCGTGATCCCCGAAGCGATCGCGCGTGATGCGATTTACAATCTCGCCGATCATGTCGTGCTGCTGAATGCCAGCGAGGTGGTCCTCGCATTGGAAGAGCGTCGCAACGCGCTTCCGCTCAAGGATCTGCTGCGGATCAAGACCACCGGCGTCCACGTCAACGAAATCTCGACCTTCCTCGAGCGCGAGACCGGCCGGGTCGATCTCGACAGCGTCAATCCAAGCTGGCTGATCTTCTCCGACGGCTTCTCGTCGGGCCGCATGTTCTCCAGCGCGTTCAAGCGGCTGTTCGATATCGCCGCGAGCCTGATTCTGCTCAGCCTGATGCTCCCCGTCATCCTGCTCACGGCCATCGCGGTGAAACTCGAGAGCAAGGGTCCGGCTTTCTACCGCCAGCGCCGCGTCGGGCTGTTCGGCGTGGGCTTCGACGTGATCAAATTGCGCTCGATGCGCCAGGATGCCGAAATCGGCGGCAATGCCGTCTGGGCCGAGAAGAATGATCCGCGAGTGACCCGCGTCGGCAACATCATCCGCAAGCTGCGGATCGACGAGCTTCCTCAATGCTGGAGCGTCCTCAAGGGCGAGATGAGCTTTGTCGGCCCGCGTCCCGAACGCCCCCAATTCGTCGAGGATCTCGAATCCAAGCTGCCTTATTATGCGGAGCGCCACATGGTGAAGCCCGGCATCACCGGCTGGGCGCAGATCAATTATCCCTATGGGGCGTCGATCGAGGACAGCCGCCAGAAGCTCGAATACGACCTCTATTACGCCAAGAACTACTCGCCCTTCCTGGATTTGCTGATCCTGCTCCAGACCGCGCGCGTCGTGCTTTTTCCGGAAGGTGCGCGCTGATGGGCTCCGAACTGGTTCTTTGGAGCCACGCCCTCGCCGCGCTTCTGTTCGGCGGCTTGACCGTTGCCGCATGGCGCACGCGTGAGGCGCGCCTGCCGCGCCGGGCATTGGTCCTCGCGCTGGGGATGACTGCGCTATGGGCGCTCGCCGTCTCAGGCATCGGCGGGGCCGAGATGGTCACGCGCGTGGCCGAGACGCTCCGCAACATCGCCTGGCTCGGCTTTATGATCGCGCTGCATCGGCGCGGCGGCAATGTCCGCCCCCCGGTCGCGATCGGCACGGTCTATGGCGTGGTCGCAATGGTCGCGGTCGCGTCGCTGGTCGTGCACATCGTCGGCAATGCCGCGGCGCCCGAAATCGCCGTTACGATCGAGACGGCCGGGCTGCTGCTGCGGATGCTCGTCGCCGTCGCGGCGCTGGTGCTCGTCCAGGAGCTCCATTCGGCGCTGCATCCCTCGGCTGGCGGTGGCCTGCGATGGATCGTCATGGCGCTTGCCGGCATCTGGTTCGCCGACCTCGCTTTGTTCACTGCCACCTATCTCACCGCGCGGTGGGAAGCATGGCAAGTGGCCGCCCGCGGCCTGGCAATGATCCCTGTCGCGTTGGCGATCGCCACCGGCCTCCAGCGCAAGGGCGAATGGAACGTCCATGTCTCGCGCGCCGTCGCCTATCAGTCGCTCTCGCTGGTCGCGATCGGCGCCTATTTCGCGCTGCTGGCATTGGCCACCTGGGGCATTGCCGCAATCGGGGGCGAAAATGCCCGCGTTTTCCAGACCGCCTTCGTGTTCGGCTCGACCGCCGCGATCCTCACCCTCGTCTCCAACTCGTGGCTGCGCGCCTGGATCAAGGTCAAGCTCGCCAAGCACCTGTTCCGCCATCGCTATGACTATCGCAGCGAATGGATGCGCTTCACCGAGACGCTGGGCGCGCCCGAGGGTGGCGCCGCGCTAGACGAGCGCATCGTCAAGGCGATTGCCGACCTCACCGATTCCCCCGCCGGCGTGCTACTCGTCCCCGATGCAGGCGGGCTTGGCCCAGGCGCCAGCTGGAACTGGGATCGCACGACGCTGCCGCTCACCAGCGACTCGGCGCTTGCCCACCATCTTCACGCAACCGGCCGCATCGTGGATCTCGATGCGCTTCGCGCCCAGGAAGCGACCGGCCCCGATGCCGCCGCGGTCCCGCAATGGATGCTCGACACGCCCGAGGCCTGGGTGCTCGTCCCACTTCCGCATCTAGGCAGCCTCGCCGGCGCAATCCTGCTAGCCCGGCCGCCCGTCAGCCGCCCGCTCGACTGGGAGGATCTCGACTTGCTCAAAGTCGCCGGCCGCCAGGTTGCCTCCTATCTCGCAGAAGCCCGCGCGCAGGACGCGCTTGCCGAGGCCCAGCGCTTCGATGAATTCAATCGCCGCTTCGCCTTCATCCTCCACGACATCAAAAATCTGGTCAGCCAGCTTACCCTCACCGCGCGCAATGCCGAGCGCCACGCCGACAAGCCCGAGTTCCGCGCGGATATGGTCGCGACCCTCCAGGATTCGGCCGATCGGATGAACGCGTTGCTCGCGCGCCTGTCGCAGCACCATCGCGGCCGCGCCGAAGCGCCGCACGCCATTGAAATCGTCCCGCTGGTCGAGCGCGTCGCCGCCGCCCGCCGCGGCCAGCATCCCGTGCTCGCTTCGGGTGCGCGCGCCGCAATCGCCCAGGCCGATCCCGCTAGTCTCGAGAAACTGCTCGGTCATCTCGTCCAGAACGCGATCGAAGCGAGCCCAGCCAACGAGCCCGTCACTCTCGCCGTCGCGGCCGATGGCTTGCAAGTGACGATCGACGTGATCGACGCCGGTGCCGGCATGTCGCCCGCCTTCGTGCGCGATAAGCTGTTCAAGCCCTTCGTCTCGTCCAAGCCCGGCGGGTTCGGCATCGGCGCGTTCGAAGCGCTTCAACTCGCCCAGCAGATGGAAGGTCGCATTGAAGTAACCTCGCGAGAAGGCAATGGCAGCCGCTTCCGGGTGATCCTCAAGGCCGCGCACGTCGCCGATCTGGAACATGCTGCATGAGCGACAAGCGCGCCCTTCCCAAATTGCTGATCGTCGAGGACGATGCCGGACTCCAGCGCCAATTGCGCTGGGCCTATGACGGCTACGAGATCTTCTGCGCATCGACCCGCGAGGAAGCCACTGCGCTGATCCGCGCCGAGGAGCCGCCGGTGGTCACGCTCGATCTTGGCCTGCCGCCGGATCCCGACGGCACAGCGGAAGGCTTCGCCACGCTGGCAACGATCCTGCGGCTACGCCCCGATACCAAGGTTATCGTCGCATCCGGCCATGGCGCGCGCGAATCGATGCTGCGCGCGATCGAGATGGGCGCCTGGGATTTCTATCAGAAGCCGATCGACATCGACGCGCTGGGGCTCATCGTCGCCCGCGCTTTCCACGTCCATGCGCTGGAGGCCGAGAACCGCCGTCTCGCCCAGCGCGCTGAGTCCGGCGCGGTGCTGGGAGGGATGATCACCGGCAGCCCGGAAATGCTCAAGGTCACGCGCACGATCGAGCGCGTCGCCGGCGCGGACGTCTCAGTGATGCTACTCGGCGCCAGCGGCACCGGCAAGGAATTGCTCGCCCGGGGCCTGCACGACGCCAGTCGCCGCAAGGGGCAGTTCGTCGCGATCAACTGCGCCGCGATCCCCGAGACCCTGCTCGAGTCCGAATTGTTCGGCCACGAAAAGGGCGCGTTCACCGGCGCGGTCAAGACCACCGAAGGCAAGATCGAGCAGGCCCAGGGCGGCACGCTGTTCCTCGACGAAATCGGCGATGTGCCGCTGCCACTCCAAGTCAAATTGCTCCGCTTCCTACAGGAGCGGGTCATCGAGCGGATCGGCGGACGCAAGGCGATCCCCGTCGATGTCCGTGTCGTCTGCGCAACGCACCAGAATGTCGATGCGATGGTCGCGGACGGGCGCTTCCGCGAGGATCTCTATTACCGCCTGGCCGAGATCGTCGTCCGCATCCCCTCGCTCGCCGAACGTCCGGGCGATGCCGGCCTCGTCGCGCGCCACTTTCTCCACAAATATGCCGATGCGATGAAGACCGGCGTGCGCAATTTCGCTCCGGACGCGCTTGCCGTAATCGACGCGTGGAGCTGGCCCGGCAACGTCCGCGAGCTTGAGAATCGCGTCAAGCGCGCCGTGATAATGGCCGATGGCAAGCTCGTCACCGCCGCCGACCTCGACTTGGAATCGAAGGGCGAGTCCGGCCCCGTCAACCTCAAGGCCGCGCGCGAAATGGCGGACCGCAAGGCGATCCGCCATGCGCTCGCCCGCGCCGAAGGCAATATCTCCGGCACCGCGCGCCTGCTCGGGATCAGCCGCCCAACCCTCTATGATCTGATGAAGGCCTATGACCTCCAGCCGTAAACGCACTCGCGCCGTCCCGGTACGCCGCCTTCTGGTAATCGCCGCCGGACTGGTGGTTTTCGCCGTGATCGCCTGGCTATGGTTCCGTCCGCCTGGGGCGAACCCCGTAGCCGCGCGCGACGCGATCGCGCGCAGCCTCGCCCTGCTCAAGGCCAGCAACGCCAATGGCGCAAAGGGCGAGGCGCTTACCGCGGTTCGCGGCGACCCCGACAGTGCCGACGCTCATATCGTCCTCGCACAGGCGATGCTGGCGCTCGACGACGGCGTCGGCGCCGAAGCCGAGATTCAGCGTGCCGTCGATGCCGGCTACAATCCAAAATTTGCGCCGCATCTGCGCGCCCACGCCCTCCTGCTCGAAGGCGAGGAGGAAAAGGCGCTCGCCGAGACCGACAAGACCGATCCGCTATTCCGCATCTATGGGCTCCGTATCCGTGGCAAGGCGTTCACTGCTCTCGGCAACTATGCCGCCGCGATGCAGGCGCTCGACGAAGCGGCTCGCCTTGCGCCCAACGATCCCGAGGTCTGGACCGAAATCGGCCGCTTCCGCTTCACTGCTGGAGACTTGCTCGGCGCCGCTGAGGCTTCCGAGCGCGCAGTCAAGCTCGCGCCCGGCAATGTCGAGGCCCTAGTGCTGCGCGGCGAGCTGGTCCGCAGCCAATTCGGCCTGACCGCGGCCCTGCCCTGGTTCGAGCAGGCCTTGGCCCGCGACCAATATCATCACGACGCGCTGATCGAATATGCCGCCACGCTCGGCGATTCGGGCCGCACCGTCGATGCCCTGACCGCCACTCGCCGCGCGCTCGAATCGCGCCCCGGCAGCCCGCAAGCACTCTACCTGCAGGCAGTGATCGCCGCCCGCGCCGGCAAGTTCGATCTCGCCCGCGCCATTGTAGAAAAGACCGGCGGCGCGGTGGACGCGCTTCCTGGTATGCTGCTTCTGCAGGGGACGCTCAACATCCAGTCCGGCGAATACGAACAGGCACTCGCCCGGCTTCGTGAGCTCGTCTCGCGCCAGCCGATGAACATCACGGCGCGCAAGCTTCTCGCAGTCGCGCTGCTGCGCACCGACAGCGCGCGCAACGCAATCGACACACTGCGCCCCGTCGTCGCCCGATCCGATGCCGATAGCTATGCGCTGACCCTCGTCGCACGCGGCTTCGAACGGATCGGCGAGCGCGGCGAGGCCGCCCGCTATCTTGATCGCGCCGCCTATCCCGCGACCGGCGACGCCGGCTCTTTCTCCGCCGACGATTCGACCCCCGTACTCGCCGCAGACGCCGCGCAGCGCCCCGGCGACCCCGGCGCGATGGTGCCGCTGATCCGGGCATTGCTGAGCGACGGTAACAAGACTGGCGCGCTCGCCAAGGCGCAGGACATTGCCTCGAAGAACCAGGGCGCGCCTGCCGCGCATGTGCTGCTCGGCGACATGCTGATGCTTGCAGGCCGATCGGGTGACGCCGCTGCCGCATATCAGCGCGCGGCGGATCTACGCTTCGACGAGCCGACCATGCTCCGGCTGATCGAAGCGCTCGACGGTTCCGGACGCCGCGCCGATGCTGCGAATGCACTGGCACTGTTCGTCTCGCAGAACCCGGTCAGCCTGGCCGCACTTCGCCTCTCCGCGCACTGGCAATTGGCCGCCGGCGAATATGATGCCGCGATCGACAGCCTGGAGGATCTCCGCGCCCGCATCGGCGATGGCGATGCCGCTCTCAATGCCGAGCTTGCCGCAGCCTATACCGGGGCAGGCGAATTCGGCACCGCGCTGGAATTCGGCGAGGCCGCCTATGGCCTCGCCCCCGGCAACCCCGCCATCGCCGATGCCTATGGCTGGGCGATGTTCCGCGGCGGCGATGCTGGCGGCGCAATCGAATTGCTGCAAAAGGCAGTGACGCTCGCGCCGCGCCATGCCGGCCTGCGCTGGCATCTGGCGCAAGTCTATGCCGCTGCGAACCGCAAGGCCGAAGCCAAGGTTCACGCCCAGGCCGCGTTGGCGGACTTAAGTTTCACGGATCGGGCTGCGGCGCAGGAATTGCTGGCGAAGCTGTAAAATCTTCCCCCTCCGGGGGAGGATCGCGTATCGCTTGCCCGATGACCGACCCCCTTGCCCGGATCGCCGACGCGCTCGAACGGCTCTCACCACCCCCCGCCTCGCTAGCCGACCTCCGTGCACACCCGGCTTATGTCTGGCGCGGCGACGCCCTCACCCCCGCCCGTGCCTTCGCCCCGCTGCCGCTCGGAGTCCTTCAGGGCCTCGACGCCCAGCGGGACGCGCTGCTTGCCAATCTCCGTCGCCTCGCCGCCGGCCATGCCGCGCAGGACGTATTGCTCTGGGGGGCACGCGGCACAGGCAAGTCGGCGCTGGTCAAGAGTGCCGTGGCTGCGGTCCAGGCCGACGGCGCGGACCTTGCTTTGGTGGAAGCTGCAACGCATCATCTCGACACGCTGCCGCAGCTGTTCGCATCCCTCGCTTCTGTCGGGCGTCCCTTCGCAATCTTCCTCGACGATCTCGGCTTCGACGCTGCTGGCGACGCTCGCGCGTTGCGCTCGCTGCTCGAAGGCGGCGCAGAGGCGCGGCCCGCAAATGCCCGGCTGGTCGTCACCTCTAACCGCCGCCACCTGATTCCGCGCGACATTGCCGAGCAGGCCAGCGCGATCAATTCCCGCGACAGCGTCGACGACAGCCTCGCCCTTGCGGATCGCTTCGGGCTCAGCCTCGGCTTCCACGCGATCGACCAGGACACCTATCTGGACATCGTCCGCGGCTATGCGGCTGCCCACGGCCTCGCCATGGATCCGGCCGAGGCGATCGGCTGGGCGACCCGGCGCGGCAGCCGCTCGGGCCGCGTCGCCTGGCAATATGTCGTCGATCTCGCGGGCCGCTCGGGCAAGTCGCTCTGATTGCTTGATCCCCATCAACTTAACGCCGCATTGTCTTGACTCGCCGCCCTGCCTCCGTCTCACCTGCCCATTCCATGGGGCGAATAGCAGAACTCGATCTACCGGACCGGCTCGCGCCGACCATTCCGCGCTGGGTGACGTCGATCGGCGTCGGCCTGCTCGCAACCGCCTGCGCCGCGATCGTTCGCTTTGTCATGGACACGGTCGTGCCAGGCGCGGCGATCTTCGCGCTGGTCTTCCCCGCCGCGATGGTAGCCACCTTGTTCGCGCGCTGGTTGGCAGGAGCGACGGCGGCGGCGGTGTCCATCCTCTATGGCTGGTATTATCTCTTCCCGATCAAGAACTCGTTTCGCTTCGAGACGTCGGCCCAGGCGGTGACGATGGCGTCGGTGATCGTCTCGTGCGTCTTTACCGTAGCACTGGCGGAGATGTTCCGCCGCTCGGTGCGCCGTGCGGCCGCCGAGCGCGATCGCGAAGTCGCGGATCGCGACCTGTTCCTCGAGGAATTCGATCACCGCGTGAAGAACAACTTCACGCTCGTCGCAAGCCTGCTCGACATGCAGCGCCGCCGTGCCGGCGAAGGCGCAACCGCTGAGGCATTGGGTGCGGCGCTATCTCGCGTCGAGAGCATCGCCCGCGCGCACCGCCACCTTTATCGCGGCAGTGGCACGTCGCCCGGAAGCGTCGATATGGCGGCCTATCTCCACGAGCTTTGCTCGGCGCTCTCGGACGCTCTGTTCCTCCGCGGCGCGATTACGCTCGATTGCCATTCGGACCATGCCGCGATCCCTCGCGACCGCGCGGTTTCGATCGGCCTGGTCGTCAACGAGCTCGTGACCAACGCAGTCAAGCATGCCTTTCCCGGCCGTGACGAGGGCCATATCAGCGTCCGCTTCGAACGGGCGGAAATCGGTTGGCTGCTTACGGTGCGCGACAACGGCGCCGGCATGTCTGTGGCGCCAAGGGAGAAGAGCCGCGACGGCGGGCTCGGCCAACGCCTAGTCGATGCTTTCGCCCGCCAGGCCCAGGGCGTGGTGACGACCGACAGCTCGCCTGCGGGAACTTCGGTGACGGTGAAGTTCGAAGCCTAGCCCAATCCCTCGACCATCTCGGCGAGCTCGAGCCAGCGCATTTCCGCGGCTTCCTTCTCGTCGCGCAGCTTGGCGATGCCGTCGCTCAGCGCCTGAAAGCGCTTGGGGTCGCGCGTATAGAGCGCCGGATCTGCCATCGCGGCTTCGTCACGGACGATCTGCGCCTCGATCTCCTCGACCCGCTTGGGTAGCAGATCATAGTCGCGCTGATCCTTGTAGCTGAGCTTGGTCCGGACCTTCGGCGCGTCGGCCGCAGGCTTGGCCACGGACATCTTCTTCGCTTCGCCTCTTGGCTTACGCTTCGCTTCCCAATCGGCATAGCCGCCGGCCACGACATCGACCGTGCCCGAGCCGTCCAGCCCGAGGGTCACTGTCACCGTCCGGTCGAGAAAGTCGCGATCGTGGCTTACGATCAGCACCGTGCCGTCATAATCGGCGATGACTTCCTGGAGGAGATCGAGCGTCTCGAGATCGAGATCGTTGGTCGGCTCGTCGAGCACCAGCAGATTGGAAGGACGCGCGAACTCACGTGCAAGCAAGAGGCGCGAGCGCTCGCCGCCCGATAGTGTGCCGATCTTGGCATCGGCTAGCGAAGGCTCGAACAGGAACTCCTTCAGATAGCCGTGGATGTGCTTGCGCACGCCCAGCACTTCGATCCATTCGCCGCCTTGCGTGAGCACATCGCGAACAGTCTTTTCGGGATCCATCAGGCTGCGCTGCTGGTCGATGAACACCTTGTCGAGTGTCTTGGCGAGGCGGATATGCCCTTCATCGGGGGCCAGTTCGCCGGTCAGCAGCTTAAGCAAGGTCGTCTTGCCCGCGCCGTTGGCACCGACGATGCCGATGCGATCGCCCTTGGTGACCCGCAGCGTCAGATCCTTGATGATCGTGCGTTCGCCAAAGCGCTTGGTCACGCCCTTGACGTCGATCACCACCTTGGTCTGCGCGCCGTCCGATCCGATCGCCAGCTTGGCCGCGCCGGCCGGCCCGATCATCGCCGCGCGTTCGGCGCGCATCTCGTGGAGCTTGGTCAGCCGGCCCATGTTGCGCCGCCGCCGCCCGGTCACGCCGCGAAGCAGCCAATGCTCCTCGATCTTGAGCTTGGCATCGAGCTTCTGCGCGTTGCGCTCTTCCTCAGCATAGACCTGCTCGGTCCAGGCCTCGAAGCCTCCGAAACCGACCTCGGCACGCCGGATTGCCCCGCGATCGAGCCAAAGGGTCTGCCGCGTCAGGCGCGTCAGGAACGTGCGATCATGGCTGATCGCGACGAATGCGCCCGTGAAGCGGCCGAGCCAATTCTCGAGCCAATCGATCGCCGCGATGTCGAGATGGTTGGTCGGCTCGTCCATCAGCAACACGTCTGGGTTCTGCGCCAAGGCGCGAGCGATAGCAGCACGACGCCGCTCGCCCCCCGAAGCCGTCGCCGCCTCGCGGCCCAGATCGACGCCAAGCTGCCCCGCAATCGCCTCGACTTCGTAACGCTGCGGCGCGTCTTCCCCGCCTAGCGTGAAATCAAGCAGGGTCGCGAACCCTTCGACGCGCGGATCCTGCTCGAGGATCACGACATTGGTGCCGGGCTGGATCACCCGCCGGCCCTCGTCCGAATCGATCCGCCCCGCGATCAGCCGCAGCAGCGTCGACTTGCCCGCGCCGTTGCGGCCGATCAGCGCCAGCCGGTCGCGCGCGCCGATATAGAGATCCAGGCCGCGGAACAGCCAGCCATGTCCCTGGACGAGTCCGAGACCTTCATACGCGAGAACGGGTGCAGCCATGCGCGGGCACCTAGTGGCGACACCGCCCAGCCGCAACCTGACACGCGCCTGTCGTGCCCGTTCAGGGGCTATTCAATGCGCCAACCCCATGGCAGATGCATGAAGATGCTGGCGAAAACGGTTTTCTGCGCGTGCGCGGCGGCGATTATGCTGCCCGTAGCCGCATTTGCGTCGCCGCCAGCCAGCGCGGCACAGGACAGCCAGGGCAAGCGCCGCGGCCAGGGACCGACCATCTCGGTCCGCGAAATCGAGCGCCGCGTAATCCCGCGGATGCCGGGCGCGCAATATCTCGGATTCGATTACGATCCATCGTCGGACGTTTACACGCTCAAATTCCTGCGCAATGGATCGGTGATCTGGGTGGACGTCGATGGCCGCACCGGCAACATCGTGCGTCGCGCCGGCAATTGAGCCGCTGGAGGGGACAGAAATCATGCGTCTATTGATCGTCGAGGACGAACCCACGCTCGGCCAGCAGCTCAAGAACGCGCTTGAGGGCGCGGGCTATGCCGTCGATCTCGCCACCGATGGCGAGGAAGGCCTCTATCTCGGCTCGAACGAGCAATATGACGCGATCATCCTCGATCTCGGCCTGCCCGAGATCGACGGGCTGACCGTGCTCGATCGCTGGCGCAAGGAAGGCAAGGCCACTCCCGTCCTTGTCCTCACTGCGCGCGACAGCTGGTCGGACAAGGTCGCCGGGCTCGACGCCGGTGCCGACGATTATGTCGCCAAGCCCTTCCAGACCGAAGAGTTGATCGCCCGCCTCCGCGCGCTGATCCGTCGTTCTTCGGGCAATGCCTCGGCCGAGCTGACCGCGGGCGACATCCGCCTCGACACGCGCTCGGGCAAGGTCACCAAGGCGGGCGAGCCTGTGAAGCTGACCGCGCAGGAATATAAGCTCCTCAGCTACCTGCTCCACCACAAGGGCAAGGTTGTCAGCCGCACCGAGCTGATCGATCATATCTACGATCAGGATTTCGATCGCGATTCGAACACGATCGAAGTGTTCGTGACGCGCATCCGCAAGAAGCTCGGCGCCGAAATCATCACCACCATCCGCGGCCTGGGCTACAGCCTGGACGAGCCTTCCTAAGGCAGTGCACGCGGGTCATCAGGAAGACACCAACGACGCGGTCTCCGCCGAGCCACGCCCGCGAACCTATGTCCGCGCCACCGGCTCGGTCAGCCGGCGCATGCTGCTCGTCGCGATCGCCTGGATCATGCTGCTGCTCGTCGGCGGAGGCTATGCGCTCGATCGCGTGCTGGTGACCACCGTCACGCGCAATTTCGACGATCAGCTCGATTATCTGCTCAAGGCGATGATCTTTACCGCGGAGATCGATTCCAACGGCGAAGTGATCAACAATCGCGAACTCGCCGACCAGCGCTTCCTCGAATATAATTCCGGCGCCTATTGGCAGGTCAGCGGCAAGGGCCACGAAGCCTATATTTCGCGATCGCTGTTCAACCGCAATCTGCGCACCGACAACCTGCACCGCGACAACGACGTCCACGTCTATGAGAGCCGCGAGATTCCCGGTCAGCTGCTCCGCATCGCCGAGCGCGACGCCAAGCTGCCCGGCTCAGACGTCCGCTGGCGCTTTCAGGTCGCGCAAAGCCGCGAGACGCTCGATACCCAGATCACTACGCTTCGGACCACGCTGGTGCGCAGCTTCCTGCTGCTCGGGTTCGGCCTGATGGTGATGGTCGGGCTGCAGACCTGGTATGGTCTGTTGCCACTGCGCCGCGTCCGATCCGAGATCGCCCGATTGCGCGCCGGCCAGTCGGCGCGGATCGAGAAGCCGATGCCTGCCGAAGTCGCGCCGATGGTCGAGGAATTGAATGCATTGGTCGAGCATAACGACCGCCAGGCCGAGGAAGCGCGCCGCCATGCGGGCAACCTCGCCCATGCCCTCAAGACTCCCTTGAGCGTGATCATGAACGCCGCCGCCGCCGGCCAGGCCGACCTGGCGCCCGCCGTGATCCGCGAGGCGCGGACGATGCGCCGCCAGATCGATCACCACTTGGCTCGCGCCCGCGCCGTCGGCCGCCGCGGCAGCGCGCATAGCCGCGCTGCGGTCTGGCCCTCAATCGAAGCGGTCGAGCGCGCCGTCGCCCGATTGTATCCGCAGGTCCGGATCGACGTGGACGGCTCCAAGGACCTGGTCGCGCATATCGAGCGCCAGGATCTCGACGATCTGCTCGGCAATCTGGTCGAGAATGCCGCGAAATATGGTGGCGGCAGCGTCTTCATTACCGCAGGGATTCAAGCCGGGTTCGTCGAAATCATGGTCGAGGACGACGGCAAGGGCATTCCCGAGGCCGACCGCATCCGCATCTTCGACCGCGGTGTACGCCTCGATAGCGGCAAGCCCGGCACCGGCCTCGGCCTCGCCATCGTTCGCGACGTCGCCGAGATTTACGACGGTACGGTCAGCCTGGAAGAGAGCGAGGATCTGGGCGGCCTCCTCGTGCGGTTGAGGCTGCCCGCCGCTTCCTGAGGCATCGGGCGGTTGTACGCCGCTGAGAAAGCTGCGACCACTGCGTAGCCGGCGGGTTTCCCTGCCGGATCAAGGGGGCACGCATGATAGTTCGCACGATCCTGGGCTCGGCTTTCGCGCTCGCCGCGCTTTCGGCATGCGGCGACAAGGCTGCGGACAATTTGTCGGCCCCGGCCAATGCGACTGCAGCGGTGCGGGAATGCCCCAAAAGCGTGGCGCCGCTTCCCATCACCGGCCTGTGCGAAGCCGAAGCCGCCGCGCTGCTGCTCTCGTCGCCCGGCGCGCAGCCCGCCCCCGAAGACTGTTTCTGGCGGGTCAGCGAGGCAAAGGTTCTCGAAGGCGCGCTGCTCTACCGCGCTGCGCAGTGCAAGGGCGGAACGGCGAAGGTCGAATTCGTCCCCGGCGCGCGCATGGCGAGCTTCGACTTGGTCGACACGCCCTATGGCCCGCAGGAAAAGCCCGAGACCATCGTCCAGATGCTGGGCGGCGACGATGCCAACGCAGCGATCCTCGCCGAGGCGCGCCGCCTGATCGAAGATCCTGCCGAGCGCGCCCGCTGCCAACTCCGCCCCGCCAAGATGGAGGGCTGGCCCACCGATGCGCTGGTCGTCGACGAAGTGCCTGCCCCGCCCGCCGACGGCATCCGATCGGCATGCGGCGAACTTGGCCTCGACGAAGGCTCGCAGACCTTCTGGCGTGTCGCCCAGGGGACCGCGTGGTTCTTCCAGTTGGGCCAGGAAAGCCCGGTGATCGATGCGGGTTCCTTCACGCTTGTGAGGCGCGACGCCGCCGGCAAGTGGGTCCGCACATAGGCTTGCGCAATTGTGTATTATTTATATAATACACTCCCATGCTGACCCTGCTACTTGCCCTTGCCACTCAGAATGTGCCCTGCGAGGCGCGTCTGCTCGCTTATGCCGACTGGAAGCCCGCGCCCGACCAGAAGTGGGACCTAACGCTGGCAGCGCCTGGCGAGGGGTCGCTCACGCTGATCGGCGCTGAGCATCTGCGCGATCCCGCCCACCCGCAATTCGCGCGCATCGCATCGGCGTTCGCCGCGACGAAACCCAGCCGCGTGTTCTTCGAGGGGCCCGACCGGGGCACTGCCGAAACTGCCGATGCCGCAATCAGCACCATGGGCGAATCGGGCTATGTCCGCTTTCTCGCCAAGGCCGCCGGGGTCCCGGCTGCATCGCTCGAACCCGGCCCGGTCGAGCAGCTCGCCGGCCTTCGCACCGGCTTCAGCGATGATCGGATCATGCTGTTCTTCCTGCTGCGCGAAACTGCACGGCTGCGTGACCGCGAAGGCAGATCGGGCGAAGCGCTCGATGCGGCGGTGACCGCTCTGCTCGCCAAGGCTGCGCCACTCATCGCCAAGGCCGGATTGCAGACCAGCATCGCGGATCTTGCCGGTCTCTCCGCGGCGGCGGAGCGCGAATGGCCTGGCCGCGATTGGCGCACACTGCCCGGTGACTGGTTCTCGCCGATCGCGCGCGACCCGCAAGCCGGTTTCCTGACCGCGATAAATGCGGCCGATAGCAGCTTCCGCAACGCGCACATGATGCGCCGCTTCGTCCATGCCGCATCGAAGGGCGAGAAGGTGTTCGTTCTGGTCGGCCGCAATCATGTGCCGATGCTGGAACCCGCGCTTCGCTGCGCCTTAAAACCCTGACCGTCGAGCGCGAATCTTCCCAATGTTCGCACTGACCAAGGCGGCCGAAAGTTGCCGCCACAAGTGCATCGCATCGACGGATTCAAAGAGCAGGCCGGCAGCACCAGCCGCCTGGGCCAAGCAAACCAAATCCTACATTGCAAGCGTAAAGCGCGTCATCGACCTTCATGATACTTGAAGGGCAAATGGGAGTTATCCGAGCGAGCGCACTGCCTCTGCGGCGATCGTCAGACTCTTCTTGCGCGCATCATGATCGAACATCGCGCTGGAGATCATAAGCTCGTTCGCGCCCGTTTTTTCGACGAACGCCGCGATCTCGCGCTTGATCTTGTCGGGGCCGCCGATCGCGCTGGCCGACAGGACCTGATCGAGCATCGCCATGCCCTGCCGGCCCAGGCTTTCGCGATAACCGGCGACCGGCGGCGGCATCTGGATGCCGCGCCCGGTGGTGCGGATCGCGACGAACGCCTGTTGCTGCGAGGAAGCCAGCAATTCGGCTTCCTCGTCGGTGTCGGCGGCGAACACATTGAAGCCGAGCATCAGATGCGGTTTGTCGAGGAATTCGGACGGACGGAAATTGCGGCGATACACGTCCGCCGCCTCCATCATCAGACCCGGCGCAAAGTGCGAGGCAAAGGCATAAGGCAGGCCGAGCGCCGCCGCGAGTTGCGCGCCGAAGGTGCTCGAACCCAGGATCCACAGCTTGACGTCCGCGCCCGCGCCCGGCGTCGCGCGGATGCCCGTGCGGCCATCGTCTGCGAAGTAGCTCTGTAGCTCCATCACGTCCTGCGGGAAGGCATTGGCATCGGTCTCGAGCGTCCGCCGAATCGCCTGCGCCACCTTCTGGTCCGATCCCGGCGCGCGACCGAGGCCCAGATCCACGCGCCCGGGAAACAGTGCATCCAGGGTGCCGAACTGCTCGGCGATCTGGAGCGGCGCATGGTTGGGCAGCATGATTCCGCCCGCGCCGACGCGGATCGTAGAGGTCGCCGCGCCGACATGGCCGATCACCACGGCGGTTGCCGCACTGGCGATCCCCTCCATCCCGTGATGCTCGGCGACCCAATAGCGGGTATAGCCCTGCGCCTCGGCATGGCGGGCCAGATCGGCGGCGTTGGCGAATGCCTGGGAGGCGTTCCCGCCCTGAATGATCGGAACGAGGTCGAGCAGCGAATATGCAGTCATGGACCAGCAGATGGGGTGCGCCCGCCGCCCTTGCCACCCCGCGCCGCAAACCTTACCGCGCGCCCATGAAAGCCGCGCTATCGCATATCGACAATTGGATCTTCGATCTCGACAACACGCTCTATCCGGCGAGCGGCGATCTCTGGTCGCAGATCGATGCCAAGATCGGTCAATATGTCCAGACGCTGCTCGATTGCGGCCCGGAGGAAGCGCACCGCATCCAGAAGGGCTATTTCCACAGCCACGGCACGACGCTCAACGGGCTGATGACCGAGCATGATATCGACCCGCATCATTATCTGCACGATGTGCATCAGGTGGATATGAGCGGCATCCAAGCCGATCTCGCGCTTACCGAGGCACTGGTCCGCCTGCCCGGCCGCAAGCTGATCTTCACCAACGCCGATGCGCCCTATGCAGCCCGCGTTCTCGAGCGGCTGGGCATGACCGATACGTTCGAAGCGATCCACGATATCCACACCACCGAATACCGCCCCAAGCCCGATCCCGCGGCCTATGCCGGTCTCCTCGCGGCCTATGATCTCGATCCCAGGCGCTCGCTGTTCGTCGAGGACATGGCACGCAATCTGAAGCCCGCCAAGGCGATCGGCATGACCACGGTGTGGATCGACAATGGCTCGGAGCAAACCGGCGACGCGGACCGCAGCTTCATCGATTACACCATCACCGATCTCGGAGCCTGGCTCCACGAAATCCTGGAGGACCAAGCGTGACTCTTGAAGTGACAATCGACGCGGCCTGGGAGGCCCGCGCTGGCCTAAGCACGGCCACGCAGGGCGAGGTCCGGGATGCAGTGAACGAGGCGCTAAACCTGCTCGACAGCGGACAGGCGCGCGTCGCGGAGCCGGTGGCGGATGGCTGGCAAGTCAATCAATGGCTCAAAAAAGCCGTGCTGCTGAGCTTCCGCCTGAACGACAACAGCGTCATGCCGGGCGGGTTCGACAAGGTGCCGCTCAAGACCGCGGGCTGGGATGATGCCCGCTTCCGCGAAGCCGGCTTCCGCCAGGTCCCCGGCAGCATCGTTCGCCACGGCGCGCACATCTCGAAGGGCGTCGTGCTGATGCCGAGCTTCGTAAACATCGGCGCCTATGTCGGCGAAGGATCGATGGTCGATGGCTGGGCGACGGTCGGCAGCTGCGCGCAGATTGGCAAGAACGTTCATCTGTCGGGCGGCGTCGGCATAGGCGGGGTGCTCGAGCCGCTCCAGGCCGATCCGGTGATCATCGGCGACGGCGCGTTCATCGGCGCGCGCGCGGAAGTGGCGGAAGGCGTCCGCGTCGGCAAAGGCGCAGTGCTGTCGATGGGCGTCTATCTCGGCGCCTCGACCAAGATCGTCGATCGCGCAACCGGCGAAGTGCATCGCGGTTTCGTCCCGCCATATTCGGTGGTCGTGCCCGGCACGCTTCCCGGCAGGGATGGCGGGCCGGGGCTGTATTGCGCGGTCATCGTCAAGACCGTTGATGCCCAGACGCGCAGCAAGACCGGGATCAACGAGCTGCTGAGGGACTAGACCTCCGTCACCCCCGCGAAAGCGGGGGCCCGCTTCTTCTTGGCGGAAAACGAAGAAGAAGCGGGATCCCCGCTTTCGCGGGGAAGCCGAAAGTGGGATGGTATCCGCATGACCGAACCGATGACCTATGGCCGCTATCTCGCGCTCGACCGGCTGCTCGATGCCCAGCACCCGATTTCGGAGCGCGATGACGAATTGCTGTTCATCATCATCCACCAGACGAAGGAGCTGTGGCTCAAGCAGATGCTAGTGGAAGTGCGCCAAGCGATCCGTCTGGTCCGCGGCGACAAGCCGGTGGAGGCGTATAAATCGCTCGCGCGCGTCAGCCGTATCCAGGCGGTGATGACTTTGAGCTGGGACGTGCTCGCGACAATGACGCCGTCCGATTATACGCGCTTCCGCGAAGTCCTCGGCACATCGTCGGGCTTCCAATCGGATCAGTTCCGCGCCGTCGAGACGCTGCTGGGGGTGCGCGGCGGTGGCGTGCCCGGGCCGCTCACCGATGCGGCGCTTGCCGAGCCGAGCCTGTGGGATGAGGCCAATGCCGCGCTCGCCCGCGCCGACTTTGCGCTGCCCGTCGAGCGCGACTGGGCGCAGCCTTATCAGCCGAGCAAGGCGGTGGAAGACGCTTGGGCGCAGATCTACCGCGACACCGATCGCTATTGGGAGCTCTATCAGCTGGCCGAAAAGCTGGTCGATGTGGACGACGCGCTCGCCACGTGGCGGCACAAGCATGTCATCACCGTCAGCCGCGTCATCGGCATGAAGATGGGCACCGGCGGCACCGCGGGCGTGCCCTATCTCGAATCGACGCTGTCGAAACGCGCCTTTCCCGAGCTCTGGTCGCTCCGCACCCAATTGTGAGCTACAAGCACCTTTTCCAGCGCGCGCTTGCCGCCGCGCCCGAGCGCCTCCATTTCGCCGCGCATTCGCACCATCTCTGGCCCGACGCGTCCTATGTCGGCCAGCTCGCCGCCTGGGACGATGCCGTCCGGCTGGCGGACCGCAAATGGGAGCGGGTGATGGGGGATATCTGGCCAGCCGCGCAGGTCCATGTCGCGACCGAGCTCAAGCTGCCCGACCCCGGCACCATCGTCTTCGCGCCCAACACGCATGATTTGCTGCTCCGCATCGTCTCGGCGCTGCCGAAGCGCCCGTTGTGCATCCTGACCAGCAATGGCGAATTCCATAGTTTCCGCCGCCAATCCGAACGCTGGGAGGAAGCGGGCACAGCCATTGTCGAACGCGTGCCGCTGGAGCGCATCGTCGAACGTGCGCGATCGGGCGAACATGATCTGGTCTTCGTCAGCCATGTCCAGTTCGGCACCGGCCATGTCTTCGACGGTATCGCCGATCTCGCTGCGCTCTCCCGCCCCGAGGGGCCATGGGTGGTGGTGGACGGCTATCACGGCTTCATGGCGATGGAGACCGACCTGTCCGCGGTTGCCGAGCGCATCTTCTACCTCGCCGGGGGCTACAAATATGCGATGGCAGGCGAAGGTTCGGCGTTCCTGCATGCGCCTCCGGGCTTTGGCGCGCGCCCCGAAATTACCGGTTGGTATGCAGAGTTCGACGATCTCTCGGCAGCGCCCGGCACGATCGGCTACGCGCCGGACGCGCGGCGCTACATGGGCTCGACCTTCGATCCTTCGGGCATCTACCGCTTCGTGGCAGTGCGCGACATGCTGGCGGACGAAGGGCTGAGCACGGGCGGGATCGCTGCGTATGTGGATGGCCTTCGCGCACAATTGCTGGCCGATCTCCCGCTGGAGGCCGATCTGCTCAACCCTGGCTCGCACGCCCGCTTCGTAGCGCTGCGCTCCTCCCATGCCCAAAGCTGGAAGGCCGAACTCGAAGCTCAGGACATCATCACCGATGTTCGCGGCGACGTGCTGAGGATCGGCCTCGGGCTATATCAGGATGCGCGCGACGTAGCCCGCCTGATCGAAGCGCTGCGGGACTTGCGATAAAAGCGACCGGGCGCGACGTGCCCGGTCGAGTTGGTGCCCCGTTAGCGCGCCGCGACCTGCTGAGCGCTGCGCGTGAGTTGCGCCGCAACACTCCGTCGGACTTCAGCGCGGCATTTTTCGATCTCGATGATTTGGTCGAACCGGGCGCCTGCATAGTACCCGCAGACACGCTCCGTTGCATGGGCGATGCGGCGATCGAATTTGGCGCGGCCCGTAGCGCTCGACAGATCGAGATCGGCGCGGCTGATGGTGACGGTGCGCTTTTGATCGCCGGCGAATGCAGGTGCGGCAACCAGCATGGCCGCAGTGGCGATCGGGGAAAGGAACCTGCGCATATGACTTCTCCTGTGGGGCCGGCAGGGGGTCTTCCGGCGTCCCCAGGAATTCGCATTGCCGCCTTGGTCGCGGGAGGATGACCATCTGACGATCACCTGATGAAATGCCGATGATTCGCCGATAGTCTTGATTTGCCGGGGCGCTTGCCTGGATGGAGGGCGGGTGCAGAGCCGTATCGACCTTGCCCATGAGGCACCGTTCCGCCTGGGAGCGCTGGAGGTACGCCCGGCGCTGCGCCAGATCGTCCGCGACGACGGAGTGGAGGAAGTGGTCGAGCCGCGCGTGATGCAGGTGCTCGTCGCGCTTGCCCGTGCCGACGGTGCGATCCTCAGCCGCGACGATCTCACCCGCACATGCTGGGAAGGTCGGGTGGTGGGCGAGGACGCGATCAACCGCGTCATCTCGCGCCTGCGCCGCTCGGCCGAAGGAATAGGCCGGGGCGCGTTTCGCATCGAGACCATCACCAAGGTCGGCTACCGGCTGGTCCAGGACGATAGTGAGGCCGTGCCGACCCCGCCGTCCACGGCATTGGCGAAAGCGCTGGCCGAATCGCACCGGCTGCGTCTCGATCGCCGGGCGATGTTCGCGGGAGCGGGGCTTGCCGTTCTCGGCGCCGGCGGCTTCTCGGCATGGGGGTATTTCACGGCGGACCCCGAGGTGCCACCCTCCGACATTGCGCCTCTGCTCGATCAGGCGCGGATCGCAACACGCCAGGGCACTACTGAAGGCGCCAACCAGGCAATGGGCCTACTTCGCCGAGCTACCGAGATGCGGCCGGATTATCCGAATGGCTGGGGCTGGCTTGCGATGAGCTATGCCGGCGCGGCGGGTGGCATGGCGCCCGAGAACGAGAGCGATTACCAGACCCGCGCCCGCGCCGCGATCGATCGCGCGTTCAAGCTCGACCCCGGCAACGCCTATGCGCGCTTCGCCTCCGCGATGCTCGACCGCCGTCTGGGCGCCTGGGTGCGTGACGAGCGCCTGGCCCGCGACATATTGAAGAAGGATCCGAGCAATGAGACCGCTCTGGCCTGGCTGGCCGGTGTCTTTTCGAATGTCGGACGCTGCGCCGAAGCGGCGGACAAGGTCGAGCAGTTGCACAAGCAGGGCAGAAACGATCCGGGCACGGCTTATAGCCGGGCAGTCGTCTTATGGTCGGCCAACCGCCTCGACGAGGCCGACCGCGCATCGAACGACGCGATCTCGCTCTACCCCTCGCATTTCGCGGTGTGGTTTACGCATTTCTATTTGTTGATGTACACTGGCCGGGCGGGTGAGGCGCTGGCGATGTCCAGGAAGGTGCAACAGCGCCCGCCGGGCTTTTCCGACGAGAATTTCGCGATGATCGAGCAGATCGCCCAGGCGATGCTGAGCCGCGAGCCCGCCCAGGTGAACGCCGCCATCGCCACTGCGCTCGATTGGGCGCATCGCGGGGCCGGCTATGCCGAGAACAGCATCCAGTTCGCGGCAGCGCTGGGCGATGTCGACACTGCCTTTCGCATCGCCGACGCTTATTATTTCGGCCGGGGCTTCCAGACCGGCGACAATCGCTTCCAGCCCAACCAGCGCGTCTTCACCCGCCAGCATAACCGCCGCACCCAATTGCTGTTCTTTCCGTCCACCGCCGCGATGCGCAGCGACCCGCGCTTCGGCAAACTGACCGAGCAGCTGTATCTCCAGCAATATTGGCAGGCATCCGGCACGCGGCCGGATTACCAGAAAGCCTAGCCGACCCTGGCAACGCCGAGCCGGGGGATGTCGATCTTCGGGCAGCGGTCCATTACTACCTTTAGCCCGGCTGCTTCGGCCCGCGCGGCGGCTTCCTCGTTGATCACGCCGATCTGCAGCCATACCGATTTGGCGCCCGCCGCGATCGCTTCGTCGACTGCATCGCCTGCCGCGATCGAACGGCGGAAGATATCGACCATGTCGATCGGCTCGCCGATCTGAGAGAGTTCGCGGAACACGAACTCGCCGTGAATATGCTCGCCGGTGATCTGCGGATTGACCGGGATGACGCGATAGCCGCGGCTCTGGAGATAGGCCATCACACCATAGCTTGGGCGATCGGGACGATCCGAGGCGCCGATCATCGCGATCGTGCGAGTCTCCTCGAGCAGCGCCTTGATGTCTTCGTCACGCGTCAGCGGCATGCGTCACCTCTTGAGCCAGTGATCCACCTTGTCGGCCAGTTCTGCAAACACCTGCGCTTCCGGCCCGTTCCCGGCGGCCGGGGGCGTGCCGGCATCGGAGGCGGCGCGGATCGCCATTTCGAGCGGGATACGGCCGAGGAACGGGATTTCCAATTCCGCCGCGGCAGCCTCTGCCCCGCCCTTGCCGAACGGATCGGATATCTCGCCGCAATGCGGACAGGCATAGCCGCTCATATTCTCGACAAGCCCGATGATTGGAATGCCGGCCTTGCGGAACAAATCGATCGCGCGGGTGGCGTCGATCAGCGCCAGATCCTGGGGCGTCGAGACGATGACCGCGCCCGCAGGCTTGTGCTTCTGGATCATCGTCAGCTGCACGTCGCCTGTGCCCGGCGGCAGATCGAGCACCAGCAATTCGGCCTCGCCCCAATCGCCATCGACCAATTGGCCGAGCGCGCCGCCGGCCATCGGCCCGCGCCACGCAATTGCCTGGCCCTCGGCAACCAACCCGCCCATCGACAGCAACGGCACGCCATAAGGCGTCTCGACCGGGAGCAGGGTTTTTTCGCGCGCCTTGGGCTTTACGCCCTCGACGCCCATCAGCCGCGGCTGGGAGGGGCCATAGATGTCGGCATCGACCAGCCCGACGTTCCGCCCGCGATTCTTGAGCGCGATCGCGAGATTCGCGGCGACTGTGGACTTGCCGACCCCGCCCTTGCCGCTGGCAATTGCGATCAGCCGCCGCGTGCGCCGCTCGCTGGTGAGCAACACGCGCACTTCGCGGACCCCGGAGACCGCGCCCGCGGCGGCCCGGACATCGGCCTCCAGTTCCTCGCGCGCGGCTTCGCTCAGGCCCGTCACATCGAGCACGATGCTGGCGCGGCCATCCTCCAGCCGGGCAGTCGCGCGGCCGGCGGCCAGGGGCCCCAATGCGGCCTGGATCGTTTCACTATCGCTCATTGTGGAGCCAGATAGGGACAAGAATGCCGCGTGCCACTGTAAATCCGCGCCGGCACCCCTATAAGTAGTTCCATGGTGAACCTTACGGGCTGGCTATCATGGGCCGGCGCTCTCAAAAACGAACCTCCCAAAAGTCCCTGGGGCGGCGGCTCCGGTAATGGCGGAGGCAAAGGCGGCGACGGCGACGGCAGCGGTCCGCGTAATCCCTGGTCGCTTCCGCCCGGCGGCAAGCGCCCCGGCCGCGGTGCCGCGACCACGCTCGACGAATTGCTCCAGCGCGCCCGGCGCGGCGGTGGCGGCGGGGGAATACCCGGCGTCCCGCAAGGCGCCCGCTTCTGGGGCTTCATCGTCGCGGGACTGATCCTCGCCTGGGTGCTGTTTACCTCGATCCATTCGATCGGGCCGCAGCAGCGCGCCGTGGTCCAGACGCTCGGACGCTTCTCGGGCACGCTCGAGCCGGGCTGGCGCTTCACGCTGCCGGCGCCGCTGTCGCTGGTCGAGACCGTCGACGTCCAGGCGATCCGCGACGAGAAATTCCCGGCCGGCGGCTCCGGCGAGAATCTGATGCTCACCGGTGACCAGAATATCGTCGATCTCGCTTATCAGGTGCAGTGGCGCGTCCGCAGCCCCTCCGACTATGTGTTCCAGGTCAAGGATCCGGGCGCGACCGTGCGCGATACGGCAGAAACCGCGATGCGCGCCGTCGTCGCCAATGCGACGCTCAACGACACGATCACTTCGGGCCGCGCCAAGATCGAGGCCCAAGTCATTGCGCTGATGCAGCAGATCCTCGACGAATATAATTCGGGGATCTCGATCCAGAGCGTGTCGATCCAGAAGGCCGCTGCTCCCCAGGCAGTGGATGAGGAATTCAAGCAGGTCACGGCCGCGCAGCAGCAGGCGCAGGCCGCGAAGAACAACGCCAATGCCTATGCCCAGCAGGTGCTTGCCGCCGCGCAGGGCGAAGCGGCGGAGTTCGACAAGATCTACGAGCAATACCGCCTTGCCCCCGAAGTGACTCGCCGCCGCATCTATTACGAGACCATGGAGCAGGTGTTGGCCAAGACGAACAAGACGATCGTTGAGGCACCGGGCGTCACGCCCTATCTGCCGCTGCCCGGACTCGCCCGCAAGGGCGCCGAGCCGCCTGCCGACAAGCCGGCTCAGGGAGCCCCGCGATGACTGCCCGCCTCTTCCGCAATCCGATCGCGCTCGGCGCGATTGCAGTGGTCCTGCTCGCGCTGCTCTTCGGCTCGTTCTCGATCGTGCCCGAGACTCGCCAGGCCGTCGTGCTGCGGCTCAACGAGCCCTATCAGACGGTCAACGCTTATAAGCCCGGCGAGCAGTTTGGCCGGACGGGCTCGGGCGTGCTGTTCCACATCCCGTTCGTCGATCGTGTCGTGTGGGTGGAGAAGCGCGTGCTTTCGCTCGATCTGCCCAATCAGCCGGTGCTGTCGACCGACCAGCAGCGCATCGAAGTCGATGCCTTTGCGCGTTTCCGAGTGACCAACCCGCTGCGGATGGCGATCACCGTCGGCTCGGTCGAGCGCCTGACCGAACGACTCCAACCGCTGTTCAGCTCAGCGCTGCGCAACGAGCTCGGCAAGCAGCCCTTCTCGGCGCTGCTCAGCGCCGAACGCGGCCCGGTGATGGATAATATCCAGCGGAACCTGCAGACCTTCGGCACCCAATATGGCGTCGAGATCGTCGATGTGCGGATCAAGCATGCCGATCTGCCAACCGGTTCGCCGCTCGACAGCGCTTACGAACGGATGCGGACGGCACGCCAGCAGGAAGCCGCGACGATTCGTGCCCAGGGCCAGAAGGATGCGCAGATCATCCGCGCCACCGCCCAGGCGCAGGCCGCGCAAATCTATGCCGCCGCGTTCAACAAGGATCCGCAATTCTACGACTTCTATCGTGCGATGCAGTCGTATCGGACCACCTTCCTCAACACGGCGACGGACAAGGGCGAGACTTCGATCATCCTCAGCCCGCAGAACAGCTATTTGAAGGAATTCATGGGGCAACGCTGATCGTGGCGGCCAAAAGCCTGTCAAAGCGTTCATATTCAATCGCCGTTCAGGAAATCGGCGCGAGAATAGGCCCCTAGATTTCATTTCGTCCTTCGAGAGGATTTACGCCTGTGCGTTACGCCTACGCCCTTACGACCGCCATTTTGCTGAGTGGCGCCGCCACTGCATTGACGCTGAACCAGCCTGCGGGCGCGCAGACCGCGCAGAACGAGCCAGGCACGATCCAGGCCAGCGCGCCGCGTGCCGGCGCGCCGATGAGCTTCGCCGACATGGTGGCCAAGCTGCAGCCGGCAGTGGTCAACATCTCGACCACGCAGCGCGTCAAGGTCGACAACGTCAATCCCTTTGCGGGCACGCCGTTCGAGCAGTTCGGGCCGCAGGGCGGCCCCACCACGCAGCGCGCCGAATCGCTGGGATCGGGCTTCATCATCTCGGCCGACGGCTATGTCGTCACCAACAACCACGTCATCTCGGCCGGCAACCAGAAGGGCGTCGTGGTCGAATCGATCACCGTCACTTTGCCCGATCGCCGCGAGTTCAAGGCCAAGCTGGTCGGCAACGACACGCTGTCTGACCTCGCGGTTCTCAAGATCGACGGCCAGACCAACCTGCCCTTCGTCAAGTTCGGCGATTCGACGGCGACACGTGTCGGCGACTGGGTGGTCGCGATCGGCAATCCGTTCGGCCTTGGCGGTTCGGTGACCGCGGGCATCGTCTCGGCGGTGCATCGCGCCGCTGGCCAGTTCGACCGCTTCATCCAGACCGACGCCTCGATCAACCGGGGCAATTCGGGCGGGCCGATGTTCGACCTGAACGGCAACGTCATCGGCATCAATTCGCAGATCCTGTCGCCCACCGGCGGCAATGTCGGCATCGGCTTCGCGATCCCCGCGGAGCAGGCCCAGCCGATCATCGCGACGCTGATGAAGGGTGTCGCGGTCAAGCGCGGGTATCTCGGCGTCGGCATCCAGCCGCTCACGCCCGATATCGCCGATGCCTGGGGCGTACCCAAGGGCACGGGTGAGATCATCGCCGATGTCCGTCCTGGCGAAGCTGCCGAGAAGGCCGGGATCAAGCGCGGCGATATCGTCGTCAAGATCGGCGGCAAGGACGTGACGCCCGATCAGACGCTGTCGAACCTCACTTCCGCGCTTGCGCCGGGCGCCCGCGTGCCCTTCCAGATCATTCGCGACGGTAAGCCGATCACGCTCAACGTGACGCTGGGCACCCGTCCGCCCGAGGATCAGCTGCGTCAGCTCGACCCATCGGACGAGAATTCGGTTCCGGAGGGCGATAGCAGTTCGATGGCCGCGGCCTCGCTGGGCCTGCAGGTCAAGACGCTGACGCCCACCGATGCCCGCCAGCTCGGCATGGATCCGTCGACGCGCGGCGTGGTCGTGCTCAACATCGCGCCCAACAGCGATGCCGCGAGCAAGGTCCAGCGCTTCGACGTCATCACCGAAGTCAACAACCAGCCGGTATCGACTGCCGCCGAGATCGCCGCGATCGTGGCGCAAGCCAAGCGTGCGGGCCGGCCCACGGTCGGCCTCTACGTCCAGCGCCGCGGCGGTGGCGGCGGCTATGTCGGGGTCGAGATCCCGCGCTGATCCGGCGATCGGTGGATTTTCAAAGGCGGGGGCCATGCCCCCGCCTTTTCTTTTGCCCCAATCGCCCGCTAATCCGGGATATCGCGTGAAGGAGTGAGCATGACGGCACAATCGATTTTCATCGGCGCAGCTGCGGGCAAGCCGATCGAACTCGTCCTGCGCCGCGCCAATCGCCACGGACTGATCGCGGGCGCCACCGGCACCGGCAAGACCGTCACCATCCAGGGCATGATCGAGGGACTGTCCGCCGCGGGGGTTCCCTGTTTCGTCGCCGATGTGAAGGGCGATCTCTCTGGGCTGGCCATGGCTGGCTCGCCCACTTCGAAACTGCATGCGACCTTTGCCGCCCGTGCTGTCGAGATCGGCCAGGCGGACTGGGCCTATGCCGACACCCCCGCGCAATTCTGGGACCTGTATGGCGAGCAGGGCCATCCCATTCGCACCACGGTCAGCGAAATGGGGCCGCTGCTCCTCGCGCGCCTGCTCGATCTCAACGAAGTCCAGGCCGGCGTGCTCACCATCGCCTTCACTCTTGCCGACAAAGAAGGACTGCTGATCCTCGATCTCGACGATCTCCAGTCGATGCTGCTCCACTGCGCCGAGCGCGCCGACGAACTGACTGCCACCTATGGCAATGTCTCGAAGCAATCGGTCGGCGCGATCCAGCGCGCCTTGCTGCAGCTCCGCTCGCAGGGCGGCGAGCATTTCTTTGGCGAGCCGGCGCTGTCGATGGCGGACTTCCTCGCGCTCGACGATAAAGGGCGCGGCGTGGTCAACATCCTCGCCGCCGACAAGCTCATGGCCAGCCCCAAGCTGTATGCGACCTTCCTGTTGTGGTTGCTTTCGGCTTTGTTCGAATCGCTTCCCGAAGTCGGCGACCCCGACAAGCCGGTGCTCGCTTTCTTCTTCGACGAAGCGCACCTGCTGTTCGACGACGCGCCCAAGGCGCTGCTCGACAAGATCGAGCAAGTCGTTCGCCTGATCCGCTCCAAGGGCGTCGGCGTCTATTTCATCACCCAGAACCCGATCGACGTGCCCGACACGATCGCCGGGCAGCTCGGCAACCGCGTCCAGCACGCGCTCCGCGCCTTTACGCCGCGCGATCAGGCCGCGGTCAAATCCGCCGCGACCACCTTCCGCGCCAATCCCGGCGTCGATGTCGAGACTGCGATCACCGAGCTCAAGGTCGGTGAGGCCTTGGTCTCGCTGCTCCAGGACGACGGCGCGCCCGCCCCGGTCGAGCGCGCGCTGATCAAGCCACCCGGCTCGCGCGTCGGCCCGGTCACGCCTGTGGAGCGCGGCGTGCTGATCCAGACCGATGCGGTCGGCGCGAAATACGATACGCTGATCGATCGCGAATCTGCCGAGGAATTGCTTGCGGCGAAGGGCGCCGAAGCCGCTGCGGCAGCCGCCGAGGCGCAAGCCGCCACCGACGCCGAAAAGGCAGCGGCGGCGCAGGCCAAGGAAGACGCCCGTCTGGCCAAGGAAGCCGAGCGCGCGCGGCTGGCGGGGCAGCGCGATGCCGACCGTCAGGCCCGGCTCGAACGCCAGGCGCAGCGCGACGCCGAGCGCGAGGCGGCCAACAACCCGTGGAACCGCGCGATCACCTCCGCCACGCGCTCGGCCACGTCGGCGGCCGGCCGCGCAGTCGCGGGCGAAGTCTCCAAGGCAGTCTTCGGCAAAAAGAGCGGCATCGGCGCGAGTGTGATCGGCGGCCTGGTCCGCGGCGTGCTCGGGGGCCTGTTCAAGGGCCGGTGAGCGCCCTCTAAATTCCTCCCCCGCAAGGGGGAGGAATAAGGGCCAACCTTAATTGATGTCCTGCCGGCGGAAGACCCAGAAGGTCAGCGCCGCCAGCCCGACGATCCACGCCACCAGCGCAAGCGCCGAAGTCGTCTGCGAGCATGCAACGACCGCGCCGCTGGCGAGCTTTACCTGGAACCCGACGCCATCCTGCATCCAGCTCGCGAAGTTATCGAGATGATAGCCGGGCAGCACGCGGTACAGGACCGAGAGCCATTCCATGCCATATGCGCTCAGCAGGCCGATGAGCTTGCCGAACAATTCGTCGAACGTGATCAGCACCAGCGAGACGATGAACGCCGCCAGCGTCGAGCGCGTCAGCACCGCGAGTAAGCTGGCATAGCCCGCAGTCAGCAGCAGCGGCATCAAGCCATCGAACATCGCCGCGCCATGCCCATGGAGGATTGCCGGCAGCGTCACGCCTGCCGGGATCGGCAGACCGGTCATTATGGTCTTGGTGTATTCCGCAGCGACGGTCATCACTGCGGCGAGAGCCCAGGCCAGATAAAGTAGGCCGAGCGCCACGAGATATTTGGATGCGATCAGCTTCCAGCGCGGCGTGTGCGGGAGCACCAGCTTGAGGGTGTTCCAGCCATATTCGCCGGCAAAGACCAGCGCGATATAGGCGGCGATGAAATAGCGGCCCAGCGACAGCCCGGAAATGTGCCAGACTATCACGGTCTCGTCGATCCAGCCCGCCGCCACGGCCGCGCTCTTCGACATGCCGGGTTCGGCGATCAGCCCGATCACCAGGATCGCCGCGAAGATGATCGGATAAATCCACACCAGCAACCATGTGCCCTTGTGCGGCAGCAGCTTGGTCCACTCGGCGGACACGATGTTACGCATGGGTCGTCTCCGTCTGGGTGATCGCGAGAAACGCTTCCTCAAGGCTGCGTTCGTGCGGCGCGATGCTGAACAGTTCGACGCCCGCGGCGATCAGCCGCCGGGCAATCTCGGGCGCATCGGCCTTGGCGGCGCGGACGCGGAGCGCGGTTCCGGCGATTTCGCACGGCCAGCTTGGCGCCAGCGTGGCGCGCGCGGTTTCCAATGGCGTCGCCACGATCCGCAGACTGTCCTCTTCGTGGAGGATGCCGGCCACGCTGTCCTCGCGGATCAGCACGCCGCGATCGATGATCGCCAGCCGATCGCAGGTCTGCTGGACTTCGTTGAGCAAGTGGCTCGACAGGAAGACGGTCTTATTATGCTCTTCGGCAAGGCTGCGGATGAGCGCGCGCATCTCCTGGATGCCGGCCGCGTCGAGGCCGTTGGCGGGCTCGTCGAGGATCACCAGATCGGGATCGTTGAGCAAGGCCGCGGCGACACCGAGCCGCTGGCGCATGCCGGTGGAATAGCCCTTAACCTTGCGGCCGCCATCGCGCTCGAGCCCAACCTGGGCGAGCAACGCATCGATGCGGCTTGCGTCGAGCCCCTGTGTCCGCGCGAGTACGTCGAGGTTCCGGCGCCCGGAAAGGAAGGGATAGAATGCCCCGCCATCGACCAGCGAGCCGACCTTGCGCGGCGGCTGGCCGAAGCGGAGATCCTGCCCGAATAGCCGGATCGTGCCCGCGGTCGGCGTGATCAGGCCGAGCAGCATCCGAATGGTCGTGCTCTTGCCGGCGCCGTTCGCACCAAGAAAGCCATAGACTTCGCCTGCGCCCACGGTGAGCGACACATCCTGCACCGCCCGCACGCCGCCACTCCGCCGGGCATAAGTCTTGCCCAGCCCTGCTATTTCCAGAACCGGCTGCCCATTTGATTGCACCACTTCGCTGCTCCTCCGCGCCGCTGTACCGGATAACTAGTACACCAATGCACACCCGTCAACGTGGAGAAATGACTATGCTTGGCGAACCGCCTCTGCCACGCTTAGAGGCTCAATATGACCAAGACCGCGACAGGCGGCTGCGACGACAGGGGATCGAATAATGGCAAGCGCACCCGAACGCCCGATGGCAGAACTCACGCTCAGGGCAGTCCTTCTCGGCGCGCTGATCACCGTGCTGTTCACTGCCGCCAACGTTTATGCCGGGCTCAAGGTCGGGCTCACCTTCGCCACTTCGATCCCCGCCGCTGTGGTTTCGATGGCGATCCTGCGCTTCTTCCGCGGCTCTTCGATCCTCGAGAACAACATCGTCCAGACCATCGCCAGCGCCGCAGGCACGCTGGCCGCGATCGTGTTCGTGCTGCCGGGGCTGATCATGGTCGGCTGGTGGTCGGGCTTCCCTTATTGGACGACCGTCGCAGTGTGCACCACCGGCGGCGTGCTCGGCGTGATGTTCTCGGTGCCGCTGCGCCGCGCGCTCGTGACCGGCTCGACGCTCCCTTATCCGGAGGGCGTGGCCGCTGCCGAAGTGCTCAAGGTCGGCTCGAACTCGCGCGTCGGCGATGCCGAGAATGCGCGTGGACTGCGCACGCTGATGATCGGGTCGCTCTTCTCGGGCGGCTTCGCCTTGCTCGCCAAGATGAAGCTGGTCGCCGAGGAAGCGGGCAAGAATTTCGCCGTCGGGGGCACCGCTACCGGCTGGTCCGCAAGCTGGTCGATGCTACTGATCGGCGTGGGTCATTTGGTCGGCATTTCGGTCGGTGTGGCGATGCTTTTCGGGATGCTGATTTCCTGGACGGTGCTGGTTCCGTGGTTCGCATCGGGCGGCGACATCGCCGGTGGCGTCGATGCGCTTGTCGGCGGCACCTTCCGCGGGCAGGTGCGCTTCATCGGCGCGGGCACGATCGGCGTCGCGGCGATCTGGTCGCTGCTCCGCATCATCCGCCCGATCGTCACCGGCCTGCGTTCGGCGCTCGCCGCATCACGCGCCCGCAAGGGCGGCGAGGCATTGGCTCTCACCGAGCGCGACATGCCGATCGGCGTGGTCGGGCTGGTCACCTTGCTGACCCTCGCGCCCATTGCCTGGCTACTGTGGGACTTCTCGGCGGGCGGGCCGGTGCATGACAATCCGCTGGCAGTGATCGGCGGATCTTTGCTCTACATTCTAATCGTCGGCGTGCTGATCGCGGCGATCTGCGGCTATATGGCGGGCCTGATCGGCGCTTCCAACTCACCGGTCTCGGGTGTCGGCATCCTTGCCGTGCTCGGCGCATCGCTGCTGCTGGTGCTGATCTTCGGCCAGCAGGCCAATGAGGCCGATACCAATGCGCTGATCGCCTATGCGCTGTTCACGACCGCGATCATCTTTTCGATCGCGACGATCTCGAACGACAATCTCCAGGATCTGAAGACCGGTCAGCTCGTCGGCGCGACTCCGTGGAAGCAGCAGTTCGCGCTTATCCTGGGTGTGATCTTCGGCAGCCTGGCGATCCCGCTGGTGCTTGATCTGCTTAAGAACACGCTCGGTTTCGTCGGCATGCCCGGCGCCGGGCCGAATGCGCTGTCGGCACCGCAGGCGGCCTTGATCTCGTCGATCGCCAAGGGCGTGCTCGGCGGCGATATCGATTGGGGGCTGATCGCGCTCGGCGCCGGCATCGGTGCGGTCGTGATCCTGATCGACGAGCTGCTCGGTAAGAGCGGCAAGATGCGCCTGCCCCCGCTCGCGGTCGGCATGGGTATCTATCTACCGATGGCGCTGACGTTGCTGATCCCGGTGGGCGCGGCGATCGGCTATCTCTACAATCGCTGGGCCAAGCGCCAGGCCAATCCCGAATTCGCCGAGCGGATGGGCGTGCTGGCGGCAACCGGCCTGATCGTCGGCGAGAGCCTGTTCGGGGTCGCCTATGCCGGCATCCTCGCCTGGGCGAATCGCGATTCGCCGATCCCGCCGAACGATGCCCCGCTGGCGCTGATGCCCGCGAGCTTCGAGCATATCGCGCTATGGATCGCGCCCCTGCTGTTCTTCGGGCTGATCTGGGTCGCTTATACCGTGACCAGGCGCATGGTCCGCAGCACGCCGCCGGCGAGTGAGCCGCCGGTCGATCAGGATATCGCCAACTTCCGATGACCTTTCTTCCTCCCTCGCTTTAGCGGGGGAGGTGGCAGGCCGAGGCCGACCGAGGGGCTTGGCCGCAGGCGATATCGCTCGCTGAGAGGCCCCCTCCTCCACTTCGTGGTCCCCCTCCCCCGCTTTGCGAGGGAGGAAAGGCGCTCAGCCCATCTGGTCGAGGATCGACTGGATGGGCACGAAGGCGAAGGCGACCGAGCTGTCGGCGACGCCATAAGGGATGAACAATTTGTCCCCATGGCGGATCGCGCCGCAGGTATAGACCACGTTGGGGACATAGCCTTCGCGGTCCTGGTCCGCGGCTGCGATCAATGGCTCCTTCGAGCGGGCGATGACCTTGGAGGGGTCGTCCTTGTCGAGCAGGGCCGCGCCGATCGAATATTTGCGCATCGCGCCGACGCCGTGGGTGAGCACCAGCCAGCCCTGATCGATTTCGATCGGCGGCCCGCAATTGCCCATCTGGACTAGCTCCCACGGATATTCGGGCTTCATCAACAGCTCGCCACCTTCCCAATTGGTCAGCGTGTCCGAGGCGTGGAGGAAGATGTTCTCGCCGTCCTGGCGCCCTAGCATCATATATTTGCCGCCGACCTTGCGCGGGAACAGCGCCATGCCCTTGTTGCGGGCGGCGCTGCCGGTCATCGGCACCAGATCGAAACTGCGCCAGTCGCGGGTGCGCATCAGCTCGGACTGGATGACCGAGCCATTATAGGCGGTGTAGGTCCCGATCCATTCCTCGCTGCCGTCTTCATGGTGGAAGTGGCAGATGCGCAAATCCTCCAGACCATTCGACTGCGCCTTGGTGATCGGAAAGATGACGGTGCCGGAAAGCGTCGAATCGCGGTGTCGGAAAACCGTCACCGGCCCCTCGGGCATCTGCGATTCTTCTTCCTCGCGCGCATCGGCGGCGGTGGCGAAGGGCGGCTCGGGGGCGAGAGTCAGTTCGTTTCGATCAGTGATGATGCCTTCGCGAAACGCCACCGACGAAATGTGCCCCTCGCCCACAGCGCGAAGACTCATCAGGATGCGCAGGCTCCCGCGCGGCATGCCGGTCTGGTCGTAATGCGGCACGGCGCTGGGGTTCATCAGCGCGGCGGCGGCATAGCTATATTCGTGGCAGAAATAGGCGCCGATCAGCTGGCGCTTCTCGTCGCCGATCTCGGCCCCGTTCAAATCGAGCAGGCCCTCGATCTCGTCATAGCGGGTCATGAACACGCGGCGCGTCTGCCAGTGGCGTGCCTCGAAATCCTTGAGAACCACTTCGAGCTGCTGGCCTGCCTCTGCCGGCGTCATCTGCAGGACGTTCGCGACCAGCCGCTCGCTGCGGCTCGGCCCGGAGCCGTTGGATGCCCAGGCTATATGAAACGGCCGCACCACCACGCGCGACGGGTCTGCCCGCAGTCGCAAGTCGTGATTGATCAGGTCGAGCATCGCACCCCCGGAAAGCCGAACAACGGCCGGCTAACCCCAATCAGGCGACGGCGCGCTCCGGTCCTGCCACGATTTTTGCAGACTTTGAAAGAGCCGAAATCGCGCAATTGGCGAGTTGGAGGGCCAAAATTGACTCTGCGCCCTGATTGCGGTTCAATCCGTGCGGCATCAGCCCGTCGAAGCAGCCGCCATCCTTGGCAGTGGCGAGCGGCATCTCAAGGTCGTTCGCGCCGAGATACCAGCGATAGGCCCGGGTCGCTTCTTCAACCCAGCGCGCGTCGCCGGTGATCTCATGCGCCGCGACACAGGCATCGACCGTGGCCTGCGCCTCGAGCGGCTGCTGATCGAAAGGCAGCGGATCGGCATAGGGCCGGCCGAAGCTCTCGGTACCAACCGCGCGGAAGCGGCCTTCAGGTGAAGTCTGGCGCTCGCAGATCCATTCGAGCGTCTCAAGCCCGACGCTGACGAACTCGCTGCGACCCAGCGCTTGCCCGGCGCGAAGCAGCGCCTCGGGCAAACGGGCATTGTCGTATGCCAGCACGATTTCGAACCAGCTCCATTCGGGGCGGCGGGCGCCGTCGAGCAGCTGGATCAATTCGCCGCCGAACCGATCGAGGATCTCGCGGCACAAAGCATGGCCCGGATGCGCGTCGAGCATCGCCGCGGCACCGAGCATGGCGAACGCGCGGGCGCGGGGGCTGCCGAGATCGAGCGCGATCGAGGCAGTGACGTCGAACAGGGTCGAGGCCCAGTCGCGATGCTTCTGCATGCGGGCGTCGCGCGCGGTGACGCCGAGCGCCCAGAGCGCGCGGCCGTTCGAATCTTCGGAGCCGACGTCTTCGCACCAGGTCCGGTCGAAATTCATGAAGTTGCGGAAGCGCCGTGCATCGGGGTTCCACGCATATTGGACGAAGGCGCCGAACACCGTGGTCCATTTGTCGCGCAGGGTCTCGTCGAGATCGTCGATCTGACACATCAGGATCAGCGCGCGGGCATTGTCGTCGATACAATAGCCGTGGCGGCGATCAGGCACCGAATAGATCGAATGCTGGAGCATACCGGTCGAATTGCTCATCCGCTCGACAGCGGCGATATCGGGCTTGAGCGCAGTGAGATCGAGCGTGGACTTGAACAAGCGGCGTGGCTTGGATGCCAGCACCTGCTGGAGCTCACCCATCGCGCGCTCGGCCAGGCGCGGCCACAGCATCGTGCGGCCACGCGCATACGCCCGCTCGGAAAGCGCGACCCGCTCGCCGGCATTGGTCAGCAGGCGCCCGATTTCGCAGGCGAACCCGGCCGAATCGCGGAATTCGACGAGCACGCCATGCCCTTCGCTGAGGATTTCGGTGGCGTGGACATAAGGCGTGGAGACGACGGCCTTGCCGACACCGACGGCATAGGAAAGCGTGCCCGAAGTGATCTGCGCGGGGTTGTGATACGGCGTCGCATAGATGTCCGCCGCCTGCAGATAATCGATCAGTTCGTCATATTCGACAAAGGCATCGATGAACTCGACATGGTCGGCAACGCCGCGGTCCGCCGCAAGCGCCTTCAGCCGGTCGCGATAGACTTCGCCCTCATGCGCGACGAGATTGGGGTGCGTCGCGCCGAGCACGACATAATGAGCCTTGGGATGCTGCGCGACGATCTCGGGCATCGCATCGATCATCGTCTCGATGCCCTTGCCCGGCGCAAGCAGGCCGAAGGTGAGGATGACGTCGCGGCCCTGCCAGCCGAATTCGGGCTTGAAGAGGTTGGGATCGGCGAAGGCACGATCGGGAACGCCGTGGGGGATCATCACGACCTTGCGGTCTTCCACGCCGTGCACGCGCTTGAGGATCTGACGGCCCTTTTCGGCCATCACGATCACGCGCGAGGAACGGCGCAGCAGTGCCTCCATCACCCGGCGTTCATCCTCATTGGGGCGCTCGAGCACGGTATGCAGCGTGGAGATGACCGGGATCGACAGCCGATCGATCAATGCGATCAGGAATTCGCCGGCCGGCCCGCCATAAATGCCATATTCGTGCTGGACCCACAGCGCCTGCGCGCCGCTCGCCTCGATCGCACGCGCAGTTTCGAGATAGGCGCTGCGCTCGTCCTGCGGGATCGCGGCAGTGACCGCTTCGGGATAATCGTAGCGCCCCGGATGGTCGTCCATCGCGTAGACATCAACACGAAGATCGGGATAGCGCTGCTTGAGCGCGTTGTACGTATCGGTCGTGAAAGTCGCGAGCCCGCACTTGCGGGGCAGGAAATTGCCGATGAGCGCAACGTGATTGATGTCGGTGCCGATCATCAGGAGTTTCATCCTTTCGCTAACGCACATTAATAATCAGGCAGGTTAGGCGTAATCGCCTGCTTTCCCCTTCCAAACTCTCGATTTTGAATATGGTTGCGTTCATGTTGCATTGCAACATGCAGAGTCGCGATGAATCGATATTAATCTGCGGTTCAGCCGCGGCCGCGGTATCCAGGCACCTCCTGCGCAGGCACCCAGACGCCCAATGGCGGCTCGCCCGATTGCCAGAAAACGTCGATCGGGATGCCTCCGCGCGGATACCAATAGCCGCCGATGCGAAGCCATTCGGGCTTCATTTCATCGAACAGCCGCTGGCCGATTCCGACCGTGCAATCCTCGTGAAAGGCACCGTGGTTGCGAAATGAGCCGAGGAACAGCTTGAGCGACTTGGATTCGACGATCGTCTCGCCCGGCACATAATCGATCACCAGATGCGCGAAATCGGGCTGGCCGGTGATCGGGCAGAGCGAAGTGAATTCGGGCGCGGCGAAGCGCACGAGATAGCGGCTGCCTCGCCGCGGATTGGGTACGTAATCGAGTTCGGCCTCCTCCGGCGAGGCGGGGAGCGACGAGGTCTTACCGAGATGCTTGGCGTCCATGCCCGCCATGTAGGCGTTTGCGCCTCGCTTTGCATCCCACTAGACCCTCAGCGATGGACGGACTGGTCTCGACCGAATGGCTGGCGGTGGCGCTGGGCGACGTGCTGGTGCTCGACGCGACTTACACGTCGACCATCCCGGGATCGCCGCCGCGCGACCCGCAGGCCGAGTTCGAGGCCGAGCATATCGCGGGCGCACGCTTCCTCGATCTCGACAGCCTTATCGATGACACCAGCCCCCTGCCCTCGACCATGCCCATCGTCGCCAGGATCGCCGAACGGCTGCGCGCATTGGGCGCCGACACCGAGACGCAGATTATCCTCTACGACAACGGCCCGCACCATACTGCCTGCCGCGCCTGGTGGGTGCTGCGCCTCGCCGGGGCCGACGCTGCCTTGCTCGATGGCGGCATGGCCAAATGGAAGGCCGAAGGGCGCGCGCTCGAAAGTGGTACGCACCGCGCCGAGCCCGGCAGTTTCGCGGCCCGCGCCCCCAAAGCAAACGCGCGCTCACTCGACCAGATGAAGGCAGCCACCGAGCAGATCGCCGATGCCCGCTCCGCGGCACGCTTTACCGGCGAGGAAGCCGATCCGCGCGCCGAAGTCGCGGCAGGGCACATCCCAGGCTCTCGCAACATCCCCTATCCGCGCTTCTTCAATGCGGATGGGACGTGGAAGCATCCCGAGCATATTCGTAGCGTGTTCGAGGAAAACGGGATCGACCTCGCCCGTCCGCTGGTCACGACCTGCGGTTCGGGCATTACCGCCGCGATCCTCGCATTCGGCGTGCACCTGCTGGGCAACGAGGCCGCTTTATACGATGGCAGCTGGACCGAATGGGGTTCGCGCCCTGAGACTGCCAAGGCATTGGGACCTGCATGAGCGACGACACGAAACCTGCCACCAAGATCGTCTCCGCCGGGCGACGCAAGGAATGGACGCAAGGGATCGTCAATCCGCCGGTGTGGCGCGCGTCGACGATCCTGTACGACGACGTTGCCGCGCTGAGGTCCAACAACAAGGCCGATACCCACCACAGCTTGTTCTACGGCCGCCGCGGCACGCCGACGCAATGGTCGCTGGCCGAAGCACTGACTGAACTCGAGCCTGGCGCCGAGGCTACCCTGCTCTATCCTTCCGGCGTCGCGGCAATGTCGTCATTGCTGCTGGCGTTGCTCTCGCCCGGTGACCATCTGCTGGTGCCCGACAGCGCCTATGACCCGACCCGCAATTTCGCCAATGGCATGCTCAAGCGGATGGGCATAGCGACGACGTTCTATGATCCGCTGATCGGCGCGGGGATCGCCGGCCTGTGCCGCGACGAGACCCGGGTGATCCTGCTCGAAAGCCCCGGCAGCCTCACCTTCGAAGTGCAGGACATCCCCGCGATCGTGGACGTCGCAAAGCGACGCGGGATCGCCACGATCCTCGACAACACCTGGGCAACGCCGCTGCTGCTGCCCGCGATCGCGATGGGCGTGGATTATTCGATGCTCGCCTGCACCAAATATGTGGTCGGCCATTCGGACGTGATGCTCGGCTCGGTTACCGCCGCGCGCGGCAGATACGACGCGCTGCGCAACGCGACTTATCAACTTGGCCAAATGGCCAGCCCCGATGACGCCTGGCTCGGCGCGCGCGGCCTCCGGACGATGGCGGTGCGGCTGAAGCAGCATGGCGAAGCGGCCTTGCGCATCGCACAGTGGCTGAAGACCCGGCCCGAAGTCGCGCGGGTGCTGCATCCGGCGCTGCCCGAATGCCCGGGTCACGAATTCTTCGTTCGCGATTTCAAAGGGGCGGCGGGGCTGTTCTCCTTCGTGCTGCGCGGCGGCGACGAGGCGGCGCGGGCGGCACTGATCGACGGACTTGAGCATTTCGGGATCGGCTATTCCTGGGGCGGCTATGAAAGCCTGGCCATCCCTGCCGATCCGCAGAACATTCGCACCGTCACCAAATGGCAGGCTGAGGGGCCGGCAGTGCGCCTCCAGATCGGGCTGGAGGACACAGACGATCTGATCGCCGATCTCGAAGCCGGGCTTGCCCGCTTTGCCAAGGTGCGCGGTTGATGCAGCGGCTGGGCGAGTGGCTCGCGGGCTATGGCCTGCCGACCGCGCCCGATCTGAGCGCGGCGGCGATCGCAGGGGCTCTGGCCTTTGCGGCACTGGCGATCGGATGGCTCTCCGGACGGCATCTCGGCGCGCGGGTGACTGCGCTATGGGCGAAGCGCGCGGGGGGCGTGGGCGAAGGACTCGGGCCGCGGATGAGCGGCATCTTCCGTCACGGCGTCGCGGCATTGCTACTCGCGATCATTTCCGCGGCATGGCCCTGGCCCCCGCTCGCCGCGCTCGGGCTGGGCGTGGCCACCGGCAGCGCGACAGCCATGCTCGCAGTGATTGTCCTGCGCGGACTCAACCTGCCGCGCTGGGCGGCATGGACGCTTGCCGCCTTGGCCTTCACGGCGATTCTCTCCCACGCGATCGGCGGCTTCTCGGTCGTCGAGACCACGCTCGACCGCGTTGGGGTCCAGGTCGGGGCGCGGCGCTTCACCTTGCTCTCGGTGCTCACCGTTGCCGTCACGATCTTGCTGCTCTTCGCCGCGGTCCGCTTCGTCAATCGCGTGCTCGCGCATTCGATCGGGGAGGCGCGTGGCTTCGATCCCACCCAGAAGCTGCTGATCCAGAAGCTGGCCAGCATCGTCGCGGTGGTGATGGCATTCTTCATCGGCGTCGATCTGCTCGAGATCGACCTGACGGCGTTCGCGATCTTCTCTGGCGCGTTCGGCCTCGCGATCGGCTTCGGGCTGCAGAAGACGATCGGCAATCTGATCGCGGGAATCATCCTGCTAATGGACCGCTCGATCAAGCCGGGCGACATCATCGTAGTCGGCGAGAGCTTCGGCTGGGTCAACAAGATCGGCGTCCGCGCGGTCAGCGTCGTCACCCGCGACGGCAAGGAGCATCTGATACCCAACGAGATCCTGATGACTCAGGAGGTCGAGAACTGGTCGTACACCGACCGCAACGTCCGCGTGCGAATTCCGGTGACCGTCTCCTATGATTGCGATCTCGCCCGGGCGCAGGAACTAATGCTCAAGGCCGCAGTCGAGAGCCCCCGCGCGCTGACCAGCCCCAAGCCGACGGTGCGCCTCTCGGCATTCGGCGAAAACGGCGCTGAGCATGAAATCCTTTGCTGGATCAGCGACCCCGAAGGCGGCGTCGGCAATGTGAAGAGCGACGTGCTCAACCGGCTGTGGCTGATGTTCAAGGAGGCCGGGATCACCATTCCGGTGCCGCAGCGCGAGGTGCGAATCACCAAGGAGACGGCGGCGGTTCGGTAATGTTGGCCGTTCGCGGGCTTAGCTTCACAGTTTTCCCGTGAATCGTGAAAGTTCGTTTCCTACAGGCGCATGAATGTTGCGCGGACTGAAAGCGCAGATCTGAACGGTTCAAAGAGCGACCGGAGCTAAGCAAAATGCGGCGCTGTAGGACAGCTTGACGCATCTCCCCCTCGCCGAGCCAGCGCGGGCATCCTAGATAGCGGATCGTGTCCTCCCCAATATCTGCCCGCATAGCCCAAGGTGTTTCCGCCATCCCCGCCGCCGAGTGGGATGCGTGCGCGGGGGCTGCTAACCCATTTCTCTCTTACGCTTTCCTGTCGATCCTCGAGCGCTCAGGCTCGGTATCGTCGCGCGCGGGGTGGCAATCGCTGCCGATCGTTATCGACGGGGCCGATGGCGCGCCCGCGGCGATTGCTCCGGCTTATGCCAAGAGCCACAGCCAGGGGGAGTATGTCTTCGATCACGCATGGGCGGATGCGTGGGAGCGGGCCGGGGGGCAATATTATCCCAAATTGCAGATCGCAGTGCCGTTTACGCCGGTGCCTGGGCCGCGGCTGCTGTTGCGCGACGAGGCGCTGGCGCCGGCGCTGATCGGGGCGATCGAGGCGGTGACCGATCAGAATGGGCTTTCCTCGGCGCACGTCACCTTTCTCGACGAGGCGCAGCTTGGCTGGTTCGAGGCGGCGGGGTGGCTGATCCGCGCGGGCACGCAATTCCATTGGCAGAATGACGGCTATGCGAGCTTCGACGATTTCCTGGCGGCGCTTTCGAGCCGCAAGCGCAAGGCAATCCGCAAGGAACGCGCAGCCGCGCTGGAGGGGCTGACCGTTCGCCATCTCACCGGCGCGGAGATCGGCGAGGCGCATTGGGATGCGTTCTGGGAATTCTATCAGGACACCGGCAGCCGCAAATGGGGGCGACCCTATCTGACCCGCGAATTCTTCTCGCTGCTCGGCGCCGAAATGGGCGATCGGGTGCTGCTGATCTTCGCCGAGCGCGACGGCGTGCCGATTGCCGGGGCGCTCAATCTGATCGGCGCGGACGCGCTATACGGCCGCTATTGGGGATGCCGCGAAGACGTGCCCTTCCTCCATTTCGAGCTTTGCTATTACCAGGCGATCGACGCTGCGATCGCGGGTGGCCTCGCCCGCGTGGAAGCGGGGGCACAGGGCGAGCACAAGCTGGCGCGCGGCTATGTGCCGGTGACGACCTGGTCGGCGCATTATATTCCGGACCCGGGGTTTCGGCGCGCAATCGCCGAGTTTTTGGAGCGCGAGCGTGCTGCGGTCGAGCAGGAACAGGAATTTCTCGGTGAATTGACGCCGTTCAAACGCGGCTGCTGAGACAGCTATTCCGGCGACATGGAATTGGTGACTTGATCCTCGGGCACGGCCGATAGCGGCTTGGGCTTAGGCAGATCGTGCGGGAGCGGCTGTGCGGCCTCGATGCTATGGTCGATGCGGAACAGGGCGCTGGTGCCGTCGCGCCATACCGGGATCAAGCCGCGCTCCAGCCGGCGGTCATAGGCTGGCGGGCGGATGATCCAGACATAGTCGAAGGTATCGCGCGGCAGCTTGGCGAGCATGAACGCGACCGGGCGCCAATATTCGCGCGGGCATTGGACGTCGGTGACGATCTGCGAGGGATCGTGGACGAAGCGGCGGCGGATGTCGCCGCGCGGCGTATCGCTCTGATAGCGCACGGTGAGCAATTGCCCGCCGGCCATCGACCACTGATCGTTGGTGTAGGCAAGCTTGCGTTCCAGCGCGAGCGCGGGGACGTGCTGGAGGCGCGTCATCCGCCACTCGTTGTAGCAGGTCTCGCCGACGAAGCTGACGAGGCGCGCGCCCTGGGGCAGATGCTCCAGCGCCTTCAATTCGCGATCGTAGCTGCGATCGTAGAGCGCGAAGCTCCAGGTCGTCGCGGCGATCCGAACGGTGAAGAACGCCATGCCGAGTATGGCGACAAGCGCCGCGCCGCGGATCGACATTCCGGGCTTGGGGCGGATCGCGACGATGCCGATCGCGAGCAGGAAGGGCACCAGCCGCATATCCGCATAGGCCGAGCCGAAGACGATGCGCGGGAGGAAGATATAGACTGCGAGCAGGAACAGGCCGGAAAGCGCGAGATTGCGCGAATATTGGATATTCGGATCGCGAACCGCCTTGAACAGCAGCAGGAAGAGCACGCCGACCGAGGCGATATCGAACAATTGCCAGCGATCGCGAAAGACCTGGACCACCCACAGGATCTTGGCGCGCCAATTGAACATATCCGCGGTCTGCCCGCCGACATGCCCGCCGCTCCGCCATAGCACCATCAGCACTGCCGGCGGGATCAGCGGCAGGCAGTGCAGCCCGGCATAGAAAGCAGGCTTGATCCATGCGCCGACCAGGTCGCGGTGCCACGGCTTGTCACGATTGGGGCGCAGATCGTGCTGGCGGATCAGCTCGGCCGAGAAAGCCAGCACGCCGAGCACGCCCCAGCCGAACGTATGCGCGACCCAGATTGCGCACGAGACCGGCACGAAGACGATCGCGCGAAACACCAGCCTGCCGGTGCGCGCCAGCCGCAGCCACCAGCCAAAGGCGAGCAGCGCCAGCGCCATCGACAGCGCGAAGTTCACGAAGCCGAAATGAAAGGGATAGGAATAAGCCAGCGGCAGCGCGAACAGAGCGGTGGCCGGAATGCGGCCATGGACTTCGCGGGCGATCCACAACAGCCCAGCGACGGTCATTGCGGGGATCGCAATGACGATCAGCTTCACCGCCAGCTCGAGCCCGAAGACCTTGCTCAGCGGAATGATGAGCAGATCCACGCCGAGATTGCCCATCAGGCTCCACTGGAAATTATACCATTCGCGGAGGTGCGGGAACTGATCGTAGACGAGCTGGACGCGGTACCGCCCCATATGCCCGGGCAAATCGACCAAAGGAGGGATTTCGGGCCAGAGCAGCGGCACGGTCGCGAGCAACGTGCACAGCGCCACGAACCACCGTGTCTGCCACCAATGCAGCGCTTCGCCCCTGTCCATTCCCGGCTTCTAGGCACGGCGGGGCCGATGCCGCAAGCGGATGCTTAGCGCAGGACTTTCCAGACGAGCACGGGGGAGCCGGGAATCGCGACGGGCTGAAGCCAGTCGAAGCGCTCGCCGCGTTCGAGCCGCGCCCAGAAGCCATTGGGCGCGGCCGATTTGTAGATCTCGGTCTCGTTCGCGCCGGGGCAGCCGACGACATAAGCGGCACCGCTTGCCATCACCGATGCGCGGGCGGCTTCGGGGGTGGCGAGGAAGGTGCTGAGCACGCGGCGGATCGATTCGGCGTTGCGATGATAACCGCTGCCGATCGCATGGTGCGGCGTCCAGGCGAGGAGATTGGGGCTGACGTCGAGCGGGGCGAACAGCGTGGATTTGGGCAGAGCGATCAGGTCGGCGATTTCATGGCCCTGGTCGCAGGGAGGAACCGACATCGCGGTCAGTTGCCGGTCGCCCGGCGTGGTGGCGCTGACCGGGGTGCCGAACAACGCGCTGGCGACGAGGCCGGGGGTGGCGGCGAGAAATGCGCCGGCGGTGGCAAGCGTGCGCAGCGGCACGCCGGGCACGGCGCGGGCGCGGGTGAGCAAGGCATGGAGCAGCCATGCGCCGCCGGGAAGCGCCAGCGCATTGGCAGTGGCGCCGGTGCGGATGATCAGGATCGACAGCGCGAAGGAGAGGGCCGCTAGCGCGAGCATCATCGTCCAGCGGGCGCGTTCCTCGCCATGGCTCGCGCGCCAGGCGAGCGCGCCGCCGATCAGGCCGACGATCGGGAAGCTTATCGTCATCAGTGCCCAGGGAAGCACCTGGTCCCACAGCGGCAGGCCTTCGGAGACGTTGCGATACCACAAGGCGTAGACCAGCGGATCGAGCGTCGCGAACGGCCCCTTGGTGCAGAGCGGGGCGTTGGTGGCGAGCACTGCCAGTGCGGCGGCGCCGGCGGCGGCGAGCATGGCAAGGCGCGCGAGCGGGCCGGTGCGCGGGACGGACATCGCCGCGCAGGCGCCGAGCGCGCCGATAGCCAGCGCGGCGATCCAGACGGGGGCGATGGCATCGCAGGCGGGGGCCAAGATCGCGGGGCCGCGCGTGGCGACGTGGAGGATGGCGACGCCGGCGACGAGCGTGGCGAGCGCCGCCACGGCCTGCTCGCGGCGGCTGGAATCCAACACCCAGGCGAGCAGCATCACGCCGAGGATCGCGGCAGTGATCGGCAGCCCCTCGAGCGAGACAGTGAGCAAGGCGGCGAGCGACAGGCCGGCAAGCGCGCCGCTGCGCGCATCGGGCTTGCCGAACAAGGCGACGACCGCCGCGACGGCAAGCGCGACTTGCCAGCCATGATGATCGATCCGCATCGGGCGGAGCTGATAGACGAGAGGCACCGATAGCGGGGCGAGGAGGACGGCCATCTTGGCGCGTTCGAGCCCGGCGATGCGGCGAGTGAGTTCGGCGCCGAGCGCGATGACCACGAGCAAAGTCAGCAGCGGCACCCCGGCGAGTGCGATCCGCTCGGCCCAATATGCGCCGATCAGCGGCTTGAGGACGAGCATCGCCAGCGCCAGCGGCAAATCGACCAGCCGCGACCAGTGCATCTGGAACTGACCGCCCCACAGGCGATGCTGGGTGACGTCCCACCAGCTCTGCCCGCCGATCCAGTCGCGGACTTCGAGCAGGCGCATCGCATCGTCGGGATCGGGGAACCAGAGATGCGCGATCTCGCGCACCGAGACGAGGGTCAGGACAAGCGCGGCGACGCCCCAGCCGATGAGGATCGTCGGCCAGAGGCGCTCGCCATTTGCCGGCAGGGCCGGTTCGGGCGTCATGCGGCCCTCAGTTTCTCCGGAACGAGCCGCTCCGAAGCGAGCGCTGCCTGTTCGCCTTCGCTGCCGCTCTCGTGATATTCGGCGTCTTCGTTGACGTTCCAGACATCATAGACGCGCGCGCCGAGCTCGATATTCTTGACCGTGAGCATCGCGGTCATCATTGCGTGATCCTGGTTGTTGTAGCGATGCATGCCGTTGCGGCCGACCATGTGGAGCGTCGGATAGCGCTCTTCGAGTTCGCGGCGCAGCGTGTCGACATTGTCGCGATAGCCCTCGTCATAGACCGGATAGGCCTTTTCCTGGCGCACGACCGCGCCGCCGACGACGGTGGCGGGATCGGCGAGGCAGAGCGTCGCGAGTTCGCTTGTGGCGAGTGCGATCAGATCCTCGTCCGAGGACGACCACAGCCCGTCGCCTTCGAAGCAGAAATATTCTAGGCCGACACAGGCGATCCCCTCATCGGGGACCATCTCGGGCGACCAGCTGCGGAAATTCTGGACGCGGCCGACCTTCACGCCCTGCTCATGGATGTAGATCCAATTGTCGGGGAACAGATCCTCCGAGCGGATCATCAGGGCGACGGTGAGGAAGTCGCGATAATGCAGGTCCATCGCCGCGGGGATGCTGGCGGGCATCGGCTGGATGCGTCCGGCCAGCTCGCGCATCGGCGCGGAGGAAATGACATGGCCGGCGTTGATCGTGACGGTCTCGCTTTGGTGCGTCGCCTGGACGTTCCAGCGCTGGGTAACTTCGTTAAAGGCCATCGCTTTCAGCGCATGATCCATCAGCACGCGATTGCCGCCCTCGACGACGCGGTCGCGCGCGGCTTCCCACATCATGCCGGGACCTTTGCGCGGATAGCGGAAGCTCTCCAGCAGCGTCTTGGTTTCCATCCCGTCATTGGGCTTCCGGTTGAGGTGGAGCGAGCGCTTGAGCCCGTCGATCACGGCCTTGCCGAGCGAAAGCCCCTTGATGCGCTGCGCGGCCCAATCCGCCGACATCTCGTCGCACGGCATGCCCCAGACCTTCTCGGTATAGGTCTTGAAGAAGATCGAATAGAGCTTGTGGCCGAACTGGTTGACCACCCAATCCTCGAACGATTTCACGTCCTTTTTGGGGAAGAGCTTGGCCTTGGCATAGCTCGCCATGCAAAGCGTCGAAGTCCAGATGCCGAGGTTGAACAGCGCCTCGAAGGCGCGGAGCGGGTAGCTGTAGAATTTGCCGCCATAGAAGATGCGGCTCATTCGCGGGCGCTCGATGAAATCGTCCGGCAGCAGCTCGTTCCAGAGATCGACCACTTCCGAGGATTTCGAGAAGAAGCGGTGCCCGCCGATATCGAAGCGGAAGCCCTGATGCTCGACGGTGCGGCTGATGCCGCCGACATAGACCGGATCCTTCTCGATCACCGCGACCGAATAGCCCGCCTTGGTCAGCAGATAGGCCGAAGTCAGCCCAGCCGGGCCGGCGCCGATGATCGCGACGTCAACGGCGTTCGTAGAAGCGGGCATCCTGGCATTTCCCCCGTGACATGTGCACGAAACTGGAAATGAAGAGAGAAGGATAATGTTGGGTTAACGCGGGGTCTCGAATCGGCGCTCAGCCCAGCGCAGTGGTCTTGCGGGGCGCAACGCTGCTGTCGTTGCCGCACGCCCATTTGCCGGTGCGGCTGACGAAGCAATAATCGCCCGTCACAACCCGGGTGCGATCCGGCCCCGACGAATATTGGTGGCAGATCACATAGGTCGAGAGAACCGGATAGAGCGGGGCATCGACCGGCGCGGCATCGGTGATCCGGGCGGGGGCCGACGCCGGGCTGCATCGTGATCTTGTTCTTGATCGGCGCGCGGACTGAAAATGCTTCGAACGTGACACCCGTCCACAGAAAGGCGGACCGCGGGAAAGTGTTGCCGCTTTCGATGACTTGCCTGAACAATGCGTTGCTCGCCGGCTGGGAGCCGGGGATCTCGACATAGGGCGTCTTCGGGCAGGGCGCGCCAGAGCCCTGCGGCGTCGGCGGCACGGGATTGGTCTTCACATATTGAGTCGGCGATATCGGCGCGTATCTTGTCGTGCCGCCCGCTGAGGCAGAGGCCGGAGCGTCCGCCGCTTCGGGATAGGGCGCCCGCCCGCTCGCCTGGTCGCGGGTCAGCGGCGCCAGCCCCTTGTCATAGCGCGCATTGTTCAAATCCTTCAGCAACTGTTCGGCGGGGTATCGGCGGAGACCCCCGCCGAGCAGCTCACCCTCACGGTAGATCTCTACCGAACACTCCTTGTAGCCGAGGAACGAATGATCGAGTCCGCATTGGACGATCTTCATCACTTCCCACTTGCCGTTCGGGATCAGCGTGCCGGCCGGAAGATCGATCGATACCGCCTGCGCCTCCACGACTTCGATCGATAGAGCGCATGCCGAAGCGAGGGCAATCCAGCGGAGGGCGTTCATCGGCAACCTTTCAGGCGAGGGAAGCAGGGAGGCTATTACTGCGTCCAGACGCGGAAGCTGTTCCCGTCCTGCCCGACCAGCGGATAATAGACGCCGCCGCGAAGCGCCATCTGGGCGCCGTCCTTGGTCACGATCTGGGTGCCCCGCGCCGGGAGGGTGACCGCCTTCTTGCGGTAATAGGGATAGCTCGGGCCGTTATTATTGTCCCAGGGCGCACAGCCCCACAGGAAGATGTTGACGACCCCGTTGCAGCCGGTGCCGGCAAAGGCGGGAGTCGCAGTGGACGCGGCGAACACCGCGGCGGCGATTCCGGCAATTCGTAGCTTGGCGATCACGCTAATCCCCTTGGAATATCTGCGCGGAAAAACGCTTCCGCGCAGACGAGCCTAGGGCGAAACCAGCACAATCATTGGATATTCACGCCAAATCAGCCCTCGCGCCGACCCAGCAGGCGGAGGCGCAGCGCGTTCAATTTGATGAAGCCCGCGGCGTCGCGCTGGTCATAGGCACCCTGATCGTCTTCGAAGGTGACTACTTTTTCCGAATAGAGCGTGTACGGCGACTTGCGGCCGGTGACGATGACATTGCCCTTGTAGAGCTTGAGGCGGACCGTGCCGGTCACCTTTTCCTGGCTATGGTCGATCGCGGCCTGGAGCATCTCGCGCTCCGGGGCGAACCAGAAGCCGTTATAGATCAGCTCGGCATAGCGCGGGGCTAGCTCGTCCTTGAGATGCGCGGCGCCGCGATCGAGGGTGATCTGCTCGATGCCGCGATGGGCCAAGTGATAGATGGTGCCGCCGGGGGTCTCGTACATGCCGCGCGACTTCATGCCGACGAAGCGGTTCTCGACCAGGTCGAGCCGGCCGATGCCGTGCTTGCGACCGAGTTCGTTGAGCGCCGCCAGCAGATTCGCGGGGCTGAGCGCCTGGCCGTTGAGGGCAACGCCGTCGCCGCGCTCGAAATCGATCGTGATCGTCTCCGGCGCATCCGGCGCGTCCTCGGGATTTACCGTGCGCGAATAGACATAGTCGGGAACCTCGTCCCACGGATCCTCGAGCACCTTGCCCTCGGACGAAGTGTGGAGAAGGTTGGCATCGGTCGAGAAGGGCGCTTCGCCGCGCTTGTCCTTGCTAACCGGAATCTGGTGCTGCTCGGCGAATTCGATCAGGCGGGTGCGGCTGGTCAGATCCCATTCGCGCCAGGGGGCGATGACCTTGATATCGGGGTTGAGCGCATAATAGCCGAGCTCGAAGCGGACCTGATCATTGCCCTTGCCGGTGGCGCCGTGGCTGACCGCGTCGGCGTTGACCTGGCGGGCGATCTCGATCTGGCGCTTGGCGATCAGCGGCCGCGCGATCGAGGTGCCGAGCAGATAGAGCCCTTCGTAGAGCGCGTTGGCGCGCATCATCGGGAAGACGAAGTCCCGGACGAACTCTTCCTTGAGATCGTCGATGAAGATGTGCTCGGGCTTTACCCCGGCCATCTCCGCCTTGCCGCGCACCGGCTCAAGCTCCTCGCCCTGCCCCAGATCGGCAGTGAAGGTCACGACTTCGCAATTATAGGTCTGCTGGAGCCATTTCAGGATCACGCTGGTGTCCAGGCCGCCCGAATAAGCGAGGACGACCCGATTGATACCGGCTTCGCCGGCTGGACGATTGATCTGATCGGACATGAAACGAACTCCGGGCTTTCGGGAACGGCGCGCTCTAGGGTCCCATGCACGGCTGTGCAAGCGGGGCACCTGTCAGCCTTTGTAACTTGTCCCCTCCCCGGGCGACTGCGAAACTTTGCAGGTTCATGGCCAAGGGGAAATGGCGATGCGTTTGGGGCTGATATTCGCAGTGGTTCTGGCCGGAACCACGGCCGCCGTGGCGATGCAAACGCAACATGGGCTGCCCGACATCGGCACCCAATATCATCACCGCCAGACTTGCCACGGCGCCTATGACCTGATCGTCGAGGACTTCAAGGCGGGCAAGACGGTCTCCCAGGCGGACAAGGATTTCGTCGCCACCTATGAAGCCAATGGCGAGGCGAACAAGCAGTGCCCGGTGCCGAGCGCGGAGCAGGCCAAGCGGGCCACCGACCGCATCGTCTCGACCGGGCCCGGGCTCAGCTTCCTCAACGTCTATCGCAAGCTCAATGACGGCGCGGCCTGGTTCGAACTCGCAGTCTCGACCTTCAACGGCAAGATCCCCGACCTCCAGCCGCCGATGGGGTGGCAGATGCTCGTCGAGGCCAGCAAGCTTGGCTATGCGCCCGCCAAATATCTGATGGCCACGCTTTATGCGGCGGGATCGGCGACGGGCAAGAAGGACTATGCCGCGGCGCTGCCCTTGTTCGAGGAAGCGGCAAAGCTCGATCATCCCGATGCGGCGTTCCAGGCGGCGAACTTCTATGCCGCGGGCTACGGCACCAAGAAGGATTCCAAAAAAGCCTTTGAATATTATGCCAAGGGCGCCGAGCTCGGCCACATCTATGCCGCCTATCTCGCCGCCTCGATGGTCAATGGCGGGGACGGCGTGAAGAAGGATCACGGGCTCGCCTATCGCCTGGCGCGCAACCTGGCCGATCAGGGCGAGCCGGTGGGCGCAGTGATCGCGGCGAGCGCGCTGCTGCAGATGAAGGACGCCAAGACGCACGAGAACGAAGTGCTCTATTGGATGGATGTGGCGATCCGCGACGGCGACGCCGAGATCCGCAAGCAGATGAGTGCGCTGCGCCCGCAGGTCATCGCCGCCTATCAGCGCGCCAATGCGCCGCCCGAATATCGCCCGCGCGTTCGCAAGGCCTGTCCGATGAAGACGGTTTGCTACGTCGATCGCTTCAGCGGCGCGCGCCAGAGCTGCACGACCAACAAGGATTATTGGAACGATTGCGACGGCTGACGCCGTCTCTCGATCCCAACTGTTTATCGAAGGGGAAAATCCGATGCGGATCGGTGGAATGCTGTTTGCGCTGGCGCTGACGGCGGCAGGGACGGTGGGCGCGCTGGCGCAGAGCAAGGGGGTGCCGCTGCCCGATGCCACGCGGCAATATTATCAGCGGCAGAATTGCCACCAAGTCTATGACATGCTCGTCGAGCAGGACCGCGCCGGCAATCGCCTCAACGATGCGGATGCCGGATGGGCCAAGGGTTATGAGGACAATGCCGGGACCGGCAAGCCCTGCCCCGCGCCGCCGCCGGCGCTGGCGCAGCGCGCCGCCAACCGCACGATGATCATGGCTCAGGCGATCAACAAGGCCGCGGACTATGCCGAGAAGGACGATGCGGCGGCGCTGTACGAGATCGCCTATGCAGGCCTGACCGGCACCACCAAGGAATTGACCACCGAACAGGCGCTCAACGTGCTGAGGAACGCGGCGGCGCTGGGCGATCCTTCGGCCAATTATCAGCTCTCGCAGCAATATTTCGTCGGCAACATGGGCAAGCCCCAGGATTATGCTGGCGGGCTGCCGGCCTTGCTCCGGGCGGCCGACGCCAACCATGTCGATGCGATCTTCCAGGCCGGCGCGATCTACGCCAACGGGCTGGGCGTGAAGAAGGACATGGCCAAGGCGTTCGGCTTCTTCCGCCGCGCCGCCGAGCAGGGCCATGTCTTCGGCACCTATCTGGCGGCGCAGATGGCGAACGAAGGCGCCGGCGTGAAGAAGGATCACGCCCTCGCCTATCGCCTGGGCCGCAACCTGGCCGATGCCGGCGAGCCCGCCGGCGCGATCTTCGCCTCCAGCGCGCTACTGCAGATGAAGGACGTCAAGAAGAACCAGGACGAGATCCTCTATTGGATGGACATGGCGATCCGCCAGGGCGATGACAGCGTCAAGGCGCAGATCAGCCCGCTCCGTCCGAAGGTCGTCGCATTGTTCAACAAGATGAACGCGCCGCCCGAATATCGCCCGCGCGAGCGCAAGGCTTGCCCGATGAAGACCGTATGCTACGTCAATCAATTCACGCGCGCGCAATCCTGCACGACCAACAAGGATTATTGGAGCGACTGCGATGGCTGAGAACAAGACGCAGGCCACCCAGGTCAGCGTCGACGATTTTCTCGAGCAAGTGGCGCATCCAGTGCGGCGCACGACGGCAAGACAGTGCGCGCGCTGCTGGAGCGGGTGACAGGCGAGCCGGCGGTGATGTGGGGGCCGACGATCGTCGGCTTCGGCAGCTATCATTACAAATATGCCAGCGGGCATGAGGGCGACATGTGCCGGATCGGCTTCTCCCCGCGCAAGGCGGAGCTGGTCTTCTATGTCGGCGGCTTCCCCCAATATGACGAACTGCTCGCGCGGCTGGGCAAGCACAAGCGGAGCAAGGCCTGCCTCTACGTCACCAAGCTCGCCGATGTGGATGCTGCGGTGCTCGAGGAAATCGTGACCAAGAGTTGGGCAGCGTCGGCAGGCGCGGGCCATTGCGCAGTCTGCTGAGGGTCAGATCCCCGCATACCATTCGTACGCGTTCGAATCCTCCCAGAAGCCGCCCTTGCCACCCTGTATCCCGGCGAGCGAGTCCACGGCTTCGACGCGCATGACATATTTGGCGTGCTTGTAGCCAAGCTGGCGCTCGACACGCAGGCGGACAGGGGCGCCGTGGCCGATGTCGAGGTAGCGGTCGTTCAGCGCCCAGGCGAGGATGGTCTGGGGGTGGAAGGCGTCGATCAGATCGATCGATTCGTAATAGGGGCTGGCGCCGTAGCGATCGGCGCAGTGGAAGACGATGTAGCGAGCGGTGTCGCGGAGGCCGGCCAGCTGGAGCAGCGTTTCGAGCCGGGGGCCCTGCCATTTGCCGATCGCGCTCCAGCCCTCGACGCAATCGTGCCGCGTGATCTGCGCGCGCTGGGGGAGCGACTGGAGCTGGGCGAGGCTGAGGCTGAGCGGGCGCGCGACGAGGCCGTCCACCTGCAAGCGCCAGTCGGCGAAGCGGTTTGCGGCGAGGTCGTTATATTCGGGGGTGTTGGGATTGTGGGTGCCGTTGACGCGGAAGCGCGGGCTCATCTGATCGGCGCGATATTGCTTCGCCAGCGCGGCGCGGCCGGTGACCGAGCGCTGGAGGAAACGGTGCGCGTCCTCGGCCGAGAGCAAGGCCGGGTTGTCGGTGAGCGAATCGCACCCGGCGAGCATTGCCGCCCCGGTGCCGAGGATGACGCTGCGCCGCGTGATCATTCGGGCACCCTCCACCAGCCGGTGATCATCGAGCGGACTTCGTTGATCGTCCCGGCGAGAAAGACGAGTGCGAGGTGGATGACGATGAAGGCGCTCATCGCCGCCATCGCGATGAAGTGAATCGAGCGCGCCGATTGCCGGCCGCCGAACAGATCTACCAGCCAAGGCCACATGCCGGGTGCCAGGGCGAGGCCGGTGAGGATCAGCAACGGAGTGAGGATGAAGAGCACCGCGACATAGCTCAGCTTCTGGAAGACATTATAGGCGCGCGGATCCCTGGGATCGTGGAAGCGCAATGCCAGATGCTCGCGGGCATCGTGGGCCAGAACGGCGGGCGAAAGTTCGGCGGCGCGGATGCGAAGGTCGCGCTGGATGTGGCGGTTGATGAGGCTCAAGACCATGTAGACCAGTAGCCCGAAGGCCAGCACCAGCGCGAAGAACAGATGCCAGTGCCGCGCGCCCGCGAGGCTATAATGCGAGGGGATGGTCAGCCAGCCGGGAAAGCGCGGCAATTCGAGCCATGCGGGATCGAAATTCGCGCCATAATGCCCCCAATAGAGCCGCGGATGCGCGTTGAAGATCATCAGCCCCGACCCGATCAGGACGATCACCGCGAGCGCGTTGATCCAATGCCAGATGCGCGTGATCAGCCGGTGGCGAAAGACCTGCATGCCGATCTCCTAGCGCATCAGCTATAGGCGCGCACGAAGAACACGATCGTCGTGCTGCCGGTTACCAGCAGCGTCCAGGCGCGCACCAGCCATAGCGGCAGCTTCTTGCCCAGCTTCGCGCCCAGCCAGCCGCCGAGGATCCCGCCCAGCAGCATCGGCAGGCAGGCCCACCAATGCACCAGCCCGACTGCGACGAAGACAAACGCCGCGGCCAGATTGGCGATCGCGAGCATCAGCGTGCGGATCGCAAACAAGGATCGCGGATGCGCGCCGGCAAGCAATCCATAGACCGCCGTGGTGATCAGCCCGACTCCGCCGCCGAAATAGCCGCCATAGATGCCGAGCAGGCTCTGCGCCGTGATGAGGGTGGGCCGGCCGATCGTGACGCGTGCGTGCAGCCACTCCGACGCGCTCTTGCCGAACAGCATCACCGCGAAGGCGAAGAGCAATAGCCAGGGGATGATCAGGTCGAATGCGCGGCTGGGGGTGAGCGCGAGCAACACGCTGCCCACCAGGCCGCCGGCAAAGGTGATTACCGCGAGCGTCGGCACCGAAAGCCCGCCGACCGGGGCAAGCTCGTCGCGATATTCCCAGGCGCTCGCCCCGGCCCCTGGCAGCAAAGCGGCGTTGGAAGTGGCATTGGCGACGTTCGAGGGAAGACCCAGCGCGATCAGCGCGGGCAGGGTCGCGAAGGTGCCGCCACCGGCCAGCGCATTCATCGCGCCGCCAAGCACGCCCGCGCCGGCTGCCAAGGCGAGTCCGGCAGTGTCGATCACATCATTCGGCGGCGGCGAGATGCCATAAGGGGGGCTCCTCGAGCCCGCGTAGCCGCTCTTCTTCCTCGTGCATATAGTCGCGGGTCATCGGAATCGCGTCGCGGCGCTTGACGAACTGGATCTGCCAATTGACCAGCCCGCCATAGCGGAACGCCGCCTCTGCCCCCGCCAGATAGAATTGCCACATCCGGAAGAAGCGCTCGTCATACAGCGCGATCATCTCGTCCTTCGCGGCGCAGGTGCGGTTGTACCATTCCTCCAGCGTATAGCAGTAGTGATAGCGCATCGCCTCGACATCGGTGACGATCAGCCGGTGGCGCTGGCTCTCGGTCACGAGCTCCGAAAGCGCCGGGATATAGCCGCCGGGGAAGATGTATTTGCGCGTCCAGGCATCGGTGGTGCCCGGCCCGCCGGCGCGGCCGCAGCAATGCGAGAGCATCACGCCATCGGGCTTGAGCAAGCGGCGGACATTCGCGAAGAAGCCCGGATAATGCACCGTGCCGAGATGCTCGATCAACCCGACATTGATGATCCGGTCATACTCGCCGGTCAGGTCGCGATAATCCATCAGCTCGAACTTGACGCGATCCGCCACGCCTTCCGCCTCGGCGCGCTCCTTGCAGAAGGCGATCTGATCGGGCGCTAGCGCGATGCCCAGCACGTCGACATCGTACATCCGGTGGAGATACAGCGCGAGCCCGCCCCAGCCGCAGCCGATATCGAGCACCTTCATGCCGGGCTTGAGATAGAGCTTAGCTGCGACATGCGCCTTCTTGTCGAGCTGCGCCTGCTCCAGGCTGTTCGACGTGTCGTGGTAATAGGCCATGGTGTATTGGCGGTCGGCGTCGAGGAACAGCTCGTAGAGCCGCCGCGTGAGATTGTAGGTGTATTCGGCGTTGCGCTTCGAGCGCGCCTTCCAATTGACCTGGTCGATGCGGCCGAGCGTGGCATCGAGCATCTTGCGCCACTTGCCCTTGGGCTGGAAATGGCCGGGCTGCTCGAACGGCCCGTTCATGTGCGCGAGCAGGATAACTTCGCGGATATCGCCCTGCTCGACGATCAGCCGGCCATCCATCCAGGCCTCGCCGAGCCCGAGCCGCGGGTCGCGCATGATGTCGGACGCCACCTTGGCGTCGGCGAACCGCACGGTCAACGGGCCGTGGCGCGGATGCGGCGCCCCATATTGATGACGCGTGCCGTCATGCTCGATGACAGTGAGCTCACCCTCGCGGATGAGCCGGCGGAGCATCTTGTCCATCAGCCACATGAGCGAAACATATCCGCTGGTGGGTTCAGCGCAATAGCGTAACGACTTAGCCCAAAGCGGCGAGCTTCTCTTCGGACTGGCGATCGAGCTCGGCGCGGCTCTTCTTCTCCGCCGCAGTCTTGAGCTGGCCGCATGCCGCATCGATATCGCGCCCGCGTGGAGTCCGCGTCGGTGCCGAGATGCCGGCTTCGAAGATGATGTTGGAGAAGGCGCGGATCCGCTCGGGGGTCGAACATTCGTAGGGCGCGCCGGGCCAGGGATTGAACGGGATCAGATTGACCTTGGCGGGCAAATCATAATGCTTAAGCAGGCGGACCAGCTCGCGCGCATCGGCGTCGCTGTCGTTCTTGTCCTTGAGCATCACATATTCGAACGTGATCCGCCGGGCATTGTTGGCGCCGGGATAGTCTGCGCAGGCCTGGAGCAATTCCTCGATCCCGTATTTGCGGTTGAGCGGCACGATTTCGTCGCGCACTTCCTTGGTGACGGCATGGAGCGACACCGCGAGGTTCACGCCGATTTCTTCGCCAGCGCGCGCCATCATCGGGACGACGCCTGAAGTGCTCAGCGTGATGCGCCGCTTCGAGAGCGCAAGACCGTCGCCGTCCATCACCAGCTTGAGCGAATCGCGGACGTGATCGAAATTGTAGAGCGGCTCGCCCATCCCCATCATGACGATGTTGGTGAGCATGCGGCCCTCGGGCTGGCTCGGCCATTCACCGAGCGCATCGCGGGCGAGCATGACCTGGCCGACGATTTCCGAAGGTTCGAGGTTGCGCACCAGCCGCATCGTGCCGGTGTGGCAGAAGCGGCAATTGAGCGTGCAGCCGACCTGCGAAGAGACGCAAAGCGTGCCGCGATCCGCATCGGGGATGAAGACCATCTCGTAATCCTGCCCGTCCGGCGAGCGCAGCAGCCATTTGCGCGTGCCGTCGGTGGAGACCTGCGCCTCGATCACTTGCGGGCGCGAGATCACGAAGCGATTGGCCAGCCAGGGCTGCATCGTCTTCGAGATGTCGGTCATCAGCGAAAAATCGGTGACGCCGCGATTGTAGATCCAATGAAACAGCTGCTTGGCGCGCAATTTGGCCTGTTTCGGCTCGAGCTGCGACGTCTCGAGCGCCATGCGCAGTTCGAGCTTGGAAAGGCCGAGCAAGTCGATGCGTCCATCGGGACGCGCCAGACGGGCGCGCGGAACGGGCACGGGATCGATGTGCCCGGGAATGGGCATGAGGGCGGCCGACTCTGTCTGCATGCGCAGGCATATAGCGGATTCGGCTGCACTTTTCCACCCGGCCTTTGCGTGGCACCCCGACGCGCGTAGGATGACACCGGTTGACCATGGGAGAGCCAAGATGCGCGGTTGGGCGATTCTGACACTGGCGGCGGGCTTGGCGGCATGCTCGGGTGCCGAAAACAGCGAGCAGGCGAACGGCGTGCTGGGACAAGGGCCGCAGACCAACATCTCCGAAGTCGCCACGGCCGATCTGCCTCCCGAACTTGCCGCCGAGGTGCGTAAATGGGTGCCGGGCATCACGGTGACCGAGGCCGAGCGCAAGGAACGCGAAGGCCGCGTTTATTATGACGTCGAGGGCAAGCGGCCCGACGGCAGCGAAGTCGAGCTCGACATGCTACAGGAGGGCAGTGGCTGGAAGCTCGTGGAAATCCAGCGCGACCTGGCCTGGAAGGACGTACCCGCCCTCGCCACCGCCGCTGCCAAGCCGCCTTTCGCGCCCGAGCGAGTGATCGAAAGCACCCAGACCGACGGCAGCGTTATCTACGAACTGTTTGCGCCGGGCCGAGAGGACGAGCCGGCGATGGAAGTGCGGGTCAAGGACGGCAAGGCCGAATTGCTCAAGACGCGCTGGGCGCATTAGGATTCGGACCCATGGCGCTATCAGCGCCCCGCGCAGCCGATCCCCGCGGCATCGATCGCCGTCGCCGCGCCTTTCAGCGCATAGGTGTCCGCGAAAGGGGCGCCGTTCGCAGCCACCGTCTCGACGCTCATCGAGCGGCCCGAACGGATTGCCGAGACGATCGCCGCATCGGTGCGCGCATCGGGGCCCCAGGCATCGGCAGCGCCCGCCTTCAACTCGAAGCGCCGCTCGCCGATCGACAGCGTGACCCGGGCGTTGGCGGCGCGCGCGCGGCTGAGGCGGATGTGGAGCTGATTGCGCACCCGGTCGCGCGGCCAGGTGGCGATGCTGGCAAAGGGCTGCGGGTCGGCATGCTTCTCGACCGGCTTGGCGATGGCGAAGCAGCGCAGGGGGGAGGCGTCGCGAAACGCCCCCCAGCCCTGATAGGTGCCGAGTGCCTCGCGCGGGAGCAGCGCTAGGACCAGGGCAAGCGCGATCATGCGGGCGCGGAATCCCGCCCGGTGCCGGTATGGACCAGGGTCTCGACGCCCTTTTCGATCATGACGATCGATCCCTGCGGCAGATCGGGCGCCACCGGTGCATCGAATTGGGGCATCACGTCGCGGCCGGTCATCACGCCGCGCAGGATCCGGCTCGACATGCCGTGCATGATCACCAGCCGGTCGCCAGGGTCCTGATCGGTGTCCGAGAGCCAGGACGAGACGCGGATCGCAATCGCGTCATACCACTCGCCGCCCGGCGGCGGGCGGGTGTAGAGGCCCTGCGCGAGATCTAGGAAACCATTCTCCTCGCTGGCCAGGTCGGCATAATAGCGGCCGCTCCATTCGCCCATGCCGATCTCGATCAGCCGGTCGTCATGCTTGGCCTGGTGCCAATCCAGTTCGAGATGCTCGGTGATGACCGCCAGCGTCTGGAGCGCGCGCCCGGCGCTCGACGACCATAAAGTCAGTTTCGGCTTGGGGCCGAGAATCGCGCGCAGTGCTGCGCCCATCGCATCGGCCTGGGCAAAACCGGCACGGGTCAGCGGCGTATGCGGATGATGGCCCTGCATTCTTCGCGCGAGATTGAACACCGTCTCGCCGTGGCGCGCGATGAAGTCGCGGCCCAGTCGCTGGGAAGGATCGTGCGGCGCTTGTGGCTTGGAATCCATGGAGGCTCTTTCAAGCCCCTGTGGCCGGAAAGCAACGCCTTTCCTTGTTGTCTGAGGTTCATGCAACAGGCCGTCGGGAATGCCTATTTAGCTTCTGACCCGCGAGTGTTGCGGGCCAAGTCGAGTACCCAAGGAGTTAGTTATGCGTACCAAGATTCTCGCTGCCGCACTCATCGCCTCGTCGGCGCTGGCCGCTCCGGCCTTCGCGCAGGACGCCGGTTCGAGCTTCACCGGCCCGCGCGCCGAAGCGATCGTCGGCTGGGACCGCGTCGAGGACGGCGCAGCCAATGGCGGCGGCCGTGACGGCGTCGTCTATGGCGGCCAGATCGGCTATGATTTCCAGGCCGGCAGCGCAGTCTTCGGCGTCGAAGGCGAAATCACCGGCGCCACCACCCGCGCGACCGATTACGGCGTGCTCGCCGCCGGCGACCGCCTGCGCGTGAAGGCTGGCCGCGACCTCTATGCCGGCGCGCGCGTCGGCTTCACGGTCGGTGACCGGGCGCTGGTCTATGCGAAGGGCGGCTACACCAATGCCGGCTTCGAAACGCGCTATTCGACCGGCACCACTTCGATCGGCGGCAAGGACAATGCCGATGGCTGGCGCCTGGGCGCGGGCGGCGAAGTCAAGCTGACCGACAAGGTCTATGCCAAGGCCGAATACCGCTTCTCGAAGTATGAGGACGATTCGTCGGGGATCGACGCCAAGCGCCATCAGGTCCTTGGCGGCGTCGGCGTCCGCTTCTAAGCGCAAGAAGACAGTAAATTAGCTGTTGAAGGAAGGGCCGGGGCGCTTGCTCCGGCCCTTTTTGCCGTTAAGGTCAACCCCCAAATCTAGGCCCAGCTCAGCTGGATTCGGGCAGTTTCGGCCCCGGGGGTTTTCAAGATGAAGGCGACGATCGAACGCGCAACTCTGTTGAGGGGCCTCAGCCACGTCCAGTCGGTGGTCGAGCGGCGCAACACGATACCCATTCTCTCCAATGTGCTGATCGAAGCGCAGGCCTCGGGCGCGCTCCGCCTGATGGCGACCGATCTCGATCTGCAGATCGACGAGACGATCCCCGCCGCGGTCGATCAGCCCGGCGCGACGACGATTTCGGCGCACACCTTTTTCGACATTGTCCGCAAGCTGCCGGACGGGTCTCAGGTCGAGCTCGCCGCCGCCGAGGGCAAGATCACCGTCACCGCGGGGCGCGCGCGCTTCAACCTGGGCACGCTGCCACGCGACGATTTCCCGATGATCGCCGAGGGCGAACTGCCGACCGCGTTTGAGCTCCCTGCCGAGACGCTCAAGCAGATCATCGACAAGACGCGCTTCGCAATCTCGACCGAAGAGACGCGCTATTACCTCAATGGCATCTTCCTGCATGTCGCCGACGAAGCTACCCCGATGCTGCGCGCCGCCGCGACCGACGGCCACCGCCTCGCCCGCGTCACCGTGCCGCGCCCCGATGGCGCCGAATCGATGCCCGACATCATCATCCCACGGAAGTGCGTCGCCGAGTTGCGCAAGCTGCTGGACGAAGTCGACGGCTCAGTCGGTGTGTCGCTTTCGGCTTCGAAGATCCGTTTCGACATGGGCCAGGCGATCCTGACCTCGAAGCTGATCGACGGCACCTTCCCCGATTATTCGCGCGTCATCCCGACAGGCAATGACAAGATCCTCAAGATCGACCCCAAGAGCCTGATGGAAGGCGTCGACCGCGTCTCGACGATTGCCACCGAGAAGACCCGCGCGGTCAAGATGGCGCTCGACCGCGACAAGGTGACGCTGTCGGTGACCAGCCCGGAGAACGGCGCCGCGGCTGAGGAAGTGCCCGGCGACTATGCCGCATCGGGCTTCGAGATCGGCTTTAATAGCCGCTATCTGATGGACATCCTCGCGCAGATCGAAGGCGATCTGGTCGAGGTGCACCTCGCCGACGCCGCGGCGCCGACGCTGATCCGCGAGAATGACGCGTCGCCCGCGCTCTATGTGCTGATGCCGATGCGGGTGTGACGCACCACTATTGACATTGATGTAAGTAGCGCGTAGTTGAGTCGCATGGCTACGCAACCTGCACCCGCGCCGTTCAACCCCGGCATGCCGATGAAGCGCGAATGGGGCACAGCGCTCGCCGCGTTGCGGCGGCTGCTTTCGAACGGGGATGACACCGAGCAGGTGTTCCGGATCATGCGCGCGCTCAACGGCGATGTGACGCAGCGCAATTACCGCAAGCTGCTGACCACCTCTCAAGGCGGCGCGATTGCATATAATCGCGTCGAGCTGGCCGAGCGGCTGACCGATCGCGCCTGGATCGACAGCTTCGCAGAAGGCACGGTCGGCGCCGCCTATCGCAACTTTCTCGACACTACGGGCTATTCGGCCGACGGGCTGGTCGAAGTCAGCATGACCGAATTCGCCAATGCGCAGGTCGATCATCCCTATACCTGGATGGGCCGCCGTGAGCGTGACATCCATGATCTCTGGCACGTGATCACCGGTTACAAGGCCGATGAGCATCTCGGCGAAGCATGCCTGGTCGCCTTTTCCTATGCGCAGACCGGCGGGCTTGGCTGGGCGTTCATTGCGGCGGGCGCGGCGCTGAAGAGCATCCGCGTGACCGGCAAGCTCGATTTCTTCAAGGCAGTGACCGAGGGCTATCGCCACGGCAAGCAAGCCGGCTGGCTGCACGGCGAGGATTATGAGGCGTTGCTGGCTGAGCCGCTCGACGCGGCCCGCCGCCGGCTGGGCATCGCCGAACCGGTCAAATATCGCGTCGCCCAGGCCAGCCTCGCCGCGGCAGGCCTTAAGGGGATTTAGGGCAGCGGCGTCATTTCCATCGCGGGCATCGGGCCCATCGTCGACATGAACTCGGCGGCGCTGCTCACCGGAGCGGGCAGTTCGAAACGCTTGGGATCGATCTCCGTGGTCGCGACCGACTGAAGCTCGATCAATTTATCGATGCGCAGCGGCGCACCCTTGGACAGCAATTCGAGCGCCTGGGGAGCGAAGCCGGATGTTTCGGGAATGAGCAGGCCCAGCAGCGGCAGCGCCGATTCGAGCGTGCGCCGATAGATTGCGGCGATCGGCGTCAAAGCGGGGTCGGCACTGATGACGAAATCGAGCATTTCGCCCGGCCTGCCATCCTGCTCCTTCTCGGGTCCGAAACTCCACAGCGATCCCTTGCGCTCGCCGACCGTCACGTCGCCCTTGGCCTGCAGCACGAACTTTTCGACCCCCATGCCGCGCACTGCCTCGGCTGCCGCCATGTCCGCCATTGCGCTGCTCAGAAACGTGATAAAATCGACCAGTTCGACGACCTTGGTTTCGCTTCCGGGCCTTGTCACCACGATATAGTCGCTGTCGTCGCGGCGGATGATGCTGATCTTGCCCTCGATCCCGATCCGCGAATTTCCGCCATCGTCGGATTCAACGAGGAGCACCTCTTTTCCCGCCGAATAGCGCGCAGTGACGTCGGCGAGCGCCGGCAGCGGCAGCAATGCGAGGATCGCGGCGAAGAAGTGGAGGCGCATGGTCAATCCTTTGCGGGCTGGCGGAGGCGGTTGCGAAGCGCATCGCGGCCGAGCAGGGGCTCGGGCAATGCAAATCGGGCTGCGGGTATCGGGGCCTTGTCCAGGCGCTCGAGGCGGAGGATCTGATTGAAGCGCAGCACCGCGCCCTTGGCAAACAGATCGAGCATCGCTTTCTCGAAATTGCCCGGCCCGCCTTGGATCGCGCTGTTGCGAGTGATGGCGAAGCGCGTCTGCAGCGCCAGTGCCCGGCCGAGCGGCGCGAGCGCGGGATCGCTGCTCACCGCGCCTTCGAAGGAAGCGAGCGAGGGCACTTCGCGCGGATGCCCTTTCCAAAGCGTGCCCTTGATCCCCGCGACGGTCTCCGATCCTGCCTCGCTCAACGCATATTCGGGCTGGGCGCCGGGGGTCAGCGCGGCGCTCTTGTCTTCGCCGAACACTGCCAGGGCATCCTCGACACTGGCGCTGAAATCGCCTGCGGCATCGTGGAGCACGACATATTCCTTGCCGCCCTTGCGCAGGAAGATCGTGTCACCCGCTGAGACGCGCGCGTCGCCATTCGCGGCCGCCATCGCGACCAATGCCGGCTGGCCCTCGCGGACATAATGCGCAGTCATGTCCTCGGGCTTTGCCGACGAGCAGGCGCCGGCGAGCAACAGGGCCGCGGCGGCCAGGCAGATCCGGATCATGCGGCACTCCCCTTTTTCAGGCGCGATCATCCGCCAAGCGCTGTCCGGCGGCAAGGGGGTGCGCTAGGGAGGCCACAATGGCCGTAACCCGTCTCGTCCTGACCGATTTCCGCAACCATGCCGATGCCGTGCTGACGCCCGGCCCGGGCTTTGTGGTGCTGACCGGCGAGAATGGCGCGGGCAAGACCAATGTGCTCGAAGCCGTCTCGCTGCTGGCGCCGGGGCGCGGGCTTCGCCGCGCGGCGCTGGGCGAGATGGCGCGGCAGGGGGGCAATGGCGGATTCGGGGTGGCGGCGCGCCTCGATGACACCGAGATCGGCACCGGGGTTCAGCCTGGTGCGCCAGAGCGGCGGCTGGTGCGGGTCAACGGCGCGCCTGGCTCTGCCACAGCGCTGGCCGAGTGGTTGACCGTGCTGTGGCTGACCCCCGCAATGGACCGGCTGTTCGTCGAAGGCCCGGGCGAGCGACGCCGCTTCCTCGACCGGCTGACGCTGGCGCTGGCGCACGGCCATGCCCACCATTCGGCGCGCTATGAGGCGGCGATGCGCCAGCGCAACCGGTTGCTTGCCGCCGACGAGCCCGCCGATCCCGATTGGCTCGCCGCACTGGAGGCGCGGATGGCGGAGCATGGCGGCGCGGTCGATTCGGCACGGCGCGAAGCCATTGCACTGCTCGGCGAACGACTGGCGGCACAGCCCGAAAGCGTCTTTGCGCGCGCAGGGATCGCGCTGGAGGGCTGGCAGGGCGATGCCGCGCAGCTGGCGCGCGAGCTTGCCGAAGGCCGCCGCCGCGATGCCGCCGCGGGCCGGGCGCTGGCAGGTCCGCACCGGGCCGATCTGATCGTCACGCATCTTGGCAAGGGGCAGCCCGCAAATCTTTGTTCGACCGGCGAGCAAAAGGCGCTGCTGCTCGGGCTCGTCCTTGCCCATGCCGAGCTTGTCGCCGAGCGTACCGGCCGCGCGCCGATCCTGCTGCTCGACGAAGTCGCCGCGCACCTCGATCCGGGCCGTCGCGCCGCCTTGTTCGAGCGGCTGGCGGGCGCGGGCCAGGTGTGGATGACGGGTACCGAACCCGAACTGTTCGCCGCGGTCCCCGGCGATGCCACGCGCTATCAGGTGGCCGGCGGCGCGATCGGCTGAGCGGGTCTTTCGCGAGGCGGCGCAACGCGCTAGCTTGGCTGCATTCAAAGCAGAAACAGGGGTCTGCACATGCGTTATCTCATCGGGTTCGCCATTGCCGCCGCAGGTCTGACCGCCACCGGCCACGCCCAGCCGCAGGCCAAGGGCATCCTCGTCTATCCGGCGATGCGCCATGCCGGAGTCGCTTATGCGGTCCGCACGGGGGACAATGGCAAGATCGTCAGCTGCCAGCCAGTCGACGGCAAGCCCGACCAGGCGTCGCAGACGCTCGCTTGCGCCGCGCTGACCGCCAAGGGCGTGCCCGCCGCCGTGGTTCCTGCGCGCGCCACCAACAATCCCGGCGACTGGGTCACCTATGGCGATTATCCCAATACGGTGATCAAGACCAAGCGCTCGGGCACGCTCCAGTTCGTCTATGAAGTCAACGAGCAGGGCCGCATTTCGGCCTGCGAGGTCTTCGAGACTTCGGGCGTCCCTGAGATCGACACGGCGGTCTGCGCCTCGATCACGGCGCGCGCGCGCTTCACGCCAGCCAGCTACAAGGGCGCGCCGGTCGCCGCGATCGGCACCAATTTCTTCACCTACGAGATCCCCGGCGAAAAGTGACGCGCCGGTGCGTAATGGCGCTGCTGTCCGCGGCTGGCAGTCTGCTGCCCGCGGCCTCGCACGCCCAGGATATGCTCGGCTATCCGGCAATGCTGGAGGGCGGCGCTCAATACGCAATCCGAGCCGGTGACGGGAGTAAGATCACGCAGTGCGATCGCGTGACGGGGGAACCGGCGCCGTCGCTGGACGAAGCCGCTTGCGCCAAACTGACTGCCAAGGGCTTGCCTGCCGGACTGGAGCCGGCGAAATCGCTGACCAGTCCTCGCGACTGGATCACGTTTAGCGACTACCCGCAGGCCGCGCTTCAGCGCCGCGAAAGCGGCACCGTCGAATATCTGATCGAAGTGGATATTCAGGGGCGGGTGCGCGATTGCATTGCCCGGATATCATCGGGCAGCAAGACTATCGACTGGGCGGTTTGCCACGCGATCAAAACACGCGCGCGATTTTCACCCGCCACATATCGGGGCAAACCTGTACCAGCCGTGCTTGTCGGCCGGGCCGGAATGTGGATCCCCTGACAGGACCGCGAAACCGCCCATTTTGCTTTCGTTTCGGGGCTTGCGACCCTATATGCTGGGCATGGCAAAACCCGACGACACAACTCCCGAAAACATCCCCAACGCGAACGCTTACGGCGCAGACTCGATCAAGGTCCTCAAGGGCCTCGACGCAGTGCGCAAACGGCCTGGCATGTATATCGGCGACACCGATGACGGATCGGGCCTCCATCACATGGTGTTCGAGGTTTCGGACAATGCGATCGACGAGGCGCTGGCCGGGCATTGCGACAAGATCATCATCCAGCTGAACCCGGACGGCTCGGTCTCGGTCGAGGATAACGGCCGCGGGATTCCGACGGGCATCCATAGCGAGGAAGGCGTTTCGGCGGCCGAGGTCATCATGACCCAGCTCCACGCTGGCGGTAAGTTCGAGAACACCAGCGACGACAACGCATACAAGGTTTCCGGTGGCCTGCACGGCGTCGGCGTATCGGTGGTCAACGCGCTCTCGGAGTGGCTCGACCTCAACATCTGGCGCGACGGCGATGAGCATTACATGCGCTTCGCGTTCGGCGACGCCGTCGCCCCGCTTAAGGTGATCGGGCCGGCAGAAGGCAAGAAGGGCACGCGCGTGACGTTCCTGGCTTCGCCCGCCACCTTCAAGATCACCGATTATGATTTCGAGAAGCTCGAGCATCGCTATCGCGAGCTAGCGTTCCTGAACTCGGGCGTGCGCCTGTTCCTGCGCGACGCGCGGCATGAGGAAGTCAAGGAAGTCGAGCTCTATTACGAGGGCGGAATCGCCGCCTTCGTGAAGTATCTCGACCGCAACAAGATCGCACTGATGCCCGATCCCGTCGCGATCGCCGGCACCCGCGACGACGTGACGATCGACGTCGCGCTTGAGTGGAATGATTCCTACTACGAAAACGTCCTCTGCTTTACCAACAACATCCCCCAGCGCGACGGCGGCACCCATCTGGCCGCTTTCCGCGCCGCGCTGACCCGTACGCTCAACAATTATGCCGACAAGTCGGGCGCGCTGAAGAAGGAGAAGGTCTCCCTCACCGGCGACGACATGCGCGAGGGGCTGACGGCGATCGTCTCGGTCAAGCTGCCCGATCCCAAGTTCAGCAGCCAGACCAAGGACAAGCTGGTAAGCAGCGAAGTCCGGCAGCCGCTCGAATCGCTGATGGCCGACAAGCTCGCTGAATGGCTCGAGGAAAATCCGCAGACCGCGCGCCAGATCATCCAGAAGGTGATCGACGCAGCCGCCGCGCGCGAGGCCGCCAAGAAGGCGCGCGAGTTGACCCGGCGCAAGGGCGTGATGGATATCGCCAGCCTGCCCGGCAAGCTCGCCGACTGCCAGGAGCGTGACCCGGCCAAATCGGAGCTGTTTCTGGTCGAGGGTGACTCGGCCGGCGGATCGGCCAAGCAGGGCCGCGACCGCCATTTCCAGGCGATCCTCCCGCTACGCGGCAAGATCCTCAACGTCGAGCGCGCGCGTTTCGACCGGATGCTGTCGAGCCGCGAAATCGGCACGCTCATCCAGGCGATGGGCACCGGCATCGGACGCGACGATTTCAACCTCGAGAAGCTCCGCTACCACAAGATCGTCATCATGACCGACGCCGACGTCGACGGCGCGCATATCCGCACGCTGCTGCTGACCTTCTTCTATCGCCAGATGCCCGAGATCATTACCGCCGGGCACCTCTATATCGCCCAGCCGCCGCTCTACAAAGCCACCAAGGGCCGCAGCGAAGTCTATCTCAAGGACGATAGCGCGCTCGATCAGTATCTGGTCGATGCCGGCGTCGGCGGCACCGTGCTCGATACGCAGGGGCAGCAGCGCACCGGCCAGGATCTGCGCGAACTGGTCGAGCATGCCCGGCGGATGCGCACGCTGATGCGCTATGTGCCGCGGCGCTATTCCGCGGACATCATCGAAGTGCTGGCGCTCGGCGGCGGGCTCGATCCCAATGCCACGCGCGAGCAGCGGGCCGCGAGCCTGACGACCGTCGTCACGCGCCTCGACGCCGCCGATCAGGACGCGCGCTGGAAGGGCCGCGTCACCGAGGATGGCGGCTATCATTTCGAGCGGCTGTGGCGCGGCGTAACCGATCATCACATCGTCGAGGCCGCGTTCCTGGTCTCGGCCGAGGCGCGCAAACTGCATGCGCTCGCCGTCGAGCAGGCCCCGGCCTATCTGCTGCCCTCCAAGCTGATCTCGGCCAAGGGCGCCGTCACCGAAGTCGAAGCGGCGTTGGCCGCGGAAGCAGTGCTGGCGACGGACGGCGAAGAGCCCGAGGCTCCTGTCACGGCGGCCAAGGGTGAGAGCTTGGTCTCACGCCCGAGCCAGCTGCTCGATGCGATCCTCGCCTTTGGGCGCAAGGGCCTGGCGATCCAGCGCTACAAGGGTCTCGGCGAAATGAATGCCGAGCAGCTCTGGGAAACCACGCTCGATCCGCAGAACCGCTCGATGCTGGTGGTGCAGGTCGATCAGGCCGACGTTGCCGACGCGATCTTCACCCAGCTGATGGGCGACGTGGTCGAGCCGCGCCGCGAGTTCATTCAGGAGAATGCGCTCAGCGTCGCCAATTTGGACGTATAACGCACTGACTGAGAACTGACTCAATTTATTGCGGATAGACGGCAATTTATTGCGGAAAGTCCTGCAATCTATTGCGAGATTTAGAATTGAGTTATTCTTCCTCACTGGAGAACGGCTCGGGATCGTGCGTCGCACCGATTAGGCCCTCATGTTCCGGGATATAAAAGGCCGGCTCATAGACTTCTTCCTTCGGCCAGTATCCGTGGCCGCGAAGTCGAACGATCCTGTCGTCCCTGTATAGCATTGTCCCGAGCACCATTTCCGGGTCCTTGCCCGCGATTTCGACGCCGGCTTTGGCTAGCCGTTCGAAAAGGTCCCTTCTGGAAAGCGGTCTGCCGAATTTACGAATGATTTCCAGCGCCGCGCTGGCGACATCGCGGCGGTTCGGGTTCTTCGGTCGCGATGCAGGTATAGCCTCCGCGCCCGCCATGCTGCGCCACGACCCGATGAAACGCTCGATTCGGCGAAGTTCCACGGCGTCTGCGCGAATCTCGGTCTGAATGGCGGTAATCCGCTCCATCGCCCCATCGATGGCAGCTCGCAGCTCGGCTGCCCGAGCAACGGCATTCCTGAGCGCCAGATCGTCCGCGTCTTCCATTTCTTATCCCTACACGTTCAACATACAGATTCAACTTGTATGTAGCTACAACTCAAGATACAAAAATGGTTGCCGGAGCGACTCGCGCCGGTCCGGTCGGGCGTAGCCCGACCGGTGGCTTGAACTGCTGGTTCACGCAACGGGAGCGCTTGGTCCCGTAGAAAGGTCGTCCGGGATGGAAGTCCCCGTCCGTGTCGAGGGAGTGCGGCTGCTACCAACTCTCCCGACGCGATGGCTCTTGTTATAGAGCGCGACCGTCGCGCGCGGCCCGGGGCCGCGCGCGATCTCACCTAGCAGTTTCTGACAGGGGCGTCAGCCCCCTGCAACCGCGATCCGCCGATGGAGGCAACTGGCTTGAACGACGATGATTGGCAGAAGGCGATGAACGCCATCTCGGAAGTCGTGATGAACCGGCCGTTGCCGATTCGCGCCTACGACCAGATTTACATGCGCGCCGGCGATATGGTGCGTCAGGCCATACGCGTCGGTGAGTGGGCGAAGGGCCGCCGAATTGCTTTCATCGGCGACGGCGACGGAATAGCATTGTCGGTCGCCGTGCTCACGAAACTCGGCATCGTGGAGGGCGGCCCTGAGCGTATCAAGGTCTTCGATTTCGATGAGCGCATCGTCAATTCGGTCCGCCGGCTCGCCAACAAGGAGCGACTGCCTGGCGTGGAAGCGGAACTCTACAACTGCCTCGAACCATTCCCTGAGAAGGGAGCGTTCGACCGGTTCTATACCAATCCGCCTTGGGGAGAGAGCAACGATGGCAACAGCGTGGTCGTCTTCGCACGTCGCGGCATCGAGGCAATCGGCTACCGGGGCGAGGGCATGATCGTGATCGCTGACGATCCCGAGCTCGAATGGCCGAGCAAGGTGCTGCAGAAGGTTCAAGTTTACGCGATCGGGCGCGGGTTCTACGTGGCGTCGATGGAATCGCGCCTGCACGGTTATCACCTGCCGGAGGCGGAGCACCTACGATCATGCAACTTGGTCGTCGGTTCCGTGCCCGGCGGCGCCCGGGTGCATGCCGAGGACACCATCGAGCAGACTTTGCTAACCAACTTCTACGGGCGCTCCAAGGAGCCGAGGGTGCGATACATCAAGGACCGGTCGCGTCCGGACTATGACCGGGCGCTGGAGCAGGACTACACACTTGAGAAATGGGAGAACGAAAGTTGAGCGTGCTTGAAGCCGGAGCCGGACTGGTCTTCATGCGGGTTGGATCGCATGCTGGCGAGACGCTTGATGAAATCATCGAGCGCAAGCGGGCAGAGGTCGCTCAGGTGGGCCATGCTTTCTGGGGATACGGGGGTCTGAACTGCCATCCGCGAACGGTGGTGCAACCTTATGCCGAGGACGTCGCTCGGCAAGGCGGCGTAGTAAGGCTTTGCCTGGAGGAAGTGCCTCCTTCCAGGGAGACGTATTGGGCCGAGGATGAGCCGGCGCGCGAGTGGTCGATCGACGGCATCAACTTCAAGCCGCTGCCGCCGGGCATACGAGTGACCGGTTCGCGATACGCCTTCGTAATCACCGACCTCCGGGAGCAGAGCTTCGAGCTTTCGCTTACGAACGCCCGGGTCGCTGCCGGGCCAAGTCGTGGGAGGCTCGGTGCGAAATACGTGGAGCCAGTTGGCGGTCGCGTCGACAAGGCTGTGCTGCAGGTCGAGGATGAAAGCGGCGAGATTGAGCCGGGCGGAGGTGTCCAGACCGTTCCGATCTCCTTCGTCGCAGACCTATACCGACCCTATGCGGTTTTCCTGAGATAATCGCCGAATGGAGGAGCTGAAGATGACCGATATACTGAAGCCGGGTTCCGGCCTCCTCTACATGAAGGTCGGCATGCATGCGCAGGAGAGCCTGGACGAAATCGTCGAACGCAAGCTCGCTGAGATCGCGAAGAACGGGATCGCGACATGGGGGTATGGCGGCTCGTCCTGCCATCCACGCACTATGGTGCAGCCGTTCGCCGATCGCCATGCGGCCGCAGGGCGGCCCATCCACCTGGTCATGGAGTCGGTGCATTCGAAGCATGACCATTTGCCGGTTCGGGCTTCACACTGGTCTACCGACAACTTGAAGTGGGACGAGATTCCCGATGGCATTAACGCGCTCGGTTCGAAGTTCGCGCTGGTCATAGGCGACCTGCGCGTCGAGCAGTTCGAACTGCCGCTCGATCAGACACGCGTCGCCCTGGGGCCGAGTGAGGGCAAGGTCGGGGCGCTCTACATCAAGGGCCAGTGCGACAAGGCGTGCCTCGAGGTGGTCGCCAATTCGCCGCCGCCGAACGTCGATCGCAAGCAGGTGAAGTCGATCGGGCTCGTCGCGGAGCTGGTCGCGCCATACGCCGTGTTCCTGCGATAGGAGTCAGCGAACTCGCTGTCAGACTGGAAGGCACCGGCCTTCGCATAGCGCAGCGGGTGCCTGTTTGCGCAGATCCTCGACGTAGCTTTCAAGTCCTGGTCGAGGATCCGTTCCTGCTGGCGACGCGCACCCGCACGCCGAGAGCAGCGACTTGTCGACGAGCGGTTCGGCGCATACTGCGGAACGCACGGTTTCCGGCCCGAGCGAATCCGCAAGCGAACCGAGCAGTTGCTCAAGGCATGCGATCCGGTGCGGTGGAACGGGCGTGACCATGCGGCCGATCGCCCGGATCGCACGCTTGTCCCCCGTAAGCATGAGCGGCGCCGCTCTCAGGATGAGAATCGCTAGAAGCTGGCTTTCGCCACCATCGATCGCCAGATCAGCCGTCCGAGCCACCACTTCGAGCTCCGCCGCCAAGGCGGTTTCGTCCGCCGTGGGTTCGACGTCCTCCAGCAAGGGCGCGATCAGAGCGAGTTCCTCGGCGGCCGCTGCCCCATCGACTATCCTTCGAGCCTTGCCGATGTGCGAGGCGAGCATGTAGCGCGCGGCACCCAACACTTTTGGGCGCAGGCCGGCTGCACTCAGGTGCGTGAGCGTCGCGTCTGCGAGGCGGTAGGATATGGTCTTCAAGAGAACGTCGGTGTCGACGAGGGCCTCGTCACTCATCGGGAAGTCCAAGGACCCGTTGCAGGTAGCCCCTTGCCTCGTCGCCCAGCTCATCCAGGTCGAGTTCGAGAGCAGCTTGCTGGTTGGCTTCCCGGGCGGCGTTGGCGGGCTGGCCTTGAAGGCGCTGGCAAGCGGCCGTCGAGCGTGCCCAGTTGCCAGTGCGGAATCCATCGCAGAGCGCGATGGTGGCCGCATCGATGCCCTCAACGGCCCCGACGTCGGCTGCGGCGCGTGCGAGCTGTCCGGCTGAATAATCGTCCGTGCTGGTGGTGATGATCGGTTCGGGCCGCCCTGTGAGGAGCTCGAGCGCGTAAGCGTCGGCGTCACGCTCGTCCTGGTTCTTGGCTCCGCCCGACAGCGGATCGTCCATGTCCAGATATGCGGGCTCGCTGTCGAGGTGGCCCAGCATCACATGGCCGAGCTCATGGGCGATCGTGAAGGCCGCCTTCGCATACAGAGTGTCGTCGTGTGCCACCAGGATAGCAGCACGGGCCCCCTGCCCGGAGGCCATAGCGTGCATTCGCTTAGCCTGAAGGGGAGTGACCTGCAGGTAGACAAGCGGGATACCCATCCGCCAGCAGACTGCCGCGATTGACTGGAAGGACGGAACCGCTCCGTTCTCGAGCATGAACGCGCGCAGTCGTGCGGCGGTGACTTGAGGTGGCGCTTCTCCCGCAGGAGTGGCCGCCATAAGAAGGCGGGTCACCGACTGGCCGAAGGATATGATGGCCATCTGCTCGGACGCGTCGGCGGCGGTGAGCGACTTGAACCGCGCGCCGACCGTCCCTGCGAAGCGCACCTCATCGCTTTCAACCAGCGCCCTAGGATCCAGACCGAGAGCCCTTGCAAGCGTGAAGCGCAGCTCGTTTCTGGCGGACACCGATGCTTCCGCCGCATCGGTCCACCACTGTGGCCAAGCGGCGTCGATCATCGGCTTTGCCAGCCCCGATCGGCGCAACTGCCGCCTTAGATTTCTCTCGTCCGGACCCATCTGTCTCCCGCCGGCGCCGCTATACGACTTGGTGCGCGGGCGCAAATCCGCGATCGTTGCGCGCGAATAGCGTTGGAGGTCGGGGGCGCTCAACGCCTTGCCCGATCTTCAACTGTTCCACGAGCGCGATCCACCTGTCGCGGTTCAGGTCTTCGACGCCGTCCAAGCGGTCGAGCAGCGAAGTCGCGGCCGTCGAGGGAAGCCGGACGGAGTCCGTCAGGCGCACCCAATAGCCGCCGGTGAGGGTGGCTCGTAGGTTGGCCCGATAGCCCGCAACATCGCTTGGTCGCGGGTCGACGAGCCGCAGCATCGCGGTCACCTGCGAAGACCCGACCGGGGCCCCCCGCCCTCCTACGTTGCGGAACGCGCTGGGATCGAACGGACCGTGGTCGTGCAGCGAGAGCGGCTCGTCGGTGCGACACATCAGCGCGTAATGTGAGCGCGCACGTGCGTCCGCCGGGTGAGCCCTGCTCGTTATCAGCGCCCCCTGGGGAAGGACCTGCTCCACGCCGAACTGGTCGATGTAGCCTCGCCATAGCTGCAGCTCGGCCGGCTTGACGTCCTGCGGCTTCGGCTTCGACTTCATGATGGAGAACACCACGTCGATCGGGACCCGCTCCCGCGCGAGTCGCGCCGGTTCGCTGCCGGGCGCGTTGCCCACGCCCCAGAAGAACACGCCGTCGCCCGCCTGCCGCTCGAGCTCCTTGCGGGCGACAATCGCCTGCAGACCTTGGCCTGCTTCCGACTGCATGCGCGACCAGCAGACGATCTTCAGATCATCGTGGCGGAGTGCGTATTGCCGCTCAGGATCGTAGAACATCGAACCTCCCTTAATTATTCCCGATTATGGCATATCGGCTGGATGATCCAAAGCAATTAGATCAAAATGCGTGTTTTATCTGGACTAAAGTGCAGATAAATGTTCCCAATTAAAAATGACGGCGGGCCGGCCCCCTGCGTGGAACGCATTCCCCGCACAGAACGCGCGCGTGTGGACCGAGCCGTTGGTCCTCGCGACGAAAGACCGCGTCCATCTTCCAGTCAGTGTTCGCAACCTGCTGCCCTTCAAGGGTCCGGGTCGTCTTGTTGCCGATCTCTTCCACGACGGAATGGCCGAGTTGCGTTCGTTAGCCGATGCACAGGCCGACATCGATCGGCTCACCACGGCGGCCGGAATGGATGATGCGCTGGCGCTCGCGGCGATGGACAGGTTTCAGCTTGTGCCAGTGACGGCGGAGGGCCGGATGTCACTGTCGGTAACGATTCAGCTCCATCTCGAGGCGATCGAAACGTCCGTCGTCAGGCTGCTCATCGAGTCCGAACGCTTGTCATTGATCTCCGAGCGGCGCTGGCGTGAACAGAGGGCAGCGAGGATGGACCTCACGCAGCGCGCGCTTGGTCGAGTGTAGGCTGAAGCTGGTCGTTCGACCCGCTAACGACCTAGGCGTGGCGCCATCCAGGTCATGCCGAGATACAGGGCAACCGTGAGCGCGCAGCCCGCTACCAGCGCCAGCCAGAACGGCCAACCGTGGCGCAGCAAGACCGGAATCAGGAGGAACATCGGGAGCGAGGGGAGCACATACCAGAACGTGGCTCCGGCGTGGGCGGCCATGTTCTCCGCGTCGGGCTTGTCATGCCAGAGCCAGATCATCCCAAGCACGGAGATGAGCGGCAACGAGGCGACTAGCGCCCCCAGACCCGGCTGGCGCTTGGCGATCTCTGAAACGGCCGCGATTATGGCGCCCGAGATCAGTGCCTTCGCCACCAAGTAGAGCATCAGCGCACCTCGATAGTCAGATGGCCGAGTTCGTGAACCGGCTGCAGGCGGCGGCGAATGGTCTCGCTGTCACGGACGCCCGTTACGCTGACGATCGCGGCATGCGCGTCCGGTCCTACCCGCCAGACGTGGAGATCGGTGATTCTTGCGTCACCTGGGGCCTCGATCAGTTCGCGCACTTCGTCTGCGACGTGGGCGTCCGTAGTGTCGAGCAGGACTGCGGCGGTGTCGCGCATGAGGCTAAATGACCAGCGTGCGATGACGATCGCCCCGACGATTCCCATCACCGGGTCCATCCAGACCCAGCCGAGATAGCGTCCGGCGAGCAGCGCCCCGATGGCTAGCACCGAGGTCAGCGCGTCGGCGAGGACATGGACGTAGGCGGAGCGCAGGTTGTTGTCACCGGCGTGCCGGTCATGGTCGTCGCCGTGGCCGTGGTCATGACCGTGATGGTCGTGACCGTGACCGTGGTGGTGATGGCCACCTGACAGCAGGAAGGCGCTGGCGATGTTCACGCCGAGCCCGACCACGGCGATGACGGTGGCCTCGCCGAACGCAACGGTGATCGGTTGGAACAGCCGCAGCACCGACTCGATGCCGATGCCGAGCGCGACCAGTCCCAGAATCAGCGCTGAGGCGAAGCCAGCGAGGTCACCCACCTTGCCCGTGCCGAAGCTGTAGGTCGGGTTGCGGGCGTGCCGCTTGGCATAGGCATAGGCGGCAGCGGCGACGGAAAGCGCCCCCGCGTGGGTTGCCATGTGGAAACCGTCCGCGAGCAGCGCCATCGAGCCGGTGACGTATCCGGCGATGATCTCACCGACCATCATCAGGGCGGTGAGCAGAACGACCCACCGCGTCCGCCGCGCGTTCTCGTCGTGAGAGGCGCCTAGAAAGACGTGCTCGTGGGCGAAAGTATCGCTGTCTTGCAGGGTCGCCACTGTAATTCCTACTTCGAGTAGCGACGGATGACCGTCAGCAGTTCGTCGGCGCCGGCGGCCCGCTCGGCGTCGTCCAGGCCCGGGCGCGAGACGTGTGCCTCAAGGTGCTCGGCGATGATCTCGTCCATGAGGCCATTTACCGCGCCGCGCACGGCAGCGACGAGGTGCAGGATGTCCGAGCATGACGAATCCGACAGCAAGCCGCGCTCGACAGCGCCGACTTGTCCCGCGATCCGCCGGACACGGGCGACCAGGTCTGCATTGGTATGGGTCAGGTGCGACATACCCATACCCCCTATGCCTATAGGATCGGTATTGCAATCATTGTGCCCGGGTCACTGCTGCGGGGCTAGTAGGCAGCGGTGGCCCGGCTGGTGATATCGCTCGCCGGATCAAACGGCTTTGCCGCCGACTTCCGCTCGGAATAGCGATCGATAAGCTGCGCGGCGTGCGGCCGCATCAGCACGGTGAAGCGCACCAGCTCCTCCATCACGTCAACGATGCGGTCGTAGTAAGCCGATGGCTTCATTCGGCCGGCTTCGTCGAACTCCCTGTAGGCCATCGCAACGGACGACTGGTTGGGTATCGTGAACATCCGCATCCAGCGACCAAGCAGGCGCAGCGTGTTGACGGCGTTGAAGGACTGCGATCCGCCCGAGACCTGCATGACGGCCAGCGTGCGGCCCTGGGTCGGGCGGCGGCCCTTCATCTCGAGTGGCAGGTGATCGATCTGCGCCTTCATTATGCCAGTGATTTGCCCGTGGCGCTCGGGGCTGCACCATACCATGCCCTCGGACCAGAACGCGTGCTCGCGCAGCTCGTGGACGGCGGGATGGTCGTCGCCCGGCACCTGGTCGGGCAGCGGCAGGTCGGACGGGTCGAAGATGCGCGTCTCGGCACCGAACATCTGGAGAAGTCGCGCCGCCTCCTCCGTCGCCAGGCGCGAGAATGATCGCTCCCGCAGCGAGCCGTAGAGTAGCAGGATGCGCGGCGGCGGTTGGTTGTCGCCGAGGCCGACACCCGGGCGGCTGATGACGTAGGCCGGATCGAGCGCCGGAAGCAGCTCGGCGTCGGTCAACGGACGTAGTCGGCTCATGCTAGATCCTTGACGAGATAGGCTGCGCTGCCCGGGCACAGCGACGAGAACTGTGCGCTCGCGGCGATCGCCGGCGGTGCGTCCTCACGGTTAGCGGGGCGGTATCCCCGGGCGCGGAAGAATTCCGCCACGGTGGTAGTGAGCAGGTGGAGGCGTTCCACGCCATCGCGGCGCGCGAGCGACTCGACGTGGGCGACGAGCAGACCCCCGTGGCCTTGGCGCTTGCGGCTCGGGAGCACGACCAGCGAGCGCAGCAGGCGGTCGGCGCCATCGGCCTCGAGACCAACGAAGCCGATCAGGCCCTGTTCGTCGGTCAATTCAAAGAAGGACCGTCTGGGCTGGTCGAGGTCGTCGGTTGGCAGCTGCGCCGCATCGAGGGCCAGGCGCAGCACGTCGTGGGCACCTAGCGCGATCGGTGCGAAGATGGTGCGGCTCATGCGGTTCTTGCCTCATACCAGGGCCTTGTTCGCTTCACGATCGCGACGACTGAGAGCATCACAGGCACCTCGACCAGCACGCCGACCACGGTCGCGAGCGCGGCGCCGGACTTGAGGCCGAACAGCGAAATCGCGGCGGCGACCGCGAGCTCGAAGAAGTTAGACGCGCCAATCAGCGCGGCCGGCGCGGCGACGCACCAGGCGACGCCGAAGCGCCGCGACAGCCAGTATGCGAGGCCCGCGTTGAAATAGACCTGGATGAGGATCGGGATTGCGAGCAGCGCGATGACCAGCGGCTGCGCAATAATCTGCTCGCCCTGGAAGCCGAACAGCAGAACGAGCGTCGCGAGCAGGGCCACCAGCGATATCGGACCAAGCCGCGCCTGGACTTTGTCGAGGGCGAGCGTGCCGCCGGAGGAGAGGATGAGCCGACGCGCGATCTGGGCGATCACGACCGGGACGAGGATGTAGAGGACGACCGAGATCAGCAGCGTGTCCCAAGGCACTGTGATCGAGGCGACGCCCAGCAGCAGGCCCACGAGCGGGGCGAATAGGAAGATCATCAGCACGTCGTTCAGCGCCACCTGGCTGAGCGTGTAGGTCGGCTCTCCGCCGCAGAGATTCGACCAGACGAACACCATGGCGGTGCAGGGCGCGGCCGCCAAGAGGATGAGGCCCGCGATGTAGGACGGGCCCTCGCCTGCCGGCAGCCACGGTGCGAAGAGCCAGCCGATGAAGACTGTTCCCAGCAGAGCCATTGAAAAGGGCTTCACGGCCCAGTTGATGAAGAGGGTTACCCCGACACCCTTCCAGTGCTGACGCACGCTGCTGAGCGCTCCGAAGTCGATCTTGAGCAGCATCGGTATGATCATAAGCCATATCAGGGCGGCGACGACCAGATTGACGCGCGCCACTTCGGCGGAGGCGATCGTGGTGAAGACGGTGGGTAGGAATTGACCCAGCACGATGCCCGCGACGATGCACAGTGCGACCCATAGCGACAGCCATCGCTCGAACATGCTGATCGCGGGCGGCGGGGACGCGGCGGCCGAGACAGTGCCCATCAGCCGAGCCTCGTGCCGCTCTCGTCGATGACCCGTTCGCCGTCCTCCTTGGCGAACGCTCCGCGCTGCTCGGCAGCGATCAAGTCGAGGACCTCTTCCGATGGGCGGCACAGCCGGACGCCGAGGGGCGATACGACGATCGGCCGGTTGATCAGGATCGGATGCTCCATCATCGCGTCGATGAGGGCGTCGTCGCTGACCGTCTCGTCGCCCAGGCCGAGTTCGGCGAAAGGCGTGCCTTTCTCGCGGAGCAGTTGCCGTGGCGTCATCCCGCTGCGCTCGATGAGTTGCTGCAGCATCGCCCGCGACGGCGGGGTTTTGAGATACTCGATGACATGGGGCTCGATACCGGCGTTGCGGACCATCGCGAGCGCGTTCCTCGAAGTGCCGCATTCCGGGTTGTGGTAGATGATAAGGTCGACGTTCATGCCTGGGTCTCTCAACAGCAGGGGAGGAGTTCGGCGATCAGCGGCTCGCACAGTTCTGCGCGGCCATCGCAGCAGTCCTTCACGAGGAAGAGGGTGAGCGCCTTTAGGCCGTCGAGGTTCGCGCGGTAGATGACATGCCTGCTGCGCCGCTCGGTTCGGACTACGCCGGCGCGCTCGAGGACGGCCAGGTGCGCGGACATTGTGCTCTGGGGCACGTTGAGGGCGTCGTGCATCTGCCCTGCCGGAAGGCCTTCCGGTTCACGGCGCACCAGCAGGCGGAACGCGTCGAGACGCGTGGGGTGTGAAAGCGCCCCAAGCGCGCTCAATGCCGAATCTGTATCCATATAACCGGTTTAATGGATATAAAGCGCTATGCAATAGGCACCTCGACACCGAACGGTGCGCGGAGCTTTCGCACGGGTGTCGGCGCACCCTGGCCCTCAGCCACAGTCGCCAAATGCGCCGCTCCGGGCGGAGGTCATTGCACGCTTGCCACCCGTGTCGTATTTCATCGACGATGAAGGCCAGCAGATTTCCATGGCGCTCTGTGCGCAGTTTGGCCTTGGCCGCGTTCGCGCTTGCGATGCTTGTGCGCATCGGGCCCCTTTGCGAACCCGCAGTTGGCGCGACGCCGGCAGCCATGATGGCCATGTCGGTCGGCGACTGCCCTGATGCGCCTGTGCCAGCGTCCTCTCAAGATCACCAGGCGACCATGTCCTGTGCGACAGGCTGTCCCGTTCTGCCCGTCGGGTTGGGGAGCGCGCTGGTGGCTGAAGCCGGCGCGTCGGTCAAAGTCCCCATACCCGACGCAATTCAGCTTTTCGGGATTACCGGCGGGCCCTCGCCACCCCCTCCGCGCTCGTGATTTGGTTCGAAAAAATCAAACACGTCGATTGGAGTAGTTACATGACGAAGTTCAAAATTATCGCGGCCGCGCTTGCCCTGTCCATTCCGGGTGCGGCCTTCGCTGCGGCCGGCTGCTGCGCCGGTATGGCATGCTGCAAAGAAGGGACGGACTGCTGTAAGGACAAGGATGGCAAGTCCTGCTGCGACGGCATGAAGAAAGATGCCGGCGGCAAGGATGCCCCGGATAAGCATGCGGCCCACGATATGTCCAAGATGGATAAGAAGTAGAAGACTGCGACGGGGGGCGTGCGCGCCCCGTCGCTACCTCGAGTGCTGGCGGCAGATGCATTAGTCCGAAGGCAGCTCAGGCGGCGAGGCTGATCGGGTGTCCGTCGCAGGGGTGAACCTCAGCCGTGACATGCGGGTGTTCGTGCTCGCTCGCGTGATTGTGGTGCATGCCGTTCAGCCTCCGTGCCGCGCAAAGACGCGTCGCCCGCCCGGCCCGAAGGCCACTACCACATACGCCTGCGCCTTCATCCCCGGCATCTCCATGCCGGGGGAGCCCATCGGCATGCCGGCAACGGCGAGACCGGTCACGCCTTTGGGGCGCGCCGCCAGCACGCGCTTCATGTCGGCGATGGGGACGTGACCCTCGAAGGTCATGCCGTCGATGACTGCGGTGTGGCACGACGCGAGGTCGGCGGGGACGCCTCGCGCCTTCTGGAGGGTCATGCGTTTAGCGTCGTCGATCATGCGAACGGCCCGGCCGAACTGAGCCTTTACCTGCGCGGCCCACTTTTCACAGCACCCGCAGCCCGGATCGCGGTGGACGAGCACTGGGTCCGCAGCAATCGCAGCGACAGGAACCGCAAGCACGAAGGCGGCGGCGAGCAGGCGGAATTTGGTCATAGCCGGTTCCTAGGTTGAGCCCCTCCGCCGGTAAAGGCGGAGGGTGCCGAAGCAGTTACTGCGCGCGCTTTCCGTGCGTGCGAAGCCAGGTGTTAAGTTCGCTAATCTCGCGGGTTTGCCCGGTGATGGACTTGTTGGCCATCATCCGCACGTTACGGTCCCTGGTCTCCCGCAGCACGATGCGCGACATCGCGATTGCCCCGCGATGATGCTCGATCATCTTGCGAATCCATGTCTCGGTGGCGTCGGCACCTACGGCGGACATCATCTTCTTGTGCATGTCCATTTCGGCGGGCGGATAGGGGTTGGCCGGGGTCGGATGCATCATCTGGCCCATGTCCATTTTGGAATGGTCCATGCCCTGCATCCCGCCGCTCTGGGCGGCGGCGGGCACCGCCAGCGTGAGGGCGGCGACGACGGTTGCGATTGCTAGGTTTCTCATAGGTAATTGCTCCTGCGACGCCCCCGCGCTGCCCTAATTACGCGCTCACGCGCCACCGCCCTCGAAGAAGGTGGAAGAAATCCGACGCGCACGAGGAGGCTCGGCTATTTCTTCGCCAAGATCGCTTTCATCTGGTCGATCTCCTCGCGTTGCGACTTGATGATCTGACCGCACAGCGCCTTGAGTTCAGGATCCGACAGCGAGGCTTCCTTGCACATCAGGATCGCACCGGAGTGGTGGGGGATCATTGAACGAAGGAACTCGGTGTCGCCGATGGTGGTCTGGCTGCGGATCAGCGCGAACGAGCCGAAGAACGCGAGGAAGGACAAAGCGAGGATCGTCGCGTTCGTCGGCTTCGAAGGGAACATGTCTCGCATGGCCACGATCATGAGAACCACCATCGGGGCCACCATCATGACTGTCATGTAGAGCATGTTCAGGTTGTTGAAGAAGCTGCCGAGCCCGTCGATCATCACGAACATGACGAGATACATGATCACGCCGCCGATCGCCGTCTGAACGGCCAGGCTTACGTAACCGTTGGACATCCGCATTGTCTCTCGCATTTTAGATCTCCTGTTGGGTCAACCGTGATCGGACCGGTCGTCTTGTGCGGCGCATTCCGATACCGAGGTTGGGATCAAAACCACGTCCTCACGCCGGCGACGAAGCTGAAGCCTCCCGTCTGGTCTCCCCGCCGGCGCGTGAAACGGGCGGTGTCGCCGAACTGCCTCTCCCAGGACACGCCGATGTAGGGCGCGAACTCGCGCGACCGCTCGTATCGTAGGCGAAGGCCTAGCTCGAGATCGGTCAGGCCGGCGCCGATGCCGTTCTCGGGCACGTCCTGGGCCGAGAAGTTCGCCTCCACCCGGGGCTGGAGAACGAGATTCTGGGTGATGCGCTGGTCGTAATAGGTCTCGGCCCGGGCGGACACATCGCCCTTGTCCGACAGGAACAGCGCGCCTTCGACCTCGAACCAGTATGGAGCGAGACCCTCGATCCCAATCGTGGCGTAGGTGCGCGATGGGCCCGGTTTGAAGTCGTGGCGGATGCCGCCCTGGAGGTTCCAATACGGATCGATGGCGCGGCTGTAGAGCGCCTGCACCTCTACCCGCTCGATCGCATCGCCGAAGGTGCCTTCGCCTTCGCTCTTGAGCCAGAAGCGGTTGATGTCGCCGCCGATCGAGGCCTCGCCGTCCCAACGGTAGCCGTCACGGCCCGGCCGGGCCTGGTATTCGGCCAGGTTGAAAAGCACCTGATAGTAGGTCATTCCGCCGTGTTCTTTACGCAGCTGACGGTCCGCCCTGCCCATGGGCTCGGCGCCCCAATAACGCGATGCGGCGAGGCCAGGCTGCGGCGCGGGCGCTGGAGCGTTGCCGGGCGCGAGGTCGGTTCCGACCGGCACCTGGGGCATGTCGGGCATCGTGGCCATGTCGCTCGGCATCGCCTGGCCGGGCGGCATCGACGAGATGTCGTGCCCGGCGTGGGAATCCTGCGCCGGCGCATTGGATGCATCCATCTCCATGCCCTGCATCCCGGACATGTCATGGCCGGCGTGCGGGTCGGCCGCCGGGACTCGGGGCCGCTTGGCAGGTATAGCCCTTGCCGATGCTTTCGTTGTCCGTGGCTTGGGTGCCACCCTTCGTGTGGCTGGCTTCGCCGTCGGCTTTGAGGCGGGCATCTTCATGCCCGGCATGTTGCTGTGGTCCATGGTCTGCGCCGTGGCGGGAGCCGAGAGGGCCAGGGCGCCGATCCCGGCGAGGAGAAGCGCCTTCATGCCGCTTCTCCCTCCGGTGAGCGAACCTGGACGATGCTCATCATTCCCGCGTGCATGTGGTAGAGCATGTGGCAGTGGAACGCCCAGTCACCGAGGCTGGCGGTGACGTCCCAGCTGACCTTGCCGCCGGGCTGGACCATGACGGTGTGCTTCCTGGGGCTGTAGTCGCCGTGCCCGGTGACCAGTTCGAAGAAATGGCCATGGATGTGGATCGGATGGCCCATCATGGTGTCGTTTATCAGCGTCACGCGGACCCGTTCACCCGTCAGGAAAGGGATCGGCGCCTTGATCTCGGACAGCTTCACGCCATCGAAGGCCCACATGTAGCGCTCCATGTTGCCGGTGAGGTGAATCTCGAGCTCACGCGACGGCGCCCGCACGTCGGGGTTGCGATCGAGGGACACCAGGTCGCGATAGGTGAGCACGCGGTGGCCGACATCCTCGAGCCCCTGGCCTGGGTCGCCGGTGCGGTCCATCGGCATTGGTGCGATGGTCTGCACGCCCGGTCCCTTCCTGACGCCCGGCGCCTTCGAGAAGTCGCGCATGTTCATCGGGCCCATGTCCATGCCAGCCATATCGCTACCAGACGGCGAGCCGGGCGCGGTCTCCATGCCGGGCATCGGAGCTCCGGACTGCATCGCGCCATGATCCATGCCCGACATCCCGCCGGCCGTCGCGCCGTTCGCCGAGGGTATCTGACCGGGTTTCGTCGCATTGTTGCTCATGCCCGGCATGGCACCGTGGTCCATCCCGGGCATCGCCCCGTGATCCATGCCTTTCATGGAATCGCCGCTGGACATGTCCATGTCCATGTTCATGTCCATCCCCATGTCTTTCATCGAGGCCACCGGCCGCTCGCGCAGCGGCGGCACCTCGGCGGCCATTCCCTCGCGGGGAGCCAAGGTCATCCTGGCCATGCCAGACCGATCGACGCTTTCACCGACGAGCGTATAGGCGCGCTCGTCCGTGGGCGTGACGATGGCGTCGTATGTCTCGGCGACGCCGATCTGGAACTCGTCGACCTCGACCGGCCGGACGTTCAATCCGTCCGCCTGCACGATCGTCAGCTTCAGGCCTGGGATGCGGACGTTGAAGGTTGTCATCGCCGATGCGTTGATGATGCGCAGACGCACCCGCTCGCCTGGGCGGAACAGCCCGGTCCAGTTGTCCGTGGGCCCGTGGCCGTTGACCAGGTAGGTGTAGGTCGAACCCGTGACATCGGCGATGTCGGTCGGATCCATGCGCATCTTGCCCCACTCCATGCGCTCCTTGAGCGGCTGGTCCTCGCCCTTCAGCAGGGTCTCGAGTGTTTGCCGCTGACGGTTGAAGTAGCCGGCCTGCTTCTTGAGCTTCAGGAAGATGCTGTGCGGGTGGAGAGGGCTGTGGTCGGAGAGCACGATGACGTGCTCTCGGTCAGATGCGATCGGATCGGGGCCAGCGGGATCGATGACGATCGGACCGTAGTGACCCATCTGCTCCTGCAGACCCGAGTGGCTGTGATACCAGTAGGTGCCCGCCTGGACGATCGGGAACTCGTAAGTGAAGGTCGAGCGCGCCGCGATGCCGGGGAACGAGATGCCGGGCACGCCGTCCATCTGGAACGGCAGGATGAGGCCGTGCCAGTGAATCGAGGTCTCCTCGTCGAGTACATTCTCGACGTGCAGCCTGACGTTCTGGCCCTCGCGCAGCCGGATCAGGGGGCCAGGCACGGTGCCGTTGATGCCAATGGCGTGGCTCCGGCGGCCCTCGATGGTCATCATCTGGTGGGCGACGCGTAGACGAATGTCTTCGCCCGAGACGGTCGGAAGCGCCTTGACGATGCCGGCGGATACCGGCTGCGCCCAGGCGGGCATGTGGGAGGTCAGGGCCAGTCCGGCGCCGCCGAGGCTGGCGCTGCGGAGTAGTCGCCGCCTGTCGATTATCGTTCCCATCTGTTCCTCACTCATTCGGCGCTGTCGTCGTTGCTGTCTGCTACGCGCGCATCCGCTCCAACCCTCACCGGGGCGCCGGCATTGTTCAGATGGGGTCTGACACTGTGTCAGGGTCAAGAGCTTGCCAGGCCATGCCTAAACGGTCTCAAATTTGGGGCGCGACGCGAGCTTCGGTAATTAGTGCGCGAGCATCTCATGCAGCTTGATGCGGGCCCGCCGCAGGCGGGTCTCCACCGCCTTTTCCGTGATCGACAGCACCATCGCGGTCTCGGCCTGACTCATCCCTTCGACGGTGTGCAGCACAAGCGGCTCGCGCAGCGAGGCGGGCAACTCCGTGATGGCTCGGCGCAGCCGTTCAAGTTCCTGGCGGTCTGCCGCCTGGATGTCGTGGCCGGGCTGGTCGTCGGCCAGCACGTCAGACATCTCCTCGACGGGTCGTGCGAACCGCAGGAAGCGGCGGACAGCGCGCCGTCGGGCCCAGTCGCGGCATTTGTTGAGGGCGATGGCGGCTAGCCAGGCCCGCATAGGCCGCGCCCCATCGAAGCGGGCCATCGCCCGGTGGGCCGAGATGAAGGTCTCTTGGACGAGGTCCAGAGCCTCGTCCGTATCGGCCACATTGCCGGCGATGAGCCTATAGACTGCGCTCCGGTGGCGCCGCACCAGCTCGGCGAACGCCAGGTCGCGGCCAGCGACGGATAGCGTCGCCAGTTCTCCGTCGGAAAGAGTGCTGTAGTCCAGGCTCACCGTGCGTCGGCGGTCAGCGCCTTCACCACCGCGTGGTCGAAGGCGGCCGCTTGGTCGGGCCGCAGGATCTCTCGCATCGCGAAGATGTGCGCGAGCGTCTCCTTTTGGAGCTCCCCCATGGCCTGGTGGCAGGCGTCAACGGCAGCGGTGACGCGCGGGCCGTTGCCGTGCTCCGCCTCGATGGCGTCGGCCAGCCGCGCATTGTCGGCGCGCAGCTCGAGCTCGAGGGCCTGCCGGCGGACAGCGAACCGCTGCTCAATTGCGGTCAGCTTCGCCTGCTGCTGGGCGTCGAGGTTCAGGTCGTGGTGCAGCAGTTCGTGCAGCTCGGTTCCCTGCACGGGTCGCTCCGGGATCAACGTCCGGCCGATAAAAACGCCAGCTATCGCGGCGATAAATGCGATTACGGCAATGCCAATGGCCCAGCGGTAAGCCCTCATTGACTGGCCAGCAACAGGGTCGATGGAGCAAGCGGGCTAGATGCGCCGAACGGCGAAAGCGAGGGCGTGGAAGCCGTGGCCGGCGTTGGTCGAGAAGAGAACGTCCCGAGTGCGACCGCGCCGATCGCCGCGATCGCCGCAAGGCGAGGTCCGACGCCTGCACGGGGTGCGACATGCGCATGGATGCGCGCGAGCACGGTATCCTCAATGCCGTCGAGGCCGGGATGATCGGCGTGTGCAGCCATGCGGTGCAGCGCCGTGTCGAGATCGGAATTCATACTTCGGCTCCACATGGACTAAATGCATTACGCGCCGCCGCGCGATGGCCCTCGGAAACCGCACTGTAACCGTTCTGAAACCCGGAACGAAGACCCCGGCGTGCAGCTGGTGAGGGTTGCGCCGCGCTCGCACGTATTGATCCAAGTCGGCAACCAGCCGCTTTCGGAGTATCGCAATGCGTAGCAAACTTTTGACAATCGGCATCATTGCCGCCTTCATGGCCTCCCCCGCGCTGGCTCATCCCAAGCTAGTCACTTCCACTCCGGCAGCAAATGCCGTGGTTAAAGCCGCTACCACCATCCAGCTCAGTTTCTCCGAGCGGCTCGTCCCCCAATTTTCGGGGGTAGATGTGGTAATGACGAACATGCCGGGGATGAAGATGAGCGGCCCGGCGAAGATGCAGGCACGCAGCTCGATCGGTGCTGACCGAAAGTCGATAATGCTGACGTTCGCCAGGCCGCTGCCGCGTGGCAGCTATAAGGTAGACTGGCATGTCGTGTCCGCCGATACGCACCGGGTAAACGGCAGCTACGTGTTCAAGGTGGCTTGAGATGGACCCGCTCGGCGTCGCCGTCAGGTTTGGGCTCTGTCTCGATCTGATGGCTGCATTCGGGCTTGGGGCGTTCGGGCTACTCGGACCGCGCGGGACAGCGGAGGCGATGCCACTGCGCGCGGTCCTGCTGGCGAGCGGCATCGCCGGCATTATCTTGTCGACGATCGGGCTCTTCGCGCTCGCAGCTTCGATGGCGGGCGTATCGATACTCGAGGTCGATCGCGAGACGGTCTCGATGCTCGTCACCGAAACCGCGACCGGCACCGCCTGGATTGTGCGAACGATCGCCTTGGCGGGGGTCGTCGCTGTCACGCTGTCGGACGGACAACTTAAGCCCGCCCGCTTAGTCGCAGCGGCAGTTGCCGGCGGAATTGCGTTGGCTACGCTCGCCTGGACGGGACACGGCGCGATGGACGAGGGGGGTATTGGCTGGCTACACCTCCTGGCCGACATTGCCCATCTGCTTGCGGCTGGGGTGTGGATCGGCGCGCTGCTCGGCCTTGTGCTGCTGGTGACGCGGCGCCGTGCACTGATCGACGAGGTCCACCTCACACTCACCCACCGTGCGCTCCACGGTTTTTCCACGACCGGTGGCGTCATCGTCGCTACGATCGTGGTCAGCGGCCTCGTCAATTCCTGGCTCTTGGTGGGTTGGGCCGGTCTGCCACTCCTACCATCGACGTTGTATGGACAGTTGTTGCTAGCCAAGCTCGCGCTCTTCCTCGGGATGCTGGTCCTCGCGGCTGCGAATCGGTTCAGGCTGACGCCCGGTCTGCAGCGGGCGGCGGAAGGCGGCGATCATGGAGGGGCCATTCTCGCGCTCCGCAAAAGTCTTGCGGCAGAGGCGGCGTGCGCAATTGCGATCCTGGCCCTTGTGGCATGGCTTGGAACGCTCGAGCCGCTGGCAGCGATGGCCCCGTAACGCAGAGCTAGCCTGCTATTCCGAGCGTAGGCGCGGGGTGTTGCATGCCCGCGCGTAGTTATCTGTGCGGGCTAACGCTTTTTGGGCTTGACCCTGACATGATGTCAGACCCCATATGAGTTGCGCTGGAGGATCGACATGACCGACGAAGCGCAAGAACACGATGATGGACACAAGCCGGCGAAGAGCGGAGGCTGCTGCGGCGGCAAAGCGCCTGTCGCGCCGGCAGAAGCGGACACGCCGAACGCTGCCTGCTGCGGCGGTGGCCCTGACGCCGCCGGTGATCATCAGGGCGACGGCGACAAGACTGCTGCTTCGCCTGCCTTTGAAGGCTCCGTGAAAGATCCGGTCTGCGGTATGTTCGTGGACCCGGCCAAGACGCAGCACCATGCCGAGCACGCCGGTCACGAGTATCATTTCTGCTCGGCGGGATGCCGCACGAAATTCATTGCCGACCCGGACGCGTATCTCGGCGGGCGCGTGGAGCCTAAGGCATCGCCGGGTGCGATCTGGGTTTGCCCGATGCATCCGCAAATCCGGCAGGAGGGGCCGGGCACGTGTCCGATCTGCGGCATGGCCCTTGAGCCGGAGGAGCCGAGCCTCGACGATGGCCCAAACCCAGAGCTAGTCGATTTCACCCGCCGCACCTGGATCGCCGGGGCACTGACCGTGCCGCTCGTCACCATCTCAATGGTGGCGGAGCTGCTCGGCATGCAGTTCGTCTCCCCATCCGCATCACCGTGGATCCAGCTCGCGTTGACCGCACCGATCGTGCTCTGGGCCGGCTGGCCCTTCTTCGAGCGCGGCTGGATGTCGCTGCGCACGCGACATCTCAACATGTTCACACTGGTCGCGATCGGAGTTGGCGCGGCTTTCGCCTACAGTGTCGTCGCCACGCTCGCGCCGGGGCTGTTCCCCGGCTCGTTCAGGATGCACGGGGTGGTGCCCGTCTACTATGAGGCGGCCGGCGTGGTCGTGACACTCGTCCTGCTCGGGCAGGTGCTCGAGCTCCGGGCCCGTGCCGCGACGGGTCGCGCGATCCGCGCCCTCTTGGATCTGGCTCCGAAGACGGCGCGCCGCGTGCGTGCCAACGGTTCCGAGGAGGAGATCGATCTTGGGCATGTCGTCGCCGGGGACCGCCTGCGGGTGCGCCCTGGAGAGGCGATCCCGGTCGACGGTGTGGTCGTCGAGGGCCGCTCACCGGTCGACGAGTCGATGCTGACGGGCGAGCCGGCGCCGGTGCTGAAGGAGAGTGACGCCGATGTTACCGGTGGCACCGTCAATGGCACAGGATCGCTCCTGATCGAGGCGCGCGCCGTGGGATCTGACACCGTGCTCGCGCGGATTGTGAAGATGGTGGCCGAGGCGCAGCGCAGCCGGGCGCCGATCCAGGCCGTCGCCGACCGCGTGTCCGGCTGGTTCGTGCCCTTGGTCATCGCGATAGCGATCGCTACCTTCGTCGTATGGAACCTGGTCGGTCCTGAGCCCCGGTTCGGGCATTCGCTCCTCAATGCGATCGCGGTGCTCATCATTGCCTGCCCATGCGCGCTTGGCTTGGCGACGCCGATGTCAATCATGGTCGGCACGGGCAGAGGCGCGCGCGCCGGGGTGCTCATAAAGGATGCCGAGGCGCTCCAGCTCATGGAGAGGGTCGACACGCTTGTCATCGACAAGACCGGCACGCTGACAGAGGGGCGTCCAACCCTGGTTGCGGTCGAGACTGCGAACGGGTTCGACAGGAAGGATGTGCTAGCGGCCGCCGCAGCCGTCGAGGCACGTTCGGAGCACCCGCTGGCCCAGGCGGTGGTCATCGGTGCACGCAACGAGGGCTTTGAAGCAGGAACGCTGGAAGAATTCGCATCGCAGACCGGGCGCGGCGTGACCGGGCGCGTGAATGGTCGCATGGTCGCTGTCGGCAACGTCGCTCAGATGGTCGATGTGGGCGTGGACGTCTCGTCGCTGGAGGACGCGGCGGACCGCCATCGGGGCCAGGCCGCTGGAGTGATGTTCGTGGCGATCGACGGCGTGTTCGCGGGCCTGCTGGCAGTTGCCGACCCGATCAAGGCGTCGGCGCGGATGGCGATCCAGGATCTGCGCGCGGAGGGCCTGCGCATCGTCATGCTCACCGGCGATGCCGAAGGGACGGCGCGAGCTGTCGCTGATGCGATCGGCGGCATTGATGAGGTTCATGCCGGGCTCAAGCCGGAGGACAAGGCGCGCATCATCGGCGAGCTCAAGGCCGCCGGCGCTAAGGTTGCGATGGCCGGCGACGGCATCAATGATGCCCCGGCGCTTGCGGCGGCGGATGTTGGCGTCGCCATGGGGACTGGAACGGATGTCGCGATCGAGAGTGCAGGCATGACGCTGACGAAGGGCGACTTGGCGGCGATGGTGCGCGCGCGACGCCTCGCCCGCGCCACGATGCGCAACATCCGGCAGAACCTGTTTTTCTCGTTCCTATTCAACGGCATCGGCGTGCCAGTGGCTGCGGGCGTCCTCTATCCGGTGTCGGGCATCCTGCTGTCGCCAATGATCGCGGGCGCGGCGATGGCGCTGTCGTCCTTCACGGTCGTCGCCAACGCGCTGCGTCTCAACCGGGTGAAGCTATGAAGATCGGGCCGGCGTCCGAGGCCAGCGGCGTATCGCAGCGCATGATCCGCCACTACGAAAAGATCGGACTGGTCCCGTCTCCGTTGCGGCGGGATAGCGGCTACCGGGACTATTCCGACTCCGACGTCCACCGGCTGCGGTTCATCGCGAATGCCCGCGACCTGGGCTTCCCGATCGAGGAGATACGCAAGCTGCTCGGGCTGTGGGGCGATGGAGCGCGGGCGAGCGGCGACGTTAAGGCGATTGCGACCGCACGGGCCGACGAGCTTGGCCGCAAGGCGCTAGCACTCGAGGCAATGCGCGTCGCACTGCTCGACCTCGCAGCCCGCTGTCATGGTGACGACCGACCCGATTGCCCAATCATCGACGACCTGGAAGGTCGATCAAAATCGCTGGCCTAGGGCCGCTGCGGTCTCATGCCGCTTCGAAGCGCTCCTTGAAGGCTAGCAGCCGCAGAGCGTTGAACACGACGACGAGTGTCGAGCCTTCATGCGCAAGCACGGCTGGGCCGATGCCCAGGCCGAAAATCGTCGCCGGCAGCAGCACCCCGACGACGCCTAGACTGATGTAGACGTTCTGCCGGATGATGCGGCTGGTCTGGCGGCTGAGCCCGACCGCGAAGGGCAGGTGCGATAGGTCGTCTGCCATCAGCGCGACATCCGCCGTCTCCAGCGCGACGTCCGATCCGGCGGCACCCATCGCGATGCCGACGGTAGCGTTGGCCATTGCCGGCGCGTCATTGACGCCGTCGCCGACCATCGCGACCTTCGCCTCGGCCTTCAGCTTCTTGATCGCGTCAACCTTGTCCTCCGGCATCAGGTCGCCCCAGGCCTCATCGAGTCCAACTTTCTTGGCGATAGCGTCGGCGACGCGCTGATTGTCGCCGGAGATCATGATCATGCGGGTGATGCCGAGATCGCGCAGCCGCTTCAGGGTCGCCACTGCCGCCTTGCGCGGGGTGTCCATCAGGCCGATCGCGCCGAGATACCGCGAGCCCAGACGCACGACCATCGTCGTGCGCCCGCTCCCCTCGAGCCGGGATATCGATTCTCGCAAGGCGGCCGGGAGAGGCTCACCGCTGACCTCGCCGAACAGCTTGGGGCTGCCGATATGGACCTCCTTTCCCTCGAAGGTCGCCTCTACGCCGCGCCCGGTGATGCTGCGCAGGTCGCTAGCGGCGGGCACTGCGACATCGCCCAGACGCTCGCGTCCGTCCTTGGTGATGGCGGCGGCCAGCGGATGGTCGCTGAGGGCCTCCACCGCGACGGCCACGCGAAGCAGTTCTTCCTCGGTGACGCCGTCCGCAGCGACCACGTCGGTGATGCGCGGGCGCCCCTCGGTAAGCGTGCCAGTCTTGTCGAAGGCGATCGCGCTCAGAGTGCCGAGGTTTTCGAGCGGGCCGCCGCCCTTGACCAGCACGCCGCCGCGCGCGGCGCGGGCGACGCCCGACAGGACAGCGCTCGGCGTGGCGATGGCGAGGGCGCACGGGCTCGCTGCGACCAGGACCGCCATCGCCCGGTAGAAGCTGTCGCGGAACGGCTCATCTACGACGACCCAGGCGAACAGCATCACGACCACGAGGATCAGCACGGCGGGCACGAAGATACGCTCGAACCTGTCGGTGAAGTGCTGGGTCGGCGACTTCTGCGCCTCTGCCTCGCCTACCATCTTGACGACCTTCGCCAGCGTGGTGTCGCCCGACAGGCGCGTCACCTGCACCTCGATCGCGCCGGAACCGTTGATGGTGCCCGCGAAGATGCGGCTTTCGGTTGCCACCTTGTCGGGCTGTGCAGCCGCAGCGGCCGCGTCCGCGACCGGCTGTTTGTCGACGGGCACGCTTTCGCCGGTCACCGGCGCCTGGTTGACGCTGGAGGTGCCGACCACGACGAAGCCATCAGCGGGCATGCGCTCGTTTGGCTTCACCACGACGGTGTCGCCGACCTTCAGCTCCTCGACCGGGATCTCGGTCGTGCCGCCGTCGCGTCGCACCAGCGCCGTCTGCGGCGCGAGCTCGGCGAGCGCCTCGATGGCTCGCTTCGCGCGGCCCATCGCGTAGTGCTCCAGCGAGTGGCCGAAGCTGAAGAGGAACAGCAGCAGTGCCCCTTCCGCCCACGCGCCAAGCGCCGCTGCGCCAGCAGCGGCCACCAGCATGAGCGTGTCGATCTCGAACTTGCCGCCGCGCAGAGATGCGAAGGCCTCTCGAAGCGTAAAGACGCCGCCGAAGAAATAAGCGGTGACGTAGAAGCCTATCGGCACCCACTCAGTCGCATCCGTCAGCTTCTCGATGGCGAAGCCGATCGCGAGCAGCGCGCCGCAGATCAGCGCGAAGTAGAGTTCGGTGTTGGCGCCAAGCAGGCCGCCATGTGCGTGCGCGCCTCCGACGGTCTCGACGCCGTGTTCGTGCCCGGCCTCCGCATCGATTTCGGCGGGAGCCCCGGGGGTGTCAGCAGCCTTTGCTTCTCGCTGCTCTTCGGCGTGCTTGTCGACCAAGTGTGTGGTTCCTTCGGTAGCGTGGTTTGGGCCGGTTTCGTTTTCGGTCATCCGATCAGTTCCTCGAGCACCAGCAGGCCGAGGAAGCCGGCGAAGAACATTGCACTGATCAGCGGCGTGTCGGGATCCGCGTGCGCCTCGACCAGAAGCTCCTCGGTGACAAGGTAGAGCAGCGCCACCAGACCGAAGCTCAAGAATCCGACAATGATGGCGGCCGGCAGCTCGGCGACTGAAAGGCCGATGGAGGCGCCACCCGGCAGGAGCAGAGCGATGGCCGCGACGATCATGACGATCTTTGCCTTGGAGCGGATCGTTTTGCCCAGCTCGGTCGTCAGCGTCAGGCCCAGGAATAGCACCTCGAGCGTGAGCGCGATGGTCAGCAGCACGCCGGCCCTCGTGCCGGCAACGAAGGCCAGGCCGAGGACCAGGCCATCGATGGCGATGTCGATCGCGACCGCGCCTAAAAGCGCCGCCGGCCCCTTGAACTGGGCCTCGAACGTCTTGAGCCCGAGCATGGCCGCGACTCCGAGTGCGCCGCCGACAAGTGTCGCTATCGGCGAGTTCCCGTGCATGACTTGGGGAAGTATCTCGGTCGCGGCCGCCGCGAAGACGACGCCGGCCGCCAGATGCTGCAGCGCGCTTGTCACGCGTTTGCCTGGCGGCCGAGTGACGGCGGCGATCGACCCCAGCACGGTCGCGAGCAGTGGGATGAAGGTGTAGTTCAGCATGGGCATGGAAGATTCCTCCGTGTCGGCCACGCGGCAGGGGATGCCGAACGCCACACCGGCCAAGGCACCCCTAAGAGGTTGCGGAAGCTGATGCGGCGCGGGGGCGTCATGCCTTGATCGCCGTAGCGATGAGGCTGCTGTCGCCTCCCAGGACTTCGACTGCTTCCAGCGTGATCAGCCCGATCCCGTGCACGTCTGCAAGCGAGGCGGCGAATTCCCGGAGCCGGGCATCCTCGTCCACGATTTCGATGACGAGCGACTGGTCATCCTCAAGGAAGTGCTTTCGATGCTGGTGAGCGGAGTGCCCAAAGCCGAACAGGGCCTGAAGCACGGTCGCGCCCGCCATTTTCGCATCTCGTGCGCGAGATGCGACTTCCTCGAATAGCTTGCGGTCCCCGAAATACGCCGCCTCGTCGGTGTAGATGCGCAGCAGCTTGAAGTGATCCGACATTGGACTTCTCCTGTTCAGGCCGTGGCCGGTTCATCATGCTTGGGGGACCGGCGCCGCTGCCCGATGCGCTCGCCCAGGCCCAGGATGACCTTGGCTAGGGCGGGCAGCACCAGTAGCGTGAGGATTGTCGCGGCGATGAGGCCGCCGATCACGACCATCGCCAGCGGCTTTTGGACCTCGGCGCCGGTGCCGTGGGCCAGCGCCATCGGCACGAACCCGATGGCGGGAACGAATCCGGTCATGATCACCGGCCGCACCCGTTCGAAGGTTCCCTCGATGATCGCCCTGCCGAGTTCGACGCCATCCTCGAGCCGTTCGCGGATCGAGGACATGACGACGAGCCCGTTGAGCACCGCGACGCCGGCGAGGCAGATGAAGCCGACCGCCGCCGACACGGAGAACGGGATGCCGGTCATCAGCAGCGTGAACACGCCGCCCGCTAGACCCAACGGCACTGCCGCGAACACCGCCGCCGCCCGCGCGAACCCGCCGAGCGCCATGTAGAGCAGCCCGAAGATGATCGCGAAGCACAGGGGCACCACGATCGCCAGCCGGTCTGACGCCGCCTGCAGGTTCTGGAACTGACCACCCCATTCGAGATATGAACCGGTCGGCAGCGCCACCTTCTCCACCTTTGGCAGCGCCTCGGCGACGAACGACCCGACGTCGCGTCCACGCACGTTCGCCTGGATCACGACGCGGCGCTTGCCGTTCTCGCGGCTGATCTGGTTCAGTCCCTCGCTGAAGCGGAACTGCGCGACTTGGGCCAGTGGCACCGAGCCGCGTTTCTCGCCTGCCTCCTGCGGCAAAAGCACGGGCAGATTGCGCAGCGCGTCGAGATTGTCCCGCGCTTCCATTGGGACGCGGACGGAGACGGCGAAACGCCGATCGCCTTCGAATACCAGCCCGGCCTCGCGGCCACCCATCGCCGCCGCAACCGTGTCGGCGACGTCCTCGACGGTGAGCCCATATCGCGCGATGGCCGCACGGTCGAAGCGGATGTCGAGCGTCGGCGAGCCGGTGGTTTGCTCGGCCTTCACGTCGGCGGCGCCCGGCACCGACTGCAGCGTTTGGACGATGCGTGCGGCCGCCGCGCCCATCTTGTCGAGATCATCGCCGTAGAGCTTGATCGCAACGTCGCCGCGCACCCCCGCGATCAGTTCGTTAAAGCGCAGCTGGATCGGTTGGCTGACTTCGTAGGAATTGCCGATCTGGGCGCCCGACACCTTCTCGATGCGCTCGAGCACATCCTCCTTGGTATTGACGCCCGCAGGCCATTGGTCCTGCGGCTTGAGGATGACGAAGCCGTCCGAGATGTTCGACGGCATCGGGTCGGTCGCGACTTCGGCGGTTCCGGTCTTACTGAACATCATCGCAACTTCGGGCAGGCTGGTGATGGCGCGCTCGACGCCGCGCTGCATTGTCAGCGACTGCTCCATCGAAACCGAGGGAACACGGCTGGACGCCATCGCCACATTCTTCTCATCGAGCTGGGGTATGAATTCCTGCCCGAGGAAGCCGAACGCGATAATCGCCGCACCGAAGAAGGCGAAGCCTGCGCCGATGAAGGGCCACGGCCGCGCGACCGCCTTGTCGAGGATCGGAGCGTAGCGGTCCTTGATCTTGGCGACGACCCAGACTTCCTTTTCCGCCACCTTCCCACGGATAAGCAGCGCGACCATCGCCGGCACGAATGTAAGCGCCAGGATGAACGCCGCAGCCAGCGCGAGCATGATGGTGATTGCCATCGGCGAGAAGGTTTTGCCCTCAACTCCGGTGAACATCAGCAGCGGGGCGAATGCGAGGAAGATGATGGCCTGGCCGAAGACGGTCGGCTTGATCATCTCCTGGCTTGCCCGCATCGTCTCCTCCAGCCGCTCGCGCAGCTGCAGCAGTCGGCCCTCGCGGTGCTGCCGTTCGGCGAGTCTGCGGAGGCAGTTCTCGACGATGATGACGGCGCCGTCGACGATCAGGCCGAAGTCGAGTGCGCCAAGGCTCATCAGGTTCCCGGGCACGCCGAAGAAGTTCATGCCGGTTGCCATCATCAGGAACGAGAACGGGATGATGAGCACCGCGATGAGTGCCGCACGCCAGTTGCCTAACAGCAGGAACAGCGCGGCCGCGACGAGGATCGCGCCCTCGATCAGGTTTCTCTGGACCGTGCTGACGGTGGCGTTGACGAGCACCGAGCGATCGAGGGTTGGCGTGACCTTGATGCCGGGCGGCAGCGACTTGGAAACCGCCTCCATCCGCTCGGCGACATCGCGGGCGACGACGCGGCTGTTCTCCCCGATCAGCATCAGCGCTGTGCCGACCACGACCTCGTGGCCGTTCATGCTGGCGGCGCCGGTGCGCAGGTCGCCGCCGATCTTGACGGTTGCCACGTCCTTGACTGCGACGGGGACACCGCCGCGCGTCGCGATGATCGCGTCGGCGATCTCGCCGAGATTGCCTATGCGCGCGTCGGCGCGGACCAGGAACGCTTCGCCGCCACGGTTGAAGTAGTTGGCACCGACCGCGAGGTTGGCGGCCTCGAGCGCCTTGGCGAGTTCCGAATACGACACGCCGTAGGTGCTGAGCTTGGTGGGATCGGGCTCGACGACGTAGGTCTTTTCGAACCCGCCGATCGAATCGATGCCGGCGACGCCCTGGACGGTGCGCAGCTGCGGCCGGATGATCCAGTCCTGCACGGTGCGCAGATACGCGGAGCGCGAAACGTCGTCGCTCAACCTGTCGCCCTCCGGGGTGAGGAAGGTGCCGTCGCGTTGCCAGCCAGGCTTACCCTCATCGATCTTTGCGCCCTTGCCACCGGGGTTGGTGAAGTCGACGGCATACATGAACACCTCGCCGAGGCCGGTCGTGACCGGGCCAATCTGCGGCTGCACGTCGCCCGGCAGGCTGTCGCGCGCCTGGGCGATACGCTCGCTGACCTGCTGGCGGGCGAAGTAGAGGTTGGTGGAATCGGTGAAAATCGCCGTGACCTGGCTGAAGCCGTTGCGCGACAGCGAGCGCGTCGTCTCCAGCCCGGGTATGCCGGCTAGCGCGGTCTCAATCGGGAACGTCACGCGCTTCTCGATCTCGATTGGCGACAGGCCGCGTTCGACGGTGTTGATCTGCACCTGATTGTTGGTAATGTCAGGCACGGCGTCGATCGGCAGCTTAGTGAGCTGCCAAAGGCCGAGCGCCGCGATGGCGATGAAGAGGGCGACGACGGCCCAGCGCGCCCGGACGGACAGCGCCATGAGGTTGGCGATCATGAGATCAATGCTCCTCGCCGGCGGACTTGCCGAGCTCGGCCTTGAGCAGGAAGGCGTTCGTGGTCGCGATCGTCAGCCCCGGCGTGAGCCCGGACAGGATCTCGACCCGGCCAGCGCTGCGCTGCCCAGCCCGCACTGGGGTGGCTTTGAAACCTTGCGGCGTTCGAACGAACACCACGTCGGCACCATTCACCGACTGGACCGCTTCCTCGGGCACCACGATCGCCGTGGTTGATCCGCCTCGGCTTGGCATCAATCGCACACGGACGGCCAGACCAGGCTGCAGACCCGCGCTCGGGACATCGATCACCGCCGTTGCCGAGCGGGTTTCGCCGCTCAGCGTCGGGGTCACTGACCTAACCCGCGCCTCGATCGTCCGTCCCTCGGATAGCTCGATGACGGCGCGGTCGCCGGGTGCCAGCCGCGAGGCATCGGCCGGTCCGACTGCCGCCTCGATCTGGATCTGGCGGGGGTCCGAGATGCGGAACAGCTCAGTCTCGGGCGCGACGAAGGCGCCAAGCCGGACGGAGGTCGATGTCACGCGGCCCGAGATCGGGCTCGACAGCACGACGCCGCGTCCATCGCCGGTGACCCTCGCGGCGCTGGCAGCAGCTTGCGCCCGGCGGGATTCGGCAGCAGCCACCGCCGCCTCGGCCTCGGCCCGTTCGAGATCGACGCGTGGCGAAACCTTCTGCTGGTAGAGGTAGCGCTCACGCGCCAACCCCTTCTGCGCGAGGACGGCTCGGGCGTTTGCGGTGCTGCGTTCCGCCGAGATCTGGGCAGCGTCGCGGCTCTCGACGATGGCGAGCGCCTCGCCGGCGCGGACGGGATCGCCAAGACGCTTGAGGACCCGGGTAACCGCGCCTCCGGCACGTGCTGTGACGATGGCCTCGCCCGTTGGCGAGGCAGTGACCACGGCCTGGCTCACGATCTCGGTCGCCAGCCCGCCCGCACTGATGCTTTCGGTCGCGATGCCCGCGTCCTTGATGGCCGCCGCCGCGATCGCGACGGTGTCGGTCGATCCCTCCTCTTCGTGCTCTGCGGCGGCTTCGGTGGCAGGTGCGGTTGCGCCGTTCCCGGTCAGGCGGGCGATGCCGAAGCCGCCGGCAGCGGCCGCGAGCGCGATGGCGGCTGCTCCTGCGAGCAGTTGACTGCTGAATCGTGTCATCGGTGATCTCCGGAATTCTGAAGGTCGACGGGCGCGGGGCTGATAAGCCTGCGCAGCCGGGCCTGGGCGTCGTGGTATGCGGCGAGCGCGTCGATGGCGGCGGCTCGCGTCTCCGCCAGCGTCCGCTCGGCGTCGAGCAGTTCGAGCTGGCTGAACTTGCCCGCTCCGTAGCCGGTGCGGGCGATGCGGGCGGCTTCGAGCGCCGCCGCCAGCGCTGGCCCGTTGGCCGAACGTGCTGCGGCCTCGGCGTTCGCGACGTCGGCCTGCGCGCGCGCGATCGCCTGACCGGCATCAAGTGTGGCCAGTCGGCGGCGTGCATCCGCCTGATCCCGCTCGGCGCGCGCGACGCTGACGGCCGCGCTGCCATTGTTGAAGAACGGCAGGGGGATCGAGACGCCGAATACCGCCGCTTGGTCGCCGGTGTCGGAATAGCGCCGCGTGCCAGCGGAAAGCGTCACGTCGGGAATCCGCTGGGAGCGTGCCAGCCGCACCTGAGCGTCGGCCGTCGCAAGATCGGCGGTCGCCGCCGCCAGCGCGAGAGTCCCGTCGAGGTTGATGGCCGCAACAGGGCCGTATGTAGTCGTTCGTTCGAACCAGGCGGTGTCCAGTGAACCGCTCACGGGTTGGCCGAGCAACCCCGCCAGGATCCCACGGGTCGTTTCGACCTCCCGTCGGGCGCGTTCGACCGCAGTCCGTGCGTTGATCTGCAGCACCGCTGCGCGCTGCTCGTCTATCGGCGAGGCCGCGCCCACCATTACGCGGTCCGCAGCGACGCGCAGGCCTTCGTTGGCGATCCTCACCTGTTCGCCGGCCACTTCGAGCCGCCGTTCGGCTGTGACCGCCTCGATATAGGCTTGGGTGACGCGCAACCGCAGGTCGGCGAGCGTCATCGCCGCTTCCAAGCGTGCGCGGATGCCGCGCGCGTCGGCTACGGCGATACGAGCGGAACGCTTGCCGCCAAGTTCGATGGGCAAGGCGAAGCCGAGTGTTGTCTCGGCTTGGTTGAATCCGCGATACGGTCCGGTCCCGGTGACGTTCTCGGTCTCGACCGAGAGCTCGGGATTAGGCCGCAGGCCCGCGACAGTGCGATTGGCCTCGGCCGCGCGCACGCCGGCGGCGCCGATGTCGGTGGATGGAGATGCGGCGCCTGCCTGGCGCAATGCCTCCTCGAGCGAAAGGGAGCCATCGGCTACGGCCGGTGGCGAAGTCTGCGCCTGCGCGATGCTCGCGCAGGACGACGCGGCCAGGACGGCCGCGATGAATCGATGCATCTATTGAACTCCTGACGAACGACGTCGAGCGGGAGCTTCTCAGCTCCCGGCTTGGCGGGTCGTCAGGCTTGCGGAGGCCTCAGCGCGGGGTCGCCGCCGGTGGTGACGTAGCGCGCGGTGGCGTGCGCTGGCGCGACGGAACTATGCGCGGGCAGCTGGAAGCCGAGGGCGTCGTCGAGCGCCGCCGCGACATGATGGCCGTGGCAGCCGCCGTGGTGATGGGGATAGCCCTTCTCGGCATCGGCAGGGACTTGGTCTGCGTCCCCGTCGACATGATCGACATCGAGCGCCGCCGTGACTGTTGATTCGACGCACGCCGGCGGTTCCATGGCGTGCGCGACCGATCCACCCGCAAGCGAGAAGAGGACCGCCACGCAGGCGAACAAGGCGATGAGCCGATGCATCAGGTGCGACCGTAGCATCCCGGCGTGCTCTTCGCCACTGCGATGGTCATTCGGCCGCCATCGACGGCGCTGACGTCCGCAGCTCTGCCAGCGCCTGCGCGATGATCTGGGTGCCGCCCCATAGGCCGAGACCGGCCATGATTCCGGCGACTGCGAGATCGGGCCATGCGGTGCCCGTGCCGAACACGCCCGCCGCTGCGGCGACGACAGCGAGGTTACCGATGGCGTCGTTGCGCGAGCATACCCAGACGGACCGCATGTTGGCCTCGCCCGCCCGGTATCGGTAAAGCATCAGCGCGACGCCCGTATTGGCGGCAAGCGCGAGCACTCCGACAACGCCCATCGTCTCGGCCTGAGGCACGCCGCTGCCGAAGGCCGCGACCACGGTCGTGACCAGCACGTAAAGCCCGAAGCCCAGGATCGTGGCGCCTTTCACCAGCGCCGCTCGCGAGCGCCACTGCATCGCGAGACCGGCGACACCCAGACTGATGGCGTAGTTCGCCGAGTCGCCGAGAAAGTCGAGCGCGTCCGCCTGCAGCGCCCGGGACCCGGACGCGACGCCCGCGACTATTTCGCCAGCGAACATGGCGAGATTGACCGCCAGCGCGATCCACAACGCGCGCCGCCATCCTGGATTGGCCTTCGCGGGCGCATCTGACTGACAGCTGTTACAGACCATGATTGAGCATCGCATCGTGCGTCATGGAGCGTCCATGCACCCTCTAGTGACTACAGGGTCAAGAGGTATGTGGCGCAAGCGCACGGGGCTATCGCGCCGATGCCGCAGCGCGGCGCCGGTTCAAGAGGAAGCCGGCACAGACTGCGATCAGCATCACCGCCTGAGCGCCGAGGGACTGCAAGGTCGGGAAGATACCGAGCGCGGTGATGCGGGGACCGTCACTGAGGGGCGCGATGTCGATGATCCCGGCTTCCTGGAGGGCTGCGACCCCCTTGCCGGCGAGGACGACCGTAAGCACCGCCATGAGCCAGGCGCTGTAGGAGAAGAACTTCGCGATCGGTAGGTCGCGGCTGTAGCGCAGCATCGCCCAGGCGATCACTCCTAGCAGCAGCACGGCCGAGGCGGCGCCGGCGAGCAACATTCCGCCATTCCCTTGGGTCCAGAGCGCCGCGTAGAACAGGATCGTCTCGAAGACCTCGCGATACACGACGATGAACGCGAGGCCGAAGAGGAACCATGCCGACTGGCGCGACAGCGCCTGCGACATCTTCTGGCTGATGTAGCGCTGCCACTGGTCGGCTTGCGCCTTGCCATGCATCCAGATGCCGACGGACAGCAGGACGATCGCCGCGAAGAGGGAGCCGAAGCCCTCGGTGAGTTCTCGGCTCGCACCGCTGATGCCGATGACGTAGGTCGCCACCGCCCAGGTGAGGGCGCCAGCAACCAGCGCGCCGATCCAACCGCCGTGGACGTATGGCAGCACCTCGGTTCGATCGGCTTTGCGCAGGAAGGCGATCATCGCGACTACGATCAGGAGCGCTTCCAGACCCTCGCGAACGAGGATGGTGAACGCGCCGAGGAAAGTTGAGGCGCTGCTTCCGGCATCAGGTGACAGCGCGGCTTCGGCGTCGTCGAACAAGCTGTCGAGGACCTGGACCCGTATCGCCACCTCATCGGCCGGGCGGCCTTGCTGAAGCGCGGCTCGGAACTCGCCCATCGCGCCTTCGATGTTCGCCATCAGCGCGGAGTCGCGGGCGGTGAGAGTGGGTTCGACCGGCTCGAACCCGTCCAGGTAGGCGGACAGCGCCAGGTCCCGCGCCGATTGCAGGTTGCCGGCGCGATAGGCCGCTAGGCTTTGTGCGAGCTTCGTCCGGGCGATCGTGAGCGAGCCGGAGCTGGGCTGGACCACCGCTCCGGGATGTAGCCGGAGATACGCGATGACCGCGTCCGCCTTTGCTTCGCCGATTTCCCCCGCGAGTGTGCTGGGCGTCAGTCCAGCAAGCGCGGTCAGATCGGGTATGTGCTGCCGGAGGCTGGCTTCCGCTTTCCAGATGCGTTCACCCTCGGCCGAGAGCGCGCCCGGAAAAGCGAGGTGGCCGGCATGGAAGGCGAGCGCCCATCGGTCTTCCGCAGGCAGCGATGCGAAGCTCGGCATGGCGGTGCCGTCGATCCCTTGCTCGATCACCTGGTAGAGGGCGAACGGGCTTCTCTGGCGCGCTCTGGCGACATCGGTAAACGCGATCGGGGGCGTCGCGAGCTTGGCGGCGTCGGGGCCGCGTCCATCGCCGTTGGCACCGTGGCAGCTTGCGCAGTTCTGCTTGAACAGCGCGGCGCCGCGCGTCAGGTCCGGCGCGCGAGCCGGCGCGAGCGGTATGGGATATGCCTTCAGCAGCGTGCTCGCCATGGCGCGCGTCAGCTGTGCGACGTCCGCCGACGAGGCCTTCGCCGCGACGAGGGCCTTGAGCCGCGCGCCGTCGGCGAGGAGGCTCGTCCTGGCCGCCGTCGGGGGCAGCGACTGCAGGCGTTCGGCCACCGAGGCCGCGAATTCGGTCATCTCGGCATATTCCGCCGCGTTCGTGACGCGTCCGGCGTTGACCGCGCCGCCATAGTCGACGGCCATATAGTCGAGCAGCCGCCACGCGGTCGGCACGTCGGCGCTCTGTGCGAAGGCGGGTCCGCCGAGGACCAGCAGCAGGAACATGGCGAACAGTGCCGATAGCCGAGACAGGGCGTTCCCGGCGCAGCGTAGACCGGTCGCAAGTGGGTCGTGGATTGATGGATGCATCCCCGCTCGATAAACCTTGCAGCGGCTAGAGGGTCAAGCGTTTTGCGAGCTAGTTGCAATAACTTGCGCGCCAGCTTCTACGACGCGCCGGGTTATGCATCTGGTCCCAATGTCTCGATGATGCGGCAGTCGGATATGGTGCCCTGGCCGCATTGGACGATGAGGCTGTCTAGCTCGGCGCGCAACGTCGTCAGGTCGGCGAGCTTGCGGTCGATCGCGGCGAGGTGCTCGCGGGCGATCACGTCGACCGCCGCGCACGATCTGTCCTTCTGGTCCGCCAGTCCCAGCAGCGCCTGAATCTGCTCGAGGGAGAAGCCGAGTGAACGGGCGCGGCGGATGAAGCTGAGCCGCGCGAGGTGCGCCGGCGAATAGGCGCGGTAGTTGCTGGCAGTGCGCTCAGGTGCCGGGAGCAGGCCTATCGTCTCGTAGTAGCGGATCGTTTCGACCTTCGTGCCCGTAGCCGCCGCGAGTTTCCCGATGCTGAGCGAAGGTTGTGGCAACGACCGTTCCCCGTGTTTTACGCCTCCTTGTAGGGCCCGTCGCCGTCCCGGTCGATTGGCGTTCCAATTTGTCGCGTAGCGGGTTCGGCCGGCGGCTACACACGCCGCCGGCCACCCTTCCGGGCACTTCGGGACCTTCCACAAGTCCATCCGTGGACCCGGAGGTGATAGGATTGGGCGAATCTTTTCCAGATCTTTTCGGAATCTTTTTGGAAAGGGCGTCAGTACTGGACAGGTCACCAATGGTTTTGGCGCTTGCAAGAAGTAAGTTCGCGCGACGGGCGGCGACGGCGTCGCGGGCGTCCCTCATGCGCCGCTACGCTCCAGCGACGCCCTCCTGCAGCGAGCTTCCCCCCGACGGCCACGCGCGGTATCAGTCGGATTTGAAATACAGGGTGGTAATGGATGACCGAGCGTTGGGTGGGATTCGTGGTCGTTGGAGACTCGGTGACGATCGTCGACTGTGAGATCCCTGATGACGGAGACGCTCCTCTTGCCATCGTCGCGGATGACACTTGGAAAGTTCAGAAGGGCGACCGCGCGGAGGCGTATGATGTAATGTATAGGCGCTGCGCCAATTATCTAAAGGAGAACGGGATCGCGGAAGTGGTGGTGAAGGCCAGTGCTTTGACCATGGGGTCCACGAAGCTCGGCCACATGACCAGCGCCGAGCTGCGCGGGGTCATCATAGCGGCGTCGGCATCGGCCGCTTCCGTGCGGACGATCGCCAAGGCCCTCATCAGTCGGACCTACGGCGACCGCAAGATGGACGAGTATCTTCAGGACGACGATTTCTGGGCGGAAAAGACCACGGGGGGATCGCTGAGGAAGAACAGCCGCGAGGCGGCCATGATCGTCATCGCGGCGAGGAATGCGCGATGACGGGCCTGGTATCCGGTCTTCAGCTCGGGCCCCTGCTCGGTGCGGGCGCGTTCGGGCAGGTCCATCTTGGACAGGACGATGCCCACGGCCAGGTGGCGGTCAAGGTGCTCTCCCGCAAGGCGGACTGGGATGACGGCAAGTGGGACGCTTGGAAAGCGTCCTTCCTCGCGGAGGCGCAGAGCCTGTCGCGCGCGACGCACGACCATGTGGTGAAGGTCCATCACATCGTCGCTGCCGATGACGGTGAAAGCGTGCTGTTCTGCATGGCGTTCTGTCCGGGGGGGAGCCTGCAGGCCCCTTACGAGCGGGGCCCGCTCGAGACATCGGCGGTGCGCCGGGTCGGCACGGACGTCCTGCTCGGACTGTCGGCTCTCCATGCCCGGGGGATGATCCACCGTGACATCAAGCCCGCAAACATCCTGCTGGATGCCCGGGGAAATGCGCTGATCGGCGATTTCGGTCTTGTAACGGACGATATCGCCTTCGGCTACGCGGCGGACGCCGGCTATTACGACCACTTGGCATTCGAGTTCTGGCACGGGAGGGGAACCAGCGTTCGCACCGACATCTGGGCGCTCGGCGCGACGCTGTATCGCCTGCTGCACGGACGGGTATGGTATGAGGAGTCGCCCAGTCCGAAGGATCTGATCCAGCACGGGGGCTTCGCCGATGGCCTGAGGTGGCTGCCGCATGTGCCAAAGCGGTGGAGGCGGGTCATCCGCCAGATGATGGAGGACGACACCGTCAAACGCTACCAGACCGCCGAACAGGCCTTGGGGGCTTTAGGCACGCTGCCGATCACGCCTGCTTGGAAAGCCACCGTTACTCCGGATCTCGTCCGCTGGGAGTTCGACTCGGGCAAGCGGCTGAACGTAGTCGAATGGAAGCGCCTAGCCCGCGCGAACGAATGGGTCGCCTGGAGCGAACCAGTGGCTGGGGCCAACGGACGAAGGAAGACCTTGGGTGGATCCGGTGGCGTCGTGTCGTCGAAGCGGGCGATCCAAGAGCTGGAGCGCTACCTGGGCGCTTAGCGGTCGCGCAGCGCCCGGGGGAGCAGGTGCGATCCTTCGAAGCCGCCGGCCGGAATAGGCGTCAGTCCGAAGGTCGCAGCGGCTGCACTTCGACGATCCTTAGAGCACTTCGTGCAGAACGCCCGAGCAGCGACGACGCCCTGACGGGGTCGCCAGAAGCGGCCGCAGTTTCTGCATCTGGGCATGCCTAGGGTCAGATTTGGTGATCTATTCATGGCTCCACCATCAACCCACTCTGCGCATAAGCGGTGAACAAAACGTGAATCGTTTGACGCGCGATGTCAAGTTTTGGTGTAAGGCGCAATGACGCCGGAAGTGGAGATGGCGGCCTGAACAGGCGCTCCGCTCGCCGAACGTCAAGCTCCTTGCCTGGAGGACCACCTCGGCGCCGACCGACCTCCGCGCGACTGCCGAGCATCGGTTCCCGATCGAGCTTGCTCGACCCAGTGCAAGTCCTCGCTCGGGGTGCCGCAGTCGGACCGGGCTGGCCGGGTTCATCCCGCCTTCCGGATGCCTTGGCTAGAAGATCTACACTTGTTGAGATCGTCCTGCAGGTGGCCGCAGACCTCGGCGCACCCATCGCAACAGTCCTTGATGAGGAAAACCGTGAGCTGGCGGACTGCATCCGGCAGCGCGCTGTAGATGATGTTCCTTCCAGCGCGACGGGACGTCGCAAGGCCCGCTTGGGAGAGGATCGTGAGGTGTGACGACATGGTGTTGGCCGGCGTCCCCGTCTTTTCGGCGAGGTCGCCTGCTGTCATGCCTTCGCCGCCTGCCCTGGCGAGGAGCGAGAACACTGCTAGCCGGGTCGGTTGCGCGAGAGCGCTCATCACGGTGATCGCTTTTTTCATTTCCATAGCTCTAGAGTAAACGAACTGTCGCTGGAGGCAAGGCCGCTTTCCTCCGGTTTGCTGCGGTTCGCGACTTCGACTCATTCTGAGCCATAAGCGCGATATAGTTCGACATTTCTGGAAGGGTTGTATTATTCAAACTCTGTAGCTACTATAGGGTTATGGCCGCCTCCGCCGCTGAGGCAGCCGTCAATGGAAGCTAGCGGCAGGGAGTAGAGAGATGAACGCCTCCACCATCATCCGCGATGGCTTGAACCGCCCTGAATCCAACATGCCCTCTTTCGAGGATCCTCTCGAGCCCGATGCGCCCGACGACTTGAACGTCCCGGCCACGCGTCGGGGCCTGATCCGTCTCGCGATGGTCTCCGCCGAGGCGGGCGCTCGGTTCCAGCGGGAGGGCGACGGCGGCGATCCGATGGCATGGCTGCTCGCCTCGCGGCGGCTGTTTCATGGTGCTGCCGCGATCGAGGCTTGCCTGAACCGCGAGGACTTCGTGCGCGCGCTCGTCCTGCACGGCATCCAGATCGGCCTCGACGCCGATCCCGACGAGATGGACGAGTTGATCGGCGACGAGGCCCGCGACGACGCGGTCGCAGCTGGACCCAAGGCATGGGTGGTCCATGATGGAGGGGGCGATCGCTCGTCCCGCCGCCTCTTCACGTCCGTCGTGGTGCAGGAGAGCGACACGGCGACGGTGCATGCGTTCGCCGCCACGATGGCGCGGACGGCAGGTGAGGCTCGCGAGGGGTTGGTCCGCCGCTATGGCCTTAGGCTGGCCGAGCAGGCGCAGGTCTTCGACGGGTTCGACCCCAGCGGCCCCCTTGCTGGCGCGTTGGTTTCGGAGGCCATGGCGGACATGCTCGCGCAGATCGCCTCCGACCCCGCCTCCCCCCTCGCGGACGGCCTGGAGGTCGCGATCGAGCAACGGTTCGCGGCGTGATGGGCTCAGCCCTCATCGGCGTTCCTGTGCAGGCGGATGTCATCGCGCGGGCGCTTGCCCGTCACGAGGATTACCGCGTCATGCGGCGTTTGGGTCCCATGGACCGGAACCAGGGCGGCGGAGTGCGGCCCGGCATGTTCATCGGGTGCGCCATCGACGTGGAGACGACGGGCCTCGACTACCGACAGGACGCCATCATCGAGCTTGCCATCCAGCGATTCTGGGCGGACGATCTCGGAAGGATCGTCGTCACCGGAAAGCCGCAAAGCTGGCTCGAGGATCCGGGTATGCCGATTTCGGACGAGATCACCCGCTTGACCGGGATCACGGCGGCGGACGTGGCGGGAAAACGGATCATCGACGCGGTGGCGGCGTCGATGATCGCCGATTGCGATTTCGTCGTAGCGCACAATTCGGGTTTTGACCGGCCCTTCGTCGAGAAGCGTCTGCCGGCTGCTGCGGGCCGGCCATGGGTATGCTCGATGCGCGATGTCGACTGGCGCGGTTTCGGCTTCGAGGGGCGCGTGCTGTCTCATCTCCTGTCGCAGATGGGCTGGTTCTATGACGCCCACCGGGCAGAGACCGACGTGACCGCGCTGCTCCATCTGCTCGACTATCCGCTGGATGTCGGGGGCACGGTCCTGCGCGCGGCGGTGCGTGCCGCGTCCAGACCCACCTGGTCGGTGGAGGCGGCGGGTGCCCCGTTCGCCGCGAAGGATCTGCTCAAGTCCCGTGGATACCGCTGGGACGCCGAGGAACGGCTCTGGTCTCGCGAGGTGACGGACGATGCGCTGGACGACGAGGTCTGCTGGGCAGGACTGGAGATCTACGGCGGCCTCACCTCCCCCCGCGTTCGGGAGGTCACCTGGACGGACCGTTACGCGGTTCGCTGAACGGGCCGACTTTCCGCAGGCGCAAAAAAGGAGCTTTTGAATGGTGGATGGAAAAGAAACGCCGGCGCCGCCCAGCCGCACGTCATTCGCGCCCTATCTCATGGATGCACCGATCGAGGGTGCGCCGGCGAGCGTCGCGCTTGTGCGGCAGCTCCGTGGACGCGGAGGCGAGCAGGTCGCCGGCCCGGTCGTATGGAGCGTGCCGTTCCACACTGTCGAAGACGCTCGGGCTCGATACGCCTGGATGCTGACCAGGCCCGAGCGCTGGCAGGTATGGGGCCGGATGGCATCGATACTCGACAGCGAAACGCTCGCCGAGTTCGTGGCGGACGAAGCCGCCCGCGACGCGGCCAGCTTGGCCAAGGAGATCGAGCGGCAGCGCGAGGAGGAGCGCCGCAGGGACACGATTTCACTCTGGCCGGCGGAGGTCGATGGCCGGCCGACGTTGATGATGCAGCGGGGGGACGAGACGGTGCCGTTCCTGGTTTTGCGTCTCGATCAGAAGGCCGAACGCGACCGCGTCTTTGATTGGGCGCGGTGGCAGGCCCTCTCCTACCACGACTGGCGGGCACATTGGGAGGCGCATGGCTCGATCGCCCTCGAGCGCCTGATCCTGGAGGGGATGCTGCGCGACGAGAGAAGGATCAAGGCGGCTGGCCTTGGCGCGGGCGGCAGGCGTCCGCTGAGATTTTGGCGCGGCGCTACGAATGGCGAAAGTTGAGCCGATGAGCGCGCGGATTTCGAAGATCACTCCGGTTGCGAGGATTGAACCATGGCAGATCTGATGATCGTCCCTGCCGAGGGAAGCGGCTGGGAACATCCTTGTCCGACCGTGGTGGTCGGCAGCGGCTGGTCGCGTCGCAAGCTGCCGCTCGGTCTGGACCGGCCGGTGGAGTTGCGCGGCGGGGACAGGCTCACGCCCGACGGTATGGCAACGGCCCTGCCTTTGGACTGGTGCGCGCCTTTGCTGGATGTCGTCGTGGAGGAATGCCGCTCCCGGCTCGAAGCCGGCGACGTGTGGTTCCAGTTACCGCCTTTGGCCCTCGAGGGTCGGGCGGGATCTGGGCGTGGCCACGTGGCGCGGCAGATCGCGCGGTATGCGGGTGTGCCCTTCTTGCTGATCGACATTGCCGGCGAGGCCGGGGTGCGCCGTCTTCGGGACGCCAGCGTGGCACATTCGGTCGCCCTCCCCAACTCCGTGGTGGTCGCGATCGCTTCCACCTGCTGCGCGAACCCCGTTGTCTACGTGACGGGCGCCGACGGGGCCACGGGTGAGGCGCTCGGCCTGCTTGCCGCGATGGTCGACGCGCTGGTGGGGGCCCGCTGGGTGGAGGAATCGATCGAGGCGTCGGTGGACCTGAGCCATGTCACCTGGCTGGTGGAGACGACCGATGTCGGTGGTCTCCCGCTCCAGCTGGCGTCGAGACTGCGCACCGTCGGGGTTACCAGCGACCTTGAGGCTGGCGAACTGGTGCTGCTTGGGCTGCTCGACGAAGTGGTCGCGGAGCTGGGGTGCAGCCCTCCCGACCGAGGGACATACGAATGGTTGCGGGACCGGCTGGAGCATTACGAGTGGCGCATTCACCGGGACGTCGCGGCGCTCCGCGCCCACGTCGTGGCTGCTTGCAGCAGATAGTTCGCCTTTGTCGGGGCGCGGCAGCGACCGCAGAATTGATTCACGGTGGTGAGGAGGAAGAACATGGATGGAACGCGGATCATGGATGAACAGGCGGCGACGGCAGGGCGGAGCTCCCCTGTGTCAGGTCGACGTGTGTCGGTCCTCGTGAATGGTCGGAAGTGCGAGGTTGAAGGAGATGAAGTGAACTTCGCTCAGCTCGCCGGCCTCGCATTTCCCAAGGTCGCCCCTGCGGCAGTCCGGACGTTCACCGTTGCCTTCACGCGTGGACCGGCCGCCCGCCCGGAAGGCTTCGTCACGCCGGGCGAGCGCGTGCATGTCATCGAGGATCAGCGGTTTGTCGTCGTCGTCGCCGATCAGTCGTAGCGCCGACCTGCAGCGGCTGCGGGACGAGGGATATGTGTTGTCCCTCGTCTCGGGCATGCTTGCGGTCGATGACGTCCCTTTCGTGGACGAGCGCCGGAACGTGCGGCGTGGGCGGCTGCTCGTCTGGCTCGAGTTGGCGGGCGACCGGACCACCCGACCTAAGTGGCATGCGGTCTGTTTCCTGGGGGGCATCCCGTGCGACAATCTGGGACGCCGGCTGCCGCAATGCCACGCCGGCGGGCGCGACCCGGCGCCCGGCGTCCGGGCCGACGCGCTGCTGTGCATCCACCCGGCGGGACGCGAGTTCGCGGATTTCCACGAGCTCGTCACCACCTATGTCTCCCTCCTGACTGGACATGCGCAACGACTGGATTCCGAGGCAACCGCGCGCACCCCCCGTGCCGTGCGGTCCGACGAGCGCGGCCCGTTCGCGTATCTCGACACCGCCTCCTCGCGGGCCGGTATAGCACATCTCTCCGAGCGCCTCGCCGGCGGCAGCGTCGGCATACTCGGTCTCGGCGGCACGGGGTCGCATGTGCTCGACCTCGTTGCGAAAACGCCGGTCGAGGCGATCCACCTCTACGATCACGACGTCTTCCTCCAGCACAACGCCTTCCGCGCGCCCGGCGCGGCGTCTGTAGATGACCTTACCGCGCGGCGGTCCAAGGTCGATCACTTCGCCCAGGTCTATTCCCGCCTGCATCGCGGCGTGTTCCCGCACCGCGTTAAGCTGGACAGCTCCAATCTCCATCTGCTCGACCGGTCCGACTTCCTTTTCATCTGCGTGGACGATTCTGCGACGCGTCGGCTTGCGGCGGTCTATCTCGAGAGCGGCGGAAGGAGCTTCATCGACGTCGGTCTCGGTCTGCAGCTATCCGGGACGGGAGTGTTCGGACTGGCTAGGGTAACTCTGAGCACGCCGGGCGCGCGGCGCCCCGAGCACCGCTGCGCCCAGGAGGCGCCGGACCTCGCCCACCCTTACCGGACGAACGTGCAGGTCGCGGATTTGAACGCGCTCAATGCCGCGCTGGCCGTGATCCGGTGGAAGCGGCTGAGGGGCTTCTACGCCAGCGAAAGGGACGAGAGCCTGTCCGTCTACTCGATCGGATCGAACGACATCGTGAACGAGGACCATCGGCCATGAGCGGGATCAAGTCACCCTTGGGCGCGACTCGGCTCCAGACGCGGAGCTTGGACCTCGACCCGGCTTTGCACGCCAGTGCCCCCGTGTTGCCGTTATCCGATGCCGTCCAGTCGGATGGCGAGGTCAAGGAGTGCGGTGGGGGGCGCCGTCGACTCGCGAGCGTCCTGGTCCCGCAGTCGCTCGAGCCGGCCTTCGTTGTGGACACTTACTGCGATCCCCAGCATGCGCTCGAATTCCGCACGGGGCATGGCCTCCATGGCGATGGCGCTCGCGGCATCGACCCGCAGCGTGGGTCCGGACGGTCCAGCAAGGTAGCGTGCGGTCAGGATCGGAATGCCTGCGAGCCGGGGTCCCGTCGCGCGCACTGCCCGGCGGCCCGAGCCGGGCCGCTCGGTCTTGGTGAGCACGGCCTTCGTGCCGAACCGGGCGAGGAGCCTCTCGATGCTTCGCCATGCGGCGCGATCTTTGTCCCAGTCCGCCTGCACGGTTGCGGGCGGCGCGGCTGTAGGCGCGACGTCGCTGAGATATCGCAGGGAACGGGCAAGCGATCGCGCCGCTTGGGGCGCCCAGGGACCTCCGTCGTCCAGTGCGTGGTCGAGGACTGCGCCCGTTGCCTCGTCTACGGTTACCACCGCCAAGGGGATTTCTGCCGGCGAACCCGTCATTCGCACCGGCACGCCCAGCGCCAGGCGGTCGACGAACAGGCTTCCGAGCGGCTGCGATTCCCTTGCCAGGCCCGTCGCGGCCACCCAGCCGCCACGCTCGTCCACGTGACGGCGCAAGCGGCGGGTCAGCGTGAGCCGGGAGGGACACGCGAGCCCGGCGAGGCCGCAGCGGCGGCGGACCTCGATCGCGAGTTCGAGCGCGGTGACCGTCGCGAGATCCGCGAGCAGGAACGAGATGGCCGAGTCGACGATGTTTACCACCTCAGCGGGGAGTTTGTCGGCGAGTCTTCGCGGTGTCGGGGAGTAGCCGCGCAGCGCATATCCCACGCCGTGCATGCGCATCGCGGCGGCGATTTGCCGCACGCGAGCGGGCGTCAGCTTCAATGCCGTCGCTGCACGGACGACGGTCGCGCCGTCGGGGACGTCGACCGCCGCGAGCGGGGACAGGATGTGGATCCTGGAGCGCGCTTCGGCCCAATAGCGCGGGTCGAGACGGACGACCTCTCGGTCCACCCCGTCCTTTGGCTCCGTCAGCGCAGTGCCACTGTTCATATGGCAATTTCCTCAAAGCCCTTGCAGTTGCCGTCAGGCGACGTGCATCCCTCCTTCCGCGCTGTCGCCGGACAGGCCGACGGCGCGGGGCTTCACCGGCCTGCGAATGGGGGGTATTCGGATCCCAAATTGGAGATCTGCGATGAACGACGACCAGCGGCTGCTGGAACAGGCGCTGGGGAGGCTGGCCGAACTGCGGATCGAGCGCGCGCGCCTTCAAGAGACGCTGGACGAAATCGACCGCCAGATAAGGGCGCTGGAGGACCATGCCACGTCCGAGGCTCTGCGCCACGCCGGATTCTTTGCGCCGCCGGGCCCGAGGGACGGTCAGCGGTATGGAGACGTGCGCAGAGAGGTGATCCGGCTTTTGGCAGGATCGGTCCAAGGCCTGGAGTCGGCGATCGTCGGTCGCTTGGTGCGCGACCATTTTGGAAAGCGGGTTTCCAACAGATCCCATCTCACCACTCTCTACCGCCTGCGGGACGCTGGACTCGCGAGCAAGGACGGCGACAGGTGGCGGCTGACGCATGCCGGCGTGAAGGAGGCCCTGGGCTTGCCATAACCACGACGACATGCGTGCCCATCCACATGTTGTATAAGCAACATGATGTGATACATGTGCGTAATCTTTCACCAGGAGTCGCCCCCATGGTCTCGTCGTGGTTGGGAAGGGTTCACCCGCCCGTCCCCATTTTTCTTCGGACCGCGTCGGCTGCGATTGTCGCGCAGGCGTTCGCGCGGGGCCTGCGATGACTCGCCCGCCTAAAAAGGCCCGCGCCCCGAGGCGCCTGCTCACGCGGCGAAGGTCCGGCACGGCGACGGGGCAGATGAACTCCGTGCGCGACGGCTCCGCTCACGTCTTTGAGAGCCGTCCGGAGCTTTTGGTTCTCACGATCCTGGATTCTGACCAGTCCGTGGCGCACTTTCAGGCCCAGCCGGAGACGTTCGCCCTCCCGCAAGCCCGGCGATACACGCCCGACGTGCGTATCGACTTCCGTAGCGGCCAGCGCCTCTATGTCGACGTCAAGCCGGTCTTCCGGCTAGTGCGAGACCCCGATTTCGACGGGCGCCTGTCGGATATCGTGGCGGCTTGCGCAGCCCGTGACGCCAGCTTCGAGGTCTGGACCGAGGCCTTTTACTGGGATCGCGCCCGCCTGCGGAACGCCAGCTTACTGCGGCACGCACGTCGTCGCAGCGAGCCGCTGCACATCGACATGGTCCGCGTGCTTCTGGCGGGCAGGGCGCGCGCGCTGGTGGAGATCGAGAGGGAGCTGGGATTGGGAATCGATGGTAGGTTCGCGGCGCTTGCGCTGTGCGCGACTGGCGAAGCCACGTTCGCGAAGGACGCTGTGATCGGGCCGGAGACGATCCTCCGCTTGGCACGGGAGATATTCTGATGGGTGTGCCACTTAAATTCGAGGTCGGGCACACCGTGCGCTCGTCCGACGTCCATGGTCGGGAATTCAAATACTACGTGCGCAAGGTCCGTGAGGACGGCTGGATGTTTGAGCCATACGACCGGCCTGGCGAGCTCGAGTTTCATAGCGGCGAGAGCATCTTCGAAGTCTATTTCGCCGGTCGTCTGCGCTATGACGGGTTCGACCCCGCCGGCCTCACTGAGGCTCGCCGTGCGGCGATGGAAATCGCCTACGAGAATCAGCGGCCGGAACGTCGCCTCCGCGCGGAGCGCAGACTGGTTTTCGTCCGCGCGATCGAGAAGGCGATGCGAAGCGGCGATCGCAAGGGCGTTGCGCTGGTGGATGCTGCTAAGGACGTTATCAGGCTGCGGGGCGACGAGTGGCGGCGCGAGGACCAGAAGCGGTTCGACCAAGCATTCGCGGTGCGCGTGGCTAAGGGATTGACCGCCCCCGGCGACTGCGCCGAAGTCGCCCAGGTCATGAAGGTGCCCGGCGAGCGGACGGTCTGGACTTGGGTCAAGGACTACGTAGCCGCCGGTCGTAGCATCATCGGCCTCGTGCCCGGTGCCGTCGGAAATCACGGCTCGCACCTCGCCGCTGAAAGCGAGGCGGTCGTCCGGGCGTTTATCGAAAGCCATGTGTCTTCGGATCAGCTCTTGCGGCTCGGCGCCGCCTACAAAAGATACCGCAAGCAGGAGTTGAAAAAAGAGCAAACTCCCGTCGGTCGGGCGGCGTTCATCCGGCGCGCGAAGGCGCATTTGGGCAGCAAGCGCATCGATGCCCTGACTTATGGCAAGCGTGACGCCAGGCGCCTGCACGCGGTCTCGCAGGCGGTTGAGGAGCCGTTCTGGGTGAATCAGCAGTCCGAGGTGGACCACGTCCTCTTCAACGTAAACCTCGTCGATGACGCCAGTGGAGTTGTGCTGGGCCGGCCGTGGATGTCAGTTGTCAGGGAGCGAATAAGCGGCGCGCCTAAGGGCGTGCACCTGTCGTTCCTCGCGCCAAGCTGGCCCACGCTCTCCCGCGCCTTGGCCCATTCGGTATGGCCCAAGGACCTGTCCGGATATCCTGACGTGAAGGGTGAATGGCCCCAGCACGGCATCAGCGACGAGATCATCACCGACCGAGGCATGGACATGATCTCGCACGCGGCCCGAGCCTCGGCCGCCAGGATGCTGTATGAGATCATCAACCTTCCCTCCTACATGCCATGGCTGAAGGGCGGCATTGAGCGCTGGAACCGCACCGCGAAGTGGGCAGTTCTGACCTACGCCGAGGGCATCGCCTCGTTCAAGAACCCGGACTATGACGGCCGGCGGTTGGCTCGGATGAGCGTCGCGGAGTTCAAGGCCGAGTTTGTGAAGTGGCTGGTCGAGGAGAACCTCGGCGAGCCCCGGGGCGCTCTGAACGGCCTGACCGCGAACCAGGTTTGGCTCGATGGCATCGCTCTGCACGGCGCACCGCGCGCGGTCACGGATCCGGCGCTGCTCCGCCGCTCGACGTGCATCCCAATGATGCGGACCATCCAGGGCTACGGCATCCGCGTGCTCGGCTATGAATTCTGGTCCCCCGAGCTCCAGGGGCTTCGCGAGCGCCTCGGCCACGCGCACAAGTATGAGGTCCTAATCGATCCCTACAACCTCGGTTACATCGAGGTGCTCGATCCGCATGGCGACTGGATCGTCTGCTTCAACAAGCGCCAGGACCTCTCCGCCGGCGTCACCTTGTATCAAAGCGAAATGCACTTCAGGCACGCCGGTGATCTGAAGCGGGGCGAGGCCGTCACGTATGACGACCTTGAGCGTGCGAAGCAGCATTGCGAGCAGGACAGGGACCGTGTGCAGGCCGTTGGCCGCAAGATGCTGACGCGCGGTGTCCAGAACGTCCTCGGCCGATATTTGGACATCGGAGCGTTCATGACCCCCGTGAACCTCGCGCCGGTGGCCCCGATCGCCCTTCCCGCCCAGATTCCCGGATGGATGGTCGACAACGGCGTCTATCGCCCGGTGATCCCGGGCCAGGTGCCGCAGAACGTCGTCAATGGATCCGCTCCTCCCGGTGCGATCCTCCAGGACCTCGCACCGGTCGCCCGCGCGGGCGCCACGCCGGCGCTGAAACCGGTGCCTGGCGGCGCCGTTTCGCTGCCGGACCTAGATGCCGCGTTCGCCCGCCGGCTCGCGGAGTCTCGCCGATGAGCCCTCCAGCCCTGCGCTTGGTCCGGACGCCGCTCGAGAGGGTGAAATCACTTCTCGTGCCACATGCGCAATATGAGGCCGGACTGGAGCGCCTGCTTGAACTCATGCGCTGTGGCGCTCCGGAAGTCGTTTTTCCAAGTGCCGACGAGCCTGCAGGGCGGATCGACTTCACCGGGGATGCGGATAGCTTGGAGGAGGATGGCTCGGATGAGGATGGCCCGCCCGAGAAGTCGTGTCTCCTGATGATCGGGCAATCCGGCACCGGCAAGACGCGGCTCCTGGAGACGCTGCAGATGCGGCCTGAATTCAAAAGTGTGGTGGGCGGTCTCGATGGCGACGTGCGCCCGATCGTATCCATCCGGGTTCCCGATCCCCCGACCCCTAAGGGCGTCATCCAGGAATTCTGCAGCGAGTTGAACGTGCCCCAGCCGAAGGGATGGACCCTCCGCGAGCTCGCTTGGTTTCTGCGGACCACGCTTCGCGATCTCGGCGTGCGTCTGCTGCAGATGGACGAGGCGCATGTGTTTGTAGATGAGCTGACGGCGCGTCAGGTGAAGATCAACGCGCGGTTCCTGAAGTTCCTGGTTGTGCACAGCGGCGTTCCGATCGCGCTCGCCGGTGAGGAGCCGTTGGAGGGGTTGCTCGCATACCCGGCGTTGAGGCGGCGGATGTATCCGCCAGTGCGGCTGCGACCTTACGGATGGTCTGCGGCCTCCGAGGCGACCGAGTTCCGCCTTCTGATTAGCGGGCTGGAGGCTGAAGTGGGCATGCCGGACCAAATCGAACTCGAGCCTGGCGGGAATCGAGCCGGCCGCCCGGCTCTACTACGCGAGCAAGGGTATCGTTGGGCTACTTGCTCAGCAGTTCATAGAAGCTGAGGTCGTCGCACGGGAGAATCGCGCCACGGCGCTCACCTTGGATCACTTCGCGAGCGCATGGGAGAGGTGGCGGAAGTCCGATCCCGTAAATTCGGCGGATCCGTTCAATTTCCACGCGAACGACGAATATGACCTCGACAACCCCTATTCCTGCGCTGTCGACCATTTCCGGACGCTTTGGACCAAACGCCTCGCCGATGCGGCCGTCCAGGCCGACACCTCCGGCTCAACGTTGCGCGGCCGCCGCCCTTCCACGCCTAAGCTCAAGGGATTCATGTCGTGATCGGGCCCCTCTCCCGCCGGGTCCGCGCGAAGCCGGCGGAGCCGGCGCACGCTTTGCTCGCGCGCCTTGCCCTTCGGAACCGCACTACTCTCGACGGGGTGGCGAGATACGCCGGAGCCGACGCCGACGGCCTTCGCCGGGGCGAGGGTCTCGACAGGCTCGGAGCGATCGCGGGGGTGGATGTCGACGCGCTTCGCCGCTGCTCGCCGGCGAGGGCCTCATCGTGTCGCACGGTCACGCTGGGCTGGGCGACGATGATGCTCGGCGATTGGACCACGGCGTCCAGGCGGCGCTGCCCCGAATGCCTGGCCCAAGACCGGCTTTCCGCACTCGGGTCGGGCGAGCTGCCGGAATTCGCCGTCTGGCAGCGCCCCGAGTGGGACGTGAGGTCGGTGTTCACGTGCGTTGCGCATGGCACGCTCCTCACCGACCGCTGTCCCACGTGCGGCTCTACTGTGCACTGGAGCGTGGACTCGGCAGATCGTTGCCAATGCGGAGCCGACCTTTCGATTGCCGATCCGGCTCCTGCCGAGAGCGCGGTGGACGCCGTCTTCGTGGCGGCGATCCGCTGCGAGCGGCCGCTGCCTCCGCAATTGGCGAACCTGCCCCTGGGCCAGTCATCCGGTTTCCTGGAGCGTCTCGGGTCACTGTCGGGTGGTTGGCATGCCGCTCGACCGGCGGGATCGATGGCCGAGCGGGTCATCACGCGCGACCGGGGCTGGTCGCTCCTGCGCGCGGGGGCGAGCGCGATCGATGCGCGGCTGAACGGCATCGTGGAGCAGGCTCCCGGCAAGCGCGGACTTCACGAGGCCTATGGCTGGCTATGGGGGACTTGGCTCGGCGTGCCGTCCCCCAATCCGCTGGTGGCGTGGCTCGCGGCCCTCGTGCGCACCAATGCGGTTCGTCATGGCGTAATTGCCCCCTTTGAGGGCGAAGGAGGAACGGTCTCGCTTCGCGAGGCGGGCGCGATGTTCGGGGTCGGCCATGCGCGCGCGCGCCGGATCGTGGAGGAGCTTGGGCTGGTTCATCCTGCCTCGCGCCAGGGCGTCGCGCTGGCACTTGACCGTGCTGCGGTGACGGCGGCGGCTCGGTCGATGGACCGGGTTCTAAGCAAGCAGGAGGCGGGAAGGCTGCTTGGGGTCGGCCGAACGCAGTTCCGTGCGCTCGCTGCGGCGGGCTGCGTTCCGTCGGCGCCGTGCAGCGCCGGTTCCGACGTTGCGCAGGCTTACGACCCGCCGGAGCTTCTCGCCTTCGTCAATCGGCTCGCTGGTGACGCTCCTTTCGTTTCGGCCATGCCATCCGAATGCGCCGGGTTGCCCGACGCTTGCCGGTTCGCCTCGGTGCCGCTGGCCAAGGCGGTCCAGGCTCTGAAGGCTGGCCAGCTGGTTCCGACGGCCCGTTCCGCTGCACCGGGACTGCGCGGCATTCTCGTGTGCACCCGCGACGTAGCGAAGCTGCGTCGGGAGAGGGTGACGATCGCGTGGGCGGCGCGGCGGTTGGGGCTGCATTACGAAGCGGCGCGGGCGCTGGCCGCATCCGGGGTCCTCGGTTCCGATTGTGGGCTGATCGATGGATCGGTCGTCGAGCGGTTCCGCCTAGCCCACGTCACGGCCGCCCAGGCAGGCGATCCCTTCGGGTTGAGTGGTGGGGCCGCCGCCCACCGTCTGGCGGCGGCGGGTATCGCGCCGCGCTTCGGCCCACCGGCGTGCCGACAGACGATCTACGATCGGGACGAGGCTCATCTGGCGTTGCGTCCGTCCGAGGGAAGAGCGTGAAGCCCGACATTCCTATCCAACCCCTCGGACTGCGAGTCCGCCACAAGGAGGGAGAAGGTGCATACAGCCTCGCCCTGCGACTTGCCCACCGCCTCGGTTATTCCCGGTTTTCGCATTTCGCTGCGCGCGTTGGCCTGCCCAAGGAGCCGGGGATGGTCGCAGCGGAGGTCGGGCGCGTGTCTGCCTTGTCTGGGGTGCCGCTTGAACGACTCGAGCAAGGGACCATCGCACGTGATGGTGACTATAGGCGCTTCGGACTAGCGAAGGTGGCTAGGAGGTTGGTGCGTCAGCGTTCACGGATCTGCCCCGAGTGCCTTGCCGAGGACCGGGCCCAGCCGGCGCCGGGTGAGAGGGCGGAGGACGCATGCTACCTCCGTGAGCACTGGCGCTTCATCTTTATCCAAGGTTGCGAGCGCCACGGTCGCGAGCTTTTGAGCCATTGTCCTGGGTGCACCGAGCAGTTGCGCTTTGAGGACTGCCCGTTTTGGCGCTGCCCGTGCGGGATGGATCTCACTGGCGTGGCTACCCCTAGGCTGAGCAGCGCGCAGGAGGAGTTTCTTGAATGGGCTTTGGGGCGTCTGGGGGTCGGGCCTTCGACCAATTTGCTCGTCGATCTGGCCGAGGTTGATCTCGGTGCCTCATTGGACTTGCTGCGATGCCTGGGACTCAGCGCTATGGGTGGCCGAGATAGGGCGGCGGTTCCGAGCACCCCTCCTGTCGATGGGCTCCCGGCGGTTCTGATCGCGGGATTCGACGCACTTTCCGATCTCCCGCGATCGTTCGAGCGATTCCTCGACGGGATCGCGGTCCTCGAGGACGACCGACAGCTCGGCGCCATTGGCATATACGGTAAGAGGTTCGTCGATTGGTTCCGCAGAAGCAAGGCGATGCCCGTGATTCTGAATCCGATCTTCGAAGCGCACTTGGCAGAGCGCAATCGGCATATCCGCTACAAGGATCGAACAGGCTGGCTCCCCCCGCAGAGCCTGCGGAGGGAACGACGGCTTGAGCGCCTCACGCTGGAGCAGCATGGGAGGCTGGAAGGCGCGGTTGGTTGGCCGCCGGGTGGCGAGCGGCCGCGACGCACTGACGTAATCGCCGCGCTAAGGCCTTCAGGCGAGATCTTCGTCGGCCGTATGGCCGCTGCCCGCCTCAATCTTTATTTGAAGACATTCGACGCGCTGGTGAAGAGGGGACAGATCGCGCCGGCATGGGGGCCATTCCATTCGACCCCGACCTATTTCTACCGCGCCGATCTCGATGAATGGCTAGGGCGTCTGCTCTGTGGCGCGCGCGATGTGCATGTCCGGCCTGATGGATACTTTACGATCGAGGAAAGCACACATCTGACGCGCCTTTCGGCGCATGCGTTGATCGAGCGATTGTTGCTGGAAGGGCCTGGGATAGCCTTGAAATGGACTGCCGGTAGCGGTGCGCGGGCTGTCCTTCTGCCGCGCGCTTGGCTGGGGCGTCCGCCCACGCTGGTGCCCGATGGCGCGCTTGGGATGGCACAGGCGGAGACGGCCTTGATGCTGGGCAACGACGCACTTCGTTCAGTGCGGGACGATGGACTTATCTCGATGGGGAAAGTGGGCAGAGTAAACTACGTGTTGCCCGAGGACATCAGCGCCTTTCGCGCACAGTTCGTTTCGCATTCGGAACTTGCTAAATTGGCGAGGATGAGTTGCCAGGCGTTGCGCGCGCGCGTCACTGCGCTCGGGCTCGCGCCGCTGCCCAGCAATCATTACTCCGTCTATGACCGCGCGGAGGCAATCGCCGCGTTGGCGGCGTAGGACTCTCGCCTGACCTAGTAGCCGTCACCATCGAAAAAATCGCAAGAAAGTAGTGCTGGAATCGAGAAAAATCGCAGCAATTTGCGTGCAAACCCCGAAAACATTTGAGGTGCGCTTTTCGCTAAGTGACTGTTACTCGACTATTTCGCTTCGCAAGAAATTGAGTCATCTATCACTGACCTCTGCCTCCCGGCTTGCTAGATAAAGCGAGTCGGGGAGCAAACCATGACGGAAGATGCGCAAGCGCAAGACGAGCCGTGCACCATTTCATTGGGCGCATTGCTCCTCGTCGTGCCGCCCATCTTCCTGTTCATCCTCGGCGACGTGCTGTTTCTTTATATCGGCTGGCAGGGCGGTGGCGACGCGCCGCTCGCAACTGCGCTGGCACAAGGCCGCGCCGAAGCCGCCGCAAGACTGTACGTTCTTACCGGCTTCCTGGCCGTGGTCGGCGTAAGCTTCTTCGCGCTGCTTTCGATGGGCGCCGATCTCAAGCGGCTCTTCGGCAAAAAGGGCCGCCGCCGCCTGATCACGGCCATGGCCTGCGGAATCGGGATCGCCGGAATCTATTTCGCGAACTGGGGTCAATTGGTGCCGATCCAGCAATATGTTGGCGGCACGCTGCTCCAGACGACCACGAACCAATATCAAAAGCTCGAAAGCTGCGTCCCCAAGGTCCAGCCAACTCCTGAACCTAGCGCCTTCGCGACGCCCAAGCCGGCGCCCGTGCCCGCGCCGCTCGAGTGTCAGCCCGGGAAACCCGGCAGGTATGGCGATCAGTCGCTCTATGATCGCTTCGCGACGATCATGAAGGCGATGCGGATCATCCTGATCTTCGGTGGCTTCGCGCTGATTGGCGGCGCCATATCCTGTCTCGCCGAACCTCATGAGAAGCTCACCGAGGTCGAGGCGGCGCGCTTCCTCGGCGGACAGCGCCGCCGGCTCAAACGATATATCAATCTGGCAGCCTTGCTGATGGTATGCGGCATGGCGTTCATGATCGCCTGGATGCGGTGGCCGCTCGCGCTGCTGCCCGACGACAAGGTATATGCGGCGCATATCGATGCGCTGGGAGTGTTCTTCGGAGTCACCTATTCGCTGATGATCGCTTCTTATGCCGTGCCGGTCAGCGCCACTTTGAGCGCGCGGATCGCGGCATTCCAGCGAGAGAATGCGGCAACCGAAGAGCCGGACCTGTTCGACAAGACGATGATCGAATCATTCTCTAAGATTCTCGTCGTGCTCGCTCCGGCTCTTGCCGGGCTCGTGCCGCCGGTGATCGATGCGCTGAACGGCCTTGGCTGAGCGACGCTGATCGTTTCGCCGCCCCACCGGCACTGCACGTCCGGTTCCGGCGGGCACGGGCTTGGGTTGATCGGGCTTTCGCGGCATGCCCCGCCGCGGGGAGATTCGGGTGGGGCGTTTCGGAATTCGGCTGACGATGCTGGCAGGCGCCTTGCTGTGCGCAGGCACGGCCTCGCACGCCAGCGCGCCGGGACTGGAAATGTCGATCGGCACCGCGAGCTATTATGCCGACCGTTTCGCCGGCAAACCGACCGCGAGCGGCGAAGCCTATGATCCCGAGGATTTCACTGCCGCGCACCGCACCCTGCCTTTCGGCACGCATGTTCGCGTCACCGACATGGCGAGCGGGCGCAGCGTCGTGGTCCGCGTCAACGATCGCGGACCCTGGGGCGGGGGGCGGCTGATCGACATCTCTCGCGCCGCTGCCCGCGAACTCGGGCTGATCCAGCGCGGCCATGGCCAAGTGCAACTGGATTCGGCCAGCGCCGGCGGGATCCCGCGTCCCGCGCGCTAACGGAACGCCCAGCGAAAGGCGCTGGCGATGCCCGCGGTGCCGGTCCGCACTACCGGCCTGGCCAGGCCCGGTCCCGAAAGCCCATGCATTTCGCGCGCCCAGCCGGGCAGCAGATCGACCGCGGCTTCGAAGATAATCGCCTGGAACGGCTTCATCGTCAGGCTCGGCGCCGGCTGGGCGAGGACGAGGCGGGCGACTTCGCGAGTGCGGGCATCGGTGACCAATTCGCTGCGCATCGACTGGATCAACGCCTCCGCCTCGGCGCGAGTGCGCGGGATCGGATCGGCGCCCAGCGCCTCGGCGATCCGCGCGAACTCGGCGAAATAGCGGTCTTGGTCGGCAATAGGCATGCGTGGCTCGGCATAGCGGATCCAGGCGTTGAGGAAGCACATCGCTTCGGTAACGTGCACCCAGGCGAGCAGCCGGGGATCGTCGGCGGCATAGGGCGTGCCATCGGGCAGAATGCCCTTCACGCGGGTGTGGACTGCGCGGACCTTCTGGATCGCGGCTTCGGCGGCCTCGCGCGAATCATAGCCCGTGACGGCGATGAAGCGGGCAGTGCGCCGCAGCCGCCCGAGCATGTCCTGCCGGAAGGCCGAATGGTCCCACACGCCCGCGAGCACCGCGGGATGGAGCATCTGGAGCAGCAGCGCGGAGACGCCGCCGACCATCATCGTCACGACATCGCCGTGGACGCGCCACGGCACCGACTGCGGGCCAAACAGTCCATCCGGCTGGCGGACCACCGGCTTCTCGCCCTTGGCCTGATCATTGAAGACCCGGCGGACCTGCGCGATCAGCGCGCGCTTGAGAGGATTGGGCGGCATCGCGCTCAAATTAGGGCTTCCCACAGCGTCCACAAGCCGATGGCGAGGAACAACAAGGCCGCGGCGCGGCGCACCCAATCGAAATCGACGCGCGCCAACAGCCGATTGCCGAGCAGCACCACCGGCACGTTGGCGAGCATCATGCCCAGCGTAGTGCCGGCAGTGACTGCGAGCAGATCATGGAAACGCGCGCCCAGAGCGACCGTCGCGATCTGCGTCTTGTCCCCCATTTCGACCAGGAAGAACACGACCACCGTAGTGAGGAAGGCGCCGTAGCGCGGCGTATTCTGCTCGCTCTCGTCCAGGGTATCGGGAACCAGTGTCCATGCCGCCATCGCGACGAAGGACAGGCCGATCGCGATGCGAAACCACGGGCTCGCGAGCCAGCCCGCGGCAACGCTGCCGACCAGAGCGGCGAGGAAATGATTGGCGATCGTCGCCGCGAAAATGCCTGCAACGATCGGCCAGGGCTTGCGAAAGCGGATCGCGAGCACGGCAGCGAGCAGCTGCGTCTTGTCGCCGATTTCGGCAAGCGCGACGAGCCCGAGCGAAGAGAAAAACGCTTCCACATGAATTCTCGGGGTCAGGCAGCACGGACACGACGGCATCGCCCTTCCCGCCCGACCCGAACGGAAAGCCGACGCCATCGGTCTCGCCTGAAAGCGGGTCTCCGCTCTCCGCGCGCGCCACGGTGTCTCCACCGAGCATGTTGACGCTGCGCTCCGCCAAAAAGCCGGCGGCGGCTACTCCCCGAAGGACGCCCGTTCGCTAGGCGACCGCCGCCGATTGGTCAATTCGCACGCTATGATTTCACAGTCGCAATGGTTAATGACGGGTTAGACCCAGCCCCCGGGGGACCTGCCATGCTGAGGACCAAGCCTAGCCGTGCGGTGATCCTTACCGCGTCCGTTGCCCTAATGGCGACTGCGGGCAGCGCACAGATGCAGCCGCTCGGCTCGGGCAGTGTGATGGAGGCGGTCGCGCGGCTCAAGCCCGGCCAATTTATCTGGGCGCCCGAGATCGCTCCCGAGGGTCCGATGCTCGTCATCGTCAACATCGCAACGCAGCGCCTGGTCGCCTATCGCAACGGCGTGCCGATCGGGGTTTCGACCATCTCGACCGGCAAGCCCGGCCACCGCACACCCTTGGGGGTTTTCCCGATCCTGCAAAAAGCGGCGCGGCATCGTTCGAGCAAATATTCGAACGCGCCGATGCCCTATATGCAGCGGCTCACCTGGTATGGGATCGCGCTGCATGGCGGATCGCTGCCGGGCTATCCCGCCTCGCATGGCTGCATCCGCCTGCCGCACGCATTCGCGCCCTTGCTGTTCGGCGAGACCGAGCTCGGCATGACCGTGGTGGTCATCAAGCAGCCTGCCGAGCTGCGCATCGCGCCGACGCCGCAACTGGCGAGCGCCGGCGCGTCCGGCCCGGCAGTGTGGCGGCCCGAACTTTCGCCGAGCGGCCCGGTGTCGATCGTGGTGAGCGCCGCGGACCGGCGGATGGTGGTGCTGCGCAACGGCGTCGAGATAGGCTCCGCGCCGGTGAGCTTCGACGGAGTGGTCGATCGCGTCCAGGCCTATGTTCTGCGCGACGTGATCGCGGGGGATTATCGCTGGGCGAAGGTGCCGCTGCCGGGCCAAGCCTATGCCGCCCCGGCCGCCGACATGCCGGCCCGGGCATCGGGGCGTTTCCAGGGCAGCGATCCCTTTCGCCGCGCGCTGGCCGGGGTAGTCGGGCCGGGGACGACGATGGTGGTGATTCCGGATTCGCTTGGCGTATCGGCGCGCGGCCAAGTCTCTCGCCAGCAAGTGGCAGTGATCGAGAACGAACCGACCGTCGCCAGCTGGCTGGAGGACGAGGAACTTAGCGGCGGTTCGGCCGCCCGATAAACTGCCGCAAGGGGATCGTCAGGCTACCGGATCCCCCGCAGGCGCCTCGGGCGATGGCAGCGCCTTCGGCTGGGTCTTGCTGACCAGCATCGTCGCATTGTCCGACAGCCATTTCGCGAACCGGTCCGAGAATCCGCCTGCCAGCATCCCGATCGCGCAGAAGGACAGGAAATTGTTGTTCCCGTTGAGGATCGCCTCGCTCGATCCGAGCACACCCACGCCGCCCGCGATCATCACGAACACTCCAACTGCGATCAGCCCGCCCAGCAGGATGCGGTTCCAGAAGCTGTTGGTGCTCGAGAAGCTGAGATCGTTGTTGGGGTAGACCAGCAGCACCAGCGTAATCAGCAGCGCTCCGAACAGGCCCGAGAGGAAGCAGAGCGTAATCTGCATCAGCGCCGGCGGGATGTGGGTGAAGCCGAACAGTCCGACAAAGCTCTTGTCGAGCAAAGTGACGATCTGCAGCGCGTTGCTCGCTTTGGATGCCTTGGCGATCGTATCCTGCGCCGAGGTCATCCGCGCGTCGCTGTCGGCGATCGCCATGTCGGCGCTCTGCAGATCGAACTTTATCCGATTGATCCGCTCGGTGAGCTTGGTGGGATCGACGGTCGGATCGATCAGCGCCTGGATATCGTCCTTGTCGCCCGCGGGCACCGTGCCGTCGCGATAACAGCCATAGACTGCCCCCCATTTGGCGAGACCCTGTGGCAGGCCATCGGCATTCATCCGCGCGCAGAGTTGCGAATGCTGGATGCTCTCGGCGATCTGATCGACGCTCGACATGCTCGAATAGAGGCTGGAATCCAGATCGTTGGTGCGCTGTTCGAGCCCGCGCTTCTCGATCTGCAGCGCGGCGCGACGGCGCAATTCCGCGCCGAGGTCCTTCCGCGCCTGCTCCGCGTCGCCCACGGTCTGCCGCGCAACCGAATAGCTGACGCCGGGATCGAGCTGGGACATCACTTGCTGCTGCGCCGAGGCAACGAGCAAAGCGAGCAGGAAGAAGAATGCGATGATCAGCGAGAAAAGCGCGCGCATCACGCCACGCCCCAGGACACTCCAATCCATCCCCTGCCCCCCGGCTATGCGGGCGCGCAATCGGCGGCACCGCTGTCAGAGAGGAGACTATGCCTGCATGCCGGCTTTGACCCGCAAGGAATGGTCCGATTTGGCCGCGGGATACTATCCACGGCTCAAGCCGTTCTACGTTGACCTCGAACCTTATTGCGGTGCAGCAACGAATTATGGCCAGCCTCGCAATCGCAAACAATTCCGATGTCCGCTTCCTCGGCAAGCTGCTGGGCGATGTAATCCGCGCTTATGGCGGCGAGGAGTTGTTCCGGCGGATCGAATATATCCGCGCGACATCGGTGGACCGCGCGCGCGGCGTGGCGGGCGCGGGCGCGATCGACCGCGGGCTCGATCGCCTTTCGCTTGACGAGACGCTCGATTTCACTCGCGGCTTCATGCTGTTCTCGATGCTCGCCAATCTTGCCGAAGACCGGCAGGGCGTGGCGGCCGAGGCCGACGCCGATATGCGCGGCGCACTGGCGCGGCTCGAGGCCGAAGGCATCGGGCATGCGGCAGTGATGAAGCTGCTCGATCATGCCCTGATCGTGCCGGTGCTGACCGCGCACCCGACCGAAGTTCGCCGCAAATCGATGATCGATCACAAGAACCGTGTCGCCGAACTGATGGCGCTCAAGGATCTCGGGCTCGAAGAAACCGAGGATGGCGACCGCATCGAGGAAGCGATCACCCGCCAGATCGCCTTGCTGTGGCAGACGCGCGTGCTGCGGCGCGAGAAACTGGGCGTTGCCGACGAAGTCGAAACTGCGCTTTCCTATCTGCGCGACGTGTTCCTGCCGGTGATGCCCGCGCTTTATGCGCGCTGGGATCGGGCGCTGGGCGAGCGCGCCCCGAGCTTCCTGCGCGCAGGATCGTGGATCGGCGGCGATCGCGACGGCAATCCTTTCGTCACCGCCGAATCGATGCGCCTCGCGCTGGCGAAGTCGGCCGCGGCCGTGCTGGGCTATTATCTGGGCGCGGTCCACGAACTCGGCGCCGAATTGTCGATCTCGACCGAGCATGTCCAAGTCAGCGAGGCGCTGCTGGCGTTGGCCGATGCGAGCCATGACGATGCGCGCAGCCGCGCTGACGAGCCCTATCGCCGCGCGCTTTCGGGCATCTATGCACGGCTTTCGGCGACGCATCAGGCGCTGACCGGGAAGCCCGCCCCGCGCCCGGCGCCACTGGCAGCAGAGCCTTATGGCTCTCCTTCGGAATTCCGCGACGAGCTGGTCACGGTGGCGCGGGCGCTCGCCGATGAGGGCGAGGGCCCGCTGGCGACGGGCGGCGCGCTCGGGCGGTTGATCCGCGCAGTCGAGACCTTCGGCTTCCATCTGGCTACGCTCGACATGCGGCAGAACAGCGCGGTGCATGAGCGGGTCGTTGCGGAATTGCTGAAAGCCGGCGGAGTCTGCGAGGACTATCTAGTGCTTGATGAGGACGCTCGCGAAACATTATTGCGCCGGGAACTCGAAAGTCCGCGCCCGCTGACCAGCCCCTATGCCGATTATTCGGAAGAGACCGCCACCGAGCTGGCGATCGTCCGCGAAGCCGCGGCAAGCCACGCCAAATATGGGCGGGCGTGCATCACCCATTATATCGTCTCGATGGCGCAATCGGTGTCGGACCTGCTCGAGGTCCATCTGCTGCTCAAGGAAGCCGGGCTCTATATCCCCGGCGCCGAGCCGCGCGCAGATGTAATGGCGATCCCGCTGTTCGAGACGATCGCCGATCTCGAAGGCGCGCCGGCGATCATGGAGGGCTGGCTCGCCATCCCCGAAGTCGCAGCGATTGCGGCCAAGCGCGGGCATCAGGAAGTGATGATCGGCTATTCGGATTCGAACAAGGATGGCGGCTACCTGACTTCGACCTGGCAGCTTTCGCGCGGATCGACTGCGCTCGAGCCGGTTTTCGCCAAGCACAATCTCGGCATGCAGCTCTTCCACGGCCGCGGCGGCGCGGTCGGGCGCGGCGGTGGCTCCAGCTTCGCGGCGATCCTCGCCCAGCCCAAGGGCACCGTGCAGGGCCGCATCCGCATCACCGAGCAGGGCGAAGTCATCGCCGCCAAATACGGCACCCGCGCCAGCGCGATGACCAACCTCGAGGCCATGGCATCGGCGACGTTGCTTGCCAGCCTCGAACCTGAAAAGCTCGCGCCCGCCGATGCCGAGCGATTCGCCGCGGCGATGGACCAGCTCTCCGACACTGCGTTCAAGGCGTATCGCGGATTGGTCTATGAGACCGAGGGCTTTCGCGGCTTCTTCCGCCAGGCGACACCGATCGCCGAGATCGCCGGGCTCAAGATCGGCTCGCGCCCCGCCAGCCGCAAGAAATCCGACGCGATCGAGGATCTGCGCGCGATCCCCTGGGTATTCAGCTGGGCGCAGGCGCGGATCATGCTGCCGGGCTGGTACGGGGTCGGCGCGGCGTTCGAGGCATTCGAGGACAAGGGGCTGCTCCGCGAAATGGCGACCACTTGGCCGCTCTTCGCATCGACGCTGGCGAACATGGAGATGGTGCTCGCCAAATCCGACATGGAGATCGCCGGACATTATGCGGCTTTGGTCGAGGACGAGACCCTGCGCGATGCGATCTTCGGCCAGATCCAGAGCGGCTGGCAGGCGGCTCATGACGGGCTGCTACAGATCACGCGCCAGACGCGCCTGCTGGAACGCAATCCCGCGCTCGAAGCCTCGATCCGCCTGCGCCTGCCCTATATCGAGCCGCTCAACCTGCTCCAGATCGAGTTGCTCAAGCGCCACCGCGCCGGCGAGGACGACCCGCGGATCGGCGAGGGCATCCTGCTGTCGATCAACGCGATCGCGACGGCGCTGCGGAACTCGGGTTAATCTGAAGAGGGCGCCCTTCAAAAACGGGGACAGTCCCTATTTCCTGCAAACGCCTTGCCCTGCTCGACCGGCGTGAGTGAAAATAGGGACTGTACCCATTTTTCCCTGACTCGCTACTTCATCACCGGCAGTGTCACCATCGAGCCGCTGCAAACCCGCTGGGTCGCCTTCACGAAGTCCGCTTCGCTGGCCTTGTAGATATTGGGCACGAACTTCTGCGGGTTGCGGTCGATCATCGGGAACCAGGTGGATTGGACCTGGACCATGATCCGGTGGCCTTTCTTGAAGACATGGTCGTGCGACCGCAGCGGCACGTCCCAGGCGATCACCTGGTTCGGCGTGAGGGGCGTCGCCTTCTCGAAGCTCTGCAGATAGCGGCCGCGGCGGACGTCCATCGCGATCGGGAATTGATAGCCGTTGAGTGTCCGCGGATAATCGCCGAGCGCCTGGTTCTTCGCGCGCTCATAATCGTCGGGCAGCACGTCGATCAGCTTGACCACCATGTCGCTGTCGGTGCCTGAAGTGGAGGCCATCAGCTTGGCCGCGACTTCGCCGGTGACGGTCAGGTCGGCTTCCAGTGGCGCGCTGACATAGCTGAGCACATCGGGGCGGTGATCGGCGAAGCGCTGATCTGCGGCTTCCCACCAGCGCCACTCGAGGGAGGGATAGGTCGGCGAGATCGGACGCTCGCGGAATGGCACCGGATTGGCCGGGTCCGAGACATATTCGCGGCATTCTTCGCCCGCGGCCGGCGCGGTGAAGGAGAGGCTGCCGTCGCCGCGTAGGTAGAGATTGGTCGCAGTGGCGCCCGGCGCAGGCCATTTGGCGTAGCTCTTCCACTCCCACGATCCGCTCTGGAACATTTTGGCTTCGGATCTGGGCTGCGTGCCCTTGCCGTGCAGCCAATAAGCGAAGAACGGCGCCTCGATGTCGCGCATGAAATCCACGCCGCTATCCTTGCCGAACGGCACATAGCCGACATTGTTGGCGGGCGTATGCCAGGTGCCGTGCGCCCAGGGGCCGGCAACGATCATGTTCAGGCCCTTGGGGTCCTGTTCCTCCATCTTTTCATAGATCTTCCAGGTGCCGAGCGGATCCTCCTGATCCCAGAAGCCGGCGACATGCAGCGTTGGCACAGTGGTCGCGCCCAGCCGGTCGGTCCAGCACTGGCCCTTCCAGAAGCCATCGTAATCCGGATGCTCGATCATCGCAGTCAGCTGCGGGACGCTGCCCTTGAAATATTTCTTGTCGAGATTTTCGACGGGGCCGAGCTTCAAGAACCAGTCATAGGTGTCGACCGGCTTGTTGCCGCCATAGTCGAAATCCTTGCCCTGGTCGTTGTTCTGGAGCGAGAACAGCCAGTCGGTCGCGTAGGACAGGCGCATCGCGCCATAGCGGTGCAAGTCATCATGCACCCACCAGTCGTTCCACGCCGCCTGCGGGCTCACTGCCTTGAGCGCCGGATGCGGCTTGGCCAGCGCGATGGCGGCGGCATAGCCGGGATAGGAGACGCCCCACATCCCAACCTTGCCGTTATTGTCCTTGGTGTTCTTCACGAGCCAATCGACGGTGTCATAGGCGTCGGTGGCCTCGTCGACTGCCTTGGAGCCCTTGGGTGCGAGTGCCATCGACATGGCGAAGTCGCCGCCCGACTTGAACTGGCCGCGCATGTTCTGGAAGACCATGATGTAGCCGTCCTCGCCGAGGAACTTCCACGACCCCGGCACCGCCGCCGGCGCCTGGCCGGGCACGCCATAGGGCGTGCGCTGGAGCAGGATCGGCAGCTTGCCCGTCTTGTTCTTGGGGCGGAGGATCACCGTTTGCAGCGTGATGCCGTCGCGCATCGGGATCATCACCTCCTCGAAGGTGAAGCCCTGATCGGCGGCGGGCGCGGTGGCTGGCGCGGTTTGCGTGACTGCAGGGGAAAGCGGGACGGCCAGTGCTACGAGTGCAACAGTGGCGAGCAAACGGCGCATTGGTATCTCCAGCGATATAGACGCCGAAGGTCTAGCGGGAGAGCGGCTGGATACAAGCGGCCCAGCCATCAAATTCGTCACCCCGGCCTTGTACCGGGATCCATCCATCCGCGAGCACAAGGCAGGAGGCTCAAGCGGCTCGCCAAGCTGCACCGTGGACCCCGGCACAAGGCCGGGGTGACGGCTCTGTGCGTCCCGGCCTAGGCCGTGCGGTGCTCGCCCTTGATCCAGCGGACTGTGCCCGAGCTGGCGCGCATCACTACGCTTTCGGTGGTCATCTTGCCCTTGAGGCGCTTGACGCCCTGGAGGAGCGAACCGTCGGTCACCCCGGTTGCGGCAAAGATGCAGTCACCGCGGGCGAGCTCGGTCAGGTCATAGATCTTGTCGAGATCCTCGATCCCCCATTTGCGGGCGCGGGCGCGTTCGTCGTCGTTGCGGAACAGCAGCCGGCCCTTGAACTGGCCGCCGACGCAGCGCAAAGCCGCGCAGGCCAGCACGCCCTCCGGCGCGCCGCCCGAGCCCATATAGACGTCGATCGTCGTGTCCGGATCGGTAGTAGCGATCACGCCGGCGACGTCGCCATCGCCGATCAGCATCACGCCGCAGCCGACTTCGCGCAGCTCGGCGATCAGCTTTTCGTGGCGGGGGCGATCGAGCACGCAGGCGATGATCTCGTTGGGCTGGACGCCCTTGGCCGCGGCGATCGCCTTGACGTTCTCAGTCGGCGATTTGGCGAGATCGATCACGCCCTCGGGATAGCCGGGGCCGACTGCGATCTTTTCCATGTAAACGTCGGGCGCATTGAGCAGCCCGCCTTCTTCGGCAACAGCGAGCACCGCCAGCGCATTCGGGCCGGCCTTGGCGCAGATCGTGGTGCCTTCGAGCGGATCGAGCGCGATGTCGATCTTGGGGCCGCTGCCCTGCGCCGCGCCGACCTTTTCGCCGATGAACAGCATCGGGGCTTCGTCGCGCTCGCCCTCGCCGATCACCACGGTGCCGTCCAATGGCAGCTTGTTGAGCGCGTCGCGCATCGCCTCGACCGCTTCATGGTCGGCCGCCTTCTCGTCACCGCGCCCGATCAGCGTCGAGGCGGCAATCGCGGCGGCTTCGGTGACGCGCACCATTTCGAGAACGAGAACGCGGTCCAGGGTCTGGCTGGCGGTCTGCTGCATGTGACGGAAATCCCCTTTGAGTCTTGGGCGCCGCGATAGGAGCGGCGCAAGGCAATGTCGATTCCGCTAACGTTGTCGGCATCGCAATTCGGCCACATCGTTGAGCAATGTTTCCGCCGGGGAGGCTCGTACATGCTGCCGATCATGTTGCTGCTTCAGGACACGACCAACGTTTCCGCCGCTTATGCCGAGTATCGCGCCAAGACGAGCGCCACGGTGCGCTGCGCCCGGCCCAAGGACGATAGCGAGGTCGTGGTCTGCGCGCGGCGCGAGGCCTATCGCTACCAGACGCCGCTCGTGGCTTCGTCGAATCGCGCGAACAATGCCAATGGGCAGGAAGCCATGGTGCTCACGCCCGAGGCGCAGGGCTTTGTCGAATGCGGCAAGGGCGCGTTCATGGTGCGTTGCGGCTCGGTGGGTGCCGGTGTCACGTTCAGTTCAGGCGGCGGCGTCAAGTACCGCCTGCGCGAGACCCCGCCCTGAGGGAGACTTTTCCGCCGAAGGACGTTGAGCATCCGCAACTAATCTCGCCGGAGCCAACGCAATGCTTCTCCTCGCCTTCGCACTCGCCAGCGCGACCATGGGCCCCACGCCCGACGTACAGCGCACCAAGCGCGTGAAGGTCGTCCGCGCGCGTGTCCCGGCCCGCTCGCGGCCCGGCGCGATGCGGATCCCCGTCCGTGCGGTCTCGAAAGATCCCAATGTTCGCTATCGCCTGACCGATCTTCCTTCCGAGAAGGTGGACGGCAAGGATCTCGCGGTGCGCAATACCGGCCTGCCCTGCGGCGTCACCGGCGCGCCAGTCTGTCCCAGCAAGGGCACGGCGCTGGTGAAGACTCCGATCGACGATTAATCGCCGAGAATGTGCATCCACATCGGTTCGCCGGCCAGAGCCTGCGAGCCTCGGAGCTTTTCGAGCGCCTGGGCGATCGACCGTTCGGGCGCTTCGTGCGTGACGATCGCGACCAGCACGCTGCCGTCTGCATTGGCGCCGCGCTGGATCAGGCTCTCGATCGAGACCCCTGCATCGCGCATCGCCGCCGCGATCTCGGCAAGCACGCCCACCTTGTCCGCCACGGTGAAGCGCAAATAAGCCCGTCCGCGCCGCTCGCCGCTATCCGCCGCTTCCTGCGTCGCCAAGGCATCGGCGGGCATTGCGTAAGGGGGACCGAACTCGCCACGGGCAATGTCGATCAAGTCGGCGACCACGGCGCTCGCAGTCGGCCCGTCGCCCGCCCCGGCGCCCTGGAACAACAGCCGCCCGACGAAATTGCCCTCCGCGACCACGGCGTTGGTCGATCCGGTGACGTGCGCAAGCGGATGGCTGATCGGCACGAGGTGCGGGTGGACGCGCTGGAACAGGCCGTGCGGCCCTGAATCGGCAACACCCAGCAGCCGCACGCGATAGCCGAGCGCTTCGGCCTCGGCGATGTCGGCGGCGATGACGTGGCGCACGCCGGTTACTGCGACTTGGCCGAATGCGGGCTGCGTGCCGAAGGCGAGGCTGGCCAGGATCGAGAGCTTGTGCGCGGCATCGACGCCGTCAATGTCGAAGCTGGGGTCGGCCTCGGCATAGCCAAGCCGCTGCGCCTCGGAGAGAATATCGGCGAAGTCGCGGCCCTCGGCTTCCATCTTGGAGAGGATGAAATTGCAAGTGCCGTTGAGGATGCCATAGACGCGGCCGATCACGTTGGCGGCGGCGCCTTCGCGCAGCCCCTTGATCACCGGCACGCCGCCCGCGACCGCCGCTTCGAACTTGAGGGCGAGGCCTGCACTCTCCGCGGCGCGCGCAAGCTCGAGGCCGTGATGGGCGATCATCGCCTTGTTGGCAGTGACGAAGCTCTTGCCGGCCGCCAGCGTGCCCCGCGCCAGCGCCAGCGCCGGTCCGTCCGAGCCACCGATAAGTTCGACGACAACGTCTGCCTTCGAATGCCGGGCGAGCTCGGCGGGATCGTCGATCCAGTCGAACCGGCCGATATCGACGCCGCGGTCCTTGGTCCGGTCCCGCGCCGAGACCGCTACGACCTCAATCCTTCGTCCCGCCCGCCGCGCGATCAGCTCGCCATTGGTGTCGAGCAAGCGAATGACGCCTGCGCCGACAGTCCCCAGGCCGGCCAATGCGATACGAAGCGGTTCGGTCATGCAGTCCCCCTTGAAGCGCCTCCCCTAGCCGGTGCGGAGAGGCGAGGGGAAGAAAGCTTTACTTCTTGATCAGGCCGATCTCGACCAGCCGCTGCTGCAGATAGTCATGCGAGCTGATCGGCTCGGGATAAAGGTTGGGCCGATCCGCTATGCAGCCCGGTAGCGTCTCGATGATGAAATCGGGCGCGGGGTGGAGGAAGAAGGGCATCGAATAGCGGGCATGGCCGCGGCGCTCGGGGGGGGGATTTACAACGCGGTGGGTGGTCGAGGGCAGAACATGGTTGGTGAGGCGCTGGAGCATGTCGCCGACATTGACGACCATCGCGCCTTCGGGCGGCTTGACCGCGAGCCAGCTACCGTCACGGTCGAGCAGTTCGAGCCCGGCCTCCTCGGCACCGAGCAACAGGGTGATGAGGTTGATATCCTCATGCGCGCCGGCGCGGACTTCGGGGGCATTCTCGTCGACCGGCGGATAATGGAGCAGGCGCAGCACCGAATTGCCATCGCGCACGGCATGATCGAACCAGTTGGGCTCCAGCTTCAGATAGCGCGCAATCGCCGAAAGCAGCCGGTCGCCGGCATCGTCCAATGCCTGGAACAGCGCGAGGAAGGTTTCCTTGAACCCCTCGGGCCGGTCGGGCCAGATATTGGCGGGCATGAATTCCTCGAAGCGGTGCCCCTTGGCCAGCTCGCGGCCGACATGCCAGAATTCCTTCAAGTCGACATAGGCCGCGCCCTTGGCGATCTCGGTCTTGAACGGAGTGAGCCCGCGTGCGCCGCCCTGGCCGGGGACGAAATATTGGCGCTTCTCGTCCTCGGGGAGCGCGAAGAACGCCTTGGTGGTCGCCCAGGCGCGATCGACGATATCCTGCGGCACGCCATGGTCTGAGACCATTGCGAAGCCGAAGCGCTGGAAGGATGCGCCGAGCTTCTGCGCAAAGCCTTCGGGATCTGCGGCCTGATCGGCCATCGAGATGAGCGGAACCTGCTCTAGGACGTTGGTGGACATTCGAGTCTCCTGAATGAGACCCGGATAGACCCGCAAGCGCCCCGCGGACAAGCGCGCCGCGCTACGGCAATTGTCCTCAGCCCTTCACTTGCATCCGCCCCTTGGCCTTGTGCTCGCCATCGGCGCTGAGCTCCAGGGTGAACGGCTCGCCATCCTTGGTCGTCCCCGCGAAGCCACTGCCTTTGGCCTCGACCTTGAAGCCTTGCTTGGCGAGATTATCGCGGAACCAGGCCTGGACGGTCGCGAGCGGCGCCGGGCTGTCGAACGCGACGGTGACGTGGCTGTCCTGCTTCTCGCCAAGCTTGTCGCTGCCCACGGCATTGAGTTCGCGGATCGCCGAATTGGGATAGAGCTTCAATCCGTTGACGTCGAAATCCTCGGCAGTGAGGTTGATCTTGGGCAGCTTGCTCGCGATCGACACGCCGGGCGCCTCGATCGAGACCTGCCCATCGGCGCCGGTCTTGATGCTGACATTGCCCTCGCCGTCTCCGCCGCTGAGCGAGATGTTTGTGCCGGCACCGTCGCATGCGGCGAGGGCAAGCGGCGCGAGCAGCAATGCGAAGCGATTCATGGCGGTTTCTCCGTGGGCGTATTATTCGTACAACACACTATAGGTTAGCCACTTTTCGGTCAAGCGGGGGTGACGCGGGCGGCGCGATCCCCCATTGGAGCCGCCATGGACAAGGAGCCGCATTTGAGTGCCCAGAGCGCGGACAAGGCGCCGCTGGGTTTTGCCGAATTCGTCTCGCTGATCGCAGCGATGATGGGGCTGACCGCGCTCGGCATCGATTCGATGCTGCCGGCATTGCCGGCGATTGGCGAAGCGCTGGGCGTCGCCAACCCCAATCACCGCCAATATGTCATCACCGCCTTCCTGCTCGGCTTCGCGATCGCGCAGCTGGCTTATGGGCCGCTTTCGGATCGCTATGGCCGTCGTCCGGTCCTCGCCATTGCGCTGGCATCCTATGTCGTGACCAGTGCGCTCGCCGCGATCTCGGGGAGCTTCGTGCTGCTGTTGATCGCGCGCGCTGCGATGGGCACGGCGGCGGCGGGTGCCCGCGTGGTCTCGGTCGCCCTGGTGCGCGATTGCTATGCCGGCCGGGCAATGGCGCGGGTGATGAGCCTGGCCTTCATCGTCTTCATGGCGGCGCCGATCTTCGCACCCAGCCTGGGCCAGCTCGTATTGTTCGTCGGCAGCTGGCGGCTGATCTTCTGGGGCGTGGCGATCGTCGCGGCGGGCGTCTGTCTGTGGTTCTGGCTGCGCATGCCCGAGACACTGGCGCCGCAGGGGCGGCTGTCGCTCAATCCGTCGCGCGTGCTGGGCGACTATGTGCTCGTCCTGCGCGACCGTTGCGCGATAGGATATACGCTGGCGATCGCTTTGCTTTCGGGCGGCATGTTCGGGTTCATCGGCTCGATCCCGCAGATCATGGACGACGTGTTTCACCGGCCCGAATTGCTTACGGTGATCTTTCCCTGCGTGGCAGGGACAATGGCGGTCGGCGCCTTCCTCAATTCGCGGCTGGTGATGAAGATCGGCATGCGCCGCATCTCGCACACCGCACTCAGCGGCATGATCGTGTTCGCCGCGGTGCACCTTGCCATCACCTGGACGGGGTTCGAGAATCTGTGGTCGTTCACGATCCTGCAGGCGCTGATGATGGGGTGCATGGGCCTGGCCAATGCCAACTTCTCGGCGATGGCGATGGAGCGGATGGGCGAAATCGCAGGCACGGCATCGAGCCTGCAAGGCTTCATCACGACGCTGGGCGGGGCCGTGATCGGCGCGCTGATCGGCCAATCCTTCGACGGCACCACCGTGCCGCTTTATGCCGGCTTCCTGGCGATGGGCCTGCTTTCCTTCGCCATCGTCGCGGTCACCGAACGGGGACGAATGTTTAAGGCAAGTTAGTCCGCAAGGGAACGAGTCCGCCCTTCTCGCCGTTCGCGCAGAGAGACCCGGCGATCCCCGCCTGGGCAGAGCAGAGGACAGGCGATGGGCGGCAATCAGGTTCCCCCGCATCCCACGGACAATTGGGACGAGGAAGGCTATGACGAGAGCCAGAGCGCCGAAATCATCGAGGTGACGCAGGACGGCCCGAGCAACGGCGTGATCCTCACCGACATTCCCCTCGGTCTCGACGATCCCGAGGCGGCGACTGCAGGCGAAGACGATCTGCAGATGGTCGATGACGAGATCGGCGAAGAGGATGACGACGCCGTGCTCACCCCCGGCGCGCAGCGCGAAGATGAGATCCAGGCCGATTTCGACGACGATGAAGTCGACGAGGACGAGCTGGACGAAGAGCTCGACGAGACCGACGACAGCGCCTTGCGCTCCTGAACGCTTGACGCCCCGGGCATGGCGCGACAGCATCGCGCCATGCCCCGCGATACCCGCATCGACGATTACATCGCCAGCCGCGCGCCCTTTGCGCAGCCGATCCTGACCTGGCTGCGCGAGCGCGTCCACGCCGCCTGTCCCGATGTGGAGGAAGCGATCAAATGGTCGATCCCCGCCTTCGTCTATAAGGGCAAGCCGCTGGCCAACATGGCCGCGTTCAAGGCGCACGCTACGTTCGGCTTCTGGCACCGGCAGGAATTAAAGACGGGCAAGGAAGGTTCGGCGATGGGGCAATATGGTCGCGTGGAATCGCTCGACGACTTGCCCGATGCAGCGGCGCTCGAGCGCCAGGTGACGGAGGCGATGGCGCTGACCGATACGGGCGCCACGCCAAAGCGCGCCGCCAAACCGCCGAAGCCAGAACTGCCCGTCCCGCCGGAGCTGGCCGAAGCGCTGGCGCAGGATGCAGCCGCATCCGCGACCTTCACTGCCTTCCCACCCGGCCAGCGCCGTGAATATGTCGAGTGGATCGCGGATGCCAAGCGCCCCGAGACCAAGGCCAAGCGCGTCGCCGAAGCGGTCGAGTGGATGCGCGAAGGCAAGCGCCGCAACTGGAAATACGAGAATTGCTGAATAGCCCGCGATGAGCGAGGCATTCGCCCGCGTTCCGGAGCTGCTCGCGCAGCATCTGCTGCTCGCCTTCGCGGCTTTGCTGCTCGGGCTGGTGGTGAGCTTGCCGCTGGTCGTGCTGTCCTCGCGGAATCGCAGCGTCGCGCGCGTGGCACTTGGCTTTGCCAGCCTTGTCCAGACGATCCCGTCGCTGGCCCTGCTCGCGCTCTTCTACCCCATCCTGTTATGGCTTTCCGCGCTGGTCGGGGGCGGCATCCCGGCATTGGGCTTCCTGCCCTCGCTGCTTGCACTGTCGCTCTATGCGCTGCTGCCGATCCTTCGCAACGGTGTCACCGGCCTCGCCAATCTCGATCCGGCAGTGATCGAAGCGGCGGACGGCGTCGGCATGACGCGCAACCAGCGGCTGTGGCTGGTCGAGACGCCGCTGGTCGCGCCGATGCTGATGGCAGGAGTGCGCACTGCCGCGGTGTGGACGATCGGTGCGGCGACGCTCTCCACCACGGTCGGCCAGCCGAGCCTCGGCGACCTGATCTTCGCCGGGCTGCAGACGCAGAACTGGACGCTGGTCCTTACCGGCTGCATCGCCGCGGCGGGGCTGGCGCTCGCCGCCGACGCGCTGCTGGGGCTGGCGGAATACGGGATTGCGAAGCGCCGGCGCGGGCTGGTGTGGGGGAGCCTGGGCGCGCTGCTGTTGGCGGTGCTCATCGCACTCGCGCCGGCCTGGCCGTCCGCGAAGGGCACCGTCACCATCGGCGCCAAGGGCTTTTCCGAGCAATATATATTGATCCGCGTGATCGGGCACCGGCTCGAGCAGGCGGGCTACAAGGTACGGTACCGCGAAGGATTGGGATCGGCAGTCGCCTTCAACGCGCTGGCGGGGAACGACGTGGACGTCCTCGTCGATTATTCCGGCACGGTCTGGGCAAATCAGATGAAGCGCAGCGAAGTTCCCAGCCGCGAGGCGATCGTGACCGGCGTCGGCGAGTGGGTGATGGCAAAGCACGGGGTTCGCATGCTCGGCTCGCTCGGCTTCGAGAACACCTATGCCTTTGCGATGCGCGGCGAGGATGCGGAGAGGCGCGGGATCCATAGCCTTGACGATCTCGTGCCCCAGGCCGGAGAACTCGGTTTCGCCACCGACCCGGAGTTCCTCGAGCGCCCGGAATGGGCTGCGGTGCGCAAGGCTTACGGCCTGTCGTTCAAGACCGCGCGACCCTATCAGCCGACCTTCATGTATCGCGCACTGGCGAGCGGCGCGGCCGACGTGATCTCGGCGTACAGCTCGGACGGGCGCGTCGCCGCCGACAAGCTCAAGGTCCTCAGCGATCCGCGCGGCGCGATCCCCGGTTATGATGCGATCCTGCTGCTCGCCCCCAAGCGCGCGAATGATGTGAAATTCACGAATGTGCTCAAGGATTTGATCGGGGCCATCCCCGTCGAGCAGATGCGCGAAGCCAATTACATGGTCGATCGCGATGTGGACAAGCGCACTCCCGACCAGGCCGCGCGCTGGCTGGCAAGTAGACTCGCCCGCTGACAATCTGATACCGATACCAAAACGATAAAGGGCCGGGACCGAAACCGGCCGAGCCACAAACGGAGAGTGAAGATGCGCCTGGGTTTCAAGCTGCTCTTATCGACCACCTGCCTGATCGCCGCGCCAGCTTTTGCGCAGCAATCGCCGACAACGCTGTCTGCACCGACCGTAGCCAATCCGGCGAACTGGCCGGCGGCGAAGAGCCAGGGACTGATCGATCCGGCGACCGAGAAGTTCGTCAGCGAGCTGATCGCCAAGATGTCGATCGAGCAGAAGGTCGGCCAGATGGTCCAGGGCGATATCGGCAATGTGAAGCCCGAGGATTTGCGCAAATATCCGCTGGGATCGATCCTGGCGGGGGGCAATTCGCCGCCGCTTTCGGGCAATGACCGCTCGCCGCGCCAGGACTGGATCGACACGTCGCGCGCCTTCGAGAAGGTCGCGATGGAAGACCGGGCGGGCAATCTCAAGATCCCACTGATTTTCGGAATCAATTCGGTCCACGGCAATGCCAATGTGATCGGCGCGACGATCTTCCCGCACAATATCGGGCTGGGCGCGATGCGCGATCCGGCGCTGATCCGGAAGATCGGCGAAGTCACTGCAATCGAAACCGCGGCTTCGGGCATCCACTGGGCATTCGGGCCGACGGTGGCCACCCCGCAGAACGACCGCTGGGGCCGCACCTATGAGGGCTATTCGGAAGACCCCGCGATCGTCGCCAGCTATTCGCCCGAGGTCGTCACCGGGCTCCAGGGCCCGGTCGGCACCGAGCATCGCATCCAGAGCGGGCTGGTCGCCGCGAGCATCAAGCATTTCCTCGGCGATGGCGGCACCACCGACGGCGTCGACCAGGGCGACACCCAGGTGGACGAAGCCACGCTCGCGAGCGTCCACGGTGCCGGCTATCCGCCCGCGATCAATGCCGGCGCGATGACGGCGATGGCGTCGTACAACAGCTGGAACGGCGTCAAGATGCACGGCAACCAGTCGCTGCTGACCGACGTGCTCAAGGGCCGGATGGGCTTTGACGGCTTTGTCGTCGGCGACTGGAACGGCCATGGCCAGATCCCCGGCTGCACCCCCACCGATTGCGCGGCGACCTTCATTGCCGGGCTCGACATGGCAATGGCGCCGGACAGCTGGAAGGGCCTGTTCGAATCGACCGTGCGCGACGTGAAATCGGGCAAGCTGCCGATGGCGCGTGTCGACGACGCCGTCCGCCGCATCCTCCGCGTCAAGGTCAAGCTCGGCCTGTTCGATCCCGCGCGTCCGCTCGAAACCAAAGCCGATGCCATGGGCACGCCCGAGCATCGCGCAATCGCGCGCGAGGCGGTGGCCAAGAGCCTGGTGCTGCTCAAGAACAACGGTGTCCTCCCGCTCAAGGCCAATGCCAATGTGCTGATCGCCGGCCCCGGTGCGGACTCGCTCCAGATGCAGACCGGCGGCTGGACGCTGAGCTGGCAGGGCGACGGCAATCCCAACGAGCTCTTCCCGGGCGCGACTTCGATCTATGCCGGCCTCAAACAGGCTGTCGAAGCGGGTGGCGGCAAGGCAGTGCTGTCGGTGGACGGCAGCTTTACTGCGAAGCCGGATGTCGCGGTCGTGGTGTTCGGCGAGCAACCCTATGCCGAGATGCGCGGCGATATCCGGACCTTGGAATTCCAGCCCGGCGACAAGCAGGCTCTGGCGATGCTCAAGAAGCTCAAAGCCGCGGGCGTACCGACGGTATCGGTGTTCCTGTCGGGCCGGCCGCTGTGGGTGAACCCTGAGCTCAACCAGTCCGACGCATTCGTCGCGGCCTGGTTGCCAGGGAGCGAAGGCGCGGGCGTGGCCGATGTGCTGGTGGGCGATGCGGCCGGCAAGCCGCGCCGCGATTTCCAGGGCACGCTGTCGTTCAGCTGGCCCAAGACCGCCGGCCAGTTCAAGCTCAACAAGCGCGACGCCGGCTACGACCCGCTCTTCGCGCTCGGCTACGGGCTGACTTATGCCAAATCGGGCACGGTCGCGGCGCTTAGCGAGGATTCGGGCATCGATGCCTCGCTGGCCAACACCACGATCTATTTCACTAAGGGGGTCACCCCTGCACCCTTCTCGTTCGCGACCGACAGCAAGGTGACTCGTCGCCCGGTCGACGGGCCGGCGACGCAGGAGGGGGCGCAGCTCTTCACCTGGCCCGCGACCCCCGCGGCGCTGCGCATCGGCGGCGGCGATCTCAATCTGCTGCGCGAAGCCAATGGCGATCTCTCGCTTCAGATCAGCTACAAATTGTTCACGCCTGCGGCGACGGGCAAGGTGCTGCTGCAGATGGAGGGCGGGACCAATAGCGGAGCGATCGACGCGACGAGCCTGTTTACCGGCCAGACCGACACCTGGCGCACCGCCAAGATCTTCCTGAAATGCTATTCGCAGAACGGCATTGATCTGAGCAAGGTCAATGCGCCGTTCGTGGTGACGGCCACCGGCCCGCTCAGCTTCGCGGTAGCGGATATTCGTATCGTCTCGGACCCCAACAGCTCGACCTGCCCCGGCGCGAAATGAGCCGGCTGGTCGAGGGCGGCCGGATCGAGGCGGTCGAGATCGGGCACGGGGCGTATCGCGCTCAGTTGCTCAATCTCGGCGCCACGCTTCGCCGCCTCGACGTGCCCGGGCGTGAGGGCAGGGTCGCCAACGTCACGCTCGGCTATGCCGATCTGGAGGAATATCGCAGCCATCCGCGCTTCTATGGCGCCGTCGCCGGGCGCTATGCCAATCGCATCGGCGGCGCGCGGTTTAGTCTCGATGGCAAGAAATATCGGCTGCCCGCGAACAGCGGCGGCGTGAACAACCTCCATTCGGGGCCACGCGGCTTCGACCAGCAGTTCTGGACGCTCGCGCATCACGACGCGCATTCGGCCGAGTTCACCTTATTGAGCCCCGCGGGGTATAATGGCTTCCCCGGCAACCTTCAGGCTTCGCTCCGCTACACGATGGAGGCGGACGGCCTGTATATGGCGTTCCGCGCTACCACCGATGCGCCGACCGTCGTCAACCTCACGCACCACGCCTATTTCAATCTCGCGGGCGAGGGAAACGGCACGATCCTCGATCACATGCTCCAGATCCCAGCAAGCCGGATCACCCCCGTGGATTCGACGCAAATTCCGACCGGCCAATTCCAGGACGTGACCGGCACCTCCTTCGACTTCCGCACCCCCAAGCCCGTCGGCCGCGACATCGGACACGAGGACATGCAGCTCAAGATCGGCCGCGGCTACGATCACAATTTCGTACTCGACGCGCCCGGCGGCAAACGCCGCCACGCCGCGACTCTCTATGATCACAGCTCGGGCCGCGTGCTGGATGTGGAATCCACCGCCCCCGGCCTCCAGCTCTACACCGGCAACCACCTTGCGGGCGGCGCGACGGGCACCAGCGGCACGCCTTATCCGGCGCGCGGCGGACTGTGCCTAGAGCCGCAGAACTTCCCTGACGCGCCTAACCAGCCCGGTTTTCCCTCGGCGCGGCTAGATCCGGGCGAGACCTACCGCCACGACATCGCGTTCCGGTTCCGAGTGACGGAGGATGCTGCGGAAGCTTTTGCCTGACCTGCTCCCCTCCCTGAGAGGGAGGGGAAGGCCTCAAAGCGTCGGCTTGCCGTCCACGCGGCGCGGGATGCCCGCCTCGCCGTCCTGCAGTTCCACCGGCAGCAGCGCTGCGGGCAGATCCTGATAGGCCACCGGGCGCAGGAAGCGGTCGATCGCCAGCGCGCCGACTGAAGTGCTGCGCCCGTCCGAAGTCGAGGGGAACGGCCCGCCATGGACCTGCGCGTCGGTCACTTCCACGCCCGTCGGCCAGCCATTGGCGAGGATCCGCCCGGCCAGCCGCTCGAGCGTCGGCAGCAGCTTCTGCGCGAGATCGGTATCGCCCTCATCGAGATGCAGTGTCGCAGTCAACTGGCCCTCGATCAGCGCCGTCACTGCCATCATCTCGTCGAGATCGGCGCAGCGCACGAGCAATGAAGCCGCGCCGAACACTTCCTCGGCATGGCTGGGATCGGCAATGAAGTCCTTACCGGTCATCGTGAACAGCGCCGCCTGCCCGCAGGTCGGGCCGCCGGGAACCTGCCCCTGCGCGATCTGGCTCAGCGCCGGCGCCGAGGCCCAGCGCGCCACGCCGCTGGTATAAGCCTTGTGGATGCCGGGGGTCAGCATGACCTGCGCCGGGGCGCCGGACATCGCATCGGTAGCGGCGGTCACGAAGCGGTCGAGCGCCGGGCCTTCCAAGCCAAGCACCAGCCCGGGATTGGTGCAGAACTGCCCCGCCCCCATCGTCAGACTCGCGACGAACGCCGTGCCCAGAGCCTCAGCGCGCGATTCGAGCGCGGCGGGAAGCAGGAATACCGGATTGACGCTGCTCATCTCGGCATAGACCGGGATCGGCACCGGGCGATCGGCCGCGGCCTTCATCAGCGCGATGCCGCCGCCGCGCGATCCGGTGAAACCCACCGCCTTGATCCGCGGATCGGTTACCAAAGCCTGGCCCACCGAATTGCCGGGACCGTTGATCAGCGAAAACACACCCGCGGGCATGCCGGTCTTTTCCGCCGCACGCGTAATTGCGCCCGCGACCAGCTCGGCAGTGCCCGGATGCGCCGAATGGCCCTTCACGACCACCGGGCAGCCTGCAGCCAGCGCCGAGGCGGTGTCGCCTCCGCCCACCGAAAATGCGAGCGGGAAGTTGCTAGCACCGAATACCGTGACCGGGCCCAGCGGCACCATCCGCATGCGAAGATCGGGCTTGGGCGCGGGCGCGCGATCGGGGATCGCATGATCGATCCGCGCGCGCAGATATTCGCCGAGGCGCAATTCGCGCGCGAACAGCCGCATCTGCCCCGAGGTCCGCCCACGCTCGCCGTTCAGCCGGGCCGCGGGTAGGCCGCTCTCGGCATTGGCGCGCTCGGTCAGCGCGTCGCCCAGCGCATCGATCTCGTCGGCAATGGCCTCGAGAAATTGCGCGCGCTTCTCGCGCGGCAGGCCGGAATAGATCGGAAAAGCAGCCTCAGCGGCGGCAACCGCAGTCTCGACGTCGTCGGTAGTGGCCAGGCTGAAGCTGGGCTCGATTTCCTGACCCGTAGCGGCAGCCACTGCGCGGAAGCCTTCGCCATCGCGTTTGACGCGCTTCGAAGCAATGAACAATTCCCCAGTCAGCGCCATTCGATCTCTCCCGGACACGCTACAAGTTAGCGGTAACATGAGCCAGGGATGTAGGGATCGACACGCGCCGGATCAACAGCAGACCGCACGAAGACCATGATGCCCGGAAGGGTCGCGCGCCTCCATCATATCATCGAGCCCGCGATCGACCAATTTTGCCATGGCGTCGTGCGCGCCCTGCGCATCGCGCGCCTCGATCGCCTCAAGCACGCGCAAATGTACGGGGAGCGCATCGTGCGGCGCCGGCAGGCGGTGCTGCTTGAAGGCAGTGGTGATCGCGATCGCCGCGGCGACGCCGCTGGTGAGCGAGACGATGAAGTCGTTGCCCGATGCTTCGAGCAGCGCCGAGTGGAAGCTCTCGTCGCAGCGCCGGCCCTCTTCCGAATCGAAGCCATGCTCGGCAACGCCTTCGAGCCCGGTCTTCATCCGCTCGAGCTGCTCGTCGCTGCGGCGCATCGCCGCCAGCCGCGCGGCATCGGGCTCGACGATCCGGCGAAGCTCGAAGAGATTCTCGATCAGCCCGGCATCGGGCTCGCCGGTAAAGATCCAGCCGAGCACATCGGGATCGAGCAGATGCCATTCGCTGCGGGGGGATACCTGGGTACCGATCTTGGGCCTCGAATGGACCAGGCCTTTGGCGGCCAGGATGCGGATTGCCTCACGGTAGGCAGTCCGCGAAACCTTGAACTGCTCGCTCGCGGCGATCTCGCCTTCCAGGATCTCGCCCGGCTTGAGCGCTCCGGAAACGATGCGGATACCGAGATCGCGTGCCACCGTCCCGTGGAGACGCAGCGAACGCGGCCGCGGCGTCCGCTGCCGGGGCTTTCTCGTCTGCGGCTTGATCTCGGCTTTTGGCATCCGGCTTTCTGGCTGGCGAGCAGGAGGTCCGCTCATGCGACATGTCGTCGCGCGCAGCATTGCCGCAAAGGCGGGATCGGCTGCAACCTTTTCCTCAGCCGCGCTCTACACGCCCAGTGGAAGGAGGAGGAGAATCGAACCTGCAGGGTTCGCAAGGCCGAACGGCCGCCCGAGCTTATGCTAGGCTACTGAACTCAGGGCCTGGCGGAGACGGAGAGATTCGAACTCTCGGTACAGTTTCCCGTACGACGCTTTAGCAAAGCGTTGGTTTCAGCCACTCACCCACGTCTCCGGAACGGCTCGAAGGCGGCGCTATAGCGGCGCCTTTCCGCGCTATCAACCGATAGTAACCACCGGACGCGAAATCGATTCGAGTCGTCGTGTGTTCATTGCGGGGTCAGGCGAGCGCGCATAGCCTCTGCAGGAGGTTTTCAGGGGTTCGGGGAATGCGGATGCGTGCGCGAAACACTTTGCTATGGGCAATGGCCGCGCTGCTCGGCATGGCCGCCACGCCCGCCGCGGCGCAACAGATGACGACGATCGATCCGAACAGCGCGATCGATTCGGACCTCAATACCCCGCCGCCCGCGCAGGATACGCCGCGCGCCGAGGATTATCGCCAGCCGCCGCTCGATTCCGCACCGGCCCAGGACTTGCCCGCACAGACCCCGCCGGCCGTGGATGCTCGCGCCCAGGCGCAGGAGCGCGTCAAAGCTGCGGACACGTTCGACCAGCAGGAGCTTGTCGTCGCCGCCGAGGGCGTATTCGGGAAAGGTGCCTCGGGCCTGGCCGGGATCATCGAGAACATCCTCAAGGATCAGGGCCGCCCCAATGCCTATATCGCCGGGGGCGAGGGCGGCGGCGCGGTCGGGGTCGGCCTGCGCTATGGCAAGGGCGATCTGTTCCACAAGGTCGAGGGACAGCGCCCGGTCTATTGGACCGGCCCGTCGATCGGCTTCGACTTGGGCGGCGACGCCAGCAAGGTCTTCGTGCTCGTCTATAATCTCTACGACAGCCAAGATCTCTACAAGCGCTTCCCGGCAGGCGAAGGCCGCGCCTATTTCGTCGGAGGCTTCTCCGCCGCCTATATGCGCCGCGGCGACGTGGTGCTGATCCCCGTCCGCCTTGGCGTCGGCTGGCGGGTCGGAGTCAATGCGGGCTATATGAAATTCAGCGAAAAGCGCCGCATCGTTCCGTTCTGATCCTCAAGGCCCGCGTTCGAACGCCCCGATCTTTGCCGAGCGCAGCCTGAAATCGAAGCCGTTCTCGCGCGTCCATATCTGCGTGATCCGCGCATGCTGCCAGTCCTTGGCGTTATCGCGCGACATGTCTTGCAGCCAGCCTTCGATCCGCACGCGATCGGGCGTCTCGCCGACGACGCGTTCGAGTCGCAAATGCCGATTCTGCATATGCGCGACCCAGGCGTCAGCGGCGGCGAGGCCCCCGCGAACGAGCGGCTTACCCGGCCACTCCACTTCGGCCTGATCGTAGAACAGATAGGCGATCGCGCTGCCCATTCCGGGATTGGGATTGGCGAACCAATTGCTTTCATACCGGTTCATCGCCAGCGCCCCGGCCGTACGGTCGCCCTCCAGCCGCGTGCACGCGCCGAGACGCGTCACGGTATTTCGGTGCTGCCCGGCATCGAGTAGCGCGCAGGCCGGAAGCAATTCGATCGCGGCCTCAGCCATCTCGAATGCCAAGTCCACTGCCATGCCCTCGCCGCACGCGTCCTGCGTCTTGCGCCGCACGCCGCCGCGCGTAGCCATCTTCGGCGTTGCCGCCTCGACGGTCACGACCCAGCTGTGCAAGCAGATCGGTGCCCGGTTCCTGTCTTCCGCCAGCGGCACAAGATCGCGGTCGAAATAGCGCGCCCGTGCAAACAGCCGACTCCAGGTCGCAGCTGGCACCAGGGCCTGCAGCGTTCTGGGCTTGCCGCCATCCGCGCCAGGGAAGGTCGCCACTATTTCGGCATCCTCGCCCTTTGCCCGAACGAACGCGATCAGCGCCTCGTCATGCCCATAGCCATTGACGAAGAACGCACGGATCGCCTGCGTGCCCTCGGCATCCAGCTTCTCGATCGGTGCCGCGCCAAACAATGCGCGCGTCTTGGCCTGCTGCGGAGCGGCGCAACGGTCGACGCCATTGTCGTCGCCGCATTCGGGGCTGGGGCGCGCGCGATCCGCCTGCGCCGCCACCGGTGCCGGAAACCAGAGCAAGGCGGCCAGTGCGGCGGCGGAAAGGGTCTTCATCAAGTCAGCTCTCCTTGTTGCCCGTCGCGTCACCGGCAAATGCGGCCAGATTTTCCAGCGTTGAGCGCAGGCCCGCAAGGTGATCCTTCCGGCGAATCCCACGCGGCACATCATCGCACGCCACCGTAACCCGCGTGCCTTCGGGCACCGAGTCGAACCGCCAGGTGATCGTCATCGTTCCCGCCATCGACGGATCGTCCGATTCGAAGCGGACGCGTTGCACGACGCGCTGGTTCGGCACCAGTTCGACGAACTCGCCCTCGACCTGATCGCTATCCTCGTCCGTCTTGCCCGGACCTCCGTCCGGATCGTCGTAGCGGAGGGTCATGCGGTATCTGCCGCCCGCGCGTGGCTCGAACAGTTCGACGCGTCCGGTCATTCCCTCGGGCGGCAACCATTGCGCCAGCGCCTCCGGATCGACCAGCGCGGCATAGAGCTTCGCCGCTGGCGCCGCGATCACGCGAAAGGCGGCGTCGGTCCGGCTCATCGTGCGCGCACTCAACCGAACTCCACGCTCTCGAACCGGATCGGCTGACCGATCGCCTGGGTTGCCAGCGCCCCGTCCCACATCACGCGGTTGCCGCGGATCACCGTCCCGATCGGCTTGCCGGTCAGCGCCATCCCCGTGAACGGCGACCAGCCGCAGCGCGACGCGAGCCAGCTTTCCTCCACGGTCCAGTGCGCCTTCAAATCCACCACTGTGAAGTCCGCGTCATAGCCCACCGCGATCCGCCCCTTGCCCGCAATCCCGAACACCCGCTGCGGCCCGGCGCTGGTCAAATCGATTAGCCGCTGGAGCGTCAGCCGCCCCTCGGCGACATGGTTGAGCATCAGCGGCAGCAAGGTCTGCACTCCCGGCATGCCGCTCGGCGAATCGGGATAGGGCTTGGCCTTTTCCTCGATGGTGTGCGGCGCATGGTCCGATCCGATCACGTCGGGCACGCCCTGGCGCAGCCAGTCCCACAGCCCGTCGCGGTGCGCGCTGGAACGGATCGGCGGGTTCATCTGGGCATAGCTGCCGAGCCGCGGATAGGCGTCCTCGCCGGCAAGCGTCAGATGCTGCGGCGTGACTTCACAGGTCGCGATGTCCTTATTCTGCCCGATCACTTCCAGCTCGGCCGGCGTGGTGACGTGCAGGATATGGATCCGGCGCTTGGCGGCGCGCGCCAGCCCCAGGATCCGTCGCGTCGCCAGCATCGCGCTCTCATCGTCGCGCCACACCGGGTGCGAGGAGGAGTCGCCCGGCACCCGCTCGCCCAGCCGGTCCTGCATACGGAACTCGTCCTCGGCATGGATCGCGACGCGGCGATGCCCGCTCGCCAGCACCCGCGCCAAGTTGCCGTCATCCGAGACGAGCAGATCGCCCGTCGAGGCACCCATGAAGATCTTGATCCCCGCCGTCCCCGGTATCTGCTCGAGCTCGGCAAGGCTCTCGGCATTATTGTTGGTCGCGCCGACATAGAATGCGTGGTCGCACCACATCCGCCCCTTCGCGCGGGCAAGCTTGTCGTTCACTGCCTCGGCAGTGTCGGTATTGGGCTTGGTGTTGGGCATCTCGAACACCGCGGTCACCCCGCCGAGAACGGCCGAGCGCGCGCCGCTCTCCAGATCCTCCTTGGCCTCGAGCCCCGGCTCGCGGAAATGGACCTGGCTGTCGATCACGCCCGGCAGCACGTCGAGCCCGGTGCAATCGACTGTCTCGCCCGCATCGCCCACCGTGCCGATCGCCACGATCCGCCCATCGCGCACGCCAACATCGACTTGCGCCGGCCCGCCCGGCAGATGAACCGTCCCGCCCGTGAGCTTGAGATCCATGTTCATTGGCCCGGCCTCTTCCGTTGTGGGTCCGCGCCTCCTACCTGTTCGCCATGCCCGATGCCACCCCGACTGCCCTTCACGACCGCGCTTTGATCCGCGTCAGCGGCGAGGATGTCCGCGGCTTCCTGCAGGGCCTTGTCACGCAGGATGTTGGAAAGGTCGCCGCTGGCGCCCCCCAATGGGCCGGCCTGCTGACGCCGCAGGGCAAGGCGCTGTTCGACTTCATCCTCTGGGATGACGGCGACGACATCCTCCTCGATTGCGAGGACGCGCAAATCGAGGCGCTGATCCGCCGCCTGACGATCTACCGCCTGCGCCGCTCGCTTTATATCGGGCTCGAAACCGCCCGCCACGTCCACTGGTCCCGCGAGAAGCGAGACAGCGCGGCCCGCGACCCGCGACTGAAGGAACTCGGCTGGCGCTGGCTGAGCGACACCGACGGCGCGGACGCCGCGGACGCGTGGCGCGCCCACCGCTTGTCGCTCGGCGTGACCGAAGGCGCAGCCGAGCTGGGCCAGGACAAGACGCTGTGGCTGGAAGCCAATGCCGCCGAGCTGAACGGCGTGAACTTCGCCAAGGGCTGCTATGTCGGCCAGGAAAACACCGCCCGCATGCACTACCGCGCCAAGGTCAGCCGCCGCCTGGTCGTCGCCCCGCTGGGCGAGCCTGGAGACCGCACCCGCGCGACCTATCCCGAACTGGGCCTGATGGTGGAACTGCGCCGCGTGGAGGCGCTCGGCGATGCGATTGTGCCGGAGTGGCTGGCGCCGGCTCTTGCACAAACGGCTTGAGTCCCGGCTTAGAGCTTGAAGCAGTTCTCGCGATGCCACTGAAGAAAAGCAGGATGCGGCCGATCCAATGGTCGTCTGGGCATGAGTATACGGCCCGTCGAGTTAATCAGTCCGTGGATACTGTCGGGATCATTGGTCTGTCGGGACACCAGAATGTCCAGGTCATCGCTGAGACCGATAAGGCCCCGGTCGAACATCCAATGGATCGTGCCTGACAGGGCGAGGCCGTTTCCGATCGCATCCGGACCACCGCTCGCCACCGGCCTAATATGCGCGGCCTCGGCTTCTGCACGACCACCACCGTTGATCAGCCGTAAACCCGTGATCGCGCAGCGTTCATCATAGGCGTTTAGAACGAGTTTCCTGAAAACCCGATCCCGGACGAGCCGCGAGCCTAGCACAGAGGTTCGATCGCGTTCTTGCTGGAACAAGAAGGGAGAGTGCGTGTCGCGTACGCCGGAGAACTCGCTTTCGCCAATCCGGGGGAGAAGCGGGGCTTGGTCGCCCATCGCGACGCCGATGATACGATTGAAATCGGCCGTCGAGATCGCCCTGATCGCCGCCTGTGCCCGGCCCGAGATGCGGCCAGCCTCATTCAACAACCCCTGCTCGATCGGGCCAGCCGGGCCGTTGAAGGCCACGGGCGTGTCGAAGTCGATATATTCGCCCGGCTCGATGAGCGCGTAGTACATTGAGGGATCTTGAGGATCCGGGACAATTTGGCTGATCTTCGCAGCCGCGAAATAGCCCTTGCTGCCGCGGACTTTGACCGGCTCATAGTAAAGGATCCAATCGCCCAGGCATGCGCGCGCCCGGCTTAGATACTGGGCCGGAAAATGATATCGCTCTGAGGGCGTGTCTTTGTAGATCGAATCTGCGCGGTGGATGAAAACACCATGCGCCACTCGTTTACCCCCGCCCCCCGTCGCAACCGGCCCTGTTGTGTCAAAAGCATCAGCAACCGTCGACAAAGAAAAAGGGAGGCCGGTTTCCCGGCCTCCCCAAATCTTGTCAGTCCGTATGGACCGCCCTGGCTCAGTAGCCCGAGCCGGGGCCGTACATGACTTCCACGCGACGGTTCTGCAGTTCGCGAACGCCGTCGGCGGTGTCGACGCGCGGGCGGCTTTCGCCGAACGCTTCGGTACCGATGACGCCACCCGGGATGCCGCGCGAGGTGAGGTAGCCCTTCACCGAATCCGCACGACGCTGCGAGAGACCAACGTTGTAGCTTGCCGAGCCCGAGCGATCGGCGTGGCCAGCCAGCATGACCTGCGCGTTACCGCAGTTCTGATAGTTGCTGATGGCGTTGTCGAGGATCGAGGCCGCTTCCGGCGTGATGTCCGACTTATCCCAGTCGAAGAACACGATGTACGGTCCGGGCGTGCACTGCACCACCACCGGAGCCTGGGTCGGCTCGGGGGTCGGGGTCCATGCCGGTGCCGGGGTCGGCTCCGGAGTGGGCTCGGGAGCAGGTGCCGGCGCGCCGAAGTTGAACGTCAGGCCGCCAAGAATGCTGTGCGAACGGAAACGCGAGTCGGTGCTGCGACCGCTGACATCGACGAAGTTCAGGTTGTCAGCGTTGAAGAAGCGATACTTCAGCGAGATGTCGACATTGTCCGACAGCGGAGCGCGCAGGCCGGCAATTGCCTGCCATGCGAACACGGTGTCCGAATCGTCGAGGAAGTCGTTGCGCACGCTGAAGCCGTAACGGCTCTTCACGCGAGCGACGCCGACGCCGCCGCCGACAAAGCCCTGCAGGCCATCATCGTCGCCGAAATCGAACATGCCGTTGACCATGAAGCTCAGAGCCGAGGTGCGGCCGCCAACATAGTTATAGGTGCCCGCACCATGGATGAAGGTGCCATTCGGAAGCGCGATGACCGACTTCAGGCCCTTAACGTTCGCCTGACGATAACCGACTTCGGCCTCCGCGCGGAAACCGCCGAAATCGTAGCCAACCGTAGCGTCGACGTCCCAACCCGTCGAATGATCGATCGAATAGGCGTTCTTCTGAGCGCCGACGTCGAACTGAATGTCCTCGACCAGCATCGTGCCGCCCTCGACACCCACATACCACGCATCGTCGCGAGCGAGAGCGGGCGTGCTGAGCGCGGTGGTCGCAAGTGCCAGAGTAATGGCGAGCTTCCGCATCTAAAATCCCCTTTCAAAGTTGTCCTTCCGGACAGCGACAAACTCACTACCGAAACGAGAGTTTCCACGCAAGCGCACAAATCCCGGCACTGTTGCATGAACGTCACAGTTTCAGTCCGTATCGACCAGCCCGTGTTCGCGCATAGCATTGAGCACTGCCAGGATCGTGGCCCGCGCTTCGGCATCAACCACTACCCCCCCACTCGGTTCCGCGATGGCAGGGCCGCGCGGACCAATAATTTGCATGCCATCGACGAACAGCCGGCCATAAGCGAAGCCAACTATCCAGTTTCCCTGGGAAAACACTGCAAATCCATCCGTTTCGCCTAGCCACAGCCGCATGCCTTCGCAGGGTTCAAGGAAGCGCCATCCGCCCTCGGTCCAGCCGGCAACCGCCTTCCCGTGCCCCGCCCAATCGCCTTCAGGGGCGTCGCCGAGCAACCAGCATTGCCCAGCTTCCGGTGCTTCGGGCGGAATTTGTGCACCCGCAGCGATGGCATGGCCGTGCAACGCGAGGTCGATCCGAGCCAGCGCCTCATTATGAGACATTTCCTTTTGAGCCTGCCCGGCCGCGAGCAACGGCAGTGCGAGGCGGGATGTGGTCGAATCGGTCATCAGGCTTCTCCAGTCGCTGGGAGTGTCAGGATCGCGGGCGGTGAAAGTCCGTGCGTGCCGATTTGGCGGACGGCGACAGTCAGCGCCTGCGCGCGCTCGGCCGGAGCCAGCACAAAGTGAGGCGAAATCACTTCGCCCATCCGCTGCGACCCGTGGTCGGAGCTGATGCAGACCTGATATCGCTCGCGGTCCTCGATCAGCGGGGCGTCGGTCCCATCTTCCCAGCGCCACCCGCTTCTGCTGCGCCGCACCCAAGTAATCAGGGTGGTGTCATAGGCATGCGGCCGGGCGGCCAGATGCACTGGCGCGGGGGGCACCAGCGCCGCGCCCGAAATGCCCCCCTCCCCGGCGACGCCCTCGCTGCCGTCCGCAACGCCCTGCGCAAGCACCTGCACGGCTCCGCCGATCACCCTCACCGGCAAGTCCCGGACCGCGAGCGTCTCGGGATCGACCAGCACGAAGCGGTCTCCCGCCAACTGTGTCCCTATCGCCGCCTCGGTCCCACGCCGCCCGCGCCACAACCGGCTCAGCCGCCAGCGCGCCGCGCCCAGCAGTTCGGCCCGGCCAAACTGGAGCAGTTCATCCCCCACCATCGCCAGATTGCTGCCAGCATCGAGCGCCGCCGTATCGGCATCGCTCAGTTCCATCTCCACATGCGCCAGTTCGACTTCGAGCGTGCCACGCAAATCCTCGATCCCCGCCGGCCCTGCATCCGGCGGCACCACCAGATGGCCGAGAATTGTGGGGGCCGCAGTCGATCCTGCCGCCGTCCAATGCCCTCCGCCATCGGTGCTGATTAGCAAAGCAGCGCTGCGCCAGTTCGGGCTGGTGCCTGCAGCCGCTATCGCCAGCCGCGGCACGCCGGCCGGCGCATCGTCGAGCATAGGTAGTTCGAAGGCATGCAGGATCGTCTCGCCCAGCGCATGATCGGGCGCACCCAGCACACGACCCCCGCTCGCCGCAACCGCCAGCGCCCCCGGCGCCACCGCCACGCAGTCGAGCGTCAGCACCATCGCTTCGAGCGACCAGCGCTCGACGCGCCAGATCCCCGGCGCCCCGGCGATCGTCACGCGCTCGCCCGGGCGCACGTCCAGCCGGTCCCAGCCAAGCGAGACGCTGCGCCGCTCGCGCTCGGCATCCATCCGGGCCAGCGCACTTTCCGCAATCGTCTTGGCCGCGCCCGCATCGATCGCCGCGGGCAGCTCGAGCCGCGCCTCGCGGCTCCCCGCCCCCGGGCGCACCGCGCGCTGCACCCCCGCCTGGTAATCGCGCGCCGGATCGTAATGCGTCATCGTCAGGCTCCGCGGCGCCGAATCTGCCGCCGCAACCGCGCGTTTGCCGCGCGCGCGCGCCTGCCCCCGCGTGCGCATACCTTTATCCTTGAGCGCCACCGCCGCGCCGTCGCCTCCGATCAGCGTTACCCCGCCATCGCTGCGGAACCACCCACCGCTCGCCCCCGCCAGCGCCTCCGCCACTGCCCGCACGCTTGCCCCATGCGCCGAAAAGCCATGGAGCGGCGGCGTCGCCTCATCACACGCGATCGCGCCCTCGCCGATTTCGCGCAGGATCGCTCCCGCTTCGACAGGCCCTTCATCCGCAGTCACTTCGAAAGTCAGCGAGGGGATGCGGTTGCCGAAATCGGCCAGCTCGAGATCTTCGAACACCGCATACGCAACCCCGCGATGCGCCGGCGCTACGCTCAGCCCTTCGGCGGCCGCGATCAGCGGATCGGCCTCCTGCTCCTCGCTGCCAGGATGCAGGCGAAATCCGGTCCGCGTCTTCCAGTCACCGCTTATGCCGCGCAGCAGCTTCCCGTCCGCCCAGATCCGCCCGACGGCCGCCACTCGCCGCGCCGACAGCGCCACTGCAAAGCTCGCCGTGTAGGAATAGCTGGTCGTCCCCGTCCGCCCCTTGCCCCCGCCGGTGGTGCTGCGATGCTCGACCAGATCGGTCGCCCAGATCACCGATCCCGCCACCCGCATCGTCCCGAACAATTTGGGGATCTGCGTGCCATAGCTGCTCGTCTGCAGCTTGAGTTCGCTCAGTCGCGGCCCTTCGCGCCCCTTGTGCTTGAACAGCACTTCGCGATCGATCACCCCGCCCAGCGTGCCGCCGATCGCCGCGCCCACCGGCCCGCCGATCAGCCCGCCCGCGACCGTCAGCACCAACGTCGCCATCTCAATTCTCCCTATGTCGCCAGCGACCGATCACTGGCCAGGGCGGCGCGCCCGGCCGCTCGACCACGCGCCGCAGCATCGCGTCGGCATGGATGATTCCCGCCCCGCTATCGATCGCCAGGTGCAGCTGCCCCGGACCCGCGCGCAGCAGCAGCAGGTCTCCCGCGCGCCGATCCGCGACCGCTTCAAGCCCGAGCGCAGCAATCACGCGGCCGACCCGCGCCACATCGCCGCTCCGCAACGCGTAATCGCGCGGCACCCTTGCGTCGTAGGCGAACGCCGCCAGCCCGACGCAATCGAGCCCGCTCGTCGGATCGCGCCCATGCAGCCTGAACCGCGCGCCGATCGCCGCGCGCGCCCGCTCCAGGCTCATCCGCCCGGATAGCGTGTCAGCAGGTCGGTCCCCGGCAGATACGGCTCGCCGCGAAAGTTCGGCACATTGCCGAACCGCGCAGCGCAGGTCGCCAGGCTCTTGTCGCACCCTTCGATCAGCTCGACCCGTCCACCCTCATCGAACCGCGGGGCCCGCCGCAGCGTCACCGTCGCGCCCTCGGATCGCGCAACTGCATCCTCCAGCCCCGAATTCGCGCCCCCGAACCAGCGCAGCCGCCCGCCGCCATAGGCATTCGCCTCCGGCTCCCCGGCATCGAGCGTAAGCACTGCGCCTTCGATTCCCGTCACCCGCGCGAACCGCCGCCGCCCCGCCATCGCCACGCGGCACCTTCGGTCGCCAAGTTCCGCCCGGCATTCGGGCGAAGTCTCTTCCACCACCGGCCGCTCGAGCGCCGCCGCCGCGCCCTTGAGCTCGGCAGTAAGCAATCCATCCGTAGTCTCGACCGCGCCGATCGCACCCTCGCCCAGCATCACCCGCGCACCCGGCTCGCGCCAGTCGGTCGCGAACACTTCCACCCGCGCCCCGTCCCAGCGCCCGGCCAGCAGGTCCGCCTCGCCGATCGCCGCGCTGCTCAGCGCCCCGGTCACATCCATACTGTCCGCATCTAGCGAAGCCCCGCGCTCGATCGCGCTCGGTGTCATCCCCGGCGCCGCGCGATAGACCAGCCCTCCGATTATGAGATCGCGGTCATGCGCCGTCAGCCCGATGGTCACCCCGTCGCGCCGCTCGACGCGCCAGCACAAAGCCACGCTGGTCAGCGCTCCCTGGAGCCAGTTCATTCCCGCACCTCGACCAGCGGCACGCTCACAGCAGCCCCGGCGAGAAACGTCGCGCGGCTCACGGTCAGCCGGTCCTCGGCAAAGCGCACCGGCACGTCGAACACGAAGCTCGCCATGACCTCCACGCCTTCCCCAGACGCAACGTCGAGCGTCACCACGCCCCCCGCCCCTAGCGAAAACGCCTCGGTCTCCACGCCATCCAGCAAAACCCGAACCGTCCCGCTCACCGGTCGCGTGATCCGCCGCGTCACTCCGCCATAATGCCGCACCAGCTGGAACCCCGAAGTCTCGCCGTCGCCCACGCCAAGCAACTCGTCCACACCCTCCCAGTCGAACGGATCGCGCAGCCGAAACCCCTTCGCCGGCCCCATCCGCGCCCGAAAGAATCCCAACAACGCTGCGATATCGGCCTCGGAGCGTACCCCCGGCCCCACATCGTAATGCATCCGCGCCTCCGCCCATTCCGCATTGCGCGCCTCGGTCCCACCGGCGCTCGTCACGATCGCAGTGGAGACCTCGGGCGCCACTTCGGCCTCGCGCCCCAGCGCAATCGGAAACAGCACGTCGTCGAACGCGTCCACATCATCCTCCCCCAAATCGAAATGCATGAAGCCGTCGCGGATCACTTGCGGCAGCGCCCAGACGAAGGTCTCGGCCACGCCCCGCCGCCGCGCCGCGTCCGCCGCCGCATCGATATGCCGCCAGCGCGCGCTGGCCTCGGCCGCGAGCACGAACCCGCTCAGATAATGCTGGGCGCCTGCCGCATAGCCGAGCCGCGTCTCCGCCAGCGCCAGCCCGCGCGCGCTCGCGGCCGCATTCCCCGCCGCCGCCCAATCATAATCCTCGAGCTGGAGCACATCGAAGGCAGGCCAGGCCCAGCCCAGCGGCATATTGGCCTCCGGATTGCGCTCCACGGTCGGCACATAGACCAGCAGCAGCACTTCTGCCCCGGCATGCGCGGCCTTCACCGCATCGCGCAAAGCCAGCGTGGAGGCGGCCAGCAATTCCCCCGGATCGCCATCGCCGACCGAAGCATCGTGCACGCACAGGCCCCCATCGGGCAAAGTCCACCACCACGGCTCGCCGATCTGGAACCGCACCGCGAGCCCCGCCGCCTCCGCGAGTCCGCAAAACTCCAGGGCCACCGCGCCCAGATAAGCCATCGCTTCCGGCTGGGCGGGCGAGAGCAAGGCCGAAGGTGGGTCCCACCCGGTCAGCGCCGGCGAACCATCCGCCGCGCGCTGTTTCCAATCCTCCCAGCAATGCTGGTCGAGCAATTCATAGCTCAGCGACCATATCACTTCGTAGCCGAGCGCCTTGGCCCGCACTGCGAAATCCAAATGCCAGGCCGCGCAAGCCGCGTTGAGCGCGCCGCCGCCCAGGCTCGCCAATCCGCCATCGAGCCGGAAATAATGGCTCATCCCCACATAATGCAGGATGCTCCCGCGATACCCCAGATGCGAGATGTTCCGCAGCACCCGTGCCGGCGTCAGATGGTAGCAATCGTCATAGCCATTGGCGATTTGCAGCCCATGTTCAGGGACAACTAGATCGCCGATCGCCAGTACCGAGCCTGGTCCCTCGCAGGTGATCTCGGAAAGCTCGGCCCAAGCCTCCACCGGCCCCAAAGCCGCGTCCGCGCCGCTATATCCCTCGGGCACCAGCGATACGAACATGCGGTCGACATCCCCCGCCCATACCGGGTCCGCCTCGCCGGGAAACAGGAACCCGCCCGCCACATTGGCAAAGTCCAGGCTGACCAGAGCATCCTCGGGCGACCCTTGGGCATAATTCCACAGCCGCACATACCAGGCCCGCGCCGCGCCCCCGGCATCGCGCCCCTCGATGGTCAGCACAGGGCCATTGACCGCATCGAGCCCCAGCAACCCCGAAGACCGCCAACGGAAGCTGAGCCGGCACCCGCGAAAATCGCGCGAGGTCTCATAGGTTAGCAGCGGATGGTCGTGCCGGTCCTCGGCCTCCCAGATCAGCCCGCCAAGCTGGTCCTGCCGATAGAATACCGCATCCACCCGCATCGCATCGCGCGCCGTTGTGGTGACCGACGCCATCATCGGCCGAGGAAAATTGACCGTCCAGAAAGCCGGATCGAAGCGCGAAATCACTCCCTCGATCTGGCCCCGACGCTCCGAGGCAAGCCACCAGCCCATTTTCAATCCCAGTGGTTCATTGTTATTGTGCAGCAGCCCGCCAGAAGGAAATCCGCATGATCGCCGCTGCCACGCTGCTGATCGCGACGCCGAGCTGCGCCGATCAAAGATTTTGCCCAACGCGCGAGGAGATCATTCAAGCGATCCAAGCCCATCAGGGCTCGCAAGAATGGGATCGGCTAACATCGTGGAATGCCGCCCACCCGGGCGAGATTCTAATGACCACCCAGCCGAAACTCCTGCGCGTGACCGACATCTATTGCGAGGCGCCCGGCGGCGAGCCGAGGTCGGCGGCCTGCAAAGCGACCTTTCATTATCCAAAGGGTCGCAGCTTCCGGATTTTCCGCCTCTCCAAACAAGCCGATGGCTGGAAGGTCGAGGTAAGTACCGAAGTTTTCCGCAAGAACTGAGCCTCACTCCACCCCCGCCAACGCCGCCTTCACCGCCCGCGCCACTTGCCGGCTCGACTGCGCCAAGGCCCGCGGCGCATCCCCGCCGCTTGCATTCACCGTGATCGCCACGCGAACCTCCCGCGCTGCGCCGCCGCCAGGCACAGCCACCTGCCCCGCACTGGTCGGCACGAATAATTCCGGCCCGCGCTCGCCCACCCAATACGGCCGCATCGGGCTCACCGGGCCGCCGGTCGCCCGTCCCGGCGCGCCAAACAGCCCACCGACGAGCCCCGCTAGCACCCCGCCGATGCCGCCGGTCTGTCCAGTCACCGAGGCAATACCCCCACGCAAAGCCGCCGCCGCGATGCCGTTCATCACGCCCAGCGCCACCTTGCCGAGATCGTCGAGGCCCAGCTTGCCCGTGCGCACCGCGCGCAGTAGCGCCCCTTCGATCGCCCGCCCGGCGCGGCTCGCGCCCGCTTCCATCGGCCCCTCCAGCGTGCCGCGCATCTCGGCCACGTCGCGCGCAAAGCCCGCAGTGTCCGCGCGCACCGACACGATCATCCGTTCGATTTCTTCATCCATCGGGAAATGCCTCCTTGAGCCGCGCGAGCGTCGCCGCATCCACGGCCTCCACGCCCGCCTCACCCTTCAGCGCATCGATCAGCGCGCCCAATTCGGCCGGCGTCGCCCGCCAGAACAGATCGGGCGCCCAGCCAAACATCACCCCCGCCGCCCCCGCCAGGCGCACGGCAGTCTCGGCAAAGCTCACCGCCCCGCCAATATCTGGCCGATCAGCACCTTGAGCGCCGGCGTATTCGCCGCCAGCCCCCGCGCCGCCACGCCTTCCGAAAACGCGTCGCGCGTCAGCCCCGCGGGCCGCTCGCGCAGGCAATGCCAGAAGAGCGCCACCATTTCGGAAAGCGCCAGCCGTCCCTCCGCCGCCCGCTCCACCAACGCGAACAACGGCCCGACCTCCGCCTCCGCCGCGACCAGCGCCTGGAAGCTCGGCCGCAGCACGAGCACTTCGCCGCCGATCCGAAGCTCAGCCTCGCCGCGCGCACTATTGCTTCCCTGCCTGGAAGGCAGGGGCTGGGGGTGAGTTGAAGTCTCACCGCGACCAACGCCCCCACTCATGCGCTCACCACCGCACCCGAGCTTTCCAGGCTCAGCGTGTACGAACGCTCTCCGTTGAAATCCCCGGCATAATCGAGCCGCGTGACCAGGAACCGCCCGGTCAAGCTCTCGCCGCCCTCGAAGCTCAGCCGGTAATCGTCGAGCACGCCGGAAAGCGCATTGGCCTTCAGCCGCGCCTCGGCCGCCGATCCGGTGAACACCCCCGCCCCGCTCACGCTCACCGAACGCACCCCGGCGCCGGACAGCAATTCGCGCCACCCGCCCGAATCCTTCGAAGTGATCGTCACTGCCTCGCCATTGACGCTCAACTGCGTCGTCCGCAGCCCCGCCACCGTGGCATAGACCACCGGCGTCGCCCCGTTCCCGACCTTGAGCAAGAACGCGCTACCCTTTTCCGCCGCCATATCCTGTCTCCACTAGAGTTCGGTGCGCAGCATCCGCACCCGGAATTCCGAAACCGAGGTCCAGCCCTCGCCGTCGCGGGCGATGCGCGACCGCACGAACACCAGGCTCGCCACTGCCCAGCCGTCGCCCAGCAATTGCGGCATCGCCTCCACGGCCTCCTCGACCGCGCCCGCCAGCGTTCGCAGCCGTTCGGGCCGCTCGCCCACATCCAGCACGCGCACCGCCAGCCGGCCTTCGCGCCCCGCCAGATCCTTGGTCCCCCAATCGGCGAGCACGGCCTCTTCGATCACTGCATAGGGCCGCGCCGCGCGCACCGGCGGACAATCGAATATCCCGCTCAGCCTCTCGGCCAGCGCCGCATGTTCCCCCAGCGCCGACGCCACCGCCGCCTGGAGCAAAGCCTGAACGCTCATCGCAAAAGCCCTCCGATCCAGCGCAGCCGCGTGTCCGCCGAAAGGCCGCGCCCCTCGATCCTGACGTCATTGCCCTCGCGCGAAACCCGCATCTCCGGCGCCGCCTCGGCCACCGCCGCCGCGACCCGAACCGCCGCATCCTCGATGCTTCGCTCGAGCGCCTGCTTCCCTTGGGCCTTCACGCCGCGCGCTCCGGCCGCATCAGCCGCACCCGCCGCCACGGCCGCCACAGCGCACTCACCGCCGCGGGCGGGCTCGCGTCCGGCCTGGCTTCGAACAGATGCGCGATCAGCAGCGTGACGCCCTGCGCGAGGCTCGCGGGCAGCGCGCCCCAATCCTCGGCCACCCCCGCCAGAAACGTCACCCGCACGCGCCCCGCCGCGCCCGGCGCCATGACGCGCACCCAGCCCAGCCCTTCGGCATCGAGGTCGACTGCATAGGCCTCGGGCGCGAACGCAATCGTGTCGCCGTCCGCCGACAGGCCCGTGACCGCGTGGATCGCAGTCACCCCCGCTATAGCCAACGCCTGCCAGTCGCGGCCCGCGGGCAGCACCACCTGCCATTCGCGCGCGATCAGCGCACGCCCCGTAAAGGCCTCGCACAAGGCCAATGCGCTCGCCGCATAGCCTTCGATCAGCGCGTCTTCATTGTTCCCGGATATGCGCAACTGCGCCTTGGCCGCATCGCGCGCAGCCGCCAGCGCCGCCGCCGGAAAGGGCGGAGCATCCATGTCATTCTCCCAGAAAAAATCCTCCCTCGCCGCGGCGAGGGAGGAATGCCCATCAGCTTACGCTAAACTTCAGCAGCTTGATCGCCTCGCTATTGCTCACCATCCCGCCGACGCGCTTGGTCGCGTAGAAGTGCACGAAGGGCTTGTTGCTGTAGGGATCGCGCAGGATCTGCGTCTCGCCGCGCTCGGCGATCAGATAGCCCGCCTTGAAATTGCCGAACGCGATCGACAGCGAATTCGCCGCGACATCGGGCATGTCCTCGGCCTCGACCACCGGATAGCCGAGCAGGCTCGCCGGCTGCCCCACCACAAGCGAAGGCGCCCACAGGAACGCCCCATCGCTGGTCTTGAACTTGCGGATCTTCGCCAGCGTCGCCGAGTTCATCACCCAGCTCGCCCCCTGGCGATACGGCGCCCGCAGCGTCTGGACCAAGTCGATGAGCTTCTCCTCGGGGTTCGAGGCAAAGGCCCCCGCCGCCCCGCTCGCCACATATTGCAGCTGGCCGAAGGTGCGCGAAGCATCCCCCGAGGACGACACCGTCGCGCTCAGGAACCCCTTGGGCTTGTTGGTCCCGTTCCCGCTCACGAACGCCGAGCCCTCTGCCGCGGCAAACTCGCGCGCCACTTCGCCCGCCAGCCATTCCTCCACGTCGAACGCCGCGTCGTCGAGCATCGCCTGGCTCGCCGCCGGATTGGCGAACAACTCGCCACTGGGCGGCGCGACCTCGTTGAAAACGGGCGTGTCGGTCTCGGCCCGCGCACCCGTCTCGCTCGCCCAGCCCGAAGCGAAGCCGCCGCTGGTCACCAGCTTGCGATAGCCGCTCGAGCCCACGCGCACGACATTGGCGATCGCGCGAATGGGCGAGATGCTCTTCAGCGTCGCATCGATCAGCGCATCGATCTCCTGCGGCACAGCATAGCCGCCCGCGGCATCGCTCGCCCCGGACATCGCCTTCATCTCCAGCGCGCCGCCGCCCGAGCGCAGGAACGTCTCGAACGCCGCGCTCCCCGTTGGCCGCCCGCCCATCAGCATCGGCCGCGCCGCCGGCAGCCCCGCCTTCTCTACTGCCTCGAAGCTCTCCTCAAGTGCATCCGCCTTCACTTCGATCATGCTCATTCTCCCGCTCACAAAGAAAAAGGCCCTCCCCGAGAAGCCGGGAAGGGCCAGAATTCGTCTCGATATCGCGCCGGGCGTCCCGGCTGATGCAGTTACACCGTCGCGGGCGCACTCCCCCGCGAACAGCTCTCGATCGCCTCGGCCAGCATCGTCGTGAAGACGTCGTCGTCATCCTCGACTTCGCGCCCGATCGCCTCGAGCAGCGGCAGCAGCGACGGATCGGCGACATAGGCCGCCGCCTCCAGCGCCATCGAATCGACCGTGTCGCCGTCGAGCAATTCGCGCACCCGCGGCAGCGCCAGCTCCGGCGCGCGCATCGCCACGCCGATCAGCGCCTCCAGCCCTGCCTCATGCTCCTCGTCGTCCATCCCCGCCACGAGCGCTGCCAGCGCCTCGGGCGTCTCCAGCTCGGACTGGCCCAGGATCATCAGCGCCCAGTCGCGATTGGCGGGGTCCCCGTCGCGCGTCAGCGCGATCAGCTCCGCCGCCATGGCATCGGCCTCGGCACTGCCGGTAAGCTCGGGCTCGTCGTCGATCAGCCGCTGCAACAGCGGCGAGGGCGGGCGATAGTCTTCATTTTCATCGGTCATGCCGCCCTCTCGCAGTTTGGACAGGTCCAGCGCAAGCGCGATCAAGTCATCCGCCCCCGCGGGACCGGCACTGCCGTCCAGCGATCCCGCTATGACTTGAGTGGCAGTTCAGGCCCGCCGCCCGTCCCGCCAGGCTTGTCGGGCGACTTCTTCTTCGCGGCTTTGCGCGCGCCCGTCCCGGTGCCGCCGCCACGGCCCGTGCCCGTGCTGCCGCGCGCGCCGTCGCCGCCCTTGGTAGTGATCGCGCCCGGATTGCCGCCTGCGCCTTTCTGAGCCACTTGAACCTCCATGATTAGTCAAAGGCCCAACCGCTGGAAGTCGATCTCCGTTCCGCGTGTTTTCAATGACTTAAGTTAGGAATTCGCACTCGCTCACGGATCCTCGCAAGGCCGCAGCGTATTCATCGCCGCAAAGCCCGGAAGTCCCAGCTTGGTGGCAGGTTCCAGCGTAAACGTGCCCCGCCTCACTTCCAGTTCGGCCAGCACTCCCGGCTTCCCTAGCGCATAGGCCTTGCCCTTGACGGTATTGAACAGGTCCGTCGGCGCCACGCCGGAGACCACCACCACGGTCTCGCCCGGAACGCATTTCACCGGATATCGCCCGCCCATGCCCGCGCCCGCCTCGAAATCGGTAAGATAGGGCCGCACCGCATATACCTGGTCCCACGCTTGCGCGCCGGGCGGCAGCACCGGCCCTGCGGCCGCGGCCGCCATCGCCTGCTCCTCCGCCAGCTGATAGCCGAATATGTCGACGCGCTGCACCCATCCCTTGGCATATTCGGCCTGTGCCGGCGTCAGCGTGGATGCCGGGCACCGGTTAGTGCCCGAAGGCGGCGCGGCGGCACATTGCGCCGCGAATGCCGTCTCGGCTTCGCGCTTGGCGCGCTCATTGAACTGGGCGGCATTGGGAAGCTCCCGGCTCGCGTGCTGCCATACCGGCGCGATCCGCTCGACTCGCCTCCCCAGGATGCTCCGCCCCATCGCCCAGCGCTCGGTCGATGTGAGCACGGCGACCGCATTCGCCCGCGAGATCCACAGCATGCCGTGATCAAAGCCCGCGCGCTTGACCAGATCGGCGAAGCGCTTGGATTCCGCGCTCGCGCAATCGGCGCCCGCCATCGCCTTCTCGATCGCGCTCGCCTTCATCTCGGCGGCAAGCAGGCCCTCTCCCGGAACCTGCACCGTCGCCTCGCCGACGCTCGCCTGCAGCGCCGCGACTTCTAGCCTGCCCAGCACATGGCATTTCTTGTCATAGGCCAGCAGCCGCCGCCCATCAATCATCAGGTCCGCAGGCCCGGCCTGCGCCGCCTGTTGCGAATACCCATCCGACGGCGCCAGCGCCGCCGCGGCCAGAGCGAATAACAACACCGCAGCACCCCTTTACAATCCCCGCTCAGCTTCGAGCGCTCCCATGGCGAGATCAAGTGACAAGCACGGTTAGGAAAGCCGCGCTGGCTTTGTCGGATCGCGTCGCTACACCTGTCCCGGCATCGATCCTCGGGGGCTATTATGGCAATGCGTCGAACGGCTTGGGCGACACTTCTGGCAGCTTGCATCCTGGCGACCCCAGGTCTCGCTCAGGATCGGCCGGCCCCCGCCGCGGCCCCGGTGCAACGCGCCGAGCTGTGGAACAGCGACCAGTTCGTCATCCACTCCACCATCCTCGACCGCGACATGCTCATCCAGGTCGTGAAGCCGCTCATGCCGGCAAAGGGCAAAGCGCCCGCGGTCTATATGGTCGATGGCAATCTCTATACCTCCTTCGCAGTGAACCCGATGTTGGGCGCCTTCACCGGCGAGTATGCCCCCGCATATTTCATCGGAATCGGCTATACCGAGCAAAGCGCCCTCCATTGGTTCAGGCAGCGCACCACCGACCTCATCCATGCTCCCGACGTCGACATGGACGATCCCATGCTCAAGGGCGTGCGCAGCGGCGGCGGCGCGCTGTTCCAGCGCTTCCTGGTAGAGGAGCTGCGCCCCGCGGTGGAGCGCCGCTATCCCATCGATCCCGATCGGACCGTGCTGTCCGGAATATCCCTGGGCGGCCTTTTCGCGACCCGCGTGCTGCTCGATCAGCCCAATGCCTTTGGTGCCTATCTGATCGGCAGCCCGTCCATTTGGGCCGAGCCCAGCCTCGTCGCGCGGGCGCGCACCGTACGCCTGCGCAGCGGCACGAAGATCTATGTCTCGGCCGGCGCTTCGGAGGATGCCGAGCAGCTTGCAAGCGCACGGGCCCTCGCCGCCGCCCTGCGCGCGAACCCCTCGGGGGTGGCTGTCACCGAGTGGATCGTCCCCAATGAAGGGCATTCCGGCTTCGCGCCGGCCTTTTTCGGCCAGGCGCTGAAGACGGTCCTGCCGCCATCGACCCCGGCCAAATAGCAGGCGTCGAAGACCCCCAGCCGGCCATGGACGCAGTTGCGACGCTTAGCCGTCCTCCACCGCGTGGACCCGCGCCAGCCTCTGCATAGGGCTCGCCACCAGGCTCACTTCCATCAGGTCCAACGCAGTGATTTCGCGGACCCTCCCCCGCCTGGCCGCACGCACCCGATAGCCGAACGAAAGTCCGTTCACCGCCCCCGCCGCCACCAGCCCCGCCAGCTTTGCATCCTCGACCCGCCCGATCACGCGAAGCCCCCGCGAATCCTCTTCCAGCCACTCGATCTCGCCCACCGGCTTCCCCGAATGCTGCCAAAGCAGCGGCACGAGTCCCGGGACGCGAAACGCCCCGCGACGCACGACATCGCCACCCCGGTCCACTGCATCGAAAACCGCAGCATAGCCGGCGAACCGTATAATAAGCCCCTCCCCTTCAGGGGAGGGGGAAGGGGTGGGGGATGCCTCGCAGAGATCGTCGCTCGCGGCCTGCCCCACCCCAACCCCTCCCCTGAAGGGGAGGGGCGTCCGAGGGCCACCGCTCACTTCAGCCACCCCGGAAAGCCCAGCTTCACCGCCAGCCCCACCAGCACCAGGGCCGCGAGCATCCGCCCGCCCCAGGCGAATGCCGCCTTGATCGCCGATCTTTTGGCGTCGCGCCACGCCCCCAGCAGCTCGCGCAGCTCGGCCATGTCCTTGCCCGCCCCGGCATCGCCGAGCCCCAGTTTCTCCAGCGCCCGCCGCGCGCCCAATTCGCCCGCTTCCTCGATGATCGCGCGCAAGGTCGTCAGGTCCGCACCTTCCTCCTCGGCGTGCCCGATCAGCTGCGCCAACAGCATGTCTTCCTGCATTGCCTGCTCCCAAGTTCAAGATCGTTCCGGCCAGATCGCCGGCGAGCACAAGCCGTCACTCCGGCCTCGTGCCGGGGTCCACCGTGCCGCACGCGCTGAACAGGACCGCATGGCCATCCGCCAGCTGCTTGGTGGACCCCGGAACACGTCCGGGTGACAGTTAGAAAGGACCCCGATTGGGCTAAACCAGCCCGACCATCGCCCGCTTCTCCGCGTCGCTCAGGAAATCCGCCGCGCTCATTTGCCGCCACAGCCGCTCGCGGTCCTCGGCCAGCGCGGTCACGCGATCGAGATCCACGCCCAGGCTCGCATCCGCGAACCACGGCTTCAGCGCCTGGCACAATCCGCCCAGGATGTTCTCTGCCAGCGGCAATATCGCCAGCCGCCACAAGGCACGGTTGGCCTCGCGGTAATTGGCGTAGCTATTGTCGCCGGGCAGCCCCATCAGCATCGGCGGCACGCCGAACGCCAACGCGATCTCGCGCGCCGCCGCCGCCTTGAGCCCGACGAAATCCATGTCGGCGGGCGACAGGCTCATCGCCTGCCACTTCAGCCCGCCCTCCAGCAGCATCGGCCGCCCGGCATTGCCCGCGCCCTGAAATCCCGCCTCCATCTCGCGCTTCAATCGCTCGAACTGCTCGCTCGAAAGCGCCGCCCCGTCGCCGGTCTCATAGACCAGGGCTCCCGAGGGCCGCGCCGCATTGTCGAGCAAAGCCTTGTTCCACCGGGCGGCGGCATTGTGCACCGCCACCGCGCCCGCCGCCGCACCCAGACAGCCCAGCCCATAATGATCGTCGACCGGATTGAACGCCCGGATATGCGCGACCGCCGTGCGTCCCGCGCCATCCTCCGATGCCAGCCGCGCGACATGCGTCCCCACCCGGTAGCGATACGCGACAGGCCAGCCATTCGCGTCGGGCTCCACCGTCACGCGCTCGGGGCGCAACGCGAACAGCTCGATAACGCGGCCGCCGGCGTCGCATATCAATTCCACATAGGCATTGCCGTGGAGCAGCAGATGCGCCGCCACCGTCTCGATCAGCACCTGCCCGCCCGACCGTGCCTGAACCAGAGCCGCGAGCGCGGAATCCGAAGCCCTGAGTGGCGCCCCGGCCACGCCCTCGGCCACCAGCTTCACGGCCCGCTGCGCCACCGGATTGTTGCAATAGGCGTCGCGCAGCTGCCCCTCGTAATTCTGCGGCCAGTCCACCGCGCTCGCCAATGTGCCCCCACGCCCCAATGGCAGCCGCACGCCATCACGCGCGGACTTGCGTCCGAACCATTTCATTGCATTCTCCTGCAGCTAAGGGTTGCGCACCCGCAACGACCCGTGTTCTGTCAGCGTGTTGCGGACCGAAGTTCAGGCCCGCCAGCTTGGGAGACGCCTATGTTTCGCGCCGCCGCTCTGCTCCTGCTGTTCTTCGCCGCCACGCCAGCTGCCGCCCAGGACGCCGCCGTCTCGGCCCGCGTCCTCGAAAAGCCCGACATCCCGGACACCGAACAATGCCGCTTCCGCATGATTCCCGAGCTGGTGCTCATGGACAGCAAGGGTTCCGGCGGCCAAATGGCGGTCTATCGCGTTGCTCCGCGCGAGGGTGGCGACAAGAATTCGCGCTTCTCGCTCGTGGTGTTGTCGGGCGCAGCGGCTCCCAATTGGGAAGGCATCAAGGCCCGCCCCCAGATCGTGCTGGTCAGTCCAGCGCATCACCGCGAACAGGTCACCCGCGCGGTCGTCACCCTCGATGGCAATCTGCTTTCGGTCCCGGTCGCGGCGTACCACAGGAAGGATCCGTTAGGCCCCGGCCCCTGGATCGACCAGGTTACGGTCGAGTCCACCCCGAACAATCCCGGCGGACTTCTGGCGGCGATCGCTCGCGGCTCCATATTGTCGGTGCGTCTCTTTGTGAACAGCGATCAGGTCAGCCAATGGACCTTCGACGTGAAGATGCTCCGCCACGTCCCCGCCGCGCTCAAGGGCGCAGGCTGGACCTGCAAGTAAACGCCTAGCGCTTGCGCCCGAACCAGATCACGTGCCGCGGCCCCTTGCCGTTCGAACGCGCGCGCACCGCGACTTCCTGAACCTCGTAGCCCGCGTCCTTGAACCGCTGCTTGAAGCGTCCATCGGGCGCCGCCGACCATATCGCCAATATCCCGCCCGGCCGCAGCGCCGCGCGCGCCTGGTGCAGCCCGCGCTCCGAATAGAGCCCGTCATTGCCCGCCCGCGTCAGCCCGTCCGGGCCATTGTCCACGTCGAGCAGGATCCCGTCATAGCCCCCCGGGCTCTCGCGGATCACCCGGCCGACATCGTCGATCACCACGTCCACTCGCGGGTCGTCCAGGCAGTCCCCGGTCAGCTCCGCCATCGGCCCCTTCGCCCAGTCGATGATCTTGGGCACCAGCTCCGCCACCGTCACCAGCCCGTCCTTCGCCAGCAGCGGCAGCGCCGCGCGCAGCGTGAAGCCCATGCCGTATCCGCCGATCAGCAGCCGCAATCCGGGCCGCGCCCCCAGCCGCTCGATCGTCATCGTGGCCAGCGCCTCTTCCGAACCGCTCATCCGGCTGTTCATCAATTCGTTGCGCTCGAGCACGATCATATGGTCGGCCCCGCGGCGGAACAGCCGCAGCGGTTCGCCCCCCGGCACTTCTGCCGTATCGATCAGTTCGCGTGGTGTCATGGCATGCCCCTTATAGCGCCTGCACGCGCGGGGCACGCTTTGTTCGCAGCATCAGTTCGCTCAATGCCCAGACGAGTGCGTCCGCCCGGTCTGGCGAGCGCCCCGGCCCTTCATAGCCGCCCCCCGCCTGCAGCCCGCACAATTCGTCCTCGAGCGCCGGAAACGCCCCCGCGTGCCACACCTTGCCCCGCTCATACAGCGCCGCGACCGGCTCGGCCCGCGCGCTCTTGCCGCGGCTGGCATGGACCAGCCGGATGGCCAGCCCCGCCTCCGCCGCGCGCAGCACGCTCTCCACCATCGAACCGCCCTGGTTCTTCTCGGCGATCACCCGCTCCGCCTGCCAGCGCCCCGCGCACCTCGCCACTGCCCGCGCCCAGCCCTCGGGCGAAGCGCCCGCCACGCTGGCATCCTCCAGCACATAGCCCTGCCCGTCGCGCCCCAGCCCGACCGCGACGATCCCGCACGCATCGCCCCTCGCGGCACGCTCGCTGCCGCCCGGCGGGTCCACCCCCACCACCACGCGCACCAGCTCGGGCACCTCGCGCATCCGTTGCCGCTCGATCGTCGCCTTGCTCCACAATGCGCCCGCAACCTCCTCGATCATCTCCCCGTCCAGCTCCTGCCGCCCCTGCAGCGTGCCGCCATATTCGGCCACCATCGCCTCCACGAAGCTCGCCGGCAAATGCGGATTGTCGCGCGTCCGCCCCAGCGTCTCGACAAGGCTCGGCAGCGCCCGCAGCCGCCGCATCAGCCGCGTCGGCCGCGGCGTCGTCGTCACCAAAATCCGCGGCCGCTCGCCCGCGCGCATCGTCATCACCAGATTGTCCCAGGTCGCATCGCCGTTGCGCCATTTGGCCAGTTCGTCGCACCACGCGGCGTGATGCTCGGGCCCGCGCAGCCGCTCCGGCGCTTCCGCCGAATAGACGCTGGCGATCGCGCCATTGGGCCAATGCACCTCGCGCGATGCCTTGTGCCAAACCGGCCGCTCATCCTCGCGCGCCACGCAGATCACCCCGCTCGGCCCTTCGATCATCACCTGCCGCACATCGTCGGCATTCGCCCCCACCAGCGCGATCCGCGCCTGGTCGATCGTGCGCGCCATCTCGCATATCCATTCGGCGCCCGCCCGCGTCTTGCCGAAGCCCCGGCCCGCGCGGATCAGCCACACCCGCCAGTCGCCCGGCGGCATCATCTGCCCGGCATGCGCCCAAGCCTGCCACCGCGCCGCAAACTCGCGCCGCTGCGCCCGGTTCATCGCCCGCACCGCCACCAGCCGCTCGTCCTCGGGCAGCGCCAGCAGGCGCTCGACCATTGCATTGGCCGCCGCTTGCGCCCCGCTCATTGCCCTTCGGCCCGCGCGCGGGCGCGGCGCGCCTCGATCGCCGCCAGCTTCTTCATCAGCACCTTGTCGGTCTCGTCGGGCGTGGCGAATTGCCGGTGCGGCCCGCCGCGCCGCGGCTTGCCCGCGGCGTTGCGGTGCATGCTTAGCAGCCGCATCGCCAGATCGACCGTCACCGGCCCCGACCGCAGCTCGGCGCCGCAGTTGAGCACATCGCCGCTATCGCCCGAAAGCGCATGCCCGACGAGCAGCGTCTCGAGCATCTCATATCCCAGCGCCAGCGCCTCGCCCCAGGCATCGGCAAACTTCGCCTCGCGCCGGCGCAGTGCATAGACCGAGACCGGATCGACCCCGATAAACTCCGCCGATGCCTTCACATTGCAGGTCGCGGCAAGATGATCGAGGAAGCTCTCGCGCATCTTCGCGGTCCAGCGCACCCATTTCCGTCCTTCGAAAGCGCTATAGCCCGCAGCGATCACCGCCCGATGCGTTCCCATCCAAACCCTCCCGCCAAACGAAAAGGGGCCGATGCCCGCCGCATCGACCCCTTCCCTCCACACCATCACGCCGAGACACGAGGCCCAAGACCAACGCGAAGCGTTGGACACAGACTAGCCGAGTGCCGGCCGGCGGGGCGCACCCCGTCCGACGCGGCTTTGCCGCGGCGGCTCTGAAGCCGCCCGGCCCGACTCGCAATTCTGCAGCGTGCCTAAAAGGTACCTGATGAGCGTGACGATGTCAAGTGTTTTTTGCCTATTTGGTTAGCATGAGGCCCAAGGCTAACGCAAAGCGTCAGACGAGGACCAGCCGAGTGCCGGCCGGCGCGCAAAGCCGCGACCGACGACGCGGCTTTGCCGCGGCGGGCGAACCCGCGACGCCGTCGGCTTTGCGCCCATTATCGGCCATTCGGTGAAGGTGTCGGCAACCCCGAAAGCAGCCATTCTCGAGAGAGATAAACTGCCGTGCATAGGTTGCGTTTTTCCATTAATGAACTTGGCCGGGGGAAGCCGGGTTCAACGGCAGAGGGGATGAATGACGGAATTTTCGTTCGAATGCCTGTCGGGCGGGACCGGGGCATTCGATGTCATCTTCATTCATGGTTTGGGGGGCGACCCTCGGGCGACCTGGGCTGCCGGGTCGACCACTGAGTGCTGGCCTGATTGGCTCACTCAGGATTTGCCCGCCGCTAACGTTTATCTGTTGGGCTATCCCACCGATATTATCTCGACATGGCTGACAGGCGAGATGTCGCTGTACGAACGGGCGAAGGCCGTTCTTGACCATTTCGCGGCGCGGGGGCTGGGAAAGCGGCCAATCGCAATTATCGCCCATAGTTTGGGGGGCCTGCTCGGAAAGCAGCTGCTTCGCGCAGGGCATGATGCTCCTGATGAGGATTGGAACTCCATCGCAAAGAGCTGTGAGCTCGTCATGTTTCTAGCCACGCCTCACTCAGGCTCAAGCGTAGCATCAGCACTTGGCTTCGTTCTACCTAAGCTGTCGTCAAAACTGATGAAATTGCTGCAAAACGGCAACGAGCACCTCGACGAACTCAACGAATGGTATCGCAATAAGGCCAACGTTCGGACGGTTGTGTATTATGAGAAGCTACCTACTCGCGGCGTCGAGATCGTTAGTCAGAAAAGCGCGGACCCTGGAGTCGCGGGAGGAATCGCAGTCCCGGTAGATGCAGACCACATCGCGATCTGCAAACCTGCTGATCGCGACGCAACTATCTATTTGAGCACGAAACGGCATCTGGAGAAGATGGCCGCTCGCTGCGCGAGAGCAGCAAACTTCCCGGGCGGTGACACCGCACCGTTTCAGTTCGAGCGTGACGATTATTCAGCCGGAACTGGTGATCGTCGAGATCTTCAACAAAAGCTCATCGACGCTGGCCTGGAGCATGAATACGCGTTGGCGAACGACGCCCAAAACAAGTTCGCTCAGAATTATATGCGTCTTGGCCTGCACACATCCGCGCGAACCCTCAACGACAATTTGCTCGCGGAGGTCAAACAGCGGTTCGAGACGCATGTCTATCACGCGCAAATCTGCAAGGGCGCGCCGGAGGAAGCCGCCCGAGCCGCGCTGCAGAGCGCTGTTGTAGATCCGATCGTAGACAAGTTCGGTGCCACCCATGGTGTGACACCGACAACGGTAATGCAGGCCGTCTATTTCCTGGTCGAACAATGCCATATCCGGTGGGACGCAGCATGATCGTCCGTCAGTGGTATTCGCATTTGGACCCCTACGATACAGTTCGCCGCATGATCGCGCTGTTGAGCCGATGGGCGCGACCCGCGCCGACGCTAGAACGGCTGTTTATTTGCGATTTCTTTCTGGCCAGCCCGGCGCTGCTGCATGACACGCACATGCCAGCGCATATTCGCGACACATTCCGCACCTTCCATATTGCTCGCCCAGCAAAGGAGTTTCTGAGCTATCCTGCAGCGCCTGTGCTATTCGCCAAGATGGAGGGGGTGCAGAGAGAGGCGCTCCAGACTCTGGTTGGCAAAGGTTTGCTCGACCTCTCCCTGTTTCGGCAGGGCCGCGCTGCGCTGGGACAAAGCTTGGCGGAGGCAGTTGCGCCACCTCAGCTCACTGATCGTGAAAATCACGCAATTCAGTTCATCACCCTGTACTTCGCCAGTATCGGAGAGAATGAACCCGGCGCACTGCGTCTAGCTACAGGGCTGCGCCGTGCAGGTGCCTGAGGTCGTCAATTTTCTTGCGCTGAAGCGGCTTGTCGTCTTCGCACAGGCAACGCGCGTCTATGATCAACGATTTCACCCAGGCGTGAATATCATCCGCGGCCAAAACGGCTCGGGCAAATCTACAATAGCTGATTTCATCTTCTTCGTGCTGGGCGGTGAATTCGACCAGTGGAAGGAAAAGGCTAAGCTATGCACCGAGGTCCGCGCCGAAATCGTGACACGGTCGGGCGTTATAACACTGCGCCGCTTTGTGACCACGCGGAAGGAACCGATCTTCGTTTTCTTTGGCCCGATGGACAGCGACGAGGCAAACGTAGCTGAACGCTGGAGCAGATTTCCAATTCAGCGAACCGAGAAGCAGCTAAGCTTCTCTCAGGCACTGTTTCGCGCAACAGGCATTCCGGACGCGCCGGGCAGCGAAGGTTCGAACGTGACTGCGCACCAGCTGATGCGCTTGCTCTATTCGGATCAACGCACCCCCGCGCCACGCCTATTTCGGTTCGAAAGCTTCGATACGCGCGACATCCGGATCGCAGTCGGTGAGTTGCTACTTGGGGTCAATAGCTATGAGCTATACGAAACCCAGATCGAATTGCGCACCGCACGCAAGCAGCTCGAGGATGCCTCAACGCGGCTTGACGCTTTCCGTACCAATCTCCCCCCAAATTTTGGCGCAATCCGGTTCGACCAAATCGCGCGTGAGCAGGCGGATCTGGAAGCCGAGCGAGCTCGGCATCTGGCCGAAATCGATATGCTGGGAGGCATCGACTTAGACGATGAGGATGGAGAACATGCGGCGGCACGTGCGCAGGCTCGCGAAAATCTAAAGCGGTGCCGACGCGAGTTGCGCGAACATGAAGAGAAAGTCGAACAGCTCGAACTTGAGCTCGCTGATCTTGATATCTTTGTCGACCATTTGGAGGAGACGCTTCGTAAGATCAGTGCGACTTCCTCCCTAGCCAAATCCATCGGCTCTATCGAGTTTTCGCATTGCCCGAATTGTCTTACGCCGCTTAACACTCCGGCGGACGCAGACCATTGCATTGTCTGCACCAAGCCATTTGACGCTGAGAAACAGGAGTCCCGCTATCTCGAAATACGGCTGGATACATCCCTTCAGCTGCGTGAATCACGTCAACTCGTCGACGCGAAATCCCAGCTTCTAGCTGCGCGAAATGGCGCACTTCGCCGCTTACGGGCAGACCTTCGAAAGGCACGCGGCGACTTCGTGGCTCGGTTCGAGTTGGCTGGAACACCACGCGAAGCTCGTCTTGCCCAACTTCACAATCGCCTCGGGCAGATAGGCGAGTTGATCAAGCAGGCTATCGGAAAGCGGGATATGGCGGAGCGTTTCCACCAACTCCTCCTAGACCGTGACAGCGCCGAGGGAAGCTTTGCGCGCTTGAACGAGCGTGCCAACGCTTTGGCCGCTCAAGGCGAGGCACGCAAGCGGGCAGCGCTCGGCAGGGTCAGTCGGATTGCCCGATGCATCCTTCGGAGCGACCTTCCGCGGCAGGAGGAGTTCCAAAAGGCCGAAATGGTCACAGTCGATTTCGGTGATGACGCCATTGCAGTCGACGGCGCGATGAACTTTGCTGAAAGCAGTAACGTCATCCTCAAAAACACTGCTCTCCTTGCACTACTAAGCGCTGCGACCCAGGACGCGGATTTCTGGCATCCCCGCTTCCTGCTCATGGACAATGTCGAGGACAAAGGCATGGAGGTGGGCCGAAGCCATCATTTCCAGGAATTGATCGTCAATGAAACGCGGACCGCGATCACGCCCGTCCAGATCATCCTCACGACGTCAATGCCCAATCCAACACTCGAACGACCGGAATTGGTTGTCGGGCCGTCCTATTCTGAGCATCATCAAACATTGAATTTTGGCGGTGTGCCGCCTTGCGATGGCCCTGATCTATTCGGTAGAATTGCCGTACCTCCAGACATGGATGAAGCACTGCTCCATGATGTCGCCAGTGCGTTAGCTGTGGATCCGGAAGTGCTTGCGGAGCACCCCTTCCACATTGAGGAATATACCAGCGACGACGACTTGGTATATAGCTGGCGCCTGATGTGGGAGCACAGTCCGCCGCCGGGCGTAGAAGCATTTGGTGCTCCCGGGCAGCAATGGACAGAAATCTCTCCGCTCGACGACTCACAATATCCGGACTTCGACGAGGAGTATTGACCACTGCGCGCGAAATTGGCCGATGCTGTGAGTACAATCTCGGTCGCTGTCATTCCCGCAAGTTGCTTAGGAATGGCAGCTTCGTGCAGCCTTGATGCTTGAAGCCGCCCGTCGACTTCCGGCCCAACTCCCGCCCCTCCCCCACCCCCTTGCATCCCAACTTCGCATCTGACAGCCTTGATCCCACACGAAAAAGGGGACCCGATCATGTTGCTGCTGCTCTCGCTCATCGCGCATCTGCCGGTTCAGGAGCTCAAGGCGCCGGCCGATCCGGTCGCCGCGGTCGAGGGGCGCTGGATCGGGCAGTGGGACGATGCCGAGGTCGAGATCAAGCAGGGTGTGGCGAAGCTGGTGAAGGCGCCCGCATCGATGCCATGGATGGTGCCGGGCACGGTGCTGGCGCGGCTCAACAATGCCGGCAAGAGCGAGGGGCGGATCCATCGCTTCACTGGCTCGACCTGCATAGAATTCGGCGCATCGAAGGTCGCCAGCGGCTGGACCTATATTCCCTGCGGCACGGTCGGCGCGCATCTCACCACGTCGGTTACCACCTACGAGTTGCATCTGCCGCTGCTGTCGCTCCAGCGGGCGCGAAAATAGGACGTTAGCGGCGGCGGCGGGGGGGGGCCGGCCGGCGGATCAGGCCAGCGCGGCGACCGCGGCGGTCCAGGCGCCGATTTCCGCGTCGTGCCGCGCCGTCACTTCCAGCCCGCTGCCGTCGGTGTCGATCTCGCCTTCCCATTCGAACGTCGCATTGCCGGTGATCGTCACCTGGGCGTCGGCGGCGGCGCTGCCGCGGACCAGTCCGCCCTTGTTGAAGATCGTCACTTCGCGGTCCCAGGGCACGCGCCCGCTCGATGCCGCGGCGAATATCGACGCCGCCATGGCGCTGCCGCAGGCGTTGGTCAGGCCCACTCCGCGCTCGAACGTGCGCACGAACAGATCCTCGCCGCGCGTCTCGACGAACGAGACGTTGGCGCGCTCGGGCAGCAGAGGCGGGGCGGCTTCGCACCAGCGGCCGAGGGCGACGAGTTCCGCTTCGTCGACTTCGCCGACGAAGGCGATCAGATGCGGGTTGGGGAGCGAGACCGCTGTGAAATCGCGGTCGCTGGGCAGGCCGCTGAGCGGGCCCGTCGCGGCGATGCCCATGGCCGCGCGCGCGGTGGTGCGCACGCTGTAGACGCCCGCGGCGATCGGTGCGCCACGCGAGACCTCGGCGCTGCTGGTCTTGAGCCGCACCCGCGCCGCCTCGACTCCCAGCGCCTCAAACCCCGCCCGCGCCACGCAACGCAACCCGTTGAGACAAGTCTCCGCCTCCGACCCATCCGAATTAAACATCCGCATCCCAAAAAAATTCTCTCTATCCCCTTGTAAAAGAAGGAGAATTCCATCGCCACCCACTGGCCCCTCGCGATCAGCAAGCAGGCGCGCAATCGCTGCCCATTCGGCATCGCTCAAGGCGATCCCGCGCGCATCGATCAGCGGGAAATCGTTTCCCGAACCGTGGCATTTGGTGAAGGCGATCCGCATCGCCGCGGGCTCTAGCTCTTCTTGCCGCCATTTCCAACGCGCGGTGCCGCTTCTGCAAGCACCGGACCGCCCATTGCCGCAACCAGCGATTTATCCCGCGCAAGAATGTCAGCAAAGCTGGGCCGCGCATGGATCGCTTGGGCCCAAGCGGCGGTACGCGGCCAACGCGCGCCGTCGATGCCGACACCGATGCAGCCCAAGGTGGCGATCGGGCTGGCGACGGCGATGTCCGCAAGCGTGATGCGGTCCTCGACCAGGAAGCCGCTCGCTGGGATCGTGCCCTCCAGATAGTCGAAGATCGGTGGAAGAAGGTCGCGTTCGGCGGCGTCTGCTGCTTCGTGGTCTGCTTCCTGCTTCAGCACCCGCGGCCGGACGAAGCGGTTGCCGAAGATTGCACCGCCGGCGGCCATCATCAGCGTGTCCGCCAACTCGTCATACCAGATTGTGCGTGCACGTTTGCGCGGGTCGGCGGGAATCAGTTCGGGCTCGGGAAACTTGGCTTCAAGATACGTCACGATCGCCGTCGAATCGGAAATCATGAAGTCGCCATCCTTGAAGCCCGGCATTTTGCGAAACGGGCTCGCTGCCTCGAATTCGGGGCCGCCACGCCCCATGCCCGCCGGGCGTAGCTCGATCTCGAGCCCCTTTTCCGCGGCGAAGGCCATGACCTTGCGAACGTACGGCGACAGTGTTGATCCAAAAACAATCACTTAGCCTCTCCCCTGAACCCTGTTCCGCGCGACAGCGCTGTGCAGCTGTGCCATGGAGCGCGCGATGGAATGGACATTCCTTCTCGCACTCGTCGTCGCGGCGGCCTTTTTTGTGGTTTCGCGGCGCATCCGGTTTCTGGAGCAAGAGCTTCGGAGTGTCGAATCCATGCTTGCCCAGCTCGATCACCGGATAGGCTATGAGCCCGCGGCACGGCTCGAAAAACCCGCCGCGCCGCTCCCGCCCCCCCCGCCCGCAGCCATGGCTGAGCTACCTACTCCACCCGAGGATCCCGCTCCCGCCGAACCGCGCATCAGCCTCGAAAACCTGATCGGCGGACGCCTGCCGATCTGGATCGGCGGCGCGGCGCTTGTGCTCGCTGGCTTTTTCCTCGTCCGCTATTCGATCGAGAGCGGGCTGCTCGGCCCCTCCGCCCGCACGCTCCTTGCCGCGCTCTTCGCGATCGCATTGATCGCCGCCAGCGAAGCCGCCCGGCGCCTACCTGCGCTCGCCGAAGATCCGCGCGTTGCCCAGGCTCTCGCGGGCGCAGGCGTCGCCAGCCTCTATGCTACGCTCTATCTCGCCGCCGCGCTCTATCACCTGATCGCGCCGCTGCCCGCTTTCTTCGCCGTGCTGCTGGTCACCACCGCCGCGCTGGCTCTGTCGTTGCGCCACGGCCCGCCCACTGCCGTGATGGCGCTCGCCGGCGGATTCATGGCGCCGCTCGTCGCTGGGTTCGATGCCGCCGGAATCGGACCGCTACTGGTCTATCTCGCGCTTCTCGTCGCAGCGCTGTTTGGCCTCGCCGTGCATCGCGGCTGGGGCTGGCTGGCGCTCGCCGCCAGCATCGCCGGGTTCGGTTGGGTCAATTTCCTGATCTTCGCGCATAGCGGGCAGATCGGCGACCTCTCTGCAGTCGGCGCCTTCACCATGCTGCTTGCCGCGGGATCGAGCGCCGCGCTCCCCGCCACCGGCCTCACCAATCCATGGCTGCGGCTGGCGCCGTTGATAGCCGGCTTCGTCGAGCTCGTGGCGCTGGCGCCCGCGCTCGATTTCGGCCCGCTCGCCTGGAGCTTCTATCTGGTGCTCGCGGCTGCCACGCTGTTCCTCGCCTGGCGCGATTCGATCTATCTCCCCGCCGCCCCGGCATCGGCCGGGCTGCTGCTCGTGCTCGAGGCGCTGGCCTTGCTCCAACCCGAGACCCGCGCCACCCCGCTCGCCGCCATCGCCGCAACCCTGCTGTTTGCAATCCCGGGCCACTTGCTGGCGATGCGGGCGCGCAGTTGGTCCGCGATCGCCTTGCTGGGCACTGCGGGTCCGCTGCTGGTCGCGCATGCTACCGCGCCTTCGCTGCTTGCCGATTGGAGCTGGGGCATGCTCGAAATCGGTGCCGCGGCGGCCGCCGCCACCCTCGCATGGCGCGGCCGCAGCATCGAGGACAATCCCCCGCTCGTTGCGGCGACGGCGCTTGCCGGATTCCTCGCCGCATTGGGGATGGGGCAGTTCGTCCCGCTGGACTGGCTCGCTCTACCGCTCGTGCTGGTCATGGCCGGGCTCGCCGCCTGGGCGCGCTTCGCCCGCGAGCCGACGCTGTTCGAACTTCCCGCTTACCCCTTCACGGCCGCATTGGTCGCCGCCGCACTCCCGCTCGCGCAATTCGCCAACCTCATCCTTTCGTCGCTGACCGGCGAGCCGCTGCCCTATCGCCTGCTCCCTGACATGGGCGAAGTCCTCCGCCTGCTCGCCGTCCCGACAATCCTGGCGCTGCTGCTGCTCGCTGATCCGCGCCAATATGCCCGCGTACGCCGCTTCATCGCCGCGATTGCCGTGACCGCCGCGATCCTCCTGGTCTACGCGCTCGCCAAGCAGCCGCTCGCCATTGCCACGCCCGAGCGCTTCCTCAGCCTCGGCTTTATCGAGCGCGCCGCGCTGACCCAGCTATGCTTCGCCGCCGGCTGGCTGCTCCTCCGCCGGACGCGCCTTCATGCGCTGGGCAAAGCGCTGCTGATTCTCGGCGTCGCCCGCTTGCTGTGGTTCGATCTGCTGCTGCTCAATCCGGCGATCCAGCCCCAGTCGGTCGGCAGCATCCCCTTACTCAATGCCGCCACGGTTCATGCCGCGCTCGCCGCTGCCTGGCTTTGGACGCTCGCCCCGACTCGCAGCGCGCGCGCCGCAGCCGCGCTATTCACTCTGGTCGCCGTTATCGCCACGATCCGCCAGGCCGCGCATGGCGCCATCCTCACCGGCCCCATCGGCACTGCCGAGAATACCGGCTATTCGGCCGCCCTGCTCGGCGTCTCGCTGTTCTGGCTGTGGCGCGGCATCACGGCCTCGAAGCACGATCTGCGTGTCGCCGGCCTCGCCTTGCTGACGCTGGTGACTTTCAAGGTCTTCCTGATCGACGCCGCCGCACTCGATGGCGTGCTGCGCATCCTGTCTTTCCTGGGGCTAGGCATCGCGCTGATTGGCATCGGCTGGGCGTACAACCGGTTCCTGGGCAAGAAGGCGGCGGCAATCTAGCCTCGCTCAGGCCCGAACTGCTGCTCGAATGGCCGCTTGCACCGCCCCGCCTTGTACGCGCCGTCGAGCGCCTTCCAGTCCTGTTCGACACGATTGTACAATGCCCTGGCATCTGCTCGCGTAAAGCCCGCCGTGCCCAGGACGCGTCCGTCATAGGATATGGTAAAGGTCAGCGGTGCGGACATGGATCCGCTTTTGAGCGCATCGATGAACGGCCCCCTGCTCTCATAACCGGCTGAGCGTAGCATTTCGATAGCGCGCGACAAGCGGCGGGAAGGTCCGGCTTTAAGCCTCAGAAGATCCCCAGAAACTTCTTCCGCTGCTCCTTCCGCTCCGCGCCTGAGCGCTTGCCGCTTTCCGACTTGGCAGTCGTCCCGCGACCGACATCGTCGCGAGCCTGGCCCTTGCTCGTCCGCTGCCCGCGGGCCGAGGCGCCCGCAAGGACCGGGCCGCAATCGGCAGCCTTGGCATCGCCGACATCCACGAACGCGATCACTGCAGCCAGCGGGCTGGCGACGAGGCCAAGCCCGAGCCCGGCGCCCGCGCGGGCGATCAGCTCCGGACTGATCACGCTGATGCTCGGCTGCGAGAAATAGCCGCCAATGCCCACCGGCGATTGCCCGGCGAACAAACTGAACTTCTTGCTGTCCGCGCGGAAGGACAGGTCCAGCGTCTCGTTCTTGAAGCTGAATCCGCCACGGCCGAGCATGACATTCTTCTGCGTGTCGATCAGGATCGGATCCGCCGCGGCGACGCCGTTGCGGACGGTGAAGCCGATCAGCCCGCAATTGATCTGCACTGGCTCCTTCAATTTATTCTCGAACATCTTCTGGACGAAGGTGCCGATATCCAATTCGGAGAGCTGGATGTTCTGCGTCCAGAACGAGCCCTTGGGCAGGATCACTGCGATGCGGCCATTCGAATTGGCCAGCGAATCGCGAACGCTGTTGCCGGTGCCGGTCATCTGCACCCGTGCTTTGAGAGTGCCACTCGTGCCCGATTCCTCGACGCCAAAGCCTGCCAGCAGCACGCCCATCGGGGTGGGCGAGAGCCGGATGTCATATTCGGTGAAGACCGGCTCGCGCCGCGCATTGATGCTGATTTCCGAATTGACCGTGCCGCGCGCCAGGCTGAAATTGAGCGGGTCGAGCTTGAGCAGGCGATCGTCCAGCGTCAGCCCCAGCCGTATGTTGGAGACCGGCAGGCTCTCGGCGCGGACATTGCGTACCCGCCAGTCGACCTTAGCATCGAAATTCTTGAGCGCTTCCACGCGCAGCGGCGCATCGGGCAGGATCCGCGGGGCTCCGCCGACGCGCTGGACGATGCCGGCCTTGCCTGCGGCCGCCTGGCTCGGACTATAGCCGATAAATGGCCCGGCATCGACGATATCAAGCGTCCGCGTTGCCAGATCGGCGGTGAGCATCATCCGCGGTTCGGTCATCGCCACGGTCAGCTTGCCGGAAAGATCGCTCGCTCCGAACCGCCCCTTGAGCCCAGTGAAGCGCCATTCCAGATCGTGCTTGGTAACCGCGGATTGCAGCCGGTAATTGCGCGTGTCGGGAACCGCAATCCCCGCCAGCGCGAAGACGTCGGCCAGGTTCTGCCCGCGCATATCCATCTGCAGGTCAGCGCCTTCGATCTCGGTCGCGCCCGCCAGCGTTCCCGAAACGTCGATCTGCGTGCGCACCGCCTCTGCATGCAGCTTGAGCTGGTTTCGTCCTCCGGTCACCGTTGCATTGGGAGTCAGCAGCGCGCCATTCATCACGAAGCGCGTGCCGCGCACCGTGCCGTTGCCGTCGAACCCGATCGAGCTGGCGAATTGCGTGTCTCGGGCCTCGACCGTGTGCACGCGGATCCCGGCCGCGATCTGCATGCGCGGGTCGATGTAGCGGATCATCGTGCCCTGGACGAGCGCGCGGCGGACCGCGGGAAGCTCGAGCGGCTCGCCCTTCTCCTCGCTGAAGGTCCAGGTGTTGCGCTTGCCGTCTTTGTCCCATTGCAAGTCGACGCGCCCGTCCTGCAGCCCCAGCCAATTGAACCGGTATTTGCTGGTCACCAGGCTCCAGGTCGAGATGCGGCTGTCGATCCGCTTGGCCTCGAAGAAATTGCCGCGCCCGGCCCATTCGGGATTCGAGACGCTCAGCCCTTCGGCGACGAACTTGACGTTGAACGGCGCGAAATAGAGCTGGAAATCGCCCGCCACCTTCACGTCACGGTTGGTCTGCCCCGCGACGATGCGTTCGAATGTGTGCTTGAGGAAGCGCCCCTTGGTGACGAACAGGATCGCCCAGGCGAGCACGATGAGCCCGAGTATCGTGGTAAGCGTCGCGATCGTGGATGCCAGCGGCGTGCCGAGCGTGCGCGCGGGTCTGGGGGTAACGATTTCCTCGGCCATCGCGTTTTAAAGCGCTTGGGCCCAAGGGGTTCCCCGACTCAGGTTGCATCGCAGCGGAGTCTTGGCTATGCGCCCCGCTTTCCTCGATCACTTCAGGAACACGCCCGGCCATCAAGGGCTGCCGCGGCTGTTCGCACGATCGAGATCATAAGGAGACCAAAATGCCCAAGCTCAAGACCAAGAGCGGTGTGAAGAAGCGCTTCAAGTTCACCGCGACTGGCAAGATCAAGCACGGCGTCGCCGGCAAGCGCCACCGTCTGATCAGCCACAATGCCAAATATATCCGCCAGAATCGCGGCACTTCCGTGCTCGCCGATGCCGATGTCGCACGCGTTGTCGCGTGGGCACCGTACGGCTTGAAGTAAGGGAGGCCTGACAAATGGCACGAGTGAAACGCGGTGTAACCACCAAGGCGAAGCACAAGCGGATTCTGGAACAGGCGAAGGGCTATTATGGCCGTCGCAAGAACACCATCCGCATCGCCCGCCAGGCCGTCGAAAAGGCCGGCCAGTACGCCTATCGCGATCGCAAGGTTAAGAAGCGCACGTTCCGTGGGCTTTGGATCCAGCGCATCAACGCCGGTGTTCGCGCCGAGGGCCTGACCTATTCGCAGTTCATGCACGGGCTCAAGCTGGCCGGCATCGAACTCGACCGGAAGGTTTTGGCCGACATCGCAATGCACGAGGGTGAAGCGTTTACCGCCATCATCGCGCAGGCGAAGGCGGCTCTGCCCCAGGCCGCCTGAGGCGACCTGTAGCGACTGGAAACAAGGGGCGTCGGTGGCAACACCGGCGCCCCTTTTCGCTGGAAAGCACTGCATGACCCGACTGCACGCCATGACCGACCACGACTTCGCCTGGCTGCTGGGTAAGACCGAGCGCGGCGATTCGCTAACGTTGTGCGAGGGTGGCATTGGACCAAACGAAGTGACGGCGATGCTGCGCGGGATCAGTGCTGGGATCGCAGCCGAAACCGACCAGCCGGTCGCGTGGATGATCGTCGAGGACGGACAGGTCGTCGGCATGACGAGCTTCACGCGGGCGCGCGACGATGGCCGCTACGACATCGGCTACGGCATGGCACCGGCGTATCAAGGCCGGGGCATCATGTCCGCGGCGCTGGCCGAATTGGTGCGAATCGCGCCGCTGCACGGCCATAACCGCTTGACCGCCGAGACCAGCGTGGACAATCCGGGATCGCAGCGCGTGCTGGAGAAGAACGGGTTCGTCGCCACCGGCACCCGCGACGATCCGGAAGACGGCGCGCTGATCACCTGGGCGATCGACTTACCTCCGACCAAGAGTGCCGCATGACTGACCTTGAACAACTTCGCGTAGACCTGCTCGGCGCAATCGACGCGGCGGCCGGGCTCGACGCCATCGAGGCGCTGCGCGTCCATGCGCTCGGCAAGCAGGGCGCCGTTACCGGCCTGCTCAAGACGCTGGGCGGGATGTCGCCGGACGAGCGGCAAGAAGTCGGCCCGCGCATCCATGCCCTGCGCGAAGCGGTCACCGAGGCGCTGGCCACGCGCAAGGCGTCGCTCGAGCGGCTGGCGCTGGATGCCAGGCTGGCGAGCGAGACGCTCGACATGACGCTTCCGGTCAATTCGACGCCCCCCGGCTCGGTCCATCCGGTCAGCCAGGTGATGGACGAGCTGGCGGAGATCTTCGCCGATCTCGGCTTCGCGGTCGCGACCGGCCCGGAGATCGAGGACGACTGGCACAATTTCACGGCGCTCAACATTCCCGAGACGCACCCCGCGCGGGCGATGCACGATACCTTCTATCTCGCCGGCGAGCACGAGCAGCCGATGGTCCTGCGCACGCATACCTCGCCGGTGCAGATCCGGGCGATGAAGGCGGCGGGGGGCGACAAGCCGATCCGCATCATCGCGCCCGGCCGCACGTATCGCTCCGACAGCGACGCGACCCATACCCCGATGTTCCACCAGGTTGAAGGCCTGGTCATCGACAAGGGAATTACCCTCGGCCACCTTAAATGGACGTTGGAGACCTTCCTCAAGGCGTTCTTCGAGCGCGACGATATCGTGCTGCGCCTGCGCCCCAGCTACTTCCCCTTCACCGAGCCTTCGGCCGAAGTCGATGTCGGCTTCTCGATCGTCAACGGCAAGCGCGTCATCGGCGGCGCGGAAGGCTGGATGGAAGTGCTGGGCAGCGGCATGGTCCACCGCAAGGTGATAGAGGCGGGGGGCTATGATCCCGACGAGTGGCAGGGCTTCGCCTTCGGCTGCGGCATCGATCGGCTGGCGATGCTCAAATACGGCATGGACGATCTGCGCGCCTTTTTCGACGGCGATATGCGCTGGCTCAAGCATTACGGCTTCTCGGCGCTCGACGTGCCCACTTTGAGCGGGGGAGTAGGCGCATGAAGTTCACCCTGGGCTGGCTCAAGGAGCATCTCGAAACCACCGCCACCCTCGATCAAGTGACCGACGCGCTGACTCGCGTCGGTCTCGAAGTCGAAGGCGTCGAGAATCCCGGCGATAAGCTGACCGGCTTCCGCGTCGCCAAGGTGCTGACTGCCGAACGCCATCCGCAGGCCGACAAGCTGCAGGTGCTGACTGTCGACATGGGCGCGGGCGATCCGCTCACCGTCGTCTGCGGCGCGCCCAATGCCCGCGCAGGGCTGGTCGGCGTGCTCGGGCTTCCCGGCGCAGTCGTCCCCGCCAACGGCATGCAGCTCAAGGTCGCGGCCGTGCGCGGCGTCGAATCCAACGGCATGATGTGCTCGACGCGTGAGCTCGAGCTCGGCGACGATCATGAGGGGATCATCGAGCTTCCTGCCGATGCGCCCATCGGCTGCGACTATGCCGATTATGCCGACCTCAACGATCCGGTCATCGACGTGTCGATCACCCCGAACCGCCAGGACTGCATGGGCGTGCGCGGCATCGCCCGCGATCTCGCCGCCGCGGGTCTCGGCACGCTCAAGCCGCTCGCTACCGCCTATAGGATGACCTCCACCGATCCCGTCGCCGGCACTGCCCCGGCGCCCGAGGTTCGCATCGAAGATCCTGAGGGCTGCCCGGCTTTCTATGCGCAGGCGGTGTCCGGCGTGACCAACGGCGCTTCGCCGCCCTGGATGGCGCGGCTGCTGACTGCGATCGGCCAGAAGCCGATCTCGGCGCTGGTCGACATCACCAATTTCGTCTCGATCGATCTCGGCCGGCCGCTGCACGTCTATGACCGCCTTAAGCTCAGCGGCGGCCTCGTCGCCCGCAAGGCCAAGGATGGCGAGCAGGTCGTAGCTCTCAACGGCAAGACCTATACGCTCGATGCGACGATGACGGTCATCGCCGATGACAATGCCGTGCACGATATCGGCGGCGTCATGGGCGGCGAGCATTCGGGCTGTTCGGAGAGCACCACCGACGTATTGATCGAATGCGCCTATTTCGATCCCGATCATATCGCCCGCACCGGCCAGAAATTGATGCTGACCAGCGACGCCCGCACCCGTTTCGAGCGCGGCGTCGACCCTGCGTTTCTCGATACCGGCCTGTCGATCGCAACGCAGCTGGTGCTCGGGCTTTGCGGCGGCACGCCTAGCGCCGTGACTCGTGCGGGCGAAGCGCCCGTTCCGAACAAGGTCATCGCCTATGATCCGGCGCTCGCCGAGACGCTGGGTGGCCTCGCCGTGGCCGAGGACGAGCAGAGGACAATTCTCGAAAGCCTCGGCTTCACGCTCTCGGATTGGCAAGTCACCGTCCCCAGCTGGCGCCGCGACGTCGATGGCGCGCCCGATCTGGTCGAGGAAGTCATCCGTATCCACGGCATCGACCACGTCCCCTCGACGCCGCTGCCGCGTATCCCCGGCGTCGCCCGCCCCACTGCCACGCCCGAGCAAAAGCTCGAGCGCAAGCTCCGCCGCACCGCTGCCGCGCGGGGGCTGCACGAAGCCGTTACTTGGAGCTTCATTTCCGAAGCCGAAGCCTCCCCCTTTGGCGGCGGGGCATGGAGCCTCGCCAATCCGATCAGCGAGGACATGAAGGTCATGCGGCCTTCGCTGCTTCCCGGCCTGCTCGCTGCGGCCGAACGCAACCTCAAGCGCGGCGCCTCCACCGTCCGCGTCTTCGAACTCGGCCGCCGCTATCTCGCCGACAAGGAGCGTCTGACGCTCGGCGTGATCCTCGCCGGTTCGCGCGCTGCGCGCGGCTGGCAGGGCGGCAAGGCGCAGGACTTCACTGCGTTCGACGCCAAGGCCGAAGCCCTCGCGCTGCTCGAAGCCGCGGGTGCCCCGATCGCCAATCTCCAGGTCATGGGCGAAGCGGGCCAAGTCTATCACCCCGGCCAGTCCGCCACGCTCCGTCTCGGCCCCAAGACCGTCCTCGCGGCCTTTGGCATGGTCCATCCCAGCGTTCTCAAGGCCTTCGATCTCGATGGTGATGTCGCCGCGGTCGAACTCTATCTCGACGCGCTGCCCCCGAAGAAGGGCGGAACAGGCTTCATGCGCATGGCCTACACCCCGCCCGCGCTGCAGGCTGTCACGCGTGACTTCGCCTTCCTCGTTCCCGCCGGCCTTGCGGCAAGCGATCTCGTCCGCGCCGTCAAGGGCGCCGACAAGGCAATGATCACGGACGCCCGCTTGTTCGACCTGTTCACCGGCACCGGCGTGCCGGAGGGCCAGAAGTCGCTGGGCGTGGAGGTCATGCTCCAACCCGGCGAAAAGAGCTTCACCGACGAGGAGATCAAGGCGCTGGCCGACAAGGTAATCGCCGCAGCTGCGAAGCTTGGGGCGACACTGAGAGGCTGAACAACAATCGTCACCCCGGCTTCCGCCGGGATGACGAAAATGGAGGAATCGAAATGGCCACCGCACTCATCACCGGCGCGACCTCCGGGATTGGCGAGGCCGCCGCGCGCGCGTTCGTCGGGGCCGGCTGGCATGTCATCGGCACCGGCCGCCGCGCCGATCGGCTCGCCGCGCTCTCCGCCGAACTGGGCGAGCGTTTCCACGCCGCCGAATTCGACGTGCGCGACGAAGCAGCCCGCGACGCCGCGCTCGATGCCCTGCCCGCCGCGTTCCGCGACATCGACCTGCTCATCAACAATGCCGGCCTCGCCCTCGGCCTAGAGCCCGCGCACAAGGCCAAGCTGTCCAACTGGACGACGATGATCGACACCAACATCACGGCGTTGGTCTCGATCACCCACAAGCTGTTGCCCCAGATCGTCGAGCGCGAAGGCGCGATCATCAACCTCTCTTCAGTCGCTGCGACCTACCCCTATCCCGGCGGCAATGTGTATGCGGCGAGCAAGGCCTTTGTCCGCCAGTTCAGCCTCGACCTGCGCGCCGATCTTCACGGCACTGGCGTCCGTGTCACGTCGATCGAACCGGGCATGGCCGAAACCGAATTCACTCTCGTGCGCACCGGCAGCCAGGAAAGCTCGGACAAGCTCTATGGCGGCGTCAATCCGATGACCGGCGAGGACATTGCCGAGACGCTCCTTTGGGTCGCCACCCTCCCCCCGCACCTCAATATCAACAGCCTCGAGCTGATGCCGGTCAATCAGAGCTGGCAGGGCTTCGCGATCCACCGCGAGGGCTAAGCGGTCGCGGCGACCCAGCGCGCGACCAGATCGGCAATTGCGCCAGCTTTGGCTTCGAGCTCGGCCATGTTGCGCAAAGTCACCACGCCGCGATCGGGCGCGCGCCAAACGGCGAGCTCGGCGGGGTCGTCGAACGCGAACCCGTCGCGCCTCACTGTAACGCCGCGGTGCAGGATCACGCGAACGTCGCCGCGCGGCCCGAAATTGAGCGTCACGCGGTCGTCGCCATTCACGGCGAAGCTCGGCGCGTTCCATTTCACATGCTCGCGCAACTCCGGTACCGTTGCTGCGATCGTTTCGCGCAGCCGCTCGGCCAGCGCGCGCTGCGCCGGCCCCAGTCTCGCCAGTGTCGCTTCCACCATTAGCCTACCTCGTCACATTGCGCGAAAGCCGGTATCGCGCCGGCAGACGAGCAGGGAAAGCAACATGATTCATATCGCCTCCGAGCGGCTGACCGCCAGCATCAATCCGTTCGGTGCCGAGCTTTCGTCGCTCCGTGAGCCGGGACAGGGGGAACTTATGACCGATGCGGATCCGGCCTTCTGGTCAGGCCGCGCGCCCTTGCTGTTTCCGATCGTCGGGCGGCTGATGGACGACAAATACCGGCTTGGCAGCGAGGAATATTCTCTGCCCCAGCATGGCTTCGCGCGTCGCCAGATGTTCGAGTGCATCGAGCAGGCTGCGAATCGCGTCGTGTTCCGCCTTGGGGATAATGACGAGACGCGCACCGTCTATCCCTTCGCCTTCACGCTCGACGCCGCCTTCACGCTGACCGGCGCGACGCTGGCGACCGACGTCACTGTCACCAACACCGGCGACGCTGACATGCCCGCCAGCTTCGGCTTCCACCCCGCCTTCGCCTGGCCCCTGCCATTCGGACGCGGCAAGGGCGATCATGTCATCGAGTTCGAGAAAGACGAGCCCGACGAATTGTCCGCGATCGTGCTTGGTGGCTGGATGGACCAGGGCGGCTGGCCGAGTCCGCTGGAGGGCCGCACGCTGGCGCTGAGTGACGGGCTGTTCGAACGCGATGCCCTGGTCTGGGAGAAGCTGAAGAGCCGCCATGTGTCCTATCACTCGCGCACCGGGCGTTCGCTCGACATCGCCTTCGACGCGGACACCTTGGGCATCTGGACCAAGCCCGGCGCAAGCTTCGTGTGCATCGAGCCGTGGCACGGCATTGCCGATCCACACGGCTTTACCGGCGAGATCTGGGACAAGCCGGGGATCCTCCGCTTCGCACCCGGCGAATCGCGGATTTTTAGTATGCAGGTAACTCTGGCAGCATGCAGGTGACGTTGGCGGGTTGAGCCGCTAGAGCGCCGCGATGCCGATTGCCAACGACCGCCGCACCTTCGCGATCATCTCGCACCCCGATGCGGGCAAGACCACGCTTACCGAAAAGCTGCTGCTGTTCGGCGGCGCGATCCATCTTGCCGGCGAAGTGAAGGCGCGTGGGCAGGCGCGGCGTGCCCGCTCGGACTGGATGAAGATCGAGCAGCAGCGCGGAATCTCGGTCACCTCCTCGGTGATGACCTTCGAACGCGAGGGCATCACGTTCAACCTGCTTGATACCCCAGGCCATGAAGACTTCAGCGAAGACACGTATCGCACGCTGACCGCCGTCGATTCCGCGGTGATGGTGATCGATGTCGCCAAGGGTATCGAGAGCCAGACGCGCAAGCTGTTCGAAGTGTGCCGCCTGCGCTCGGTGCCGATCATCACCTTCGTCAACAAGGTCGATCGCGAGGGCCGCCCGATCTTCGAGATCCTCGACGAGATCGCCAATCTGCTGGCACTGGACGTGACGCCGATGACCTGGCCGGTGGGCATGGGCGGCGAGTTTGAGGGGATTTACGATCTGGTCAACCACCGCCTGCTGCTGCCCGAGGGCGGCAGCCGCGAATTCCAGGGCAAGGTAGTTCAGACGACCGGCCTCGACGATCCCCAACTCGACGAGATCCTTTCGCCCGCAGCTGCGGCGCGGCTGCGTGAGGAGATCGAGCTCGCCGGCATCGGCTATCCCGAGTTCGACGCCGAGGCCTACCGCAACGGCGACCTTACGCCGGTCTATTTCGGATCGGCGCTCAAGGAATTTGGCGTCGATTCGCTGATCGATGCCCTTGCGCTGCATGCGCCGCCGCCGCACGCGCTTCCCGCCGAACCCGCCCCCGTCTCGCCCGACGAGCCGCAGGTCACCGGCTTCGTGTTCAAGGTCCAGGCGAACATGGATCCCAATCACCGCGATCGCATCGCCTTCATGCGGCTGGTCTCGGGCACCTTCAAACGCGGCATGAAGCTCACCCCCACCGGGCATGGCAAACCGATCGCGATTCACTCGCCGATCCTGTTCTTCGCCCGCGAGCGCGAACTCGCGGACGAAGCCTTCCCCGGCGATATCATCGGCATTCCCAATCACGGCGTGCTGCGCGTCGGCGATACGCTCAGCGAAAAGGCCGATGTCCGTTTCACCGGGCTGCCGAATTTCGCGCCGGAGATCCTGCGCCGCGTCCAGCTCAAGGACCCGACCAAGACCAAGCAGCTGCGCAAGGCGCTGGACGACATGGCCGAAGAGGGCGTCACCCAGGTCTTTTATCCCGAGATCGGATCGAACTGGATCATCGGCGTCGTCGGCCAACTCCAGCTCGAAGTGCTGCTCAGCCGGCTGGACGCGGAATATAAGGTTGCCGCCGGCCTCGAGCAGGCGCCGTTCGAGACCGCGCGCTGGATCTCGGCGGAGGACCCTGCCGAACTCAAGGCGTTCACCGATCTCAACCGCGGCGCGATGGCCAAGGATCGTGACGGCAACCCCGTCTTCATGGCCAAGTCTGCCTGGGAAGTCGGCTATATCGCCGATCGCTATTCCAAGGTGAAGTTCGCCGCGACGCGCGAGCGCTAATCGACCCAGTCACGCTTGAGGAAGCGGCTGGCGAACAGCATCAGCAACCCCGCCACCAGATACAGGCACAGGCCCGCGGCGATCGCGTAGCGCAGCGCATCGGCCGCGCCATAGGCCGGGGTCAGATGCTTGGAAAGCGATCCGATCACCCAGCTGCCCAGCCCCAGCCCGATCAGATTGTTGATCAGCAGGAAGCTCGCCGAAGCCGTCGCGCGCATGTGCGCGGGCACGAGATGCTGGACGGCGGTGAGCACCGGGCCCAGCCAGACATAGACCAAGGCCTGGGGGATCACGAACAAGGCGAATGCCGCCATCCAGGTCCCGGAAAGCACGCCGGCGATGAACAAGGGCGTCCCCGCGACATAGCAGATCGCCGGCGCCAGCGCGTACCATTTGCGGTCGCGCTTGCCCATCCGGTCGCCGAGCCAGCCGCCGAGCAATATCCCCGCGACTCCGCCGCTGAGCAGCAAGGCACCGAAGAATTGCCCGACCTGCTGGAGATCGAGCCCGAAGCTGCGCATGATCATGCTCGGCAACCAGAAGGCGACACCATAGCCGCACATCGATCCCGCCGCCGCACCGAAGGCAAGCAGCCAGAAGCTCGGCTTGGCTGCGAGGATGCCGAAGACGTGCCAGATCGGCACCTGCCCCGCTGCGCGTTCACGCGGCGGATCGCGGACGATGAGCTTGAAGGGGATCGCCACAACCAGCCCGAGCAGGCCAACGACGACGAACGCCGTCCGCCACTCGACATTCTGCGCGATATAGCCGCCGAGCAGCGCGCCGCCCGCCGAGCCCAGCGGAATCCCGAGCGAATAGATGGAAAGCGCGCGCGCCCGCCGTTCGGCCGGATAGGCATCGCTGATCAGCGCATAGCTTGGCGCCACCCCGCCCGCTTCGCCGACGCCGACGCCCAGCCGGAACAGGAACATCTGCGTGAAATTCTGCGCCGCGCCGCACAAAGCCGTGAAGCCGCTCCACACCGCCAGCGAGATGGTGATCACCCAGGAGCGATTGGTCTTGTCGGCCAGCAAGGCGAAGGGGATCGCCAGCGTCGAATAGAGCACGGCGAATGCCAGTCCGCCCAGCATGCCCAATTGCGCATCGTCGAGCCCGAGATCGGCCTTCACCGGCTGGGCGAGGATGCTGAGTATCTGCCGATCAAGGAAATTGAAGATGTAGACGAGCAGCAACATCGCCAGGACGAGGCCGTTCGATGCTATCCGCGTCGGAGTAGAGGTGGATTCGGTCATCATTATTCCTCGCAGAACAGCGGCTCGGAGGGAAAGCCCTCCCCCGTTGACGGGGGAGGGTTGGGTGGGGGTGACCTCTCCGCGAGCGATTCCGCTTGAGGAGAGATCACCCTCGCCCTCCCACCGCTTCGCGGCGGGCCCCTCCCTCTCCCATCAAGGGAGAGGGGAGCAAGAAAAAGCCGGACGTCATCGACGCCCGGCTTGAAAGTTGGTGCGCGGGAGAAGCTCTTAAAACTTGATCGTTGCCGTGCCGAAGATCTGGCGCGGATTGCCGTAATAGGCAGTCAGCACGCCCTCGGTGCCCAGCGTCGAGACATAGGCGCCGGCCGGAGTGCGCAGGAAATCGCCCGTATCGGGGTTCTGCGCGAGGAAGTTGTAGCCGGCGACGATGTAACGCTTGTTGCCCAGATTACGGCCGTGGATGCCGAAGGAGAGCATGTCGTTGACGTTCCACACCAGGTTCGCGTCGAACAAGGTGTAGCTCGGCTGGTCGAGCATCGGCGTGCGCAGCTCGAACTGCTGCGAAGCACCGCGATACGCAGCCGTGCCGCTGACGGTCAGGGAGCCTTCGCCGATCTGCGCGGTATAGCCGAGCGTCGCGCTCGCGGTCCAATCCGGGGTGTTCTGGATCTTGCGGCGATTGGCCACATTGAGCCCGCGGCTGTCGATAAACGTCAGATACTTGGCGTCCATATAGCCGACCGTCCAACCGAGGTTGAGCGAGCTGCCGTCGCCGCCCAGATCCTTGGCAAGCACGGCATTGCCTTCGAACTCGACGCCCTTGATCCGCGCCTTGCCGGCGTTGGTCGTGATGCCGATGAAGGTCTGGGTGCCGCCCACGGTGGTGCCGATCGAGCCGGGAACCTGGACGTCGGTATAGTCGGACTGGAATGCGGCCAGCGCGACGGTCAGCCGGCGATCGAGCACCGATGCCTTGTACCCGACCTCGTAGCTGGTGACGTTTTCGGGATCGAAGGCGAGGAAGTCATAGACCTGCTGGGCGTTGCACGCCCCGCCGGCGGTGGTGCGGCATGCAGTGGTTTGGCCGCGCGGATCGAACCCGCCGCCCTTGAAGCCCTTCGACCAGCTCGCATAGAGCGTATGGTCGGCACTCGGCTTGAAGCTGACCGAGGCGCGCGGCGTGAACTTGGCGAAATCGGCCTTGCCAGTGAAGTCCGACGTCGTCGCAAACAGCACGCCCGCGCCGTTGAAGAAGGGCGATCCGCCGCCAAGATACGTACGGCGCAGCACCGATGCATCGCGCCGGTCCCAGGTGTAGCGGCCGCCGGCCGACACGCTGAACATCTCATTGAAGTCATAAGTGAAGTCGCCGAACACTGCGACGGTGTCGGTCGCGACGTTGCCGAAGGTCAGCGCCGTCACGCCGCCGGGCAGACGCACGTCGAACACGGTGCGCGCCTTGGCGTCGAGATAATAGACGCCGAGCAGGCCCGAGAAGCCGCCCGTATCGATCAGGAACTGCGCTTCCTGGCTGAACTGCTCGTTATTGTAGAAAGCCGGCACATCGACCTGGACCGCGTTGAGCGCGTCGAAATCGATCGGCGTGGCGCTGTCGTCCTTGCGATAGCCGGTGATCGAGCGGAAGGTCAGCCAGTCGGTCGGTTTCAGTTCGAAGAAGCCGTTGATGCCCCATGCCTTCACGTTCTGCTTGGGATCGAGCAGATTGCCGCGCGAATCGAAGACGTTGGCGAGCACCGGTGTGCCGCTGACGATGCCCGGGATCAGGCGATGGCCGCCGCGGGTGTTGCTCTTGTCGCGAGTGTAATCACCCGAGATGCGGAAATAGGCTTCGTTCGAAGGCTCGAACTCGAGCGTGGCGCGGCCGGCCCAGATGTCCTTGTTATAGTTATCCTGGCCGGTGGTCAGATTGTCGCCAAAGCCGCCGCGCGAAAGGCGGGCGAAGGCCGCACCGACCTTGAACCCCGTATCGCCGATCGGCGCCGAACCGCTGACGACGAGATCGGCTTGATTGTAGCTGCCATAGGCGCCGCGCACCTTCATCGTCGGGCTGGATCCGATCCGGCGCGTGACATATTTGATCGCGCCGCCGATCGTGTTGCGGCCGTAAAGCGTGCCCTGCGGCCCACGCAGCACTTCGATGCGCTCGACGTCATAGATGTCGAGCACGGCGGCCTGCGGACGGTTGAGGTACACGTCGTCGAGATAGATGCCGACGCCCGCTTCGAAGCCGGCCACCGGATCCTGCTGGCCGACGCCGCGGATAAAGGCCGAAAGCGTCGAATTGGTGCCGCGCGATACTTCGAGCGAGACGTTGGGAGCCGATTGGGCGACGTCGGTGATGTCGATCGCGCCCTGCGCTTCGAGCTGCGCGCCGCTGATTGCAGTCACTGCGATCGGAACGTCGATCAGGCTCTCTTCGCGGCGGCGAGCCGTGACCACGACCAGGCCGTCGTCCTCGCTCGCGGCGGGATCCTGCGCTTCGGTAGTCTGCACGGCGGTGGCGGTGCTAGTGTCCTGCGCGAATGCGGGCGAGGCGGCGAGCCCGGCAAAGGCAGCCCCGGCGAACAATACGGTACGGATGGACGGATTATAGCGTGACATCAGGTCTTCCTCCCCAAGTGGCGAACCCGCTCTTTAAGGCGGGTTGTAAGCAATTGCCGGACGCTATACTGAAACCTGAACCGGGTTTCAACTTGGGAATGTTGGGGGAGAGATACGAATGGCGAGCGGGCGTGGCATGACGGCCACATCCCCCCCTTCCCGGGCAGGGCTATCCGGCACCGGCGAAGCCGCCAGCGCCGGCAAGGAACCGCGCACCGAGCGGGGCCGCCGAACGCTGCGCGCGATCCTCGATGCGGCAGCGGAGGAATTTGGCGAGAAGGGCTTTCACGAAGGCTCGATCAGCGGGATTACACGCCGGGCCGGTGTCGCGCTGGGCAGCTTCTACACCTATTTCGATTCGAAGGACGCAGTGTTCCGCGCACTCGTTCGCGACATGAGCGAGCAAGTGAAGGAGCATGTCGGCCCGGCGATCCGCGCCGCACAGGGCCAAATCGAAGCCGAACGCGCCGGGCTCCTGCACTTCATCAAGTTCGCCCGCAGCCACAAGGAAATCTACCGGATCATCGACGAAGCCGAATTCGTCGACCCCGAGAGCTTCCGCATGCATTACGCGACCACCGCCGAGCGCATCCATGCCCGCCTCAACGCGGCTGCCGAGCGCGGCGAAGTCCGCGGCGACATTTCCGAAATCCACGCCTGGGCGATCATGGGAATGAACGTGTTCCTGGGGCTGCGCTACAGCGTCTGGGCCGACGACACCGATCCCGAGCAGATTGCCGACACCATCGCCTCGATGCTGGCGCGGGGCATCGGGGTCTAGCTTCTATATCGTCACCCGGGACTTGTTCCAGGGTCCAGCGTGCTGCACGGGAAAGACAATAGGCTCAAGCATAGCCGGGGGCCGCGTGCTGGCCCCCGGAACAGGTCCGGGGTGACAGTGGAACGTCAAGTAGCGCCCCTTCACCAGACCCTCGCCATGATCGCCGCCGCGATGCAGGACGCACGCGACGATTGGTGGATCATCGGCAGCGCCGCGGTCGCGCTGCACGGCGCCTCCCCGATCCAGGTCCGCGATGTCGATATGTTGCTCACCGTCGCCGACGCCCGGCGCATCCTCCCCGGCCTCGGCGTGCCGCTGACGCCCGGCATCGCCGACCGCCGCTTCCGCTCGGACTTCTACTGCGCCTGGACCGCGCCGCCCGTCCCCGTCGACTTCATGGCCGGCTTCCACGTCTTTGGCGAGAAACTGGTCCCGGCCACCCGCGAAGCCATGAATGTCGCGGGTGCAGTGCTTTTCGTACCCGCGCGAGATGAGTTGATTGCCATGCTGCGGCACTTCGGAAGACCGAAGGACATAGAAAGAGCAAGGTTGCTCGAAGCTTAGCGGGCTGCGGCGAACGTGAACTATCCTCGGAACCCGAGCGAGACGAATAAGTCCATGACGCCTGGGTCTTCGCGCTTTGCCTGGGCCTTGTCTGCCGTTCCCCGCTTGTCGCCAAGCTTGAGCCGCGCCAGGCCGCGCCCGTAAATGGCTCGAGACGCAAAAGGATGACCGCTCGATTCCGGCTGCTTCAGCGCTTCGTCGAAATCCCGTCTCGCCCCGGCGAAATCGCCCAATTGAAGCCGCGCCATGCCTCGATTGATCAGGGAATGCGCCGGCCGCCCGGCTGCAACCGCCGCGTCGCAATAGGGCATCGCATGCGCGAGATCGATGCCGTGCGCGCTGCGCACCCAGCACGACACATTCGGCAGGCTCTGGTCCTCGGGATGCCGCGCTACATTGTCATCATAGTGTGCCAGCAGCGCCTGCGGGCGTCCCGCCGCCGCGTCGATGGTAACGCCGAGCTCATCGAGCAACCGCCCATCGGCAGGCCGAATGTCCCTGGTCTCGGCGAGAGCGGCCTTCAAGCGCGCAAGGGCGCCCGACTCCCTGACCACACGCTTCAAAGCAAGCCATGGCAGCCCGCAGGCCGCGTTTTGCCGAATCGAGATCTCGAGCTCGCCCAGGCTGGTTTGAGCGCCTCGCGGAAACGTACATGGCGCGTCCGTCACTGACGCGACCGCATCCTGGCCCGGGAGACCGGCAAAAAGCAGCAGCGCGATCACGGTCGAGATCATCCGGCCTATTCCTTCTTGGCGAGCGCATCCCGCAACCCGGCCAGCGCGCTGAACGGCCCCACTTCATCCTCGCCGACCACGCCCGCTTCCTTGAGCACCGCCGCCGCATTCGGACTGCGCGGAAACGGATCGAGCGACAGCAGCAGAGTCTCGGCGGCGGCCTCGCCCAGATCGATTGCGCTGCCGGTGTAGAACACCGTGTCGCATTCGTCTTCGCTCAGCTCGACCTCGTCCGGCAGTTCGGCATCGGGCTCGGGTAGGAAACGGATCGCAAAATCCTCTTCGACCTTCACCGGCAGCGGATCCCCGGTCACTGCACAGCTCTGCGTCACGCGCGCCGAAAGATGGCCCTGCGCGATCACGCCGCTCAGGTCGCGATGGATCGCGTAATCGGCGGTCAGCGAATCAAGCGCGGCCAGCCCGAAGCGCTTGGCGAGCGCCGTGCGCTCCTCGGCCTCGGCGCTGACCGTAACGCGATTCTCTCCGGCGCCGATCTGATCGAGGCGATGCGGGCGCGAAAACTCGGGCGCGGTCATGCCGGCAACTCCCCCGCGACGAAAATGTCGATCGGCGCGGCCGCGAATCGTGCGCGCAGCGCCAGCAATTCACGCTCGACATGCGCCAGCGCTGCTTCCTCGGGCGCCGCGCCGCGATAGAGGTTGCGCACCAGCGTCTCGCGGACCGAGCCTGCCGCCAGCCCGTCGCGATAGGCGCCGAGCCGCCCGCCGAGCATGCCCATCATCCGCCCGAGATGCTTGCCGACCACGATGTCGCCAATGCCGATTTCGCGGAGTTGGCCGTCCATATCCTCGATAAAGCATTCGGCGAGCGCCGTGCTCTGCGGCACGCCCGCAGGATCGCTTTCGAGCCGCAACATCACCATGGCGAGCACCGCGGCGATCATGTCGAAGCGTCCGTCGATCGTGTCCGGCACCGCGCCGGCCTGATACCAGTGCGGCGCGCGGCCAAGCGCCACCACCGCCTCGTACAGCGCAGGCGCAGTGCCGCGGTCCGGAGCCCCAAAGAGTCGTGCAAGCAGTCGCATGTGCGGGTTCGTTCCGTCGCTTAAGGGTCTGCGACCTTGTTTGGCCGCATTTTGAAGCATATTGAGGCTATGGTCGCGCGATGCAATGCGCGCTGCCTGCCATTGCCTTGGAGAAACTATGTCGATTCCCGTCCGTGCGCTCGGCGCCGCCTTGCTGGCAGCCGCTCTCGGCACTTCCGCCTGCGCGCCCGTGCGCTCGCATCAGGGTTATGTCGTCGACAAGGAACTGGTCGATGCGATCCAGCCCGGCGTGGATAATCGCGAATCGGTGCTCCAGACGCTCGGCCGGCCGACGCTGACCAGCCAGTTCAACCAGGGCGAATGGTATTATATCTCGCGCGACAGCAGCGGCCTCGGCTTCCAGAGCCCGCGGCCCCGCGAGCAGCAGACGCTGCGCGTGCGCTTCGATGCCAAGGGCAATGTCGTCGCGGTGGACCGCACCGGCACCGAGCTGATCGCGTCGATCGACCCCTATGGCAAGACGACGCCGACGCTGGGCCGCAAGCGCAGCTTCTTCCAGGATCTGTTCGGCAATATCGGCACCGTCGGTGCGCCGGGCGCCTCCCCCACGGGGGGCGGCGGCCAGTAATTTCCTGAAGGTCTGAGGGGTTCGGCCGCGTCGTGATACGCCGACGCGGCCGGTGCCCGTGAGCACGGCCCCTGAAAGGGGAAAAGGGACCAGGCACCAAAACGCGCTGTTAAGCATTTCGGTCCGTCAACGACCCCCGCTTCAGCGAATTGTGAAAATCACCTGGTCGACGACGCGCCCGCCCAAATCGACCAGCCGCAGCCGATGCTGGCCGCGTGGCGCGAGGATCAGCGGTTTCGAATCGGCTGACCCCAGATCCTGATTGTCGAGCATCAGCCGGTGGCCGAGCGCTTCGCCGGTCACCGACACCGCCAGCCGCTGATTGTCGCGCGGAATATCGGGATCGAGCGCATAGACGCTGCCGGCGACTGGATTGACGATGCGCGGACGCCGCGCCGACGCGGGCGCCACGGCAACGCGGGTCAGCGCAGTTCCCGCGATGAAATATTCGCGCCGCGGCTGCTCGATCCTGCGGTCGAACGAAATGTCGCGCTGCTCGATGCCCTCGGGCCGCGCCGGGGCCTTGCCGGGCGTCTGCTGGTGGAGCGCCATCATCATGTCGCGCCACACCGGCGCTGCCCCGCTGGTCCCCGAGACGGCGCGCATCGGATCGCCTTCGAGATTGCCCACCCACACGCCGACGGTGAACCGATCGGAGAAGCCGATGCACCAATTGTCGCGCATCGCCTTCGACGTGCCCGTCTTCGCCGCTGCCCAGAAGGGCAGCCGCAGCGCCGAATCGATCCCGAACGTGCCCGCGCGAGCATTGGGATCGGCGAGCATATCGGCGACGATCCATGCCGCCTGCGGCGTGGTGATGCGACGCGGCCGCTCGCGCTTGTCGGCAGCCGTGATCCGGAGCGGGCTCCAGCGCCCGGCCATGGCAAGGCTGCGAAAAGCTCCTACCTGCTCAAGCAGCGTCACTTCGGCCGATCCCAAAGCGAGCGAATAGCCATAATATTGGCCGTCCTCGACCAGCCCGCGATAGCCGGTATCCCACAGCCGGTCGCGGAACGGATCGACGCCGGTCAACAGCAACGTCCGCACCGCGGGAACGTTGAGCGAGCCGGCCAGCGCGACCCGCGCCGAAACCGGGCCCTTGAATGCCTTGTCGTAATTTTGCGGCACATACAGGCCTGAGGCAGTGTCGAGCTGGACCGGCGAGTCATCGAGGATCGAGGCGGCGGTCAGATACCCCTTCTCGATCCCGAGCGCGTAGAGGAACGGCTTGAGCGTCGATCCCGCCTGGCGGTACGCGGCTGCCCCATCCACCGCGGGCGCCGTCGATTCGCCGCCGATCCCGCCGACATAAGCCAGCACGTCGCCACTGGCATTGTCGACCACCACCACGGCGCCATCGCGGGCGCGGGTGCCGCCCAGCCCCTGAAGTTGGCGCTTTAGCGCGGCGATGGCGACGCGCTGGATGTTGAGATCAAGCGTGGTGTTTATCTTCGCGCCCGGCTTGGTCAGCAGGCGCGCCGAGAGGTGCGGCGCGAGCCCCGGATCCAGCGCCAGGCTGCGCGCAGGGCCGAGCATCGAAGCGGCAGCGCCCGCGAACCGGCTGCAATCCTTGTCATGGCTCAGTGCACAGGCGCGCGCCGCCACCTTGGTCGCTCCCGCACGCGGATCGGGCAAAAGCGCCGCAAGCAGCAGGGCATCGTCGCGGCTGAGCGCCGCCGGAGTCTTGCCGAACAGACCCAATGACGCCGCGCCGATCCCCTGCGCCTCGCCGCGAAAACCGGCGAGGTTTAAATAGGCTTCGAGGATCTGATCCTTGCTCCAGCTGTCATCGAGCGCCGAACCCGCGCGCATTTGCCGCAGTTTGTCGATCAGCCCGCGATTGCCCGGCGCGGCAAGTTCGGGCGCCAGATAGGCCGCAACCTGCATCGACAGCGTCGATGCGCCGCGTGCGCGCTGCCCCGACAGCCGTGCACGCAGCGATCCCGCGGTTGCCAACCAGTCGATCCCGCCATGCGAGCGGAAGCGATGATCCTCCGCCCCGACCAGCACATCGCGTGCAACCGCGGACACATCCTCCAGCCGCACCCAGCTCAGCCGCCGCGCCTGATAATCGACCCGCGTCGAATCGAGCAGCCGCCCGCGCCGATCGTAAAGCCACGCCTCGGAAGGCTGCCAATGCCCGCGCACCGCCGCATAGCCCGGAAGTGCCGGCGGCAGCGTTACCCAATAGAATGCAATGAATGCCGCCAACAGCGCCGATCCGCTCGCGAGCACGATCCGGCGCGGCGTGACCACACCGCGCCACCCGTTTTCGCGATAGGCTGCGCGCACACGCGCGAACCAGCCGTGCAGTCGCTCGGGCGTGTCGTCGATCCAGCGGACGGCCCGCGCTGCCCGCGGGAACCGTCCGCCCCATTCCTTCCAGTTCACCTTTGGGCGACCACCATCGGCTGGTTCGGGATCTGGGCGCGGATCTCGGGCGAGTACATCGCCTCGACGCGCGTTGCGGGCAGGCCGAAGCGCCCTGCCGCGTCGAGCCGCATCACATAGGACACGGTGAAGCTGCCGCGCGGCACCCAGCCATAATAAGCTCGCCAGGCATCGCGTCCGCGCTCGGTGAAGCTAGGCGGCACGCCTTCACTGGTGCCGCCCTGCGCCGCCAGCATTTCGGATTGGCCGCCGAGATTGCCGACGATCGTCGCGCCCGAAGGCACTGGATCGTTGATCACCACCCAATTGCGCTCGGCCGAGGCTTCGACCGTGATCGTGACCTTGACGATGTCGCCGCGCGTCCAGGCATTGGGTGTCAGCTGCTTGACTGCCTCGACCTTCTTGGTCGCCTTGTACCCCGCCATCAGTGGCTGAGTCAGCGGCACCGCCGCCTTGACACGGACGAACGCCCAAGGTCCGGAGCCGCCCGACTGCGTCAACACCAGCGGCGTGCTCTGTGCCGGCAGCGGCAGGCTGAACAGCCGCTGCGGCTCGGCGAGCGGCCAGCTGCGGCTGACGCTCGAACTGCCGAAGCTGGCGGTAGTGATCCCTGCAATCGCTTCTGCCGGATACGCCGCCATGAACTTGCGGGCGGCAACCGTGCCCCAGGCATTAGCGGGCGTGGTGTCCCAATGGCCACGCTGCTGGCGCATCGCGAGGCCGACCATCATCTTGGCGGTATCGTCCTGCCAGCCGGGGCGGCCCATTGTCCCCAGCAGCGCCTTGATCGCCGCTTCGTCGTCCGATGCCATCAGCCACCACGGCATCTTGCCCTTGTCGGAGATGTCGATCCGCGTGCCTTCATAGACCAGCCGGGTGCGCAGCGTCTTCTCGGCATCGAGGCGAAGCTGCTGGCCATTGGCAAGCCCGGAGACCTTGCCAAGCGCCACGGCATAGTCAGCCAGACTGGAGGTCGGCATCTCGCCCACGCCCATTCCGACCTGTCCGACCATGTTGGCAGTCGCCACGCCCGCACGCGCCAGAGCATTGAACGCCCCCAGCCGCTGAAGCCGCACATCACCATAATCCTCGCGCCGCAGACGTCCGTCGAGCACGCCCTTGAGCGCCTCGATCATCTTGCCGCGCGGCCCTTCGGGAAGCGGCAGCCCTGCCTCGGACGCGATCGAGAGGATATAGGCGGTCAGCGCTTCCGAGCCCGGCCAATCGCCGGGGAAGTAGCGCAGCAGGCCATCATTATCGAGATAGGCAGGCATCTCGCCGGTGATCGCGTTCCACATGCCGGTATCGCCCAGCGCGATCGCCTTGGATGCGCGCTGCTCGAGGCAATTATAGGCATAGGCCGCCATATAATCGCGGACCCCCTGGAGCGGCGGCGCGAGCGTGTCGGCTAGGCTGACTTCGACCATGCCGAACCCCGGCAGCGCACCCGTGGGAGGCGCAATCGTAAAGCTCGTGCCCGGGCCGACGCGGGCCAGGCTTGCCGCCCAGGTCTCGACCGGCACTGCGGGGATGACATCCTGCACGGTGGTAAGCTTGTCGAGTGCTTTGCCGTCCTCCGAGCGCGCCGAGACCGTCCAGGTCAGCCGCCCCTCGGCCGGCGGTGCAGTCAGGTTCCACACCACCGGCGCAGCGCCCCCCGCGGGAATCTCGATCGTCAGCGCCTTGCCCGTCGCGACGCGTGGGCTCAGCTCGACATTCGCCGTCACCTTCATCGGCTTGCTCGAGCCATTGCGCAGCGTGAACATCGCGCCGAACTGATCGCCGGTGCGCACCAGCTGCGGCACGCCGGCATAGATCGACAGATCCTGCGCGGTGCGCACGCTCGCCGATCCAGTGCCAAACAATTGCGCGCCGTCAGTGGCGATCGCGACGAGCTTGAACGACGTCAGCGCGTCGTTGAGCGGCACATCGACGCGGGCATGACCGTTCGCATCGAGCGCCACCTTGCCCTTCCACAGCAAAACCGGCTGGAAATTCTCGCGGTTGAGCCCGGAGAGATCGCCGCCACCGCCGCCGCCGGCCTCGACAGCCTTCTTGCCGTAATGACGCTTGCCGACGACTTGCGTCTGCGCAGTCGATGTCAGCACCGAAATAGGACGGTCGCCCATCATCGCCGTCAGCACGTCCCAGCTCTCGTTGGGCGCAAGCTGAAGCAGCGCTTCGTCCACTGCCGCGAAGGCGACGTCCGCGCTCGCCGCGGGCTTGCCGTCGGGGGTCTTGACCGTGACGTCCACCGCCGCGGTCCCGCGTGCGCCATAGCTCGGCTTGTCGGCCTTTACCGCCACGTCGAGCTTATGCCCTTCCCATCCAACCTTCACCTTGGCGATGCCGAGGCGATACGCCGGCTTAGCGAGATCGACCGTTGCGGTCGGCGCGCCGCCATCCTTCGAGAAGAAGGGCACACCCCAATCGCGCGCCATCGACGAGCCCCAATTGCTCCAGCCCGAAACGCGGCCGCGCACTGCCATCACGGAGACGAACACGTCGGGCGCATAATCCCCCGGCATCGGGACTTCGATCACCGGATCCTTGCCGCTGAGCCCCACGACGAAGCTCGAAAGCACACCCTCGCGCTCGACCGTCACCAGCGCGGTCGCGTCGCGGAAGGGCATGCGAACCTGGAACTTGGCGGTTTCACCCGCCTTGTATTCGGTCTTTTCGGGGATGAGGTCCATGCGGTCACCATTGTCGCCGCCGAACCACCAATCCTCGTCGCCCACCAGCCAGGTCGACTGTGTCGCGCGCGCGACATTGCCATTCGCATCCTTGGTGGTTGCCACCGCATAGACTTCGCCCGAGACGCCCGGATTAAGCTGGCAGCTCGCCAGCCCCTGCGCATCGGTGGTCGCCGAGCAGGTCGCGCCCAGCTTCGTGGTCTTCATCTGGTTGTCATAGGCATAGAAGCCGCCGATCAGCCGCCGCCGCGCCGTCAATATCTCGCGGCTGTAGAGCTCGACCGAGATCGACTGGCTAGCGAGCGGCTTGCCCTGGGTGTCGAGCGCGACGAAGCGCAGGCGCAGATCGTCCTGCTTCATCAGCCAGCCATCGGTCTTGACCCCGAGCTGGACCGCCGAGGGGTGTATGAAGATGCGCTTGCTGGCCGTCAGGATCTGGCCGTTGGCGTCCTGATAGTCCATCTCGACCGCCATCGCGGCGATCTGGTCGAGCGTCTGCGGCACTTCGATCGTGGTCCGCGCCGTTCCGTCCGCGCCGAGCGTCGCCGGCAAGGTCTGGGTGGGTGGCAGCTGGACGGTCTCGTCCTCGCCTTCGCCGTCCATCGGCTTGACGCCTTCGGTCATCGCCCGCCCGCCAAAGCTGTACGCTTCATAGCCGTCAGGCTTCCACGACGTGTCGTAATAGCCGACGCGCAATTCGACCGGCAGGTTCGAAGCGCCGCCGCCCGATAGATAGCCGACGAACAAGTCGAGCGGCAGCGAGGTCGGGCGCACCGCGGCCTCCTTCGGGCCGTTCACCGTCGCGCGCATTGTCGGCAGTTTATACTCGTCGATCTTGAACGATTGCTGCGTCCAGATCGTCTTCTCCTCCTCGCCCTGCTTGACCAGCACCTGGACGTCGTAATCGCCCATCTTGGCGCCCGCAGGCGCAGTCCATTCGGTCTCGCCGATGCCGTTGGCGTCGATCGTCAGCGGGAGATCGTATTTGGTGTCCGAGCCGCGATGCGACAGGCGCAGCTGGCCGGTGAATGCCGGCGACATGCCGAAGCCCGAGCCCAAAGGCTTGCGGACGATATGCTTCATGTGGATCGTTTCGCCCTGGCGGACGAGCGCGCGATCGAAGACGGTGTGGAACACGTCCTCGGCATCGCTATAGCCGTAATTGAGGTCGAAATCATAAGGCCGGATGCCCTGGCCCCAATCGGTGAGCGTGAAGCTGAAATCCTCGCCGGCACGCGCCGAGATCATCAGCGGGGCGCTGTTGCCGTTCTCACAGCTGGCATAGGTCTCGGGCTTGGGCAGCCCGGCGGGCACACTCAGCCGCCCCGATGCGTCGCTCTTGCCCTTGGCCAGCAATTGTCCGGTGCAGCTGTCGGTTACTTGCACATCGGCGCTGACGCCCTTGCCGGTATCGAGCGCAGTTACCCAGACCAAGGATTGCTCGCGGCCCCATTTGAAATGGACGCTCATATTGGTGACCAGCGCACCCGCCGCGACATAACGCGGCGCATTCCGGCCGAGCAGCGACTGGCCCAATTGGGGCGATGCGAGCTCGACGATATAGAATCCGGGCTTCTCGAGCGGAATTCCGACGACTTCGAATTCCTTGCCCTTGCCCGGCAGCCCAACCTTGAACGGCTTGCCGGTTGCGGGGGTCAGCAGCGGCTTGGCGCCGGTCTGGTTGATATAGGTGACTTCGTCGCCGTTCTTGACCTCGTCGGACTTGTCCTTCGCGGCGTCGCCGAGCGCGCGCAGCCACTTGGCGATCTCGCCGTCGCCGCCGGCAACCTTGAGGCTCTGCCCGGCCACGTCCATCCGGCTTCCCGCCAGCTCGGCCTCGACGTTGCGCACCGTCACCGGGAGCGTGGGCACGCCCTCCTTGGCTTCGATGATGCCGAAGTCGGCGGCGAACTTCACCAGCGGCGGCGGCGCGTCGAACTTGACGTCGAGCGGGAAGCGCTCGGCATTGGAAAGCTTGCGCCCGCTCTCGTCCGCCACATCGCCGGGCAGGCTGAGCTTGGCAGTGACCGCACCGGGTAGCGGTGCCTTGAACTTGAGGTCGGCGACATGCGCCTTGTTCTTGTCGTCGTCGGCGAAGATCGGAGTCAGCTGCTTACCATCGGGAAGCGTGATCCGCACGGCTTCGGCCTGCGCGCGCGGGATCGGCGCCGAGAAGCGCACCCAGGCATCCTGGACCGGGTTGCACCCCGCCTGCGGATTGACGCGCGAGCATTCGAAGCGCGCCGCGAAGGGCTTGCGCACCGTAAAATCGAAGCGCTGATCGGTCCCCGCGACGCGGCCCGACGGGCTCTTAATGTCCTTGCTCCAGACCAGCGCCATGTCGCGGCCGGGGGGCAGCGGACGGCGGCACTTGACTGCGACCACGCTCGCGAGCGCCGCGGCGCGATCCTCGGCCTTGGCGGGAAGCGCCAGCGGAAGCCCCGAATTGGTCAGGAAGCTCGATACTTCCCAGCGGTCGGCGCCCAGATCGGCGAGCAGCTTGGGCGCAACATCGCCGGACAGCACATCGACCGGGATCTTTTCGCCCACGCCATCCACGGCGCAATAGGCATTGGCTGCGACCGAAGCGCGATCGGGCGCGAGATTCGCGGCGACCAGGAATACCTGATCCTCTTCGATCTCGCTGCCATAGCGGCTGGGCAGCACTTCGCGCGCGATCGGCCCGCCGCTGTCAACGGTGAATTCCGCCTGGCCGACCACGTCGTATCCGCTCAGGCTCTTGAGCTTCTCGCGCCGTGCGAACTTACACGTGATCCCGCCCGGCAGCGGGTTCGCGAATTCATAGACGAAGGTCTGCTGATCGACCCAGCGCCCCTCGCCGCCGACCGCGCATTCGACGACGAACGGCGATGCCGCGCGCGGATCGCCCAAGGGTACCATTGCGGTGTTGAAGCGCGCAGTGAAGCGCTCGATCGCGCCGTTGCCGACGCCGGGAGTCGCCATTTCGACTTGCGGACTATTATCGCCGAACGCGGCGATGGCGCCAAAGGGGGCGGCGACCAGCGCCAATATCCCGAGCCGAGCAACGAGCTTCATGGCAGCCTTATCCCCTGTAGCAGCGCGGGCACCCTAACTCGCACGCGTAACGAGTCCAGCAGCGAATTAACCTTTGTGACTTGATCCCTTTCGGACCCAATCCTTGTTGCACCTCCGTTTCGGATGGTTTTCCCTCCGAATCGGGGGAATTGCCATGGATGTGAGCATCTTGGTGGCGGTAATAGACGCCGCCGCGCGCGAGGCGACGCTGTTCGCGGCGATCTGGTTTCTGGTCGGCGGCCTCGACGATCTGGCCGTGGACCTCATCTATATCACGCGCCGCATGCGACTGTGGCTTCGCCCGCCTCCGGGTACGCCTGCACCCGAAGATACCCCGCTTCCCGGGCGGATCGCAGTGTTCATTCCGGCCTGGGACGAATCGGCAGTGATCGGCGACATGCTGCGCGCCACGCTCACGCGCTTCGATCACAGCGACTATTTGCTCTATGTCGGGACTTACCCCAACGACCGGGCTACGATCTTCGCGGTGGCCGAGGTCGCCGCCACGGATATGCGCGTCCGCCTCGTCATCGGCTCCGAGGCGGGACCTTCGACCAAGGCCGGCTGCCTCAACACTCTCTGGCTAGCGATGCTGCGCGACGAGATTGCCGATGGCGAGACCGTCACTGCAATCGCCCTTCACGATGCCGAGGACGTTGTCCACCCGCTCGAGTTGCGGGTCTATGCGCAGTGGCTCCGGCGCTATTCCGCCGTCCAGATTCCCGTTCTGCCGCTGCCTCATCCGCGCTCGCGCTTCGTCGCCGGCCATTATCTCGATGAGTTTGCGGAAGCTCACGCAAAAAGTCTCGTCGTGCGCCAGGCGCTCGGCGCCGGCATGCCGCTCGCCGGGGTCGGCTGCGCAGTGCGGCGCGACATGCTTGAACAGATTGCGGACATGCGCGGCGGGACGCCGTTCGATGCGACATCCCTCACCGAGGATTATGAGCTCGGCCTGACCATTGCCGCGCTCGGTGGTGAAACCGCACTTGCGCGGGTGGCGCAGCGAAACGGCCAGCCAATCGCCGTTCGTGCCTTCTTCCCCGACACCTTCGGCGCGGCGATCCGGCAAAAAGCGCGGTGGCTCACGGGAATCGCGCTTGCCGGATGGGACCGCACCGGCTGGAGCCGGATCGGCGACTTCGGCGATCACTGGATGCGGATGCGCGATCGCCGCGCGGCGCTGGCCATGCCCGTGCTCGCAACCGCCTATGTAGCGATGCTGATCTGGGGCACCTCGCTCGGCGCACATCTGTTCGTCGGCGACGGCCCGCCGGCCCTGACGCCCTTCGTCGCCGGATTGCTTTGGACCAATATCGCGCTGCTTAGCTGGCGCCTGGGAATGCGTGCGCTGTTCGTATGGCGCGCTTATGGGCCGGGCGAGGCGTTATTGTCGTTGCCGCGGGCATTGGTGAGCAACTTCATCGCCCTGTTCGCGGCGCGGCGCGCAGTGATGCTCTATTTCAGGTTCCTGACCGGCGGCACGACGCACTGGGACAAGACCGCGCACCAATTCCCCGACAATATCGAGCGCGCCACCGCTTGAGTGCACGCGGCCAGCCCTTTCGCTTCCTCGCCGTCGTCGCAGTGGGCTGGGTCGGCGCCCGGATCCTCTTGCTCTGGCCCGAGACCGGCTCGCTGCCCGAGGCGATCAAGGCACTCGTGCCGCCCCGCGCCACGCCGCCACCTGCGCCCGTCCCGATCCCGCCCGTCACCGCACAGTCGAGCCCCCGGACGGCGAGAACATATCCAGCGCGCACCATCGCCGGACGATCTCAATCGCCGACAATATTTCAATTGCACGCCCCAACCGTCGCTGTTGAAGTGGACCAGTATCCTTCAGCCCCGCCAGCGCTGCCGCCGCGACTGGTACAGCCCCTCAACATCGCCTCGGTCGAGCCCCTTCCCAATCGCTGGTCAGCAAGCGGCTGGTTCGTCGCTCGCGCCGGGCGCGGTATCGGCGCCGCGCCTGGGGGCGGGCAACTTGGCGGCGGGCAGGCAGGCGTGCGGATTGCCTATCTCATCGCCCCGAGGCGGCGGATCGCTGCCTTCGCGCGCGTTACGACCCCGCTCGCCGGCCAGGGACGCGAGGCGGCGATCGGTCTTGAATGGCAGCCCACGCTCCTGCCGCTGCGCATCGTTGCCGAACAGCGCTTCGGCCTCGACGGCGGTCCCGGCGGCACGGGGCTCGGCGTGACCGGCGGGATCGACGCGCGCATCCGCGGTATCCGTCTCGAAGGCTATGGGCAGGCCGGCGCGATCTCGCGCCACCGCGTCGAACCCTATGCCGATGGCGCCATCCGTCTAAGCCGTTCCGTAGCTCCTCGGCTGGCACTTGGGGTTGGCGCTTGGGCAGGTGCGCAACGTGACTCACAGCGGCTCGATATCGGACCCTCCGCCACGCTCTCTCTCGGCCAAGTCCGCGTCTCGCTCGATTGCGGCATTATGTAGCAAACGCACCAAGGCGATTACGGGTGTCATCGCCTGTGATGACGTACGCCGCCGTAGGCGGCGCGTCGCGTGATTAGCGGAGCGGCCTTAGCTTGCCTTGGGCATCTTTTGGCACGGATGCTCTTCCAAGCTGGCGTTCTCGTATCCGCCGTATTCAGTCTCAGCGGGCAAGCCGTCCATACGTCTGCAAAAGAAGGTCTTGAAGCGCGCTCCATGAGCCGCCGCATAATCGATGTACCCGATGATGTAGGCCGGATACTCCCGGCGCTTGCGAACCTTGAAGGCCGGAAGATCGAGCGGCGCACCTGGCACGCAGATGTCATTGGAAATGAGTTTGGAAAGCCGGGAAGCCTGAAAGAGCGGCGCGTCTCGGAGAGCATAATAGACCTCAAAATCCGTAGCGTTGGTCTTGCCGATGTTTACGACCTGAATCGTGATCATCGCCCCGTCGCGCGTCCCGAGCGGGGCGGGGTCGGCTCGAACCGCGTTGATGCGGATAATGGCTCGGTCTGCTCGTATGAGCGCCTGTCGTGCGGTCTCAGCGTCTCGCGCTGCACGTTGAGCTACTGCCTTGGCGATAACGTTCGCCTCATTCGTGCCGTCCGCCGCGCGCTTGGCGAAGACGGCAGCGGCGAAAGCAGCAAAAAGAGTAAGCCCGCCGATTATGGTCCCGGCCACGACCCAAGGGTACATCTTCGCTGTCCATACAGCGGACTCATGCGCGGCATCTGCCGCCTTCCACTGGGCGCAAAGGTCGGAGCGACGCTCATCCTTACCCTGCTCGCAGCCCCAATCGGTGTGCTCGGGTTTGTTCGACTCGTTCAGGGCCGCGGCAATATCGCGAAGGGACTGTTCTACATTGGCTTGAGTGTCGGCCTTATGTGCGCCGGGCCGTTCTTGTTGTGGTGGTGAAGCGGCTAAGACTAGCCATCCGAAAGCCGCAAGGACGATGCACCGATAGCCTCTAGGCATTGTATCAAGAACACCGCTGTAAATTTACCCCGGCTGATCTTGTTGCGCACGTTAGGCTCCGTGTCCATCACGCCTATTTCCGCGAGCTTCCCCACTAGCTGCGCATAGGTAATGCCCTTCCTTGCCAGCTCGGCTTTCAGGAGGCGCTTGACCTTATCCTCCCATTCCTTTTCCTTGACCGGCATTGCATCGCTCCGTGATGTGAAATGTCATCATATGCGATACGATTGCCGTTGACAACAGTGCGCAATGCCATCATATTGAGTGCATAAGCACTGGAAACGATGACATGCAACACTTTCTCCTCTCCGCCGCCGCCCGTACCCTGAGCCTCAAGGCCGTCTTTCAGATGGGCGAGACGAAGGCATATGAGACGTTCTGCGAACTGCGCTGGCCTGAGAATGACGGCGAAGCGGTTTGCCCCAAGTGCGGCTGCACCGAGACTTACAACATCACGTCGCGCCGCCGCTTCAAGTGCGTTGCCTGCTATCACCAGTTCAGCGTCACCAGCGGCACGATCTTCGCGAGCCGCAAGCTGTCGTTCACGGATCTACTCGCCGCAATCGCGATCTTCGTGAACGGCGCAAAGGGCGTGTCGGCGCTCCAAGTCAGCCGCGACCTGGACGTGCAGTACAAGACCGCTTTCGTCCTCTCGCACAAGCTGCGCGAGGCTATGTCGCTTGAGCAGCAGAACCGCTCGCTCAACGGCGTCGTGGAAATCGATGGCGGCTATTTCGGTGGCTACGTGAAGCAGGAGAACGTCAAGGCCGATCGCAAGGACCGCCGCCTAGCTCAGAACCGCACCGGCAAGCGCCAGTGCGTTGTCATCATGCGCGAGCGGGGCGGCAAGTCGCTTCCCTTCGTGGTTCGCACGGAAGGCGATGCCGTACCGTTCGTTCGCGATCACGTTGGCACGCTCGCCACGATCCACGCCGATGAAGGCACCGGTTGGGATGCTCTGCACGCCGGTTGGGATACGAAGCGGGTCAATCACTCGGTTCAGTTTATGGACAAGGGTGTCTGCACCAATCAGGCGGAAAGCTACTTCTCGCGCCTTCGCCGCATGGAAGTCGGTACGCACCACCACATCGCAGGGCCGTACCTGAACGCATATGCGCAGGAGGCTTCGTGGCGCGAGGATAACCGCCGCATCGCCAACGGGTCGCAGGCGATGCTTGTTGCTGAGAGCGCGATGGCTTCGCCGGTGTCGCGCAAGTGGGCGGGGTACTGGCAGCGCGCCGGTTGAACATCATGAGAACGCGCAAATAAGGCTATGTCTGTGCCTAAATATGGGCACAGGGCTCCCAGGAGGCCCGTACAGCGGTTTTAGCGGAGTAAGTGGAGCTTGAGCGCATAATCCACAGAAACGGGCGCCCTGAGGCTTAAAACCCGATTCACCACTTGCTGGATTGAGTCGTTTCGGCTAGACGCAAATAAGGGCCGAGAAGCGGCAAACTTCTCGACCCTTGGTTTGATGCAACGACCCCGAAGGTTCGTTGGCTGCGATCGCACTAAGTTTCTACGCTTTTTGTAATACGCAGTCAACGTCCTTTGGGCTTAAATGCCGAAAGGACGGGGTAATGAGCGGATAAAAGCAGCAGCCGATTTAACGGCTAAACGCATTCCTGACAGAACAAATCAAACTTGCGAACGGACCTAGTGCCGCAGGGAGCTTCATTGCGACCTCGCCACAAACCCGACCGTAAAGGAGGCTGTTGAGGCGTGATTTCGCGTCCTCTGCATCATGCGCGCTTATCTCCAGCGCGTAAGAATCGCCACCGTGATTATAGTTCACGAGGAATGTTTTCATAAAAGCAACCTAACTCGATTGGATTAAAAAATGACCTATTGGCTTTATGTGGACGCGAACCGTCAGTGGCGCTGGCAGCTGACAGCCGGAAACAACCGGATCATCGCTAACTCCGGCGAAGGCTATCACAACAAGGCAGATTGCATCTCCGCAATCAACCTTGTTGCTGGCTCTAACGGCGCGCCCATCCGGGAGCGCTAGCGGATCGGGCGCGCGCCGTGCGATGGCGCGCGCCCTTTCACTCTACCTGCGAGACCAACCGCCACCGCAACTCCCCACCGTTCCCGTACCGCTCGCCGGTCACCCGCCCCTGCGTACGCATCTTGTGCAGAGCATCACCAACCCGCTTGCGTACGTTGGTCACCAGCGCCTTGTCAGCCGTATCCCAGCCCCGTTCGCGCACCAGTGCCGTTGCCACCCCTAGCGTCGTTACAGCGCCTTCTTTGCGCAGGCTGTCCATCACGAAGCGGTACAGACCGGTAGTGCCAGCGCCCCGCCGCTGATGCTCTGTCGCGGGTACGTGCAGCGGATCGAACACCCGGATTGCCGCCTCTATCGCAGCTAGCGCGGACTGCTTCACCGCTAGCGCATCGGATGCCTCCGCTATGTCGCCTAGCAGCTCCTTGTGCTTGCGCAGGAGGCCGAACACCGTTTGCTTGTATGAGTCCGTCATACGATGACATTACGCATCGCAGGCGGTTACATCTATCTAGCTCTTGGTGCAGTTGCTACATAATGCCGCTCGATTGGCGGCAACGCATTGCGGGCCGTGCGCGGCCGGGATCGGGGCTGGCACTCACGCTCGGCGGCGATTTCTAGGTCGCCAGCTTTTGCACCGTCGCGCATGACGCGGTATCGCACGGCGCCAATGGACCTGTACCTTCCTATCGCCAACCTCTCGGTCAACGCGCTCGTCATCGCCGCGCTTGGGCTTGGCGTCGGACTGCTCTCGGGGATGTTCGGTGTCGGCGGTGGGTTCCTCACCACGCCTTTGCTCATCTTCTACGGCATTCCGCCGACGGTCGCCGCGGCATCGGCAGCGAGCCAGGTGACCGGCGCCAGCGTCTCGGGCGTGTTCGCGCATTTCCGGCGGGGCGGCGTGGACGTGCATATGGGGCTGGTGCTCGTCGCTGGTGGCGTGATCGGCAGCCTCGCAGGCGCGGCGCTGTTTACGCTGCTTCAGGCGCAGGGGCTGATCGATACCGTGATTGCTGTGCTCTACGTGCTGATGCTGGGTTCGATCGGCGGGCTGATGCTCCACGAATCGCTTGGCGCGATCCGCGTCACGCATGGCCGCGCGCCGGCAAAGCCACGGCGGCGAAGGCACCATCCGCTGGTCGCCATGCTTCCCCTGCGCTGGCGCTTCTATCGATCAGGACTCTATATTTCGCCGCTGGCGCCGCTGATCCTGGGCTTCGCGACCGGCATATTGACGATCCTGCTCGGCATCGGCGGCGGGTTCATCCTCGTGCCGGCGATGCTCTACTTGCTGGGCATGGGCACGCAGGTCGTGGTCGGCACATCGCTGTTCCAGATCCTGTTCGTCACTGCGACGGCGACGATGGTCCACGCCACCACCACCAAGGCCGTCGATATCGTGCTGGCGGCATTGCTGCTGATCGGATCAGTGATCGGCGCTCAGATCGGTGCGCGGTTGGCACAGAAGGCCAAGCCCGAATATCTGCGGCTGCTGCTCGCGGTGATCGTGCTGCTGGTCGCGGCACGGATGCTCCTCGGCCTCGCCTGGCGACCCGACGAGATCTACACGGTCGAGCTGCTGTGAAGCGGCTCGCGCTGATCCTGCTCGCACCGCTGCTGATGGGGCAAGCCAAGCCGGTACTGGTGCCCGACGTTTCGCAGCGCGATATCGAGATCGCCTATTCGTTCACCGGCGCCGAATTGCTGCTGTTCGGCGCGATCCTCTATCCTGGGGGCCGCGTGCCCGCAGATGGCGAGAAGCCGGCGGACATCGTCGTCGTCGTCAAGGGACCGACCCAGGCGGTGCTCGTCCGCGAGAAGGAGAAGGTTGCGGGCATCTGGGTCAATGCCGAGCGGATGCGCTACCGCTCGGCGCCGAGCTTCTTCGCGGTCGCCTCGTCCAAGCCGATTCGCAACCTGGTCGATGAACGCACTCGTGCAATCTACGAGCTCGGCGTCGACAGCCTGCAATTGTCTCCGGCGTCGGGCGCGGTGCCGCAGGTTCAGGACCGGTTCGACAAGGGACTGGTCGATCTGCGCGCGCGCAGCGGGCTCTATTACGAAGCGCCCAGGGCAGTCGAGATCACCGACGGCGTGCTCTATCGCGCCCGGCTCAAGATTCCCGCCCGCGTTCCCGTGGGCCGCTTTACCGCCGAGACCTTCCTGATCCGCGACGGGCGTGTGCTCGCGGCGGCGGTTCGCCCGATCGACATCCGCAAGTCCGGCTTCGAGCGCTTCGTCGCGACCAGCGCGGAAGAACATAGCTGGCTCTACGGCGTGGTCGCGGTAGCGTTATCAATCCTGTTCGGCTGGGGCGCTGGCGCGATCTGGCGTAGATTCTAAAGCTATAGAAACTCATCGGATATTTACTTCCATCCGCCAGAAAGACCCTGACAACGGGGAGCTCTCGATGGAAGGCCAGTTCGGCGCGCGCCAGTTCGACAACGCGACGCCCGTCTCTTCGGACCCGGCGCCCCTCGCGCGCGCGGCGCTCAAGCCCATCGGGGCGGTGCTCGAGATCGCCGGCTCGTCGAGCCAGATTCTGCTCGATCCGCATGAACTCGAAGCACTCGCCAGCCATGCCGACGGCGTGATGGCCAATGCCGGGCAGGTCGGCGCGCAGGTCAAGATGCGCGTCGGCACGACCTGGCTGATCGCCAACGTTCGTTCGCTGCGGCTCGACGGCGACCATATCGCCGCGCAGATCGACTTCCTCGGCGAAGGCGACGAGGAACGGCTGACCGGCAAGCTCTACAAGTTCCGCCGCGGCGTCACCCGCTATCCGACGCCGGGCTGCGCCGTCTTCCCGGTCTCGACCGCCGATCTCAAGCAGATCTACGCTGCCGAGGACCGCGCCCATATCGAGATCGGCCACGTCTACCCGACCAAGGACATCCGCGCCGCGCTCTATATCGATGCGATGCTCGGAAAGCATTTCGCGCTGCTCGGATCGACCGGTACTGGCAAATCGACCGCCGCGGCCCTGATCCTCCACCGCATCTGCGAACGGGCGCCGCAGGGCCATATCGTCATGATCGATCCGCACGGCGAATATGCCAGTGCGTTCAAGACCAATGGCGCACTCTACGACGTCTCCAATCTGGCCATGCCCTATTGGCTGATGAACTTCGAGGAGCATTGCGAGGTCTTCCTGACCACCGAGGGCTCGGACCGCCAGGTCGACGCCGATATCCTCGCCAAATGCCTGCTGCTCGCCAAATCCAAGAACCGGCTGGCGGCCGAGATCGGCAAGCTCACCGTCGATGCGCCGGTACCCTATCTGCTCAGTGACCTGACCCAGATCATCCAGCTCGAAATGGGCAAGATGGACAAGGCGACCGACACCGCCCCCTATCTCCGCCTCCGCTCCAAGATCGACGAGATCAAGGCCGATCCTCGCTACGCCTTCATGTTCTCCGGCATGCTCGTCGCGGACACGATGGCAAGCTTCATCGCGCGCATCTTCCGCCTCCCCGGCGAAGGCAAGCCGATCTCGATCATCGACGTCTCGGGCGTGCCGAGCGAGATCACGTCGGTCGTCGTCGCGGTGCTCAGCCGCATGGTGTTCGACTTCGCGATCTGGTCGCGAGGCGAGCCCAAGCGCCCGGTGCTGCTGGTCTGCGAGGAAGCACACCGCTACGTTCCCAACGAGCGCAATGCCGATGGATCCTCGGTCGGCCGCATCCTCAGCCGCATCGCCAAGGAAGGCCGCAAATACGGCGTGTCGCTCGGCCTGATCACGCAGCGGCCGTCGGATCTGGCCGAAGGGGTGCTCTCGCAATGCGGCACGATCCTGTCGATGCGATTGAACAACGAGCGCGACCAAGCTTTCGTCAAGGCGGCAATGCCGGAAGGCGCGCGCGGCTTCCTCGATTCGATTCCTGCCCTGCGCAACCGCGAATGCATCGCGGTCGGCGAAGGCGTCTCGACGCCCATCCGTTTGCTCTTCGACAATCTCGAGGAAACCAAGCGCCCGGCCTCCGAAGACCCGCTCTTTTCCGAGCTGTGGCGCGATTCGGGCGGCGAGGACCAGATCCTCGAGCGCACGATCAAACGCTGGCGCGCGCAGGGAAAATAAGCGGCGATCGCGGCATATCGGGCCGCGAATCTTCCCAATCTTCGCACTGACCAAGGGGGTGGCTTGGCGGCGGATCGATTTGGGCCGCAAGAGGATGGGCAGGCTGATGGCGACGGATCGGAGTCGTCCTGGGAACATAATACGAACATGGCAGGTTCGACCGCTGTAGGACAGCGCTTTACCGGCGGATTGCTCCCGAGTTGGCGCGCTCGATCGACGCAACCCATTCGCAGAAGAATGAAGAAGCGGGCCCCCGGGTCAAGCCCGGGGAGACGATCAGAGAAGGTCTCTCGGGAAAATCGTCACTGACGCTGAAATGCTGCGTATCCAGCTATCGCCCAAGCGCTAGTCCTCGTCCCGCTCCAGCCCATGGCCGACGGGCACCGCCATCATCGCGCCGAGCCTGGCGCGGAACAGGCCGAGATCGCCGCCGCTCAGTTGCTTGGTCGAACTGAACGAGATCGAGCGCGGGTTCACTGCCACGCCGTTCTTGTACCATTCGTAATGCAAATGCGGGCCGGTCGACATGCCGGTATTGCCGACGGCGCCGATCTGCTGGCCCTTGCGGACGGCCTGGCCGGGGCGGACATAGATGCGGCTGAGATGGCCATAGCCGCTGCCATTGCCGGCGCCGTGCGTGATGCGGATGAGATTGCCATAGCCCGAGCTGCGGCCGGCGACCTGCACCACGCCATCGGCTGCGGCGAAGACCGGCGAGCCCCAGGCGGCGGCGATGTCGACGCCCTTGTGCATGCGGCGATAGCCGAGGATCGGATGGCGGCGCACGCCGAAGCCCGAGGAGAAGCGGCCATTGGCGGGCATGCCCATCATGCCGGTGGTGTTGCCCTTGCCCGCGCCATCGAACCATTCGGTCTTGCCGCTGGTTTCCCAGGGCAGCATCTGAACGTTGTTCGCGCAGCCGCTGACCCCGGCATACATGAGGTTGCCGAGCTGGACTTCGCCGGTTTCCGCGCGCGCCTGGCCCAGGATGATGTCGAACTTGCAGCCCGAGCCGAGCCGCGACACGGGCACGCGGCTGGCGAGCGTCTTGATATAGGCCTCGACTGCCTTGGCCGGCGCACCCGCGGCACGCGCCGAGCGATAGAGGCTGCCGCCGATCGTGCCCTGGATGCGCAGCGGCGTGCGATCGATCGCGATCGGGATTTCCTTGAGGCTGAGCCCGCCACCGGCGCGCGACACTTCGATCTTGAGATCGAAACGCGCACGCAGCGCCAGCTTCTCGAGCGGGCGCGGCTGCGACTTGTCGACGCGGCGGCCGAGCGTCAGATCGAGCATCGTGCCGGGCTGGATTTCGCCGAGCGCCACAGCCTTGGTGATCAGATTGCCGATGGCACTGGCATCGCCTTTGCCGACGCCCGAGCGCTGCAGCGCGCCGAGCAGGGCATCGCCCGAGGCGAGCTTGACGTCGAGATTGATCATCGGCCGTTCGGGCGTGTCGGTGAGCGGCGAAACCAGCTTGGAGGCAGCGACGCGATACCCCGTGGTCGCGCCCATGCCGAGCGGACGGATAGACTGCGCCCGCGTGGCGTCGAACTCGGCGCCGGTCATCTTGGGCGGGACGGTGCCGTAGATCGGATTTTCGAAACCTGGCGCGAGCAGCAAGGTCAGCGCGCAAAGCCCGATGCAGGTGGCGGCGCCGCGATACCAGGTGAGCGTGCCGATCCGCGAACCGAGATCGGGCATGACGTCAAAATCGGAAAAGCGGCGGCGGAATTTGGCAGTGAAAACGTCGGGCGCGGCGATCAGCGCACGCCCGCCGGCGCCGCCCATCGTTCCATTGCTGTCGTCGCTACGCACGAACAAGGCTGAACGCCCCCCAAATACGGTTCGCAAAATAGGCCGCATCCCCCGGCTCTGGGTACAATCACTGTGGAGGCGAGGCCTTAAAGTCAAATTAAGCAGCGCCTCTGGGTGTCCCACCTGCGATGAGTTGTGCGCTAGTGAAGATGAAGGGAGGGCTTTACCAACTTCGCCAACGAAACCAATGTGGTTAACTTACGTAGGTCGCACCGGGGTGGTTGCGATTCATGCGAGTCGCGACGATCTTGCAGATACGATGAGTCAGTTCGCGCGTTCCCCGATCACGGCAGTGCTTGGACCCACCAATACCGGCAAGACGCATCTCGCCGTCGAGCGGATGTGCGGGCACGCCAGCGGCATGATGGGCTTTCCGCTGCGGCTGCTGGCGCGCGAAGTCTATGACCGGGTCGTGCGGATGAAGGGCGAGGCGCAGGTCGCTTTGGTGACCGGCGAGGAGAAAATCCTGCCGCCCAACGCAAAGTGGTTCCTGTGCACCACCGAGAGCATGCCGCTCGACCGGGAGTTCGCGTTCGTTGGCTTGGATGAAGCCCAGCTGGGCGCCGATCCCGAGCGCGGGCATGTCTTCACCGATCGGCTGCTGCGCGCGCGCGGCTTTGCCGAGACGATGATCCTGGGATCGGACTCGCTCAAGCCGATGCTCAAGGCATTGGTTCCGGATGCCGAGATTATCGGGCGCCCGCGCTTTTCGACACTGAGCTATGCCGGCGCCAAGAAGCTTTCGCGGCTGCCGCGGCGCAGCGCGATCGTCGCGTTCAGCGTCGAGGAAGTCTATGCCGTGGCCGAAGCACTGCGGCGGCTGCGGGGGGGCACTGCAGTGGTGATGGGGGCGCTCAGCCCGCGCACGCGCAACGCCCAGGTCGAGATGTTCCAGGCCGGCGAAGTCGATTATCTCGTCGCCACCGACGCGATCGGCATGGGGCTCAACATGGATGTGGCGCATGTCGCCTTTGCCAGCCTGAGCAAGTTCGACGGGCGCCGCCAGCGCCGGCTGACGGTCGCCGAGATGGCTCAGATCGCGGGACGCGCGGGGCGGCATCAGCGCGACGGGACCTTTGGCGCGCTCCACGAAGAAGGGCCCAACGCCTTCGCCCCCGAAGAAGTGCTCAATATCGAAGCGCATCGGGTCAAGCCGCTGGAGCGGCTGTTCTGGCGCGAGGGCGAGCCTGATTTTGCCAGTGTGGACGATCTGATCGCCAGCCTGGAAACCAAGCCTGCGCATGAGGTTCTTCGCGCCGCGCCGCAGGCAGTCGATCTCGCAGTGCTCAAGCGGCTGGCCGACGAGCAATGGGTGCGCGACCGGGTGCGTTCGCCCTTCATGGTTGCGCGGCTATGGGCCGCATGTGGCTTGCCCGATTTCCGCAAACTCGGCGTCGATCCGCATGCGCGCTTCGTCGGGCGGCTGTTCGGGCATTTGAGCGAGGGGCGCGGGCATGTGCCGCACCAATGGTTTGCCGACGAAATCCAGAGGCTCGACAATATGGGCGGCGATGTCGAGACGCTCGCCGGGCGCATCGCTGCCGCGCGCAGCTGGGCCTATATCGCGCACCGCCCGGACTGGCTGGAGGACCCGTTCCACTGGGCCGAGCGCACTCGCGCGATCGAGGAGAAGCTATCCGACGCGCTCCACGCCAGCCTGACGCAGCGCTTTGTCGACAAGCGGACGACGGTGCTGCTCCGCCAGATCGGCGCAGACGCCTCCAACCTGCCGGTGACGATCGGCGCCGAGGGCGAAGTTAGCGTCGAAGAGCATGTGCTGGGGCGGCTGGAGGGGTTCCGCTTCCAGGTCGATCCGGATGCTCGCGCGGCCGACAAGCGGATGCTGCTGGCGGCGGCGGAGAAGAGGCTGGCGGGGGAGTTGCGGACGCGGGGGGAGGCGCTGGCCGGCGCCCTTGATGACGAGCTTTCCTTTTCACCCCGGCAGAGGCCGGGGCCGAGCGCTGAAACCAGCAGCGCTGAGGCTGGGCCCCGGCCTTCGCCGGGGAAAATAGAATGGCGTGGCATCGAGGTTGCGTCCCTCCAACCCGGCGCGAGCCTTGCCCGCCCGAAGATCGTTCTCGATCGCGCGCTGGACGTGCTCGATCCCCCCGCGCGCATCGCAGTGAAGGCCCGCATCCACACTTGGTTCGCCAGCCAGATCGTCAGGCACCTTCCCGTCTTTGCGCAGCTCGACGCCGTCACGCGCGATCCCGGTGCCGGCGCGCCGCTGCGGGCGCTGGCGGGGGTGCTGCTAGAAGCGGGCGGGCTGCTCCCGCGCCGCGCCGCCGCGCGGCTGATCGACTCGCTTGAGCCCGATGCGCGCAAGGCCCTGCGCAAGCTGGGCGTGACGATCGGGACGCTCGATTTGTTCGCTCCCGCCTTGCTCAAGCCCGCCCCCGGGCGGTGGCGGCGCGAATTGATGGGGCTCGGCGATGCGCCGCGCGACGGCGCCACGGTGCTCCCGCGCAATGCGCCGGGCGCCGACTTGCCGCATGGCTTTCGCCCGCTTGGCAGCCAGGCAGTGCGCGTCGATCTGGTCGAGCGCATCGCCCGCGCCGCGCATGACAGCCGAAAGGGACGCAAGCCTTTTGCCCCCGATCCTGCACTCGCCACCTCCATGGGGGTGAAGCCCGAGACGCTGGCGCGGCTGATGGCCCAGCTCGGCTTCCGCACGGCCAAGGGCCGCGAGGGCGAGCCGCAGCGCTGGATCTGGCAGGGCCTGACGCCGGTGGCCGAGGTCAAGCCGCCGCCCGCCGACAATGCCTTTGCGGCGCTTGCAGCGCTTCGCCATGGCTGAGGGCGAGACCATGCGGCTCGACCGCTTCCTGTGGTTCGCGCGCCTCGCCAAGACGCGCTCGGCGGCGCAGGCCATCGCCGAGAAGGGCACGCTGCGGATCGACGGTCGCCGCATCGAGCGCTCCGCCGCGCCGGTGCGCATCGGCTCGGTGCTTGCCTTTCCCTTGTTCGGCAAGGTGCGGGTACTTCGCGTCGAGCTGCTCCCCTCGCGCCGCGGTCCGCCAGCCGAGGCGCTCACCTGTTATCAGGACCTCAGAACTGAGAACGTCTCGCAGGAAGCGCCGATTGATTGACGCAGCGAATCCCCGGGCATAGCAGGGGGCCGTTCGTTCGTTCCAAGGGGCCCGCTTGCCATGACCTATGTCGTCACCGACGCCTGCATCAAGTGCAAGTATATGGATTGCGTCGAGGTCTGCCCGGTGGATTGCTTCTACGAGGGCGAGAACATGCTCGTCATCAATCCGAGCGAATGCATCGATTGCGGCGTCTGCGAGCCCGAATGCCCGGCCGAGGCGATCCTGCCAGATACCGAGAACGGCCTGGAAAAGTGGCTCGAGCTCAACAAGACCTATTCCGAGGAGTGGCCCAACATCACCCAGAAGGGCGATGCGCCGGCCGATGCCGAGGAGCATAAGGGCGAAGAGGGCAAGTTCGAGAAATACTTCTCGGCCGAGCCCGGCACCGGCAGCTAGGCACTATTCCGCGAGCGATTTGATCGTTTCGGCGAACTCTGCGCGGCGCCCCGGATCGGGATCGCGTTCCGAAGCGATCTTCAGCCATTCGATTGCCTCGGGCAGCACACTGCGATCGATGTGCTTCGCGCCATCGCGAACCGTGATCAGCCGCTCGAACACTTCGCGCACGATCAGGCCGGCGGCATCGGCGCGGCCCTTGGCATATGCCACTCGCCACCATCGCGCCGCCTCGACGTGATTCCTAGCAGTGCCGTCGCCGTTCCAATGCATCTGGCCGACCAGGAAGGCGGCGTTGGCCTGGTCCTGCTGCGCAGCGGCGCTGAGCCAGCGGAACGCCGCAGCCGTATCGCGCGGAACGACCTCGCCCATCAGCAGATAGCTGCCATAATCGGTCTGGGCATTGGCGTTGCCCGCCTCGGATGCTTCGCGGCACAGCGACAGGCCCCGCGCGACGTCCATCGGGCCGCCGCTTCCGCTAATCAGCATCGTGCCCAAAGCGCATTTGGACTGCGTCCATCCCAGCGCCGCACCGCGCACGTAAAGCGCTCGCGCGCGTGCTTTGTCTTCGGGGCGACCGCTGCCCTTCTCGAAGCACAGGGCGATATTGTGGGCAGCATCCCCGCGCACCGCCGCCGCCCGCTCGTGCCAATCGCAGCCCTTGGCCGGATCGAGCGTGAAACCAAGCCCTCCACGGATATGAGCCTCGCCGGCAAGCTCGGCCGCACTCATGTCGCCGCCCTCGGCCAGCGCACTCACGCGGCGGGCGAAATCGCCCGGCGGCAGGGATTCCTGGGTAGCGACCAATGCCCGCAATTCCTGTGACAATCCCGGATCCTCAGCAGGAGCGGTTTGCATCAGGAGGAGCAGAAGACTCAGCAGCATTGCCAGACTATGCCGCGCCGGCATGTCGGCTGCAAACGCGGTGCCCCTATGCAACAGGCGCTCGTCGTCGAGTCGCCTGCCAGACCCGAAATTCGAAAATCCCGCGCGCCCATTGCTGCAAATTGCAAAAAAGCTGCGGAAAACCGTAATTTTCCGCACCTGCACAGTGACGCGGGTGTGGTAATTTTATTGCGGGCGTGCTACACAGGCAATGACGAAGGCGAAAAACCGCCTTTGCCCGGAGAAGCATATTCAGTTTGCCCCGATCGCCAGCCCAGCCGTTATCGCGCTCGGGCTGACGCCGCAATCGCCGGGGCAGTTTATTTACGGAAAGGTTGCACGCACATGGCTGCCAAGGCGCTGTCCTTCGATGTCGGCGATTATGTCGTTTACCCCAAGCACGGCGTTGGCCGTGTAATCGAGCTTCAGAAACAGGAAATCGCGGGGATGCAGCTCGAGCTGTACGTCCTCCGCTTCGAAAAAGAGAAAATGACCCTGCGCGTTCCGACCAACAAGGCGGAAAGCGTCGGCATGCGCAAACTCTCCAGCGACAAGACGCTTCGCGAAGCGCTCGAGACGCTCAAGGGCAAGCCGCGCGTCAAGCGCACCATGTGGTCGCGCCGTGCGCAGGAATATGAGGCCAAGATCAATTCGGGCGACCTCGTGTCGATCGCCGAAGTGGTCCGCGACCTGTTCCGCGCCGAGGACCAGCCCGAACAGAGCTATTCCGAGCGCCAGATCTTCGAAGCCGCGGCATCGCGCCTGGCACGCGAACTCGCCGCGATGGAGCAGATCGACGAGCCCGCCGCTTTGGTGAAGATCGTCGAGATCCTCAAGGTCGCAGCCGCGGTCTGGAACAAGGACAAGGTTCCCGCCTGATCGGCGTGGAGTTCGACCCAGAGAAAGGGGCGGCGGGGGCAACTCGCCGCCCCTTTTCTTTGCGGTATGCCTGGCGGGATCGGCCGGTTGTTTCGGTGGAAAGCGGAGACGGGTTGCCGTAGCTTTCCGATGTGAATGCAAAAGCCCTATTCAGGCGCGCGGCCGCTTATGCGATTCCCGCGCTCGCCGCCATTTGGGTATTTTGGACCATGCTGGATACCAAGCACATCCAGGGATGGCACGATTCTAATGACGCGCTTCAGAAAGCGTCCATGCCCTTCTTCCCTTATGCGACATGGGAATTCGCGTTTGCGATAGCCTGCGTGTTTGCCAGCTTCGTCCTGGTCGGATTGCGGCGTCCGGGGCTTGGAGCTGTGCTGGCCTTTGCAACATTGGCTTTCGTCGAAATCATGTGGATCGGCCGGACTCGATAGTCCGGTCTTTCCCTCCGCATCAAAGCGGTGTATTGTGCATGCAACACACATAAGGGAGGACGGAATGCGCTACCTCATGATCGCTCTACTGCCGCTGGCCGCAGGCGCCTGCCAATCCAAATGGGAGAAGGAAGGCGCGAGCGTTCCCGCCAGCGGTCCGGGCGCGACGCGGACCTATGCCGCGAGCGGCTTCACTGGAGTCGATCTGCGCGGCTCGGACGATGTCGACGTCAAGATGGGCAATGCCTTTACGGTGACTGCCGAGGGCGATCCCAAGGTGCTCGACCAGCTCGACATCCAAGTGGTCAACGGCGTGCTGCGCGTCGGGCGCAAGGATCGCAAGGATGGGTGGTTCGGCCATGAAGATCGCGGCGCGCGCATCCATGTCGTGATGCCCAAGCTCGCTTCGGCCAGCGTCGGCGGCTCGGGCAACCTCTCCGTCGAGCGTGCCGAGGGCAACGTTTCGGCGGCAGTATCGGGTTCGGGCAATCTCACGATCGCCGATCTGCGCGGTGGCACTTCGTCGCTCTCCGTCGCGGGATCCGGTGATATCGAAGTTTCGGGCGCAACCGAGAAGCTGGCCGCATCGATCGCCGGATCGGGCGACATCGAATTCGACGCGCCTGACCGCCAACAGCGCCGAAGTCTCGATCGCCGGATCGGGGGACATGAAGGGCGTGGTCAAGGGCGGTGCGGCGGTGTCGATCGTCGGCTCGGGCGATGTCGAGCTGACCGGCGGCGCCAAATGCGCAATCAACACCGTCGGCTCGGGCGAAGCTCGCTGCTCTTGATCCCAGGCTGATTGCAATGCGAGGGTCGGCCATGCGCATGCTCGCCCTCGCTTTGCTTTTTCTGCTGACCAGCGCGGCCGCGCCCGATGTCGAGCGGCGCTATATGGTCACCGGCTTCGATCGGGTTCGCGTTAACGGGCCGTTTCAGGTCGAGATCGTGACGGGCACCAATGGCGCCTCCGCCAAGGGCGCACCCGATGCGCTCGATCGGTTGTCAGTCCGCGTCACCGGCAACACGCTCGTCATCAGTTCGGGCGCGGTCGGGTGGGAGCGCCGCACCCGCGACGCGCCCGAGGCGACGCGGATACGCGTGACCGCGCCTTCGCTCCGCGGGCTTTCCGCCAATGGGGGCGCGCAGGTGCGCGTGGCCGAGATGCGCGCGGCGCGGGTGGATCTGGGGCTCGAGGGAACTGGATCGATCGATGCGGCGGGCATACGTGCGGACGAGGTATTCGCGGTGCATAACGGCATGGGCGTGCTCAAGCTTGCGGGAAACGCAGTGACGACGCGGGTTCGCGGCGGCGTTTCGGGCACGATCGACGCCTCGGCCTTCACTGCCAATGACGCGACCTTGCTTTGGGAAAGCAGCGCGCTGCTGACGATCGGCGTGCGCTATACGGCGCAGGTAACTGGAAATGGGACGGGTCCGGTGATCATCCTCGGCAAGCCATTCTGCACGATCCGCGGGACGGCGGCGGTGACTTGCGAGGGAACCGTCCAGCGGCGTTAGGCGGCGATCGGGAAGCGCAGCAGCTTGGTCTCGAGCGCGACCAGCGCCTGCGCGCCTGCGCCGACGGCGCGGATGATCTCGGGATGGTGCGCGTCGAGCCCGCCGGTGAGCGAGCCGAAGGCGGGGAGGATCAGCTTGGTCTCGGTCGCGACGAAGCAGCGCCGCGCGACCTGCCGCCCGCGCAGCCGCAGCCGCAATTTGGGATGGAAATGCCCCGAAAGCTCGGGCCGCGTCTCGGCCGGCTCGGCTTCGTGGCGCAGCACCAGCCCATCGACCAGCGCCTCTTCCTCGATCGTGCCGCCGCAATGATCGACGAGCAGGCTGTCGTGATTGCCGGTGATCCAGCGCCAATCTAGCTGGGCCGTCAGCGCCGTGAGCATCGCGCGTGCCTGTTCGGGGAGCCGCTCGCACCCGGCGGAATCGTGGAAGCTGTCGCCCAGGCACCAGAGCTCGCGGGCCTCGGTGCGGTCCACCAGCGCGGTCACGTCGCTCAGCGTCGCGATCGAATCATAGGGCGGCAGCATCTGGCCGCGCACGGCGAACCAGCTTGCTTTCTCGAAGTGCAAGTCCGCCACCAACAATGCCCGGCGCGCAGGCCAGTACAGCGCGCCCTCGGCTAAAGCCTTGAATTCATGGCCTGCGAACGAAAGGGGAACCATAAGGCCGCTATCGTTTGCATGTCGGCTCACGTCAACAGCGCTGGATCGGAACTTTGCGTCCGTTGAAATTGATTATGCCATGGTCCTGATCGATCCTGGCAACGGCGTAGGTGCGCGTTTCGGGCTTTACGAGCTTTTGCGGCGCATCGCTTTCCATCGTGAAGCGCTCAGTGATTGCCTCGCGCACCGAATCGCCGGACACCGTCCAGGTCCCCGAATCCTCGCCATATTGCAGCCTGCCATCGGCGCCGTAATGCGCGATGAAGTCGCTCGAGCAACTGGCCTCTGCCGACCAGCTCCCGACCAGCCAGGTCGCCAGTGGCGAGGCGGCAATTGCCGCCGATGTCGCGACGGGCGACGGGGATGGCTCCGCTAAGTTCGTGGCAACATTTTCGATCTGATTTACCACTGGCGCGGGCGCAGGTTTGCAAGCCGCCGTGAGCAAAGCTGCGCCGATCACAAAAATGGAAAGCCCCCGCTTCATCAGCGAACCCTAACCGATTTCACGGCCCTGCTCCAGCGCTCAGGCTTTCGCCATTGCCCCAATCTCGGCCAGAATGCGCACCCAGGAGCGGATACCCTTGTGGAAGCTCTTGAGGTCGTATTTCTCGTTAGGCGAATGGATATTGTCGTCGGTCAGCGCGAAGCCGACCATCACCGTGTCCATCCCCAGGATCTTGGAGATCGAGGTCACCACCGGGATGCCCCCGCCGCAGCCGATCAGCGCCGACTTGCCCCATTCGGCGTCCAGGGCAATGCGCGTTGCCGATAGCGGCGCACTGTCACTGGCCACGCTTACTGCAGGGCTGCCGGGGCCGCGGCCGACGAACTCCGCCGCGCAATCCGCGGGCAGGCGCGCGCGGACATGCTCTTCGAATGCCGCCCAGATCCTTTCCGGATCCTGGGTGCCGACCAGTCGGAAGCTGATCTTGGCGTGCGCCTCAGCGGGGATCACGGTCTTGAAACCCTCACCGGTATAGCCGCCCCAGATGCCGTTGATCTCGGCGGTCGGTCGCGCCCAGGCCTGTTCGAGTACGTCATAGCCCGCCTCGCCCGCGGGCACGCTGAGCCCGACTTCGCCGAGAAATTCAGCGTCGCTAAAGCCTAGCGCATCCCAACTCTTGCGCACATCCGCGCTGACCTCCGGAACGCCGTCATAGAAACCGGCAAGCGTCACACGCCCATCCGCGTCCTTGAGATCGGCGAGGATCTTGCTGAGCAACTGGATCGGATTGCGCGCCGGACCACCATAAAGCCCCGAATGCAGATCCCGACTTGGGCCACGTACGGTGACCTGCCCGCCGGCCATGCCACGCAGGCCAATAGTGAGCCCCGGAGTCTCGGTGTCCCACATCAGCGTGTCGCAGATCAAAGCGAAATCGGCCTTCAGCTCCTCGGCATTTTCATGGAGGAAGGGCTCGAGGCTGGTCGAGCCGGATTCCTCTTCGCCTTCGAACAGGATCGTCACCTTGCACGGTAGTCGCCCGGCGGTCTCTTTCCACGCTCGGCATGCCTCGACGAAGGTGCGCAACTGCCCCTTGTCGTCCGAGGCTCCGCGTCCGACAATCTGGCGGGCGCCGTCGGCCCGCGTCTCGATCACCGGATCGAACGGATCACGCGTCCACAGCTCGAGCGGATCGACGGGCTGAACGTCGTAATGGCCGTAAAACAGCACATGCGGTCCCTCACCATCATGATGCGCGACGACCATCGGATGGCCCGGCGTCTGCGCGACTCGCGCCTCGAAGCCGAGTTCGGTCAGCTCATCTGCCAGCACCTTGGCGGCGCGCTGGCACTCTTCGGCATAGGCCGGGTCGGTCGAGATCGAAGGCACGCGCATCAGCGCAAACAGCCGGTCGAGGCTCTGATCGATATGGCGCTCGGCATAATCCAGCGCAGTCGCGGAGTCGGTCATTGGGCGGAGCTAGGCCTCGCTGCCCTGCGGAGCAAGGTGCGGGGTGGAACCCCGGGTCGCCTTCGCCCATTTCTACTGCGAAGTGAACGGGATAGCATGATGGCGAACGGCTGGGCGCAGGACGGCGCAGTGCAGGATCAGATCGACGACACGGTGGCCGATGCCGTAATGGCGGCGCGCGCCCGGATGCCATCCGGCGAGGCTGCGCTGCACTGCGCCGAGTGCGGCGAGGATATTCCGGAGCCGCGGCGCAAGGCGCTTCCTGGCGTGCGTACCTGCATCGCCTGCCAATCGGCGCGTGACGCCAATCAGCGCCAGGCCGGCATCAACCGGCGCGGGAGTAAGGACAGTCAGCTGCGCTGAGCGGCCGGGTTCGGACCTGCCGGCGATTCAGGGTTTGCGCTGGTAGACCCGGACATGCTCGATCTCGAAGCGTATCGGGAAAATCGCGTCGTCGACTTCCCCGCCCATCGCCCCGCCGATCGCCAGATTGAGCAGCAGATATTGCGGCTTGTCGAACGGCCATTGGGCGCTGCCGGAGCCTTCATTGGCGTATCGGTGATAGGGCTTGCCGTCCACGGCGAGGCTGAGCGCCTCGGGCGTCCAATGCAGTTGGTAGTCGTGGAAGGCACCGCAGGCATCGGCCACGCGGGTCTGGCTGCCTTTGCCATAGGTCCCCGCGGTCGAGCGGGTGTGGATCGTACCGAACACATCGCCCGGGGTCTTGCCGACATGCTCCATGATGTCGATCTCGCCGCCATCGGGCCATTTGGTGGTGGCGCCGAGCATCCAGATGGCGGGCCATGATCCCTGGCCGCAAGGCAGCTTCGCGCGGACTTCGAAAAAGCCATAGGCCCATTCGGCCTTGCTTTTGGTGATCAGCCGCGCCGAGCTGTAACGCTGGCCGCCATGATCGGGGCGATCGGACAGCGTCTCCCTGCGCGCCTCGATGATTAGCCGCCCGCCTTCGATGCGAGCATTCTCCGGCCGGGGCGCCGAATAATATTGGAGTTCCTTATTGTACCAGCCGATCTTGTTGGCGTGTGTATCGTGGCTCCATTTGGCGGCGTCGGGCAGGCCGTCGCTTTCAAACTCGTCGGCCCAGACGAGCGCATAGCCTTGGGGCTGGGCGGCGGCCGGGACCGCCACAGCGAGCGCCGCCGCCGCTATCCAGCGCATCAGCGGACCGTGACGGTGCGGCTCGCGCGCTTGCCATCGGCCGAGCGCGTCCGGACATGGACCGGACCCTTCACCGCCACCGGCCCGGCATAGGCCTTCCATGCGCCGCTGGTGCGATATTCTATGCGCGTGCCGGGATATTCGGCATTGGCTTCGAGCTTGCCGCCGATGATGCGGGCGCCGGGTGCCGTAACGCGATAGGCGATTTTGAGCCGATCGAGCAGCGCCAGTTGCACCGGCATGCGCCCGGTGAACCGGCGCCAATCGGCGAGGATCGCGGCGCGATCGACGCGCGGATCGGCGGGCGCATAGCTCGATCCGGCGACATAGGCCGGCTCCCAGGCGGGGCGATGCCAGGCCCGCTCGGCAAAGGCGATCAGGCGCGGGAAGAGCTGGTAATCGACGCCCGCATCGGTGCGCGTCGTCTCGCTCCACAATTGCGCCTGCAGCCCGGCAATGCCGCGTCCGGCGTCCCGCGGGGTCTTGTCCTCGATCGTCCGCGGCCTTGCGTAGGTGTCTCGGATCATCACGGCGTTGGCGGCGAGATTGTCGGTCATGAAGCCGAATATCTGGAGCGTATCGACGCTGCGCGAAGCCCAGTCATAGCCGCCCTCCAGCGGATGCGAGACATAGGGCATGTCGAGATAGCCAATATCGGGGATCGACAGCACGACGTCCCAGCCATGATTGGCCTGGACATGCGCTTCGGTGACGCCGCCGGTGAACAAAGTGCCCCAGATGTTGGTCTGCACGGCCTTGGGCATGTTCACCGGATTGGTGTGCCCCATTCCGTCGCTCCAGCCGCCGACCTTGAGACCCTTTTTGGCGAGATCGCTCGACACGCGCTCGATGAAATAAGCCGAAAGGTGCTTCGCGTCGCGCCCGGTGGAGGCCATTAGCGGCTTGCATGCCGGCGATTGCGACCACGCGCCGGCAGTCTCGTCGGCGCCGATATGGAAGGTCTTGAGCGGTGCGCCGGCCAAAGCGTGCATCGCAGCGATCTCGCCGACCGCGGTGTCGAGGAAGCGATAGGTCTGGTCGATGCAGACGTTGAGCGTGTTGTCGTTGTAGTTCTGGATGCTGCGATACTGCGTTGTGTCGCCCGGCTCGACGAGGCGATAGGCCTCCGCCTCGGCCTGCTTCCCCGCTGCGGACAGCCGGTGATAGCGCACTTCCATCGATCGGATCGCAGCGCGCGAATGGCCGGGCATGTCGAGCGAGGGGATCACTTCGATCTGCCGCGCCATGGCGGCGCGGACGAGTTCGACATAATCGGTCTGGCTGAGATAGCCGTTGACCGGGCCAATGCCTTCGGGACCGGCGCCAAGCTGGGGCTGGAGGCAGGTTTTCTCCTCCGGATCGTGGCAGCGCTTCGAGCCGACTTCGGTCAGCTCGGGAAGCGCCTTGATCTCGAGGCGCCAGCCTTCATCCTCGGCCAAATGGAGGTGCAGCTTGTTGAACTTGTATGCCGCCATCGCCTCGATCAGCTTGAGCAGCTCCGCCTTGCTGTGGAAGTTGCGTGCGAGGTCGATGTGGAGACCGCGAAAACCGTAGCGCGGCGCGTCCTTGATCGCGAGCGGCCGGAGCAACCCCTTGTCGAACGCCACCTGCTGCGCGAGCGAGCGCAGTGCATTGCTCGCGCCGGCGGCGTCGGCGGCGACGATCACTACGCCGCCCGTGCCGCTGTTCAGCGTATAGCCCTCTGCGGCCAGCCCGGCGTTCGCATCGACACGGATGTCGAGCGGTACCTTGCCGCCGAGCGGCAGGCCCAGCGCCGCGATGGCCGGGGCAAGCTGCTCGCGCGTGATCCCTTCGAGCATGAGCGCCACGCCGCGGCGCAAATCGAGCGGCTGGCCGGCTAATATGCGGGCATCGAGCGGCGTCGGCAGGATTGCGATGTCGGGAGTTGTTGCAGCGCCGCGTTCCGCAAATGCGTCGAACGCGCGCTCGGGCGTCTGCCAGACAGTCTTGTCCTCGCCGCCGCGCGAAGCGAGCTTGGCTTCGTCGGTCATCGGCGCGACGAACGGGAGGGTTTCAAGTCCGGTCTCGCGATCGATTAGCGGACGTGTCGCCTCGATCACGCGGGCCGTGACGCCCTTGGCGGTCAGATAGATATTGGGAAAGGCATAGGCGACCGAATGCTGCGCACCGACGCCGTATAGCTTGACCTCGTAGCTCTTGCCGGGCTGGAGCGTCGTGCCGGGCTTGAGAGTCAGCCGCTGGAGATCGCCGTTGACCAATTCGTGGCGGAAGACATCGCTTTCCACCACCGGCAGACGGTTCACGAAGCTGAAGTAGATCGCAAAGTCCGCAGCGCCGATCCCGGCCGGCAATCGCGCGGGCATGGTGAAGGTGAGCGTACTGAAGAAGCAGCCGTCGGCGCCCGCAGGGCATGTGGCAGGATGATTGTCGACGACTTGAAAGCGCACCCCCATCTGCCGGGCGAGCGCGTCATAATCGGCTTGGGCCGAAACCTGTGTGCGGGGTGCGGGAGCCGCTGCCGTTAGCGCCGCAGGAATCACCGCCGCAGCGACGAGAAGCGCGATGCACCTGCTTCCTGTAAGCGGCATTTGCACGTCTCCCTTGTGTGATTTGGCCTTTAGTTGATACATTGTTGTCATGACAAATACAGCGGGTCAAGCAACGCCGCTCGCCCTGAAGCCGGGGACACACAGGAGAAATATCAAATGCTGCACCGGATTTTGCGCGAGATTGGTATTCTGGTGGTATTATCGCTATGGGCCGCCCTTCCGGCCCGTGCGGCCGACCTCCCGGTGATGGTCGGGTATTTCCCCGCCTTCAAGGGGCTGAGCCGGGTCGCGACGACGCCGATCGCGCATTATACGCATATCAACATCGCCTTCGCCAATCCGGATGCCGACGGCGCGCTGGTCCGGGATGGGGTAATGACCTGCATGTCCGGCGGCGCGAGCGGCAACGTTACCCTGACCGAATTGCGTGAAGCGGCGACGCGGCTGCGCGCGCAGGGTGCTAAGGTGCTGCTTTCGACTGCGGGCGGCGTGATCCCGAAATGCTCGGGCGATTGGGCCGAGCTGCTGGCGTCGGACAAGCGCGAGGCGCTGAAGCGCGAGCTTCTCTCGATCGTCGATGCCGCCGGGCTCGATGGCATCGACATCGATATCGAGGGCGCGTTGCTGACGGCGATCGACCGCGCAGACAATTACACGCCGTTCATCGCGGAATTGTCCGCAGGGCTGAAGGCCAAGGGCAAGCTGCTGACCGTCGCTACCGCATCCTACGAAGGCGGGATGATCCCCATATCGTCGATCCGCTATTTCGACCTGATCATGCCGATGTCCTACGACGCGATCGGCCCGAGCTGGGGCCAGGCTGGCAGCGAGCATTCGACCGAGGAGCAGGCCCAGCGCGACATCGTATTGTGGCTGGCCCGGGGCGTCCGCCCCGAGCGGCTCGCTTTGGGGCTCCCTTATTACGGCTATGGCTTCGGCAAGTACGCGCCGGGCAGCGATTTCCGCTCGCTACTCGCGGCGCATGGCAAGAGCGTGCTGGAGAGCGACCTGATCGGCAAGGCCTGCGCCGGCTGCGATTACATCACCTTCAATTCGCCACGCACGCTGCGCCGCAAGGCCGCGATGGCCAAGGCACAGGCCGGCGGAATAATGGTCTGGGAGATCAGCCAGGATACCGACGACCAGCTGCTCGCGCGGACGATCGCGGAGGCATTGTCGGCAACGCCGAATTGACTAGCGCGCGCAGGTGGCACACGATTGGGCAGAAGGGGAAATATCGACGTGTCACTGATCGAGAGCGTTGGGCGTCTGCAGAAAGACGACCCCACGCCCCTTTATCTCCAGCTCCAGCGCGGCCTGCGCAACGCGATCGAGAATCTCGTGGTGCAGGCGGACGCCGCGATCCCGACCGAGCGCGAGCTGGCGGAAGAGTTCGACATTTCGCGGATCACGGTGCGCAAGGCAGTCGATGGGCTGGTGAGCGATGGCCTGTTGTCGCGCCGCCGGGGCGCAGGCACGTTCGTCGTGGCGCCGCGGATCGAAAAGAACTTCTCGCGCCTGACGTCCTTTTCGGAAGACATGGTCTCGCGCGGGCGGCGGCCGCACAGCGCCTGGGTGAGCAAGAGCGAAGGCGCCGTCACGCCCGAGGAAGCGATGTCGCTGGGCGTGTCGCCGGGCACTTCGGTGTACCGCTTCCACCGCATCCGCTTCGCCGACGATCTGCCGATGGCGCTCGAATTCTCGACGGTCCCGGGATATTGCCTCGCCTCGGTCGAGGCAGTGGGCGCGTCGCTATACGAGGCGCTCGATCATTCCGGGCATCTGCCGGTGCGCGCATTGCAGCGCTTGCGCGCAGTCAACTTCACTGCCGAGCAGGCGGAGCCGCTGGGAGTGGCGGTCGGCGATGCAGGGCTGTTCATCGAACGGCGCGGCTTCCTGGTCGACGGGCGCACCGCCGAATTCACCCAGAGCTATTATCGCGGCGACACCTACGATCTCGTGGCGGAGCTCAACAGCCGCTAGACTGCGTGGTGTGCGAGAAAGGCTTCGTGCGGCGGCAGATCGGCCAATCCTTCAGCAACGCGCTGGCGCAGCACGGCAAGGCGGCGTGCCAGTTCGTCGGTCGGCAAGGTATCGGTCAGCGGGTGATAGTCGCCCGGCCGTAGCCCCTGCCCCCACAGGATCGCGAACCAATTGGTGGGGCCGAAAAATTCGGTCGGCTCGTGGAGGATATTGCCGCTGGTCCGGAATGCGTCGAGGCGCGCCATCAGGCTGTCGGGCAATTGCGTCGCGCGCACATCGCGCCAGAAGGGCGTGTCGATGCCCGAGGACGTCGCATAATGCGCGAGCACGAAATCGCGCAGCAATTCATATTCGTGCGCGCTGTCGGCGTTGTACTTGTCGACCACCGCAGGATCGATGCGGTTCCGGGGATACAGGCCGAGCAGGCGGATGATGCCAGTCTGAATCATGTGGATCGAAGTCGATTCCAGCGGCTCGAGAAACCCACTCGCCAGCCCCAGTGCAACGACATTGCCGTTCCAGCATTTGCGGCGGCGACCGGTCGTGAAGCGCAGCTGGTTGGGCTCGCCGAGCGGCTCGCCGTCGAGCCGCGAAGCCAGCAGTTCCAGTGCGCGATCGTCATCGAGATGGCGGCTGGAATAGACATAGCCGTTGCCGGTGCGGTGCTGGAGCGGGATGCGCCACTGCCAGCCGGCCTCGCGCGCGGTCGAGCGCGTGACGGGAGTGACCGGGCCGTCGAGGCGCGCGCAGGGCATGGCGACGGCGCGGTCGCAGGGCAGCCAATGCGACCAGTCGACATAGCCGGTCTTGAGTGCTCCTTCGATCAGCAGCCCGCGAAAGCCCGAACAGTCGATGAAGAAATCGCCATGGATGTGCTCGCCCGAAACTAGCTGCAGGCTGGAGACATGGCCGGTCTCGCCATCCAGGGCGACGTCGACGATCTGGCCCTCGACCCGCACGACGCCGCGCTTCTCGGATTCGGCGCGAAGGAAACCGGCATAGAGCCCGGCGTCGAAATGAAAGGCATGGTTGACCGGCCCGTGCCGCATCCCGCGTGCGAAACGGCCGGCCCGCGCCGCCTGTGCTTCGAGATTATACTGCCAGGGATCGGCATCGCCGCCTTCCGCCACATGGCGCAGCCAGTGATGGTGGAAACCGACTCCGCTCATGTCGACGCCGAAATAGCCGAACGGGTGGAGATAGCTTCGCCCGGCGCCCGACCAGTCGACGAATTCGATGCCAAGCTTGATCGTAGCCCGAGTGGCGCGGAGAAAGGCGTCCTCGTCGATCTGGAGAAGCTTGTTGAACTCGCGGATCGACGGGACCGTCGCTTCACCGACGCCAACGATGCCGATCGCGTCGGATTCGATCAGCGTGATGCGGTGACTGGCGCCGAATGTCTTGCTGAGCGCGGCCGCGCACATCCAGCCGGCCGTGCCGCCGCCGACGATGACAGTGTGGCGGATGCTCATTTCGTCATCACCTTGGCAAGGGCTGTTTCATGCGTTTCCATCGCTGTAACGTCGGCGCGGATCGCGGCCAGCTGGCCGCGGAAATCGGTCATGACTTGCTGCTCGTCGACGCGATCGACTTGCGGATCCCAGGCGCGCGGCGATAGGCCGAGGCCGAGGAAGCAGGCCTGCCATTCGTCCTCGACAAAGCTGTCCTGATTATATTGCGCGATCATGCCGCGCGCGCCGAACAGACCGATCCGCGCATCGAGCGCGGGGGAGACCGGCCGCTCGCGCGCCGCGTCCCAGAAAGGCTCTCCCCGGCGGCCGTTGAGCGCATAAGGCGCGGCGTCGAAATCGCGCAGCCGATCCTGCCAGGCCGCGAGTTCCTCATTGTAGATACCGGCCTCGGGCATCGTATCGGCGCGGATCGGAAACAGCGAGACGATGTGGGTGATCTCAATCTGCAGCCGGTGCAATTCGGTTCCCGAGATCGGCTCGCTCGCGCCTGCCGCTTCACCGATCGCCACGACATTGCCGATCCAGGGCTTCCGGCGGAACGGCGCGAGCGGAAGGATTTCGGGCGTGCCAGCAAATGGCATGGGCGCCAGTGCTGCAGCTTGCGCATCAGTCATCAGCGCCGAATCATAGGCGATGGCGACGCCGGTGCGACCCTGCAGCGGATAGAGCATGGTCCATCCTGCCCGATGCGCGGAGACGCGGCTGTAGAGCGGGAGGGGGCCGAGCGGCGCGCTCGATCCAAGCAGGATGCGGTTGCAGCTCGACACCGCGCTGTCGGCGGGTTCGTCGCCGCCCAGGGCGGAGAGGATCGTGGCGCCGGCGGTCGCATCGATGAACAGGTCCGCCTCGATTTCGCGGCCGTCGGAGAGCCGCAGTCCGCCCACCGCGCCGTCGCCGGCAAGCGCAGTTGGCGCCGCATCTGGCGTGATCGTGATCCCCTGCCCCAGCGCATGGCTGCGCAACGCCGCGGCATGACGGCGTGCGTCGAAATGATAGCCGTGGGTCGCCGCCGCTCCGCCCGCCGCGTCTGCAACACGGATCCGGCCATTGCGCGCCGCCACCGCCTCGCGGGCGAAATCGGTAAGGCCTGCAGGCAGACCCGCGGCGCGCGCCTTGAGCCAGAATTGCATGAAAGGCAGGCCTGCGATCGGCTTGCCGATCGGGCCGTAACTATGGAGATATTCGTGCTCTCCACCGGAGAAGCCGACATATTGCCGGCCCAGCGCATAGCTGCCGTGGGTAGCGCGCAGCAGCGCAGCGGTGTCGAGACCGAGCAGCCGGTGGAACGCCTGGAGATTGGGCAGACCCGCTAGCACGCGATACGGGGAAACCTCGCCCGGGGTTTCGATCCAGTCGATTTGAAGATCGGCGCGGCCGAACGCGCGCCGCAAGGCGATCGCCGCCATTGCCGGTGCGTTGCCATGCCCTACGACCGTCACACGGCGCGGCTTCATGCCAGGGCTCCGGCGTCGCAATAGCGCAGCACCGCATCGGAATGGGAGGGCATGGTGCCCGCCGCCTCTCGGATCAGCGCGCGAAGCTTGGCCAGCCGCTCGGTCAGCGCGGCCTCGGGCATCAGGTCCGCCATCGCGTCATGCCCGACGGGTTCCACGCCCTGGCCGATGAACACCGATTGCCAGCTCGGCGGCCCGAACAGGCCGTCGCGATATTCGCGAATATGGCCGCGGTGACGGAAGCGCTCGATCTTGTCGGACAGGCTGTCCGGGATCGCCATCGCGCGGCAATAGCGCCAGATCTCTGCATCGTCGCGGGTGGTGGCGCGGTAGTGGAGGATCAGGAAGTCGCGGATGCGATCATATTCCACATCCATCACGCGATTATATTCGCGCTCCAGCGCCGGATCTATCTTGGCCCGCTCGGGCATCAGCGTGAGCAGGAAGGCAATCGACATCTGAACCAGATAGATGCTCGTCGATTCGAGCGGCTCGAGAAAGCCGCTCGCCAGCCCCATCGCAATGACGTTGCGGTTCCAGGCCTTGCGGCGCTTGCACGCCTTGAAGCGCAGGCCGCGCGGGTCGGCGCGCGGCGAGCCGTCCAGCCGCGACAGCAGCAGCGAGGCGGCCTCGTCGTCGGACAGGAAGTGGCTGGCATAGACATAGCCGTTGCCGGTGCGATGCTGGAGTGGAATGCGCCATTGCCAGCCCGCCTCGCGCGCAGTGGAGCGGGTATAGGGCACGAAGTCGGCGGACCGGTCGCAAGGCACTGCCATCGCGCGATCGCAGGGCAGCCAATGCGACCAGTCCTCGATCCCGGTCTCCAGCGTCTGCTCGATCAGCAGCCCGCGAAAGCCCGAGCAATCGATGAACAGGTCACCCTCGATCAGTTCCCCTGATGCCAATGTGACACCGGAGATGTCGCCGCTTTCGGGATGCCGGACGACCGTTTCGATGCGGCCCTCGATGCGCTCCAGCCCGCGCGCTTCAGCCCAGTCGCGCAGATAGCGAGCGTAAAGCGAGGCATCGAGATGATAGGCGTAAGAGAAGGACGCCTTGACGTCCTCGGGGTCCCCGGCGGGGAAATCGAAGCGCTGGGCGTTGCCCGCGGCGATCGCCATGCAATAGTCCGATAGCGATCCGGCGGTTTCGCGCGCGCGCAGCCAGTAGTGGAAGAAATCCGCTTCGCCGATCGGCCGGCCGAACTGGCCGAAGGGGTGCACATAGCGCGCGCCGATATGTCCCCAATCGACGAACTCGATTCCCAGCTTGAAGGTCGCCTGGGTGGCAGTCATGAACTCGGCTTCGTCCACGCCGAGAAGGTCGTTGAAGTCCTTCATCTGCGGCAGCGTGGCTTCGCCGACGCCGACCGTGCCGATCTCGTCGGATTCGATCAGGCGGACCTGATAGCGCTGGAGATCGAGCCTGGCGGCGCATGCCGCGGCGCACATCCACCCCGCGGTGCCGCCGCCGACGATCACGATCCGGAAACGCGCGCCCATTTCACTTCCCTAACAAAAACGTCGCCGGAAGCCAGCCTGAGCCAGCTTCCGGCGAAGGGGAGGCTACATGGTAAGGCGGATACCTGCCTGGATGCGCCGGTCGTTCTTGAACCAGGCATTGGGCTTGAGCAGGCCGCTATTGTCGACCTGCTGCTTGAGCACGGTATCGGTGCCGAGAAGGTTGCTGCCCTGGATGATGAATTCCGCTTGGCGCATGAAGCGGATGCGGAGCGACGCGTCGAGATAGCCCGTTGCATCCTGCCAGATCGGGAAGCCGACGCAGCAATCGATCGCCGTCACCAGATATTCCGAACGCCAGTTATACGCGACGCGCGCCGAGATCGGGCCCTTTTCGTACATGCCGACCAGATTGAACGCGTGCGTCGAGATGCCCTCGAGCGCCTTGGCCTTCACAGCCGTGGCATCGTAGCTGACGCCGCCGCCGGCAGTACCGCCACCCGTCTCGTTGGTTAGGTTGATCGTCTCGATGCCGTTATTGTCGACATAGGTGTAGTTTGCCTGGACGCCGAAGCCACTCAGGAGACCTGGCAGGAAATCGAAGAAGGTCTGGAAGGCGACTTCCACGCCCTTGATCGACGCACCATCGCCATTTTGCGGCCCGTTCACGAGAACGTTGCGCGACACGCCATTGTTGGTGACGTTGAGGTTGTACGTGCCCGACTGGATGTAATTGTTGAACTTCTTGAGGAAGCCGGTCGCAGTGAACGAGCTGGCGCGGCCGAAATAATATTCGAGCGTCACGTCGAACTGATCGGCTTCGATCGGCTTGAGGTACGGATTGCCCGCCTGGCCGCGATAGCGCCAGTTATAGCCGGTGATCGTCGTCCCGTCGGGTCCGAAGATGATGTTCGGATCGGACCGGTCGGCAAGGCTCGGCGACGTGCGCGTGATGGTCGTGAAGTTGCGCAGCAAGCCGACGTCAGGCCGCGAGATCGCCCGCGAATAAGCGAAGCGCGACACCAATTTGTCGGTGAAATCGAGCTTCAGATTGAAGCTGGGCAGGAAGTGGACATGGTCCTGCCGCGCCGTATTCGCGACCGAGGCGCCGTTGTTGAACGCCAGCTCCGCCGCGGTCACGACACAACCCGAGGTCGGGACCAGAGGCAAGGTCGGCGTCAGCGGCGTCGGGTCGAGCGGATTGGGATTATAGCTGCAGGTAAGCTGAGTCGGCGTAAACGCCGTCGGCAGGGTGAGAGCGCCCTGCGTCTTGTTGACGGTGAAGATCAGGCGGCCGCCGATATTGCCAGAGATGCCGATGCCGCCGATCTTGGCGTCCGCGCCACCAAATTTGAGCTTGGCATAGGCCGCAGTCGTCGTCTCGCTGAGCTTGAGGATCTCACTGGGCAGATAGCAGCCATATTCGCCGTTGACCGATTCCCCGGTGCGATAGCCCTGGCCCGAGCAGACCGGATAATATTCGCCCACCCCGATCGACGGACGACCAAGCGCCTTCGCCAGATCCTCGCGGTTCTGAAGCTTGTCCATCGTGAAGAACCGGAATTCGTTATGGTTCATCTGGTTGCCGGCGAAGAAGTCCGACCCGAAGTTGAAGCTTTCGTTCGAGCCAGATCCGTAGATCGGCTTGTCGATGTTGAAATAAGGCGCCTGGGTGTAGGTCCAGTTGTTCGAGATGTTCGCCCAGTTATAGGCGCCCCAGCGCACCGTCTGGTCGCGATCGGCATAGCGCGCGCCGATCTTGAGCGAGTTCAGCCACGGCGTATCGATCTCGTATTCGACATCGGCGCGCAGCGCGATCTCGTTGCCGTTGCTGTCTTCGGTATGATCGGTGATCGCGTAATAATGATAGTTGTTGGCGTTGGTGAGCCCGCCCGGCGACAGGCCGATATTATCGGCGACGGTCGGCGTGAATTCGAGGCGCGGATATTTGCCGGTCAGATCGACAAAGGTGTTCGCATAGCTCCGCGACAGCACCGACGCGTTATAATTGTGCACCTGTGAATCGACATATTGGCCGTCGAAATTGAGGTGGACGCGATCGCTCGGCGACCATTTAAAGTTAAAGGTGAAGTCCTGCGTATATTGCTTGTTGCGCAGCGAGTTCGACGAGGTGTCGACCTGCGGCGCGCGGCGCGAATTAGTGCAGCCTTCCCACGCATAGCAGCGCGGATAGAATGCGCCGCCCGCGGCGTTCATGCCCAAGCCGTTCTCGGCCCCGCCTTCGCCCACATAAGGCTGCGGCGAAGACCACCAGCCCGAGGTGAAATTGCCCTCATTGTCGAACGTGAAGGCCGGCTTGCCCTGCAGCGGCTGGATCAAGCTCGGATCGGTGTACACATAATCGGTCGGCTTGCCGTACAGCTCGAGCAGGTGCCCTGCCGACGAATAGACCGAGTGCTCGCGCCAGCTATTGTCATATTGCGAGCGGGTATATTGCGCCGTCGCTTCCATCGAGCCGTCGGTCGAGCGCCACTGCAGCGCGCCGGCAAGGCCGATGCGTTTACGATCATATAGATTGTCGCGCATGTAGATGCCGTTGGGGATATAGGTCTTGTTGGGGCCGAAAGCGCCCGCAGCATAGATCGCCATGCGATCGAATTGCACGCCCTGGCTGCCAGTCTCGACCTTGCTATAGGCGCCGTTGAGCATGATCCCGAAAGTGCCGGCGCCGGTTTCGAACAGCTTGGTGATCACGCCCGACACTTCGGGAGTGACGCGCTTCGAGATGTCGCCGTAATTGCCCATCACGCCGAGCGAGATGACGTCCTTGTTCGAATCGAACGGCAGGCGCGTGCGCAGATTGATCGTGCCGGCGATGCCGCCTTCGACCATGTCCGCAGTCTGGTTCTTGTAGGTGTCGACGCCCGAAAGCAGCTCGGGCGAGATGTCCTGCCAGCTGAGGCCGCGCGAGCTGTTTGCCGAGAAGGTGTCGCGGCCGTTGAATTCGGAGCGAACCTGGGGAAGGCCGCGAACGATGACGCCCGAGGGCTCTGCCGAGAAGTGCGACGTATCGTCGGTGCCGGCGAAGCGGACGACGGTAACGCCGGGAACGCGCTGGAGCGCCTCGGCGACCGACTTGTCCGGGAACGAGCCGATGTCGTCAGCAGTAATCGAATCGACCACCGTATCGGCATCGCGCTTGCGGTTCTGCGCCGAATCGAGATTGGCGCGCTGGCCGGTGACGACGACTTCGTCTTCCTCGGCTTTTGCGGGAACATCCTGCGCCCAGGCCGGCCCGGTCGCGCCCGCGCTGAGGGCTGCAAAACATACGGTTGCGAGCAACTTCCTGCTCAAGCTGGACGGATTCTGACCAACGCGCATATGCAATTTCCCCCTGTATCGACAGCCGTTCCCGCTGCGTCGCTAATACCAATTCTGATGTTGGTGCAATACCAATAGACTACAAATCGGTTACAGTGTCCATATGAAATGCGATACAAGGTGTCGTAATCGGAGAGGGAGGGGCTGATGTCCGACAATGCGAAGACCCGGCTGGTATCGCTGGACGTGCTACGCGGGCTGACCGTGGTGGGGATGATCCTGGTCAATTCGATGGCCGGGATGAAGTATGGCGCCGAGGCCGAAGTTTACCCGCTGCTGCTGCATGCGAACTGGAATGGCCTGACGATCGCCGACCTGGTGTTTCCCGGCTTCCTGACCATGGTGGGCGTGGCGATCCCCCTGGCGTTTGCCAACGGACGGGATGGCGGACAGACAGGCGCAATCCTGGCGCGGACGGCGCGGCTGTTCCTGGCCGGCTTCCTTCTCTCCAACCTCTATTGGTTCGCCGATATGTCGAGCGGCGATTGGCGATTGTTCGGCGTGCTCCAGCGGATCGGGCTGGTCTATGGCGCTTGTGCGCTGCTGTTCCTCGCCTGCGGGCCGCGTGTTCGCCTGGCGATCATCGCCGCGATCCTCCTGCTCTATTGGCCGCTGACGCTAGCCCCGGCACTGGATGGGCTGCCCAACGACATCTGGGCGCGGGGGCATAACTTCGTCGCCTCGGTCGATCGCGTACTGTTGGGTGCGGGCAATCACATCTATGTGACGGGTCCCGAGGGCTATGACCCCGAAGGCCTGCTCGGCACCCTCCCCGCCATTGCGCACGGGCTGATCGGCGTGGCGATCGGCGAATATCTGCTCAGGCGGCCATCGGGTTCGGCTCGGATGCTGGCGCTGGCCGGCGCAGTCATGCTTGGCGCGGGAATCGCCTGGGGGTTCGTCTTCCCGGTAATCAAGGATATCTGGTCGAGCAGCTTCGTGCTGGTCACGTGCGGGATCCTCACATTGGCGCTGGCGGGGCTCCACGCCTGGCTCGATGGCCCGCGCGCTCACAGCGCCGCGACTCGCGCCTTTACCTTGTTCGGCACCGCCTTCGGGATAAACGCCATCGCCGCCTATGTTGCGCACCAGCTCTCCGCTTCCTGGCCGACGTGGCAGATCATGCTGGTGCCGTACCAGTGGCTGCGAGGCCTGATCGGCGATCCGCTCGCCGCGTTCGTGCCCGTGCTGCTTTATATCGCGCTGCTCTGGCTGTTCGTGGAGTATCTCCGGCGCAAGCGGTGGATCGTCAGGATTTGAGGAGGGCCGGATGAAATACGCACTGGTGGCAATCGCCGCGCTCATCGCCCCGATGGTGCTGGCGGCCACGCCGCAGGACGGGACGATGCTCAATCTCCCGTCCGCCAATTGGAACGTCTATGGCCCTGGCCAGACGCACAAGGCGCACAAGGAAAAGCTGGCCCAGGGCGGCGGTGCGGTGCGTGTCGACATACCGGCCAAGCCCGGCAATGCCTGGGACGTCGGCGCGTCGACCATCATCACCAAGCCGATCCGCAAGGGCGACCGGCTGATATTCGCCTTCTGGGCCCGGCTGCTGTCGGGCGGCGCGGATGGCAAGAGCCGCGTCTCGGCGCACATCCAGCGCAGCAGCGCGCCCTATCACGCAATCATCAGCGGCGAAGTCGAAATCGGCACGGAATGGAAGCTCGTTCATGTGCGTGGAATCGCCAATGCCGACTACCCCGCGGGCGCCGCCAATGCCGCGCTGTCATTGGGCGGCGCGGCGCACAGCATCGATCTCGGTCCGGCTTTCGTCATGCTAGCAAATTAACGATTCCACTGGTCAATACCAATAAGACAACTAAAATACCTATTGTCTGTCGCTAGCCGAGTTCATATAGTTTTCAGCGATGTCCCATGCCCAAACCCGACGCGATAATGCCGCCGCCGATCCAGGCGATACGCTGATGCGTGCAGAGGCAGCCGAGGCGGGCGCAGCGGTTGCCCGGTTTCTGGCCGCAAACCGGGAGGGGCTGGCGCGGATCGGTGCGCGGCTTCGCGCCGAGCCGCCGCAAGTGGTGGTCACCTGCGCGCGGGGATCTTCGGATCACGCCGCGACCTATGGAAAATATCTGATCGAGACGCTGGCCGGCGTGGTCACGGCCTCGGCTGCCTTGTCGGTATCCTCGGTCTATCCGGCAGTTGCGGCTGCAGCCCAGCCGCATCCCGGCCTGTTATGCATCGCGATCTCGCAATCGGGACGCAGCCCCGATCTGCTCGCTGCCGTCGAGGCGCAGCGAGCGCGCGGCGCGTTCGTTATTGCGTTGGTCAATGCGCCGGACTCGCCGCTGGCGCGAATCGCCGATGAAGTGTTGGCGCTGAGCGCTGGCCCCGAACTCTCGGTCGCCGCTACCAAATCCTATATCGTCTCGCTCGCAGCCTTTGCGGCGCTCGTCGCGGCATGGACCGAAGATAGCGACTTGGAGGCCGCGGTCGAGCGCCTGCCCGATCTGCTGCCCCGCGCCTTCGCGCTCGATTGGTCCGTCGCGGAGCCCGCGCTGATCCAGGCCTCGAACCTCTTCGTCATCGGCCGCGGCTATGGCTTGGGCGTGGCGCAGGAGGCGGCGCTCAAGCTCAAGGAAACCTGCGGGCTGCACGCCGAATGCTTCAGTTCGGCCGAGGTCAAGCATGGCCCGATGGCGATCGTTGGCGAGGGCTTCCCGATCCTCGCCTTCGCAGACAGCGATGCCGCGGGCGAGGATGTGCGCGAGACTGCAGCCTTGTTCGAATCGCGCGGCGCATTGGTGTCGCGGGCGGATACCAGGGGCACGGGCAATTTGCCGGCGCTCGCCGAGCATCCAGTGATCGAGCCGATCCTGATGATCCAGAGCTTCTATGCCTTTGCCGAAAAGCTCTCCATCGCACGTGGCATGGATCCCGATCGCCCGCCCTTTCTCAACAAGGTGACACGGACGACATGAAACTGCGCGTCGCCAATGGCGGAATTCTGGTCGGCCGCACGGTATTCGGCGCGGCGACGATCGAGGTCGTGGAGGGCCGCATCGCCGCGATCGATCCGGCGATGGCGGGCAGCCCGGATCTCGATCTGCAGGGCGGCTGGCTGGTTCCGGGCTTTATCGACACCCAGGTCAATGGCGGCGGCGGCGTCCTGTTCAACGATGATATCAGCGTCGAGGGGATTGCCGCGATCGGCGCGGCGCATGCGCGGTTCGGCACTACTGCATTCCTGCCGACGCTGATCAGCGATTCGCCCGACCAGATCGCAGCGGCGCTAGCCACCGTGGATGCCGCGATCGCCGCGGGGGTGCCCGGCGTGGTCGGCGTGCATATCGAAGGGCCCTTCATTAACGTCGCCCGGCGCGGCATCCACGAGGCGGATCATATCCGCCAGCTCGACCCGGCACTGGTCGGCCTGCTTTCGCGCCCGCGCATGGGGCGCGTAGTGTTGACGGTGGCGCCAGAGCGCGTCGGGCTGGCGCATATCCGCATGCTCGTCTCGCACGGCGTGATCGTCTCGGCGGGGCACACCAACGCTACCTATGACGAAGCGCAGGCGGCGGTTGCCGCAGGGCTGACCGGGTTCACCCATCTCTTCAACGCCATGTCCCCCCTCACCCACCGGGCACCTGGAGCGGCGGGCGCCGCGCTCGATGCTCCGGGTTGCTGGGCCGGGCTGATCGTCGACAACGCCCATCTCCACCCCGCCACGGTGCGGATTGCAATCCGCGCCAAGGGCCCCGACCGGATCATGCTGGTGACCGATGCGATGCCAAGCGTGGGCACCAATGCCGCCAGCTTCATGTTGCAGGGCAAGCGCATCGAAGTGCATCACGGCGTCTGTACCTATGAAGACGGCACGCTCGCCGGATCCGATCTCGACATGGCGACGGCGTTCCGCAACACCGTGGAGATTACGGGACTTGCACCGGCCGAAGTGGCAAGGATGTCGAGCGAAGCGCCGGCAGCGTTCCTTGGCCTTTCCGCAACGCATGGCACGCTGGGCGTAGGCAAGCGGGCGGACTGGGTGGTGCTCGATCGCGACTTGCGGCCGCGCGGCACCTGGATCGGCGGCGAGCGTCAGGCCGACATGGTCGAGGAAAGCGCCGCTGCGACAATCTAGACGGCGAATTTGGGGGGAACGCGGCTTGGCCGATCTGATTATCACCGCGCCGGTCAAGGGCTGGGCGGCGCCGCTTGAGGAAGTGCCCGATCCCGTATTCGCCGAGCGGATGATGGGCGATGGCGTCGCGATCCACCCGACCGGAGCTACGATCCACGCCCCGTGTGACGGAACGATCGTTGCGCTTCACGCCGCCGGTCACGCAGTAACGATCGGCAATGCGGCGGGCGCCGAAATACTGATCCACACCGGGCTCGATACGGTGGCGCTGAAGGGCGAGGGCTTTCGCGCGCTGGTGACCGAGGGCGCAGAGGTGCTGCGCGGCGATCCGCTGATCGAATTCGATCTCGATGCCCTGAGCCAGGCCGCGACCAGCCTGATTACGCCAGTGATCGTCGTCAATTCGGACGCCTTCCGCATCGAGCGACGGACGATCGGGCAGATGGTCGGCGTCGGCGAAGCTCTGATGACGTTGGCACCGATCGCAGCCGAAGAGCGCGAATGGGCAGCGGGCGACGGCGAGATCCACCGCCGGACCATCGCAATTCCGCTGGTGCATGGCGTGCATGCCCGGCCCGCAGCTCGTATCGGCGAATGCGCGCGCAGGTTCGAGGCCGAAGTCGAGATCATATCGGGCGAGCGGGGCGCCAGTGTCCGCAGTGCAGTGACGCTGATGGCATTGGGGCTGAAGCAGGGCGACAGTATCGTGATCGAAGCCCGCGGCCGCGACGCGCGCGCGGCGGTGCAGGCGGTCGGCGATCTGATCGCGGGCGGCATGGGCGAGACCGCGACCAAGGCACCGTCGCCCGTTCCTGCCATTCCCAAGGCGCCGGAAGGCGCGCTCGCAGGCATTGCCGCGGCACCCGGCCTGGGGATGGGCAAGGCCGCGTGGCTCTCGGTCGAGATGCCAGAGATCGCGCGCGACGCAGCCGATCCGGCGGCCGAAGGCACCGCGCTCGACTCCGCTCTTTCGCGGGTCATCGCCTATATCGGAGAGGCCGCGGCGCGCGGCACCGAAGAGCAGCGGCACATCCTCGAGGCGCATCTCCTCTTTCTCGACGACGAGGATCTGCTCGCGGCAGCGCGCGGGCACATTTCCGCAGGCCGCAGCGCCGGCTTCGCCTGGAGCGAGGCGATCGCGGCGCAGACGGCGGTGTTGCGCGCCTCGGGCGAGGCCCGGTTTGCCGAGCGCGCGGACGATCTCGAGGATCTGGAGCGGCAGGTGCTGCTTGCGCTTTTGGGACAAGAACCCGGCGGCCAGGATTTCGCGCCCGGCACCATCCTATTGGCGCATGACCTGTTGCCCTCGCAGTTGATCGGGCTGGACTCAGAACGGGTCGCCGGAATCGTGTTGGTCAAAGGCGGCGCAACGTCGCACGTGGCGATCATCGCCGCCTCGATGGGGCTGCCGATGCTGGTCGCGGCCGGGACCCCGCTATCAACCGTGGCAAAGGGCGCGCAGCTGGTTCTCGATGCCGACGCAGGCCTGCTTCACGTCGATCCGCCTGCCGAAGCGCTGGAAGCCCATCGCCAGCGGATCGCCATACTCAACGAGCACAAGGCAGCGGCGCTCAGCGCCGCGAGCGAGCCTTGCCGTACGGCGGACGGCACCCGCATCGAGCTGTTCGCCAATCTCGGCTCGGCGGGCGACGCTATCGCCGCCGTTGCTCGCGGTGCCGAAGGCTCGGGGCTCCTGCGCACCGAATTCCTGTTCATGGACCGGGCATCGGCGCCCGGCGAAGACGAGCAGCACACCAGCTATCAGGCGATTGCCGACGCGATGGAAGGGCGCCCGGTAATCGTCCGGCTTCTAGATATCGGCGGCGACAAACCCGCCCCATGGCTACCGATCGCGCCCGAGAAGAATCCGATGCTCGGCGTGCGTGGCATCCGCGCGACGCTCGCATACCCTGAACTGCTGGAGACGCAGCTACGCGCGATCCTGCGCGTCCAGCCCCCCGGCCAGTGCCGAATCATGGTGCCGATGGTTGCCGGGCTCGACGAACTGCGTGCAGTGAGCGCCGCAGTCGATCGGCTGGGCGGCACGTCGGCGCAAATCGGCGTGATGATCGAAACCCCCGCCGCGGCCGCGATTGCCGATCTGATCGCCGCCGAAGCCGATTTCCTCTCGATCGGCACCAACGACCTCACCCAATATACGCTGGCGATGGACCGCGAGAATTCCGCGGTCGCCGCGGGGATCGATTCGCTTCACCCCGGCGTGCTGCGGCTGATCGCGCGCAGCTGCGAGGGCGGCGCCAAGCATGGCAAGACTGTCGGCGTCTGCGGTGCGCTGGCCTGCGATTCGCTCGGCATTCCGCTGCTGATCGGGCTTGGCGTCAGCGAACTTTCGACGCCGCCCGCCTTCGTGCCCGAGGGTAAGGCGCTGGTCCGCCGCCTCGATCTCGAGCGCTGCCGCGCACTTGCGGCAGAGGCGCTCACTTTGGGATCGGCATCGGAAATTCGCGCGCTGGTCCGCGCCTTCCTGGGGGAACTCGCATGATGCGCAATGCCGTGGAAGCGCTGCAGCCGCTGGGCCGCGCGCTCATGCTGCCCATCGCAGTTTTGCCGGTGGCGGCCCTGCTTCTGCGGCTCGGCCAGCCCGATCTGCTCGACATCGCTTTCGTAAGCGCCGCTGGCGACGCGATCTTCGCGCATCTCGGCCTGCTCTTCGCGGTCGGCGTCGCCACGGGCTTTGCGCGCGACGGCAATGGCGCCGCCGCGCTCGCTGGCGTGGTCTGCTTCCTCGTCATCGGGCAGGGCTTGCGGATTTTCATCGACGTGCCGCCCGAGGCACTCAAGGAAGTCACCGGCGATGCCGTGGCGATGGCGTCGAACGCCTTCAAGCAGGCGGCAGTCGCCAAGCTCGAAGTGCCGATCGGCATCCTCTCCGGGCTGATCGGCGGCAAATTCTACAATCGCTTCGCGACCGTCGCCTTCCCCGAATATCTCGCTTTCTTCAGCGGCCGGCGCTTCGTGCCGATCGCCGCGGGAGTCACCGGCCTCGCCATCGCCGCGGTGCTGGGCGTCAGCTACGAATATATCAGCGCAGGGATGGACAGCGCCAGCCGCGCGATCGTCGATGCCGGCGGGCTGGGGCTATTCGCTTACGGGGTCCTTAATCGCCTGCTGCTTGTCACCGGGCTGCACCATATCATCAACAACATCGCCTGGTTCGTCGTCGGCGATTTCGAAGGTACCACTGGGGATCTGCGCCGCTTCTTCGCGGGAGACCCACAAGCCGGCGCGTTCATGTCGGGTTTCTTCCCGGTGATGATGTTCGGGCTCCCGGCGGCCTGCCTGGCCATGTATCACGAGGCACGCAGCGACCGGCGCAAGGCCGTGGGCGGCATGCTCTTCAGCCTGGCGCTGACCAGCTTCCTGACCGGCGTGACCGAGCCGATCGAATTCACCTTCATGTTCCTGGCACCGGTGCTCTACGTCATCCACGCGGTGCTGACCGGGCTGGCAATGGCGCTGATGGAGGCGCTCAACGTTCATCTCGGCTTCGGCTTTTCGGCCGGTCTGTTCGATTATGTCCTGAACTTCGGCAAGGCGACCAATCCGCTGCTGCTGCTGCCCGTCGGCGCAGTCTATGCATTGCTATATTACTCACTGTTCCGCTTTGTGATCCGCCGCCTCGACCTCAAGACGCCGGGCCGCGAGACCGACACGGTCGCCGCCAAGCCCGCTGCCAATGCGCAGACCGCGTCGCGCGGAGAGGCACTGGTCGCGGCACTAGGCGGCGCTGCCAATATCGAGTCGGTCGATGCCTGCACCACGCGCCTGCGGCTCATCGTCATGGACCAAAGCCGGATTGATGAAGCCGGCCTCGTCGCACTGGGCGCACGCGGGATCATCAAGCCGTCGGCCAAGGCCGTACAGGTCGTGCTCGGGCCAATCGCGGACGCAGTGGCGATGGAGATGCGCGCCGCGATCGGCAATGCCGCGGCTGCGCCCGTCCCTGCCGCCCGCGCCTCGACTCAGGGCGACACAGAACTGTCCTCCGAGCTTGTTCACGCATTAGGAGGCGCCGCGAATATCGCAACGGCCACGCGCCTGCATGGACGCTTGCGCGTGACGCTCGTGGATGCGGCGCTGAGCGATCTGGCAGTCATGCCATCGGGCTACCGCTCGGCGGTGTCGCTCGATGGCAACGTGATTCATCTCCTCGAAAGCCCCCGTTCGCGCTAAAGTGGAGCGTCGCGGCGACCAATCGCCCGCGCCGGCATCGCCTGGAGGTTTGGGGTGGACCAGTTTCTACACGGCACAGTGCACGAAGCGGCGGACGATCTTCAGGCCGCGATCCGCGCCGATCCCGAAATATTGGCGCTCTGGGAAAAACTGACTCCGCTCGGCCGCAACGAGTTCATCTGCTGGGTCGAGGACGCCAAGCAGCCGGCGACGCGCCAGCGCCGCATCGTACGAACCCGCGAGGAAATGCTCGAAGGAAAAAAGCGCCCCTGCTGCTGGGCCGGCTGCATCCATCGCACCGACAAGGCGCCCAGCCGATGGCAGCAAGCCGTCCTGATCGATGCAAAGCAGGCCAAATAGCGCCAGCTAGAACCATTCATAAAAAATGCTGGCGCACCCGACAGGGGTGCAACAAATCAACGATAACAGGCACAAGCGAGGGCTAACCCCTCTCTCCAGGCCCACGGGAACATCGCGAGTCGCGCGCCCAATGGCTACCCCAATAGATGGTGGCCGGAATGAGAAAGCCCCCGCATCGGCTGGCACCGAGGCGAGGGCTGGGAACCGTTTGCGTGGCAGCTCCAGGTTCGTCCCCTTTTACGCCAATCCGTTCGATCCCGCAACGCTGGGGCCTCTGGCGCGCGCGCTAGCGGGTGAGAAGGAACGGAGAATCGCAACCGCCTCCCGCATTGGGAGGGCGGCCCGTGCTTAGGCCCCGTCATACGATTATGATCGCGCCCGAGCCCTTCGGCTGCGGCATCGACGTGCAAGTGCTCCCGCCCCCTAGCGGGGTGGGACACGACCGCGAGTTTCCAAGTGCTCGCGCGGCCCGCGCATACGCCGCTAGCCTGAGCGTCGCCACAAGCTGGCCGGTGCTCGATCTATGCGAGGCCGAGAATGGCTAAGAAGAAGCTGCTCGCGGATAACCGTGCCGACACCCGCGGCGGCGGTTGGGTGGGCCTTCCTCACGTCGTGGTGGATAGCCCCGCCTATCTAGATTTGAGCCTCTGGGCGCGCGCGGTGCTGATCGAGATCGTGCGCCAGTTCAACGGCTACAATAACGGAGAAATTGGGCTTCCGCAGCGCTCGATCGCCGCGCGCCTGAGCACGACGAATTACCGCAAGATCAGCGCCGCGGTTGCCGAGCTTATGGAGCATGGCCTGATCGACGTGGCCGCCGAGGCGCAATGGAAGCAACGGCTCGCTCGCGAATACCGGCTGACCTTCATCACATCGGGCGACCGCAATCACCTTCGCCCGGCCACGAATGAGTATCGGAATTGGTCGCCGGCAAAACAGATCGTCGGTGACGCCGTGTCAGCAGATAGCGCCGTTCCTGCTGACGAGGCATCAGCAAGGCTGCGAAAGCTTGATGACGCGGCGTCAGCAAGGATCGCTCAAAATCGGCTGAAATGCGTTGATGGGCGCAATGTCTCTGCTGACGCCCCGTCCCACCTTATAAGTAAGCCATCCCCTAGCCCGGAAACGGGCGGCCCGAACGGGCATGAAACACCCGAAATATACCCCCTAAATGCCGGCGGCAAAATTTCGGCGTCCGACTTGTCGCCTCAGATGAGGGCGCTCGGCGCACGCATGGCGGCGCAGCGATGACGGGCGGGGCCAGCATAACTCGGGCAAGCCTCAGTGCAGGACCGCCGCATCACACGCGAGCCATAAACCGTAACATCGGCGGCATTGACCGTGACACGCCGGGGGCCGGGAAGAAGGCCAGCGCGGCGCCGCTCACGGACCGCCCCAACCTGAATCTTTCGCAAAACCAGATTAACATCACGGAGTTTCCAATATTGCTTGGCCAACAACCAGCCGGCAGTCGCGCGGCTACGGCAAGGCACACGAACAGATGCGGGCGCACCTGCTGGCGACCGTCATCCTGTGTGAAGAGTGCACCCGACAAGGCCGCACAACCGTGGGCACGATCGCCGACCACAAGATCCCGAAAGCCAAGGGCGGCACCGATGCTCGCTCAAACTATCAACTGCTATGCACACCCTGCGACCTCGACAAGCAGGCGCGCGACCAAGGCAAGACGCGACGGCGCCGGCCACGCATCGCTGAAGACGGATGGCCAGTGGAGGAATGATGATGATCGATAGGAACCATGACGATCCCGGCCATAAGGTCCGGGCGATCGTTGACGATGCCATTGCCGAGCTTCTGCTGCTCGGGATGGAGAGCCGCAACGCCGCCGCCAAGATGATGGCATGCCAGGCAATCCTCAGGATCGACGACAACGAGGTCTGCAAAGAGGTGGAGCAGTTCGCGCACGATAGCGTGTGGGACGTGGACGACACCGACGACGAGCCGGAGCCGGGGGCATGAAACCTAACCGCCTCGCCGGCCTTGGACCGCCCCTTCCAATGGAATTATCGCTAACACAGGAAACGCCTCGCGGGCGCGCGCGCAAAGGTTTTTTGAGGGCGATTATAGCAGCGAAACTAGGCGGCGGTCCTTTGACGAAGGGGGCGGCAACAATGTTGGCCCCGGCGCCCGCTTCGCACACCGCCGCTCAGCCACGCGCAGAATTTTTCCGATTTCTTTGATTGCGGTGCGCACTTTTCAAAAAGGACTCGCAACTTGAACATGACCGATGAAGACCAGAGCATCGCGCACATAGAATTGTGCCGGCGCATCAATCGAAGAGCTGCCGAGCAATGCGTTGCCCGCGGTGTGGCCGCCGAGGATGCGGCTATCGCGGCGATCTACTCGGCGCACGACCTGGCGATGCACGCGGGCAAGACGGAACTCGAGGCGATCGAATGGCTGCGCTCGGCGCTCGACGTGCAGGAGCGCCAGTTGCTCGACAACATGCGGAGGGCACATTGATGGATGCGCGCCGACAAACCGAGGGCGATTGGGAAGACGTGCAGCCGCTCGGCAAGCGCGAGTTAGACCGCCTCTTTGCTGGCAGGATCAACCGCCGCGACCGGATATATCTCTACAAGGTTCTCGATGAGCTTGGCCTGTGCATATTCGAGAACTGAGCCGGTTGCGCGTCTATGCGATGGCGCGACCCCGGCGGCCCGATGCTGAGCGCGTGGCGGTGCTCGCCGCCACCTGTGGGCACGGGAGCGCGAATGCGCAGGCAGCGCGCCTAGCACGGCGCGTATTGCGGACGACCTTGGCCGAGATTGACCGAGACCCCGGTGACCGCGTGATTGCCCTACTGCGCGCGCTGGACCCGGACCCGCTGCAAACGCTGGCGACCGATCCCGACATAGATACGGCGGCATTGATACGCGCCGAGCGTCACTCACGGATGGAGGGGAGAGGCGGACGGCGGCTGCCCGAGGCCAATTGGGCTGCGGAGGATCGGGAGATTGCGCGTTGCGCCGCGGTAACCCTGGCCAAGCGATACGCCCGGATTATTCGGGAGGGCTAAAGTAGCATCCATAAACCGCGTTTTTTGAAATTCAGATGGGCCACGCCTCTCGTGATGATGATCGAGAGGAAACCCAATATGTTGCAGACTCCAAACGCCGCACGCCCGCGTGCAATCCGTGGCGCCGTTCGCGCTGAGACCGACCCCAAAGCAATCCTGGCGCAGCTCAATAACGCCTTCGAGGACTTCAAGGCGAAGTACGATGGCCGCCTCAACGCCCACGAAGCATGGACCGCGGAACAGATCGCGGCGAACGTGCTCAACGGCGGCGCCGCAATCGCGCGGCCGGCGGATCCCGAATACACCCAGGCCTTCGCGAGCTACTTCCGCAAGGGCGATGACGAGAGCGCCGTGAAGGCCGCGAACAAGATCGGCCACCGCGCGCATATCCAGGCAGCGATGAGCGTCGGCACGGCGGACGCGGGCGGCTATCTCGCCCCGGTCGAATGGGACCGCAAGATCAATCAGGCGTTGCTCGCGACAAGCCCGATGCGCCGCATCGCCACAGTGCAGACAACCACGGTGGGCGCATACTCGACCATCTGGAGCGACCGGGTATGGGGTAGCGGCTGGGTCGGTGAGACCGCAGCCCGACCGGAGACCAGCACGCCGGGCCTCGATCCCGTCGAGTTCGCAGCCGGCGAGATCTACGCCAATCCGGCGATCACGCAGCGCCTGCTTGATGATGCTGACTTCAACGTCGAGCAATGGATTGCCGACCAGGTTGATGTCGAGTTTGGCGCGCAGGAATCGATCGCCTTTGTCTCGGGCAACGGCACGAACAAGCCGCGCGGCTTCCTCGGCTACATCACCGGCGGGGCGTCCGCTGACGTTCACCCCGGCGGCAACCTGACCGTTGTGGTAAGCGGCGAAGCCGCGGCGCTGGGCAGCGACGGAACGTCCGCCCTCGATAAGCTGATCAGCTTCAGCTACAGTCTGCCTGCCCCGTATCGGCAGAACGCAACCTGGCTGATGAACAGCCTGACCGCCGCGACGATCGCCAAGTTCAAAGACGGCAACGGCGACCTGATGTGGCGCGAGAGCATGATCGTGGGCCAGCCGGCCACGCTGCTTGGCCGCCCGGTCGAGATCGATGAGAACATGCCGAATATCGCTGCGAACGCTTATCCGATCGCGTTCGGAGACTTCAAGCGCGGCTATCTCATCAACGACCGCACGGGTTCCCGCGTCCTGCGCGACCCCTATACGAACAAGCCTTACGTCATGTTCTACGTGACCAAGCGAGTCGGCGGCGGCGTGGCCGATCCGAACGCAATTCGGCTGCTCAAGATCGCCGCCAGCTAAGCGAACCCACCGGGGAGCCCGAAAAGCTCCCCGGCTGCGGCATTCCGGACCGCCGCATCCCAAACTTCGCTCACCTGCAATTGAAACTTCAGGGGTATCCCATGACGAAAGCTAAACCGAAGCCCGCCTCGCAGGTCGCACGCGCACCCTATGTCTAGCATCGCGCCACTGACGCCGCCCGAGCGCGCGCAAGTTACAAAGGCGGTGGCTGACGCGTATCGGAAACGGGCTATCGACTTCGCGAACGGCGTGACGTGCATTCACCTCCTGCACGCGCAGATGACAGCGTTCGGATATTCGCCGCCGACGATCCCTGATTTTGCTACAGTCATCGGCGCGAAGCGGGCGCTTCGTAAAATGGGGCATCGCACGCTCGAAACGCTTTTGGATTCTATCCTCATGCGCGTCCCGCAAGCCCGGCTGCGCGTGGGCGACGTGGTACTCGTAAAGGGCTCGCCCTTCGACGCCGTGATGCTGAACGCCGGGGGCAACAAGCTCTTAGGCTGGTTTGATGATGGGGCAGAGGGGCTGGTCAATTTCATCCCGACAGCGCCCATGGTGGGGGCATGGAGTCTGATATGAGCGGAGCGCTGAAAACGGTGGGAATGGTGGCCGGCGCGGTGGCGTTGGCTGCAACGGGCGTAGGTTTGGCCCTAGGACCCGGGGCAGCATTGTTCGGCGCGAGCTTTAGTTCGGTGGCGCAGATCGCCGGAGCTGCGGCCACGGTGGCGAATGGCCTGTCCGCCATTCCAGCAAAGAAGCCAGTCGGGCGGCTGGAGATTAAGGGGATGCTACATGACGGCGATGAATATCTGGACGGATGGCAGCGCGGCGGCGTTCCTGCTTGTTGATTCCGCGTTCTATGATGCAGAGGGCAAAATCCTAAGCTTTGGGACGAAGGCCGCGTCGATGAGCGGCGGCGATTATCATGCAGCCATTTCCTTCACAGGCGACCTCGTTCCAGACACGTATTTGCCGCTGCTTTCGTGCGTGCCCCAGACGCACTTGCGCGCCCTGCTGTCCGCTCTACCCGGCGTGATGCGGCAAGTCCTCGAGATAGCCCGACCGCTTTACGATCGCCCCATTTCAACCGGGCTCGTGGTGGCCGCATGGCACGCGCGGGAAGGTGCTAGCGCCTGGTGCCTCGCGAATACCGATGACGGCATTTTCCCGCCGCCGTACCGAGCGTTCGCTATGGCCCGTGTGAACCACTTTCTCACCGGAGGCGGCTCGCATCCGGCATTCACGGCCGACAGGGCACCGGCCGGCGATGAAGCGTTCGCGGTCGCCAAGGATCTGATCCAGCAACAGCGCCGCGAGCCGTTCGACAATGGGGAATACCTGGTTGGCGGTGAGGCCTGGCTCGTTCGGATTGATAGCCGCGGCATGGAACAGAAGTGTGTGGGCGCCTGGTTTGATGACGAAGTGGGAAAACGTTGCGATCCGGAAGCCCTATTCGGCTAATCGGTGCCGCGGAGGTCTCAGGGAGCGGCGGCGTGATATCGGCGTACGCAACGCACACGAAATGCAGCAGGCCAGGCAAGCTCTCGCTTGTCTGGCCCACTCAAACCCCAATGTTATGAAGTAGGCGCCAGCGCGATGTCCTGGTCTAGAAATGCGCGACCGGGCATGTTGAGCGGCATTTCAGCGCTCGTGCCGGTCACAAAGAACCCGGCGATCGGGAGCACGACGATCGAACCCACGACGCCTGCCGTGCCCGTGTCGCCGCGAGTGTCCATATCACCCGTGAGGCGTACGGTGACGCCATTGATCGTGACCGAATTGATATGCAGGCGGATCGCTCCCGACTTGCCCCACATCCCCTTGTTGCGGACTTCCGTTAGAACGCCCTCGACTGGGCTACGCGCGGGGATCACAAGCCGCCCGCCAAGCATGACGTCCTGCGCCACCTCCAAACGGACCAGCCGGCCAACCTTTAGGTGCTTTCCCTTCGTGGTCAGCGGTTCGGAAAGCGCGATCGGGACAGGGGCGCCAGCACGGAGCACGTTGCCGGCAGCCTGCTCGGGAATAAGGGCGGGCGCCTGAGTTGGTGACACCACAACGGCTTGCGTCGGATTGACCACCGGAACCGGCGTAGGATTGACAACTGTCTGGGCGGCAGCCGGCGCCGCAATCAGCAGGCATGCAGCGGCAACAAACTGGTATTTCATGGTAGTTTCCCCCTCTAGCTCAGGCGTTTGCCCGACAGGGGTTTTGGAACTGCCATCGCCAGCGAGTCAACGCCAACGAGATCACATAATCCACATCGGGCCGATCACGCGCGCGCTTCCCCGATCAAGCAGCTAATGGAGGTGGGCGAGAAAATTAGGTTAGTGTGCGGGCCTCTCCGCCGCCACTTTCGCATTCACGCTAGCCGAACCCATAGCCACATACAGTGATATCGAAGCCACCAAGAGCGCAAAGATAGCAATGTAGAGGGAGTAAGCGGCAGGGCCGCGCCATGCTTCGCGCACTCGAAGCTCTGCGTCGATGATGGCCGCGTCATTGCTCGTTGGTGTAGCCTGATTACGGCGCTCGCGAAGATAATCCTCCGGCCATACCTTCACCCGTTCAATCGTAACATTCTGCGGCGGCACAGGGAGGCCGCCAACATGGGTCGGAGGGCGGAGCTTGCGTCTCAATGGTGGGATCATGGTCGTATTGTAGCGGGCTCTCTATTCGCACGGAAGCCGTAGGTAGAGCGATCATGGACGGAGGTGTGGCTACACCGCTGCGCGGAGCGGTCCCCTTGACGGAAAGATGCTCTCGTCTTCCCGACACGATCGCATCGAAAATCCCTCAGCCCGTTCCCGGCTCGATTTCTTCGAAATAGGAACTGATTGAGTGCTTTAGGGCCTGCTTAATGCCGTCCACGTCGTACCCGACGTAATCTTGGCCGAGGGAGCGATTAGAACCTCGCTTGGTAATGGACGCCCGCAGCTTCCCATCTTCTACCCGGACTACAGTCTTATTCACCTCAATTTCGTATGTACTCGTGTCGTGCGGGCGCTTCTTTGGGCCGAAAAGCTGAAATTCGATCGCCGGATTTTGGAAACGATCTGGGATCCAATTTCTAGTGACAACCGGGCGCATGCCTTGCGCTTCGCAGGCAGCCTTCGCTTCCTCAATGATCGGTGTTGCAACCGTCTCGATTAATGCGATGTCCCGATCCCTTTGCGCATCACGCGCCTCACGCTCTCTCGCTTCCATAGCGTCGTGATCCGCTGACTTATCTTCGTGTTCACTGCTCAACCTGCGCGTGAAGTCGTCGAATTCTCCCATCATGCTCGCCCTTTTCTCCAGCACTGGAATGCTGGCTTTAACAGCGTTGTTCTACATGCGCACGCGCGGAAGCGATCCCCTTGGCGGAGGATGCTTGCGCTTGATTCTCGAAATATGCATTGTGATCAGTGGGTGTAGCAGCCCTGACCAGTGATAGGCGCTTACCCGTTGGCGCGGGCGAGTGCCGAAATAGCAGCGTGGATTGGCGTCCACCGCTGAACGACGTTCTACGTCGGGAGCGGTGCGCCATACAATACCCTTTCGAGGGGAAAGCGCTCCACCTGTCTCACTGGCAGGCTGCTACTCTCCCGGCACCACGTCCGCGACGTGGGAACGCAGGCTGTAGCAGGCCGAAACCAGTGAGAACCCGCATGGATATCATCCGCGACCCGCCCGACACTCCCGCTATCATTCAATCAGCCGACGATCCCGCCGGCTCCGATGCTTTGGGGAGTAACGACATGAACATGATGACCACTATCGATGCCGCGCGCGCGACGGTAAAATCGTATCTCGATGAACAAGGGCGCCCGGCAGATCGCCACGGCCCAGACCTCACCCTGGCCCCTTCTGTAGAGGATATGTTGCTGCAACTCCGCGGCGTAAAAACCGGGGAAAATGGCCGCTATTCAATTGCATTCCTCGATGCGGCACTCAGCTCGGGCATCGAGCTCACAGCGGTTACCAACAGGGCGGGCGACGTTGCTGTTCAGTTCATGCTGCCTTGTGACGCACAGGAGGAACTGCGCCAGCCGCGGTACGATGCATTGAAGGCGCATCTAGAAGCTAAGCCCCAACGCCGCCGCGATGTCATCCACCTACTAAACATTCTCGGCCGCTTCTCTGATCAAAGCACGTTTGCTTCGACCGAAGAGGCCATCGCGGCCTATGTTTCGGCTGGCGGCAGGATTTACGTTCACAATCATTACGGCGAAATTTCGTGGGAAGAAATCATGCCGACCACGGAACGATTAAGCCTGCAGGACGCCTGGGCACGTTACCCTCGCCGTCGCCTGCTCCAGCGCTATCACAATACGATGTGGCAGATGGGCGCTCGCGACGCGATGATCGAACTGGTCCGCGAACAGGGCATTCTGAACGAAGAAACCGGCACCTATACGCTCGGCTGACGCCTTGTCCGGTAAGATTACCGCTTGCAATCCGGTAGCGTTACCGACATATACTCCAGTAACGCTACCGGAGAATCACGTGACAGACGATTTCGACGCCTTCGCCCCGTACTTCAGCCAGGCCGACGCGGTGTTGCTAACGCAGGCGGATAACGACACGCTCGATAACTGGGTGCGATATAAACATGTGGTGCCTCACCGCATAGGCAAGCGGCGCATGTTCAGCTTTATGGATCTACTGCGGGTGGACCTAACGTGGACCCTTTCGCGCGCCTTCAAAGCACAGGTGAGCGAGGCCGCTCACATCGCGGGCGAAGCTGCAAAAGGATATCTCGATCATCTTGAGCAGGATCGGTCCGAATTGCTGAATGGCAGCCCTTGGACGCGCATTTTCAACAGGGACGGCGACGCCCACTTCTCTCTAGCGCGGGCTGAGGATGGATCGCTGCGAGCGTTCAAAAGGGGCGATCTTGAAGTGGACTCGGTGATGGTGGTTCTGCCCGTCCAGTTGATCGCCCGCCGGTTGCTGGCTGCTATCATTGTTTGGTCTGGCCATGATGCTGACGGCGGTAACGCCGGCGAAGCGGAGGCGCGATAACAGCGCATGGCTTCCCGTCGCGCCCTGTTCCGTGAATCCGATCTCACTCGCGCCCTGCGCGCGGCGCAGAAGGTCGGCTGTAATGACGTGCGCGTCTATCTGGCGGTCGATGGCGGGATGGTAGTGACAGTCGGCAAAGCTGCGGCCGAAAAGGGACCGAATGGTTTTGATGAGGCGCTAGGGTGAAGCGGTGGCTGCCCACCTACGTAAGTGAGTTCCGCGACCGGCACGGGAAGGCGCGCTATCGCTATCGACGCAAAGGCTTCCAGACCTATTATTTCAAATGCCCGCCCGGCTCTGAAGGTTTCCGCCAGGAGCTTCATGCCTGCGAAACGGGCAAGGCGGCGCCTGCCGTCGAACCGGGTGCTGGGCGCGCTAAGCCGGGGACGTTCGATGACCTGATCGAGCGCTATTACCGCTCGCCCGATTTCCTAGATCCCGGTGAGCGCACTCGAGTTGTCTATCGCGGCGTTATCGAGCGCTGGCGCGAGACTAAGGGCAAAAATGGTGCGCGCTACGGCGAGATAGCCGTGCGCGACCTCCATGCCCAACACGTCGAAAAGATGATGACGAACATGCTTCCGCATAGGACCGCGGCAAACATGCTGCGCAAGCGGTTGAGGGCGCTGATGGCCTTTGCAATTCGATCGGGCATGGCGTCGGGAAACCCAGTGGCAGCGACGCGCCCCTACAAAGTTACAGGCACAGGCTTCCATACTTGGACCGAGGACGAGATCGCTAAATACGAGACACGGCACCCGCTGGGCTCGAAGGCGCGACTAGCGCTGGACCTCATGCTCTGGACTGGTCAGCGCGGCGGTGACGCGCGCGTCATGGGGCCGGGCAATATTCGCCAGAAGCGGTTTGTGGTGACGCAAGAGAAAACGGGCGCGACGGTATCCCTGCCAGTGCTCGCACCATTGTCGGCATCGATCCTCGCAACGCCGACGCAAGGCCTAGTCTTTCTGTTGAGCCAGCACGGCAGGCCGTTTTCCCGCAAAGGCTTTGGCAACAAGATGCGCCAGTGGTGCGACGAAGCTGGGCTGCCGGGCTGTACGGCTCACGGGCTGCGCAAGGCTGCAGCTCGGCGTTTCGCGGAAGCTGGCTGCACTAACCAACAAATCAAATCATGGACCGGGCACACCACCGATAGCGAGGTGTCCAGGTACACGGCAGCGGCGGATCAGGTCGCGCTTTCGGACGCTGCTGCCGAGATGCTGATGGCTAACCTTCGTGAGCGGTTAGCCACCGAAGCGCCTAACATACTGAAAACGGAGGTATAAATGCGACAGATGGCGCACCCGACAGGATTCGAACCTGTGGCCTCTGCCTTCGGAGGGCAGCGCTCTATCCAGCTGAGCTACGGGTGCCTGGAACGCGCGCCTAGCAAAGCGTGGCGGCGCGCGCCAGTGCCTCAGTGCGCAGTGGCGAGCTTCACCGGCTGGAACTCGCCCAGGCCGCAGCTTGCACCCTGGCTCAGCCCCGGCTCATTCAGCACAGTGATGATGTCGACCGAGCAGAGCTGGCCGCCGCTCACCTTGTAGCTGAAACGCTTCTGGTTCGCGAGCTGGGGGCACGAGCCGCCGTCCAGCGTGTTGCGATAGACCTTGCCGCCGCGCATCATGAAATCGATCGTCTGGCCGTCGCGCACTTGAGTCGATTGGACCTGGGTGAGACGGACGCAACTGACCGGGTCGCCAGTAGGCGTGGCTTCGGGGGCCTGGCTGTGATGCTGCCCGGCACTGCCCGGTGCGGCGGCGAGGAGCAGGGCGGAAGCGGCGAGCAGAATGCGCATAAGGCAGTCCTTCTAGCTGGCGCCGGCGGCTCGCTTGGCCGTAGGCGGCGCAGGGGTCTTTGGCTGAAACGGACAAAGATCGCGAACGATGCATCGCCAGCATTCGGGAGTCCGAGCCTTGCAGGTATATCTGCCGTGCAGGATTAACCAGTGATGAGCGTGCAGCCGGAAAGGCTGGGGCACGCGCTTTTCGAGCTTGAGCTCGACTGCGACGACATCCTTGCCCGGCGCGAGGCGCGTGCGATTGGAGACGCGGAAGATATGCGTGTCGACTGCGAAAGTCTCGTGCCCGAAGGCCGAATTGAGCACGACGTTCGCAGTCTTGCGCCCAACCCCCGGCAGCGCCTCCAGCGCGGCGCGGTCCTCGGGCACTTCGCCGCCGTGGCGCTCGATCAGCGCCTGGCTGAGCGCGATGACGTTGCGGGTCTTGGTGTTGTTGAAATTGATCGTCTTGAGGTGCCCCGCCACTTCCTCGGCGCCGAGCGCCACCATCTTTTCCGGCGTATCGGCCTTGGCGAAGAGCGCGCGCGTCGCCTTGTTGACCCCCAGATCGGTCATCTGCGCCGAGAGTACCACTGCGACCAGCAGGGTATAGGCGTTGGAATATTCGAGCTCGGTTTCGGGGTGCGGATTGTCCTCCGCCAGCCGCGCGAAGAACTCGACGATTTCAGACTTTTTCAAACCCCGAGCACCGCATCCATTGCGTAGCGCCCCGGCTTCTGCCTCGCGAGCCACAAGGCCGCCTGGACGGCGCCGCGCGCGAAGATGGCGCGATCGTCGGCGCGGTGGACCATTTCGATGCGCTCGCCATCGGCGGCGAAGATGACCTTGTGATCGCCGACCACCGATCCTCCGCGCAGGCTGGCCATGCCGATCGTTCCCGAAGCGCGCGCGCCGGTAAGCCCCGCGCGACCGGTGACGCCCGCCTCGCTCAGCGTCGTGCCCATGCCCGCGGCGGCCGCCTCGCCCAGCATCAGCGCAGTACCCGAAGGGGCATCGGCCTTGTGGCGATGGTGCATCTCGACGATTTCCACATCCCAGTCGTTCCCCAGCCGCGCCGCGGCCTCGCGCACCAGCCGCGCGAGCAGGCCGACGCCTATCGAGGTGTTGCCGGTCTGGAGCACGGCGATCTCCGCCGCGGCGGCATCGATCGCGTCATGGTGGCGACGGCTGAGGCCGGTCGTGCCGATCACGATCGGCGTGCGCGCCGCGCGGGCGGCGGCAAGGTGCGCTTCCAGTGCCGCCGGCGCCGAGAAATCGACAAGAACGTCCGCCGCGGCCGCAATGCGCGCGGGATCGTCCTGCGCGTCCGCGCCGCCGGCGATCCGCGCGCCGAGCGCAGGCGCTGCGTTCGCGATCGCCTGCCCCATCCGGCCGAGGCTGCCGTAAATGCCGATGCTGATCATGGCCGTCCGTGTCGCACAAAGCGGCGGCGGGGCAACAGGGTTATTTCTTCCTGGCCGGCTTGCGGCCCAACGGGATCTGCAGCCGCACCATCGCCGCGGGTGCGCTCGCGCCGGGCAGCGAGCGTTGCTCGGCATAGACAGCCCCGCGCGCGCCGCCGGGCAAGTTGAACCTCGGCCTGATCGGCTTCTCCGCCCATCGCGCGCCATCGACCGGCCCGGCGCGAAAGCGCGACATGTCACGCGTGCCGTTGATGATGACTTCGTCCGCGCGTTGGGGCGATGCGGTGCGTGTACCGTCATCGTCGGGCGCTGGCAGCATCGGGCGATCCTGGGCGAGCAAGGCGAGGGCGAGAAGGAGCATGCCGCATGCTAGACTGCGATTTGCGGCAGGGGCGTGGCAGGCAGTAAGGCCGCACCATGCGCGAAATCGAAAACATCGTGATCCTCACCGGCGCCGGCATTTCCGCGGAGAGCGGCGTCGCCACCTTTCGCGGGCCGGGCGGGCTGTGGGAGGGGCAGCGCGTTGAAGACGTCTGCACACCCGAGGCGCTGCACCGCGATCCCGAGCTGGTCCACCGTTTCTATGACGAGCGCCGGGCCAAGCTCGCCACGGTCGAGCCCAATGCGGCGCATATGGCGCTTGCGCGGCTCGATGCCGAATGGCCGGGCGGACTGCTGATCGTCACGCAGAATGTCGATGATCTCCACGAGCGCGCCGGGGCCAGGCGGCTGATCCACATGCATGGCGAACTCAAGTCCGCGCTGTGCGCCCTGTGCGGGATCCGGCACGGCTGGGCAGATTCGCTGCCTCCGGAAAGCGAATGCCCCGATTGCGGCGAGCCCGCGCTGCGCCCGGACATCGTGTTCTTCGGGGAGATGCCCTATCGGATGGAAGCGATCGAGCGCGCGATTGCCGATGCCGATCTGTTCGTCTCGATCGGGACGTCGGGTGCGGTCTACCCCGCCGCAGGCTTCGTCCAGACCGCGCGCTACCATGGCGCCGCGACGCTCGAGCTCAATCTCGATCCGTCCGGCGGGAGCATCTGGTTCGCGGAGAGCAGGATGGGGTCGGCGGGGAAGCTGGTGCCGGAATGGGTGGCGGAAGTGCTCACCAATTCACCGTCACCCTGAACGTGTTTCAGGGTCCAGCGTTCCACAAGTGAAGTCATTACTCGTTGCACGATGGATGCTGAAACAAGTTCAGCATGACGAGGAATAAAAATGCGGTGACTAAGCCGCCCGCGTCTCGTCGGAATCATCGGCGATATCGACGATCCCCGTACGCTCGCGGCGATCGACCCGCAGTTCGAACACGTCCGGCCGCGCATGCTGCCCATCCGTGTCCATCGCCCCGAGCCCGCGCGGGATTTCGCCCAGGTCGAGCTCCGCCAGCAATATCTCGGCGCCTTCGCCGGCCTGCGCCAGCACGACGCCGTCTGGGGCGATGATCGCGCTGCGGCCATGCTGGAGCTGTCCCTCGGGCAGGCGGTCGAGCAGCTTGCGCGCCGTTCCATCGCCGCCCGCAGCCTCATAGCCAGCGATCACTTCGTCCTTGTGCTGCACCGTGCCCGCGGCGAGCACGAAGCTGCGGCCTTCATAGGCATAGTGCGCCGATGCCAGCAGCGAAATGTCGTGGAGCGTCGGCCAGGCGGCGATGTGTACGGTCTCGCCGGCGTGATGCATCGCCGCGCGGGTAAGCGGCATCCAATGCTCATCCGATGCCAGCTGGCCGATCCTGCCCCATGAAGCTTCGTGCACATCGAGCGTCGAGCCGTCGCCCAAGCCGAGGAACAGCCGCTCGGACGGCGAAAGCATCAGTTTGCGGTGCCGCAGCACCTTGGCCTTGGGCCGGAACAGGAATTGCGTCGAATAGAGGCTGTTGCGGACGCGCTCATAGCCGCCGACCGAGACCGCAACGCCGGCAATATCGACTGCCCATTGCAGCTGCTGGAAGCGCGGGTCGTCGCCGCGGATCGCTTGCGCGAGCAGCAGCGCATGGAGTTCCTTGGTGCCGGGATGGTCCCAAAGCGAGGTCGCCGGAACGTGATCGAGCCAGGCCGGATATCCGCCGAGGAACGCCTCGCCAAAGGCAATGACCCGGGCGCCCATCTCGATCGCCTCGCGGGCCTTTGCGACCACCTGTTCCATGCCCTGCGCCACCGCAAGCGGCGCGGGACTATCCTGTACGATGGCTACCTTCAGCTTTTCACTCATTCCACCCAGTCCAGCCCTATCTCACGGTAAAGCGAGCGGTCTTCTTGCCACTCCGGCCTTACCTTCACATGAAGATAGAGATGAACATTTACACCCATGATCCGGCTGAGTTCGGCGCGGGCGCGGCTGCCGATCTCCTTTAGGCGCGTACCGCCCTTGCCAAGCACGATCGCGCGCTGGGTCGGGCGCTCGACCAGAATCTGCTGATGAATCTCGACCGATCCATCCTTGCGCTCCGAATATTTTTCGGTCTCGACGGCGCTGGCATAAGGCAGCTCGGCATGGAGCTGGAGATAGATCTGCTCGCGCGTCACTTCGGCGGCGATCATCCGCTCGGTCGCATCGCTGACCTGATCTTCCGGGAAGTGCCACGCGCTTTCGGGCATGGCCTTCGCCAGCGCCGCCTTCAATTCGGGCACCCCGTCGCCGGTGGTAGCGCTGATGAAATAGGTTTCGTCGAACGCGCCTGCCTCATTGAGCTTGGCGGCGTGGCCCAGCAGCCGCGGCTTGTCGGCTACATCGACCTTGTTGAGCACCAGGATCTTGCGCTCCTTGCGGCCTGACAGGCTCTCTAGGATCTGATGAACCTTGGGCCCGATCCCGCCCTTGGCATCGACCACCAGTGCGATCAAATCCGCGCCCTCGGCGCCTTCCCATGCCGCGGCAACCATCGCGCGATCGAGCCGGCGCTCTGGCGTGAAGATACCGGGCGTATCGACGAGCAGCAATTGCGCCTCGTCCTCGATCGCAATGCCGAGCAGCTTGGCGCGAGTCGTCTGCGCTTTGGGGCTGACAATCGCAACCTTCTGACCAACCAGCGCATTGACCAGCGTCGACTTGCCCGCATTCGGCGCGCCGACGACTGCTACGACACCGCAATGCTGGGTCATTTCGCCAGTTTCTCCAGAAGCGCCGCCGCCGCCGCCGTCTCGGCTTCCTGCTTGCTCGTGCCCGGAGCGCTCGCCTCGGCGAGCTTGGGAATGCGCACCGTCACCACGAATTTGGGCGCGTGATTGGGTCCCGAGCGATCGGTGATTTCATATTCGGGCGGCTTGCGATTGTTCGCCGCGGCCCATTCCTGGAGCGCCGATTTGGGATGCAGGGGCGCCTGCGCATGCGCCTCGATCCGGCTTTCCCAATTCCTGCGGATGAACGCGCGCACCGGCGCGATTCCCGATTGCAGATAGAGCGCGCCAAGCAGCGCCTCCATCACATCGCCCAAAACATTGTCGCTGTCAGCGGCGCCATCGTCGCGCGCCTGCTTGCCGAGCCGCAGATGCGGCACCACGCCCACTTCGCGCGCCACGCCTGCGCACATCGCGCCGGTCACCAGCGCATTCAAGCGCCGCGAAAGCGCGCCTTCGGCTTCATTCGAGAAACGCTCGAACAGCCATTCGGCGATCACCAGCCCCAGCACGCGATCGCCCAGGAACTCAAGCCGCTCGTAATTCGCCGCCGCCTGGCTGCCATGCGTCAGCGCGCGCTCGAACGCGGCCAGGTCCCTAGGTTTCTCGCCGAAAGTCTTGCTGATCCACCCCCCGAGATCGGGGCTCAAAAGCCTTCCCCGATCCGGCTCCAGCGCGCCGCGGTGAACCAGGTCCAGGGCAGGAACCAATTGGCGTTGCCATCGGTCGACCAGAAGCTGACCACGGCCTTGCCCTCGAGATTCTGCAGCGGCACGAATTCGATCCCGCCCTCTTCATGGCTGAAGCGGCTGTCGGTCGAATTGTCGCGATTGTCGCCCATCAGGAAAACATGGCCGGCGGGCACTGTGAATACCGGCGTATCGTCCTGAAGGCGCGAGCCCTGGTCGAGCACGTCATAGGTCTTGCCGTTGTCCAGCGTCTCGCGGAAGCGCGGGATGCGGCAGACCGGCTGATTATTCTCCACCACCTGGAACTGCGTCTGGCACTTGGTGAAATTGGGCGTGATCGGCAGCGAGAAGTCCGCGATCTTCTGCTTTGGCACGGCCTTGCCGTTCACGATCAGCTGGCCGGCCACCATCTGCACGGTGTCGCCCGGCAGGCCGATTACGCGCTTGATCCAGTCGGTATTATCGGTCGGCGGCGCCTTGAACACCACTACGTCGCCGCGCGCCGGATCGCCGGCGAACAGCCGCCCCGGGATCAGCGGCAGGCTCCACGGCAGCGAATGTCGCGAATAGCCGTAATTCCATTTCGTGATGAACAGATAGTCGCCGATCAGCAGCCGCGGCATCATCGATTCGCTGGGAATGACGAAGGGCGAGAAGATGAAGCTGCGCACGAAGAAGACGATCGCGGCCAATTTAATCAGGAAAAGGCCCAGATCGCGCCATTCCGATTTGGGTTCGGCGGTCGCGGCGGCGGCCTGCGCCTGATTTTCCTGGCCGGCGGGGACGGCTTCGTCGGAGGGCTTGGTATCCATGGCGTTTGCTCTGCTTGGGGCGGGCGGCGAGGTCAAGCGGGTGAATCCTGCTGGCAGGCGCGGTTACGGGACGATAGGGGCGTGAGCGACAGGAGATGAACATGGCATTGCCCGACTGGTCCAGCATCCGCGCGCTGGCGCCGAGCTCGCTTACCGAGCTGTTCAAGCAGGACGCGAATCGCGTCTCCACGTTGAGCGCAGACGTCGCCGGGGTGCATTTCGACTGGTCGAAAACGCATCTCACGCCCGAGGCGGTTTCGGCATTTTCGGCATTAGCCGAGACCATGGGACTGGCCGCGAAGCGTGACGCGCTGTTCGCGGGCGAAGCGATCAACGTCACCGAAGGCCGCGCCGCCGAGCATAGCGCCGAGCGCGGCGAAGGGGCACCCGACAGCGTCGCGCTGGCCCGGGGCTATCGCGAGCGGATGCGCGGGCTGATCGACGCGATCGAGGCGGAGGCGTTCGGGCCGGTCCGTTCGATCCTGCACGTCGGCATCGGCGGCTCGGCGCTCGGACCCGATCTACTCGTCGATTCGCTGGGCCGCGACACGGACCGCTACGAAGTCGCGATCGTCTCCAATGTCGACGGCGTCGCGCTCGAAGATGCAATGGAGCGCTTCGATCCGAAGACGACGCTGCTCGCGATTGCCTCGAAAACCTTCACCACTACTGAGACCATGCTCAACGCGGAAAGCGCGTTGGCCTGGATGCAGGAAAATGGGGTCGAGGATCCCTATGGCCAGGTCGTTGCGCTTACCGCCGCGCCCGACAAGGCAATCGAATGGGGCGTCGACGAAACGCGCGTCCTGCCATTCTCGGAAAGCGTCGGCGGGCGCTATTCGCTTTGGTCGTCGATCGGCTTCCCTGCGGCGCTCGCGCTCGGCTGGAATGCGTTCGAGGAACTGCTGGAGGGCGCGGCCGAGATGGACCGCCATTTCCGCCTGACCCCGCTCGCGCAAAACGCTCCCGTCCTCGCTGCCTTTGCCGACCTCTATTACACCCAGGCCCGCGGCTGCGGGACTCGCGCGACCTTCGCCTATGATCAGCGGCTGCGCCTGCTGCCCTCCTATCTCCAGCAGCTCGAGATGGAATCGAACGGCAAGAGCGTCACGGCCGAGGGCGAGCCGGTCACGTACCCCACCGCCCCGATCACTTGGGGCGGCATCGGCACCGACGCGCAGCACGCAGTGTTCCAGTTGCTTCACCAGGGCTCGCACCTGGTCCCCGTCGAATTCGTCGGCGTGATCGAGGCCGGCGACGCGCTCGCCGAGGATCATCACCGCCAGCTCCTGCTCAATATGTTTGCGCAGGGGGCGGCGCTCATGGCGGGCAAGAGCCATGAAGACCCCGCGCGCGCTTATTCCGGCGACCGTCCAAGCTCGACACTGCTGCTCGACAAACTCGATCCGCGCACGCTCGGCGCATTGCTCGCTTTCTACGAGCAGCGCACTTTCGTGAACGCCGTGCTGCTCGGCATCAATCCATTCGATCAGTTCGGCGTCGAGCTCGGCAAGCAGATGGCCAAGGCGGCCGATCAGGGCGGGATGGATTTCGATGCTTCAACCGACGACCTGATGCGGCGCGCTTTCGGATGAGCGGCGAAGACTATGTCTATGACGAAGCCAGCGGCGAATGGGTGCCGGCCTCGCAAGCAAGCGCCGTCGAGGCGATCGAAGTCCGCGATTCGGTCGGCAATCTGCTCGCCGACGGCGATCAGGTCACTTTGATCAAGGACCTCACCGTCAAGGGCGCGGGCCAGACGCTCAAGCGCGGCACGCTGATCAAGTCGATCCGCCTGACCGGCGACGCGCAGGAGATCGACTGCAAGTATGAAGGCATTAAGGGCCTCGTTCTGCGCGCCGAGTTTGTCCGCAAGCGTTGAGCCGCGGCCTGGCGCACCCTATCTGCCGTGCCTATTCGATAAGGACCGATCCCGATGGCCGACTATGACTATGACCTCTTCGTCATCGGCGCGGGCTCGGGCGGCGTGCGCGCATCGCGCATTGCCGCGGCGCATGGCGCGAAGGTCGCTGTGGCCGAGGAATATCGCGTCGGCGGCACCTGCGTCATCCGCGGCTGCGTCCCCAAAAAGCTGCTCGTCTATGGCGCGCATTTCGCCGAGGACTTGAAGGACGCCAAGCGCTTCGGCTGGCAGGTTCCCGAATGCGGCTTCGATTGGCCGACGCTGCGCGATAATGTGCTGGGCGAAGTCGATCGGCTCAACGGCCTCTATGCGCAGACGCTCGAGAACAATCATGTCGAGATCATCCTCGAGCGCGCCACCGTCTCCGGCGCCAACCAGGTCACCCTGGCCAGCGGCAAGAAGATCACGGCGAAGTACATTCTTATCGCCACCGGCGCGCACCCGCACAGCCCCGAATTTCCCGGCAGCGAGCACGGCATCACTTCGAACGAGGTCTTCCACCTCGACAAGCTGCCTCGCCGCATCATGATCGCGGGCGCGGGCTATATCGCCAACGAATTCGCCGGCATCTTCAACGAGTTCGGCACCCGGGTGACTCTCATCAACCGCTCGGACGTGATTCTCCGCGGTTACGAGGAGGCGATCCGCGACCGCCTGCTCCATATCTCGCTGACCAAGGGCATTGAGTTCCGTTTCAACTCCGAATTCGAGAGCATCGAACGCCAGGAAGACGGCTGCCTCAAGGTCAAGACCAGCGGCCACGACGCGGTCGAAGTCGATTGCGTCCTTTTCGCCACCGGCCGCATGCCCAACACCATGGGTCTGGGCCTCGCCGAAGCCGGGGTCGAGCTCGACGACAAGGGCGCGGTCAAGGTCAATGACGACAACCAGTCCTCGGTCGACTCGATCTACGCGGTCGGCGACGTCACCAACCGCGTCCAGCTGACCCCCGTCGCGATCCGCGAAGGCCAGGCGTTCGCCGACACCGTCTTTGGCAACAAACCGCACAAGGTCGATTACGAGAACATCCCCAGCGCCGTGTTCAGCCATCCGCCGATGGCGGGCGTCGGGATGACCGAGAGCCAGGCCCGCAACAAGCTCGGCTCGGTCGCGGTCTACACGTCAGACTTCCGCGCGATGAAGAACGTGCTCGCGGGCCGCAACGAGCGCGCGCTCTACAAGATGGTCTGCGACGCCACCACCGGCCGCGTAGTGGGCCTCCACATGATCGGCCCCGATGCGCCCGAAATCCTTCAGGCCGCCGCGATCGCCGTGAAGGCGGGCCTCACCAAGGACGATTTCGACCAGACCGTGGCGCTCCATCCGAGCATGGCCGAGGAGTTGGTACTGCTCAAATAGCCTTCCGCTTCCCTTCCACAGGGAGGGGGCCATTGCTCTATATCCCCTCGTGCCGCACGATCGCGTCCGCTTCGTCGAGCGGCACCTTGTCCGCCCCGCGCGCCAGCCAGATGGTCGCGGCCAGGTCCCACGTCACGTTGCCGACCGTCCGCATGATATCCGGGATCGTCTCGACGGCGACGAGCAATCCGAGTGGGGCCACCGGCGCGCCGATGGTCGACGCAACCGGCGCGATCGCGCTGACGTAGCTGACCGTCCCGGGCAGGCTGACCGATCCCAGCGACGTCAGTGCCGCAACGATTGCTCCGACGGCCAGCGTTGCCGGGCTAAGCGGCACGCCGAACCAGGTCGCGACATAGATCGCCACGGCGAAGTTCATCGCCGGACCGGTCGCGCGGAAGATCGCCACTGCCAGCGGAAGCGTCACCCCCGAGACTGCGACCGGCACGTCCAGTTCGGTTGCGCCCTCAATCATCACCGGCAGGGTGGCAAGCGAGGATTGGGTGCTGAACGCCACCGCCTGGCTCGGCAGGGCGGCGCGGATGTAGCGGCCGAGACGGGTCCGTCCGCCGAATATTGCGACCGGATAGGCGAACAAGGTCACGACCAGGCCCACGCTGGCAACGATCACGATATAATGGATCAGTGCGCCAAAGGCCCCCGTTCCTGCCTTGGCGCCGACGACCAGCGCAAGCGCGAACACGCCGACCGGCCCGATCCACAGCACCCAGTTGATCACCACCAGCATCACGTCGCGCAATGCGGAGAAGAAGGAGACCAGCAAGGTGCGCGCCTCTTGGCCCACGCGGGTGATTGCGAATGCGAACACCAATGAGAAGATGATCAGCGAAAGGAACGCATTCTCAGCCGCCGCCTTGATGATGTTGGCGGGGATGATCGCCGCGAAGAATTCGCCGAGCGGCGGAACTGGCCCGATCTGCTCGGCGCCCGCCAGTGCGGCACGCAGCGCGGCCGCGGACTCCTGTGGGAGCGGCCAGATTTCGAGGAACAGGGGCGTGAGCACGCCGGCGATCGCGGCCGACAGGAACAGCACGGTGACGTAAAGCACGATCGCCCGTCCGGCCAACCGCCCTGCCCGCGCTGCCTCGGCAGTCGCGGTAACCCCGGTCACCAGCAGCGCGACGACCAGCGGCACGATCGTCATCTGCAATCCGTTCAGCCATGCCTGGCCGATCGGCTGGGCCCAATCGGCAACGCTCAGTGCCGCTGCGGCGGAATAGCCGGCAAGCGCGGCGCCGACGATCAGCCCGACGATCAGCGACAACAGAATACGGGTTGGTTGCGACATGCTCGCCCTTTTCAATTTGCGGCGCTATCACTCGCCCCATGCGCATCAACAAGGCCGCGAGAGCTCGGTAATGGCAAGAAAATATTTCGGTACGGACGGAATCCGCGGCGCCACCAATACGCATCCGATGACCGCGGCGATGGCGATGAAGGTCGGCATGGCGGCCGGCGCGCACTTCCTGCGCGGCGACCACAAGCATCGTGTCGTGATCGGCAAGGATACGCGCCTGTCGGGCTATATGCTCGAAAACGCGATGGTCGCCGGGTTCACTTCGGTGGGCATGGATGTCGTCCTGGTCGGCCCGATGCCCACGCCCGCAGTGGCGATGCTCACCCAATCGATGCGCGCGGACATGGGCGTGATGATCTCCGCCAGCCACAATCCCTATCGCGACAATGGCATCAAATTGTTCGGCCCCGATGGTTTCAAGCTTTCGGACAGCGACGAACTGGCGATCGAGGCGATGATCGACGGCGATGTCCCACTTGCCGATTCAGAGCATATCGGCCGCGCCCGGCGAGTCGAGGATGCCCGCGGGCGTTATATCCATGCCGCCAAGATGACCTTCCCCGAGGATCTGACGCTCGACGGGCTCAAGATCGTCGTCGATTGCGCCAATGGTGCCGCCTATCAGGTCGCGCCCTCGGCGCTGTGGGAATTGGGCGCCGAAGTCGTTGCCATCGGCGTCACCCCCAATGGCAAGAACATCAATGACGGCGTCGGCTCGACGGCGCCGACCACGCTCTGCGAAACCGTGGTCGCGTCGGGCGCCGATCTCGGCATCGCGCTCGATGGCGACGCCGATCGGCTGATCCTGGTCGACGAGAATGGCAAGGTCATCGACGGCGACCAATTGATGGCCACGATCGCCGGCGGCTGGGCGCGCCAGGGCCGCCTGGCGGGCGGCGGTCTGGTCACCACCGTCATGTCCAATCTCGGTCTCGAACGGCACCTCGCCGCACAGGGCCTCGGCATGGTCCGCACCAATGTAGGCGACCGCTATGTGCTCGAGAAGATGCGCAGCTCGGGCTATAATGTCGGCGGCGAGCAGAGCGGGCACATCATCCTCTCCGACTATGCCACCACCGGCGACGGCTTGGTCGCCTCGCTCCAGATCCTCGCCGAGATCGTCCGCGCCGGCGCCCCCGCAAGCGAAGTGCTCCACCGCTTCGATCCGCTGCCGCAGATCCTCAAAAACGTCCGCTTCAAAGGCGGCAAGCCGCTCGAGGATCCCCGGCTCAAGGACGCCATTGCCGCCGCCGAAGCCGAGCTGGAAGGCCGCGGTGGCCGCCTGCTCATCCGGGCCTCGGGCACGGAGCCCGTCATTCGCGTCATGGCGGAAGGCGACGAGCCCGGCCATGTCGAGGCCGTGGTCGATCGCGTCTGCGAAGCCGTGCGTCAGGCTGCCGCCTGATGTTGGAAATGCGCCCGGATTGCGAACGCTGCGGCAACGATCTTCCTGCCAAGGAAGCTGGCGCCTTCATCTGTTCGATGGAATGCACCTTCTGCGCGCTGTGCGCCGATGCGATGGATGAGCGCTGCCCCAATTGCGGCGGCGAATTGCTCGATCGCCCGACCCGCCAGGGCGGCGTGCTCCAGCGCAATCCGGCGAGCGGCGAACGGCGCTATCAGGGCTGATGACTCCACGCATCCTCATCATCGCCGGTTCGGATTCGGGCGGCGGCGCCGGCGTCCAGGCGGACATCAAGACCGTCACCATGCTCGGCGGGCACGCCATGACTGCTATCACTGCGATCACTGCGCAAAACACGCTGGGTGTAGATGCCGTCCACCCCGTGCCCACCCAGATGGTCATCGCCCAGATCGATTCGGTGGTCCGCGATATCGGCGTGGACGCCGTCAAGATCGGCATGATCGGATCGGCGCGCACGGCGTTGGCTGTCGCCGAAAAGCTCGAGGAATTACGCGGCGTGCCGGTGGTGTTCGATCCGGTGATGATCGCCAGCTCGGGCGCCGAGCTTGCCGACCAGGCGACGATCGGCGCCTTCGAGCGGCTGATGGCCTGCGCCACCGTCGTCACACCCAACCTGCCCGAACTGGCGGCCCTCGGCGGCGATCCGCATGCGCTGGTCAACGCACATGGCTGCGCGGTTCTGGTCAAGGGCGGCCATGCCGGCGGCGAGCAGGTCACCGACCGCCTCTATTCCGCCGATCCCGAGGACCCGCCCGAGATCGACTGGACCAATCCCCGGATAGACAGCACCAACAATCACGGCACCGGCTGTACGCTCTCCTCCGCGATCGCCTGCGGGCTGGCAGCCGAATGGGACTTGCCCGAAGCCGTCCGCCGCGCGCGCCGCTTCGTGCGGATCGCCATGCGCGAGGCGCCCGATCTTGGCCGCGGCCATGGCCCGATGGGGCACCAGTCGGTGCGGCTCGACACCAATATGAGCTTTTTCGAGCCGATGCTGAACCAAGTAACCGTCCCCGCGCAGGACCTTGCCGCATCGGAGAAATTCTACCGGCTGCTGGGGCTCCGCCAGATCGTCCGCGCCGCACCCCGTTACGCCCGCTTCGAAACCGAAGGCGGGGCCACTTTCTCGGTCGCGACCGATCCCGGCTACACGGCCCCCGTCGTCTATTTCGAATGCGGCGATCTCGACGTCACCGTCGCCTATCTCCAGCAGCAAGGCGTCGAGTTCGAGGCCGAGCCCAAGGACGAGAGCTGGGGCTGGCGCGAGGCACGGCTGCGCGATCCGGCGGGCAACTCGGTTCGTCTCTATCAGGCTGGCGAGATGCGCCGCTATCCGCCATGGCGTATTCAGGATGCCTGACCTCAAATTCGAACGTAAATACAAGCGCCTGCATAAGGGGCCGATCGCCGGCGTCGACGAAGCCGGCCGCGGTCCGCTGGCGGGACCGGTAGTCGCCGCCGCCGTCGTCCTCGATCCGAAATGCATTCCCGATGGCATCGACGATTCGAAGGTGCTGACCGCCGCCAAGCGCGCCGATCTCTGCGCGCAACTGCTTGATTGCGCCAAGGTCGGCGTCGGTGTGGCCAGCGTCGAGGAAATCGATTCGCTCAACATCCTCTGGGCAACGATGCTGGCGATGCACCGCGCCGTCGATGCATTGGGCTTTGTCCCCGCGATGGTGCTGGTCGATGGCAATCGCTGCCCCAAATGGCCCCATACCAGCCAATGGGTGATCGGCGGCGACGCGCTGTGCCTGTCGATCGCCGCCGCCTCGATCGTCGCCAAGCACCGCCGCGATTGCATGATGGCCGAACTCGACGCGCTCCACCCCGGCTATGGCTGGGCCAGCAACAAGGGCTATTCGGCCAAGGTCCATCAGGAAGCGCTCCGCACCCTCGGCCCCACGCCGCATCACCGCCGCAGCTTTTGGCGCGTGGCCCAGGCCGAGCTCGATTTCGGCCCGATGGTCGAGGCCGCCGAATAAACCTCCGTCATCCGCGCTTCCGCGGCGATGACGGTAAGTTGATGCGGAACCTCTTCTGTTTTCTTCGCGTTGGAACAAACAACGAACAATGCGAGGTTTCCATGGCTGACACGCTTTCCAATCCCAAGCTTGACGATCATCCCGGCTCGAACACCGAAAAAGACCCCGAAGACTGGGTTTCGGGCGATGATCCGATGACCGGCGCGCAGGCGTCGTACCTCACCACGCTCTCCGAAGAGGCGGGAGTCGAGCCGCCGCCCGCCGATCTCAGCAAGGCCGATGCATCGAAGCGAATCGATGCGCTCAAGGAGAAACTGTCGCTTTGACAGCAGCATAGCGGAACCGCGCTGCCTTGTGCCTGTTCCCCTGCCCAACAGGAGGAAACAATGGCAACAGGTGCAGCGGCGGGCACGCCCCGGCCGAGCCCATGGGCACTGCCTTGGGCCGAGTGGAAGATCGTGCTCAAGCGCACTTGGGTTGAGATCGGCGACGACGATATCGGGCTGATCGCCGCCGGCGCCGCTTTCTACGGCTTCCTTGCGATCATCCCGGCGCTCGGCGCCGTGGTCCTGCTCTATGGCCTGCTCGCCGAGCCGGAGACGGTCAGCCGCCATATCGGCGAGCTTTTCCAGTCGCTCCCCCGCCCCGCCGCCGAGGCCGTGGCCGAGCAGCTCGCCACCGTTGTCGAGACCTCCGGCGCCAAGAAAGGCTTCGGCCTCCTCCTGGCGCTGGCGCTCGCAATCTATGGCGCGTCGAAGGGCGCCGCCGCGATGCGCACAGCGCTCAACATCGCTTATGGCCTGAAAGAGCATCGCGGGTTTTTCCGGCTGCAACTGCTCGCCTTCGGCATGGTCGCCGGCGGGCTGGGGCTGATCCTGCTTGCGCTGGCCGCCAATGCGATGCTCGCCTGGATCAATGCTGCGATGCCTTCGCCGCTCGTCGAGTTCGCGCTCAAGCTGCTGAGCTATGCGCTGCTCGGTGCGCTCGCCGTCAGCGGCGCCGCATGCCTCTATCGATTTGGCCCGAATCACCGTGAGCCGCATTGGGCATGGCTTTCGCCCGGCGCAGCGACAGCCGCATTGCTGTGGCTCGCCGCCACTGCCGGCTTCGGGCTCTATGCCGCGCATTTCGGCAAATACGGCGCGACCTATGGCTCGCTCAGCGCTGTGGTGGTGCTGCTTACCTGGCTGTGGCTTAGCGCCTATGTCTTCCTGCTCGGCGCCGAGCTCAATTCCGAGCTCGAATGCGAAATGCAGGCAGCGGCGATCGAGCCCGCGCTCGAATCGCCGAACCTGCCGATGGTCATTCCCCAGCCCCGGCCCGAATCACCGCGGCAGCCCATTGGCGCGGTGCCCGCAATGGAGGCAAAGCTGGGCGGACGCATCACCGGCAGCGGCAAGGTCCCCCTCCCCGCAGCCCTGCTGGCGGGAGCGGGATTGGCGCGGCTGCGGCACGGTTCGGCAAAAGGGCTGGTGCTCGTCGCCAGTTCGGTCGCGCTGACCTGGTTCACCCGCGATCGAAAATGAGTCTTTTGGGCCACACACTATCCCTAGTGCCTGTGGATAAGTTCCCGACTCCACATGTGGATAAGTTCTCCAGCCGTTCTACAACTTAACGAAATCGCAGGCTTTTTCGTTAACCAATGTTCACTTGACGAAGCACCGTTTCGCGACCGAAACCGGACGTCCGGCAAGGGGAACAGGGTTAATGACGGTCATCGAAAAGGGCAGGATTCGTGCTGCCTCGGCGCGCGCTTGGGTGGATACGTTGCCGCTCGATACGATCATCCAGCAGGACTGCATCGCCGCGATGCGCGCGCTTCCCGCCAAGTCGGTCGACTGCATCTTCGCGGACCCGCCCTACAACCTTCAATTGGGGGGCGACCTCAATCGCCCCGACGGCAGCCATGTCGATGCCGTGACCGACGAATGGGACAAGTTCGATTCGCTCGGCGCCTATGACCGCTTCACCCGCGAATGGCTGTTCGAAGCGCGCCGCATCCTCAAGGACGATGGCACGATCTGGGTGATCGGCAGCTATCACAATATCTTCAAGGTCGGCTCGGCGATCCAGGATCTCGACTTCTGGATCCTCAACGACATCATCTGGCGCAAGGCCAATCCGATGCCCAATTTCAAGGGCACCCGCTTCACCAACGCGCACGAGACTTTGATCTGGGCCTCGACCGGCGAGAAGGCCAAATACACCTTCAATTATCGCTCGATGAAGACCCTCAACGACGAATTGCAGATGCGCAGCGATTGGGAATTCCCGATTTGCGGCGGCCAGGAGCGGCTCAAGAAGGACGGCTATAAGGTTCATCCGACCCAGAAGCCCGAGGCCTTGCTCTATCGCATCCTCTTAGCGAGCACGAAGAAGGGCGACGTCGTCCTCGACCCGTTCTTCGGAACCGGCACCACCGGCGCAGTCGCCAAGCGCCTCGGCCGCCGCTGGATCGGCATCGAGCGCGAGGGTCAATATGTCGCGGCCGCGCAGGAGCGGATCGACGCAGCCTTGCCGCTCGACGAATCGGCCTTGACCACGATGCAGGCGCCCAAGGCCGCGCCGCGCGTCGCCTTCGGCCAATTGGTTGAAAACGGCTATCTGAACCCCGGCACCATCCTCACCGACGCGAAGCGCAAGCATGTCGCCACGGTCGGCGCCGACGGCTCGCTCAAATGCGGCGCTGCCACCGGCTCGATCCACAAGGTCGGCGCCACCCTCCAGGGGGCGCCTTCGTGCAACGGCTGGACCTATTGGCACTACGAAGCCGTGGACGGGCTCAAGCCGATCGACGCCGTGCGCCAAACGTACCTGCTGGCGACCCAGCCCTAATTTGATCCTCCCCGGCACGGGGAGGGGAACCGCGCCGCGCAGCGGCGTGGTGGAGGGGGCATGCCGCAAGGGACTCCGCATGAGGAGACGCCCCTCCGTCACGCTGCGCGTGCCACCTCCCCGTGCCGGGGAGGATCGGCTAGAAGCGAGCGATGCAACTTTCCCCCTCCGCCCGCCTCTACCTTCGCCCCGTCCAGTTCGCCGACACCCCGGTGAACCGCGACGGCGAAGTCGCGCGGCTTGCGGGCGGGCTGACCTGGTTCGGCGCCTATGAACTGATCGCCACCGAGGGCGGCAGGCGCGTCCTCCAGCAGACGATCCCGATCGCCGAGCTCCCCGAGGACGAGCGCCTCCAATCACTCGCGGCACGGATCACCGCCCCTCGCCCAGCGCTCCAGCTCGGCGAGCGCGTCATCCGGATGGACCAGCCCCAGGTGATGGCCATCCTCAACGTCACCCCCGACAGTTTCTCCGATGGCGGCAAGCATCTCGCCGACCCGGCGGGCGCCAGCCAGGCCGGCACCGACATGGCCGTAGCCGGGGCAGCGATCATCGATGTCGGTGGCGAATCGACCCGGCCCGGCGCTGCCGAGGTTTGGGAAGGCGACGAGATCGCGCGGGCAATCCCTGCGATCGAGCGGCTGTCGAAGAGCGGCACCGCAGTCTCGATCGACACCCGCCGCGCCGGGGTGATGCAGGCCGCGCTCGCCGCTGGCGCCCACCTCGTAAACGACGTCGCCGCCTTGCTCTACGATCCGCGCGCGCTCGAAACCGTAGCTCAGGCCGGCTGCCCAGTGGTGCTGATGCACTCCCCCGATTCCGCCAAGGGCCCGCACGGCGGCAGCGGCTACTCGGACGTTCTACTCGAAGTCTATGACTGGCTCGAAGCGCGCGTCGAGGCGGTCGCCGCGGCAGGCGTCGATCGCGCCAAGATCCTCATCGATCCCGGCATCGGCTTCGGCAAATCGCTCTCCGACAATCTCGCTCTGCTCAACGGGCTCGCTTTGTTCCACGGTATCGGCTGCCCCATCCTGCTCGGCGCCAGCCGCAAGCGGATGATCGGCGCGCTATCCAACGAAGCGCCTGCCGACGCCCGCCTCGGCGGCTCGCTGGCGCTGGCACTCAAGGGTGCCGAACTCGGCGCCCAGATTCTCCGCGTCCATGATGTTCCCGAAACCGTCCAGGCGCTCCGCGTCTGGCGCGGCCTGCGCGACGCGGCGCTGACCGCGCGCTAGACCCAGACCTTCTTGCGCACCAGCGGCCGGGTGATGTCGCGGATCACATCCTTGCCCACCCAGCCCTCGGTCTTCGCGCCCGACGCGCTTGGCCAGCGCGCGGATATCGCCCATGCTCGCGCCGATCACCTTATCCGAAGTGACGATACCGAAGCGCGCCCGTCCGCCCTCGGTATCGGGCGTGGCATAGGTCTGCAGCTCGGCGATCAGATCGGCGGCTTTGGGCATGCCGCCATGCCTGGGCTCAGGCGGCGCTCTGGTCGATGCCCAGCTCGCCCAGCTTGCGATACAGCGTCGAGCGCCCGATCCCGAGCCGGCGTGCGACTTCGGTCATTCGCCCGCGATAATGGCCGATCGCCAGCCGGATCACATCGGCCTCGATCTCGTCCAATGCACGCAAATTGCCGTCGGGACGGAACAGCGTCACGCCGGCGTTGCCCGAACCCGGCTGCTGCGAGCCGGCGCCGGTCGGGCGGCCGGCCGCGTACTGCGCGATCTGCGGGAAATCGCTGCGCGTCAGTCCGTCATTGTCGCAAAGCACGGCGGCACGGAACAAGGCATTCTGCAACTGGCGGACATTGCCCGGCCAGTCATAGCTGCCGAGCAGTGTCAGCGCATCGTCGGTGATCCCCAGCGGGCGAAGCCCGGGTTGCTCGGCTATCCGTCCGAGCAGGTGCCGCGCCAGCGCGGGAATGTCGCCGCTGCGCTCGCGAAGCGGCGGGATCGCCACCTGGACGACGTTGAGCCGGTAATACAGGTCCTCGCGAAAGCGCCCCGCCTCGACTTCCGCCAGCAGGGGCTTGTTCGATGCGGCAATGACGCGAACATCGACTTCGCGCGGGTGGCGCGCGCCCAGTGGCTGGACTTCGCCCGATTGCAGCATCCGCAGCAGCTTGACCTGCGCTTCGAGCGGCATCTCGCTGACTTCGTCGATAAACAAAGTGCCGCCATCGGCCTCGACGAAGCGTCCGATCTTGCGTTCGAAGGCGCCCGTGAACGCGCCCTTTTCGTGCCCGAACAATTCGGATTCGACGAGGTTGGCAGGGATCGAGCCGCAATTGACGCAGGTCATCTCGCGCTTGTTGCGCGGGGAAGCGCAATGCACTGCCTCCGCGACCACGGCCTTGCCGACTCCGCTTTCGCCTTCGATCAACACCGGCACGCGCGCCCGCGCTGCCTTTGCGGCGATCGCGAGGGCTGCGCGGAACAAGGGTGCCGAGCCGACGATCTCGTCGAATGCCAGGCTGGCAGTCAGCTTCTCGGTGAGCGGACGCAATTCGCCCGTGCCCTTGCCGCCGACCGCAGCCTCGAGGGCAGCGAGCAATCGTTCGGAAGCCAGCGGCTTGACCAGGAAATCGGTAGCGCCGGCGCGCATCGCGCTAACGGCGGCGGCAACCGAATTGTTGGCGGTGAGCATCAGGATCGGCAATTGCGGCCGGCGCGCGCGCAATTCGCCGATCAATGCGGCGGCATCGGCATCGGGCGAGGCATGATCGAAGATGACCGCATCCAGCGCCATGCCATCGGGCGTGCCGAGCGTCGCGATCCCGGTCTCGGGATCGCTCGCGAAGATAGTGCGCCACCCGCGGCGCGCGGCGATCGCGGCGACAAGCCGGCGCTGGGCCGGCTCGTCGTCGATCAGCATCAATAGGCGCTGGCCGTTGCGCGTCATATTGTCCCCATCGTCCCGTTTCAGGTCGCTGAGGTTACAACGGCAGGGTAAAGGCCGCCTTAAGCTTGCATCACCGTGCATCTTTTCCTCGCGGGGTTGAGGCTGTGGGATGCCGCGGTTAAGGTCGCGCAACACTTGGCTCAGGAGAAATACGGCATGGCCGAAACGGGCGATCAAGGCATGGACTATCCGGCCCACGAACAGACCTTCAGCAGTTTCACCGCGATGATGACATGGGGTACTCTGGCCAGCGTGCTTGTTGCCGCGCTCGTCATTTTCCTGATCGCGAACTGAATGAAGATCGCGGTGCTCAAGGAGACCGCCGCCGGTGAGCGGCGTGTCTCCGCGACTCCCGAGACCGTCAAGAAATTCATCGGGCTCGGCGCAACCGTCATGGTAGAGGCGGGGGCAGGCGAAGCCGCCTCCATCGCCGATCAGGGCTATGCGGACGCGGGCGCCAGCCTCGCCAGCCGCGCCGATGCGCTCGCCGATGCCGATATTGTCCTCGGTGTCGCCGGTCCCGATCCGCAGAGCCTCACCGGTCTCAAGCAGGGCGCCTGGCTCGTCGCCGGGCTCAATCCCTTCGGCGAGCGCGCCCGCGTCGACCAATATGCCGCGCTGGGCGTCGAGGCGCTGGCGATGGAATTTATGCCGCGCATCACTCGCGCGCAATCGATGGACATCCTCTCCTCGCAGTCGAACCTTGCCGGCTACAAGGCGGTGCTCGATGCCGCGGGCGAATATGGCCGCGCCTTTCCGATGATGATGACTGCAGCGGGGACCGTCTCCGCCGCCAAGGTCTTCGTGATGGGCGTCGGCGTCGCGGGGCTTCAGGCGATCGCGACCGCAAGGCGGCTAGGCGCGCAGGTCTCGGCCACAGACGTCCGCGCCGCGACCAAGGAGCAGATCCAGTCGCTCGGCGCTAAGCCGATCTTCGTCGAAAACGTCGCCGGCATCGAAGGCGAAGGCACCGGCGGATACGCGACCGAAATGTCCGACGAATATAAGGCCGCGCAGGCCGAACTGGTCTCGAGCCACATCGCCAAGCAGGACATCGTCATCACCACCGCGCTGATCCCAGGTCGCGCCGCGCCGCGCCTGATTTCGGACGCGCAGATCGCCAGCATGCGCCCTGGCAGCGTCATCGTCGATCTCGCGGTCGAAAGCGGCGGCAATGTCGAAGGTGCAGTCGCCGGCGAAGTCGTCGAGCGCCACGGCGTCAAGATCGTCGGTCACCGCAACGTGCCGAGTCGCCTCGCCGCCGACACGTCGGCGCTGTTCGCCCGCAACCTGTTCAACTTCCTCTCCGCCTTCTGGGACAAGGAAGCGGGCAAGCCCGTCCTCGACGAGGAAATCGGCAACGCGGTGCGGATCACACAAGGCGGCAAGGTAGTGAACGAGCGGCTGCTCGGTTGAGCGCACAAGGGGGCGCGTAAATCATGGACTTCATCTCGATCCTGTCGATCTTCGTGCTGGCGTGCTTCGTCGGCTATTTCGTCGTCTGGGCAGTGACCCCGGCGCTGCATACGCCGCTGATGGCGGTAACCAATGCCATCTCCTCGGTGATCATCGTCGGTGCGCTGATCGCGTCGGCGGCGGTCGGGCTCGGCAGCGGCGGGGCGGTGTCCAAATGGCTCGGGCTGCTCGCGGTTGTGCTGGCGAGCGTCAATATCTTCGGCGGCTTCGCGGTGACTGCGCGCATGCTGGCGATGTACAAGAAGAAGGTGCGCTGAGATGGAACACGTCGCAGCAAACCCCTGGGCCTCGCTCGCCTATCTGATTGCAGGAATCTGCTTCATCCTGGCGCTGCGCGGGCTTTCTTCTCCGGCGAGCAGCCAGCGCGGCAATCGCTTCGGCATGATCGGCATGACGATTGCGGTGGTTACCACGCTGCTGACGCATGTGCCGATGGCCGCGGACTCCCTGGATGGCGCGTCTCTCGATGCCGTGACGCTCGCCCAAATCCTCGCGGCCATCGCCATCGGTGCGGTCATCGGCATCGTCACCGCCCGCAAGATCGCTATGACCGCGATGCCGCAGCTGGTCGCGGCTTTCCACTCGCTCGTCGGTCTCGCCGCCGTGCTCGTCGCCGCGGCCGCATTCCTCAATCCCGCCGCATTCGGCATCGTCGACGCGGCCGGCGCGATCCTGCCGGTCAGCCGGGTCGAAATGGGCCTCGGCATTGCGATCGGCGCGATCACCTTCTCGGGTTCGGTGATCGCCTTCCTAAAGCTCAACGGCAATATGGGCGGCAAGCCGATCATGCTCCCCGGCCGCCACGTCATCAATCTCGCGGTACTTGCCGGCATCCTCGGCCTGATCGCCTATTTCACCCAGGATCAGTCGCCCTGGGTCTTCTGGACCGTCACTGCGCTCAGCTTTGCCATCGGCTTCCTGCTGATCATCCCGATCGGCGGCGCGGACATGCCGGTCGTCGTCTCGATGCTCAATTCCTATTCGGGCTGGGCCGCAGCGGCGATGGGCTTCACCCTCCACAACAGCGCGATGATCATCACCGGCGCCTTGGTCGGCAGCTCGGGCGCGATCCTCAGCTACATCATGTGCCGTGCGATGAACCGCAGCTTCATCAGCGTGATCGCGGGCGGCTTCGGCGGCGACAGTGCCGGCGGCGGTGATGGCGAGGCCCGCGAGCAGCGCCCATGGAAGCGCGGCTCGGCCGAGGATGCCGCCTTCCTGATGCAACAGGCCGAGCAGGTCATCATCGTCCCCGGCTACGGCATGGCGGTGGCGCAGGCGCAGCACACGCTCCGCGAAATGGCCGACAAGCTCAAGGAGCACGGCGTCCGCGTCAAATATGCGATCCACCCGGTCGCGGGGCGCATGCCCGGCCACATGAATGTGCTGCTCGCCGAGGCCAACGTCCCCTATGACGAAGTCTTCGAACTCGAGGACATCAACAGCGAGTTCGCGCAGACCGACGTGGCGTTCATCATCGGCGCCAACGACGTGGTCAATCCCGCCGCCAAGACCGACAAATCGTCGCCGATCTACGGCATGCCGGTGTTCGACGTCGGCAAGGCCAAGACCGTGCTCTTCATCAAGCGCAGCATGGGTGGCGTCGGCTATGCCGGCGTCGACAATGACGTCTTCTATGCCGACAACACGATGATGCTCCTCGCCGACGCAAAAAAGATGGTCGAGGAGATCGTCAAGTCTCTGGATTAGGCTGGGGCGCCTGAGCCGGTATTTAGGGGGAAGCAATGGCGAGTGTCGGATCGATCCTGAGCGGCGCCTTCCGCCTGTTTCGCGAGCGTCCAGGAGCGGTCCTAGCCTGGGCAGCGCTCTACGCCGCATGGTCGCTCCTCACCGGGATCGCGGTGAGTTGGTTGCTAACGGGCAGCGTCACGTTCGGCGATGCCGGCGTCTATATGCAGGCTATGCCGCGAAGCGGTCTGCTGGGCATGTTCCTTGTGACCTACGCTGCCACCCTGCTGATCAGCGTCATCCTGATCAACGCCGTGTTCCGCGCAATCCTGCGGCCCGATCAAGCCAGTTTCGCATCGCTGCGCCTGGGGATGGACGAGCTCCGCCTCGCCGGCCTAATCGTCGCGACCATAATCATCGGCTTTCTCGGCATGTTCATCGTCCAATTGCTGCTGATGCTGATCGTGAGCTTTTTCGGCCTCGTCGCCGGCCCGGCAATAGGCGGCGTGCTGGCCTTCCTGCTCATGCTCGGTCTGTTCGCCGCGATGATCTGGCTGTGGGTGCGGCTATCGCTGATCTTCCCGCTCACGCTTCACCGCGGCGCGTTCAGCGTCGATGCGGGCTGGGAGCTTGGCCACCGACGTTTCTGGAAGCTTTTCGGCGCCTACCTGGCGGTGTTTGTGCTGATCACAATGCTCGGCTTCGCGATGGCCTGGGCGATCATGGGCGAGTACCTCGCCGCGCTGTGGGCGGCTTATGGCGACCCGGCCGAGATGCAGCTCGCCGCGGCCGAATTCGCCCGCCGCCAGTTCGAAATGTCGGAGACAACGCGCATCGCCCATCTGCTCCTGGGCTCGCTGATCGGCGTAATCGGCATGACCCTGGGCTGCGGCGTCGCCGCCAGTGCAGTGCGCGAGCTGTTGATCGAGCGCGAGGACGACGTCCCGCCGGCGCAGGACTGGTCCGAAGCGGAGATATAATTAACCAACGTCCTCGGCTATCGCCGGACAGCCTCCGAAACGGAGGAAAACGGACTCAGCCGTTTCGGAGCCTTGCGGCAGCTTCGGAACAGAATACGAACTGAGAGCGGGGGCGATGTTGAGGATCAACGAAACCGACTCCTATGCGGCGAGCATCAATGCGCTGGTGATCGCCGAAGGTGCGCGCGGGGATGCCGCCGAAGCGTTGGAACTGGCCGGCGTAAGAGTGCGCGCGCACGTCGATTTCGCCCATGCCGCTGCCCAGCTCGCCGAGCCCGCGCTCGACTTGATCATGGTCGAGGCGATGACCGCCCCGCCCGATCTGCTCGACATCGTGCTCGCCCGCGCCGACTTAGTCGCGCGCGAGCGACATACGTCCATTTTGGTCGCAATGTCCGCCGATCAGCTCGATTTCGCCGCGGCGCCGCTGCTCGGCCCGCATAGCCAGTTGCTTTGCGACCCCGCCATGTCGGAGCGATTGGCCGCCATTGCGCTGGCGCGGGCTAGAGGCAGGCACCGCGGCGTCGCGGCGCTGCACGATGCCGGGCGCGAGGGCGAATCGGTACGGCTCCAGCGGCTCAACGAGGAAGTCGCGCGGATTGCCGAAGTGCTCGCGCGGCTAACCCGCGGCGAGGATGAGGAACAGCGCAGCGGGGGCGTGCGCGACCCGGGCAATGGCTATCGCGGCCCGGCCGACGATAGCGGCGGCGAGGCTAGCGCCCATGACATCCGCGCGGTGATCCGCTCGCGCCGGCTGCGCGCGCAATTCTTCCCCACCGATCTGTTCGCGGACCCGGCCTGGGACATGCTGCTCGATCTGTTCGCAGCCAGGCTCGAGCAGCGCCAGGTTTCGGTATCGAGCCTGTGCATCGCCGCCGCGGTGCCGCCGACCACGGCGCTGCGCTGGATCGGCACGATGCACGAAGCCGGGCTGTTCGAGCGCCAGGCCGACCCCAGCGACCGTCGCCGCGCCTATATCGGGCTGAGCGCCAAGGGGCTTGAGGGCATGCGGGCTTATGTCGGCGCTGCGAAGCGGGCGGGGCTGGGTCTGGTTTAAGCGGGGCTCCGGGAATCGCGGTCGATCTCTAGCTCATTAGCCGACATGAACCATCGGGCTTTTGATTTGCCACCCCACAAAGGCAAGTCCAGCAAACAGTGCACACAGCGGCAAGGCCGCGATCCAAATAATGCTTCCATACTGCGTCGGCGGAAACGCGAGTAAAGCTACAACTAGCATCAACATTGGGATGGCCACGCACCATGTGAAAGGATGTGCCAAGATGCTCTTAGTGAAGTTGTGGAGAACGAGAACCATCGCGGCATAGAATGAGATATTGATCGCGACCACAACAAAGTCGCGCCCACAACTGCCCATTACGGGAGATGAAGGCGCTCCTAAAAGGTGGCCAGCGGTGGAGGCGATGAGCAATCCGAGTATCGTGCCCATGACGTGACAGACGGCGAGGCGACGACCGAGACGGTTCTTGGTTGCGGGCACCGGCATTTCGGCAACATGCAACACCTAATGCCAGCTTTCCACCCACATCCGCCGTTTCTGTTTCGTCAAGCGGCACCCGAAGCAGACCTACCGCTATCGACCCACTTGCGGACGCTGATTGCACGACTATTGTCGTGAAATGGAAGGCATGTTTCTTTTAGACACAGCAGATGCCCTCGTTCGCTATGTCCACGAAAAGTTCGGACGGGCAGCCGCATGGTTGGTCGCTGCGTTGATGTTAGTCGGCCTGCCTGTGGCAGTGTTTTTTGCCATACTATGGTGGTTCGCCTGACCATTGAAAGCGCCCTCATTGTAGCATGAGCGTGCACGGTCGGCATTTTTTCAACACGCCTTGGCGAAGTCCGCTAACCACCCAATCTCGGACATTAGCGCGGGCAGAGGCGAACCCCGGAAGCTGCCGGTCGGCAAACGACCCACTTGCGGACATTGGGGGCACCGGACATCATTCCGTCATGAAACAATTTGCTTTGCTCGCCGCCGCTGCTTTGGTCGCTTGCCAACAGGCGTCGAACGAACCGGAGGGAGTGCACCGAAATGCAGCTATAGAAGAATGTAGTTTCTTGCCTAAACTCGACATTGCCAACGCTCAGAAGGATGCGCGCGCTGCTTGGCTTAGGCACGAGCGGCATTTTCTTGGAGTTTTTGGCTTCGCGAAGGAAATTCCCGGAGTTGAGCGGCCAACGCTGCCTGTTCATATGATTGAGGGCACGTCCGACAGCGATTGCTTGGAGGCCAACGAGTCAATCCGCCGCTACGCTACAATTTACAACCGCGAGATTATGGCAGCGACATCTAACAACTGAACGCCTGCTTTCCACGCAATTCCAGCCGTTCGGGCTGTCTGTAGCGGACACGGAAAGGGATAGGCAGGAAGCGACCCAGTTGCGGAAATTGGCTAAGTCGAAGAAACCTCGGTTATGCGGCTGAGTCTTCCATTAATGATTACATTAAGTGGGTTGGCCGTTGCCGCCTGTAGTAACCGTGTCCGCGAGCTACCTGCCTGCTGGAAAAACGCTGATCTGGTGCCGGGTCAAATTGTTACGGGCGTCGCGATCATTGAAGCAGTTTCTGCGAAAGGCCCTTTTCTAAGTCCTTTATCCTGCGATCACGGAGGTGGGCCTGTAGAGCTTCCCGATGGCTTTGACTTACAAAAATCATCGCTAAACGGTGATGGTCCGAACACCGATGGGCTGCGGTTCTACAAGGCCCGTATAACAGGAGCCGTCAGCTCAGACGAGAAACCGGGGCAGCAACGCCGTTTCGTTGTCTCTAATATTGCGGATGTCGAAGGTGTGCGGCCGAATTGGGCACCTTCGAACTCGCGAAATCCTGAGCGCCAGCCCGGCAGTTAGGTCCGCTTTCCACCCAATGTCAGTCGTTCGCGCGCTGGCCGACGCCCGCGGAAAGCCGACCGGCAGCTATCCACCCATAAGCCGACGCAGGCTGCGCTTCCGACAGCCACTTTGTCCTAAACCCCTTGCCCCAACGCGCGCGTTTTGGCATCGCGCGGGCAGAGGGCGCTTAGCTCAGTTGGTAGAGCATCTCGTTTACACCGAGAGGGTCGGCGGTTCGAGCCCGTCAGCGCCCACCACCCTTCTCCTTGTCGCCGCCCGGCCCCTCAATTGGCCGTGAAGACCGGTGCCCCTGCGCCATTATACCGCAGCGTCACATAGGAATTGTCGCAGACGTTGATCGCGGTCCAGGTCGATGAGGTGTCGTTCTCGAACGTCGCCTTGATGTCGTATTTGCACGTCGGGCCCTTGTCGAAATGCACCGTCATCTTGGCGCCTGCCTTGGTCACCGCTTCACGCTTGCGTTCGGGATCGAGCTTGTTGGTCTGCCAGGTCGTCGTGCCCGCCGGTGCCAGCTCGATATTCTTGATGGGCTTGCCGCTATTGTTGATCAGGATGAAATCCCAATCGTCTGCCAATGCCGGCGCTGCCACCAGGATCGCCGCGGCCCCAGTAACAGCCCATGCTGCAGCCAGTTTCATCATCGCATACCCCTCCTGCGTAAGACGAAACTGCGCCTATCCGCACGATTGGGCAAGTCCTCTCAAAGCGGGCGAACCAGCCGCACCGCGCGTGCGATCCAGGCCGGATCGGCGATCACTTGCTGGCGCGCGCCCGCGCCCAGGGGGAGCAAGTGCAATTTGCCTTCCTCGCGCCCGATCAGCCGCCCGAACATGTAGCGTCCGCCCGGACGCGGCACGAGCACGTCGCGGTTGAGCGCGCCGCCGAAAGCTTCGGGCGCCAGCCGCGCGCACCAGATTTCATCGCCTGCGCGATAGTCGCCGGTCCCACCGGTCACCGTCACGGCGACCAGCCCTGGCTCGCCGCGCGGCGGCACCACCGTCGCCTCGCGGCGCGGCGCCTGCGCGCCATTGCCGTCGAGCACTGCCGCCACCGCGATCTCCGGCCGATCGGGCAAGCGAACCAGATCGGCGCTGTCCACGCCGAGTGCGGCGGCGATGCGGTTGAGCCAGCCGACCGATACGGTGCGCGTGCCGGTCTCGAGGCGGCCGATCGTCTGCGCCGTCGTCGGCGGGACGCAGCGCTGCGCGACATCGTCGAGCGTCAGACCCTTGGCCCGGCGCACTTCGCGGATTGCAGTGATCATTCCCTGCCCCTTATAACCTTATTGGTTTTCCTCTGTCCTACAGATGTGCCGCTATGGCAAGGCCCGCGAATCGGTGATCGGCGGGAGATTCGGATGCGCGAGCTGGCAGAGCGGGAAATCGATCAGGAGCGCCTGCTCACGCCCGCGTCCCGCGGCGGCGCCGGAGGCACGGGGCGCCGGACGGTGACCGTCAATGTCGCCGAATCGCCGTTGTGCTGGCTGCGGACGCGCGGGCATGTCGATGCGCGCCAGTTCGAAGCGGGCGAGCGGCTGCGCGCGGATTACGAAATGGCTGCACTCGGCCCGCAAGTGACGATGCGCTGGGATCCAGCACCCCTGGCGCCGCGCGGCAGCGTCGCCGTGGAGTTGGATCCCACGCTTGCGCAAATCGCCGCCAAGCGCCGCTTCGATGCCGCAGTCGCCGACGCCGGGCCGGGCCTTGCCGACATATTGTGGCGCGTCGTCTGCGCCGGCGATGGCTTGGGCGTTGCGGAAAAGACGCTTTGCTGGCCCGCGCGCGCCGCAAAGCTGGTGCTGGGCATCGCGCTCGATCGCCTGGCCAATCATTATGGGCTGAAATGACCCCCGAAGTTTATAAACTTCGTCAACATTTGCGGCGCGCCGGTGTCGCGTCGATGGGCGCGCTCTAATGGCCCCGGCAGGCCAGCGCCTCGAGGATGTCGTCGATCCGCGCCGGATCGCCCGCGGCGACGACTTCGCCCTTGCTGCCGGCGTGGAGCGGATCGCCCTGCCAGTCGCACATCCGCCCGCCCGCGCCTTCGACTATGGGAACCAGCGCGGCGAAATCGTGGAGCTTGAGCCCGGCCTCGACCACCACGTCCATCCAGCCGCTCGCGACGCAGCCATAATTATAGCAGTCACCGCCGAGCACGACGCTCATCACTGCGCCGTCGAGATGCTCGAAGGCGTGAAGCTGATCGTCGTCGAACAGGGCCGGCGAGGTGGTGGCGAGGATTGCGTCCTTCAGGTCGCGGCAGCGGCGTGTATTGGCAGGCTCGCCGTTGAACAGGGTCGGGCGGCCCGCCACACCGATCCAGCGCTCCTTGGTGATCGGCTGGTCGATGATGCCGAGCAGCGGCCAACCATCTTCGATCAGTGCGATCAGCGTCCCAAAGATCGGGCGCCCGGCGATGAAGGCGCGGGTGCCGTCGATCGGATCGAGCACCCATTGCCGCCCGCTGGTTCCTGCACGCTCGGGGAATTCCTCGCCGATGATACCGTCCATCGGCGCCTCGGCGATGATGAGCTTGCGCATCGCTTCCTCGGCGGCGCGATCGGCGAGCGTGACCGGAGACAGGTCCTCCTTGGCCTCCAGCCCGTGCTCGGTGCGGAAATAGGGCCGGATCGCCGCGCCCGCCGCATCGGCAAGGCGTTCGGCGAGGGCGATGTCTGTCTTGGAAACGGCCATGTGCCCTGCCCTAGCCCGCGCATTTTGACTCGCCAAGCCGCTAGCGTGCTGGCACCCAAATGCCCGATGCGACTGCTTCTCCTCGCCCTCGGCCTGCTCTGTGCAACCCCCGCCGCCGCGCAGCTTCGTGCCGTGCCCGCCCAGCCCGCGTCGGAGGCCGAGGCGCTGCGCGGTGTCGAGGTGTTCCTGCTCAACGAAGGCGATGCGGCCGTGAGCGATGCCGGTCCGCGCGAGATCGAAGTCACTGCGATCGACGGCACAAGGCTGGTGCTGGAGCGCGCTCCCGGGCCAGCGCGAACGGTTGAGCCCGGCGGTTTCGCCAAGGCGCGCTATGTGCCCGTCCATGTCGCGGGCAAGGCAGTGCCGCCCGGCGAGGCGCATCCGGCCGCCGAGATTTCCGCGGGCGAGACCGTGGTGCAGAGCTCGACAGGCAGTTCCGCTGGCTTCGTCGACCGCTTCGAGCCGCATGAGCCGATCTATGGCGTATTCGGTGCGGGCGATGCGGGCGCCAAGCTCCAGGTCAGCTTCGCCTTCCGCCCCTTTGCCGAGGATGCGCCGCTCAAGCTGGGCAATCTCCGCTTCGCTTATACCCAGGCGATGTTCTGGGCGATCGATCGGCCATCGGGCCCGTTCCGCTCGACCAATTACAGTCCCGAAATCTATGCGGACATTCCGGTCGATGACACGACCAAAGTCGCGTTCGGCTATCGCCACGATTCGAATGGCCGGGGCCTGGCAGATTCGGTCGATGTGAACCGTGTCTTTGCACGCCTAGAAAAGAGTTTCGATCTAGGCGGCGAATGGCGGCTCGATGTGGCGCCGCAAGCCTGGCTTTATGCAGGCAAGACCACCGCGCGGCGCGATCTGCGCGACTATTTTGGTTACACGTCGCTTACCGCTGCGATCGGCCAGAAGGACGGGCTGAAGCTGGCCGTCACAGCGCGCGGCAGTTTCCAGACCGGCAAGGGCGCGGCCGAGCTGTTTGCCTCCTATCCGCTCACCCGGATCGGCGGTGGACTCGGCTTCTATGTCTTTGGCCAGGCGTTTACCGGCTATGGCGAGGCGCTCGACGATTACCGCCGCCGCGCAACGCACGCCCGAATCGGAATTGCACTGACGCGTTAGACTTGGCGGCCGGTCAGGCCTAGACGAACACAGACACCAGGAGAGATTGCCCATGCGCCCCTTGCTCTTCGCCGCTTTTGCCCTTGTTTTGTCGATGCCCGCCAGCGCGGCACTCGCCCCCGGCGCCAAAGCCCCCGACTTCACTGCCGCCGGCGCAGTTGCTGGCAAGCCGATATCGGTAAGCTTGAAGGCGGCACGCCAAAAGGGTCTGGTCGTCCTTTATTTCTTCCCCGCCGCCTTCACCTCGGGCTGCAATGCCGAGGCGCATGCCTTTGCCGAAGCGCTTCCCGATTTCACCAAGGCCGGCGCCACCGTGATCGGGATGACCGCGGGCAATGTCGATCAGCTCGAAAAATTCTCGAGCGAATATTGCGCGGGCAAGTTCGCGGTGGCCGCAGCGTCTCCGGCCGTAATCAAGGGCTATGACGTGCTGCTCAAAAAGCCCGACGGCACCGCGACCACCGTCACTAGCCGCACCAGCTTCGTGATCGCGCCCAGCGGCAAAATCCTTTTCGCGCACACCGATATGAGCCCGGCGAGCCATATCAAGTTGACGCTCGCCGAGGTCCGCAAATACCGCAAATCGCATCCGCGCGGCTGACACCTTCACAACTCGGCAAGCTTTGCTCACCGGATATTAGCAACTAGCGCCTAGTCCATGCCTTCAACGCATTGCCGCATTCCAATCGGAAGCGGCGGATTTGAGTGGGGATCAGGACGAATGGCGGGGGCGAGCGCCATGCGGGGGTTAGCGGGAGAAGATCCCGTGCGCCGCCTGTATGGCCGAATCGGAAATTTCCTGACCGAGCAGCGGCTGGATCCGGTTCCGGCCAATTATGCGTTCGCTTATCATTTGTTCGCCAATCCCGATGGCCCCTTGGCCCGCGCCGTCGCCGCGCTGATTGATGGCGGGGTTCGCCTGACCCAGCGCGACGTCGAGACCCTGGGCTGCGACAACAAGCCCGTCGCCAATCCCAAGGCCGCGGCGCAGAAGACCGAAGGCTTGGTCGCCCAGACCCAGATGCAGGTTGAAGGCTTCGAGGACATGGTCACGGCGATCCGCGCCGAGACCGAAGATTTCGGCCGCGACCTCGCCGCCAGTGCCGAGGCCATGCAGCGCTCGGTCAGCGGTGACATCACCGAGGTCGCCCGCATCACCGGCGCGATGATCGAGCGCGTGCGCACCGCCGAAGACCGACTGGAATCGGCGACACGCGAGGCCAGCGATCTACGCAAGAAGCTGGAGGAAGCACGCGACAATGCCCGCCGCGACCCGCTGACCGAACTGCCCAACCGCCGCGCCTTCGAGGAAGCCTATGCCGCGCAGGCGGCGACCGGCGAGAAAATCTGCCTGGCGGTGTGCGACATCGATCACTTCAAGTCGGTCAACGATCGCTTCGGCCACGCCGTCGGCGATCGCGTGCTCAAGGCAATCGCGAGCGCGCTGACCTCGGCCTGCAAGGGTCATCTGGTCGCACGTTATGGCGGCGAGGAATTTGCAGTGCTGTTCGTTGGCGTCGAACTCGAGTCCGCCAAGGCGACGCTCGACACCGCGCGCGCCACCATCGCGACCAAACACTATAAATTGCGCGAAGACGATGCGCCGCTCGGCGAAGTCACCTTCTCGGCCGGGATCACGCTGGCGAAGGCTGACGATGTTTATCACAGCCTGTTCAAGCGCGCCGACCAACTGCTGTATGCCGCGAAGAGCGCAGGCCGGAACTGCCTGCGCTCAGACTGACCGGAATCGGACAATAGTGTTCGCTTTCAAGTGGTGACTTTTACCACTATCCGGCGTGAAATTTCCCAACTCCGCGACACTTAATTGCGTCGCCTAAGCAGTTTCAATGACTTAGCCGTTTGGCACGCTCCCTGCAAAGCTCTTGGCATCGGCCGCCGGATAGTCCGGACAAGCCGAACATCAGGGAGTAATTGAAATGACCGCACGTCTCGACTCGCTTCAGCACAGCGCCGCAATCTTCAGCGCAGTGCTGCTCACCGCCACTCTCGTCCTGTTCTCGGGCGTCATCGCACCCCTCGCCTGAAGCCCGATCGGATGGAGAAGATCACCATGGCTCGCACATTGATGATCGGCGTCATGTCGTTCGCAGCCACTGCGACGATCATCGTCGGCAGCTTGCAGGGCTCGGCCGCAATCGGCTGAGCCCCGCCAACGCGGAACTCCCGCTTCCGCAACCGGTTACCCATGGCATCCCCTTTCAGGAGCGAGCGCCGTGAGCGAGACCGAAACGATCGACATGATCCACGAAGACGCGCTGCCGGGACACGAGAGCGCGCTCGAGCCCAAGCCCGATTGGGAGCCGCGCTTTCCCGGCTCCGGCCGCCTCCAGGACAAGGTTGCGGTCATCACCGGCGCCGATAGCGGCATCGGCCGCGCCATCGCCGCGCTCTATGCCCGCGAAGGAGCCGATGTCGCGATTCTCTACCTTTGCGAGCATGACGATGCGGCGATGACTGCCGACATCGTCCGCCAAGAAGGCCGTGAGGCAATCACCATCGCCGGAGATGTCGGCGACAAGGCGTTCTGCGATTCCGCCATCGCCCAGGTGATCGAGAAATTCGGCCGGATCGACGTGCTGGTCAACAATGCCGGCGAGCAGCACCCCGACAAGGACATCACCGACATCACCGAGCAGCAGCTCAAGCGGACCTTCCAGACCAACATCTTCGGGATGTTCTTCATGGTCCAGGCGGCGATGCCACATCTGAGGCAGGGCGCGGCGATCGTCAATTGCACCTCGGTCACCATGTATCAGGGATCGAAGGAGCTGCTCGATTACTCCTCGACCAAGGGCGCGATCACGGCCTTCACCCGCAGCCTCTCCGAAAATCTCGTCGAGAAGGGCATCCGGGTGAATGCGGTTGCACCGGGACCGATCTGGACCCCGCTCAATCCGATGGGCGGCGCCTCACCTGAAAAGCTCGAAACCTTTGGCGAGGACACTCCGATGGGGCGGCCGGGCCAGCCCAACGAAGTCGCGTCGGCCTTTCTGTTTCTCGCCTGCGAGGATTCGAGCTACATGTCGGGGCAGGTGCTGCATCCGAACGGCGGGACCGTCGTCAACGGCTGAGCGCGAATGTTCCCAATGTTCGCACTGACCAAGGGGTGCGGCTACGGCCGTGAAAAATCGCGCCGAGCGTGGTGCCGGCGCCGGATTCATGGTTTCAAAGAGCGGATGCGCGCGGCGTCGAAAGATCGATCAAGCAGGCCAAATCCTATTCTGCAAGCCTAAAGGCTCAGGCCGTAGCGGTGCTCCCGATTGGCCCGACCGGCGCTTCCTGCCCTCGCGAATAGGTACCGGTGAGCACGCCTGCGGCGAGGACGCGGCCTGCCATCGCTTCGATCACGGCGCCGCGGCCTGGCGTGTCGCCAAGGTCCGGGCCGGCGCCGAGCGCGAAGAGCTGGAAGGCGTAATTATGCTCGCCATGCCCGGTCGGCGGATCAGGCGCGAGCCAGCCTTCGGAGAAGAAGGAGTTGCGGCCGACATCGCTGCCGCTGATCCCGCCCGCGCCATCGGCCTGGATCGCACCTTCCTTGAGCTCGCCTTCGTGCGGCGGCAGGTTCCACACCACGGCGTGGACCAGGGGCTGGGGCGAGGGTGCATCGGGATCCTCGACGATCAGCGCGATCCGTTCGGTGCCTTCGGGGACACCGGTCCAGAACAAGGGCGGCGAGACCCCCTCGCCATCCGCCGTGAACCGCTCGGGCAGCCGTCCGCCATTGGCGAAGGACGGGCTGGCGAGATGGAGCGTTTCGAAGCTGCCGAGCTGCGGCTGCAGGATCGCCAGCTTTTCCTGACCGGCGCGCAGGCCCTTGAGTGCGCTGCCGAGCCAATGGGGGACGTGTTCGAGCATGGGTTCCTCCTTGCCTACACAACCGGCAACGACGCGAGATGCTCCGCCGCTTTTCCCTGATCGATCAGGCTATAAATCCAGCTTCTCGTAATCCGCGGGCGGCGGGATGCCTTCCATCCGCTCGCTCAGCAGGGGGCGGAAGCTTGGCCGACTCTTCATGCGGACATACCAGCCCTTCGCCTGTTCGTGGCTCTTCCAGTCGATCCCGCCGAGATAATCGGCAATCGAGATGTGCGCAGCGGCCGCGAGATCGGCGAGGCTCATCGTCGCGCCGGCGAGCCAGGTGCGGTGATCGAGGAGGTAATCGATATAATCGAGATGCGCGACCGCAGCCTTCATCGCCTCGCGCAGCATCTTGGCGTCGGGCGACTGCTTGTAGACGATCCGCTTGATCATCCGCTCGTGCAGCAGCGGTGCGGTGATCTCGCCATAGAAATTAGTGTCGAACCAGATCGCCAGCCGGCGAATTTCGGCGCGATCGGTAGCGGTGCCGTTGAGCATCGCCTGCTTGCCGACGGTTTCTTCGAAGAATTCGCAGATCACCGACGAATCGATCAGCGTCACCCCGCGCTCGGTATCGACCATCACCGGCACTTGGCCGGTGGGGTTAAGATCGAGAAACTCGTCGCGGCGCGCCCAGGGCGATTCGCGAACCGGCTCATAGCCGACCTGCTTCTCACCAAGCAGGAGCCGGACCTTGCGCGAGAAGGGGCAAAGCGGGAATTGATAGAGCTGCCACATGGAGGTGCTTTAGGCGCGTGCGAGCGGATGCGTAAAGCCACCTCCCGTCACCCCGGCCTTGTGCCGGGGTCCACCCTCGGCGAGCGAGCGCCAAAGAGAATCCAGCGCCTCGTCAAATTGCCTGGTGGACCCCGGCACAAGGCCGGGGTGACGATTGGGGACAGGTCTTTTCGTCATACCCGAAGTCCGGGAGGATGCGCGCGATGGAAGGGGATCCGTTCGAGACCGTGGCGATCGCCTATAGCCGGCCTCAGGCCACGATCATGCTGTCGGTGTTCGCCTGGAACGGCATCCCGGCCTATGCGCAGAATATCGAGACGCTACGCGCCAATTGCCCGCTCACGCTGGCGCTTGGCGGCATTCCGATCCGCGTTGCGCGCGACTGCGCCAGCGAAGCGCGCGCGATCCTGACCGAAGCTGCGGAACGGGAAGAACAGGACGAAGCGCCTTTCGAAACCCTGGGCGCCGCGGGATTCATGGGCGTGTTCGGTATGTTAGCCGTGGCGCCGCCGCTGCGGCTCTGCGTCGAAATCGTCGGCGGGGAGTAGCCTACTCCGCCGCCACCGCGACCGCATCGTCAAGCGGGTGCGCCAGCCGGGTGAGCATCTCGCGTGGGATAACCTGCCAGAAATCCCCAAGCGCGCGGTCCCATTCCTCGAGCAGGCCCTGCGACCATTTGCTGTCGGTGGTCTCGGCATGCGCTTCGACCAGCGCCCGGAGCTTCGCTTCCCAATGCGGCGAGGCCAGCCGCTGCCAGACGATGCTTTCGGGATTTGCCCGGCTCTCGAAGCTGCCATCCGCGTCATAGACGAAGGCCATGCCGCCGGTCATGCCCGCGCCGAAGTTCGAGCCGACTGCGCCCAGCACCACGGCAGTGCCGTTGGTCATATATTCGCAGCCATTCGCGCCGCAGCCTTCGACCACGACTTCGGCGCCCGAATTGCGAACGGCGAAGCGCTCGCCGGCCTGGCCCGCGGCGAACAACCGCCCCGAGGTCGCGCCGTAGAGGACGGTGTTGCCGATGATGGTGTTCTGCTGCGACGCTAAGGGCGAGCTGACCATCGGGCGGACGATGATCGTGCCTCCCGACAATCCCTTGCCGACATAATCGTTGGAATCGCCGAAGACTTCGAGGGTGATCCCCTTGCACAGGAATGCGCCGAGCGACTGGCCGGCCGAGCCGCGCAGGCGGACATGGATATGGCCGTCAGCGAGCGCGGACATGCCGAAGGTGCGGGTAACTTCGGAAGACAGCCGGGTGCCCACCGCGCGGTGCGTGTTGCGCACGGTATAAGTCAGCTGCATCTTTTCCCGGCGCGAGAAGACCGCGGCGGCATCCTTGATCATCTGCGCATCGAGGCTGTCAGGAACTTCGTTGCGGAAGGTGTTGAGGCTGAAACGGCGCTCAGCGTCGGTCGCGTCGACCTTGGCGAGGATCGGGTTGAGATCGAGATCGTCGAGATGCTCGGCGCCGCGGCTGACCTGGCGGAGCAATTCGGTGCGGCCGATGATCTCGTCGAGGCTCTTCACTCCAAGCTTGGCGAGGATCTCCCGGACTTCCTCGGCGATGAAGGTCATCAGATTGATGACCTTTTCGGGCGAGCCGCTGAACTTCTGACGCAGCTTTTCGTCCTGGGTGCAGACGCCGACCGGGCAGGTGTTCGAATGGCATTGGCGGACCATGATGCAGCCCATCGCCACCAGACTGAGCGTGCCGATGCCGAACTCCTCAGCGCCGAGGATCGCGGCGATGACGATGTCGCGCCCGGTCTTGAGCCCGCCATCGGTGCGCAGCTTCACCCGGCCGCGCAAGCCGTTGAGGGTGAGGGTCTGGTTGACCTCCGACAGCCCCATTTCCCACGGCGTGCCGGCATACTTCACCGAAGTCTGCGGCGACGCGCCGGTGCCGCCGACATGGCCGGCGATCAGGATCACGTCGGCATGTGCCTTTGCGACGCCAGCCGCGACAGTGCCGATGCCCGCCGAGCTGACCAATTTGACGCACACTCGGGCGCGCGGGTTGATCATCTTCAAGTCGTAGATGAGCTGAGCGAGGTCCTCGATCGAGTAGATATCGTGGTGCGGCGGCGGGCTGATCAATGTCACGCCGGGCGTCGCGTGGCGCAGCTTGGCGATGAACTCGGTGACCTTGAAGCCGGGCAGCTGACCGCCCTCGCCGGGCTTTGCCCCTTGCGCGACCTTGATCTCGATCTCGTCGCACGCGTTCAGATATTCCGCCGTGACGCCGAAGCGGCCGCTGGCGATCTGCTTGATCACCGAATTGGCGTTGTCGCCATTTTCGCGCGGGGAATAGCGCTCGCTATCTTCCCCGCCCTCGCCCGAGACTGCCTTGGCGCCGATGCGGTTCATCGCGATCGACAGCGTTTCATGGGCTTCCTTCGACAGCGCGCCGAGCGACATTCCGGGGGTGACGAAGCGCTTGCGAATTTCGGTGATTGCCTCGACCGAATCGATCGCGACGCCTTCGTTCGGGAAATTGAACTCGAGCAAGTCGCGCAGATAGACCGGGGGCAGATCGCGGACGCCGCGCGAGAAAGCGAGGTAGCTGGAATAGCTGTCGGTCTGCACCGCGGTTTGCAGCAGATGCATGAGCTGCGCCGAATAGGCATGCGTCTCGCCCCCGAAGCGCTGGCGATAGAAGCCGCCGATCGGGAGCTTGGCCACGCCCGCGTCGAATGCGGCTTCGTGGCGCATCATCGCGTTCAAATGCAGCGAGGCATAGCCTTCGCCCGAGATCTTGGCGGGCATGCCGGGGAAGAGATCGTGGACGAGCGCGCGGCTGAGGCCCACGGCTTCGAAATTATAGCCGCCGCGATAGGAGGAGATCACGGCGATCCCCATCTTGGAGAGGATCTTGAGCAGGCCCTCGTCGATCGCCTTGCGGTGGCGCTTGAGACAGTCCTCGAGCGCGAGATCGCCGAACAGTCCGCGTGACTGGCGGTCGACGATCGCGGCTTCGGTCAGATAGGCGTTCACCGTGGTCGCGCCGACGCCGATCAACACGGCATAATAATGCGTGTCGAGGCATTCGGCAGTGCGGACGTTGACCGAGGCATAGCTGCGCAGGCCGCGGCGGACCAAGTGGGTGTGGACCGCCGCCGCGGCGAGGACGCCGGCGATGGCGACCTTTTCGGCGCCGATATGCTCGTCGGTGAGGAAGAGTTCGGTGCAGCCGGCGCGGACAGCCTGTTCGGCTTCGTAGCGGATGCGGGCGATGGCGGCGCGAAGCGCGTCGGGGCCGCCTTCGCTCGGGAAGGTGCAGTCAATCTCGGCGCATTGTCCACCGAAATGCGCGCGCAGACGATCCCAGTCATCGTTGGTCAGCACGGGGCTTTCCAACACGAGCACTCGGCTGCGCGCGCCCTCGGGATCGAGGATATTGGCGAGGTTCCCGAAGCGCGTGCGCAGCGTCATCACCTGGCGCTCGCGCAAGCTGTCGATCGGCGGATTGGTGACCTGGCTGAAATTCTGGCGGAAGAACTGGCTGATGAGGCGGGGCTTGTCGCTGATTACCGCGAGCGGGGTATCGTCGCCCATCGATCCGATCGCCTCCTTGGCGGTCTCGACCATCGGAGCGAGGATCAGCTCCATGTCCTCGAGCGTCTGCCCGGCGGCGACCTGGCGGCGGGTGAGCTCGGCGCGATCGAAGCGCAGCGGATCGCTGGCGGGCACGGCAAGGTCGTCAATCTTGATGAACTCGCCGATCATCGCGGGATAATCGGCCTCGGCCGAGATGCGGTCCTTGATCGCCTTGTCGTCGAACAGCACGCCGTTTTCGAGATCGACTGCGATCATCTGGCCAGGACCCATGCGGCCCTTGGCGATGACGGTGGATTCGGGGATCTGGACCATGCCCGTTTCGGAGCCGACGATGAGCAGGCCGTCGCTGGTCTGGGTATAGCGCAGGGGGCGGAGCGCATTGCGATCGACGCCCGCGACTGCCCAGCGGCCATCGGTCATCGCCAGCGCGGCTGGACCGTCCCATGGCTCCATCACCGAGGCGAGATATTGGTACATCGCCAGATGGTTCGGCGGCGTGTCTTCCTCCGACCACGCCTCGGGCACCAGCATCAGCTTGGCTGTCGGCGCATCGCGGCCCGAACGGCAGATCGCTTCGAACACTGCGTCGAGCGCGGCGGTGTCCGACGCGCCTGCGGGGATCACCGGCTTGATATCTTCGGACTGCTCGCCGAACGCCAGGCTCGCCATCTTGATCTCGTGGCTGAGCATCCAGTTCTTGTTGCCGCGGATCGTGTTGATCTCGCCATTATGGGCGAGGCAGCGGAACGGCTGGGCCAGCCACCATTGCGGGAAAGTGTTGGTCGAATAACGCTGGTGGAAGATCGCGACGCGGCTGGTGAAGCGGTCGTCCTTCAGGTCCGGATAGAAGTCCGAGAGCGATTCCGCGAGGAACAGGCCCTTGTAAATTATGGAGCGGCACGAAAGCGAGCAGATGTAGAAGCCCTGGACCTGCGCGGCGATGATGCGCTTCTCGATCCGGCGGCGGACGAGATAGAGGTTTTTCTCGAATTCGGCAGCGTCGGCCTCGTCCGGAAGCGGCCCGGCGATCATGATCTGCTCGATCTCTGGGCGCGTCGCCTGCGCCTTGAGGCCGATGACCGAGACATCGACAGGCACCTGGCGCCAGCCATAGATGGTGTAGCCGGCCTCGATGATTTCGGATTCGACGATGGTGCGGCAGGCCTCCTGCGCCCCCAGATCGGTGCGGGGCAGGAAGATCATGCCGACCGCTAGCCGGTTCGGCAGCACGCGGTGGCCTCCGGCGGAGATCGCATCGTCGAAGAATCGCGCGGGCAAATCGACATGGAGTCCCGCGCCGTCGCCGGTCTTGCCATCGGCATCGACGGCGCCGCGGTGCCATACGGCCTTGAGCGCATCGATCGCCGACTGGACAACGCGGCGCGAGGGCTGGCCATCGGTCGCGGCGACCAGGCCGACGCCACAGGCATCGCCTTCGAATTCGGGGCGGTACATGCCTTCGGCGGCGAGGCGTTCGCGTTCGGTTTGCATCGTCACTTTTCGTCTTTCTCGCCGAACAGGGCGGCGAGCCGCGCTTTCTGTTCATCCGTCAGGTTCTTGAAATCGCCCTGCTTCGGCAGGTGCGCGGTGGCAGCCACAGTCTTTTGCATAATCCCAGGCATTGCCTTCATCACGCGCGGCATGACCGCATCCATCCGCCGCAGCATCGCCGGATCGACATAAAGCGTCATCGACTGGCCGGCATAGGCGCTGCCGGTTGGCGTGGCGAAGAAGCGATCGAGTTCCTGGAGCTGATCGAGCGTGAAGCGCGAGGCGAGCGCCTCGCCCACGCCCGAACGATATTCGGGCTCGAGATCGGTCATGATGACGACCATCTCATCCGCCATCACCTTCATCGTGATGCGCATGCGCTCGGCGAAAGCGGGATCGAGGATTTCCATCACTTGCTTGAGGTTAACCGCTGCAAGCCTGGCGACCTTTTCCTGACTTACTCCGGCGGCCTGGGCCATGTCGGCGAGCGACAACTGGCTCATTGCCTGATCCATCATGCCACCGGACATCTTGTCCATGGTGGTGCGCATCATCGTCGTGAAAGCCCCAGGCGGAAGCAGGCGACCCGCGACACGCTCCGCAATGGCCAAGCGTGCAGGATCCCGCGCTGGAACTTGAGCAACGGAGGCCTTGGGCGCCTCTTGCGCCTGTGCGGCGAATGGCAGTGCGCAGGCGAGCGACATGGCGAACAGGATGCGCATCACTTCTTCCCCATCAGATAACGCTTGGCCGCCGCGGCCGCGAGGCTGCGCATGCGCTTGCCATGCTTGGCGACGAGCCGCTCCGACCAGGCCTTGCTGGCCTCGGCGATGCGGGGATTGATCGTGTTGATCTTGCCCGCCGCCGAACTGGCGCCGAACGCCATCAGCGCCGGATAGTCCGCGACCTTCATATTGGCCATCACTGCGGTCAGCACCGCGGCCTGCATCGCTTCGGGCGACTGATCGGGCTTTTCGGCCATCGTCGCATAGACCTGGGCGCGCAGCTTGGTGCCGGTCGGGCTGGAGAAGAATTCGAGCGCCTGGGTGATCTCCGCAGCAGTGAGCGAGTCGCCGACCGCAATGCGAATCTCGCGGCGAAGCGACGGGACTTCCTTGCGCATCAGCTTGGCGAAGGCAGGACGCAACTGGGCGGCGACATAGGCAGTTAGGCCGGGGTGCCGCGCCTGGATTGCGCGTAGCTCGGGATCGTCGCGAACTTCGTTGCGGATACCCGCGTCGAACGCGCGGCCACCTAGATGGACCAGCGATTCCTCAGGGGTCAGCAGCGCGACAAGCCGGTCGAGCGGCTTGCTCGGCGCGGCTGCGACCGGCGCGGCCACGACATGCCCTGGAGCCAGCGATGCGGCGGCGAGCGCGAGTGCGGCGAGCAGCCTCATCTCAGGCGGCCTTGGCGATCGCATTCGCCTTCATCCAGGCATGCATGTGCGCCGCGACATCGCGGCCGTCGCGGATCGCCCAGACCACGAGGCTGGCGCCGCGGACGATATCGCCCGCAGCGAAGACGCCGTCGAGGCTGGTCATCATCGTCTTGCCATCGGCCCGGATCGTACCCCAGCGGGTGACGCCGAGCTCGGGCGCGCCGAACAGAGTGGGCAGATCCTCTGCCTCGAAGCCGAGCGCCTTGATCACCAGATCGGCGGGGAGCTGGAACTCGGCGCCGGGATCGAGCTCGGGGGAGCGGCGGCCGCTTGCGTCGGGCGCACCGAGACGCATCCTGGCAGCACGCACACCGCTGACCTTGTCACCGCCGTCAAATGCCTCGGGCGCCGACAGCCAGACGAACTCGACGCCCTCATCTTCGGCATTGGCGGTTTCGCGCTGCGAGCCCGGCATGTTGGCGCGGTCGCGACGGTAGAGGCATTTGACCGAAATCGCGCCTTGGCGAACCGCAGTGCGTACGCAATCCATCGCCGTGTCGCCACCGCCGATGACGACGACGTTCTTGCCCGCGGCATCGAGGGTACCGTCGTCGAATTCGGGAACCGCGTCGCCAAAACCCTTGCGGTTCGAGGCAGTGAGATAATCGAGCGCTTCTACCACGCCCTGCGCGCCGACGCCGGGGGCCTTGATCCCACGCGCCTTATAAACGCCGGTGGCGATGAGGATCGAATCATGCCGCGCGCGCAATTCGTCCATGCTGGCGTCGCGACCGACTTCGAAGCCGTGGTGGAAGACGATACCCGCTTCCCGGAGCCGCTCGACGCGGCGCATCACGACATGCTTTTCGAGCTTGAAGCCGGGAATGCCATAGGTCAGCAGCCCGCCGGCGCGATCGTGCCGGTCATAGACATGCACGTCATAGCCGCGCTCGCGCAGATATTCGGCGGCGGAGAGCCCTGCGGGCCCTGCGCCGATCACGCCGACCGACCGGCCATTGGCAGGGCCGACCGGCACCGGCTCGACCCAGCCTTGATCCCAGGCCGTATCGGTGATGAACTTCTCGACCGATCCGATGGTGACGGCGCCGTGGCCGGAGAATTCGATGACACAATTGCCTTCGCACAGCCGGTCCTGCGGACAGATACGGCCGCAGATCTCGGGCATGGTCGATGTCGCGTTGCTGAGCTCATAGGCTTCGCGCAGGCGCCCCTCGGCAGTCAGGCGCAGCCAATCGGGGATGTGATTGTGAAGCGGACAATGCACCGTGCAATAAGGCACGCCGCATTGCGAGCAGCGCCCGGCCTGCTCCTCGGCGGCGGGCACGCCGTAGCGATCAGCAATTTCCTGAAAATCCTCGGCGCGCAGCGTGGCCGAGCGCTTCGACGGATATTGCTGATCCCGATCTACGAATTTGAGCATGCGTTCGTCTGCCATTCGCCCCAGCTATCGGAGGCGCACGGCATATTAAAGTAAGTAATATTGCCCTAAATTTCGATTTAAGCCGTTTGACGAACTATAATTACAAGATTTATAGTTTATTTATGGCCGATCCGGCCTTACCGCATTCCCAGCCAGATCAACACGGCCCCGCCCGCGATGATTCGGTACCATGCAAAGGGCGCGAATCCGTGCCGCGTCACCACCGCCAGGAACGCCTTCACCACCGCGAGCGCCACGACGAACGACACGACGAACCCCACTGCGATCAGCCCGAGACTGTCCGAAGTGATCGCGTCGCGATGCTTGTAGAGCTGGAGGACGGTTGCGCCAGTGAGCGTGGGCAGCGCGAGGAAGAAGCTAAAATCGGCGGCGGTGCGGCGGTCCACCCCGAGTGCCATTGCGCCCATGATCGTCGCGCCCGAACGGCTGACGCCCGGGATCATCGCCAAGCACTGGACCAGTCCGATCTTGATCGACTGAGCGAAGGAGACGCCGGCGATGCCGAGCACGTTCTCGGTCTTGGCTAGCCGCTCGACCACCAGAATCGCAACGCCGCCGACGATCAGCGCCCAGGCCACGACCACGGCATTTTCAAGCAATGCGTCGATCTGATCGGCGAGCAGCAACCCCAGCGCGACTGCCGGGATAAAGGCGATCAGCAGATTGCGGACGAAGGCGACCGAATTGGCTTCCCAACGCAACAAGCCCCGCGTGACTGCGACGAAGGTGCGCCAATAGAGTACGACGATCGCCAGGATGGCGCCCGGCTGGATCGCGATGTTGAACACGGCCCACTTGGCTGCATCATAGCCCATCAGCTCGGTGGCGAGGATCAGATGCCCAGTCGACGAGACCGGCAGGAATTCGGTGATGCCCTCGACGATGCCGAGCAAGATCGCCACGAGAAGTTCGCTCATTCGATTAGCCCCCTTTGCCCAAGCCGCGTGTCAGGCCGGAATGTTCACCGGCCCGAAGCGGCCCTGTTTGCGGAAGCGCACCATCCAGGCGGGTGCGGCCGCGGCGAGCGGCGTCGGCGAAATGCCGAAGGCGGCGAAGCCGGCATTCCCTTCGGGAACGACATTGTCGACGCCGAGCATCGCCCATTGATCGCGCGTGATCGGAGCGAAGGGCAGGAACGGGATCATGCCGCCGATCGCGTCGGGAACCTCGACGAAAGGCACCTGCTTGCCGATCGCGCCACTGATCCAGCGGAACAGCTCGGCCATGGTCACCACGTCCGGGCCGCCCAGCGAATAGGTCTTGCTGCCATGCCGCGCGGGGTCAGCCGCCGCCTGAGCCACTGCCTGTGCGACGTCAGTGACCGAAGCGGGCTGAAACCTGGCGCTGCCGCGCAGCACAGGCACCACCGGCGCCCCAGAAATCATCGCGGCGAAGCGGTTCACGAACTGGTCTTCGCGGCCGAACAGGATCGAGGGGCGGAAGATCGTCGCGCTCGGGAAAGCGGCGCGGACCCCGGCTTCGCCCGCCGCCTTGGTGCGCCCATATGCCGAGGGCGAATCCGAATCGGCGCCGAGCGCGGAGATGTGGATGAGCGTGGAAGCGCCGGCGCGGGCCGCGGCTTCGGCGACGTTGCCTGCACCCTGGGCATGCACACCTTCGAAATCGCCGCTCAGCACGCCGGCGAGATTGACGACAATGTCCGAGCCCTGGAGCGCGCGCGCCAGTGTCTCGGGCTGGCGGACATCGGCGGCGGCGAACTGAGTCTGCCCCAAGCCGCCGAGCGGCCGCAGAAACCAGGCATCGCGCGGGCGCGGCTGGGCGATGCGGACGCGCGCGCCGGCCGCGAACAGCTCCTGCGCGACATAGCGGCCGAGAAACCCGCCTCCGCCGATCAGCGTAACCAGCCTGTCCTTCATGCGCGTAACACTCCTGCGAACGAGCCGCTTCCCATGCCGCGCGGCGCACGAAACGGCAAGCGCGCGTGGGGGGCCGGCGATCAGCCTTGGGCTAATCCTCCCTCGCGCACCGGGGAGGGGGACCACGAAGTGGTGGAGGGGGCCTCTCCACCAGCGAAGCGCTCGCGGCTAGACCCCCTCCGTCAAGCTCCGCCTGCCACCTCCCCCGCTCGCGAGGGACGAAAGTAGCCAGTTTAAACCTGCACTTCGTTCAGCGTCGTCGTCTCCGGCTTGGTCAGGCCGCCGGCCTTGTAATTGGCCATCAGCTCTTCCTTGCGGGCGCGGAGCTGCTCGCCGAGTGCGTCCATGTCGAGCCCGGCCTTGCGTGCCTGAGAGAACATGCCCTCCATGCGCTTTTCCTCTTCCTCGACATGGTGCTCGATCTGCTCGGAGAGCACCTTGACCTTGGCTTCGTAATATTCGTCGTCGGGGCCGCCTGCCTCGATCTCGGCGATCAGCACCTTGGCGCCGTCATGCTCGACATAGGCTTCTTTGATCAGATCCTCCTCGATCTTGCCTTCGCAAGCCGGGTAGAAGATCTCTTCTTCGATCTGGGCATGGACCGTCAGCTCGAGGCAAATCTGGAGCGCGATTTTTTCCTTCTTGCCCGATCCGCTCGCCGATTCGAACTGTTCGAACAATTCCTCGACCTTGCGGTGATCGGCCTTGAGCAATGCGATTGCGTCGGGTTGGTCGGCCATGCTGAATCTCCCTGTAATTTCAGGGGGCAAACGCGCCTGTTTCGTGTCCGTGCCAATTGCGAGTCGTTCGCGCATCAGGGCCTTCGCCGCGGGCCGAAATTGAGCCGGCGGGTGACGTTATAATCGAGCACCGCCATCACGAAATAGGCGCCGGCCTGCTTGATCCGGGTCCACAGCCCGGTCCGCGCCTTGTGAAGCTCGGGCGTGATCCGCTCCGAATGGGCGATCTCGCCCTCGACATAGTTGCGAACATAGGCAGAGAAGGCCGGGTCCTCGATCCGCAGCATCAACTCGAGATTGAGGAACATCGAGCGGATGTCGAAATTGGCCGAGCCGATATGGACGACATCGTCGATGACGAACAGCTTGGTATGCAATTTGGTCGGCTGATATTCGTAGATTTGGACCCGTTTCCTGAGCAGCCCGGCATAAGTGAAGCGCGCGGCCCAGACTGCAGCACCGTGATCGAGCTTGGAGGGCAGGATCAGGCGGACCTGGCCGCGCTTGCCTGCCTTGTCGAGGCGGCGGAGCATGGCCGGGTTGGGTGCGAAATAGGCGGCGATGATGTCGATCGTCCGGCTGCGCTCCATGTCGCGCTTCACCACGCGTGCCCAGGGCGAGAGCCGTCGCATCGGACCACCGAGCAGCCAGCGCGTGGTCCCCTCCGGCTCGCTCCATTCGCGGAGCATCTTGCCGAGCGAGCGCATCGAGGCCTTGGGCCGCTTCGCCCAACGCGAAAGCGTGTCGAAATAGCCGCTCAGCCGCGCCGCCGCCGGCCCCTCAACGATCAGGCCGAGATCGCGCCACGCCGCATCCGCCGCAGTCCCGAAGTAGCTGTCCTCGATATTGAAGCCGCCGATGATCACGCGTGCATCATCGGCCAGCACGAGCTTCTGGTGATTGCGCAGAAGATAGCGCCGCCCCCAGCGGGGCACGAAGCGGCAGACATCGACCCCCGCCTCACGCAGCGGATCGAAGAAATTGGCGGCCTGGGCGGGCTCGCTGCCCATCCCGTCGATGATCAAATGGACTTCGACGCCGCGTTTTGCCGCTTCCAGGAGCGCATCGCGCACTGCCTCGCCAGCCTCGTCGGCGACATAGATGTAATAGAGGACTCGGAGCGACCGCTTCGCCGAGCCGATCACTTCCAGCAGCGCTTGCAACCGCGCCGGACCCTCGGTCAGCAGGACGAGCCGGTTGCCGTCGACGATGTGGGAGGGAGGGCCGGCCATTGCCGGCATGTGCGGAGCATCGTCGGGCTTGGCAAGCGCATGCATGGAATGAAAGCGGCCTTATCGTTTCAGGTGCGTCATCAAACGCACATGCCCGCGATTCGTTCGCCAGGGCCGGGAGAGGCGCATTTCCTTGACAATTTGCGGGTCGGCACCTACGTGCCACTCCTTTCCGGACACCTTTAATACTAAGGAAGCGGTGCATGGCACGCGTCACTGTCGAAGATTGCGTCGACAAGATTCCCAATCGTTTCGATCTGGTGCTGTTCGCAGCCCAGCGCGCCCGCCAGATCTCGGGCGGCGCCGAGCTGACCATCGAACGCGACCGCGACAAGAATCCAGTCGTCGCACTGCGCGAAATCGCCGAAGAGACCGTGCGCCCGACGCATCTTGAGGAAGCAGTGATCTCCGGCATGCAGCGTGTCCAGATCGACGACGAGGAAGCTCCGGACGAAATCGGCTCGATCGCCGCTTCGGCAGAGGCGCTCCGCCTGACGGCCGCCGCTCCTCCTCGGAATCAGAATCTGGGTGGGGATTACGACGGCTGAGCATGAGGTCCGGAATTAGCCCCGCTAAATTCCGGACAAGCCCAATGCCGGCCGGCGGGTCGCAGACCCGTCCGATGGCGAGGCTTCGCCTCGACGCATTGCTGAAATCGAGAGGCCGGGGCATTCGCTCCGGCTTTTTCATGTCTGGAAGCGCCGCGGCAAAGCCGCGCCGTCAGTCGCCGCTGATGCGACGCCCGCCGGGGCCGGCCCGCGACGCGGACTAGCTTCGCTACTCCGCTGACCGGCCCTTGAATCCCTGCGCCACCACGAACCACTCAACCGATCCCTTGCGGCTCGCGGGCGGCTTGGCGTGCTTCACGGTGGTGAAGTTGCGCTTCAGTTCGGCGACCATCGCCGAATCGGCGCCGCCGGCGAAGACCTTGGAGACGAAGCTCCCGCCCTTCTCCAGATGCTGGACTGCGAAATCTAGTGCGAGCTCGACCAGCCCCATCGTGCGCAAGGCATCGGTCTGCGGATGGCCGACGGTATTCGCCGCCATGTCCGAGATCACCAGATCGGGCTGGCCGCCGAGCGCCTCGATCAGCAGGTCGGGTGCTGAATCGTCCATGAAATCCATCTGGAAGATCGTCACGCCGTCGATCGGATCGACCGGCAGCAGATCAATCCCGACGATCACCGCCTTGGGCACCTTGCGGCGGATCACCTGGCTCCAGCCGCCCGGCGCGAGGCCGAGATCGACGACGCGCCTGGCGCCCTTCAGAAACCCGAATTTCTCGTCGAGCTCGGTAAGCTTATACGCGGCGCGGCTGCGATAACCCTCAGCCTTCGCTTTCTTGACGTAAGGATCGTTGAGCTGGCGCTCCAACCAGCGATTCGACTGCGGCGTGCGTCCGCGCGAGGTCTTGACCCGCGTATGGCTCCTGGCTCCACCCCGGCTCACAGCATGCGTCCATTCATCAGACGGCGGAGGATGCCCTCGCGGATGCCGCGATCGGCGATACCCAGCCGCTCGGCCGGCCAGAGATCGAGGATCGTCTCGAGGATCGCGCAACCCGCCACTACCAGATCGGCACGCTCGGAGCCGATGCACGGGACCTGGCTGCGCTCGCCGAGCGTCATTCCCGCAAGGCGCGTGCTGACGTCGCGCATCGCCTCAGTCGGAACGATCAGGCCGTCGACCACCGAGCGATCATAGGCAGCGAGCCCGAGATGGACGCTCGCAAGCGTCGTCACCGTGCCGCTGGTGCCGAGCAGGCGCGGCGTGCCGACAGGCGCCTTCAGCCGGCCAGCAAAGGGCGCAAAGCTTGCCTGCACCCGCGCGCGCATATCGGCATAGAGATCGGCCAGCCCCTGCGGCCCTGCTGCGGGCTGTCCCGCCGCCTCGGTGAGCGAGACCACGCCCCAGGGCGCGCTGTGCCAGTCGAGGATGCGGGGCACCGGCACCTGCGAATCGACCAGCACTAATTCGGTCGAGCCACCGCCGATATCGAAGACGAGCGCCGGGCCGTCACCGGGCTCGAGCAAGGCGTGACAGCCAAGAACGGCGAGCCGCGCTTCCTCCTCGGCGGTGATGATGTCGAGCGCGATCCCGGTCTCGTGATAGACCCGCTCGATAAATGCCGCGCCGTTCGAGGCCTGGCGGCAGGCCTCGGTCGCGACCGAGCGGGCGAGCGTCACGTTGCGGCGCTTGAGCTTCTCGGCGCAGACGCGGAGCGCGGCAAGCGTGCGATCGATCGCAGCGTCCGAAATCCGGCCTGTGCTCGCCAGCCCCTCGCCGAGCCGAACGATTCGCGAAAAAGCATCGACCACGGCAAACCCGCCGCCTTGCGGGCGCGCGATCAGCAGCCGGCAATTGTTGGTGCCGAGATCGAGCGCGGCATAATGGCGCGATTCGGGCCAGCGCGGGCGCGTCTGGCGATCCTGCGACGGCACCAGGGTTGCGACATTGTCCGGACCCGGGCCGCGGGGTGTAGTGGCGGAGCCATCCCCCATCTTGTTTCACTCACTTATGTTCTGTTTCGGTCGCGGCCCATGGCAGGCCGTCCCGTGCTTGGCCGGAGAAGTAGCGAAGACTCGGGCGCACGGCAAGAATGGGGCATCCAAGCGGCGTTGACAGGCCCGGCACCCCGCCCTATCTGGCGCGGCCTGCCAGCGGCGCATGCGCCCCGGCCGATGCCCCGTCGTCTAACGGTAAGACTACGGACTCTGACTCCGTCTATTGAGGTTCGAATCCTCACGGGGCATCCAATTTCTTATTTGAAGTCAATGACTTAGCGAAAGGCCGGCCATCCTTCCGACCGGTCTCGCGATTCCCATTGATTACAATAGCTTACCAGTGAGCGTGAGCGATTTCGATTTCCCTCCGTGCAACACAAATGCAACATGCAGCACTGAACATTCGGGCGTTATGTGCTTACATTTCAAGCTTCTGGACCTGCCTGCCGCGCTAGCAAATGCGCAATGGAAGGGCTGAAGTCGTTCAACAGTGAACGCTTGTAGAACGACGGGCGTTTGGCGAGAATGGCCGGTTGTGGGCGGTCAGTTGCGTGTCCGCTTCTAGGACCGCGGCGGATTATAGCGGACGGATTTTCTCTGCCTGTCTACCAAGCCGAGGACGTGCGCCGTAGCATCATGTCCTGTACGGCTCCGAGATTGCGTTCCACCGCCCTGGCGTAGGCCTCCGGATCGGCGCTGGCCGAGAACACGTGGCTCTGGTTGATCGCCGCCGACCCGCCGCCGACCGCTGCAGTGACGAAGCGGGCACGGTTGACCATGTTCATGATCGTCCGTCCGGTGCCGTTCGCCACCTCGACGCGATCTTTGAACAGGTCTTCGGAAAATACGAGGTCGCGCGCCAGGCCGAGCGATGCGCGCTTGCCGTCACCGTTCGTGCCGAGGATGGTCACTGCCGTGCCCTCGCTTTGCACCACCAGCTTCGGCTTCCCGTCGTAGGAGCCGGCAGAGCGGAACACGCCGAAGCCTCGGCTGGCCATGTCGGTGTCGCGCAGCCCGACGACGAGGCGGACCGTCATCACCGCCGCGCCGGTCTCCTTGCCAAGCTTCGGCTCGTCAGACGCATAGGCCCATGCGCCGCCAAAGCCCTTCAGCCCGCCTCCGAGCTTGCTGAGGCCGCGTGCCATGCCGAACATGCCGCCAACCTTTCCGCCGACTTTCGACGCAACCACGGAGCCGGTGTCGGCCGCGCTCGAGAGTACAGCTGCATTGCCGGTGGGCGGGCCTTCCTTGGCGCCCAGCGGCATCAGGAAGTTCGAGCCGCTTACGCTGTAGATCATCAGCACGCCGCTATCGCGCTGGATTGTCGCCGGCGCTGGTTTGGCCTTGCCGGCAATCTTGCTCCATGAACGCCTCGTCGCCGCATCCTGCGGGCCGAGTACGGCGACCCCTTGCGCCTTCAGCCCGTCGACCCAGCGCGCATAAAGCCGATCGGTAAGACCCTGAAGGACGGCGTCGTCCGGGGCGTCGATCCGGTAGTCGACGCTTACATAATCCTGCTTCTTCTCTTCCTTGTCGCTCAAGCCGTCGCTTTGCAGCACATATTCGACAGTGAATTGCGGGATGATCACCGTCCGCGCGTCCTGCAGCGCCTCCAGCTTATCGGCAGTGATAAGATCTGCAGGAGCAGTCGCCGCATCGCCGCTGAAGTTCGCGAGCTTGGCTTTTTGCGCGAATGCAAGTTGCGGTGATGCCATCGAAACGCTGGCCGTGCCGATGAGTAATGCGAGCAGTGCCTTGTTCATGATCAGCCCCTCTGTTCAGTTGGGGGGAGCGATATCGCAGCATGGAATTAGCTCAATGGCTGCGGCGCACTCTTCAGGATATGTCAGATTCGCGCGAGATCACGTCGCCGGCTGCAGTGGAATCCGCAGGCACGCGACGGTCTCGGCGCCTTCCCGCTCGAAGCCGAAACTGCCGCCGTGCCGGCGCGCGACTGCGGCCACGATCGACAGGCCGACGCCGTGGCCGCCCCATCCCGAAGCGTGGCTGATATCGTCGCCCAGCGCCTTGACGATCTGGCTGGGCGGCCCTTCGCCGCTGTCGCGAACCTCGACAAAGGCATGCCCTTCCTTCTCGAAGGTGGCAACGGCGATGACGCTGCCCGGCGGCGCGGCGTGCAAAGCATTGTCGATCAGGTTCGCGACCGCGCGGGTCAACAGGGCCGTGACGCCCTCGACTTGGACGCTGGCGAGATCGCGTCGGATCGTCACGCCCTGTTGGTCCTCGGCGACCGCCTCGTAGAGTTCGACCGCGTCCACGACCGCCTCGGCGAGATCGAAGCGATTGTGGCTAAGGCCGCTCTCGGTTTCGATCTCGCGCAGGTCCAGCAGCCCATTAAAGGCCTCGATCAGATTGCCGATCTCCCGCTGCGCTGCAGCGATCTGCGCTGCATGTTCGGGGGGAGGTATCTCGGCAAGCATCGACAGCCGCGAGCCCAGCCGGGCAAGCGGCGTTCGCAGGTCATGCGCGATGCGGTCCGAGGACGCGCGGAGGTTGCTCATCCGGCGCTCGAGCTCACCTAGCATCCTGTTGATGTGGCGGCTTAGCAGCCCGAGCTCGTCATTACCGTGATCCTCCAGCCGCGCACCCACATTGCCGGATTCGACTTCGGAGCAGACGCGATTGAGCGTGGCGATGCGCGCGGTGAACAACCGGCCGGCCAGCCAGGCGGCAAGCGCCGACAGGCCCATTAGGAGTGCCGCGGTGACCAGAGCGTAGCGGATCAATGGGAAGCGCAGCGGGCCGCTCGCCTGTACCTCTCTCGCGACAGTCAGGCGTCCAGCCGGCAGATCCCGGCGAAGGCCGACTGCGTCGGGTTTTCCGTCTCGGGCGAGCAGCAGCAGGCCATCGGCGAGACGCGTTTCGCGGTAATAGGGCGTGGGCTTCGCTTCGAACCGCACGATACGCCCCGATGCCGGTCCGCTGTAACGGAAGATCTCACGGGTTGCGGCCTCGAGCAGCGGTCCCGCCGAGGGGTCCCCGGCCGCGCCCTTCAGCTTTTCGGTCAGCGCGTCCATGTCGAATCGCGCCGCTTCGCCAGCCCGCAAACGCCTGGCGTCGCGGTCGAGCATCGCGGCACCACCGAACGAAATCGCCAGCGCGACAATCGAGAACAGGATCAGCAAGACGGCAAGCCGCAACTGTGCGGCGCTCGATCGTTTCACGGACCACCGCTGCGCAACATAATTCCCTGGGTGCGGACCGCAACGATCAGGTCGCTGACATCGACCCCGGCGGCTGCGCCTGCGGCCTCGAGTTTACGGCGCAGGCGCGAGATGTGGACGTCGATCGTGTTGCCGAAATTGCCGGGCTGAAAATTGTAGTTCGACCAGCAGCGCGACCATAGCATCGAACGCGTCACGGGTAGCCCGGCATTGTCTGCCAGCAAGGCGAGGATGGCGAACTCACGGGCCGTCAGGTCGATCGGTTCCGCCGCCAAGGTCGCCCGCAGCGCTCGCTTCGCAATCACGATCTGCCCGACCGTCACGGTTTCGGCAGGTTCGCGCCGCCAGCCGCGCCGCCGCAGGAGCACGGCGACACGGGCGAGGAGTTCTTCGTCCGAAACCGGCTTGACCAGATAATCGTCGCCGCCGCTGGCAAGCCCTTCAATCCGGTGCCGCTCGGAGCCCAGCGCGGTCAGAAACAGCGCCGGCACCGCGGCGCCGCCGTCGCGCTGGCGGATCTGCGACAGTGCCGAAAGGCCATCGAGCGACGGCGTCATCCGGTCGAGGATCAGGATGTCGTAGCTGTTCGTCAGAGCCTGCTCGACGGCCTCCTCCCCGGTCGCGACGCAATCGACCCGCGTGAAGCCGATGGCCTTAAGCGCGTGCTCGATATGCGCGCTCACTGCTGGTTCGTCCTCCAGCAGAAGCGCCGTCCGGCCCACCAGCAGCGCGCGGAATGCCTCCATCGGGTCGTCGAGATCGGCATCCGTCATGCGAACACATGGTCCGACGGCTTCGCCAAAGTCAAAGGCCGGCCACGATTGTCAGGATAGTTCATGCTTTGGATCGCTCATTGTGCGGGTTAGGGTTTCGCAATGCGGCGACTCCTGTTGCTCCCCTTTCTGATGCTTCTCACCGGGGCGGGTGCGCCAGACCCAGTCGAGCAACTTCGCCTCGCCTATCGCCTCGCCGACTGGGCGCGCGCCACCGGCGATGCCGATGCCATGCTGGCGGCGGCACGGATCGTGGCAGCGACCGGCGCGCGCGCGGGCGAGATCGAGCGCAATATGCTGACCCAGGCCGTGGACGCGGCAAAGCCCGCCGCCGCGCTGGCCGATGAAGCGAGCCGGATGGCGCCGGGCGACGCGCGCATTATCGCCGCTGCGGAGGCCGTGCGCCAGTCGGTCGGGCGCGGCTTTATCGAGGGGCCCTCGGGTGCCGGTCCGTTGGCCGTCCGCCGCCGATTGCCGGCCCGCGCGGCACTGTCCTGGTCGGCGACTGCTCGCGGTGGAGAAATGGCGATCGTCTCCGCAGTCGGGGACGGCGACAGCGACATCGACCTGAAAGTGACCGACCGTGCCGGGCGCGTAGTGTGCGTCGATCGCGCTAGGGACCATTATCCGATGTGCCGCTGGGCAGTGCGCAACGCGGGGAGTTATCGGATCGAAGTGACCAACAAGGGCCTGATCCCGTCCGAGGTAATGGTGCTCAGCAACTAACTGCCCTCTCCGATCAGTTCGAAGACTGCCCAGGCCGTGGGGTCGGCCCATTCGGGATGGGCGCGGTCGTTTGCCACCGCCACCATCGCGCGCCGCAAAGCCTCGGCGCGACCCAGGCGCCGTTCGCGTACGGTGAGCGTGGTGAGGCGCCGGGCGGCGTCGTCGGAAACCGGCCAATGCGAGACGAGCAGCGCGCGCGCGCCGGCATAAGTGAATGCCGAAGCAAGCCCGGATAGCGCTTCGGCGCCGACGCGATTGCCCATCGCCGTGTTGCAGGCGGAGAGGATCACCCAATCGGCGGACAGCCGCAGGCGTGCGGCTTCGCTGGCAGTGAGCAGGCCGTCGTCGATGTCGTTTGCAGACGCCGGCGGAGTGAACACCAAAGCGGGCTCGGTCAGTCCATCGATCTCGCCCGCAACCAGTCCATGGGTAGCGAAGGCCAGCACGCGGACGAGGCTCAAGTCGGCGCTCTTGACTGCGGTTTCAGTGGCACTCGCGCCGATCAGGACTGCGCTCCGGTCCGCGCCTAGTGCACCGGCAAGGTCGTAGAGTTCGCCCGCGGCATGAGGGAGCCCAGGCAACATTGCGAGCGCCCGGCCATCCACATTTCCACCGCGCCAGATGGCGCTCGCGCCGCGCGTGGTGGCAGGGCCGCCGGAGAGGGCGGGCGCGCCAAACCCCGCGAAAGGGATGCTCGACTCAGGTTGCCGCGGATAGCCACGCAGCGTGCGGAGACCGGCGGGGGACGGCAGCAGCGACAAGGGTTTGGTCAATCCCAGCCACGGCGCCTTGCGTCCCGGGCCCATCGGCAGCGCGGCGAAGGGCAGCGACGTCACGCTGCCGGTTGGTACCAGGATCACATTAGCCGCGCGGCGAACTTCGGCATCGACCTTTGCCGGAAACAGCAGCGAATAGAGCGAGGCCGCGGCGAGGCGGTCGAACGGCCTGTTTGCCCGATCCGGAATGCCCGAGCGCGCGGGACCGTCCACGCTGAGACCGTCCCGGAACGCCGCAATCCGCTCGGCGAGCGCAGCGGCTCCGATGGGAATGCGCGACCATTCGGTGCGGGCGCGGGTGACGGTCCAGACGAAGGTCGCGTCGTCGGTTGGATACCAGAATATCAGCACTTCACCGCGGCGGAGCAGCTTGCTCGTCTCCGCTCCCGTTATCGGACTGGGACGGGAGAGCTCGATCCATTGCGGGTGTTCGCGCCGGATCTGCGCTTCTATAGCAACGAGTGCGGTTTCCACCTTGTCTGACTCGGCGCTGATCCGGGCGAAGCGGGCGCGGGCGGCAGCATCGGTATCGGCCAGCGCCTCCCGCCTGGCCGTGGCGAGCTTGTCGCGCTGGCCGCGAAGGTCCTGCGCGATTCGCAGCTTTGCCGCGAAGGCGCCGTCCCCCGTGGCCATGCGCATTTCAAGCATGCCGAGTGACCGTGCGATGGTCGAGCGCAGGGCGAGCTGCGCGGTGCAATAGCCTTCTTCGCGCAGGCCTGCCGGCGTCGTCCCGGCCGGGCAGGCCGGTGCGGCGCGCGCAACCGAACCGGCGGCCAACATGACGAAAAGGAGAGCAGCAATTAGTCGCATTCTACTCTCCGGTAAGCAACGAGACGACCGCTGCCGCATTCGCTTCGCCCGCGGCGATCAGCAGCAGATATTCGGCTCCGCTCGCCATCGGTGCGCCGGTGGCCGGGTCGCGATCGGTGACGGTAAATCGGAAATCCTGCCGTGCGCCAGGTGCGATGGTGATCCCGTTCGGACCAGCCAGCGCGACATAGGCGCCCGCCGCGTCGCGATACCAGGGCTGGACCGTCATCGGCGCGGCTGCGCTCGATTGCAGCGCGACCAGCACGCGCCGGCATCCGGTGATGCGGATCGAGCCCTTGGGGGCGGCAAGCGCGGCAGGGTCCGGCTCTTCCCCAGGGCATCGGGCGCCCTTCGATCCCAGCGCCAGCCGGATCGTGATTGCCGCGAGAGGCCTTGCGGCTTGCGCGAACGCCAGGAGATCGGTGCCGCCGCCGGAGAACAGGATCGGCAGGGCCAGGTCCCCGCCCAGCCAGGCAGGGCCGCCCGGTGGCCCCAATGTCCGCCGCGCCGCATCCGCGACCTCCGCCAGTTCGAGGAAATTGGCGCCTTCCGGGGCTTCCTGCATTGCCTGCAACAGGCTCCAGGTGAATACCCCGCGACGCGTGGGTGCACCGTCGGCGGACGGCAATGGCCGTTCCCAAGCGATGCCGCCTGCAGGAGCGGCGTAGAAGGTTACGAGCTTGCCGCCGCCGGTCATCGGCGCGGCATCGGCAAGGAAGCTGCCATCGGCCCTGCCGCCGCGCATCGGAGCAGGCAGGCCCAGCAGCGCCGGATCGAGCATGCGCGGTGTCGCGGGCGACGAGCCGCCGCGTTGCAGGCCGCCGCCGTTGCAGGCATCGACTATGAACCACACATCCGCGCCCTTGCCGCGCAGTTGATCGATCCAATTGCCGATCTCGTCGTCGCGGATCGTGCCGGGCAAGTTGCGCGAGGCCTGATCCCATGGCGCGGCATCCGCGGCGAGCAGCATCTCGTCCAGCCCGTCGGGTTCCATCGGATCGCGCGGCCGCGCCGGCACTTGGGCGCCGTGACCCGACAGATAGAGCACGACACGGTCGCCTGTTCGCGCCTGTGCCAGCCCCTTGCTCAATGCCGTTCGGATCGCCGCTGCAGTCGCACCGCGCCCCGAGAGCAGGAACAGGTCGCTTTCCGCAGCGCCGCGCTGACGCAGCATCGTGGACATTGCCCGGGCATCGATTGCAGCGCCGGGAAGTCCCTCCCGCGCCAGCCTCGGATTCGAATATTCGGAGACCCCGACGACCAGCCCGATCAGCCGCGCATGCGCCGGGCCCGCTGCGGCGAACAGGCATGTCAGCGCCAGCAATGTGCGGAAAAGGGCTTGCGGCATCGGCCAAAGGCATATCAGCATTGCGACCGGCGCCAAGTGGCTGGAGGAAAAATGCGAATTCGAGCTCTGGCAATGCCCTGCGCGATGTTCCTGGCAAGTGCCGGTGCATGGGCGGCGGTTCCTGCTTCGGCGCAGACGGCTGAGGCACCCAGCCGGGAGAAGATCGTCGAAACCTGGGCGCAGGCGCATTTGCCGGAAATACGTAAGGCGATCGTCGCCGGAGATCCGGAAACAACGGCTGCGCGCCTTCGTGCTGCGGCGGCGAAGCTTGCGCCGCTGAGCGACGGCGATATCTCCAGCGTGCTGGTGGGCGGCGCGGACGGCTTTCTTGGCGAGGGGGACAATGCCACCACCCTCCTCGTCGGTGAAGCGGCGCTGGCCTGGAGCCGCCATGCGAAGCTCGGCCCCGGCAACGAATTCGATGCGCTCGGCCGGACGGGTGCCGCCCGATACTTCATGGCCGACTATGCGGGTGCCGCGCGGGACATGGCGGAAAGCGTTCAGCGCGCGCGCAAAATCGTGCCCTACGATGCCAATGCCGTAGCAAATGCCATCGCCAATTATGCCGTCGTGCTCGACGCAAATGGGCGCTATCGCGAATCTGAGGCCGCGCTTCAGGACGCCGTGAAGCTGCGCCGGGCAGCGGTGCCGCAAAGACCCGAGGGAGTTGCTACTGCGCATGCCGCGCTGGCCGCCGTGCAGAAGCGGATCGGCCGCTTCGATCTGGCGGAAGGCAATTACCGCGCATCGCTGGAAGCGCTGGAGGCGGCGGGCAGGACGGCGACACCCACTTATGCGCGCGTGCTCCACAATTACGCGGTGTTCATCGGTGACGAGGGCCGCGACGCAGAAGCCGTGCAGCTCTACCGCCGCGTTCTGGAACTGGTTCCTGCCGACAAGCGACTGAACCCCAACATGATCCCCGATCACAGCGCGCTGGCGTCTGCGCTGACCGCGACGGGTGCGCTCGACAGGGCCGAGATCGCGATCGCGGATGCAATCCGCATCGCGGAGAAGCTGGACAAGCCTAACAGCGATGTGGGACCGGCTTATGCCAATCGAGCGGGAATTCGCGAAGCCCAGGGAGATTTTTCGGGAGCCGAGGCCGATTATCGGCGAGCGCTTGCCGTCGAGCGTCAGATCAACGGCGGCGGTACCATGCTTGAGGTGCCGATCAATTTGATCCGGTTGTCGCGCTTGCTGCGCCGAACCGGACGCATGGCCGAAGCGGATGCGCTGTCGGCGGAGGCGGTCCAACGTATCGAAGCTGTTCCCGCGCGCAATCCGCGCCGCGCGGTGGTTCTTGATGAACGCGCGGCGACGCTTGAAGCGCTCGAGCGCAGAACGGAGGCGCTGGCGGCATCGCGCACCGCCAGCGAACTGCTCGCCGAGCGCTTCGAACTCGATCGCGATCGAGACCCAGGGCCGATGCCGCTCGACCAGCGCCCGATCATGGGGCGGCGCGTGGCCCTTGCCTGGGATGCCGCGCACCGCTGAGAAATTCAGCTTTCGTCAGACGACGCAATGCCCCCCTCGGACTAACCGCCTTGCCATCCAATGAGGGGGCGAGGCGTGAAGGCAATATTGAAACGGGCAGGCTATGCGGGGTTTGTTGGTGCGCTGATCCTGGCAATGCCGGCGATGGGGCAGGCCGACGATCTGGTCAGCCGCGGCTTGGCGCTGCACCAGGCGGGAAAGCCGCGCGAGGCAGTGGAATTGCTGCTGCCCTACGAAGCGCAGCGTGCCGGCGATCCCGATTTCGATTATGCGCTCGGTCTTGCCGCCGCAGACGCCGGCCTTCCCGGCGTGGCGCTTCCTGCGTTGCAGCGGGTTCTGGCGAAGCAGCCGGGCAACACGCAGGCGCGCGCCGAGATCGCCCGGGTCTATGCCATGGCCGGCGATATCGATACCGCGCGGGCTGAGTTCAACACGGTCGTCTCGGATCCCAGCCTGCCCGATCCGGTGCGCCAGCGCTTCGACCGGCTGGTGCGCGATTATGACCGTCAGATTGGCGGTGGCGGCAATGTCCTGACCGGCTTTGCCGACGTGGAAGGCGGCTATGACAGCAACATCAACCAGGCGACTGCGGCAGGCACGGTCACGCTGCCCGCATTTGCATTCCTTGGTCCCGCAACGCTGGGCGGCTCGGCGCGCCGGATCGATGCCGGCTTTGGTCAGGTTCAAGGCGGGCTGAGCGCACAAGGCGCTCTCGGCCGCCAGACCCGTGCCTTCGCCTCGGTACTGGGCTTACTGCGCGAGAATGCGGACAGTACCGAATTCGACCAGGCGGCGGTGACGGGCACGGTCGGGATCGGTCACACGCTCGCTAACCGGGACGTGATTTCGCTTTCAGGACAGGCGCAGCAATTCTGGCTCGGCCACGATCCTTATCGCGCAAGCTATGGCGTGGTCGGGCAGTTCACCCACCGGCTGCCGGGTGGCGAGGCCCTGTCGCTTTCGGCCAGCTTCACGCGACTTGATTATCACCGGGATGCGCTGCGCGACGCCGATCGCTACGCTGCAAGCATCACTTATGCGGGCCGGACGGTCTATGCCGTGCTCAGCGGCGGCACCGAGCGCACCCTGCGCAATCCGGCGCGCCATCTCGGCAACGATTTTATCGGCGTGCAACTGGGCACGGAATATCCCTTGTCGGCAAAGGTCGCCCTAACCGGCTCAGCCGGACTCGACTATCGGCATTATGCGGGAAGCGACCCGCTGTTCCTGGCGGGCCGCAAGGACGTCCAGCTCGATGCGGCGATCGGGCTGCGCGCCATCATTGCCTCCGGCATCAGCATCCGGCCGCGCCTGTCCTGGACCCGCAACGCCAGCAATCACGACCTCTACGACTATCGCCGCGTGACCGCTTCGCTCGGTCTGCGCGCCGAATTCTGATCGAAAGGATCCCATCATGCTTTCCTCGCGCTCCGCGCTTCTCGCGCTCGTTTCCGGCGCTTCCGTGCTCGCTCTCGCGGCGCCGGCCGCCGCACAAACAATTCTGTTCAGCACCGGTGCCACCGACGCAGGCACGTCCCCCGCATCCGGCCGCATCTCCGGCCCCGTCGTGGTGCGCGGCGGCGTTACCCAGGTCCGCATGGACGATGGCGGCGTGATCTCGTTCGTTGGCGATGCCAGCTTCGAAGCCGATGGCTCGACGCTGCGCGTAGCTAGGGGTACCCTGACGGCGCGCGGGGGGAGCGGCACGCTCCGCATCGCCGCACCGGATGGCACGATCGCGACGCTCGCTCCGGGCCATTCCGCCAGCCTCGGGGTCATCAATGACCGCCTGTCGGGACGTGCGCTGGGCGGTACTGTCGCCATCGCAACGGCCACCGGCAACCGCCGCCGCTTCGCGCCGGGCGACTCGTTCGACGCGGCGGACGGCGAAGTTTCGGCCATCGTCACTTCCGGCGCGCAGCCGGTTTCCGCACCGGCCGTTCGCGCCGAATATGATAATCCGCGCCGCCCAATTTATGCGCAGGGCTCGCGCGCCGATCTTCTGGGCCTGGCACTGGCACGCCGGAATTCACTGGGCGGCTTTGATTTCGACCAGGTTTCGGATGCTACGGCGGATGTGAACCTCGCATTCCTCCGTGCCGGCGGGGTTCCGGGCCAATTCAGCCGCGCGCTCGCAGGCACGACGCTGCAGCAATATCTCGCGGCGCTGCGCAGCGGCAATCTGGCTGGGAGTGCCTCGCTCGCCAATGCCTATCTGCGCTACTTCACGGCCGATGGGCTCGCGGGGCTCGACGCCCAGCAACGCGCGCTGATCGAGGCCTATATGGCCCTGCTCGCAGCCGGAGGCTCGCCGACCGGCTTCAACGACAGCGCGATCGGCACGGCGTATTCGGATTATATCCGCCAGCTGGCGGCCGGCGCCAATGGCGGGCTGAGTTCCGCTGCACTGGCAGCATATGAGAATTATATCCGCTCGCTAGGGCTGGGCGAGACCTTCGACGCCGGACGCCGCGCCCAGATCGAGGCGTTCCAACGGCTGCGCGCACTCGGTGGCTCGCCATCGGCGACGATCGGCTTCGATGTCGTGAAGCAATATCTCGATTACCTCGCGGCCGGGGGGCTGGCAGCCGACTACGGCGCAGCATCGGCAGATCTCATCCGCCGATATCTCGATTATCTCAATGCGGTCGGCATCCCGACCGGCTTGGACTCGGCGGCAGTCGCGCGTCTGCTCGCATTCTACGCACATCTGCTCGGCGGCGGTGATTTCGGCACCTTGCCGCCGGGCACCGATCCTCAGCCCCAGCCGCCGGTGACGCCGCCGGTTCTGACTGCGGCTACCTTTGCCGGAGCGCTGGCCGGACGGGGCGGTTCGGTATCGTTCGGGGGCGATGCCGGGGCGGTTCCGGTCGAGGTAGATGCCGCCGGCTATCCGCGCTCCTTCTACGGCACTGTGCGGATCGGTACCGCGCGCCTGGCGGATGGGGCAAAGGGCGAGGGCTGGGTGATCGGTCGCTACACCGACGGCACGATCAGCCGTACGACCGGCGGAGTGACCAGCGACGTGACCTTTGCGCCCAATGAGAGCCTCCATTTCGCATTCGGGACGTCGTACGTTCCGTTCGCCGGAAACCGCGGGACTGCAACCTATCAAGTCGCGGCCTTCACGACTCCAAGCTATGCCGACGGATCGGCGGTCAGCGCGGCGACGCTTTCGGGCACGATCGCCATGCAATTCGGCACGCAGCTCAAATACGGGATTCAGGGCTCGCTGACGACCATGGCCGCGGGCCAGGCGCAGCGCTACGATTTCGCCAGCGTCGGTGGCCTGAGCGCTCCCTCGCTCACCGGCTCGGTCGTGGCCAATGGCTTCTACCTGTTCGGCCAGGCGCCGGTGACCACCACCGATGCGCGCTGCGCAAGCAATTGCCGCTTCATCCCCAACATGTTCGGCAGCGGCGCCGATGGACAAGTGATCGCCGGCACCTATTCGATAGCCGGAACCACGTCGGTGCTGAACGGCAGCGCGGTTTTCACGCAGACAGCCCGTGACACCACACCGGTCGCGCCGCCCGTCATTCCGCCGGTGACCGGTAGTGGGGCGCCCACCGGCTCGGTCGAGTTCGCCGGGGTCGGCGCATTCACTGAACTCAACGGCACCAGCGTACAGACCCAGGCAGTGGCGGCGGCCGACGGCAAGCTCGAAAGCATTCGCAACAATGGCCGCGGTACCAACGCCGATCACGAATATGGCGGTCTCGGTGGCGCGATCGGCTGGACGCGCTGGTCAGGAGGCACCACCCAGGCACTGGTCGCTGGCCGCGCCACGGGCACGATCCCCGAGAATGGCGGCCAGCATATGGTGTGGGGCAAGCAGCTAACCAACGCACCCACTAGCGGCACCGCGACTTATGCACTTGCCGGCTCGACCAAGCCCACGGTCAATGATGGCGCGATCGCTCCGGGCACCCTGTCGTCAGGAAGCCTTGCCGTCGATTTCGGAACGATGCGGGTCGGCTATGACATGACCGTCCAGTTCGGCGGATCGACTTATGGATATCAATCGCGGGGCGGCGCGTCTGCGCCCAGCCTAGCAATTACGACGGGCGGGCGCTTCACTTCCTCGTTCCGCGATTCGGAAGGCCCGCTCGTCACTGGCAATGGCTGCACCGGGACCAATTGCTATGCCGAGACCTTCGGTTTCCTTGCCGGATCGGGTGGATCGCATGCCGGGCTTACCTATCACTTCATCGCCGGCCCCGGCGGCGGCATCGTCAACGGGGCCGCGGTGTTCGCGAAGAATCCTTAAGGGTGGCGCTGCCGCATCGAGTTCTCCTCACGCAGGCAATGAGCACGCCGGAGAGCGATGCGCCCCTGCCCGCGAGAGTATTTTGAAGGAACGTTGGACATGACGCGCGCTGCCGATCTGACAAGGCGAACGGTGCTCGTGGTTGAAGACGATTACACGGCTCGCGACACGGCTTCGGCCCTAAGGGGCAGGCGCTAAGGCCAACGGAAGCAAGACGCTGACGCCACCCTGGAAGGAGCGCTGGCTCGCATGGGGTGGACGCCTCAAAGACTGGCGGAGAGCTGTCGCGGACCACTCTACGACGGGGCAGTCGAGATCTCTGACGGCTACTCCCGACGCTCGCTTTGGCGAGTAAGACCATAACAACTCGATGCGCCGGTAATTCCTCAGTCGGCTACCTAAGTGGTTGTGGACGAATGTCTGCTACGTCGCTTTGCCGCCGCAAAGCTGCCAGACTGCAACCGGCCCATTAGTAGCAGACCGCTCTCAGCGTGAGCGGACTGTCGGGAATGCGCCTCATCAGCCGTCATTCGGTTGCCCGAAAGCTCATCTCGCAACCCGCCGTTCGTTTAGGTGCGTTATCCAAACCGCTGGCGGAGAGCAGCTTGACACCTTTCGAAAGCACACCATCCGCACCGCCCGCTCGCGAACGTCGGGCGCGTACTCGTTCGATGCTTTGCTCATACAGGCTCAACATCTTCAGAGTTGGCACCTTCGCGAAATCCGGCGCGGTCTAGGTTTCGTTGGCGACTACGCCCTCCCAACTTTGATGGGATAGTACGTAAGTAGGTTTACGTAACAGTATAGGGCGAGTTGCTATGCCGGCCATCGATCTAGATCGTTTAGAATAAGCAGATTCAATAATATAAGTGAATCTACGAACGTATCTATTAAGTCGCCTGCAACCGGGGATAGCGCCTTAGCCTCGTACATGCGAGGAATAATACTCAGTCGAATAGGCAAGGCAAAGCTGCTGGCGTACATTACGTCCAGCGCGTGCGTGCTGGCGTCTGCGCCTGCGAGCGCAGCCTCTGCCGCGTGTACGTCTATTTCGAACACGGCGTTGGCCCAGGTATCGCAGGACGGCGCCGTGCGCGTCATCGCTTCTAACCTTGCCGCCACCCGCATCGACGAGCTCATCGACCTGCGGCTTGCGGCACCGGCGAACGCAGTGGCGCTCGCTTCGAGCGGCCAGGGCGCTGCAGTCTTCACGCTGACCAATGCCGGCAACGGAACCGAGGCGTTCCTGCTCGACGGCCGCATCGACGGCACCGACGCCGTGATCGAAGGGTTCGCCCTCGATCGCGATGGCAATGGCGTCTTCGATGCGACCGCCGATCTCGCGATCGCATCGGGCAGCGCGACGCCGCAAATGGCCGCGGGTGCTTCGCTGCGCCTGATCGCATTGCTGCGCGGTGGGACGTCCGCCGCCGCGGGCCTCCTGCGGATCAACGCCCGCTCGCTCACCGGCACCGGAGCGCCGGGCAGCGCGCTGCCTGGCTTGGGCGATGGCGGTTGCGACGCGGTGATCGGCGCAGCCGGCGCCCGCAGCACTCTGGATCTTACGCTCACCGTCGCCCCCGGCACCGACACCGGCGAGATCCAGTTGATCAAGACCCAGCGCATCGCCGCCCCCAATGGCACCGCGCAACCGGTGCCGGGCGCGATCGTGACCTACGCAATCGAATCCCGCTTCGGCGGGAGCGGTGTCGTCCGGTCGGCGCGCCTCGCCGATCCCATTCCCCCAGGAACGGCCTTTGTCCCGGGCAGCATCCGGCTGGACGGCATCGCACTTACCGACACGCCAGACGGCGACGCCGGCATTTTCGACGGCGCGAGCGTGCAGGTCGCGCTGGGTGACGTCGCCGCGCCGGCAACGCGCCGCATCCAGTTTCAAGTGACAGTCAAGTGAGGAGCGAAGCAATGAAATCGATGATCAAGGCCGGGTTAGTCGCGGCGCTGCTCACGACGGCGTCGCCCGTCGCGGCACAGCCCGTGGCGCTGGTTACGCGCGTGTTGGTCGAGACGCGCACGTCGGCCGCGGACGGCACCACCAAGATCGCGCTGGCTCCTGCCGCCCGCGTCGTCCCGGGCAACCGGGTGGTCTATCAGATCAGCTATCGCAATTCGGGCCGCGTCCCCGCGCGCGACCTGGTCATCGCCAATCCGGTGCCTGCCGGGCTGATCTATAGCGGCGCGGCCGCCGGATCGCCCGAGCCCGAGCTCTCGGTGGACGGCCAGCAATTCGGCGCGCTCGCCCGCCTCACCGTCCGCACCGCAAGCGGCGTTCGCGCCGCCACGGCTGCCGATGTCCGTGTCGTCCGCTGGCGGCTGAGCAATCCGGTCGCGGCCGGGGGATCTGGGCAAGTCTCGTTCCGCGCACTCGTCAAGTAACTGAAGAAACAGGGTAGATATCATGTCGCGTATTCATCATCGCATTCATCTCTTTGGTGGCGCAGCCCTGGCTGCAATGTCGTCGGTTCCCGCGTTCGCGCAGGAAACCCCGGCCGGCACCAGTATCGCCAATCAGGCGAGCGTCAGCTATTCGGTCGGCGGATCGGCGCAGATCACCAATTCGAACACGGCGACCTTCCTGGTCGACAAGAAGGTCAATCTCGCGGTTGCCGAAGTCGGCGGCGCAGCCACCAGCGTCTCGATCGGCACGACCGATAAGGTGACGACCTACACCGTCACCAATCTGACCAACGCGACGCAGGATTTCCGCCTGTTCGCCGGCCAGGCCCTCGTCTCGATTCCGTTGCTCGGCACCGACGATTTCAACGTCACCAGCATGCGCGTGTTCGTGGATTCCAACGGCAACGGCACCTATGACGCCGACGTCGATGTCGCGACCTATATCGACGAGCTGGCGCCCGATGCCACCAAGACCGTGTTCATCGTGGCGAACATTCCAAACACCGCGGGCATCCACACTGCGATCGTCGGCCTGCAGGCGATCGTGGCCGAGGGCGGCGGCAACGGCTCGCTCGGCGCCGACCTGGTCGCGACTTCGATCCTGACCGCGGACTCGGCATCGACGGTGGACATCGTCTTCGCCGACGACGCCAATCTGCTCGATCAGCTGCGTGACGGCGCGCAATGGGCCTTCGACGCATACACGATCGATTCCGCCGCGATTACCATGACGAAGACCGCGCGGGTCGTCAGCGATCCCTATAATCTCCTGGTCAATCCCAAGGCGATCCCGGGCGCAATCGTGGAATATTGCATGACGATCAGCAATGCAGGGCCGGGCATCGCAACCAGCGTCTCGCTGAGCGACGCGCTGCCGGCCAACACCACCTACATCCCCAATTCGCTGACCGTCGGCGGGCTTGGCGTGGGCGGCGTATGCGTGCTCAACGGCACGATCGAAGATGATAACGCTACCGGCGCGGACGAGAGCGACCTGTATGGCGGCTCGTTCGACGGAACCACGGTGCGTGCAACGCTGGGCGGAGTGCTGCCGCTGGTGCCGCTTACCGTCGCTTTCCGCGTCACGATCGACTGATCGAATTTCTCCCCGGCGCACGCTCCCGCGCCGGGGAGGAACCCCATCATGGCACGACCCTTTCCCCTCCGGATCGCGCGCACGATCGGGCTGGCCGCCGCGTCTCTCCTGGCTTTTGCCGGGATCGAAGGCACCGCCGAAGCCCAGACCGTGCGCAACACCGCGACGCTCGTTTATGCGGGCGTCGGCGGGGACGTCGTCGTGCCTTCGAATACAGTGGAGTTTTCGCGCACCAAATATGTGAGCCGCATCAGCTTCCATCGCCTGCCGAAAGGCTGGAATCCCGATTATTCCAACACCGTCTGCGAGCTGCTGCCGCGCGCGACCTATCGCCCGATCGCGCTAGACGAGGCGCTATACGCGGCGGCTGCCCCGCTGAAATCGCTCGATATCAACAATCCGTACGTGCTGGAGCTGGAAGCACCCGGCCAGAACCGCGATTCCGCCGTGATTGAAAAGACATTCGTGACCGCCAGTGCAGGCGCCCGCGAGCTGGACCTGGAGCTCACCGAGACCGGGCCGAACAGCGGCGTTTTTGCCGGCATGATCCCGGCAAGCGGCCGCACAACCGGCATCCCCGACACCGGCTGCGACATTGCCCAGGGCGCGGACTCGGACTGGATCACCGTGCACTTTCACGGCGACGACGACAACGCGCCGTCGAGCAGCCAGTTGTTGATCGATCCGCAGGGCCAGGTGTTCGATTCGGAGACCGGCGAGGCGCTGAACGGCGCGACGGTGACTGTGATCGATCAGGCGACCGGCCTGCCCGCCGCGATGGTCTATGGCGATGACGGCATGAGCAGCTATCCGAACACGATGGTGACCGGTCAGCAGGTCACGGATTCGAGCGGACACGCCTATCCGATGGAGCGTGGCCATTACCGCTTTCCGCTGATGCCGCCGGGCAATTACCGTCTCGTGGTAACGCCGCCGCCGGGCTACACCTTTGTCTCTACCACGACTCCCGAGGCATTGGCCGGACTGAAGAGCGCCAACGGCACGCCTTATGTGATCGTGCCGGGCTCCTATGGCCGCGAATTTGCGCTGAGCGACCCCTTCCCCGTCACCATCGACATCCCTGTCGATCCGAAATCCATCGTCACACAGGCGCTGACACCCAGGCTGGTGATCGAGAAGCAGGCGTCGGTTCGCGAGGCTGAACTGGGCGACGTGATCCAGTACCGGGTCCAGATCCGCAACTCGGGCGCTGGCGCCGCGACCGCACTGGCAGTCTCCGACACGCTGCCGCGCGGCCTGCGCTATCGCAAGGGCTCGGCCCGTGGCACTCCCGAACCGATGGTGGCCGGCAACGGACGCAACCTCGGCTTCGCCATGGGCACGCTTGCGCCCGGCGCCATGCGCAGTTTCGATTATCTGGTCGAAGTCGCCCCCGGCGCCACGCCTGGCGAAGCAGTCAACCGCGTCACCGCGACCAGCGCCGAGCGACTGATCAGCAATGAAGGCAGCGCCACCGTCCGCATCCGTGCGCCCTTGTTCACCGACGGCTTCACTGTGATCGGCCGCGTCACCGAGGGCGCGTGCGGCGATCCGGAGCGCGGGCGCAATGGCGTGGCGGGCATCCGCCTGCTGATGGAAGACGGCAGCTATGTCGTTACCGACGCCGATGGGCTGTATCATTTCGAGGGTGTCTCGCCCGGGACCCATGTGGTCCAGATCGACCTGGCGAGCGTGCCGGCCACCCATGCGCCGGTCGCGTGCGATGGGGATACCCGCGCGGGCGCCAACGCCCTGTCGCGCTTCGTCGAGGCGGGCGGCGGCAGCCTGCAGCGTGTCGATTTCCAGCTTCGCCCGACCGGCCAGGCTGCGCCCGCAGCCGATGCGCTTCCGATCGCACCGCTTGCCGATGCCGCCGCCGCGGGCAATCGCGACGACTGGCTGGCGCAGGCGGAGCCCGGCAATGGCTGGCTGTTCCCCAGCGCCGATCACAACCCGCGTGCGCCCGCCGTCCGCGTCGTCATTGCCCATGGCCCGGATCATCGCATCGCGCTCACGGTCAACGGCAAGCCGGTCGATGCGCTCAGCTTCGACGGCACCGATGGCGACAAGACGCGCGGTGTCGCGGTGTCGCGCTGGTCCGGGCTCCCGCTGATCGAAGGGGACAATAAGCTCCACGCACGCGTGCTCGATGCGAATGGCGCGACGGTCACCACGCTCGATCGCATCGTCCATTATGCCAACACTCCGGCGCGCGCCGTCTATGTGCCCGAGCAATCGCGATTGAGCGCCGATGGCCTCACGCGCCCGCTGATCGCCGTGCGGGTCACCGCTCGCGACGGCCGCCCGGTTCGCGCAGGCACCATCGTGGCGTTCCGCGTCGACCAGCCATATCGCGCCGCCGCGGCCAACGCCGCCGAACAGGGCCGCCAGCTAGCGGGACTGGAGCGCACCCAGGCTACCGCGCAGGTGGTCGGCGATGACGGGCTCGCCTTCATCGCGCTCGAGCCGACCCGCCAACCCGGCCTGGCGCGCATTTCGGTCACGCTCGCCGAGCGCGATCAGCGGCGCGCCATCGAGATCAAGGCCTGGCTCGCGGCACCTGCGCAGGATTGGGTCGTCGTGGGCTTCGCCAAGGGCACCGCCGGCTACGATACGCTTTCGGGCGCCGAGCAGATCGCACGCGGCAAGAGCGGCGATCTCGTCGGCGACGGCGAGCTCGCGCTCTACGCCAAGGGCCGGATCAAGGGCAGCTGGCTGCTCACGCTCGCGTACGACAGCGACAAGGACATCGAGCGCATTCGCGAACGCGGCGCACTCGGCACGATCGATCCGGATCGCTATTACACAGTCTATGGCGACGGCACGCTCCAGGGGCAGGACGCCGCCAGCCGCCGAAGCCTGTATGTCCGCCTCGAACGCCGCGAATTCTATGCGCTGTTCGGCGATTTCGAGACCGGCCTGGTCGATACCAAGCTGGGGCGGTACAGCCGCACGATGACGGGCGTGAAGGCCGAATATACCGGCTCGCAGCTGCGCTTCACCGCCTTCGCTGCCAATGACGACAGCCGCTATGGCCGCGACGAAATCCAGGGCAACGGGCTATCGGGTCCGTACCGCCTTTCGGGCCGCGACATCGTCGCCAACAGCGAAAAATTGCGCCTTGAAACCCGCGATCGCCTGCGCTCCGAACTGATCGTCGAGAGCCGCGAGCTTACCCGCCACATCGATTACGATATAGATCCCGGCGCCGGCACGATCCGCTTCCGTGAGCCGATCCTCAGCCGCGATGCCAGCGGCAATCCGGTCTTCATCGTCGCCGATTACGAAACCTATGGCGACGGCAACAAGCTGGTGGCGGGCGGCCGCGCCGCGGTCACCCTTGGCGGAGCGGAGATTGGCGCGAGCCTGATCCATGACGAAACCGTCACCGGACAGGCGACCGCCGCCGCAGTCGATCTGCGCGCGCAGCTGAGCCCATCGACCGAGATCCGCGCGGAGGCGGCGGTGGGCGGACGCGAGGGTCTCGGGGCCGGCCGCGCCTGGCTGGCCGAGATCGAGCATCATGGCAGCCGCGCCGATCTGCTCGCCTATGTCCGCGAGCAGGATCGCACGTTCGGGCTCGGCCAGCAGAATCTGGGAGAAGCGGGCACGCGCAAGATCGGCATGGACGGCCGCCTGCGGCTCGGCGAGCGCTGGAGCCTCGTCGGCTCCGCCTGGCACCAGGACGATCTGGACGGCCCGGCCCAGCGCATCGCCGGCGATGCCCGCGTCGAATATCGCCGCGCCGCCGGCACCTTGTATGCAGGCACGCAGTTTGCCGTGGATCGCGGCATCGGCGATGGCGGCGAGCGCCAGTCGCTGCTGCTCACGCTGGGCGGCGCGCAGAAGCTGCTCGACAACCGGCTGGAACTGACCGGCGAGACCCAGCTGCCGATCGGCGGCAAGGACGACAGCGTGGACTTCCCTGCCCGCCAGCGCATCCAGGCGGCGTGGCGCTTCAATGAAACCGTGCGACTGATCGGCGGCTATGAAGTCGCGCGCGGCGACAAGTTCCAGGCGAAGACCGCGCGGATCGGCTTCGATGTCGCGCCCTGGGCCGGCGCGAAGTTGATGGCGATGGTCAACCAGGGCGGCGTGGCGGAGAATGGCGCGCGGACCTTCGCGCAATATGGCCTCAGCCAGTCGCTGCCGGTCGGCAAGCGCTGGACGATAGACGCCACGCTCGATTCGAGCAGCACCTTCGCGGGCAGCATTCCCACGGGCGACGTGGTCAATCGCTTCCAGCCGGCCTCGAGCGGCGGGTTCCTGAGCTCGGAGGGGATCGACGGCGATTTCGTGGCCGCCACGCTCGGCGCGACCTATCGCGGCGACCGCTGGAGCTGGAACGGCCGCGCCGAATATCGCGACGGCCTGCGCGAACGCCGCTTCGGGCTTACGTCGAACCTGCTGCGCAGCCTGGGCAATGGCAGCACGGTGGCATCCAGCGTCCGCGCCTATCGTGTCCGCGACAAGAATGATGCCGTCGCTTCTTCGGTGCGCGCCGATCTCGCCCTCGCCATTCGTCCGATCGACAGCCGCTGGTCGCTGCTCGAGCGCTTCCAGATCCGCCACGAGAGCGCCGGTGCCGGCACCAGCCCGGGCAACGTCCTGGCCGTGCCCACCTTCGCCGCAAACACCGTGGCCACCTTCCGCGCAGTCAACAATCTCGCCGTCAATTACCGCACCGGTGGTGAAGGCGTCGGCCACGGCTTCGAGGCGAGCCTTTATTACGGCGCTAAATTTGTCCGCGGCCGCTATGCCGAGGAGAAGTTCGAAGGCTTTGTCGACGTGATCGGTGTGGAGGCCCGCAAGGACATTTCGTCGCCCTTCGATATCGGCGCGGCCGTGAGCGCGCAGCACAGCTGGTCGAGCAACACCGTCAATTACTCGCTAGGCGCGTCGCTCGGCCTTTCGCCGGCAAAGGACGTCTGGCTGTCCGCCGGGTACAATGTCGCCGGTTACCGCGACCGCGATTTCCAGGATGCCGGCTGGACCCGCCAGGGACCGTTCCTGACAATGCGCATGAAGTTCGACCAGAAGTCGCTGGGTGGCCTGGTCCGGCCACTTTTGGGAGGGGAACGATGAATCGCAAGCTGGCCCGACTGCTGCCGTTGCTCCTGCTGGTCGCAGCGTTCGATCCGCTGACGGTGGTCAAGACCTCGTCAGTCGCCTCGGATCCGCAGGGCAATCTGCTGCCCAAGCGCGTACCCGGCGCGTTCGTCGATTACACCACGACCATATCGAACCCGAACGGCGTATTCACCACCGTCAACGGCGTCATCTTCACCGATGCTATCCCCGCCAACACCGAGCTTCGCGTCGCCGATATCGGGCTGCTCGCGCCAGGACCGGTGGATTTCCTGCCCGGGCTGAGCCTGCTGAGCTACAGCTATCTGGGATTGGGCAGCACATCCGACCGGATCGATTTCTCGAAGGACGGTGGCGCGACCTGGACCTACACGCCCGTGGCCGACGGCAATGGCTGCGACAGCCGCGTAACGAACATCCGAGTCAGGTTGGGCGGTAGCCAACTGACGGGCACCAGCTTCTCGATCCGGTTCAGGGTTCGGGTCAAATAGCGCGCTGCCGGTATCGCCGTCTCCTTTTTGCAGGGCTACAGGAACAGGAGCTCGTAGACGAGCGGCGTGGCATGGGCAGCCTCCTCGATTTTTATGCGGCTGTCCGTTCTCCTCGGTTTATTCCCGAAAGCCGCCAGGCTGCAACCGGCCCAGTTTCATCCGTTCGGTATTCCGGCGTTGAGATGACCGCTAGTGGGCCGCATGCGAACCGGCGGCTTTCTGCCAGCGCACCCCCCGAAGCGGGCATCGTTGGACTAATTGAGAATGGCTCACACAGGGCCGTGAGGAAATCGGCTGCTGCAGATGTCATGAACGAAGAGCAGACAACGACACATGCCGGGTTCGGAAGCCTCAAGCCTCGCTAGAACTCTGTGACGCCGCAGACGATAGTCAATCCACCGGATCAGTGAACCCAATCTACAGTGCCGGGTTGTGGGAATGCGGAATGCCTCCGCGGCAAGCGGAGACCAGCGAGATGGCTTTCGGCGATATCGACCCGTCGGGCCACTGCGGGAGGTGAAATGGCGGCCGCTGGTGCAACCTACGAATTCCAGCCGCACGAGCGGCCGTTCCTTCCCGGCTCGCCTGCGACGCCCGAGCATCCCGTCCCGCGCCGGATCGGTTATTTCGCGATCGGCGGATTGCTCGGCCTCACCGGCGGCCTGAGCAATGGACTGCTGCTCGCGAACCTCCCCCAGATCCAGGGATCGCTGGGACTGAGCGCGGTCGAGGGAGGCTGGCTGAGCGCCACCTATTCGATGACCAGCGTGTGCATGAGCTTGCTGCTGATCAAGTTCCGCCAGCAATTCGGGCTGCAGCGCTTCATCCGCATCTCGCTGCTCGGCTTTTTGGCAGTGACGCTGCTCCAGGTCTTCGTCCACAGCTACGAAGTCGAGCTGCTGGTGCGCGGCGCGGCGGGCGTAGTGGGCAGCGGCCTGACTACGCTCAGCTTCTTCTATATCATGCAGGCGATGCCGCCCGCCCTGCGGCTGGGCGGGATGGTGATCGGCTTTGGGCTGGCGCAAGTCGCGCTGCCGTTGGCGCGTGTCGTCTCACCGCTGCTCCTGGCCGACGGCAATATCCAGAATTTGTTCGTGTTCGAGTTGGGGCTGACGTTGTTCTGCCTGGGCGCGGTGGCCCTCCTGCGGCTGCCGCCGGGGCAGACGATCAAAGCATTCGAGAAGCTCGACTTTCTCACCTTCGGCCTGTTCGCGCCGGGGATGGCTTTGCTCTGCGCAGTGCTGGTGCAGGGTCGGATACTGTGGTGGAGCACCGCCTGGCTCGGCTATGCTACCGCCGCCTCGATCCTGCTGATCGGCGCGGCGATGCTGGTCGAGCATAATCGCGCCAATCCTTTGCTCAACACGCGCTGGATGCGCAGCCGCAACATATTGCGCTTCATCCTGGTGGTCGTCGCGATCCGCGTGCTGCTGTCCGAGCAAAGCTATGGTTCGCTCGGGCTGCTCGGCGCCGTGGGCATGGGCAACGATCAGCTCGTCACTCTCAATACATGGCTGCTGCTCGGGTCGATCCTGGGGGTTGCCGCGAGCGTATGGTCGATGAATCCCAAGGACTTGCTGTGGCAACCGATCGCCTCCGCGGTGATCATCGCGGTTGCGGCCTATCTGGATTCGGATGCGACCAATCTCAGCCGGCCCTCCAGCCTGTATGTCACGCAGACGCTGATCGCTTTCGCGGCGTTGCTCTGGATGGGGCCGGTGATGCTGGTCGGGATCGCGCGGGCGCTGTCGAAGGGGCCGAGCCACCTCGTCAGCTTCTCGGCGATATTCGGCATCGCCCAGACGATCGGCGGGTTGGCCGGCACAGCCTTCCTCGGCAGCTTCCAGGTCATGCGCGAGCGGCTGCATTCGCAGGAAATCGTTCAGACGCTGAGCGCGGCTGATCCACAGGTGGCGCAGCGCCTGCAGCAGCTGGGTGGCGCCTATCTGCGCGTGCAGGGCGATCCAGCGCTGCGGCAGGCGCAAGGCGCCGCGCTGTTCGGACAGCAAGTGACGCGCGAGGCGAACATCCTCGCCTTCAACGACGTGTTCCTCCTGATCGCGGCGCTGGCGACCGTGGTGGTGGTGTGGCTGGGGAGCCGCTGGGTCTATCTGCGCGTGCGCGGGATCAACCCGATCGGTGAAGAGTTGGCGGCGATGCAGCGGATGAGGACTGAGGCGCAAGAATGAACGATATTTCCAGTCCCCCGCGATCCGCCACGCCTGAAACCGAAGAGCGGCTGGAAGACCCCGTCGAAGTCGGCGCCGAGCCGCCAGCGCCGCGTCGCGGCTGGGCACCGCCGCGCGGGGGCCGGGCCGCGACGTTCGGCTTCATCGCGCTTGTCATCGCTGGTGCGCTGCTGGCGCTGTTCGCCTGGGATCTGCCGCCGTTCAGCCGGAGCGTGCAGACCACCGACAACGCCTATGTGCGCGGCCTGACCACGATCATCGCGCCGCAGGTCAGCGGTTATGTCACTGAAGTGCTGGTGCGCGATTTCGAGGCAGTGAAGCCGGGGCAGGTGCTCGCGCGGATTGACGATCGCATCTATCGCCAACGCGTCGAACAGGCGCGGGCCGGATTCGCCAGCCAACTCGCCAATCTTGCGAACTCCACGCAGAGCCAGCGCTCGCGCGAGGCGGCGCTCGGCGGGCAGGACGCGGCAATCGAAAACGCGCGTGCGCAATTGGCCCGCGCGCAGGCGGACATGCGCCGCGTCGATGATCTGGTTGCCCAAGGATCGGTTTCGTTGCGAGAGCGCGACCAGACGCGGGCGGCGCTCGCCCAGGCCGCGGCCGGCGTGCGCCAGGCCCAGGCGCAGCGCACCGTCGGGCAGCAGGAAGTTCGCTCGGTGACGGTCGGGCGCGGCGGGCTCGAAGCCGCGGTCGAGAGTGCGCGCGCGGCGCTGCGGCTGGCCGAGATCGACCTTGCCAACACAGTGATCCGCGCTCCCCAGGCCGGCAAGCTCGGCGAGGTTTCGGTGCGGCTCGGCCAATATGTCACGGCAGGCACGCAGCTGATGTTCCTGGTGCCCCCAGTCGTATGGGTCTCGGCGAACTTCAAGGAAGCGCAGACCGCGCGCATCCTGCCCGGCCAGCCGGCAGTGCTGCTAGTGGATGCGCTGGGCGGCGCGGAAATTCACGGTCGAGTGGAGCGGCTGTCGCCGGCTGCGGGCAGCGAATTCTCGGTGATCCGACCGGACAATGCGACGGGCAATTTCGTCAAGGTGCCCCAGCGGCTGACGGTGCGCATCGCGATCGACACCAATGATCCGCTCTATCCGCGCCTCAGCCCCGGCATGTCGGTGGAAGCACGAGTCGATACGCGCGGCGCGCCTGCGCCGGTGCGGCGATGAGGGTTGCCGCCGGGATGGCCGGAGCGGCGCTGCTGGCGTCGTGCACCGCGCCCGATCCCCAGCGGCCGGAGGCGTCGAGCGTCACGCCTCCGGCGACTTGGCGCACCCAGCTTCCAGCCGGAAGCATGGTCGAGCCGGGATGGTGGAACCGCTTCGGCGACCCGGTGCTCGCGCGGCTGGTCGAAACGGCGCTGACGAACAACCCCGATATCGCTATCGCCGCGGCGCGAGTGCAGGAGGCGCGGGCGCAGGAACGGCTGGCGCGGGCGCAGCTATTCCCCACGCTGGACGCGGGAGCCGGCGTCACGCGCTCGCGATCGGTGAGCGCGCTCGGCACGCCGGTCGAGACGACTGGAGTCCAGCCGCTGTTCCAGGCTGCCTATGAAATCGATCTGTTCGGCCGGATCGGCAGCCAGGTAGAGGCGGCGCGGCAGTCCGAACTCGCCAACGAGGCGGCGCGCGATGCGACCGCGCTGTCGGTCGCGGCGACGGTGGCGACTGGCTATGTCACGCTGCGTGGCCTCGACGCCCGGCGGGAAGTGGTGGAGGCGACCATCGCCTCGCGCGCAGAGGCGCTGCGGCTGGCACGTTCGCGGGCAGAGGCGGGCTATACGTCGCAGCTCGAATTGCGCCAGGCCGAGGCCGAATATCAGGCGGCTGCACAGATATTGCCGCAAGCCGATCTCGCGATCCGGCGGCAGGAAAATGCATTGAGTGTGCTGCTAGGCGATGCGCCGCGCGCAATCGAACGCGGTGCTCGGCTCGATGCGCTCCAGCCCCCGCCGGTGCCGGGCGGCCTGCCCTCCGACTTGCTCCGCCGCCGCCCGGACATCGGCCAGGCGGAGCTAAACCTCGCCGCCACCGACGCATCGCTTGCCGTGGCGCGCGCGCAGTTCCTACCGAGCATTCGCCTCACCGGATCGGCCGGCGCGACGCTATCGAGCGCGCTCGCCAATCCGATCACGATCTGGTCGCTCGGCGCCAGCATTCTCGCGCCCCTGTTCGAGGGCGGGCGGCTGACTGCCAATGTCGAAGGCGCGGCGGCGCGGCGCGATCAGGCGGCGTTCGCCTATCGCCGCACCGCGCTGACTGCATTCCGCGAAGTCGAAGACAATCTTGCCGCCGTCGATCGCCTCGCCGCCCAGCGCGCCGCGCTCGAGGCCCAGCGCACTGCCGTCGCCGAGACATTGCGCCACGCCACCAATCGCTACCGTGCCGGCTATTCCACCTATCTCGAGCAGCTCGACGCCCAGCGCGCATTGCTCAATGTCGATCTCAGTTTGGTCCAGTTGCGCACCGATCAACTCAATGCGCTGGTCGCGCTATATCAGGCAATGGGCGGCGGCTGGGGCGGCCTTGCGCCTGATTAGGCCTCCTATCTTCACTCAAGTTAGCGGCGAAGCGGTTTTTTCGCGCGCCGGAGGAACGGCGGCCAGTGCAGCGGATTGAGGACTGCAAGCACCCTGCCGCTCCGGTCTGGAGACCGATTCAATGGCCACCGCTTCCCACGCTCCCCGCCGCGGTTTCGCCGCGCCCATTCTCGGCATCGTTATTGGGCTGATCGGGCTTGTCCTTGCCATCGGCGGCGGCTGGCTGGCCGCGCTGGGCGGTTCGCCTTATTACCTGATAACCGGCATCGCCATGGTCGCATCCGGTGTGCTGCTGTTCCGGCGGCGGCTGCTCGGGGGCTGGATCTACATCGCGATCTTCGTCCTGACATTGATCTGGGCGTTCTGGGAAACCGGCGGGAATGGCTGGGCGCTGGTCCCGCGCGTGATCGCGCCGCTCGTGCTGCTGGTGGCGGTGCTGCTGGTGCTCCCGACGCTTTCCGCCGCGCCAAACCGCTGGCGGCTGGGCATGACCTCCGCCGCCGCCGTGGTGCTCGTCGCGGCAGTCACCGGCGTGGTGCTGGGCCGCGTCAACGAACCGCAGGTGCAAGGCGACCTGCCCGCGCTGGCCGCCGAAATGGCCGATCCGGCGATGATGCGCGTCGGCGACGATTGGCCCGCTTATGGCGGCACCTATAGCGCACGGCGCTATTCGCCGCTCGGTCAGATCACACCCGCGAACGTCAGCTCGCTCAAGCGCGCCTGGACGATCCATACCGGCGACCTGCCAAGCTCGGCGGAGATCCGGAACACTTATGGCTCGGAGAACACGCCGCTCAAGATCGGCGACACGCTCTATCTCTGCACGCCCAAGAACATCATCATCGCGCTCGATCCGGCGACCGGCAAGCAGCGCTGGCGCTTCGATCCGAAGGTGCCGGACGAGGCGATCCCCTATACTGCCGCCTGCCGCGGCGTGGTCTATCACGCGACCGGCGCGCCCGCAGACCAGCCCTGCGCGACCCGCATCATCGAAGGGACGCTCGATGCCCGGCTGATCGCCGTCGACGCCCGCACCGGACAGCCCTGCGCCGATTTCGGCGCCAACGGCCAGACTGACACCAAGGTCGGCATGGGCACCACCCCTCCCGGTTTCGTGTCGATCACTTCGCCTCCAACGCTGGTGCGCGGGGTGCTGGTCGTCGGGCACCAGGTCCTCGACGGGCAGGACCGTTGGGCGCCTTCGGGGGTGATTCAGGGCTTCGACGTCGTCACCGGCCGGCTGCGCTGGGCGTGGGACATGATGCATCCCGAATGGAATGGCTATCCGCCTGCCGGCCAGGAATGGACACGCGGCACGCCCAACATGTGGACGATCGCCTCAGGCGACGAAGCGCTGGGGCTGGTCTACCTGCCGATGGGCAATTCCGCGGCGGATTATTATTCCAGTCTGCGCCGCCCGCAGGAAAAGGCCTTTGCCACCTCGCTGGTTGCGCTCGACGTGACCACCGGCAAGCCGCGCTGGCGCTTCCAGGCAGTTCGCAACGACGTGTGGGACTATGATTTCGGCGCGCAGGCGACCCTGGTCGATTACAAGGGCACGCCCGCTCTGGTGCTGCCGAGCAAGCAAGGCGACATCTATGTCCTCGACCGCCGCACCGGCCGCTCGCTGACGCCGGTCGGCGAGCTGCGCGTACCTGGCGGCGGCATCGAGCCGAGCGAGCGCGCCCAGACCCAGCCGGTGTCGCTGTGGCACACGCTGCGCAAGCCGAACCTCACCGAACGCGACATGTGGGGCATGTCGCCGATCGACCAGATGATCTGCCGCATCCAGTTCCGCCGCGCGAGCTACAAAGGCTTCTACACTCCACCCGAGAGCGAGCGCCGCTCGATCGAATATCCCGGCTATAATGGCGGCACCGATTGGGGCGGGATCGCCGTCGATCCGCGCCGCGGCGTGATTATCGCCAATTACAACGACATGCCCAATTACGTGCGGCTCGTGCCCCGCGCCGAGGCGGACAAGAAGGGTTGGGCGCCGCGCGACCAGACCCGTGGCGAGATCGGCGGCGCGGAAGGGGCGGGCGATCCGCAGGCGAACACCCCTTATGCGATCGACGTCAATGCCGGCTGGCGGCTCCCCTGGACCGGTATGCTGTGCAAGCAGCCCCCTTATGGCGGCATCCGCGCGATCGACATCGCCACCGGCAAGGCCTTGTGGGACCGTCCGTTCGGCCAGGCCCGCACCAATGGGCCGTTCGGCATTCCGTCGATGCTCCCGCTCGAAATCGGCACGCCCAACAACGGCGGCGCAGTGGTGACCGCGGGCGGGCTGATCTTCGTCGCGGCCGCCACCGACAATCTGATCCGCGCGATCGACCTGCGCACCGGCAAGACGCTGTGGACCGACGTGCTACCCGGAGGCGGCCAAGCGACGCCGATGACCTATTCAGTGAACGGCAAGCAATATCTCGTGATCATGGCCGGCGGGCATCATTTCATGGAGACCCCGGTAAGCGACGAGCTCATCGTCTACGCGCTGCCCTGATGCTCGCTGCCGGCGCTACGACCGGCGGCTCGTTCAGATGATCGGCTTGCCGCCGGTCACCGCCACCGTCGCGCCCGAGACATAGCTCGCCTCGTCGGTCGCGAGCATGACGTAGACGGGCGCGAGCTCCTTCGGCTGGGCCGGGCGTCCCATCGGATAGCTCTGGCCGAATTCCTTAACCTGATCGGGCGGCATCGTCGATGGGATCAGCGGTGTCCAGACCGGCCCCGGCGCGACGCAATTCACGCGAATGCCGCGCTCGGCAAGCAGCTGCGCAAGGCCCCCGGTGAAATTCTGGATCGCGCCCTTGGTCGTCGCATAGGGGAGCAGCGTCTGCTTGGGGCTATCGGCGTTGACCGAGGTCGTGTTGATGATCGCGCCACCTTCGCCCATGTGCGGCGCCGCCGCCTTGGCGAGATAGAACATCGCGTGGATGTTGGTGCGGAAAGTGGCGTCCCACTCCGCGTCCGGAATGTCCTCCAGCTTCTCGAAAGTCATCTGGTGCGCGGCGTTGTTGACCAGGATATCGATGCGGCCGAACGCCTCGACCGCCTTGCCGACGATCGCGCGGCAATGCTCCGCCTCGCCGATGTCGCCGGGCACCAGCACTGCCTTGCGGCCGGCCTTCTCGATCCAGCGCGCCGTGTCCTCGGCATCCTCGTCCTCACTCAGATAGGCGATCAGCACGTCGGCGCCTTCGCGGGCATAGGCGATCGCGACGGCGCGGCCGATGCCGCTGTCGCCGCCGGTGATGATCGCCTTCTTGCCCTCCAGGCGGCCATGGCCCCGATAGCTTTCCTCGCCATGATCGGGTCGCGGGTCCATCGCCGCGAGGGTGCCGGGCACCGGCTGCTGCTGTTCGGGCAGCGGCGGCTTCACTTGCTCGATCGTGTCCATGTCCGTCACTCCTTGTCGGCCGAGCCGGGCTCCGAAAGCGCGCGGTGCATCTGCGCTCCGATCGGCGCCGGAGTGGTGTCCGCCAGCGCCCCCATCACCTTGTTCTTGAGGGTCGGCACGATTTTGTGCTTGTCGGCCATCAGCGCATCGAAGGCGGCCTTGGCGACCATTGCCGGATCGTCCTTGTTCTCCATCGCGCCCGCATTGGTGTCCATCATCTCGGCGCGGTTGAAGAAATTGGTGTCGGTGACGCTCGGCATCAGCACCGTCACGCCGACATTGGTGTCCTTCAGCTCGTTGCGTAGCGCCTCGCCGAACCAGCGCAGGAACACCTTGGTCGCGCCATAGACGGCCTCGAACGGATCGGGATGGGTCGCCGCGATCGACGAGGTGAAGAGCAGCTTGCCCGCATCGCGCGCGACCATGTCCTTGAGCACCAGCTTGGTGATCTGCACCGCGCCGCGCACGTTGAGATCGATCATCTTGAGCTCGCGCTGGAGGTCGGTTTCCGCAAACGGCCCGCCCAGTCCGATGCCGGCATTGACGCATAGCGCATCCACCGGGCGCCCGCGGATCGCCGCGTACAGGCTGTCGACGCCGGCCTCGGCGGAGAGATCGCTGGCGTGCGTCTCGACGGTGGCGCCACCCGCTGAAAGCGCGGCGCGGGCAGAGACGAGGTGCTCCTCGCTCTCGGCGGCGATCAGCACGTCATAGCCATTGTCGACGAACTGCCTCGCGAGCTCGTAGCCGATGCCGGTCGAGCCGCCGGTGACGACGGCGAAGGGTTTCGTCTGGTCTTCAAACATGTGGATCTCCTCGGATTCAGTCGGGCCGGAAGCTGAAAAGCGCGGTGGGAAGCGACGCCGGCGCGCCGGGCTTGAACCAGACGGTGTCCTGGATGCGGCTGGCGGTGACGTAGATCGCGCCGTCGGGTCCTTCGGAAAGCGTGTCGGGCCAGCGCAGCCGGTCGTCCTGCACTGCGATCCCGGATGTGTCGCCGGTCCAGCGCTTGACCGCATTGTCGCCGGGCGAGGTGATGAACAGCGCGTCCTTGCTGCTGATCCACATGCCGTCCGCGACATGCGTGGTGCCGACCTTGCGCACCGCGGCTTCGATCTCGTCGGCGGGCGTACCCGGCGTCAGCTTTGCGGTATCGATCGCATATAGCGTCCGTCCGGTCAGCGCCTGGTAATAGAGCGTGGCGCCGTCGTTCGAGAGCGCAATCCCGTCCGCGGCAAACATCGGCTGGCGGCCATCCGGACGGCGCAGCGGTCCGCCGTCCACTTCGACTATGACCTGGCTTTCCGGCTGGGTCGAGGGATGGCCATCCAGTGCGCGAAACGCCGATCCGCTTCCCAGATCGAGGACGATGATCGCCCCGCGCGTGCCGGAATCGGTGATGTATCCGGTGCGCCCGTCCGGGCTGAAGCGGATGTCGTTGAGATAGGTGCCCTGCAGCGCGACGTCCTCGGCGAAGGCGATCACGTTGGCCACCTGATCGGTGGCGAGATCGATCCGCACCAGCTTGGGCCCGCCCGGCAGGATCTTCTCATTGCCGGGCGCGGCCGGATCGAGCACCCACAGCGCGCCGTGCGCGGCCACCACCGACTGGACGCAGACGAAATGCTCGCCGACCGGCATCTCGCTCGCCTTCTCGTTGCGCCAGCTGTTCCACTTCTCGTCCGGGTACGGCCTGATCGAGCCGTCCGGCAGCACTTCCGCCACCGAGACCGGGGCATCGTCGGTCCAGCGCGGGAAGTTCACGAAGATGCGCCCGTCGGGGCTCGCGGTAACGCCGGTCACCTGGTGATCGAACGCCGCGACCTGAGTCAGCACGGCGGTGCGGCCGGCCGGCCGCGCCAGCTCTTCGATAGCCATGCGCCGCTCCTATCCGCGATGCCCGCCATGACCGGCATTCTGGTTGCCGGTACGGCTATCGGTGTTGTCGCTATTGTCCTGCTTCTTGTTGCCGCCCTCATCGTGCTTGCGGGCCTTGTCGAAATCGCCCTTCTTCTTGTGGTCGGTCATCTTCTCTCTCCTCTAATGCGGCATCCTCAGGACGGGCTTGATGGTCGTCCCGGCATCGCTGTCGTCGACGGCCTGGTTGACGTCCTCGAGGTCGTAGAATTTGACGAGCTTCCCGATCGGGAAGCGGCCCTGCAGCTGCAGCTCCATCAGCGCCTGGAGGAAGCGCGGCGTCTGCCCGCCGCCGCCCATCACGCCGATGATGTGCTTGCCCTGCATCAGCACGTCGGGATGGTTGTATTCGACCGTCGCGGTCATCTTGGCGCCGCCAACCATCGCGCAGGTTCCGCGCGGGCCCAGCGCGGTGATCGCCTCGCTCACCAGGTTCGCGCCATCGGTCGCCTCGATCGCATAATCGAGATGGTTCGACGTGAGTTCCTTGAGCTCCGCGATGGTGTCCGCGCCGTGCTCGAGAATGTGGGTGGCGCCCAGCTCGCGGGCCAGCGCCAGACGGCCGGGCACCTTGTCGATCGCGACGATCGTCGTTGCACCGGTCAGCCGCGCCGCCATCACCGCCGCCAGCCCGACATTGCCCGCGCCGAAGATCGCGATGGCGCTGCCCGGGATGGGCTTCAACTCGTTGAGCACGGTGCCCGCACCGGTCGAGATACTGCAACCATAGGGGCCGGTCAGGTCGAGATCGAGCCCGTCGGGCACTTTGGCGAGCTGGCGCTCGAGCGCGACGGTGTGGGTAACCCAGGAGGATTGCTGGAAGAACCGCCCGGCCAGCGGCGTGCCGTCCAGCCGCTTCATGCCACTGGAGCCATCGAGCCGGTGCCCGCTGAAGCTCAGCGCGGCGCCTTTCTCGCAATAGCGCATCTCGCCGCGCCGGCAGGTCCGGCATTCGCCGCAGAACGGGAAGCCGATCATCACCCGGTCGCCCGGCTTCACGCTTTTCACGTCGCGCCCGATCGCCTCGACGATCCCCGCGCCCTCATGGCCGAGCACGCCGGGCGTGGGGTAAGGCTCCAGTCCGTGGATGCAGCCCTTGTCGGTGCCGCAGACGCCGCAGCTGGTGACGCGGATCAGCACCTCGTCGTCATAGGGATCGTCGAGCTCGACTTCCTCCAGCTCGATTCTGCGGCGCGAAAGCATGCGATCGGCGTGCGTCATCACGGCGGCGGTGATCCGCATCGGCGTCAATCCTGCAGCATGGTGAGCGCAGGCTCGCGCGACAGCGCCGCGCGGATTTCGCCGGCGCCGGGAGTGCCCTCATCGAGCGCCTTTTCCATGTTCTTGACGTATTTCTCGATCCGCTTGGGCGGCAACAGCGGCTCGTTCGGATCGACTACCGCCTCGATCAGCGCCGCGCCCGGATGCGCCAGCGCTTCCTCGGCGACACGCTCCGAATCCGCCGCCGCCTCGACATGCCAGCCGCGGATGCCGCAGGCCTCGGCAACCTTGACGAAGTCGATATCGGTCAGGTCGCACTCATATTCCATATTGCCCAGGAACATCATCTGTTCCCATTTGATCTGGCCGAGCGTGCCGTTCTTGATGACGACGATCTTGATCGGCAGCCGATAGCGCGTGATCGTCGCAAGCTCGCCCATCAGCATCGACAGCCCGCCATCGCCGATGAACGCCACCACCTGCCGTCCCGGAAAGGCGAGCGCGGCGGCGATGCCATAAGGCAGCCCGCACGCCATCGAGGCGGAGAGGCCCGACCCGCCATAGATCTGCCCGGCCTTCGCCGTCACGGAGCGCGCCATCAGCCCGGTATTGTGCCCCGAATCCCACACGACGATCGCATCCTCGGCCAGCCGGTCGCCGACATCGCGGACGATTCGACCCGGCGGCATCGGCGTCGCGTCGCGCTCCACGGTCGAGCGGATCAAGTCGCGCCATTCGCGCGACTGCGCCTGCGCGAACTCCAGGAAGCCGCGATCGGCCTTGCGGGTGAGCTGCTCGTTGAGCGCGGCCAGCGTCGCCCGCGCATCGCCGGCAAGGCCGACCTCGGCGGGAAAGCGCAGTCCGATCCGCGTTGCGTCGCGATCGATCTGCACCCCGCGCGCCTGATCGGGCTTGGGATAATATTCGATATAGGGGAAGGTCGAACCGATAATCAGCAGCGTGTCGCAGCGCTCGATCACTTCCTGGCTGGCGCGGGTGCCGAGCAGGCCGATGCCGCCGGTGGTGAGCGGATGATCGTCGGGCAGCAGCCCCTTGCCGAGCAGCGCCTTGATGACCGGAGCGCCAAGCAGTTCGGCAGTGCGGGTGAGCTCCTCGATGGCGCCGAGCGCGCCCTGGCCGGCTAGGATCGCTACTCGCGAGCCGGCATTGAGCAGCTCGGCCGCGCGGGCGATCTCGGCCTCGGGCGCGACCCGCAGCCCCTCCGCCGGGACCAGCGAGGCATGGCCCGGCACGTTGCGATCCGATGCCTTGTCGGAAGCCTCGGGCTCCTCCTGCACATCTACCGGAACGCTCAAATGCGCAACACCGCGCTGCGCCAGCGCATGCCGGCAGGCGAGGCTAACTGCGTTTTCCACGTGCTGCGCGCCCATCACTCGCGCCGAGTAAGCGGCGACGTCCATGAACACCTTGCTGTGGTCGATATCCTGCTGCGTGTAGCTGTCGGTCAGGTCGTGATAGGGCGAGCCGGTGATGGCGATCACCGGCGCACGATCGAGCTTGGCATCGTAAAGCCCGTTGAGCAGGTGGATGCCGCCCGGGCCTGTCGTGGCGAGGCAGCAACCAAGCCGCCCGGTGAACTTGGCGTGCGCGGCCGCCGCGAAGGCAGCGGATTCCTCGTGCCGCACCTGAATGAAGCGGATGCGGTCCTGGCGCGTGCGGATCGCTTCCATGATCCCGTTGATGCCGTCGCCCGGCAAGCCGAACACCGTGTCGACACCGAACGCGATCAGCGCATCGACGAGAAGCTCGCCACCGTTCCTCGGCATCTGTCGCTCTCCGGATGGCGGTCTTGCCGCCCCTCCCGAACATCCCGGCAACAAGCCGGTTCCGGCCCCGCTGAAAATCGTGGGGACCTCCTAACTTACTTTAATAAATAACTATATTGCAGCCTGCCGTCCTTCTCGCTCGGCTTGTCGATCGTGACGGAGACGCCATCGCTTGGCGATTGCGTCGTTCGCATTGGATCGCCGAGGCGGCGCCTACGAGGCCGATTAAGAGCGGGGCCCCTCACACCGAGCGGCGACACTTCGGAATGGTGCTCCGCGACAAATATCAGATCGATATCGTGGCATCGGCAGCTTCCGAGACCGACTTAGATCTCATGAAAGACCAGAATTGGGACGCATAGCCGCCCGCGCAACCCCGCCCAAGTGCGGACGCTTCGCACCGATCATGGCGATGTCTGCTTTCGGGGATCGACACAGCAGGTCCGGACGACTGCATTTGGGCGCATTGCAGACCGGCATCGAAGCGGCTCATCGAGCTTGAACGAGCCGCTCCAGTGTCAAATCTCAGTCCGCTCAGCTAGGATTAGCGCATCCTCGATATCGACGCCCAGATAGCGGACGGTGTTCTCGATCTTGGTGTGCCCCAGCAGAATCTGGATCGCTCGCAAGTTCCCCGTGGCCTTATAGATCATTGAGGCCTTTGTCCGGCGGAGCGAGTGCGTCCCCTACTCAGTACGTCGGAGGCCCACCGCATCGACCCATTCGTCGACCACCCGAGCGTACTGTCTCGTGCTGAGATGGTTGGTACGATCAACGCGGCTTGGGAAAACATAGTCATGGACTATACCGCCGCGGCGCTCGAGCCAGGTTAGCAGGCTGGCCCTGACGTCAGCCGTCAGCTCAAATTGCACAGGCTTCCCGGTCTTCTGCTGAATGACGATCGCCCTGGTCCGGATGTCGGCCCCGGAAACAATGTCCGCGATCGTGATCTTTACTAGGTCGCAACCGCGTAACTTGCTGTCGATCGCCAGATCGAACAACGCTCTATCGCGAAGGCGGCCTTCTCGATCCAGGTAGAACCGCACAGCCCAGATCTGCTTCTGCGTCAGCGGTCGCGTGGTGCCGACTGTCTTGCCGGCGTTCCATGCGAGCCGATGCTGCGCGGCAGGGTCGTACTGTGAATGTCCCATCGTTCATCTCCACGGCCGTGATTGGCCGCCGAGCAAAACGCCGGCATGCGCCTTAGCTAGCTAGAAGTTGTCGGGCCGCTTACGACCCACTTGCGGACGTTCTACGAATTGGCGATGCTCCATTGCGTGAATATGCGACGACGCTTTTCAAGGCTTGAACAGACGCGCGTCGTTCGCTGGGTGGACCATAACTTCGACGGCTGGCCATATGCGACGAATTCGCACTGGATCATCCTCATTGCGCCGCTCTTCATCGTGTTGTGGACCGACAATGCTCCCATTTCGATGACGCTTTATGCACTTTGGGCGATCCCATGGTCAGCGCTTTCTCTGTGGCGCGGAGTCGCGTGGTTTCGTGATCGATCCTTGTGGAGACATCGTCGGAAGCGTTAACCCGGACCGGCAGCTAACCACCCAATTCCCGCCGCTCAAATGTTGACCCCGCCTATCCGGTAGCGGTCGGGCCGCTGACGACCCAATTGCGGTCATTAGGGAACAGCGGCATAACGGCGCAGAGGAGTGTCCGATGCAGTCAGCGAGATTGATCGTCTGGTCTCTTGTCCTCGCTAGTGTCGGGACGGCAACGGCTCCTGCTGCGGAAAACGGGGCAGTAGCCGGCCCTCAAGTGCTACGTGTGAGGCTTGCTCCACCCAATCGGCTGCCTCTGACTGAAAAAGAGATTAGAACGGCGCTATCAGGTAAGGCTCTCTTACTCGACGAAACCACGTTGCTATCACATAACGTGCGCCTTGATGTGATCGTTGAAGGCGGCTGCCCACCCGTGGAGAGGTTCTACCCCGACGGAAAATGGGAAAAGGGTATCTGCGCTCGTGCATATCGGGTGAATAGAGGCCGGTGGAGCATCAAGACCGACCGGTTCGGTTCGAGACTCTGCACCACCACCGAAGGGCAAACATCAAACTGCCGTGCCGTGTGGGGACGCACTTCAACCGACCGCCTGATCCTGACGGTCAACAGACGCCATTCTGACGGCGATCCTGATTTTAATCTGTATCGCACATCGCCGTTGTGAACGGCAGCTTACCACCCAATATCGGCCGTTTGATCGTGAGACGTCGTCTTGAAAGCGGACAGTCCGTTTAGGGGTCTCCACGATTGGCAGAGGAACGTCTGCAATTGGGCGCGAAAGCAGACAATCTTGTACTTGTCGATAAGCCGAATTAAAGGGCGCGATTCAATGCGACGGCTTTTACCGGGGCTACTTCACCGCCGGCAACCTACATCGTCGGAATGTTATCGTTAAGACCACGATATGGGTCCATCCTGAAACCGGCATCGGGGCTGCAGCGCTAACGATGCCGGAGCACATGGTCCGAAGAAGTTTTAGTCAGGCGGTTGAGCATCTAGACGTCCCGCAGGTCCTCGCCCCGTTCGAGCCGACGGCGGACGCTCTGATCGCCCCAATATCTGGCAGGGTGCGGCTAGTTTGCATCTGGCCGTAGTTCCAAGGCTGTTTCGTGCGCCAATAGCTATTTATCGGCGTTGACCTCAACGCGCCCAGTGCTCCAAGCGTTGACCGTAACGTTGCCATCCCAGCCCGTGCCGTACACCGCTTTGGTCATGTGATAGCTGGAGAACGACTTCACCTTATCCGCTACCAAAACATCGGCAGGTACAGAGCGGTCCGCTGTGACACCGGCGACCAACATGGCAACTGCCGGCTGGCGTGGATGACCATATGCCCAAGCGGTCCATGGCAGTTGAACGTTAGCATCGCCCATTGACATGACAGCGATCTTTGGTGTCATCGCGTCCATCAGGGCCTTACTGGTGCCGTTGTATGAGCCATGGTGCCCCACCGTATACACGTCGACGTCCAGCAGCCCCTTTTCGCCATCGTTGGTGACCAATGTCTCGAGAGCGGCATCTTCCATGTCTCCAGTGAACAGGAACGACGACTTACCGAAATCGACACGAACCACGATGCCCTTGTTGTTGCCATTGTCATAGTCACCGTCCGGCCAGCCAGGGTTAGACTGATAGCTCCCTTCCAACACCCTAATGCGCGGGTCTGTATCGTCGCAGGCAACAGGGTCTATCGTCGCGTTGGTGAGCCCGTTGCCTCCCGCTGACACCACCATATCGTGGGTCACCCCGACCGATGGGATGGCACTGGTTTGGACGTAGTTCGCCATCCATTTTGCATTGGCACTTCCTGAACCGGCGAGAACGCCGTTGTGCACATAGCCCCCGACCTTGAATGTCTGCGCAACCCGCCGCAAGTTGGTGTTGTGATCGATGTCGGCACGTCAAGATCGCCCCGGTCGATTGATGCTTCTGTTTCAGGACTCCGAAAGCACCGCCGCACCGATGAATGCATGAGGCGGGGGCGCAACGTATCGGCGACGTTCGCGTTCGTGGCGGCAACGGGAGGCGAACAGACTGGCGAGCACGCCAACCTGCTGGCGGCTTTTGGGCCACCACCCCCCTTGATCCTGCCGACGCCGCGGGGTTATGATCATGGCCGGCTAAACCGCGCTTAGTCGCGATGTTCCGCGGCGAGCTGTTCCGACGCGATCCGCTGCAACGCTACAGCTTGTTCCTTGGAAATGCCCAGATCCGCGGCTGCCCGCTCGTCTTTCCCTAAAGTCAGCGGGTCCACGCCGGTGATCTGGCCGAAGACGATCAGCGCCTCTAGATAATAGCCGTAGATGCTCGCATGATAATGATCGTAGGTCCACAGATCGACCTGCCCGAAGGCGATTCCGTCATAGGGGTTAGGGTCCGCCACGCCGCTGACCATTGCTCGGTCCCAAGCCTGGCCGACGGGCAATATCCCGCGAATGTCGCGTGAGGCAGCACGGACGCGCTCGGCGGCGGCGCGCAGGTCGCTGGACATCGCCGCGATCGGCTTGCCCGACCAGGGGCTGCCCGGGTGATAAACCTGATCGGCGCGCGACCAGGTCGCCATCAGCAGCACTTCCGCCTTCGGATTGGACTGCACCACCATTCTTGCCAGCATCGGAGCGTATTTGAGATAGGCGGACGCGTCGCCAGGCTTGTCGCGGTCGAGCGTGCTCAATTCCTGAAGCACCACCACATCCCATTTGCCGGCCAGCTTCGCGCGGCGCTCTTCATAATGGAAGCCCAGGGTCTTGCCCCCCTGGGTCTCCAGGCTGACCTTCCAGTTCAGCCCTGCCTGCTCGGCAAAGGTTTTGAACAAGGCCGGCACACCGCCATAGCCATCTTCATTCAAGTCGGTCACGGCATCAGCGCGATAGCGCTTCACCGCAGAATGCGCGCCCTGGGTGAAGCTGTTGCCGATAAACAGGATTGTCTTTGGCGCCACCGGCTCCTGCGCGACCGCAGGAACCGGGAGGAGCGCCGTCGCCAAGGCGAGAAGCAGGGCCTTCATGTGTTTTCCTCAGAAACGCGTGCTGATGCTGCCATATAGATAGCGGCCATAGGGAACATAGAGTGAGCCCAGATAGCCTTCCGCAGTAATCCGCGGTTGCCTGTCGAAGATATTGCGTGCGCCGATCCGGAGTCGGGTACCCTTGAGCGCGCCGGACAGCCGATACTGGGCATAGAGGTTGAACGTCGTCTGCGCCTCCAGCTTGTATGGATTGCCCGCGGCATCCAGGAAGGTCGTGTCATAGACCGTGCCGATATAGTTGGCGAAGGCGCCGATCTGCACGGGGCCGCTCGACCAGGTGATCGATGCCGACGCGCGCCATTTGGGCTTGCCGCGCACTTCGATCAGATCGCTCGCGTCGGTGAGCGGCGTCGCGGCGTTGATCTTTCCTGCTGCGCGCGCATCGAACAATGCCTGCACCGCGGGCGGCGTCTCGCGCGAATATTTGGTCAGCCGCGCGGCGTTGAGCGCCACGTCGAACTTACCGAAGTCGGTACGGACATTGTAGAGCAACGCGAAGTCGAGGCCTTGCACGGTCTGCGGCAGCAAGTTGGCGAAGCTGTCGTTGATCCGCGTCACCGCGCCCGTAGCGGCTAGGCCGGTGCCGGTAAAGAAAGTGGTGTCATCGGCTGTCGTCGGCGCGCGCACCACATTGGGATTGCTCGACCCTTGCGTGCGTAGCAGATAATCCAGCACGAGCGCATTCTGCGCACCGAACTGACCGACGATGCCGACCTGCTTGATCGACCAGAAATCGACAGTCAGTGTCAAACGCCCGGCGCTTTCCGGAATGAATCTGGGCTGGAGCACTGCGCCTACTGTCCAGTTGGTGCTCTCCTCCGGCTTCAGGTTGGGATTGCCGCTGATGAAGATCGGATAGGCGATCGAACGGGCACAGGCACCGAAATTGGCGATACGCGCCGGTGTCGCACGCAGATCGGCTTCGCAGCGATAGTAATCCAACGCTGCCGCCGCATTGGTGTTGGTGCGCGAATAGGAGACGGTGTTGGTCTGCTCCAGGTTCGGTGCGCGGAAGCCGAGCGAATAGGAACCGCGTAGGCGCAGGCCATCGACCGGATCCCAGGCCGCAGCGATCTTGGGTTTCGCGACCGAGCCGAAATCGCTGTAATGCTCATAGCGGCCAGCCAGCTGGACATCGAGGCGGCGGACAAGCGGAATGTTCATTTCCGGCGAGACCAAGGGAATGGCGAGCTCACCGAACGCCGAGAAGACAGTGCGGCGCCCCCGGGTGCTGACCGTCGGGTTTACTGCCGCTACGTTGGAAAGGTTGGTCTCGCCAGTCACCGAGTCCCGGAAGGTGATCGTGCCGTTGAGATTGGGATCGCGATCGTCGCGCTGGTCCTCGCGACGTCCCTCGATGCCGAGTGCGATACCGACCCCGCCGCCCGGCAAGGTGAACAGATCGCGCTTCGAGACCTTGAAGTCAGCCAGAGCGAGCGTGGTCTTGGAACGGCGAACGAGATCGAATGCGAACGAGTTGATCGAGGTGGCGGAAGATGGCGAGCAATCGCCGATGCTGGGAGTGGCCGAACAGCCGCCGCTGAACGGATTGTAAGCATCGGGCGTCGAGAGGGCGAGATTTGCCTGAAGCTTGGTCATGTCGATCGCGTTCGACACGTCGGTCGCCTGCGCTTCCGAATAAAGGATAGCGGTGTCGAAATCGAAGGTACCGATCTGCCCCTTCAGCCCGCCTAGGAAACGCGATTGCCAGTTAGTCACGTCGACCCGCTGCATTCCCGCATCCAGGAAGCGATACGTGGAGAGTCGCACCGGCAGCCCGGCCGCGGGAACGTTGGTAAGCCCAGGGATGCGATTTGGATTGGCCTGGCCATTGGCGAAAGTTACCGGGCCGAATGGATTCCAGTAGTTGGAAGCCGGGATCACCACGCCGTTATTGGCGGTGAAGATGTTGACCGTCGGCGGCTGTATGCGGTGCGTGTCCGCTCGGTAATAGCCGATTTCACCATAGAGGGTGACGCGGTCCGACAAGTCATAATGCGTGGCGAGAAAGCCGTTATAGCGATTGAATGACGGGGTGACTGTGGTGCCTGGGCGCGAATCAAAGCGCTCCGAGCGCAAGGTTGTCGCCGTCGCGCGAGTGCCCGAGCCGAGGCAGGTGTCGGCGTTGATTGTGATCAGGCAACCCGGATTGAGGATCGACTGGGTATGGAACGCGCCCGCCGACGTGGTCAGCGCGACGTTGCCGGGGTTGCGGCGGATCGTGCCGGGCCCGTTGACTACGGTGAGAGCCGCCCAGGCCGCCTGGGTCGCACGGCCGTCCGCCGTCAGATTTCCAGCGAAAGCGGAGTCGCTGGCGAACAACGAGGTCAGATCGTCGGTAGCGGTATAAGGCTGATCCTCAGCCAGCTGCGCGGTGCGCTTGGTATAATCGAGGTAAAGGGAGATGTTGCCGCGCCCGCCGGCGAAATTCTGGCCGATGCGCCCCGTCGCCTGGAACTCGCGGCGATGCGTGCCTTCCGCCCCGCCATAGCGCAGATCCAAGGCGCCACCCTCGAAATCGGTTTTGGTGACAGTGTTGACCACACCAGCCACTGCGTCCGCACCATAGATTGCGGCAGCGCCATCGCGCAGGATCTCGAGCCGTTCGATCCCTGCTACCGGCAGCGAATTGGCATTAAAGCTGAGCACCGGCACATTGCCTTCGCCCGCCTGGCTGGTCGGATGCTGGACCAGTCGGCGACCGTTCAACAGCACCAGCGTGTTGCCGATGCCGAGGTTACGCAGGTTAATCGAGTTCACGTCGCCGCGCGCCGCGTTGCTGGTTTGCGGGTTATTGGCTTCGTTGAAGGTGACATCGCCAGCCTGAGGGATAGAGCGGAATAGCTCATCCCCCGATACAGCGCCGGTGGCTTCGATCTGGGTCGAATCAATTACCGTCACGGGCAATGCTGCATTGACCTTCGCGCCGCGAATCTGTGAGCCGACGACGACGATTTCCTGGTCGGAAGGCGGTGCAGTCTCGTCGGCCTGTGTGGCCCGCGCCGCCGGCGCGTCCTGGGCTGCGGCTGCAGTCGCCCAGCCGATCGCGGTGATCGCAGTGGTGGCGGCAAGCGCCTGGCGGATGATCCCCTTCATGCTCTTTCTCCCTGTAGGCCCATCGTTGCGTGGGCGTCTTCTTCGCTGATCTGTTGTGCGTCGCTAGCGCCGGGATGGGCGAGGATGCGTTCGAGTTGCCCGCGATCGAGCTTGTTCTCCCAGCGCGCGACGACGATCCCGGCAACGGCGTTGCCGATGAAGTTGGTGAGGCTGCGGCACTCGCTCATGAAGCGGTCAATGCCGAGGATCAGCGCCATGCCGGCGACCGGGACAGACGGCACAATCGACAGCGTCGCGGCGAGGGTGATGAAACCGGCGCCCGTCACGCCCGCAGCACCCTTGCTGCTCAGCATCGCTACGCCGAGCAAGGCAAACTGGTCGCCCCAGCTCAGCTCAATGCCGCACGCCTGGGCGATGAACAGCGCCGCCAGCGTCATGTAGATATTGGTGCCGTCGAGATTGAACGAATAGCCGGTCGGCACGACCAGCCCGACCACCCCCTTGTCGCAGCCGGCGCGCTCCAGTTTGGCGATCAGGCTCGGCAAGGCCGCCTCCGACGAGGAGGTGCCGAGGACGAGCAGTAATTCAGCCTTGAGGTAGCCGATCAGCCGCAGGATCGAAAAACCGTGGAGCCGCGCGATAGTGCCAAGGACTACCAGCACGAACAGCAGCGAGGTGATGTAGAAGGTCGCGACCAAGCCGCCGAGGCTCACCAGACTACCCGCGCCATATTTGCCGACAGTGAAAGCGATCGCGCCGAACGCGCCCAGCGGGGCGGCGCGCATCAGAATTCCGACCATGCGGAACACCACCAGCATCACGCGATCGGCGAAATCGAGCACCGGCCGGGCCGGCGCGCCAACCAGGCTCAGCGAAATGCCGAACAGGATGGCGACGAAAAGGGTCTGCAGAATTGACCCTTCGGTCAGTGCCGAGACCATCGTTGTCGGGATGATCGCCATCAGGAAACCGGTGATCGTCGTCTCATGCGCCTGATGCGCGAAATCGGCGACCGCGCCGGCGTTGAGCGTTGCCGGATTGATGTTCATGCCCGCACCGGGCTGGACGATGTTGGCGACCGCCATGCCGACAAGCAAAGCCAGCGTCGATACCGCCAGGAAGTAGCCGAACGCCTTGGCGGCGACGCGCCCGACCGCGGCCAGCTCCCGCATGCCGGCGATCCCAGTCACCACGGTGAGGAAGATCACCGGAGCGATTACCATCTTGACCAGCTTGATGAACCCGTCGCCCAGCGGCTTCAGCGCCTCACCAGTCGCCGGCCAAAAATGGCCGAGCAGCGCGCCGCATACAATCGCGAAAAGGACCTGCGCATAGAGTTGCGCGTAGATCGGCTTGCGGCCCCCGGAGTCGGGTGCGGCTTGGTTGGCGTTCGGGTAAGCCATTCATCCTCTCAGCGGCATAGACTGCACCGCCCCTGTCCCCGGGGCTTTAGAAGTACGAGCGTAAGGCATAGCGGCCCAGCGGCGAGCCAAAGAGTAACTTATTGAAAATCAACGAATTCGTTGACCGGCGCGCCGAGAGGGCTTGCTAAAGCGTGTGGCTTTACGCACAATATTCCGGATGTTGTGCGAAATTTCACACAGATGACCTTGCGTCGATCAGCAGTCGTGGCGCTGTCAATCTTACTTTTGGCGATCTGCCTGATTGCTTGGGCGGGCGACAAATGGGCACGAAGCGTTGCCAATGCCGCTGCCGATTCCAGTGCCACGCAAGTCGCTCGCACGCATGCAGCGTTGCTCAACAGCGAGCTTCAGAAATTCCGTCTGCTCCCGCTCGTACTGATCGAATATCCCGACGTTACCTCGGCGATCGGTGGCGACGTGCGCGCGCGAGAAGCGCTCAACCGGACCCTTGAATTGCTCGCATCGCGCACGGATGCCGCAGACATTTATGTGATCGGCCCCGACGGGACGACCGTGGCGGCCAGCAATTGGCGCAAACCTACCAGCTTCGTCGGCCAGAATTACGGCTTCCGCCCCTATTTCCGCGATGCGATGCAGAGCGGTGCGGCCGAATTGTTCGCGTTAGGCACGGTCAGCCGCCGCCCAGGCCTTTATCTGGCGCGCCGCGTCGAGAAGAGCGGCAAGGGCATTGGCGTCGTCGTGGTCAAGGTCGAGTTTGACGCGGTCGAAGCTGCCTGGTCACGGACTTCGGGGGCTACCTTCGTGACCGACGCCAATGGCGTGATCCTCGTGACGAGCCTGCCCGAGTGGCGCTTCCACACCATTGGCGCCGTTGACCCTGCAATCATCGAAGCGGCGCAGCACACGCTTCAGTTCGGCTCGACATCGCCAGGCCCGGCTCCAATCGCGATGGCCGCGCCCGGAGCCCTGGCAATGATAGGCGACAAGCAAGTTCGCTTCAGGGTTTCGCAGGAGCCAGCGGCGATCGCGGACGGCAAGATCCATCACATCGCCCCACTCGATCCGCCACTCGCTGCGGCGAGGTCACAGGCGCTGCTGATCGGCCTGGCGATCCTGCTGGTGCTTGGCACCGCGACCGCCATCGCCTTGCGCAGCGGCGAGAAACAGCGCCTGCAACGCCAGGCCCGCGAGGAGCTCGAGCGCGAAGTCGAACGGCGCACCGCGGAGTTGCGCGACGCCAATGACCGGCTGATTGTCGAATCGAACGAGCGCGCCGAAGCCGATAAGCGCTATCGTCACGCGCGCGAGGATTTGGCGCAGGCCAGCCGGCTTGGCACGCTCGGGCAAGTTACCGCCGGCGTCGCCCATGAGATCAACCAGCCAGTCGCCGCGATCCGTACCTTCGCCGAAAGCGGCGCGACTTTGCTCGACCGCGGCGCCGGCGAGGTGGCACGGCAGAATTTCACGACGATCGTCGAGCTGGCCGACCGTATCGGCCGCATCACCGCCGAGCTGCGCAGCTTCGCGCGCAAGCGCAGCCGCGCCAGCGGCAAGGCGACGCTGGAATCGATTCTCGACGGCGTCATGATCCTTGTCGGGGAGCGGGCACGCGGTCCGGTGTCGATCGAGATACCGGCGGCGCTACGCAGCTTGGCATTGAAGGGGGATCGCGTCCGGGTCGAGCAGATCCTGGTCAATCTCGTTCAGAATGCGCTTGATGCAATAGCCGAGCAGCCGGAAGGCAAGGTGACGATCGATGCCGTGGCGCGCGAGAGAGCATTGGAAATCCGAGTTTCAGACAATGGACCCGGCGTCGATCCGGTGATCGGCGACTCCCTGTTCACACCCTTCGCCACCTCCAAGCCGGGCGGGCTTGGCCTTGGTCTAGCGATCGCTCGCGATATCGCCCGCGAGTTCGAAGGCGATCTGCGGCATTTGCCACTTGAGCAGGGCACCCGCTTCGCGCTGACATTGCCCATCGCATGAGTATCGTCGCCTCCGACCGGGTGATCTTCGTTGAGGATGACGACACGCTGCGCGCCGCCACGGTCCAGGCCTTGCAGCTGGCGGGTTTCGAAATCGCGGCCTTTGCCGACGCCGAAGCCGCGATGGCGGCCATCGAGCGCAGCTTCGACGGCGTCGTCGTATCAGATATCCGCATGCCGCGCATGGATGGGCTGGACCTCCTCGCGCGTCTGCGCGAGCTTGACCCCGAACTTTCGGTGATCCTGGTCACCGGCCATGGCGACGTACCAATGGCAGTGAGGGCATTGCAGAACGGGGCGGCGGACTTCTTGACCAAGCCCTTCGCGACCGATCATCTTGTCGCCAGCATTCGCCGCGAGCTCGAGCGCAGAGCCTTGGTGCTCGAGAACCGGCGCCTGCGCGAAACCCTGTCGCAACGCGAGGACAGTGACGGACTGATCGGTCACAGCGCATCGATGGCAATGCTGCGTGAGACGATCCAGCGTATCGCTCAGGCCGATGTCGATGTGCTGGTCGAGGGCGAGACCGGAACCGGAAAAGAGCTTGTTGCCCGCCTGATTCACCGCCAGGGACCACGCCGCGGGCGCGCCTTTATCGCCATCAATTGCGGGGCCTTGTCGGAAGCGACGGCGGAGATCGAATTGTTCGGCCACGCCGCGGACAGCGTGTCGCAAACCCGGCTCTCGCGCACGGGCCAGATCGCGGCCTCCGATGGCGGAACGCTCCTTCTCGACGAGATCGACTCGATGCCGCTCGGCCTGCAGGCCAAGCTACTTCGCATCCTGGAGGAGCGCGAGGTCCAGCCCATCGGGGCGGAGCGGCCGGTTCCGGTCAATTTCCGAGTGGTTGCGACGACGAAGAGCGATCTTGCCGCGGCTTGCGAGGAAGGCAAATTCCGGCCGGACCTTTATTACCGCTTGGCCACGCTGCGGCTGCGCATCCCCCCGGTCCGCGAACGTGGCGAGGATCGGCTGCTGCTCTTCGCCGCATTTCTGGCGGAGGCGAGCGAAACATTGGGGCGCGAGCAGGTCACGCTCGACGGAGCGATCCACGCCCGGCTTCGCAATCATGACTGGCCCGGCAATGTGCGCGAGCTTCGCAATTTCGCGTTCGAAGCGGTCCTAGGTCGCGCCGCGTCCAGCGCTCTCCGTTCCGGCACGCAGAGCTCTTTGCCCGAGCAGGTCGCAGCATTCGAGCGTGGGCTGCTGTGCGAGGCGCTGACTCGGCACAAGGGCAATGTTCAGCGCGCCATTCGCGATTTGGGGCTGCCGCGTAAGACGTTCTACGACAGGTTGACGCGTCACGGGATAATTGCGGCAAGCTTCCGGCCGCCCCGATAGCCCGTCGAAAGATCGCACGCGCCGGTCTAACTGCCGGCCGGGCATAGACGCCTCCGTGCCCGCCTCCGCCATTGGCCCTAACGATCGAAATGCTACGCGGCCTAGGGCTTGGCCTGCATGGTCTTGATCCGATCTGCGGCGTTCTGGTTGGCTGGGTTCAGCTCCAGCGACTTGCGATAATTTGCGATCGCAAGGGGCTTGTTGCCGTCGGCCTGATACGCCTCCCCAAGGCTGTCAAAAGTGTTGAAGCTCGTGGGGTAGAGCGTCGTCGCCAGCTTGAGAACGGCGATGGCGGCCCTTCTGTCATTGCGCCCGAGCAGCCCATAGCCCCACATGTTGAGGTCTTCCTCGGCAAGCACGAAGCCAGCATCGCGCGCGCGCATTTCGGCATAAACCTCAGGGATCGCGTCGAAGCCGCGCACCGCCAGTTGGGCTGCGAGCGCCTCTCGCGTCGCCGGAGTTCCCACGGATTTGCGCGTCGTGACCTCCAGCAAATGGCGCGGCACGCCGTTGCGCTCCGGGTCCGCCGCGAGGAATGCGGCGGCTGTGGCATCTTTCTTCAGATACGCGTCGAGAAAGCGAAGCACATAAAGCGCTGACCAACTGTAGGACTGCTCGACTTCGGCACGACTGAAGTTCGAGAAGGCGGCGTCGGGGGTGAAGATCACCTGACGCGAGGCCATGTTCCCGTGCACCATCTGGTTCATCGTAACCCGGTGAAAATCGGCATATTTCAGCTTGTTGAGAAAGCTGGTGCTGCTGTCGAGGCCGGTAAGCTGCATGTCTTCGATCGCCTCGGGCTTTGCCGCCACGAACAGGAACGGCGCCGTCACGCGCGCCGGCGTCACATATTTCGCAGCTTCGACCAGGCCGGGATAATAGCGCACCGAACCGTCAAGGCTCACCAGCGCATCGATGCGGCTGTCTCTGGCGGCGGCGAACACATTCGACATGCCGCCCCAGCTGAAACCTGCCACGGCGATATGATCGAGGTCCGCCTGGGGCAGCGAATGGGCGAAAGCGATCAGGAAGCCGATATCGCCGACCTGCGCCGAGATCCCGTCGGCATCCGCAGTCATGCCGCGGCCCCGCGCGCCCATGCTCGGGCTGGCGATCACGACATAGCCCTGACTTGCGAGATATTCCGCGAGGTCGGCATTCTCATATGCCGAGGCGCCGAAGCTGGGGGCATAGATCACGACCGGGAACTTGCCTGCCGCCGGAGCGGCGTCGCGCACCGCCCACATCACCCGCTCGGTTTCCGCCTTGAGGCGAGCCTCCGGTACAGCCGAGCCGATGCTGCGGAGAAAGCTTGCCGTCGCGTCCGTGATCTCCGCATCGCTGCGGTCGAACTCCTCCTCGGTCGCAGAGAGGCGGAGATAATCGTTATAGCGAAGCGGCGTGCCGCTTTTGGCCGCCGGATACCAGATCAGGGTCTGGATCGGACGCGCCTTGGGGCCCGTGACCACCTTGCCGGTCACTGGATCGGTGGCGCTGCGATAGCTCCGCGATGAATCATATTGGTGGAGGACGCGAAGGCCTACGCCATGCGGGCCGGGCGCGTTGGCAAAGGCGAAACCGCCCTGCGCATGCGCCAGCGGGGCGAACAGCAGCAACGTCAAAGCCAACAGATATCGCATGGAAATCCCCAGATTATGCCCAGCGCAATTGCTAGGATCAAAAGGCGACGGTGTCCACGAAGTGCTGATCGTATTGAGATGATGGGACCTGCAAGACGTCATGCTTCGTCTTTCGCTCACGACCGGAAGTTGAGCGGACGGGACTGGCGTGGACAGATATACTGCCACGCCATCTCGCCGCACTAGCCGCCTATTCCCACCGATCCAGGCGGTGGCGCGTTGACGTGGCTCCAGATGGCGCTGACGACGACTGAGCCCTCGCCGACGCTGCTCGCGACCCTCTTGACCGAGCCGGAACGGACATCCCCGACCGCGAAAATTCCCGGGCAGGAGGTAGCGAAGCTCGAAGATGCGCCGACTTCGGCACCGGTGCGAACAAAGCCATGGCCATCGAGCTCGACGAGCCCCGACAGCCATTCGGTGTTGGGCGCAGCGCCGATCATGAGAAAGAGTGCTCGGCATTCGATGGACACGCTGCCCGAGGGCTTTGCGAACACCACACGCTCCAGATGCGCGTCGCCCTCGAGCCTTTCGAGCTGGCTGCCGGTGTGGATCGTAATGCGCGGATCCGCCTCGAGACGCTCTCGCAAGTAAGCGCTCATCGTCTGGGCGAGGGTGTCGCCGCGTACCAGCAGATGGACGCGTTTCGCTACACGCGAGAGGTACATGGCGGCCTGGCCCGCGCTATTCCCGCCGCCGACGACCACCGCCTCGGTTTCAGAGCAGAGGCGCGCCTCCATCTCGGTAGCAGCGTAATAGACGCCGGCGCCTTCAAGGGCTTCGAGCCGATCGAGCGGCAGGCGGCGATATTGCACACCGGTCGCTACCAGTACCGAGCGGGCGCATAGTTCCTCGCCGCCGTCCAGGGTCACGCAGAAGCCGTCGCCGCGTTGCGCCACCGCCTCGACCCTGCGCGGCATCGCGAAGCATGTCCCGAATTTCATCGCCTGGACCTGCCCGCGAAAGGTCAGGTCCGCCCCCGAAATGCCGGTCGGAAACCCCATATAATTCTCGATCCTGGAGCTTGTCCCCGCCTGCCCTCCGATCGCGCAGTCTTCGACTACCAAGGCTCGCAAGCCCTCTGCTCCCGCATATACCGCTGCCGCCACCCCGGCGGGCCCGGCGCCGACGATGACGAGATCGAGTTTTTCAAGCGGCCTTGCTTTGAGGTCCATCCCCAGATGGTGGGCAATCGCCCGCGGCGTCGGTTCGGGCACGGGCTGGCCGGACCAGCTCACCTGCGGCTCGCCTTCCGCCTCTTCATGGAACGGAATGCGGTTGCGGTGAAGGAATCTGGCCACGCGCGCGACTGCGGGATTCCGGTCAGCTCCGCGTACGACCAAGCTGCTGTCACCCGCTTCGAAGATGCGTCGCCGCCGAGCCGAGAAGACCGTCAGAATATGGTCGCCGATTTCCGGGACGTCGCTCATCAATCGAAGCATCGCCGGGCGAGGCACTTCCAGCGTGCGGGTGGGGGCACATGCCCGCATGGTCAGGGTCATGGGCCCGCCGTTCAGGAATGCCAATTCGCCCATGAACTGTCCGGGCTTGAGCGTCGAAGCGTGCAGCCGCCTGCCGGATACCGCATCGGCGACTTCGATCTCACCCTCTTCAACCAACACGAAACGGTCCTGAGGCGCGCCGGCCTCAAGCACCACTTCGCCAGGCTGGTACTGACGAGGCGCCGAAATGGCCCGGATTGCCGCTAGATGCCCGTCCGCGAAGGGGCGGGGCGCCATGGTGCTGAGGTCACCGCCAATAGTTTCCATTCACCGGTTTCTAAGGGAGGGCGCCACGCAAGCCAACAGCCACGCTCACCGGGGCTGATGCTCGGTCTGCCGGCTGGCACGAAAGCGACTTGATCCCCGGCAGAACTGAGCTCATCCTGCCATTCCGGCCAGCAGAAAGGATTCTAGCATGGCCACGCTTGCCCTCGAAACCGACCTGACCGAGAGTGCCCGGCGGCGCGGCATCGCCATCCAGCCGAGCACGCCCACCATCGGGGCCGAGATCAGCGGCGTGGATCTGAACCAGCCGCTTGCCGATGCGGATGCGGAGATCGTCCGCGATGCATGGCTGCGGTACAAAGTCATTTTCTTCCGTGACCAGGACATCAGCTATGAGAGCCACATCCGGCTCGGGCGGCTGTTCGGGGAATTGGAAGGGCATCCCGTGATCCCCAGTGTGGACGGATTTCCGGAAGTGCTGATCATCCGCGGCGTGGAAGGCGTCACCCCGACCGCGGAGACGATCGAGGGTTTCAAGGCCTTCAACAAATGGCACACCGACGTGACCTTTCGCGAGCGACCGTCGATCGCATCGGTTCTGCGCATGCGGCTGATGCCGCAACTCGGCGGCGATACGATCTGGGCGGATGCGGCGGCGGCCTATGCCGGGCTTCCGGCGGCAGTGAAGGAGCGCATCGATGGGCTCGATGCCGAACATGACATCGTGCGCAGCTTTGGCGGCCGCGTGAGCGAGGAGAGGCGCACGCAACTCGGGCGGGACTTCCCAGCGGTCCGTCACCCCGTGGTGCGCTCGCATCCCGAGACCGGGGAGCGCATCCTCTACGTCAATCACACCTTCACTTCGCGTATCCTGGGAATGGCCGAAGAGGAAAGCGACCGGCTGCTCAAGCTGCTGTTCGACCGGATCAAGGTCCCGGAATATCAGGTGCGCTTCCGCTGGACCCCCAACGCGATCGGCATCTGGGACAATCGCTCGACCCAGCATTATGCGGTCGGTGATTACTGGCCCGCCGAGCGCGTTCTCGAACGCGTCACGGTCTCCGGAGATGTCGTCGAACGATGAGGCCTGCTCGGGTCTCCGGATCAGCGATGCGAGCGCCTTTCTCCGAGAGGCTGCGGAATGTGACGGACCAGCGCGGCACGTCCAGGGGCGCGATGCTGTGCTCCCACAAATGCCGCGCCTCCCTGCTCAGATGATAGACCGAGCGCGGCTGGAGCAGAGCTGGAAAGCGCTCGAAACCCTTCTCGGTACGCCGGCGCAGTCTGAGTGTGGCGGGGGCGCCGAGCGAGACACCGACGACATGCTCGAATACCGGGCGATCGCGATGCCAGCTGATGCTGGCGCCGGGATCGTAGCGGAGCAGCAGCACCTGGACGAGCGAATCAGGCGACAGGCTGGCAAACGCCGCCGCGGATTCGCGTAGCGGCAGCAGCCAGGCGGGGATCGGCATAGCGGGTGCGAAGCTGCCATTCTCGAAATCATAGCGCCAGCCGAACGATGCGGTCAGCCGCTTGCCGAGCCAGCCCTGAAAGGCAAAGGGCGCAAGGTCACTGCCATCGATCGCGGCGATCAGCGCCTGCTCCTCGGGCGACGAGATCAGATCGTTGCGATAGTCGAAACCCGGCAAAGCAGGCGAAGCGAAAAGGTCGGACTGACCGGCGAACATGTTGAGCGACCTGCGAAAAATGGGGTCGCACCAATATGGTGCGGCTCCGCCGGAAGCGCGAGTCGCGCGCCTATTTGCCTTCTGCGATCAGCGCCGCCGCCTGCGCGCCCATCCAGTCCATGTCGCCGACCACGCGCCACACTTCCTTGCCTGCCGAATCGTAGAGGATCGTGGTGGGCAAGTTGGCACCGAGCTGCATGCTCCAGGCAATGTCGGTGTCGAGATAGGGCTGGAGTTTCTTGAACTGCGCTTTCTCGAAGAAGGGCGTGACCAGTTCTGCACCCTTCAAATCCTGGCTGATCGTCAGCACTTGCAACGCATCGCCCTTAGCCACCGCCAGCGCATCGAGCGTCGGCATTTCCTTGACGCACGGCGCGCACCAAGTGGCCCAGAGATTGAGCAGCACCGGCTTGCCCGCGAAATCGGCGAGCGTGCGCTGCTTGCCCGCGGGATCGGTGAACGGGATCGCCGGGGCGGCCTCGCCCTTATGGCTGCGATCAAGCTTGTCCTTGGGCGCAGACGCGTTGTCGGCGGACAAATTATGGTTTGCTTGTCCCGAAGCGCCGGATTGCCTATCGCAGCCGCCGGTTGCGAGTGCCGCCAAGAGGAGAAGCGCGATAGTCGAGCGCAAGGCCAGTTCCAATACGATGTGGGGTGGGCGCTTCGCCGAAGGCCCGTCCGCGGTCATGCGCGAGATAAACGCCTCGATCCCCTTCGACAAGCGGATGTGGCGGCAGGATCTGGCGGGCAGCCAGGCGCATGTCGCGATGCTGGGCAAGCAGGGCATTATCCCCGCGGAAGACGCCGCGCGTATCGCAAGCGGGCTGGAGCAGGTGTCGGCGCAATTCGAAGCCGAGGGCGTGCCCGACGATCTCGCGCTCGAGGACATCCATATGCTCGCCGAGGCGCGGCTGGCCGACGGGATCGGGCCGAGCGCCGGGCGCCTGCACACCGCCCGCTCGCGCAATGATCAGGTCGCGACTGATTTCCGCCTCTGGGTGCGTGACGCAGTCGACCAGGCCGAGGCGGCGTTGGGCAGCCTGCAAGACGCGTTGCTCGCACGTGCCGAGGAGCATGCCGATAGCGTGATGCCGGGGTTCACGCATCTTCAGGTCGCGCAGCCGGTGACGCTGGGGCATCATTTGATGGCCTATTTCGAAATGCTCGGGCGTGACCGCTCGCGGCTGCGCGATGCGCGGACACGGATGAATCTGTGTCCGCTGGGTTCCGCCGCTCTGGCGGGGACCGGGTTCAATCTCGACCGCGATGCGACGGCATCGGCGCTAGGGTTCGACGGGCCGACACGCAATTCGCTCGATTCGGTATCCGACCGCGATTTCGCGATCGAATATCTGACCTGCGCCGCGCAGACTGCGCTCCATCTCAGCCGGCTGGCCGAGGAATTCGTGATCTGGGCAAGCCAGCCCTTCGGTTTTGTCAGCCTCTCCGATCAATGGTCGACCGGCTCGTCGATCATGCCGCAGAAGCGCAATCCCGACGCCGCCGAGCTGGTGCGTGGGCATAGCGGGCGGATCGTCGGCAGCCTGGTCAGCCTGATGATCACGATGAAGGGGCTGCCGCTCGCTTACTCGAAAGACATGCAGGACGATAAGCCGCCGGTGTTCGAGGCGCATGACCTGCTCGGCCTCAGCATCGCGGCGATGACGGGCATGGTCGAGAGCGCGACCTTCCGGCTGGAGCGGATGCGCGCCGCAGCGGAGACAGGTTTCTCGACTGCTACCGACCTTGCCGACTGGCTGGTGCGCGAGGCAGGTGTGCCGTTCCGCGAGGCGCATCATATCACCGGGCGCGCAGTGGCGGCGGCAGAGACCCAGGGCATACGACTCGATCAGCTTGATATCGAGCAGCTCAAAGCGATCGACGACAGGATCGATGCGCGAGTCTATGACGTGCTCAGCGTTCAGGCATCGGTATCGAGCCGGACCAGTTTCGGCGGCACTGCGCCGGCGCGCGTGCGCGAAGCAGTGACGGCGGCGCGAAAGGCCCGCGAGGAGGAAGCGCGATGAAGCGATTGGCGATGGCGGGTCTCACCGCATTGGCGCTGGCAGGATGCGGGGCGCGCGAGGAATTGAAACCGGCGCAGGACGCAGCGCTTCCGGTCGCGCCCTTTGGCGCGGTGGAAACGCCCAAACCGGGCGACCTGCTCAAACCGCCGGTCCAAACGCGCCCCGCGCGCAGCGACGACCTTATCGAAAGCTCGGACGAGCGGCGCAGCGACGAGTTCGACCTGCCGCCTCCCAATTGACGCGAAGCAAGCATGAACCATTTTGATGTGATCGGCGGCGAGATGCACGCCGAGCAAGTGCCGCTTTCGGCGATCGCCGAAGCGGTCGGCACACCCGTCTATGTCTATTCGACGGCGACGCTCCAGCGCCATGCGCAGGTCTACAAAGCCGGCGTCGCCAAGGCGGGGCCGCGCACGCATGTCGCCTTTGCGGTCAAGGCCAATCCCAATCTCGCCGTGCTGCGCGTGCTCGCCAATGAAGGCTTCGGCGCCGATGTGGTCTCGGGCGGTGAAATGACGCGGGCGATGGCGGCGGGGATCGCGGCCAGGGACATTGTCTTTTCGGGCGTTGGCAAGACGGTCGCCGAGCTCGAACAGGGGCTCGATGCCGGCATCGGCCAGTTCAATCTAGAGCTGGAAGAAGAGGGCGTGGTCCTCGCCGGGATCGCCGCGGCGCGGGGCGTACGCGCGCCGGCGGTGCTGCGCGTAAATCCCGATGTCGATGCAGGCACGCACGACAAGATCTCGACCGGCCGCAAGGAAAACAAGTTCGGGCTGCCGATCGACCAGGCAGTCGCGATCTTCGACCGGCTTGCGCCGCTTCCAGGCCTCGACCTGCGCGGAGTCGCAGTGCATATCGGCAGCCAATTGAGCAGCCTGGCGCCGCTCGAAGCCGCGTTCGAGCGCGTCGGCACCTTGGTAGGCGAACTGCGTGCTGCGGGACACGCGATCACGCACGTTGATCTCGGCGGCGGGCTCGGGGTGCCGTACCGCGCAGGTGAAGTGATGCCGTCGCCCGACAAATTCGGCGAGATGGTCGCGCGCGTGACGCGCGACTGGGATGTCGAGCTGCAATTCGAGCCCGGCCGGGCGATCGCCGCCAATGCCGGCATGCTGCTCACCGAAGTGCTGTGGGTGAAGCCTGGGGTCGGCCACCCCTATGTGATCGTCGATGCGGCAATGAACGACTTGTCGCGGGTGGCGCTGTACGATGCGCATCACGACGTCTCGGCAGTCAGGCCGCGCGGCGGGCGCTTCGTCGCCAATGTCGCGGGGCCGGTGTGCGAAAGCAGCGATGTCTTCGCCAAGGGGCGCGAGATGGACCAAGTCGAGCGCGGCGACTTGATAGTGCTGCATTCGGCCGGCGCATACGGCGCGACGATGGCGAGCATGTACAACAGCCGGCCATTGGTGCCCGAAGTCCTCGTCTCAGGCGACCGTTTCGAAGTGGTCGCCAAGCGCGTCTCGGCCGAGGCGATGATGGGCGAAGAGCAAGTTCCGGACTGGCTCAAATGAGCCTGGCTGCCCTTCCGGTCTTCGTGCGGCTGGAGGGGCGGCCGGTGATCCTGATCGGGGAGGGCGAAGCGGCGGACGCCAAGCGGCGGCTGCTGCTGCGCTCGGGTGCTAGGGTCGTCGATGAACAGGAGCAGGCCGCGCTGGCGATCGTGGTCGACAATGAAGCGGCAGTGGCGCGGCTCAAAGCGCGCGGCGTGCTGGTCAACGCCGTCGATCGCACCGATCTGTGTGACTTCACGCTCCCGGCAATCGTCGATCGCGATCCGGTGCTGGTCGCGATCGGCACGAACGGGGTGTCGGCGGGGCTGGCGGCGGCGGTACGTCAGAAGCTGGAAGCACTGCTTCCGGCAGACCTTGGCAGGACTGCGGACGCGCTTCACGCCGCGCGGCCTGCGATCCGCGAACGCTGGCCCGATTCGGCCGACCGACGCCGCGCGATCGGCGCTGCGCTCGACAGCTTTGAAGGCGATGTCGTCTCGCGGGTGCTCGGCTCCGGAATAGCTCCGACGCAAGTGCTCCGGTTCACGCTGACATCCCCCGATCCCGACGATTTGACGCTGCGCCAGGCACGTGCGCTTGCGGCGGCCGAGCGCGTCTATCACCGCGCACAGGTGCCGGTAGCGATCCTCGACCGGGCGCGGGCCGATGCCGTGCGGATCTGCGCGGCGCTTCCCGGCAATCCGGAGCCCGGGCTTACGATCGATTTGGAGATGGGCGAATGAGCGGGTTCGCTTACGTCGTGCGCGGCGGCAAGGCCGAGGAAGTCTCGCTCAAGCATGCGGTCGAGCTCGAAGCCGAGCTTGTCTGGATTCATCTCACGACCAATGACGAGCGGGCCAAGGCCTGGCTCGGCGATGGAGCCGGCCTTTCCCCCTATGTGATCGAAGCATTGACTGCGGTCGAGACGCGGCCGCGTTGCGACGCGGTCGGCGCCGGCGCGGTGATCAACTTGCGCGGACTGTCTTCGGAAGAACTGGCGGCGTCCGATCCGCTGGCGTCGATCCGGATGTATGCGCTTCACGGCCGCGTCTTCTCGGTCACCCGCAAGACGCTCAATGCGGTGCCCGCGGTCCGCGCCGAAATCGCGCGCTGTACCATCCTCGATCCCGGCGACCTGATCGCAGCGCTGGCCCAAGCAATCACTGAAGAGCTTGACCCGGTCGTCGCCGAGCTCGGCGATTCGCTCGACGATTGCGAAGAGAAGATCGCCGCCAGCCCCGCATTCGAGCTGCGTCGCCTCGTCAACCAGACGCGTGTCCAGGCGATCGGCTTTCGCCGCTTCCTGGTGCCACAGCGCGCCGCGCTCGAAAGGCTTGCCAATCTGCCGAGCGACTGGCTGGGCGACGACGACCGGCTCCATCTGGCCGCCGCCGCGGACCGGGCGGCGCGGATGGCAGAGGAGCTGGAGAGCATCCGCGAGCGTGCGGCACTGGTCCACGAAACGCTGACCGATTTGCGCGCCGAACAGATCGACCAGCGCTCGCTGATCATCGCGATCGTCGCAATGGTGTTCCTGCCGCTGACCTTCATCACCGGGTTGCTGGGGATGAATGTCGCGGGGATACCCTTTGCGCATGAGCAATGGGCGTTCGGCGGGGTCGTCGGGATGTGCGCCGTGATCGGCTTGGTCGTCGCGGCCTATTTCATCGCCCGGCACTGGTTCGAGCGTTAGACGCTCTGTACGCGGTCCAGCTCGTCCTGGAGCGACTGGATCGAGGCAATCAGCCGCTTGCGGTCGGCCTGGCCCGCAGCCAGTTCGGCGCGGGCCTCGCCCAGTTCGATTGCGCGCGCGGCGATACGGGCGTCCAAGGCCAGGTTCGAACGCTTGAGTTCCTCAATCCGATCGGCACGCGCGAGCACCCGGTGGATACGGGCGGCCAGTACTTCGAATTCGAAGGGGCGCGAGAGGCAATCGTCGGCACCCGCCGCAAAAGCATCGAGCGCGGCGCGGGGATCGCTCTCGCTGGCCAGCACGATCATCGGCAGGTCGGCGGTGTCGCGCGCGCCGCGGACTTCGCGGAGCATCTGCACTCCCGAAAGCTCGGGCATCACTTTCTCGATCAGCACCAGATCGAAACCGCGTGCCGAAATCAGTTCGAGCGCTTGGCTGCCACTGTCGGCGAGCACCACCAGATAGCCAAGATTGCCGAGACGATGCGCAAGCATGCTCAGATTGGTGCGGCTGTGATCGACGGCAAGGATGGTCCGCGTCGCGCGGCGGCGCATGGCGATGCCGGAAGATGACGCCTGGTCCATGGCGGCCAGTCTAGGCCGCCTGCGTCACGATTTGGTAAATGGGCAGAAAACCGTCAGGACGCGGCGCGCACGCTAGCCCAGGCCCCTGCGATCTCCTCAAGCGAATTGGCGGCATCGCGCAACGGGGTGGGATCGCTGCCCATGCTCGCGCCCAGCACTTGCTGGCGCAGCCCGTGATAGAAAGTGGCGAGAGTGCGCGAAACATCGCCGCCACGCTCAAAATCGAGCCCTGCCTCCAGCGCGAACAGCACGGCCGTCGCTCGGGAAAGGCGCTCGCTCTTGACCATCGGCTGGCCCTTTTCCATCGCCCAGGCAGCAGCGCGCAACGCTGCGACGCATTCGCCGTAGAGCAGATCGACCAACGCATGCGAATCGGCACCGGTGGTGCGCCCGGCCACGTCGATCTGGCGATAGGTAGAGGCTGGATCGCGCGCGAGCGGCGTTGCGTAACGGATCACGAGCTCTTGTTCCACGCGGCGACCTGGTTGGTCAGGAAGCTCTGCGTCGATTTGTACGCGGCGACGCGCGAGTCCATCGCGGCGAACTGGCGCGTCATCCGCGTGCGCAGCTTTTCAGCAGCGGCGAGCGCATCGTCGCGGTCTTCGGCAACGCTGGATTGCTGCTTGGTATAGGTCTGCTCGCTGGCACCGAGCCCGGTGAGCTTGCTGGTCGCGCGCGTGGCGATGTCGTTGAGCGCAGTGGTCAGCCCCTTGCCCGCGGCGAACATCGCTTCGACCTCGGCCGTATAATTGGTCATCACCGTCGAGAGCCGCGCAGTATCTACGGAGAGCGTGCCGTCGCGCTGGGTGGCAACGCCAATCCCCGAAAGCGTCGAGGGAACGCCGGCGCCCGGGCTGGCGAGAAGCTGCGTCATCGACAGCGATTTGAGCGAGCGAAGCAAGTCCTTGGCCGCGGCATCGCCGCGCAGCGGACCGTCGACCGGGTTCACCGCGGCCTTCACGATCTTGTAGACCTCATTATAGGTGTCGACGAAGTTGGTGACGCTCTGCTTGATTGCCTCGGTCGGGGGCTTGGTGCCGATCGCCACCTTGGTACCGACCGCCGCCGACACCAGATCGATCTTGGTGCCTTCGATCAGCCCGAAGATCGAATTGGTAGTGCGCGTGGTCTGGACGCCATCCAGCGCAACGATCGAATCCTGAGCAGTGGTGTTGATCGTCGATCCGGTCTCGTTGCGGCCGATGTCGAGCTCGGTGAGCTGGCTCGATCCCTTGAGCTGGAAAGCCTGAGACGCGCCGGTCGTGCCCTTGACCACCAGCCGCGCCCCCGAAGTGTCGCTCATGATCGACGCGGTGACGCCGGCATTGGCGGCGTTGATCGCCTCGGCGACGCCGGCTAGCGTGTTGTGCGCCGCATCGATGGTGATCGCGATCGGCGCGGCGGGGCCTGCCGTGAATGCCGTCATCGAACCGCCGGCAACGGTCGCGGTGCCGAAGGTCAGCGTCAGCGTGCCGGTGCCCACAACATAAGCCGAGCCCGCCGAAAAGGCATTGGTGCTGGCGACCTGGCCTTGGGCGAGCTGGCGCACCTCGAGAGAGGCGCTCAGATTGTCGAGCTTGGCGCCGGCCAGCGCAGTGATGTTGGCGATTGCTGTGTTCGAGCTGCTCGGCTGCGTGGTCAGCGTGCCGCCGCTGGTCAGCGATGCGAGTGCGCTGGCGAATTCGCTGATGTTGCTCTTGAGTTCGCTGACGCTCGAGATCTTGCTGGTGAGCGTCTCGGTCTTCTGGGTCAGCGCCTCGTTCTTCATTGCGAACTGGGCTTCGACGAGCTGGGAGACGAGCGCGCCGACGTCGATCCCGGATCCCGTTCCCAGCGTCTTTGCAATCGATTCGATGGCCATTAGGTCCCCCTGTCCCGGTAAACGGCGGAAGCGGCGCGGCTTTTAGCCCGCGCGCGCCATTTTCTGCCCTTCTTCGTCGAAAAGCGCGGTGTCGGGCACTTCGATCGGCGGCATGCTTCCGCCGGCTGTCTTGTTGACCCCGAAAACAAACGCCAGGACGATCGCAATCGCCTGATAGAGATCGTCGCGGACCTCCTGCCCCTCGCGGCTGGTGAAATAGACGGCGCGCGCGAGGCTCGGCACTTCGAGAACCGGCACCTGCATCTCGGCAGCGAGTTCGCGGATCGCCAAAGCGGTCTGCCCGCGGCCCTTGGCGACCACCACCGGCACCTGGTCCTTGCCCGAATCGTAACGCAGAGCGACCGAGAAGTGCGTCGGATTGGTGAGCACGACATGCGCGGTGCCGACCGACTTGCGGAAGCCGCCTTTCAGGATCTCGCGCTGGCGTGCACGCTGCTGGCCCTTGAGTTCGGGCGAGCCTTCGCTTTCCTTATGCTCGTCCCGCACTTCCTGTTTCGACATGCGCAACTGCTTGAAGTGGCGGATCATCTGGATCGGCAAATCGATGCCGGCAATAATCACCAGGCCCGCCGCCATTACGAACATCAAGGCGATGAACTGGCTGCCGAGCGTGCCCACCGCACCCTGAATGTCTAGCGCCATCAGGCCCAGCGAGCTGGTCGTCAGCGACAACAGCATCCAGCCACCCATGCTGCCGAGCAACACGACCTTGAGCAGCGATTTGCCGAGTTCGATCCAGCCGGTCGGCCCGAACATGCGCTTGAGGCCCGCGCCGGGATTCACGCGCGATGCCTTGGGCATCAAATTCTTGTTGTTCCAGCCTATCGAGCCCAAAGCCGCCTGGCTGAGGATCGCGCCGAGCATGGCGATGGCGAACAGGCTGCCGATCGGCAGGAGCAACTGCCAGCCCGCCGATTCGAGCGGACGCCAGGGCTCGAAATGCTCGACATCGCCGTGATCGAAGCGGAAGCTCGCAGTCATCACGCCCTTGCACGCCGCCATCAGGCTGCCGCCGAAGAACGACATCCACGCGCAGCCGAGCAGGATCACCAACGCGGTGCCGAAATCCTTGGATTTTAGAAGCTGCCCTTCCTCTACCGCCTTGCGCTTGCGCTTGGGGGTTGGGGCTTCTGTCTTTTCGCCGGCGGTCTCTGCCATCAGCCGAACACCAGCGAGGGCGCAGTATCGAGCGCGGTCCGGATGATCACCAGCAGATAATCGCCCATTGCCGGCAATGCGAGCAGGATTGCGACGACGCCGACCGCAAGGCTAGCGGGCAGGCCGACTGCGAACAGATTGAGCGCCGGCGCGGCGCGGCTGAGCATGCCAACCACGACGTTGAGACAGAGCAGCAGGAAGCCGACCGGAAGCGCGAGCAGCAGTCCGGCGAGGAAAGCGTATCCGCCGAACATCGCGATCCCCAGCAGTCGCTCGGGCGCGATCCACGCCCCGGGCGGCATCGCTTCGTAACTGCGCACGATCAGGTCGACGAGGACGAGGTGGCCGTCGACCGCGAGGAACAACAAGGTCAGCAGCAGCGACAGGAACTGGCCGAGCGCGGGAGTCGAGGTGCCGCTATTGGGATCGACGGCATTGGCGAAACCCAGCCCCATCGACATGCCGATCACTTCGGAGGCGATCATCGGCGCCGAAAAGGCGATCTGGAGAATGAAGCCGATCGCAAGGCCGATCAGCGCCTCGGATGCGACCATCAGAAAGGTCGACAGCGCGAATATCTGTGCAGGCGGCGTGATCGTCGCGGTGTTGAGCACGAGCACGCCGATCGCACCGGTGAGCGCGATGCGCGCGGTGAGCGGCACGGAAACGGCACTGAAGATCGGCGCCGCGACAAACGCCGCGCCGACGCGCACCATCGCAAATAGCAATGCCCAGAGCTGTGGCTCGATCGAGAGGCCGAAGCCCATCATAATTTCCATCTCCCATCGGGAGAGGGAGTTTTCATTTCACCAGATCCGGGATGCGCTCGAAGATACTGGTCGTAAAATCGCCGAGCAGTCCCAGAATCATCCCGCCGAAAATGACGATGCTGACGGCAACGACGATCAGCTTGGGAACGAAGGTGAGCGTCTGCTCCTGGATCGACGTGGCCGCCTGGACCATGCTGAGGATCAGGCCCGACAGCAAAGCCGGGATCAGGATCGGCGCGGATGCCAGCGCCAGGATCCAGATCGCTTCGCGCGCGACGGTCATGAAATAATCTGCGTCCATGACCGGCTAACTCGCGAAACTGGTGGCAAGCGAACCCATGGTCAGCGCCCACCCGTCCACCAGGACGAACAAAAGCAGCTTGAAGGGCAGCGATATGATCGTCGGCGACATCATCATCATGCCGAGCGACATGAGGACCGTCGCGACGACGAGATCGATGACGATGAAGGGCAGGAAGATCAGGAAACCGATCTGGAACGCAGTCTTGAGTTCGCTGGTAATGAAGGCGGGCAGCAGCACCGAGAAGGGCACGTCGCTGGGCGACGCGAATGCCGGTGCTTTCGCCATGTCGGCGAACATCTTCACGTCCTTGTTGCGGGTCTGCTTGATCATGAAACTGTGGAGCGAATTGCCCGCGGTCTCGATCATCTGCGTCGCGTTGATCCGGCCCTCGGCATAAGGTTGGATCGCCTGCGTGTTCATCTGGGTGATCGTCGGCGCCATCACGAAGAAGCTGAGGAACAGCGCCAAGCCGATCAGCACCTGATTGGGCGGAGTCTGCTGAAGGCCGAGCGCCGAGCGCAGCAGCGAGAGCACGATAATGATCCGCGTGAAGCTGGTCATCATCAGCAGGATGCCGGGGAGCACCGTGAGGAGCCCCATGATGATCAGCACCTGAAGCGACAGGCTCAGGGGCGCATCGCCGCCGCCGAGCTGGCCGAGCGCGCGATCCATCGCGCCGCCGACGCCGGGGGGCGCTGCGGGCGGGGCGACCGGAACCGCGCCTTGCGCGAACGCCGGGAAGGCGAAAAGCACGAAGAAGGCGAGAATGCCTATGAAAAGGGCGGCGCGGCCGCCGACGGTGCGAGGAGGCGAAACCAGCGAGCGCATCACGAAAGCTTCTTGTCCACCAGCGTGACGCCGGTGCGGCTGACCGAACAGAGCAGCTTCTGCCCCTCGAACTCGATCACTGCGAGACGCAGGCCGGGGGCGAGCATCATCGTCTCGGTGACTTGCACCATGCGCGTGCCCTGGTTCTTCGGCAGCCGCGCCTCGAGCTTGCGCCAGGCATAGAGGCAGCCGATCAGCAACCCGCAGACGAGCGGGAGCAGGATTACCAGCTTGAGGATGTACGACCACATCATGTTATTTGGCCGCGCGCTTCTCAGGGCTGACGAGCTCGGTCATCCGCACGCCAAACTTCTCGCCGACGGTGACGACTTCGCCGCGGCCGATCAGCGTTCCGTTGACGAATACGTCAAGCAGCTCATTGGCTTCGCGATCGAGCTCGATCACGCTGGATTCGCCGAGCGCGAGCAGTTCGCGCAGCGTCAGCGACGTCGAACCGATCTCCACGGTCAGCTTGACGTCCACGTCCTGCAGCAAGTGGAAATTGGTCGTCACCGCCGCGTCGACGGGGAAGCCCCCGGTCATGTCGTTCATCGGAAATCCTCAGGGTTGATCAGTTCGATTGCGGAAAGGCGTACCGCGGCGCGGCCGTTGGACGTGCCGACTTCGCCGGTGCCGAGGCGGCGCGAGGCCACCATCACAGGTACCTGCAAGCCGAATTCTACCGGGATGATGTCGCCGGCCTTCAATTCCATCAAGCGCGCCAGCGAGATGCTGGGCTCGCAGAGCACCGAGCGCACCGGCAGCGTCACGCCCATCACCGCGCGGGTAAGACCCGAGCGCCATTCGGGCTCGACTTCTTCGGGCTTGTCGTGAACCTTGACCATCAGCGAAGCGGTGTGCGGCTTCAGTGCCGCGACCGGATAGACCAGGTCGAAGAAGCTCGGCTTGTGATCGCCGGCGGCAATACCGAAGCGGGTGACCACCACCGGAGTGTCGCCGCCCATCTCGACCGCCTGCGCGAAATTGGCGCTGGTCTCGGCGCGGAAGGCGACGCGAGTCAGCGGCTCCCATGCGCTGTCGAGCGGCGCGACCATATCGGCACCGATCCGTGCGATCAGGGCTTCTGCGGCAGGAGTGAACTCGGTGGGCAGGGCATGCGGCGCTTCGCCGTCGCCGCCGAAAAATGCATCGAGCATCTCCAGGACAAGCTTGCCATCGAGCACCAGCTGCGCGCGCTGGCGGGCCGAACCCATCGAAAGCGGCGCCCAGGCAGTGAGCGCTCCGCTGCGCTCGGCGCGGTAATCGGCATAACGCTGCACTGCGAGCGGCTCGGCCCAAGTCCGCAGATCCCGGCGAAGCATGCCCTCGAAAAGCGGTTTCAGACCCTTGGCCAGCCGCGCGCTGAGATGCTGCAGCGTGACAAGATCGCCAAACGGATTGAGGTTAGCAGTCCCCAAGGCCGGCGCGTGTTCCGCACTGGCCCGGGGGCGTTCCCGCCGATCGGCGGCCGCAATCTCTGAAGAGGCGTTAACCATGCCTCACTGAACAATGAAATTGGTAAAGTAGACGTTACTAACGCCGCCAAAACCTTCCTTTTCCTTGAGAACGGCGTTGATCGCCTTCGCGAGCCGCTCCTGCATCCCCTTCTTGCCGGCGGCCGTGAACACTTCGTCCTCGCTGGTCTCGCCGAGCGCCATCAGCACTGCCGAGCGAATCGCGATCTCGTGAGTCTTGATGCTTTCGAGGACCTTCTCGTCATACGGCGTCGAGACGGCGATGCCGACCTGGATGAAGTGAACGCTATCCTGGAGGTTGGAAGTGAACTCCTTCTCCATCGGATAATAGCTGGAGGCATATTTGTCCCCGCCTTCGCCCTTCGGCGTCGGCTTGCCGCCATGGCCGGCCGCAGCGGCTTCCCCCTCGCCGCCATGCCCGCCCTCGGCGTCGCCGCCGCCGCGCTTTTCCTCGCTCTTGGGAACGAGCTTGGGCTCGTCCGACTTGGCCTCGTCATGCGCGCCACCCCCGGCCACGTTGAGCCAGCCCATCGCATAGGCGGCGCCCCCGCCCCCGCCGAGCAGCAGCAACGGAGCGCCGATGAAGAGGAGCAATTTGCCCTTCTTCTTTTTCTTGGGCGCGGCGGTCTTTTCGTCGTTCAGGTCTTCCATCAGTGCCTCCATGCGTCTCAGGCGACGCGATCATCGGATTGAGTGAGCTGGTCCTTTGCGGCGCGCGCGCTGGCAGGTGCCGCAGGCGCTTGCGACCGCTGCGCTTCGTTGTGACGCTGGCCCGATTGCGGATTGGCGCCCGTCTGCGAATCGACACTGGTCTGGCCGAGCCGGATGCCGCGCTGCTCGGCGAGTTCGGCCAGGCGCGGCTGGGCGTCGGTCAGGATCTGGCGCGCCGCCTGGGTTTCGGCGGCGAAATGGACATGGACGCGGTCGCCATCCTGGCGGACCGAAATGTCGACCTTGCCGAGCGCATCGGGCATCAAGCTAACTCGCGTCTCCTTGACCGGTGCGGCCTCGCGCATCGCTTCGATCATTTCGACCATCTTGCCCGTCCATTCCGGGCGGCGCATGTCGACGGTGCCCTGCTGCGCATCGGACGTAGCGGCGACTTGCTGGAGCGCTGTGGCAATGGGCGCGGCGATGCTCGCCAACTGCGGCTGATCGGTGTCGCGAAACGCGCGCGAGAGCGGCGGGGCGGCAGGCTGCGCGGCGAAGACCTGGGACTGGGCGATGAGCGACGCCATCGTCAGGGGCGGTACGGGAGTTGGTGCAGGCTGCGGCGCGGCTTGGGCCGGGGCGGCTGGCGTATCGATGCGGGCCGAAGGCGAACTCGGCGCGGAGGCCGGGGCTGCAGCTACTGTCGGAGCGGGCGTTCGGATTGGCTCGCCGGTTGCGGGCTGTTGCGCAACGGTCACTGTGGGTGCCGCCACGGGCTGGAGTACGGCCGCTTCTACAGTGGGCTGCGCCGCGGCAGTGCCCGTCGGCGCGACTTGCTGCGCCTGTGGCATTGCTAGAATGGCGGGCGCAACGGCAACTGGCTGCGCGACCGGGGCCGCCGATATCTGCACCACCGGCGCGGTCGGTTTCGAACCGGGCGGCGCTACTGGAACCCGTGGTGCGGGACACGTCGGATCAAGAGCAGCCTCGGGCTTTTGCGTCGCGGGCACCGACGTCGTGGCGATCACAGGTGCGGTACTGGGCTTCGCAACAAGGGCCGGATCAACGGCCGCCTGCTTCGTGGGCGCCGATGGCACGGCAGCTGGACGCTGTGGAAGCGCGGGCACTGCGGTGGGAGCAGCCAGTTGGGGTGAATCGCCCCGATCCGGAACCTCAGCTCCAATCGGCAATATGGCGCGTGGCGCGGCCAATAGCGGGCGATCCGGTCGCCCGGACACCGGAGCCTTCGCGGATGGAGCAGCGGGCGCGGCATCTTCGCGGACCTCGGGCTCAGCCGGCGTCGCCAGGCTCTCGGTCGTTAAGGGCTCGGCGGACACAATCTTCTGCACCAGCGGGGCGTTTACGATCGGCTGCGCAGCAATCGCTGGCCGCGAAACGCTGCTAACTTGCGCTGCCGACACTGGATCAGGCGTGGCCATAGTGGGCGCGGCGAACCATGCGAAGGGCGCGGCCTCGGCATCGGGAGCTTCGTCGTCGGTGCTGCAATCTTGCTTTGGCGCTTCCTCATCGCCGTTCAGATCGCGTGCGATTTCCGGCAATTCCTTGCCGGGCTCGGCGGCGATCTGCCGCCCGAGCAAAGAGACTTCCGGCGCAAGCGCTTCACCGGGCTGCGCCTTGGGCACTGCGGCGGGACCGAGCAGCGAACCCAAAGCGAGCGCGAAATTGCTCGCGCCGCTCTGCGCGGCGAGCAGCACGGGACGCGCAGGTCCGATGGAAACGGAAGGGAGGGCAGTGGCGATCTGGATCAACGAAAATCCCCGTGAGAAGAGCTCACGCCTGGATCAGCAAATATCGTGCCGGTTTTTGCCCGAGGGTGGCAGTTCCTCAAGCGCGCGGAGCATCCGCAGCGCCGCATCGGCCTGTTCGCGGGTAATCAGCTTCTCGATCGCGCTCTGATCGCGACGGGCTTGGCGCGTAGCGGCGCGCGCAGCTTCCAGACCCTGTTGGGCCACTTCGACGCGCCGCGAGGCGGCATGCGCAGACTGGTGTAGCCGATCGCGATAATGGGCCGCGGCGATCAGCGAGTTTGCAAATGCCTCGCCACTGACCACCGGGGCGATATTGTCGGCAAGGCTGGCGATACGCTCGCGCAGCTGCGATTCCTGGGACACGCGGGCGTGCGCCCGAACTTCGTCGGCGCGGACCTGATCGAGCTGGAGGGTGCGCACCCGGTGCAGCCGGGCCAGCTTCTTGGCGGATCTAGGCATCCCCAAATACGCCGGTCAGCTCGGCAACTGCGTCGGGCAGCGAGACGATCTCGTCCGAGCCCTGCTTGATATATTCCATCACCGCCGGGTGGCAGGCGATCGCCGCATCGATCTCGGGATCGGCGCCGGGCCGATAGGCGCCCATCAGCACCAGATCGCGGTTTTCCTCATAGGTCGCGAGATGGCGGCGCAGCACGCGCGCGGCGGCGAGGTGCGGCTTATCGGCAATGTCAGTCATCACACGGCTGACCGAAGGCCCCAGGTCGATTGCGGGATAGACGCCACGCTCGGCGAGCGCGCGGCTGAGCACGATATGTCCGTCTAGGATCGACCGCGCCGAATCGACTACGGGATCATTGCCGTCATCGCCATCGGCGAGCACCGTGTAGATTGCCGTGATCGAGCCACCCGACGAGACGCAGGTCCCTGCACGCTCGATCAGGCTGGGCAGCATCGCGATCGCGCTCGGCGGATAGCCGCGTGCCGAGGCCGGCTCGCCCAGCGCCAGGCCGATCTCGCGGCCGGCATGCGCAACGCGAGTCAGCGAATCCATGATGAGGAGCACCTTCTTGCCCTCGGCGCGGAACGCCTCGGCGATCGCAGTGGCCCGCAGCGCGCCGCGGATACGGAGCACGGGCGAATGATTGGCAGGCACGGCGACGACGACCGAGCGCTTGCGCGCTTCGCCGAACACCTTGGTCTCGAGAAAGTCCGCGACTTCGCGCGAGCGCTCGCCGATCAGTCCGACGACCACGACATCGGCTTCCGCCGCGCGGACGATCATGCCGAGCAATACCGACTTGCCGACGCCCGAACCGGCCATGATGCCGACGCGCTGGCCCTGCCCGATCGTCAGCAGCCCGTTGATCGCACGTACGCCCACGTCGAGTGGCTGGAGCACGCGGCCGCGATCGAGTGGCGACTGGAGCTTGCCCGCGAGCGGCCATTTGCCTGCCCCGCGGATCGGCCCGAGCCCGTCGATCGGTTTGCCCGCGCCATCAACCACGCGTCCGAGCAATGCTCCGCCGACCTCGGCCTCTCCGGGAGGGCCGATCGGGCGCACCGGCGCGTTGGGGAGGAGGGCTGCGGGGCCGCCCAGATTCATCATCAGCGTGCGGCCATTGCGGAAGCCGATCACTTCGGCTTCGACGCGGCTCGCGCCATGGCCGATGGCGCAGACGGTACCGACGGGAAGCGAAAGCCCCACGGCTTCCATCAACAGCCCGTCATAGGAGGATAGCCGGCCGGAAACCTTGGGCTTCACTGCGAAATCGCGGCAGCCCAGGCCTTCCAGATAATCGTCAGTGAAGCGGTTCAGCATGCGGGCGGGATCGGCACGCGGTCGATCGCCGCGGCAAGCTGTTCGAGCCACATATCGGGGCCGTCCTCGACGATCGTCGAAGCGCTTTCGACGACGAATCCGCCGCGCTGGATGTGCGGATCGCCCACCGGGAAGACGCTGCCCGGCAGCTTGCCCTCGACCAGCGGAACATCGTCAGGGTGCAGGCGGAGCAAAGCCGATTCGGCATTGTCCGCGAGCAGATCGACTGCGGCGGTGATGCGCCCGGCCAGTACGTCCGGCGCGATGCCGACTTCGCCGACCATGCGTGAGACAAGGTGCAAAACGGTCTGGCGCAAATGCCCGGCCATGCGCTCGCGATCGAAATGCGCGCCCTTGGCGAGTGCCCTTGAGACCTGATCTAGCAGCGCAGCTTCGCGGCCCTGCGCTGCGTCGAGCTCGGCGAGCAATGCGGCGCGGCCCTCGGCGATGCCGGCCTCGCGCGCAGCGGCGATCGGATCGCTCGACGTGGCTGCGAACGGATCCCAGCCTTCGGTGGGATTGTGAGCGGGGTCCGCCGGCGCGAAGTGGCGCGGCTGGACGGGGTCGCGGCGGCCGATCTGCTCGACCGGCGCCGGCGCGAACGCGACCGGTTCGCCGAATGCGCGGGCGAGTATGTTTTCGGCAACGCGGATGTGCCCGGCCAGGCCCGGCATGAAGGCGCGGGCTGGATCAGACATAATCGTCGTCCCCGCCCTTGCTTGGCATCTGCAGCGTACCGTCCTTCACCAGCCCGCGCGCGACGGCGATCATCACCTTTTGCGCTTCGAGCACGTCGGCGAGCTTCATCGGCCCGCGCGCTTCCATCTCGTCGCGAATGCCGTCGGCCGCGCGGCTCGACATGCAGCCGAGGAAACGATTGCGGACATCTTCCTCGACGCCTTTGAGCGACTTGATCAGCACGTCGCTGTCGATGCTGCGGATGAGAGTCGAGAGGTTCTTGTCGTCGAGCTCGAGCAGATTGTCGAAGACGAACATCGCCTCTTCGATCGCGCGCGCGACCTCCTTGTCGATCTTGGCGAGCTTGGGCATCACGCGCTGTTCGGTGATCCGGCGCGCGGCGGACATGATCTTGGCCGCCTCACGCGTGCCGCCCAATTGCAGGCCCGGCGATTTCTTCCGGCCTGCGGAATGGCTGACGAGCATTGCCTTCAGCGTCTCGATCGCCTCGGGGGGCACCGGCCCCAATTTGGCGACGCGGCGCAGAATCTGGGGCTGCACGGCTTCGGGGAGATATTCGAAAACCTTGGCGGCCATATCGGGATCGAGATTGACCAGCAACACCGCCGCAATCTGCGGGTGCTCGGTCTCGACCATCTTGGCGATCTCTTCGGGCTCGAACCAGGCGAGCATCTCGAGGCCGGCGCTCTGCTCGGCAGGAACGATGCGCGCCAGCACGCTTTCCGCGCGCTCGGCGCCGAGCGCGCGCGTCATGATACCTTCGATGCGCGGGCCGGGATCGAACTGCACCGAGGTGCGCTCGCGCGCCTTATAGGTGAAATCGTCGAGGACCTGCTCGACTTCGGCTTCGCTGACATCGGCGACCGTGAACATCGCCTTGCCTAGATTGCGGACCTCTTCGGGATCGAGCTTCTGCAGGATCGCAGCCGCCTCTTCCTCGCCGACGAGCATCATCAACACGGCGGCGCGTTCGGTGCCGGTGAAATTGCGGATCGCGTTCACTGGGCGTCTGCCTTGATCATATCGCGGACCGCCAGCGCGGCGCGCGCGGGATTGTCGCGGGTAAAGCCGCGGACGAGGCCGACGCGGTCGTCATAGCTGCCATTGCGCTCGAGCATGTCGATCGACACTGCCGGCTGCGGGGCGCCATTTGGGCCGCCGATCGCCAGCGCCTGGCGCACCGTCGCGTCGTCGCGCTTCTTGAGCAGCGCCTTGGCAAGCGGTCGCACGCCGAGGAACAGCACCAGCAGGGCGATGACCAGCGCCGTCACGTTGCGCGCGACCAGCGGCACCCAGCCGGCATCGTACCATGCGGGGCCGGCAGCACCGGCATCGGCCGGGGCCGCGAATTTGCGGCTGATGACGCTGACCTGATCCTGGCGCGCCTGGTTATAGCCGACTGCGGCCTGAACCACTTGGGTGAGCTGCTGGATTTCGGCAACGCCGCGAGGCTTGCCGGCCTCTTCCTTGATAACCACGGCAACCGAGAGGCGCTTGACGCCACCGGGGGCGGCGCGCGTGACCGAGATTTCCTTGCCGGTCTCATAGGTGCGGGTGAAGCTGTCGCTCTGCTTCTGTTGAACCGGAGGCGTGCCCGCGGGTGCCGCGCCGGCAGCTGGAGCTGCGCCGGGCGTGGCGGTAGCCTCGTTGGGCGCCGTCATCGTGCTGGCAGGCGGCGGAGTGTTCGAAAGCGCGCCGGGAATGCCGCCCGGGGCAGTGGCGCCGTCCTTCGAAGTGCCTGTCCAATTGCCTTGCTCGGCGCGGACGACCTGCCCGGCCTTGTCATAGCTTTCGCGCGTGGCCTGGCTTTCGTCGAGATCGACATCTGCCTGGACCTCGGCAGTGAAATTGCCGGCGCCGACCAGGGGGGTCAGCAGCTGATTCAATTGCTCGCGATACTTGTCTTCGACGCGGCGCTGAAACTCGATGCGCGTGTCGCCCGCCGCCGAGCTGCCATCGTTGTTGCCGCCCGATTTGGAGAGCAAGGCGCCCATCTGATCGACGATCGTCACCGATTGCGGAGACATTCCCGGCACCGACGAGGCGACGAGATTGACGATTGCGCGGATCTGCGGTTCCCCGAGCGCGCGGCCCGGCTGGAGCTTGACGATCACCGAAGCCGAGGGGGCCGCCTTGTCGCGCACGAAAGCGCTGGGCTCGGGCGTGGCCAAGTGGACACGCGCTTCGGAGATCGAATCGATTTCCTGGATTGAGCGCGCCAGTTCGGTCTCGCGCGCCTGGCGAAGGCGTTCGCCCTCGACTGCGCGGCTGACGCCCATCGGAAGCTGATCGAGGATCGCATAGCCGCCGGGCGCCGCCTTGGGCAGGTCCTGCGCCGCGAGCAGCATCCGCGCCTTGTGATAATCGTCTTCGCCCACGGTGATCGAGCCCGAGCTGTCGATGCTCGATTTGATGCTGGCCGTCTGCAGCGCGCTGCTGATCGCGGCCTTGTCCGCGTCGGTCACATTCGCGAACAAAATCCGCTGCGGCGTGCTGGCGATCATCGACCAGGCGAGGAAGGCCGCGGCGACAAGGCCAACTAGGAACAGCAAAGGCAAGGCACGCCGAACGGCGGGCTGCGCGAGCAGCCCGCTCATCTGGCGAAGCGGATTGAGGCTGGCCGGGGTGCCGGCGGCGTCTGCGGTGGTGAGAGCGTTCATCGATTACACCGGCATGCTCATGATGTCCTTATAGGCGGACAGGAGTTTGTTGCGGACCTGAAGCGTCGCTTCGAAGCCGACCGAGGCCTGCTGGCGGGCCAGCATCACCTTGGCGATATCGACCGTCTCGCCGCGCTCGTACGAGGCGGAGAGTTCGCTCGCCTGGCTCTGGCTCTGGTTGACCGACTTGAGGGCGTCTTCGAGCGACGAGGCAAAGCTTGCTGGCTTGGCCTGCGTCGTCGGCGCCACAGCGGGCGCATCGTTGGCGCGGCTTAGCGCGGCATTGCGCTCGAGGATCTGCTGGCGCAGCTGCATCACGCGATCGATGCCCATGGCACCGCCGACTCCGCCGACGCCGCTCATGCCGAGATGGCCCGGCTGGTGATATCCTCACCCTGCTCGCGCGCCTTAGCCAGGCGGTAGCGCAGGGTCCGCTCGGAGATGCCGAGCTTCTTGGCGGTCTCGATCCGGCTCCCGTTGCACTCGGCCAGGGTCTCGCGGATCGCCGCGAATTCGTGAATCTGGACGATATTGCTCAGCGTGCCGCCGGCCTGGCCCTGCATATCGACGCGGGTTTCGGGGCGGCGGTCGAAGATCAGATGCTCGGGGCGGATCGTGTCGCCGCCACACAGCAGCAGCGCGCGCTGGATGACGTTTTCGAGTTCGCGGACATTGCCCGGCCAGTCGTGATCGCTCAGCACTTCGAGCGATTCGGAAGTGATCCAGGGCAGGCTCGCGCTGGTGCCGGCATGGCGCACGACCATCGCTGCGGCGAGCGCGGCGATGTCGCCAGGGCGCTCGGCGAGCGGGCGCGTCGACAGCGGAAAGACCGAAAGGCGGTAGTAAAGATCGGCCCTGAAGCGCCCGGCCATGACTTCGCCCTGCAAGTCGCGATTGGCGCAGGCGATGACGCGAACGTCGATCTTCTCGGGCAGCGTCCCGCCGATCGGCACAACTTCGCGCTCCTGAAGCGCACGAAGCAGCTTGGCCTGAAGGTTGATTGGCATCTCGGCAACTTCGTCGAGCAGCAACGTTCCACCATTGGCGGCGCGGAAAAAGCCCTGGCCGCCCGCCGAAGCGCCGGTGAACGCGCCCTTGTGGTGGCCGAATAGCATCGCTTCGAGCATCGTCTCGGGAAGCGCGGCGCAATTGATCGCAACGAACGGCCCGTCCTTACGTGAGGAACCCATATGGATCGCGCGGGCAAGCACTTCCTTGCCCGTGCCGGTGGGGCCGTTGATCAAAACGGTGATGTCCGAGGCCGCGACGCGCTCGGCCAGCGCCAGCAAGGCCAGGCTCTCGGGGTCGGCGGCGACGGGCTCGCCGGGTCCGCGGACCAGCGCGCTGGCGAAACCGTTGCCAATTGCGGCGTCTTCGGTTGGGAACGACAGGCGTGCGGGGTTGCCGTCACGGAAAGGAATTACTTCCGGCTCGCCTTCGGCCAGGACCAGCGTGCGGGCAGGTGCCGGCGGGGTCTCACCCTCGGCGACGAGGTACAGGTCCCCGGAGGCGGGCTTGCCCTCCTCGCACGATCCAATCGCGAAACCTTGTGCGCGCAGGCCCGAGACGAGCGCATATTTTTGCCTGAGAATCGCAGCCGACGGAACGATGGATCGCATGGACTTCCCCCTTGAGAAGCCCCTGATGCGCGATTTCTGGTTAACGACTCGTAAAACATCGAGTCCGGCCCGCTCCCTAGGTCCGGGCGCACACGAGGCGCGCGCGCGAGGGCCGAAATTTTTCGCTTAAGCCGGTTCTCGCATGGCCGTTCCTTGGCTTGGCGGCTCCGGGCTCCCGTTCAGGGGGGACATGGGAAGCCGGCAAGCATGGAGACCAACATGACTGTAATCGGAACCAATATTGCAGCGATCCGGGCGGGCAACGCTTCGAACGCAGCTAACAAGATGCTCGGCACCGCGATGGAGCGCCTGTCGACCGGCAAGCGCATCAACACCGCGAAGGACGATGCCGCAGGCCTCGCCATCGCATCGTCGATGACCGCTTCGATCCGCGGCATGGCCCAGGCGATCCGCAACTCGAACGACGGCATTTCCTTCGCACAGACCGCCGACGGCGCGCTGGAAGAAGTTTCCAACATGCTGCAGCGCGTTCGCGAGCTGGCCGTGCAGTCGGCTTCGGGTACCTACTCGACCGACGACCGCGCCAACCTCGACAAGGAAGCGGCTGCTCTGCGCAACCAGATCGACTCGATCTTCACCAACACCAAGTTCAACGGCGTGGGCGTGTTCGATTACGCTTCGACCGACACGGCTTCGGACGACGTGACGATCCAGACCGGTGTCAACAAGGACACCTCGGGTGACAACACGGTCGCGTTGACCAAGAGCTTCTTCGACAAGGACGATTTCGAAGCGACCGACTTCGCAGTCGATACGGCGGCCAAGGCCGGCACCACGCTGACCAACGTCGACGCGGCGCTCAAGGCAGTCAACGGCGCCCGCGCCACGCTCGGCGCATCGCAGAGCCGCCTCGAATCGGTGGTCAACAATCTGACGACCAACGTCACCAACCTGACCGACGCCCGCAGCCGCATCGAAGACGCCGACTTCTCGGCCGAAACCGCGGCGCTGGCCAAGGCCCAGATCCTCGCACAGGCTTCGACGGCAATGCTCGCGCAGGCCAATCAGAGCCAGCAGTCGGTTCTTACGCTGCTCCGTTAAGCGCGTGCCGGTCGGGGTGTCACCCCCCTGACAGGCACCGCGGCCGGTCACCTCTCTTAAGGGGAGGGCGCATGGGAGGCCCCGATGATCCACGGATCATCGGGGCTTTTCTGTATCTATTCGGGCCGCGACCATATCCATGCCCCCACCGTCAGCGCGGCGACGATCGGCGCGACCGACCAGGGCCAGGGCGCGAAGACCAGCGCCACGACGATGCTCGCGGCGAAGGCAAGCGTCGCCGCCACCTTGCCCTTGCGGCTGATCGCACCGCGCTCGCGCCACGAGACGATATGCGCACCGAAAATCGGATGCTCCAGTAACCGGGCCTCGAGCCGCGGGCTGCTGCGCGCAAAGCAATAGGCCGCAAGGATCACGAACACTGTTGTCGGCATGACCGGCAGGATCGCGCCGATCACGGCAAGGCCGAGCGAGACGAAGCCGCCGATCAGGTAAAGCGTCCGGCGCACCGCGGCTCCCTATATATAGAGTGTCAGCGCGGCTTCGGCTGACCGCCCGGCTTCCACGCCGGCATGAAATTGCCATCGGCGAGGAAACGCACCGACGGGATCAGCGACTGGATCGCGCGCGTCATAAAGGCGATGTCGAGATTTTCGACCGTGTCCTTTTCGCTGTGATAGTTTGGCGTCGTCGCCCAGCCCGAGATCGTGTGCGCAACCACGCCCTTGAGCGCGAGCGAATAATTGTCCGATCGCTCGAAGAAGCGCTGCTCGGGATAGGGATCAGGCGCGACCAGCGCGCCGTGCTTGAGCAGCGCCTCGCCAAGGTTCGACCGCTCGAAGCCGGTCATCATCAGATGCCCCTCCGGCAATTTGGGATCGGGCGCGCCGATCATCTCGATCTCGACATTGGCGACGATGCTGGTCAGCGGCACCGGCGGATGCGTGCCGAAATAGGTCGAGCCAAGCCCGCCGACTTCCTCGGTGCCATAGGTCACGAACAGCACGCCGCGCTTCATCGGCTTGCCGGAGGCTAGCGCACGCGCGATCTCGATCACCGCGGCGGTGCCCGAGGCATCATCGTTCGCGCCGGGCATCAGCTTGCCGCCGACGATTCCGAGATGATCGTGATGCGCGGTGATCAGGATCACGCCCGCATCGGGATCGGTGCCGGGCAGGAAGCCGATGGCATTTTGCGTGACGACGAAGCCGTTGGTCCGGCGCGACGAGACTGCCCCCGCTTGGAGATAGCCGGTCATCCCCGGCGCGGGCCTGAGGCCGATGCTCTCGAACTGCGCGGCAACATAAGACGCCGCAATCGCCTCAAACTGCGTGCCGCTGCCGCGGCCCTGCATCGAAGGGCCGGCGAGGAAATTCTCGTGCGCGCGGACCCATTCGGGACGCACCGTCCATTCGTCCTGCGCGAAGGCCGGGGCAGTGGAGAGCGTAGCCGCCAGCGCGGCGGCGAAGAGACGGGATTTCGGCATGCAATTGCCCCTTGGCGGTTCCGATTGAACGGAACCCTAAGAGGCATTGCCTGCCAGCGCTATCCCAGCCGGCGCTGCAGGCCCTTCTTCAATCGGTCGTGCGCGCTCTTCTTGATCTGGCAAATGCGCGCGGCGCCGACGCCAAGCACCTCGCCGATCTCCTCGAGGTTGAGTTCCTCGACATAATAAAGCTGGATGACCATCTGCTCCTTCTCAGGGAGTTCGGCGATCGCTTCGATCAATGCCTGGCGCTGGTCGGCATCGGCGAGCTGATCGAACGGGCTCGGCTCGTCGGACATGAACCAGGGGCTCTCGTCCGAATAGGTCTCGTCGATCGAATCAAAGCGCACGGCTTCCGCGCTGGCATATTCGGCGCGCAGCTTTTCGGGCGTCACGCCGATCCGCTCGGCTACCTGCATGTCGCTGGGCTTCTGCCCGAGCTCGACCGCCAGCGTCTTGACCGTGTCCTGATAGGCCTTGCGCCGGCGCATTGCGCCGCGGGTCAGCGTCGCCTGGCGGCGCAGTTCGTCGATCATCGATCCACGCAGCCGCGTGACCAGATATTGCTCGAAGGTCACTTGCCCGCGATCCTCGAAGCCGCTCACGGCCTCGATCAGCGCGACCATGCCGATCTGGATCAGATCCTCGACCTCGACGATCGAACTCATCGATCCGTGGACGTGCCAGGCGATCCGGCGCACCAGCGGCAGATGCTTGCGCACCAGCGCCTCGGCATCGCGCCTGGGCAGCGGCACGGGCGAATAGGTCAGGGGCGCGGCAGTGGCCATGTCGGTCATGCTCCTGGGGCTGAAAGCGTTCATGCGGGCAGCGCCTCCGGCGCGCCGATTACGGCGACGACCTCGACTGCCTTATCCTCCGGAACTTCGAAGAAACTCATAACGGGCGTGTCGGGGAGCACGGTCTTGACCAGCTTGCGGATGGCGATGCGGATCGCGGGCTGGACGACCAATGCGAAGGGCTTGGCTTCGTTGACGAGGGGCTGTGCAGCGCGCTGCAATGCATCGGCGATGCGACGGCCGAGATCGGGCTCGATGGTGTGGCGGCGCGAGGGGTCCGAGCGGACCGCCTGCCCGAGCAAAGCCTCAAGCTGGCCTTCCAATGTCATCACCCGCAGCGGCTCGCGCACGCCGCAGAGCTTCTGGATGATCAATGGGCCGAGCTCCGGACGGATCAGTTCGAGGATTTCCTCGGGGTCGAGCGACTTCTGCGCGGCCACGGCAATTGCCGAGGCGATGCGGCGGAATTCCTTGAGCGGAATGTTCTCGGCGAGCAGCCCGCGCAGCACCGTCGTGAGCGTCGTGAGCGGCACCGGATTGGGCGACAGTGACGCGACCAGCGAAGCCGCGCGCTCCTTCAGGCCGTCGAGTAGCAGCTGGACATCGTCGGGACCGAGCAGATCGGCCGCGGAAGACGCCAGCGCCTGATTGAGGTGCGTTGCAACCACGGTGCCCGGATCGACGACGAGATATCCCGCCCCGGTCGCGGCATCGGCTTCGCCCTGCGGAATCCATACGGCGTCGAGACCGAAGGTCGGATCCTTGACGTGCTTGCCCTGCAAGGCGCCGACAGCCTGGCCGGTGTCGAGCGCGAGCATTTCGTCGGGCGAGACATTGTCCTCGGCCATGACGACGCCGCCGATCGAAATGCGATACGTGAAGGGCGACAGGTTGATGTCATCACGCACGCGCACCTGCGGCACGACGAAGCCCAATTCCTTGGAAAGCTGGCGGCGCACGCCGGTGATGCGGCCCATCAGCGGCCCGCCGCGGCGCTCATCGACCAGCGGCACCAGGCCATAGCCGATGTCGAGCATCACCTGCATGTTGTCGGTGACTTCATCCCAGCCGATCTTCGACTGATCGACCGGCTCGGGCGGCGCTTCGGGCGGGGGCGGAAGGTTGGCGATCTTCTTGAGACGCCACGCGGCGAAGCCGGCCACGGCTGCGGCGGGCAGGATCACGAAATGCGGCATGCCGGGCATCACGCCGAGCAGGCCAAGGATGATCGCCACCGGCATCCAGGTCTTGTGGCTGCCAAACTGCGTGCCGATCTGGCCGGCGAGATCCTGCGACGAACTGACGCGGGTGACGATCGCGGCGGCAGCGATCGAGAGCATCAGTGCCGGGATCTGCGCGACCAGCGCATCGCCGATCGCCAGCATGATATAGTGCTGCGCTGCGTCGCCGACTGCCATCTGGTGGCTGACGACACCGAGGATGAGCCCGCCGACGATGTTGATGAACAGGATCAGCAGGCCGGCGATCGCATCGCCTTTCACGAACTTCGACGAACCGTCCATCGAGCCGTAGAAATCGGCCTCGGTGCCGACTTCGATGCGGCGCGCACGGGCTTCGTCGGGGGTAAGCAGCCCGGCGTTCAAGTCGGCGTCAATCGCCATTTGCTTGCCGGGCAAGGCATCGAGCGTGAAACGCGCGCTGACTTCGGAGACGCGGCCGGCGCCCTTGGTCACCACGATCATGTTGATGATCACGATCACCGCGAAGACGACGATGCCGACGACATAATCGCCGCCGATCAGGAATTTGCCAAACGCCTCGATGACATGGCCCGCGGCGGCTTCGCCCTCATGCCCGTGCACCAGCACGACGCGCGTCGAGGCAACGTTGAGGCCGAGACGGAACAGGGTGGCGAAAAGCAACACCGTCGGAAAGGCGGAGAAATCGAGCGGCTTCTGCGCATTCAGCGCCACCATCAGCACTGCCAGGCTGATCATGATGTTCATCACGAAGAAGATGTCGAGCATGAATGCCGGGATCGGCACGACCATAAGCGCGACGAGAAGCAGCATCGCGCCGGGAAGCGCGAAGCTGCGAAGTGACGAAGTGAAGCCCTGGGGCAACGTCAGACCATTCACGTGGAATTACGCTCCAAGGTTCGCGAGCATGAGATAAGCGAGCTTTGCAGTCTCGGGCGTCGGCCGCAGCGGATCGACTGCGCGGGTAAAGGCATCGCGCCGCGCCGCGAAGGGATCAGCCGGGTTCTTCGCGACATTGAGCTGGGCCAGCGTGGTTTCGACCCAGTGGCGATCGCTATCGACTGCACCCGTACCCAGGATAACGTCGCCCTCGCCGAAATCGCCGAGCGTATCGAGCTTGTCCGAAGCAAGGCCGGTGGCGCCGCCCGCGGCTGCGCCCGAATCGAGCTTGCCCGCGAAGCGCGAATAGATTTCGCTGAGCGTGCGCGGCTGGCCGTTCGAAGCATAGAAGATGTTGCGATTGGCGCGTGCCGCCGCGGGAAACATGCTCGCCCCGGTGCGATTGGGGCTTTCCGCCATCGTGCCGAGAAACTTGCCGGCGCCGCCCAGCCCCAGGAAGTGCGCCATATAAAGGTCGGTGCCCGTCGTCGGGCGGCCGAGTCGTTCCTCGAGCGCGGCCTTGTTGTCCGATGCGTGCTCGGCGGCCATCAGCGATGCAGCCTGGGGATCGCTGCGCAGGTTGAGGATTGCCTGGCGCGCCGCGGGATCGCTGACGATGTAGCGGCCCGAGCTGGTCTGCTTGATGCTGTTGGCGGCCCAGCCCATGCCATGCTCGCCGCCGTGATCCTTGACCACGCCGAGCCAGCTCTGCTCGATGAACTGATAGAGGCCGGTCGCCGAGGAAGTGCGCGCACGTGCATCGGCGCGCATGCCGCTCTCGACCTGCGCCTGCCCGAGCAGATAATTGAAGTCGATGCCGGTCTTGCGGCTCGCGGCGGCAATGGCGCCCTGGACGCTTGCCTTGCTGTTTACCGAAGTGACGCTCATTCCTGGCTGACTCGATTGCCCATGGTTCGGGCGTAATCAGCAAGGAGCGTGCCAGTTAGGCGTCAGGCGAGCGCGTAGCCTACGGGGCTATAGGAGGGTGCGGCCTGGCCGGAAAGAAGTTGCAGGCGGCGGCGAACATTTGCCGTCATCAGGTTCACATAGATGCGGCAAGTCTCGTTGAGGCGGTGCGCCTCGGCTGCGAGCTCCTTGACCTCGGCGCTCGGCGCCTCGCCATCATAGAGCGCAACGCTGTCGATCCGCGCGAGCTTGTCGCGCGTTGCGGCCTCCAACGCCCCCACGTCATTGGTCTTGAGCGCCGAAATCTCGGCGTGCAGCGCTTCGATCACCCCTATCAAAGCGTCACGCCTAGTCATTGGGGCTCCACTGCATCTTGAGCGCGATCAGACGATCGGCAACGGTCGAGGGCACGAGCGGGAAATTGCCGTCCTCGATCGCCTTCTTGATCTTGGCGACGCGCTCGGCGTCGACCGGAGGTTTGGCAGCCATGCTGCCGGTCAGCTCGCTCGCCGCGGTTTGCACCATGGGGGCGGATTTCTGAACCGAAGCGGCTTCCGCCACTTTGCCCAGGGCATTTGCCGGCGACACTGGCCGTGCCGCGACTGCGCCCGTCTTCATGCCGATTGGATCCACCATGCTCGCCATCCCTAGCTACGCTTGCAACGAGTAGAACGACCATCTGCACGACAACTTAAATAAAAAGAATCAATTGCCCGCAGCGGAAAGCCGGGCGCGGCCCGTTTCGATCGCAATTGCCTGAACCGGCGGCTTTTTCTCTTCGATCTTGACCACCAGCCGCCCCCCTGCAGGCGCGTCCCCCATCGCTACGCCTTCGCGGGAGATCGAAAATCCGGAGGCATTAATTTCGATCGTGACGGCATCGCCGCGGCGGATGACGGTCTCGGCCTTGACCGCGAGAGCCGGCTTGGCCGCGACGGGCGCCACTGGCGCCGGAGCCGCCTTGGGCTGCGGCACCGCGTTTACGGCCACGAAGATCCGCCAACCCGGCTGCATGCAGCGCACGACTACAGCGTCCCTGGCATCGGTACGCCATTCGAGCTGCGGCGCGGCGCACGAAGCGAGCTTGAGCCGATTATCGACCGGGGCGCGGGCGCCGCCCTGCTCGCCGACGCGCTTGCCAGTGAATTGCGCGACGATCGTGTCGAGCATCGCAGTCGATTGGAATTCGTTCGCGGCGGCGGGGGCGGCGAGGATGAGCGCTGCGAGCAACATGGTCTTCTCCTTGAGATTTCTTGTCGGGCGGCAGACCCGCTTTGCCGGGCGGCAGATCATTGCCACTCCCCTTCGAAGCCGATGGTGAGCGCGGCGCGGCGCTTGCCGGTGGCCGTGGCGATGATGATGCGATCGGGCGAGACCGCGCCTGAGACGACGAGCTGCGCGGCAACGGCGCGGGCACGATCGGCGGCGAGTATCGCGCCGCTGCCGGTCGCCGCGTCCACATCCTCGCGCGAGCCATCGACCTCGCCGATAATCTTGAGCCGTGTGCGCGGGTCTGCCGCCGCTGCGTGCGCCCAGGCACGCGCGGCGCCGGTGCCGCCCGGGACTGCAGAGCCCGGTGCAAATCCCGCAACGAACGCCATCTCGACCGGCATCGCAGCCGGCGCTTCCGCCCCAAAACCGGCGCGCAAGCTGGCGGCGAGCGCCTTGCCGTCCATCTGATTGGCCTGGAGAAACACGAAGAAGCCGACGAGCAGCAATGCCAGATCGGCCAGCGTCGTCAGCCAGATCGGGCGCGCCGGGGCTTCGTCTTCGAACATGATGGTCATGCGGCCATCTCGCGCAGCCCGCCGCGTGCCGCCGGCTCGATCGCCGCAAGCGCCGTCAGCGCGGGCTCGAGCCGTGCGCGTTCCTGGGCCTCGTGCCGCGCCTGCCGCTTGAGCCGCGATGCGACGGGCAGAGCGACCAGGCTCGCGATCACCGCGCCATAAAGTGTGGTGAGCAATGCAACTGCCATCGCCCCGCCGATCGCGGCCGGATCCTTCATCGCGACGAACATGCTGACAAGCCCGATCAGCGTGCCGATCATGCCCATTGCCGGCGCGACTTCGGCCATGCCGGTCCAGACATCGGCAGCGGCGCGGTGCCGCTCGAAGCGCGCCAGGCGGCGGTGCTGGAGCAAGGCCGCGACATCGTCAGCAGAGGCGCCATCCACTGCTGCCGCCACCGCGGCGGCAATGTCGCCATCGGCGATGACCGAGCGATCGAGCGCAATCACGCCGTGGCGCCGGGCGATGCGCGTCAGCGCGGCGATCTGCGCCAGCAGCGGCTCGGCATCGAAGCGCCTGCGCCGCAACACCCGAAGCGCAGCCAGACTGCGCGCTAGGTCACCGAACGGCGTCCGCAGCACCACGGCAAGCGCAGTGCCGCCGCCGACAATGGCAAGCGCGAGCGGGTCGAGGAACGGCGCGAGGCCGGGAAAGGCTGACAGGTCCATGTGCTCGCGGTTGCAAATGGCGGGCCAAACCCGTCTCACCCATGAAAATTGGGGACAGTCCCTATGTCCCCCCGGAAGGCATGGGAGGGGCAGCGGCGAGGAAAATAGGGACTGCCCCCATTTTCGCACGCCCATGCGGCAGGCCATTGCCGCCACGACCGGCAAGACCTTGCCGCCACCTGCCGCTTGCCGCCCTCCTTCATGCCTTCCTGCCCTCGCATCCAAAACTGGCACGCCCATTGCAGGTACACCCGCGAACTTTTGTGCGGGAGACCCGTCAATGTCCAATGACAGCCTTTTCGGCGTACACGGCCAAGCGCTCGCGGTGCGTTCGCAGCGCATGGGCGTGCTTGCGTCGAACATCGCGAACGCATCGACGCCGGGCTACAAGGCCAAGGACATCGACTTCCAGGCCGCGCTCGCAGGGGCGCAGGGCGGATCGATGGACAATGCGATCGACAGCGCGACGCTCTATCGCGTGCCGCTCCAGCCTTCCGCAGACGGCAACACCGTCGAGCTCGCCACCGAGCAGACTGCCTTCGCCGAGAATGCCGTGGCTTATCAGACCACGCTCGCATTCCTGAACGGGCGCATCAGCACCATCACGCGCGCGCTCAAGGGAGAATAAGCATGGGCAACGGTCCCCTCTCGATCTTCCAGGTCTCCGGCCGCGCCATGAGCGCGCAGCTGGTGCGGATGAACACCACGGCATCGAACCTCGCCAATGCCGGCACCGTCGCTTCCAGCGCCGAGGCCGCATACCGCACGATCAAACCGGTGTTCCGCACCGCCTTTGACGAAGCGAGCGGCATGTCCACGGTCGATGTCGAGCAGGTCGTCACCGCCGGCGCCGAGCCGACCAAGCGCTACGATCCGGGCAATCCGATGGCCGACAAGGACGGCAATGTCTGGGAATCGGCAGTCGATGAGACCCGCGAGCTGGTCGACATGCTTGAGACCGCGCGCACCTATCAGAACAATGTCGAAGTGATGCAGACTGCCAAGCAGCTGATCACCGACACCCTCAAGCTGGGCCGCTGATCATGGCAACTTCCTTCGATACGACGATGCAGAATCTGGGCGTCACGCGCACTGGCAACGGCAAGACCGACACGTCGAACCTCGGCAAGACCGAGATGGACCAGTCGGACTTCCTGACGCTGATGACCGCGCAGCTCAAGAACCAGGACCCGTTCGAGCCCGTCGACAACTCGCAGATGGTTGCCCAGATGGCGCAATTCTCGTCGCTCTCGGGCATCACCGAGATGAATTCGACGCTCAAGGCAATGGCCGCCAAGCTCGGCGGCACGTCGCTCGGCGATGCGATCGGCTATGTCGGCAAGACCGTGCTGGTCGAAGGATCGACGGCTTTCCCGCGCACTTCGGGCGGCCTCGCCGGCGCAGTCAATCTGGCCAAGGACGCAGCCGGCGTCTCGGTCACCATCCAGAACGCCAATGGCGAAACGCTGCGCACCATCGATATGGGCGCGCAGACCAGCGGCGCAGTCGCCTGGGATTGGGACGGCACCACCGATAGCGGCGATCCCGCCGGCGAAGGCCCGTTCACGGTCAAGGTTTCCGCACGCAGCGCCGATGGCGGCGCCGTCACCGCCGCCCCGCTCGTCTGGGCGCCGGTATCCTCGGTTTCGATGGGCGCCAACGGCGCTCCCACTCTCACTCTTCCCGGCATCGGGAATGTCCCCCTGTCCGCCGTCTGGCAAGTCGGCTGATCGTCAAAGGAGCCTATCAAAATGTCCTTCTTCACTTCGCTTTCGGGCCTCCAGGCCGCTCAGACCGACATGTCGACGATCTCGCACAATCTGTCGAACGTCTCGACCAATGGCTTCAAGAAGTCGGTCACGCAGTTCGCAGACGTGATCGCCTCCACTGCCAATTCGAACCCGACCCAGATGGTCGGCTCGGGTACGGTGGTGAAGGCCGTGCGCCAGCAGTTTGGCCAGGGCGGCTTCACGCAGTCGACCTCGGCGCTCGACGTCGCGATTTCGGGCGATGGCTTCTTCATCGTCAAGGGCGATGAGAAGAGCGGCAACGGCGTCGCCTTCACGCGCAACGGCAGCTTCCAGGTCAACGCCGAGCGCTATGTGACCGACAGCCAGGGCAACAAGCTCCAGGTCTATCCGGTCGACGGTTCGGGCGCCGTGGTCGCCACCGGCCTCAGCTCGACCGTCAGCCTGCGCCTGCCGCAGACCAGCGGCACGCCGGAATCGACCGAAAACGTCAAGCTCTCGCTCAACCTCAATGCGGGTTCGGCGATCCCTTCGGACGCGGCGCGCTTCGACGATCAGGACTATGCCTTCGATCGCTTCGATCCGGGCACCTACAATCAGTCGACCCAGACGACGATCTATGACGGCAACGGCAATGCGCTGACGCTGACCAATTATTATGTCCGCGAAACCAAGCCGACCCCGGATGACGGGACCAGCAAGTGGCAGGTCTATTCGTTCGTCGGCGATCAGCAGCTTAACGCGGGCACCGACCCCGATGTCGCGACGCCGATCGAGCTGACCTTCGACGGCACCGGCAAGCTCTCGGCTCCGACCGCGGCGACCACCTTCATGGGCTTCCTCGCACCGGGCGCGACTTCGGAGCAGGTCCTCAAGCTCGATCTGACCCAGGGCATGACCCAGGTGAGCTCGCCGTTCAGCCTCAACCGCAGCGAGCAGGACGGTTCGCCCGTCGGCCAGCTGGAAGGCGTGACCATCGCCGATGACGGCACGGTCAATGCCAGCTTCTCGAACGGCGACACCCAGGCGCTGGGCAAGGTGGTGCTTGCCACCTTCTCGAACACCTCGGGGCTTCGCCAACTCGGCAGCTCGACCTGGGCGGCCAGCGGCTTCTCCGGCGATGCGCGTCTGGGCGAGCCGGGCACGAATGGCTTGGGCGGCCTGATGACCGGCGCGATCGAGCGCTCGAACGTCGATATCACCGAAGAACTGGTCAGCCTGATCGCGGCACAGCGCAATTTCCAGGCGAATGCCAAGGCGCTCGATACCGCAAGCCAGATCTCGCAGACCATCTTCAACATCCGCAGCTGATTCAGCCGCTTAGGAAAGCTTAGGTCATGGACCGTCTCGTCTATACCGCACTATCGGGGCTCAAGAGCCAGATGTCGGCGCAAGCGACGATCGCGAACAACATCGCGAACGCGTCGACCATCGGCTATCGCGCCGATCGCGTCAGCTTCGATCGGATGGTACTGCAGCAGCAGGGCGGTCTCGACTCGCGCCAGATGGCAGCGGAGGAAGTCAACGACTTCGATCGCCGCGCGGGCACGATCATCCAGACCGGCAAGCCGCTGGATATGGCCGTGACGACGGACTCATGGATTGCGGTCCAGGCCGTGAACGGCAGCGAAGCCTATACCAGGCGCGGCGACCTTTCGGTCGCCCCCTCGGGCGTGTTGGAAACCGGAGACGGTTTCCCGGTGATGGGGTCGGGGGGCCCCATCACCGTGCCCCCCTATCAGTCGATCGCGATTGCCGATGACGGCACGATCTCGATCGTCCCTCCCGGCGGCGACGCCAGCCAGCCCCAGGTCATCGACCAGATCAAACTGGTCAGCACCGATGGCAGCCAGACCGCCAAAGGCCTCGACAACCTTCTTCACGTCAAGGGCGGCGGCACGCTGCCGCAGGACATGGAAGCCAAGGTCCAGTCGGGCGCGCTCGAGCAGTCGAACGTCAATCTCACCCAGGCGCTGGTCGACATGATCGAGAACCAGCGCAGCTACGAAGTGCAGGCGAACCTTTTGAAGGAAGCCAAGAACATGGACGAGAGCGCCGCATCGCTGATGCGCGTCTCGGCATAAGGAGTAAGACAGATGGGTTCATCGGCAATGCACATCGCGCGTACCGGGCTCGACGCCCAGGATACGCGCATGCGGGTCATCTCGAACAATTTGGCCAACGTGAACACCACGGGCTTCAAGCGCGACCGCGCCTCGTTCCAGACGCTGGCCTATCAGGTGGTGACGGCGCCGGGCGCGCAGAGCACCGCCGAGACCAAATATGCGACCGGCCTCAATCTCGGCACCGGCGTCAAGATCCAGGGCACCAGCCGGATCGAGACCCAGGGCTCGCTCCAGACCACGGGCAACGGCCTCGACATGGCACTGGACGGCAATGGTTATTTCCAGGTGCAGCTGCCGGGTGGCGAGCTCGGCTATACCCGTGCCGGCAATTTCAGCCGCTCGCCCGAAGGCGTTCTAATTACCTCCGAAGGCTATCAGGTGATGCCCGGGATCACGATCCCCGAAGGCGCCACATCGATCACGATCGGCACCGACGGCACCGTCACTGCGCAGCTGCAGGGCCAGACCGAAGGCAGCGAGCTCGGCCAGATCCAGGTCGCCAATTTCGCTAATCCGGCGGGCCTACAGGCCAAGGGCGACAATTACCTGATCGAGACCAGCGCCTCGGGCGCCGTGAGCATGGGCAATCCCGGCGAGGAAGGCCGCGGTCGCGTCCGCCAGGGCATGCTCGAAGGTTCGAACGTCAATGTCGTTGAGGAGCTCGTCGACATGATCGAGACCCAGCGCGCCTATGAAGTCAATTCGAAGATGATCTCGGCAACCGACGAGATGCTCAAATATGTCAACCAGAACATTTGAGGCCGGGCTCGTGAAGTTCCTTACAGGTATCGCCGTCGGTTCACTCGTCGCTTGTGCAATGGCATTCAGTGCAACGCCGGCCAAGGCGCAGTTTTTGGGTCTCGGCAAGAAAAAGCCCAAGGAAGACTATTCGGTGACGCTGCCGACGCAGCTTCCCGTGGCCGTGGCGCCCTCCAATGGCGGCATCTTCCAGGCGAGCGACGGCTATGCCGCGCTCTACGAAGGCACGCGTGCGCGTCGCGTCGGCGATCCACTGACTATCGTGCTGGTCGAGCGCACCAGCGCCTCCAAATCTGCGGGCTCAAAGCTCGATTCGAGTGGCGGCTTCTCGCTCACCCCGCCCACCACGGGCGCGCTCAATCTATTCAACAAGACCGATGCCAGCATCAGCGGCAATCGTAATTTCGCCGGCACCGGCAGCGCCGACCAAGCCAACGCGCTGTCGGGCGAAGTCAGCGTGACGGTCGCCGCCGTCTATCCCAACGGCACGATGCTCGTGCAGGGCCAGAAGCGGGTGACGCTCAATCGCGGCGATGAATTCGTCCAGATCAAGGGCATCGTCCGCGTATCGGACATTACCGCCGACAATCGCGTGCCCAGCACGCGGGTCGCCGACGCCCGCATCGCCTATACCGGCAAGGGCGATGTCGCCCGCGCCAGCCGCCAAGGCTGGCTCAGCCGGTTCTTCTCCGTGATCAGCCCTTTCTAAGGCCCGAAATCATGCGCTTTCTTATCGCACTCATCGCTCTTGCCTTCGCCGCGCAGCCTGCAGCCGCGCAGCGCGTCAAGGATCTCGGTGGCTTCCAGGGCATCCGTACCAACCAGCTGACCGGCTATGGCGTGGTCGTTGGTCTGCCGGGCACCGGCGACGACAATCTGGAATATACCGTCCAGTCGATGAAGGGCGTAACTGCGCGCTTCGGGCTAAACCTGCCTGCGGGCGTGGCGCCAGGCCTTAAGAATGCAGCGGTGGTGATGATCACCGCCGAGCTGCCGCCCTTCGCCAAGCCGGGCCAGAAGCTCGACATCACCGTCTCGTCGATGGGCAAGGCCAAGTCGCTTCGCGGCGGTACGCTGATCATGACGCCACTCCAGGGCGCCGACGGCCAGATCTACGCGATGGCGCAGGGCAACTTGGCGGTCTCTGGCCTGGGCGCCGAGGGCAAGGACGGCTCATCGGTCGTAGTCAATATCCCCTCCAGCGGCCGCATCCCTGAGGGCGCGACAGTCGAGCGCACCGTCGATACCGGCTTCGACAAGGCCCCCTTCCTCACCTTCAATCTCCAGCGCGCCGACTTCACCACGGCACAGCGCGTTCAGGACGCAATCAACACCCGCTTCGGCGGGACCCGTGCCCGCGCCATCGACGGCGTCTCGATCGCGATCGCGGCGCCCGAAGGCCGCGACGTTCGTGCCGAATTGATGAGCGAAATCGAGAACCTCACGGTCGAGGCCGCCGAGGCACCGGCCAAGGTTATCGTCAATGCCCGGACTGGAACCGTCGTGATCAACTCGGCGGTCCGGGTCAGCCCGGCCGCGGTAACACATGGTAAACTGACTGTTCGTATTGATGAATCCCAGAAGGTTTCGCAGCCCCTGCCGTTTAGCAAGGGTGAGACCCGCACCGAGGAGCAGTCCACGGTCGGCGTCGAAGAGGAGAAGCGCCCGATGTTCCTGCTCAGCCCCGGCCCCAAGCTGGCTGATGTCGTCAAGGCAGTGAATGCCATCGGCGCGTCGCCGGCCGATCTGGTCGCGATCCTCGAAGCACTCAAGGAAGCCGGCGCGCTCAAGGCGGAGCTGATCATCCTGTGACCGAGATCCGCGGCCCCATCAGCGCGAGCCCCAGCAACGGCGTGTCGGACACGTCGCGGCTGGCGTCGAAGGAGAACCTCGAAGCCGCCGGCCAGCGCTTCGAGGCTATCTTCGTCGGCATGATGCTCAAATCGATGCGGGCTGCGAAGCTCGGCGACGGCCTGTTCGACAGCAAGGCGCAAGAGCAGTTCCGCGACATGCAGGACGACAAGCTTGCACAGTCGATGGCCGCGCATGCGCCGATCGGCATCGGCAAGGCGATGACCGAGTTTCTTGCCAAGGCCGCCAAGACCGAGGACGCAGCGGCCCCTGAACGCGGGAGCGCGACGCCATGAGCGACTTGCTGTCGATCGCCGCCTCGGGCCTGCGCGCCTATCAGACCGCGCTGACCACCACGTCCGAGAATATCGCTAACGCCGGCACTGCCGGCTATGTGCGCCGCACGTCCAACGTCCGCGAAGTGGCCGCCACGGGCGTCACTGGGCTCAACGGCATGGGCGTGATCGCCAACGGCATCTCGCGCCAGACCGACGTCTATCGCGCTGGCGAAGTCCGCCTTGCCACCACCGATCTCGGCCGCAGCGAGACCGCAGCGACCTGGCTCGACCGCATCCAAGGCGCGCTCACCGGCAACCGGCTGGGCGACCAGATCACTGCGTTTTTCTCCTCGGCGCGCACAGCCGCAGCGAACCCTGCTGCGCTGGGCCCGCGCCAGGCGATGCTCGAAGCGGCATCGAGCGTTGCTGCCGGCTTCACGGCGACGGGCAATTCGCTCGACGCCGCAGCTGCGGATCTCGACGCGACTGCCGATGCCGCGGTCCGCCAATTCAACAGCCTGACGACGACGCTGGCCCGCGTGAATTTCGCGCTTGGCAGCGTATCGCCAAACACCAGCAGCGCAGCCTCTTTACTCGATCAGCGCGACCAGGCGCTCGAGCAGTTGAGCGGCCTGACTGACATAAATGTTGCGCTCGACGCGGCCGGCCGCGCCACCGTCCGCCAAGGCGGAGCTTCGGGCCAGCTTCTCGTTATGGGCATCGAGGCGGCAACGGTCACCTCGGTCCGCAACAGCGAGGGGGCGGTCTCCTATGCCGCATTCTTCGGCGGCAGCATGCATGCGCTGGCTCCGGTGGGCGGCATGCTGGCAGGGATCGCCGAGGGCGCAACCGCCATCGCCGGCGCGCGCGGCCAGCTCGATACGCTTGCCCGCAGCTTCGCCGAGGCAGTCAACACCGTGCAAAAGGGCGGCGACACGCTAGCCGGCGTCCGCGGCGCGGACATGTTCACGATCGGCGACCCCGCCTCCAATCTCACGCTGGCGATCAGCGATCCTCGCGGCATTGCCGGCGCGGGCATCGGCAAGGGCGAGCGCGACAATGGCAATTTCCTGGGGCTCGATTCGATCCGCGGTGCCAATGGCGCCGAACAGCGGCTCACCGACCTGATCACTGCCAATGGCAGCGCGCTCAAGGGGCGCAACTCGGTAGTTGATGCGCAAACGGCGATCCGCGACAATGCCGTTGCGGCGCGCGATGCAGTCACCGGCGTCAATATCGACGAAGAAGCCGTCGATCTGATGCGCTTTCAGCAGGCCTATCAGGCATCGGGCCGCGTCATCCAGGTAGCGCGCGACGTGCTGCAGACCATCTTCGAGATCAGGTAACAGCAATGCGCGTTTCCACTTCCCAGACTTATCAGCGCTCGATGACCTTAATGTCGAATCTCGCGGCCAAGGCAGACGCGCAGCAGGCGCAGATCGCGTCGGGCAAGAAAGTGACTGCGCCTTCGGACGATCCCGGCGGCTATCGCCAGCTCGCCGGGCTCAAGCGCGACGACGCCAACGACAAAGCCTATATCGCCAACGTAAAGACCGCGCAGGGCATCCTCGATCAGAGCGATGACACGCTCAGCAATATCGAGCTCCAGCTCCAGCGCGCGCAGGAATTGTTCAGCAACGCCGCCAACGGCACGCTTTCGGATACGGACCGCAATTCGATCGGCAAGGAACTGGATTCGATCCGCGACACCCTGTTCGCGCTCGCCAACAGCCGCGACAGCCGCGGCCAGCCCTTGTTCGGCGGCGCCACGGGCGACCTGCCCTATGTCAAGGCTGCCGATGGCACGATCAGCTATGCCAGCAGCGGCGAGCCCGCGGGCATCCCGATCGGCGACCAGACCTGCATCCAGGTGGGCGTCACCGGCGACCGGGCGTTCACAGCGGGCGCAACCGACATGTTCGCCGTGATCTCCGATTTCACAACGGTGCTGCGAGGCGGCGGCGGCGATATCCAGGCTGCGGCGCAGAAGGCCGTGGGCGGCACCACCGAAGCCTTTACCAGCGTCACGCTCGCCCATGCCTCGGTCGGCGCGCGCGGAACCCGGCTCGAGCTGGTCGCCGACCAGCTCACTTATGCAGCCACAGCGCGCGAAGACGCCCGTTCGGCAGTCGAAGATGTCGATCTGGCCGCCACCATCTCCGAATTCCAGCAGACGCTGACCGTCCTTCAGGCGACCCAGGCGAGCTTCACCAAGCTCACTTCGTTGTCGCTGTTCGATTATCTTCGCTGATTCCTGCCCTTAGTAACGATTTAACCATGTTTTTCCGCTGAAACTCTCGGCGGAGCGGTCGTTAACCAGAACGACTAAATAGGGGGAATTCCAGCACCATGTTTCCGGCAATCGGCTTCGTAGTCCTGATCGCCATGGTCTTTGGCGGCTTTGCCTTCACGGGCGGCGCGCTGGGACCGGTCATGCATGCGCTTCCCCACGAAATGCTCATCATCGGCGGTGCCGCAGTCGGCGCGCTGATCATCGGCAATTCGGGCAAGGAGCTGAAGGCGCTCGGCACCGGCTTCATGAAGGTCATCAAGGGCCCGAAATACAAGAAGCAGGATTATCTCGACACGATCTTCCTAGTCTCGAAGCTGATGAAGATGCTGCGCACCGAGGGCCCGATCGCGCTCGAGCCGCATGTCGAGGATCCCGGCTCCAGCGCGATCTTCGCCGAATATCCGCGGCTCCTTGCGGATCACACGCTGATCAACCTGATCACCGATACGCTGCGCCTCGTCGTCGTCTCGTCGGGCACACTCGACGTGCACGCCGTCGAGGAAGTGATGGATAACGCAATCAAGACCCACCACCACGAGGTCCAGAGCCCGCAGACCACGCTGCAGGGACTTGCGGACGCATTGCCCGCGCTCGGCATCGTCGCGGCGGTGCTCGGCGTGGTCAAGACGATGGGCTCGATCGACAAGCCGCCCGCGATCCTGGGCGGGATGATCGGCTCGGCACTGGTCGGCACGTTCCTCGGCGTCTTGCTCGCTTATGGCTTGGTCGGCCCGCTCGCGACGCGTCTCCAGCAAGTGATCGATGCCGATGCGGCGATCTATCACACCGTCAAGCAGATCATCATTGCCTCGCTCCACGGCCATCCGCAGCCGCTGGTGATCGAAGCCGCACGCTCGGGCATCGCGCACAGCAACCAGCCAAACTTCGGCGAAGTGTTCGACGGGCTGAGGGGCAGATAAATGGCCGGCCGCGCTCCACACGGGAGCAATCAGCCGCCCAAGATCATCGTCAAGAAGATCTATATCGAGGGGCATGGCGGGCATCACGGCGGTGCCTGGAAAGTCGCGTACGCCGATTTCGTGACGGCGATGATGGCGTTCTTCCTGCTGATGTGGCTGCTTGGCGCCACCACCGAAAAGCAGCGCAAGGCACTCGCTGACTATTTCGCGCCGACGCTCGTGGAGATGAAGCAAAACAGCGCCGGCTCGAACGGGCTGCTCGGCGGCGACGCAATCAACGCCAAGGAAAATTATCCCAATCGCGCCGGCCAGACCGGCACGCGCTCGATGACCGTTCCCGTCGGCGGCACCGGCGGCAAGGATGCCGGCACTGGCGATAAGGGCACGCTCAAGGACCAGCGCGCACTGACTGCGCAGGACCAGAAGAATTTCGCCAAGATGAGCCAGACGGTGCAGCAGAAGATGCGCTCGAACCCAAAGCTCGCACGGCTGGCCAGCCATGTCCGCTTCGTGCCGACGCGCGATGGGATGCGGATCGACCTGATCGACGACGCCAATTATTCGATGTTCGATCTCGGCACGACTGCACTGGTGCCTGAGGCCGGCAATCTGATCGGGATGATCGCGCAATCGATCGCCTCGATGGAAAACCCGATCATGATCCGCGGCCATACCGACAGCCTGGGCTATGGTGATCCGCGCAACATGAACAACTGGATGCTCTCCAGCGGCCGCGCCGAAGCAACCCGGCGCCGGCTGGCATCGGGCGGCGTTCCCGAAAAAGCATTCGACCGCATCGAAGGCGTCGCCGACCGCGAGCCGATGATCCAGAACAATCCGATGGACCCGCGCAATCGCCGCGTCTCGATCACCTTGCTCTATCGCAAGACCGCATTTGGCGACACGCCGGTGGGCGGGCGCTTCCGCCCGACCCAGCCGACCATCGGCGGCCGCTAATTCAGAAGAACAATTTGCGGATGCTCAGCCGCACCATCCGGCCCTGCGGATCGAGCAGATCGGGCTGGTAGCTGATCGGCACCAGTCCGTTGCGATCGGTGACTCGCGGATGCGAATTGAGCAAATTGTCGACCGACAGCGTCACCCGCATGCCGCGCAACCAACCATGCTCGCGCACCAGCTTTCGCTGCTGACCGAGATCGGCGAACAGCCTGAGCCCGATCGTGCCGATGCTGCCGAAATCGAGCCGATCGCCGCTGCCCGCCGCGCCGGTGAACACCGTCGTCCCGCTTTGCCACTTGGCATTAAGCCGGAAGCCCAGACCGTCCCTCGATACCCCGCCCTGCGCTTCGATCTCATGGCGCGGCTGGCCGCCGCGGTTTCCGGTCGCAGCACCATTGAGCAGGTCGAGCACGGGCAGATTGTCGCGGATCGTCACCAACTCCTTGAAGTGCCAGGTGTGATAGAGGCTGAAATTGATCCGGCCGGCGGCATTGGCGCCGCCCCCGCGTCCACCGCCACCGCCACCGAAGCCGCGGCCACCGCCGCCGGGACGCCCGCCGCCACCGCCGAAAAAGCCGCCTTGCTGCTGGGGCTGCTGGCCGGGCACGTTTGCGCCTTCGCCGCGCTGGCGCCGGGGCCGTTCGGGCAAAGGCGTGCCGTTGCGCTCGGCCTCTTCGCGCGCCTTTTCGAATTCGGCGCGGCGCTCCTCCATTCGCTTCTGCAAAGCAGAGGTGAGCGGCATCGAGAAATTAAGTCCCCAGCGCAGCTGCGAGCGCTCAGCGCTGGCGAAATTGACTGCGCGATTGTCGACACTGATCAGCCGCCCGCTGGCGTCACGCACGAAACGCCCCGGAAATGCCGCCTCGACCGCCGCGCTCGCTGCCGGGAAGCCCGTAATCTGGTTGCGTGTGATGCTCGATACATAATCGGCGCTGAGCGAGAGGTCGGTCTCGGCGAGCGGCCGGATGTTGACGCCGAGCTTGGTGACATGCCGGCTGTCCGCGGTCAGTCCGGGATTACCGCCAGTTATGCTGGTGATGATCGCCGCCTCGCCGCGCACATAGTCGAACACCTGGACGTCCGGCGTAGTGATCGTCGGATCGGCGAGTTGCTGCGCGCTCGGTGCGCCCTCTTCGCTGGTGAACGAAGCGAGGAAGCGCACTTCCTTGATCGGCGACCATTTGACGCCATAGCCGGTGGTGATCAGGCTGCCGAAATCCGAGAGCCGCTCGATCTCGGCATTGGCATTGAGCGAAAGGTCGCCGAGCACCCCGAGCACATTGCGGCGGCGGCTGGCGATCGGCAGGTCCATATTAATCTGCGCGCTGCCGCTGTCGCGCGAGGCTGAACCGACACGACGCACGCCCGAGCGGAGCGAAGAGCCGTCGAAATCGCTGGTGCGTGCGCCCAGCCTGATGCTCGTCGAAAGGTCGCCCGCCGGAAGCTTGAGCACCGGCCCGCGAAGCAGCGCATCGAGCGTACCGACGCTCGAGGTCGAATTGGAAGTGTCGGCCGGGCTGCTGCCTGCACCGGTCAGACTCCGCGTGGAAATGCGGTCGTAATTCCCGGTGAGCGACCAGCGCCAGTCGCCGCTCCATGGCAGCCCGTCCCCATTGAGCGTGAAACCGCCATGCGCAGTCTGGCTTTTGGTATCGCGGGATCGCTGCAACGACTGGTTGTCAAGACCGAGCAACGCCTGGCGCTGATTGACCTCGAGCCTCGCATTGAGCGATCCGCTAACCTTCGATGAGAGATTCTGGCTGTATACGCCGTTGATCGTGAGCTGCTGGGTGGGGGCTATCAGGGTGCGATAGGGCGTTTGATCGACGGTCTGCCCATTGGTGGGCCGCGAGATCAAGTCGCGTTCGCTCTCCAGCAGGCCCGACGAGCCATTATATTGCACGTCGAGATTGACGCGCTTGTCGCGGCTGATCTTGAGTATGTTGAGACTAGTCTTGGTGCCTGCGAACCCGCCGCGGGTCGGCGCGCGGCCCTCCGCCTCGGCAGTGATCGCGCGGAAGCGGCGGCGCAGAACGATGTTCACGACCTTCTGATCGGCGCGGTAGCCATATTTCAGCGCGACTTCCTCGGGCAGGATATCGACGCGCTCGATCGCCTCGGTCGGCATTTCGCGGATTTCACTGAAGCCCGAGATGCGGCGGCCGTTGAGCAGCACCACCGGCTGCTCGCCGCCCCGCCCCTGCGCGGTGCCGAGTTGGGGCGCCAGTTCGGTGATCAGATCGGCGATCGTCGGCACGGCGAGCGCGCGGATATCGGCGGGCCCAAGCTGGATTTCGGGCGGGATGTCACTATCGACTGCACCGCGAAGCCGACCGCTGATAACGACTTCGCCCTCGTCGGCAGGCTCGGCGTCGTCGGCCTCTTGCGAAGCCGGTTGCGGCGCCTGCGCCTGCTCCTGGGCATATGCCATCATCGGCATCGCGCTCGCGAGCAAGGCAATCCCGACTGCACTCAGTTTACGCATCTAATACTCCAGGGGGCACGACCGGCGGCGCCCTTACCCCGCCTAGCGGCGACTTGTCGCAAAATTGTGCCGGTGCGCGGCCAAAACTGTCGCAGATCACCGCGTCAGCGCGATTTCGCGGCGCACGCCGATCGCTTCGAGGAACGCGGCGTCGTGGCTGACCACCAGCAACGCACCGTCATATTCGCGGAGCGCCGCCTCCAGCACGTCAACCGAATCCATATCGAGATGGTTGGTCGGCTCGTCGAGCAGCAGCAGCCAGGGCGGGCGTTCCCCGGCAAGCACGCAGGCGAGCCCTGCGCGAAGCCGCTCGCCACCCGAGAGCGTCGCCACCGGCTGGAGCGCATCGCGATTGCGAAAGGCGAAGCGCGCGCAGGCGGCGTGCGCGGCATTGGCGTCGAGGCCGGGATTGAGCCGGCGGAGATTGTCGAGGATGCTCGTCGCGGGATCGAGCAGCGAGACGTGCTGGTCGAGCATCGCCAGCCGCCCCTCCGCGCGGCGCACATGCCCGCCGGCGGGAGGCGTCAACCCGATGGCGACACGCAACAGGCTCGATTTGCCTGCCCCATTGGGCCCGGTCACCCCGACGCGTTCCGGCCCGCGCATCTCGAAGCTCCACGGACCCAACCGCTGCAATCCTGCCGTGAGCGTCACCTGGTCCATCGACAGCACTTCGCGATTGGCGGGAAGCCCGCTCGGCGGCACCTCGATCACCAGCGGCGTTACGATCTCGACCTGCGTGCGGGCGGCATGGAGCCGTTCGGATGCGTCGCTGACGAGACGTTCCGCCAGCCGGCTGTCGCGCCCGCTGCTATTCTCGGCGCGCTCCGCCTGGCGCCCGAGCAAAATTTTCGGGGCCGACCCCGAAGCGGCGAAGGCGCGCCCATCCCTGTCGCGGCGATCCTTGCGCTCGCGGCGCTCCTGCGCGGCGCGCTCGGCCCCGTGCATGGCCCCGCCCGCGCGCTCGAGCTCACTTTGGATACGCGTGCGTTCGGCGTCACGCGCTTCGGCAAAGGCGGACCAGCCCCCACCGAATATGTGGACACCGATCGGGGTCAGTTCGACGATCCGGTCCATGGCTTCGAGCAGGAACCGGTCGTGGCTCGCCACCAATACGCCGCCGCGCCAGCCGGCGACCAACGCCGCAATCGCCGCGCGGCCGTCTGCATCGAGATTATTGGTCGGTTCGTCGAGCAGGAGCAGGTCGGGCGCCTCGATCCTGAGCCGCGCGATTGCCACGCGCGTGCGCTCGCCCCCGCTGAGCGACGCCAGCTTGCGGTCGAGCGCCAGTCCGGCGAGCCCGGCCTCGGCCAGCGCCGCATCTATCCGTGCCTCCAGAGACCAATCGGCCTCGGCAAAATCGGCTTCGCTCCCCTCGCCCGCCGTGATTCGCGCCAGCGTCGCGAGCGGCTCTTCCACGCCCAGCACCTGTGAGACGCTCAGATCGGCGGCCAAATCCTGCATGAGCATCCCGATGCTGCCGGCGCGCGTGATGCTGCCCGCAAGCGGGGCGACTTCGCCCACCGCGATCCGCAGCAAGGTCGATTTACCCGAGCCATTGCGCCCGACCAGCCCGACGCGCTCGGCGCCGACCGACAGAGTCAAATTCTCGAAGAGCGGCCGCCCGTCAGGCGTCGCGGCGGCGAGAGAGTCCAGGGTGAGGAATGCAGGCATGGGGCACCATGAGATTTGAGGGAGCAAGGCGAGCGCACTGCATCCGATCCATGATTGCCTCCTGCTGGTCTCGTCCACGGAACCGCTGGTTCCGGCGAGAAATGGTGCGGCCGAGAAGACTCGAACTTCCACGGGCTTTCGCCCACAACGACCTCAACGTTGCGCGTCTACCAGTTCCGCCACGGCCGCACGTGAATCACCGCCGAACGAGCCGACGGGCTGGTGAGGCGCGGCCACTAGCAACGCCCTTGGACGATTGCAAGCGCGCTCGCGCCCAGCATGACTTAACCGCCGATTTCGCTCGCGAAGCTGAGTTCGACCACCTTGGCGTTCGGCGGCACGTCGAGCTTGGCCGAATTGAAATCAATCGCCGCCTTGGGCCCGAGGTTGCGCGTCTGCGGCGTGATTCGCCACGAATAGACCAGCCGGTCCTGCTGATCGCGCAGCTCTACGCGGACATCGGGCACGTGCTGCTTGTCGCCCGTGGGGTTCACGATCTTGCCCGATACGGCAAACAACTCGCTGCCGCTCGGCATGGTCCGCAACTCGACATTCTTGTCAGTGAAGCGGAGCGGCGTCTCTGCTTCGCCGCCGATACCGAGGCCAAGCTGCGCGGCGATGCCCGGCGCGCCCGAATAGAGGATAGCGCCGGTGCCGAGCAGCATCGAGAAGCCCGCAACGAATGCCGCCGCAGTCCAGCGCCGGGCCGGATTGCGGCGCGGCTTGAACGGAGGCTGGGGCGCAAAGGGATCATATTCGTGCTCGGGTGCCGCGGCCGAAACCGAAGCATCGTCGAACACACGTGGCGCTGGCGCTTCGCGCCGGGGCGAAACCGGAGGCGAGGCGATTGGAGGACCATCGCTCGGCGAAGCGCGGGTCGCGAGATCGAGGACTACAGGCGCCTGGAACCAGCTGTGCTTGCAGCTTGCGCAGCGCACCGTGCGTCCGTCCGCACCGATGGCGCTGTCTGGAACCAGGTAACGCGTCCGGCACTGGCTGCATTCAAGGATCATCGCGTCTCACCGGTCCGGCTGCCCACCGGCCGGCACTTCCGTGATTCTAGACGCTTCGAATCGCGCTCACAAGAGTCCCCCTGCTTGAGCCCGACAAGCGGCTGTGCGATGGGCATGCCATGGCGAGCATCGTGCAATTCGAGAATGTCGGACTGCGCTATGGCACCGGCACCGAGACCCTTTCGGACATCAGCCTGTCGCTCAATTCGGGCGCCTTCTATTTTCTCACCGGCCCATCGGGCGCGGGCAAGACTTCGTTGCTCAAGCTGCTCTACCTCGCCCAGCGCCCGACGCGCGGCGTGGTGCGGCTGTTCGGCGAGGATGCGGGCAACCTGCCGCGTACCCGCCTGCCCGGCTTTCGCCGCCGCATTGGGGTCGTCTTCCAGGATTTCCGCCTGGTCCCGCACCTTTCTGCCTATGACAATATCGCGCTGCCCCTGCGCGTCGCGGGGGTGCACGAAAGCGATATCGAAGCGCCGGTGCGCGAGATGCTGGCGTGGGTCGGGCTTACCGATCGCGGCAAGGCCAAGCCGCCGACGCTCTCAGGCGGCGAGCAGCAGCGAATCGCGATCGCGCGCGCGGTGATCGGCCGCCCCGAGGTGCTCGTCGCCGACGAGCCGACCGGCAACGTCGATCCCGATATGGCCGAGCGGCTGCTGCATCTGTTCGACAGCCTCAATCGGCTGGGCACCACGGTGGTGGTCGCAACCCACGACTTCCATTTGCTCAATCGCATTCCCAACGCCCACATGATGCGGCTCGAGAAAGGCCGGCTGAACGATCCCACCGGCGCGCTGCGCAATCCGCCGGGTGAGCGATAAATGCGCTTTAGCCTCAATCCTAACGCGCCCGACCGGCGCCTGCTCGACGAAAGCCGGCGGACGCGCGCTATGACTTGGATCATGGCGATCATGCTGTTCCTGACCGTGCTCGCCGGCGCGCTGGGGTTGGGCATGTTTACCGCAACTGCGCAGCTCGATCGTCAGCTTGCCGGGCGCCTGACGGTGCAGATCGTCGAGCCCAATGCCCAGGTCCGCGACAGCCAGGCCGCGGCGATGGTCGCCGCGCTCGCCAGGGTGCCCGGGGTGACGCATGCATCGGAAGCCGATCGCGCGCGATTGGCCGAATTGCTCAAACCATGGCTCGGCGATGCCGGGCTCGATCCCGATCTGCCGATGCCGGCGATGATCGATGTCGAGATGCGCGGCGGCGATGTGAACGCCGTGGAGCGCGCCGCCCGCGCGGTCGCGCCGAATGCGCGGATCGATCGCCATGCCCAGTGGCTGGCTCCGGTACGCAGCTTCATGTCGACGATGAGCTGGTTCTCGGTCGGGCTGATGCTGCTGATCGCCACCGCAACCGCCGCAGTGGTGCTGCTCGCGGCGCGCTCAGGGCTCGACACGCACCGCGACACGATCGACGTGCTCCATATGCTTGGCTCAACCGACTTGCAGATCGCCCGGCTGTTTCAGCGGCGGATCGCCTTCGACACATTGCTCGGCGGGCTGCTCGGCAGCGTGGCGGCGATGGGCGTGGTCTGGTTCCTGCAATCGCGGATGGGGGCGCTCGGATCGGAAATGCTCAGCGGCGTCGCACTCCAGCAGCGCGACTGGTTCCTGCTTCTGCTGCTTCCGATCGGCTTTGCGTTGCTCGCGACCTTGGCGGCGCGCGCCGCCGTGCTGCGTGCCTTGGGCAAAACGCTGTGATCTGGCGGATCGCCGCGCTTGTCGTGATCGCCTGGGCACTCGGCTTCGCCGCGTTCATGCTCTCGCTCGGCAAGCCGCTCGAGGGGCGCAAGACCGACGCGATCGTCGTGCTGACCGGGGCTTCGGGGCGCATCGACCGCGGGCTGGCAGTGCTGCGTGCAGGTGACGCCAAGCGTATGCTAGTCAGCGGTGTCGATCCGGACGTCCGCCCCGGCGAATTCGCGGCACAGTATAAGATTGACCGGCGGCTCTTTGCCAATTCGATCGATCTCGGCTGGCAGGCAGTCGATACCCGCTCCAATGCCGATGAGACCGCGAAATGGGTTCAGCGGCACAAGTATAAAAGCGTGCGGCTGGTGACTTCGGACTGGCACATGCCGCGCGCCAAGCTTGAGCTTTCACACCAATTGCCGGGTGTCGAAGTCGTGGGCGATCCAGTCCGCAGCCAGCCGGGCTTCGGCATGCTGTTCCGCGAATATCACAAATATCTGGTACGCCGCGTCGCGCTTCTGGTCGGCGCCGGCTGATGCTGCTGCTTCGCAATCTGGTCTTCGCAATCGTCTTTTACGGGCTTTCGATATTGATCGTCGGGCTCGCACCGGTGTCCGGGCTATTCGGCGCCACGGCGCTGCGCAACTATTGCGACGGCTGGGCAGCATTCATGATCTGGTGCGCGCGCTGGATCCTTGGCATCCAGGTTCGCGTCGAAGGGGTGATGCCCGCGGGGCCGGTGTTCTTCGCCGCCAAGCATGAGAGCAATTTCGAGGCGGTCGACCTGACCCGGCGGCTGCGCCAGCCCGCGCCGGTGATGAAGCGCGAACTGACCAAGATCCCGGTCTGGGGCTGGGCGGCACAGAAATATGGCGGGATCGTCGCCGACCGTGCGGCCAGCGCCGGCGCGCTCCGTTCGATGATGAAGGACGCCAAGGTAGCACTCGCCGAAGGCCGCTCGGTGCTGATCTTTCCTGAGGGCACGCGCACCCAGATCGGCGAATGCCCCGAACTGCGCTCGGGCTTTGCCGGGCTCTACCGAATACTCGGATTGCCGGTGGTGCCGATCGCAGTGAAGAGCGGACATGTCTGGCCAAAAAAGGGCCTCAAGCGGCCGGGCACCGTGGTCTTTTCGTTCGGTGAACCCATACCGGCGGGTCTTTCCCGCGACGAAATCGAGGCGCGGGTGCACGAAGCGATCAATGCGCTGAACACCGCCACTTGAGGCAAGTGCGAATCTTCCCAATGTTCGCACTGCCCATGGGGTTTTGCGCGCGGGAATTCGGGGCAGAATTCAGGCTAAGGCGGTGCCTGCCATGCACTCCGCTGGTCCGTCACGATGAGAAAGAGCCGGGCGACTCTTTCAGACCAAATCCTACATTGGAAGCGAAATCGGGCGGTCCGCGCCGCCCGTGACTCAGTCGTGCGAGCGCCCGAAATCGGGTGCAGCATCGTCCTGGCCCTGCTCGATGATCGAGCGGCGGACGGCGCGGGTGCGCGTGAACAGCTCGAACAATTCGTCGCCCTTGCCCCAGCGGATCGCGCGCTGGAGCGCCGACAAATCCTCAGAGAAGCGCTGGAGCATTTCGAGCACGCCTTCGCGATTGGCGAGAAACACGTCGCGCCACATCGTCGGATCGGAGGCTGCGATGCGCGTGAAGTCGCGAAAGCCGCCCGCCGAATATTTGATCACTTCGGACTGGGTGACTTCCTCGAGGTCCGAGGCGGTGCCGACGATCGTATAGGCAATCAGATGCGGCAAATGGCTGGTGATCGCGAGCACGCGATCGTGATGCGCGGGCGCCATGATCTCGATATCGGCGCCGAGCCGCTTCCAGAATTCGGCGACGCGCTCGATCGCGAGAGCATCGGTGCCTTCAGGCGGCGTGACGATGCACCAGCGATTGTGGAATAGCGAGGCGAAGCCCGCCTCAGGTCCGCTATTCTCGGTGCCCGCCACCGGGTGCGCGGGCACGAACACCGCCTCGGGAAGCGCTGCGCGCACCGCCTCGACAACGTTTTCCTTGCACGATCCGACATCGCTGAGGATCGCATCGGCGGGCAGATCGGCCGCGATCGCCGCCGCCGCTTCGCCCATCGCGCCGACGGGCACGCACAGGATTACCAGATCGGCATCTATCACCGAAGCGCCAGGCGTGTCGGTCACGTCGTCGCACAGCCCGATCCGTGTCGCCGTCTCGCGGACATCTGCGTCGGCGTCGTGCCCGGTCACCCGCACGCTCGGCATATGCTGCTTCACGCCGCGCGCGATCGACGAGCCGATCAGGCCCAGTCCGATGATCGTGACGCGGCTGAACGGCAGCATCAGGCCCCCACGATCTCGCGCAGCGCCTGAGTCAGCCCCTGGATTTCCTCTTCGGTGCCGATCGTGATGCGCAGGCCGTGCGGCAGCCCCTGCCCCGGCAGCCAGCGGACGATATAGCCCGCTTCCATCAGCGCCTTGTACGCCGTCTCCGCGCTGACATCGCCTTCGAACAGGACCAGCTGGAAATTGGCCTTGGAGGGTACGGCGCGCAGGCCCTTATTGCCCATCGACTCGATCTGCTCGGCGAACCATGCCCGCCACTTGGCATTGTGAGCATAGCTGTGCTCGACGAAATCGCTCGCGCCCAAAGCTGCAATGGCCGCGCGGCTGGCGCCGATCCCGAAGGCGAAGGGCGCGCGGATGCGGTGCATCGCGGCGATCACATCCGGATGGCCATAGCCCCAGCCGATACGCTCGGAGGCGAGCCCGAAGATCTTGGAGAAGGTGCGCGTGACGAGCACATTGGGCTGGGTCCGCGCCAGATCGAGCCCGCCATCATCATCTTCGGGGTCGAGATATTCGGTATAGGCCTGATCGAGCACCAGCAGCACATGGCTCGGCAGGCCAGCATGCAGCCGCGCGATCTCGGCCTTGGTCGTATAGGTGCCCGTCGGGTTGTTGGGATTGGCGACGAACACCAATCGCGTGCGCTCGGTGACCAGCGCCAGAATCGCATCGACGTCGGTCGCATAATCCTTGTCGGGCGCCACCACCGGCGTCGCGCCGACCCGACGCGCGGCGATATCGTAGACCGCGAAGCCGTAGCGCACATAAACGACTTCATCGCCCGGGCCGGCATAGGCCCCCGCCGCCAGATGCAGAACTTCATCCGAGCCCGTGCCATAGATGATCCGCGCCGCGTCCAGATCGTAATGGCCGGCAAGTGCCTCGCGGAGATCGTGCGCGCTGGCGTCGGGATAGCGTTCGAGCACCTCCGCGGCGCCGGCATAGGCTGCGCGGGCAGCCTCGGGCGTGCCGAACGGGTTCTCGTTCGACGAGAGCTTGGCGGCCTTCTTGCCCGAATCGGTGGTCGCGCGCCCCGGAATATAGGGAGCGATGGCCATTACCCAGGGCTTGGGGACAGGTGCGTTCATGGTCGCGCGGCTTGGCGGAACGGTTACCGGATGGCAAGGGTAGGCCATTAAGGCAGGTCTCGAATGGGGCCAAGGAGGGGCAATGCGGGGCAATGGCATGTTCTGGCGCGCGCTGGAGACGGCGCGGCGGAGCAATCTTGCAGAAGCGGGCGAGGCGATGGCGGTCAAAGCGAGCTTCGCCGCGACCCGGCGAACCTTGCTCAAGGCGATCGCCGCGAGCGGCGCGGCAGTTGCGGTTCCGCGAGCCGCGCAGGCGCGCGCACCCGGCCGGGTCGCCATCGTCGGCGGCGGGATTGCCGGGCTCAGCGCGCTGCATCATTTGCGCGACGCCGGCGTCGAGGCCCATCTCTACGAAGCCCGCAATCGCACCGGTGGGCGCATGTTCACGCACAGGTCCGGCGAATGGACCTTCGAAGTCGGCGGCCAGCTGGTCAACACCGATCATTACGACATGCAGGGCCTGGCCAAGCGTTTCGGCATCGCCTTGGTTGATCGCAAGGCCGATCCGCACACGACGCTGACGCTGGCCAATGGCCAGCTGCTCCCGGAGGCCGAGCTGGCCGAGGGCCTGCGCGCCATCGCCGGGCAGATCGGCAAGGATGCCGATATGCTCGACAAGCATCCCGGCCGCATTTCGAAGCAACTCGATGCGATCTCGATCCACGATTATCTTGAGCGCCATGCGCATCTGATCCGCGACCCCTGGGCACGCCAGTTGCTCGAGGCGACCAGCCGCACCGAATATGGCGTCGAGCCAAGCCAGGCCTCGGCGATCGAATTGATCTTCAATCTGCCGACAGTGAATGGCGAGCGCGTCGAAGTGCTTGGCGGCGCGGACGAACGCTATGTCATCCAGGGCGGCAGCAGCGCGCTGATCGAAGCAATGTCGGCGCATTATGCCGACCGGATCGAGACGGGCAAACGCCTGTTGCGCATCGAGCGGCACGGCTCGGGGGTGCGCCTCGCTTTTCTCGACAGCAGCGTGGCCGAGGCCGATACGGTGATCGTCGCGGTCCCGGCGCCGCTCACGCGTCAGATCGATTTCCGCATTGCTCTGCCCGCGGCGTGGCGCAGCTTCATCGCCGAGATGGACCTGGGCTTTAACGAGAAGGTCCAGTCGGGCACCAACGCCACGCCGTGGAAGGGCCCGATGGGCGTCGGCGGCGAGCTGTGGCAGACCAAGGCCGAGGATGGCTGGGCATTGGGCTGGGACGGCAGCGTCCACAGCAAGCAAGGCGTCTCGCATGTCTGGACCTGGTTTCTCGGCGGCGACGAAGTCAAAGCCGCCGAAGCCCTCGCCCCCTCTCAGCTGGCCGCAGCCTTCGCCAAAAGCGCTGCGCCCGCAATCCCCGGCCTGATCGAAGCCGCCACCGGTCCGTTTGCCCGAACCAACTGGCACGCTCAGGCACTCACGCTTGGCGCGTACGTGAATTACGCCCCTGGCCAGCTCAGCCGTTTCGCGCATCTGCTCTATATCGATTCGGACAATCCCGCCGAGCGCCAGGTGTCCGGCGCGGGCCGCGTGTGGTTCGCAGGCGAGCACCTCTCGGATGCGTTCCCAGGGTATATGAACGGTGCGGCGGAGACCGGGCGGATGGCCGCGGAGGCGATCACCGGCAAGCGCCTCAGCGCCAAGGCTGCGTAACTCCCTCCCCCGATGGGAGAGGGAATATTGCGTCGCACCACGGCACACCGTAACGCCACAAGCATGTCCGACGACGCCCGCTTCGGGCTTGCCCGCACTGCCACGTTGCCGGGGCCGCTGCGCCTCGATGGCGGCGCTTTGCTGTCGCCGGTCGACATCGCCTACGAAACCTATGGCGCGCTCGACGAAGCCGCGAGCAACGCGGTCCTGATCTGTCACGCGCTCACCGGCGACCAGCACGTCGCTTCCAACCATCCGGTCACCGGCAAGCCCGGCTGGTGGACGCGCATGGTCGGGCCGGGCAAACCGATCGATACCGACCGCTACTTCGTCATTTCTTCGAACGTTCTCGGCTCGTGCCTTGGCTCCTCGGGACCTGCGAGCATCAACGCCGCGACTGGCGCGCCCTGGGGGATGGCCTTTCCGGTCATCACTATCCGCGACATGGTCCGCGCGCAGGCAATGCTGCTCGATCATCTGGGCGTCGAGCGACTGTTCGCGGTGGTCGGCGGATCGATGGGGGGCATGCAGGCGCTGAGCTGGGCCGCGACTTTCCCAGAGCGCACAGCGTCCGCCGTGGTGATCGCCAGCGCCGCGCGGCATTCGGCGCAGAATATCGCCTTCCATGAGGTCGGCCGCCAGGCGATCATGGCCGATCCCAACTGGCGCGGCGGCGATTATTATGCCGAGGGCGCCCCGCCCATTGCCGGCCTTGCGGTCGCGCGGATGGCGGCGCACATCACCTATCTTTCCGAAGCCGGACTGACCGCCAAGTTCGGTCGCAAGCTGCAGGGGCGCCCGGATAATCCGGATGGGGCCAAGACCTTCGGCTTCGACGCCGATTTCCAGGTAGAGAGCTATCTGCGCCATCAGGGGATCAGCTTCGTCGAGCGCTTCGACGCCAATTCCTATCTCTATATCACTCGCGCGCTGGACTATTTCGATCTCGCCGAGGAACACGGCACGCTGGCGAACGCCTTCAAGGGCTCGGCCACCCGCTTCTGCTTGGTCAGCTTCGACACCGATTGGCTCTATCCGACCAGCGAGTCGCGCAGCATCGTCCATGCGCTCAACGCGGCGGGCGCGGCGGCAAGCTTCGTCGAGCTCAAATCGCCCTTCGGCCATGACGCCTTCCTGCTCGAAAGTCCCGAGCTCGACCGCGTCATCCGCGGCTTCCTCGGCGCGGGGGTGCGGTGATGCGCCTCTCGTTCGACAAGTCCGAGCTCGATCTCGACTTGATCCATGCCTTCCTGAGCGGCGCTTACTGGTCGGTGGGCATCCCGCGTGACATCGTCGAGCGCGCGATCCGCGGGTCGCTCTGCGTCGCCGTGTTCGAAGCCGATGAGGACGGCAGGGACGAGCAGATCGGTTTTGCGCGGGTGATCAGCGACCAGGCGACCTTTGCCTATCTCGCCGACGTTTTCGTCCTACCCGCGCATCGCGGCAAGGGCGTCGCCCGCGCGATGATCGAGGCGCTGCACAGCCACCCCGACCTCCAGGGTCTGCGCCGCTGGGCCCTTTTCACTCGCGACATGCAGCCGCTCTACGCCAAGCTTGGCTGGACGCCCTATCCCCATCCGCCCGAGCGGCTGATGGTCCGCGAAGATGCCGGAGTATATGGATGACGCTCCGCCCCGATCTCGCAATCATCGCCGCCAATGTCGCCAAGGGCAGCCGCGTGCTCGATATCGGCTGCGGCGATGGCGCGCTTATGGCGGCGTTGCGCGACGAGCGCCAATGCGACGCGCGCGGTCTCGAGCTCGACGCGAGCGACGTCGCCTCGGCAGTCGCGCGCGGGCTTTCGGTGGTGCAGGGCGACGCCGATGCCGATCTCGCCGACTATCCGGATGCCAGTTTCGACTATGCGATCCTGAGCCAGACGCTGCAGACCACGCGCCGTCCGGACTGGGTGCTCGATCAGTTGCTGCGCATCGGCGGCCAGGCGTTCGTGTCCTTCCCCAATTTCGCGCATTGGCGGGTGCGGGCCTCCTTGCTGTGGGGCGGGCGGATGCCCGTCACGCGGCTGCTGCCGCTCAAATGGTATGCCACGCCCAATATCCACCACGTCACCGTCGACGATTTCCGCGCGCTGCTGAAGGAACGGGGGATCGCAATCCATGGTTGCTGGTTCCTGACGGGTGACAAGCAGACGGGCGCTGGCCTGGCGAACCTCCTCGCCGAGCATGCGGTGTTCCTGCTCAGGAAATAGGCATGAGCGAACGGACGATCCTGCGCCTCCACCAGGCACTGCGCGACGATATCGGCGATCTGGTGACCCGCCGCCCGGTGCCCGGGCCGCGTATCGATCATGTCGGCGCGTTCCTGTTCCTTAACCATCACGGGCCACAGACTTATGCCGCGGACAATCGCGGGCTGCCGTTCGGGCCGCACCCCCATCGCGGCTTCGAGACCGTCACCTTCATTCTTGATGGCGAGCTCGCGCATACCGACTCGGCGGGGCATGAAAGCGTGATCCGCGCGGGCGGGATCCAGTGGATGACCGCGGGCAGCGGCATCGTCCATGCCGAGGTCTCGCCGACATCGTTCAAGCGCGACGGCGGCGATATGGAGATCCTCCAGCTCTGGCTCAACCTGCCCGCGCGCCTCAAGATGACTGCGCCGCGCTATACCGGGGTCCAGGCCGACGCGATCCCCGCGGTCGCAGCGTCCGGCGCGACGGTGCATCTGATCTCGGGCGAATATAGCGGCGAGACGGGTCCGGTGGAATCGCTGACCAGGACCTTCCTCTGCTGGGTCGAGGCCGAAGCCGGCGCGGCGATACGCTTCGAGGGGCTGACCGGCCGCGACGTCTTCCTCTATTCGGCGCGCGGGGCGTTCCAGGTCGATGGCGTGAGCGTCCCGCATTTCACGCTCGCCGAACTGGGCGAAGGCGATTCGGTCACAGTCACGGCATCCGAACCGGCGCTGTTCGTGTTCGGCCATGCCGCGCCGATCGATGAGCCGATCGTCGCGCACGGCCCATTCGTGATGAACAGCGAGCAGGAAATCCGCCAGGCCTTTGCCGATTACCAGGCGGGCAAGTTCGGCGTCGCCGAAATCGTCGAGCGCTAAATCCCGCTGCCCCAATTAAGCGTTGCGCGGGTGCCGCCGTCCAGCGGCTCGACGACTACCATCAGCGTGCGCTTACCCTCTTCGCCCGCTTCGTATTTACCGGCGCTTGAGCTGCGATGCGCCAGTCCCGAAGCATCGGCCTGCGCGCGCGACCAGCCGAGCACGGCATCGGGCTGCGCAGCGACCTGATAGACGACGCTGCCGCTCACGTGCCGGGGGGTGCCGTCGGGGCCCGAAACGCATTGGGTGACGCGCCCGCCTTCATAGATTTTCACGAAATTCGGGAGGTTGTTGCAGTCGATCGCCGCGGCCACCGCGGCCGACCTGCCCTCGGCGGCCGCCGCCGCAACATTCTGCCCGACGGGATCGTCGGTCGATTCGGTCGAAGTTCCGCCGCATGCCCCGGCCAGCAATGCGATTCCGATGATGGCCAGACGCATGGTGCACTCCTTTGCCAGCCCAACGACGGGCGAGGCGGCGGGTTGCGGGGCTTAGAACGGAACGTCGTCGTCGAGATCGTCGCCCGGGAAGCCGCCGCCGAAATTGCCGCCGCTCTTCTGCCCGCCGCTGTTGAAATTGCCGCCGCGGCTGGAGGACTGGCCCGCGAATTCATCGCTGGCGCCCCAATCGTCGCCGCCGCCCGAGCTGCGCCCGCCGCCCTGGCCGCCGCCACCGCCCGGCGCGCCGTCGAGCATGGTCAGCACCGAATTGAAGCCCTGAAGCGTGATTTCGGTCGAGTAGCGATCCTGCCCCTGCTGGTCCTGCCATTTGCGGGTAGTCAGCGCGCCTTCGATATAGACCTTCGAGCCCTTGCGCAGATACTTTTCGGCGACATTGGCCAGGCCTTCATTGAAGACCTTGACCGTGTGCCACTCGGTCTTTTCCTTGCGCTCGCCGGAATTGCGATCCTTCCAGCTCTCCGAAGTCGCGATGCGCAGCTCGACGACCTTGCCGCCGTTCTGGAACGAACGCGACTCGGGATCCTTTCCGAGATTGCCGACGAGAATGACCTTGTTGACGCTGCCCGCCATGAAATCTGTCCTTATATTCGCCCTGGAGCTTCGCCTTCGGGGTACTATCGAAGCGGAGAGTCATCAACCGCTTCGGCCAAAGCCACTTGTGGGTAAGTGACTCCAAGGCCTAGAACATAATGAGAACGACAGCGGGCCGCAAGCTATAAGCCCAAGGCCCGTGCGCCCCAATAAGTCGCTCCCGCGGCGGCATAAGCCAGCACGAACAGATAGACGATCATCACCGTCGGCCACTTCCACCCATTGGTCTCGCGGCGCGCCACGGCGATCGTCGATAGGCATTGCGGCGCGAACACGAACCAGGCCAGGAACGCCAGCGCCGTCGGCAGCGACCAGCGCGCCGAGAGCTGGCTGCCCAAAGCCTGCGCGCCGGCATCCTCGTCTTCGGCGTCGATCGAGTAGACCGTCTGCAGCGCCGACACCGCGACTTCGCGCGCCGCCATCGCCGGGATCACCGCCAGGCTCATCTCGTGATTGAAGCCGATCGGGGCGAGCACGACTTCAAGCCCCGACGCAATCCGCCCGGCGATCGAATATTCGCTCTGCTTCTGCCCCTCGGGAGCGATCGGGTAGGAGGTCAGCACCCACAAGACCACAGTCACGCCCATGATGATCGTGCCGGCGCGGCGCAGGAAGACATAGGCGCGCTGCCACAGCCCAATCGCGACGTCGCGAATCGACGGCAATTGATAGCGCGGCATTTCCATCATGAAGCCGCCGCCGGCGCCCTTGGTGGCGGTCCGCCGCAGCACCAGCGCCGCCAGCACTGCGCCGACGATTCCCGTCAGGTACAAGGCCAGCAGCACGAGCCCCTGCAAGCCGATCCCCGGACCGATGCTGCGCGCCGGAATGAACGCGCCGATGATCACGGCATAGACCGGCAGCCGCGCCGAGCAGGTCATCAGCGGGGCAATCAGGATCGTCGTCAGCCGTTCGCGCGGATCGTCGATAGAGCGCGTCGCCATTATTCCTGGAATCGCGCAGGCGAAGGACGACAGCAGCGGGATGAACGAACGCCCCGAAAGCCCGACTCCGGCCATCAACCGATCCATCAGGAAAGCGGCGCGGACCATATAGCCCGATGCTTCGAGCACGAGGATGAAGGCGAACAGGATCACGATCTGGGGCAGGAATACCACCACCGATCCGACGCCGTTGATGACCCCTTCGACCAGCAAATTGCGCAGGAAATTCTCGGGCAACGTCGCGACTGCCGTTTCGGCGAGCCAGCCCTGAAACGCCTCGATCCAGCCGATCGGCGCTTCGGACCAGCTGAACACCGCCTGGAACATCGTGAACAGGATCGCGATCAGGATGATCGGTCCGGCCACCGGATGCAGCGCGATGCGATCGACCGTGCGGGTAAAGGCCCGCGACCGCGGCTGTTCGACGATCGCCAATGCCGCGATCCGTCGCGCGTCGCGCTGGAAATGGGTGATATCGGTATCGAGCACTGGCATCGCCTTGGGCGCCTTGCCCGCAGTCAGGCCGGCGATCGCTTGCTTGAGCTCGTCGAGGCCGCGTTTGCGCACCGCCACCGTCGCCACGACCGGCACGCCGAGCTCGCGGCTGAGCGCATCCGTATCGATCTTGAGCCCGTCGCGAGTCGCCATGTCGATCATGTTGAGCGCGAGCACCATCGGCCGTCCCAGCGCGCGAAGCTGGAGGACGAAGCGCAGATGATTGTCGAGGTTTGTCGCGTCGGCGACGACGACCAGCGCATCGGGCAGCCGCTCGCCTTCCTGCCGCCCCAGCACGACGTCGCGCGTGACTTGCTCGTCGGGGCTTGAAGGATCGAGGCTGTAGGTGCCGGGCAAATCGACCAGCTCGACCGGGCGGCCGTCGGGAAGCGCCATCCGCCCCGAATGCCGCTCGACCGTCACGCCGGGATAATTGCCGACCTTCTGCCGCGCGCCGGTCAGCGCGTTGAACAAGGCGCTCTTGCCGGCATTGGGATTGCCGACCAGCGCGATCAAAGGTGTCGTCTCCATCGGGGTCAGGCGATCTCGGCAACATGGATGGCGTCGCCGACATGGCGGCGCAGCGCCACCGTCATCCGCCCGATCCGCGCCGACATCGGCCCACCGAACCAGCCCGAGCGCTGGAGCAGCTCGACTTCGACGCCCTCGTCGAGCCCGAACTCGCGCAGCCGCCGCGCCTCGCTGGGCGCAAGCTTGTGCCAATCGATCACGCTGACCGTGCCGGCATGCATGGGCGCGAGCTGAGCAAGGGGTGTTGACGCTGCGAGGGAACTCATTTGCGAGTGATTATCAATAACTCGCGCGAGAAGCTAGTGGCGCGTCACACAGCCGGGTAGCGCAGCCTGCCGATGAAGCGCGATAGGCTGAAATGATGCTCTGCGGGCCGGAGCCACTGTGCCTTGGCCTTTTCGAAGGCCATGATTCCGTCGATCCGCCGCGACAAAAAAGCGCGGGTATCGGCGTGGTCCTCGCTCTCGTCATTGAGGAACACGGTCACCGTCGCGGCATAGACGCCGCCGAGAATGCCGCGCTTGGTATAGTGGTTATAATCGGTCGCGACGTCCCCTGCGGCGCGCCACATCACGTCTGCCGAACGCCAGCCGAGCCGGGCGGCCTTGGCCACATTCTGCGGCAGCGCCAGCACGGCGAGGGCACGGCGCAGCGATTCGCGGTTGGGCGCGAGCAATTCCAAGCGCGTCTCGACCAGCGAAGCGATCCGCTGGCGGATCTTCATCGCGGCGAGCTTCTCGGACGTCAGCCGCGCGAGCATCGCGCCGTCCACGCTGGCGAACCATGCGTCGATCATCGCTACCGGACCGTCGGTGAAGGCCAGCCGCGCCACATCCTTGTCGATGCCCATGCCCTCGGCCGCCATGTCCAGCGCTTCGAAATTCCATCCGTCGAACGCCGCATTGGCCGCAACCGCCGGCGCGAGCGCGAAGCGGAGTTCGTCGAGCGTGGCGTTCGCTAGGTCCATCAGAGCGATTTAGGCTCCTCGCGGGCGGAAGCAACCTCGCTGCTGCGCACCAGCACCAATGCTACCGCCACCAGCACCGCGCCGATAATGTCCGCAGTCGCCAGCCGCTCGTCGAAAATGCTCCAGCCGAGCGCTGCGGCCACCACCGGCTGGATCAGCAGCCCGATCCCGATCACTAGCGGAGAAAGGTGCCCGAGTGCGTAGATCATGCACCCCTGCCCGATCAGCTGGCTGACGATCGCGAGGGTCACGACCGGCGTCCAGTTCCCCGGCATCACCGTCTCGCCCATGGCCAGCGCCAGAATCAGCAACGGCGGGATCGTCGCGAGCGAAGACAATGCCAGCGCCGGTATCGGCGCCAGCCGTTCGCGCGCGCGCGCCATGAAGACGAAATAGACTGCGTAGAGCATGCCGGCGAGCATGCAGAGTAAGTCGCCGGTGAGATTGTCGGCGGACAGGCTCGCCGAGCGCCCCAGCAGCAAGGCGGCGCCCAGGGCCGCGAGCAAAAGTGCCAGCCCCTGCAATCGCGTAGGCCACATCCGCACGGCGAAGAAGCCGTAGATCGGGAAGATCAACGTCGCCGAATTGCCGAACAGAGTCGAATTGGCGAGCGTGGTGTGGAGGATGCCGACATGCCAGCTGGCCAAGTCCGCGGCAAAGGCGACACCGGCAATCGCCAGCACGCCCCACAGCCCCCGCGACGCGGCGATCGGCCTGCCCCCGCCCGCCACTGCGATCGCGAGCAGCACCGGGGTGGCCAGCGCGATCCGCCAGAACCCCGCCGCCACCGGCCCGACATCGGCCATCCGCACGAACAGCGGCCCCGATGCCAGGGCAATATTGGCGATCAGCAGCGCAGCCACCGCGCGGCTTCGCGGCGAAATAGTTTTTGTTGCGGCCTCGGCGTGATGCATGCCGCCCTCTAGCGCCCTATCTCGCAGACGTCACAGATTGAAAGAGAATTATGGCCGACCTGTTCGATCCGATCCAGCTGGGCGCAATCACCGCGCCGAACCGCATCCTGATGTCGCCGCTAACCCGCGGCCGCAGCACGCGCGAGCATGTGCCCACTGCTATCATGGCCGATTATTACGTCCAGCGCGCCGCGGCCGGGCTGATCATCTCGGAGGGCACCGGCATCAGCCGCGAAGGCCTGGGCTGGCCCTTTGCACCGGGCTTGTGGACCGACGAGCAGGTCGAAGCCTGGAAGCCGATCACCGACGCCGTTCACAATGCCGGCGGCCGGATCTTCACGCAGCTCTGGCACATGGGCCGCATCGTCCATCCCGATTTCCTCGACGGCGCACCGCCGCTCTCGGCCTCTGCGACCACCGCTCCGCATTACGCCCACACCTATGCGGGCAAGCAGCCTTATGGCGAGGCGCGGTCCGCAACCAAGGACGACATCGCCCGCACCCTCGACGATTATTCCGCGGCGACGCGCAACGCCGTCCGCGCCGGGTTTGACGGGGTGCAGCTTCACGCCGCCAATGGCTATCTGATCGACCAGTTCCTGCGCGATAATTCCAACCACCGTGACGACGAATATGGCGGCACCCCCGAGAACCGCGGACGCCTGCTTCGCGAAGTCGTTGCTCGCTTGATCGCCGAGGCCGGTGCCGATCGCACTGCCGTCCGCTTCTCGCCCAATGGCGACACCCAGGGCGTGGTCGATAGCGATCCCGAGAGCGTTTTCGTCCCCGCCGCGCAATGGTTGTCCGAGCAGGGCATCGCTTTTCTCGAGCTGCGCGAGCAGTCTCCCACCGGCACCTTCGGCAGGTCCGATCAGCCGCGCGTCTCGCCGGCGATCCGCAAGGTGTTCAAGCAGCCGCTGATCCTCAACCAGGATTATACGCTGGCCCGCGCGCAGGAAGAAATCGCTTCGGGCCACGCCGACGGCATTGCCTTTGGCCGGCCCTTCCTCGCCAATCCCGATCTGGTCGAGCGCCTCCGCCGCGACGCCCCGCTCAACGCGCCCGACATGGCGACCTTCTACACCCAGGGGGTGGAGGGCTATCTGGATTACCCGGCGTTGGAGCCCGTCACCGGCTGATTGATCTCGTCGAGGAATTTGGTCGAGGCGGCGCGGAGATTCTTTCGCGTCGCCTCGTTCAACACCAGGAACGGGACGATGAACAGCAGCGGCCAGAACAGGAAGGCCATCACCGCGAGGATGAAAAGCGCGACGAAGGCGACGATGCGCAGACCCTTGAGTTTTTCTTCGCCCGCCGGAGTTACCACTATTTGGCGGGGGCCCTTGTCGTCATACCACGGCTTGGTGTGGAGCAGGCCGCGTCCGCGCTGATCGAGCTTGGGCGCGCGGACTGATTCGATGGGGATGGCCGTGTCACGGCGCAATGCCTCAATCGCCGCGGCGGCATCGCGCTGCGGTGCGCGCTCGACAGGATCGTGCCGCGCCGGCTTGACCGTCGCGTTGCCGTTCCAAGTGTCGATGACTTCCAGCCGCCGTCCGCGCTCCACCACCTTGTAGCGAGTGCGGGGCGCGTCCATCAGCCCAGCCGGGCCCGCAGCGCGAGCATTGCCAGCGCCGCCTCGGCCGCCTCGCCGCCCTTGTTCTTTTCATTCGGACGGGCACGCGCCAGTGCCTGGGCTTCGTTCTCGACGGTGAGAATGCCATTGCCGATCGCGACGCCGTCCATCGACAGCGCCATCAGCCCGCGCGCGCTCTCGCCGGCGACGATCTCGAAATGATAGGTCTCGCCGCGGATCACTACGCCCAGAGCTACGAACGCGTCATAACGACCGCTCTCTGCCGCCAGAGCTACCGCACCCGGAATCTCGAGCGCGCCGGGAACCGTCACGACCTCATAGCTGTGTCCCGCTTCTTCGATTGCGGCGACGGCGCCGGCGAGCAGCAAGTCGTTTAGATGCGCGTAGAAGCGCGCCTCGACGATGAGGACATTGGCCATTTACGCGGCTCCGTCGATCGGGCGCTCGCCGACGATCGACAGGCCATACCCGTCGAGGCCGACCAGCGTGTGGTGGGTGTTGGTGAGCAGGATCATGTCGCGCACGCCGAGCTCGGTGAGGATCGTCGCGCCGACGCCGTAATCGCGCAGCTCCTCCATATCGGCCTCGGGCAAGTCGCCGGAGCGCGCCTGGAGCGACACCGTGAACTTGTCGGGGCGGGCATGGCTGAGCAAAACGACGACGCCGGCGCCCTCTTGCCCAATCATTTCCATCGAGCGCCGCAGCAGCCCGCCGCGCGCGCCACCCTCGCCGAAGATGTCGCTGAACGGTGAGAGCGCGTGCATCCGCACCAGCACCGGCTGAGCGGGATCGATCCTGCCCTTAACCAAGGCGACCTGCTCGCTCTCGCTGGCCTTGTTCCAGAACGTGATCGCGCTCCACTCGCCGCCCCATTCGCTGGTGAAGCGCGTCTCGGCGCGCTTCTCGACGAGATGATCCTTGCGGCGGCGATAGGCGATGAGGTCGCGGATCGTGCCGATCTTGAGATTGTGGAACTGCGCGAACGATACGAGATCGTCCATCCGCGCCATCGTCCCGTCCTCGTTCATGATCTCGCAGATCACGCCCGAGGGATTGAGGCCCGCCAGCCGCGCGACATCGACTGCGGCCTCGGTATGCCCGGCGCGCACCAGCACCCCGCCGTCGCGCGCGACCAGCGGAAAGACATGGCCGGGCGTGACGATCTCGTCCTTGCCCTTCGCCGCATCGATCGCGACCGAGACGGTGCGGGCACGGTCGGCGGCGGAGATGCCAGTGGTGACCCCCTCGCGTGCCTCGATCGAGACCGTGAAGGCGGTCTCGTGGCGGGTGCCGTTGTTGCGGCTCATCAGCCCGAGGCCGAGCTGGTCGACCCGGTCCTTGGTCATCGCCAGGCAGATCAGCCCGCGGCCGTAACGCGCCATGAAGTTGATTGCATCGGGCGTCGCCATCTGCGCCGGAATGATCAGATCGCCTTCATTCTCGCGATCCTCGTCATCGACCAGGATGAACATCCGACCGTTGCGCGCCTCGTCGATAATCTCTTCGGGCGAAGAGAGAAATGCGTGCTTGAGGCGGGCTAGTTCAGGCTTTGCCACGAAGCGACTCCATGCGCTGCAGATAGCGGGCGAGCACGTCGATCTCGATATTGACGGCCTGGCCCTCGGCCAGCGTCGCGAACGTGGTCACCGCTGCGGTGTGCGGAATGATGTTGAGGTCGAACTCGAAGCCCTGCGGCGTGTCGCGCACGGCATTCACGGTGAGCGAAACGCCGTCGATCGTCACCGAGCCCTTGGGTGCGACGAAGGGCGCGAGTTCGGGGCCGGCGGCGATGATAACACGGTGCGAACCGCCCTCTTCGGCGATGCTCGAGACCAAGCCGATGCCATCGACATGGCCGGTGACGATATGCCCGCCGAGTTCGTCGCCGAGCTTCAATGCGCGCTCGAGATTGAGCCGCCGCCCCTCGCGCCACATATCGCCGGCGGTGCGCGAGACGGTCTCGCTCGAAACGTCGAACGCCACCCAGCCCGCGCCCTTGTCGACCACGGTCAGGCACACGCCCGAACAGGCGATCGAGGCGCCCAAATCCACGGTTGCGGTATCGTAGCTGGTCGAGACCCGTACGCGCAGATCACCCTGCGTGCCTGCGGCCTCGATCGTGCCGATATCGGTGACTATGCCAGTGAACATTATGCGCTCGCGTAGACTTCTAGCCGGTCGCTGCCAAGCTGGCGCGAATCGGTGAGCCGCCAGCGGCCATGCGCCTCGGCGAGCGAACCAAGCCCGATATCGCCAAGTGCGGATTTGCCGGCGCCGATCAGGATCGGGGCGCGGTAGAGCAGGAGGCGGTCGACCAGCCCTTCGCGGAGGAAGGATGCCGCGGTCTCGGCGCCGCCTTCGACGAGGAGGTGATCGACGTTTTGGAGGCGGACGATTTCGGAGAGAGCAGAGATTATTTCGTCACCCCCGCGAACGCTGGGGCCCCGCTTCTTCTCTCCCGACGCGGAAGAAGCGGGATCCCCGCGTTCGCGGGGAAGACGGGTAAGGAGCAGGCGGCGTGGCGATCGCCCCTCCAGCCCCGCGAGCCGCACATCGAGCCTGGGCGCGTCCGCCTCCCATGTCCCCCGCCCCACCAGGATGGCCTCATGGCGCGCGCGCTCGACATGCGCATGCGCCCGGGCTTCCGGCCCGGTGATCCACTTGCTCTCGCCCGATTCGCGCGCAATCCGCCCGTCGAGCGAGGTCGCCAGCTTGAGGGTGACGTGCGGGCGCCCCTTGCTGCGCCGCGTCAGGAAGCCGGCCATCGCCTGCCGCGCCTCGGCCTCCCCAACGCCTTCGACAATTTCGATTCCCACCGCCCGCAGTCGATCTACGCCCAGACCATTGGTCCGCCGATCGGGATCGCCCAGCGCGATTACCACCCGCGCGGGCCCGGCGCCGACCACCAGGTCGGCACAGGCAGGCCCCCTCTCCGAACGATGCGCGCAGGGCTCCAGCGTCACATAGACAGTTGCGCCGCGCGACTTCTTGCCGGCCTGTTCGAGCGCCATCGCTTCGGCATGGGGCCGCCCGCCTGGCTGGGTCCAGCCGCGCCCGACGACGCGGCCTTGGCTGACGATCACACAGCCGACATTGGGATTGGGCGCTGTCCGCCCGCGCCCGCGCTCGGACAGCGCGCACGCCGCCGCCATCCAGCGCGCGTCGTTCAGATCCCCCACGATTTCAGCTTGTCGTCGAGCCGCTTGAATTCCTGCCGCCGCTTTTCCTGCGCGTCGGTGACTGCCTTTTTGCGCGCCTGTTCCGCGGGCAGATCGGCCTTTTGCTGCTCGACGATCTCGGCATCGCTGCGGTTGGTCGCGTAGCTCTGCACATAGATGATTTCGGGCTCGACATAGTCGGCCTTGACGCCGTCGGTATCGGCGGAAAAGACTACGATCACCGTCCAGGTGACTGCGATGGAGAGCGCCATGAAGGCGACTTCATAGGGCTTTCGCGAGCGCAAATACGCACGGAGATCGCGAAAGGCACGCAGCGGCGATAAACGGGAAAAGAAGCTCATATCTGCGCCAAGATAGGGATGCGGAGGCCCGGGAGCCAGCCCCCGCATCAAGGGTACGCTTCAGGTGTTCTTGAGCTCGAAGCGCACGTTCATGGTCTTCCAGCTTTCCTGCGGCACGCCGCCACGGGTCGCCGGCTTGAAGCGCCACTTGGCGAGTGCCTGACGCCGAGTCGCCTCGAAGAACGCGGCGCTGGTCGTGCTGAGCTGTTCGATCGACTTCACCCGGCCGTCGGTGCCGATCAGCACGCGTACGAGCACCTTGCCGTCGCGCTCCGCGCGCAATTCCTGGGCGGGGTAATCCGGCTGGAAATCGCGGGCATAGCGAGGATCCTGTTCGGCGCCGATCAGCGGCGGCAGCGGCTTGGGGACTTCGGCGATCACCGTCGGTCCGGGCTTCTCCGCGATCGTCGGCAAAGGTGGCTCGACGGGGATGATATCGGTGCTGCGGATCACCGGCTGATCGGGCTGGGGGAGCGCCGTCGGCGGCACATAGGGAAGCGGCTGTTGCGCCTCGGGCTTTGTTTCCGGCTTCGGCGGAGTTTCGGGCGGAGGCGGGACCGGATCGGTCGGCGTGAAAATCTTGAGCCGCTCAGGGGGCAACTGGGCGACGATATCGGGCACGAACGTGAGCATACCGGCAATCAGCAGGCCGCTGATCGTAAGCGCGCCGCCCAGGCCGACCGAGCGGGGCGCGTGTGGAACATAGCGTTGATCGGCAACCATGACATGCTCTCCATCTCACCACCGGTCAGTGCCGGCTTCAGTGATGATACAACATTACATGAAGCGGGTAAATAGTTCCCTCATGCTGCGCGCCTGAGGCGTTCCACCGCGCGATCCTTGCCGATGAGCGGAAGCAAGGCGGCCATGTCCGGTCCATAGTCGCGCCCGGTCAGCGCGAGTCGGAGCGGCAGAAACAGTGCCCGCCCCTTGCGCCCCGTCGTTGCCTTGAGCGCACTGGTAAGCTGCGCCCAAGCATCGCCAGCCCAGTCGATCGCCGCCGCCGCTTCCGCCGCCTGAAGCAGGAATGCGCGATCCTCTTCGGGCACGGCCGGCTCGACCGGCCCCTCGACCACACTCCACCATTCCGCCGCCTCGGCCACGGTCGAGAGGTTCGGGCGAATGGCTTCCCAGGCGGCAGGGCTCATCCCGGCCGGCAGCCGGGCCGATACGACGGCGAAGTCGAGCTGGTGGACGATCTTCGCATTGATCGCGGCTAGCTCGGCCTCGTCGAACCGCGCCGGCGCGCGTCCGAAGCGGCCGAAATCGAAGCTCGCGATCAGCGGCGCGGCATCGGCAAAGGGTTCGACGGGATCGCTGGTGCCGAGTTGGCCGAGCAAGGCGACCAGCGCCTGCGGCTCGATACCCGCCTCGCGGAAATGATCGACGCCGAGCGAACCGAGCCGCTTGGAAAGCTTGCCCTCATTGCCCGTCAACAGCGCCTCATGCGCGAAGCGCGGCGGCTTGGCGCCCAACGCAGCGAACATCTGGAGCTGGCTCGCCGTGTTCGAGACATGATCCTCCCCGCGCACGACATGCGTGATCGCCATATCCACATCGTCTATCACCGAGGGCAGCAGATAGAGCCACGATCCGTCGGCGCGGCGGACTACCGGATCGCTCATCGTCGCGGGCTCGAAGCGTTGAGGACCGCGCACCAGATCGTCCCATTCGATCGGGGTCTCGTCGAGCCGGAAACGCCAGTGCGGCTTGACGCCATCCGCCTCCAGCTTGGCGCGATCGGCATCGTTCAAGGCAAGCGCGGCACGGTCGTAGATCGGCGGCAGCCCGCGCCCGAGCAGGATCTTGCGCTTGAGTTCCAGCTCCTGCGAAGTCTCGTAGGCCGGATAGACGCGTCCCACCGCCGCCAGTTCTGCGAAGCGCGCCCCGTAGCGATCGAACCGCGCCGACTGGCGCTCCTCGCCATCGGGACGCAGCCCCATCCAATCGAGATCGGCGCGGATCGCATCGACATGGCGTTCTTCCGAACGCTCCTTATCGGTATCGTCGATCCGCAGCACGAAGCGGCCGCCATGCCGCTTCGCGAAGAGCCAGTTATGCAGCGCGGTGCGCAGATTGCCGACATGGAGCGTGCCGGTCGGGCTGGGCGCGAAGCGAGTGATGACGGTCATGCGAAGCGCCTAGGGCGGCCAATGCCTCTTTGCCAAGCCGGAACACGGCCCTAAGGGAGGCGCACACCAGCAGCCGACGGGACATGACATGAAGCTGATCGCGGGCAATTCGAATCTTCCCCTCGCCACTGCGATCGCCGCCTATCTCGAAATTCCGCTGACCAAGGCCAATGTCCGCCGCTTCGCCGACGAGGAAATCTTCGTCGAAATCCTGGAAAACGTCCGCGGCGAGGACGTGTTCGTCGTCCAATCGACCAGCTATCCGGCCAATGACAATCTGATGGAGCTGCTGATCATGATCGATGCGCTCAAGCGCGCATCGGCCAAAAGGATCACCGCCGTCCTCCCTTATTTCGGCTATGCCCGGCAGGATCGGAAGCCCGGCCCCCGCACGCCGATCTCGGCCAAACTCGTCGCCAATCTGCTGACCGTGGCGGGTGCGAACCGGGTGCTCTCGGTCGATCTCCATGCTGGCCAGATCCAAGGCTTTTTCGATATCCCGACCGACAATCTCTGGGGCGCCCCAGTGATGTCGTCCGACATCCGCAGCCGTTTCCCTGGCAAGCAATGGATGGTCGTCTCGCCCGATGTCGGCGGCGTGGTCCGCGCGCGCAGCCTGGCGAAGCGGCTCGACAACGCCCCGCTGGCGATCGTCGACAAGCGTCGCGAGAAGCCGGGCGAATCCGAAGTGATGAACATCATCGGCGACGTCCAGGGCCGCTTCTGCATCCTGATCGACGACATCGTCGATTCGGCGGGCACGCTCTGCAATGCCGGCGCGGCGCTGAAGGCCGCCGGCGCCGAGGAAGTCGTGGCTTATTGCACCCATGGCGTACTTTCGGGTGGTGCGGTCGCGCGAGTCGATGGATCGGCGCTGGCCGAGCTCGTCATCACTGATTCGATCGGCAATCACGCGATCGTCGCCGAGAGCAGCAGGATCCGCCACTTGACCATCGCCCCGCTGATCGCTGAGGCGATCCGCCGGATCGCGGACGAGACCTCCGTCTCGAGCCTTTTCGACTAGGCGAACGCGTCCCAGGCCAGCTTCACGCCCACGACGATCATCAGCCAGTAGATCGCCGTATAGAAGCGCTCGGGCGCAATCCGCCGGACCAACCAAACGCCCCATAACGTCGACAGAATCGCAATCGGCATCAGCGCGGCCGCCAGCAGCAGATTGTCCCGCGTAAACTGACCTAGCGCGAGATAGGCTGGCACCTTGATCCAATTGACCGCGGCGAAGAAGATCGCGGTCGTGCCCACCAGCACATCGCGCGCGAGGCCGCGCGGAAGGACCCAGAGCTGGAAAGGCGGCCCGCCGGCATGCGCGATCTGGCTGGTAAAGCCTGATGCGACTCCTGCGAGGGTGCCGAGCCAGCCGGGCGAGTGACGGGCCTCGGGCAGGCTGTGGCGCTCGGCCCAGAGGCGATACCCGCCGAACACGATCGAAATCGCGCCTACCGCCGCCATCACCGCATCGGGCGAAACCGACGCCGCATAGACATAGCCAAGCACGATCCCCGCTACCGCGCCGGGCAGCATCCAGACGAGCACGAACCAGTCGATAGAGCGTCGAAACGCCCAGACGCTGACCACGTCCTGCGCGATCAGCAGTGGCAGCATGATCGCCGCCGCGCGCACCGGATCGGTAACCAGTGCCAGCATCGGCAACGAGAGCGCACCCATTCCCGCGAAGCCGCCCTTGGCAAGCCCGAGCAAAATCACGGCGGGGATGGCGAGCGCCCAGAAATGCCAGTCGGTGAGCATTGCCCGGCGCTAGCGGGTTTGCGCGGCGAGCCAAAGTGCCTAATCGGGCTGCATGGCCGAGGATCGCACCGGACAGACCGTCGTAATGTTCATCTCGCAGCGCACGGGTGCGGATGCGGAAGGCTATGCCACGGCGGCGGCGGCTATGAATGCGCTCGCCGCCGGGCAACCTGGCTATCGCGGCATGGACAGCTTGTCGCAAGGCGATCTGGGGATCACCCTCAGCTATTGGGCAGACGAGGCCAGCGCCGTGGCCTGGCGTAAGCACCCTGAACATGCCGAGATCCGCGAGGCCGGCCGCGATCGCTGGTATGATTGGTACAAGCTCCATGTAGCCGAAATCGGCCGCAGCTATGATTGGACGCGGCCATGAAGGTTCGCGGCGACCGCACCTTCGCATTGCTCTTCACCGTCATGCTCGTCATCGCCGCGGGCAACACCGCGCTGCAATCGGTGCTCCCGGCATTGGGCCGCTCGCTCGGCGTCGCCGACAGCGCCGTGGCTGCGGTGTTCTCGGTCTCGGCACTGCTCTGGGTAATCGCCGCGCCTTTCTGGGCCAATCGCTCGGACCGGCATGGGCGGCGGGCGATGGTACTGCTCGGGGTTGCTGGATACACGGTCTCACTATTGCTGTGCGGGGTCTTCCTGGCGCTGGGCATCAACGGCGTACTGGCGCCGCTCGCCACCTTCATCGCCTTCATCCTTGCCCGGATGATCTATGGCGCGCTTGGATCGGCGGCCCCGCCCGCCGTGCAGGCACTGGTCGCCGGACGGACGACGCGCGAGGAGCGCACCAAGGCTCTGACGCTGATTGCCTCCGCCTTCGGCCTCGGCACGATTCTCGGCCCCGCCATTGCTCCGTATCTGGTGCTCGGGAATCTCTGGGAGGATGGCCCGGTGATCGGGCTAGCCGGCCCAGCCTTTTTTGCCGCGGCGATCGGCGCGGCGCTATGGATCGCAGTGGTGAAGCTTCTGCCTCGCGATGAGGGCATTTCGCATGGTGCGGCGGCCAGCTATCCCTCGATCGGCGGCCAGGCCACCGGCGCGACGGTCACTGCTGCGATGGCCGAAACCAGCGAGCCGGTCGGCTTTTTCGACCGCCGGATCCGCGCCTGGATCATCGCCGGACTGGTGATCGGCCACGCTCAGGCGATGACCGGCCAGGCGATCGGCTTCCTCGTTATCGACCGGCTGGGCGTCACGCCGCTCGAGGCCCTCCAGCCCACCGGCTTGGTGCTGATGATGGGCGCAGGCTCGGCCCTGCTCGCACAATGGGGGCTGATCCCGCTGCTCGACCTGAAACCACGCCAATTGATCCTGGCCGGCGTGATGCTAGGCGCAGTTGGCTGCGTCGCGACGGGCACTTCCACGACCCTCTACGGCATCGCCCTGGGCTATGCGCTGACCTCGCTCGGCATGGGGCTGGCGCGGCCTGGCTTCACTGCGGGCTCGTCGCTTGCCGTCGGCCCGGAAGCGCAAGGCTCGGTCGCCGGCAAGGTCACCTCGATCAACGGCGCGGCGTTCGTGCTCGGGCCGTCAATCGGCGTCGGGCTGTACGAATTGTGGCGGCCGCTACCCTATCTGACGGCCGCCGCCGCGCTCATCTGCCTGCTGGCCTACGCCTTTCTCACTCTGCGCCCTTCGGCCCCCGGCCCTGGAGCATCCCCGGCGCAATGAAGCCGAGCGGCTGGATCGCCGAGGCCTGCTGCTTGAGCTTGGACGACATCGCTTCATATTCCGCCTCCATCTCGGGCGTGACCGTTGCGCGCGAATCGTCCAGCGCGCCCTCGAAATTGGCCATGGTGACGGTTTTCGCCTCGAGCGACGCGCGAAGCGCGACCAGGCCTGCGCGGCGGACCACGTCCTCCAAGTCCGCACCGGTATAGCGCTCGGTCCGCGCCGCGATGGCGGCCAGATCGACATCCGGGTCCAGCGGCATCTTGCTCGTCTGAATCTTAAGGATGCGCTCGCGGCCAGCCGCATCGGGAACGCCGACATAGACCAGTTCGTCGAACCGCCCCGGGCGCAGCAGCGCCGGATCGATCAGATTGGGGCGGTTGGTTGCGCCGATCACCACCACTGATTGCAGCTCTTCCAGACCATCCATTTCCGAGAGGATGGTGTTGACCACCCGCTCGGTCGCCTGCGGCTCGCCGAGCCCGCCGCCACGCGCCGGCACCAGCGAATCGAGTTCGTCGATGAAGATAACGCACGGCGCGACCTGGCGGGCGCGGGCGAACAGTCGCGCGATCTGCTGCTCGCTCTCGCCATACCATTTGCTGAGCAAATCGCTCGATTTGGTGGCGATAAAATTCGCCTCCGCCTCGCGCGCGACTGCCTTGGCGAGCAGAGTCTTGCCGGTGCCCGGGGGCCCGTAGAGCAGGAAGCCTTTGGCCGGGCGGATGCCCAAGCGGCGGAATGCATCGGGATCCTTGAGCGGGAGCTCGACCCCTTCCTTGAGCCGCATCTGGGCATCGTCGAGCCCGCCGACATCCTCCCAGCGGACGCGCGGCGCCTCGACCATCACTTCGCGCATCGCCGAAGGCTGGACGCGCTTGAGAGCATCGAGGAAATCCTCGCGAGTCACCGAAAGCGTGTCGAGCACTTCGGGCGGGATCGTATGATCCTCGAGATTGAGCCGCGGCATCAGCCGCCGCACTGCCTCGATCGCCGCCTCTCGCGTGAGCGCCGCTAGATCGGCGCCGACAAAGCCATAGGTCGTGCGCGCCAGTTCGCCGAGATCGACTCGGTCGCCCAGCGGCATGCCCCGCGTGTGGATCCCCAGGATCTCGCGACGCCCGCGCTCGTCGGGCACGCCGATCACGATCTCGCGGTCGAACCGGCCTGGACGCCGCAGGGCCTCGTCGATCGCATCGGGGCGATTGGTCGCCGCGATCACGACGATATTGGCGCGCGCTTCCAGCCCGTCCATCAGCGTCAGCAATTGCGCGACAAGGCGCTTCTCGGCCTCGCCCGAGACCTGCCCGCGCTTGGGCGCAATCGAATCGATCTCGTCGATGAACACGATCGAGGGCGCGGACTTGGCGGCCTCCTCGAACACCTGGCGCAGGCGCGACTCGGACTCGCCGTAAGCCGAGCCCATGATCTCGGGGCCGTTGATCAAATGAAAGGTCGCATCCGATTCATTCGCCACCGCGCGGGCCAGCCGCGTCTTGCCGGTTCCGGGCGGGCCATGGAGCAGCACGCCCTTGGGCGGATCGACGCCCAGGCGCTGGAACAGCTCGGGATAACGCAGCGGCAGCTCGACCATTTCGCGAAGCTGGTCGATCGTCGATGCCATGCCGCCGATATCGTCATAGGTCACGTCCGCGCGGCGCGAATCGCCGGCTTCCTCATATTCGGGGCGCAGCTCGATTTCGGTATTCTCGTCGATATGAACGATGCCCTTGGGGCTCGCCGCAATCACTGCAAGGCGAATCTCCTGGAGCGCATAGGCCGGCGCGCGCAGATGCTGGGCGATCTGCGGAGGCATATCGCCGACGCGCTGTTGCCCGGCGGTCGCCACGACATCGCCCTGGCACAAGGGGCGCCCGAAAAAGGTCCGCTTGAGCGCCATTGCCGAACCTTGAAGACGCAGATTCTGCTGTGCGGGGGCGAACACTACCCGAGTCGCGGGCTTGGACTGGGCCTTACGCACTTCGACGAAGTCGCCCGCGCCGATCCCGGCATTGGCGCGCTGGAGTCCGTCGATCCGCAGGATCTCGAGCCCTTCATCCTCCGAATAGGGGAATACGGCGCGTGCCGGCGTGATCCGCTTGCCGACGATTTCGACGACATCGCCTTCGGCCAGGCCGAGCGACGCCATCAGCGCACGCGGAAGATGCGCGAGGCCGCGGCCGCTATCTTCGGGCCGGGCATTCGCGACTTGCAACTTGCGCGGCTGGTTTTCGGCGTCGGCCATCTTGATCTCCCGTGAACCGGAGAACCTAGGGATGCGCGCGCCAAAAAAAAGGCCGGTCACAGGGACCGGCCGGGAAAGTTTTAGGAGAGGATGCCTGAAAGGCTCGATCTTTGTGCAGGCGCGCCGTTTTTTGTGCAAGTGCGAAGTAAAGTCGTTGCGCATGCAATGCTTGCAATCGTGATGATCCCATAGGATAGTCTGTGCACAGAGCGAAACCGTGCAGGGGGAGCATGGCGTCGTTCGTCCGGCTTATGACGCAACGCACAAGAAGGGCTCGGTATGCGCCGACTTCCCCCGCTCACTGCCATCGAGGCGTTCGTACAGGTCGCGCGCCTCGGCTCGATCAAGGCCGCCGCCGAGGAACTGGCTTTATCCTCGCCCGCGCTCAGCCGCCGGGTCCAGTCGCTCGAACGCTTCATCGGCAGGCCATTGTTCGAGCGGCGGCACCAGGCGTTGCGGCTCAACGAGGATGGCGAGCGGCTGCTGAGCGGCATCGCGCCCGCGCTCGACGCAATGACCGACGCCGTCGAGGCGATGACCAGCGGCACCGAATTGCTCCGCCTCCGCCTCGGCGTGCTCCCGCTTTTCGCAACCCAGCGGCTGCTGCCCAAGCTGCCCGAGCTGAAGCGCAAACATCCCGAGTTGCACTTGGACGTCGATACGGGCGGGCATGGCGTGACGCGGCTGGGCGACGGGCTCGATGCTGCGATCGTGCTCGCGCGCGACATCGATCCGGGACTTTATGCGCGCCGCCTCGACCGCAACCGCGTCCATGTCATCGGTGCACGGTCGCTGGTAGAGGGCCCCGACCCGGTGACGCGTCCCGAGCAGCTTGCGGGGCTCACTGCGCTGGTTCATCGCGACATGGCCGAGACCTTTACGGCCTGGCGCGCCGCCGCTGGCGTCCCCGAACTCGAGCCGCTGGCGATCGATCATTTCGATTCGGGCACACTGATGCTCGAGGCGGCGGCGCAGGGGCTCGGCGTCGCGTTCATGCTCGAATCGCATTTCGAGGCGGCGCAGGATCCGCGGTTGGTCCAGCTCTTCGATCTGACTGTGGAGAGCCAATACAGCTATTGGTTCGTCTGCCGTCCGCGCGCGCTGACCCAGCGCCCGGTGCGGCTGTTTCACGATTGGCTGATCGAAGCTGTTGGGGCCGAGGCCGCTTAAGCCAGCGCGGCGTCGCTCACATAGGGATTGGTCTTGCGCTCGTGCGCGAAGTTGCTGAGCGGGCCATGGCCGGGGACGAACACGGTTTCATCCCCCAGGGGCCAGAGCTTGGTGACGATCGCGTTGAGCAGGTCCTGATGATTGCCCATCGGGAAATCGGTGCGCCCGATCGATCCTTGGAACAGCACGTCGCCGACGGTGGCGAATTTCGATTCGGGATGGTGGAAGATCACATGGCCGGGCGTGTGCCCGGGGCAATGATAAACGTCGAGCGTGAGATTGCCGACAATGACCTGATCCCCCTCGACCAGCCAGCGATCGGGCTCGAAGGGTTTGCCGGGAACGCCATAATTGCGGCCGTCATCCTCGAGCCGGGCGATCCAGAAACGGTCGGCCTCATGCGGCCCCTCGATCGGCACGCCGAGCTCCTTGGCGAATTCGCCCGCCGAGCCGCAATGATCGATATGGCCGTGAGTCACGAGAATCTTCTCGATCGTGACACCGTGCTGCTGCGCCGCGGCGCGGAGCTTGTGGAGATCGCCGCCCGGATCGACAAAGGCGCCCAGCATCGTCTGCGTGCACCACAGAAGCGTGCAATTCTGCTGGAGGGGCGTGACCGGCACGATCGCGGCGCGCATCGGAGCACTCTGGGGGGCGTTCTGCATCTGCGCGAGATAGGGCGCTAAACAACAAGCGGCAACATGGGCTTGCCCGGCGCGGCGCGGCGCTGCATTCCGGCCGGATGGGGCTGACTCCGCCATTCGTGCTGCTCGACGACGCTCGCCCCGGTGGCGCGGGCGCGCGCCTGTATCACGGCCAGGCCTCGATCGTCCGCGCCGAGGGTCCCGATGCAGTCGCCAGCGCGCTGGCGACTCTGCGCATCCACCACGACCATAATATCCATCTTGCCGGGTTCATGACCTATGAGGCTGCCGCCCGGCTCGAGGACCATGCCTCCACCTTGCCGGCGCCGGGCCCATGCCTGTGGTTCGGCGCCTTTGCCCATTGTGACATCCAAGTCGATGTCGATGCCTTGCTGCCCGATCCTGCAGGCGCATGGGCCGGCGCGCCGATCCCGCGCATCTCGCGGGGTGAATACGCAGCCCAATTCACGCGGGTGGCCGAGCTGATCGAGGCGGGGGACATCTATCAGGCGAACCTCACCTTTCGCGCCGACGTACCCTTTGCGGGACACCCGGCCGCGCTCTACGCGCTGCTCCGCAGGCGGGCGGGCGCGGGCTATGGCGCGCTGATCTCCACCGGCGAACAATGGGTTTTGTCGCTGTCGCCTGAATTGTTCTTCTTGACCGACGATGGCGGCGACTTGGTGGTGCGGCCGATGAAGGGGACTGCGCGGCGCGGCGCGAGCCCTGCGGAGGATGAGGCGCTTGCGGCATCGCTTACCGCAGATCCCAAGCAGCGTGCCGAGAATCTGATGATTGTCGATCTGATGCGCAACGATCTCAGCCGCATCGCCCATCCCGGCACCGTCCGCGTGCCCGAGTTGTTCCGCGTCGAGCGCTATCCAACCGTCCATCAGATGGTGTCGACCGTTACCGCGACGCCGCGCGCGGACATTGGTGCGGTCGAGGCGCTGGCGGCGCTCTTCCCCTGCGGCTCGGTGACCGGGGCGCCCAAATTGCGCGCGATGGAAGTGATCGCCGAAGTCGAAGGCACCCCGCGCGGCATCTATACCGGCGCCATCGGCCGGATCGACCCCGATGGCGACGCTGCGTTCAATGTTGCGATCCGCACCCTGACGATCGATCCCGGCGCGACCCGCGCGACGCTGGGGCTCGGCTCGGGCGTCGTCGCCGATTCCTTGGCAAGCGAGGAATGGGCCGAATGCCTCGCCAAAGGCGCGTTTGTGACTGCGGGCGAAAAGCCGTTCGACCTGATCGAGACGATGAAGTTCGATCCCGAGGCGGGCATCGAATTGCTCGAGCGCCACCTCGCGCGGATGAAGGCGAGTGCCGTCACCTTCGGGTTCGATTTCGACCGGCATGCGGCCCGCAATGAGCTTCAAGCAGCGACCTTCCGGCTCCGTGCTCCCGCCAAGGTGCGGCTGTTGCTCGCACCTTCGGGCGCCATCGCCATCGGCGTTGCGCCCTTGCCGGACGTGCCTGCCGGCCCCGTCACCGTCGCGATCCGCGCAGTCCAAGTCGCGCCAGACGACTTCCGCTTGTTCCACAAGACCAGCCGTCGCAGCTTCTATGTCCGCGAGCCCGGCGCATTCGAGACGCTGTACGTCGATGCGGAAGGCTATCTCACCGAAGGCAGCTTCACGTCGATTTTCGTCGAGCGCGATGGCGTGCTGATCACCCCGCCGCTCGGCCGCGGGCTGCTTCCCGGAGTCCGGCGTGCCGAGTTGCTGGCGAACGGGCGCGCGGTCGAAGGCGATCTCGTGCCTGCCGACCTCGCCAGGGGCTTCTTCCTCGGCAATGCCCTGCGCGGACTGGTTTCAGCCGTTACAGTTGCGGATCAAGTCCTCGCAGGTTAGTCGCGCGGCCATGCAGACTTCGGCAGCGCTCCAGCGAATCCAGCCCTCCGCCACGCTCGCGGTGACCAGCCGCGTCTTCGATCTCAAGCGCCAGTGCGTCGATGTGATCGGACTAGCCGCGGGCGAGCCCGATTTCGACACGCCGGATTTCGTCAAGGAAGCGGCGATCGAGGCGATCCGCAAGGGCGTGACCAAATACACCAATGTCGATGGCACCCCCGAGCTCAAGCAGGCGGTCATCGCCAAATATGCCCGCGACAACGGCCTGACCTATGCCGAGAACCAGATCAGCGTGAATTCGGGCGGCAAGCACACCTTATTCAACGCCTTCTGTGCGACGATCGACGCCGGGGACGAAGTGATCGTGCCCGCGCCTTATTGGGTGAGCTATCCGGACGTCGTCCAGTTCGCCGGCGGCACGCCGGTGTTCGTCGCGGCGGGCGCCGAGCAGAATTACAAGCTCAAGCCCGAGCAACTGGAAGCCGCGATCACGGCCCGGACCAAGTGGGTCGTGCTCAATTCTCCGTCAAACCCCACCGGCGCGGCCTATAGCGAAACTGAACTCAAGGCATTGGGCAAGGTTCTCGAACGCCATCCGCATGTTCTCATCTACGCTGACGATATGTATGAGCACATCCTCTATGACGGCTTCGAATTCCGGACGATCGCCCAGGTCTGCCCGACGCTCTACGATCGCACCCTGACGGCCAACGGCGTGTCGAAGGCCTATGCGATGACCGGCTGGCGGATTGGCTATGCGGGTGGCCCGGCCTGGCTGATAAAGGCGATGGGCAAGCTCCAGTCCCAATCGACGTCGAACCCGTGCAGCATCAGCCAAGCGGCATCAGTCGCGGCGCTCAACGGCGACCAGAGCTTCCTCAAGGAGCGCGTCACGGCCTTTCAGGGCAGGCGCGACTTGGTCGTCTCGATGCTCAACCAGATCAACGGTATGAACTGCCCGCGTCCCGAAGGCGCATTCTATGTCTATCCCGAGTTCAGCGCGCTGATCGGCAAGTCCACGCCCAAGGGTCAGTTGATCGACAGCGATGAGGCAATGATCAATTATCTGCTCGATGACGCCCGCGTTGCGGCAGTCCATGGCGCCGCTTTCGGCTTCTCGCCGGCGCTTCGCATCAGCTATGCGACGTCGGACGCAATTTTGACCGAAGCATGCGGCCGGATCCAGGAAGCGTGCGCGGCCTTGCGCTAAGCCACTGGAATTCCGACATTGCGCTCATGCTGAAATGCTTGCTTCCCGTCGCTGGCCTTGTCGGGGCCGCGCTGTTGCTTGTGCAGCCTTCCGCCGGAGCGGAGCGCGCAATCCCGATTCCGGCCCCCACACAGGACGTAACCGGCGTCAAAGGCCAGCAAGTCGCTGTGCTGGCAGGCGGCTGCTTCTGGGGAATGGAAGCAGTGTTTCAATCGGTGAAGGGTGTGACCTCGGTCACATCGGGCTATGCGGGGGGCACCAAGGGCACCGCGACCTATGAGCAGGTTTCGACCGAGCGCACCGGGCATGCGGAGGCGATTCGCGTCGTCTACGATCCCCGCAAGGTCAGCTACGGAACGCTGCTGCGCATCTATTTCTCGGTCGCGCACGATCCGACCCAGCTCAATCGCCAGGGCCCCGACACCGGCCCCAGCTATCGCTCGGCGATCTTTCCTCAGGATGCTGCGCAGCGCCGCGTGGCGACCGCCTATATCGCCCAGCTTGGCCGGGCGAAGTCGTTCGCGCGCCCGATCGCGACCAAGCTGGAAACCGGGCAGTTCTTCACCGCCGAAGCCTATCACCAGGACTTTTTCTGGCGGAACCCGAGCCACCCCTACATCGTGCGCTGGGACAAGCCGAAGGTCTCGGCTTTCCGAAATGCGTATCCGCAGCTGGTGAACTAAACCAACCCCATCGCCGCCAACTCGCCCAGCAACGCCGGCGGCAATTCCTCGGCGCCATCGCCGCCTTCGCCCAAGTCGACCGGCGCATTCTCCCCTTCGAGGTATCGCCAGCCCTGGTGCGCGCGCTTGGGGAGAGGGTGGACCAGCACCAATCTCGGCTCGAGATAGATTGCCACGCGCCCGTCCTCGGCCTCGCCGAAGCCGGTGATCGGGGAGCGGCCGATCAGCTGGTGCTTGATGATCCAGAACAGCGAGCCGCCTTGGATCTCTTCATGGCGCTTGGGCAGATAGCGCGTCGTCAGGAAGGCGGGCTGGTGCGCGGCCTTGAGGGCGAGACGCTCGGTGAGATAATTGATGCTGTCGCAGCCATAGGCGACTTTGGTGAGATGCAGAGGCACGGCTTTTATCTGGGTGCGCGTACCGCCGGGATCAACCGACAAGACCGCTCATGCTGGCGAGCCCAAGGAATACAAGGAAGCCCATCGAATCGGTGGTCATCGTAACGAACACCGAGGATGCCACGGCCGGATCGGCATCGAACCGGTCCAGCGTCAGCGGCACGATCACCCCGGCGAGCCCGGCAATGATGATGTTGGCAAGCATCGCGACCGCGATCACCGCGCCCAGTTCGGGGTGGCCATAGAACAGCCCCACTGCCGTACCGATCACGATTGCGATGGTCAGTCCGTTGAGCAGGGCGATCGAAATCTCCCGGCGGATTGCGCGCCAGGTGTTCGATTGGGTCAGCTGATTCATCGCCAGTGCGCGAACGGTCACAGCCATGGTCTGGGTGCCGGCATTGCCACCGACACCGGCAACGATCGGCATCAAAGCGGCGAGCGCGACCATCTTGCTGATCGTGCCTTCGAACATCGTGATAATCGTCGCCGCGACCAACGCCGTGCCGAGATTGGCGATCAGCCAGCGGACCCGCGCCTTGTAGCTGGCGAGCACCGATTCATTGATGTCGCCTTCGCCCGCGCCCGACAGACGCAGGATATCCTCGCCGGCCTCTTCCGAAATGATGTGGACCACGTCATCGACCGTAATCACACCAACGAGCCGCCCGTTGGGATCGACCACCGCCGCCGAGATCAGCGCATATTTCTGGAAGCGCAGCGCCACTTCTTCTTGGTCCATGTCGACCGGGATCAAGGTCTGCTCGCGCTTCATGACGTCGGCGATCTTGACTACACGCGGCGTGCGCAGGATCCACGACAAGGCGCAGGTGCCGACGGGCTTGTGCGTCGGATCGACGACGAAGATTTCCCAGAAGTCGGTCGGAAGCTCTTCCTCGCCACGCAGGAAATCGAGCACATCACCGACAGACCAATGTTCGGGCACCGCGATCAGCTCGCGCTGCATCAGGCGGCCAGCGGTTTCTTCGGGGTAGGATAGAGCTTCCTCGATCGCGGCACGGTCATCGGGATCGAGTGCCTTGAGAACCTCACGCTGGTCCTCAGGCTCCATGTCTTCGATGATCGCTACGGCGTCATCGGTATCGAGCTCGGAAGCGAGATCGGCGACCTGGGTCGCAGTAAGCGCATCGATGAGCACTTCGCGGACGTGCTCGTTCATCTCGGCGAGGACGTCGCCATCGATCAGGTCTGCGATCGCCGCCACCAGCGCGGGACGATCTTCCGCCGGCGTTAGCTCGACCAGATCGGCGATATCCGCGGGATGGAGCGGCTCGACGCGGGCGTGCGCGGTCTCGAAATCGCCGGCCTCGACAGCCTCGAGCACGGCACTGACGAAGGCGGGCCGCAGCCGATCGTCTTCGTCCAGCTCGCTTTCGGGCGCAGTGGTCACGTCGTGAAGTTCGGTCTCGCTTATCGTCCGACCTCCCTTGTCATGGCCCGTCCCGCCGCTGCCACCTGAACCCATGATTTGCAAGTCGGGTCGGGCACGCTTAGGTGCGCGGCGACATCACGGGAGTAACAACGTGTCCGAATTCACCAAGCTCAACCTTACGCTCGACACTGGCGAGGTCGAGATCAAGCTTCGCCCCGATCTGGCGCCTGCGCATGTCGAGCGCGTTGGCACGCTGGCCAATGAAGGCTTTTACGATGGCGTGATCTTCCACCGCGTTATCGATGGTTTCATGGCGCAGGGCGGCGATCCCACCGGCACCGGCATGTCGGGTTCGGACAAGCCCAACCTCAAAGCCGAGTTCAGCCGCGAGCCGCATGCGCGCGGCGTCTGCTCGATGGCCCGGACGATGGATCCCAACACTGCCAATTCGCAGTTCTTCATCTGCCTTGATGATGCAGGCTTCCTCGATGGCCAGTACACCGTCTGGGGCGAAGTCACCTCGGGCATGGACGCAGTCGATGCACTCCCCAAGGGGGAGCCGCCGCGCAATCCCGGCAAGATCGTCAAGGCCCGCGCGGAGTAATAGCCTCTTGGCCCCTCCCGCACGGGAGGGGCTTCGAGTTCAGATCACGCGATAAGCGAGCAGCGCCGCATAGACTGCGAGCCCGATCATCGTCAGCATCGTCGTCGCGGTGCCCGCGGCGCGGCCGAAGGTGAAGCCGTCCATGCCGAATGCATGGAGCACGCGGCCAACGATATAGATCAGCGCGACCGCCCACAGATACAGGCTCTCCCCACGCGCCAGCTCGACCAGAGCGAGCAGGATCAGCACGATCGGCGTGTATTCGGCGAAATTGAGCTGGGCACGCATCCGCGCGATCAGGCGGAGATTGCCGCCATCGCCCACCGAGATCTTCTCGGCGGCGCGGACCTGGCCGACGCGCAGCCCCAGCCAGAAATTGATGAGCGCGGCAGCCGCGGCGGTAGTGAGCGTGACGGGCAGCAAGATCATGATTTCGGGTTCCCCTTTGAGATCACCACCCTACACAGCCTTGCAAGCGCGGCAAGAATCGCTATAGGCGCGGCTCGCTTCGTGACCAGTCCGCCGGTCCGGCAAGCGTGAGGCCATCCTCTCGCTTGCGGGCTAGTCCATGCGGGCGTATCGCGTGTTTGACTGATTTGTTTCGTGAAAAGGTGCCGAAATGGCCGTCCCCAAGAGAAAGACCTCGCCCTCCAAGCGCGGCATGCGCCGGTCGCACGACTCGCTGACCGTTGCGGCATTCCAGGAATGCCCGAACTGTGGCGAGCTGCGCCGTCCGCACAATCTGTGCACCGGCTGCGGTCATTATAATGGTCGTGAGATCATCTCGGCCGAGGGCTGAATCACGCTGAACGGGGCTGTCCGGCATGACTAATCCCTCGCGAATCGCCGTCGATGCGATGGGCGGAGACGAGGGGACCGCCGTCATGCTGGCGGGCGTCGCACGTGCACGCCGCCGGTTCGAGGGGATGGAATTCATCCTTGTCGGCGACGAAGCCCAGATCCGCGAGGGTCTGAAGGACCATCCGAATCTGACCGCCGCGTCGGAAATCGTCCATGCCCCCGGAGTGGTTGCATCGGACGAAAAGCCCGGCGTGGCCCTTCGTCGTGCCAAGACGACATCGATGGGAATGGCGATCGACCTAGTCAAACAGGGCCGCGCCGGCGCTGCGGTTTCCTCGGGGAATACTGGCGCGCTGATGGCGATGGCCAAGCTGTCGCTTCGCACCATGCCCGGGATCGACCGCCCGGCGCTCGCGGCTCTCATGCCCAGCCTCGGCGAAAATGACACGGTGATGCTCGATCTGGGCGCCAACACCGAAGTCGATGCGCGCAATCTGGTCCAGTTCGCCGTGATGGGCGCAGCCTATGCGCGCACTGCGCTCGATCTCGCCAATCCCCGCGTCGCCCTGCTCAACATCGGCACCGAGGAAATGAAGGGCACCGAGAATATCCGCGACGCCGCTGCGATATTGCGCGAAGCCGACCATCTCCGGCTCGATTTCCGTGGGTTCATCGAAGGCAACAAGCTTTCGCGCGGCGATGTCGATGTGATCGTGTGCGACGGCTTTTCCGGGAATATCGCATTGAAGACCGTCGAGGGCACTGCGCGGTTCGTCGCGGACCTCCTCAAGCGCGCTTTCTCGAGCTCGACTCGCTCGAAGATCGGCTTCCTGATCTCGCGCCCGGCCACCGAATTGCTGCGCCACCATCTCGATCCGAACAACCATAACGGCGCGGTCTTTCTCGGCCTCAACGGCATCGTCGTGAAAAGCCATGGCAGCGCCAACGAGATCGGCGTGGACACCGCGATCGGCTTTGCAGCGAAGATGCTGCGCGACGATCTCAGCCGCCGCATTGCCGAAGATCTCGGGAATTTCGAAGCGAAGGCAGCATGATCCGCTCGGTAATCATCGGAACCGGCTCGCAACTCCCGGCGCGCCGCGTATCTAACGCCGAACTGGCCGAGCAGGTCGACACGACCGACGAATGGATCGTCGAACGCACCGGCATCCGTTTCCGCCACATTGCAGCGCCCGAAGAGACCACCGCAACCCTCGCGACTCAGGCATGCCGTGCGGCGCTGGCCTCGGCCGGTATCGAGGCGGACAGCATCGACCTGATCGTGCTCGCCACTGCGACGCCCGACCAGACCTTCCCGGCCAGCGCCACCAAGGTCCAGGCGGCATTGGGCATCAACGACTGCGTCGCGTTCGACGTGGCCGCGGTGTGCTCGGGCTTCCTCTATGCCCTCCAGGTTGCCGACTCGATGATCCGAGCGGGCGCACACAAGCGCGCGTTGGTGATCGGCGCCGAGACCTTCAGCCGCATCCTCGACTGGGAAGACCGCACCACCTGCGTACTGTTCGGCGACGGGGCGGGCGCAGTCGTGCTCGACGCGCAGGAGAGCGACGACGCCGGCGGCCGCGGCATTCTGGCGACGCGGCTGCACGCGGACGGGCGGCACAACGAACTGCTGTTCGTCGATGGCGGCGCTTCGACCACCGGCACGATCGGCAAGCTGCGCATGAAGGGCCGTGAAGTCTTCCGCCACGCCGTGGTCAATCTGGCCGCCGTGATGACCGAATCGCTTGCTGCCGCAGGACTAGAATCGACCGAAGTCGATTGGGTCGTGCCGCACCAGGCGAACGCCCGCATTCTCGACGCGACTGCCCGCAAGCTGGGCCTCGCACCCGAGAAGGTGATCGTCACGGTTGATCAGCATGCCAACACATCCGCCGCCTCGGTGCCGCTCGCGCTCGACACTGCGGTTAAGGACGGACGCATCAAACAAGGCGATCTGATCGTGCTCGAGGCGATGGGCGGGGGCTTTACCTGGGGTGCTGCAGTCGTCAGATTCTGATTTCCTGCAGAAAAACGCAATTATTATTTCATTAGCGTAATGTTCCCGTTTGCCGGGTGCAGACAATCTGCTAGCAGCATCGATGTAGATCAATATTTAGGGGACGCGCCACGATGTCAGCCGCGGGTACGCTGACCAGGGCCGATCTGGCAGAATCGCTTCATCGCGAAGTTGGTCTCTCGCGCGCAGACGCTGCGCGGCTCGTCGAACAGATCCTGACGCACATGTGCGAAGGCCTTTCAAAGGGCGAAAACGTCAAGATTTCGGGCTTTGGCAGCTTCATCCTTCGCGACAAGGGTGAGCGAGTCGGGCGTAATCCCAAGACCGGCGTCGAAGTGCCGATCGCCCCGCGGCGGGTCCTCACTTTCCGCGCCAGCCAGATGATGCGCGACCGCATCGTCTCGGCGGGCTGAGAATCGCCATGCCGGCGTCCGAAAAGGCCGCTGGCGCGCTTCGCACCATCGGCGAGCTGGCCCAGGAAATCGGCCGCCCCCAGCATATCCTGCGTTATTGGGAAACGCGTTTCCCGCAATTGCGCCCGCTCACCCGCGCCGGAAACCGCCGCTATTACCGGCCCGACGACGTCGAATTGGTCCGGCGGATCCACGATTTGCTCTCGAACCAGGGCTACACCATCCGCGGGGTTCAGAAGCTCCTCGTCGAGGAGAAGGGCAGCCGCATCGCTGCCAGAAGTGGCAGCAAGGCCGAGGAGTTCCGCGCCATCCGCGACGCACTGGTCCGCGCATTGGATGAAGACGCCGGCTAGAGCGTGTCGGGACCCAGGCTCGGATCGAGATCGCGCGGGCGGACGAAGCGGTCCAGTTTGCCCTTGCCCGCCGCCACCTTGTCCCAGCTATCTACATCGAAGCGCATCACCACCAGGCTGGCGGTCGGAAACTTGACTTCGACATCGTCGCGCGCCGGATTGCGATCGTCGGGGACGAGCAGCAGCACGAGCTCCTCCAGCCCAGGATTATGCCCCGATATCAGCACGCTATCCGCGCCATCAGGAAGCTCATGGACCAAATCGAGCAGTGTCGCGGCGGAGGCAAGATAGAGCCGCTGATCCCAGGCCGGCGCCAGGTCGCTGCCATAGCCGGTGCCCACATGCGCGAGGGTTTCCTTGACGCGAACTGCAGGAGACGCGGTCGCCGAATCGAATTCCAGCCCGAGCGAGCGCATGTGGCGCCCCATCATCGCCGCGGCGCGCTGACCTTTGGGATTGAGCGGACGATCGAAATCGCGAGAGACCGGATCGTCCCAACCCGATTTGGCGTGCCGCAGCAGCGTGAGCGTCTTCATGCGTCCCCAAGAGCAACCGGTGCCCCGGCCTCATGCCGCAAGCGCCGGTCTAATGAAAGTCGAACCCGCTCGACTGCTTCATCCAGCGTGACGCGCGACACGGGCGTGCCGGGCGGGAAGGCATCGAGCAGGCGCGAGGGGCTGGCGGCGGAAAGAAGCACGAAGGTGCCGCGATCGTCGGCGCGGCGAATCAGCCGGCCGAACGCCTGGGCCAGCCGCGCGCGCACGATCCGATCGTCAAATGCCGTGCCCCCGCCCGCCAGGCGTCGCGCCGAATGGAGTACGGTCGGCTTGGGCCAGGGCACACCCTCCATCACCACGAGTCGCAGCGAATGGCCGGGGACATCGACGCCGTCGCGCAGCGCATCGGTGCCCATCAGCGAGGTGCGCGGATCATCGCGGAAGATGTCGACTAGCGTTCCCGTGTCGATCGGATCGACATGCTGGGCGAGCAAGGGCAGTCCCTCACGCGCCAGTCGATCAGCGATGCGGGCATGGACTGCGCGGAGCCGGCGAATCGCAGTGAACAGCCCGAGCGTGCCGCCCTCGGCGGCGACGATCAGCCGCGCATAGGCATTGGCGAGCGCGGGCAGGTCACCACGCTTCACATCGGTGACGATCAGCACTTCGGCCTGCGCCTGATAATCGAAGGGACTGACCGCTTCGAAGCGCTGCGCGGCGCGCTGAAGGTGCGATGCCCCGGTGCGCGCTTCGGCGACGTCCCAATCGCCGCCGGCGCGCAAAGTCGCCGAAGTGATCAGCGCGCCATGCGCCGGCTCGAGCACTGTTTTGGCAAAGGGCTTGCTCGGATCGAGCCAATGCCGGTGCAGCCCGACATCATACTCGCGACCCTCGACCCGATCGACCGCGAGCCAATCGACATATTCCGGATCGGCGGGCCCGCCGATTCGCGCAATCAGCGCCAGCCAGGCGCCGACGGTATCGGTGCGCCAGCCCAGCGAGGCGATCGCGCCTTCGATTCGCGCGCGGGCGGGGCCGTCCATCCAATCGGGTGCTTCGGCGAGTACCGCCTCGAGCCGGCGGCCGAGCGTGACCAGCGGCCGCATCAATGCGTCGAGCGCGAGCGCCGCGGGCGCGGCCGCCTCGACTAAAGCCGGATCGGGCTCGGCCAATTCGGTTTCGAGCCCGTATCCAGCATCGCCCGAACCATTGGTGTCGCGTGCATAGACCAGCCCGCGCACAGCGCCGAGCAAGCGCTCGACGGGGCCGAAGGGATCGCCTTCGTTCAGCCGCTGGAGCCAGCCGTCGCTGGGCAGCGCATGTGCCGCCTCGACAGCCTCGCCGATCGCGCGGCCGCCTTCCTCGTCATAGCTTGCGACATCGGAGAGCCGCGCCGCCAATCCGCGTCGACGGCCGCGGGACCCCGATTCGGGGCCGGTGACCCAACGGCGGATCTCGATCGCTTCCTGTCCGGTAAGCGCCGCCGAAAACATCGCATCGGCGGCGTCGAACAGATGATGTCCCTCGTCGAACACATAGCGAGTCGGGCGGTTCGCGGCTTCGCGGCCGCGGGCGGCGTTGACCATCACCAAAGCGTGATTGGCGATGACGATATCGGCTTCTGCGCTGTTGCGGGCGGCGCGCTCGATGAAGCATTTCCGGTAATGCGGGCAGCCGGCATAGATGCATTCGCCGCGCCGATCGGTGAGCGCCGTCGAGCCGTTGCGGCGGAACAAAGTCGGCAACCACCCGGGCAAGTCGCCGCCAATCATGTCGCCATCCTGGGTATACGCCGCCCAGCGCGCGACCAACTGGGCGAGGATCGCCGCGCGGCCGGCAAAGCCGCCCTGGAGCGCGTCTTCCAAATTGAGCAGGCAGACGTAATTCTCGCGGCCCTTTCGCGTGACGATCCGCTGCTTGCGAGTCGCTTCGTCGCCAAACAGCTTCTCGCCCTCATGCGCGAGTTGACGCTGCAGCGCCTTGGTGAAGGTCGAGACCCATACGGCGCCCTCGGCCTCACGCGCCCAGAGCGAGGCAGGGGCGAGATAGCCCAGCGTTTTGCCGATACCCGTGCCCGCTTCGGCGAGAACCAGATTGGGCGAGTCGCGCATATCGCGCGGGGCGAAGGCACCTGCGGCGGCGGCGGCGTAATCGCGCTGGCCCTGCCGCCGCTCGGCGCCCGACCCGGTGAGCGTGGCCAATCGCTCGGCAATTTGCGACTCGTGGAGAGTGACGGTGCGTGGTGCCGGCCTGGGCGCGCGCTCTTCCCATTCGGGGAGCCTGGAGAACAGCCAGCGTTCGGCTTCCACCGGCTTGGTGACGATGTGGCTGACGACAGGCGCCCAGGGCCAGCGCAGGCGGAAGAGCGATTGGACGCTGTTCCACGCGCCTTCGCGCTCGGCCCAGTCACCCTGGGGAATCGCCAGCAGCTTTTGTGCCGCGTCGCGGAGGAAGGCTGCGATCTGGGCATCGTCGGCGGGCGGCTCGAGCCCCGCGGCGCGCGCCAGCCCCTTTGGTGTCGGCACCATGAAACGCGCGGGGCGGAGAAACGCGAAGAGCTCAAGCAAATCGAGCCCGTTCAATTCGGGATGGCCGAGCCGCTGCCCGACCAGCGGCGCATTGAGCAGGATCACCGGCGTATCCGCCGCGATCCGGATCGCGTCGCCGCGACTGACGGCGCGGGTCTCCTCGGCGGTGGCGATCCATACGCCGCCATGGCTGGCGTGGAGCGCGGGATAAGGGAGCGGCGTCATCACCGCGATTCGTACCCTGTTCGTTCCACTGCGTCAGCCGGTTTCTTGATGAAGTTTAGGGTTTTGAGGGGGTTTTGCCCGGATGCACCTGCGAAGCGCCCACAAGGCGTCTGCGAGGCGGCAGCGACGCGCCAACCGCGCGACACTGACGCGTCACCCGCGCGCCAGTTTGTCGACAAAAAGCGACTCCGGCGGGCCGGGAACGCGCCACCTGGACCGCGATTTGCGCTTCGGGCGGATGCAGCGAGTCGAAGGGAGGCTGACAGGGTCACCGCCAGTCTATGCGAAACGATTTCCTACATTGGAAGGGGCTGCTTCACTCTTGGAAGCAGCCCCCGGCGTGTCAGCAGCCGCAATCGCTGCAGGTGCAACGCAAGCAGGTGCAGCGAGTCGCGGTTGTGGCTTGATGGGTTTCAATCATGGTCTTTCTCCTGAATGCCCGAGAGTGGGCAAAAGCGCTTATGGCTTCCGTACCGAGGTACGGAGTCAAGCGGCTTTCCCGCAAAAGCTGGCGAGGCACGCTGCTCTCGGTTAGACGCGCGGCATCATGACCGACATGCAAGCTCTCCGCGCCGCCGCACTCGAATCCAAGGCCTGGCCTTACGAAGAGGCGCGCAAGCTGGTGAAACGCTATCCCGAGGGGAAGCCCGCCAAAGACGGAAAAGCGTCGCCGATGCTGTTCGAGACCGGCTATGGCCCGTCGGGGCTGCCGCATATCGGCACCTTCCAGGAAGTGCTGCGCACGACGATGGTGCGCAAGGCCTATGAGGAGATGACCGGGCTGCCGACGCGGTTGATCGCGTTCAGCGACGACATGGACGGCCTCCGCAAGGTGCCCGACAATGTGCCGAACAAGGAGATGCTGACGACGCATCTCGGCAAGCCGCTGAGCCGCATTCCCGATCCATTCGGCACGCATGACAGCTTCGCGGCGCACAACAATGCGATGCTGCGCGAATTCCTCGATCGCTTCGGCTTCGAATATGAGTTCGCGTCCTCGACCGAATATTATGCGAGCGGGCGCTTCGACGAGAAATTGCGTGAAGTGCTGCGCAATTACGACGCGATCATGAGCGTGATGCTGCCGACGCTGCGCGCCGAGCGCCAGGCAACCTATTCGCCGGTGCTGCCGGTGAGCCCGACGAGCGGCGTGGTTCTGCAGGTGCCGGTCGAAGTCGTGGACGCCGAAGCGGGGACCATCCGCTTTATCGATGACGGCGAAACCGTCGAGCAGTCGATCTTTGGTGGGAAGGCCAAGCTGCAGTGGAAGCCCGATTGGGGGATGCGCTGGGCGGCACTGGGCGTCGATTACGAGATGTATGGCAAGGATCTGATCGATTCGGGCGTGCTCGGCGGCCGGATCGCGCAAGTCTTGGGCGGGCGGAAGCCGGAGGGGCTGATCTACGAGCTGTTCCTCGACGCCAAGGGCGAGAAGATTTCCAAGTCAAAGGGCAATGGCCTGTCGATCGAACAATGGCTGACCTATGGCCCCGACGAATCGCTCGCTTTCTACATCTATCGCGAGCCCAAAAAGGCCAAGGCGCTGCACCTTGGGCTGATCCCGCGCGCGATCGACGATTATTGGCAGTTCCGCGGCAATTACCCGGCGCAGGAAGTGACACAGCAGCTCGGCAATCCGGTGCATCACATCCATAATGGCCCGCCGCCCACCGAGGCGCTGCCGGTGACCTTTGGGCTGCTGCTCAATCTGGTCGGCGTGATGGGCGAGGCGAGCAAGGCCCAGGTCTGGGGTTATCTGGCCAATTATGTGCCCGATGCGACTCCCGAGGCCTATCCGGCGCTCGACGACCTGATCGGCTATGCGCTGGCTTATGTGCGCGATGTGGCGGACAAGCCCGTGCGCCGGGCACCGGAGGGCGTCGAGGCCGATGCACTCCGCGATCTCGATGCGCAGCTTGCAGGGCTGGGAGCCGACGCTTCGGCCGAGGACTTGCAGAACGCAGTCTACGAGATCGGCAAGGAGCGCTTTGGCAAGGAACGCTTACGTGACTGGTTCAAGGCGCTCTACGAGACCCTGCTCGGATCCGAACAGGGGCCGCGGATGGGCAGTTTCATTGCACTCTATGGCGTGGCGAACAGCCGCAAGCTGATTGCCGAGGCGCTGGCGCGAGCATGAAGCGTCTTCGCGCTTCGCTGCAGGATTTCATCGCGAGCGAAGCGGCGGGCGGAATCGTGCTGATGACGGCATCGGCCCTCGCGCTGGTTGTCGCCAATTCGCCATGGTCGCATCTTTATGCAGAACTGATCCACGTGAAACTGGGGCCGCTCAGTACTCAGCACTGGATCAACGATGCGCTGATGGCGGTGTTCTTCCTGCTCGTGGGACTCGAGATCAAGAGCGAGTTCGCCGGGGGCCGGCTGGCGACGTGGCAGCAGCGGCGCCTGCCGGTGGTTGCCGCAGTGGCAGGGATGATTGTACCGGCTCTGGTCTATCTGGCAGTCACCAGCGGCACGCCGGGTCTGACGCGCGGATGGGCGATTCCCGCGGCGACCGACATCGCCTTCGCAATGGCGCTGATGGCGTTGCTCGGCAGCCGGGCTCCGGCCTCGCTCAAGCTGTTCCTCACCACCGTCGCGATCGTCGACGATATGGGCGCGGTGGCGATTATCGCGTTGGTCTATACGGCACATCTCGACTGGCTCTCGCTCGCGGTGGCGGGCGGGCTGCTGCTGGCGATGGCGGGGCTGAACCGCGGCGGCGTGGTGCGGCTGTGGCCCTATCTGCTGCTGGCAGCCTTGCTCTGGCTGTTCGTGTTCCGCTCGGGCGTGCACGCCACCGTCGCAGGCGTGCTCGCGGCGATGGCGATACCGGCGGCGGCGGGCGAGCGGCTCGAGCATGCGCTCAATCCCTGGGTGGCGTTCGCGGTTCTGCCGCTGTTTGGCTTCGCCAATGCCGGGGTTTCGTTTGCGGGACTGTCCCCCGCGGTGCTGCTCGCGCCGCTGCCGCTTGGCATCGCGCTGGGGCTGTTCCTCGGCAAGCAAGGCGGGATCTTCGCTGCTGTGTGGGTGGCCGCCAGGACCCGTTTCGCATCTCCGCCCGAAGGTGCAAGCTGGGCACAGCTCTATGGCACTGCGCTGCTCGCCGGCATCGGCTTCACGATGAGCTTATTCATCGGCGGACTGGCATTTCCGGGGCGGCCTGAGCTTGCTGATCAGGTGAAGATCGGGGTGTTGGCGGGTTCGGTGTTGTCGGCGCTGGCGGGCTACGCCGTGCTGCGGTTCGCGCGGGTGCGAGTGGGATGACGAACAAGTCGGCGTCGATTACGCGCGATATCTTGCGCGTTGATCATGCCGGGGAACATGGCGCGATTCGGATCTATCGCGCGCAGATCGCCAAGGCCCGGCGCATCGCTCCTGACCTGCTGCCTTTACTGGAAGGCGCGCTCGCGGATGAAGTACGTCACTGCGCGATGTTTGAAAGTGCTCTTCACACGCGCAACGAGCGGCCATGCAACATGCTGCCACTATGGGGGGTCGGCGGCGCGTTGCTCGGAGCCGTGACGGCGATGTTCGGGCGTGAGGCAATACTGGTGTGCACCCAGGCAGTGGAGCGCACGGTCCACCGACACATGACGGAACAGGTCGCGTGGCTGACGTTGCACGATGCCCCGCTCGCAGACGCAATCGCGGCAATCCGCGAAGAAGAGATCGCCCATCTGGATGGCGCCAATACCGCGCGCACCGGTCCTCCGACCGTATTCTTGCGAGCTCTCGACAAGATCGTGACGAGCGCTACCGAATTGCTCGTCTGGGTTTCCACCTATGGCGCGTCGTCGCGGCTGCACCGCAAGTTGCGCAGCGATTGAGCAAAAAAAGGGCGGCCGTTTCCGACCGCCCCTTCTGATTTCAGCATGGCTCAGAGCTTCTCGGTCAGCTCCGGCACCAGCTTGAACAAGTCGCCGACCAGGCCGATGTCGGCGACCTGGAAGATCGGGGCGTCCTCGTCCTTGTTGATCGCGATGATCGTCTTGGAGTCTTTCATCCCCGCGAGATGCTGGATCGCGCCGGAGATGCCGACGGCGATATAGACTTCGGGGGCAACGATCTTGCCGGTCTGGCCGACCTGATAATCGTTGGGGACATAGCCGGCATCGACCGCAGCGCGCGAGGCGCCGACCGCGGCGCCGAGCTTGTCGGCGAGCGGCTCGATGAGCGCGTGGAAGTTCTCGCCATTCTGCAGCGCGCGGCCGCCCGAGACGATCACCTTGGCGGCAGTCAGCTCGGGGCGCGTCGATTCGGCGATCTCGGCCGAGACGAACTTCGAGATGCCCGCATCGCTGGCGCCGCCAACGGCCTCGACCGTGCCGCTGCCGCCGGTCATCGCCGCCTTGGCGAAGGCCGTGCCGCGGACAGTGATCACCTTCTTGGCGTCGCTCGATTGCACCGTGGCGATCGCATTGCCGGCATAGATCGGACGCGTGAAGGTGTCGGCGCTCTCGACCGAGAGGATATCCGAGATCTGCATCACATCGAGCAGGGCGGCGACGCGCGGCGCGATGTTCTTGCCGTTGCTGGTCGCTGGGAAGAGGACCGCGTCATGATCGGCCATCAGGCTGACGATCAGCGGCGCGACATTCTCAGCGAGCGCATGACCCAGCGATGCGTCGTCGGCCAGATGGACCTTGCCCACGCCGGCAATGCCCGCTGCGGCATCGGCCACAGAGGCGCAACCGCTGCCCGCGACGATCAGATGGACTTCGCCAAGCTGCGAGGCAGCAGTGACGACGGCGAGCGTCGCGTCCTTGACCGAGGAATTGTCGTGCTCGACCCAAACCAGCGTCTTCATTTCGCTACTCCCAGGGCCTTGAGTTTCTCGACCAGCTCATCGACCGAGGCGACCTTGACGCCGGCAGTGCGCTTGGCGGGCTCGACCACCTTGAGCGTGGTCAGCCGCGGCGAGACATCGACGCCGTAATCGGCGATGGTCTTCTTGGCGATCGGCTTGGACTTGGCCTTCATGATGTTAGGCAAGGTCGCATAGCGCGGCTCGTTGAGGCGCAGATCGGTCGTGACGATCGCGGGAGCCTTGAGGTCCACGGTCTCAAGGCCGCCATCGACTTCGCGGGTGACCATGATGCGGTCGCCAGCGACTTCGACCTTGGAGGCGAAGGTGCCCTGCGGCCAGCCGAGCAGTGCCGCAAGCATCTGGCCGGTCTGGTTGCTGTCGTCGTCGATCGCCTGCTTGCCGAGGATCACAAGACCCGGCTGCTCTTCGTCGCAGACTGCCTTGAGCAGCTTAGCGACGGCAAGCGGTTCGACTTCATCGTCGGTCGCGATCAGGATGCCGCGGTCGCAGCCCATGGCGCGGGCAGTGAGCAGCACGTCGGTCTCGGCCTTGGCCACGCCGATCGTCACGACGACAACTTCGGTTGCCGCGCCCTTTTCCTTGAGGCGCACGGCTTCCTCGATCGCGATCTCGTCGAACGGGTTCATGCTCATCTTGACGTTCGCCAAGTCGACGCCCGTCCCGTCCGCTTTCACGCGGGGCTTCACGTTATAGTCAAGCACGCGCTTGACCGGCACCAAGACCTTCATGCCACTCTCCTATGCTCCGAACCGTTCCTGGGGAGGAAAAGGTTCAGGCCGCCTGTTTTACTTCGGCGACGATCTTCTTCGCGGCATCCCCGAGATCGTTCGCTGCCACGATCGGTAGGCCCGAATTGGCGAGGATGTCCTTGCCCTGCTGGACATTGGTGCCTTCAAGGCGAACGACCAGAGGAACCGACAGATTCACTTCCTTGGCCGCGGCGACGATCCCTTCGGCGATGATGTCGCAGCGCATGATCCCGCCGAAGATGTTGACGAGGATGCCCTTCACTGCCGGATCGCTGAGGATGATCTTGAACGCCGCGGTCACCTTCTCCTTGTTGGCGCCACCGCCGACGTCGAGGAAGTTGGCCGGGAACATGCCGTTGAGCTTGATGATGTCCATCGTCGCCATCGCCAGGCCGGCGCCGTTGACCATGCAGCCGATATCGCCATCGAGCTTGATATAGGCGAGGTCGTGCTTCGAGGCTTCGAGCTCCATCGGATCCTCTTCGGTCTCGTCGCGCAGCTCCATCAGATCCTTGTGGCGGAACATGGCATTGCCGTCGAACGCGACCTTGGCGTCGAGCACCAGCAGCTTGTTATCGTCGGTGACTGCGAGCGGATTGATTTCGATCTGCTCGGCATCGGTGCCGAGGAAGGCGTCGTAAAGCTTCGAGGCGACATTGGCCGCCTGCTTGGCGAGGTCACCCGTCAGCTCGAGCGCAGCGGCGACGGCGCGGCCATGGTGCGGCATGAAACCGGTGGCGGCGTCGATGTCGATCGAGTGGATCTTTTCGGGCGTGTCGTGCGCGACCGCTTCGATGTCCATGCCCCCCTCGGTCGAAGCGACCATCGAAATGCGGCCGGTGGCGCGGTTGACGAGCAATGCCAGGTAGAATTCCTTGGCAATGTCGACGCCGTCGGTGACGTAGAGGCGGTTGACCTGCTTGCCGGCATCGCCGGTCTGGATCGTCACAAGGGTGTTGCCGAGCATGTCCTGCGCCGCTGCGCGGACTTCGTCCGCCGTGCGCGCCAGGCGGACGCCGCCCTTGGCGTCGGGACCCAATTCCTTGAACTTGCCCTTGCCGCGGCCGCCGGCGTGGATCTGTGCCTTCACGACATAAAGCGGACCGGGCAACTTGGCGGAGGCTTCAACTGCTTCCTCGACGCTGAGGGCGGCAAAGCCCGCTGGAACCGGAACGCCGAACTTGGCGAGCAATTCCTTGGCCTGATATTCGTGGATGTTCATTGGGAGCTAGTCCTGACTTTTCGAAGATCGGGAATGTGGCATGCCTAAAGCACAGCCGCACAAGCGAATCCACCCCTTCGGCCTCGCAGGTGCAGCAAAGCTCAGCTATACACGATCCATGCGTAATGCCGCCGCCGTCATCCTATCCCTCGCCGCCATGATCGCCATTCCCGCTGCGCGTGGATCGCCGGTGCCCTGTCACCCGGAGAATGCCCGAGTCGCGATCATGTCCACGCCCGAGACCGCCGGCGGCCGGCCGCTCAGATTGACTCTGGTGTTCGCCAGCGATCCCGGGCTCGGCCGCTTGCTCGCAGGCATGACTGCGCGCGAATATTTCGCCGCGCAGGCCCGGCTCAAGCAGCAATTCCGGCGCGGATTCGAAGTCACGGATTGGGAGGTTGAGCCCGGCAAGCAGGTCGCCGGCCGGAAGATCCGCGTGCCGTGCAGTCTTGTCTCGGCGTTGCTCTTCGCGAGTTATCCGGGAGGGGGCGCATATCGGCGATCACTCGGGCGCGCGCCGCGGGGAACAGTGATGCTCGGCACCAATGGTTTCGCATGGGTGGCAGACCGCTAGCATGCATCCCATCTCGGCTATCCTGCTGTTTCTTGGCACCATCCTGGCGATGGAGGGCTTTGCTTACGCCGCGCATCGCTGGATCATGCATGGCCCGGGCTGGTTCCTGCATGCCAGCCATCACCGGGCGCGGAGCGGCAATTGGGAACTCAACGATCTTTACGCGGTGATCTTCGCGGTCCCGTCGATCGTGCTGCTCTATGGTGGGGTCCAGCTCGGCTGGTGGCCGGGCTTTACCTGGATCGGAGCAGGAATCGCCGGCTATGGTGCGATCTATTTCGGCTTTCATGACGTCATCGTCCACCAGCGCTTGCCGCACCGTTATGTCGCCCGCTCACGCTATATGAAGCGCATTGTCCAGGCGCATCGGCTGCACCATGCAGTCGAGAGCAAACACGGCACGGTGAGCTTCGGCTTTCTCTGGGCGCCGCCTGCCGATGTGCTCAAGCAACAGCTCAAGACCAGCGGCGGCTTAACCCGGATCAGTACCAAGGCGGATTGACGCAGGGCGGGGGGATGCACACATGCTTGGACCATGGAGCATCTCAACCTGTCCGAATCCGAGTGGCGCAAGCGGCTCACCCCCGAGCAATATGTCGTCCTGCGCGAAGCAGGCACCGAGCGCGCCTTTGCCGGGCGCTTCACCGACAACAAGGCAGACGGCGTTTATGTGTGTGCGGGCTGCAAGCTCGAGCTGTTCGACAGCGCCGACAAGTTCGATTCGGGATCGGGCTGGCCGAGCTTCACTCAGCCGGTCGCGCCGGAGAATATCGTCGAGCATGCCGATACCAGCCATGGGATGCGCCGCGTCGAAGTGCGCTGCGCCAAGTGCGACGGGCATCAGGGCCATGTCTTTCCCGATGGTCCCCCGCCCACGGGCCTGCGCTATTGCATCAATTCGGTGAGCATGGACTTCCGTTCACGCGACTGAAACCGATCAGGCGCTAGCGCGGGGCCTTCCGGCTCGTGATCCTTGTGGGCCGCCAGATTAGGGCTTAATCCCCCCGCCGTGGCCTCAAACCTTCCCGTCATCGTCCGTAACAAGCCCTGGTGGCGCGATCCTGCCAAATGGAAGCGGATCGGCTTCTGGGCTGCGATCGGTGGCGCCGCTCTCGGCGTGCTCGTCGCGCTGGGCATGCTCATCGCGATCTTCTCGACCCGGGCATCGCTGCCGAGCTTCGACGAGCTCAAATCCTCACCCAACGGCCAGATGATCCGGGTCCATGCCGCAGACGGCACGGTGCTGGTTTCGATGGGGCCGAGCTATGGCGAATGGGTCAGTTACGACCAGATTCCCGAAGTGATGAAGGACGCGATCGTCGCCGTCGAGGACCGGCGCTTCGAATCGCATTGGGGCGTCGATCTGTGGGGCCTGGGCCGCGCCGTGCGCACCGGCATCGCCAATCGCGGATCGGGCCGCCGCCTGCAGGGCGCATCGACGATCACCCAGCAGGTCGCGCGGACCATCTTCCTGTCGAACAAATATGATCTCGGCCGCAAGGTCCGCGAGGCGGTGCTGGCGCTGGCGATGGAGCGCAAATTCTCGAAGGAGCAGATCCTCGAGCTCTATCTCAACAAGGTCTATTTCGGCGGCGGCGCCTATGGAATCGACGCTGCGAGCCGCAAGTTCTTCGGTCATCCGGCGAACACGCTGAGCCTCGCCGAAGCCGCGGTGATCGCGGGGCTGGTCAAGGCGCCTTCGCATTATTCGCCGACCGCGGATGCCGAGGCCGCAGTCCAGCGCGCGAGCGTGGTGCTCGACGTCATGGCGGAGACCGGCAAGATCAGCCGCGCCACGGCCGAGGCCACCGATCCGAGCACGGTCAAGCTTGCACCCGAGCCCAAGCAGAACAGCGTGCGCTATTTCACCGATTGGGCGCTGCCCCAATTGGAAGTGCTGATCGACGAGACCGAGGCCCCGCTGGAGGTGTGGACGACGCTCGATCTCGGCATGCAGCGCAGCGCCGACGATGCCATCCGCCGCAATGCGCCGGCCGGAGCGCAGGGCGCATTGGTGAGCCTCGATCGCGACGGCGCGGTACGGGCGATGGTCGGCGGCAAGGATTATGTCGCCTCGATCTACAATCGCGCCACCCAGGCGACGCGCCAGCCGGGATCGGCGTTCAAGCTGTTCGTCTATCTCTCGGCGCTGGAGGCCGGGCATCGTCCGGACGACATGGTCGTCGACGAGCCGGTGACGATCAACGGCTGGACTCCGCGCAACAATTCGCGGCGCAATTCGGGCGAGATGAGCCTGCGCTCGGCCTTTGCCTATTCGATCAACACGATCGCCGCCAAGCTCGGCCAAGAAGTCGGCTTCGGTACCGTTGCCAGCATGGCGCGGCGCTTCGGGATCACGACGCCGGTGAACACCCTGCCATCAATGGTGCTCGGCACTTCGGACGTGCGGCTGATCGATATGACTCGCGCCTTTGCCTCGGTGGCGAGCAAGGGGGTCGCGGTCACGCCCTATGGCATCACCCGCGTCACTGCGAACGGCGCTGTGATTTACCAGCACGAGGTCGATACCAGCCACGTCCTCGTAGCGCCTTATGTGGCGGCGCAGATGACCGACCTGCTGCAGACCGCGGTCAATACCGGCACGGCCAGGGCAGCGCAGATCGGCCGCCCGGTCGCGGGCAAGACCGGCACGACAACTTCGAACAAGGATGGCTGGTTCGTCGGCTTCTCCTCGGGGCTGACCACCGGGGTATGGATGGGCCGCGACGATGCCCGTGTGGTTCCCGGACTTCAGGGCGGCACTGCGCCTGCCCGGGCATTCTCGGCCTTTATGTCGAAGGCCGTGGCGGGGCGCGCAGTCGAGGAATTCGATACCAAGGTGACGCTGCCTGAATGGCAGATCGAGCCCGAGGACAATGCCTATTACGAAGCGCCCGACAATGGCTTGTTCGTCGATGAGGATGGCAATCCGCTGCCGCAGGACGAGGCGCCCGACCCGACCCGCGAAGCAGACCGGCTCGATCAGGACTGGCTCGATCGGATGACGGGCAATGCGCCCCCGCCCGGCAACCCCCAGCCCGCACCGACCCGCGCGCCGCCGCCGCGCCAGCAATCGATTCCGGGGCCGTCAGGTGGCGGACGCGAAGAGCCTCCGCGGGGTGGGAATCAGGAACGCCCGATCCAGTGAAGCGCGGCGCCATTGCGGCGCAGCCAATTGCGCTGTGGCGCGGGATCGGCTTCGAACAACTGCTCGACCAGCCGGTGAAATGCCGGCGAATGATTCATATGGACGCGGTGCGCGACTTCGTGGGCGACGGTGGCACGGCGGACCAGGCTGGGCGCCAGGATCAGCCGCCAGCTATAGCGGATTACCCCAGACGATGCGCAGCTGCCCCAGCGGCCCTTGGCGTCGCCGATCCCGACCTTGGTGACGGTGACGCCGGCGCGCTCGGCATATTCGGCAGTCTCGTCGCTCAGGATGCGCAGCGCCTCGGCCTTCAACCAGCGCTCGACCCGGCGCTCGAGCCCCTCGCGCGGGCCGCCGCAGAGCAGTCGGTCGCCATCGAGCCGGGGCAGGCGCCCGGTGGTGGTCGGCCAGACGATTTCGACTTGGTCATCCTCCAGCGGGATACGCGCGCCCGGTTCGAATGGCCGGGATTGGGGCAGGCTGGCGCGCTGCTTGGCGATCCACGCTGATTGTTCCTCGGCCCAGGCCAGCGCCTTGCGCAGCGATGCGCGCGTCGGGAGTGTCAGCCGCACTGCACCCGAGCGAGGATCGACGGCGAGCCGCATCCGGCGCGAGCGCGCGTTGCGAACCACCTCGACCTCCTGGGTCACAGCTCCCTATCCACCAGATGATGCTCGAAATCGCCGGCATCGTCCTCGCTGATCGTCCAGCCGCGAGTCGATTGCCCGGCGGCGTGGACCGATTCGGGGTCTCCCGAGACCAGATAATGCCAGTTGGGGAGCGGCTCGTTATTGGCGCGCAGGCGATAGGCGCAGGTACTCGGCAACCACTCGATCCCCCCGACATTGTTCACATTGAGCCGCACGCATTCGGAGACATAAGCGTGGCGGTGCTTGTAATCGCTACACCGTCCCATGCGCCGATCGAGCAGGCGGCACGCGACATTGGTGGCGTGGAGCTCGCCGGTATCCTCGTCTTCGAGCTTGTGGACACAGCATTTCCCGCACCCGTCGCACAGGGCCTCCCATTGTGCGCGATCGAGTTTGGCTAGCGGCGTATCTTCCCAGAAGCGCCCGCTGCTCACCGGACCCAGTGCTTCACTTGCTCGGCGATCGCGGCCGCGTCCTTTTCGAGCGGCAACGACGTGATCGGCTTGCCTTCGGCGTCCATCAGATAGGCGATCTGAGTGTGTCCGATCAGATAGGATTCGCCCGCCGGCTCTTTGCGAAACGCGACGGCATAATCCTTTGCCGCCTTTGTAACGGCGTCGAGGCTACCGGTGAGCCCTGTGAAGCGCGGATGGAATTGCTCGACGAACTGCTTGAGCACTGCGGGCGTGTCGCGTTCGGGATCGAGCGAGATCATGATCGGCGCGACCTTGGCGGCAATCCGGGGGTCGCTCTTGTCGAGCAGCTTCATTGCTTGACCGATCTTGAGCATGTCGGTTGGGCAGATGTCCGGGCAGAAGGTATAGCCGAAATAGACGATCCGCCATTTGCCGGCGAAATCGGTGTCGCGCTTCGGCGCGCCGTTCTGATCGGTGAGTGCGAAGGGGCCGCCGATGCGGGCGCCGGCCAGCGGCGGCTCTTCGGCAGGGCTGCTGCACGCCGCCAGCGCCAGCAGCGCCGCTGCGGCAACAGAGTGAAATATCCTATTCATGGCGCCGCTAGCCATGATCTGGTAGAGGCGCGCTGGCAAGTTCGATGCGATCAAGTTTCTCGGCAAGGGTTTGGGCTCAAGATGATTTCACGCACATTCGGCGCTGCAGCCGCCGCCGCTTTGCTGTTCGGCGCAGCGCCCGCCGCCGCCCAGCAAATGTCCGACAGCTACCAGTTCCTGGAGGCCATCCGGAAACCCGATGGCACCAAGGTTACGCAATATCTGCAGGACAAGACGCTGCGGATCGTCAACACCAAGGATCGCTCGACCGGCGAGGCCGCGATCCATATCGTCACGCGGCGCAATGACGCCACCTATCTGCGTTTCCTGCTCCAGCAGAGCGACATCAATCCCAATCTGGGCGACAGTCGCGGCAACACCGCATTGATCATTGCCGCCGAGCGCGGCTGGACCGAAGGCGTCTCGATCCTGCTCAAATACAAGGCGAATGTGAATTTGGCGAATGCGAGCGGGGAGACGCCGCTGATCCGCGCCGTCCAGGTGCATGACGTCGAGGCCGTGGTCGAATTGTTGGCGGCGGGTGCTGATCCCGACCGAACCGATAATGTCACCGGCAAGTCCGCGCGGGATTATGCCGCCGAAGAGAAGCGCTATGCCCGGATCGCCAAGCTGCTCGCCGAAGCGCCGAAGGTCCAGCGCGGCAGCTCAGGTCCCAAGCTCTAGAAGATCTGCCCGGCCTCGGGATCGAGCAGGTTGATCACCCGGCGCGCGGCGCGGCGAGCAAAGGCCAACGTGCATTTCTTGCGGGTGGAAGCGGCGAGCGGCACCGTCGCCGCCTCGCGCATCACGGCGGCATCATAGCGATCGGCAACGATGATTCCGGCGCGCTGGGGCAGGAAGCATTCCTGCTCCAGGGGACGCAAATCGAATCCTTCGGGGACCGCCCAGAAGAAGCGGTCGCAATGCGCGAGATAATCGTTCCATTTGCAATCGCCGAGCAGGTCTGCGCGCGACACCTTGATCTCGACGATGACGATGTTGCCCTGGCGATCGATCGCCATCAGATCAGCCCGCCGCCCGCCATCAAGCGGCACTTCGGCGATCGCCACGCAATCATGGGCGAGCAGCATGCGCGTCACGCCACGCGCGACATCGCCTGCGATCAGCGGAAGCTCGGACATCAAAACAGCCGGGGAGTTCATCCCCGGCTGTTAGAACATTCTGGGAACGCAGGCTAGAGGCCCGCGAGTCGCTCAGCGATAGAAGACGTGATTGCCAATGGTGCCGACGCGCGCGCGCTTCCAGCCGGGACTGACATAGCGGGCATGGAAATAGAGCGCATTGGCGGCAGGCGAATCCCACAAATCCTTCTGCGCGACCTGGGCCACTGCCAGCGCCTTGCGCCACTGGGCATTGGCCGGCGGGGTGGGGAGCTGACCGCCACGGACGAAGGAGAACTGGCCACGCTGCTTGATCACTGAGCAGACCGAGCGCGGGAAGCGGCCCGAAGTCGTGCGGTTGAGGATCACTTCGGCAACTGCCAGCTGGCCGGCCAAGGGCTCACCCTTGGCTTCGTAATAGACGCCGACTGCCAGGCAGTTGAGCTCGCTGTTCAGATCGGCGGGCGCGTCCTGCGCTGCAACCGCTGCCGAAAGCGTAGCGAAATCATCGTCTTGTTCGGGCTCGGGGAGAGGCTGCACGATTTCCGCGGAGCGCGGGATCGCGGCCACACTGGCCTCGGGCATGGGAACCACATGGTGGTCCTGGGGGTTATTGGCTTGAACCGGCACGTCCTGACCATTTGCTTGGGTCAGGCTCGGATCGAGCGTCGCGGCGTTCGCAAATGCGCCAGCGCAAAAAGTCACAGCCGCGATAACCGCGGCGCGTGGCAAAAACTTCATTTTCAATCGACATCATGCGGTTGGCGCGCGGCACGGCCCCCTTTTTATACGGGCCGCCGGGCTACCCCCCGACTGCGTAACCGTTCGATCTCTGACTTCGATCGGCACAACGCGTTTCAAGTGCGTGCCCTTTCTCTTCGCACCTGCACAATGTCAACTATACCCCATCGTTTCAGCGACGAATCGTTCTGCCGATGCGATATCCAGTTCTATAACCCATAAATCGCAATCGCGTGCGCGGCGGCGGCGCCAATAATCGGTGACCTCGCCTTCATCCGCGAATTCGGCAGGACCCGAGCGTATCAGCGCCGGCGCACCGTTTGGCCCCATTCCGCGCTCGAAGAATCGAGGGTTGGCGCCGCGCTCGATGGTTAACACCAGGATGCCCCCCGCGCTCGGATCGCCCTTGGCCAGCACCATCGCCGATCCGCCGGCCTGTTCGGCGGCGCGGATCAGTGCGCTCGCCATCACCCCTGCGGCCAGGCGGGCCATCACTCCGCCCGATACCCAGGCAGTCCTGCCAAGGCGATCCGCGAGCGCATGAACGTGCCGGTGCCGCGCGCGGCTTCCTCGCCGGTCGAGTCAATCAGCCGCGCTTCGGCGACGAACACCCGGCGCTGCCCGCTGACCCACCGCCCTTCGGCCACCATCGGACCCTCGGTAAGGGGCTTGGTGAAGAGCAGGTTGAACGCCGTCGTCAGCAGGAAACGATCGGTGACCAGGCTGTTCGCCGCGTAAAAGGCTGCGTCGTCGAGCATCTTGAAGTAGCTCGTGCCGTGCGCCGCGCCCGCGGCATGATAATAGCGGCTGTCGAGCATGAAACGGATCCGCGCGACTCCGCCTTCGGGAATTTCGAGCACCGAATCGAACAGGCGATTGATCGGCGCGGCCGCATAAAGCGATTCGAGCGCGCGGAAATGCGCCTCGGCGCCGGTCGGAGCGGTTTCAGGCAGCGTCGCGCGCCTCTACGCCGGTAAGCAGCGCATAGAGCGCGTCGTTCGATCCGGCTCCGCGCAGCTTGGCGGCGAAGCTGCGATCGCGCAGCTTGCGCGATACGCAGGCCAGCGCCTTGAGATGATCGGCCCCGGCGCCTTCGGGCGAGAGCAGCATGAACACCAGGTCCACGGGAAGATCGTCGACCGCGGCGAAATCGACGGCCTTGGGCAGCCGCGCGAAGATACCGCAGACGCGCTTCAATCCGCCAAGCTTGCCATGGGGGATGGCGATGCCGCCGCCAAAACCGGTCGAGCCGAGCTTTTCACGCTCGGCCAGACGTGTCGTGACCAGGGCGGCGTCGAGCCCATAGGCCCGCGCCGCCGCAATCCCCAGCTGCTGGAACAATGCTTTCTTGTTGGCAGCGCTCATGCCGGCGACAACCGCCTCCGGCACGAGCAAATCGCTGAGTTCGGTCATGTCCCCGCCCGAATGCCCGATCAGGCCGACGCGCGGTTCGGCTCGACCCAGCCAATGGTCCCGTCACCGCGGCGATAGACCATGTTGTGCGCGCCGGTGCCGCTATTCTTGAACAGCAGCGCATTGGTGTGGCGCAGATCGAGCATCATCACGGCGTCCGACACTGTGGCCTCGGGCACATCGACGCGAGTTTCGGCCACGATCAGCGGCGATTCTGCGACTTCCTCCGCCTCGGGCTCTTCGCGGAACAGCGTGTAGCCGGCATTGTCATAGGCGCCGTTCTCGGCAAACGCCGTGACTTCGCCGTTCTGGCGGTCCTTGAGCCGGCGCGTATAGCGGCGCAGCTGCTTGTCGATCCGATCGGCCGCACCGTTGAATGCGCCATTGGCTTCCTGCCCGTCATTCGAGGCTTTGAGCACCAGCCCCTGCATCACGTGCATCACGATATTGCAGTTGAAGCCGTGATCGTGCGGTCCCTTGCCAAAGGTCGCGTGCGCCGAGATCGAGCGCGAGAAATATTTGTCGGCGATGGCCTGTAGCCGATCGGTGACTTGCGTCTTGAGCGCATCGCCTGTGTCGACCTGGTGACCAGAAACCCGGATATCCATCAATTACCTCCGCCGTTGCGAGGGCGCGACCTAGGTACGCTGCCGTTGCCCGTCAACCGGACGCGGCCGTGCCCCAGAGCGGCTCCTCCATCCCAGAGAGAAAGGCTGCGTGGCGCGCAAGTTCCGTACTCGACGCAGCAAAAAGGCGGGCCGGGCGCACATGCACCCGAGTCGAATGCTCCGCGGGGGTCTCGCGCATCACCGGCGCATCGACCGCGAGGCCCAAAGTGATCTGCCGCCCGCCGGTCAGCTCGACATAGACCTGGGCGAGCAATTGCGCGTCGAGCAGGGCGCCGTGCAGCGTGCGCTGGCTAAGATCGATGCCGTAACGCGAGCAGAGCGCATCGAGACTGTGCTTAGCGCCGGGGTGCCGCGAGCGTGCGATCGTCAGCGTGTCGATCATCCGCTCGGGGCCGCAATGCGGACGCCCACACAGCTTGAGCTCGCCGTTCAGGAAGCTGAAATCGAACCCGGCATTGTGCGCCACCAGCGGACAATCGCCGAGAAATTCGAGCAGATCCTCGACCACTTCATGGAAGGCTGGCTTGTCCGAGAGAAAGCGGTCGCTCAGGCCATGGACGTTAAAAGCCTCGATCGGCATCGGCCGGCCGGGGTTCACATAGGCATGGAAGGTCCGCCCGGTCATGACGCGATTGTGCAACTCGACACAGCCGATCTCGACCAGCCGGTCGCCACCCGGGAAGCTGAGGCCCGTGGTTTCGGTATCGAACACGATTTCGCGCATGCCCTGCTTATCCTCCTCGCGGCTCCGCTAGGCAAGCGATCAGGGCATCTATTTGCGCCCGGGTTTCAACCAGGGGCACGCCGGTATGAATCACGAAATCGGCGCGCGCGCGTTTTTCCGCATCGGGCAATTGCTTGGCGAGGATAGCTTCGAAGCGCGCCTCGCTCATCCCGGGGCGGGCGAGCACGCGCGCATGCTGAATTTCGGCAGGCGCGGAGACCACGGCGATCTTGTCTACGCTCTCCCAGCCTCCGGCCTCGAAGAGCAGGGGTATGTCCAGCACCACCAAATGGGCATCGGCGTGCAGCTTGAGAAACGCTGCCCGCGACTCGGCGACTGCGGGATGCACCAGCGCCTCCAGCCGGGCGAACGCTTCTTTGTTCCCGATCACTGCCTCGCCGAGCGCCGTGCGGTTGACGCCCTGTGGTCCGGTCGTGTCGGGAAACGCCGCCTCGATCGCCCTCACCAGTGCCCCGCCCGGCCCCTGCAGTTTGTGAACCTCAGCATCGGCATCGAATACCGGCACGCCGGCATCCGCAAACATCGCCGCCACCGTCGATTTGCCCATCCCGATCGAGCCGGTGAGGCCAAGGACAATCATGACGTCAGCAGCGCCCGCAGCTCCTCGTCGCGGTCGCGTGGTGGCTCGGCGCTAAAGAACAATTCGAACGCCAGCGCCGCCTGGCCTATCAGCATGTCGAGCCCGTCTACGGTATCGAGTTCGCGGTTGCGCGCCTGGGCGAGCAGTTCGGTCTCGAGCGGAGCATAGACGATGTCATAGACCACCGCGTCCTCGGGGAGCGGCGACAGATCCACGTCGAGCGGCGGCTGGCCCTGCATGCCGAGCGCGCTGGCATTGACCACCAGCCCGGCGGGCGGCAGCGGCGATCCGAGCGGCACCGCATCGCCTTTGAGCCCGAAGCTCGACAGCAAGGCCGCGGCCTTGAGCACATTGCGATTCATCACCGTCACCCGGCCCACGCCGAGCTTCGACAGCGCGAACAATATCGCCCGCGCCGCACCGCCGGCGCCGATCACCACAGCATGCGCGCCTTCGAGATCGAGCCCCGCGATCGGTGCATAGAACCCGCCGGCATCGGTGTTGGTCCCGATCAGGGCATCGCCGTCACGCACCACGGTGTTGATCGCGCCGATCGATTGGCGGACTCCGCCGCGATCCTCGACCAGTTCGAGCGCCGTCTGCTTGTGCGGGATCGTGATGTTGCAGCCGCGCCACTCAGGATCGGCGCGGCGCGAGTCGAAATAGGCGGCGAGATCCTCGGGCTTCACATGCGCCGCGCGATATTCCGCGTCGATGCCTAGCGCCTTCAACCAGAAGCCGTGGATCGCCGGCGATTTGGATTGCACGATCGGATCGCCGATCACTTCGGCATAGTTCATGACGTCAAAATCCCTCGCGTGCGGCAATAATCGAGCACCGGCAGCAACGGCATGCCGAGGATCGTGAAGTGGCTCCCCTCAACCCTGCTGAACAATTGCACGCCCGGACCTTCGATGCGGAAACAACCGACACAGCCGGCAATGGCCGGCCACTCCTGATCGAGATACTCGGCGATGAACGCTTCCGAGAGCGAGCGGACGTGCAGTTTCGCGCGATCGACGAAGCGCCACACTGGCTGGCCGTTCTCGGCGATCACTGCGGCGCTATAGAGTTCATGGACAGTGCCGGACATGCGGCGGAGATGCTCGGCGGCCTCGGCACGGCTCTCGGGCTTGTCGAGCAGGCTGCCATCGGCAAGCGCGACCAGCGAATCGCCGCCCAGCACCAATGCTCCCGGCGCCATTCGCGAGACCTTCAATGCCTTGAGCTCGGCCAGCGCATCGGCAAGATCGCGCGGGGATGTGCCCGCAGCTAGCAGCGACTCCTTTGCCGAAGCCTCATCGACTTGCGCTGCAACGGCTTCGTAAACCACCCCCGCGGCATCGAGCATCGCCCGGCGCGAGGCGCTTTGCGAGGCAAGCACCAGTCTCATTCGGCACTCTTGGCCAGCGTGCGCTCGTTGCAGAGCTGGATGATCGCCGCCGCAGTCTCCTCGATCGATCGGCGCGTCACGTCGATCACCGGCCAACTATTGTCGGCAAACATCCGGCGCGCATAAGCGAGCTCGCGCTGCACCGAATCCTGATCGACATAGCTCGTCTCGGTCGCCTCGTTGAGCGACAGCAGCCGATTGCGCCGGATCGCGACCAAGCGATCGGCGCTGGTCGTCAGGCCCACGACGAGCGGATGCTTCAGGCGGTAGAGCGCCTCGGGCGGTGGCGATTCCACCACGATCGGAATGTTCGCGGTCTTGAATCCGCGATTGGCCAGGTAGATCGAAGTCGGCGTCTTGGATGAGCGCGATACGCCCGCAAGAACGATATCCGCCTCTTCCCAATTCTCCCAGCCGATCCCGTCATCGTGGGCAATGGTGAACTGGATCGCGTCGACTCGCGCAAAATAGGCCGCATCGAGCATGTGCTGGCGCCCCGGCCGCGCCTTGGCTTCCTGGCCGAGCAGGTTCGACAGCGCATGGCTTACCGGATCGAGCGGGGCGATCGCCGGCAGACCCATTGCGCGGCAGCGGCTCTCGAGCGTGCGCCGCGTCTCGCTATTGACCAGCGTGAAGATCACCAGTCCGGGATTCTGCGCGATCTCTGCCAGGATACGCTCGAGATGCGCCTCGCTGCGCACCATCGGCCAGAAATGGCGCTGCGGCTCGACATCGTCGAACTGGGCAAGCGCCGCCTTGGCGATATTCTCCAGCGTCTCGCCGGTCGAATCGGAGAGCAGATGGAGGTGCAGCTTCATGCGGCTGTGGGGCGATCTGTGGGTAACATCACGTACAGCCGCTAGCGCAACCGAGCGCATAACTGAAGCGCGCGGAATCGTCCGCACGACGAGTGATTCGTCCACAACGGCGTCCCCAGGCGCGTGTTCCGGTCCACAGGCTGTGGAAACCGGGGAGCGTTCCTGCGAATCCGAGGGAGTCCGCGGGGCCGCGTGAGTCAAATTGTTGGCAAGCGCTGGGCGAACGCATAAGCCCCGGCTTCCACGCCCCTACTGCTTACAACAATCTATAGATTCTCTTCTTTATAGTAATAGGAATCCGGTTCTGACTCGGTCTGCCCCCAAGCCACTGCTCGAAACGCTCAAGGGTGTTCGGCAGGAGATCCCGCCGGTTTGGCTGATGCGCCAGGCGGGGCGCTATCTGCCTGAATATCGCGCGCTCCGGGCGGAAAAGGGCGGGTTCCTGGCGCTGGTCAATGACAGCGAGGCGGCCGCCGAAGTGACGCTCCAGCCAATCCGCCGCTTCGGCATGGACGGCGCGATCCTGTTTTCGGACATATTGATGGTGCCGCTCGCTCTGGGCCAGGACCTCTGGTTCGAGACCGGCGAAGGCCCGCGCCTCGCGCCCAAGCTGGTCGCACGCGAAGTGCTCGATGGCCTTGTTTCCAATCTGTCTGCGCTGGATCCGGTCTATGAAACGGTACGCCGCGTGAAGGCGGCGCTTGATCCTTCGGTGACCTTGCTTGGCTTCGCGGGCAGCCCCTGGACCGTGGCAACCTATATGATCGCGGGCCAGGGCAGCCGCGAACAGGCCGAGGCGCGGCGACTGGCTTATGCCGATCCGCAATTGATGCAGGCGCTGGTCGATCGCATCACCGATTGCACGATCATCTATCTGCAGGGCCAGATCGACGCGGGGGTCGAGGCGATCCAATTGTTCGACAGCTGGTCGGGCAGCCTGTCTCCCGCCCAGTTCGAGCAATGGGTGATCGCGCCCAACGCCCGGATCGCCGCGGCGTTCAAGGGCAAGGTTCCGGTGATCGGTTTCCCGAAAGGCGCCGGTGGCAAGCTCGCGGCCTATGCCTATGAAACGGGAGTGGATGCGATCGGGCTCGACGAAACCGTGGATCCAGTTTGGGCAGACGCCAATTTGCCCAAGGACCTTCCGGTCCAGGGTAATCTCGATCCGCTCGCATTGATTGCCGGGGGCGCCACGCTCGACAGCGCGATCGACCGCATCCTTGCCGCGTTCGCCGAGCGTCCGCATGTCTTCAATCTCGGCCACGGCATCCAGCAGGACACCCCCATCGACCGCGTCGAGCATCTGTTGAAGAGGATTCGCGGATGAGCGGGTTCCTCGGCGGCGCCTATCTGTGGGTGAAGGCCGCGCACATCATCTTCGTAATCTTCTGGATGGCCGGCCTTTTCCTGCTGCCGCGCTATCTGGTCCACCATCAGGAGGCGCTGGGAAACCCGCAGGCGGCCGATTGGGTGCGTCGTGAGGAATTGCTCCGCCGGATGATCCTCACCCCCTCCATCCTCATCGTATGGCTTCTGGGGCTGATGCTTGCAGCGAACCTCGGACTGTTCGACGGCGGCGAGGGGCTTGGATGGCTCCACGCCAAGCTGCTTATCGTCCTCGGGCTTTCCGGCTTCCACGGCTGGGCGGTCGGCTATTCGAAGAAGCTGGCGCGCGGCGAAGGCGCCATTGCCTCGCGCACGCTGCGCATGGTCGGCGAAATCCCAGCACTTGCAGTCGTCGCAATCGTGATCCTGGCCGTCGTAAAGCCCTTCTGAACCGGTTGACTTGGCAAAGGCGCGCTCCTAATTCGCTAGGCGTGGACCGGTTTCACCGGTTCATTCCTTTCAGCATCGATTAGTCCCGCGCATCCGCGCCGACCGACGCTCTTCCCCCCAAAATCCGGACGCTCTCATGCATCTCAAAGAACTCAAGAAAAAGGCGCCGGCAGAGCTGGTCGGCATGGCCGAGGAGCTCGGCGTCGAAAGCGCCTCGACGCTCCGCAAGCAGGATCTGCTGTTCGCGATCCTCAAGATTCAGGCCGATAATGGCGACCAGATCATGGGCGAAGGCACGATCGAAGTGCTGCCCGACGGTTTCGGCTTCCTGCGCAGCCCCCAGGCGAACTATCTTGCCGGCCCCGACGATATCTATGTCTCGCCCAATCAGGTCCGCAAATTCGGCCTGCGTACCGGCGATACGGTCGAAGGCGAGATCCGCGGTCCCAAGGACGGCGAGCGATATTTCGCACTGACCAAATTGGTCTCGGTCAATTTCGACGACCCCGACGCCGTCCGGCACCGGGTCAATTTCGACAATCTCACGCCGCTTTATCCCGAGAGCAAGCTGACGCTCGATACGCTCGATCCGACGGTCAAGGACAAGTCGGCCCGCGTGATCGACATCGTCAGCCCCCAGGGCAAGGGCCAGCGTACGCTGATCGTCGCCCCGCCGCGGGTCGGCAAGACGGTGATGCTCCAGAATATCGCCCGCGCGATCACCGAGAACCATCCGGAAGTCTTCCTGCTCGTCCTGCTGATCGATGAGCGGCCCGAGGAAGTCACCGACATGCAGCGCTCGGTGAAGGGCGAAGTCGTCTCCTCGACCTTCGATGAGCCGGCCACGCGCCACGTGCAAGTCGCTGAAATGGTTATCGAAAAGGCCAAGCGCCTGGTCGAGCACAAGAAGGATGTCGTCATCCTGCTCGACTCGATCACCCGTCTCGGCCGCGCCTACAACACCGTGGTCCCGAGCTCGGGCAAGGTGCTGACCGGCGGCGTCGACGCGAACGCCTTGCAGCGGCCTAAGCGCTTCTTCGGCGCCGCGCGCAACATCGAGGAAGGCGGCTCGCTTTCGATCATCGCCACCGCGCTGATCGACACCGGCAGCCGCATGGACGAAGTCATCTTCGAAGAGTTCAAGGGCACCGGCAATTCGGAAATCGTCCTCGACCGCAAGGTGGCGGACAAGCGCATCTTCCCGGCGCTCGACGTCGGCAAGTCGGGCACCCGCAAGGAAGAGCTGCTGGTCGACAAGACCAAGCTCTCCAAGATGTGGGTGCTCCGCCGCATCCTCATGCAGATGGGCACGATCGACGCGATGGAGTTCCTTCTCGACAAGATGAAGGACTCAAAGACCAACGAGGATTTCTTTGACAGCATGAACAGCTGAGAGCGGCCTCCCAGCTCGTCCGACGCGACACGGGCTTTGCTCGTGTCGCCGAGCGCGCTAGGGCACCCGCATGATCGAGCTCGTCACCATCGCCGAACCCATGTCGCTCACGTGGCTGTGGAGCCATATTGTCACCGACTTCGCCAATATTGGCTCGACCTCGGCGCTGACTGCCTTCGGCACAGTCGTGCTGCTCGATATCGCGCTGGCCGGCGACAATGCGATCATCGTCGGTGCGCTTGCGGCGGGACTACCTGCCGAGCAGCGCAAGAAGGTTATCGCAATCGGCATTCTTGCCGCTTTGCTGCTGCGCATCGTCTTCGCGGTTGCCGTCCTTTACGGCCTTGAGCGCTTCAAGGAATATGGCCTGGTGCTGGGCGGCGGCCTCCTGCTGCTATGGGTCGCCTGGAAGATGTACCGCGAGCTAAAGCCCGCCGGCCAGTCGCCGGGATCGCCCGAAGTCGAAGGCGACGAGACCTCGGGCCTCAGGCCCGCCAAGAGCTTCGCCGCCGCCGCCTGGGCAGTCGCGGTCGCCGATGTGTCGATGAGCCTCGACAATGTCCTCGCGGTTGCAGGTGCAGCGCGCGAGCATCCCGGCATCATGGTGATCGGGCTGATCCTCTCGGTCGCGCTGATGGGCATCGCCGCCAACATCATCGCCAAATATATCGAGCGTTACCGCTGGATCGCCTGGGTTGGCCTAGTTATCATCCTCTACGTCGCTGGTAAGATGATATACGAAGGCTGGCACGACATGGCCCCGCTTTTCGCTTAGGCGCCCGCTTCGGCCAGCGTCTCTGCAAAGAATTCCGCCGTGCGCTTGTCGGCGAGCTGCGCGGCTGCTTCCGAGCGGCGGTTGCCCATCTCGGCCGCGAAGCCATGGTCTTCACCCGGATAGTCGAAGATCCGCACCCGTGGGTGATCGTCCAGCCCTTCGTGCATCTTGGCCTGGATATCGGGAGTGACGAAATGGTCCGCGCCCGCAATGTGGAGCAGCACCCGAGTGGCGATGCCGTGCTTCTCACCCAACAAATTGTCGATCCCGACGCCATAATAGCCGACGCTGGCATCGGCATCGGTGCGGCATGCTGTCATGAACGCGAGCCTTCCGCCCAGACAATATCCCACCACTCCAACCTTGCGCGCACCGCTTTCGGCCCGTGCGGCGCGGATGGTAGCTTCGATGTCGCGGACGCCGGCATCCTGGTCGAACTTGCCCATCAGCTCAAGCGCTGCCTGGAATTGCTCCGGCACGTCGGGGTCGAGTTCGACCCCAGGCTCCAGCGGCCAGAACAGATCCGGCGCGATCGCGAGGTAGCCCGCCGCTGCCCACTCGTCGCATTTTTTCCGGATCCCCGGATTCACTCCGAAGATTTCCTGGATCACGACAATCGCGGCGCGCGGCGTGTCTTCGGGTTCCGCCACATATGCCTGGAAGCTGTCGCTGCCATCGATCGTGGCGATGCGCATCATGCTCATAACAGGGTCTTTCCGGAATGACGGCGCTCGTGATCGAGCAGCCAGGATTTGGTCTTGGGGCCATCGCCCGCTGAGTAGCGCTCGGGCGCCCCGCCCGACGACAGTACCCGGTGGCACGGCACCACGATGGGGAAGGGATTGCGTGAGCAGAGCTGGCCAATCGCGCGCGAGGCCGAGCTCAGTCGGGCGGCGAGCACGCCATAGGTCACCGTCTCGCCATAGCCGAGGTCGATCAGCCCCTGGCGGAGCGCGAGCCCCCGTGGGGTAGCGGGCGGAGCGAGCGCCAAGTCGAATCGTTGGATTGCGCCTTCAAACCAAGCCTCGAGCTGCTCGGCGGCGGCGATCACTGCCGGGCTGTCCGCCCGCCGCGGTGTCTCGCGCTCGGTGAGAATATTGATCGCGTGCAAGGCCTCGGCGTCGCCGACGATACGCACCGAACCGATGGGCGTTGTCAGAACAGCCGTGTCGCGGGCATAGATCATCCAACAAGCCTAGCAGCCGGGCGGCTGCACGCAATGGAGACGCGTCATGAAGATCAACGTCGAAGTCGACTGCACGCCAGAGGAGGCGCGACGCTTCATGGGCCTGCCCGATCTCACACCGGTGCACGACGTCTATGTTAAGATGATGACCGATGCCGTTGAAAATCAAACGAATCCCGAAGCATTTCAGCAGCTCATGCAGAGCTGGTCGCCAATGGGCGAGGCCGGCATGAACTTCTGGCGGGGGCTGTTCGAAGCCGGAGCCAAGCCGGGCAAGTGACCGATACGATCTTTGCTGTCTCCAGCGGTGCGCCTCCCGCGGCGATTGCGATCGTGCGGCTGAGCGGGGCGGGGGCGTTCGATGCCGTCCGGCAGCTCGCGGGACATGTACCCCCGCCTCGGATTGCGACGCTGCGGGCGCTCCGCGATCCTACCAATGGGGAGCTGCTCGACCGTGCGCTGGTGCTTGTCTTCCCGGGTCCGGGTAGTGCCACTGGCGAGGACCTGGCGGAACTGCATCTTCATGGCGGGCGGGCCGTCGTCCGAGCACTCGAAGCGGCACTCGCTGCCCTGCCTGGCTTCCGCGCTGCCGACCCTGGCGAGTTCACACGCCGCGCGCTCGACAATGGCAGGATCGACCTGAGCGAAGCCGAAGGGCTGGGCGACTTGCTCATGGCCGAGACTGAAGGCCAGCGGCGTGTCGCGATGCGATCGGCCGAAGGTGCCGTACGCCGCGCGGTCGAGGGATGGGCCGCGCGTGCTTTGATACTATCCGCCCAAGTCGAGGCGCTGCTCGATCATAGCGACGAAGACGACGTTGGCAGCGGACCCGATCCGCTGCCTTCGATCCGGACCGCTGCCACTGCACTGGCCGTGGATATTGGCGCCGTCGCCGCCCGTCCGCCCGTCGAACGGTTGCGCGATGGATTGCGCGTGGTGTTGGCCGGTCCGCCCAATGCCGGCAAGTCGACTTTGCTCAATGCACTGACCGAGCGCGACGCGGCGATCGTTTCGCCAATCGCGGGCACAACGCGGGATCGGATCGAGGCGCCGGTCGTCCGCGGCGGCGTCGCTTATCTGTTGACCGACACTGCGGGAATTACCCACACTCCGGGCGATGCGATCGAGGCGATCGGCGTGACGCGCGCGCAAGAGGCTCTCGCGTCCGCCGATATTCTGCTCTGGCTTGGGGATGAGGCGCCGCCACAGCATCCAGCCACGCTACGGGTGCATGCCCGCGCGGACGAGCCGGGGCGCGAAAGCGGCGGCCAAAGCGATATTGCGATTTCGGCAAAGACCGGGCTTGGCGTGCCCCAATTGTGGGACGCAATGTTGGCCATGTCTTCAACCCTGCTGCCGCCACCAGATCTTGTTGCACTCAACGAGCGGCAGCGGAACCTGACCCTGTCCGCTGTAGATGCGCTGGCTGCGGCTGCTCATGAGAGTGATTTGTTGCTAATGGCCGAGGGTCTTCGTGCTGCGTTGCGAGCGTTCGACGCGATCACCGGCCAAGCGGGTGTCGAGGCGATGCTTGACGCGCTGTTTGGCCGTTTCTGCATTGGTAAATAGCTGTTCCACGTGAAACAGTTTTGACGTGGGCGCGCACAAACAGTAGCGCGGCTATATGCAATTCGACGTCATCGTCATCGGCGGGGGGCATGCCGGCACCGAGGCTGCGGCCGCGTCCGCTCGCCGCGGGGCTCGCACGGCGCTGCTCAGCTTTGATCTCAGGAAGCTCGGGGCAATGTCCTGCAACCCGGCGATCGGGGGACTCGGCAAGGGCCATCTCGTCCGCGAGGTTGATGCATTCGATGGTCTGATTGCCCGCGCCGCTGACGCCGCCGGTATTCATTATCGCATGCTCAATCGCTCGAAGGGAACAGCGGTACAGGGCCCGCGCGTCCAGGCCGACCGCCAGCGTTACGCCGCGGCGATCCAGGCGATGTTGGCGAGCCAGCCGAATCTGACACTGGTCGAAGGAGAGGCGGAAGCGCTGGCGCTGGAAGGCGGGGCTGCAGCCGGCGTAGTCCTGGGCGACGGCACCGTTCTGAAGGCACGCGCAGTGGTGATCGCCACGGGTACCTTTCTCGGGGGCCGCATCTTCCGAGGGGAGGAGCGCGAAGCTGGCGGGCGCGTAGGGGAGGCATCCGCGACGCGACTTGCCGAGCAGCTCCGCGCGCTCTCCCTCCCAATGGCGCGGCTCAAGACTGGGACGCCGCCTCGGCTAGATGGGCGGACGATCGATTGGGCGCGCATCGAGCAGCAGCCTTCGGACACGGACCCGTGGACGATGTCGCCTGCCACGCCAAACCGCCTTTTGCCCCAACTCCATTGCGGAATCACGCGCACCAATGCGGAAACGCATGGGGCGATCCGCGCGGGGCTGGATCGCTCTCCGCTGTTCAGCGGTGCGATCGATGCGCAGGGACCACGATATTGCCCTTCGATCGAGGACAAGATCCATCGCTTTGGCGACCGTGACGGTCATCAGATATTTCTCGAGCCGGAAGGCCTGAATACTCATCTGATCTACCCGAACGGAATGTCGACTTCGCTTCCGGTCGACATCCAGACAAGGATGGTCAAGTCGATCGCTGGGCTGGAACGTGCTGAGATCGTCACTCCGGGCTATGCGGTCGAATATGATTATATCGATCCGCGTGCGCTGAATGCCACTCTCGGTTTGCCGGATATCCCTGGGTTCTATTGCGCAGGGCAGATTAATGGCACCACCGGCTATGAGGAAGCAGCGGGGCAAGGGCTGATCGCGGGTATCAACGCGGCCGCGCATGCGTGCAGAAGCGAGTCACTGATCCTGGACCGGGCCACCAGCTATCTCGGCGTCATGGTCGATGATCTTGTGCTCCAAGGCGTCACCGAGCCATATCGGATGCTAACCGCCCGCGCCGAATTCCGCCTGCGCCTCCGCGCTGATAACGCCGAGACCCGGCTTGGCCCAATCGCCGAGCATCTCGGCTGCCTGGGCAATGATGCCCTGTCGCGGCTGGAGCTGCGCTCGAAAGAGCGCGAGAAAATCCAACGAGCCTTTGCCATATCTCTGACCTCGAGCCAGCTTCACGCGCGGGGAGCTCCAGTGGGTCAGGACGGCGCGCGTCGGTCAGCGCGCGAATGGTTACGTTTTCCTAAAGTCGAACTCAGCCATGTCGGAGTGGAATGGCATGGAGACCCGGCAATGCTCGCAGAGTTCGTAGAAGATGCGCGCTACGCGCCTTATCTCGAACGCCAGGAGACGGAGGTCGCTGCGCTGCGCAGCAATGACAATGTGCAGCTGTGTGCAGACCTGGACTACACCCAAATCCAAGGTCTCTCTAATGAGATGGTCGAGCGCCTCTCGGCGTCTCGCCCGGACACATTGGGGGCGGCCTCACGCATCCGCGGAATCACTCCGGCCGCTCTGTCCGCCATTTTGCTTCATGCCAGAAGGCGCGCTGCGTGACCGAGGATGAGGCTAGAGGCTGGATTAGTTCTAATTTCGGCGCTTCACGTGAAACACTGCTGAGGCGCTTTGAAACCATCCTGCGTGATGAGGCGACGCGCCAGAACCTCATTTCGTCCGCGTCATTTGATCAATTATGGGCGCGCCATTTTGTCGACTCAGCCCAATTGATTGCCGCGGCGGCTGGGGCCGGGGAGGGCAATTGGGTCGATGTGGGCACTGGTGCGGGCATGCCGGGCCTTATTGTGGCAATGCTGACGGATCGACCAGTGGTCTTGATCGAGCCTCGCGCGAAACGAGCTGACTTCCTGTACCGCGCGGCGGCGCTGCTAGAAATTGGCAACCACGTTACGGTTGAGCAGCGCAGCATCGAAACTTACCGGTCGGTAAAGCCTGCGGCGATTGTCAGTGCTCGGGCCGTCGCAGAAATCTCCAAGCTGATTGGATCCACAGTTCATTGCACAGATTCCTCCACAGTCTGGTTGCTGCCCAAGGGCCGATCCGCGCAATCGGAGATGGAAGCGGCGCGTGCGAAATGGCAAGGTTCGTTCCACGTGGAACCAAGCATTACGCAGGCCGATTCTGGCATTGTGATTGCGCGAGGGGTGCGGCCAAGATGATCGTCATCGCAATCGCGAACCAGAAGGGCGGAGTGGGCAAGACCACGACAGCGATCAATGTCGGCACCGCCTTGGCCGCCACTGGCAAGCGCGTACTGCTTCTCGATCTCGATCCCCAGGGCAATGCCTCCACCGGCTTAGGCATATCGCGCGCGGAGCGCGAGCATTCGACCTATGATCTGCTGGTTACCGACTCGAAGTCTTGAGGACGTCGCGAGCGCTACCAAGGTGCCCGGCCTTGATATCGTCCCCGCAACTCAGGATCTGTCGGGTGCCGAGATCGAGTTGATCGAATTCGAAGCGCGCACACATCGGCTTGATGCCGCGATAAGCCGGCATAAGGCAGAGCACTGGGACGTGGTGCTGATCGATTGCCCGCCTTCACTTGGTCTCCTGACGATCAATGCGATGGTCGCCGCGCACGCGTTGCTTGTACCGCTGCAATGTGAGTTTTTCGCACTGGAGGGCCTGAGCCAGTTGCTCAACACGGTCGAGCGGATCCGCAGCCGGTTTAACCCTGGCCTGTCGATCCTCGGCGTCGCGCTGACCATGTACGATCGCCGCAACCGGCTGACCGATCAAGTCTCCGACGACGTTCGCGCCGTACTCGGCCGCGTGGTGTTCGATACGGTGATCCCCCGCAACGTCCGCCTGTCCGAAGCCCCAAGCCACGGCTTGCCAGCTTTGATCTACGATCATCGCTGCGCGGGCTCGGAAGCCTATATTGCCCTCGCACGCGAAGTGATCGATCGCCTGCCCAAGCTCAAGAAGGCCGCATGACCGAGACCCGCAATACCGAGCCCGCGCGTAAACCCCGCCCCGGCCTCGGCCGCGGCCTTTCTTCGCTGCTGGGGGACAATGTTCCGGAAGCATCGATATCGGGGTCCGGCGAGGGATCTGGTGCTGGCGGCCTTCGCATGCTTCCAGTCAGCGCGCTGGTTCCTCATCCTGATCAGCCACGCCGTCACTTCGATGAGACGGCGCTTGAGGATTTGGCACTTTCGATCCAGTCGCGCGGGCTGATTCAACCTATCGTCGTGCGTCCGGTCGGGCACAATTATCAGATCGTCGCCGGCGAGCGCCGCTGGCGCGCAGCACAGCGTGCCCGGCTCCATGAAGTGCCCGTCATCGTCCGCGAGCTTGACGATGCCGAGACCATGGAAATTGCGCTGGTCGAGAATATCCAGCGCCAGGATCTCAATGCCATCGAAGAGGCGGAGGCTTATCACCGGCTGATCGGCGAATTCGGCCATACCCAGGAAGCGTTGGGCAAGCTTGTCCACAAATCGCGCAGTCACATCGCCAATTTGCTGCGATTGCTGGATCTTCCGGCCGGCGTCCGCGAGATGGTGATTACCGGCTCGATCGAAATGGGCCATGCCCGCGCGCTCATTGGTGCGCCCGATGCAGAACGCCTAGCGCGTCAGGTCGCCGACAAGGGGCTGTCGGTTCGCGAAACCGAAAAGCTCGCACGCGCCGCCAAGCCCGCATCGAAGCGCAAGGGCGATGCCGCGATCCGCGACGCGGACATCATGGCGCTGGAGCATCAGCTGGGCGACGTGCTTGGCCTCAACGTCCGCATCGCGCACGGCGCCAAGGGCGGTACGCTTACGCTCAATTATTCGACGCTCGATCAACTCGACATGCTTTGCCAGCGCCTGAGCGGCGAGCGGATCTAGCCTCGCGCTCGTGCCGCAGCGCGGGCAATCGCAGCGGATTCAGCCTCAGCCAGCACCTCGCCGACCGTGCCCGGACGCATGATCGCGCGCTCGGTTTCGCGTACGCGATCGACAGCGCGGGCGAGCTGAGAGCCGTTCCAGCGGCGCAAGGCCCGGCCCATCGAGTCGTGATCTCGGAAGAAAACTCGATGCTTTTCAAGTACTTCCTTGACTGACAACCCCTTGTCGAGATCGATGCGCATCTCCGCCAAGTTGACCAAGCGCTTTCCGAGCTGGCGCATCAGCGGCACGCCGATGCCGTCGCCCAGCCGCGCGAGCTCCACCCCAATATCGGCGACGCGACCATCCAGCACTGCGCTGATCGCACCGCCCAGATCGGCCTCGCCCAGATCCGCGCCGATCGCATCCAACGCAGCGCCGTCCGCGTCGCGCGGACGGTCCAGTGCCGCATCGAGATAGAGGGCAAGCTTCTCGATCTCGCGGGCAAGAATCGCACGATCGCCGCCGCATGCCGCGGCTAATCGCTGCGGAACGTCGCCGGTGAGGCGCAGGCCGTGCTCCCGCGCGACCGTGGCGGCGAGCTTGGTCGCCTCGATCCCTTCCGGCACATAACAGCCATGCGCGAGCGCCGCGGGCGCGGAGATCGCCAGCTTGACCAATTTACCGCTCGCCTTGAGCCCCGGCGCCATCGCCACTACCGGATTGCCCGCGCGCTCGGCCCCGAGCAGCAACGAGATCGCTTCGCTTGCCCCTTCGTCCGCGCCCATCAATCGAATGTACCGCACCCCGCCGAATAGGGACATCGAAGCCGCTTCGTCGGCGAGCCGCCCGGGTTGGTCGCGCAAGGCCTTCATATCGAGGTCGACGCGTTCCACGTCGGGGCCCAGCGCGCGCGCCAGCCGCTCGGCCAGATCCGCCGCACCGGCTTCGTCCGGGCCGTGGAGCAAATAGAGCCGTGTGGCCGGGTTGGGCTTGTCAACTGCAGCGCGGATCTGCGCCGCGCTCGCCTTCATTGCGTCAGGCCGGCGGCGCTGGCCTGGGCAAATCGTGCGACGCGGGCGATGATCTGGTCGGCGACGATCCCGGAAAGACGCTCGAGTGCGCTGTTTTCGGCGGCTATGGTTGCATATTCACTGCCGACCACGTCGATGCCGGCGTCGGAGCCAGCGGTCGAATCGAGCACCACTGCGCCGTTGCTGAGATCGACCAGCTGATAGCGCGCGCGCAGCGTTCGGCGCTCGCGTGCGACCGAATCGTCGCGCCGCACGCCGAGGCCGGCGATCTGATCGTCGAGCTTGATCTCAAGCCGATAGCGCGCAGCGGTGCCGTGGCCCGTATCGAGCCGATCCTTGAGCGCATTGGCGACCAGCCAGCCCGATTTGCCTTCGATCGGGGCGATTTCGATCGCGGCGAGGGTGGATTGAACCGGCCCGGCGGCGCCGCCACCATAAAGCGGGCGCAGCCCGCCGCAGCCCGAAAGCGCCAGAGCGGCGGCGAGGATCGCGAAATGCCTCACAGGACGATGTTCACCAGACGGTCGGGCACGACGATCACCTTTTTCGGCGTATTGCTTTCGAGCACACGAACGATCTTGTCGGAGGCAAGTGCCGCCGCCTCGACCAGATCCTTCGCTGCACCCTTGGGCATTACCAGCGTATCGCGCAGCTTGCCATTCACCTGAACGGCGATCGTCACTTCGTCATCGACGAGCAGTGCAGGGTCGGCCTCGGGCCAGGCCGCGTCGGCGATCAGGCCCTCTCCGCCTATACGCACCCAGGCCTCTTCGGCCAGATGCGGGATCATCGGGCTGACCAGCCGCACCAGCGTGCGCGCAGCCTCATCGCGGTCGGGCGAGGGGGGCGACTTCTCGATCGCGCCGACCAGCGTGAACAGCTTGGCGACTGCCTTGTTGAAGTGCAGCGCCTCGATATCGGCGGCGACGCCGGTGATCGTACGATGGAGCAGCTTCCGGAGCTCCTTATTCTCGACGCCCCCGGTGGCGGGCTCGGCATCGACCACGCGCCACACGCGCTGGACGAAGCGCCAAGCGCCCTCGATGCCGTTCTCGCTCCACTCCAGATCGCGCTCGGGCGGCGAATCGGAAAGCATGAACCAGCGCACTGCGTCGGCGCCGTATTGATCGACGATCGGCTCGGGATCGACGGTGTTCTTCTTCGACTTCGACATCTTCTCGATGCGGCCGATTTCCACGGTTTCCCCAGTGCCGACGACTTTGCCGTCCTGCACTTCCTCAGGTGCCAGCCAGCGCCCATCGGGTGCTTTGTAGGTTTCGTGCGTCACCATCCCCTGGGTGAACAGCCCGCCGAACGGCTCGGCGACGTCAAGCCGGCCGAGATGCGCCAGCGCGCGCGTCCAGAACCGCGCATAGAGCAAGTGCAGGATCGCATGCTCCACGCCGCCGATATACTGACCGACCGGCAGCCACTGTTCGGCTATCGCCCTGTCAAACGGCTGGTCCTTGGGCTGGCTGGCGAAGCGGATGAAATACCAGCTGGAATCCACGAAAGTGTCGAGCGTATCGGTCTCGCGCCGGGCAGGCTTGGCGCAAATCGGGCAATCGACATGCTTCCAGGTCGGATGGCGATCGAGCGGATTGCCAGGGATATCGAAGCTCACATCCTCGGGCAGCACGATCGGCAAGGATCCGCGCGGGGCCGGGACGACGCCGCAGCCTTCGCAATGGATGATCGGGATCGGCGTGCCCCAGTAACGCTGGCGCGAGACGCCCCAATCACGCAGCCGCCATACGGTCTGGCCCTTGCCCCAGCCGCCCTCTTCCGCACGGCTGATAACGGCGCGCTTGGCGTCGGCCACGTCCATCCCGTCGAGAAAGTGCGAATTCACCAGCGTGCCCGGGCCGGTATAGGCCGCGGCATCAGCGAAATCGGACTCGTTCTTGTCGCCTTCAGAGACCACGCGGCGAATCGGCAACGCATATTTGGTCGCGAATTCGAAATCGCGCTGATCATGCGCCGGCACGCCGAACACGGCGCCGGTGCCATAATCCATCAACACGAAATTGGCGATGTAGACCGGCAATTCCCAAGCAGGATCAAAGGGATGCGCCGCACGGATGCCAGTATCCAGCCCAAGCTTCTCCTGCGTCTCCAACTCGGCCGCAGTGGTGCCGCCCTGCTTGCAGCGCTCGATGAACGCCTGAATGTCGGGCGAATCCGCCGCCAGCTTCTGCGCAATCGGATGGTCCGCGGCGATCGCGACGAAGCTCGATCCGAAGATCGTATCGGGCCGCGTCGTGAAGACCTCGACTTCGCCGGCGCCAGAGTCATTGGCGCTCAGCGCGAACTTGAACTGCAGCCCTTCGGACTTGCCGATCCAATTCTCCTGCATCAGCTTGACCTTGTCGGGCCAATGCTCGAGCGCCTGGACGCCGGTCAGCAGATCGTCCGCAAATTGGGTGATCTTGAGGAACCACTGGCTGAGCTTGCGCCGCTCGATGGTCGCGCCCGAACGCCAGCCCTTGCCGTCGATCACCTGCTCGTTGGCGAGCACGGTCATGTCGACCGGGTCCCAATTGACCGCCGATTCCTTGCGATAGACGAGCCCGGCCTCGAGGAAATCGAGGAACAGCGCCTGTTCGTGCCCATAATATTCGGGTTCGCAGGTCGCCAGCTCGCGGGACCAGTCGAGCGCGAAGCCGAGCCGCTTCAGCTGCGCCTTCATCGTCGCGATATTGGCGCGGGTCCAGCTGCCGGGATGGACCTTCTTTTCCATCGCCGCATTCTCTGCGGGCATGCCGAAGGCGTCCCAGCCCATCGGATGCAGCACTTCATGCCCCGTCATCCGGCGGAAGCGCGCAAGCACGTCGCCCATCGTGTAATTGCGGACGTGGCCCATATGGATCTTCCCCGAAGGATAGGGAAACATCTCGAGCACATAGCTTTTGGGCTTGGGCGAATCGTCGCGCGCGGCGAAGGTGTTGCGGTCTTCCCACGCCTTCTGCCACGCCGCGTCCGCCTTGAGCGGGTTGAATCGCGACGCGGTCATGGTCTTCCTCTTAAGGGCTTGGGCGCCGGGCTCGCCGGCGCCTCGTGATTAGTTGGCGATCGCCGCGCGGCGAAGGTCGCGGGCGCGGGTGAGGATGATGTCCTCAAGCTTCTGCACCGTCGCTGCCTGCACCGGAGCCGCGACCCATGCGCCGCTGGTGTTGACCTCGCGAAGCGCTGCCACGCGCAGGGCATCGGCGCGGAGATCCTGATCGAGGATCGTCACGGTCACCTTCATCCGCTCGTTCGGCGTATTTGGGTTCACATACCAATCGGTCACGATCACGCCGCCGTTCGAATCGGTCTGGAGCAGCGGCATGAAGCTCAGCGTGTCCAGCGTCGCGCGCCACAGATAGGAATTGACGCCGATCGTAGTCACCTGGCTTGCGGCGAGATCTGCCTTGGGGCGGTCCTTGCCGCCGCACGCGGAAATCGAAAGAGCAAGCGATCCGAGGATCGCAGCGCGCAACAGGCGGTTCATCGACACATTCCTAAAGGCAAGATGGTTCGTCGCAGAGCATCTATAGTGCCGCTTGTGGCGGTAGCAAGGCGGCACGAATGGCCGCGAATCTGTGTGTGTGATGCAACAGTCCGAGTAAATTTGCACGAGCGGTGGAACCTCGCTTCCGAATCATGGTACGGACCCCTAGCTACAAAGGGATGGTAATGCGTCTGACACGCTGGATGACGGGACTTGGGATCGGGGTGCTCTGCACCGCCGGTGCTCTCGTCGCGCCCGGCCTGCAGGCGCAGAGCCGCGCCGATCGTGGCATCGCGACCCGCACGCCGTCCTCGGTACGCGCGGGAATCGACACTTTCACGCCTGCCGCAGCAGACCCCAAGCTTGCCGCGATCCTCGCGCGCTCGGGCATGTCTGACAGCGCTTTCCGGTTCACCCCGTCCGATACGCGCCGTAACGCCGGCCGCGCCGTAACGGTGGCGGTTCGTGCCCGTTCGACTCGCAATGTCGGTAGCGCGACTCAGGTCGCCGCGGCGACCACGCCCTCGCTCAGCCTGGCGCCCGTCGCCTATAATCTCGGCGTATCGGTGGGCTGGAAGCGCTTTGCCGTTTCGGGCGACGTCGCCAAGGTCGATCTGGTCACCCAGCCCGGTGGCAGCGAGCGTGCCGACATCGGCGTGAGCTATACCGGCAAGCGCGCTTCGGGCCGCCTCCAGGCGACCAGCGAGCGCAACGTCACCAGCGCACCGGTGCTGACTGGCGATCCGTCAAGCTATTCCTATGATCTCGGCGGCGCCTATTCGGTCACGCGCAATCTCGCCGTGACTGCAGGTGTTCGCTACAAGAGCGAAGACCAGCGCCTGCCGCGCCGCACCGACAATCGCCGCGATAGCCAGGCGGTTTATGTGGGCACTGCCTTCCGCTTCTAACGCGGACTAGCGCCTAGTCGTGCGCCCAGGCATCGATCGCCGCCCATCCGTGAAAGTTCAGCCCTTTGAGGCTTTTCGCGCGCGCGGCATTCATGCCGCCCAGCGCAATCGCGGGCATATTGAGCCCACGCACGAGCAGGCCCGCACGCACTCGTCCCAGCGTTCGCGCGCCTGGATGCGAAGCCGTAGAGAACATTGGGGATACGAAGACGATATCGGCACCTTTCCGCATTGCTCTGACGGCCTGTGCCGCATCGTGCACTGCCCAGCTCTTGATGCCCTTGCCCCGAACATTGTGCGTGCCAGCTTCGCCCGGCAGCGGATCTGATCCTGCGCGCAGCACCAGCAATCCGCGTCGGCGGGCGACCGTCACCACTTTCCGAAACAGCGCGATGCGTTCGGACCGCCCCAGCGAATAATGGCGGAACACCACGCCGCTCCCCCGCGGCAAGCGCTCCAATGCCATCCATAGCCGGTCGCCCATCCGCTCGTCGGTCATCAGCCAGAGCTTGGGCATCGGGGGGTGGCGGCGGCGCATGCGCCTGCCTATAGCGCGCGCCATGCCCTTAGACGACGCTCGAGAACGCCTGGCGCAAGTTCAGGACCGCATCGCCCGCGCCGCGCGCCTCGCCAGCCGCAAGCCCCACGCAGTGACGCTGGTCGCGGTCTCCAAGACGCACGATGCCGAGGCGATTCGGCCGCTGATCGAGGCCGGGCAGCGCGTCTTCGGTGAGAACCGCGTGCAGGAAGCCCAGGGCAAATGGCCGGCGCTCCGCGAGGCAACGCCGGACATCGAGCTTCACCTGATAGGCCAGCTCCAATCGAACAAGGCCGAGGACGCCGTCGCCCTGTTCCACGCGATCCACGCGGTCGACCGGCCGTCGCTGGTCGCTGCACTGGCTCGGGCAATGGACAAGATCGGCAAGCGCCCCGCTTGCTTCATCCAGGTCAATATTGGCTCGGAAGAGCAGAAGGGCGGCTGCGCGATCGACGCGCTCCCGGAGCTTCTTGCGCAGGCGCGAGATGCCGGCCTGCCGCTCGCCGGGCTGATGTGCATCCCGCCGGCGGACGTGGATGCCGCCCCTTATTTCGCGTTGCTCGCGAAGATCGCCCGCGATTCCGGTCTCGAAGGCCTCAGCATGGGCATGTCCGGCGATTTCGAAACCGCAGTGACGATTGGCGCGACGCATGTCCGCGTCGGCACCGCCTTGTTCGGGGGGCGTGTATGAAGTTCGATGCAATCCTTTTCGATTTCGATGGGGTGCTGATCGAAAGCGAATATGCCGGAAACAAGCAGATCGCCGAGTTCCTGACCGCGGCCGGCCATCCGACCACGACCGAGCAGAGCATGGCCAATTTCATGGGCTATAACGGCACCGAGTTCCGCCGCCGCCTTGAAGCCTGGATCGGCGGGCCCTTGCCCGATCATTGGGATCGCGAGCGGCTCGCCGAGGACGATCGCGTAATGGCTGAAGGCATTGGCGAAGTCGCCGGTGCGGTGGCGTTCGTCCGGAGCCTGCCTGCAGACCTGCCCCGCGCAGTGGTCTCATCGAGCTCGACGCGCTGGCTCCACCGCCACCTCGAGCATCTCGACCTGACCGGGGCATTTCGCAGCCATGTCTATTCGGGCGCCGAGCATGTCGAGCGCGGCAAGCCCGAGCCCGATCTCTATCTCTTCGCCGCGGCCCGACTGGGCGTGCCCATCGAGCGCTGCGTGATTCTCGAGGATTCGCCCGTCGGCGCGACCGGCGCGGTCGCATCGGGCGCAACCGTGATTGGGCTGTGCGCGGGCAGCCATTGCGGCATCGGCCACGCCGATCGTCTGCGCGCTCTCGGCGTCCAACATATCGCGCACGATTTCGACGAGGTCGCCCGGCTGATCGCCTAGAGCTGGTGCCCGGTGCGGTCGCGCTTGGTGGCGAGGTAGCGTTCGTTGTGCGGATTGGGGGGCAGATGGTGCGCGACGCGCTCGGCCACCTTCACTCCGGCGGTTTCTAGCGCGGCGACCTTGTCGGGATTGTTAGTGAGCAATCGGATCTTGCGCTGGCCGAGTAGGGTCAGCATCCGCGCGGCGACCGCGAAGTTGCGCGAATCGACAGCGAAGCCCAGCCGCACATTGGCGTCGACCGTATCGAAGCCCTGGTCCTGCAGCGCGTAGGCGCGAAGCTTGTTGATCAACCCGATTCCGCGCCCTTCCTGGCGCAGATAGAGCAGGATTCCCCAGCCCGCCGCTTCGATCTCGCGGATGGCTGCGTGCAGTTGCGGCCCGCAATCGCACTTCAGACTGCCGAGCACGTCGCCGGTCAGGCATTCGCTGTGCAGGCGCACCAGCGGCAGCCGGCCGTTGGGCGCGCCGATCAGCAGCGCGACATGCTCGCCCGGCATCTCGTCGGTGCGGAACGCCACAATCTCGGTGTCTTCGGCACCTGCTACCGGCAGATGCGCGCGCGCGACAATGCGCAGCCGGTCGGCATCCTCATGCGCTTCGATATCCGCGGGCGTGATCCGCTCCTCGGCCCCCGCCGCGCGGACGAAGAATGCCGGAAGCAGCCCTGCGATGCGCGCCAGCCGCAATGCCGCCGCGGCGAGCTGGGGGTGCTCGATAGCGATCGCGCGGAACGGTCCCTTGAGCGGCGTGGCGAGATCGAGCTGCGGATCGGCCAGCGCAGTGGCGGTGTCGAAATCGAGCCAGGGCACGCGCTCGATCAGCACGGGCCCGTCGGGACTGGCGGCCTCGGCCTGATTGGCGAGCTTGAGCGTCGCCGCACGCCCGGCGGAAAACAGCAAAGGCGCCTTCTGCTCCGGGTCGAAAGCGCGCAGCCGCTCGGCATCTGCGGTCTCGACGGCGAGCAATGCCAGTTCGCCGATCGCTATCGGCCACCCCCGCCGCAGCGCATCGACTGCGCGAGCCACGGCGCGCGGATCGCTCAAAAGGCGAACTCGGTGACGAGTGGGACATGGTCCGAGGGCTTGAGCCAGCTCCGGCACGGCTCGCACACTTTGTGACTGACCGCCTTGTCGGCAACTTCGCGGCTCGCCCACATGTGATCGAGCCGCCGCCCGCGATCATTGGCGGTCCAGTCCTTCGAACGGTAGCTCCACCACGTGAAGCAACGCTCCGGCGCGGGAATGAAGCGCCGCCCGAGATCGACCCACTCATGCGCCGCCTGCAGCCGACCGAGCGTCTCGACTTCGATCGGGGTATGGCTGACCACGTTCAGCAATTGCTTGTGGCTCCAGACGTCGCATTCGAGCGGCGCCACGTTGAAATCCCCGGTCAGGATCGTCGGCACTTTCAGGTTGGCCGCCCAATCGATCATCCGTTCGAGGAAATCGAGCTTCTGCCCGAACTTCGGATTTACCTCGCGGTTCGGCTCGTCGCCACCCGCAGGCACATAGACATTCTCCAGCCGCACCCCATTGGGCAGCCGCACCCCGACATGCCGCGCCTCGCGATTTGCCTGCCAGTCGAAGCGGTCATCCTCCACTACGGGGATGCGGGACAGGATCGCCACCCCATGGTGCATCTTCTGACCGTGCTTGATGATGTGATCATAGCCGAGTGTGCGAAACGGCTTTTCAGGGAAGTCCCCGTCGATCACCTTGGTTTCCTGGAGACATAGGATATCGGGTGCTTCCTCGCGGAGGAATTGCTCGACGATCTCGATGCGGAAGCGGACCGAATTGATGTTCCAGGAGGCGATCTTCATCGCCTGCGATGTAAGGGGGTAAGCCCGATACGGAAAGGCCCCCGCTCCGGGGGCAATGGAGCGAGGGCCGACCTAGCGTTCGTCACGCAGGCAGGATGTGGTGAGTGTCCGGGCAACAGGGGGAAAATCCCGGTTCAAGCTCCACATCCGCACCCTCTTTTTAGGGTCGGCAACCTGTCGCCAACATGAACGGACTTAAGAATCACTCGCAGTTCGTCGCATGTCAGCGCGATTTGGGCCCCTTGGGACGCGGGTCGTTCCAGCGGAATTCACCGTCCGCGACGGCTGTATTGAAGCGCTGGTTCGAAAGGCGGATCGTGGTGCGATTGTTCTGCGAATCGAGCGCGACCCAACCCTGAAGCATCAGCCCCGAAGGTGCTGCCGCGCTCTTCTGAAAGATCATCGTGATCCGGCCATATTCAGGATGCGCCTTGTCATGCACTTCGATCGAGATGACGCGCGGATCGCCGGTCGGCTTCAGCTTGGCGAATTTGGCGATGTCCCGCTTGGGGTCGAGCAAAACCGCCAGCGGCGAATTGCCGATCGGCCAGCGATCGACCTGGCGGACCTGATAATCGATGAAATAGAGGCTCTTGCCGTCCGCGACGATCAGCTGCGGCACGCCCTTCTGATATTGGAAGCGGATCTTGCCGGGCCGCTTGAGCGTCATCGTCCCGGTCAGCGTGCGGCCGTTGCGGTCGGTCTGGGCAAACGCCGCAGTCATGCTCGATACGCCCTGCAGATGCTGCTGGACCTGCGTCATTTCGGGCTCGGCGGCCGAGACCAGCACCGGGGCGGCAAGCGCCAGGCTGAAGGCGAGGGGTCGTGCAAACACGAATATTCTCCAAAAAGCTTGGGAGGCCGCTAGCCGCGGCGGCTTGAATAGGCCCTGAACCCCTTTGAGGACGGTTCGATCCTCACACCGCGCGCCCCTCGGTGTCCATCAGCACTTCGCGGCGGCCGACATGGTCGGGGCGCGAGACGAGCCCCTCGCGTTCCATCCGCTCGATCAGCCGCGCCGCCGAATTATAGCCGACGCGGAGCTGGCGCTGGAGCCACGAGGTCGACGCCTTCTGGCTTTCGGCGACCAATTGCACGGCGCGGCGATAGAGCTGTTCCTCGGGCGAATCGTCGCCTTCGGGCGCGCCGTCGAGGCTGAAGCCGCCATCCTCAGGCTCTTCGGTGACCGCAGTGATGTAATCGGGTTCGCCCTGCGAGCGCCAGAAATCGGCGACTGCCATGACTTCGTCGTCGCTGACGAACGGTCCGTGAACGCGCGCCAACTGCTTGCCGCCGGGCATGTAGAGCATGTCGCCCTTGCCGAGCAGCTGCTCAGCGCCCTGCTCGCCCAGAATCGTGCGCGAATCGATCTTCGATGTGACATGGAAGCTGATCCGGGTCGGCAGATTGGCCTTGATCACGCCGGTGATGACGTCGACCGAAGGGCGCTGCGTCGCCATGATCAAGTGAATGCCCGCCGCCCGCGCTTTCTGCGCGAGGCGCTGGATCAGGAATTCGACTTCCTTGCCCGCGGTCATCATCAGATCGGCAAGCTCGTCTACCACCACCACGATCTGCGGCAGCGGCTGCAGGTCGAGCGTCTCTTCCTCATAGATCGGCTTGCCGGTGTCGGCATCCCAGCCGGTCTGGACCTTGCGGCCGAGCTTCTGCCCCTTGGCCTTGGCCTGGCGGACCTTGTCGTTGAAGCTGGCAAGGCTGCGGACATTGGCCGAGGCCATCATCCGGTAGCGGTCCTCCATCTGCTCGACTGCCCATTTGAGCGCGCGGACCGCCTTTTGCGGCTCGGTCACCACGTCGGCGAGCAGATGCGGGATGTCCTTGTACATGCTCAGCTCAAGCATCTTGGGATCGATCATGATCATCCGGCACTGCTCGGGCGTCATCCGATAGAGCAGGGACAGGATCATGCAGTTGAGCCCGACCGACTTGCCCGACCCGGTGGTGCCGGCGACGAGCAGATGCGGCATCGGTGCGAGATCGGCGATCACCGGATCACCGGCGATGTTCTTACCGAGCACCAGCGGCAGGCTCGCGCCCTGATCCTCGAAGCTCTGGCTGCCGATCAGTTCGTGGAGATTGACCGATTCGCGGACTGCGTTGGGCAATTCGATGCCGATCACGCTACGCCCGGGGATGGTCGCGACGCGGGCGGAGATCGCAGACATGTTACGCGCGATATCGTCGGCTAGCTGGATCACCCGGCTCGCCTTGATGCCGCTCGCCGGCTCCAGTTCGTACATCGTCACGACGGGTCCGGGCCGGACCTCGACAATCTGTCCCTTGACGTTGAAATCGTCGAGCACGCTTTCGAGCAACCGCGCGTTGCGCTCCAGCGCGGCCTTGTCGATCGTGTTCCTGCCGATCACGCCAGCCTTGAGCAGATCGAGTCCAGGCAGCTTCCAGCTGTCCTTGAAATCCATGCTGGTCTGGGTAGGCGGCTTGGCCCTGGCAGGGGCGGGCATGACGCCGCGATCGGCGATGACCGGCCCGGGGCGCGTATCGGGGACGACCACCTTGCGCGGTTCGGAGATCGTCTGGGGGCGGTCGCGCTCCCGTTCCCGCTCGGGTTCGGGCGCCGCCAGCGCCAGTTTCTTGTCCGCGCCGATGCGCAGTTGCGGCAGGCTGAAGCCGCGTTCGGGAAGCGTGAAATCGAGCCGCTGCCACCAGATCCACAGTCCCAGCAGTCCGAAGATGACGCCAAGGCTGCGACCCGCCCACCAGGTCAGGCTCGGCTCGCCGGCAAAGCCGATCAGGAAATTGAACAGACCTGCGACGCTCAGCCCCGCGACGCCGCCCCAGCCGCCGGGAAGCGCAAGCACTGCATCGCTTGAGAAGAACGCCGCGGCGCTCGCCGCCAGCAGCGTGCCGAGCAAGGCGCCGCGCAGCATCCGCAGCCAATCTCCGACAGGGCGCCCCAGCCACAGCCGGTTGGTGACGATCAATCCGACGGGAGCGAGCAGGATTACCGGCAGGCCGAAGGTCGCGAGCAGGGCATCCGCGATCCATGCACCCAGCGGTCCGAGCAGGTTGAGCGTCGGCCCGCCCGACGCAGTGTTCAGCGACGGATCCTGCGAATGATAGGTGACGAGCGCCAGCACCGCCGCAATTACGGCGACGAACAGCAACGTCCCGCCTATCAATTCCATGCTCCGGCGTGCGCCAGCCTTCATCGTGTCGCGCAACAGCGACTTTTGTGCCCGGGACGCCATTCGCCCAGCCTCCAGTTTTCAGGGGTGCCCGGGAATCATCGCGCTTGCGGACTCCCGCGTCAAGGCGGACTTGTTTTGTACCGCTGGTCCCCGGCGCAGAACGTGCTAATCGCGGGCCATGGCCCAGGCACCAACACGCGCGGACGTTCTCATCCTCGGTGGCGGGCTGGTCGGCAGTGCGCTGGCCGTCGCGCTCGATGCGCATGGCCTCACGTCTATCGTTGTGGATCCTGCCGATGCCGCGGCGATCACCGCCGCCGGGTTCGATGGCCGCGCCTCGGCGATCGCCAGCGCGCCGATGCGGATGTTCGAGGCGATCGGGGTCGCCGATCGCCTGGCGGGCAAGGGCTGCCCGATCCAGGGCATCCGTGTCAGCGATGGACTCGCCCCCGGCAAGCTCGATTTCGTGCCGGCAGCAGGCGATGGGCCGCTTGGGCATATGTTCGAGAATCGAATGCTTCGCACTGTCTTGCTCGAAGCTGCTGCCGCTGCGCCTGGAGTCGATCTGCGGATGCGCACGCGCACGCTATCGGTCGATCGCGGCGAATTCGGAGTGACGGCACTGCTCGATTCGGGCGCGACCGTCTCCGCGCCGCTGCTGATCGCCGCCGAAGGCCGCAATTCGCCGACGCGCGAGGCCGCCGGGCTCAAGACAGCGCGCTGGAGCTATGATCACGCGGCAATGGTCGCGACGCTCGGCCATGAGCGGTCCCACGAGAATATCGCCTTCGAGATTTTCTATCCCGAAGGGCCCTTCGCGATCCTGCCCTTGCTCGACGACGAGAACGGCCATCGCTCGGCGGTCGTCTGGACCGTCAATGCCCGCGACGCGGCGGGAATGAACAAGATCTCGGATCGGGCCTATCTCGCCGAGGCGGAGAAGCGCATGGGCGGGTTCCTCGGTAAGCTAGGCCCGCTCTCGCAGCGCTTCAGCCACCCGCTCGGCTTTCACCATGCCGCCTGGATCACCTCTGACCGGCTGGCGCTGGTCGGCGACGCGGCGCATGGCATCCATCCGATCGCGGGCCAGGGAGTCAATGTCGGGTTCCGCGACGTCGCGACTTTGGTCGAGGTGCTGGTCGACGGTAAGCGCCTGGGGCTCGATCTCGGCGATCCGCAATTGCTCGCGCGCTATCAGCGCTGGCGCGGGCTCGACACCTTGATGGTCGCCGCCGCCACCGACGGGCTGACGCGTCTGTTCGGCATTCCCGGCAAGACCGCCGCGGCCGTCCGCCGGCTCGGGCTGTCCGCCGTCGACAAGCTGCCGCCGCTCAAGGACTGGTTCATGGCAGAAGCGCGCGGTGAAAGCGGCGATGTGCCCAAGTTGCTGCAGGGCGAGCGGATATGATCCTGGGTGACGGTTTCACCGGCGCCTTTCAGCGCTAGCCCAGTGCCAGCATCGCCGCGAGGAGCAGTCCGAGCGGCACGGCCGGAATGATCAGGCCGAGCAGCAGCTTCCGCCGCGTATAGCGAATCGCCGCTGCGATCTCGAAGCCCGCGCCGACGAGCAGCGCCGGCGGCAGCGCCCAGGCGCTGAAAAAGGCGAGCCACAACGTCTGGTTCTGCTCCGATCCAGGCGCATCGAACATCATCACGCTCATCACCGCGAAGAATGCCGCGAGCAGCGCCGCCAGCAACTCGGCCACCGCCAGCGCCGCGGCGAGGAGGCGGAGCCGCGGCGGGCTCACTGCAGAGTCCCCCATCCTCACCATGCCGCCCGTAGAATTGCATCAGCTGGACGATCAATTCGGCGCGATCGCTGAGCGTATCGGCCTCCAGCAGCGCCTGTTTCGAAGCGGGATCGAACGGTGCGATCTGGGCGATGCCGTTGACCAGCGATTCGTCGTCGAGCCGGGTCACCGCCTCCCAATCGACGGCATAGCCCAGGCCGTCCGCAAACTTGCGCGATTCGATTTCAAGACTGGCGCGGCTGATCGAGGCGAGGATCTGGCCCTCCCCCGCCGGCTCCAGCTCGGCCTCAACCTGACGGAACGGCGTAGTGACGTCGAGCTCGCGCAGGATCGTGAAGCGGGCCAGCCCCTCGAGCACGATGTCGAAACGCCCATCGTCAAGCGCCTCGACCTCGGCGATCCGCCCGACACAGCCCATGCCGAACAAAGCCGGCGACTCACCATGCTCGCGCGGCTGGATCATCCCGATGCGCCGGTCGCGCGCCAGGCTGTCGGTCACCATAGAGCGGTATCGCGGCTCGAAGATGTGGAGCGGCAAGTGCATCCGCGGGAACAGCAGCGCCCCGCTCAATGGGAAGATCGAGAGGCGGGTCTTGGTCACCCGAACAGGATCGCCGAAAGCTTGCGCCGCTGCGCCGAGACCCAGGGATCCTCAAGACCGACGGCTTCGAACAGCTTGAGCAGGCGCGCGCGGGCGGCGCCTTCGTTCCATTCCTTGTCGTCGGCGATCATCGCCAGCAGGGTGCTTGCGGCGGCATCGCGGTCGCCTGCCGCCATCTGGCCGCCGGCGAGTTCGTAGCGCGCATCCATGTCCCCCGTTGCGGCCTGGGCGGCGAGCCCCGACAGATCCTCGACCGGCGCAGCTTCGACCGCGAGGCTGACTGCGGCGCGGGCGCGCTCGACCTCGGGTGATTTGGCAACTTCGTCGGGCAGATCGGCAAGCGCAAGCTCGGCCTCGCCGGTGCGGCCGAGCGCCAGCAGCGCGCGGGCGCGGCCCGCGGTGATCGCGGGATGGCCCGGCGCCATCTCGGCGATCTGGTCGAACACCGAAAGCGCGCGCTCGGCATCGCCTTCGGCCAGCACCTGCTCGGCCATGGCGATCAGCGGTTCAAGCTCGGCTTCCTGTGCGGCGTCTTCGCTATCCACAGGAAGCTGGCGCAGGATCTGGTCGAGCATCGTGCGCAGCTGCGTCTCGGTCCGTGCCGAAGAGAGATCGGCAACGAGCTGCCCCTGGAACATCGCATAGACCGTCGGGATCGAGCGGACCTGGAATTGCGCGGCGATGAACTTGTTAGCGTCGACATCGATCTTGGCGAGCTTGACGCCTTTGGAGGCATATTCCTCAGAGACCTTCTCGAGCACCGGGGTCAGCTGCTTGCATGGCCCGCACCAATCGGCCCAAAAATCGAGAATCATCAGCGAAGTCATCGAAGGCTCGACGACGTCGCGGCGGAAACCGTCCACGGCTTCCTTGTCGGCAGGCGTCATTCCAAGCGTGGCCATGTGGCGCTCCAGCAGTCACGGGTTCGGGGCCTATGTGGGGGTTCGGCGCGCACCCGCCAAGCATTTTCGCCAAGCACTTAGGGAGTGTGGCCAAGGGGGTTGCACTGCTTGCAGGCCGCTGCTAGTGGCCGCGCCTCACCCGCCCGGTTCCGCCGGGCAGACGCCAGAGCGGGCGTAGCTCAGGGGTAGAGCACGACCTTGCCAAGGTCGGGGTCGAGGGTTCGAATCCCTTCGCCCGCTCCAGCTTCCGCAGCGATTTAGCTGCGCTAAATCGTGATCAGCGGAGCACGGCCGCCTCGCCCTTGCGAGGACCGACGACGCGGCTTTGCCGCGGCGCTAGCGAAACCCAGCGTTTCCTCCACCGACCTTGCCGCGTCACGCCCCACCCCCACATTCGGGTTGCGTTCATCCGCTCCTCGTAGAGACCCCGTCATGAAGTCCCTGATGATCAAAATGCTCCCGGCCGCACTGGCTTCGCTCCCTTTCCTCCCCGTCACGGCCCAAGCCAATAACACCCTAATCTCCACCGAGTGGCGCAACCCGGGCAACAGCGTCCATGTCCGCATCGATCGCTGCGGCGCGCAGCTTTGCGGCACCGTGACTTGGGCGAGCCCCAAGGCGATCGCCGATGCGCGGCGCGGCGGCACCCAGAATTTGATCGGCACGCGCCTTTTCCGCGACCTGCAGCCGGTCAGCGACGGCGTGTTCCGCGGCAAGGTCTTCGTGCCCGACATTCGCCAGACCTTCTCGGGCACGCTCAACTTCGCCGGCGGCGATACGATGGTTGGCAAGGGCTGCCTGCTGTTCGGCATGGTCTGCAAATCGCAGACCTGGTCGCGCGTCCGCTGATTCGCGGCTAGGGTGCTGGGCATGACCCAGGCACCCATACGAATCGGAATCGGCGGCTGGACCTTCGAGCCCTGGCGCGGAGGCGCTTTCTATCCGCCTGGCCTGAGCCAGAAAAAAGAGCTCGAATATGCCTCACGCCAGCTGAGCGCGATCGAAGTCAACGGCACGTATTATTCGAGCTTCAAGCCCCAGACCTTCGAGAATTGGGCGAGCACCGCCCCGGACGGCTTTGTCTTTACGGTCAAGGGATCGCGCTTCTGCACCAATCGCAAGGTGCTCGCCGAAGCCGGCGAATCGGTGCAGCGATTCGTCAGCCAGGGGATCACAGCGTTGGGTGACAAGCTGGGGCCGATCTTCTGGCAATTCATGGCGACCAAGAAGTTCGACGCGGTGGATTTCCAGGCGTTCCTCGATCTGTTGCCGCGGAGCCAGGACGGCATCGCGCTGCGCCACGCCATCCAGGTACGGCATGAGAGTTTCGGAGTCCCCGAATTCGTCGAGATGTGCCGCAAGGCCGGGGTCGCGCTCGTCTATGCCGACTCGCCGCAATATCCGGCGATCGCCGACATAACCGGCGACTTCGTCTATGCCCGGCTAGAGGCGGGCGAGGATGACAACCCGCTTTGCTATCCCGAAGCCGACTTTCCGCGCTGGACCCAGGCTGCCCGGACCTGGGCGGACGGCGGGCAGCCCGAAGGGCTCCCCTATGTCGCTGACGAAGCGCCACCGGCCCAGCCGCGCGAGACCTTCATCTTCTTCATCCATGGCGGCAAGGTCCGCGCGCCAGCAGCCGCGCAGGAATTGATCAGGCGCCTCGCTTAGGGCTTGTCCGCTCCGAGACCATCCGCTCGCCATCGATCACGATCGGGCTGGCCAGTCCCGGCACACCTTCGCGCACGATCTGCATGCCGCGCGCGATCACTTGGGGATCGGCGAACACATCGGCGACAGTGTTGATCGGCCCCGCGGGCACCCCGGCGCGCTCCATCGCTTCGTAGAGATCGGCCTTGCGCCACGCAGCGATGCTGGCAGCAAGCAAGGGGATCAGCGCCGTTCGATTGGTCACCCGCGCCGGATTGGTTGCGAAGCGTTCGTCAGCCGCCAGATCGAGCCCGAGCACGCCGCACAGTTTGCGGAACTGCGAATCGTTGCCGACCGCGACGATCAAATCGCCGTCACAGGTCGCGAACGCCTGATAGGGCACGAGATTGGCGTGGCCGTTGCCCATCCGGCTCGGCACCTTGGCGGGGTTCGCCATCCAGTTAAGCGCCTGGTTAGCCAACACCCCCACCTGGGTATCGAGCAAGGCCATGTCGATATGCGCGCCTTTGCCGCTCTCGTCGCGGCGGCGCAGCGCGGCGAGGATCGCGACCGCCGAATAGACGCCCGTGAAGATGTCGGCATAGGCGACGCCTGATTTCTGTGGAGCGCCGTCGGGCTCGCCGGTCAGCGACATCGCGCCGCCCATGCCCTGGATGATGAAGTCGTATCCGGCGCGGGCCGCATAAGGCCCGTCCTGGCCAAAACCGGTGATCGAGCAGACCACCAGCCGCGGATGAGCGGCGATCAGGCTCGCGGGATCGAGGCCGTATTTGACCAGCCCGCCGACCTTGTAATTCTCGATCACGACATCGGCTTCGGCGATCAGCGCCCGCGCCTCGGCCTGGCCCTGGACGCAAGCGATATCAATCGCCCGCCCGGTCTTGCCCCGGTTGCAGGCGTGGAAATAGGCTGCGTCGAGGTTTTCGCCCTCAGGCGAATGCATGAAGGGCGGTCCCCAATGCCGGGTATCGTCGCCTTCTCCCGGCCGTTCGATCTTGGTCACCTCTGCGCCGAGATCGGCCAGCAATTGCCCGCACCACGGCCCGGCAAGGATCCGCGCCAGCTCGACGACCTTGATCCCCGCGAGCGGCTTCATGACCGGCGGATTACATAATAGACATGGTCGTGCAGCAGCGTCCCGTCGCCGCGCTCGATGCGGCCCTCTTGAAGCACCCCGCCGATCTTCTCCATCGCCTTGCGCGAGCGGATATTGTTTTGTCCGACCACGAACACCGCACCGCTGACAAAGCGATGGATGTGATCGAGCATCAGCCGCTTGATCTCGCGATTATAGGCCCCGCCCCAATATTCGCGCGCAATGAAGGTCCAGCCGATCTCCACTTCGTCGCGCACGGCGTCGGGAAAGGCATAGCGGCTCGCGCCGATGATGCGCCCGCTTGCCCTGTCCAGGATCGTCACTCCACCGCCGCTCGCCAGCGCATCCTCGAAATATTTGGCGAACACGCTTTCCTGCCAGCGATCCTTTGCCGGATGGACTTCCCAGATCAGCGGATCGCTGGCGATTGCGAACAGATCGTCCCAATCCTTGCGGAGGGTCGGCCGGATCGTGACCAGTTCGCCTTCAAGCCTCGGCTGGAGGTCCATCAGAACGCGGCGATCCCAGTGATCGCGCGGCCCAGGATCAGCGCATGAACGTCGTGCGTGCCCTCATAGGTGTTGACCGTCTCAAGGTTGATCGCGTGGCGCATCACATGGAATTCGGCGGAAATGCCGTTGCCGCCATGCATGTCGCGGGCGATGCGCGCGATATCCAGAGCCTTGCCGCAATTATTGCGCTTGATGATACTGATCGCCTCGGGCGAGAGCGTGCCATCATCGAACATCCGGCCGCAGCGGAGCGCCGCCTGCAGCCCCAGCGCGATCTCGGTTTCCATATTGGCGAGCTTGAGCTGCACCAGCTGCGTCGCAGCAAGCGGCCGGCCAAACTGCGCGCGGTCGAGCGTATATTGCCGCGCCGCATGCATGCAGGCTTCTGCCGCACCCATCGTGCCCCATGCGATGCCATAACGCGCACGGTTGAGGCAGCCGAACGGCCCTTTGAGCCCCTGCACGTCGGGAAGCAGTGCGTCCTCGCCGACTTCGACGCCGTCCATGACGATTTCGCCGGTGATGCTGGCGCGCAGGCTCAATTTGCCTTCAATCTTGGGCGCCGAAAGTCCGGCCATGCCCTTTTCGAGCACGAAGCCCTTGATCCCGCCGCCATGGGCCTCGCTTTTCGCCCAGACGACGAACACGTCGGCGATCGGCGAATTGGTGATCCACATCTTGGATCCGGTCAGCCGGTATCCGTCCGCGGTTTTTTCTGCTCGCGTCCGCATGCCCCCGGGATCGGAGCCTGCATCGGGCTCTGTCAGCCCGAAACAGCCAACCCATTCCCCGCTCGCCAGCTTGGGAAGATATTTTCGCTTCTGCTCCTCGGTCCCATAGGCATTGATCGGATGCATCACGAGGCTCGACTGAACGCTCATCGCCGAGCGATATCCCGAATCGACGCGCTCGACCTCGCGCGCGACCAGCCCATAGGCGACATAACCAAGGCCAGCCCCGCCATATTCCTCGGGGATCGTCGCGCCGAGCAGGCCGAGCCCGCCCATTTCGCGCATGATCTCGCGATCGAAATCCTCGTCGAGAAACGCCCGCGTCACGCGCGGCAGCAGCTCACCCTGCGCGTAATCGCGCGCCGCATCGCGAACCATCCGTTCTTCGTCGGTAAGCTGCGCGTCGAGCGCGAACGGGTCCTGCCAGTCGAACCGGCCCATCTCTGCCATTTTTCTTCCTCTCTTAGCCGGCGGTGGCCGGGGCCGCGACGGGAGATTCCACCGCAGCGCTTTCGATTTCGGTGAGTGCGCGCCGGGCCGAGACATAGCGCTTGGCGGCGCCGGTCCAGCTCTCGGCATTGGCGGCGCCGGGCATGTGCGCGATTTCGGCAAGCGCGGCTTCGACATCGCCGGCATCGAGCGCGCGGCGCGCGCGTGCAAGCCGGTCGCTCGGGCGCGGGCTTGGTGAACCGGCGCTGCGCACCACGATCATGTCGCTCAATATGCGGCGCGCGCGTGCCCACAGGCTGTCGTCCGGCGCACTCGCCAGCCGCGGCGCAATCGTTTCCAGCGCGAGGCGCAGATCTTCGAGCGTCACCGGTTGCGCCGCGACCTGGACGATCGCGGCAACCGCATCGCCCTGCCGCTCGCCGAAGCGCGCGCGAAGCTGGTTCTCGAGCGAACCCAGCGGCTGGCCGCGCTCGACGGCGCGGCGAACGGCGGAGGCAATCATCAGCCGCTCGGCCTGGGTCGCATAAGACGACGCGGCGCGGGCGCTGCCATCGACATCGCGGATGCGCAACTCGAGCAGGTCGAGCTTGCCGGCGAGCGCCGCCTCGCGGGCATTGAGCGTCGCGATATCCGTGCCCGGCGGCAGAGTGGGGATCGATGGCTGCTGGGCCGGCCGCGCGGCGGGCGATGCCAGCGGGGCGGTTACAGGAGGCGCTCGATTGAAGCCGCCGCCCAATTGCACTGCGCCCAGCGCGACTGCGATGCCGCCTAGAAAGGCGATCCCGCCGATCAGACTGGTGCCTTGAAGCAGATTGCGGCGCGGGGGCTCCGGCGCGAAGGGCTCGTCGCTCATTGGGCCTTAATCGCCTCGCCTGCCTGCCGGGTCAATCGGCGAGCGCCAAAGCCATGTCGATCATCGCTTCCGTCGAGGGGGTGTCAGGCACGACCACGCGCTCCCAGCCGCTGCCCGCCGCCTCGGCAACCGCTTGGCTGACTGCGACGAGAGCAATCCCACGGTTGCGCGCAATCTCCACCAGTCGCTGGGCGGCGCGTGCGGATTGGACGAGCACAACCGACCCCGTCAGCCGCGCCGCGACCTCAGGCGTGATCGGCAGCGGCTCGCTGGCATAAACGGTGACGACCCGGGCGATGATCGGGCTTGGCGCGAAGGTTCGTTCGCGCCCCGCCAGATGCAGCGCGCGGCGTACCCCGCCGGCCTCGGCCCGCGCGAGCAGGTCCGTCGCGCCCGAATCGCCATTGGTCACCACATCGAAGCCGAATCGCCGCGCCGCCTCGCCGGTCACGTTACCCACTGCATGTACTGGCAGGCCAATGAAGCGCTGGAGATTGGCCCCGCCATGGCGCACGGCGTTGGCACTGGTCAGGATCAGCGCGTCGAAATCGGCTGGATCGGGCGCCCGCCACGCCACCGGCATCGCCGCGAACAGCGGCAGCCGGATCGCGACGCGCCCTGCGGCCTCGATCGCCGCGGCAGTCACGCGGTTGCCCGGCTCGGGCCGCAGCACCGCGATGGGGCGGCTCATCCCTCGAACAGCCGCCGCACTGCCTCGGGCGCGCGATCGAGCAAATCACGCGCCAGCGCCGCGGGAAGCGCCAAATCAAGCGGTGCGCCTTCGATCTGGCCATGGACATGCTCGGCGCCGTCTTCAGAGAACAGTTCGGCGGTCAGCGTCAGAATCGCGCCTTCGATCACGGCGAGGGCCGCGACCGGCGAGTGGCAATCGGCCTTGAGCGCCGCCAGCAACGCACGCTCGGCAAGGATGCAGCGATGCGTTTCGGGATGGTCGATCGCGGCCAGTATGTCGCGTGCCTGCGCATCCTCGGCACGGACTTCGATTCCGATCGCGCCCTGCGCCGGGGCGGGGAGGATAACATTGGTCGGGATCGCATGGCCGACGTCATGGCGCCCGAGCCGCTCTAGCCCCGCGGCCGCGAGCAAAGTCGCGTGGGCTTCGCCCGCAGCGAGTCGCGCCAGCCGCGTGTCGACATTGCCGCGGAACATGACGATCTTCAGGTCGGCGCGCAGCCGTCGCATCTGCGCAGCGCGCCGGGGCGAGCTGGTGCCGATAACGGCGCCAGCTGGCAGCGCCGCCACCGAATCGGCCCCGACGATACGGTCCTGCACGTCGGCGCGCGGCAGCAATGCCGCAATCGCGATCATGTCCGGGCGGACCGTCTCGACATCCTTCATCGAATGCACTGCGCAATCGATTTCGCCCGCCAGCAATGCGCGGTCGAGCTCCTTGGTCCACAGCGCTTTGCCGCCGATCTCTGCCAGCGGACGGTCCTGCACGCGGTCGCCCGTGGTCTTGATCGGGACGATCTCGAACGCGTCATGGCCCAACGCATGCGCCGCCGCGAGCGCATCGCGCACCAGATGCGCCTGGGTCAGAGCCAGCGGCGAGCCGCGCGTACCGATGCGGAAAGCTGTCATGCTTGCGCTAATGCGCTCGCAGCCTAGATGGATGCAATGCTCATCCTCGGCCTTGAATCGAGTTGCGACGAGACGGCTGCCGCCCTGGTGACTGGCGACCGGCAGATCCTGGCGCACAAGCTTGCCGGACAGGAAGAGGCGCACCGGCCTTATGGCGGCGTCGTCCCCGAGATCGCGGCGCGCGCGCATGTCGAGATGCTGGGGCCGCTGGTTGAGGCCGCGCTGGCCGAGGCGGGCGTGTCGCTCGGCGATGTCGACGCCATTGCCGCCACTGCCGGGCCGGGGCTGATCGGCGGTGTCATGGTGGGGCTGGTGACGGGCAAGGCACTGGCGCTAGCCGCGGGCAAGCCGCTGGTCGCGGTCAATCATCTGGAAGGCCATGCCCTCTCGCCGCGGCTCAGCGATCCAAGCCTCGAATTTCCCTATCTGCTGCTGCTCGTCTCGGGTGGGCATTGCCAGTTGCTGCTGGTCGAAGGTCCAGGGCGGTACCGCCGGCTGGCCACCACGATCGACGATGCAGCTGGCGAAGCGTTCGACAAGACTGCCAAGCTGCTCGGCCTGGGCTTTCCGGGTGGCCCCGCAGTCGAGCAAGCCGCGCTGAGGGGCGACCCAAGGGGAGTGCCGCTCCCACGCCCGCTGGTCGGCAGTGCCGAGCCGCATTTCTCCTTTGCCGGCCTCAAGAGCGATGTTGCGCGCAAGGCAACGCTCTATCCTGTCGCGGACATGGCCGCCTCGTTCCAGCAGGCGGTGATCGATTGCCTGGTCGACCGCACGCGCATCGCGCTCGGCAAGGTGCAAGTGAAGGCACTGGTCGTGGCCGGCGGAGTCGCTGCCAACAAGGCGGTACGCGCGGCGCTCGAGTCGCTGGCCGCTAAACATGACCTGCGCTTCATCGCGCCGCCGCTCTGGCTCTGCACCGACAACGCGGCAATGATCGCCTGGGCGGGGGCCGAACGCTTCGCCGCAGGTCTCACCGATCCGCTCGATTTCCCGGCCCGCCCGCGCTGGCCGCTCGATCCGGATGCGGAAAAGGTGCGTGGCGCGGGAGTGAAGGCATGAAGATCGGTGTTATCGGCGGCGGGGCATGGGGCACCGCTTTGGCGCAGGTCTCAGCGCGGGGTGGACCCGTGACGCTCTGGGCGCGCGAAAGCGAAGTGGTCGAAAGCATCAATGCTGCGCACGAGAACCGCGTCTTCCTCGCCGGGGTGCCGCTCTCGGAAGCCATTCGTGCGACTTGGGATCCTGCCGACCTTGGGGATATGGACGCGCTGCTCGTCGTTGCGCCCGCGCAGCATGTCCGCGCGGTCCTGTCGGGCATGGCGGTCGGCAACACGCCGCTGGTGCTCTGCGCCAAGGGCATCGAGGCCGGAACGCGGCTTCTGGTCGGCGAAGTCGCGCACCAAGTCGCGCCCGACGCGCCGATTGCAGTGCTCTCCGGTCCGACCTTTGCCCATGAAGTCGCCAAGGGTCTGCCGACCGCGGTTACCCTCGCGTGCGAAGACGAAGCCTTGGGCGCGCGCCTCGCCGAGCGGCTCGCAGGCCCAGCCTTCCGCACCTATGCCTCGGCAGACGTTGTCGGCGCCGAGATCGGCGGCGCGGTCAAGAATGTGCTCGCCATCGCCTGTGGCGTGGTCGAGGGCGCGGGGCTCGGGCAGAATGCTCGCGCCGCGCTGATCGCGCGCGGCTTTGCCGAAATGACGCGCTTCGGGCTCGCCCGCGGTGCCCAGGCGGAGACGCTTACCGGCCTGTCGGGCCTCGGCGACTTGGTGCTCACCTGCTCCTCGACCAGCTCGCGCAATTTCTCGCTCGGGCTCGGGCTAGGCCAGGGCCGCAGCGCCGCCGAATTGTTGAGTGACCGCAAGACCGTGGCGGAGGGCGCCTTCACGGCGCCGGTCCTCCGCGAAGCTGCCGCGGAGGCAGGCGTGGACATGCCGGTCTGCGAGGCCGTCAACGCACTTCTCGACGGCGCCCCGGTCGCCTCGGTGATCGAAGCTTTGCTCAGCCGACCCCTGCGTGCCGAGGCAGTATGAGGCGCTGGGCGGCGCTGCTCCGCGGCGTCAATCTCGGCGCGCGTACGTTGCTCTCCGCTGATCTCAAGGCAGTTACTGAAGGCCTGGGCTACACTCGTGTCGAAACGCTGCTCGCATCGGGCAATGTCGTATTCGACGCCGCCGAGGATGGCCCCGAAATCGAGCGCGAGCTCGAAGCTGCGCTATTAACACACGGACTCAAGACCGACGTCATGGTCCGCGACCTTGCCGAGATGAACGCCGTGATCGCCGCCAATCCCTATCCCGAGGCTGCGCTCGATCATCCAAGCCATGTGCTGGTCACCTTCCACCGCGACGCGTTTCCGCCCGAGGCGCTGGAGCGGCTCGCTGCGCTCCATGATGGCCCCGAACTGCTCCACGCATCCGGCCGCGAGCTCTATTCGGATTATCGCAGCCAGATCGGCATGCGCGAATCCAAGCTGCTCGGCGCAATGAAGAAAGCGAAATTCCCGGCCATCGCCACCGCGCGCAATTGGAATACGGTGGGCAAGCTCGCGGCCATGCTTGCGGACTAGAAGTCGACCGCGACGCCCTTGCGTTCCCAATCGCCATAGCGCGTCGGATCAAGAGGGTCGCTGATCGGCTCGGTAGCCTCGGGCTGGGGTACCGGCGGGCTCGGCGTCAGATAGGCCGGCGGCTGGGTATTTTCGGGGCGCTCGCCCATTTGCATTGCCTCGATCGCTGTTGACGCCCAAATCGGCGCGCAATGAACCGAAATCAACCCAGGTCCTCACGCGGCGCCGTCCCTGATGCGCCCGGCGTCCCTGCGCGCCGCGCCGCGCTTCAGTTGCTGGACGCGGTGCTGCGCCGCGGTCTCGCGCTCGAAGCGGCCCTCGACAAGGCGGCCGCCGGCCTGCCGCCCAGCGATCGCGGACTCGCGCATGCCATCGCTGCCGAGACGCTGCGCCGCCTCCCCGATCTCGACGCGTTGATCGACGGCGCGACTCAGCGTCCGCTGCCCGACGATGCCAAGGCGCGCTTTGCGCTGCGCATCGCGCTCGTCCAGGCGATGGTACTCGGCACGCCTGGCCATGCCGCGATTTCGACGGTGCTGCCGCTTGTCGATGGCGGCCCGCGCAAGCTCGTCCATGGCGTGTTCGGCACGGTGACGCGCTCGGGCGCATTGCTTCCCGAGCCGCCGACGCTCCCCGATTCGGTTGCTTTGCGATGGCATGCGGCCTGGGGCGACCAGATGATCGAGGATGCCGAACTCGCCATCGCCGCGCCGCCACCCCTCGATCTCACGCTTCGTGAAGCCCTAGATCTGGAAGGCGCGGTCAGTCTCGTCCCCGGCCATGCCCGCCTCCCTGCCGGCACTTCGGTAATGGAGCTGCCGGGCTTCGAGGAAGGCAAGTTCTGGGTCCAGGATCTTGCCGCCTCGCTCCCCGCCCGGCTGATCGGCACAGGCAAGGGCACTGCGTACGACCTCTGCGCCGCCCCCGGCGGCAAAACGCTCCAGCTCGCCTTGGCTGGCTGGCAGGTCACGGCCGTGGACGTCTCCGAAAGTCGTCTTGCGCGACTTCGCGACAATCTCGACCGCACCGGCCTAGAGGCCGAGATCGTCGCCGCCGACCTACTGCTGTGGAAGCCCGGGCACCAGGCCGACGCAGTCCTGCTCGATGCTCCTTGCAGCGCGACCGGCATTTTTCGCCGCCACCCGGACGTCCTCCATCGCGTCCGGCCCTCGCTGATCAAGGAAATGGCAGAGCTTCAGGGCAAATTGCTCCACCGCGCGTCGCAATGGGTAAAGCCCGGCGGCACGCTGGTCTACGCGACCTGCTCGCTCGAACCGGAAGAAGGCGAAGGGCAGCTCGAACGCTTCCTTGCGCACCATCCGGACTATGCGATCGACCCCGTCCGCGCCCAGGAGCTCCCCGAGGGCGTAGGCCCTCTGGATAATGGCACGCTGCGCCTCCATCCCGGCCTGCTTGCCGAGCAAGGCCGTCTCGACGGCTTCTTCATCGCCCGCTTGCGACGCAACGCTTAGTTGCGCCCGAATCGCCCCGTGCTAAGGATTCCGGCATGGCCGTCCGCATCGCCCCCTCGATCCTATCCGCCGATTTCGCAAATCTCGGCGCCGAAGTGCGCGCGATCGACGCGGCGGGGGCCGACTGGATCCATGTAGATGTGATGGACGGGCATTTCGTGCCCAACATCACGATCGGGCCGGCGGTCATCAAGGCGCTGCGGCCGCATACGGCCAAGCCCTTCGACGTCCATCTGATGATCGCGCCGGTCGATCCGATGCTCGCGGCATTCGCGGACGCGGGCGCCGATTGCATCTCGGTCCATCCCGAAAGCGGCCCGCATTTGCATCGCACACTCCAGACGATCAAGGCGCTCGGCAAGCGCGCCGGAATCGTGCTCAATCCCGCCACGCCGGCGGATGTGATCGACAATGTCATCGATTTGATCGACTTGGTCCTAGTGATGAGCGTCAATCCGGGCTTTGGCGGGCAGAAGTTCATCGAATCGCAGCTCGCCAAGATCACGGCGCTTCGCCAACGGATCACCGGCTCTGGCCGGGCCATCGACTTGGAAGTGGATGGAGGGATCGATCGTGAGACTGCGCCGCGCGCAATCGCCGCCGGCGCCGACGCGCTCGTCGCCGGGACTGCGAGCTTCGCCGGCGGTCCCACACAGTATGCCGCCAATATCGCGGCACTTCGAGGCGGATGAGCGATGATGCTGCCGACTCCGCCGCCGACGGAGTCGAGCCGGGCAAGCGGCTGGTCCGTACCGGCGGAAGCGCCGGGCTCAGCCTTGCCGACCGCATCAGCGAACGCTTCCATCGCCTCGCCTGGCGCACTCCGCTGCACAATATGCGCCTGAAGGGGCGGCACCCGCTCAAGCTGATCGCCGTCGCCGAAGATCCCTTTTTCGGCGATCCCGAGCGCGGCAATGCGTTGCTTGATGGGGTAGTAATGTTCCGCGGCGAGGAGCGCTCGATTGCGGGGCTCGATTTCGCCCGCGCCGACTGGTCCAAGCCGTTCGGCGAACATCTCCAGAGCTTCGCCTGGCTGCGCGACCTCTCCAGCGTCACCGTCCGCGTCACGGCGGCGCCCATCGCAGAGACGATTACGGCGCGCTGGCTCGCAGCCCATGCCGACAAGGTTTCGGAGCCCGCTTGGCGCCCCGATCTGTGGGGCCGCCGCATCCTGTTCTGGACCGCGCACGCGCCGCTGATCCTCTCGGCCAACGATTTGGTTTATCGTTCGAGCGTGCTCCACGCGCTTGCCCGCGGTGCCCGGCATCTCGATCGCGCCGCCGATCGCGTGCCGCTGGGCGTGCCGCGCATCGCCGCCTGGTGCGGTGTGCTGGCGGCAGGACTGATGATCCCCGGCGGCGATCCGCGCCGCTCGTTCGGCGAGACGGGCCTCAAGCGCGCGCTCGACGGTTCGGTGTTCGATGATGGCGGCAGCGTTGGGCGCTCGCCCGCAGGCCAGCTCGAGGCGATCCAGCTGCTGACAATGCTGTGCGAGAGCTATGAGGCGCGCCGCATCGAGCCGCCCGCCTTTGTCCAGGCCGCGCTCGCCAAGATGGTCACGGCGTTGCTCGGCGTCTGCCACGGCGATGGCGGGCTGGCCAGCTGGCAGGGATCGGGGCCGATATCGGGTGAGGTCATTGCCCAGTCGATCGAGGCGACCGGGGTGCGCACCCGGCCCCTCAAGCAGGCGCGCGAATGGGGCTACCAGCGACTGGCGCACGGCAGCACCGTGCTGATTATCGACGCTGCCCCGCCTCCGCTCTCACGGCTCGTTCAGGGCGGCTGCGCTTCGACGCTTGCCTTCGAGCTCTCCGACGGCAAGCACCGCATCGTCGTCAATTGCGGCGGTTCGGGCATGGCCGACGCCAGTATTCCCAATGCACTCGCCGAAGGGCTGCGAACCACCGCCGCGCATTCTACGCTGGTCCTTGCCGACAGCAATTCGACGGCGATCCATTCCGATGGGACGCTCGGGCGCGGGGTGATCGAAGTCGAACTGGCGCGCCACGAAAGCGAGAATGGCAGCCGAGTCGAGGCCAGCCATGACGGCTATGTCCGTCGCTTCGGCTTTCTCCATCGGCGCGTAGTGGCGCTGGGCGGGGACGGGCGCGACATTCGCGGCGAGGACATGCTGATTCCCGTCGACAAGCGCCGCAAGAAGGGCATGACGGCGTTCGCGGTGCGCTTCCATCTCCACCCCTCGGTCGAGATATCGCCGACTGCGGATGGCCTGGCGGCGATCCTGCGCACGCCGGACGGACATCTGTGGCAATTCCGGGCCAAGGGCGCCGCGCTCGCGGTCGAGGATTCGATCTGGATCGACGGCATGGGCAAGCCGGTCGCGAGCGAGCAGCTGGTAATCACCGCCGAATCGCCTCCCGGCGGTGCGAATGTCAGTTGGGTCTTCCACCGCGCGAAGTGAAGGGTTGCGCCGCGCGTGGGCATCCGTAGATGGGCCCATGGATCAGGTCAGCATCAAGCGCGCGCTCCTCTCGGTCTCGGACAAGACCGGCATAATCGAGCTGGGTCAGTCGCTCGCCGCGAGCGGCGTCGAACTGGTTTCGACCGGGGGTACGGCCAAGGCATTGCGCGATGCGGGCCTCGAAGTTCGCGATATATCCGACCTGACCGGCTTCCCCGAAATGATGGACGGCCGGGTCAAGACGCTCCATCCCAAGGTTCATGGCGGGCTGCTCGCGGTGCGCGACAATGCCGAGCATGTCGCCTCGATGGACGAGCACGCGATCGGCGCGATCGACCTCGTCGTGGTCAATCTCTATCCCTTCGCGCAAACGGTGGCCAAGGGCGCCGAACGCGGCGAGATCATCGAAAATATCGATATCGGGGGACCCTCGATGGTGCGCTCGGCTGCGAAGAATCACGAAAGCGTGGCGATCGTCACCGATCCCGCCGACTATGCGCTGGTTGCCGCCGGCAGCACGACGCTGGCCGACCGCCGCAAGCTTGCCGCCAAGGCCTATGCCGCCACCGCCGCCTATGATGCGGCAATCGCCAGCTGGTTCGCGTTTGCCGATCAGGGCGAGCAATTCCCGGCCACGCTGCCGGTGGCGCTGACCAAGGGACCAGAGCTTCGCTACGGCGAAAATCCGCATCAGTCTGCCGCGCTTTATCTGCCGCAGACCGGCACGCGCGGTATTGCCCAGGCTGAGCAGCTTCAGGGCAAGGCGCTCAGCTATAACAATTACAACGATGCCGATGCCGCGCTCGAGCTGGTCAGCGAATTCCGCGATGGCCCGCCGACGGTGGTGATCGTGAAGCACGCCAACCCCTGCGGCGTCGCCAGCGCGGATACGCTGCTACAGGCCTATCAGGCGGCGCTTGCCTGCGATCCGGTCAGTGCGTTTGGCGGGATCATTGCAGTGAACCGTCCGCTCGACGGCCCGACGGCGGAGGCGATTGCGGGGATCTTCACTGAAGTGGTCGCCTGCCCCGCCGCCGACGATGCGGCGCGGGCAGTGTTCGCCGCCAAGAAGAATCTGCGCTTGCTGATCACCGGCGAACTGCCCGATCCGGCACGGCCGGGGCTGATGCTCAAGTCGATCGCCGGCGGCATGCTCGTCCAATCGCGCGACGATGGCCAGCTCGGCGATCTCAAGGTCGTGACCCGGCGCCAGCCGACCGAACAGGAGCTGGCCGACTGCCGCTTCGCCTGGACCGTGGCAAAGCACGTCAAGTCGAATGCCATCATCTATGCCAAAGACGGCGCCACCGCGGGCGTCGGTGCAGGGCAGATGAACCGCCTCGAATCGGCGCGCATTGCCGCATGGAAAGCCAAGGACGCCGCCGAAAAGGCCGGCTGGGCCGAGCCGCGCACGATCGGCTCGGCAGTGGCTTCCGATGCCTTTTTCCCCTTTGCCGACGGACTATTGGCGGCAGTCGAGGCTGGCGCCACCGCAGTGATCCAGCCCGGCGGCTCGATCCGCGACGACGAAGTCATTGCCGCGGCGGACGAAGCAGGACTGGCGATGGTCTTCACCGGCATCCGCCACTTCCGGCACTAGATCTTCTCTTCCACCGGCAGTGTCGCGCCGGCCGCGGGTATCTTGCGGAACAGCGATTTGTCCTCCGGCCCGAAGCCGAACTTGATGATCACATAGAGATAAGTGATCAGGATCGCCGGCATGCCGATGCTGAGCTCGGCCCATTCGTAATGCCGGGGCAGCGAGGTGAAGGCCGCACCGACCAGGCTGGCGATGGCGATCGCGGCAAAGAAGCTTGGGCGCACGCTGATCACCGGGGCGCCGGTCAGCCGGCGCAGCATATACGCCTTTATGCCCGAACCTATGGTCAGCGAGATCGCCAGCGCCAGTGCGGGGGCCGCGGCCTGATACCCAATCGACAGGCCCTCGGCGCGCGCGATCAGGATGAAGACGAAGCTGAGCACGATCTGCAGCGCCAGCACTGCGACCGACACCGCTAGGTTCCGCAGCCGGGCGATATAGACCAGAGCAGTCTCGCAGACCGCGCCCGTGGAAGCGAGCACTTCGGCGATTAGCAGGATGCAGAGCGCGCCCGCGCCGACTGGGAATTGCGGACCGATCAGCCCCATCACGCCGCCTGCCGGAATCGAGAACATCACTGCCAGCGCCGCTTGCGCGCCGATGATCCAGAAACCGACTTGGCACACCTGTCGGCCAATCGCCGCCATGTCGCCCGCCGCCAGACTCTGCGTGATTACCGGGCCCAGGATCGGATCGAAGCTGGTCTTGAGCTTCTGCGGCACCGATGCGACCTGCTGCGCCATGTAATAGATGCCGACCACCGCGGGCGAGAACATCAGCCCGAGGATGAAGCGATCGACATTGCGCGTCGCCCATTCGATCGTGTCGGCGCCGGCGAGGGGCGCGTTGCGGCGCGCGAGCTGCCAGATCTCGGCGGGACGGGGGCGCCAGCCATGCGGGATGCCATATTCCCGGAGGAAGGGCACCATCGAGGCGACCAGCGCCGCGACCATCGCCAGCGCATAGGCGAAGAGCAGCCCATCGCGCGTCGAGACATAGGAAAAGCCGAACGCCGCGATGCTGATCGTCCACGGCTCGATCACTGCCCGCGCAGTCACCGATGCCTTGACGTTGTGCCGATAAGCCAGAGCGGCGAGCACCACGTCCGAACCGGCGGTCGCGAACACCGCCAGCGCGACGAACCGCTCCGCGCCGGTGAGCGGACTGTTGGGGAACATCACCTGCGGAAACGCAATCAGCAGGCACGCCGCGATCGCCGACGCGACCAGCGCGACTACCAAGGCATCGAACACGACATGATTGTGCGGCCGCTCGGTAGTCGCCAGCGCCTGCGCCAGCCCGCGCTTGAGCCCCAAGGTCGCGACCAGCGCCGCGAACTCGATTACCAGCACCGCGATCGCATAGCGCCCGACCACATCGGGACCATAAAAGCGCCCCGCGATGAAAAGGAACGGCAACCGCGCGACGAGTCGCATCATGAAGCCGAGCATGTTGGTCCGCCCGCCCTTGGCGAGGGCATTGATGTCCTGGGAGCCCCCCATCTCGCTCAATGCGCGGCGCCCCAGCTTTTGCCGACCCCGATCTCGACGCCGAGCGGCACGCTGAGCTTGACCGCGGGCTCTGCGGCGGTGGCCATCACGCGCTCGATGATCGGCTTGGCGGCTTCGACATCGCCTTCGGGCAGTTCGAACACGAGTTCGTCATGCACCTGCATTAGCATGCGCACATTGGACAATCCGGCTTCGGCAAGCGCCGGCCCCATGCGGGCCATCGCGCGCTTGATGATGTCGGCGCTCGTGCCTTGGATCGGCGCGTTGATCGCGGCGCGCTCGGCGCCCTGCCGCTCGTGCTGGACTTTGGATTTGATGCGAGGGAAGTGCGTCTTCCGCCCGAAGAGCGTGGTCGTATAGCCCTTTTCGCGGACCTGCTCGATCGTCGCGCCGATATAATTGTTGATGCCCGGGAAGCGCTCGAAATAGCGATTGATCATGTCCTGCGCTTCGTCCGCCGTGACATCGAGCCGGCCAGCGAGGCCCCAGCGCGAGATGCCGTAGAGGATCGCGAAGTTGATGGTCTTGGCGCGCCCGCGGGTGTCACGGTTCACTTCGCCGAACAGCTCCATCGCCGTCATCGAGTGGATGTCGTCGCCATTTTCGAACGCGGTGCGCAGCGCGGGCACGTCGGCGATATGCGCGGCGAGGCGGAGTTCGATCTGCGAATAGTCCGCCGCCAGGATCACATTGCCAGGCTCGGCGACGAATGCGTCCCGGATTTGTCTGCCGACTTCGGTGCGGATCGGGATATTCTGGAGGTTCGGATCGGTCGACGACAGCCGTCCGGTCTGCGCGCCGGTCAGCGAATAGCTGGTATGGACGCGACCAGTCTCGGGATTGATCTGCGCCTGGAGCGCATCGGTATAAGTCGATTTGAGCTTCGAGAGCTGGCGCCAGTCGAGGACCTTGGCGGCCATTACCCGCCCCGGCGAGTCCTTGTCTGCTGCGATCCGTTCCAGCTCGTTGACGTCAGTCGAATAGACCCCCGACTTGCCCTTGCGCCCGCCCTTGATCCCCATGCCTTCGAACAGCACATCGCCCAATTGCTTGGGGCTGCCGATGGTGAATTTGAACCCGGCGATGCCGTGAATCTCTTCTTCCAGCGCAGCCATCTGCTTGGAGAATTCGTCCGACAATCGTGCGAGCGTCGCCGCATCGACCTTGACGCCCTCGCGCTCCATCCCCGCAATCACCGAGACCAAGTCCCGGTCGACCATCTCGTAGACGCGCGTCACGCCTTCATAGGCCAATCGCGGCTTGAAGCGGTTCCACAGCCGCAGCGTCACGTCGGCATCCTCGGCGGCGTAGCGGGTGGCGGCCTTGAGATCGACTTCGCGGAAGCTCAATTGCTTCTTGCCGGTGCCGACCACGTCCTTGAACGCGATGCAGCTGTGCGAGAGGTGCGTCGCCGCCAGCTCGTCCATGCCGTGGCCGTGCAGACCCGCATCGAGATCGAAGCTCATCACGATCGTGTCGTCATAGGGCGTCACGTTCACGCCGCGCTGGCGCAGCACGATCAGATCATATTTGAGGTTGTGCCCGATCTTGAGCACCGACGGGTCTTCGAACAGCGTCTTGAGCCGTGCCAGTGCGAGATCGCTATCGAGCTGCACCGGCTTCTCGGCGAACATGTCCGATCCGCCGTGCGTCAGCGGGATGTAGCAGGCCTTATTGGGTGCCAGTGCGAGGCTGACACCGCAGAGCCCGGCGCGCATCGCGTCCAGCTCGCTGGTCTCGGTATCGACCGCGACCCAGCCCTGATGCCGCGCATCGGCGATCCAGCGGTCAAGCGCATCCTCGGTGACCACCGTCTCGTATGCATCGTGATCGCAGGGCGGATCTTCGGGCAGGCCAGGCGCGTCGTGCACTTCGACCGGTGCATCGGCGACTGCCGAGAGCCGATTGATCAGCGTGCGGAAGCCGTGATGCTCGAGGAACGCGCGCAGCGGCGCATCGGGGATGCCCTGTAATTCCAGACTGTCGAGCGGATCGGGCAGCGGGACCTCGCAGGCGAGCGTGACGAGCTTGCGCGAAAGCCGCGCCATATCGGCATGCTCGATCAGATTCTCGCGCATCTTCGACGGCTTCATCGCGGGCGCGGCGGCGAGCACCGCTTCGAGATCGCCGAATTCCTGGATCAATTTCGCCGCGGTCTTGGGGCCGATTCCCGGCACTCCCGGCACATTGTCGACGCTGTCGCCCATCAGCGCCAGCACTTCGCCCAATTGCTTTGGCGGCACGCCGAACTTCTCGATGACCGCCTCGTCGCCGAGACGCCGGTTGTTCATCGTGTCGTACATGTCGAGCCCGGGCTCGATCAGCTGCATCAGATCCTTGTCCGAACTGACGATCGTGACCTGCCATCCCTGCGCCAGCGCCGCCTTGGCATAGCTCGCAATCAGATCGTCCGCCTCCCAACCCAGTTCCTCGATGCAGGGAAGCGAGAAGGCGCGGGTGGCGTCGCGGATCATCGGAAATTGGGGTCTGAGATCCTCGGGCGCAGGAGGACGCTGCGCCTTGTACTTATCGTACAGATCGTTGCGGAAAGTATGCTCGCTCTTGTCGAGGATGACCGCCATGTGCGTCGGCCCCTCGGCCTTGTGCAGCTCGTCTACGAGCTTCCACAGCATCGTCGTATAGCCATAGACGGCGCCCACCGGCTCGCCATGCTTGTTGGTGAGCGGGGGCAGCCGGTGGTAGGCGCGGAAGATATAGCCGGAGCCGTCGACGAGATAGAGATGGGGCATGGGAGGATGGGCTTAGCAGCGGCGAAATGCGCCGTCACCCTCGCCCTTCCGTTCCCCATCGCAACGCCGGGGGTGGCTAGCGTCCGTGATTGGAAACGATCGCCGCGGCGACCTGCTGCATGAGCATCTGCCGCTCACGCACCGGGCGCGTCGTGTCGCCGACCATCACTGCCAGAGCATAGGATCGGCCATCGCGCGCGGTGAGGATGCCGACGTCGTTGAAGCCGGCGGTGCGCCCGCCAAGATCCTGTCCGGTGCCGGTCTTGTGCGCATAGCCCCAGCCCGGTGGCACGGCGGCGCGGACGCGGGCGCGCCCGGTGCGTGCCGCCGCCATGGTTTGGATCAGCCATTCGGTCGATGTCGGCGACAAAAGCTCGCCGCGCTTCAGACGCGCCAGCGCGCCGGCGATCGCCAGCGGCGCGGCGCCATCGGGCGGATCGGAGACATAAGCCTCGAACGCCGCTTTGCGGACGGAGGGCGACAGCCGCGACCGCGCCACCGCGAAGGCATTGCCCATAGAATATTCGGGCCGCCATTCGAGCCCGGCAGTGCCTGCCTGGAGCAGCCGCTCGCCGGGGCCGAAGCGGATCGGGCCAAGCCCCCGCCGGGCAATGAAATCGCGCACCACTTCGGGTCCGCCGACCAGGCGCAGCAGCTTGTCGTTGCAGGTATTGTCGCTCATCTGCATCGCGCGACGAATGAGCTCGGCAATGTTGGTCTGGTAGGGCTGGCCATTCTTGACCAGCGCGGCAATCGGCTGGTGGAACACCGTGAAATCCTCGCGGCCGATGCTGACTGGAGTGTCGAGCGACAATCGGCCCTGATCGATCTGGTCGAGCACGGTCATCGTCACCCACAGCTTGCTCACGCTCTGCTGCGGCAATTTGCGCTCGCCGCCCGACGAGATCAGCCAGCCCTGATCGACGCTCGCCACCGACACGCCAGCCACGCCGCTGAAGTTGCGCACTAGCGAGTCGAGCGACGAGACCAGTCCCTGCGGCGCGGGCGCAGTCGGCTTGAAAATCGCCTTGAGCGCGGCCGGGACCGGCAGCGACACCTTGTAGCTGGGCGCCGGCAGATAGGCCGCGAGTTGCGCATCCTGATGTACCGAACAGCCCATCAGCATCGCCGGGCCAAGCCCCGCGATGGTCACTGCTCGCTGCATTTTCGAGAACGCGAAGGATTCCCGCACGCTTACAACCCCTTGCCCATAGGCGAACATGCGGCGGATGCGTTCCATGCGAAAGAGTCGGTCCGTGATCATGCGACGAATCACGTCTCTATAGCGGTGAACCGTGAACAGGGCGGAAATGGCGGGCATCTGCGATGCCCAACGCCCCAGCATCGCATGCGGGCTCAAGGCACCAAAATGGTGTCGACTGCCGCTGCCGCGGTCTCGGGATAGTCGATCGTGTAGTGCAGCCCGCGGCTCTCCTTGCGATGGAGCGCCGAGCGCACGATCAGATCGGCGCTTTCGAGCAGATTGCGCAACTCGATCAGATCGGGCGTCACCCGGAAATGACCGTAATAGTCGTTAACTTCCTCACGCAGCATCTGGATGCGCCGCTGCGCGCGCTCGAGCCGCTTGGTCGAGCGGACGATGCCGACATAATTCCACATGAAGCGCCGGATCTCGGTCCAGTTCTGCTTTATGACGACTTCCTCGTCGGAATGCGTCACTCGGCTTTCGTCCCACGGGCGGATGGCCGGGGGCGGGGCGAGATCGTTCCAGCGCGCTGCAATGTCGGCCGCCGCGGCCTCCCCGAACACGAAGCATTCGAGCAGGCTGTTGCTCGCCAGACGATTGGCGCCGTGCAGCCCCGATTGGCTGACTTCGCCCGCGGCATAGAGATGCGGCAAGTCGGTGCGCCCCGCGCGATCGATCACCACGCCGCCACAGGTGTAATGCTGGGCGGGGACCACGGGAATGGGCTGCGTCGTCATGTCGATGCCCAGCCCGAGCAGTTTTTCATGGATGTTGGGAAAATGCTCGCGGACGAATTCGGGGGGCATATGGCTGATGTCGAGATGGACATAATCCAGGCCGTCGCGCTTGATCTCGGCATCTATTGCCCGCGCCACCACGTCACGCGGGGCCAGCTCCATCCGCTTGGCATCGTAATCGGTCATGAAGCGCTTGCCGGTGATCGGATTGATCAGCCGGCCGCCTTCGCCGCGTACTGCCTCGGTGATCAGGAAATTCTTGACGTCGAGATTGTAGAGGCAGGTCGGGTGGAATTGCATGAATTCCATGTTCGAGATCCGGCACCCCGCGCGCCACGCCATTGCGATCCCGTCCCCGGTCGCGCCGCGCGGCGCAGTCGAGAACAGATAGGTCCGCCCCGCGCCCCCGGTCGCCAGGATCGTCGCGCGCGCAGTGAAAAGCTCCACGGCGTTGGAGGCGCGGTTGAAGGCATAGACGCCCCAGACATTGCCGGCCCCCGAATAGCGTTCCTCATGCCGGCTCGTGGCGAGATCGATCACCACCATATCGGCCACGAGTGTGATGTTCGGATGCGCGCGCGCGGCGTTGAGCAATGCCTCCTGCACCGCCCATCCCGTTGCGTCATTGACGTGGACGATGCGCCGATGGCTGTGCCCGCCCTCGCGCGTCAGATGCAGCGCGTCGTGATCCATGTTGAACGGCACGCCGAGCTTTTCGAGCCGCGCGATCGCCGCGGGCGCATTCTCGACGACGAACTCGACGACGCCGCGGTCGTTGAGCCCGGCGCCCGCGATCATCGTGTCCTCGATATGGCTTTCGAAGGTGTCGCCCGGCTCGAGCACCGCCGCGATCCCGCCTTGCGCCCAGGCCGTGGCGCCTTCGTTCATCGCGCCCTTGGCAAGCACGGTCACCTTGAAGCGCTCGGCGAGATTGAGCGCCGCAGTCAGCCCCGCCGCGCCCGAACCGATGATGAGGATGTCGCTTTCGTGCATCTGCAAAGCCTTAGAGGCGCGAGGCCCCCGCTGTACAGGCTGGCCGCTTGTTCATAGGCTGCCGGGATGGACGAGAGCCGCCGCGCCGAACTCTATGCCCGCCGTGCGGCGGCGACTGAAGCGGCGCGCAGGAGCAGCTTCGCAGCCGATCGCGCGGCGCTGGCGCGGCAGATCCCGATCCTCGCGGCGCTCGAAGATGCGGGCGAGGACTATGACAGCCGCGATTATCGCGCGCTTACCGGTGCGCTGAACCTTTGGGCGCACCGGCCGGAGGAGATGGTCACCGAAGGCTGGGTAGAGTTTCCGGGCGATCCCGCCGCGCGCGAGGCTATGATCCTTCAGGAGCTGCGCAGCCGAGTCGGCGAGGACGGGCCGATCACCGTGATCCTGCGGTGGGAGGAGATGGTGCTCCAGCTGCGCCTGCCTGTGCTCGCGCGCCATCTGGCGACGCTGGTTCGCAACGCCCATACCAGCGAGATCGGTTTCGCCGCGCCGCCGGCGGACTGGATTATCGAAGTCAACAAGCGCGGGATCGCGACCGGGCGGTTGGGCGGTTGGGCGATTAGGCCGCGGACGACCGCGTCAGATTGAGGAACACGTCCTCCAGATCGGCTTCGCGAGTCGAGACATCGACGATCCCCAGCCCCGCGCCCTGCACGGCACCCAGCACTTCGCCGGCATTCGCCTGGTCCTTGCGATAGGTGATCACCAGAATCCGCTCGCCCTTGAGCTCGATCTTCTGGAAGCACTGATTCTGCGGGGCATCGCCCACATCGCGATCGACCGTGACTTCGACGACCTTCTCCTGCGCCATCCCCACTAGCTCGCGCGTCGGCTTGTTGGCGATCAACTGGCCGTGGTTGATAATCGCGATCCGGTCGCAGAGCTGCTCGGCTTCCTCGAGATAATGCGTCGTCAGCACCACGGTCACGCCGCGGGCGTTGAGCTGCTTCACATAGGCCCAGAGCTGCTGGCGAAGCTCGACATCGACGCCCGCGGTCGGCTCGTCGAGCACCAGCACGGGGGGCGAATGCACCATTGCCTTTGCCACCATCAGCCGCCGCTTCATGCCCCCCGAAAGCGTGCGCGAATAGGCGTCGGCCTTGTCCTCCAGATGCACGGCGCGGAGCAATGCCATCGCATCGAACGCGCCCTTCTTGACGCCATAGAGTCCCGCCTGGATCTCCAGCGTCTCCTTGGGCGTGAAGAAGGGATCGAACAATATCTCCTGGTTGACGATCCCGATCGACGCCTTGGCGTTGCGCGGGTGCCGGTCCACATCGAAGCCCCAGATATCGACCTTGCCGCCGGTTTTGTTGACCAAGCCCGCCAGGATGTTGATCAGCGTCGACTTGCCCGCGCCGTTCGGCCCCAGCAGCCCGAAAATCTCGCCGCGCGGCACATCGAACGTCACCCCATCGAGCGCGCGCTTGCCGCCCTTATAGGTCTTGCAGAGGTCCTGGATCGCGATTGCTGCCTGGGTCATGCTCAAGCGCATAAGACTGTGCGGTGGCGATTGCGAGCCTTCTCCGTGCTTGCTATCGGCTTCCGCATGATCGCACCCCCTGAGACTATTCGCACCAGCCACGCCCGCGTCGCCTGTGACGGCTCGGGGCCCGGCGTCCCCGCAGCGCTCGGCCATCCACGCGTGTTTCTCCAGATCGACGAGCATGGCTATGTCGATTGCGGCTATTGCGACCGGCGCTTCGTGCTGATTGGTGGGCCCGCGGATGGCGCGGATCAGTCGCAATTGCCTGATCATCCGGCTGGCGCGAGCATCTAAGTCTCCTATATCTGCGGGATGAGCATCCCGTCAGACCCCCGCGCCTTTCTCTACCGCGACGCCCTCGATCCCGAAACCGCAGTGAAATTGACGTCCGACGCGCTCTCCCGCGCCGAGGATGGCGAGCTTTATCTGCAATATCGCAAGACCGAAGCGTTCGGGTTCGACGACGGCCGGCTCAAGACCGCGAGCTTCGACACGCAATCGGGCTTCGGCCTGCGCGCCGTTTCGGGCGAGACCACTGCTTTCGCCCATGCCAATGAAATCACGCCGGCCGCGATCCGCCGCGCCGCGGAGACGATGGCGCTGATCGATCCAGCCAAGGGCGCCAAGGCCGCGCCGCCCAAAGGCAATAACCGCCACCTTTACACCGATCAGGACCCGCTTGATCTCGTTCCCTTCGCCGACAAGGTGAATTTGTGTCAGACGATCGATGCCGCCGCTCGCGCCCGCGACAGCCGCGTCGTCCAAGTTTCGGTCAGCCTCACCGGGCAGTGGAGCGTTATCGAGATCGTCCGCCCCGACGGCTTCATCGCTACCGACGTGCGGCCCCTCGTCCGCCTCAACGTCTCGATCGTCGTCGAGCAGAACGACAAGCGCGAGACCGGCACTTTCGGCACCGGTGGCCGCGCGCTTTATGACCGTCTGCTCGAGCCCGCCACTTGGAACCGAGCGATCGACGAGGCGCTTGCCCAGGCGCTCGTCAATCTTGACGCCGAGGAAGCCCCCGCCGGCGATATGACCGTGCTGTGCGGGCCCGGCTGGCCTGGCGTGCTCCTCCACGAGGCCGTCGGTCACGGCCTGGAAGGCGATTTCAACCGCAAGGGCACCAGCGCCTTTTCGGGTCGGATCGGTGAGCGCGTGGCCGCGCCGGGAGTGACGGTGGTCGATGACGGCTCGATCCAAGATCGCCGCGGCTCGTTGTCGATCGACGACGAAGGCACCCCGACGCAGGAGAATATCCTGATCGAGGACGGCGTGCTCAAGGGCTATATCCAGGACCGCCTCAACGCCCGCCTGATGGGGGTCGCGCCCACCGGCAATGGCCGCCGCGAATCGTTCCAGCACGCCCCGATGCCCCGCATGACCAACACCTTCATGCGCGGCGGAAACGACGATCCCGCCGAACTGATGAGCCGGGTCAAGAAGGGTATCTATGCGCGCAGCTTCGGCGGCGGGCAGGTCGATATCGTCTCGGGCAAGTTCGTCTTCTCGTGCACCGAGGCCTATCGCATCGAGAACGGCAAGCTCGGCCGTCCGATCAAGGGCGCGACGCTGATCGGCGACGGGCCGACGGTGCTCAATAAGGTCACCGGCATCGGCAACGACTTCGCATTGGACGAAGGTGTCGGCATGTGTGGCAAGGGCGGGCAGAGCGTCCCTGCCGGGGTCGGCCAGCCGACCTTGCTGGTCGAGGGTCTGACCGTAGGCGGCACCGCGGCATGAGCGCGCTGCCGGCACTCGATTGGGCCGGCTGGCGCGAAACCGCGCTGCATCTGCAATTGATGACTCAGATCGTCGGCAAGGTCCGCCTCGCCCACACGCCCTGGCTCAATCATGGCTGGCATGTCGCGCTCTATCCAACTGCGCACGGCCTCGACACCAGCCCGATCCCCGCGCCCGGCGGTTCGATCCAGATCAATTTCGACCTGCTCGGCGACACGCTCTATATCGCCAGCGAGCGCGGCGAGACGCGGACCGTGCCGCTCAGGGCCGGCACTATCGCAAACTTTTACGCGGCGGTGATGACTGCGCTCGACGACCTTGGCGCGCCGACGCGGATCGCCGCGATGCCCAACGAGATGGCCGATCCGGTCCCCTTCGCCGAAGACCATCAGGAGCGCCCCTATGACGGCGACGCGGTACGCCGCTTCCACGCCGCTTTGCTGTTCGCGACGCAGCGCTTCAAGATCTTCCGCACCGGTTTTCTCGGCAAAGCGAGCCCGGTGCATTTCTTCTGGGGCAGCTTCGATCTCGCGGTCACGCGCTTCTCGGGCCGGCCTGCGCCGCTGCATCCCGGTGGTGTCCCGGGCCTGCCCGATGATGTCACGCGCGAGGCCTATAGCCATGAAGTGTCGAGCGCGGGCTTCTGGCCCGGCAGCGACGCCTATCCGCACGCCGCCTTCTATTCCTACGCCTATCCGTCGCCGGCGGGCTTCGCGGATGCCAGGGCCGGTCCCGATGCCGCGCGCTTCGATTCGGCGCTCGGCGAATTCCTCCTCGATTACGACGCGGTGCGCACATCGCCCGATCCCGAAGCGGCGCTCGCCGACTTCCTCGAGGCGACCTATGCCGCGGCAGCAGGTCTCGGCAATTGGGACCGTGCCGCGCTCGAGTGCGTGCCAGGCGTCCCACGCAAGCCGCGGACGGTCTGATGGCACTTGTCGAACTCGGCCGCTTTGATCGGCAGGAGGCCTATATCGTCCAGACTGCGCTGGAGGACGCCGAGATCATGTCATTCGTCTTCGATGCCGGTGCCAGCATCGCCGACGGCAGTTATTTGCTCATCCCGGTGCGCGTGATGGTCGATGACGAAGACTTGGGCGCCGCGCGATCTGTGTTGGACGCGGCTGCCTGATTTTTAAGCATCCTTTCGCAACTGCACAAAAAGTTACCGCGCGTTAATCGTTGATTGCGCCGCATCCCGCGGAAACGCGCGATTCTTGCGGATGGCACGGCGCTTGCTCTTGGGCCCTCGGGACATTGTCTCCGGGGAAACCGCCAAGAGGGGGCGACATGAAGCTGATCATCGCCATCATAAAACCGTTCAAGCTCGACGAAGTCCGCGAGGCGCTCACTGGCGTCGGCGTCGCCGGGATGACCGTAACCGAGGTCAAGGGGTTTGGCCGGCAGAAGGGCCAGACCGAGATTTACCGTGGTGCGGAATACAGCACCAACATGGTTCCCAAGATCAAGATCGAGATCGCCTGCGGCGCCGACATCGCCGACCGCGTGGTCGAGACGATCCAGGCCGCGGCCAATACCGGCGCGATCGGCGACGGCAAGATCTTCGTCCTCGATGTCGGCCAGGCCGTGCGCATCCGCACCGGCGAGACCGACGAGACCGCGCTGTGAAGGGGGTAATGATGAAGCAAACACTCAAGCTCGCCGGCTTGGCTGGCCTTTCGCTGTTCGCGGCGATGCCCGCCTGGGCGCAGGAAGCGGCCGCCGCGGCGCCCGCCGCCACGGTCGACAAGGGCGACACTGCCTGGATGATGATGTCGACTGTCCTCGTCCTCGCGATGATCCTTCCCGGCCTCGCGCTTTTCTATGGCGGCCTCGCCCGCACCAAGAACATGCTTTCGGTGATGACGCAGATCGGCGCCGTCGCCTGCCTCGCCATGCTCGTCTGGGTGATGTGGGGCTACACCATGGCGTTCGGCCCCGATGCGTCGGACGGGCTCAAGCCCTATATCTCGGGCTTCGGCAAGCTGTTCCTCGCCGGGGTGACCGCCGACTCCAAGGCCGCGACATTCACTGCCGGGGTCGAGATTCCCGAATATGTCTTCATCAGCTTCCAGATGACCTTTGCCGCGATCACGGTCGCGCTGGTGCTGGGATCGGTGGTCGAGCGCATCAAATTCTCGGCAGTGATGGTCTTCGCGCTGATCTGGCTGACGATCGTTTATTTCCCGATCGCACACATGGTGTGGGCAGCAGGCGGCTGGTTCTTCGAAGCCGGCGCGCTCGATTTCGCGGGCGGCACCGTGGTGCACATCAATGCGGGCGTCTCGGCGCTGGTCGCGGCTCTGCTGATCGGCAAGCGCATCGGCTACCCGACCGAGCGCATGGCCCCGCACAGCCTGACGCTCACCATGGTCGGCACCGGGCTGCTGTGGGTCGGCTGGTTCGGCTTCAACGCCGGCTCGGCGCTCGAGGCAAATGGCTCGGCGGCGCTGGCGATGATCAACACCTTCGTCGCCACTGCATCGGCAGCACTGTTCTGGATGCTCGCCGAGCGCGCAGCCGGTCACAAGGCATCGGCGCTGGGCTTCTGCTCGGGCGTCATCGCCGGCCTGGTTGCGGTCACGCCTGCCGCCGGCAATGTCGGTCCGTTCGGGGCGATCGTCCTCGGCGCGATCGCTTCGGTGGTCTGCTTCTTCTTCGTGACGGTGGTGAAGCCCAAGCTTGGCTATGACGATTCGCTCGACGCGTTCGGCATTCACGGCATCGGCGGCATCGTCGGCGCGATCGGCACGGGCATCCTCTATTACCCGCAATTCGGCGGCCCCGGCGACGGTTCGAAGCCGATGATGGAGCAGGTGATCACCCAGGCATCGGCCGTGGGCGTCACTATCCTATGGGCAGCAGTGGGCACGGCGATCGCGATCATCGTCGCCAAGGCACTCACCGGCGGCCGCGTTGCTCCCGAAATCGAGCAGGAAGGGCTCGATCTCGGCGAGCATGGCGAGCGCGCCTACAACCCTTGAGCAATCGGGCGCCGCGCGTTCACTCCTCTCCGAGTGCGCGGTGCCCCACCCAGGTTCCTCCTGCGGACATACTGGGCCGGTGGTTCGACCACCGGCCCTTTTTTTGAGCGCAAGCCGGGCGTAGACGGGCACATGGCCCGCGCAGACCAGACCGAAATCCGCATGCGGATCCTGATCGAGCAGCCGGTGACCGGGGTGCTGCACAGCCTCCAATCGGGCAATGACAAGGTGCTCGATCCGAAGGTGTCGAAAGCGGGCGAGGCTTTAGCCTTTGATTTCCCGATCCGCATCGCGCCGGGCCCCAAATTCTTCGGCGATCAGGTGCGGCGCGAGGGGCCGGAGCGGCGCTTCGTTTATATCCGCATCGGCCAGAGCGCGGGCGACTGCTTCTCGCCCTGGTCGCGGCGGATGAAGATCGACGTGCACGATATCCCGCAGGACCTGCTCGATCGCGCCATGGCGGGGGGCGTGGTCGAGCTGCTGGTCAATGGCACGGCAAGGGACGGCACGCCCGCCTGCGCCACGGTGCCGGTGACTGCGCGCCGAGTCGCCGAGCTCTAGGCCAGATCCTCACGCACGAAATCGGCACAGCGCTCGCCGATCATCACCGAGGGCGCATTGGTGTTGCCGCCGATGAGCCGCGGCATGATCGAGGCGTCGGCGATATACAGGCCTTCCACCCCGCGCACGCGCAGCCGCGGATCGACCACGGCGCCGGGGTCCGATCCCATCCGTGCGGTGCCCACCGGGTGATAGACCGTGTCCGCCCGCGCTCTGATCAGCCGCTCCAGTGCGGCATCGTCGTCCAGGTCGATCGGATAGCGGTCGCGGCCCTTGAAGCGCGTCATCGGCGGGGTTTGGAGGATGCGGTACATCGCGCGCACGCCGTGCTTGAGCACTTCCATGTCGCGCTGGTCCCCCAGGAAATTGGGATCGATCAGCGGCGCCGCAGCGGGATCGAGCGACTGGAGGCGCACATTGCCCTTGCTCTCGGGCCGCAGCACGCAGGCGTGGCACGAATAGCCATGCCCCTTCACCGGGTTGCGGCCATGATCCTCGACGATCGCGATCAGGAAATGGAGCTGCACGTCGGGCCGCTCGCCCGCCAGCGGCGTCCGGATGAACCCGCCCGCCTCGGCATAAGGCGAAGTCATCCCGCCTTTGCGCGTGAAGATCCAACGCGCCATCGAGCCCAGCGATTTGAGCGTGCCGCCGAGCGAGCGCCCGAGGAAGTAGCTGCCCTTGGTCTCGAACGCGGCGACATAGTCGATATGGTCCTGCAGCCCGGCGCCGACCTCGGGCCGGTCGACGCGCACCGCCAGCCCCATTTCCTTCAGATGCTTGGCCGGGCCGATCCCCGACAGCATCAGCAATTGGGGGGTCTGGAATGCGCCGCCTGCCAGGATCACTGCGCGCTTGGCGCGGATCTCGCGCGCCTGGCCGTCGCGCTGATAGGCGACGCCCCAGACGCGGTCGCCATCGAACAATATCCGCTCGACCAAGGCATCGGTCAGGATCGTCAGATTGTCGCGGCGCTGGCCCAGATAGGCGCGCGCCGCGGTCCAGCGTTCGCCGTTCCGCTGAGTCACCTGATAGAGGCCGACTCCGTCTTGCCGTTCGCCGTTGAAATCGGAATTCTCCGGGATCTGCAATGCAGCCGCCGCTTCGATAAAGGCGTGGCTGCCGCCATGCGCGTGGTTCTGCTCGCTCACCCAGAGCGGCCCGCTATCGCCGTGATAGTCGTCGGCACCGCGGACATTATGCTCGGCGCGCTTGAAATAGGGCAGCACTTCGTCCCAGCCCCAGCCGGCACAACCGAGATCGCGCCACTCGTCATAATCGCCGGGATGCCCGCGAACATAGAGCATCGCATTGATCGCCGAGGAGCCCCCCAGGCCCCGCCCACGCGGCTGATACCCGCGGCGGCCGTTGAGCCCCGGCTGCGGCACCGTCTCGAAGCGGTAATTGGTCGCAGGCCCCTGGAACGGCATCATGCCAGGCATCGTGGTCTTGATGCTGGTGTTGCGGCCCCCGGCCTCGAGCACGCAGACGCTATACTTGCCGCCTTCGCTCAGGCGGCCTGCGGCGGCGCTCCCGCCCGATCCTCCGCCGATGACGACGATGTCGGCTTCTTCCACGCTGCCCCCTGTTGCTGTTTCGCTTCCCAGCGCGCCTTGATGATCTCTGATGTATCGCGGCTCCCGTCATGGCTCCAGCCCGGCGGCTTGACCATATACCCGATTCGGGACTGCCAGTCGGGCGCGTGCCACACGTCCTTGGCGATGCCGATCCATTCGTGGAACGCCGCCCACAGCACATTGAAGCTGCCGAGATCCTTGACGATGCCGTAGCGTGGCCGGTCATCGTCGAGCTCGGGCGTGTAGGTGCCGAACATCTTGTCCCAGACGATGAATACCCCGGCATAATTCTTGTCGAGATAGCGCGGGTTGGTGGCATGGTGGACGCGGTGATGCGAGGGCGTGTTCATCACTGCCTCGAACCAGCGCGGCATCCGCCCGATCACTTCGGTGTGAATCCAGAACTGATAGATGAGGTTCACGCCCGCGACGAAGAACACCATCGCCGGATGGAAGCCGATCAGGAACAAGGGCACGCGGAACAGGAAGTTGACCGAGACGAACCCGGTCCAGGTCTGCCGCAGCGCGGTCGACAGATTATAATGCTGCGAGCTGTGATGGATGACATGGCTCGCCCAGAACCAGCGCACCCGGTGCGCCGATCGGTGGAAGGCGTAATAAGCCAGGTCGTCGATGACGAAGGCGATCGCGAACCAATACCAGGCCCAGCCGATATCGAAGAGCCGAAACTGCCACAGCCACATCGCCAGCGCGAACACCGCGCCGCCGGTGATCAGCCCCGCCACTGTGCTGCCGAGCCCCAGCGACAGCGACGTCAGCGTATCGCGCGGGCAATAACGCTTCCGGTCCTTCGCCCGGGCGACCACCATTTCGGCGAGCACGAGCAGCACGAAGGCGGGGATCGCGTAATCGACTGGGTTGGGCAGCGCCATCGGCTCCATTTACACTGATGTCAGCAACTCGCCAAGCCGACTAGTGCAGCGTTACGACTTCGCCTCGGCCGGCCGACCGCGCAGCGGTTTCCACTTCGCGCACTTCATTATCGGTAACGCCCAGCAGGGTAACCGAACCGAACAAGCGCTCGCCGGTGTCGATCGCCACGCCTTCGACCGCGGCGGAAAGGCGAAGCGGCGGGATCAGCCTGCGTGCTACAATCTGAGCGCCGTGCCGCTTGAGCACCGCGACCGTTCCAACGCCCGCTACCAACGCCGTCGATCCATCCACGCTCACCAGCGCCGGGCCCGATTCAAATCCGGACAGCGTGCTCTCAGCAAAGCGCGCCGCGGTCTCGGCATCGACAATCCGGCTCTCGCCCAGCTTGAGCAGCCGCGCGACTCCTGCCAGCGCAAGGATCGCGACCAGCGATCCCCCGAACAGCCAGGCCTCGTTCAAGCCTTGCCCGCCAGCTGGTCCAACACCGGACGAATGCCCGAGAGGTCGTATCCCGCCGCCGCCGCCTTGGCGGTCAGTTCCTCGGGATCGCCCCCCCGGCTGGCTTCGGCCAAAGCCCATAAATTGCACGAGCGCGTGCCCGAGCGGCAATAAGCGAGCATCGGCTTGTCGGTCGATCCGAGCGCGGCGACCATTTCATCCACCTGGCGCTGGGTCATCCCGCCCATCACCGTCGGGATCGCCACATAGCCCATGCCCGCCGCCTCGGCCGCGGCGCGCATCTCGGCGCTGCTCGGCTGCCCACCTTCCTCATCGTCGGGCCGATTGTTGATGACGAAGCCGAAGCCTGCCGCGGCGAGCGCGGGCATGTCCTCGGGCGAAAGCTGGGGAGCGACCGAAATGCTGTCGTCGATAAACCGGATCATGCCGCCTCGCGGATCACTTGCAGGAAGGCGTCACCATAAGCCTCCAACTTGCGGCTGCCTATGCCCGAGATGCGGCCGAGCGCGGCGATGCTTTCCGGCCGCGCGCTCGCCATGTCGCGCAGCACCGAATCGTGGAAGATCACATAAGGCGGCACCTGCGCCTCCATCGCCAGCTCGCGGCGGCGAGCGCGCAGCGCCTCGAACAAAGGATCGCCGATCGGATTGAGCTCGCCGCCGGGCTTGCCACGCCGCGCGCGCCGGGCGCGCTTGGGCGGCAGGACGAGCGAGAGCTTCTCCTCGCCTTTCATGATCACCTTGGCCGCGGGACCGAATTCGAGCCCGCCATGCGCATTGGCGCGCAAGGCATCGCGCAGCAGCAGCGCGCGCGCGACCGGCTTGATCAGTGCGATTTCCTCACCCTCGACAATCCCGAACACCGAGAGCTTCTCATGCCCGTTCATCAGGCTGCGCTCGCTCGACTGGCCCAGCAATATGCTCTCGATATAGCCCACGCCGAACATCATCCCCGTACGGAACACCGCCGAGAGGAATTTCTGCGCGACCACGCTCGCGTCCACCGCCGCGGGCGGATTCAGGCAATTGTCGCAATTGCCGCAATTCTCGGGTGCATCGCTCTCGCCGAAATGCCGGAGCAGGATGCGCCGCCGGCATCCCGCGGTCTCGACCAAGGCACCCAGCGCAGTCAGCCGCGTCCGCTCGCCGGGCTGGCGTGCGGGCTCGACTTCGCCGATCCGCTGGCGGGCCTTGGCGAAATCCTCGGCGCCCCAGAAAAGCTGCGCCACCGCCGGATCGCCATCGCGCCCGGCGCGGCCTGTTTCCTGATAATAGGCCTCGATCGATTTGGGCATGCCGGCATGCGCGACGAAGCGCACATCGGGCTTGTCGATTCCCATGCCGAAGGCAATCGTCGCGACGATCACCATGTCTTCGGAAGCGACGAACGCCGCCTGGTTGCGCCGCCGCACTTCGGGCTCGAGCCCGGCATGATAGGGCAGGGTGCGCCGTCCGGTTGCGGCCAGCTTTGCCGCGAGCTTGTCCACCCCGGCACGGCTCTGGACATAGACGATCCCCGGCCCCGGCTGCTCGGCGATCAGATCCTCGATCTGGCGCGTGGTGTTGTCGCGCGGGCTGATCAGATAGCGGATATTGGGGCGATCGAACCCCGCGACGATCATCCCCTCATGCGGAATGCCGAGCTGCTCGCAGATATCGGCGCGGGTATGCGCATCGGCAGTCGCAGTGAGCGCCAGCCGCGGCACCTCCGGGAAACGGTCGAGCAGCGGCCGCAGCAGGCGATAGTCGGGGCGAAAATCATGCCCCCATTCGGAAACGCAATGCGCCTCGTCGATCGCGAACAGGCTGAGCTTGGCTTGGCCGAGCAAGTTGCGGAAGCCCTCGCCCGAAGCCCGCTCGGGCGCCACGTAGAGCAGGTCCAGTTCGCCCGCACGGAACCGCGAGATCGTCTCCTCGCGATTGTCGTCGGCGCTGGTCAAAGTCGCCGCGCGAATGCCTACGGCTTCGGCGGCGCGAAGCTGGTCGTGCATCAGCGCGATCAGCGGGGAGACGACGAGGCACGTCCCCTCGAGCATCGCCGCGGGCAGCTGATAGGTCAGCGACTTGCCCGCGCCGGTGGGCATCACCGCAAGCGTGCGCTGGCCGCCGAGCACGCGGCCCACCACTTGGTCCTGCACCCCGCGAAACTCGGGGAAGCCGAAGACCTTATGCAATGTATCGAGCGCGTTCACTCGGCTCGCCTAAGCTGCCCTCGCTTGCCCCGCAACCGCGTGTTAGCCTCGCCGCCATGCACGACATCACCGACAATACCGAACGCCACCGCTTCGAACTCGCGCTGGACGGCCACACTGCCTTCGCCGCGTACGAAGTCGAAGGCGATGTGATCACCTTCACCCACACCGTCGTCCCGCCCCAGGTGCAGGGGCAAGGCGTCGCCACCCGCCTGATCGGGGCAGCGCTCGCCGAGGTGCGCAAGCGCGGCCTCAAGCTGGTCGCGCAGTGCGAGTTCGTCCGCGCTTATCTCGACAAGCATCCCGAGGACCGCGACCTCATCGCCGGCTGACTTATTCGCAGCGGACTCCGTCCGCGGGCGTCCACGGCTCCAGCCGCATCTTGCTGACCACGACGCGCTCTACCGGATAGGGCCAGTGCTCCACGCCGGTCTTCTTGGGCAGGACCACGCAGACATCGGTCGGCTGAACCTTGCCATTCACGCGGATCGTCGCGCGCCAGACAAAGGCGCGGTCATAGCCGTTGGCGATCACCAGCAGAGATCCGGGCTTTTCGCCGGCGACAGGCGTGAGCCGCAGCCGCACCAGGCCCGGCGCCACGCTCGGCACGGGTCCGGTCATCGGCTTGGCGGCTGCGCCCATTGCCTCTTGATGATCGCCCCGCGCGAATTGCGCGCCGGTCTCGGTCTCGAAGGCATCCGGCGCGATGTTTGCCGGTTTCGAGGCACCCGGCGTGCCATCAAGCACCAGCGTCACTTCGGTTCCCATCGCCACCACCGCTTTGACCTGTGCCTGCGCGGCTGCCGGCAACAGCATTGCCGCAGTCAGTGCGAGTGCAGTCCCTATCCGCATCATTTCTCTCCCCCCGGTGAAAACCCGGCCACTATCCGCCGCCCGCGCCAGCCCCGCAAGTCCATCCACAGGCTTTCGGCGAACCGAGCTTGCCTCTGCCTCCCCGCATCCGCCAAACGGCGGGCGATGACGGTACGTGTAGACATGGGGGCGGACGAGCGCGGCGATCCGGCCACGCTCGATCTGGAGGAGCTGCTCGCCACGCGTCTGCTGGTCCAGGGCAATTCGGGCTCGGGCAAATCGCATCTGCTGCGCCGCCTGCTCGAGCGCTCGGCAGGGCATGTCCAGCAAGTAGTGATCGATCCGGAAGGCGATTTCGTCACGCTGGGCGAACGCTATGGCCATATCGCCATCGAGGCTGCCGAGCACAGCGAACGCGACGTCGCCCGCTTCGCCACGCGCATCCGCGAGCACCGCGCCTCGGTGGTGCTCAGCCTCGAAGGGCTGGAGGCGGAAGGCCAGATGAAATGCGCCGCCGCCTTCCTCTCCGGGCTGTTCGATGCGCCGCGCGAGCATTGGTATCCGGCATTGGTGGTGGTCGACGAAGCCCAGCTCTTCGCGCCCTCGGGCGGCGGCGAAGTCGCCGAGGAAGTCCGCCGCGCGTCGCTGACCGCGATGACCAACCTCATGTGCCGCGGCCGCAAGCGCGGCCTTGCCGGAGTCATCGCCACCCAGCGCCTCGCCAAGCTCGCCAAGAATGTTGCGGCGGAGGCCTCCAATTTCCTGATGGGCCGTACCTTCCTCGATATCGACATGCAGCGCGCCGCCGATCTGCTCGGCATGGAGCGCCGTCAGGCCGAGCAGATCCGCGATTTGCAGCGCGGGCATTTCCTGGCGCTCGGCCCGGCAATCTCGCGCCGCCCGATCTCGATCCGGATCGGCGAGGTCGAAACCTCGGCGCGCAGCGGCAGCCCCAAATTGACGCCGCTGCCCGAGGCTCCGGCGGCAGACATGCGAGACTTGCTGCTCGCCCCCGCCGAACCGAGCTGGACTCCCCCCGCACCGCCCGAACGCGCGCCGGTCGCGTCCGGAAGCCTGCTCGAAGCACTCGCGCGCTCGGTCCCGTCGCCCGAGCCCGAGACGCAGGTCGCGCCCGAAGATGCCGCCGAACGCATCGCCGAAGTCCTCCGCGCGATCGTCGAGGATCCGGATTCGGCGCTGCGCTCGCCTTCGGTGCTCTATCAGGATTTCCTCGTCCGCTGCCGTATGGTCGGCCTTGCCCGGCCGCCGCTCGATCTCTCGGGGTTCGTCCGGCGGCTCTCGGCCGCGCGCGCGGGCATTCATGGCGACCCTGATCAGGATTGGAGTCAGGCGCTTGACGCCGCCAAGGCGCTACCCGACGACATGCTCGGCCCCTTCCTGCTCGTTGCCCGCGCCGCCCGCGAAGGGCTGCCCTGCCCGAGCGATACCGAGCTCGCCGCAACCTATGGCACCAGCTCGCTCGGCCGCGTCCGCCGTCTGGTCCAATATATCGAGAGCCGCGAGCTGTTCGTCACCCGCGTCGATCTGGCGGGCAAACGCTCGATCACCATCCCGGGGCTCGGCTGGACCACCCAGGCGGCCGAGATCGGCTAGCGACGGAGGCGATCAGCCGCGGTTAAGCCTGGCGAGTCCGTATTGCACCGTGGAGGTGCCATGATGATCAAGCTGCTGATGTTGGTCGCGCCGATAATTGTGAGCGCCGATACTGCACCCCTGATTATCGGACCTGGCCAAATGGTGATGGCGCAGGTGCATAATTTGCTCGCGCGGCTTCGCGTCGATCCCGGCGCGCCGAGTTTGCCGGTCTTTACTCCGGATTTTGCCCGGCGCGCCGCGTTCGAGGCGGGATGGATCGATGTCGAGGCGCGGATTGGCCCGGTCAAAGTCCCCGGCGAGACTGCCGTGGTCCGCTTCGACATGGGAACCGGCGAGTTCAAGCGCCGCGTCGCTTGGTTCACCGCGCCCTTTATCGAGGGATCGGATGGCACGATCGGCCCAGGCGGCCTCCCTGCGCCGGTGGTGCGCTTCGATCTGCGCCCCCCGAAACGGGGCGAGCGCAGCATCGCATTGCCCCTCGCCAGCTTCGGAGCCGAAGGCATGGGCGTGCGCATGCCGCTGGGCGGGCGGCATATCGAAGTGCTTTTCGCGCCGCACCGCGAACGCACGATCGCCACGGCAAGTGCAGGCGCCACGATCGCCGCCGCACAAAACGGCGCATTCGACGGCACACCTTCGACCATGGTCATCCATTTCGGCATCCGCCGCCCGGTCCGCCATTTGTCGCTGCTCACGCCGCTGACGATCGGGCCACTGGCGCTGTCGGGATTGACCGTCCGCACTGCGGATTTCGGAACCACAAATAGCATCCCCGACACCGCTGCCTTCGCAGCCGCCGATCCCGACGAAGTGATCGTAATGGGCAAGAAAAAAGCGAAGGAGCTGACGCTCGAAATCGGCCACGACTATCTCGACCGCTGCTCGTCGATCGTTTTCGACAAGCCGGCGCGGACGATTACGCTCAGCTGCCGTTGATCACGCGCCGCAGCCAGGCCTCGGTCAGCTCGGGTTGCGTCACCGGCAGCATGTGCCCGCCCTCGACGATCTCGACCTGTCCGCCGCGAATCGCCGAGGCCGTATCGGTGCCGTGCAGCTCGGGATCGAGCAGGGCATCGCCATGCGCATAGAGGATCGAAACCGGCACCTCGATCTCGCCGTACCGCGGCGCCTGCACTTGCATCGCGCCCTGCGCCATGCCCATCTCAAAGGTGCCTGACATGAACCCTTGCGGCCGGATCGCCAGTGCCCCGCCGCCGCGGATGGCAAAATCCTCAGGCACCGGATCGGGGTGGAACACTGCCGCGGTGCTCAATTTGCCGCGGCGCATCGCGATCGGGATGGCCAGCGTCCACGCCAGAGCTCGGCGCAGCGGCCTGGGCACGGCATAGCCCTTGAGCGGCTCGGGCGGGCGCTCGATCGGCTGCGTATAGGGGGCGATCAAGGCCAGCCCGCGGACCTTGCCGGGATGGGCCAATGCCAATGCGAGCGACACTGCGCCGCCCATCGAATGCCCCACCACTAGCGCCTTTTCGAGCCCCAACCGATCGATCAATGCGGCGATGGCATCGGCCTGCTCAGCAATGTCGAGCCGCCTGCCGGTCAGCCGCGAATAGCCCCAGCCCGGCCGGTCGATCACCACCACCCGGTGGTCGCGCGCCATCGCCGGAGCGAGGAAATACGTGAAGATCCGCCAATTGCTGAGGATGCCGTGGATCATCACGATCGTTGGCGCGTCGCGCGGGCCAAGATCCATGTAATGAAAGTCCACGCCGGCAATCTCGGTGCGCTGCCCCTCGGCCGGAATCGCACCCTCGATCTTGCGGGTTACATAAGCCGCCCAGCCAATCAGGGCGGCGATCAGAACCATCAGTCCCACCAGGCCCCAGATCATCGCGCGTCCCTCCCTTATTCGGCGGCGATCTCGCCTTGGGCACGTTCCTGCGCCTGCCGTGCCCACATTTCCGCATAAAGCCCGCGCTTGCGCAACAGCTGTGCGTGGGTGCCCTGCTCGGCGACGCGCCCGGCTTCGAGCACGATGATGCGATCGGCATGGACCACGGTCGAGAGCCGGTGCGCGATGACGATCGTCGTGCGGCCCTGCTCGATTGCCTCCAGCGTCGCCTGGATGTCCGCCTCTGTGCGGCTGTCCAACGCGCTGGTCGCCTCGTCGAGGATCAGGATCGGCGGGTTCTTGACCAGGGTCCGTGCAATCGCGACGCGCTGCTTCTCGCCCCCCGAAAGCTTGAGCCCGCGTTCGCCCACCCGCGTGTCGAAGCCGTCGGGCAGCGACTGGATGAACCCCGCGATCGCTGCGCCCCGCGCCGCATCGGCGACTTCCTCGGGGCTGGCCCCCTCGCGGCCGTAAGCGATATTGTACCCCACCGTATCGTTGAACAGCACCGTATCCTGCGGGACGATTCCGATCGCCGCGCGGAGACTCGACTGGGTGACCTGGCTGATATCCTGTCCGTCGATTGTCACGCGCCCGCCCGTGAGATCGTAGAAACGATACAATATGCGCGCGAGCGTCGATTTGCCCGCGCCCGAAGGCCCGACAACTGCAACGGTGGCGCCCGCCGGGATATCTAGGTCGATGCCCTTCAATATCTCGCGCTCGGGATCATAGGCGAAGCGCACATCCTCGAAGCGGACATGCCCCGGGCCCACTGCAAGCGGCAGCGCTCCGGGCGCATCCTTCACTTCGGCATCGGTGTCGATCAAGTCGAACATGGACCCCATGTCGATCACGCCCTGGCGGATCGTGCGATAGACCATGCCCAGCAAGTCGAGCGGGCGAAACAGCTGCGCGAGCAGGGTCGAGACCAAAACCACGTCGCCCGGCGTGAATTGTCCGCTCGACCAGCCATAGACGACCAGCACCATGCCTGCAGCCAGCATCAGATTGGTGATCAGACTCTGCCCGATATTGAGCCAAGCTAGCGAATTCTCGCTCACCGTCGCCGCCTTGGCATAAGCGGTGACTGCATCTTCGTAGCGCCTGGCTTCGCGCTCCTCGGCGTTGAAATATTTGACCGTCTCGAAATTGAGCAGCGAATCCACTGCATGCGCCACCGCGCCGGTGTCGAGATCGTTCATCTGCTGGCGCAGCTTGGCGCGCCAATCGGTCACCCAGCGGGTGAAGGCGATATAGACCACGACCATCACCAGCGTGCCCGCGACCAGCCAGCCCGAAAAGCGCGTATAGAAGATGCCGAGCACCAGGCAGAGTTCGAGGATCGTCGGCGCGATGTTGAACAGCAGGAAATAGAGCATCGTATCGATGCTCTTGGTCCCGCGCTCGACCACCTTGGTGACCGCGCCCGTCCGCCGCTCGAGATGGAAGCGCAGCGAGAGATTGTGGAGGTGGCGGAATACGTCCGCCGCCAGCCGCCGGGTCGCTTCCTGCCCGACCCGCTCGAACACTGCGTTGCGCAGATTGTCGAAAATCGTCGATCCCAGCCGCGCCGCGGCATAGCCGATCACCAGCAAGGTCACGAACACCGTCGCGTTGGGAATGCCCGCAGGCTTGGCCATTGCATCGATGGCGCCCTGCAGCGCAAACGGCGCGCCATAGACCTGCACCAGCTTCGAACAGACCACGAGCAGCATCGCGATGACGATGCGCACGCGCAGCCCCGGCGCATCCTTGGGCCAGAGATAGGGGAGGAACCGCTTTATCGTGCCGAGCAGCGGACGCTCGGGCGCGGAAGTCGAAGTTTCGGGAGGCATCGCGCCTGATTTGGGGCGTCCGGCGCATCGATGCAACGTCCAGTGTCTTCACGCCGGGAACGGCACTGGCCCCCGCGAGTTGTTAACTTTTGAAGGGACGATGCGATGGAACAGGTGATTTACTTGCTGGCGATCATGGGCTGCGGCGACGATAATCTCGCCTGCCAGCAAGCCCGCGTCGAGCCGGTTCGCTACGAATCCTTCGCGGCTTGTCAGCAAGCCATGCCCGCTGCGCTCGGTCGCAACACCGATATCGACTATCCGGTGATTGCCGCCGCCTGCCAGCGCCAGAATGTGCGCGTCGTCGATGCCAATCCGCGGACGAACACCGGCAGCTGAACCCGTTTCGCAGCGCGCGCGAATGCGCTAGCGTGCCCTCGATCGACAGGGGGCATGCATGCAGAAGGTTTTGAGCGTCGTCGCGGGGGTAGTTATCCTCTTTGTGATCCTGATCGCGGTTCAGATGTTCGCGCCGCTGCTCCATCCGATCCCTGCTGGCACGCGCCCCGGAGATCCCGCCGCGCTTGCCCTGTGGATGTCGACTGCGCCGGTTTCCGCCCAGGCACTGATCGTGCTCGCCTGGCTGCTGAGTGCGCTCGGCGGTGCCTGGGTTGCCCTCCGCATCTCGCGCTGGGCGCCGGCCGCATGGGCCATCGGCGCGATCGGCGCAGCAATGGCAGCTGCGAACGTCCTGCGCTTCGAACATCCTCTGTGGATGCAGATCGCCGCCGTGCTCGCGCCGTTGCTCGGCGGCTGGCTTGCTACTCGCCTTGGCTCGGCGCGTGGCCGCCCGGACGAGTCCATAGATGGCTAGGCCGCTCCTCTAACAGGAACAGCCGCTTGCGCGCTGCTGCCTGCCACGCCGCCTTGCCGATCCAGCCGAGCTTGTCGAACGCGCCCGTCGTCACCCGGTGATCCCAGGCATGGTCGCCCGCCGCGACCACCTTGCGGGCAATGTCGCCATAGATCCCTGCCGCTGCCAGCACGGCCCAGGCCGAGCGGAAGCTTAGCTGGCGCGTGCCGATCCGCGCGCTCTCGGCATGCTCTTCGGCGCGCTCGCCCATCCGCCGCATCAGCATGCTCAGCCGCGGCCGGAAAGGCGGCTTCATGTGCTGGCCAGGCGGCACATCGATTTCGGTCAGCCAGTCGTCGGGTAAATAGCTGCGCCCGGCGCGGTCGTCCTCTTCCACATCGCGCGCGATATTGGCGAGCTGGAACGCGATGCCCAGATCCGCGGCGCGGTCGAGCGTGTCCTCGTCCTCGGGCGATACGCCCATGATGATCGCCATCATGCAGCCGACCGCACCCGCCACATGGTAGCAATAGCGGTAAAGGTCATTCTCGTGCCGGGGCCCCCAGCCATCGGCGTCCAGAGCGAAGCCTTGGATCACGTCCCACACGAAGCGGTGCGGCATGTCGGTCTCGGCAACCACGATCCGCAGCGCATCGAATGCCGGATCGCCTACCCATTCGCCCCGCAGCGCCTGCTCGGTCTTGGCGCGCATCTCCGCCAGTCCCGCCTGCGGATCGGCAACCACGGTCATGCCATGGCCATGGTCCTGCCCGTCGGCCAGATCGTCGCACGCGCGGCACCAGGCATAAAGCAGCCATGCCCGCTGGCGGGTCTTCCGAGCAAACAACCGGCTCGCCGCCGCGAAGCTCTTGCTCCCCCGCGTGATCGACTCCCCCGCCGTCGCTACGATCGCCGCCCGCGACGGCTTCACAAATCGTCGCGCTTCATGTGGATGATCGGCACGGTCGGCGCGGCATTGGCCATCTTGTCGAGCAGCCCGTCCAGCTCGGTATCGACCAGCAGCAGCCCCTGATGCTGCGGCCGCAGGAAACCGACCTTGCCCATATGCTCCCAGAATTCGACGAGCTTGTCGTAATAGCCGGCGACGTTGAGCAGCCCGATCGGATCGCTGTGATAGCCAAGCTGCGCCCAGCTCAGGGCTTCAAACAATTCGTCCATCGTCCCGGTGCCGCCGGGCAGATTGACGAAACCATCGCCCAGCTCGACGAAGCGCGCCTTGCGCTCGTGCATCGTCTCGACGACGTGCAATTCGGTGAGCCCGCGATGCGCGACTTCGGCGTTGACCAAGGCGGTCGGGATCACTCCAATGACTTCGCCGCCTGCCTCTAGGCAGGAATCCGCGACCGCGCCCATCAGCCCGAGCTTGCCGCCGCCATATACCAGCCCGATCCCGCGTTCGGCCAGGCTGCGGCCCACGCTGCGCGCGCATTCGATATAGACCGGGTCGGCCGGGGTCGCCGATCCGCAATAGACTGCGATACGCTTCACTTATTCTCTCCAAGCATCAAAGCCGCGGTCGCCTTGGCACTGCCGACCACGCCGGGGATACCCGCGCCCGGATGCGTCCCCGCGCCGACGAAGTACAGGTTCGAAATCGCATCGTCACGATTGTGGGTGCGGAACCATGCGCTCTGCGTCAGCAGCGGCTCGAGGCTAAATGCCGATCCCAGATGGGCATTGAGATCGTCGCGGAAATCGGGTGGCGCATAGCTGAATTTGGTGACGATCCGGTCCTTGAGATCGGGGATCAGCCGCCGCTGGATTTCGGCGAGGATACGCTCCTCGAGTATCGGCCCCAATTCGCTCCAGTCCGCGGGAAACTTGCCGAGATGCGGCACCGGCGCCAGCGCATAGAAGGTTGAATGTCCCTCGGGCGCCATGCCCGCATCCGATGCGCTGGGATGATGGAGGTACAGCGAGAAATCTTCGCTCAGCACGCCATGATCGTAAATGTCCGCCAGCAGCCCCTGATAGCGCGGCCCGAACAGGATGTTGTGGTGCGGAATCTCGGGAAAGGTCCCGCGCAGCCCGAAATGCACGACGAACAGCGAAGGGGAGAAGCGCTTGCGCTCCAGGCTGCGAGCCGCGCGCTGCCCGCTGCGCGAAGTCTTGAGCAAATCCCGATAGCTGTGCACGACATCGGCATTGCTCGCCACGGCATCGACGCTCAGCTCGAATCCGCTTTGGGTGCGCACCCCGGTTACTCGGTCGCCCAGCGTGTCGATGCCCGTCACCGCGTCGCCGAGCCGGACCACGCCGCCCAGCCGTTCGAAATGCCTGACCATCCCGGCCACCAGCCGGTTGGTCCCGCCCTCGGCCCACCACACGCCGCCGTCGCGCTCGAGCTTGTGGATCAGCGCATAGATCGCGCTGGTCTTCATCGGATTGCCGCCGACCAACAATGTATGGAACGACAGCGCCTGGCGCAGTTTCTCATTCTTCACGAAGCTGGAGACCATCGAATAGACCGAGCGCCACGCTTGGTATTTCGCCAGCGACGGCGCCGCCATCAGCATCGATTTGAAATCGAGGAACGCCACCGTCCCCAATTTCACATAGCCTTCCTCATACACGCCCGCCGAATATTCGAGGAACTTGGCATATCCCGCCACATCCTCGGGATTGAGCTGCGCGATCGCCGCGCCCAATTGAGCATCGTCGTTGGAATAATCGAACGCCACCCCGTCGGGCCAGGACAGCCGGTAGAACGGCGTGACCGAGCGCAGCGTCACGTCCTCCGAAATATCATGTCCCGAGATCCGCCACAGTTCGGCCAGCGTCTCGGGCGCAGTGATTACGGTGGGGCCGGCATCGAAGGTAAAGCCGTCGCGTTCCCAATAATAAGCCCGCCCGCCGGGCTTGTCGCGCGCTTCGATCAGCGTGGTATCCACCCCCGCCGATTGCAGCCGGATCGCGAGCGCCAGCCCACCCAATCCAGCGCCGATTACTGCCGCACGTTTCACTTGCCCGTTCTCCTGAGCGCCGCCACTGCGCGCCCGATCGGCACCGGCGGCTTGCCCGCCAATGTCCGCACACGATCGAAAGTCGTCGAATTGCCCGCGTAGAAGCGCGCGATCAGCTGAGGGCTGAGCCGATAGAAACGCTCGAGCACGCGATAGCGCTCCGCCGGCTCGGCCGCCTTGAACAGCATCCGCGCCAGCATCCGGTAAAAGCGCCGCCTGCGCCACGTCACCCGCGCGAAATCGTGGAGCAGATCGTGCAACGCCGGCCCGGAAAGGTCGCTCGCACTCGCCACCAGATTTGCCGTGCGCACTGCATCGGGAAGCGAATAGCTGGTCAGCGGATGAAACAGCCCGGCGCGTACCCCGGCCTTGGCCACCTTGTTGCCCCCGGATTGCCAATAGGCCTCGAAATCGCCGCCCATCGCCACCGGCAGCGAACCCGCTTCCTCGCGCACGATCCTTTCGGCATGCCATCCCTTGGCCGTGGCATAGGCATCGAGCCGGCTGCGCACTGCTTCGAGGTCGATCTCGGACGTGTCGCTATAATAGGTGTCCTCGACGAACACCCGCGTCGCCGCAAAGGGCAGCGCATAGACGAAGCGATAGCCGTCCTCCTGCGTCACGGTCGCGTCCATGATCATCGGCCGTTCGGGGGCATGGGCATCGCCGAGCGCCAGCTCGCGTCCGTAGAATTTCTGCCAGCCGCATTCGAGCGCCGATAAATCCCCGGCGCCCCGGCAATCGATCACGCCGCCGGCCTCGATCTGATCGCCGTCCGTAAACACCACGGCCTTGCTGGTCGCCACCGCCACCTTGCGCCGCGTCATCACTGCGCCTTCGGGCATCGCCCCGCGCACCACCGCGTCGAGCCGCCGCGATTCGACCGAATAATAGGGCGCCTTGATCGTCCGCGCGTGTGCCGGAAAAGCCACGTCGTACGCAGGCCAGCCATGGCAGATCAAAGGCGCGGTCAGCCAGCGATTGGCCGGCGCCACGTCGCTCGCGAAGAACGACCAGAGATGGTTGCCGCCAATGTCGCGCCCACCCTCGATCAGCCGCACATCCAGATGCGGCCGCTTCTTCCGGAGCGCCAGGGCAAGCAGTCCCCCGGACAGTCCGCCACCGACAATGGCGACGTCGCAATGGATCGTTGCGGGCATCTTGGCGGCCTAGCCCAAGCCTTTGGTGGCGTACAAACAAAAACCCCTCCCGGCCGCAGCCGGAAGGGGCAGGGGTGGCGGGAGCGGCCGTGCGGCCACGCCCGAGAGCTTGGTTCAGGCGGCCCGAAGCAGCGGCAATTCTTCGGCCATCGCCCGCGCCACCGAAGGCCGCGCGCGCAGCCGCGTGCGATAGGCGAGCAGCACCGGCCAATCCTCGATCTTCACTTGCGAGAATTCGCACCAGTTGAGCACCGCGAGCAGATAGGCGTCGGCCACGCTGAACTGGTCCTCGAGATATTCGCGGCCCTCCAGGTGTCGCGTCAGGACCGCGAACGGCTTGGCCGCGCGCGCTCGCGCCGCATCGCGATCGCCTTCGCCCGCGGTCTTGCCAAGCAGCGGCGCGAACACGGATTTGTGGAGCTCGGTCGCAGTGAAATTGAGCCAGGCCAGCATTCGGTAATGCGCGTCCGAAAAGCCGGTGAAGCTCAGCATCCCCTCGGGCGCCAGCTCGGCGATATAGGTCAGCACTGCGGGTCCCTCAGAGAGCATGAAGCCTGTGCTGGTCTCGATCGCTGGCACATATCCCATCGGGCTGATGCCCTTGAAATCACGCCCGTCGGGCAGCCGGCAATCGGCTGGTACTTCAACGAATTCGGCGTCGAGCCCGGCTTCCTCCAACGCGATCCGCGCCGCCAGCGAGCAGGCAAAGGGCTTGAAATAAAGCTTCATTACGGCCTCCCAGGAACGACTTGTATTTTTATACAATCTCGCACAATAATAAGTGCGTCAAGGGATTTTATGCGAACCGGTACAGAAACAGCTCCGCGGCCCCGCGGCCGTCCGCGCAAGTTCGATGAGGACCGGGTGCTCTCTCAGGCGCTCCAGCGCTTCCGCACGCATGGCTTTGCCAGCACGTCGCTCGACGATCTCGCCGAGGCGACCGGCGTAAACCGCCCGAGCCTCTATGCCGCGTTCGGCGACAAGAAGGCGCTCTACCTCGCCGCGCTGGCGCGCACCCGGCAATGGCTGGAGGCCAGTTTCGACACGCTGATTGCCGCCGATTATCCGCTCGAGAAGATGCTCAAGGCGCTCTTCCTCAGTGCGATCGAGGGCTATCTCACCGGCGAGACCGGCCCCTCGGGATGCATCGCGATCAACACCGCCGCCACCGAAGCCGTGACCGATCCCGATATCCGCGCCGCGCTCGCCAGCATCCTCGCGCTGGAAGATTCGAAGATCGAAGCGGCGCTCCGTCAGGCGGGCAGCCCATCGCCCGCAGCGCATGCCCGGCTGGCCGCCTCTTTGCTCCATTCGCTGAGCGTGCGGGCGAGGGCGGGGGAACCCCGCGAGGCGCTGATCGCAATTGCTACGGACTTCACGGCAGTGATTGCCAGCGCCGCGCGCTAGTCGTTGTCGAACTCCAGGCGCCCCGCTAGCCTCCCGCTACCCCATCGGAGTGAAGCCCGTTCGCGTCCTTTTATATATTCTTCTGGCGCTCGGCATGCCCGCCGCGGCGCACGCCCAGGCCGGTGCGCAATATCCTGCAACGGCGTCGACGCGGTTTATCGATGCCGAGCGGCTGGCGGCCGAGCCCCCTAAGGGCATCGCCGAATTCGCCGCTGCGCTGCGCGCGCTTGCCGCCGAATTTGCCCCGTTGGAGGCGGCGCTGCTTGCCGATGCCGGCAAGCTCGACGAGATCGGGCGCCGCCGCGATGCGCTGAAGGGTAGCGACAAATCAAAGGAACTGGCCAGGCTCGCCGATGAATATGAAGCGGCCCGTCGCGACCTGGTTGCGCGGCGCCAAAATGGCGAGCTTCTCTATGCCAAGCGCAGCAAGGAAACGGTCCAGCCGATCACCGCGCGCATCGGGGAAGCGTCGCGGCGCTTCGCGCAGTTGCGTGGTTTCATCGATCTGCGCTTCGCCCAGCCCGAAGATCTCGCGCCCTTCGCACAGGCCGGCGCCCGCGAAGTCACCGCCGATTTCGTCTCCTGGTACGCGCGGAACGCCGCGCAATGAGCCCGCTCCGCATTCCCCGCCCGGCCGCGCTCGCGGCACTGGGCCTCGGCCTGATCTTCGCGCTGATCCTGCTGGCGATGCACCGCCCGCCCATCTGCCCCTGCGGCAGCATCAAGCTCTGGCACGGCATCGTCCAGTCGAGCGAGAACAGCCAGCATGTCGCCGATTGGTACAGCTTCAGCCACGTCATCCACGGCTTCCTGTTCTATGCCGCCGCGCATTTCTGGCTGCGCGAGCCCGCCCGCAAATGGGCGCTGCCGATCGCGGTCCTGATCGAAGGGCTGTGGGAAGCCTTGGAAAACTCGCCGATCATCATCAACCGCTACCGCGAAGCAACGATGGCGCTCGGCTATTCGGGCGACAGTATCCTGAATTCTCTATCGGACATCGCTTGGATGTCCTTCGGTTTCTGGCTCGCCACTCGCCTCTCGGCGCGGACGATCATCGCCCTGGCGCTGCTTTTCGAGGTCGCCACGCTGATCCTGATCCGCGACAATCTCACGCTCAATGTGCTGATGCTGGTGTCGCCGATCGACGCGATCCGCACCTGGCAGGGCCAAGGCGGGTTCTTCTGATCATTTTTTCGGCAGAATGGTTCGCGACAATCGAGGTTGGAAAGGCGTAAGGGCGGGGCGATGCTCGCCGCCATCCTCCTCTCCGCGCTCGCAATGACGCTGATCGTCGGCATCCGCTATCTGATCACCTCGGGTGCCTTTGCGCTCGCCACTCGCGCCAGGCACCCCGGCCTCTACACCGGCCAGACCAAGCAAATCCGCAAGGAGATCGGCTGGAGCCTCGCCAGCGCCGCGATCTACGGCGTGCCAGCGGGGGTGGTCGCCTGGGGCTGGCAGAATCGTGGCTGGACGCAGATTTACACCGATATCCACGCCTGGCCGCTCTGGTATCTGCCGCTGTCGGTGCTGCTCTATCTGCTCGCGCACGACACGTGGTTTTATTGGACGCACCGCTGGATGCATCGCCCGCGCTGGTTTCGCATAGCCCATGCCGTCCACCATGCCAGCCGGCCGCCCACCGCCTGGGCGGCGATGAGCTTCCACTGGGTCGAGGCGCTCAGCGGCGCTGTGGTAATTCCGCTACTCGTGTTCGTGATTCCGGTGCATGTCGCCGCGCTTGGATTGGTGCTTGCGATCATGACGGTTATGGGTGTCACCAATCATATGGGCTGGGAGATATTTCCCCGCTTCATCCATCGCGGGCCATTGGGGGCATGGCTGATTACCGCGAGTCACCACCAGCGCCACCACGAATTCTATGGATGCAATTATGGGCTCTATTTCCGGCATTGGGACCGGCTCTGCGGGACGGACAAAGGGCTTGGCGATTTCGCTCGCGCTGCTGCTGACCGCCGCCGCGCCCCTTCCGGAAGCTAGCCTCCAGATCGAAGTCACGGCGCTGCGCTCGCAAAAGGGCGTGATCCAGCTTTGCCTTACGCGCGAGCCGATTGGCTTTCCCGATTGCAGCAAGGACCCCGGCTCGATCCGCCGCACGCTGCCGGCGAGCAATCCGCGTATCCGGTTCACCGGCCTCACCCCCGGCAATTACGCCATCGCCGTGATTCACGACGCCAATGGCAATGCCAAGCTCGATACGATGATGGGCATCCCCCGCGAAGGCTTCGGCTTCTCGCGCAATCCTGCGATCGGCTTCGGCCCGCCCACCTTCGATGCGGCGCGCTTCGCACTCGGTGCCAGTGCCGAACTGCAACAGGTGCGGATGCGTTACCTGCTATAGGAACGCTTTGGCTCGGGCGCGCGTTTTGCACTGCAACATCGTCCCGGAGCTTTCTTATGTTCGTCCGTATCGCCGCGCTCGCCTTGCCATTGCTCCTCGCCGCGCCGGCCTTTGCGCAGGACAGCCCTCCCGCGGAGCAGGCCGAAGTCGCCAGCGAAGGCAATGCTCGGCTCACCCTGGGCGCGGGCGGCGCTTATTATCCGGATTATGAGGGATCGAGCCACAATCGCTGGTCGCCCATCCCCGCGGCCAACGGCACGATTGGGGGTATGAGCTTCACCGTGCTCGCCAATCGCGCCAGCCTCGATGTCATTCCCGATGCCGCCGGCCCCGGCTGGGACTTCCAGCTCGGCCCCGTGGCGGTGCTCAACCAGAATCGCAGCAATGCCGATGCGATCCACGACCGCCGCGTCCGCGCACTTGGCGAGATCGACACCTCGGTCGAAGTCGGCGGCTATGTCGGCATCGGCAAGACCGGGCTGATCACCAGCGATTTCGACAAGCTCACGCTCTCGGTCAGCTATCGCAAGGGCATTAGCGGCGACAATCGCAGCGGCGTCTGGAACCCCTCGATCACGTATTCCACTCCGCTCAGCACCAAGGCGCTGGTCAGCATCTTTACGTCGGCTGAGATCACCGAAGACCGCTATGCCCGCCTCTATTTCGGCGTCACTCCCGCACAGAGCCTGGCGAGCGGCCTGCCTGCTTTCCGTCCCCAGGGCGGGCAGAAGGACATCACCTTCGGCGGCTTCTTCACTTACGCGCTGGCGGGCAACCTCACCAAGGGCCTCAGCCTCGTCGTTGGCGGCACCTATCGCAAGCTCGTCAACGATTTCGCCGATTCGCCCCTCGTCGCCATCGCCGGCGATCGCAACCAATGGACCGGTGCCGCAGGGCTGGCGCTGACTTTCTGAGTTCGGGACGCCCCCGCTGGACAATCGCCGCCGCTAGCCTAGCAAGGTCATCGGGCCGGTAGGGGGAAGTCACATGGCGTTTTCGACGATTCGGGCGCTTTGCCTGTTTTCCGCTCTCCTACCGCTTTCCGCGCACGCCCAGAAACGCCTGGGCTCGGCCGGGGCGTGGGAAGTCACGCGCTATGGCGCGGGGGGCTGCGAGATCAGCACTGGCGTGTTCGACGATGCGGGCCGGTCGATCAGCATCAAGCTCCACACCAAAGGTGACGAAACCGGGCTGGAACTGTTCGGCGCCGAATCGTCGTTCAGCATCGCGCGTAGCCAATCGCTGGCGATCCGCACCGGCCCTTCGGGAGTCGATTTCGGCCGCGTGGCGGTCACGCAAAAGCCCGGCCTCAACGGCGACATGACCACGCTCCGGGGAAATCTCGCGGCGGGCTTCGTCCCGGCCCTCAGCAGCAGCGGCACGATCGTGATTGCCCGGCCCGGCCTCGCCGCGCTCCAGACCATAACCCCGCCGTCCACCACGCGCGCGCTCGCCGCGCTCGAGATGTGCCGCAAGGGCGGGCCCGAAGCGCTGGTGGCTGGATCGTCGACCGCGCCGGCGGCCCTCGCGCCCAATCGCAAGGCGGTCGCGCGCGCCCCGGAAGACTGGTTCTCGCACGCCGATTTCGCCGGCATCGACCTTGCCAGCTCGGCGCCCTGGCGCGCGAAGGTGGGGATCGATGCGGCGGGCAAGGTCACCGACTGCGCGACGATCGGCTCGACCGGCATGCCGGCGCTCGATATCGCCGCCTGCGCTTTGGTGCGGCAGCGGGGCCGTTTCCTCCCCGCGACCGACGCGCAAGGCCGCTCGACTGCCAGCGAGCGCATCATGCAGTTCGATCTGAAGGCATATCTCTGAGCGTCAACGCCGCTGGACGCCGCCCGACCTTCCGCTTACACCGCTGCCATCCCCGGGGGAGCGCTGATGCCGCGCTTGAGAGGGAGGCCGCAGCCTCCGACCCGCTGAACCTGATCCGGTTGACACCGGCGTAGGGAGTGGGCGTGGCTTCACCCGAGGTCCGTTTTCTCCCTGATTTGGAGAAGACGAATGGCCGACCTTCCCGCGCGCACCGAACTCGCCGTCACTACCGGCCCCATCCGCGGCAGCCGCAAAGTGCATGTCGGCCCGCTCGGCGTCGCGATGCGCGAAATCGATCTCGAATTGTCGTCCGGCGAGCCCCCCGTCCGCGTCTACGACACTTCGGGGCCGTACACCGATCCCCAGGCCCGCATCGACATCATGGCCGGCCTTCCCGAGCTCCGCGCCCCCTGGATCCGCGCCCGCGGCGACGTCCAGGAAGTCGCTCAACGCGAAGTCCGGCCCGAGGATAACGGCCAGCTCGGCCCTGACCGGAGCGGCGGCGTCCAGCCCTTCCCCAATGTCCGCAAGACCGTGCTGCGCGCGCGTGCCGGCATGAACGTCAGCCAGATGCATTATGCGCGGCAGGGCATCGTCACCCCCGAGATGGAATATGTCGCCGTCCGCGAGAATCTCGGCCGCCAGCGGCTGGCGGAATATAAGCGCGACGGCGAGGATTTCGGCGCCAGCATTCCCGATTACGTCACGCCCGAATTCGTCCGCGACGAAGTCGCCCGCGGCCGCGCGATCATCCCAAACAACATCAACCACCCCGAATCCGAGCCGATGGCGATCGGGCGCAACTTCCTGGTCAAGATCAACGCCAATATCGGCAATTCCGCCGTCGCCTCCAACGTCGCCACCGAAGTCGACAAGATGGTCTGGTCGATCCGTTGGGGCGCGGACACGGTGATGGACCTCTCCACCGGCCGCAACATCCACGACACCCGTGAGTGGATCATCCGCAATTCGCCGGTCCCGATCGGCACCGTCCCGATCTACCAGGCGCTGGAGAAAGTCGGCGGCGTCGCCGAGGATTTGACCTGGGAAATCTACCGCGACACCCTGATCGAGCAGGCCGAGCAGGGCGTCGATTATTTCACCATCCACGCCGGCGTCCGCCTCGGCTATATCCCGATGGCCGCCAAGCGCGTCACCGGCATCGTCAGCCGCGGCGGATCGATCATGGCCAAATGGTGCCTGGCGCACCACCGCGAGAGCTTCCTCTACGAGCGCTTCGACGAAATCACCGAGATCATGAAAGCCTATGACATCGCCTATTCGCTGGGCGACGGCCTGCGCCCCGGCTCGATCGCCGACGCCAATGATGAGGCCCAGTTCGCCGAGCTCTACACGCTGGGCGAGCTCACTCACCGCGCGTGGAAGAGCGACGTCCAGGTCATGATCGAAGGCCCCGGACATGTGCCGATGCACAAGATCCGCGAAAACATGACCAAGCAGCTCGAAGTCTGCGGCGAGGCGCCCTTCTACACATTGGGGCCGCTCACCACCGATATCGCCCCCGGCTACGATCACATCACCAGCGCCATCGGCGCCGCCCAGATCGGCTGGTACGGCACGGCGATGCTCTGTTACGTCACCCCCAAGGAGCATCTCGGCCTCCCCGACCGCGACGACGTCAAGGTCGGCGTGGTGACCTATAAGCTGGCCGCCCACGCCGCCGATCTCGCCAAGGGGCATCCCGCCGCGCAAGTCCGCGACGACGCGCTCTCCCGTGCGAGGTTCGAGTTCCGCTGGCGCGACCAGTTCAACCTGTCGCTCGATCCCGACACTGCCGAGGATTATCACGACCAGACGCTCCCGGCAGAAGGCGCCAAGTCGGCGCATTTCTGCTCGATGTGCGGCCCCAAATTCTGCTCGATGCAGATCAGCCAGGAAGTCCGCGACTTCGCCTCCAAGCAGAATCAGGGCGTCGAAGGCTTCATCGCCACCGGCCCGACCGGCGCCGAAACCGCCGCCGCCAGCAAGGCCGCGGCGCTCGCCGGCATGGAAGAGATGAGCAAGCGCTTCAAGGAAACCGGCAGCGAGCTCTATATGGGCGCCGGCGGAAGGGAGCACGACTGACCTTCACTTCCCTCTCCCCTCGGGGGAGAGGGAAGTGAGCCGCGAAGCGGCGGAAGGCTGAGGGTGAGAGCGATAGAACGCCACTCCCCCGACCACTTCGTCACCCCGGACTTGTTCCGGGGTCCAATGCGCGGCAAGCGTGAGCAAGAGGCTCATGCGACAGCGCGCGGAACCCTGGACCCCCGGAACAAGCCCGAGGTGATGGGTCCGGGATAGCCATCGCCCGACGACGGCATTACCCTCCCCGATATGCCCCCCGCCTTCCTCATGATCGACGATTTCCTGGCCAACCCGCACGAGCTCCGCCGCCAGGCGCTCGGCCTCGGCTACGATCCCGCGAACAAGAAGGGCAATTATCCGGGCCTCACCTCAGAGCGCCCGCTCGCGATCCCCGGCCTCGACGATTATGTCGGCCAAGCGATCGGCGCTCCCGTAAAGCCCGCCCCCGGCACCCTCCACGGCCATTGCCGCCTCACGCTGAAGGGCGATCGCGGCCTCAGCGGTGTCCATATCGATCCCGCTTTCTATTCGGGCATCCTCTATCTGAGCCTGCCCGAGGATTGCCGCGGCGGCACCGATTTCTACCGCCACCGCCGCACCAGCCTCGATCGCGTCCCGCAAACCGCAGAGGGCGTCCACGCCGCCGGCTATGCCGACGTCAATGTGCTGATCGAGGAAGTGGTCAACCACGACACGCTAAAGCCCGCCAAATGGGAACGCAGCTTCACCGCCCCGATGCGCTTCAACCGCCTGATCCTGTTCAGCCCCTGGATGTTCCACAATTCCGCGGCGGGGTTTGGGGATCGGCCGGAGAATGGGCGGCTTGCGTATCTGATGTTTTTTGCCGCCGCGCCCGCAGCCTAGGCGACGCTGCGCTCGGGGACGAGCTTCTCCACCAGCCGCTTCATCTCCGTCGGCGTCGTCTGTCCCGCCACCACTTCGTGATAGCCGATCCCGGCCTTGCGCAGCGCTTCCTTCTTGATCGCGTCGCGCGCTGCGGCCGTGCCCTGATGATGCCCCGTCCCCTGATATTCGATCGCGTGCCGCGCCGCGCAGCCCTCGTCCATCAGCAGCAGATCGACCCGCTTGGAATTGATGCAGCGATAAGCGGCTTCATCCTCGCTGGCGATGAACTCGCCGACGCAGACCTGCGCCATCACCTGCCAACCGGAATTGCGCGCGATCACCATGCGGTCGAGCTCGCGAAACACCCGCGCTTCGGATTTGTTGAGCAGGGCCCGGGGCTTGAACTCGGCCTGCATCACTAGCTTGAGCTGATCGACCGCCACATCCGCAGCGTCGGCAACAACCTTCGGCCGCTGCACATCCGCACGCGGAGCCCATGCTTTCTTGCCCCGCCATTTGATCCGCCGCTCCGCCCGGCGCTGTCCTTCGACCAGCCGCTCGACCGATATGCCGATCCCCGCACCCGCCGCCAGCGTCAGGAGCAGAAGCGCAGGTTGCGCGAGCAAGGCGTCGAAGGCTGCCAACATCGGAGCCCAAACTGGCATAGAACCTTATGCAACGGGTAAAAGCGGCGTCAGTGGCCACCGGGAACGCACCTTCGCCGCGCGACGCGCTTCGACCGCCTGATCCCTGTTGGCTTCCTAGTACGCACAATGCCGCCGCGGAACTTGGAATGGCGTTGAACGCGAGGCTAGCGCCTTTGATGTGGTCAGTGGCACAGTGGACGTCACTAACTAATCGATTCTTACAAGTTATCTAGGACGAACAGGCGCATACCTAATATAACCGGCTAAGTTTCGATGTCTTGCATTGAAGTAAAGATGTGGCACTATCCAGTGAGGAGGTGTTGCCATGGCTCGAGCTACAGAAGATGACATTGCATTATGCGTGGCACGTATCGCGGTGGGGCGAAGCGATAAAATTTGCACATTTAGCCGGGCCCGTAGCACCATACCCGGGATGATAAGCCTTTCGAAGGGTGACTTGGAGCAGTCCGTAGCGAGACCAGGCGAGCCAATGTGGCATCAATTGATCAGGAATATTAAGAGCCATGACGGGGTTGATGGAAATTGGATTGATCGCGGGCTCCTGGAGCACGTGAAGGGCCGTGGTTACCGAGTCACACCAAAAGGCGAGAAGTTCCTGACGTCGACGAGCTACTAGCAAAGCGGCGCTTATAACCGGTGGGAAGCCACCTTAATTCGGTATCAGGACGTGCCTCCTTATCCCAGACGAACCACGCATAGGCTGTTGTGCCAGAGCCCTTTTGAACCGCCCCAGCAGGATAGAATGTAATCCGCTCGCTGAAGACCCAGACCCGCGAGGGTGGAATTTTTCTAAAGATTGTCTCTTGTCGATTGGCTCCCTCAAGGAACGCAAGCCGAAGAAGCAATGCTAGCTTCCTTCGCGTAGTTCGAGTGCCTGCGTGAACGAATCCCTCGGCGGCGTTGTACGGGGGATTTGTTATCACGTTGTCAGCAATGCGAGTGGACTGGAGAAAATCCACACCGCCCTCCCCATAGCCACGATCGACGAGGTCCGAGCTTATAACCGGGCAACCAGTGTGTTTAAGCACTTCAGACATTGATCCGTCACCACAAGCGCTTTCCCAAATCTCACCCTCAAAATTCTCATTCTCGATGAGAGCGTGGGTGGCCCATGCCGGCGTAGGGAAGAAATCCGGACCATCTAAGTCCGCAAACCTCTTAAGGGTCGGCTTAAAGCCGCCGTTCAAATTGTAGGTCAAATCCATGGATAAAAGGTAGCAGAATCAGATATTTAGTCAAATCCGACTAAGTGACTCATATGACTTCATTTTCCGGCGATCAGACCACACACGTAAAAATGCTGTCGCGCACTTCCATTGTATATATGCCTGAGATAAGAACATAGCGGGGTGATTGAGGGAACTGGCGTGGAACACGGCGCAGACAAAGCTACGAGACACATCAATCGCGCTCCGGCAGTCAATATCCACCACGCCACGCGATATGCTCAGCGAAGTGGCCTTCCCCTAAATACCTTTGTCACCGTCAACTTTACCGAGTTAGGCATCGACGCAGTGGCGAGCAGAACGCTTCGCAAACTACTGTCTCAACGTTTTGCACCTTGGCTTCGTAGGTCGGCTCCAATCCGACAGAAGCCAGCGCCAACGTATGTCTGGACAATTGAGAATACCTCCTCGACGGTGGCCGCCCATTTGCTGGTCCATATTCCAGCAAAAACAAAACGAGCATTTAGTCAAAAGCTACTAGATTGGCTTGAAGGTCTGTCTGGTTCGCGTCCGCAGAAGCGCACGGTCCAAATTAAGCGAGTTCACAATCTAGTCGGCGTGAAGCGATACGTGCTGAAGGGGATCAATCCGGCTTGGGCCGCGCATCTCGGCATTCGGCCTTCTGATCAGGGAATTGTAAACGGAAAGCGCTCTGGCTTTAGTCGAAATCTGGGCCCGACGGCGAGGCGAGCCGGCGGTTATAAGCCACGACGGCAAGTGGTTTCTGCTTGAGGATGCCCCACCTAGCCCACATCGCCCTGCTCGTCCGAGACTATGACGAAGCCCTCGCCTTCTACACCATCACCCTCGGCTTCACGATTGTCGAAGACACCCACCAGCCCGAGCAGGAGAAGCGCCCCAGGGATTCCGCAGGAATCGCGTCCAAAAGGTGGGTCACCATCCGGCCGCCCAACGCGCTCGAAAACGCCACAACCATCCTCCTCGCCCGCGCCACCGGCCCCGAGCAGCAGGCCGCGATCGGCAATCAGGCCGGGGGCCGCGTCTTCCTCTTCCTCGCAACGGACGATTTCGACCGCGACTTCGCCGCCTACACCGCTGCCGGGGTGACCTTCGTCCGCCCGCCGCAAGTTCAGCCCTATGGCAAGGTCGCGGTGTTCGAGGATCTCTACGGCAATCGCTGGGACCTCGTGCAATTCACGCGTTGATCCCGCCCGCACCCGCGGGCATTCTCGCGGCCATGGACTCCAGCACTCCACTCGCCACGCCGCAGACCGCGCGCACCACGCTGGATATCGGCCAGAAGCTATGCATCGAGACCGAAGTGCGCGTCACGCCGATCGGGCTGATCGCAATCGGCGCATTGGTGTGCGGGATCCTGCTCTCGGTCCCGCCGATCATCCGCGCCGGCGCCCGTGCGGCCGCCGAGCGCAAGCGTCCGGGCGCCTGAAGCCATGACCTACGCTGCAGACGCTCAACCACCCTTCTACCACGGCACCCGCGCCGATCTCGCCCCCGGCGCGCTGATCGCCCCAGGCTTCGCCTCCAATTATGGCGCCCGAAATCAGGCGAGCTGGGTCTATTTCTCGGGCACGCTCGAAGCCGCGATCTGGGGCGCCGAACTGGCGCAGGGCGAAGGCAAGGAGCGCATCTACATCGTCGAGCCGATCGGCGCGTTCGTCGATGATCCCAATCTCACCGATCAGAAATTCCCCGGCAACCCGACGGCGTCGTATCGCTCGCAAGCGCCGCTCAAGGTCATGGGCGAAGTCCCGGAATGGCAGGGCCACGCCCCCGAGCAGCTCCAGCACATGAAGGATCATATCGCGCGGCTCAAGGCCGAAGGCGTCGAGGCGATCGACTAGGCGACCCGCCGCCCACCCCATCACCCCGGACTCGTTCCGGAGTCCATGGTGCCACGCGCGATGATCTGGAGGCGTTTCGTCTTCGCCAAGCCGCGCGCTGGCCCCCGGGCCTTCGCCGGGGTGCGCCCGCCTCACAAAACCCTTCCAATGTAGGAAATGATTTGCTCCACACTCGTGGATGCAACAGCCGACTCAGCCCGATCCGCCGGTCCGCGGGCACTGGACCCCCGCCCGCCAGCGCATCTTCCTCGCCGCCTTACGCGATACCGGCAGCGTCGCCCGCGCCGCGCGTGCTGCGGGCATGTCGCGCTCAAGTGCGCACCGTTTGCGCCTGCGTCTCGCCGGCACGCCGTTCGATCGCAATTGGGATCAGGCGCTGGCATTCCACGCGCGCTGCATGCACGCGCCGTTTGCGCCGGAATCGCTGGCGTCCGTCGCCGCGGCGGCGCGCGCGTGAGGCGTGGGCGTCGTCTTGGTGGCGCGCCGGTGGCGCGTCGCGGGCGCCTTCCCGGCGCGTCGCAGGCGCAAAACCGCGAAGACCCCCGATTCGACTAAACTTCCTCAACATATCCCGCCGCCATTCGCCCATGACAGAAGCGGCGCCCCGGCTTACAGGGTCGCGGGGCCTGAACATCGGAGTGAACATCAGCGTGATCAGCATCAATCCCGCCCATGATCCCGCCGAGCTGGCCAAGGCCTATGCCGCAGATGGCGGGCGCATGCAGGTGCGTGATTTCTTCGTCGCCGAGCATGCCGAGCGCCTCCACCAGATCCTGCGCACCCAGACGCCGTGGTGGCTGGCCTTCAACGAAGGCGCCAAGGTCCATCAGCTGCCCCCGAAATATCTCGCGACGCTGACCCAGCCGCAGCTCAATCAGATTCTGGCGGGGATCCAGCAGCGCGCGCGCACCGGCTATCAATATCTCTACCAGTTCAATCCGATGATCGCCGAATATTTCATGGAAGGCGGACCCGTTGGCGGGCCGGTCCTCGCGGCGATGGAGTTCCTCAATCGCCCCGCGACTCTCGATTTCTTCCGCACGCTAACCGGCTCGCCCGATATCCAGTGGATCGATGCGCACGCCACGCTGTTCCGCTCGGGCAATTTCCTCAAGGAGCATACCGACGGCGACGACAATAACAGCCGGGTCACTGCCTATGTCCTCAATTTCACCAAGGGGTGGCAGCGCGATTGGGGCGGCTTCCTGCAATTCTTCGACGAAGGCTCGTACGACGTCGAGAAGGCCTATTGCCCGACATTCAATGCCATCAACCTGTTCCAGGTCCCCCGCGATCACAGCGTCGGCATGGTCTCGTCCTTCGCCGGCGGCGAACGCTATTCGATCACCGGCTGGTTCCGCCGCGATGCGCCGCCGGGCGAATTCGGGCGGGTGCCGCTATAAGCGAGGCCGCGCCCTCAATCATTGATCGTGACCATGTTGACCGGCTTTTCCTTGGTCGAGGCATTGGCCGCGTTCGCCTTGGGCTTTTCGGCCTTGGGCTTGCGGACTTCCTTGTTCGATTTCATCTGGCCCTTGGCCATAAAGCATCCTTCGCAGGCGGGTTGCCCGCGGCCACTCTAGCGCGAACCGCGGGCCGGGGGAATCCTCAGCCGGTCGGCGTTGCGACTTCGGCCTTGCCGATTTCGAGGTCGCCCTGGTCTTCGCCGTCCCAATAATGTGCGCGCTCGCCCTTGACCTTGATCAGCACGAGTCCAGGCGTGTCGACGCCCTGCTCGAACCACATCTCCAGGTCCTTGGTCCAATGCTCCTCGAACGCGGCCTTGTCCTTGATGACGCTGGCGGTGCCTTCGATCGATACGAACACCGGCTTCATCTTGAGCAGCCCGGCCTTGCCCTGGAAGCCCAAAGCCACCTTGGGATTGGCGCGGATGTCGTCGATCAGGCGGGTGTCCTCCAGGCTGAAGAACCAATTGTCGCCGTCATATTCGACATCGCGATTGTTGCTCATCGGCCGCGAGGCGATCGTCCCGCCGGTCGAATGGGTGGAGAGCATCGCAAAATCGATGTCGCGCATCATCTCGGCGATCTGGGCGAGGGTCTTGGGCATGTGGGTGCTCCTGTGAGGGTCGGAGCGGTAACGCGGCTAACTCAGTTTAGTTCGGGCAGTGCCCAGTCGATCGCTTGGAGGCCGCGGCTCTCCAGAAAGGCATTGGCCTTCGAGAAATGCCGGCACCCCAGAAAGCCGGTATGGGCGGAGAGCGGGGAAGGGTGCGGCGCCTTGAGCACCAGATGCCGCGGATCGACAAAGGCGGCCTTCTTCTGGGCATGCGAGCCCCAAAGCATGAATACCACCGGATCGGGCTTGGCATTGACCAGCCGGATCACCGCGTCGGTGAACCGTTCCCACCCCCGCCCCTGGTGCGATGCGGCCATGCTCATCTGCACCGTCAGCACCGCATTGAGCAGCAGCACGCCCTGCTCCGCCCAATGCTCGAGAAAGCCGTGGGCGGCACGCGGAATGCCGAGATCGGCCTGCATTTCCTTGTAGATATTCTGCAGGCTCGGCGGCGTCCGCACCCCCGGCTGCACCGAGAAGCAAAGCCCATGCGCCTGCCCCTCGCCATGATAGGGATCCTGCCCCAGGATCACGACCCGCACCTTGTCCAGCGGCGTCAAATCGAGCGCGCGAAACCAGTCCTCGCTGCGCGGAAATATCCGCTTCCCCGCCGCCTTCTCCGCCACGAGGAAGGTGCGCAGCGCCGCCATATAGGGATCGGCGAACTCGCCTTTCAGCGGCTCCAGCCAGCTCGGATGCAGTTTCGGTTCGCCCATCGCCCAAGCTCTCCGCAACGAGTCCGCCCCTGTCAACGTTCAGCCCGGATGAACGCACTCGAACCGATGGAAGCCAAGTCAGTCGATACCCTGCCTTCGGGTGACGGCTGGCAATTCGAACCCAAATGGGATGGCTTCCGCTGCCTCGTCTTCAAGGCCGGCAAGGAAGTGGAGCTCATCTCCAAATCGGGCAAGCCGCTCGCCCGCTATTTCCCCGAAGTCGCAGCCGCCATCGCCGCGCTCCCGGAGAAGACGTTGGCGCTCGACGGCGAGTTGCTGATCCCGGTCGGCCCCAGCCTGTCGTTCGAGTCGCTGCAGATGCGCCTCCACCCCGCCGAGAGCCGTATCCGCAAGCTCTCTGCCGAAACCCCCGCCCGGCTGATGCTGTTCGATTGGCTCGCCGAACCCGCGCTCCCGCTCGGCGAACGCCGTAAGAAGCTGGAGGCCTTCTACGCCAGGCACCGCTCCGAAACGCTGCGCCTCTCCCCCGTCACCGAAGACCCTGTGACCGCCCAGCGCTGGCTCGATGGCGCCGGCGGCGCGCTCGACGGCGTCGTCGCCAAGCGCCTCGACGAGCCCTACCAGCCCGGCGCGCGGGCGATGCGCAAGATCAAGCGCCTGCGCACCGCGGACTGCGTCGTCGGCGGCTTCCGCTATGCCAGCGCCAGGCGCGAAGTCGGCTCGCTCCTGCTCGGTCTCTACGATGATGCGGGCCTGCTTCACCATGTCGGCTTCACCTCCGGGCTGTCCGCAGTCGACAAGCCCGCTTTGACCGAACAACTCGAAGCCCTGATCGGAGCGCCCGGCTTCACCGGCGATGCCCCCGGCGGGCCGAGCCGCTGGTCGACCGAGCGCTCGTCCGAGTGGCAGCCGCTCCGCCACGAGCTTATCGCCGAAGTCCGCTACGATCATGTTTCGGGCCGGCGCTTCCGCCACGGCACCGGCTTCCTGCGCTGGCGGCCCGACAAGGCGCCGCGCCAATGCACGATGGAACAATTGGGCGAAGAAGCGCGGCCCGCGATCGTCGAAGCTGCGCTGGCGCAGGCCGGCGGCTAGTGGCAGAACCGGGCGAAACATTGGGGAGGACCAGCATGCCCGTCACCGGAAGCTGCCATTGCGGCGCGATTGCCTATACGCTCGACGAGGAAGCGCCGACTGGGGCGATGACCTGCAATTGCTCGATCTGCCGCCGCAAGGGATATGTGCTGCACTTCTCCACGCCCGACAAATTCACGCTGCACACCAGCCGCGACGCCATCACCACCTACACCTTCAACAGCCACAATATCCGCCACCAATTCTGCGCGACCTGTGGCTGCGCACCCTTTGGCGAAGGCACCGGCCCGGGCGGCCAGGCGGCGGTGGTGATCAATCTGCGCTGCGCCGACGATGTCGACCTAGACGCGCTCCAGATCCAGAAGTTCGACGGCGCGAGCCTCTAATCCGGTGCACGTTTCGCACGACCCCGCCGCCCTCCCCGCCGAGACGATCGGCTTCGATCAATTCCTGGCGGTCGATATCCGCGTCGGCACGATCCTCGAGGCGCTGCCCTTCCCCGAGGCGCGCAAGCCCGCCTACAAATTGCTCATCGATTTCGGCGCCGCGATCGGCGTCAAGCGCTCCTCGGCGCAGATCACCGAGCATTATACGCTGGAGGAATTGCCCGGCACGCAGGTTGCTGCGGTGGTCAATTTTCCACCGCGTCAGATCGGCCCGGTCATGTCCGAAGTCCTCACTCTCGGCTTCCCCGATGCCGCGGGCAAGGTGGTGCTGGTCCGCCCCAGCGTATCCGTGCCGAATGGCGGGCGACTGTTCTAGGTATCGCTAACATTTCCAATTGATTGCAGCCGCTCTCCCGCATAGCCTTGGCGAAAATGGGGGAGAGAAGGATGTCGCTGCGCACCGCATTGGTCTTGGGCCTGCTCGCTATTCCCGCCGCTGCCGCGCCCTTTGCCGCGCAGGGCAGGGGGTCGCAGGACGACCCCGGGCCAATGATCAACGATCCGAACCCAGCGACCTTCCAGGTCTATGGCCTTCCATCGCCGCCGAAATCGGTCAAGGACGATAGCGTCCAGGGCGGTCGCGCGCTCAACGTCCCCGTCACCGGCGGCGGCACGCCTTATGCGGTCGGCGTAAACGTGCCGCTCAACAAGCCGGTAAAGGCTGGCGATCAGCTAACCGTGATGTTCTACGCCAAGCTTCAGAAGGCCGAGCCCGGCGTGACCAGTGCAAAGGTCACCGCCCAGGTCCAGCTTTCGAGTGCGCCCTATACTGCAATTGCCGGGAAGCCGTTCGACGTGCCGATGGAATGGAAGCTGTTCACGGTCACAGCTGTCGCCGACAAGGATTATCCGAAAGGCACTCTCACTGCGGCCTTCCACATCAACACCGGCAAGCAGACGATCGGGCTTGGCCTGGTCGCAGTGTTCGCCAAGCCGAAATAAGCGTCAGGCCCGGACCGCCGTCACCAGATAATTGAGCGCCTCGTTCGACGAAGTGACGAATCCCCGCGCGGGCGAGAAACTCAGCCCCGCACGGTCGATGACGCGCAACCCAGCGTTGCGAAGCAGCGCCTCCAATTCCTCGGGATTGAGGAACCGGCTCCAATCGTGCGTGCCCTTGGGGATAGCCCCGCTGCCTTCGCCGATCGTGATCATCGCCAGCCGCGACAAAGGCGTGCGGTTGGGCGTCGAGAGGATCATCAGCCCGCCCGGCGCCAGCGCATCGGCAAGCCCGCGCGCGAACGCGGCGGGATCGCTGACATGCTCGATCACTTCCATCGACACGACCAAGTCGAAGCTCCGCCCGGCAAGATTCTCGATCCCGCCCGCGACATAGACCACGGCCAGCCCCGAAGCCGCAGCATGCGCCCGCGCCGCACCGACATTCTCGGCGGCCGCGTCCACCCCGGTCATCGCCGCCCCCAGCCGGGCCAGCGGCTCGGTCAGCAGTCCCGCGCCGCAGCCGACATCCACCCCGGTCCGCCCGGCAAGCGGCGCGAACGACGTGCCATCGCCACCCCAATGCGCGTCCACGGCGGCGCGAATATAGCCCAGCCGCGCAGGGTTGAGCCGGTGGAGCATCGCCGACGAGCCCTTGGGGTCCCACCATTCGCTGGCGAGCCTGCCGAAATGCTCAGCTTCGCGGGGGTCAATAGTTGCTATTGTTGCCTTGGCCATGCGCGGCTCCTATCAGCCTGCCTTCCTCCACCCAAGGCCCGGAAGCAACCACCCCGCCATGGCACGCATCGTGATGAAGTTCGGCGGCACCTCAATGGCGGGGATCGAGCGCATACGCAGCGCCGCCGCGCGGGTGAAGCGCGAGCGGGATGCGGGCAATGAGGTCGCCGTCGTCGTGTCGGCGATGGCGGGCGAGACCGACCGGCTGGTCGGCTTCTGCCGCGAGGCTTCGTCGCTTTACGATCCCAAGGAATATGACGTCGTCGTCTCGGCCGGCGAGCAGATCACCAGCGGCTTGCTGGCGATCGCGCTCCAGGCAGTGGGCGTGCAGGCGCGCAGCTGGATGGGCTGGCAGCTCCCGATCCGCACTTCGGACGGACATGCCTCGGCGCGGATCGCCGATATCGATACCACTGCGCTCAATGCGTCGCTCGCAGCCGGCGAAGTCGCAGTGATCCCCGGCTTCCAGGGTCTGGCTCCAGGCGAGCGCGTCACCACCCTCGGCCGGGGCGGTTCGGACACTTCGGCAGTCGCGATGGCCGCTGCGATGAAGGCCGATCGCTGCGATATCTACACCGATGTCGATGGGGTCTACACGACCGACCCGCGCATCGTGCCCAGGGCGCGCAAATTGAAGCGCGTCACCTATGAGGAAATGCTCGAGCTCGCCAGCGTCGGCGCAAAGGTGCTCCAGACCCGCTCGGTGGGGCTGGCAATGAAGGAAAACGTCCGCGTCCAGGTGCTCTCTTCGTTCGTCGACGCCGATGGCGAAAGCGAGCCGGGCACCTTGATCGTGGGCGAAGAGGAGATCGACGACATGGAACGCCAGCTCATCACGGGCATCGCGCACGACAAGAACGAAGCCAAGGTGACGCTCACCGCGGTGCCCGATCGCCCCGGCTCGGTCGCCTCGATCTTCACGCCGCTGGCCGAAGCGAACATCAATGTCGACATGATCGTCCAGAACATCGCGCATTCGACCGGCTCAACCGACGTGACTTTCACCGTGCCCCAGGCCGAACTCGTCCGCGCGCTCGATGTGCTGGAGAAGTCGCAAGGTGATATCGGCTATGTGACGATGGTCCACGATACCCGCGTCTCGAAGGTCTCGATCGTCGGCGTCGGGATGCGCAGCCATGCCGGCGTCGCGGCGACGATGTTCAAGACGCTCGGCGAGCGCGGGATCAACATCCAGGCCATCGCGACGTCGGAGATCAAGGTCTCCGTGCTGATCGAAGAGGATTATACCGAGCTGGCGGTGCGTGTGCTCCACACGGCCTATGGCCTCGATGCCGTGGACGCTGCCTGAGCCTTCAGCGCAACGTGAGGGCCGCCGTCACGCCAAAATGATCGGAAGGATATTCGCTGTCCACCGGCGTGTCGCCGATCAGCCGCGCTTGGCCGATGACGAAGCTGCGCCGCTCCGCCAGGATATGATCGATCACGCGCGGCGCATGCCCGCGCGACGCGACCAAAGTCGTCTCGACCGCGCCCGGGGCCAGCGCCGTATCGAGCCCGCGCGCCAGCAGCGGCGCAATCGCGGCTTCGTCCAGCGACGTGTTGAAATCGCCCATCACCACCAGCGGTACTCCGTCCTTGGGCAGCCAGCCGAGCAAATCGCTAATCTGCTCGGCGCGCATCGGCCCTTGATCCGGTTGCCAGGCGAGATGGGTATTCACCACGTCCACCGGGCGCCCCCGCAGATCGACCCGCACCCGGATCGCAGTGCGATAGTCCTTGAGCGGTTCTAGCCTTTTCGTGTCCACCGCGATCACCGGCAGCCGCGTCAGGATCGCATTGCCATAGCGGTTCGCCGCGCCCTCGGGCGATGTCGACATAAAATGCACCGAATAGTCGCCCAGCGCTGCCGCCAGCGTCTCCGCCTGGTTGGGCAGGTTCTTGCGCGAATCCTGGAGCACTTCCTGCAGCGCGATCACATCGGGATCGGCACCGCGCAGCGCGTCCGCGATCAAGCCGAGCCGCGCCGGCCAATTGCCGGCATCGTGCCAGATGTTGAACGTCGCCACTCGCAATACGCGACGCGTAGAAGCGCGCGGGGCGCAGCCCGCGATCGGCAAAGCGGCCGCGGCGGCGATCAGGGTACGGCGGTCGAGCATGCCGGCGTCCTACATGGCCGTATCTACAATGCGAAGCCGGACTGACTTGGGCCGGGTCGATCTGCTAAGGGCGCCCGCGTGACTCACAAACTGCCCATCCGGATTGCCGCACTTTATCAATTCACGCGCTTCGATGACGTCGCGGCCTTGCAGGGCCCCCTCGCCGAAACCTGCCGTGCGCAAGGCGTGAGGGGGACGCTGCTGCTCGCGCCCGAAGGCATCAATGGGACGATCGCCGGATCGGACCAGGGCGTGGATTCAGTGCTTGCGCACATCCGCGCGCTCCCTGGATGTGCTGCGTTGGAAGTCAAGGAGTCGCGCGCCGCATCTTTGCCGTTCCATCGCATGAAGGTCCGGCTCAAGCGCGAGATCGTGACGATGGGCGAGCCCGATATCGACCCGCTCGACGTCGGCCATTATGTGGCGCCCGAGGATTGGAACGCTTTGATCGAGCAGCCGGGCACGATCCTGATCGACACCCGCAACGATTATGAAGTCGCGCTCGGCACCTTCGCGGGCGCCACCGATCCGCACACGCGCACCTTCAGCGAATTCCCCGACTGGTTTCGCGCGCATCGCGAGGAATTAGGCGCCGCGCCGAAAGTCGCGATGTTCTGCACCGGCGGGATCCGCTGCGAAAAGGCCACGGCGTTCCTCAAGGCCGAAGGGATCGACCAGGTCTATCATCTGAAAGGCGGCATCCTCTCCTATCTCGAGCACGTCCCGCCCGAACAGAGCCGCTGGGAAGGCGACTGCTTCGTATTCGACGAACGCGTGACCGTGAAGCACGGCCTCGAGCCGGGCGCCTACGAACTCTGCCGCGCCTGCCGGATGCCGGTCGGCTCCGCGGAAAAGGCGTCGCCGCTTTATGCCGAGGGGGTGTCGTGCCCCGCCTGCCACGACGAACGCAGCGACGCGCAACGCACGCGCTATGCCGAGCGCCACCGCCAGGCCCAGCTCGCAGCGAAGCGCGGCGAGGCGCATGTCGGCGCGGTGTTTACCGGCGCCGGCGCAGACACCGACTGATCCCTCGCGCCGAATCCGCCATTTTCCGGTCGCGATGCCGCCTTATCCTCTGTGCTTGTTGCGCCGCGTGATGTGGCGCGTTCCCCGATGGCGACTGGATTCGGGGCGGCTGAGCCGGCGCGGCACCGCCTTGTTGCTCGCAATTGCGATCGAAGCGCTCGTCGTGTTGCTGCTTCTGTTTCTCGTGCCGCCGATAGCAGGGCAAAAGGACAGCCGCTCGCCCACTGTCTTCTCGGTCGACGCATCCGACAAGGCCGACGAAGAGGAAGTCGCCAAGCCCGACAAGGCCAAGCCCACCGAACGCACCACGCGGCCGCCCTCCATGCTCCGACCCGAAGTGCCGCCGCCGCCTGTGCCGCCCAAGCCAAGCGGCGAAGTTCCCTTCATCGTGATGTCGCATGCCGAGCTTCGCGCTGCCGATATCGCCAATATGCGCTCAAGCCCCTCCGAGCCGGCGGCTGCGGCGCCATCCGCCGCGAGCGGTTCTGCGCGCACCGGTGATTCGCCGGTCGTCGGCAAGGCCCCCAATGGCGAGCCGCTCTACGCCGCCGAATGGTATCGCCGCCCGCGCCAGGTCGAGCTTGATCCGTATCTGCCGCGGCGCTGGGCGCGCGGTGGCTCGGGGCTGATCGCCTGCCGCACTGCGGCGCGCTACCGGGTCGAGGATTGCAAGATTCTGGGGGAGAGCCCGTCAGGATCGGGCTATGGCTATGCCGTGCTCCAGGCCTCGTTCCAGTTTCTGGTCCGCCCACCCCGCGTCGGCGGCAAGGAAAAGGTCGGTGAATGGGTGTCGATCCGCATCGACTATACGATCACGGCCAAGTGAAGGGCTTGCCGCTGGGCGCGCCTCGGGCGTAGGGGCGCTCCATGACGATCGGACAAGAGAGATTGCAGCGCCGCATGGCGCGGGGTGCCGCCTTCCTCGGCAGCGAAGTCGCAATCATGTGCGGCGCGATGTCCTGGGTCAGCGAGCGCAATCTCGTTTCGGCGATGTCGAACGCAGGCGGCTTCGGGCTGATCGCATGCGGCGCGATGACGCCCGAACTGCTCGATGCCGAGATTGCAGCGACCAAAAAGCTCACGAACAAGCCCTTCGGCGTCAATCTCATCACGATGCATCCGATGCTGATGGACCTGATCCAGGTCTGCGCGAAGCACCAGGTAAGCCATGTCGTGCTCGCCGGCGGGCTTCCGCCCACCGGCAGCCTCGACGCGATCAAGTCGAACGGCGCCAAGCTGATCTGCTTCGCGCCCGCGCTGAGCCTCGCCAAGAAGCTGATCCGCTCGGGCGTCGATGCCCTTGTGGTCGAGGGCATGGAAGCCGGCGGGCATATCGGTCCGGTCTCGACCAGCGTGCTCGCGCAGGAAATCCTTCCCGAAGTCAGCGAGCAGGTGCCTGTGTTCGTAGCCGGCGGCATCGGCCGTGGCGAAGCGATTGCGGGTTATCTCGATCAGGGCGCGGCGGGCGTACAGCTTGGCACGCGTTTCGTCTGCGCGACCGAGAGCATTGCACATGCCAACTTCAAACGCGCCTTCATCCGCGCTTCGGCCCGCGATGCCGTCGCCAGCGTCCAGATCGATCCGCGGCTTCCCGTGATCCCGGTTCGCGCGCTCAAGAATGCGTCGTCCGAGCTGTTCACAGCCAAGCAGCGCGAAGTTGCGCAGCTTTTGGATGAGGGCAAGGTCGAGATGATGGAAGCCCAGCTCCAGATCGAGCATTATTGGGCCGGTGCGCTGCGCCGCGCCGTGATCGACGGCGATGTCGACAATGGCTCGCTGATGGCCGGCCAGTCGGTCGGCATGGTCAGCAAGGAAGAGCCGGTCGCCGAAATCATCGCCACTTTGATGGCCGAAGCCGCGCACGCACTGGAGAAACGCGCCGCTTGACTGTAGCAACACAGTAAATATCCTGCGCGCCATGTCAGCGATGGCGCACCGCGTCGGAGTTCCAGGCCCCGCAGGTCGGGGGATATCGTTCGGCCTGTCGCTGGCGATCGCGTCCTTGCTGCTTTCCGCGCTGCTCGTCGGATTCCGGGTTCAGGAACTGTCGCCGCCCGACGATCCGCTTCGCGTCGATCTGCTGCCGCCGCCCCTCGATCGCCCGCCGCCCGATCCGAAGCCCAACCTTGTCCAGAAGCGCGCGCCGGTATTCGGCGGCAGCCCGAGGCCGGTCGAGCGACCCGATGTCTCGTTTCCGCCGATCCCGCTACCGGTGTCGGCGCCACCACCTTTGCCGGTTCCTGCCGACGTCAAGGCGGTCAATGTCGCGGAGGGCAAGGGCGAGATCGGCACGGGCAGCGGAACCGGCGCCGGTATCGGTGACGGCGCGGGCTCCGGCGCCGGGATCCAGCCGGCGCGCTGGGTAAGCCAGCCCGGCGACCGCGAGCTCTGGCCGTTCTATCCGCAAAAGGCACGCGCCAAGCGGCTTAGCGGATCGGCGGTGCTGCGCTGCGAACTGGTGTGGAACCAGCATGTCCGCGCCTGTCGCGTCGTCGGCCAGACGCCGCTCGGTGCCGGCTTCGGTACTGCCGCGCTGGCCGCGGCGCCCAGCTTCCGCATTCATCCGCCGAAGCGCGATGGGCAGATTATCCGCAGGAGCACGATCGAGATCGAACTGCATTTCAGGCTGCGGCCCGTCCCCTGAGGAAACGGGCCCGCCATCAGCGTCCTTTGGCGAGCCGCCAAAGCTCGACCAGGCATTGCAGGGTCCAGATCACGCCGATCGCAACCACTCCGATGTGCAGCGCCAAATCCATGCTCTCCTGCATCCTCGCGGCCGGCCCTGCCTCCATGCCGTCCGGCAACACTGTGATCAGCCGCCCTGCCTGGTAAAGGATTGCCACCACCGCCACGCCCCCGAGCGTCGTCACCACCGACAATATCGCCCGCGCACTCTTCCAGCGCGGCCGCAGCCACTGGATCAGATTGTAGACCAGCTGGGCGGCGATCAATGCGAATATCGGCCGGTAGAGCTCAGCCCAGACCGGTGCTGGCGTAAGCTGGACCCCGCCTCCTCCCGGCGCGAAGGGCAGCGGATAGGCACCCGCCCACCACAGCAGGAACGCAATCCCGATCCCGACCTCGAACGCAGATTCCCAGCTGCGCTTGCTCCGCGTTTTGAGCGCGGGCAGTTCGGCGGGCTTCCAGCTGTGGAGCTGCTCGCGCAGCCAGCCGGTGCGCTCGATCACTGCGAACAGCAGTGTCACCAATGCCGCGTGTGACAGCAGGGTCCAGATCGCGCCGTTGAAAGCGTGCATCGCGGTCTGCACCGCCGCCCGCCCGGCAAACAATGCATCGGCCACGCCGACCACCACGAGCACGGTCGCGCTGATCATCAGCACCACCCGCAGCGAAAACAGATAGAAGGGAAACAGCTCTGGGCCGATCAGCGACTGATGCTTGCGATAGCCCGAAGCTACGATCAGCGGGTGGCCGAATTCGGTGAGCAGTGTGCTCGTCTCGTCCTTGGTCAGCGGCCGGCCGAGCATTTCCTCGCGATCCTCGACTCGCGCGGCGATCAAGTCGCGCAGCTCGGCGATGATATCGTCGGCCGAATCGTCCTTTGCGCCCGGAGGCAGGTTCCAGCGCACCGCGCCGAGATAGCGTTCGATCAGGTCCATCATTTTTCCCCCTTGATATCGAGGCGCAGGATCGATTCGGAGATCGCGTTCCATTCGCCGAGCAATTGACCGAGCACGCGACCGCCATCGGTGCTGAGCCGATAGAAGCGCTTGTTGCGCTTGGCTTCCTCGCGCCATTCGCTGGTGAGCAGGCCCTGCGTCTCGAGCCGGCGCAGCAGCGGATAAAGCGCGCCTTCGTCGATCGGCAGCCCGGCTTCTTCCAGGCTCTGGCGCAGCGTGTAGCCGTAGCGTTCCTCGCGCAGCGCCACGAGCACGGCGAGCACGAGCGAGCCCCGCCGCAGCTCCACGCGCATTTTGTCGAACAGATCGTCTTCACCCGGCATCAGCCTGTATCTCGTATCGTGTATGATATACACTGTATGACACATAGTAATAAATGATGCAAGGGCTTGGCCGGGGCGACCGCAAGTATGGTAACCGGCTGATCCGCTACGTTTCTTGGCCTCGGTTTCATGTCTCGCCCCGACACTCGAACCATGGGGCATTCACGATGACGCGAGCGCTGCGCTTAATTCGATCTTTACCATTCCAGGCTCAGAGATTCGGCACGCCGGGGGGCGTCGAGGATCGAACAATGCGTGCCCCGCTTCCGCTTTCGCTTTCGCTGCTTCTGGTGCTCACGGCTTGTGCAGGCGGCACGCGGCCCGCTGCGCCCGAACTTGCCGCAGTGCCGGCACCGGCGCCGATACGCGCAATGCCGACTCCGCCATTCAGCGCCGCGCCGAACCTCGTCCTGCCGGCGCGTCTCGCCGATGGCAGCTATGCGACGCCCAATCGCGACCTCTCGGATTCGGCGGCGGTCTGGCACATGCGCTCGGCGCTCAACGTTGCGGTGCTCAATTGTACGCACAGCCCCGATCTCGCCGCCGGCTATAATCGCCTGCTCAGCGCACACCGTCCGGCGCTGGCGCGCGCGCATACGGCCCTGTCGGCCGAATATCACGACAAGGATTTCGATGCGGCAATGACGCGGGTGTACAATTATTTCTCGCAGCCGCCCGCCCAGCCATACTTCTGCCCGGTGGCCACTGCCATCCTGAGCGAGGCGGCAAGCGTTCCGGCTGCCGACTTCACCGGCTTCGCGCGCGCCGCGGTCGTCCGGCTCGATGCGCCGTTCGTCGCTTTCTACCGCGCGTATGACGCGTATCGCGCCGATCTCGCCGCATGGCGCGCCGGGGGCCAGCAAGCCATAACTCCGCGCCTCGCCTATGACGCGCGCGAATTCCTGAGCGACGATGCCATGGCGGGCGCCGAAGAAGCCCTTCGCGTCGCTACCCGCTAGCATCGTTGTAACACCGGCGCGCAATCTGTTAGCGCTGGCTTATGGCCCACACCGCAGCCGCCTCAGCCCGCGAGATCCTGACGCGCCTTCACGATGTGATGGCGCGAAAGCTGCCTGCGCAGTCGAAGCTCAATTCGGTCGTGCAGACGATTGGGGAAGTCCTCACCAGCGAAGTCTGCTCGATCTATCTGCTGCGCGAAGGCGTGCTCGAACTCTTTGCGACCCGCGGCCTTTCGCAGGACGCCGTTCACGTCACCAAGCTGGCGCTGGGCGAGGGCCTGGTCGGCACCATCGCCGCCAATGTCGAGACGCTCAATCTCGACGAGGCCGAGATGCACCCTGCATTCGCCTATCGCCCGGAGACGGGGGAAGAAGCGTTTCACAGCTTTGCTGGCGTGCCGATCATCCGGCGCGAGCGCGCAGTGGGCGTGCTCGCAGTCCAGCATGCCGAGCCGCGCCGCTATGCCGATGTCGAGATCGAGGCGCTGCAGACCGTCGCGATGGTGCTCTCCGAGCTGATCGCCAATGCCGATCTGGTCGATTCCACCGGCGGCACTTCGATCCGCCCGCAGCCCACTGCGGCGTCCCATGCGACTGGCTTCAAGCTGGTTGAGGGAATGGCCGCCGGCGTCGCCGTCTTCCACCAGCCGCGCATCACCATCGAGCATACCGTCGCCGAAGATACCGAGGCCGAGCGCCACCGCGTCTATGCCGCGTTCGACAAGATGCGCGAGCAGATCGACAAGATGACCAGCCAGGCCGAGTTCGGCGTCGGCGGCGAGCATGACGAGATTCTCGCGACCTATCGGATGTTTGCCTATGACGAAGGCTGGTCGCGCCGGATCAACGAGGCGATCGATTCCGGCCTGACCGCCGAGGCCGCGATCGAACGCGTCCAGCAGCGCACCCGTCAGCGCATGCGCGAGATCGACGATCCCCTCCTCCGCGATCGGATGCACGATCTCGAGGATCTGGCCAACCGGCTGCTGCGCATCGTCTCGGGCCAACTCGGCACTGCGGCGCAGATGGGTTTGCGTCAGGATTCGATCCTGATCGCGCGCAATATGGGGCCCGCCGAGCTGCTCGAATATGACCGGCGGCGTCTTAAGGGTGTGATCCTGGAGGAGGGCTCGCTGACCGCGCACGTCACCATCGTCGCCCGGGCGATGGGCGTGCCGGTGCTCGGCCGCGTCAAGGATGTCCGGCGCCTCGTCGCCGAAGGGGACATGCTGCTGCTCGACACTGGCGAGGAAAGCGTCTTTGCCCGGCCCACCCCGGCGATGGAGGAAGCCTTCTCCGCCAAGCTGGCGCTCAGCCAGAAGCGCCGCGCCGCTTTCGCGCGCCTGCGTGGCGAAGTGCCGGTCACCAAGGACGGCCACCGCCTTACTGTGATGGTCAATGCCGGGTTGCGCGACGATCTGGCGGCGCTGGACCTCACCGGCGCCGACGGCATCGGCCTGTTCCGCACCGAATTCCAGTTTCTCGTTTCGGCAACGCTCCCCCGGCGCGCCGAGCAGAAGCGGCTCTACAAGGATGTCCTCGAAAGCGCGGGCGACCGCCCGGTCACCTTCCGCACCGTCGATATCGGCGGCGACAAGGCTTTGCCCTATCTCAATCATGACGAGCATGGCGACGAAGAGAACCCGGCCATGGGCTGGCGCGCGCTGCGCTTGGCCCTCGACCGCGATGGCCTGATGAAGGCACAGGCGCGTGCCTTGATCGAGGCCGGCGCGGGCAAGACGCTCAACGTGATGTTTCCGATGGTCTCCGAGCCCTGGGAGTTCGACGAGGCCAAGGCATTGTTCGAGGCGCAGCGCGACTGGGTGGCGGCGCGCGGCAAGATGATGCCGCTCGAAATCCGCTACGGTGCGATGCTCGAAGTGCCGGCGCTCGCCGAAGTGCTCGACATATTGCTGCCCAGGCTCGATTTCCTCTCGATCGGGACGAACGATCTTACCCAGTTCCTATTTGCCGCGGACCGCGCGCATCCTAAGCTGGCATTGCGGTACGACTGGCTCAGCCCCTCGATCCTGCGCTTCCTCAAGCGCGTCACCGATCAGTGCAAGGCGGCGGGCGTCCAGGTCGGTGTCTGCGGTGAGATGGGCGGGCGTCCGCTCGAAGCCATGGCGCTGATCGGGCTCGGCATCGAGCGCCTGTCGATCACGCCGGCGGCGATCGGCCCGATCAAGGCGATGGTCCGCTCCCTCGACCGCGCACCGTTGCTCGGGGTGATGGAGGAGCTGCTCGCCGATGGCCGCACGCCGATCCGCCAGGCCCTCACCGCCTGGGCTTCGGAACATTCGGTCGAACTGAGTTGAACCAGGGCCGGATTTGCGGCTGGGAGCGTTGACAGGGGCGTGCACCTGAGGGACACCGCGCCTGTGGCGGGCCAACGGGCGCATTCCCGCCGCTGGAGAGCATGATGGAAGGCGAGACTGCCGAAGGCCCTACGCTGTTTCCCGCCACCGTCGGCGAGAAATTGCGCGGCGCGCGTGAGGCGCAGGGGCTCGAGCTCGCCGAAGTCGCGGCGCGCACGCGGATCCCGCAGCGGCATCTCGAAGAGATCGAGCGATCCAATTATTCGGGCCTGCCGTCGATCACCTATGCGCTGGGCTTCGCCAAATCCTATGCCCGCGCAGTGGGTGCCGACGAAGTCGAGATCGCGCGCGAATTGCGTATCGAGCTCGACCGCAATCCCGATCGCGCCGCGCCCGTCCCGTCCTATGAGATGGAGGATCCCGATCGGGTCCCTCCGCGCGGACTGGCCTGGGCCGGGCTGATCGTCGCGCTGCTCGTGCTGGTCGGCGTCGGCCTGTGGTACGGCACCGGCTGGTTCCGCGGCAGCCCGCCGCCGCCCGAAAGCCTGACCATCCCGGAAGGCACTTCGGCAGGCGCACCCGGCACCATCACGCCCGCTGTGGCGCCTGTCGCCGGGGGGCAGGTCACTCTGGTGGCGCGCGATACGGTCTGGCTGCGCGTCAGCGACGCCAACGGCCAGAAGCTGTTCGAGAAGGAAATGGCCGCGGGTGAGCGCTATGACGTTCCCGCGAACGCCGATCGCCCCCATGTCCGCACGCCGCGTCCGGATCGGCTTCAGGTGTTGATCAACGGCTCGAACGTGCCGCCTCTGTCCGAAAAGGCCGAATTGGTCGACGTGCAGGTGAGCGCCGCCGCGCTGCAGGCGCGCGGCCAGCCTTCGCCCGCGGCCTCGTCCAGCGCCACGCCGGCGCGGACCCCGGCTCCGGCCCCTTCGTCCTCGCCTGTAGCGGCTCCGTCGGCCACCCCGACCCGAGCGCCGGTTGGGCCCTCGCCGACGCCAACGCCGCGCGCGACCCCGCAGGCTGCGACGAGCAACACCACCACCGCGCCATAATGAACTGGCGGGGGCCGCGGCGTCTCCGCTATACGAAGCCGTTCTTACCAGCGGCAATCCTGCACCGGGGGGTGTGAATCTATGCGTATCTTGATGGCGGCGGCACTCGTGACCACTGCAATTGGCACTATCGGAACCGCCCAGGCGCAGGATGCCGCGATCGGCGGACGCGTCGATCGGCTCGAGCGCGAGATGCGCGCGGTCCAGCGCAAGGTATTCCCCGGCGGGGCGGGCCAGACCGTCGAGCCACAGATCGTGCCCGAGTCCAACACCAATGTGCCGGGCGTGCCGTCTTCGGGGCCGCTGGTCGATCTCGGCGCGCGCGTCTCGGCGCTCGAAAGCCAATCGGCCGCGATCACCGGCCAGGTCGAGCAGGGCCAGTATCGCCTGCGCCAGCTCGAAGAGGCCTTCAACGCCTATAAGCGCTCGACTGACGCGCGGATCAAGGCGCTGGAAGACACCGCTTCCTCGGTCGCCGAGCGCGATCCGATCGTCCCCGCCGCCGATGTTGCGGTGGTGACTCCCAAACCGGCCACGCCCAAGCCCACGACTCCCAAGCCCTCCGCCGATACGCCCAAGCCGACGGGGCCCCGCGCCGCGCAGGTTGCGGCAATCGAACGGCCCGACAGCGGCGATGCGGCGGAGGATGGCTATTCCTATGGCTATCGCCTGTGGCAGGCCAAGCTCTACCCCGAGGCGCGCCGCGAGCTCGAAACCGTCGCGACCAAATATCCCAAGCACCGCCGCGCCAGCTATGCGCAGAACCTGCTCGGCCGCGCCTATCTCGACGCCAATGCGCCGAGCCTTGCCGCGGTCGCGTTCTACGAGAATTACAAGAAGAACCCCAATGGCGAGCGCGCGCCCGACAGCCTCTATTATCTGGCCCAGGCGCTGGTGAAGCTGAAAAAGCCGTCGAGCGAAGTGTGCAAGGTCTATGGCGAGCTCACTCAGCTTTACGGCGAGAAGCTTTCCGCCGAGATGACTGCCGGCGTGGCCAAGGGGCGCACCGAGCAGAAGTGCAAGTGATCCGGTGACGCTCGATCCGGCGACGGTCGAGCGGTTCCGGCGCGACCTGCAGGCGCTGATCCAATCCTCCCCCGGAGACGGAGGGGGACCAGCGAAACTGGGGGAGGATTTTAGGGTGGCCCTCGCCGTCTCCGGCGGTCCGGACAGCATGGCGATGCTGGCGCTCGCCCATGCCGCTTTCCCCGGCCATTTGATCGCAGCCACCGTCGATCACCAACTGCGCCAGGGCTCCGCTCAGGAAGCGGCGATGGCCGCCGAACATTGCGCCACCCTCAGCGTCGCCCACACCATCCTCCGCCCCACAGACCCGATCCGCGGCGCCAGCATTCAGGCCCGCGCCCGCGAAGCGCGCTATGCGCTGCTCACCGCATGGGCGCTGGACCAGGGGGCAGGGGCCCTGCTCACTGCGCACCACGCCGACGACCAAGCCGAGACTTTCCTGATGCGCGCCGCGCGTGGATCGGGGGTTGCGGGGCTGGCCGGCATCCGCGCCCGCCGCGATCTCGAAGCCGGCGGCGGCACGCTCGCCTTGGTGCGCCCGCTCCTCAAATGGCGCCGCGCCGAACTGCGCGCGATCGCCGAGGCAAAGGGCCCCTTCGTCGAAGACCCCAGCAATGCCGATCCGGCGCATGATCGTACGCGGTTCCGCCAATTGCTTGCCGCAAGCCCCGAGCTAGACGCGGCGCAGATCGCCGCCACTGCCGAATATGCCGCCGAGGCACAGCAGGCGCTCGACGATGTGACCATTTTGCTGTGGAATGACCGTGCTATGCTGTCGGAAGGCCGCGTCACGCTCGACCTGGATGGGCTAAGCCGTGAGCTAAGCCGCCGTCTCGTTCGCCGCGCAATCGGGCATCTCCTCGCCCGCCCGTTCGACGCGGCCGGAATCGAACCTTTGCTCGACGCCTATACGGCGGGCAGAGGCGCAACGCGCGCCGGCGTGATGATGTCGGTGCGGGACAGGACGGCCATTTTCCGGCTGGCCCCGCCGCGCCGATCACACTGATCGACCCAAAGCATGCACCGTTCCATTGCCATTAACCTGCGTGCGCCTATCTTGGGGGTCACGAAAGGTGCGACATCTCGATGAACGACAACGACAAGCAGCAAGGCGACGGCAACGGCGGCGGCAGCCCCTGGATGAAGAGCCTGTTGATCTGGGTGGGGATTCTAGCGGCGCTCGCGCTGTTCGTGACGATGTTCGATCGTCCCGGCGCGCAGGCCGCGGGCAACACGATCCCCTATTCGGCCTTCCTCGACAAGGTCGAGGCGGGTGAGGTTCGTGAAGTCAATCTCTCGCCCAGCACCGGCGCCGTCGCGGGCATCCTCACCGGCGACAGCAAGTTCCGCACCACAAATCCCGGCGACGCCCAGCTCGTCGAGCGGCTCCGCGCCAAGGGCGTGGTGATCAATGCGCGTCCCGAAGAGACGCCGTCGATCTGGCTCTACATGCTCTATAATTCGCTGCCGTTCTTGCTCTTCTTGGGCATTGCCTTCTTCGTACTGCGCCAGATGCAGAAGAATTCGGGCTCGGGCGCGATGGGCTTTGGCAAGTCGCGCGCGAAATTGCTCACCCAGAAGGAAGGCAAGGTCACCTTCGACGACGTCGCCGGCATCGATGAGGCGCGCGACGAGCTGCAGGAGATCGTCGAGTTCCTCAAGGACCCGACCAAGTTCGCGCGTCTTGGTGGCAAGATCCCCAAGGGCGCACTGCTGGTCGGCTCGCCCGGCACCGGCAAGACGCTGCTCGCCCGCGCGATCGCGGGTGAGGCAGGTGTGCCGTTCTTCAGCATTTCGGGCTCGGACTTTGTCGAGATGTTCGTCGGCGTCGGCGCCAGCCGCGTGCGCGACATGTTCGAACAGGCCAAGAAGTCGGCTCCCTGCATCGTCTTCATCGACGAAATCGACGCAGTCGGTCGTTCGCGCGGCGCCGGGCTTGGCAACCAGAATGACGAGCGCGAGCAGACCCTCAATCAGCTTCTCGTTGAGATGGACGGCTTCGATTCGAACGAAGGCATCATCATCGTCGCCGCGACCAACCGCCCCGACGTGCTCGATCCCGCTTTGCTGCGTCCAGGCCGCTTCGATCGCCAGGTCCAGGTGCCGCGTCCGGATATCGAGGGCCGCGTGAAGATCCTCCAGGTCCATATGAAGAAGGTGCCGCTGGCCCCGGACGTCGATCCGCGCGTCATCGCGCGCGGCACGCCGGGCTTTTCGGGCGCCGATCTCGCCAATCTTGTGAACGAAGGCGCGTTGCTCGCTGCCCGCCGTGGCAAGCGGCTGGTGGCGGCGCAGGAATTCGACGACGCGCGTGACAAGGTGCTGATGGGTGCCGAGCGCCGCTCGATGGTGATGACCGAGGATGAGAAGCGGATGACCGCTTATCACGAAGCGGGTCACGCCCTGGTTTTCGCGCACGAACCCACCGCCGATCCGATCCACAAGGCGACGATCATCCCGCGCGGTTTCGCGCTTGGCATGGTACAGCCGCTCCCCGAGCGGGACAGCTATTCCTATCACCGCGACAAGATGCATGCCGATATCGCCGTCGCCTTTGGTGGCCGTGTCGCCGAGGAGCTGGTGTTCGGCTATGACAAGGTCAGCTCGGGCGCGTCGAGCGACATCCAGCAGGCCAGCAAGCTCGCCCGCGCGATGGTCACCAAATGGGGCCTGTCGGACGCCGTCGGCCCGCTCGATTTCAGCGACAGCCATGAAAGCTTCGGTTACGCGATGCAGCAGGCCAAGCCGATGTCGGACGAAACCGCGCGGATGATCGATAGCGAAGTCAAGCGCTTCGTCGAACAGGGCCTGGGCCGTGCGCGCCAGATCCTGACCGATCATGTCGATCAGCTTCACACGATCGCGCTGGCGCTGCTCGAATTCGAGACGCTGACAGGTGAGGAGATCAAGCGGCTGATCGCCGGCGAGGATCTCGGGCGCGACGATCCCGATGCTCCGACGCCTACGGTTGCAGTCGCGGGCACGTCGATCCCCAAGATCCGCCGTCCCAAGAATCCGTTCGGCAATCCCACGCCGCAAGGGGCCTGATCCCGCACGGCAATCGGCCGCCCGAGTTCAGCCACAGTCTTTCGCGAAAACCCTTCCTCGAAATTTCGAGGGAGGGTTTTCGTATGCGGCGTCTGGTTCTGGCGGCTTTGGCACTAACGATGATCGCGACACCGGCAAGCGCGATGAACGTGGCCGAGTTCCTCGCCAAGGCAAAGGCGCTGCAGGCCAAGGGGATGCTTGCCTGGTTTTCCTCCGATTATACGGTGCTGAAGAACGAAATGCTCGCGATCGGGTCCGCCTATCGCGCCGATGTCGATGCCGACAAGGCCGCCGGCCGCAAGCCGCACAGCTGCCCCCCACCCAAGGGCAAAGCAAAGATGACGCCCCAGGAATTGCTCGCCGATCTCGAGCGGATCCCGGCCGCGCAGCGCGGCATGAGCATGAAGGCGGCATTTTACGGCATCATGCAGCGCCGCTATCCGTGCCGCTGATCTAGCCGGTCATCCCCAGCGCGAGCAGGATCAGTAGGAACAGCAGCAGCACGATCACGATGAACACCGTCAGGATCACCGAACGCACGATTGCCGAGAACCAGCCGAGCCCATAAGCCTGTTTGAGCTGGCGGGTGAGGTGAACGAACGGCACCGCCGACAGCAACAATCCGAGCCATCCGCCGGCCAGCCCCAGCGTCGCCGCCACGGTGATGACGATGAACAGCAGTGACATGAACGCAATCGAATAGGTGATGAACACCGTATGGTCGTAGAGATGAAACTCGCGCCGCCACGCGAACAACAGCCATAGGAATGGCAGCGATAGCGGGATGAGTAACCACGAGAATTTGTAGATGCTCGATTGCAGCTTGTAGAGCATCAGCGACGGGTTCTTGTTCCACTTCTCGATGCCGTGATCGAGCGGCGGCCAGCCGCTGTAGCGCGTGGACATGTGGAAGCCATTGCCGTCGCTGGTCTTTTCGACCTTGGGCAGGTCGGCGATGACGCGGTCGAGTTCGGCAATGCGTTTTTCGTTCCGCACCCGCTTGGGATGGCCCACCGGACGGCGATCGAGCGAGGTGGCCAGTTCCTTGCGTTCTTCGATCATGCCCTTGCGCGCCGCTTCGATCTGCGTCTCGGGGCTGCCGGTCTTGATGTCGCTCGGCGCCGTGATCCCGGCCCAAGAAAACACCGCGAACATCGCGAAGATCGAGAACAGGAACAGCGCCATTGGCGAGACGAAGCGTGCCCGCTCGCCTTCCACATAGCGCCGCGTAAGCTCGCCGGGCCGCCAGGCGAGCAATGGCAGCGTGCGCCATAGCTTGCCCTCGAAATGGGCGACACCGTGCAGGATTTCGTGCCCGATCGCGCCGAGCGAGCGATGGACGTGCCCGCTCTGCCCGCAGCGGTGGCAATGCGGCCCCACCAGTGTCGTGCCGCAATTTAGGCAGAGCTCCGCCTCGCCATGTCCTTCGCCCGCGCGCGGCTCGACTGCGCGCCCGAGCATTGCGCCCGTCGCCAGTTCCCCGGCAGCTTCGATTTCCCCCACCATGATGCGGGCCTATCAGCTTCGTTTCGTGCGTGCTAGCGGATCGGAATGGCCGAACCGAACGTGCCCGAGATGATCGCCGAAATGGGCAAGCGCGCCCGTGCCTCCGCAATGCGGCTCGCGGCGATGGCCAGCGCCGACAAGAGCCGCGCCTTGCTCGCCGCGGCCCAGGCGATCCGCGAAGATGCGGAAGCGATCGTCGCCGCCAATGCTCTCGATATGGCCGGCGCGGAGGCAAAGGGCTTGTCCGGCGCACTGCTCGATCGGCTGCGGCTCGACGCTGCCCGCGTCGAGAGCACTGCCGCCGGAGTCGAAGCCGTCGCCCGTCTCGAGGACCCCGTCGGCCGCATCATCGAGCGCACCGAACGGCCCAATGGGCTGGTCCTCACCCGCGTCCGCGTGCCGATCGGGGTGATCGGCATCATCTATGAAAGTCGTCCCAACGTCACTGCCGATGCCGGCGTGCTGGCGGCGATGTCGGGCAATGCCGCGATTCTCCGCGGGGGTTCCGAGGCGGTGCACAGCAACCGCGCAATCCACTCCGCGCTCGCACGCGGGCTCGAGGCCGGGGGCATGCCCGTCGACGCAGTCCAGCTCGTCTCCACCACCGATCGCGCGGCGGTTGGCGCAATGCTCGCCGCCGAGGGGCTGATCGACATGGTCGTGCCGCGCGGGGGCAAGAGCCTCGTCTCGCGCGTCCAGGCCGAAGCCCGCGTTCCCGTGCTCGCGCATCTCGACGGCATCAACCACACTTATATCGACCGCGCCGCAGACCCCGAGATGGCGCGCGATCTCGCGCTCAACGCCAAGATGCGCCGCACCGGCATCTGTGGCGCCACCGAAACCCTGCTCATCGACCGCGCGTTTGTCGATCCCGCCCCCGTCTTGGCTTCGTTAGCCGATGCCGGCTGCGAACTGCGCGGCGATGCCGAAATCCAGGCGATCGAACCGCGCGCGCTGCCTGCGACCGGTGAAGATTGGGATACCGAATATCTCGACAGCATCCTCTCGGTGAAGCTAGTCGATGGCGCGGACGAAGCCATGGCGCACATCGCTTCGCACGGCTCGCACCACACTGACGCGATCGTCACCGAGGACGAAACCACCGCCGAGCGCTTTCTCGCCCAAGTCGACAGCGCCATCGTCATATGGAACGCCTCCACCCAGTTTGCCGATGGCGGCGAGTTCGGCCTCGGCGCCGAGATCGGCATCTCCACCGGCCGCCTCCACGCCCGCGGCCCCGTCGCGCTGGAGGGCCTGACGACGTACAAATGGGTCGTGCGCGGCACCGGCCAGGCGCGGCCTTGAAACGGATCGGCCTGCTCGGCGGCTCGTTCAACCCGGCGCATAAGGGCCATCGCGCGATCTCCCTCCACGCCATCCGCGTGCTCGATCTTGACGAAGTGTGGTGGCTGGTCTCGCCCGGCAATCCGCTCAAGCCAGCCGAGGGCATGGCGCCGCTCGCCGCGCGCGTTGCCTCAGCCCGCGCCATGGCCCGCCACGCCCCGATCCGCGCAACCGCGATCGAGGCGCGCCTCAAGACCCGCTACACCGCCGATACGCTCGCCAAGCTCCCCCGGATCTTCCCCAAGCATCGCTTCATCTGGCTGATGGGCGCGGATAACCTCAATCAGTTTCACCGGTGGCGCGATTGGCGCGGGATCGCGCGGCAGGTTCCGATTGCGGTTATCGCCCGTCCGGGATATGATGCAGGTGCCCGCGCAAGTCCTGCGATGGGTTGGCTGCGGCGCGCTGTGCGGCCCGCAGGCCAGGCTAAGAACTGGACGAGTTGGAGATTGCCGGGCCTCGTGCTGCTGCGCTTCCGCCCCGATCCGACTTCGGCGACAAGCCTTCGGGCCGCCGACCCTGCCTGGCATCGGCGTTTCCCGCCGGCTCCAAAACCCAGTGGCACAGCTCTCGTTCACCCTTAGGAGGCCCCTTGGCCACATCGCCCAATGTCACGCCTGTTCCCAAGTCCGACGGAGTCGAGGCGCTGCACAAGCTCATTCTGGCATCGCTCGACGACGATCAGGCGGTCGAGACCGTCTCGATCCCGCTCGCCGGCAAGAGCAGCATCGCCGATTACATGGTCGTGTCCTCAGGGCGCTCGACTCGCCAGGTCGCATCCATGGCGAACAAGCTTGCCGAAAAGATCAAGGCCGAGAGCGGCCGCTCACCCCGCGTTGAAGGCCTGCAGACCGCCGATTGGGTGCTGATCGATGCCGGCGACGTGATCGTCCACTTGTTCCGCCCCGAAGTGCGCAGCTTCTACAATCTCGAACGCATGTGGTCGTTCGGCGAAGCCCCCGCCGCCAACGCCTGAGCCGGCCATGCTCCTCCACATCGTAGCGAGGGGCAAGATCGGGCGCTCACCCGAGGCGGAGCTGGTTACCCGCTATCTCAAGCGCGTGACCTGGCCGACCCGGGTCACCGAATTGCCCGATACCGGCGGCAAGATGCCCGATCTCGCCCCCGGCACGCGCGTCGTGATGCTCGACGAGACCGGCGACAATCTGCCCTCGCGCGTGCTGGCCGAGCGGCTTGGCGCCTGGCGCGACGATGGCGTACGCGAGACCCGCTTCCTGATCGGCGCCGCGGACGGCTTCGGCCCGGACGAGCGCGCGCAGGCAGACCTCCTCCTCTCCTTCGGCCGTGCCACCTGGCCGCACATGCTGGCCCGCGCGATGCTCGCCGAGCAATTGTGGCGCGCCGCCTCAATCCTTGCCAACCATCCCTATCACCGCGAAGGGTGATCGCGTGATCCGCGCCGCCGTCCTCTCCGCAAGCATGTTTGCGATTCTGGCGACCGGCAGCTTGGCCGCCGCGCAAATCCCCAGCCTCGCCGAGCAGCAGGGGCGGCTGCGCAGCGCCAACAACCAGTCCCAGGCCGCACAGGCCCGCGCCAAGGCGCTTGAGCAAGCCGCCGCGGGCGAGCGTGACCAAGCGGCGCAGGCGCGCGCGCAGGAACAAGCCGCCGCCGAGCGGATCAAGGCCGCGGAGGCCGATATCGCCGCCGCCACCGCGCGGATCGGCATCGTCGATCGCCAACTCGCCGAGCAGCGCACTCTGGTCGCCGAGCGCCAGGGCCCGATCCTCCGCCTGATCGCCGCGCTTCAGTCGATGGCCCGCCGCCCGCCGGTGCTCGGCCTCGTCCAGCCCGGCTCGACCGAAGACATGGTCCATGTCCGCGCCGTGCTCGGAACCGCCATGCCGGTGGTCGAGGCGCGCACTGCCAGTGTCCGCGTCGAGCTTCAGCGTATCCGCGGCCTGCGCGCCCAGGCGGCATCCGCAGTCGCAAGCCTGCGCGAAGCACGCGGCCGGATCGAGTCCGAGCGCGTGGCTTTGGTCAAGCTCGAGGGCGAGCATCGCGCCCGCTCGCGCGAGCTCGATCGCGGCGCGCTGGTCGAATCGGACCGCGCTTTAGCCCTTGGCGAACGCGCCCGCGAAATCGTCGATCAGATGGAAAATGCCGGCGAGGCTGCCGAAATCCAGGGCGATCTCTCGGCGCTTCCCGGCCCGCTCCCGCGCACCGGCGACACGGCCGCGCCCCGCCGCAGCGCCGGTAGCGCTCCCTATCGCCTGCCGGTCGCTGGGCAAGTCGTGACCGGGCTTGGCGAGCTTTCCGCCACCGGAGTGCGCGCCCGCGGCATCACGCTAGCCTGCGTTGCCGAAGCGCCGGTCATCGCGCCCGCTGCCGGCCGCATCGTCTATGCCGGGCCGTTCCGGGCCTATGGAGCGGTGGTGATCATCGATCACGGCAAGGGCTGGACTTCGCTGGTCACCGGGCTAGGCGCGGTCGCAGTCAAGGTCGGCGATCAAGTCGGGCAGGGCGCCGCGATCGGCCGCGCGCCGGGCGGAGACGCGCCTCAGATCACGATCGAGCTGCGCCGCCGCGGCGAACCGATGGATCTTGCCCAATTGCTCGACTAGCCCGCCGGCCGAGCTTCTTCGTCACCTCCGAAACAAGTCGGGGTGGCAGCGCATGTTTGGCGAACGAACCGCACAGCGACACCTGACACGCCGTGCAAATGCCGTTATCCTGCACTACATCACTTGTGCCCTACGCTCGCCGCCAGTCGCTTATTTGAAGGTCGTCCCGATGCTCCGTCCGCTTCTCCAGGTCACCGCCGCGGTCAGCGCGCTCGCACTGATCCCCATCGCCTCGGGCGCGATGGCGCAGGTCGATACTGCGAGCTACCGCCAGCTCGACATGTTCATGGAGGTCTTCAATCGCGTGAAGGCCAATTATGTCGACAAGGTCGATGACGCGACTTTGGTGAAGGGCGCGATCCAGGGCATGCTCGCCGCGCTCGATCCGCATTCCTCCTATGCCGACGGGCTCGAATTCGACAATCTCAAGATCCAGACCGACGGCAATTATGGCGGACTCGGGCTGACGGTCACGCAGGAAAACGGCGCGGTGAAGGTCATCGCGCCGACCGAGGACACGCCCGCTGCGCGCGCCGGCATCAAGTCGGGCGATTTCATCACCCATCTCGATGGCAAGTTCATCGTCGGCGGCGGGCTCGATGAGGCGATCGAGCAGATGCGCGGCAAGCCGGGCACCAAGATCACCCTCACCATCGTCCGCCCCGGCGCCGAAAAGCCGCTCCAGTTCACGCTGGTGCGCGAAGTCATCATCCAGAAGCCGGTGAAGTGGGAAGTGAAGGACGGCGTCGGCATCATCAACATCAACACCTTCACGGCGCAGACCGGCGCGGACACGATCAAGGCGATCCAAGAGATCGACAAGAAGCTTGGCCGCAAGCCGCTCGGCTATATCGTCGATTTGCGCGAGAATGGCGGCGGTCTGCTCAGCGAGGCAATCGCCGTGTCCGACGTGTTCCTCAGCCATGGTGAGATCGTCTCCCAGCGCGGCCGCGAGAAGGGCGATATCGAGCGCTATTATGCCGAATCGATGGTCCCCGGCGATCTCGCGCGCGGGCTGCCGATCGTGGTGCTGGTCGATTCGGGCACCGCTTCGGCTTCCGAGATCGTGGCGGGCGCAATCCAGGACCATCATCGTGGGCTGGTGATGGGCGTGCGCAGCTTCGGCAAGGGATCGGTCCAGTCGATCCTGCAGATGGGCGATCGCGCCGCACTGCGCCTGACCACGGCACGTTACTACACGCCGTCGGGCCATTCGGTGCAGGAGGGCGGCATCCGCCCCGATCTCGTCGTGCCGCAAATCTCGGACAAGGATTACAAGGATCGCCCCGTCATCCGCGAAGCCGACCTCCGGCGTCACCTGATCAACAGCGATAAGGTCGACGACAATGTCCTCGAAGAGGATGTCGCGACCGATCCGCGCTTCTCCGCCACGGCGGAGCAATTGAAGAAGCAGGGGATCGAGGATTTCCAGCTCCATTACGCGCTCAAGACGATCGCGCGCCTCGGCCCCAAGCCGCAGGTCGCGGCGAAGAATCGCTGATATGCGCAGCGACGGACTTCGCACCGCGCGCCTGATCGCACTGCTCCTCCCGCTGGTGCTGATCGCCGGCGCACTCGGCTCGCAGGTGATCGGCGGTCTCGTGCCTTGCGAGATGTGTCACTGGCAACGCTGGCCGCATTATGCCGCGATCATCGTGGCTGCATGCTCGTTCGCCATTCGCCACCGGCCGACCCAGATGCTGTTCGTGCTGTTCGCCGCGGTGCTCATCGCCGTCTCGGGTGGCATCGGCATATTCCACGCCGGCGTCGAATATCATTGGTGGCCCGGAATCACCCCCTGCTCGACGCATGTCGCGGGCGGCGATCCTATGGAAATCCTGCGCCAGCAGATCGGTGCGCCGATCGTCCGCTGCGACGCAGCGCAATGGGAGCTGTTCGGAATCAGCCTGGCCGGGTTCAATGCGATCCTTTCGCTCGGCGGCGCAATATTGATCTTCGCACTGGCCGTGCGGCGCTCACGATGAGCTGGAAGCCCGGCGACGCGCGCGAGCGCATGCATTCGATGGTCCGGGTCGACCAGGCCGGCGAATATGGTGCGACGCGCATCTATGCCGGGCAGCTGGCGGTGATGGGGGATCGCATCCCCACCGCGCGCACCATCGCCGGCATGGCCGCGCAGGAAGAGCGCCACCGCGCCTTTTTCGATGCGATGATGGCGCGCCGTGAGGTGCGCCCGACTGCGCTCCAGCCTTTCTGGAACGTGGCGGGTTTCGCGCTCGGCGCAGTCACCGCCGCGATCGGCCCCAGCGCGGCGATGGCATGCACCGCCGCCGTCGAGACCGAGATCGATTTGCACTATAGCCAGCAGCTCGAGGAATTGGGAGACGGCGATCCCGAGCTGCGCGACGCCGTCGCGCAGTTTCGTGACGAGGAGCTCGAGCACCGCGACACCGCGATCGCGGCGGGGGCGGAGAACCTTATCGGCTATCCATTGTTGTCCGGACTGATACGCTTGGGCTGCCGTGCCGCGATTGCGCTGTCCAAGCGAATCTGACAGGCCAGGTTAACGCGGGCACTCGCATAAGGCGCGCTAAGCCCATCGAAGGAGCAGGCAGATGTTGAAGAAGATCGCTCTCCTGGCCGCATTTGTGGCGGCCCCCGCCTTGATTCCGACCGCACAGGCGCAGTCTGGCTCCCAAAACAGTGTGCTGCTGATCTACGGCAACGATAAATGCCCGACCAACAGCGATGGCGAAGAGATCGTCATTTGCCGCCGCCTCGACGAATCCGAGCGCTTCCGAATCCCTAAGACGTTGCGTGAGACCGAAGGTCGCCCCCAGGCCAATGAGAGCTGGGCGGTCCGCTCGGAGGGTGCGCTTGGCGCGGGCCGGATGGGCACCGGCAGCTGCTCGACCGTCGGCGTCGGCGGATCGACCGGCTGCTTCGTCCAGCAGGCGACTGCCGCCAAGAAGGAGCGCCAGGCCGCCAAGAAGGAAGCCGAGAACCTCCCCCTTCCCTAAACTCCTTACCTCCCCTCCCTCCAAGGGAGGGGCTGGGGGTGGGTGGCCTCCGGGTGATATGGCTAGGCAAGAGCTTACGGCGAGGTATCGCTAACCTTTTGCTCGCTGACCCAGCGACATCCCAAAAATCCACTCCGGCGGATCCCGCCGCACTGCATCCACAATCAGCCACAGCACCGCCGCGCCCCGGATTACCGCCGCGCACGCGACATCGGCAAAGTGCGCCGCCGGCCAGGCGCGTTCCATCCCGGCAAAATACCAGAATTCGGCGAAATAGGCTGCCACGTCCCCCAGCAGGAACAGCCCGACCGGCCATAAGCGCGGCGCCGTCAGCAGCAGCATCGGGTAGAGCCACAAGTCGAATTGCGGCGAATAGACCTTGTTGGTGAGCATGAACCAGGCAAGCACCGGCGTGAACAGCACCCAGAGATGCTCGTAGTGTCGCCGCCAGCCAAGGCCGACGATCGCCGCCGCACCCGCTACGAACAGGATCGCCGCATAGCGGTTTTGGTCGTCGGCCCAGGTGAACAGCCAGCCCATATTGGCCAGCACATTCCACGTCCCCGCCGCCGTCCCGCCGCGCTCTTGGGAAAAGCGGTAGAATTCGCTCCAATTCTCGGTGGCGAGCAGCGCCGGCAGCGCGTTGACGAGCGCCCAGGCCCCGATAGCCGCCGCCGATAGCGCAGTCGCGCGGAGCAGCCGCTCCGGCCAGGTCCGCTCGCGCTCGAACAACGCGCTCAGGCCCAGCAGCGGCAGCATCAGCACCGGCCACAGCTTCGCCGCAGTGCCGAGACCCGCCATCGCCGCCGCGCTCACCAGCCAGCCTCGGCGGGCAAGCAGCATCGCCCCGACCGCCAGCGCAACTGCCACCATGTCCCAATTATGCCCGACATACAGGATCAGCGGCGGCGCCAGCGCCCACATCCATAGCCGCCGGCTGTCCATCCCCGCATTCACGAATAGCGACAGCACCAGTGCGGCGAGCAGCGCGTTCACTACCGTTACTACGCCCAGGAAATGCGTGGCATTGGCGCTCTGCCCGAACAGCAGCCGGGTGATGCCCCCCTCCACCCAGATCGCGGCGCCGGTGAGCACCGGATATTCCATCCGTGCCTGGAAATAAGGCGCCTTGCCCTTGTCGACTTCGCGTGCCGTCCAGAACGGGACGGCGTCACTATAGCAGCCGGTAGTGTATTGCTCGCCGCCGCTCCACCCGCCAACCGTGCAATGCGCCTTGAAGAGCCAACCTAGAGAGCAAGTGAGGACGAGTGCCAACATAAGCGTCCGCAAGTTCCGCTGGCCCATCAAATCTATCCCTTCGCCGCGCATTTCCCACAAGCTGCTGGACTCTGCAATCTCAAGAACATAGATGGAACATATGGCACAATTGGATTTGCGCGCAAAACTGGCGATCCTCGCCGATGCCGCCAAATATGACGCCTCTTGCGCCTCCTCCGGCACCGCCAAGCGCAAGTCGTCGGCGGGGGGCAAGGGCATCGGCTCGACCGAAGGCATGGGCATTTGCCATGCCTATGCGCCGGACGGCCGCTGCATTTCGCTGCTCAAGATTCTGCTGACCAACAGCTGCGTGTTCGATTGCCATTATTGCATCAACCGCAAAAGTTCGAACGTCCGCCGCGCGCGTTTCACGCCGGAGGAAGTCGTTGATCTCACCCTCAATTTCTACAAGCGCAATTATATCGAGGGACTGTTCCTCTCCTCGGGAATCATTGCCTCGCCCAATTACACGATGGAGCAGATCGTCCGGGTCGCGAAGCTGCTGCGCGAAGGGCATGACTTCCACGGTTATATTCATTTGAAAACCATTCCCGACGCCGATCCCGAGCTTATCCATCAGGCGGGGCTCTATGCCGATCGTGTCTCGATCAATGTCGAGCTGCCGACGGTTGCCGGCCTCAACCGGCTCGCCCCGGAAAAATCCGCGCCGCGCATCGAAGGCGCAATGAGGGATGTCAAATCCTCGATCCAGGATTTGGGCGACGCTAAGAAGCGCTTCAAATCGGCCCCGAAATTTGCGCCCGCTGGCCAATCGACGCAGATGATTGTCGGCGCGGACGCGGCAACCGATGGCGACATCATCCAGCGCGCCGCCGGGCTTTATGACCGTTTTGCCCTGCGCCGCGTCTATTATTCGGCGTTCAGCCCGATCCCGGATGCTAGCGCCGTCCTGCCGCTGCAGCGGCCTCCGCTGATGCGGGAGCACCGGCTCTATCAGTCTGATTGGCTGATGCGTTTCTACGATTATCAGCCGGCTGAAGTCGCTCAGGCCGCTGACCCCGCGACGGGCATGCTGCCGCTTGATATCGATCCCAAGCTTGCCTGGGCGCTCAAGTTTCGCGATCGCTTTCCCGTCGACGTCAATCGCGCGCCCCGCGAAGCCTTATTGCGCGTACCCGGCCTTGGCGTGAAGGCAGTCGATGCGATCCTCGCCACGCGCCGGTGGCGGCGGCTGCGGCTCGCGGATGTCGCGCGGCTTACCGTTTCGATCGCGAAGATGCGCCCCTTCCTCGTCACCGAGGATTGGCGGCCCGTGGCGCTCACCGATCGCGCCGATCTTCGCAGCTTCGTGGCGCCCAAGCGCGAACAGCTAGAACTATTCGCCGCCTGAATTGTTAGGGCCGCGCAACAAGGGAGCTCATATGGCCGACGCGCGCATCTTTCAGGACCTCAAAGCCGATCACGACCGCCACCGCGCCATGCTCGCCGAGCTGGCCGCTGCCAATTTAGCCGATCGCGCCGAATTGTTCGAAGCGCTCCGCATCGAAATTAGCGCGCATGCCGCCGCGGAGGAGGAATCGCTCTACGCGACGATGCTCGCCAATCCCGACCTTCGCGACGAAGCCCGCCATTCGGTTTCCGAGCACAAGGAAGTCGACGATTATTTCGGTGAGCTGAGCGATCTCGATCCCGAGAGCCCCGAATGGACTGCCAAGTTCGAGGAGATGCGCCACCGCTACGAGCATCACATCGACGAGGAGGAAGAGGATATGTTTCCCGCCGCTTCCGACAAGTTGTCGAGCGCAGAGGAGGCGCGCCTCGCCGAAGTCTTCGAGCGCCGCAAGCCCAAGGAAAAAGAGCGTGCCGAAGAGACTGCGTCGGGCGACGAGCGCGAGTAATTAACAAGGGTGTCAATTCACTCCTGCTTGGCTAGACTTGCCGAAAAGCAGGAGAGAATGATGCTTCGGACCGTGCTGTATGCCGTGTTGCTGGTTGCCGCGCCTGCCGCCGCAAAGGATGTGGTGGTCGAGGCCGGCGCCAATGCCCAGGAACGGCTCCAGACCGCATTGATCGAGGCTGAGCCCGGCGATGTGGTCCGCATCGGCGCGGGGCGGTTCGATCTGACCGACGGCCTCAGCCTCGACGTCGACCGCGTCACCGTGCGCGGCGCTGGACCCGACAAGACGGTGCTCAGCTTCAAGGGACAGATGGGCGCGGGCGAAGGATTGCTAGTGACATCCGACGACGTGGTGCTGCGCGATTTCGCGGTAGAGGACACGCGCGGCGACGGCATCAAGTCCAAGGGCGCAGACCGTATCGTCTATAGGAACATCCGCGTCGAATGGACCGGCGGTCCCAAGGAAACCAACGGCGCGTACGGCGTCTATCCGGTCTCCAGCACCCACATCCTTGTCGATGGCGTGCTGGTGAAGGGCGCGTCGGATGCGGGCATCTATGTGGGTCAGTCCGAGCAGATCGTGGTGCGCAATTCCACGGTCAGCGGCAATGTCGCGGGCATCGAGATCGAGAATAGCCGTCACGCCGATGTCTATGGTAACACCGCCACGCACAATACCGGTGGCATCCTCGTCTTCGATTTGCCCAACCTCCCCAAGATGGGTGGCGGCGATGTGCGCGTGTTCAAGAATCGGGTGATCGACAATGATCAGGCCAATTTCGCACCCAAGGGCAATATCGTCGCCACGGTCCGCAAGGGCACCGGCGTGCTGATCATGGCCAATGACAATGTCAGCGTCACCGACAACGACTTGTCGGGCAACGCGACGAGCAACATCATGCTGATCTCGTACCGCGAGAAATATGACGACGCGAAATACAATCCCCTGCCGCGCAGCATCAGCATCTCGGGCAATCGCCACGGCAAGGCCGGGTTCGCGCCGCAGCTCCCCGGCGGCGATCAGCTCGCTGCGGCGTTCGGCGGCAGCATTCCCCCAATTTTGTGGGACGGCACCGGCGATCCCGCCACGCTGCATGTCGATGACGGAGTGCCGGTGCTCGGAATGGGATTGAAGCTCGGCGCGCCGGTTGAGACGGCGCAGCCGGGCCTCGCCAAGCTCACCGGTGCCGCATCTCCAAGCGCGGCGCGCGTGGTCCTGCCGCCGGCGATGGAGGCGGCGGCCAAGTGAAGTCGTTGCTTGCCGCGGCGCTGATCTTCGGGGCCGCGCTTCTCGGTCGGCCTAATGCGGTCAACGACGCGGCGATCACCGCCGATGGCTTTCCTGCGCATCTTTCGGAGTACGGATTCTTCGCCGATCTGGCGACGCGCACGCCCAACGCGCGCGTCGCCGCTTATGACCTCGAGACGCCGCTCTTCTCAGACTATGCCGAGAAGCAGCGCTATCTCTATCTGCCCGTGGGAGTGAAGGCGGGGTACCAGCCCGACAAGGCGCTCGATCTTCCTGTCGGAGCGGCGCTGATCAAGACCTTTGGCTACCAACAGGGCGGCGCATTCAAGCCGCTGGAGACGCGCCTGCTGCTCCACCGCGCCAGCGGCTGGGTGGCGATCCCCTATGTGTGGAATGCCGCGGGGACCGACGCCGATCTCAAACGCGCCGGCATGCGCGTGCCCGTAACTTTCACCGATCCTTTGGGCGAGCCGCGGAGCATCAGCTATGCGGTGCCCAACCAGAACCAGTGCAAGGATTGCCACGCGTTGGATGGCAAGATCGCGCCGATCGGGGTCAAGGCGCGCTATTTGAACCAGGACGGCCAGCTCGAAGGGCTGCTCGCGGCGGGGATGCTCGACCGGCTGCCCAGGGGGGCGCCGCGCGTGGCGCGGTGGGACGATGCCAAGGCTCCGCTCGGCGATCGCGCGCGCGCCTATCTCGAGATCAATTGCGCGCATTGCCACAATCCTGCGGGTGCCGCTTCCAACTCCGGCCTGTTCCTCGACTGGCAGCAGCCCGACGCGAACGCGCGCGGTATCCTGAAGCGCCCGGTGGCTGCGGGCAGGGGCTCGGGCGGGCGCGACTTCGCGATCCAGCCGGGCAATGCCGATGCCTCGATCCTGATCTACCGGATGGAAAGCACCGATCCCGGCATCGCCATGCCCGAACTCGGCCGCGCCACGGTCCATAAGGAAGGCGTCGCGATGCTACGCGAATGGATCGATTCCGGCGCCAAGCGTTGAGAGCCGATGCGTGTCGTAGGGTTAGCCGCCGAGGATGATTTCGAAGGCTGGCGCGATGCCGCCCGCGCGCTGGCCGGGGCTGCGGTGCCGCCCTCCGAGGTCGTCTGGCAAGTCGGCGACCGTCCGGCCGATCTGTTCGGCGACGAAGCCGTGCTCCAATCCGCAGCACCCCGCCCGTTCAAGGTGCCGCGCGCGTTTCTCGATCTCGCCCAGACCATTATCCTCCACAGCGAGCCCCAGCGCTTCGCTTTGCTCTATACCTTGCTGGCCGGGCTGATCGACAACCCCAAGCGCATCGACGATCATGCCGACCCGCTCGTCCGCCGGCTCGAGGAAATGGCTAAGGCGGTCCGCCGCGACATTCACAAGATGCGCGCCTTTGTGCGCTTCCGCGAAATCGAGCAGGACGGCGCGGCGCGCTATGTCGCCTGGTTCGAGCCCGAGCATCACATCGTCCGCGCCAATGCCCGCTTCTTCGTCGATCGCTTCGCCAACATGCGCTGGTCGATCCTCACGCCCGAGCTCTCGATCCACTGGGACGGCGAGACACTGTCGGAAGGGCCGGGCGCGACCAAGGCCGATGCGCCGGAGGGCGATCCGATCGAGGATGTCTGGAAGACCTACTACACTTCGACCTTCAACCCGGCGCGATTGAAGGTCGGCGCGATGCTCAAGGAGATGCCGCGAAAATATTGGAAAAACATGCCCGAGACGGCGTTGGTCAAGGATCTGGTCGCCGGCGCGCGCCAGCGGGAGACGGCAATGGTTCAGTCGGCGCGAGACAATCTGGGCGGCAATATCGCCGGCGCATGGCAGGCGCTACGCGACGAGGCGATGGGCTGCACGCGCTGCCATCTCTACAAGCATGCGACCCAGACCGTGTTCGGCGAGGGCCCGGTCGATGCCCGGATGATGTTCGTCGGCGAACAGCCGGGCGACAATGAGGATCTGGAAGGCCGGCCGTTTGTGGGCCCCGCAGGCCAGATGTTCGACCGCGCCATTGGCGAGGCGGGGATCGACCGCGCGGGGGTCTACGTCACCAATGCGGTCAAGCATTTCAAGTTCGAGCAGCGCGGCAAGCGCCGCATCCACTCCAAGCCCGATGCCGGAGAGATCACCGCGTGCCGCTGGTGGTACGAGCAGGAGCGGCTGCTCATCCGCCCGGAAATGACCGTCGCGCTCGGCGCCACTGCGGCGCGACAGATGCTCGGCAAGGCAGTCACGATCACGGCGATGCGCGGCCGTGCGCTCGAACTGGCCGAAGGCAAGCTTGGCTGGGTGACCATCCACCCCAGCTTCCTGCTGCGCATGCCCGATCGCGAGCGCGCCGCCGACGAATATGCGATGTTCGTCGAGGATCTGAAGGGCGCGGCCAAGGCGCTCGACTGACGCGAATGTTCCCAATGTTCGCACTGACCAAGGGCGTTGCGTGCCGGCAATTTCAAAGAGCGGACGGCAGCGCCGACCGACTCAGCCAAGCAGGCGAAATCCTATTGTGCAAGCTTTTCGGCAATAGCCCTGACTTTCTCGACCCGGCCGGGGGCGTATTTCTCGACCATCGCCTTATAGTGTGCCAGCGTCTCGGGATCGGCGCGCTCGGGCGAGCCGCTGTCGAACGGCGGATGCGGATCATATTCGAGACTGAGCTGGATGAACTTGGCGTGCGCCTCGCCACGGATCGCCGCGGTCAGCGCCAGCGCGAAATCGATCCCTGCAGTAACGCCGCCACCGGTCACGCGATTGCGATCGAAGACGACTCGCTCGGCCACCGGCTCGACCCCGAAAAAGGCCAGTTGTTCGCGTGAGGCCCAATGGCATGCCGCACGATATCCGCCGAGCAGACCCGCAGCGGCGAGCAGGAGCGAACCGGTGCACACGCTGGTCACCCACTCGGCCTCGGCGCCGACTTGCCGCAGCCAGGCGAGCGTCTCCTCGTCCTCCATCGCCGGCACCGTGCCGAAACCCCCGGGCACACAGAGGATATCGGTGCGCAGCACATCGGCGAAAGTGGCGGTCGGCAGCAGCGCAAATTGCGCGTCGGTCGGAACCGGCGCCATCGTCTTCGCGACGAGATCGAGCTTGGCATCGCCGAGCCGCGACAGGACCTGGGCCGGCGCGGTCAGATCAAGCTGGGTGACGCCCGGGAAGAGCAGGAAGGCGATGTGCAGCGGTGCAGTCATGCGGCCAGGTTTAGGCGATCCTGCTACGAACCGCCACGCCGCCGCTACGAACGTCCCCTATTGATTGTTTCGCCTTTACGGGCCGCCCGGTACCAAGGACGCGTGATCCTGGACACCAGCCCTGTACCGCCGACAATGACAGGCGGCGCGCGCCGCATGCTGGCGCTGTTCATCGTGCTGTTCTGGATCGCGCAATACGGATTGATCACCGCGCAGCGCATGGCCTTTGTCGAGAGCGAAAGCCTTGCCGGATTGGTGCCGCGATTATGCGTCGCGATGCTTGCGATCGGCTTGTCTTTCGGCATCGCCAATATCCTGGCGCGCACTCGCCGCGCCTCGCCGCGTGCCCGGGTGGCGATCACGATCGGGCTCGCGGTGGCCGCCACCCCGCTGCATGCCCTCGCCAATTTCGCGGTCTTTCAGCTGTTCCTGCCGGCGAAGAGCCCGCTCCTCGAAATCCTGATGAGCTATCTGCCGGCGCTGATGCAGTGGCTGTCATCCTATGCCGCGGTGTCGGGGATGATCTACGCGCTGCTCACGCATTTCGAAGCGCAGGAACGCGACCGCGAGATCGGGCGCCTGCAGCGCGTGGCCAGCGACGCGCAGCTGCGGGCGTTGCGCTATCAGCTCAATCCGCATTTCATGTTCAACACGCTAAATTCGGTCACGGCGCTGATCTCGGCAGGGCATGCCGAGGATGCCGAGGCGATGGTCGAGAATCTCGCCGATTTCCTCCGCGCCGGGCTCTCGCTCGATGCGCTCGAAGACATCACGCTCAAGCGCGAACTCGAGCTCCAATCGCTCTATCTCGCCATCGAGAAAGTGCGGTTCGCCGATCGGCTGCATGTCCGCGAGGAAGTCAGCGCCGAAGCCGCGCGCGCATTGGTGCCGAGCCTGGTGACCCAGCCGCTGATCGAAAATGCGATCCGCCACGCCGTCGCGGTGACGGCCGAGCCGATCGACTTGTGCATCCGCGCGCATGTCGAGGCGGAACGGCTGCACGTCGCCATCCGCAACACTGCACCGACCAACCCGCGTCCGGCGCGGCACGGCACGGGAGTGGGACTCGGCAACGTCGAGGAGCGGCTGCGCGCGCGTTTCGGGGCAGACGTGGATTTCGCCGCCGGGCCGACCGGCGACGGTAAATATGAAGTGCATTTCGCAATCCCATGCCTGCGCGCGGGAGAGGCGGAATGATCCGGCTGCTGCTGTGCGACGATGAGGCGCTGGCGCTGCAGCGGCTGGGCGACATGCTGGCGCGATTTCCCGATGTCGAAGTCGTCGCGCTCGCCAGCGACGGGGGCGAGGCGATCGAGCGCATCATCGAATTCGCTCCCGATGCCGTGCTGCTCGATGTCGAGATGCCGTATCTCGACGGGTTCGACGTGGTCGAGGAAGTGATCCGGCGCGGCGGAGCCTGCCCGCTGATCGTCTTCGCCACTGCGTTTCCGCGCTTCGCCACGCTTGCCTTCGAAACCGGAGCGATCGATTTCCTCACCAAGCCGGTGCGCCTGACGCGGCTGGAGACCACGCTCGAGCGCATTCGTGGCGCGCTTGCCGACCGAAGCGCAGGCGAGCGGCTGGCCGAACTGTCGCGCCAGCTCGAGACGCTGCGCCGCGCGGGCAATATTGCTGCCGACGATCCGCATATCTGGATCCAGCGCCGCGGCGAAACGGTGCGCGTCTCGCTCCAGCGGATCGACTGGATCCGCGCCGAGGCCGAATATGTCCGCATCGTCGTCGGCCAGGCCAGCTACCTCCATCGCGAGCCGCTGAGCGAGTTCCTGACTCGGCTGGACGAGGCCGAATTCCTGCGCGTCCACCGCTCGCTGATCGTCAATCGCCGCCGAATCGGCGCCGTGCGGCGCAATCCCACCGGCAGCTATCGGCTGACCATGGAGGATGGCACCGATCTGCCGGTCGGGCGCAGCTATCGCAAGGCCGTGCGCGGCCTGATCGCCGACGGTGCGGAGGACCGGAAATGAAGCTTGCGACCATGGCCCGATTGCCGGTGTTGGCGGCTTTGCTGCTCGTCTCCGGCAATGCTTTGCCCGATCGGAGCGACTATTCGGCGATCCGCACCGCCTGGGCCGAGGCCCGTACGGCGGCGCGCAGCGACGTGGCGGCGGCGCTTCCCCGCTACGATGCGCTGATCGAGAGTGCGAAGGGCAATAACGGCGTGCTCCTGTCGGCGATCTCGGTTGCGGCGAAGGCGCAGGATCGCGCGCGGCTGGCGCGATGGTTGGTCTTGTTCGTTGGGCAGGGCGGCGGGCTCGATGCTGGCGACCGCGCGGAGATCGCGGCGCTGCTGGGTCCCAGCTCGGAAGTCGTGCTCGCACAGGCGGCGCGCAACGCCGAGTCTATCGGTGGTGCGGAAATCATCGCGGAGATTCCTGGCGATCTACCGCTCGTCGAGGGCATTGCCCGCGACCCGCGAAGCGGCGCGCTGTTCGCATCGAGCGTCACCACGCGCCAGATCGAGCGCATCGCGCCGGGCGGCGTCCGCACGACCTTTTTGCGCCTGAGCGAAGCTGAGGGCTTCCCGATGGCGCTTGCGTTCGACAGCCGGCGGCGGCTGCTATGGGCTGCAGTCGACAGCGCGCTCTTCCCTGGCGACAGGCCGGGTGCGGGGGGAGTGATGCGGATTTCGGCATCGGGCGCGCGCGCGCTGACCGGCGTGCAGGGCGCGAAGCTGCACATCGGCGATATCGCGCTCGGCGCCGATGGCAGTGTCTTCGCCGCGGATTCGCGAAGCGGCGCGATCTATCGCTGCGCGCCGGGATGCGCGGAACTGAGCCTGCTCGTCCCGCCGGGGCGGCTGCGCAGCGCACAGGGCATGGCCGTCACCGCCGATGGCAAGCGGATCTACGTCGCCGATTATGGCTATGGCCTGCTCGCAATCGACATGGGCGACGGATCGACGGTCCGTATCGATGCGGCGCCGGGGATAGCGCTCGACGGAGTCGACGGACTGGCACTGCGTGGGGGAAAGCTGGTCGCGGTGCAGAATGGCTGGGTGCCCGCGCGGGTGATCGAGATCGGGCTCGACCGTCGCGGCATGCGCGCCACTTCGCTTCGCGTGCTGGCGCGGGGCACTCCCGCGGCCGCGGCTCCGGGGCAATTCGTGCTCGGGCCGGGCCGCGACCTGCTGATGGTCGCCAACAGTCAATGGGCGCGGCTCGAAAAGCCGGCCGCGGGCCGCTCGCCCCCGGTTTCGACGCGGCTCGTGCGCCTGATCGAGACCAAGGCGGGACGCCGGTAGCGAAAAGCGGGCGGTTGCCACGCAGCCGCTCTTCGTAGCAGCCGCACTGCCGCTCGTGGCAATCGCCGCCGGGCCGCGGCCACGCTCCCTAGGCTGGCTTTCCGAACAGGAGGCTGCCATGCAACCCACTCCCGACATTGCCCGCGCGGCAAAGGTTCGCCACCGCCTGGCGCAGCCGCCCGCGCCGCGCCGCGCCGCGCAATGCTGTCCGCATTGCGGCCATGCTGCCGAGACCGTGATCAAGCGCGGCGCGATCCTGATCCACAACGATCCGATCGAAGTGACCTGGCAGGGGCTGCCGGTGCCGCTCTCGCCGACCGAGGCGCATGTGTTCCGCATGATCGCGCTGCGCGGCCGCGCCTCCAACGTGGCGATCGACGCGGCGCTCAGCGAATTCGGCTCAAATCCCGAAACCCGCCCAGTGGTGATGATGCGCATCCGCCGCAAGTTCATCGCGCTCGGCGGCGGCGACCCGTTCGTACGGCTGGGGCAGCACGGCGTGCGGCTGCGCATCCACGCCGATGCACAGGGTTCATCGGCAACGCTGATCGGGCTCAGTGCATCGCCGCAGCTGGCGTGAACATATCAAGCAGAGCTTCTGTATAGCTGCTGTATATCTCACCCTATGTTTACAGCATTCGCTGTATGCTTGAGGTAACAGCTGAATAATCTCCGGTTTACAACCGCAAATCAAACTATAGCTAAACCAGAATATCTGGGATTTGTCTTGGGGTAATCAGGCGATCCGGATGAACAGGGAGAATCCAATGCGCAAGATATCCTATCTGACCAGCACGATGCTGTGCACGACTTTCGCGATGATCGCGCTGCCGAGCGCAGCACTCGCGCAGGACGCTCCGGCCCCCGCCCAGGCACCCAGCGAAGAGCCGGCCGCACAGGACGAAGGCGAGGCGATCGTGGTCACCGGGTCGCTGTTCCGCCGCACCAACAGCGAGACGCCGTCGCCGGTCACGGTGCTGAGCGCCGAGACGCTAGAGCAGCGCGGGTTGAATACCGTCGCCGAGGCCATGCAGCGCATTTCGGCCAATGGTGCGGGCACGATCTCGCAGGGCTGGAACACCGGCAGCAACTTCGCCAGCGGCGCGACCGCGCCTTCGCTGCGCGGGCTGACGGTGCAATCGACCTTGTCGATCTCGGACGGGCTGCGGCTGGCGCCCTATCCGCTCGCCGATGACGGCCAGCGCAATTTCGTCGACCTCAACACGATCCCGACCGCGGCGATCGAGCGCATCGAAGTGCTGCGTGACGGCGCCTCCTCGACCTATGGCGCCGATGCGATCGCGGGCGTGATCAACGTCATCACCAAGAAGGAAGTGCAGGGCCTGCACCTCGACGGCAGCGCAGGCATTTCGCAGCGCGGCGATGCCGGCGAGCAGCGCATCTCGGCGGTGTGGGGCACTGGCGATCTCGAAGAGAACCGCTTCAATTTCTATTTGACCGGCGAATATCAACGCTCGGATTCGCTGCGAGTCAGCGACCGCGATTATCCCTATAATTCGGGCGATCTGACTCGTGTCTGCAATGCGGCGGGCAGCTGCATGAACAACAACAATCTCAACAGCGTTACCCCCGAAACCGGGGTCTTCAATGGCCTGTTCAGCATTCCCGGCGTCGCCCTGGTCCGCCCGGTCAACGTGGCGGGTGCCGCCACCGGCAACGGGCGCTATGCCTATCTCAACCCCGGAGCGGGCTGCCGCGGCTTCAAGGTGGTGACCATCGCCGCAGCGCAAAACGCCGCCTCGCCGCTCAATGTTTGCGAAGTCGATAATCACGGCAATTATCGGTACCTGCAGCCTGAGATCCAGCGCTATGGCGGTTCTGCGCGCTTCACCGTCAATCTGGGTGACAATGCGCAGCTCTATGCGATGGCGCAATTCTATAACACCAAGGTCCATGCCATCGGCCTGTCCTCGGGCTTCAACGGAACGCCGCCGCCGCCGCGTCCGATCAACATGGCCGCCTATAACGTCATCCTGCCGGTCTATGTCTGCGCGGCGGGCGTGGGCACGCTCAACGGCCTGAACACCGGGTGCAACGCCGCCAATGGTACGCTGAACCCGTATAATCCCTATGCAGCCGCGGGGCAGACCGCGCACATCCTTTACCGATCGAACCGTTCGACCGCGACCGACACCGACTCGCGCACGCTGCGCGGCGTGATCGGCATCGACGGCAGCTTCGGTGACGACTGGAATTATTCCGCCAGCTTCACCGCGATGAATTCGCGGCTGATCCGCACCCAGAGTGGCTTCAACAATCTCCAGCGTGTCGCCGATGCCGTGGCGCGCGGCCAGTTCAACTTTTTCGAGCCCAATCTGACTCCGCAGGCCGTCTACGATTATATCGCACCGGAAAGCCGGGTCCGCTCGGACTCGGACCTGTGGCAGGCGAGCGCTACGCTGGCGAAGGACATACTGACGCTTCCCGGCGGTCCGCTGCAGGTGGCGGTCGGCGCGCAGCTTCGCCACGAGGCGATCAATGCGCCAAGCGCCAATCCGGAAAACACGGCCAACCCCTATAACCGCTATGTGACGATCAACGCGGTCGGCACCAAGGGCAGCCGCCAGGTCCGCTCGGCCTTCTTCGAAGTCAATGCGCCGATCATCGAGCAGCTCGAGATCAATGCCTCGGGCCGCTTCGACGATTATTCATCGGGTCAGAGCAATTTCTCGCCCAAGATCGGTGCCAAGTTCACGCCGATCAAGCAGATCGCGATCCGCGGCACCTTCTCGAAGGGCTTCCGCATCCCCTCGTTCAACGAATCCTTCGGTCTGCCGACCACGGGCTTTGTGGCGCGCCAGCTCAACCCTGCGATCCCCGCCCAGGCCGCCTTCATCGCGGCACATGGCGGCAATGCCTATTCGACCGGAGCGTTCAATTTGGGTCTGACGCAGGTCGGCAATCCCAACCTCAAGCCCGAAAGGTCGACCAGCTTCACGCTCGGGGCGATCTTCGAGCCGATCCGCAATGTCAGCTTCACCGCCGATTATTGGCAGATCCGCGTCAAAGACCTGATCACCGGCCTGTTGGACAATGGCCCGGCGTTCAATGCCTATTATGCCAATAATGGCGTGGTGAATATTCCGGGGGTCACGGCGGTGCTGCCGGGCATTCCCGACGTCGCCTTCCCGAACGCGCTGCCGCAGATCGGCTTCATCGTCTCGCCCTATCAGAATACGAGCTCGCAGCTCGCCAGCGGGTTCGATTTCGGCCTGAATGCGCGCTTCGATGTGGTCGATGGCGTCACGCTGACCAGCAACGCCGAGGCATCGTACCAGCTCAAATACGAAGTCACCGGTGACGGCCAGACCTTCGATTATGCCGGGACGCTCAGCCCCTGCAACATCACTTCCTGCTCGGGCGCGCCGCGCTGGAGGGCGAACTGGCAGAACACATTGCAATTCGGCGGAACCACGGTCTCAACGACGGTCTATTACACCAGCGGATACGACAATGCCTCGATCGACTTTGGCGGGATCAAGGGCGATTGCGCCTTTAACGCCGCCAATCACACTTCGGTGGGGGTGTATAACGATGGCTCGCCGATCCTGTGCAATGCCAAGGCGACCTGGAACGTGGATCTGACTGCGAGCCAGAAGATCGGCGAGAATTTCCTGCTATATCTGAACGTGCTCAACGCTCTCGATCTGAAGGCGCCGTTCGATCCGTCCTCGACCTATCAGATCTTCCAGTTCAACCCGGCCTGGGCTGGCCCCAACATCATGGGCCGTTATTTCCGGATTGGCGCGAAGGTCGATTTCTAGCGTAATCCAGCAGGCTAGAGCATGCTCTCGATGGCGCGGGTGGGCATCGGCCCGCCCGCGCCAAATTCGTTTCGGAGCCGCATCGTGGACCCTGCGGCCCCTTATTTCGTTACGCATGGCGGCGGAATAGGGTGTGATGGCTGTTCGAGCTGCCCGAATGTCGCTGACACAGTTCGGAAACGTATGTTAGCGCCCCTTTGGCGCCGACTTTACGGGACGTCAGGAGCAACGCCGAATGCCGCAGCCTAGATCCGGCGACGCCCGCACCGGAACAGACGGTCTCGACAATGTTCTCGCGGGAGGTTTCCAGCGTGCGCGGACGTTCCTGCTGGAGGGAAATCCCGGAACCGGGAAAACCACCATCGCCATGCAATTCCTGGCCTCCGGGGTCGAGCTGGGCGAGCGCTGCCTATATGTCACGCTTTCCGAGACCGAGGACGAACTGCGCGCCTCCGCCGCTTCGCATGGCTGGTCGCTCGACGGAATCGAGATATACGAACTGATCCCGCCCGAGAATTTGCTCGATGAAGACCAGCAGCAGAGCCTGCTTTACTCGTCGGACCTGGAGCTGGGCGAAACCACCAAGCGGATTTTCGAGGCGTTCGAGCAGATCAAGCCCGATCGCGTGGTGCTGGACAGTCTTTCCGAGATCCGCCTGCTGGCGCAGAGTTCGCTTCGTTATCGCCGGCAAATCCTCTCACTGAAACATTATTTCGCCCGCACCGGCGCGACGGTGCTAATGCTCGACGATTTGACGACCGATACCAACGACAAGACCGTCCATTCGGTGGCGCATGGCGTGGTGCGGCTCGATGAAATGGCGCCCGATTACGGCGCCGAGCGGCGCAGGATGCGAGTGATCAAATATCGCGGGCGGCGTTTTCGCGGTGGATATCATGACTTCGCCATCACCACCGGCGGCGTTAGGGTATATCCGCGATTGGTCTCTGCCGAGCACAAGACCGATTTCAGCCGCGAGCTGCTGGGGACCGACTCCCCCGAGTTGAATGCGCTGATGGGAGGGGGCGTCCATCGCGGATCGAGCCTGCTCGTGCTGGGTCCGGCGGGCACCGGCAAGTCGCTGTTGTTGCTGACGTTCATCAAGACCGCAGTGGCGCGCGGCGAGCGCGCGGCGATGTTCATATTCGACGAAGAGCGCGAATTGCTGATCGAGCGCGCCAAGGGCCTGGGCATCGATTTGCGGGCGATGATCGACGCCGGGAATCTGGTGCTGGAGCAGGTTGACGCCGCGGAATCGACGCCCGGAGAATTTTCGGACCGGGTCCGCGCGTGCGTCGAGGCGCATGGCGCAAGAACCGTCGCGATCGACAGTTTGAACGGATATCAGGCGGCGATGCCCGGCGAGCATGCCCTGGTGCTCCATATGCACGAGCTGCTCCAATATCTGAACCGCCAGGGCGCGACGACTTTCCTGACCGTGGCGCAGCACGGCCTAGTCGGTGACATGAAGTCCCCGGTGGACCTCACCTATCTGGCGGATACGGTGCTGCTGCTGCGCTATTTCGAAGCGATGGGGCACGTTCGCCGGGCGATCTCGGTCGTCAAGAAGCGCACCGGAGCCCATGAGCATGCGATCCGCGAATATCAGATCGGTGGACGCGGCATCACGCTGGGCGAGCCGCTGGTGAATTTCCAGGGCGTGCTCCGCGGCGTCCCGACGATCATCGGCAATACCGAGCTGCTGCGGCGCGAAGACGCGTGAGGCGAACCGGGGTTTCTGAACGCGCGCTGATATTGGCGCCGCGCGGGCGTGATGCCGCCATTGCCGGCGAGATGCTAGGCGAGGCGGGTATCGCCGCGGCAAAATGCGCGTCGCTCGCGGCGCTCATTGAGGAGCTCGAGGGCGGGGCGGGATTCATCGTCGTCACCGAGGAAGCGATCGCCACGGCGAACCTCAACGCACTTTCTGCGTGGATCGAGGATCAGGAGGAATGGTCTGATCTGCCCTTCATCCTCATCACGACGCGCGGCGGCGGGCTGGAGCGAAATCCCGCCGCGGTCCGCCATCTCGAAGTGCTGGGTAACGTCACTTTTCTCGAGCGGCCTTTCCACCCGACGACTCTGATCAGCCTTGCCCGCTCGGCACTTCGCGCGCGGCGCCGCCAATATGAGGCTCGGGCCAGGCTCGTGGCCTTGCGCGAAAGCGAGGCACGCTTCCGCACGCTGTTCGACACGATGGACGAAGGCTTCTGCGTGATCGAATTCGTGGACGGACCGCATGGGGTCATGAGCGACTATCTGCACGTCCAGGCCAACCCCGCTTATGAGCGCCATGCCGGCATCGCCAACGTGGTGGGCAAGCGCGTGCGCGAGATGGTGGGCGATGAGGCCGACGAATGGGTAAGGCTGTACCGCGGCGTGCTGGAGAGCGGCGAGCCCATCCGCTTCGAGCGCGAACTGGTCGCCACCGGCCGCCACCTCGAACTGGCGGCATTCCGGGTCGAGCCTGCCAACCGGCGCGAAGTCGCCGTGATCTTCCAGGACATCACCGATCGCTCGCGCGCCCAGGCGGCGCTGCGCGACTTGAACGAGACGCTCGAGCGCCGGGTTGCCGACGCCATTGCCGAGCGCGAATCGGCGCTGGCGCAATTGCATGAAGCACAGAAGCTGGAGACTATCGGCCAGCTCACTGGCGGCGTCGCGCACGACTTCAACAATCTGCTGACTCCGATCACCGGCGCGCTCGATCTGCTGGGGCGGCGCTATGAGGACGATGCCCGCTCGGCGCGGCTGATTGACGGCGCGCTGCAATCGGCGGAGCGGGCCAAGATATTGGTGCAGCGGCTGCTCGGCTTCGCGCGGCGCCAATCGCTGGAAACCCAGGCCCTCGATCTTGCCGAACTGCTGCACGGCATGCGCGATCTGGTGGCGAGTTCGACCGGCTCGGGGGTCGAGCTGGAGATCGTCGCGCCTGACGACCTGCCGCTGGCCATGGCCGATCCCAACCAGCTCGAGCTGGCGATCCTCAACCTGTGCGTCAACGCCCGCGATGCGATGCCGCGCGGCGGCACGCTGACGCTGGCGGTAGAGTCGGCTTTGATCGACAAGCGATCCAGCCTGGCGTTAGCGCCCGGCACCTATCTGCGCCTGTCGGTGATCGATTCGGGCACCGGCATGGACGCAGCGACGCTCACGCGCGCGGTCGAGCCCTTTTACTCGACCAAGGAAATGGGCAAGGGCACGGGCCTGGGCCTGTCGATGGTCCACGGACTGGCGGCGCAGCTCGGCGGGACGTTTGTGCTGGACAGCGCGCCGGGCAAGGGGACTCGCGCGATCCTGTATCTGCCGGCCGCGTCGCAATCCGCGCGCGCCGCCGTCCGACTGCCGGATTCTGCAGCCTCGGGAGCCCAGCACAAATTGGCCGTCCTGCTCGTCGACGACGAACCGCTCGTGCGCGCAGGTACTGCGGAAATGCTGCGTGAAATGGGGCATGACGTGGCGGAAGCCGCGGGCGGTGCCGAGGCTTTGGCGGCGCTGAGCGACGGGCTCGAAGTCGACGCGATCGTCACCGATTACATGATGCCGCGGATGGACGGAGCGGAGCTGGCATTGCGGGCGCGGACGCTGTTGCCCGGAACCCCGGTTCTCGTCGTCACGGGCTATGCCGGCGGTGATCTCAATATCGGGCTGCCCCAGCTGGCCAAGCCATTCCGCCAGGCCGACCTCGCAGCCGCCCTGTCGCGCCTCACGCGTGGTCAGTAAGGACGCCGTCGACCGAGGCTATTTGCGAACTGTATAGAGATACGCCGCCATGTCGCGGGCGTCGCGCTCGGTCACACCCTGATCGGGCATGCCGCTGCCGGGGGCGACTTGCTGGGGGCGACGAAGCCAGCTTTCGAGATTGCCGGGCGTGTTGGCGAGCTTGCCTGCGATCTCGGCGCGAACTGCGATGCCGTTTAGCGCGGGGCCGGTCGCTCCGGTGGCGCCCGCGATCCCCGGGATGCGGTGACATGCGCCGCAATTGTATCGGGCAATGGCGGCTTTGCCTGCGTCCGCGCTGCCGCCGGTCATTGCCTCGGCATGGGTGCGTGCCTGGGCCGCGTCCTGGCGATAGATGCCGGCGACCGATGCGATGCCGGCGAGCGCGGCGGCGCCTGCCAGGATCAGTGCGAAGCGCAGCTCAGACGGCATCGGCAGTCCTTGGCGGTGTGAGCAAGGTGCGGACGAGGACAAGCGCGGTAATCAGATGGACGAGCCCGCCCGGCACCCACATGATCAATCCAGCGATCTGCTGGTCCTCGGCAGGGCTGAGCCCAAAGGGCGCGAGCGCCAGCCGGGCATAGCCGGGATACCAGGGCGAATCCGAGAAGGCCATCAAGGCGCCCAGCGCGCCGGTTACGAACGACGTGACGAGCAGGCAGAAGGCGGCCAGCGCACGCTCGCCCAGCGCCGAGGCCCCCGCGCCGCGACGGCCGAGCATGGCGGTCCAGAAGAGCAGAGCGCTCAGGATGAAACAGACATGCTGCGCGGCGTGCCATCCCTCGCTGGCCAGCGCCATGTCGAACAATGCGGGCATGTGCCAGATCCATAGCATCGCCGCTTGAAACAGTGTCGCGACGACTGCGCCGGTGGACCAGCGGAATGTTGTCGAAACCCATCGGCTGGACGCGACCCGTCCGATCGCGCGGCGGGCGGCAGGCGGGAAAGCCCAGAGCATCGCCGAAAGCGGCTCTGCCATCACCAGCAGCGGCGCGGCGAGCAGCATCAGCAATTCGTGCTCGATCATGTGCGCCGTGAACGATTGCTCGCCCGCCGCATGAAGCGGCGAGACCAATGCGCCCGCCAGGGTCAGCCATCCGGCAGCGAAAAGCCAGCCCCGCTTGCGAAGCTGCGCCCGTCCGCCGCTCGATCGCGCATGGAGCTTCCACCAGCCCAACGCGAAGAGGGATGCGGCGAGCAGCAGCGGCAGGGTGATCCACGGATCCCAGGTCCAACCCGGCGGCTCGCCATGATCATGGCCGCCATGCGCCCAGGCGGGGGCGGCGAACATGCAGGCGCACAGCGCGATGGGCCGGATCAGTTTACGCATGACGGCACGATCAGCACGCTCAGGGTCTGGAATGCGATCGCCAGCGCGAAGATGCCGGCAAGCAATAAAGCTACGCGCGAGAGCCATGCCCGTGGGGGCGTCTGGTCGCTCGCCGGCTTGGCGCAGGGCCAGACGATCGCCGCCGCCACCCCGCATGCCGTCAGGCTCGCCATACCCCAGGCCAGCCCGAGCCAATCGCCCACCGGCTCGCAATCGACCTTGAGCACGCTGCCGAGCCCGAGTTGGAACAGGTACCAGGCAGCAGGCGGCACGAGCAGCGCGATCCAAGGCCGCACGCGAGCGCCGCGGCTGAGAGGGGCGGCTTCGCTCATCCCAGCCGCGGCGCCAGATAGATCAATGCGGCGATCGGCAACCAGCTGAACACGACGAAGGTCCAGTAATTGGCATTGTCCTCGACATCGGCAAACTGATCGTCGCCGACTTCATGCGTATAGAGCCAGACCGACTGGACCGCGGTGTCGCCGATATCGGTGATCAAATGGCTGGTGTGCAGCACCAGCAGCAGCCAGACCACCGAGCCATAAGCATTGTCGTGCCATGTCACGTTGAGATGCATGAATGCCAGCCCGCGGGGAATGAGCAGCAACAGGCCGATAATGGTCATCGCCAGCGTGCCGATCCGCACGCCATGCTCGTCCTTCGCCATCGCCTTGCGGCGGACCCACAGATTGGGAACCTCGCTGAGCAGCAGCCCCGTGGTCAGCACCGCGGGCCAGAACAGGTCCGGCGGGCGAATGCCGGCGGGCGGCCAGCCCTGCGTCTGGCTCATCAGATAGAGATAGCAGCCCATTGCCAGCGCGAAGACCGTGCCTTCGATCGCCATGAAGCCGATATTGCCCCACCAGACCAAGTGGCGCGCGCCCGATGCGCTCTCGGGCAGGTACGAGAGATCGCCGACGGTGCGGGTGCGGATTGCGTCGCTCATCGGTTGCGCGTCCGCAAGGGCCCGGTCGTCGAGCGTTCACGCTCGGGCCAGAACCAGATGGTGAGCGTGATCGCCACCGGGATGGCTCCCCAGACCAGCGCCCAGGGCGTGAAGATGCTGCCGACGAACAGCATCGTCACGGCGATCGCAGCGAATAACGGGGCAATCGAAGGCTTGGGGCTTTTCTGGCGATATTCGGGCTCGGCCTCGACCACCGACGTGACGAGCACTTCGCGGCGATCATCGGCCAGACCGGTCATCACCGCCAGCCCGTCCCTCTGCGTCCAGAGCGGGGTGAGGCTGTCGATCACGGGGGTGTGATCGAAATTGTGCTGCGGCGGCGGCGAGGGTGCCGACCATTCGAGCGTCGGCCCGCCCCAGGGATCGGCACCTGCGCGCTTGCCGCGATAATAGCTCCAGAATGCATTGGCGACGAACAGCATGCCCCCGGCGACGGCGATCGCCGATCCGATCGAGGCGACCATGTTGAGCGGCCCCCAGCCCATGCCCTCGCTATAGGTGTAGATGCGGCGCGGCATGCCCTGGAGCCCGAGGATGTGCATCGGGAAGAAGCCGAGATTGAAGCCGCCGACGATCAGCCAGAAGCTGACCTTGCCCCAGAATTCGGACATCATCCGCCCGGTTGCCTTGGGATACCAATAGGCGAAGGCACCGAACAGCGGGAACATCGCGCCGCCGATCAGCACGTAATGGAAATGGGCGACGATGAAGTAGGTGTCGGTCAGCTGCTGGTCGAGCGGCGCGGACGCGGCCATCACGCCCGAAAGCCCGCCGATCACGAAAGTGGCGATAAAGCCGGTGACCCAGAGCAAGGGCGTATCGAAGCGCGGCCGCCCGCTCCACATGGTCGCGAGCCAGCAGAAGATCTGGATGCCGGCGGGTAGCGCCACTGCCATGCTTGCAGCCGTGTAGAAATCGTTGCCGAGCCGCGGCAGCCCGACCGCGAACATGTGATGCACCCACAGCCCGAAAGCGAGCGCGGCGATGCCGAGCATCGACAGCACCACTGCGACATGGCCGAACAACGTGCGGCGCGAAAAGGTCTCGACGATCACCGAGACGAACCCCGCCGCGGGCAGGAAGATGATATAGACCTCGGGGTGGCCGAACCACCAGAAGAGGTGCTGGAACAGCACCGGATCGCCGCCTGCGGCCGATGCGAAGAACTGGGTCGAGACCAGCCGGTCGGAGATCAGCATGCTGGTGACGAGCATCACTGCCGGCAAAGCGAACACCGTCATCACCGAGGCGAGGAACATCGCCCAGACGAACAATGGGATGCGCGACAGCGTCATGCCGGGCGGGCGCATCTTGAGCACCGTGGCGACGATATTCACCGATGCCGCTAGCGCCGCGACTTCGGTGAAGGTGATCATCTGCGCCCAGATGTCGGCGCGGTGCCCGGGCGAATAAGCCGGGCCGGAGAGCGGGGGATATTCGAACCAGCCGAGATCGGGGGTGATACCGAGCGCGTGCGGCACCCACAGCATCAGCACGCCGCCCAGATACAGCCAGTAGCTGAAGGCCGCAAGGCGCGGGAAGGCAAGCGCCCGCTGTCCCAGCATCAGCGGCACCAGCCATATCGCCATCGCCTCCATCGCCGGGACAGAGACCAGGAACAGCATCGTCGAGCCATGCAGCGAGAAGGCTTCGTTATAGAGTTGCGGGGTCATCCGCTCCATGTCCGGCCCGGCGAGCTGCAGCCGCATGTCGAGCGCGAGCATGCCGGCGAGGAACAGCAGGCCGACCACGGTGAAGATATACCGCGCGGCGATCCGCTTGTGATCGACGGTGGTGAGGAAGCCCCAGATACCGGGGGCGTCGCGCCACGATGCCGCAAGCGCATCGGGCGGCGGTGCTGGCTCGTCCGGCGCGTTCATTTGAGCCCCATCAGATAGCGGGAGACGGCGTCGGCATCGGCAGGCGAAAGCGCGACCGGGGGCATCATCGTGCCCGGCTTGATCGCCTGGGGCTGGGCGATCCAGCCCTGGATCGCGCCGCGGCTCATCGTCAGCGTGCCGGCTGCTACCGAACGACGCGAGCCGAAATGCGTGAGGTCGGGGCCTGCCCTGCCGATGGCCGGCGTGCCGCGGATTACGTGGCACATCGCGCATTGGCCTTGCGTCACCACCTGCAGCCCGCGCGCTGGCGCCGGATCGGCGGGCGTGCCGGCGGGCCGTTTCTGCCCGGCGAGCCAGCCGGCGAATTCCTCAGGAGTCTCGACTTTCACGTCAAAGGCCATGTGGGCGTGCTGCGCCCCGCAGAACTCCGCACATTGCCCGCGAAACCAGCCCAAGCGCGTCGGGGTCAAATCGAGCGTGTTTATCCGCCCAGGAATCAGATCGAGCTTCTGGGCGATGTTCGGGACCCAGAAGCTGTGGACCACGTCCGACGATCCCAGCGACACGCGCGTCGTGCGGCCGAGCGGCAGATGCAACTCATTGGCAGTCTCGATCCATCCGCCGGTCGCGGGATCGCGATACTCGATCCGCCACCACCATTGATGCCCGGTGACGCGCACCTCCAGCGCATCGCGCGCCCGCGCCTGGGCGATGGTGCGATCGACCAGGAAGCTGCCGACGATAAGCGTGGTCAGTCCCACGACAATCAACCCGCACCACAGGATCAGCGAGCGGTTGAGGCCGCGATCGGCGGGATTGATGCTCGGCTCGGCGTTCTCCCTGCGCCGGCGCCAGGCCCGCCCGATGCTCACGCCCAGCGCGCCCAGCACGAGCAGGTACATGAAGCCGCACACCGCCATCATCAGCCAGAACAGCGAATGAATGCTCGAAGCCTGCTCACCGGCAGGAGCGAGCATCGACTGGAAGCCGCCGCATCCGCCGAGCGACAGCAGCGACAACGAGAGCATGATCTTGCGCGCGATCATCGGACCGGTCCGGTCCATTTGGCGCCCTGCGGCTCGCCGACTTGATCCATGTCCTGGCGGCGGCGTTTTTCGGGGGTCAGCTGCGGCAGCGTGCGGACATAGGCAGTGATCTGCCAGAGCTGCTCGGCCGGGATACGCTCGCCATAATTGGCAAGCGCCCCCGGATGGCCCTTGGCGATGAAAGCATAGACCTGATCGAGATCGCTGCCGTGCGACCACAGCTTGTCGCCCAGGTTCAGCGCGCCCCTGGCCTCGCCGCCATGGCATTCGCCGCAGCCATACCAGGTGAAATAGCGGCCGCCCTGCGAGACCTGGTAGACGTTGCGCTCATATTTGGCCGCGCGCGGATCCTGCGCGCCCGTTGGCGCGGTTTGCGGCAGATCGGCGCCCAGAGTTCGCGATTCCTCGCTGCATCCGGCAGCAAGAAATGCGCACGCCGCGAATAAGGACCAAGACACTCCGCGCACATGTCTGGGTCGCCAAATGCGCTCTATCGGTCAACAACCCAGGTTAAGTCAGGCGCGACGGTGCTGGCGATCTCAGGTCACGATGCGGACCGGCACGCCCTTGGCCGCGGGGGTCTTGGACTCCTGGTCGTGATGACTGAGCGGCACGAGCGGGTTCATCTCGGGATAATAGGACGCGACGCAGCCGCGCGGCAGCAGGAAGGGCGTGACCGTCAGCCCGTCGACCTGACGATGGACGCCGTCCCCGGCATCGCTTTTGAGCCCCACGATCTGGCCCTGCTGGAGCCCTGCCAGCGCGATCTCGTCGGGGTGCATCAGCAGCACGTCGCGGGTGCCTTCGATGCCGCGCAGCCGGTCCGAATAGCCATAGATCGTGGTGTTGAATTGATCGTTGGAGCGCAGGGTGATCAGCCGGTAGCGCCCCGGTGCATCCTCGAAGCCGACTGCCGACATGTGCTTGGGGACAGTGAATTGCGCCTTGCCGCTCTCGGTCTTCCAGATGCGTTCGCGCGCGGCATTGCCGCGATAGAAGCCGCCGGGAGTGAACATGCGGGCATTATAGTCGGCGAACTGCTCGGGATAGGTCCGCTCGATCAGGTCGCGGACATTGCCGTAATGGCCGACCCATTCGTCCCATTTGACCTTGGGATTGGGCGGAAGCGTCGCCTTGGCGATGCCAGCGACGATCGCCGGTTCGGACAACAGATGCTTGCTCGCGGGCTTGTTGGTGCCGATCGATCCGTGGATGCAGCTGAGGCTGTCTTCCATCGTCACGGTCTGGCGCCCGCCTGCCTGCACATCCTCTTCAGTGCGGCTGAGGCAGGGCAGCAGATAGGCGATCTGGCCGTTGATCAAATGGCTGCGATTGAGCTTGGTCGCGATCTGGACGGTGAGGCGCAGCCGCGTCCAGGCTTCCTCCATCTTGCCGCGCTCGGGGATCGCGCGGATGAAATTGCCGCCAAGCCCGACGAACGCTTTTACTTCGCCGCTGAGGATCTTCTCGCACGCCTCGACGGTGTTCATGCCCTTTTCGCGCGGCGGTTCGAAGCCGAACATCTCGGCAAGCTTGTCGAGCGGGACGAGCTCGGGCTTTTCGGCGATGCCGACGGTGCGCTGGCCCTGGACGTTCGAATGCCCGCGCACCGGCGAGCAGCCCGTCCCCTCGCGGCCGATATTGCCCTTGAGCAGGAGCAGATTGACCACCATCGCCAGATTCTCGAAGCCGTGGACCTGCTGGGTCAATCCCATGCCGTACATGATGATGCTGTTCTTGGCTTCGACATAGATCTGCCCGGCGGCCTCGAGATCGGCACGGGCAAGGCCGGATTCGCGCTCGATCTCGTCCCAGCCGATCGTGTCGATATGCGCCTTGAGCGCTTCGAAATCCTGGGTGTGCTGTTCGATGAAATCCACATCGAGCACATGGCGCTTGTCCTCCGCCCAGCTCTTCGCCTCGGCAGCGAACACGTGCTTGATCAGCCCTGTGATTGCCGCGATGTCGCCGCCGGGGCGGACCTGCAGATAGAGTTGCGAGATCTGGGTCGGCTTTTTGAGATGCAGCATCTCGGCCGGGCTCTGCGGATCGCGGAACACTTCGAGCCCGCGCTCGCGGATCGGATTGAAGGTAACGATCCTGACCCCGCGCTCGACCGCTTCCTTGAGCGGATGGAGCATGCGCGGGCTGTTCGATCCGGTGTTCTGGCCGAAGAAGAAGATCGCGTCGCAGTGATGGAAGTCGCTGAGCACGCTGGTGCCCACCGGCACGCCGATCAGCTTCTTGAGCGCTACCGAAGTGGTCTCGTGGCACATGTTGGAGGAATCGGGCAGATTGTTGTGCCCATAGAGCCGCGCGAACAGCTGGAACATATAGGCGGTCTCGAGGCTCGCCCGGCCCGATGTGTAAAAGACCGCGTTCTTGGGATCGATCGCCGCCAGCTCGCGGCCGATCACGTCGAACGCCTCCTGCCAGTCGCACGGCACATAGGTGTCGCTCGCCGGATCGTAGCGCATCGGGTGGGTGAGCCGCCCGAGTTGCTCAAGATCATGGTCGCGCCAGGTCTTGAGCTCGGCGATCTTGTGCTTGGCAAGCACTTTGGGGGTGCAGCGCCGGGTGGTCAGGTCCCAGAGCGTTGCCTTGGCGCCATTCTCGCAGAATTCGAGCGCATGCGGTTGCGCCGGCTTGGTCCAGGCGCACGAGACGCACATGAAGCCGCCGGGCTTGTTCTGCCGCTTGAGCGTGCGCAGCGCGCCCAGCCGATCGACTTCGCGAAGCCCCGTCTGGACGATGCCGCGCATCGATCCCCAGCCGCCCTCCTCACCTTTGTAATGGACGGTGCCCTTCTTGTCCTTGTCGTCCATGGCTCCATCTCCTCCCGCACAGCTTACGCCCCTGCTTTCCCCGATCAACTGTCATGCCCGGATAAAGGATGCACCGGCCCGGCTCGGTTCAGCGCGCCAGTGCGGCCAGATCGTCCGGCGTGTTGATGTTGACGATCGACTCTGGAAGGCTTGCCGCCTGCGCGCCCGCAACGGCGGCCCAGCCGCGCATCGAACGCCGCGGATCGCTGGACACGAAGGCGTCGAGCGCTTCGGCCAGATCGCTCGGCCACCAGCCGATCAGCGGCATCTCTGCCAGATACGTCGCGGTGCCGCCGGCGCGCAGTTTCTCGACGAGATTTTCAGGCAGCACCGGCGTGTCGCAGCCAATGCTCGCCACGCCTTCGAACCCGTTGGCTTGCGCATGAAACAGCGCGGCAGCCAGTCCGCCTAGCGGGCCTAGTCCCGGGCGCGGGCGATCGGGCAAATGGGTGATGCCGGGCAACACGGGCTCGCCGCCACACACCACCAATGCATCGATCTGCCTCCCAAGCGCGCGCGCGGCGTGCGCGATCAACGCTTCGCCGCGATATATAGCGAGCGCCTTGTTCGAGCCGAAGCGGCTGGCCGCGCCGCCCGCAAGGATCGCGCCCAGCACCGTCATTCGGGGACCATGAGCACTGCGTCGGAGCGGGCGAGCACCACCAGCCGCACCCCCGCTTCGCGCGCGCGAGCAATGGCGAGGCTGGTCGGCGCCGAGACCGTCACCAGCATCGGACAGCCGGCCAGCGCAGCTTTCTCGACCAGTTCGTACGAGCAGCGCGAGGACAGCAGCGCAAAGCCGCCCTCCCAGTCGAGCCCGCCGCGGAGCATCGCGCCGATCAGTTTGTCGAAGGCGGTGTGCCGCCCGACATCCTCGCGGACGAGCAGAAGCGTGCCATCCGCGGCCACAAGCGCGGCGGCATGGACGGCGCCCGTCACCCGGTTGAGTGGCTGATGCGCACGCAGGCTCTTTAAAGCGGCGAAGATCGTGGCATCGATCGCGAGCGATGTCTGCTTGACCCTGGGCAACGGGCGAATCGCCTGTTCGAGATTCTCGATGCCGCACAACCCGCAGGAGGATTCCGCCACCCGGTGCCGAACCCGCTCCACCACCCCCGGAACTCGCGACGGCGCCAAGGTCACACGTACCAGCTGGCCACGCTCGGCGGCATGAATTTCGATCTCGATCAGATCCTCAAAGCCCGCGATCAGGCGCTCGGAAAGCGCGAATCCGGCAGCGAAATCCTCGAGGTCGGCGGGGCTCGCCATGACGACGGCATAGCCCAGCCCATTGAATTCAAGCGCAACCGGGCATTCGACCGCAATCGCCCGCTGCAGGTCGCGGCGGACGCCATCGTCGGCGACCGACACGAGATCGTGGAGCACGGCCTGGCCTGACGCCAAGAGATCGCGATCGATGCTCATTCTGGTTGTGCAGCGGCCATTGCTGCCGACCCATGCGCCTCTCGGGCGTCACGGGACAACAGTAAAAAGCCATCATCCTCGTCGATAGGCGGCAACCATTTCGTGGATCGACGGGGTGACGTCCCCGCGCCGATAACCGAGCAGACGCGCTTCTTCGGAATCGGGATCGTAGAAAACCGTATTACCGCGACCGAAATAGATGGAGCGGTCGGGGAAGATCGGCGCCTCTTCGTCGCGCACCGGCGGCGGGGCGCGGCCGGCTGCTTCGAAATAGGCGCCAAAATATTGCTGGAAGGTGAGATTTTCGTCGCCGACCAGATAGATCTTTCCTGAATCCCCCCGATCAAGCGCACCCGCAATCGCCTCGGCGAGCGAGCGCACAGAGATGAAATTGACTCCGCCCGGCGGCACAAATTCGGGCATCGGCGCGAGTTCACCGAGTGCGAAGCGGACGTGCGAATCAAAGAAAGGAACCGACACCCCTTCGACTGCACCGATCACCAGCGGGGCGTTGACGCTTATCGCCGCAAAATCGCGGGCGGCGAGCGCGGCGATGCCGAGTTCGGCGTCGCGCCGTGACCGGATATAGGCGTTGGTTTCTATGAGATGGGGCGCGGCCTGCGTGTAGAAGCTGCCGACATTTACCGCGCGCCGAATGCCCGCGGCGCGTGCGGCTGCGAAGAAGCGGGGAACTGCCTCGGCATTCGCGGCGTGCCAATGCTCGTCTCCGGCGCCGGCCGGTTTGTGGCGTATGTCGTTGCCCGCCGTGAACACCAGCCGGTCGAAGCCGGCAAGCACCCCGGCGTCTTCTTCCCGCGTATAATCGAGCCGTGCGAAATCGAATTGGGCGAGCGGCGATCCTGTCGCGGGAGGCGTCCTGCCCGCTATCGTCACGTTGTGACCTTGCGAGCGAAGCAGATAGGCTGTGGCCGTTCCGATAAAGCCTGCACCACCCACGATCAGCGTTTTCATTTCTCACCTCCCACTCTATCTCGACCAACTCTACCAAACGGTCGGTGTCAAGATGTGGTTTCGGCTTGTACGGCCAGCGCCCTGCGGTATCTTGACAACCAAACGGTCAGAAGAATGTGAGGTTGTGCCATGCCATTGGAGCTCATCCAGATCGGGATGAATACGTCCGATCATCCGGCCAGCCTCGAACTGTTCACCGAGGCTTTCGGGTTCCGCAACGCCGGGGGCCAGGTGATCATGGGTGACCTGATCCAAATCCAGGGCCTCGATCGCTCGGCGCATGCGATGATGTGGTGGCTGGTTGGTGCGCAACCGCGCCTGCAGCTCGAATTCTTTCATCACACGCGGCCGGTGCAGCGGCCATTGCCGGAGGATTGGCGCCCCTGCGATCTGGGATGGAGCAGGTTCGGTATCGCCGTCGAGCGCTTCGACCACGCATTGGCAGAGATGGCCAGGCGCGGGATCGCACCGATCGCGGGGATTGCCATGGTGGGCGGCCTGCGGCGCTGCGCCTATCGCGATCCCTGGATCGGGGTGATCGTAGAAGTGATGGAAGATGGCGAAGCGCTGCGCATGCGGACGGGGCGCGAGGCAGGACCGGCTCTGGTCTATGCCGCGGGATCGGTGTCCGACCTCAGCGCCGCGCACGACTATTATACGCAGGTGCTGGCGCTGCCGTTGGCCATGGATGCCTCGCTGCACGATGCCGACAGCGATGCGCTGTGGGGCATGGCTGGGGCGCAATCGAAATCCTTCCTGGTCGATGCCGGCGATGTGCTGCTCGAGATCGTGCAGTACACCGATCCGTCCGGGCAGGCGCGCCGGTCTGATTATCGTGCATCGGACCAGGGCGTGGTCAATGTGGCGCTCGGCGCGCGCGAAAAGCCGCCGATCGAGGCTGCCTTCGCGCGGCTGAAAGAGGCGGGATATCGCCCGCCTTATCTGGTCGATATCGGCGAGTTGCTGGCCGGATATATCCTGGATGCCGAGCGCGAAGTCGAACTCGCGGTGATTCCGGAGGCGCTCGAGGCTCCGCTCGGCTTCGTGCCGCTTAACCCGTTTCTGGGCGCGAGTGCATGAGCGAGCAAGGCTCGATACCGGGCCCGCCGGATGTAGCCGGACTGTCGCTCGACGGAATCGAGACAGTGGTGATCGACCCGCGCGAAAATCGCGCATTGTGCGAGACTATGGGCGTGGCACCCGATCCGCAGGGCAGGGCGCATCCCAGCTATTTCTATATCGCCACCCAAATGGGCATGGGACTGACCGTCCGTGAACTCTGCGCAGCATGCGATTTCAATGTTGCTGACGGGCCGATGATGGCGACGAGCGGGGCAAGATTTCACGCACCGCTGATGACCGCGCAACCCTATCTGGTGCGAGGGCGAATCGCGAGCTTGGTTCGCAAGCAGAGCCGAAAGCTCGGGCTAATGGATCTGCTCGACTATCGGCTGCGGCTGGAGACGCTCGACGGTATTTGTGCAGTCGAAACGCATAATGTCTGGGTGCTTCCACGCGGCCCGCGGGCCGCATGACGGCGCGCGGCGACGCGATCGGGCCGGCGTCAATCCTGGTGCGGGCTGAATCGATGCCAATATGGGCCCGCGCACTACGCGATCCAAACCCCATTCATGTCGATCCCGACGCGGTCCGCGCGGCCGGCCTGGGAACCCGCGTCATCAATCAGGGGCCAGCCAATATCGGCTATCTGGTCAATGCGGTGTCTGCGCACTTTCCCGGATGCGTCTTCGAGCAGATGGATTTCAGGTTCGTCGACAATGTCAGGGCCGGAGATATCGCAGTGGCGACGGGGGTCGTCTGCTCGGTCGAGGTGCTCGACCATGGACTGCGCGTCGAATGCAATTTGATGCTCGCAGTGGAAGGCCGCGCGGCCCTGACCGGCACCGCGACGCTGGTCACGGCAGGCTAGCCCTTGACGCCGCCTCGCGGCTTAGCGGCCGGAAGCGTAAGCCCGTCGGTGAGCAGCGTGGCGATCTCCGCCGCGGCATCTTCGAGCGGACGACGGCCGTGCGGGCGCAGCCATTCGTGCGTGCTGGTGATTGCGCTCGAGATCAGCTTCGATGCAAGCGACAGGTCCATGTCGGCCGAAACCATCTTCTTGGACTGCGCTTCCTTCATCAGCCGCTGGACGGTCTGTGCATACATCTCGCGATCGGAGATGATTTCCTTGCGGCGATCCTCGGGGATATTCTCGAAATCGCGCTGGAAGATCACCAGCCGGGCGTGATTGGCGCCCGAGAAGACCGCACAGCGCTTCAGGTACAGCCGAAGCTGCTCGATCGGGTCGTCCGAACCGAATTCGACCGAGGCGACGATTTCCTCGCCATCGGTGTGCAGGCCCTTCAAGATTTCGAAGAGCAGGTCTTCCTTGGAGCGGATATAATAATATAGGCTGCCCTTGAGCAGGCCGACTGCGTCGCTGACGTCCTGCATCGAAGTACCGATGAAGCCTTTGCGGCGAAACAGATCGGTCGAGACCTCAAGAATTTGCTGCCACCGCTCCTGGGAATCCTGGCGGCCTACTTGCTTGCGCTGCGTAGCGCGCTTCGGGCCAGCTCCCATCTGCACATTGGTATTTTGCATAGGCAGCGCGCGCTCCTGAATCATCTCGCGTGTAGCGCGAATTCAACCGTTTGTCTGGCTAGCAACCCGTTATGGGATAAACAAGCAATCTATTCGCTTAGAGTTATCAACCGAACGGTTGGCATTTCGTACGCACCCTGCTAGACCTGAATCCAAGGAATTGGAGGGGTATGCATGACGGTCGAGCTCTCAGGGGAGCATCGCGCTTTTCGGGAAATGGTCGAGCGCTTCGTGGCCGCCGAAATGCCGAAGGATTGGGCGCGCGAGCTGGAGGCGCGCGAAGACGAATATCCGCTGGAGCTGTGGGACAAGTTCACGGCCGGGGGGTTCCACGGCCTTGGCATCGCCGACGAATATGGCGGTGCTGGTGGCGACGTGATCATGCAAGTGATTGCCGCGCGCGCGCTGGCACGGACGCTGGCCGGACTGGCCTGGCTTTGGGGCATCAATTCCTTTGCCGGCGCCAAGGCGCTGACCCAGCATGGGAGCGACGAGCAGAAGCGCCGCTTTCTACCCGATATCGCCGCGGGCAAGCTGCGTGCGGCGATCTCGCTGACTGAGCCGGGCGGCGGCACCGACGTGCTGGGCGCGATGCGCACTTTCGGCGAAAAGGTCGAGGGCGGCTGGCGGATTTCGGGCGAGAAGATCTGGAGCTCGCAATCGCACGTCGCAGACTATCTTTTACTGCTCGCCCGAACCGAGCGCGAGCCGGCCAAGAATCATCATGGGCTCACCCTGTTCTGGATGCCCGCGCGCTCGCCTGGCATCACCATCACGCCGCTCAAAAAGATGGGTATGCGCGCGATGGGCAGCTGCTCGATCCATCTCGACAATGTGTTCGTGCCCGACGATCTGGTGCTCGGGCAGCCCGGCAATGGCTGGTACATGCTCTTGCCGATGCTTAACAGCGAGCGGCTTCTGATGAGCGCTTTCTGTCTGGGCTATATCGATGGCGTGCTCGAAGATGCGCTCGATTATGCCAAGCAGCGCCACGCGTTCGGCAAGCCGATCGGGCAGTTCCAGGCGATCCAGCATTATATCGCCGACATCAGAATCGCCCAATATTCGGTTGAGTGCATGCTGATGGATTGCGCCGCCAAGGTGCATGCCGGCACCGACACGCTGATCGAGACGACGATGCTAAAGGTGATCGCCGCGGAGCAGAGCAATCGCTGCGCCGATCTCGGCATCCAGATTCTGGGTGGGATGGGCTATTCGGCCGAGACCGACATGCAGCGTTATTGGCGAGACAGCCGGCTCCAGCGGATCGGCCCGATCACCGACGAAATGGCCCGCAACATCATCGCCGAGCAGCTTGGCCTGCCGCGATCCTTCTGATGGAAACCGTACCGATGAAACCCGCCGCCGCCGCGCTCGCGCCGCTGTTCGAACCGTTCGATGGTGGTGGACTCTCGCTCCGCAACCGAATCGCGATGTCGCCGATGACGCGGTGGAAATCACCCGACCAGGTGCCAGGCGAGGACGTCGCCGCTTATTACCGGCGCCGTGCGGAAAACGAAGTCGGGCTGATCATCACCGAAGGAACGACAGTCGACCACCCGGTCTCCTCTTATTCGGTGCGAGTCCCCGCCTTTCATGGCCGGGCCCTGGATGGCTGGCGCCGCGTAGTGGACGAGGTCCACAATGCAGGGGGCAAGATCGTGCCCCAGCTATGGCATGTCGGGATCATGCGCGATCCGCGCACCGACGATTATCCCAATAGCCACCTGCCGAGCGCCAGCCCGTCGGGCATGTTCAAGCCGGGCGGAAAATGCGTGTTCGATCCGATCGATATCAATGAGATCCGGGCGATACAGCAGAGCTTCGCGCGGGCGGCCGCGGATGCGCGCGAACTGGGGTTCGATGGGCTCGAGATTCACGGCGCACATGGCTATATTCTCGACCAGTTCCTGTGGTCCGGGCTCAACCGGCGGACCGATCAATATGGTGGCGATGCCGTCGAGCGCGGTCGCTTTGCCGTCGAACTGATCGAGGCGGTGCGCGCCGCCGTGGGGCCTGATTTCCCGATCATCCTGCGCATCTCGCAGTGGAAGCAGCAGGATTATGACGCGCGGCTGGCAGAGACCCCGGAGGCGCTAGGCGCGATCTTCCGCCCGATAGCCGAGGCCGGCGTGGACATTTTCCATGTTTCGCAGCGGCGCTGGTGGGAGGCCGAATTTCCCAGCTCTTCGATCAACGCTGCCGGCTGGATCAAGCAGCTGACGGGACGCCCCGTGATTACGGTGGGCAGCGTGGGGCTGGCGGGGCCTATGTCAGTGACGGACCTAGGCGAACGCAGCGCACCTTCCGCCGATCTGGCGCCGCTTGCCGTGCGAATGGCAGCGGACGAGTTCGATATCGTCGCAGTAGGCCGGGCGTTGCTCACCGATCCGCAATGGGCTCGCAAGGTGAAGGAGGGGCAATTCGACGAACTTCAGCCCTTTTCCAAGGACGCGCTCAAGACGCTGTCGTGAAACGCCCGAGAGGCCCACTGGCCGGCATACGGATCGTGGAGTTCGAGGGCATTGGACCACTACCCTATGCCGTGATGCTCCTCGCCGACATGGGTGCGGAAGTTCTGCGGATCACGCGGCCTTGCGCGCCCTGGCCCGACGTCCCGATCGTGTCGCGCGGGCGGGCATCCTTGCTTCTCGATCTCAAGCGACCCGAGGATTTAGCAATTGCGAAGCAGGCGATCGCGCTCGCCGATGTGGTGGTCGAGGGCTTCAGGCCGGGAGTGATGGAGGCGTTTGAGCTGGGGCCTGATGCCATGCGCGCCGCGAACCCGCGGCTGATCTATGCGCGGATGACGGGGTGGGGGCAGACGGGACCGCTGGCCCGATCCGCCGGGCACGACATCAATTATATCGCATTGTCCGGCATGCTCGACTTGCTCGGCCGCGATGGCGCGGTTCCACAGGCGCCGCTCAATCTGCTCGGCGACTATGCGGGCGGCAGTCTGTTCGTGGTGATGGGGGTGCTCGCCGCATTGCTGGAACGGGAGAAATCGGGAGAAGGCCAAGTGATCGACGCCGCAATTATCGACGGCGCTGCGTCGCTGCTGTCGCCGATCCAGGGGATGGCGCAGGCGGGGCTGCTTGGCGACGACCCGGCCAACGGCATGCTTTCCGGGGGCGCCGCTTATTATGATGTCTATCGCTGCGCGGACGGGCAGGATCTGGCGGTCGGGCCGCTCGAGCCCAAGTTCCGTCGTGCACTGGCCCAAGCACTCAGCCTCGATCCTGCCGCGCTGGATGGCGAGGCTGCGCAGGTGCGCGATTTGCTGACGGGATTATTCGGGACGCGGCCCCGCGGCGCCTGGCAAGAGCTGTTCGAGCATATCGATGCATGCGTGACACCGGTGCTCAGCATGGCCGATGCCGCCGTCCACCCGCATCTCGTCGCCCGGGGAACCTATGTTGAAGGGATCCCGGCACCCGCGCCGCGATTTTCACGTACGCCGAGCTCGCCAGCGGTCTCGGAGGACGGCGCCGCGCGACTTGCCGCCTGGCGCGGCGGCGGCTGAGGCTACCAACCTTCGATCGCGCCGATGCCGAGTTCCTCGATCGTATCGAGGACCCGCGTCAGCCGTTCGTCCTCGATCATCTGGCGCGGCGGGCGAACATGCCCGCCAGGCAAACCGAGCCGGTTGAGCGCAGGCTTGACCACGCGAGTGCCGCCACTGTCGAGCGAGATGCCGAAAAGCCTGATGAGCTTGCCGAACGCTTCCATTAGCCCCGCCAGATCGTCCGTCTCATAGCGCTCGATAATCGATACGCAGAGCCGCGGCGCGATGTTGCCGTCCGCGGAGATATAGCCGTGTGCGCCAAGCGCCAGCGCAGTCAGCGCCTGCATCGGTCCGCCCACCATGATCGCGACGCGGTCGCCGACGGTGCGGATCAGTTCGGAGAGATAGAACAGGTCCGGATGGGTGCAGTTGATGCCGGTGAAGTGCGGGTATTGATCGACCAACCGGCTAACCAGCGGTAGCGGGAAGCGATAGCCTACGGAGAAATGCGTCGAGAAGACCAGCGGCAGGTCCGAGCCTTCGAGAACATCGACCATATAGGTCTCGATCTCCTCGGGCGTCAGCGACAGGTCGTGGCCGATATCGAGCGAATAGACTTGCGACGCATCCACCCCGCAATCCTTGGCCAGCGCCAGGAATTCGATCATCTGGCGAGACGTGCGCGGCTCAACGCCCATTGCCCGCACCGGCACTTTGCCCTTCAGCTCTTCGGCGGCGATGCGCAGCACCGTCTCGGTGTCGACGCGCGAGTTGGTATAGCCCTCTCCGCTGCCGCTGCCGCCGACATAGGCGCCGATTCCGGCGGCGCCGAGCCGCTGGAGATGGGCACGATAGGCGCCTTCGTCGATCGTGCCGCTTGCCGTGTACGGCGTGATGCTGGTGACGAACGTGCCGCGCGCGATCTCGGTGGTCATCGCGCCAATCCCCCTAGTTCATCTTGCGTTCGTCGAGGCCGAGGCTCCGGCCGATGATTTCCTTCATGATCTCCGACGTGCCGCCGAAGATGCGGCTGATCCGCGCATCGGTGTACATCCGGCTGATCCGGTACTCGTCCATATAGCCGGCGCCGCCATGCAGCTGGACGCATTCGTCCATCACCCGGCCTTCTAGCTCGCTGGTCAGCAGCTTGGCGGCGGAGGCATCTTCCGACGTCAGTTCGCCGGCGTTGAGCAGCAGCACGCACTGGTCGACAAAGGTCTGCGCCATATCGAGCTCGGCGCGCATCTCGGCCATCTTGAAACGGGTGTTCTGGAATGCGCCGATGGGGCGGCCGAAGGCGCGGCGCTCCTTCACATAATCGAGCGTGAGATCGAACGCGGTCTGCGCCGTGCCCACGAAGCAGATCGCCGCGACCAGCCGCTCCTGCGCCAAAAAGCGCGCGAGATATTTGAAGCCCTGACCCGGCTCACCGAGAAGATTGTCAGCGGGCACGCGAACGTCGTTGAAGAATAGTTCGGCGGTGTCCTGGCTCTTGAGACCCATCTTGGCGAGCTTCCGCCCGCGCTCGAACCCTTCCATCCCGCGCTCGACGATGAACAGGCTGATCCCGTGCGGCTTTACCGGATCGGTCCGCGCCGCGACGACGATCACGTCGCCCAGGATGCCGTTGGAGATATAGGTCTTGGCGCCGTTGAGCAGCCAGTGCCCGTCTTGCTGCACGGCGCTGGTGCGCATGCCGGCCAAGTCGCTGCCGGTGGAAGGTTCGGTCATCGCCACCGCCAGGATCTTCCCGCCCGCGACGATGCCGGGAAGAAAGCGATCCTTCTGCGCCTGGGTGCCAAGCTCGGCGATGTAGGGCGCGACGAGATCGTTGTGCAGGTGAATGTAGAAGCCGAGATCGCCGTGGCGCATATTCTCTTCGACGATGATCTGCTCGAAGCGGAAATCCTCGATGCCCGCGCCGCCATAGCGCTCGTCGGCCCAGGTGCAGAGCAAGCCTGCTGCGCCGGCCTTTAGATATAGTTCGCGATCGACCATCCCGGCTTCGCGCCAGCGCTCCGCATGGGGGGCAACTTCGGTCTGCATGAAGTGCCGCACCGTGCTGCGGAACTCCTCATGCTCCGGCTCGAAGATCAGGCGGCGCATGCCGGCTCCGCTGCTTCGGGCGCCTTGTAGAAAGGCTCGTTGCGCTCGGCGCGGGCACGCAGCCAGGCCGAGGGAGCGAAGCGTGGGCCATATTCCTGCGCGAGCCGATCCGCTTCACGCACAAAGGCCTGAATCCCGATCGTATCGATATAGCTGATCGTCCCCCCGGTCCATGCGGGCACGCCCCAGCCGTAAACCGAGCCGAGATCCGCATCTTCGGGCGTGGTCAGCACGCCCTCCTCGATGCAGCGCGCCGATTCAATAGCCTGGATGTAGAGCAGGCGCTTCTTGATATCCTCGACATCATAATCGTCGCGCTGCGGGAAGTGCTCGGCAAGCGCTGGCCACAGGCGCTTCTTGCCGCCCTCGGGATAGTCGTAATAGCCCCCGCCGGTCTTGCGGCCGCCGCGCCCTAATTCGTCGCGCATCCGGCGGAGCGCTGCCGAACCGGCAGGGGGCCTATAGCCTTTCACTTCCGCCACGGCCTGATCGATGATCTTGAGCGGCAAGTCGAACGAGACTTCATCCTGCAGTGCCAACGGTCCGACCGGCATGCCGATCTGGCGCGCGGCGTTTTCGATCACGGCTGGCGGCACGCCTTCGGCCAGCATCGCCCCGCCCTCATGCGTCATCACTGCAAAGACGCGACTGGTGTAGAAGCCGCGGCTGTCATTGGCGACGATCGGGGTCTTGCGGAGCTGCGCCACGAAATCGAGTGCCTTGGCGAGCGTTTCGGGACTGGTCTTTTGGCCGCGAATGACTTCGACCAGCCCCATCCGGTCCACCGGCGAGAAGAAGTGCATGCCGATGAACTGGTCCGGGCGCTGCGAGGCTTCGGCGAGGCCGGTGATCGGCAGCGTCGACGTGTTGGTGGCATAGACCGCGCCTGCGGGAAGCACTGCCTCGGCCTTGCGCGTCGTCTCGTTCTTGATCTCGGTATTTTCGAACACGGCCTCGATCACGATGTCGCAGCCGGCAAGCAGCGCGAAGTCGTCGGTCGCAGTGATCCGTGCCATTACCGCATCGGCAGCGGCCTGATCGCGTTTGCCCTTGTCCACGTCGCGGGCAAGTGCCTTGGCCGAATACGCCTTGCCCGCTTCGGCCGTGGCAGTGTCGCGGTCGATCAGCACGACCTGCGCGCCCGATAATGCACTGACCAGCGCAATCCCCGAGCCCATCATTCCGGCACCAAGCACACCGACCTTCTCAGCTCTGAACTTGGGGACGCCGCCCGGTCGGCCTGCGCCCTTTTCCGCCGCAGCCTTTGAGATGAAAGTGGTGCGAATGATGTTGCGTGCGACCGGGCCGGTAAGCAGCAAGGCGAAATATTTGCTTTCGACCGAAAGCGCCTTGTCGATCGGCAGCTGTACCCCTTCGAACACGCACGAGACGATGGCGGCGGGAGCGGGAAGGTTCGTGCCGCGCTTCGCTGCGCCCGCCGAGGCCGCTGCGAAAAACGCAGCATTGTCGGGATCCAGCAGCCCGCGAGCGCCGGGGGCTGCGTACCCCTTATTGTCCCAGGGCTTGATGGGGTCGGGGTTTGCCGCCAGCCAGTCTGCCGCCGCTTGGAGCAACTCCCCACGCGGCACCACTTGGTGGACGAGCCCCAACGCCAGCGCTTCCGAACCGCCGACCGTCCGTCCGCTGAGCAGGAGATCGAGCGCAGTGGGGATGCCTGCGATGCGCGGCAGCCGCTGGGTGCCACCCGATCCGGGAAGCAGCCCGACATTGACTTCGGGAAGGCCGACCACGGCCTTGGGATCGTCAACCAGGATTCGGCCGTGACACGCGAGGGCGAGTTCAAAACCCCCGCCCAGTGCGAGTCCGTTCAGCGCAGCGACCCAGGGCTTGCCTGAGCGCTCGATCGCGCGGTGCATGCGCGTCGCCTGCCAGCTGAAATCATAGGCCTGCTTGCGAGTGCGCGTCTCATAGGCGCCGACCAGCTGCTTGAGATCAGCCCCGGCCATGAATGCGGGCTTGGCAGAGGTGAGGATTACGCCGCGTATCGCCATATTGTCCGCAATCGCCGCGATGGCCTCTTCCATCTCCGCCACCCACTCGGCGGAGACAAGGTTCATGCTCTCCGTCGCATGGTCTAGCGCTAGCACGGCAATGCCGTCGGCGCGGAAGTCGAGCGAGATGTGGCGCATGGTCATTCCTGCAATCAGACGCGTTCGATGATGGTCGCGGTGCCGAGGCCGTTCGCGGCGCATAGCGTCACGAGCGCTGTCGAGAGGTCGCGCCGCTCCAGTTCGTCGAGCACGGTGCCCAGTATCATCGCGCCGGTGGCACCGAGGGGGTGGCCGAGCGCGATCGCGCCGCCGGCGACATTCACGATCGAATGATCGATCTGCATCGCTTCCATGAAGCGCAGCACCACGCTGGCGAAGGCTTCGTTGAGCTCCCACAGGTCGATATCGTCCTTGCTCATGCCGAGCCTGGCGAGCGCCTTGTTGCTCACCGCGGCGGGAGCCGTCAGCATGATCGTGGGTTCCGAGCCGATCGATGCAAAGCCGCGGATCTTCGCGCGGGGCTTGAGCCCGGCTTTCTCGCCGAATGCCTTGGAGCCAACCAGCACGGCGCCCGAACCATCGACGATGCCGGATGAGTTGCCGCCGGTATGGACGTGTTCGAGCGCTTCGATCTCGGGATAGCGGGCAAGCGCCACGGCACCATAGCCCGATGCCGCCAGCCCTGCGAATGCGGGCTTGAGCTTGCCTAGACTCTCGACCGTGCTTTCGGGACGGCGATGCTCGTCATGATCGAGCAGCACCTCACCCATCACGTCGGTCACCGGCACGATCGAATGGATGAAACGCCCCTGATCCCAGCTCTCCGCCGCGCGGCGCTGGCTCTCGGCAGCATAGGCATCGACGTCCTGGCGTGAGAAGCCGTCGAGCGTGGCAATCATGTCGGCGCCAATGCCTTGCGGGGCATAGTGATTGTGGATCGCGACGCGCGGATCGGAGGTCCAGGCGCCGCTGTCTGCGCCCATGAAGGTGCGGCTCATCGATTCGACGCCGCCGCCGATTCCCGCATCGCTCATCCCGCTCATCACTTGGGCGGCGATATTGTTGACCGCCTCCAGCCCCGACGCACAAAAGCGGTGGATCTGCTGCCCCGGCACGCGCTGATCATAGCCCGCCGACAAGATTCCGGCGCGGGCGATGACACCACCTTGCTCGCCCACCGGCTGGGCGCAACCAACCACGACATCATCGAGCAGCGCCGTATCGAGCCCGTTGCGGTCACGAAGCGCGCGCAGGACCTGAGCGAGCAATTCTACCGAAGTGACTTCATGAAGCGCGCCATCGGGCCGTCCGCGGCCGCGCGGCGTGCGTACGTGATCGTAGATGAAAGCATCGGTCATGAAACTGCAATACCATACGTTTGGTTGATTACAAGGTGGGTCGCATCGTGGTGTGTTCGGCTGCGAACTGCTCGCGCAGCCGGTATTTGAGAATCTTGGTCGCCGACATCGGCCATTCGTCGACGAAGCGGACATGGCGTGGGATCTTGAAGCGGGCGATCCTGCCGCTGCAGAACTCGCGCAACTCGGCCTCATCCAGTGCGTGGCCCGGCTTCAGCTGGACGAAGGCGACGGGCACCTCGCCATATCGCGCATCGGGCGTCCCGACGACTTGCGTCAGCATGATCGCCGGGTGCGTGGCGAGAAAGGATTCGACTTCGAGCGCAGAGACATTTTCCCCACCCACCTTGAGCTGATCCTTAAAGCGTCCGTGGAAGGTGAGGAATCCTTCGGTATCGACCGAGCCGACATCGCCGGTGAGGAAAAAGCCGTCGGGAGTAAATTGCCCGGCCGTCAGTTGCGGGTCGTTCCAGTAGCGATCGAACAGCGCCTTCCCGCGGATAGCGAGTTCACCGGGTACGCCCGGCAGGAGCGGCGCATGGCTTTCGACGTCGAGGATGCGGAGTTCCCAACCTTCGAGCGGCGTTCCGCATGTCCCGAGCCGCTTGGCGGCATTGTCGCCGGGCGAGCCATAAACGGCGGTGCCGCTGGCTTCGGTCATTCCAAATGCGCCAATCAGCGGCGCTTGCGGAACAGCGGCCTGAATGCGTTGCTGAAGTTCCTCCGGCGCGACGTTGCACGACAGGCGGAGGCGCGAGAAATCCGCTTCGGCGAAGCGCGGATGCTCGATTATCGCGAGCGTGATCGTTGGGAAGAGCGGGTAGAAAACGGTCGGCGGGTGACGGCGCATGATGCCGATCGCCCCCTCGGGTTCGAAATGGCGCATCCCGGCATGCGTTCCGCCTGCTGCCAGCATCATGGCGGGGAAGAGAAGGCCGCCGATGTGAAACATCGGCAGCGGACACCACCAGAGGTCGTTCGCGCTGAGCGCAAACCGGTCGATGATCGCCCAGCAATTCGCCATCAGGCCGCGATTGGTGATGACGCAGCCCTTGGGGCTGGCGGTCGTGCCCGACGTATACATCAGCAGCAGCGGATCGGCCGGGAGCGGTGCTTCGGGCAGCGGACCCTCGTCCATCGCCAACGGTCGATCGGCGCGGGCGATGACCCTCAGGTCAGGCGAAGTGTCGAGCGAGAGCCGGTGCCAGTTGTCCGGCGGTAGATCCGGAAGCGCCTCGCGGAGCAAGGATGCGAAATCGACGATCTCGGGAATCGCATCGATCGTAATCAACGCAGTCATGCCCGAATCGAGAATAAGATGACGCAGTTCGAGCGCCTTGAAGCGCACGTTCATGGGAACGAGCACCACTCCAAGCATCGCCGCTCCGGCAACGAACTCGAGATAATCGAGCCCGTTGGGCAGCAGCAGGCCAACGCGGTCGCCGCTGCGGGCGCCTAGCGCCATGATCTGCCGCGCCCGCCGCTCGGCGTCATCCCGGAACTCGGCGAAGCTGCGCGTCTCCTCATCGAGGATGAGCGCGATACGCCGGGGTCCGCGCGCCGCCGAATTGCGGATCGCTTGGGCAAGGGTCAGGGGGCGGGGCGCCACCGTTGGGCTCCTGTCGGCGGTTATTCCGCCGCCTGGGTCGCGGGATGCCAATTCCCGTCGTCATGCGTTTCATAGGGTGCGGCGATTTCCAGCAGGATGCCGTGTGCGCTCTTGGGCGAAACCCAGCCCCAGCGCTGCCAGGGCATGTTGGGATCGCCGGCGATCTCGCCCGTCAGTTCTATGCCCTTTTCCTTGAGCTCGTTCAGCGATTTCTCGAGCGTCGGCGTGGTCAGGCAGATGTGATGGACATGCTCGCCCTTCTTCGCGAGCCGCTCGCCGAGCTTGGAGGCGGGGTCGGGCTGCATCAGCTGGATTTCGACGCCATGGTCCGAGACGAAGGTGCACCAGTGCATCTTGTCACCGCCGCCATCGAAATCGTCATAGCGCACGATCGGCCGCGCCAGCTGGCCTGGATCGAGCACCGAAAGAATCTTGGTCCAATCGTCGATCGCCTGATCGAGGTCGTTCACCAGGAAGGAAATATGGGCAATCGGGCCGCTCGGCATGGTCCTCACCTTTCCGTTTCTACAAGGGTGAAATGCTGGCCAGCCGCCGATTATTTTTCCGGCGACGCAGCATCATCCTTGATCGCTTTCACGAATCGAACTATCGGTTGATTGGCGGATTGGCAACAGCCGTTGTCATTTCGCAGAAGGGCATGGGGTGCCTTCGGTAAGCGCATTGGGGAGGCAGCGGATCATGAAGCATCGAGCGATCTGCGAGCGTTTCGTGACTGCGCTCGGGCAGGGCGACTGGCCGGCAATGGATCAGATGCTTCATCCCGACTTCGAAGTCGTGGAGGCCGAAGGGCTGCCTTATGCAGGCACATATTGCGGTTTCGAGGGATGGCGGCAGCTGTCCGACGCGGTGCTCTCCACCTGGTCGGGCTTCCGCCTGCAATTGGTCGAAATGCACGGTGGCGACGATGATGCGGCAGTGATGCGCTTCGCGATGTCCGGCCGCTCCCGAAAGACGGGCACTGCCTGGGAAACCACGGTGCTCGAGCTCTGGAAATTCCGCGACGGGAAACTGGTGCGGATCGACCCCTATTATTTCGACACAAATCTACTCGCAAGGGCCGACGCTGCATGAATCTTCTTACCCAACCGGCACGAACCGGCGCTTCGGCGCAGGTCGGGCCGGCCAATCTGTTCGACGTCAGCGGCAAGACCGTCCTGATCACCGGCGGGGCGCAGGGACTTGGCCGGATGATCGCCGAAGGTTTCATCGACGCCGGCGCAACGGTGATCATCACCTCGCGCAAGCTCGAAGTGGCGGCCGAGGCTGCAGAGGAAATGGCGCGGCGTGGAACATGTCATGCGTTCCAGGCGGATCTCGGCACGACCGAAGGCTGCGAGGCGCTGACGCGCGCGATCCTCGAAAACCACGAGCAGATCCATGTGCTGATCAACAATGCCGGCCGCACCTGGGGAGAGCCGCTCGAGCAATTCTCCGATCGCGGCTGGAGTTCGGTGATGCCGATCAATCTCCAGGCGCCCTTCATGATGGTCCGCGACCTTTTGCCCGCGCTCAAGGCCGCAGCGAGCGAAGGCGATCCTGCCCGCGTGATCAATATCGGCTCGATTGTCGGCGTCGTCGTGGAGCCGCTGACGGCCTATTCCTATGCCGCGAGCAAGGCGGCGATCCACCATTTGTCGCGAGTGCTTGCCGCCGAGCTTGCCGAGTTCCGCATCACCGTGAACAGCGTAGTGCCCGGCTATTTCCCGACCAACATGACCGAATATATGCGCGATGACGGCGAATATGCGGAACTCACCGCACGGGTCCCTCTTGGGCGGCTCGGACAATCCTCGGACATCGTAGGGGCGTGTATCCTGCTCGCGTCGAAGGCGGGCGCCTACATGACCGGATCGGAAGTCACGATCGATGGCGGCATGAGCGGCTGCCGCTGACATAGTTTGACCACGCAAGAGCAGACCAGAGCTGCCAATCGAAGACAGAAAGCAGGAGAGAGTAGATGGAGCGTCCGCCCAGCCAGCCGCGTCGCGAGACAATCGCAACCGACGAACGTCCGGCCTATGATTCGATCGTGAAGCGCTTCCGTGCCTGGTTCAACGCTGGAGACGCGCCGCCGGAGGAGCATTTCGAAGTCGGCACCTATTTCGGAGCGCTGCTCAACAGCCCCAACATGTGCTCGCTGGCGTCGCAGATGGGCGGCTTCTTCCGCAATGTCGGCAACGGCACCGGCTCCTATTCGCACGCCGACCGTGAATTCGTCGATCAGGTGCTCGCGGACGAATTCAAGAGCAACGTCGTCCAGCATGTGCATATCATCGACGCAGTAAAATCCGGCGTGCGGATCGAGGCCATCGAAGCGTTGCGTGCGGGGCGGCCTCAGGATCTCAACGAGGACGAGCAGTTGCTCGACCGCTATATCCGGCAGGTGGTCAACGGGAAGGTCGATACTGAGACCTATGGCCGCATCCTTGCGCGAATGGGCGGCAAGCGCGGACTGGTCGAGTTCACCGGGTTCATTCTGTGGCTGCAATGGATCATGCGAATGATGGAAGCGCTCGACACCGGGACGTTGAGCGATCCGGAAGTCGACGATCTGGTCAAGGAGGCCCGCGCGCTTTCTGCGGAAAAGGATTGGGCAGGCGGCGGCGGCAACTGGCACCCCGCCAGCCAGCTGCAGACCCAGCAATAAGCGCGCCGGGGGAAGTCGCGATGGACATGGTGAGAATGGGCCGGTCGGGACTGAAGGTCTCGGCCGTCGGATTAGGCTGTAACAATTTCGGCTGGTCGATCGGCCCTGAGGAATCCAGGCCGGTGGTGCACAAGGCGCTCGACGCCGGCATCACTCTGTTCGACACCGCCGACTTCTACGGCTCTCCGCCGGGCAATGCGGAGACCGTGCTCGGCCCGCTGATCCGCGGGCAGCGCGACAATATCGTGCTGACCACGAAGTTCGGCTTCCCCTTCGACGGTGGCGCTCCGGACAATTCGCGCGGATTCATCCTCCGCCAGCTCGAAGGCAGCCTCGAGCGGCTCGGCACCGATTGGGTCGATATCTACATGATCCACATCCCCGATGAGGGGACGCCGCTCGACGAGACCCTGCGGGCGCTGGACGACATCGTCACTTCGGGCAAGGCGCGCTACATCGCCGTCTCCAACATGGCGCCATGGCGCGTCGTCGAGGCGGATTGGGTCGCGCGCGAATTGCGCACGCATCGTTTCATCTGCAGCCAGAACGAATACAGCCTGCTTCAGCGCGAGCCGGAGAAAGAGCTCATCCCCGCGCTTCTCCACCGCGGCATGACGCTCAATCCCTATTTCCCGCTCGCCTCGGGAATGCTCACCGGCAAATATCTCGAGGGCGGCGAGGGGAGGCTCAAGGACAATTTCCTCGGGCTCGGCAACATGTTCCTCACCGAGCGCAACCACGCCATTGTCCGCCGGCTTGATACCTACGCCAAGGAACGCGGCCATATTCTGATCGAACTGGCGATGAGCTGGCTCGCTTGCCAGCCGGCGGTGGCCGGGATCATTGCGGGCGCCACCAAGCCCGAGCAGGTCGAGCAGAACGTAAAGGCGGCATCGTGGAAGATGAGCGCGGAAGAACTCTACGAAATCGCCGCGATAACCGTCTGAGAGGAGGCTGGCATGATCAACGGTGTCCACCACGTCTCGATCGCGACGACCGATCTGGAGCCGATGCTGGTTTTCTACCGCGATCTGCTCGGCTTCGAAGTGCGCGAGGCGTGGCGCGTAGAGCAAACCGACGAGACTTTCCAGACGATCGTCGGGCTCAAGGACGCCGCCTTTCACGCCGCCTGGCTGCGTGCGGGCAATGTGGAGATTGAGATTTTCCACTACCTCCATCCGCGCGGGCGTCCGCTGCCGCCAAGCCCTGCCTGCGACGCCGGCATCCGCCACATCTGCTTCGACATCAGCGATCTCGCAGGCGAATATGCCCGGCTTAAGGCAGCGAGCGTCGAGTTCTTCTCCGAGCCCCAGCATGTCCCGGCCGCGGGGGTGACTACGGTCTATGCGCGAGACCCAGACGGCAATATCGTCGAGCTACAGGAAGTGCATCCCGGCAGCGCGATCCCGCAAATCGCGAGCTTCGCGCCGCTCGGCCGGGCCTAGGCTTCGACCGCTTCCGCCGCCGCCCTGCGCATGACGTGCTTCATGATCTTGCCGGTGCCGTTGCGGGGGAAAGCATCGACCACGTCGATCTGCTTGGGGAGCATGTGCCGTCCCAGCCGCTCTTCCATCAACGCCTGGAGTGCATTGCGGTCCAGGCGAGCGCCCGGTTTCAGGCGGACCGCGGCAGCCACTGCCTCGCCCCAGCGCGGATGCGGCACGCCATAGACCGCGACTTCGGCGATAGCGGCATCCTGCGCGATTACCTCCTCGATGTCCTTGGGATAGATGTTCACGCCGCCGCTGATGATCATGTCCTTCTTGCGGTCGACGATGAAATAATAGCCGCTGGCGTCGCGCCTGCCGAGATCGCCGGTGTGCAGCCAGCCCTTCTCCAGCGCAGCTGCGGTTTCGGCCTCGCGGCCCCAATAGCGGCTCATGATGTTGGGCCCGCGCACCAGCATCTCGCCCACCGTGCCGTGCGGCACCTCGCCGCCCGCATCGTCGGCGATCATCATCTCGCAAAGCCGCATCGGATGCCCGATCGAGCCGAGCACGGCATTATGTTCGAGTCCGCCGAGCGTGCAGCAATGCGAGGTGGTTTCAGTCATGCCATAGGCATGGACGAAGACGGGGCGACCAATCGTCGCTAGCGCGTCTTCGAGACGGGTCCGCGTCATCGGCGCAGCGCCATATTCGACCGTGCGCAGTGAAGTAAAATCGGTGACCCCGAAATCGGGATGATCCAGCAGGTCATAGATGATGGTGGGCACGCAGAAGACGTGCGTCACGCGCTCCGCCGCGATGGTCCGCAGCACGAAGCCAGGCTCGAACTTGGGCGAGAGGATCGTCCGCGCGCCAACCGACAGATGCAGTACCGAGTGGACGATCGCAGCATGGTAGAGCGGCGCGATCTGCAGGTTGACGCTGTCGATTGTCGGCCTGAGTACGGCGGCCAGATTGTGCCAGTCTGCCTGATAGCTGCCATGCGTCAGCACGACGCCTTTGGGCAGCGACGTGGTGCCGCTGGTGTAGACGATGGCGGCGTCGTCATCCGTATTGGTCTTTTCGAGCGGGCAGTCTTCCGTCGCGCCGGCCAGCAGCGTTTCATAGTCGATCTGCTCGCCGCTCGCGCCATCCACCAGAATGACCGAGCCGACTGAATCCACGCCCTCAGCCAGCGTCAGCGTCTCGGCAAAGCGCGGCGAAGAGATCACCGCAACTGGCCGGCAATTTTCCATCAGCAGGCAATGCTCGCGCGGCGTTAGCAGCGAGTTCAGCGGAACATAGAGTCCGCCGATCGCAGTGATTGCAAAGAAGGATTCGAGGAATTGCGGGCAATTGGCGAGGAGCACGCAGATGCGGTCGCCCTTGGCCACACCCCGCCCTTTAAGCGCATTGCCCAGCCGCCGCACGCGGGCCGCGAACTCCGCATGGGTCCAGCGCCGTCCCTCGAACGCAATCGCCTCGCGCGCTGGATCGATTGCCGGATTGTCGAGGATTTGGCGGGCGATATTCGTCATTGCAGAGCTTCCCCTCGTCGCCGCGCCAGTTGCCGCCTCATCCGCGGCTATAGCCCATCGCCATGAAGGTCTCCTTGGCGATGAGCACCTTCATGATTTCGTTCGTGCCGGCACCGATCTCGTGGTGCTTGCCGTCGCGGTAGAGGCGTGCGGTCTTATTGTCCTCGAGCTGTCCGGCTCCGCCCCAAATCTGGACCGCGTCACCTGACGCCTTGGTGAGCATCCGCGACGAATAGAGCTTCAGGATCGCTGCCTCGCGGGTGACCTTTTCGCCGCGGTCGAGCGCGCGGAGCAAGCGGAACAGCATGGTGCGGGACATTTCGATGCCGGTCGCCATTTCGGCAATCATCTCCTGGACGAGTTGATATTGCCGGATCGCCTTGCCGAAGACCTTGCGCTCGTCGGCATAGGCCACCGCCTGGTCGAGACAGGCCTGGGCAAGGCCGATCGTCGATGCGCCGACCAGCACGCGCTCGGCATCGAGCGAATCCATCAGCATGCGAAAGCCATTGCCGACGCGGCCGAGGATCTGGCTTTCGGGAACGCGGATATTGTCCATGAAAACCTCGCCGGTGGGCGAGGAGCGCATGCCGAGCTTGTTGAACGGGCGCCCGGTCTCGAAACCCTCCATCCCGCGTTCGAGAATGAACCAGGTGCCGCCGTCGATGCGGCTGGCTTCGTCGCTGGTTCGCGCGATGATGACCAGAAAATCGCCATCCGGGGCATTGGTTACCCACGCCTTTTGGCCCGACAGGATCCAATGGTCGCCATCCTTTACTGCGCGGGTCTTCGGATTGAGCGCGTCGGAGCCGCCGGTCGGCTCGGTGATGCCCATCCCGCCGACTTTTTCCCCGGCGAGTACCGGCACCAGATATTTGCGCTTCTGCTCCTCGGTGCCGTGGCGGTCGATCGCGCGGGCAAAGAGCATGATATCGGCGAACAGCACCAGATCGAGCCCGGCATCGACGCGTGCGGTTTCCTCGCTGACGATAGCACGCGTCGCGTACGAACCGCCCGAGCCGCCATATTCCTCGCTGAAGCACGTGCCGAGCAGGCCGAGATCGCCCAGGCGCTTCATCAGCGATCTGGGGGGGCGCCGTCGGCCTGCATCTGCGGCACCAGCGGCTCGACTTCCTGGACCATGAAGCGGCGCACGCTGTCCTGCAGCATGCGCTCGTCATCGTTGAGCAGATCGTCCATTATGCTGCCACCTCGGCGTTCCAGCCGAGCCCGAAGAGCCGGTCGATACGGTCGCGGTTCTTGCGGTCCATCTTTTCGAACACGCCGATGCGGCTGATCGCCGGCAGGCCCAGGGACTTGCCAAGGTCCGCGCGAAGCTCGGCAACCTTGAAACCGACCGACATGGTATCGAACACCGGAATTCCGGTGCCGGGCACTTCGGCCAAGCCATTGGTCGAGGCCATCACGCTCAGCCCCGCGCTGCCGAGCACGATCACATTGGCGCCGCGATCGATGAGCTTGCGCGCCGCCGCCACCACCGAGTCGATGACCGGTCCGGGCGTGACGAACCCGTCGGTAAAGGCCGCGACGGAAGGGATGCTGATCTTTTCGATTCCTGCCAGGCGACCGACCAATCCCGCGCTTTCGGTCATCGTCTCGCAATATTCGACCCAGCTCGGATCCTGCACCGTGACGATGCCGATCTTCTTGCCATATTGCGCGGCGAGATGGAGCGTGGCTTCCATCGGGCCGACCATCGGAATGTCGATCAGCGTACGCGCCTCGATCACGCCGGGATCGCCCGAACATGCGACCATGACTGCATCGCAACCCTCGGCTTCGGCCTCGACTGCGCGCTGGACGACGTCGATCTTGTTGAGGATGATCGGGAAGGCAAACACCGTATCCGCCGCGCGCCGCAGCCGCGCGACATATTTGTGGACGATCTCGGTATCCGGCCGCTTCACCCGCGCAAAATTGGCGTCGATAAGCTTGGTATAATCACGCGACAGCTCTTCGCAATTCACGTGGACGACGCAGATCTTCATGCTTTCCTCCGGATGGGGCGGGGCCTCATGTCATTGGCCTTTGAAATCGGCAGGGCGTTTTTCGAGAAATGCGGCAACGCCTTCTTGGACGTCGCGCGATCGAAACAGCCTGGCGAACAGACTGGTCTCGAGGCGCAGCGCTTCGGCCAGCCCCAGCTCGAGCCCGAGATTGACTGCCTGCTTGGCGGCGCTGACTGCGAGCGGCGCATTGCCTGCAATCCGGCGGGCGAGCGCCATGGCGTGCGCAAACAGATCGGCAGTCGCGACCACTTCATCGACCAGCCCGATCTGCTGCGCCTCGACCGCCGAGATCCGGTCACCGGTGAACAGCAGCCGCTTGGCGGTGCCTATGGGAATGAGGCGGGGCAGGTTTTGGGTTCCACCCGCGCCGGGAATGATGCCGAGCGACACTTCGGGTTGCCCAAACAATGCATCCACCGCGGCGATGCGGATGTCGCACGCCATCATCAGCTCGCATCCGCCGCCCAACGCGCTGCCGTTTACTGCCGCAATAACGGGGCAGGGGAAGTGGAAGATTACTTCCTGAATGATCTGTATGCGGCGCGCGTAGCGCTCGGCGGAAACCTCGTCGAGCGTTTGGAAATGGCGGATATCGCCGCCTGCCACGAAGAAGCGCCCGGCGCCAGTCAGCACCACCACGCGCGCGGGCGGCTGGGCTGCGGCGATCGTGTCGAACGCCGCAAGCAATGCCTCGCCCACATCGGGGTGGAATGCGTTGACCGGCGGATTGTCGATGGTGACGACATGAATCCCGCCTTCCGCATTTACGCTTACAAGCCCGCCCACATCCGCCTCGGCTTTCGTTCGCTCACGCGTCAATCGATGACGATAGGGAAGGAAGGATGGTCGAACGGCCTGTCCAGGACGAGCCCGCGATCATCGGTGCGGTGATTGGGCGCGCCGTTATAGCAGATGCGTGCGTCCATGCGCCGCGAGCCCCAGGCCCAGCGATCGTGTGTGGTCGACTGGTTGGGCTGCGAATAATGCATGGTCAGGCTGTGATGAGCCAGCGCGTCGCCCGGCATCATGTGAAACGCCGGCGAGACCTCGAACTGATCGAGCAGCCACGGATAAATCTCGACCGCACCGTCGGCGCAGAAGCTGCCGTCGGGCCGGCGATACGTCGTCGCCTTGCCCATCGGAGGCAGCTTGTGGCTGCCGCTGAGATATTGGAGGCAGCCCATGTCGGGCGTGATTTCGACGGCGGCGACCCAGATCTGGAGGTCGTTGGCCCGATCCAGCGGCGTGGCAGGATAATCCTGATGCCAGGGCGTCGCGTTGGAGAAGAAGCTGTCGCCCTTGCCGCGCGCGGGCTTGTGAAACACGCTGTCCGCGAAAAGCCGCAGCGGGCGAGTTCTGATCATCCGCGCGCTGGCCTCGCCCAGCTCGCGACAGCATGCGAGCGCTTCCATCCATGCGTCGCTCTCGCGCAAATTGGTCGAGGCGACATATTCGACGAGATTGGCGCCGGTCGTGCCCGGCGCACGCTCGCTGACATAGCCGTCCGCACCGCTGATCCGGTCCTCGATCACCTTTTGCATATGCTCGTAGAGCTCGCCGGCGAGCGCGGGGGTGAACAGCGCATCGAGCTTTACCCAGCCATATTCCTCGAAGAATTCCACTTCGGCATCGGTCACTTCGCGAATCTGGTCGAACCCCGTGGGTATCACTTGTGCAGCTTCAAGCACCTCTGCCTCCATACCGTCCAGTTTGCCCGGCTATCTACCAACCATACGGAAGGTAGGCCGGCTTGTCGAGCGCATTTGGCTCAATATGCGGCCTGCCTTCCGAATTGCGGGCGGCGCTTTTCGCGCATCGCGGCAAGCGCCTCCCGGTGATCGGGAGTCATGACCGTAAGTGCCTCATAAGCGGCGAGCATGTCGATCTCGGCGATGGCGGCGGCGCGCAGCCCAGCGTTGAGCGCGATCTTGGTATAGCGGATCGCCTGCTGGGCGCCGCGCGCGAGTTTGTGGGCGATCTGCGCAACCTTGGCGTCGAGTTCCTCTTCGGAAACGACATGGTTGATCAGTCCCATCTCCTTGCCTTCGGCGGCAGTCGCGAGATCGCCGGTCAGCAGCAATTCCTTTGCCCGCATGTGCCCGATGATGTGCGGCAGGATGATCGCGGCGCCATCGCCGGCAGTCAGCCCGACGCGGACATGGGGGTCCCCGAAACGCGCGCTTTCCGCCGCAACGATGATATCGCAGCCCAGTGCCAGCGTCGCGCCGAGCCCTATCGCGTCGCCGTTCATCCGACAGATTAGCGGCTTGGGGAATTCGAGCATCGACAGCACGATCTGCTTGATCTCCTCGATGATCGGCAGAAACCGGCAGGGATCCGCCGCGCTTTCCTCCATCCATTCGAGATTGCCCCCGGCGCAGAACGCACGCCCGGCGCCGGTGAAGATCACCAAGTCTACGCGATCGTCGGCCGCCAGCGTGCGGAACACCCAGCACAGCTCGCTATGCATCTCCGGTCCCACGGCATTGAGCTGACCGGGGTTGTCGAGCGTCAGCGTAGCGATGTTGCCGTCATGCGTGACCGTCATGGTCTTGAGATCGGTCAGCTTCATGCAGCCCTCCGCTGAGTGAGTTCGAGATGGCGGCGACGATGATAATCGAGGTCGCCGTACGTCCGCGCGATGGCCCGGATGCGCTTGTAATAATGGCCGACGGCGGTTTCCTCGGTCATGCCGATTCCGCCATGGAGTTGAATCGCCTGGCCGCAGACGAATTCGCTCGCCTGAATGATCGTAACCATTGTCGCCGAGACCGCCGCGGCACGTGCCGCAGGTGGTGCATCGGCGGCGGCGAGCCCGCGCAACACCATCGAGCGGGCGTTTTCGAGCTTCACATACATTTCGGCGATGCGATGCGTGAGTACCTGGAACTTGGACAGGGTCCGCCCGAATTGCTCGCGGGTCTTCAGATATTCGGCGGTCATATCGAGCGCCGCATGCATGCAGCCGACTGCTTCCGCCGCGAGCATCATCGATGCCTCGTCTACCGCGCAATCGAGCGCTGCTTGGGCGTCGGCGATCACGAGCGTGGCGGGGGCTGCGCTGAAAGCGAGATCACAGGCGCGGCGCTGATCGATCGTGCGGTAGCGCCGGATCGTGAGCCCTGGGGCATCCGCATCGACCCGTAGCAATGCGGTTTTGCCTTCGAGGCGCACGGAGACCAGGAAGTGGTCGGCGCTGGGGCCGTCCGGGACGATCAGCTTAATACCGTCCACGACATGCCCGTTGGCCGCGACGCGCGCTTGAGTCGCGACGATGCCGGGGTCGAAGTTCGAATTGGCTTCTTCGGTTGCCAATGCGACGATGGCTTCACCCCCGGCGATCTGCCCGATTAGCGCGGCATGATCGCCGGGCGCGTCGGCTCGAGTGAGCAGGCGCGGGGCAAGGACGGCGCCGGAGACATAGGGCGCCGCGACGAGGCCGCGACCGAAGCCCTCCATCAGCAGGGATGCTTCGATCAGGCCGCACCCCAGCCCGCCCATATCCTCTGGTACCAGGAGCATCAGCCAGCCGAGATCGGCGAAGCGCGCCCAATCCTTGCGCGAGAATCCGTCGGGCGAGTGCGCGTAGGCGTGCGCCTGCTCGAAACCGTGCTCGTCGGCCACGTATCGCTCGACGCTGTCCTTGAGCGCAACCTGTTCGTCGCTGAGCGTGAAGTCCACCTGTCTTCTCCGAGAGAGTTAGAGGCCAAACTGCTGCTTGGCGATGATCCCGCGCTGAATCTCGTTGCTGCCGGCGTAGATCGTCGTCGCGCGCAGGAAGAGCTGACGGGCGGCCAGTCCGGGGACATAGGCCGCGGGGTCGGCGGGCAGGTCGTTGCGGCCGATGTCGGCCTCGTCATAATAGATGCGGCCGCGCGGCCCGATAATGTCGACGGCGAGGTCGGCCATGCGCTGCTGCAATTCGCTGGCGACGATCTTGAGCCCCGAGGCGATGCCGGCATTCTTGCTGCCGCTGATCACTTCGCGCAGCACCGACCATTCGAGCCCGTCCAGGTCGATCTCGAGCTGCGCGATGCGACGGTGAATCTCGGTCTGGTCGCCCCTCGCTTCCAAATCTGCAATGTCCTTGAGCAGCTCAAGGTCGCGCTTGGCTCGGGGCACGTGCGCGTTGGTGATCCGCTCGTTGGCGAGGAGGAATTTGGCATAGTCCCAGCCCTTGCCGTTTTCACCGAGAAGGTTTTCGGCGGGGACGCGAACATGCTCGAAAAAGACTTCGTTGACGCTGTGGCCCTCATCGATGGTGAGGATCGGACGAACCGTCACACCGGGGGAATCCATCGGGAACATCAGCATGGAAAGGCCGCCCTTTTGCGGGGGCAGATCGGGATTGGTGCGGGCGAGGCAGAACATCCAATCGGCATAATGGGCTTCAGTGGTCCAGAGCTTCTGGCCGTTGAGAACGAAGTGATTGCCGTCGAGGATCGCGGTGGTGCGCACCGATGCGAGGTCCGAGCCCGACGAGGGTTCGGAGAACCCCTGACACCAGAAGATCTCGCCGGTGAGGATATCGGGAATGTAGCGCGCCTTCTGCGCTTCGGTGCCGAAGGTGTAGAGCAAGGGCCCGACCAGCCGCAGCCCGAAATAACTGGGGAAGGGAGCGTCGGCCGCTGCGCATTCTTCCTCGAAGATATGAACGTGGAGCGGCGACCAGCCGGTGCCGCCATATTGCTGCGGCCAGTGTGCCGCGGCCCAGCCGCGATCGTTGAGGATGCGGTTCCACAGCTTGAGATCGGCCTTGGTGGGATGCGCGCCCTGGCGCGTGCGTTGCGCCATGTCGGGCGGCACGAGACCGCGAAGCGCGGCGCGGATCTCGCTGCGAAAACGCTCGTCCGCTTCGGAGAACTTCAAATCCATATCTACTCCGATGCTTCGGCGATGCGGCGCGCGGTTTCGCGCAACAGATCCTTGCGGACCTTGCCGATCGCAGTGCGTGGCAGGTCCTCGACCAGTTCGAGATGCTCCGGGATCTTCTGCTTGGCCATGCCGGCGCCGACCAGGAAGCGTGCCATCTCGGGGAGGTCGATACGCTGGTCGCCGGTGGGAATGACGAAAGCGCAGACCATCTCGCCGGTCCGTGCATTGGGCATAGCAACCACTGCGATGTCAGCGATCGCGGGATGACCGAGCAAGACGTCCTCCACCTCCTTCGGGCTGATATTCTCGCCGCCCCGGATGATGATGTCTTTCTTGCGCCCCGTGATTAGGATGAAGTCGTCATGGACGATCCGCCCAAGGTCTCCCATTCGGAAGAACCCCTCTTCGTCGAGCGTGCCGGCATTGTCCTCTTCACGGGTGTAACCGACGAGCATCTGGGGACCGCGCGCGACGATCTCGCCTTCCTCGCCGAGGGGAAGCAGTTCGCCGGTGATCGGATCGACCACGCGGGCCTCGCATCCCAGAATCTGGCCATCGGTCTCTGCGCCGAGAGCGGCATGCGTGCGGGTGTTGATGCCGCCGGTGATGTTGGGGACCTCAGTTGCACCATAGATGCGCGAGAAGGCGCAGTGGGGAAACCATTCGGTGGCTTCGTGGATGAGTTCGGGCCGCACCTGCGCGCCGCCGCACAGATAGAAGCGTAAATCAGGAAGATGTTCGTTCGCTCGCTGGGCCTCGTCGAGCAGGTCCTGGAGAAAAATAGTCGACGCGATCATACCAGTCGCGCGGTGCCGCCGCATGGCTTCGAGCGCGGCGACGGGATCCCAGACATCGGCCAGGATCGTGGTGATGCCCAGCGTGAACGGCATGCACAACGAATAGAGCATGCCGGTAACGTGCGTGACCGGCGAGGGATTATAGAGCAGGTCGTGCGCATCGACGCCGAGATGGCGGTGCCGCGCCCAATTCTCAGCCTGAAGGCTATTGTGACTGTGCAGAACGCCCTTTGCGCGGCCAGTGGTGCCCGAGGTGTACATCACCAGCTTCACCGCGTTGGGATCGGCGCCGGGGAGGGCTGCAGTCGCATCGCCTTCCGCCAGCAGTGCATCATAGCTGGTGAGATCGCCGGGATCGCCGCGCGCCACGACGATCTCGACATCCGCGCCGATCCGCCGGGCCATCGCGGCATAGTCGAAGTTGCGGAAGACGGCCGGGATGAACAGCATCCGGCTGCGGCTGTCGCGCAGCATGAAGGCGACTTCGGAGTCGCGGTAGATCGGCGTGATCGGGCCTATCACCAGTCCTGCCATCGCCGCCGCCAGGCCGATCACCACGGCTTCGCGCCAATTGGGGAGCTGGAAGCTGATGGTGTCACCGGGCTTGTAGCCGCGGCGGACCAGCGCACTTGCGAGCAGCCGCGCTTCCCTGTCGAGCTCGCCGAGCGTGAAGCTGCGCGCGCCTTCGATCACCGCGACATGATCGGGCATCGTCGCCAGCCTCTCCGCGAGATGATCGGCAACGGTCTTGTCGGCCCATGAGCCCGACGTGACGAACTCCGCGGCGCGAGGGGCGTCCCAGCGTGTCAGCCAGCCCCCTACGTCACGCCGCACCGCATCTACCTCCCGTTTGTTTGAATAAACTTAGTTCCGGCAAATGAGGAAGTCAATTTGCTTCATTTGCCAGAATCGCATTGCCGAGCCCGCCATCACGGATCGACTGGAAGGCGCTGGCGACATGCGACAATTGGTGGGTATCGAAATGTGCCGCGATGGCGACGCTGAAGCCCTGGGCATCCATCGTGCGATTGAGCGAGCGCTTGAGAATAGAGAGTGCAAAGGGTGACGCCTTGGCGATGCGCTGCGCCAGCTCCATCGTGCGCTCCTCCAACTCGGCACGCGGCACGACATGATTGACCATGCCCAGCCTCTCGCCCTCCGCTGCGCTGATCCGCCCCCCGGTATATAGCATTTCGCGCGCCTTGCGCTGGCCGAGCACCCAGGGATGGACCAGCACTTCGACGGCTGCGGCACCCAGGCTGTGCGCCACCGGATCGGAAAAAAAGGCGTCGTCGGCGGCCATGACGATGTCGCACATGTTGGCGACCATGAAGCCGGCGGCGATGCAGGCTCCCTGGACCTGCGCGATGACCGGCTTTGGCGTGTGGAAGATCTGCAGCGTATAATCGAGATAGCGCTTCACTTCGAATTGCCAGCGCTCCTCGACGGTGAAGTCGCCGCGCTCGCGCTGCGCTTCCTTGAGATCGTGGCCCGCCGAGAAATGCTCGCCCTTGCCGGCGAGGATGATGACATGGACCGTGTCGTCCTCGGCCGCAGCGGTGAAGGCATGGTTCAGATCGTCAAGCAGCTGGCGGCTCTCTGCGTTGCGCGCCTCGGGCCGGTTATGGCTGATCCGGCGGACCGCGCCGAACTGCTCGATCGCCAGGGTTTCGTATTGCACGCAGCTTCCTTTCGAAACGGCGGGGGGCGCAGTCCACGCGCCCCTCGCTTCAGTCTATTTTGCGTAGGCCGGCTCGCGTTCGGCCTTGGCCGCGCTGCCGCGGGCGAGCGAATCGAGGCGTGACGCGTAGAGCTTGCCGCCCTTGGCGATCGCCAGGAAATTGGCGGGATCGGCGAGCAGCTTGATGTTGGCCACGGGATCGCCATCGACAATGATGAAATCGGCGAGCTTGCCCTTGGCGATGGTGCCGAGCTCGTCATTGCCCGCGACCATCTCGCCGCCGAACTTGGTGGCCCAGCGGATCACGTCGAGCGGCGGGATGCCGGCGACGGTGACGTAGAAATCGAGCTCCTCGCCATAGGTGCCGTGATCGAGCGGCTGCGCGCCGTAATCGTCTCCGAGCGTCATCTTGAGGCCGGCCTTGTTGGCGATCGGCAGCATCTCGATCATCTCGTCCATGCCGCGCTGCATCTCGTCGATCAGCGAGCCGGTCCAGATCTGGCAGGCGAGATACGGGTAGCGGATGCTGGGGACGAGGAAGACGTCCTTTTCCAGCATCGCATCGATGCATTCCTGATCCAGCCCATCGCCATGATCGACGATGTCGATGCCCAGCCGGACGCAGGCGAGGAGGCCTTTCTTGTTGGCGATGTGCGCGCGAATGCGGGCGTTGCGTGAATGCGCAGTATCGATCGCGGCCTTGAGCTCTTCCTCGCTCATCTCGAGATCGGGATAATTGCCGACCACGCCGTGCCCGGGCGTGGCAAAGATCTTGATCATTTCCGCGCCGCGCTTGAGTTCTTCACGGACCGCCCGGCGGAAGGAGTCCACCCCGTCGGCGATGTTGGTCTGGGAGGTCATGCCGCTGCCCCAATGCCATTCGAAGCCGTCCTGCGAATGACCGGTGGTGCTGACATCGCGGCTGCCGGCAACCACGCGCGGCCCCTCGATCAGACCCTGCTCGATGGCCTGCTTGCAGGCGAAGTCGATGGCATAGGGCGCGCCTGCGCTGACCACGCCGGTGAAGCCGGTATAGAGCGCCTGGCGCAGATGATTCGCGGCGCGCAGGGTCTGGATGGCGGGGGGCGCTTCCATGCCGACGGGGAGCTTCTCCGCGGCGCTGAAGCGCGTGTAGGTCGCGTGGTAATGGCCATGGACCATGCCCGGCATGACCGTACGGCCGCCCAGATCGTAGACGTCGCCATCGGGATCGCTCGATTCATAGGTGCCGGTGTCGACGGCCTCGAAGCGATCGCCGTTGACGATGATCGTGACATTGTCGCGCGGTGCGTTGTCGCCGTCGAGCAGGCGGGCGTTCGTCAGAACCAGGCGTCGCATATCAACCTCTCCCAAATTGCCTTCGGTACGGGATGCCGCGAGCCGCCGATTCGCTGTCGCGCATGCATGGGCGACAAGGATCGCAGCGCACGGCCTGCCCCGCCCAGCCGGTTACGATTGCCGATATCCTATGCCTTCCAACCGTTTGTCGCAATCAGTTTTTCTACCTTATGTTTGATTGTTTTGGATCGCGCTTGACCAATGCTGCGACGCCATGCCAAACAATCGGTAGATGGAAATTCGGAAGCATCAAGGAGAGCGGTGATGTCGAAAGTGTGGGTCAAGGGGCATGCACGGGCCAAGGATGGCGACACTGCGCGCTTCGAGAAATGGGCGGCGGATCTGGTCGAGAAGATCCGCAGCTCGGACCCCAACACCTTGGCGTTCGGCGTCTACCCGACCGGCAGCAACGACGAATATGTCTTTCTCGAGCTCTATGCCGATTCATCCGCGGCGATGGGCCATTTCGCCAATGTCGGACCGCTGCTCGGCGAGATGGGCAATGTCGCGGACCCGACCGGGGCGGCGCTCGAAGTCTATGGCAATATCAGCGATGAGCTGCGTGGCGCCTATGCGGCCTGGGGACCTGTCGTGCTTGTGCCCGTATCGGATTGTTGAGCCGCTGAAATGCAAGCGAAGCCGCGCAGCGTAGTGATTGGTGGGGGCGGGGGGCTCGGCGTTGCGATCTGCCGTGCGCTTGCCGGAAGCGGCATGCAGGTGGTGCTGGCCGATCTAGACGGCGCGCGCGCCAGGGGCCTTGCCGATGCGCTTCGCGCCGAGGGGCTGGATGTCGCCGCCGAGCAATGCGACGCCGCATCGGCCGCGGATGTAGAAGCAATGGCCGGGCGGCTGGAGGCTGGCGGGCCAGTGGATGCCGTGATCGCGATGGCGGGAGTCGTCCGCAACGATCTGGTCGTCAAGGTAAAGGATGCGGATTTCGACCTGACCATCGCCACGCACCTGAAGGGCACGCTGAACGCGTTGCGCGCCTTCCTGCCGGCGATGCGCAAGCGCGGCTATGGCCGGTTCGTCACGATGAGCTCGATCGCCGCGCGGGGATCGATGGGCGGCGCGAGCTATTCGGCGGCGAAGGCGGGAATCGAGGGGCTGACCCGCACCGCGGCGATCGAAATGGCCAGCAGCGGCGTGACGGTGAATTGCGTCGCGCCCGGCCTGGTCAATGCGGGCATGTTTCTGACCGTACCCGAAGACTATCAGAAATCGAGCCTGGCATCGGTGCCGATGGCGCGTGCCGCCGAACCCGCCGAGATCGCCGATTGCGTGCGCTTCCTCGCATCGCGCGAGGCGAGCTATGTTACCGGGCAAACGCTCAACATCTGCGGCGGGCTCAGCATCGGGCCGCTCTAGGCGCGCGCGTAGAATGAACGGAGAGGTCATGCTCAATCTCAATTCCAGGCTGCTGTTCCATATTTCGATCGAGCCCGACGACTATCAGATCCTCGGCCAGACCCATGCCGGCGGCGAGCGGATGACCGTGCCGATCCGCAGCGGCTATTTCGAAGGCGAGCGGATGCGGGGGATCGTAATGCCTGGTGGGTCGGACTGGATCATCCGACGGCCCGACGACGTGCTCCAGCTCAACGTGCGCATCACACTCAAGACCGACGACGATCAGCTCATCGCCATGCGCTATCGCGGGCTGCGCCATGGCTCACCGGAAATGCACGCGAAAGCGACGCGGGGCGAGGCGATCGACTGGGAGAAATATTACTTCCGCACCGCGATCGAATTCGAAACCGCGTCGGAGAAATATTCCTGGATGAACAAGATCTTCGCGATCGGCGTCGGCTATCGCGAAGCCGGTGGCCCGCGCTATTTCGTCCACGAGATATTGTGAGGGCAGCCGCCGCGTGACGGACAACGTGACGTTCGTCGCCGGCGGGACCGGTGGCCTGGGTTCGGCGATCTGCGAGACGCTCGCGGGAGAAGGCCGGCGGGTGTTCCTAACCTGTCACAGCAATGTGGAAGCGGCGAAGCGGCTTGTCGAGGCGGGGGCGGCGATCGGGTACAGCCAGGCCGATCTGGGGTCGATCGAGCAGGTCGAGCGGGCGCTCGATGCGGCGGGAAAGCTGGGTTCGGTCGATGCGATCGTCTATGCGGCTGGCCCGCCAATCCCGCAGCGCTGGTTCTCGTTGGTCACGCCCGAAGACTGGCGCCGCAACGTGATCGGCGAGCTCGATGGGTTCTTCAATCTCGCCCACGCCGTTCTGCCGCGGTTGCGTGCATGCGGCGCATCGGCGCTGGTGGCGGCGACGAGCTTTGCGACGCGACGCGTTATCGCCGGCGACATTCTCTCGGCAGTGCCCAAGGCGGGCATCGAAATGCTCGTCCGCCAGATCGCGCGTGAAGAGGGGCGATACGGGATCCGCGCCAATTGCGTTGCGCCAGGCATCATTGATGCTGGGCTCGGACTGAAAGCCCAGCAGGAGCATCACACGCCGAAAATCTGGGACGCCCAGCGCAGGTCCGTGCCGCTCCGGCGCTTCGGCACCGCGCAGGTGATCGCCGATGCCGTCGCGTTCCTGCTCTCCGAACGTGCCGCCTATATCACCGGCCAGTCCATCGCCGTCGACGGCGGCATGTCGACATGACCGGCCTCGTTTCCATTCAATCAGGAGTATCGTGATGGCCGAAGCATATATCGTGGCCGCTGCCCGCACTGCCGGCGGCCGCCGCAAGGGGCGGCTGTCAGGATGGCATCCTGCGGATCTGGCGGGGTTAGTCATCAATGCGCTGATCGAGCGCGCCGGAGCCGATCCGGCAATGATCGAGGACGTGATCATGGGCTGCGTCACCCAGGCGGGCGAGCAGTCGTCGAATGTCGCGCGCTGGGCGGCGCTGGCTGCCGGACTCCCCGAATCGGTTCCCGGCGTGTCGATCGACCGGCAATGCGGTTCGTCACAACAGGCACTGCATTTCGCCGCCGCGACGGTGATGTCGGGCCAGATGGATTGCGTGGTCGCAGCGGGTGTCGAGAGCATGAGCCGCGTGCCGATGGGGTTGGCGTCGGATCACCTCGGCAAAGAGGGCTTCGGATCGCATAAGGGCGTGCGCAACGAAGAGCGCTATCCCGGAATCGTATTCAGCCAGTTTTACGGGGCCGAGGAAATCGCGCGGAAGAACGGCTTCACCCGCAAGGATCTCGACCAGTTCGGTCTTTCGAGCCAGCAGCGGGCCAAGGCCGCGACCGAAGCCGGCTATTTTGATGATGAGATCGTACCGGTCGATATCATCCTGCCGGATGGCACGCCGGACATCCATCGGATCGACGAGGGAATCCGCTTCGATGCCACGCTCGAATCGATCGGCAGCGTGAAGTCGATCGTGGAAGGCGGCCGCGTTTCCGCGGCGACTGCCAGCCAGATCTGTGACGGCGCATCGGGGGTGCTTGTCGTCAACGAGCATGGGCTCAAGGCATTGGGCGTCGCGCCACTTGCACGGATTCACTCGATGACGGTGACGGGTGGCGATCCGGTGGTGATGCTGGAAGAGCCGCTGTTCGCCACCGATCGCGCATTGAAGCGTGCGGGCATGACGATCGGGGAAATCGACCTGCACGAAGTCAACGAGGCGTTTGCACCGATCCCGATGGCCTGGCTGAGACATGCCGGCGCAGATCCGGACAAGCTCAATGTGCATGGCGGCGCGATCGCGCTCGGCCACCCGCTAGGAGCATCGGGCACGAAACTGATGACGACACTGGTGCATGCGTTGAAGCGCACCGGGGGCCGATATGGCCTGCAGACGATGTGCGAAGGCGGCGGCATGGCGAACGTTACGATCGTAGAGCGGCTTTAAGGGAAACATCGCGCCCGACGCGCGAAATGCCTGCTCGCACGCCCGGAAAATTCAGTCCATTCTGGTACATAAAGGAGGGCATCCGGACTTTTCGAACGTACGATTGGTATTCTTGACAAACAATCGGTAGGCAGGCACGTTATATCGGGATTAGGGCCAAAAAGGCCATGTCGGGGAGGATTGTTTGTGAACAGGAATCGTATTCCGTTGCTGCTGGCGGCATCTGCTCTAACTGCAATTTCGGCGCCCGCATGGGCGCAATCGACGCCGGGCTCCGCCGCCAGCGAACCGGAATCAAGTCAGACTGCAGCGACCGAAACTAAGGATGACGGCGAGATTGTCGTCACTGCCCAGCGCCGCAGCGAGCGGCTTACCGACGTGCCGATTTCGGTCACCGCCATTAGCGGCGAAGCTATGAGCTCGGCAGGCGTTGCGATCACCACCGATCTTGACCGCGTGACTCCGGGGCTGACCTTCACGACGACCGCGTCCCACGCTCAGCCGAACATTCGCGGCGTCGGCAGTGCGCTCACCGGTCCGGGCGCGGACAACAACGTCGCGATCTATGTCGACGGTGTCTACCAGGCGGCCCAGAGCACGCTGTTCATGGACTTCAACAACATCCAGCAGATCGAAGTACTGAAAGGGCCGCAGGGCACGCTGTTCGGTCGCAACGCAACCGGCGGCGCGATCACAATCAAGACGCTCGATCCGGGCTTCGACTTGGACGTTCGCGCAGGCGCGAGCTATGGGCGCTTCAACGACCTCAAGCTCACCGGCTATGTGAACCTTCCAATCGGCGATAAGGTCGCGATCAACGTCGCCGGCCTGTACCGCAACATGGACGGCTACATCACCAATATCTTCAACGGGAAGAAGATACCGGGGCCGCACAACGTGGCCTTCACCGGCAAGCTCCTGTTCCAGCCGACCGAGAATTTCCGCATGATCCTGACCGGCGGTTTCATGGACCGCGAGGATCAGAAGAACGAGGCATTCGCGCCGTACGGAAAGACCTCCGCTTATTTCGCAAATCCCAGCTTCGTGGTGCCGGGCCCCTATCAGACCAATCAGGATCTTCAGCCGCGCTATCTGGTCAAATCGCGGTCGGCGAGCCTGCGTACTGAGCTTGATCTGGATGCAGGCACGCTTTCCACGACTACCGGCTATATCAAGTATAACGGCGATCTCGGGTTCGATAACGATCAGGCGCCGGGTTCTGCGGGCTTTTCGAGCCTGCTCGATCGTTCGGAGATGTTCAGCCAGGAAGTGAACTTCGCCTCCGAGAAGTTCGGTGCGTTCAGCTTCGTCACCGGTCTGTATTTCTACAAGGACGATTCGGGTCGCGACCAGCCAATCTCGGCCAGCTTCGGAGCCACGCCGTTCCTCCGCACGGTCTCAAGCGTCAAGACCACCGCTTATGCGGGCTATGCCGAAGCCAATATCGACTTGAGCGACAAGCTGCATGCTATCGCCGGCCTTCGCTACAGCCATGAAAAGAAGGTGGGCCGCGGGCGCCGCGTAGTCGGCGCAGGAACGCCGGTTGATCTCGCGGATAGCTGGAACGCTCTGACACCGCGCTTTGCGCTACGCTACGAACTGACCGATCGCTCGAATATCTATGCGAGCTACAGCAAGGGTTTCAAATCCGGCGTGTTCAACGTCGCCGGATTGCAGACCCAGCCGGTGAATCCCGAGAACATCAATGCGTATGAAATCGGGTTCAAGACGAGCAACCGCGGCTTCCGCTTCAACGCATCGGTCTTCTATTACGACTACCAGGACATCCAGGTTCAATCGCAGCTGAGCACGACGACCCTCGTGTTCCAGAATGCCGCCGCGGCGACGATCTATGGCGCCGATTTCGACGTTGCATTCGATCTGAGCGATGAATTCTCGATCACGGCCGGCGGTGCCTATACCCATGGCCGCTACGATAAATTCCCGGGCGCACTCACCACGGCGAAGGACCCGACCACCGGCCGGGTGTCCATCATCGGCTATCTCGATCAAAGCGGCAAAGCCACGGTGCGCACGCCCGAGTTCAGCGGCAACATATCGGCCAATTACAACAAGCAGACATCGGCGGGCACGCTCGGCCTGAATACGACCTACTCGTACATCGACAAATATTTCATCGGACCGGACAATCGCGCATTCGTCCCCGGTAACAGCCAACTCAGTGCCGAAGCTTCGTGGACTACGAAGGACGATCGCTGGCGCTTCGCGATTTGGGGCAAGAACCTCACCAACGAAGTCCGCCTGCTGTTCCTGACCACCGGCGCGCAGGGCGATCTCGCCATCTACGATCTGCCACGGACATATGGCGTGTCGGTCGGCTTCAACTTCAAATAAGTCTGGTCACGATCTCGCGCGGCGAGTGGCCTGGTGCTTCAATGCTCGGGCAACTCGCCGCGCTTTTGCGTCCGGCATCCAGGAGAAGAATAGATGCGAGCGATTGTCACGGGTGCGGCGAGCGGAATCGGGCGGGTAGTGGCGCATCGGCTGAACGCGGATTCGATCGCGCGCGAAGGCCGGGGGGCGCAGCTCACCCTCGCCGATATTGCTGCCGATCCCCTCGAAGCGGTGGCGGCGGCGCTGGTTGCCGAGGGCGCCGAAGTGACGACGCTAGCGGCCGATCTGGCGGACCCGGCAGTGTCGCAGCAGATCGTCGATTTGGCGGCACGCACTTATGGCGGCCTGGATACGCTGATCAGCAATGCCGGGCTGCTGCGGTCGGGGTCGCTGCTCGATCTCTCGCTAGAGGATTATGAACTAACCTTTGCAGTCAATACGCGCCCAACCTGGCTGCTTATCAGGGCCGCGCGCGAGCACCTGCGCGATTCGCAAGGGTCGGTCGTCGTCACGGCTTCGATCGCGGCGCACCATCCGATCCCCGCGCAGGGGGCCTATTCGGCCAGCAAGGCGGCGCTGCTGATGATGGCGCGCCAGCTTGCCTGCGAACTCGGGCCGGAAGGGATCCGTATCAACACCGTTTCGCCAGGGGCGACGCTGACGGGGATCGCCGGGGACATGGTGATCGACCCGGCGGTCACCGAGCGCGGCGGCCCCGAAAGGAACCGCAACCCGCTGGGGTTCATTTCGTTGCCCGAGGATCAGGCCGCGGCAATCGTATTCCTCGCCGGGCCCGATGCGCGGTTCATCACCGGCTCCGATCTAGGCGTCGATGGCGGCGTTCGGACCCAGTTGATGGTGAAGTCCGGGCACCCTCTCAATCCCAGTTGATTGCTCAGGGCTGGCGCGGGTCGAATGCGGGGCGGGGGAGGCTGGCCAAGGCGACGCTGCTCGCCGCCATGAGCACGATCGCGAGCCACAGGAACGGCCTGTAATCGCCATATCGATCGAACACATAGGACGCACCGAGCGGTCCGGTAGCGACGCTGATCGAAATCGCGGCAAGAAGTCCGCCAAACAGCGCGCCGAAGCTCTTGAGGCCGAAATGCCGCGTAGTGAGATAGACAATCACGTCCATTTCCGCCCCTACGGCCAGGCCGATTAAACATGCCGCAGCCACGACGCCGGCATGGCTATCTCCTGCTAGGAGCAGCAACAGACAGCCCCCGGCCGGCAGCAGGAATGCGCCGGCGCCGACGAGCGACGCACGGAAATGATCCAGCAGGGCGCCGGTCCCAAGCCTGCCCGCGATCGAGGAAAGGCCGATCAGCGCGGCGATGCCGGCCGCAGTGAGCGCATCGAAGCCGTTGCCCGTCAGGATTGGGACGAAGTGGATTACCAGCGCGATTGTAGGGAAGGTGAAGAGCAAGCTCGCCAGTAGCAGGCGTACATAAATGGACGAGCGAAGTCCCGTCAGAAATTGGATGCCCGAAGCATGCCGCTCGGCCACCGCCTTCACGTCGCTCTTGCCGGCAGGTTTGTCGTGCGCGCCGCGGAAGAACAGGAAAATGATCGGAAATGCGACTGCGAGCCAGATGCCGGCTTGCGCGCCCAATGCGTTTCGCCACCCGTAGCTGGCGATCAACTTGGTCGCGAGATACGGGAAAAGCGCAGCGGCGACCGAGGCTCCGCACAAGGTGACTGCGAAGGCGAGTCCGCGAGATGCTTCGAAGCGCGTGGCGACGGCGCTAGTCCAAATCGTCGCCTGCACCGGAAGCATTGCGAATGCCATTACACCCCACAGCATATACCAGTTTGCAGGATCGCCGGTCGCCGTGCCGAGCAGAGTGAAGGCGGCAAGCGTGACCACGATGCCGACCACACCGAAGATGCGCGGCCCGATTCGATCGAGCATCATCCCGATGGGAATGCCAAAGGCTGCCTGAACGAGAGTAGCCACGGTGAGTCCTGCGGTCGTCTGCATCCGCGACCAGCCGAATTCGGCGCTGATCGGGCCGATATATGAGCCCAGCCCGTAAATGTGGATGACGCTGGTGGCATAGCCGAGCGCAGCAGCGATCGGCAGCATGTAATGCTGCCGCCATTCGGCGCCTGCGCCGGTCTGGGGCTTTGTCATTCACTCTCCATCGGGCTCCGCGTCTTATGGTACCAGCCCGGCGCGAAGTACCGAAAGACTGGCTCTGACTGCATTGAACCAAACGTACGGTCGGTCAGTCAATCGAAATTCGTGATCGAGGGCCATTCCGATTGCCAAGCCATGCAAGGCCAACTACTATTTCGACCAAATGGTGGATAGAAAATCCCAGATATTGAGAGGGCTCGAGATGCAGTCATTTGACCATGAAGTCGATGTGATCGTGGTCGGCTCGGGCTCGGCCGGAATGACGGCTGCCTGGGCAGCCGCACGCAAGGGACTGCGCGTGTTGATCCTCGAAAAGACCGAATATTACGGTGGCAACAGCGCGCTTTCCGGCGGCGGCGCGTGGATGCCAAATTCTCCGGCACTGAAGCGCAGCGGTCATGTCAGCGACCCAGCGGACGTGCTCGCCTATCTGCGCACGCTGGCGCCGGAGATCGACGAAGGGCGTCACCGCCGCTTCCTCGACGAAGCGCCGCGGCTGTGCGAGGCGCTCGAGACCCTACCTTATTTCCGCAGCGGCTTTTATTGGGGCCGCGGCTACTCCGATTACCATCCCGACAAGGGCGGCGACACGCAAGGGCGCGGCATCTGGCCCAACCCGATGGACGTTCGGATGCTGGGAGACGAGGCGGACACGCTACGCGAAAGCAATCTGATGCGCGGCGCGCCAAAGGGCGTGTGGGTCACCAGCAAGGATTTCAGCGACATCATTCGGGTGCGCTGGGGCGGCTCGCTGCGCCGCTACAAGATCATGTTTCGCATGGCGTGGCGCAAGCTGCATGCCCATGCCACCGGCGCGAAGGTCATCACCTCGGGCCAGGCGCTGATGGCGAGGCTGCGCATGGCCGTGCGCGACGCGGGCGTGCCCTTATGGCTCAACACGCCGATGACCTCGCTGCTGAGCGACGGCAGGGGCGCGGTGTGCGGGGTCGAGGCAATGCGCGATGGCAAGCCCGTGCAAATCGGCGCGCGACGCGGCGTGGTGATCGCGGCGGGAGGATTCGAGTTCAACGAGACGATGCGGCGCCAGCATCAGCCGACGCTGCGCGGCGTGGGTCATAGCCATGGCTCGCCGGGAAATACCGGTGACGGGATTCGTGCGGGCGAGGAGCTCGGCGCGGCGACCGATCTGATGGACGATGCGTGGTGGATGCCCGCCATCGATACGCCGGGCATGCCGCGGCCCACGGTCAGCGAGCGCCAGGCACCGGCGCAATTCATCGTCAATCTGGAGGGCAAGCGCTTCGTCAACGAATCGGGACCCTATACCGATTTCGGCCACGCCCAGATCGCCGGCGACTACATGAAGACCTACATGATCATGGACCATCATGGCTGGACGCATAACATGGTCGCCGGGCATATGCCGGGACTGCCGATGCCCAAGGCGTGGCTGGATCACGGCACCGCGATTGTTGCCGACACGATCGAGGAACTGGCGGTGAAGATTGGCGTGCCACCGGCTAATCTGGCAGCGACCACCGAGCGCTTCAACGGCTTCGCGCGTGCGGACCGCGACTTGGATTACCATCGCGGCGAAAGCGCATACGACAATTTCTATGGCGACCATCGCTACAAGAATCCGAACCTCGCCGAAGTGAAGCACGGGCCATTCTATGCCTTCCGTATGGTGCTCGGCGATCTCGGAACCAAAGGCGGCCTCCTCACCAATGAGAATGCGCAGGTGCTCGACAAAAACGGCGTGCCGATCGCAGGGCTATTTGCCGCCGGCAACAGCAGCGCGTCGGTAATGGGACACAGCTATGCGGGCCCAGGCGCAACCATCGGTCCGGCCATGACCTTCGGCTGGATCGCAGCGCATATGCTGGCCGGCAGCAATCGCACCGAGCTGGACCACGCCGCCTGACCTTTCATCACGGATAGACTGTCGGGAAATTAGGGTGGTCGAACAGCCTGCGCGGTTCAAGACCCAGTCCGTCGGTGTTGAAATTGGCTTGGCCGGTATAGCGGGTACGCCCCGAGATTCGGTAGCTCGACATCGCCCAGCGCACGCGGTTCGTCGTGTTGGTGCCGGACGCATGCCAGGTCAGCGAATTGTGGAACAGCGCGTCGCCCTGCTCATAATCGCGAGTCTGGCTTTCCTCGAAGCGCTCGAAGAGTTGCGGATAAAGCTCGGTCGCCTTCTCGCCGACCTCGCCGACCATTCCGCCCGGCATCGTGTGCTGCGAGCCATTGAGATGAGACATCGGGCCCATCTCGCGCGTAATCGGAACCAGGGCCAGCCAGAACTGCACTGCCTCTGCCCGATCTATCGGCAGGCTCGGAAAATCCTGATGCCAGTCGACCTCGCGCGCGACCTTCGAAACACTGGGGTATTTGACGTGCAGTGTTTCGGATAGCGGCTTGACCGAGGGCACGTTCATCAGCCTGGCCGCTGCCTCGCCGAACTTGCGCTGAGTCACGTAATTGAACATCCAGGGATCCTCCTGGCGGATCCCGAAATACAAATCGAAACGCTTGGAGAATTTGTCGACGACCGCGCGGAATTCTTCCTGTTCGGCGGGATCCTCGGGCCATTCGCGCCACCGCAGACCGGTCCACGCGGCGTAATGCTCGATCACTTGTTCGCAGAGTTCGGGAGCGACGAAGCCGGGGACGTGGACCCAGCCCTTCTCGTTATAATGCGCGATCTCGTCCGCGGTCAGCGAGCGGATCTGGCTTGAAAGATCCAGGGCCTCGATGGCTGCCCCCGATTTGACGGCCGTCACCTTGCTCATTCGCTCTCCCCAACCAGGATATATTTCTACCTGCCGTTTGTATGATATAGGGGTAGAAAAGCAACAACGGTGTTTGCGAGCGTGAGAGCAGTAGGATGATTCCAAGAGACTTGCGTGTGCAGCCGCCGCGGGATGCCGTGGGCGTCGACGAACGGGCGGCGTATGACCGTGTGGTTGGTCGGCAGACTGCCTATGGCTATGCCAGCGCCACCCCGGGCTATACGCAGCGTGCCAAGGGCGAGGAGGCAGGCCCCTATTTCGGGGCGCTGCTGCGCTCGCCGCGCATCGCTGACCATATAAGCGAACTAGGCGTCTTCTACCGGCGCCGTGGCGAAGAGCCGGACAGTTTCAGCCATGCGGACCGCGAATGGGTCGACATCGTCCTCGGCAGCCATCTCGGCTACAATATGTGGGGTCATATCTGCGACGGGCTGGCAGTGGGTGTGCGGAGTGATGCAATTCTCGCGATCCTTGAGCACCGTGACGCGGATCTGGAGGCAGACGAGCGCCGCCTGGCAGATATCATTCGCCGCTTTTCCGACGGTCGGTTGGACGATGGTGAGGACTGGATATTCCTCGACAGGCGGTTCGGCGAGCGCGGCGCGATCGAATACCTCGCCTGGCTCGGTCATCTCACTATGACGATTCGCCTCATCCAGGCGTTTATCGGGCGCCAGTCGAGTTCGGATGCGGAAACTGCGATTAAGCTGCGGGCGTTGATCGAAAGCGACGCAGACTTGCCGGATCCTCTAGCGCGGATTCCACCGCTCGACTTCGAAGGCCGGGTGCTTTGACTAGCGAACGGCTGGCGAGGATGCGATTGCACCCCGGGGGGCCGGCACGGGAAGGCCGAGATCTGGCGGAGCGGGTGGGATTCGAACCCACGATACGCTTTTGACGTATACTCACTTTCCAGGCGAGCGCCTTCGACCACTCGGCCACCGCTCCGCAATGCTCTGGAAGGCGTGCCGATAGAGCGTGCGAGGGAGCTAGGCAAGCGCGGCGCGGCGTGCCAGTTTCTCGGCCATGCTCAAGCCCCTGCTCGCGCTGCTCGCGCTCTCCGCCACTTTCCCCGCTTATGCCCAAACCGCCGGTCAGGCCGCCGCGCCTTTGCCCAGCGATGCCGCGCCCGAAGATTGGCGGGATATCCCCGATGACGAGATCATGGTGATCACGTTCAAAGACGGTCGGCAGGTCTATATCCGGCTCGCGGCGCGACTGGCGCCGGGACATGTCTCAAACGTCCGGAAAATCGCGATGGCGCATTGGTGGGACAATACCAGCGTCTACCGGGTGCAGGAAAATTGGGTGACGCAATGGGGCGGGGACGAGAAGCCCGCGCCGCCCGAAATCCTGGCACGGCCGCCTGCGGAATTCGAGATCGCGGCGTTCGAGCCGGCGCAGCGCCTGTCCAGGGCCGATGGCTATTCGACGGCATCGGGCGTGACCGCCGACGGCTGGCCGATCGCGACCGACGGCAAGGCGGCGTGGCTGACGCATTGCTATGGCATGGTCGGCGTCGCGCGCGATCAATTGCCCGATACCGGCGCGGGCACCGAATTGTTCACGCCGATCGGCCAATCGGCGCGGCGGCTGGATCGCAATTACACCGTGGTCGGGCGGATTATCGAGGGCATGGCGTTCATGTCGGCAATGCCGCGGAGCAGTGCGGCGATGGGCGTATATGCCAGCCCCGCGGAGCGCACCGAAATCGCCTCGGTGCGGCTCGCCAGCCAATTGCCGGGCGACGAGCGTCCGCGCTTCCAATATCGCGCGACCGACAATGCCCGTTATGCGGCGCTGATCGCAATGCGCGAAAAGCCCGCCGCGCCGACCGTGGCGACCGGGCTGGAGGTCTGCGACTTGACCCCCGGCGTGCGCCGCAGGCCGTGAGCTGCTAGCGGCCGACCCAGTCGGCGACTTGTGCCGCAACCTGGTTTGCGGCCTGGTTGAGCGCGGCGCCGACGGGTGCCGCCTCGACCGGCGTGACCGCCACGCGCGCTTCGAAGCGGCGCTTCTCGATCACCGTTTCCTTGCCGCGGATCAGCGCCGCGTCATAGGTGACCACTGCTTCGCCGGTATCGGCATCGACGCCGAAGGTGCGCAATTCGCCCATCAGATAGGCGCCAGGATCGAGCTGCGACTGGCGCGTCGATAGCACCAGCCGGCCGGTGCGCGACGTGATCGTATCGCCGAGCATGCGCGCAAAGAGCTGGTTCGGACGCTCGACCCATTGCGCATCCTTCACATAGGCAATCGCGGTGCCGCCCAAATGAACCGGGATGCGCGACGAGGACAGTTCCTGCGGCACCGAAGGCACCGAAATGGTGATCGTCGCGGCCAAGTTCGAACGCTGTGATTCGCCCACCGGCAGATCGACCGCCGAATCGAGCGTCAACAGATTGGCCGGCGGCTTGCCCCCGAATGAGATGCAGCCCGAGAGCGATGCCGCGAGCAGCGGGACCAGGAGAAAGCGCTTGTGCATCATGGCTCTCACTTCTTCTTGCCGGGTTTATAGTCGGGCAGCTTGGGGGAGCCCAGAATGCTGCCGGCGCCGCCCTGATCGATCTTTTCGGCGACCGAGGCGAGCGACTGCGACATCACGCGCAGGTCCTGGACGAGCTGGCCAACCTCGGGGATGGTTTTCTTGGAAAAGGCCTGGATGCCGGGGCGGGCATCGCCGATCGTCGAATCGAGCGTCTCCATGCTCTTCTGCGCCGCCGCGATGGTGCGGTTCAGATTGACGATCGTCGGCTTGATATTTTCCGCCAGAACCCCGTTCGTGGTGCCGGCAAGGTTGCCGATCTGCTCGGCGGCAATGCCGGCCTTCTGGATCGCGATGCGCGTCTCGGCCAGCGTCGCGGCAATTTCGGGGCCGCGATCGGCAAGCGCGTCAGTCAGCCTGTTGGTATTCTCAAGAATGCCCGCGATCGAAACCTGGTTCTTGTCGCCGAGCAGGTCGGAGAGGCGCTCGGTCAGCGTCGAGAGCCGTTCCAGCAGCTTCGGTGCCGAACTCAGCAGCGCGCCGAGACCGCCGGCCTTTGTCGGGATGACGGGCACGCCGAGCGGGCAGGCCGCCTTGGGGTTCTCGGCGGGGCAGACGATCGGCGGCGCGCCCTTGACCGCGCCGTCGAGCTGGACGCTGGATGGGCCGGTGAAGCTGCCCTGGATTGTCGCAGTGGTGCCCTCGAGGATCGGTACGTCGGGCTTTACGGCGATGCGCACGCGCACCAGGCTGGGATCGGGTTGCCAGAAGGAGATTTCCTTGACCTGCCCCGAGGGGACACCCGAAAACGTCACCTGCGAGCCCGCGCTCAGCCCATCGACCGCCTGCTTGAAGAAGATGTCATATTCGCGGTCGTCGCCACCGCTCAGCCGGGCGAGCCAGACGGCGAAGAGCGCCAGCACAGCGAGCAGGATCAGCACGACGCTGCCGACAAGCACATGGTTCGATCGCGTTTCCATCAGGCTCTGTCCTCATGCGCGGCTTGGGCCTCGTGTCTGGCCTTTCCGGCGACCGCAGCGCGTCCGCGCGGTCCATTGAAATATTCCTGAATCCACGGATGATCCAGCGCAAGCAGCTCGGGAATCGTTCCCACTGCGATGACCTTCTTGTCGGCGAGCACCGCAACGCGATCGCAAATCGCATAAAGCGTGTCGAGATCGTGGGTGATTAGGAACACGGTGAGCCCCAGGGTCTTCTGGAGCGACGCAGTGAGCTCGTCGAACGCCGCGGCGCCGATCGGATCGAGGCCTGCGGTCGGCTCGTCGAGGAAGAGCAATTCGGGATCGAGCGCGAGCGCGCGCGCAAGCCCGGCGCGCTTCTTCATGCCGCCGGACAATTCCGAGGGGTATTTGGGGCCGGCTTCCGCGGGGAGGCCGCTCATCATTACCTTGTATCCGGCAATCTCGTTGAGCAGCGTCTGATCGAGATTGGGATAATATTCCTTGAGCGGCACCTGGACGTTTTCGGCGACGGTGAGCGTCGAGAAGAGAGCGCCGCCTTGGAAGAGGATCCCCCAGCGCTTGCGGATTTCGGTCGCCTCGGTCTCGTCGCGGCCGATCGTCGATTCGTCGAACACTTCGACTTCGCCAGCCAGCGGGGTCTGCAGCCCGATGATCGAGCGCATCAGCACCGATTTGCCGGTGCCCGATCCACCAACCACGCCAAGAATTTCACCGCGGCGCACTTCGAGATCGAGGCCGTCATGCACTACAGCATCGCCAAAGCCATTGCGCAGGCCGCGGACGCGAATGACTATTTCGGAGCGGGAGGGACGGTTCACATCCATCCAATCTGGCTGAAGAAGACCGCGAAAAACGCGTCGAGCACGATCACGAGGAAGATGGCCTGAACCACTGCGGTGGTGGTGCGGTGGCCGACCTGCTCGGCATCGCCTTCAACCTGCATGCCCTGGAAGCAACCCGCAACGGCGATGATCACGCCAAACACCGGCGCCTTGATCAACCCCACCCATAAATCCTGCATCGGCACGACTTCGCGGATCTTCATGATGAAGGTGATCGGTGGGATGCCGAGCTGGATCCAGCACAGCAGTCCGCCGCCGATGATCCCGATCAGTGCCGAATAGAAAGCCAGCAACGGCATCATCAGCACGACGGCGATGGTGCGGGGCAAAACCAGCGCCTCCATCGGCGAGACGCCGATCGTGCGCATCGCATCGATTTCCTCGGTGAGCTTCATCGTGCCGATCTGCGCGGCAAAGGCCGAGCCCGAGCGGCCCGCAACCATGATCGCGGTCATCAGCACGCCGAGCTCGCGCAGCGTGATCCGGCCGACGAGATTGATCGTGTAGATCTCGGCGCCGAACTGGCGGAGCTGGACTGCGCCCTGCTGCGCGATGACGATGCCGATCAGGAAGCTCATCAGCCCGATAATGCCGAGCGCCGAAACGCCGACGACTTCGAAGCGCTGCACCGTTGCGTTGAGCCGGAAGCGCCTGGGATGCGTCAGCACGTTCCAGAACGCGATCAGCGTCGCGCCGAGGAAGCCGAGCAGCCCGTACAGCGTCTTGACCGCGACCACGACGGCATCGCCGATCTCGCCAAGCACGCGCCCGACCAGCCCAGGCTCGGGCAGGGCCGGGGCAATCGGGCATTCGGACGCGGCGACCTGTTCGAGCAGATATTTCTCGTCGGGCTGCATGCCGACAATCTCGGCTTGGTGGTCGCGCGCGAAGCGATGGACCAGCCAGGCGCCGACAGTATCGAGCCGTTCGATCTGGTGGAGATCGAGCGTTGCGACCGGGCCAGGCTCGGCGCTCAGCCGCTCGGGCAAGTCGCCGATACAGGCAAGCGACAAATTGCCGGAGAAGCGCAGGGTCGCGCTACCATCCGAATCGATACGCTCGAAGTTCGCAGGCCCCTTCATATCGGGCACCTTTCGGCGATTCGCCCTTCTGCGGCAAGGATTTGCTCTGGTGCGGCTCTACGCCCTCGTTCTACATGTCCCAATGCGGCACCTGGCAATCTACGACATGGACAAGACGATCACGCGCCAGGCGACGTGGATGCGGTTCCTGATCGCGTCCGCCAAGCGCCGCGCGTCGTGGCGGCTGGGGCTGTATCCCGTCGCGGGGCTGGGGGCGCTCGGCTATCTGCTCAAGCTGACCGATCGCTCCGGGCTCAAGCGGTTCACGCAGCGGCTGATGCTGGGCGGCGCGCTGACGCCCGATGCGATGGACGAACTGGCCGACGCCTTCGCCGATGCCGAACTGGAACATGGCGTGCTCCACGGCGCGCGCGAACGGATCGAAGCGGACCGCGCCGCGGGCTACACGCTCGTCATGGCGACCGCGTCGCACGGCTATTACGCCGCCGCGATTGCGCGCCGCCTGGGCATGAATGCTGTAGTCGCCACTCGGGCGAGCCGCGATGAACAAGGCCGTATTCTCTCCAGTCTCGATGGGGATAACTGTTACGGCCCCGTAAAGCTCCGCATGATCCTCGACTGGATGCGCGAGCAGGGGATCCCCCGCCAAGATGCGTATATCCGCGCCTATTCGGACCATGTCTCCGATGCGCCGTTGCTGGCATGGGCGGACGAAGGATTTGCAGTCAACGCGCATGGGCCGCTCAAGGCGCTGGCTTCAGAGAAGGGCTGGCCGGAACTGGATTGGCGCTAGCGCTCAAAGCCAAGCATCCACGGCGTGGATCGCGACGCCGACCAGACCGCCCACTAGTGTCCCATTCACCCGGATATATTGCAGATCGCGGCCGACGGCGTTTTCCAGCCGGCCGGTGACGGTCTCGGCATCCCAGCCCTTGATCGTGTCCGAAACCAGCCGGACGATACCGTCGCCATAGTCGGATGCGGCGCCGACCGCGGCGCGGCGCACGAAGCGATTGATTGTATCGGCCAGGCGCGCATCGCCCTGTAGCGTCTCACCCAATTGGCGAAGTGCTCCGCCAAGGGCGCCGGCTAGCACTCGATCGGGATCGCGTGCGATTCGAAGCAGTGCGGCGCGGCCGGATTCCCATACGCCCAACCACCAATCGCCCAGCGCGGGATTGTCGAGCAGTTCGTTCTTGAATGCTTCGACTTGCTCGCGCTTCGCGGCATCATGCTGCAGATCATGGGCAAGCTGGGCGAGCCCCTCTTCCGCCTTTGCGCGCAGGGGATGGCGTGGATCGTCGGCCATGTCGTTCAGCAGCTTGGTCAGCCCGGCGATGATCTTGTTGGCAAGCGTCTCGTCGAGCCCGGTCCAGCGGAGCACTGAGCCGGCGCGTTCATGCACCATCGCGCGGATCAGATGATCGTTGGCTTCCAGCACCCGCGCCGCCCAATGGACCATGCCGTCGAGCAAAGGCCGATGGCGATCCTCCGCGATGGCGGTGGCCAGCGCCCGCCCGAGCAAGGGCGCGATCTCCAGGGCGCGGAGTCGATCAGCCAGCGCCCGCTTCGCCATGCCGCCCAGCCGCTCCTGATCGAGCGCTTCCAGCATGTCGGCCGCCAGCCGGCCGATCCCTGCGCGCAGCCGCCCGCGACCAGCGCCGGGGTCAGACAGCCAGCGTCCTGCAGCGCGGGCCACATCCAGCCACTGCATCCGCCGCGCGACGACCGCGGGGGTGAGGAAATTGTCGCGGAGGAACTGAGCGAGCGTCCCCGCGATCCGATCCTTGTTGCGCGGAATGATCGCGGTGTGCGGGATCGGCAGGCCCAGCGGGTGGCGGAACAGGGCGGTGACGGCGAACCAATCGGCCAATCCGCCCACCATCGCCGCTTCGGCAAAGGCGCGAACATAGCCGATGGCGGGGTGGACATGATCGAGGGCGCGCGCCGCGAGGAAGAGTGCGGCCATTGCCACCAGCAGCCCGGTCGCGACGATGCGCATGCGCCGCAGCTCGGGCGTTGATGCGGAAAGGGGAGCGCGCGACCCGGTCACACGCTCCCCAATCCCTGAAGCCGCAGGAGGTTCACTCCGCCGGCTGCGGCGCGTCGTCCCCGGGCTTGTGGTCGATCATCCCGCCCTTGCCGTCGGTGCCGATCACGCGGCTGCCGTCGTCGCCGGGGCGATAGGTGAGCAGCCGCTTCGATAGCCGCGGCCCGAGCCATTGTTCGAGGCCGACCGCCAGGCTGAACAGCGCCGGGACCATCACCAGCGTCAGCACGGTCGAAAGGATCAGGCCGCCGATCACGACGATGCCCATCGGCGCGCGCCACGACGAATCGCCGCTGAGCGAAATCGCCGTCGGCACCATGCCCGCAACCATCGCGACCGTGGTCATCACGATCGGCTGCGCGCGCTTGTGGCCCGCGTCGACGATGGCCGTGAACTTGTCGACGCCCTTGGCCATTTCCTCGAGCGCGAAATCGACCAGCAGGATCGAGTTCTTGGCGACGATGCCGAACAGCATCAGGATGCCGATGAACACCGGCAGCGAGAGCGGCTGCCCCGCGATCCACAAGGCGATCAGGCCGCCCAGCGGGGCGTTGAGCAGCGAGCCCATGTTGACCAAGGGCGACATGAAGCGGCGATAGAGCAGCACCAGCACCGCGAAGACCAGGAACACGCCGGTTGCCAGCGCGATGAAGAAGTTGCGGAGCATCTCGCCCTGCCACTTGGCCTGGCCGACGGTGAGCTCGCCGACCCCGACCGGCAGGTTCTTCATCACCGGCAGGTCGTGGATCTTCTTCATCGCCACGCCCGAGACCACGGCCTTGCCCGTCTTGGGATCGGTCGCGAGATCGGCGCCGACGACAATGCGGCGCTGGAGGTTGAGGCGTTCGATCTTGGTCGGGCCCGTCCCGAAGCCGATATCGGCGACGACGCCGAGCGGAACCGAGCCGCCGGCCTGGGTCGGGATCGGCAAATTCTGCAGCGTCGACAGCTTGGCGCGGGCATCCTCCTGGAGCGCGACGTTGATCGAGATCTGCCGGTCCGAGAGCGAGAATTTCGCACTGTTCTGTTCGATATCGCCAAGCGTCGCGTTGCGGACCGCACTCGAAATCGCAGCAGTGGTCACGCCCATATTGGCGGCGAGATCGAGCCGCGGACGGATCACGATCTCTGGCCGGTTGAGATCGCCCGAGATGCGCGGCGCTACGACTTCGGGCAGCTTGGACATCTGCTCGACAAGCTGGAGCGCGGTCTTGGTCAGCTGTGCGGGATCCTCGCCGCCCAGCGTGATCGTCAGCGCGCGGCCGCTCGAGCCCCAGCCGCCCTGCGCGCGGAAGCCCACCCGGGCATCGGCGAACTTGAGCAGGTCCGGAGTGATCCGGCGCGTGAACTCGTCGCTGGTTTCCTTGCGATCGTCCTTGAGCATGACCGTGACGCGGCCATTGCCCACGAACGCGCGCTCATAGATGTTGGCGACGTCGGGCTCGGTACGCAGGCGATCGGCGACTTGCTTCACGATGCGGTCGGTCTGCTCGAGCGTGGTGCCAGGCACCATCTCGACGGTGGCGGTGACCTGATCCTCGTCCTGCGTCGGCTGGAAGGTCATCGGGAGGATGGCAAAGAACAGGGCGGTGAGCGCGAGCGAGCCGATAAAGCCGGCGATTGCCGACCAGCGATGCCGCAGCGTCCAGCGCAGCAGCCCGACATAGCCGTTGAGCAAGCGGCCCTCGCCATGTGGGCGGTGCCCCTTGGCCTTGAGGAAATAGGCCGCGATCATCGGCGTGAGCAGGCGGGCGACCGCAAGGCTCATCAGCACCGAAGCGACGACGGTGAGGCCGAAATTCTTGAAGAACTGCCCCGAGACGCCCGGCATCAGCCCCACAGGCAGGAACACCGCGACGATCGACATGGTGGTGGCGAGCACCGCGACGCCGATCTCGTCGGCGGCGTCGATCGATGCCTGATAGGCGGATTTGCCCATTCGCATGTGTCTGACGATATTCTCGATCTCGACGATCGCATCGTCGACAAGCACACCCGCGACCAGGCTCAATGCGAGCAATGTCATCTGGTTGAGCGTGAAGCCCAGCAAATCCATGAACCAGAAGGCCGGGATCGCCGATAGCGGGATCGCGAGCGCCGAAATGAAGGTCGCGCGCCAATCGCGCAGGAAGATCAGCACGACGAAGACCGCCAGGACCGCCCCCTCGATCATCGCTTCCATGGCCGAATGATATTGCTGCTCGGCGTACTTGCTCCAGTTGGACAGCAGCTCGAAGCGGACCTTGGGATTGTTTTCCTGCAGCTTCTTGAGCTTGGCGTCGGTCTCGTGGAAGATCGACACGTCCGAGGCGCCCTTGGCGCGCTGGATGTCGAACGAAATCACCGAATGGCCATTGAAGCGCGCTGCACTCCGCAGCTCGGCGAAGCTGTCGCTTACGCTCGCGAGATCGGCGAGGCGCACCGTGCGGCCACTGCCGATGGCGATCTGGGTCTGGCTGAGCTCATAGGCGTCCTTGGCATTGCCGAGCACGCGGACCGATTGCTCATATCCCGAAATCTCGGTGCGGCCGCCTGCCGCATTGACGTTCACGGCGCGCAGCTGCTGGTTCACCTGGCTCGACGTCACGCCATAAGCCTGGAGCTTCGCGGGATCGAGTTGGACGCGGATCTGGCGATTGACGCCGCCATTGCGGTTGACCGCAGACATGCCCTCGATCGAGAGCAAATCCTTGGCGACCGTGTTGTCGATATACCAGCTCAGTTCCTCGACCGTCATGTCGGTCGCGATCGCCGTGAAGCTGGCAATGTCGTTGTCGCTGGCCGAATCGACGCGGCCGATCTGCGGCTCGAGAATGCCGTCGGGCAGATTGCCGCGGACCTGCTGGACTGCGCTGCGCACGTCCTCGACCGCGCGGTCGATCGGCGTGCCGATCGCGAGCTGGACGACCGTGGTCGACTGGCCCTCGGTCACGTTCGAGTTGATCTCGTCGATGCCCTGAAGGCTGCGGACCGCGCTCTCGACCTTCTGCGTGATCTGCGTCTCGAGCTCGCTCGGCGCGGCGCCCGGCTGGCTGATCGAAACCCATACCACCGGGAAATCAATGTCCGGATTGTTGTTCACGTCCATCCGGTTGAAGCTCATCAGCCCGGCGATGGTCAGGAACAGAAACAGGACGATGGGGGGAACCGGGTTCCGGATCGCCCAAGCCGAGATATTGCGAAAGCCCATGGCTTGATCCTACTTCTTGAGCCCGGCCGGGATAACTTTCTGCCCCGGATTGAGGAAGGCGCCCGCAGTCATCACGACGCGCTCGGTGCCGGCAAGCCCTTGCGTGATCGCGACGCCCGCATCGCTCACTTCGCCGGTCACGACCGGCGTGCGGATCGCCTCGTTCTTGGCGTTGAGCGTATAGACGTAATTGCCCTGCGCATCGCTCTGGATCGCCGATTGCGGCAGGATCACTGCGCTGACGGCACCGGTGGTGATCCGTGCGCTGGCGAAGCCGCCGGGACGAAGCGCCTTGTCGTAGTTGAGTGCGATTCGCGCGATGCCCTGGCGGTTCTGCGGGTCGATGACCGGCGAGACCTGCCAGACTTGGCCCTTGAAAACCGCGTTCGAGCCGGTCGGCGTAACTTCCGCCTGCACTCCGGCGCTGACCTTTTGCAGGTCGGATTCCGCGAGCTGGGTGCGCAGCTCCATCTGGCCGCCCATTGCGAGGCGGAAGAGCACGCCCGAGCCTGAGCTGACGATCTGGCCGGGCTCGACGCCGCGCGTCAGCACGAGGCCGGCTGCGGGCGCGCGAATGTCGAGACGGCGGTTGCGCGCCGAGGTTTCGGCGGCCTGCGCCTGCGCGACGCGGACGCGGGCATTGGCCTGGTCGCGAGTCGCGGTCTTGCGGTCGATATCGGCCTTGGAAATGAACCCGCCGCCGACGAGCTTCTGCGCGCGGTCCAGCTCGGACTGGGCGAGGCGCGCATCGGCCTGGGCAACGCGCACCTGCGCCGAGAGCGACTGGGCGGTCTGCGACTGGACCGAGCGATCGACCGTGGCGAGAACCTGACCGGCACCGACCCAGCTGCCCGGCTCGACGAGCACGCGCGTGATCAGACCGCCTTCGCCGGCAACGCCGACCGGCATTTCGCGGCGCGCAGCGAGCGTTCCGGTTCCGGTAACGACCGTCTGGATCGTCGCGCGTCCCGGGCTGGAGACCGTGACCGTGGGAAGCTGCGACTGGTTACCGGCAGCCGCGGACTTGCCGGCTGCGCCCTTGTCCGCGGAGCTCTTTCCCATCACATAGAAAGCAAGCAATCCCGCGACGACGATCACCCCCAACGTGATCCAGATCCAGCGGCGGCTGCGCCGCGTGCCGTCTTCCCCGGTGAATTCCAGCCGCTCCTGCCGTCCGAACATCTTGGCCTCGTAATTCATGTGCGTCTCTCGTCCCCGCCGGTTGGCCGGTCCCCCAATGACGCACTGTATTAGATGAATAAGGCACCAACGGCAAGAGCCATCGGCGCCCGGGCGGCGGAATGCGCTTTCCGGCGGTTTTTCGCAAGTGTCCGGATCGTTTCAATCAAGAAACGTGTTGCAATGCCTCCATCATGGAGCGACCTTTCTTCCCGGCTCGCCGCGACGGGCCGCAAACAGGAGGAAAATATGCCTGAGGGTATCATCCAATGGCTGCTGATCGGTCTGGTCGCAGGCGCGCTCGGCAAGCTGATCATGCCGGGCAAGGATCCCGGGGGGATCATCGTTACCATCCTGATCGGCATCGCCGGCGCGTTGCTCGCCTTTTACCTGACGCCGATGCTCGGGATCGACGTGAGCAGCGCCGGCTGGAAGGCCTATGCCGCGGCCACGGTGGGCGCTGTCGTCCTGCTGGCACTCTATCGGCTGGTGATGGTCCGCCGGGTCTGATCTTGTAGCGCCGGTACCGCGCGCACCAACGCATGTCGTTCAGCTTTCATTTGTCCCGCGTACGGCAGGCCGTGCGCGGGACAATTGTTTCAGGAGTAAAACGAATGATTCGCACCGCCCTTATCGGCACCGTAGGCCTGCTCGCTCTGTCGGCGCTGCCCGCCGCGGCGCAGGAAATGCGACCGGTTCTGCTCGACGGTACGGTGCTGGAAGTCTCCGCCGAAGGCATCAGCACCCGCGTGCCTGATGTCGCGGTAATCCAGGCCGGGGTGATCACCCAGGCTGCCAGCGCAAGTGTTGCGATGGCGCAAAACAGCGCGCGCATGGCTGCAGTGCTCGCGGCGCTTCGTGCGGCGGGGGTTGCCGAGCGCGATCTGCAGACCTCGTCGATCTCGCTCAGCCCGCAATATCGCTATGAGAATAATCAGCCGCCGATCCTCACCGGCTATCAGGCTTCGAACCAGGTTTCGGTGCGCTTCCGCGATATCGCCAAAAGCGGCGCGATCCTCGATGCGCTGGTAGAGCAAGGCGCAAACAATATCGCCGGGCCCAATCTGACGGTCGACAAGCCCGAGACCGCGCTCGACGAAGCGCGTACCGACGCCATCCGCAAGGCGCGCGCCCGCGCGACGCTCTATGCCCAGGCGGCCGGGCTCAAGGTCGATCGGATCCTGGCTATTTCGGAAAGCGGGGCGATGCCCGCGCCGGTTCCGGTGATGGCGTTCCGCGCCAAAGCCGAAGCCGCGGCCGATACGCAGGTGGTGGCCGGCGAGCAGCAGCTCAGCGTCACAATATCGGTGCGCTTCCTGCTCAAATAGGCAAACAAAAGGGGCCGCTCCGTTGCCGGAGCGGCCCCTTTTTATGCGTCTGCCTGTCTTAGCGGACCGAACCGCGACGGACGAGGTTGACGATCGCCAGCAGGACGACCGCGCCGAGCAGCGAGACCAGGAAGGTCGTGACCGTGATCGCGCCATCGTTGATATCGCCGCGGCCGAGCAGGAAGCCGCCGATTGCTGCGCCGATGATGCCGACGATGATGTTCAGGAAGATGCCCTGCTGACCGTCGGTGCGCATGATGATGCTTGCGAGCCAGCCGACCACACCGCCGATTACCAGCCAAATGATGAGACCCATGGAAAATCCCTCCGTTATTAGCCCGGCGGGCCGGGCGACGGGGGAATTACTCGCAACCGGTCATATTGGTTCCGTATCGAAATTTCACATGGATCAGGGAACTACATCGCAGAAACGAAACGGCCCGCCTTCCGGGAGGTGGAAGGCGGGCCGCTTTGCTCCTTGGGAGAAGCTCTCAATATTTCTGCTGGCGCTCATAGAGCGAGCGATAGTGCTGGATGCGCGTGACGCGCAGCCCAGGCATGCCCGAGCGATCGATCGCCCGCTGCCAACCGGCGAATTCCTCGACCGTGAGGCTGTAGCGCTCGCAGACTTCGTCCACGCTCAACAGGCCGCCATTGACCGCCGCGACGACTTCCGCCTTGCGCCGGACCACCCATCGGGTCGTCTCGGGCGGCGGTAGCGTGTCCAGCGTCAGCGGCTCGCCGAGCGGGCCGATAACCTTCGCAGGACGGATCTTCTGGTTTTCAATCATCTGACCTCACGACGGGGCGGGGGCCCCTTACTCAAACTGTGTAACGACCAATAACCGGCGGGCTTGAACATCGGTTGAAGCGGCACGGTAAACAGGCCCTTCATTTGCCTTGCCAACGCGTTAGCGCGAGCGCGGCGGCACGGTGGAACGCGCCATGCGCCGGCGCGAGCATCGCATCGACGGGAAGCGTCCTGCCGAGCCGCGCCTGCGCACGCGCCGTCGGGCTCGCCGCCTGCCGCGCGACAACGCCGACCAGCAATATGGCCAGCTCGATCGGCATGGCGGTTACCGCCACATCGCGATCCAGTCTGGCGAAACTCAAATCCACAAATACGCATCCGCTACTATGTCGTCGGATGAGCGGTTGTAGCGGCGAGTGCTGAAGGGGCCGTAAAGGAGAAGCAAACCGGCGCTTAACCAGGGTTACCAGAATCCAACGTGCGCTATTCCTTCTTCGTGACCCCTGCCTTGTGCCGGGGTCCACTCCTCCGCCTGGCACGGAGCAAGAGGTCCGAACGCCGTCGTCAGCCGCGCGGCGGACACCGGAACAAGTCCAGGGTGACAAGTTGCTATGCTGGTATCCGGCGACGCGACCGCCTATGTGGCGCGAGTCATGACTCCCGCGGATTTCCAGCTCGAAGGGCCGCTGAACAAGCGGCGGATCGTCGTCGCTATGTCGGGTGGCGTCGATTCCTCGGTGGTGGCCGCGCTGGCCGCGCAGACCGGTGCCGAGACGATCGGCGTGACGCTCCAGCTCTATGATCATGGCGAGGCCGTGGGTCGCGCCGGCTCGTGCTGTGCGGGGCGCGACATCCGCGATGCTCGCGCCGTGTGCGACAAGCTCGGCATCGCGCATTATGTGTTCGATCACGAAAGCAGCTTCCGTGAGACCGTGATCGACGATTTCGCCGACGAATATATCGCCGGGCGAACCCCGATCCCCTGCGTGAAGTGCAATATGGGGCCGAAATTCACCGATCTGTTCAAGCTCGCCCGCGATCTCGGCGCCGATTGCCTGGCAACGGGGCATTATGTGCAGCGCGTGATGGGCGCGAACGGCCCCGAACTGCACCGCGCAGTCGATCCCGCACGCGACCAGAGCTATTTTCTGTTCGCGACCACCAGCGCGCAGCTCGATTTCCTGCGCTTTCCCTTAGGCGGGCTTCCCAAGGCACGCGTGCGCGAGCTTGCTGCGGAATTCGGGTTGGGGGTCTCCGGCAAGCCTGATAGCCAGGACATCTGCTTCGTGCCCGACGGTGATTATGCATCATTGGTCAAGAAGCTGCGGCCCGAGGCGGACCTGGGCGGCGATATCGTGGACGAGAGCGGGCGCGTGCTCGGCAGGCACAAGGGCCTGATCCACTTCACCGTCGGCCAGCGCCGTGGCATCGAGATCGGCGGCACGCCCGAGCCACTCTATGTGCTGCGGCTGGATCCCGCGACGCGTGAGCTGATCGTCGGACCGAAGTCGGCGCTCGCGGTCCGCGCGGCGCGGATCGAGGGGGTGAACTGGATCGGCGAGGGTTATGAAGGCCCGATCACGGCCAAGGTGCGTTCGCTCGCCAAGCCGGTGCCGGTGCGACTGGAGGGCGACCGCGTGATTTTCGCCGCACCCGAATATGGCGTCGCGCCGGGGCAGGCGGCGGTGCTCTATGCGGGCGACCGCGTCCTAGGGGGCGGCTGGATCGCCGAGACCGAACGCGCGGAGCTTGCTGCAGCTTAGCTCCCTCTCCCATCGGGAGAGGGAAGGGGCCCGCCGCGAAGCGGTGGGAAGGGTGAGGGCGACCTGCCCCATCACCCTCACCTTTCCGGCGCTTTGCGCCTCCCTTCTTCTCCCGGCGGGAGAGGAAATTTACAGCGTGAACTCTCCCTCGATCACCGTCACGCACTGGCCGCCGAGGATCACCCAGCCCCCCTCCAGCGTGCAGGCGATATGCCCGCCGCGCTTGCTCGCCTGATAGGCCGTGAAGCTGTCGCGGCCGAGCCGTTTGGCCCAATAGGGCACCAGCACGGAATGCGCCGAGCCGGTAACGGGGTCCTCGTCGATCCCTGCCGCGGGCGCGAAGACGCGGCTGACGACATCGGTATCCGTGCCCGGCGCGGTGACGATATTCAGCGTGTGGCCGATCGCGGCGAGCGCGCGAAAATCGGGGCGCAACGCGAGGACAGCTTCGGCGCTGTCGAGCACGGTCAGGTCATAGCCATTCGGATGCCGCAGCGTCTCGCCACCCGAGATGCCAAGCGCCTCGCGCAGGCCCGACACTTCGGCAGGCTCGGGCGCATAAGCAGGAAGCGCCATGCGGTAGCCCGCGCGATCGCGCGCCACGCTGAGCACGCCCGCCTTGCGCGTCTGGAAGGATACGCCGTCGCGCGACGGATCGGCGGACAGAACGAAATGCCCGCTCGCCAGCGTGGCATGCCCGCATAGCGCCACTTCGGTACCGGGCGTGAACCAGCGCAGCTCGAAATCGGCGCCCGTGCCGCCATCATCCTCGCTGCCGGCGATCGGCACGATGAACGCGGTTTCGCTGAGGTTGTTTTCCTCGGCGATCTGCTGAAGCAATGCGTCGTCGAGCCAGGCGCGCAGCGGCATCACTGAGGCGGGATTGCCCGTGAACGGCGCGCCGGCAAATGCATCGATTTGGGCGAAGGGAATCTTCATCAGGCTTCCTTGAGCAAATCGGCCTCGGCGAGCGGATTGCCCGGCTCGTCGACATGGCCTTCGGGGTCGACGTGAATCAGGATCTCGGTGCCGGGAAATTCCTTGCCGAGCTGAATTTCCAGCGCCTCGACCACGTCATGCGCTTCGAGGATCGTCATCTGCGCGTCCATCGCAATGTGGAACTGAACGAAATCCTTGTTGCCGCTGGAGCGGGTGCGCAAATCGTGGAGGCTCTTGAGCTCGGGGTGGCGCGCCGCAACTTCGACAAAGGCGCGGCGCCTGTCCTCGGGCCATTCCTTGTCCATCAGCTGGTCGATCGCCGCCTCGCTCGCGCGCCATGCGCCCCATAATAGCCAGAAGGCGATGACGATGCCGAACGCCGCATCCGCCCCGGTCACGCCGGCCCAGCCTTCGAGCAGCAACGCCGCGATCACGGCGCCGTTGAGGAACAGGTCCGACTGATAATGGATGCGATCGGCGCCGATTGCGATCGATCCGGTCTGGCGCAGGACCGACTTCTGATATTGGGTGAGCGCCAGCGTGACGGCGATCGCGACGAGCGAGACGGCGATGCCATATTGCGCATCAGTGGTCTCAGTCTGGTGCGTCAGCCGCTCGATGGCGCGAATCAGGATCGCCAGCGCAGAGATGGTGATGATGACGACCTGAAACAGCGCCGCCAACGCCTCCGCCTTGCCATGGCCGAAGCGGTGATCGTCATCGGCGGGCTGCGCCGCCCAATGCACCCCGCCGAGCGTGACCAGCGAGGCGACCAGGTCGAGGACGCTGTCCGCCAGGCTGGCGAGCACTGCGACCGAGCCGGTCCGCCACGCGGCATAGGCCTTGAGGCTGCCGAGCAGGATCGCCGCGGCAACGCTCGCCAGCGCGGCGCGGCGCGCGAGGTTGATCACGGGTAAAGCAGCCCCTCGCTCCAGGCCTCACCGCCGCGCGTGAAGACGCGCCGTTCATGGAGCCGATGCGCGCGGTCCTGCCAGAATTCGATTGCGTGCGGCGTCACGCGATACCCGCCCCAATGCGGCGGGCGCGGCACATCCTGCCCCTCGAAGCGCGCGCGCATTTCCTCGTACCGCGCCTCGAAAGTTTCGCGGTCGGCGAGCGGGCGCGACTGATCCGATGCCCAGGCGCCAAGCTGCGAATCGCGGCTGCGGCTGGCGAAATAGGCGTCGCTTTCCGCATCGCTCGCGAAGCGTACTGCGCCCTCGATCCGGATCTGGCGGCGCAGCGATTTCCAGTGAAACAGCAAAGCCGCCTTGCTGCCGTCCCCCAGCTCGGCCGCCTTGCGGCTCTCGCGGTTGGTGTAGAAAACGAAGCCGTCCGGCCCATGCCCCTTGAGCAGCACCATTCGCACCGAAGGCTGGCCGTCCGCTGCCACCGTAGCGAGCGCCATCGCGTTCGAATCGTTGAGTTCGGTTTCGCGCGCTTCTGCGTACCAGAGATCGAATAGCTGGAAGGGATCGGTGACCATGCTGTGCCTTTAGCGAAGGATCGGAACGACTCCCAGCCTCAGGATTTGAATCGGCCTCGCAACGAAGGATTCAGGGCATGGCGGCGCGCGCATATTGGCAGGGACAGATACGGCTCGCGCTCGTCTCGATACCGGTGGAAATCTACACCGCGACCAAATCGGGCGCGCAGATTGCCTTCCACCAGATCCACGAGCCGAGCGGCAAGCGCATCAAATATGAGAAGACCGCGCCGGGTGTCGGCGCGGTCGATCCCGACGAGATCGTCAAGGGCTTCGAGGTCGAGAAGGGCGAATATGTCCTGCTCGAACAGGACGAGATCGACGCGGTCAAACTGGAATCGAAGAAGACGCTCGAGCTCACCCAGTTCGTCGACGCCCACGAAATCGACGTGCTCTATTACGAGAAGCCCTATTTCGTCGTTCCCGCGGACGATCTCGCCGAGGAAGCCTTTATCGTTTTGCGTGAGGCGCTGCGGCGTTCCAAGAAGGTCGGGCTCGGCCAATTGGCGATGCGCGGCCGCGAATATGTCGTCAGCCTCAAGCCGTGCGGTCGCGGCATGGTGCTCGAGACTTTGCGCTACGCCGATGAAGTCAACAAGGCGCAGGGCTATTTCCGCGACATTCCGGATAGCGAGCCCGATCCCGAGCTGCTCGATCTGGCCGAGACGCTGATCCAGAAAAAAGCCAGTAAGTTCGACCCCGCCGAATTCCACGACCGCTATGTCGATGCGCTGCGCGACCTGATCGAGCGCAAGAAAAAGGCCAAGGGCAAGAAGATCATCGAGGAGGAAGACACGGGCCCCGACAAGCGCGGCTCGAACGTCGTCGATCTGATGGCGGCACTCAAGAAGTCGCTGGAGAAGGGCGGCAGCGCGGCAAAGGCACCGGCGAAAAAGGCGCCTGTCAAGAAAGAACCCGCCAAGAAAGCTCCGGTGAAGAAACGTGCCTAAGCCCAATCTGCTCGACAAATATAATGCCAAGCGCGATTTCGCGCAGACCGCCGAACCTGCCGGCACGATCGCCCGCACCGGCGGCAATCGCTTCATGGTCCAGAAGCATGATGCGACGCGCCTGCACTGGGATTTGCGCCTCGAAGTCGACGGCGTGCTCAAGAGCTGGGCGGTCACGCGCGGCCCCAGCATCGACCCCGGCGAAAAGCGCCTCGCGGTGCGCACCGAAGATCATCCGCTCTCTTATGCCGATTTCGAAGGTACGATCCCCAAGGGCCAATATGGCGGCGGCACGGTGATGCTGTGGGACGACGGCGCCTGGGAGCCGATCGAGGGCAAGAGCGCGAAGGATCTGGAGAGGGGCCATCTCCATTTCCGGCTCGACGGCGTGCGGATGAAGGGCGAGTGGCTGCTGATCCGCCTCAAGCCGCGCGGCAAGGAGAAGGCCGAGAACTGGCTGCTCCGCAAGATCGACGACGAGCATGCCGGGGCCACCGATTTTCTCGTCGAGACCGGGCTGACGAGCATCAAGACCGGGCGGACGATGCTGGAGATCGCGGAGGGCGTGAAACCGCGCAAGCTCCCCAAGGCCGCCAAGGAGGCAGCGCCGCCCAAACCCAAGAAAGGCGGTGCGGGCAAAGCGCCCGGTTTCCAGGAACCACAGCTCGCCACTTTGGTGGACAGCGTCCCTGCAGGGAACAACTGGTTCCACGAAGTCAAATATGACGGCTATCGCGCGCTGATCGCAGTCGGCGCCGGCGATCCCAAGATCTACACCCGCTCGGGGCTCGACTGGACCGCGAAATTCCCCAGCATCGCCGAGGCGGCAAAGACCATCCCCGGCCCGGCTTTGCTCGACGGCGAGATCGTCGCCTACAAGGACGGCAAGCCCGATTTCTCGACGCTGCAGGAGGCGATCTCCGCCGGTGGCGAGGGACTCACCTATTTCGCGTTCGACTTGCTCCAGGAGGGCGGCGAGGATCTCACCAAGCAGCAGCAGCTTGCCCGCAAGGAGCGGCTGCGCATCCTGCTCGAAGCAGCCGACGAGCGGATCCAGTTTTCCGAGCATATCGTCGGCGCCGGCGAGAAGCTTTTCGAGACGATGTGCCGCGAAGGCTATGAGGGGATCGTCTCGAAGCGCGCCGATGCGCCCTATCGCGGCACGCGAACCAAATCCTGGCTCAAGGTCAAATGCATCCGCCGCCAGGAATTCGTGATCATCGGCTGGACGCCTTCGAGCGCCAAGGGCCGCGGCTTTCGCTCGCTGTTGCTCGCGGTCAACGGCCCCGAAGGCCTCGTCTATGCCGGCAAGGTCGGCACCGGGTTCAACCAGGAGCGGCTGTTCGATCTGCGCGACCGTTTCGACAAGATTCCCGCCGACAAGCCCGCCGCCAAGGTACCCCGCCCCGAGGCGCGCGGCGCGAACTGGATCGAGCCCAAGCTCGTCGCTGAAGTCGCCTTCTCCGAATTCACTGCCGAGAATGTCGTCCGCCACGCCAGCTTCATTGCGCTGCGCGAAGACAAGAAGCCCGAGCAGATCGTCGCCGAAAAGCCCGCGCCTTTGCCCGAGGCGCCCGAAAGCAACGTCAAGATCAGCAACCGCGAGCGCGTCATTTATCCCGAAAACGGACTGACCAAAGGCGATCTCGCCGATTATTATGCCGCTGTCGCGCCCAACATCCTGCGCTGGCTCGCCAATCGCCCGATCAGCCTCGTCCGCTGCCCACAGGGGCGGGCCAAATATTGCTTCTTCCAGAAGCACGATGCGGGATCGTTCGGCGAGCACGTCAAGCATGTCGATGTTCGCGAGAAGGACGGCTCGATCGAGCCCTATCTCTATGTGGACGATGTGGACGGCATGCTGACCTGCGTCCAGATGGGAACAATCGAATTCCACGGCTGGGGCGCACCCGTCGCCGATATCGAGAGGCCCGATCGGCTGGTGTTCGATCTCGATCCCGATGAGGGGCTCGGGTTCGAAGAGGTCAAGAAGGCCGCCTTCGACATCAAGGGGCATCTCGCCGATATCGGCCTTACCAGCTGGCCGCTGCTTTCGGGCGGCAAGGGCATCCATGTCGTCGTGCCGCTGATTCCCAAGGCCGAATGGCCCGAAGTGCGCAGCTTTGCCGAGCGCTTCTCGCGTGCCCTGGCGCAGGCCGAGCCCGACCGCTTCACCGCCAACCTCAAGAAAGTAACGCGCAAGGGCAAGATCTTCCTCGACTATCTGCGCAACCAGCGCGGCGCGACCGCAGTGCTGCCTTACGTCGCGCGGGCGCGGGAGACTGCGCCGGTCGCGGCCCCGGTCACCTGGACCGAGCTGCGCGACATCGAGAATGCCAAGCGCTGGACGATCCGCGATGCCGCGGAATTGAACGAACGCGCCGCCAGCCGCGCGCTGCATGGCTGGGGCGAGGCGAGCCAGGAATTGCCGGACCTTTAGCTTGTTACCCCAGCTCCTTCATCGTCATCCCCGCGGAAGCGGGGATCCAGAGCCAAGCAGCACATCGCCCCGCTACCCTGGGTTCCCGCTTTCGCGGGAATGACGAAGGGAGGCTAGCAGGAATGACCGAGGCGGGGCATTTCCCATGTTGCGCCACAGCATGGTTTCCCTAAGAGTCCCGTGAAAGGGGAGCCGAGTGGCCAGCAGCGCCGCCAGTTTGTTCGACGCCGGCACGATCGCCGACCGCTGGGTCGCCGATTATTGCGCCGATGCGCGCGACGGCGATGTGCTCTGCCGGACGCGCACCGACGCCGATGCGTGGAGCGCCCTGTTCGAGGAACTGGCGGGCCTTAGCGGCGAAAGCCTGGAACATGCCCGCGAACGCGCGCAGCGCCATGCGGCCGATATCGGCACTGGTTTCCGCATCGCGGGTGAGGGTGAGGGCGATGAGCGCCCCTGGCCGCTTTCGCCAGTGCCGTTGCTCATACCCCAGGCCGAATGGGCGGGCATCGAAGCGGGCGCCGTCCAGCGTGCCGAGCTGATGGAGTCCCTGCTCGCCGACCTTTATGGCGAGCAGAAGCTGGTGGCCGATGGGCACGTTCCCGCCGCTTTGGTGACGGGTAGCCCCTATTTCCTGCGGCCCCTGACCCGGCTCGATCCTCCGGGAGGCCATCACCTTCAGTTCGTAGCGTTCGATCTGTGCCGCGGCCCGAGCGGCGAATGGCGCGTGCTCGTCGATCACCTCCGCGCACCCGCTGGCGCCGGCTATGCGCTGGAAAATCGGCTGGCGATGGCGCGCACGCTGGGGGGGTTGCAGAACCGGCTCAACATCGCCCGCCACGCGCCCTTCTTTGCGGCGTTCCGCGAGGGGCTGGCGGCATCGTGCCGCCGCGTCGAGCCGCGGATGGCGCTGCTCACGCCGGGGCGGCTCAATCCCAGCTATGCCGAACAGGCGCATCTCGCGCGCTATCTGGGCTTCCTGCTCGTCGAAGGCCCCGATCTCGCGGTGCTCGACGACAAGCTCTATGTTCGCACCATCGCCGGCCTCAAGCGGATCGATGCGCTGTGGCACCGGCTCGATCCGCGGCTGCTCGATCCGCTGGCGCTCGATTCGCATTCGACGATCGGGGTGCCGGGGCTGATCGACGCCGTCGCCGCCGGCAATGTCGTGATCGCCAATGCGCCGGGCGCCGCCTTGCTCGAAGCGCCGGCCTTCGGGGCGTTCCTGCCTAAATTGAGCAAGGTGCTCGGCGAGCCGCTGCTGCTCCCCAATATCGCGACCTGGTGGTGCGGGCAGGATGCGGCGCGCGCGCATGTCGAGGCCAATCTCGATACGCTGCTGATCGCGCCGGCCTTCGGCGCGCCACCGCTCGGCCTGCCTGAAGGCAAGGCAGTCCTCGGCTCCAGGCTTGGGGCCCCGGAACGTGCGGCCTTGCTCGAAGACATGGGGCGCCGTCCGCAGGATTATGTCGGGCAGGAAGTGGTGCGGCTCTCGACCATGCCGGTCGTCGCCGAGGACGCGCTTGCCCCGCGCCCGTTCACCCTGCGAATCTTCGCGGCGCGCGGGGCGGAGGGCAATTGGTGCGTGATGCCGGGTGGCTTCGCGCGGATCGGCGAGCATGCCGATGCCCGGGCTGCGGTGATGGGCGAGGGCGTCTGGTCCGCCGACGTCGCGATCCACGGCCCCGATCCGGTCGCTCCGGTTTCGCTGCTTCCCTCAGGCGATTCGACTCAGTTGCGCCGCAATCCCGGCACCTTGCCCAGCCGCGTCGCCGATAACCTCTTCTGGCTCGGCCGCTATCTCGAACGCGGCGAAGCGCTGCTCGGCGTGCTGCGCGTGCTGCTCGGCCATTCGATCAGCGCCGACACCGGCGCTGCTCTTTCCGAAGATACGGTGCGGCGGCTTGTCGGACTGGTCGTCATGAGCGGTGCGGCGCCCGAGCCCAAGGCATATAAGCGCGCTGACCTGACGGCGCTGGTGCGCACCGCGCTCGAGGGCGAGCAGGGCTGGTACAGCGTCCGCCACGCCAATGCGCAGGCGCGAATGATCGGCGGAGTTTCTCGCGACCGCCTCTCGGCCGACATGCTGCGCCTGCTCGACGCGCCATTTCCCACGCGTGGCGGCGTGCTCGACCGGGCCGGAAGCCTCCAACGGCGCTATTCGGCGCTTGCCGGGCTGGCGGCGGAGCATATGGGGCGCACCGATGCGTGGCGTTTCCACGATCTCGGGCGGCGGATCGAGCGCGCGCAGGCGGCGATCCGTGCGCTTCGTGCATTCGGGGGGCCGGATGCGACAAGCGACGATCTTTCCACCCTGCTCGACCTTGCCGACAGCCAAATCAGTTATCGCCAGCGTTATCTGACCGGGATGGCGCGCGTGCCGGTGCTCGATCTGATCACGCTCGATCCCACCAATCCGCGCGCAGTGGCCTTCCAGGTCGCGGCGATCTCGGGGCATCTCAACAGGCTGCCCGTGCTTTCCGATACCGGCCTGGCCGAAGCCCAGCAGGAGCAGGCGCGCGAGCTTGCCGCGATCCTGGTGACCGCGCACGCGACGCGGATCGACGATATGGTGCTGAGCAACATGGCCGTGCGCCTCTCCAATCTCTCGGACGCAATCGCGCGCCGCTATTTCCTCCAGGGCGCCGAGCCCTTGCGCGCAGCGGGGATGGTGCTGGCGTGATGCTCTATAATATCCGGCATGTGACGCGCTTCGATTATGCGCGCCCGGTCGGCTTCGCCCGCAATAATCTCAGACTCCAGCCGATCTTCTGGTCGGGACAGGAAATCGAGGATTACAGCCTCACGATCGAGCCGCATGGCCGCGTCCATCCGGCGCGCGCGGAAGCCGGGCTTGCGAATGTGATGCGGATGGTGGTCGAGGCCCCGGCGCTGAGCCTCACCATCACCAGCACGGCGCGGGTGCGCGTCGATAGGCCGATCCCGTTTCCGCGAGACAGCGATCCGACTTTGGCTGAAGTCGCCAAATGGGCGCGCGAGAGCCGCGATGCGTCGGCGGCGAGCCCCGCCAGCTATCTGTTTCCCTCGCCGCTGATCCCGCTCGATGCCGAGATCGCCGAATGGTGCGCCGAGGATTTGGCGCCGGGCCGCGGCGTGCTCGATGCTGCATTCGCGCTCTCCAGCCGCATCCAGCGCGAGTTCGATTTCGACACCGAAGCGACGATGGTGGACACGTCCCCGCGTGAGGCATTCCTTAAGCGCGGCGGCGTCTGCCAGGATTTCGCGCAGATTATGATCACCGGGCTACGCAGCGCCGGGCTGCCCGCGGCCTATGTCTCGGGCTATCTGCGCACGCTGCCGCCCGAGGGCCAGCCGCGGCTGGTCGGCGCCGACGCCACGCACGCCTGGGTGCTGGTCTGGGCCGGGCCTGAATTGGGCTGGGTCGGCGTCGATCCGACCAACGGCATCTGGATGGCGGAGGATCATATCGTCGTCGCGATCGGGCGCGATTATTCGGACATCGCGCCGGTGGACGGCGTCGTGCTCGGATCGGGCGCGCAGAAGATGCACGTCTCGGTCGATGTCGAGCCCTTGACCGAGCCGGCTCCACGGGTCTTGCACGCAAGCGCTGCCGCGCCGAAATAACGCGCGGACAAAAGGGACGAGAATGGCCGATCCGTATGCAACTCTGGGGGTAACGCGCGGCGCCGACGAGGCGACGATCAAGAAGGCGTATCGCAAGCTCGCCAAGGAGCTGCACCCCGACAAGAACAAGGACAATCCCAAGGCCACCGAGCGCTTCAGCAAGGTGACCCAAGCCTATGATCTGCTCACCGACAAGGACAAGCGCGCCCGCTTCGACCGCGGCGAGATCGATGGCGACGGCAATCCGGCGGCACCCTTCGGCTTTGGCGGCGGCGGCCCCGGTGGCCCGCAAGGCGGCTTCAGTGCGCGCGATTTCGGCGGCGATAGCGGCGGCTTCAGCGACATTTTCGAAGGCCTGTTCGGCGGCCGCGGCGGCGCCAATCAGGGCGGCGGCTTTGCCAGCGGCTTCGGGCGGCGCGCGGCACCCAAGGGAGCGAATGTCGCTTATCGCCTAGCCGTGTCGTTCGAGGATGCCGCCAGGCTGAGCCCGCAGCGGATCACGCTGCGTGACGGCAAGACCATCGATTTGAAACTCCCCGCCGGCGTCGAGAGCGGCACCCAGATGCGCCTGACCGGCAAGGGCGACGAAGGCCCAGGTGGCAAGGGCGATGCGATCGTCACGATCGAGATCGGCAAGCACGCCTTTTACACACGCAGCAGCGACGATATTCGCCTCGATCTGCCGGTGACGCTCAAGGAAGCGGTGCTCGGGGCCGCAGTCCGCGTGCCGACTCCCGACGGCCCGGTGATGCTCACCGTTCCCAAGGGATCGAGCTCGGGCAAGGTCCTCCGGCTCGGCGGGCGCGGCTTCCACAAAAAGGGCGGCGGCCGAGGCAACCTGCTAGTCACGCTGATCGTCGACTTGCCCGAAAGCGATGCGGCGCTGACTGCTTTCGCCGAAGGCTGGAACGACGAGCGGAACCCCCGCGCCCGGATGGGCGTCTAGGTGTAAGTGACCGAACCGCCAGCCGAATCCACTCAAGTGGAGCCCGTCCCACCGGGCATTTCGCCCCAGTCCCCCGAGGCACGGCGGCGCGGTTTCGGCGAACGGCTAGGCGATGTCGGGGTCAGCCAGCGCGCATTGGTGATCCTCAAGCGTGTCGCGATCGGCACCTATAATGACGGTTTCACCCACGCCGGAAATCTTGCCTACCTCTCGCTCGTCACGCTGTTTCCATTCTTCATCGTCACGGCGGCGATCGCGCGGCTGGTCGGGCGCCGCGAGGATACCATCGCCGCCCTCAACGCCTTTCTCCAGACCGTGCCCCCCGATGTCGCCAAGGTGCTGGCCCAGCCGGTGCAGGACGTGCTCTCGGCGCGGTCGGGAAGCCTGTTATGGTTTGGCGCCATCGTTGGGCTGTGGACCACGGCGGGGTTCATCGAGACGCTGCGCGCGATCCTCCGCCAGGCCTATGGCACGCAATCCTCGACGCCTTTCTGGCGCTACCGGCTCGGCGCGATCGGAATGATCGTCGGTGCGGTGATCCTGGCGATGGCCGCGTTCAGCTTCCAGGTGATCCTGGCCGGCGTGGAGGAGTTCATCTACCGCGTCTTTCCCTTCGCCAGCGAAGCACAGAAGCTCGTCTCGCTCGGCAGGATCGCGCCCGCATTGGCGCTGTTCGGCGCGGTCTATATTCTCTTCTATTCGCTGACGCCCTCGCGATATCGCAAGACCAAATGCCCCAAATGGCCCGGCGCCGCATTCGTCGCGATGTGGTGGACGTTGACCACTGCATCGCTGCCGACTGTGCTGTCGTCGCTGGGCGGCTATGATCTTACCTATGGCAGCCTGGCCGGCGTGATGATCGCCCTGATCTTCTTCTTCATCATCGGGCTGGGCGTGGTCATCGGCGCCGAACTCAACGCGGCTCTGGCGGAAGTGCCGCATGACGGGGTAGAGGAGGCCCAACAGACGGAGGTTTCGGCGTGAGCGGATTGATGCAGGGCAAGCGCGGGCTGATCATGGGGCTCGCCAACGATCGTTCACTGGCATGGGGCATCGCCCAGAAACTGGCCGAGCACGGTGCCGAACTCGCCTTCAGCTATCAGGGCGAGGCGCTTGAGAAGCGCGTGCGCCCGCTCGCCGAGCAATTGGGAAGCGACTTCCTGCTCGATTGCGACGTCGCCAACATGGAAGAGCTCGACAAGAGCTTCGAGACGCTGGCCGCCCGCTGGCCGACCATCGACTTCGTCGTCCATGCCATCGGTTTCTCCGACAAGAACGAGCTGCGCGGCGGCTATGTCGATACCAGCCTCGATAATTTCCTGATGACGATGAACATCTCGGTCTATTCGTTCGTCGCGGTCTGCCAGCGCGCGGCCAGGATGATGCCCAATGGCGGATCGCTGCTGACGCTGAGCTATTACGGCGCCGAGAAGGTTATCCCGCATTACAATGTGATGGGTGTCGCCAAGGCCGCGCTCGAGACCAGCGTGCAATATCTCGCGGTCGATCTGGGGCGCGACAATATCCGGGTGAACGCGATTTCGGCGGGCCCGATCAAGACGCTCGCTGCCTCGGGAATCGGCGATTTCCGCCTGATCCTGAAGTGGAACGAGCTTAACAGCCCGCTCAAGCGCAACGTCACGATCGAGGATGTCGGCGGCGCGGGGCTCTATCTGCTGAGCGACCTAGCGAGCGGCGTGACCGGCGAGACGCACCATGTCGACGCCGGCTACAATGTCATCGGTATGAAGGCCGAGGACGCGCCGGATATCGCGCTGGCGTGACCGTCGCTATTCGCGGCGCGACGGGCGAAGACGTCGCGGCGATCGACGCGCTGCTGCGGAGTGCCTTTCCCCAGGCCGATGAAGCGCTGCTCGTCCAGCACCTGTGCATCGGCGGCGACATGGTGCTCACCCTGATCGCCGAAGACGAAGACGATGGCGGCCTTGCCGGCGTCGTCGCGTTCAGCGGGATGACGGTCGATATCGGCGGCAAGGCCATTGCCGCCGTCGCGCTTGCGCCGCTGGCGACCGAAGAATCGCATCGTGGACAGGGCGTGGCGGAGGCTCTCGTTCGGGCCGGCCTCAGCCAGCTTGCCGATGCCGGCGCATTGCTCTGCTTCATTCTCGGAGATCCGGCCTATTATTCGCGCTTCGGTTTCTCCGTCGATTGGGCGAGCGGATTTGCCTCGCCTTATGCGGGCGAGTATTTCATGGCGCTTCCGTTGCAGAACGGCGCGATGCCGTGCGGAGTAAGGGGCGAGGCGGCGCACGCGCCGGCCTTTGCGCAAATAGGCGAAGGCAATTGAGCTTCAACACCTTCGGACGCGTCTTTCGGTTCACGACCTGGGGCGAGTCGCATGGGCCCGCGCTCGGCGCGGTGGTCGATGGCTGCCCCCCCGGCCTCGCGCTCAGCGAAGCCGACATCCAGCCTTTCCTCGACAAGCGCCGCCCGGGCACCTCGCGCTTCACCACGCAGCGGCAGGAGCCCGATCAGGTCCGCATCCTCTCGGGCATATTCGAAGGCAAGACCACCGGCACGCCGATCGCGCTGCATATCGATAATGTCGACCAGCGCTCGAAGGATTATTCGGAGGTCGCCAAGGCCTATCGCCCCGGCCATGCCGATTACGCCTATGACGCCAAATACGGCTTTCGCGACTATCGCGGCGGCGGGCGCTCGTCGGCACGCGAGACGGCGGCGCGAGTCGCGGCCGGCGGCGTCGCTCGGCTGGTAATCCCTGAAGTGACGATCACTGCCTGGGTCGAGGCCATCGGCGGCGACGCGATCGATTACGACAATTTCGACGCGCATGAGATCGCGCGCAATCCGTTCTTCTGCCCCGATCCCGCCGCGGCAATGCGCTGGGAGGCGGCAATCGATGCCGCACGCAAGGCGGGGTCGTCATTGGGAGCCGTGATCGCCTGCGAGGCAACCGGGGTTCCTGCCGGCTGGGGCGCGCCGATCTATGCCAAGCTCGATAGCGAACTAGCGGCGGCGTGCATGTCGATCAACGCGGTCAAAGGCGTCGAGATCGGCGATGGTTTCACTGCCGCCTCGCTTTCAGGCGAGGAAAATGCCGATGCGATGCGGCCGGGCACCAACCACCCCGAATTCCTGGCGAACCATGCCGGTGGGATCGCGGGCGGGATTTCGACTGGCCAGCCGCTCAAGGTCCGCGTCGCATTCAAGCCGACCAGCTCGATCCTGACCCCGGTCGAGACGATCACGCGCGAAGGCGAGGCGACCGAAATCATGACCAAGGGCCGTCACGACCCCTGCGTCGGCATCCGCGGCGCTCCGGTGGTCGAGGCGATGGTCGCGCTGGTGCTCGCCGATCAGAAGCTGCTGCACCGGGCGCAGACCGGAAAATAACCTGGGTTTGCACGCGTACGATGACCGGTTTGTGGCGCGTGCCGGACCGAAGGAACTGGCGTGCAACTCAACCGGGCTGCGAGCCGTTTACGCCCAGCAAGTATCTGAAACAGCTGGAGTTTCTAACATGAGTAAGTTCTTGATGATGGCTGCGGGTGCCTTGCTGGTGCCTGGCGTTGCAATGGCGCAGACCGCTCCGGAGAATGCGCCGAGCATGTCGACCGGGCAGCAGCGCGAGGCGCAGAACGGAAGCACGGATACGCAGCGCGCTTTCGACCAGGATCGTTCGCCGGCGGCGCGCACGACGGCCACGAACCGGCAGGATGATCAGAACGCGACGCCGCAGCGCAAGGATCGCAACACCAGTCGCCGTAGTACGACGAGCCGCGATACGGACAACGCCACCCGGCCGAACGACCGCACGACTGGCACCACCGGTGCCGGTACCACCGGCACTACGGGCACCACCACCAATCCGGGTTCGACCGGAACGACCGGAAATCCGGCGCCTGGCTCGAACGATCCGGGCAGCGATACGACCGGCACCACGCCCGGGACCACTGGAACGTCTGGCAATACCGGCACCACTGGCAACACCGGCGCCGCGCCGCCACGCTGATCCCCCGGAGCCCGGCGGCGGTGCCGCCGGGCTCAATCGGCGAACGGGTCCCGCACCAGTGTCGTCGCGCGCTAATGCTCGCGGACCAGAAACTGCTCCACCGGGCGCAGGTCAAACTATTCGGCCGCTTTGGCGGCAGTTCTCCTCGAAGCACGCAGTTCCCGATGCTATCCCGTTTTGCGGGGAGGGCAGGCTATGGCTCAAGACAACGAGGCGAAAGAACCTACGCGGTGGGAAAAGGCAGACATCGCGGGCAAGTTCTTTTTAGGATCCGTCGGTTTGATACTTAGCGCCATCGTGACGGTCCAGGGAATCTGGAGTCACCGGGAGGAAAATACCCGTAATGAAAATGCTTCAAAGACGGCAGCCGAGGAGCGGTTAGTAAAAGAGTTCCAGGCTTATTATACTCTTGCGCGCCAGAATCAGACGAATGTCAGTCTAGCATTGCTCGATCTGGATTTGGCTGGCGCGGTTGCGCAAACCTTGGCCGCCGAGCCATATGCGCGTCCGTCCTATCGCGACGCAACATCGACGTATCGGAAGGTACTGGCCCCACCTCCTGCGCCAAGCGGAGACGAGTCGGCATCGACAACTACCGATTTGCAAGCGGGGGAGTCCGCCGCCGGTCCTGCTCCTACCGCCGATCCTGACGGCTGGTTCGCCGTGCTCCGCAGCTATCCTGTCAATGAAGCTGGAAAGCGCGAAGCCCTGGGATTCGCCGGAAGGATAGCAAACCGCCTGCCATGCGTTGAAGTATGGCGGACCAAGGTGAGCAAAAATTATGCAGTCGTTGCGGGCGGGCGAGTCGGTCGGGCAGTCGCGTTGACGAATGCGCAACGTGCTCGCACCCTTGAAATCGCCCCAGATGCCTTCACTCAAGCCGATCGCGGGTGGCAACGCGAAGCGTCGTGCAAGATCTGACTATATCCCCGATTGGGATTCGCTAACGGCACCGTCGGACAGACGTGCAGCGAACGCCAAGTCTTTGGATGTTGGCGATCTGCAGGCTTGCGGCTCGGAAACTGCTATGCCGGCGCAGACCGGCACTGACACTTCCCGTCATCCCCGCGAAAGCGGGGACCCAGGGTAACTAGACGCAGTGCTCTGAGCTCCGGGTCCCGCTTCGCGGGGATGGCGACAGGAAGGCGTGCCTCAATCGGCGAACGGATCCCGCACCAGGATCGTGTCGTCACGCTGCGGGCTGGTCGAGACCAGCGTCACCGGGCATTGGATCAGCTCTTCGATGCGGCGGATATATTTGATCGCCTGCGCCGGAAGCTCGGCCCAGCTGCGTGCGCCCGCAGTCGTTTCCTGCCAGCCCGGCATCGTCTCATAGACCGGCTCGACAGCGGCCTGATCCGCGGCATTGGCCGGATAATAATCGAGCATTTCGCCACGCAACCGATAGCCGGTGCAGATCGCCACTTCATCGAGCCCGTCGAGCACATCGATCTTGGTCAGCGCGATGCCGGTGATGCCCGATACCGCTGCCGATTGGCGGAGCAGCACGGCATCGAGCCACCCGCACCGACGCTTGCGCCCGGTCACCGTGCCGAACTCATGCCCGCGGGTGCCCAGCCGCTCGCCGATCTCGTTATCCTGCTCGGTCGGAAAAGGTCCCGAGCCGACGCGCGTCGTATAGGCCTTGGCTATCCCGAGCACGAAGCCGACCGCGCTCGGCCCCATGCCGCTGCCCGCTGCCGCTGTCCCCGCTACTGTGTTCGACGATGTCACGAACGGATAGGTGCCGTGATCGATGTCGAGCAGCACGCCCTGCGCGCCTTCGAACAATATCCGCCGCCCGCGAGCGCGCGCCTCGGCCAGGTCACGCCACACCGGCGCGGCAAAGGGCAGCACGAAGCCGGCGATTTCCTTGAGCTCGGCGATCAGCACGGCACGGTCTACCGGCGGTTCGCCGAAGCCGGCCCGGAGTGCATCGTGATGCGCGCAGAGGCGGTCGAGTTGCGGGCCGAGATCGTCGAGATGCGCCAGATCGCACACGCGGATCGCGCGCCTGCCGACCTTGTCCTCATAGGCGGGGCCGATTCCGCGCCGAGTCGTGCCGATCTTGCCTGCGCCGCTGGCATCCTCGCGCAAGGCATCCAAGTCGCGGTGGAAGGGCAGGATTAGCGGGCAGGTGTCGGCGATCTTGAGCGTGTCCGGGGTAACGTCCACGCCCTGGCCCCGAAGCTTCTCGACTTCGGACTTGAGGTGCCAGGGATCGAGCACAACGCCATTGCCGATCACGCTGGGCGTGCCGCGCACGATTCCGGAAGGGAGCAGCGACAGCTTGTAGACCTTGTCGCCGACCACCAGCGTGTGCCCGGCATTGTGCCCGCCCTGAAAGCGCACGACCATGTCGGCGCGCTCGGCGAGCCAGTCGACGATCTTGCCCTTGCCCTCATCGCCCCATTGGGCGCCGATCACTGCGACATTGGCCATGGGTACAGGTCTCCGCCTGCCGGCGATGCCCGACGCCGCCCTTCGACAGGGCTCGGCGGCGCGGGAGTTCCTGAAATGCGAGGCGCGAATGGCCTTGGCCGGGCCCCGCGTCAAGGTCTAAGACGTTCGGAACAACAAAGGAGAGATCATGAAACTGGCGAGCCTCAAGCACGGACGCGACGGCAAGCTCGTGGTGGTATCGAACGACCTCGCCTGGTATGCGAGCGCCAGCATGATCGCGCCGACTCTGCAGGCGGCGCTCGACGATTGGGACCGTGTCGAAGGCGATTTGCGTAACCTTCAGACCGATCTCGACCACGGCGTGATCCCGCGCGAGCGTTTCCACGAGCGTCTGGCGGCGGCACCCCTGCCGCGCGCGTTCCAATGGGCGGACGGCTCGGCCTATGTGAACCATGTCGCGCTGGTGCGGCAGGCGCGGTCGGCCGAGATGCCCGACAGTTTCTGGCATGATCCGCTGATGTACCAGGGCGGGTCTGACGGTTTCCTGGGCCCGCGCGATCCGATCCCGCTCGCCGATGAGAGCTGGGGCTGCGATCTCGAGGCCGAAGTCGTCGTCGTCACCGGGGACGTGCCGCTCGGTGCTTCGCGCGAAGACGCATTGGCCGCGGTCCGATTGGTCGGCCTTACCAACGACGTGTCGCTGCGCAATTTGATCCCCGGCGAGCTGGCCAAGGGCTTCGGCTTCTTCCAGTCCAAGCCCGCCAGCGCATTCTCGCCGGTGTTCGTTACTCCCGATGCGCTCGGCGACTGGTGGCGGGACGGCAAGCTCCACCGCAAACTTATGGTCGATTTGAATGGGCAACCATTTGGCCGAGCGGAGGCGGGCGAGGACATGACCTTCGATTTCGGCACGCTGATCGCCCACGCCGCCAAGACGCGCAAATTGGGCGCGGGCACGATCATCGGATCGGGCACCGTATCGAACCGCGATTCGGACGGCGGCCCCGGCAAGCCGATCGCCGATGGCGGGGTCGGCTATTCGTGCCTGGCGGAGGTCCGCACGGTGGAGACGATCCTGCGCGGCAAGGCCGAGACGCCTTTCTTGAAGGCTGGCGACACCGTGCGAATCTGGGCGGAGGACGACAAGCACCACCCGATCTTCGGGGTGATCGAGCAGAGCGTGGTGGCGGGTTAGGACCATGTGCAACGAACAGGCGCGGCGCGTCGCGCTGGGTTTGCTTCGAAACGACTTCAACGACCTGCGCATCCCGATACGCTTTCCGGAGGGGATGCCCAATTTGGCGCCGCTCGATAGTATCCGGATCACCGATCGCAACGTCATCGTGCGCGCGTCGCCCGAAGGCGAGGCGGAAATGGTGATGCGGCGGTGGAGCTGGCCGGGGCCGCACGGCAAGCCAGTCTATAATTTCCGCTCGGAGGGGCGGCGCTTTGAAACAGGACGTTGCTTGATCATCGCCGACGGCTTCTACGAATTCACCGATCCCGAGCCGGATGCCTCGGGAAAGAAGCCCAAGCGCAAGCGCAAATGGGAGTTTACCAAGCGGGGCGAGGACTGGTTCTGCATCGCGGGGCTGTGGCGCAGCAACCCGAAGGTGGGCGAGGCATATACGATGCTGACGACAGGGCCCGGCGCGGATGTTGCGCCCTATCACGATCGCCAGGTGGTCGTTCTGGAGCGTAAAGATCTGGCGGAATGGCTCGATCCCGAAGCGAGCCCCGAACATCTGTTGAGGCCCGCACCGGAGGGGACATTCGACGTCGCGGAGGTCGGCTGACGCCTAATGAAAATCGTGCGATTTGATCGGGATGCCCCCCTCATCGCGTTTGCTGCGGCGGGGTGCCCAGGCCTCAAGCGCGCGTTGCGGGGCCAGCCGTAGCGCATCCGGCTTGCGGTCGCGCGGATCGATGGTGCCGCCATGTGTCGCGCCGTCGCCCGGCATGGTCATGCGCGGAAGTTCGAGGTCGCCGATCTGGCGGAGCCATGGGGTAAGGTCGTAAACCGTCTCGGCGATGATATGGATCACCAGCCCCTCGCGCTGGACCCGACCGCGGATGCCCAGCATCGATGCCGACATCACGGTGCGCCGGTATTTTTCGAACCGGTCAGACCAAAGGATCGCATTGGCGATCCCCGTCTCGTCCTCGAGCGTGACGAAAACGATGCCATTGGCGCTGCCCGGCCGCTGGCGTACGAGAATTAGCCCCGCGACATCCACGATCGCTCCATCGCGCATGCTTGGCTTTGCCAGATCGCCGCAACGGACGATCCCGCGCCGGTTCAGGCGATCGCGCAGGAAACTGACCGGATGCGCGCGCAGCGAGAATTGGGTGGCGCGGTAATCTTCGACCACTTCACGCCCGGCGGTAAGCGGATCGAGCGCGACCGGAGGCTCGATGCTTTCGGGCGTGCGCGTATCGGTGACTGCGAATAGCGGCAAAGGTGTCGCTCCAAGCCCTCTGATCGCCCAGAGAGCCCGCCTGCGATCCATCCCGAAGCATTGAAAGGCATCGCCGCGCGCCAGCTTCTCCAGCGCTGCGACCGGCACGCCCGAGCGGCGCCAGAGGTCCTCGATCGAGACGAAGGGCATGTCGCCGCGATGCGTGATGATCGCGCCGGCATGCTCGTTTGAGAGACCGAGCACACTGCGCATTCCAAGCCGAAGCGGGAGGTACTTATCTGTACCCTCCTCCAATATCGCATCCCAGCGGCTGTGATTGACGCACACCGGCCGAACTTCGACCCCATGCTCGCGTGCATCGCGGACGATCTGGGCGGGTGCGTAAAATCCCATCGGTTGCGCATTGAGCAACGCCGCGCAGAAAATTTCCGGATGATGGCATTTCATCCAGCTTGAGGCGTAGGCGATCTTGGCAAAGCTGGCGGCGTGACTCTCGGGAAAGCCGTAATTGCTGAAGCCTTCGATCTGCGCGATCAGCCGTTCGGCGAATTCATCGCTGATATGGTTGTCCCGCATACCCGCCAGCAGCTTGGGGCGGAACTCGCCAATGGTGCCGTCTGCCTTGAAACTGGCCATGGCTCTGCGCAGCATGTCTGCCTGGCCGGGAGTGAAACCTGCACCGATGATCGCCACCTGCATCGCCTGTTCCTGAAACAGCGGAACGCCCAGCGTCTTCTTGAGCACCTGCTTAAGCCCGGGCGAGGGATAGGGAGGTTCCCATTTCGGATCGGAGCGCAAAAGCTCGCGCCGCTTTAGATAGGGATGGACCATATTGCCCTGGATCGGGCCAGGCCGGACGATCGCGACCTGGATCGCGATGTCGTAGAAATTCTCCGGTTTCATGCGCGGCAGCATCGACATCTGCGCCCGGCTCTCGATCTGGAAGACGCCGAGCGTGTCGGCCTTGCAGATCATCTCGAAGGTCGCGGGATCATCCTCTTGCATCTCGTTCGAAGCGAGGCCGAGCTTCACGCCCCTATGCTCGGCAAGCAGGTCGAAAGCGCGGCGCATGCAGCCGAGCATGCCGAGGCCGAGGATATCGACCTTCATCAGGCCCAGTTCCTCGATATCCAATTTCTCCCATTCGACGACGCGCCGGTCGGCCATTGCGGCGGGCTCGATCGGTACCAGCGTATCCAGCCGGTCCCGAGTGAGTACGAACCCGCCGGGATGCTGCGACAGGTGGCGCGGGGTCTTGATGAGCTGGCGAGCCAGCTCCAACGTCAAGGCGAGGCGAGGGTCGCTGCGGTCGAGGTTGAGCGCGTCGGCATGCTTGTCGTCGACTTCGTTCGACCAACCCCATGTCTGACTCGACAAGGCCGCAGTCAGGTCTTCGGGCAGACCCATGACCTTGCCGACTTCGCGAAGCGCACCGCGCGAACGGAAACGGCTGACGACTGCCGTCAACGCGGCGTGCTGGTGCCCATAAGTCTCATAGATCCATTGGATCACTTCTTCCCGGCGCTCATGCTCGAAATCGATATCGATATCGGGCGGCTCCTTGCGCTCGCCGGAAAGGAAGCGCTCGAACAGAAGCTCGTGCTTGATCGGATCGATCGAAGTGACGCCGAGCAGGTAACAGATCAGCGAATTGGCTGCCGAGCCGCGCCCCTGGCAGAGGATCTTCTGGCTGCGGGCGAACTGGACGATCGAATTGACCGTGAGGAAATAGGGAGCATAGCCCAGCTTCTTGACGAGCCGCAGCTCCTTGATGAGCAGCTTGCTGTAGCTTCGCGGCTTATAGCCTTTGAACTTGCGGCGAAGCTCGGGCCAGACCAGCCGCTCGAGCGCGCGTTGCGGCGTATGGCGGTTCATCACGATTTCGTCGGGATATTGATAATCGAGTTCGCGCAATGAAAACCGGCATCGCTCCATGATCGCCACGCTTGCCGCTAGTGCATCAGGGTAGTCGCGAAACCGCCGCGCCATGTCTTCAGGGGCCTTGAGGTGCCGGTCGGCATTGCGTTCACGACGAAAGCCTAGTTCGTCGATCGTGCATTTCTCCCGGATTGCCGTGACCACATCCTGAAGCATGCGATTGTCTGGGTCTGCATACAGCACGTCTCCGGTCGCAAGTGACATCAGGCCGTACCGGCGCGCGGCGAGGTTCAACCGATGGAGCCGCACTGCGTCGCCGGGGCGGCGGTGCTGTATCAGGCATACATGCCCGCGGTCGCGACCGAATATATCCGCCATCCATTCGAGTGCCAGCGGGTCTCCCTCGTCCGCAAGCCCTGGAATCAGCGCGCCGACCAGCCCATCGGTATGATTCGCCAAATCTTCCCAATGCAGGAAGCATTTACCCTTTTCGCCCCTTTGCGCATCGGCGCGAGACTTGCCTAGCGTGAGCAAATGGGTCAGTCGTGACCAAGCCGGGCGATCCTCAGGCCAAACCAATAGCGATGCGCCGTCGACCAGATCGAGCCGGCAACCGGCGATCATCCGGATCGGATAGCCGGCAGCGGTCAGCTCTTCCGATGCCTTGAGCCCACGCACGACCCCCGCGACTGAATTGCGATCAACGATGCCCAGCGCTGGCAGGCCCAGTGCAACGGCCTGCTTGAACAGGTTGTCGGGAGAGGAGGCCCCGCGCAGAAACGAATAATGCGTGGTCACCTGAAGCTCGGCGTAGCTCATCCGAACACGCCGTGCAGATACCAGCTGCGATCTCCGCTGATCTCGCGCTCGCCATCGCCCTTGCGGAACAGCCAGTAGCGGCAGCCGTCATCGTCCTCGACGCGGAAATAGTCGCGGATGCTGTGGCGTTCGGCATCGCGCTTCCACCATTCGCCATGCACACGCTCGGGGCCATCGGCATGGACGATACGATGCCCGCGACCCCGCCAAGTGAAGCGGCGTGGGGCGTGGTCAGGAAGTTCGGCGAGAACGTGGTCGAGACGTTCGGGGCGGGCGAGTAGGCGTACCGGCTTCAGCCATTCGGGATGCCAGGGATGTAGCGCGGGGTTGCGATCTAGCTGACGGACATCGCCGACTTTCACGCGCGCCCCGCTGCGTTCGGGGGCGTCAAGCACGGCCATCCGCGCTGCCGATCGTTCGGGCACATCGCTTTCGATTGGCTGCATCCGCCACAATCGGGGCAAGCCGATGCGCGTTGCGAGTGTGTCGATCAATGGCGCAATATCGGGTGCGGCTTCCTCCTCGAGCCGTTCGGTTATCGCTCGGGGTCCGAGCACATCGGCGCGCCGGACATGCAGCGCTAGCGCGTCGATCCCATAGCCGGGCTCCACATCCTCGATCCGTCGCGTCAGGAGTTTCAGCAGATGCGCCTCGTCCCGGCTTGGGCGGGCGAGCCCCACGCGGATACGCTGAGGAACGCCGTCGATACGGTCCGCCAACAATTCGATGCGCGTGACGCCCAGCCACCTAGCCTCAAGCGCTTCACATAGGCGACCGACGAGTTGGCTCAGCCAATGCGTGATTGCCTCCGGCGTGGCGATCGGTTCTGCGAAGCGCTGGACTATTGCGATAGGCGCTTCGGGGACGACGCGATGCAGCGGTTCGGGCAACCGCCCGAGCGCGCGTTCAAGCTGGGTTACCAGCGCAGCGCCAAATCGCTTGGCTAAAGGCGCACGAGGCATTTCTGCCAGTTGTTGAATTCGCGTGACGCCAAGCCGTTGGAGCAATTCGGCAGTCTTGGGCTCGATCCTGAGGGCCTCAATCCCTAAAGGTGCAAGCGCTTCCGCATGCGCGCCCGGGGGGCAGATGGCTGGCTGACCATGATGTGCCAATGCCCATGCCGCACCGGGTGTATCTGCGATGGCGATACGCGCGGTAAAGCCTGACCGGGCAAGCATCCGGCGTAGCAATGCCGCCATTGCCGCCTCGTCGCCATGGAGATGGGCAAGGCCGCTCAGGTCGATAAACAGAGTATCATCGCCTTCGATCGCCACAGTCGGTGCCCAACGTTGCGCCAGCATCAGCGCCAGCCGCATCAGATCGGCGCGGTCTTCATCGATAGCGGCAGGGCGGATATCCAGCCCCCGAATCTGCGCGCGCGCTTGAGCGACTGCCATGCCGGGAATTAAGCCCAGCGCACGGGCATGCGGGCAGACAGCGGCGATCTCGAGCCGGCCACCTTCGCGTATCGAGGTAATCAAGGGAATTACACCAATGTTCCGATCCTCGACGATCAGGGGAGGCACATCGTCGCGCGCCCAGCGCGCGCCAGGGCGCCATCCGCCATTGCGCGGTGCAGGGGTTAGGCTGGGGACGCGCGCCGCTTCAGGCGGCGCGGCGCGCTGCTCTGCCCGCCGCAGCCGATCGATCGGCCAGTTCGGCAGGTAGAGCGCAGCGACCCGTGGCATCGCATGCCTCCAAAATCTGAGTGAAACCTTCGCCCTGCTTTTGCCGAGCAAGCTCGACGCGCCAGCGGTGCCGCCCGACGCCTTCCACCGGCAGTGGAGTCGAGGGCGCGCAGCCGATCCGCCAGCGGGTGACCGCGGCAGACGGCATGGCGATCGGATCGGACCCCTCGCGGGCATGGCGCTTCATCAGCAAGGCGATCGTGCGTCCGCCTTCGGCCGCGAGTTGCAGCCGTCGCGTCGCCGTCATGTCGGCGCGCTTGGCTTCGCCGATCACGGCGCCCAGCCCGCGGTGGCGCAGCGCTTCCTCCATAACTGCGAGCAACTCGGCATCGTCACGCGCCTCGGCATAGATCAGTCGCTTATGATCGAGCCCAACTTGGCTGAGCCCCGGCGCGAACAGATCACGTCGCCGCACCACCCACAGAACCGGCCCCCAGGCGCGTGCCGCAATCCCGCCCATGAACAAAGTTGCCGCGCAATCCTCGGCCATGTCCGGCCCTGCCGCCGCGACCTCATGCAGCGCATCGAGCCTCAGCCCCGCGCCGACCAGCCGCGAATCCAGCGCCTCCACGCCAAACGGCAAAACCGGGCGGCGGCGGAAACCGCTGCCCTCCAGACCGTTGAGCGTCTCGCGCAATTGCTTCAGAATAGCGGGGTCGGCCACTTGAGATACTCGATGCTCACGACTCGGGAACGGGGAATGTTCCTATTCTGTTCCAATGGGGCCGCGAGTCAATTGCCATTCATCGCATTCGCTCTAGGGTGCCTTATTCCCCTATCACGGAGCCGCACCCCATGGGTCCCCGCCTTTCCCGCCGCCATGCCCTTCTCGGCTCGGCAAGCCTTCTCTCCGCGCCGTTCCTGGGCAGCCTGATGGCCTCCGCACAGACCGCCGCGCTTGATGCATCCCCGCTGCTCGCGCCCTGGCCCGGCGGTTATGGCGGCACGCCGCCATGGGACAAGTTCGCGCCGGCGATGTTTCCGCCGGCGTTCGAGACGGCGATGGCGGAATTGCGACGCGACGTGCTCGCGATCCGCGACGCCACGACCGCGCCGAGCTTCTCGAGCGTCGTCCTGCCGATGGAAAATATGGGCGGGACTATGGACCGGGTGCAGGCCGCCTGGGGCGTCTACATCTCCAATCTGGCGAGCAAGGAAGTGCAGGAGATCAATCGCGAATGGAGCCCCAGGCTTACCAAATTCTACGACGAATTGTATCTCGATCCCAAGCTCTTCGCCCGCGTGAAAGCGGCGTACGACAATCGCGCCTCCGACAAGCTCGACGCGCAGCAATTGCGCCTGCTCACCCGCACCTATCGCAGCTTCGTGCGCCGCGGCGCCGCGCTCACCGACGCCCAGCGCGCCGAAGTCAGCCGACTCAACCAGGCGCTGTCGACTGCGTTCGCAGAGTTCAGCCGCAAGGTGCTGGCGGACGAGGAAAGCTGGATCGTGCTCGAAAGCCAGGCGGACCTCGCCGGCCTGCCCGATAGCTATGTCGCCTCGCTCAAGGCCGCAGCGGACGAGCGCAAGCTTCCCGGCAAATGGGCGGTCGTCAATACGCGCTCGGCCGTCGAGCCCTTCCTCACCAATTCGACCAACCGCGCGCTTCGCGAGAAGATCTGGCGCGCCTTTGTCGGCCGTGGCGACAATGGCGACGCCAACGACACCAAGGCCGTGATCGCCGAGATCCTAAAGCTGCGCCAGCAGCGCGCCGTGCTGCTCGGCTTCAAGAACCACGCGCTCTACCGCATGGACGATACGATGGCGGAAACGCCCGCCAATGCGATGAAGCTGATGATGGCGGTCTGGCCCGCGGCCCGCGCTCGCGTGCTCGAAGAAGTCGCCGACATGCAGGCGGTCGCCGACAAGGAAGGCGCCGGCATCAGGATCGAGCCCTGGGACTATCGCTTCTATGCCGAGAAGGTCCGCAAGGCGCGCTACGATCTCGATGAGAATGAAGTGAAGCCCTATTTCGAACTGGGTAACATGCAGCAGGGCGCCTTCTACGCCGCCAGCCGCCTCTACGATATCGAGTTCAAGCAAGTCTCCGGCGTGCCGGTGTTCGATCCCGAGGTCCGCACCTTCGAAGTCACCGACAAGAAGACCGGCAAGAATCTCGGCCTCTTCTACGCTGACAATTATGCCCGTTCGGGCAAGCGCTCTGGCGCCTGGGCAACGCGCTATCGTGGCCAGCAGGAACTGGGCGGCCACCGTAACGTGCTGGCCTCGAACAACAATAATTTCGTGAAGGGCGGGGCGGGCGAGCCGACTTTGGTCAGCCTCGAGGATGCCCGGACGCTCTTCCACGAATTCGGCCACGCACTGCACAGCCTGCTCCAGAACGTAAAATATCCGGGGCTCTCGGGCACGCCGCGCGACTTTGTCGAATATCCGAGCCAGGTGAACGAGAATTGGATGCTGACGCGCGACGTACTTGATCGCTACGCCAAGCATTACAAGACCGGCCAGCCGATCCCCAAGGCGCTGGTCGACAAGATCCAGAAGTCGGCAACCTTCAACCAGGGCTTCAAGACCGTCGAGTATCTCTCCTGTGCGATCCTCGACATGCAATTGCACGACCGGGAGACGCCCGTCACCGATATCGCCGCATTCGAGAAGGAAGCGCTTGCCCGCATCCAGATGCCGCGCGAGATTGCGCTCCGCCACCGCATGCCGCAGTTCAATCACCTCTTCTCGTCGGATGGCTATTCGGCGGGCTATTATTCCTATCTCTGGTCCGAGACGATGGATGCCGACACCTGGGCCGCGTTCACCGAGACGGGCGATGTCTGGGACCAGAAGACCGCCGACCGCTTCCGCGCGACGCTCTTGTCGACCGGCAACGAGACAGACCGCAAGGAAGCATATCGCGAATTCCGCGGTCGCGATCCCGACGTCAAGGCGCTGTTCAAGCGGCGAGGGTTTCCGGTGACATAACGATCCTCCCCGGAACGGGGAGGGGGCCAGCTTCAGGCTGGTGGAGGGGACTCGCCGCGAGCAATGCCCTATGAGGAGAATCCCCTCCATTAGCATTCTGCGCTGCCACCTCCTCATGCCGGGGAGGAATGCAATTTCAGGTCAGCACCACTGACCTTGTTGCACCCATCGTTGAAATTTTATAACAAGGCTCCAAACACGAGTCCCGCGCGTTCAGCGATGCGGGAACGTCTGTCCGGAGAGATCATGGGAATCGAGCGCGACCGCTCCAATCTGCCGCCGCTTTCGCTGCACGTGCCGGAGCCTAAATTCCGCCCCGGCGATGAAGTCGATTTCAGCGATATCGTCGTTCCTCCGGCGGGTGCGGTGCGCCGTCCGGATACTGCCGACAAAGCAGATAGCTTCCACGAGCTCGCTTATTCGCTAGTCCGCGTGCTCGATGACGAGGGTAATGCCGTCGGCCCCTGGGATCCCAAGCTCGACGCCGATACGCTGCGAAAGATGCTCCGCTCGATGGCTTTGGTTCGCGCCTTCGACGAGCGCATGTTCCGCGCACAGCGCCAGGGCAAGACCAGCTTCTACATGAAGTGCACAGGCGAAGAGGCCGTATCGGTCGGCGCCGCGGTTGCGCTCGCCGCCGACGACATGTGTTTTCCCTCCTATCGGCAGCAAGGCGTGCTGCTCACCCGCGGCTGCCCGATGGTCGATATGATGAACCAGATCTATTCGAACGCCGGCGACAAATTGCAGGGCCGGCAGCTGCCGATCATGTATTCGGAAAAGCGCTTCGGCTTCTTCTCGATCTCTGGCAATCTCACCACCCAATATCCGCAGGCAGTCGGCTGGGCGATGGCCAGCGCCGCCAAGGGCGACACGCGCATTGCCGCGACCTGGTGCGGTGACGGATCGACTGCCGAGGGCGATTTCCACTCGGCGCTGACCTTCGCCACCGTCTATCGCGCGCCGGTCATCTTCAATGTCGTCAACAATCAATGGGCGATTTCAAGCTTCTCAGGCTTTGCCGGGGCCGAGGCGACCACCTTTGCGGCGCGCGCGATCGGCTATGGCATTGCCGGGCTGCGAGTGGACGGCAACGACATCCTCGCGGTCTATGCCGCGACTCAATGGGCGGCCGAGCGTGCGCGGACCAACCAGGGGCCCACGCTGATCGAGCATTTTACCTACCGTGCTGAGGGTCATTCGACCTCCGACGATCCGACGCAATATCGCTCGGCCGGCGAACCCACGTCCTGGCCGCTCGGCGACCCGATCCAGCGGTTAAAGCAGCACCTCATCACCATCGGCGAATGGGACGAGGAGCGCCACGCTGCGCAGGATCTCGAGCTCGCCGAGGAAGTGAAGGTCGCGCAGAAGCTGGCCGAGAAGAACGGCGTGCTCGGCCACGGCATGCACCAGAAGTTCGACACGATGTTCGAAGGGGTGTTCGAGGAAATGCCCTGGCATCTGAAGGAGCAATGCCAGCAGATGCTCGACGAACAGAAGGCGGCGGGCCTGTGACTCCGATGATCACGCGGCGGCAGCTGCTGGTGGCGGGCGCAGTCGGCACGGCGCTGCTCGCGATCCCGGGAAGCGCCTGGGCGCTGGGTGAGGCCGCGCCGCAGGTCCATGATCTGCCGGTCGGCCAGCGCAGCACCAAGTTGGTCACCTGGACGCCGGCCAAGGCAAAGGGCGTGTTGCTCTTTTCGCACGGCCATGGCTCCTGGCCCGAGCGCTACGAGAAGCTAATTGGGCTATTGGTCGCCGATGGCTGGGCAGTAGCGGCGCCGGTGCATGTCGATTCGATGCAATATCCCGAGCGCGACAAGTTCACGATGCAGGCGAGCTTCGGCGAGCGGATCGCCGATATGGCCGCCACTGCAACCTGGACGAACAAGGCCTGGCCCGCGCTACCGGTCGTCGCGGCGGGGCACAGCTTCGGCACGCTGATCGCGCTCTGCCTCGGCGGCGGGCTTCCCTATATCGGGCCGTTCCGCAATCCGGCGGTCAAGGCAGTGCTCGGCTTCTCGACGCCCGGCAGGATACCCGGACTGGTCCGGCCCGAAGCCTATACCGGCCTCGCGGTGCCGGTGCTGATCGTGACCGGCACGGTCGACACGGTGCCCGGCTTCGTCACCAATCCTGCCGACCACCTCTTCCCCATCGAGACCGCGCCGACCGGCTATGCGCTGGTCGTCGATGGCGCCGACCACGTGCTCGTCGCTGGCGACAAGCCTGCTTTCGCGCCCGCGGCGGCGCTCGCCCGCGACTTCCTCGACGCGACAGCACGCGGCGATGCCGTCGCGCGCCGCCGCTTCGATCGTTACAAGGCGCCCGCCGGGGCGCGCTACATCGTCCACAAGGCCCAGCCATGACCGATACCGAGACCCAGGACCAGGCTGCCATGGCGGGACCGGACGGCCCCACCGCGCGCATGAACATGATCCAGGCGATCAATTCGGCCATGGACGTGATGATGGAACGCGATCCTAACGTGATCGTGATGGGCGAGGATGTCGGCTATTTCGGCGGCGTTTTCCGCGCGACCGCCGGCCTCCAGGCCAAATACGGCAAGACCCGCGTGTTCGACACCCCGATCACCGAGATCGGCATCATCGGCGTCGCCGTCGGGATGGGTGCCTATGGCCTGCGCCCGGTGCCGGAGATCCAGTTCGCCGATTATATCTATCCAGCGCTCGATCAGATCGTATCCGAAGCGGCGCGGCTTCGCTATCGCTCGGCGGGTGAGTTCATCTCGCCGATCACGGTGCGCTCGCCCTTTGGGGGCGGCATCTTCGGCGGCCAGACCCACAGCCAGTCGCCCGAGGCGATCTTCGCGCACATCTCGGGGATCAAGACGGTGATCCCCTCGACGCCCTATGACGCCAAGGGGCTGTTGATCGCCGCCATCGAGGACAATGATCCAACGATCTTCTTCGAGCCCAAGCGCATCTATAACGGCCCCTTTCACGGCCATTACGATCGCCCGGCCAAGACCTGGGCCGGACACCCCGGCGGCGAAGTCCCCGAAGGCTATTACCGGATCGATATCGGCAAGGCTGAGATCGTGCGGCCCGGCAACGACGTTACCATCCTGTGCTACGGCGCGATGGTTCATGTCGTCGCGAACACAGTGGAAGAACTGGGCGATCTCGATGCCGAGATCATCGATTTGCGCTCGATCGTGCCGCTCGATATCGAGACAATCGAAGCCTCGGTGAAGAAGACCGGACGCTGCGTCATCGTCCACGAAGCCACACGCACCGCGGGGTTCGGCGCCGAGCTCGCCGCCCTGGTCCAGGAGCGCTGCTTCTACCACCTCGAAGCCCCGATCGAACGCGTCACCGGCTTCGACACCCCCTATCCGCACAGCCTGGAATGGGCCTATTTCCCCGGTCCGGTCCGTATCGGCGAAGCACTCAAGAAAGCGATGAGGAACTAATGGCCCGCTTTACCTTCCGCCTGCCCGATATCGGCGAAGGCATTTCCGAGGCCGAAATCGTCGCCTGGCACGTCAAGATCGGCGACCGCATCGAGGAAGACCAGCAGGTCGCCGACATGATGACCGACAAGGCGACCGTCGAGATGGAATCGCCGGTATCGGGCGTCGTGCTCGAATTGGCCGGCGAAGTCGGCGACCAGGTGCCGATTGGCTCCGCGCTGATCATCGTGGAGACCGATGCGGACGAGGCCGCAGTCGAGACTGCGCCGCCGAGCGAGGACGTGCTCGAAGCAGAGAATCCAGGCGTCGAGGAAGCGACTGCCGAAGCACCGCTCACTAGCAGTTCTTCTGCGAAAGCAGGAGCCCAGGATACCAAGCGCGACGCACCCGACTCTGGGCCCCTGCCTTCGCAGGGGAACAAAGAAGAGCAGGCGCCGGCGCCGCATACCCAAGTCCTCGCCTCCCCCGCGGTCCGCGCGCGGGCCAAGGACCTCGGCGTCGATCTCGGCTCGGTGAAGTCGGACGGCAAGCACGTCCGTCACGCCGATCTCGACGCATATCTCCGATATGGCAGCGGGCAGGGCTATCACGCCCCTAACGCATCCCGGGCCCGCGACGACGAACCCGTCAAGGTCATCGGCATGCGCCGCCGCATCGCCGAGAACATGGCCGCCTCCAAGCGCGCCATTCCGCATTTCACGTATGTCGACGAAATCGACGTGACCGCACTCGAAGAGATGCGCGCCGATCTCAACGCCAATCGCGGCCAGCGCCCCAAGCTGACGATGCTGCCCTTCCTGATCGTCGCGATCTGCCGCACCATTCCGCAATTCCCGATGATCAACGCCCGCTATGACGACGAAGCGGGCGTGGTTACTCGCCACGGCCGCGTCCATCTCGGCATGGCGGCGCAGACGGATGCGGGCCTGATGGTCCCCGTCATCCGCGACGCACAGGACTTGAACGTCTGGCAGATCGCGGCCGAGGTAACTCGCCTTGCCGAGGCCGCGCGCACCGGCAAAGCAAAGTCAGAAGAACTTAGCGGCTCGACCCTGACAATCACGTCGCTCGGGCCGCTCGGCGGTATCGTCACCACGCCGGTGATCAACCGGCCCGAAGTCGCGATCATCGGCCCGAACAAGATCGTCGAGCGTCCGGTGTTCCACGGCGACGAGATCGTCCGCGCCAAGCTGATGAACCTCTCGATCAGCTGCGACCACCGCGTCGTCGACGGGCACGATGCGGCTAGCTTCGTCGCAGCGCTCAAGAAGCTGCTTGAGACTCCGGTTCTTTTGTTCGCGGATTGATGGCGGAAGTCGTCAACCTGCGAACGGCGCGCAAGGCGCGTGACCGCAAGATGCGTGAGGCACAGGCCGAGACCAACCGCGCGCTTCATGGCCGCACCAAGGCCGAGCGGTCGCACGACGAAGCGACGCGCACGCGGATCGACAGGGCGCTCGACGGCGCCAGACGCGAGGACTGAAATGGCGCACTTCCTGCTCCGCTACGAGCTGTCGCCCGATTATCTCGCGCGCCGTGGAGAATTTCGCGATGCCCATCTCGCGCTCGCATGGCAGGCGTCGGACAGCGGCACGCTGCTCCTCGGCGGCGCGGTCGGCGATCCGATTGAAAGCGCATTGCTGCTCTTCACCGACGCCGAGGCGGCGCGCGCCTTTGCCAAGGCCGATCCCTATGTCAGTGCTGGGATCGTCACTGGCTGGCAGGTGCTGCCATGGACCACAGTGGTCGGCGAGCAGGCTGCGACCCCCGTTCATCCCAACGCCTGAAATCGAACCTAGCTCAGCGTCGCACGGACCTTCTCCTGCGCCGCCTTCATCCGCGCGACGGCATCCTTGTCGAGCTTTTCCGCTTCGCTCGCCAGCGCCGCGCGGCGCGCCTGCAGCGCCTTGTACTGCGCCGCATCGCCGCCGCTGCCGAAGCCGAAATAGCCGTTCGCATCGTGCCAGCCACGCTTGGCTAGCAGCCCGCACAGCTCTGCCGTTGCGTTCACGCTCGCAACCTGATTGTCGTACAGCGCGTCGGCTTTTTTAGGATCGGGCATCGCCATCGCGCGGATCGCGTCCTTGAGCGCTGGATCGAACGTGGCGACCTGGATTTCACGGTCGATCGCAGCCGTCCGCTCGGCCCTTTTGGCACCATGTTCGAGCGCCAGTGTCTTGATCGCATCCAGGTCGCCGCAACGCGACAGCGTCTGCAGGTTCTGTGACAGCAGATAGGGGCTGTTGAGATTGCCCGCCCCGAACTTGCCCAGCGCCTCCTCATAGGCGCGCCGCTCGCTCGCCGCCGCCTGCACCGATGCCGCGAACAACTTCGAGACCGGCCCGCGCGCTGCTGCGTCCTGCGGCAGGATCGGCGCACCCGCCGGCCCAAACTCGATTTCGGCGAAGCTGCTGGGGTCCTGCCGCCCCCCGGCATCATATTGGCGGTGCGTGAGCTGGCCCGCGAGCGCGCCCGCGCCGAGCAGGATCGCCAGCGATCCGGCTTTCCAGCCAAGTCCCGAAAACCGCGTCGTCGCGATCATGCCGGTCGCCCAGAGCACGAACCCCGCCGCCGCGCCTCCTCCTATCAGCATCGTCTGCGGATAAGCAGGCAGCATCCATGGCACCAATACAGCCGCGGCGACCAGCATCACGCAGCCGATCAGCGTGGCGATCACCGGATGATCGTGCGGGCCGTCGAGCGCAGCGCCCTGATCGTCGGTCATGAATTCCTCCCCTTTCGCGCATCTTAGCGGCGGCGCGGGGTCGCGCAAACGGCTTGGCGCATTTCCGCTTTTCTCGGACAAACGCGGCATTGCTTGCCCTTCACGCCGGTCCGCGCAATGGCCCCCCGCATGACGACGACATCTGCAATCGATCGCCGCGGCCTTGGCCTCGCCGTCGGCGCCTATGCGATCTGGGGCGTGCTCCCGCTTTATTTCCACATTCTCACCGGCGTTCCCGCGCTCCAGGTGCTCGCGCATCGTGTCGTCTGGTCGCTGCTGTTGCTTGTCGGCGTGGTCGTCGCGCTCAAGCGCGCCGGCGCCATGCTTGCAGCCGCCCGGGGCAGGACGTTGCTGTTGCTCATTGCCAGCGCGGCTCTGATCGCAGTCAATTGGCTGGTATATATCTGGTCGGTCCAGCACGGCCACGTTCTGGAGGCCAGTCTCGGCTATTTCATCAATCCGCTCGTCAACGTCGCGCTTGGGATAGCCGTGCTCGGCGAGCGGCTGCGCAAATGGCAGGGCGTGGCGATCGGTGTTGCCGGGGCCGGGGTGCTGGTGATGGCGCTGAGCGGCGGGGGATCGATCTGGATCTCGCTCACTCTCGCCGCGACATTCGGGCTATATGGCCTGCTGCGCAAGATCGCCGCGATCGATGCATTGGGCGGCCTCACCGTGGAGACGATCCTGCTCGCCCCGGTCTGCATCGCCTGGCTGCTTTACAGCGCCGTGCACGACAATAGCGGCTTCGGCCAAACCTGGCAGCTCGATGCGCTGATCCTTGCCGCTGGCGCCGTCACCGCCACCCCGCTGCTGATGTTCGCGGCGGCCGCGCGCCGCCTGCCGCTGTCGACGATGGGGCTGCTCCAATATATCGCTCCCAGCCTCCAATTCGGTCTCGCCTTGCTGTTTGGAGAGCCGCTTCGCGCGGTGCACTTCATCGTATTTCCGCTGATCTGGGCAGGCTGTGCGCTCTATGCGTGGGACAGCGTGCGCGCCGTCCGAGCCGCGGCCCTCGCGGATATTAAACCAACCAGTTGACAATCTGATCCGTTCAACCGTATTAAACCATATGGTTGAACAAAGACTCGACGCCACCTTCCGTGCCCTTGCCGATCCAACTCGGCGCGGCATGCTCGCCCATCTCGCTCTGGGCGAGACGAGCATCGGCGCACTTGCCGAACCCTTTGCGATGAGCTTCGCCGGCGCTTCCAAGCATCTCAAGGTGCTCGAGGATGCAGGCCTCGTCGCGCGGCGCAAGGCAGGGCGCTCCTATATGTGCAGCCTCAAGGCAGGGCCGCTCGGCGAGGCGGACCAATGGCTGCGCCAATGGGAGAAATTCTGGAACGTGCGCCTCGACCGACTCGAAGCGCTGATCGCCGAGGACCGCACCAAATGACCAGCATGACTCCCTTCCTGATGTTTCAGGGTGCCAAGGGCCGCGCCGCGCTCGATTTCTATGTCGAGCATTTGCCGAACAGCCGGATCGATTCGATGGAGCTGTTCGGCGCCGAAGGACCTGGGCCGGAAGGCACGATCCTGCGCGCTTATGCCACCATCGCCGGGCAGAAGGTGATGGCGCATGACAGCTTCGTCCAGCACGGCTTCGATTTCACGCCAAGCTTCTCCTTCTTCGTCGAATGCACCGACGACGCCGAGTTCGATCGGCTGTTCGCGACGCTGTCCGAGGACGGCAGCGTGCTGATGCCGCCTGACAATTACGGCTGGAGCGCCAAATTCGGCTGGCTTAGCGATCGCTTCGGCGTCTCATGGCAGCTCAATCTCGCATGAGCGTGCCGGTTATCCTGACCGTGACGCGCGATTTCGCCGCAGCGCCCGAGCGGGTATTCGATGCGTGGCTCGATCCGGCACAGGCGAGCCGCTTCCTGTTTGCGACACCGGGCGGCGAGATGCTTACCTGCGAAATCGATGCGCGAGTCGGCGGGCGCGGACTGATCGTCGAGCGGCGCCCTTCGGGCGACGCGCATCACCGGCTCGTTTTCGAAGTAATCGAACGCCCGCACCGGCTGGTCTTTCTGTTTGCAGCGGACCCCGCCGAGGAAGGCGAATGGACGCGCGTCTCCATCGAAATCGTGGCGACAGATGCCGGCTGCACGCTCCGCCTCACGCACGAAATGGCCCCCGAATGGGCGGATTACGAAGAACAGACGCGGCATGGCTGGGGCACGATCCTCGAAAGCCTGGACAGCGCATTGGAGAGCCACGAATGACCGACAGCTTCACTGCCGATACGCTCGTCTTCGAGCGCGAACTCGATGCCCCGCGCGAGACCGTCTGGCGCTATCTCATCGATCCCGAGCTGCGCGCGCGCTGGTTCATGGGCGGGCCGACTGAGCCTCGTATCGGCGGCAAGATCGGGCTGACCATGGCGCACGACAACCTGTCGGACGAGAAGGTCCCGTTTCCCGATCGCTACGCGCCTTATATGGGCAGGAGCTGGAACGAGACGATCCTCGCGGTCGATCCGCCGCGGCTGCTCACCTTCACCTGGGACGATGGCAAGAACGGCCAGGTCTCGATCGAGCTCGATGAACTAGGCGAACGCACCCGGCTGACGCTGACGCATAGCGGCATCGAAACCCGCGAAGGCGCCATCAATTTCGGCGGCGGCTGGGGCTCGCATCTCGACGTGCTCGAACGGCGCCTGCGCGGCGAGCATATCGCCAGCTTCTGGGCACTGCATGCCGAGGCCGAGGCGCGCGCCAAGGTGGCGCTCGGCTAATTCAATCGGCGAAGTTCGGCGCGCGCTTCTGCATGTTCGCCATCACCGCTTCGATCTGGTTGGGCGTTCGCAGCAGCGCTGCCTGCTCTGCGCTCTCGGCGAGCAGGATCGTGGTGGCATCGCCTTCCAGATTGGCGAGTCTCTTGGCGGCACGCACCGCATGCGGATTGCGGCCGGCGATCTCGCGGGCGAGCGCCAATGCCTGAGCATGCGGATCATCGGCGATGCGAGTGACGAAGCCCATCGAGAGGCCTTCGGCAGCGTCGAACTCGCGCGCGGTATAGGCCAGTTCGCGTAAATGATCGTCGCGGACCATCCCGCGCCACAAAGCATAGCCGGCCATGTCGGGGACGATGCCCCATTTGATTTCCATCACCGACATTCGCGTGCCCGACGCGGCGATGCGGATGTCGGCGCCGCTGGCGATCTGCAGCCCGCCGCCGAACGCCACGCCGTGTATCGCCGCGATCACCGGCACGGCCAGCGCGCGCCAGCCCCAGGCGACCTGCTGATAGTCGTTCGAGATGCCACGCGTTCGCGCCTCAATATCGACGCCGGATCCCACCGACGCCATGCTCGCCATGTCGAGCCCGGCGCAAAAGGCGCGGCCTTCGCCCGACAGCACCACTGCGCGCAGCCCGGGCATAGCCTCGAGCTGTGTGATCGCCTCTATGATCCCCGCGATCATCGCCGGGTCGAGTGCGTTCATCTTGTCCCCGCGGGTGAGGCGCACATCGGCAACGCCCTCCCTCACCTCGATCGCAACGCGTTGCTCGCTCATCCTCTCGCCCCTTGCTAGCGCTAACATTTCCGGGAAGGATAGGCGAAATCCCGCCACGGGGACAGGAGAGGAAAATGAAGTTTCTGATTGCCGCCGCCGCGTTGCTCGCCGCACCCGCCGCCTTTGCCCAGACCGATCCCGGCGATGCGCCCGTCAAACCCAAGCCCACCACCGCCGCAGCAGCGCCTGCTGCCGATCCGGCGCTCGCTGCGATCTACACCAACGCGCTGGGCGCCGGCTGGCAGAATTGGAGCTTCGCCACCGTCGAACTATCGGTGGACATTGGCAGTGCGCGCAAGCCGATCAAGGTTTCGGCCGAAGGGTATAAGGCCCTCTATCTCCACCACGCCCCGTTCAGCACCGCGCCCTATCGCGGCATCAGCTTCCTGGTTCAGGGCACCAATGGCGAGCACAAGGTCCGTGTTATCGCCACGACCGGCGGCAAGCCGATCGACGGCAAGGCCAAGATCATCACGGTTAAGCCCGGGGGCTGGACCAAAGTGGTCGCCTCCCTAGCTGAGTTGGGCGCCGAGAATATCGAGATGGACGGCTTCTGGATCCAAAACGATAGCGGCGAGACCATTCCGAACTTCTACGTGGCCGATATCGCACTGACGTCCTGAGTCGGGTTTGCGCGGTCGGCGCTCGCGGGTTAGGGGCGCGGGCAATGACAGACGCCCGTACTTTCGATCCCGAGCGCTTGTTCGCCAGCCGCTTCGCCGGGCATGGCAACACGCTCGGCATTGCCTATCACGCGCATGGCCCGGATTGGGCCAAGCTTGTCCTGCCTTACGACCAGAAACTGATCGGCGATCCTGCGACCGGCGTGATCGCCTCCGGCCCGATCCTCGCCCTGATGGACATGGCGGCCAGTGTCGGCGTCTGGCTCAAGCTCGATCGGCTGCATGCCCATGCGACGCTCGACCTGCGCATTGACTATCTCCGCCCGGCCCGTCCAGGGCATACCGTGGTCGGGCGTGGCGAATGCTACCGGATCACGCGCTCGATCGCCTTCGTCCGCGGGCAGGCGCATGATGGCGATCCGAGCGATCCGCTCGCCAATGTCGCCGGCACCTTCATGGCAGTGGAGGGCTATTGGTGAGCCTGCCTTATTCCGAACTGCTTGGGCTCACCGAAGAGCCGGGTAAGACCGCTCCCACTCTGTTGATGGAGTTCGGCACGCATCTGCTGGGCCGCCCCGGCTTCCTCCATGGCGGCGCGATCGGCGGACTGCTCGAAATGGCCGCTGTCGCCGCGCTTAAGCAGGCGCTGGCCGGCGAGGATGCCCGCTTCAAGCCCATCAATCTGACCGTGGACTATATGCGCGGCGGCCGCGACAAGCCGACGCGGGCGCGCGGGATCGTCACGCGGCTGGGCAATCGTGTCGCCAATGTCGAGGCAGTGGCCTGGCAGGACGATCCCGAGCGGCCGATCGCCGCCGCCAGGATGAACTATCTGATCGTTCGCTGAAGCTCAGCTCCGGCGCGGTTTCTTGACCTTCTTGGGCGGCGGACCGCTGCGGACGATGCTCGAAATCCGGCATCTCTCGCGTCCGGCGAGGATGGTGTCGCCGCGCTCGAGCGTGCTGCTGTTGCCGAAGGTCTTGAAGCCGACGCGGATCGCGAAGGGCAGCTCGTTACAGCGCGAGAAGAAGCGCGCAAAATACCAGTCGCGCCGCGAATTCTGGATGTACACGCCTTCGCCGTTGCGGGTGGCCTCGAAGGTGCGGACATTGCCGCGGCTGATGAACGGGATCGACACTTCCTTGCCGCCCGGCAGGGGCACGTCCTGCGCGGTGGCGGCGCCAGCAGTGAGCAAGAGGGCGGGCGCCAGCGTGATGGCTATGGCCTTGAACATGGGCTTGTCCTGAATGAGATCGGTAGCGCCGATCTACGCTCCAACACCTGTACGCTGCATGAAGTGCCGCCGGCACATCGCGACATAGCGCTCATTGCCACCCACTTCGCGTTGCTCGCCTTCGCGCACCGCATTGCCAGTCGAATCGACGCGCATGTTCATCGTCGCCTTGCGCCCGCATTCGCAAACCGATTTGAGTTCGATCAGGGCATCGGCGAGGGCCAGCAACTCGGCTGATCCCGGAAAGAGCTTGGCCTGGAAATCGGTGCGCAGCCCATAGCAGAGCACCGGGATGCCGACTTCGTCGGCGAGATGCGCCAGCTGGCGGACCTGTTCGGGCTGCAGGAATTGCGATTCATCGACAAGGATGCAGGCGAGCGGTGCCTTGAAATGCTCTTCCTCGGCGATCACGCGCAAGTCGGTCGCTTCATCGAAGGGAATCGCCCGCTGCTTGAGCCCGAGCCGCGAATCGATCACGCCCTTGCCGCCACGGTCGTGGATCCCCGCGGTGAACAGCAGCGTCCGCATGCCCCGCTCGCGATAATTGAAATCCGCCTGGAGCAGCGTGGTCGATTTGCCCGCATTCATGCTGGCATAATAGAAATAGAGCTTGGCCATGCCCGCATCCTAGGCGAGCGCGGCGCGCAAGTCAGTCCTGGGAATCGTCGACGAGATCCTGCGCCACCTTCGGATCGCGCAGCAGCTGATCGATATGGCTGCCTTCGTCGAAGCTCTCGTCCGCCAGGAATTTTAGCTTAGCGGCATATTTCATTTTGACGCGGGTGGCGACTTCGCGCTGGAGATAGGCGGTGTTGGTGCGCAGCGCCTTGAGCACCGCTTCCTCGTCCTTGCCGAGCAGCGGCTTCACGAAGACGGTGGCGTGGCGCAGATCGGGCGACATGCGGACTTCGGTCACCGAAACCATATGCTTGGCCAGCACATCGTCATGCACATCGCCGCGCTGGAGGATTTCGCTCAGCACATGGCGCGTCTGCTCACCCACCTTGAGCAGGCGGACGGAGCGGGTCTCGGGGGTTTCGGCGTGCTTCATGGCAAATCCACGCCACCCCGGCTTCCACCGGGGTGGCGATATTTTTACAGCGTCCGTTCGCGCAGTTCGACTTCGAAGGTTTCGAGATAGTCGCCCGCCTTGATGTCGGTGAAGTTTTGGGTGAACGTTACACCACACTCCAGACCGGCGCGCACTTCGGCCACGTCGTCCTTGAACCGCCGGAGCGATGCGATCTCGCCTTGATAGATGATGACGTCGTCGCGGGTGATGCGTGCCTTGAGCGCCTTGCGGATGACACCCTCGGTAACAAGCAGACCCGCAGCCTTGCCGGTCTTGCCCGCCGAGAAGACCTCGCGGATTTCGGCGCGGCCGACGACCGTTTCGAAAGCCTCGGGCCCGAGCTGCCCGGCCATGCCGGCGCGGATCTCGTCGGTCAGCTCATAGATCACGTCGTAATATTTGAACGCGACCTTCTGGCGATCGGCAATCTCACGCGCCTTGGCATTTGGGCGCACGTTGAAGCCGATGATCGGCGCACCCGATGCGCCCGCGAGCGTAACGTCGCTCTCGGTGATGCCGCCGACGCCCGCATGGAGCACCCGCGCCTTGATATCGTCGGTGGAGATCTTGTTGATTGCCGCGACGATCGCCTCGACCGTGCCCTGGGTGTCCGCCTTGACGACGATCGGATATTCCATCGCCTGCTTTTCCTTCAGCGCCGAGAACATCGTCTCAAGGCTGGCGGGAGCATTGGTGGTGCGCTTGTTCTGGATCACGCCGGCGCGGTAGGCCGCGACTTCGCGGGCGCGCGCGTCATTTTCGACGACCTGGAGCGAATCACCCGCCATCGGCACGCCCGACAAGCCGAGCACTTCGACCGGCATCGACGGTCCGGCTTCCTTGAGCTGCTTGCCCTGGTCATCGACCAGTGCACGCACCTTGCCGCTTTCGGCGCCGATGACGAAGATGTCACCGACCTTGAGCGTGCCACGCGTGACCAGCACGGTCGCGACGGGGCCGCGGCCCTTGTCGAGCTTGGCTTCGATCACGGTACCTTCGGCGGCGCGATCGGGATTAGCGCGCAGTTCGAGAAGCTCGGCTTGGAGCTGGATCTTCTCGATCAGCTCGTCGAGGCCGGTCTTCTTGAGCGCCGAGACTTCGACGTCCTGCGTGTCTCCGCCCATAGCCTCGACCTGCACGTCATGCTCGAGCAGACGCTCGCGGACGCGCTGGGCATTGGCCTCGTGCTTGTCGATCTTGTTGATCGCCACGATCATCGGCACGCCGGCCGCCTTGGTGTGGTTGATCGCCTCGATCGTCTGCGGCATCAGCCCGTCGTCCGCCGCCACCACCAGGATGACGATATCGGTAACGTTGGCGCCGCGGGCACGCATTGCGCTGAACGCTTCATGGCCCGGCGTATCGAGGAAAGTGATCTTCGACTTATCCTTCAGGGTAACCTGATAGGCGCCGATATGCTGGGTGATGCCGCCGGCTTCGCCGCGCACCACATTGGTGTCGCGCAGCGCGTCGAGCAGCGAGGTCTTGCCGTGATCGACATGGCCCATGATCGTGACCACCGGCGGGCGCGGCTGGAGAACGCCTTCTTCCTCGACGACGGTGTCAACTTCGAGATCAACATCCGAATCGCTGACACGAACGATATTGTGGCCGAATTCGGTGACCAGCAGCTCGGCAGTGTCCTGATCGATGGTATCGCCCATCGCCGAGGGCACGCCCATCTTGAACAGCGACTTGATCAAGTCGATGCCCTTTTCGGCCATGCGGTTGGCGAGTTCCTGGATGGTGATCGTCTCGGGAACCTGAACGTCGCGGACCTGCTTGATCTGCGGCTCGCGCGGGCCGCCCATGCGGCGATGTTCCTTTTCGCGGGCGCGCTTGAGCGCCGCGAGCGAACGCGCACGCGCGCCGTCATTGTCGCCAAGCGCACGATTGACCGTGAGCTTGCCCGACTGACGGCGGTCGTCACCGGGACGGCCAGCGCCACGGCTCGGACGCGCAGGCGGCTCGGGGCGTTTGGGTGCGCCGGTGCCGGGCAGCGTCCGCGGCGAAGCGGGGCCGCCTGCGGCCGGGGCCGGAGTGGCTTCGGCTGCGCGTTCCTGAACGGGCTCGGGCTTGGGCTGCGGCTTAGGAATCTCGGGGCGTGCGACCGGCGTGAAGCGGCGCGGCGCGGGCCGATTGGGATCGAGCGCGATGCCGACCGGCTCAGGTGCCGGTTCAGGCGCAGGCGTGGATGCCGGCGCCGGAGCGGCTTCGACGACCGGCTCGGGCTCGGCGGCCTTGGCCAGGGCAGGCGTCTTGGGCGCATTGGCGGCTTCGGCCTCGGCGCGGGCACGTTCCTCGGCGCGGCGGGCTTCGGCCTCAGCGGCTTCGGCACGCTCGCGCTCTTCGCGGCGACGCGCTTCTTCGAGCGCGTTCATCCGCTGCCCTTCGGCTTCGCGGAGCATGCGGGTCTGGCGCTCCTGCGCGGTCTCGCCGGCGGGAGCCGAAGGACGCGGGGCAGGGGCCGGTGGCGGCGGCGGAGCGGGCTCAGCGGCGACGGGCGCCGGCGTTACTTCCTCGGGCGCGGCGCTCTGGGGGCCAAGCACGCGGCGGCGCTTCACTTCCACAACCACGGTGTTCGAGCGGCCATGGCTGAAGCTCTGCTTCACCTTGCCCGTCTCGACGGTGCGCTTGAGGCCCAGCGGCGCGCGCATGCCCAATTTCGGCTTTTCGTTCTCGGTGTCGCTCATGCGGCTGCCTAAAGTCCTTCAGTCTGTCGTTCGTCGTCGTGCGGCGCTTCCGACGGAAGCGCCGATGCGCCTTCAGCGCTGGATACGCAAGGCACGGGCAAGGGTTCGGGTCCGATAAAGTGCAGCCAGCGGTCGAGCGCATCGCTCACCCTTCTGGCCGCTTTGGCGTCGGTCAGGCCGGCATGTACCACATTTTCGCGGCCCAGCGCCAAGGACAATATAGTCCTTGATACCGGTATTGATAAGCCCTTGAGGCTCGATCCTTCGCGATCGGATCCCACGCGCCATGCCTGGGCGAGCTTGGCCATCCCGTCGGCACTGGCATCGCTGGCATGCAACAGCATGTGAAGCTTGCCCGAGCGCGCCGCCTTGTCGAGTTTCTCGCCGCCGGTGGTGACGGCGCCCGATTTGGATTCGAGACCCAGCCGGTCGAGCAAATTGCGCTCCAGCTGGGCCGCGATCCGTTCGGGAAGGTCGTCCGGAACGGTCAGCTTCTCGCCCTTGAAAGCGCGCGCCAAGGCACCGCGCAACTTGCCCTTGGCCATCGCAGCTTCGAGCTCGGCACGATTCACGCCGATCCACGCCCCGCGGCCCGGCGCCTTGGCGCGGACATCGGGCAGCACTTCGCCATCGGGCGAGAGGGCCAGGCGCACGAGATGCTCGCGCGCTTCCTTCTCCCCCGACAGGATGCATTTGCGAATCGGTTCCTTGGCTTCGCGCATATCCGCGCGAGCCTCGACAGGCTGGCCGTCCGGCCCCTCTGTGCGAGGGGGGCCGAACTGCTTCGCTCTTCTTACCGCGCGGGTATCATTGTCCGGATTCCGCAACTGCGTCCTCCGAGCTTGCGTCCGAAGCCGGAGCCTCGTCCTCGAACCAATGCGCGCGAGCAGCCATGATGATCTCGTTGCCCTGCTCGTCGGTCAGGCCATATTCGGACAGGATCCCGCCCTTGTCCTCGGCGCGCTTGGGCGCGTCCTCGTTGCGGCGGCGCGGCTCGATGCGCTTCTTCTGGACCAGTTCGTCGGTCGCGAGATCGGCGAGATCGTCGAGCGTCTTGATGCCCGCCTTGCCTAGCGTGACCAGCATCGCTTCGGTCATATAGGGCATGGTCGCCAGATCGTCCTCGACGCCGATTTCGCGGCGCAGGGTGCGATTGGCTTCCTCGCGGCGCTCGAGCGCTTCGGCGGCGCGGCTCTGCAGCTCGGCGCCCAGATCCTCGTCAAAACCTTCGATCTCGGCGATTTCCGCCAGCTCGACATAAGCGACTTCCTCGAGGCTGCTGAACCCTTCGGCGACGAGCAGCTGTGCGAGCGTCTCGTCGACGTCGAGTTCGTTCTGGAACAGCTCGCTATTGGTAACGAACTCCTGCTGGCGCTTCTCGCTGGCATCGGTCTCGGTGAGGATGTCGATCGCCTTGGCGGTGAGCTGCGAAGCCAGGCGGACGTTCTGGCCGCGGCGGCCGATTGCCAGCGAAAGCTGATCGTCGGGAACCACCACTTCGATGCGGTCATCCTCTTCGTCGATCACGACGCGGCTGACATTCGCGGGCTGAAGCGCGTTAACCACGAAAGTCGCGGTGTCTTCGCTCCACGGGATGATGTCGATCTTCTCGCCCTGCATTTCCTGGACCACTGCCTGGACACGGCTGCCCTTCATGCCGACGCAGGCGCCGACCGGATCGATGCTCGAATCGTGGCTGATCACGCCGATCTTGGCGCGCGAACCCGGATCGCGGGCAGCGGCCTTGATCTCGATGATGCCGTCGTAAATCTCGGGCACTTCCTGCGCGAACAGCTTCTTCATGAAGTCCGGATGCGCGCGGCTGAGGAAGATCTGCGGACCGCGGTTTTCGCGGCGGACGTTGAGGATGATCGAGCGGACGCGATCGCCGACGCGGACGACTTCGCGCGGGATCTGCTGGTCGCGGCGGATGACGCCCTCGGCGCGGCCGAGATCGACCACGACGTGACCGAACTCGACGCGCTTGACGAGGCCGGTGATGATCTCGCCCATCCGGTCTTTGAATTCTTCGTGCTGGCGCTCGCGCTCGGCGTCGCGGACCTTCTGGAAGATGGTCTGCTTCGAAGCCTGGGCCTGGATGCGGCCGAATTCGATCGGGGGCAGCGGATCGACGATGAAGTCGCCGATCGCGGCGTCCTTCTGGAGCTTCTGCGCGCCCTTCAAATCGACCTGCTTGAAATAATCGTCGACTGCCTCGACCACTTCGACGACGCGCCACAAGCGTAGGTCACCCGAGACCGGGTCGAGCTTGGCGCGGATGTCGTTCTCGCTGCCATAGCGATTCTTGGCGGCGCGCTGGATCGCGTCCTCCATCGCCTCGATGACGATGGCGCGGTCGATCAGCTTTTCCTTGGCGACCGAATCGGCAATCGCGATCAGCTCGGCCTTGTTGGCGGAAATGGCGGTGGCCATCAGTCTTGTTCCTCTGCTTCCCCGTCCGCGTCCGCGGACATTTCATAGGCTTCTTCGAATTCGTCTGCGCCCTCGGTGGAGAGCGGCGCGGTCGCTGCAATCAGGCGGTCGGTCATCAGCAGCTTGGCATCTGCGACCTGCGCCCAGGAAATGGCGACTTCGCGGTGCTTACGCACGTCGATGGTGATGGTGTCGCCCTCGACGCCGACCAGATCGCCGGTCAGCTGCTTGCGATTGTCGGCGGTCGGCTCGGTCAGGTTGATCCGCGCCTCATGCCCCTTCCAGTCCTCGAAATCCTGGAGGCGCGTCAGCGGACGGTCGATGCCCGGCGAGCTGACTTCGAGGCGATAGGCATGCTCGATCGGATCGCGGCCCGCTGCTTCGAGTTCGTCCAGCCGCTCCGAGATGCGGCGCGACAGATTGGCGCAATCGTCGATGCTCAGCTGGCGCGTGTCGGGGCGCTCGGCCATCACCTGGAGCGTCGGATCGCTGACCCCGCCGAACATCTTGACGCGCACCAGTTCGAGCCCGAGCGCCTTGGCCTCGGGTTCGATCAGCTTGGTCAGTGCGGCCACGTCCGCCATTCGATCTCCGGTAATCAGATATGCAGCTTCTGCGACCGCACCCGGGTGGGAGCGGCCTCGGCATGTTTGACGATGTCGAGAAAGCACCGGCGATATACGCGCTTGTCCCCAAGGGGGCAAGTGCCCGTCAGCACTGATTATTGCGTGCCTCCGGCTCAGCCGGGTGGCGGACCGACGGGATTATGCTGGTCGAGGAACTTGCCGATCCGCACGAGAAAGTCGGTGGCGTGGCCGGGATCGGTCAGCCCATGGCCTTCATCGGGATAAATCACATATTCGTGCGCCCGGCCGATTCGCTGGAGCGCATCGTGCAATTGCTTCGATTGCGACATCGGCACGTTACGATCGTCGCTGCCATGCGCGATCAGGATCGGCACCTGCATCTTGTCGACCATCTTGATCGGCGAAATCTGGTCGAGCTCGAACTTCTTGTCGCCCTGCACACGCGCCCGCCAATCCTGGAAATAACGCGTCGCGCTCATCCCCCTCTTGTCGTAGCGGAGCATCGCATCGACATCCGAAATGCCGGCGAAGCTGATCGCGCAGCGATAGATTTCGGGATTGCGCACTGCCGCCCACATCGCCGCATAACCACCGAACGACGCACCCATTATGCATACGCGCTTGGGATCGACTTTGCCCTGCGCCGCGAGCCATTTCACGCCGTCGTCGACATCGTCCTGCATGCCCCGGCCCCATTGGCCGATGCCCTTCTTGACAAAATCGCTGCCGAAGCCCGTCGAGCCGCGGAAATTGGGCTGGAGCACGGCATAGCCCTTGCTCGCCAGATACTGGGCCCAGACGTCAAAGCCCCAGCTGTCGCGTGCGAACGGACCGCCATGCGGCATCACGACGAGCGGCAGGCCCTTGGCGTCGCGGCCCGGCGGCAGGGTGAGATAGGCGCGAATCTCGAGCCCGTCGCGCGCCTTGTAGCGGACCGGCTCCATCGCCGCGAGCCGCTTGCCGACAAGCTTGTCGTACATTTCGGCGAGCGGCTCCATCACGTTGGTGGCGCGGTCGTAGATCAGATAGGTGCCCGCCTCGCTCGCCGACCCGGTCCAGACCAACAGCTTGCTTCTCGCACGATCGGCAGAAACCACGCGATTGACGTTGCCCGGTATCGCCTTGTCGAGCTTGGCCTGGAATTTCTTGAGCTCGGGATCGAACCACATGATCTCGGGCTTGTCGTCGATATAGGTGACGCTCTGGATCTTGCCGTCGGGCCCGAGATCGAAATCGTCGATATCGACGATCGGATTCTCGTAGAGCTGTTCGCCAAGCGAATCGGCCCTGAAGTCGTAGCGATAGAGCCCGAAGCGCCCGCTCTTGCCCGATGCGATGGCGAAGCCCGAATCGCTGCCCGATATCGGCAGGAACCGGTCAATCACCGTGTCCGAGACATTGAAAGTGCGCTGCTTGGTGCGCTCGAAGCTCTTGCTGTCGCCGTCGCGGTAGAAGACCCACCATTTGCCGTCGCGGATACCGACGCCGGCGCGGATCGTACCTCGATCATCGGCGTACCAGTTCCACACGTCCTCGCGCGAATCGACGATCTTGACCGATTTGCCCGTCGCCAGATCGACGCGGTAAACCGAAGGGTATTCGAAGATACTGGCTTGGGTGCTGAGCAGCAGGAATCGCCCGTCGCGATCGACATGGATGATATTGTCGCCATCGATCCCTTGCGCGCGCGGTCCGACGAAGCTCTGCTTGCCGGTATCGAGATCGAACAGCGCCAGTCGCGTCATCCGCACATCGGTGCCCATCACGGATTCGGCGCGCGACATGCTGACGAGCAGGCGGCGGTTGCCGGCCCAGCGCGTCCATTGCAGCTGGTGCTCGGCGGGAATCTCGATCCTACGCACCCCGCCGGGGGCCACCGGCAGGGCGATGATCAGCACCATCTGCTTGCCGTTCGCCATTCCCTTGGCGGCGACCAGCTTGCCGTCAGGGGAGAGGATCGGCGCGGTTACCATCGGCGGCGCGCCGAAATCGGCGGCGGTGGGGATTGCCGGCGCGGCATCCTGCGCCGCGACGCCGGACGCGCCGAGGAGCAGGGCCGCCCAGGCAGCGAGCGCCGCGCTAAAATCTCGTATTCTCACCGGCTTGCCCCCGATCCTTTGCCCGCAGGCACGATGCCGCGAGGGCGCCATACCGCGCAAGCTGAAAAGCTGACGGAAACGGACGGATGCGCTAAGGCGTTACACACCCGAACCCCCATCGGAGTTACCGAATGCCTGCAGTCCGCCTGATGCTCCCCGCGCTTGCGCTTCTTGCCGCGTGCAATCCGCAATCCAATGCCGTGGCCCAGAACAACACGGCCCCCGGCGATCGGCCATTCACGGTCACCGAAGTCGCCGATTTCGATTCGCCCTGGGCAATGACCTTCCTCCCCGATGGGCGGATGCTGGTGACCGAGAAGAAGGGCCAATTGCTGCTCTTGTCCGCCGACGGCAAGACGAGGACGCCTGTCAACGGCGTTCCGGCCGTGATGAGCGAGGGCCAGGGCGGGCTGATGGACGTGGTCCTCCATCCCAAGTTCGCCGAGAATCGGCTCGTTTATCTCAGCTGGTCCGAAGCCAATTCGGCCGGGCTGAAGGGGGTGGCGCTCGGGCGCGGCAAGCTGGCTGCGGACGGCTCCAAGCTCGAGGGCTTCGAGGTGATCTTCCGCGCCGATCCTCACGTCGAGGGCAACGGCCATTTCTCGGGCCGCATCGCCTTCGCGCCCGATGGGCATCTGTTCTTCACCAATGGCGAGCGCCAGAAATTCACGCCGGCCCAGGATCCCAAGGCGACGCTCGGCAAGGTGCTGCGCCTCAACGATGACGGAACCCCCGCCGCGAACAATCCGCTGGCCGCACAGGGCTTCCACCCGGCAGTCTGGTCTTATGGCCATCGCAACCTGCTCGGCCTGGCCTTCGACGCGAAGGGCAATCTGTGGGAGCAGGAAATGGGGCCGAAGGGAGGGGATGAAGTCAATCTCGTCCTGCCCGGCAAGAATTACGGCTATCCCAATGCCTCGAACGGCAGCCATTATGACGGGCGCGACATCCCCGATCATAAGGCGGGCGATGGCTATGAGGCGCCGAAAGTCTGGTGGAACCCCGTGATCTCGCCCGGCGGGTTGATTGTCTATTCGGGCACGATGTTCCCCCAATATAATGGCGATCTGTTCATCGGCGGGCTGTCGAGCAAGGCGCTGGTCCGCGTCGATGTGGAGGGCACGAACGCCAAGAAAGGCGACCAGTGGGATATGGGCGCGCGCATCCGTGAAGTGGAGCAGGGCCCTGACGGTGCGATCTGGCTACTCGAGGATGGCGGCGAGTCGCAGGGCCGGCTGCTCAAGCTGACGCCTGCCAAATAGCGTGCTGGCCGCGCCCCGGCCGCTCGGCTACGGGCGCGGCATGCATGGCTGGATCATCCTCGACAAGCCCCTGGGGCTCGGCTCGACCCAGGGCGTGAGCGCCGTCAAGCGCGCGCTCCGCGACAGCGGGTTTGGCCCCAAGAAAAAAGATCTGCCCAAGGTCGGCCATGGCGGCACGCTCGATCCACTCGCGACGGGCGTGCTGCCGATTGCCCTCGGCGAGGCGACCAAGCTCGCGGGGCGAATGCTCGACAGCGACAAGGTGTATGATTTCACGATCGGGTTCGGCGTGCAGACGGATACGCTCGACCTGGAAGGTAAGGAGATCGCGGCCAGCGATGTCCGCCCGCCGCTAGCGGAAATCGAGGCGGTGCTGCCGAGCTTCACTGGCCCGATCGAGCAGGTGCCGCCGGCTTACTCCGCGCTCAAGGTGGATGGCGAGCGGGCCTATGATCTGGCGCGCGCAGGCGAAGAGGTCGTGCTGGCCAAGCGCGCAGTGACAATTCATTCGCTCGACATCCTTGAGGTGGGCCGTGACAGCGTCACTCTCACCGCCCATGTCTCCAAGGGCACGTACATCCGCAGCCTCGCCCGTGACATCGCACTTGCGCTCGGCACTGTCGGCCATGTCACCATGCTCCGCCGTATCAAGGCCGGCCCCTTCGGTCTCGACCAGGCGATTTCGCTGGACAAATTGGCCGAACTGGCTAAGGCGCGCACCCTTGAACAACACCTCCTGCCATTGAGGGCGGGGCTGGACGACATCCCGGCTTTCTCCCTCACTCCCGACCAGGCAGGGCTGCTCCGCCAAGGGCAGGTTCTGGCCGGGACAGACGCTGAAGACGGCCAATATTTCGCGCTGCTGGACCAGGTTCCGGTTGCGCTGGTGGAGGCGCAATCCGGACTTGTCCGGGTCGTCCGCGGTTTCAATCTGTAAAGCGATGTCGAAGGAAAATTGAATGACGATCACTGCCGAGCGCAAGGACGTGCTCATCAAGGAACATGGCCGCGAGAGCGGCGACACCGGCAGCCCCGAAGTCCAGATCGCGATCCTCACCGAGCGCATCGTCAATCTCACCGAGCACTTCAAGACTCACGGCAAGGACAATCATTCGCGCCGCGGTCTGCTGCTGATGGTCAACAAGCGCCGTTCGCTCCTCGATTATCTTCGCAAGAAGGATCAGGCGCGCTACACCGATCTCATCGCGAAGCTCGGCCTTCGCAAGTAACCCAGAAGGGCGCCCTCGCGGCGCCCTTTTGACATTCGGGCCGCCGGCAATCCGGCCAGCAGGCCCTCCCGGAGTGCAATCACTCCAAACCGGACGGGCCGGCTAACCCGCACACAGGCCCCCGCCGCATTGGGCAGCGGGAGTGAAGGAAACCAAATGTTCGACACCAAAAAAGTAGAAATCCAGTGGGGCGGTCAAACGCTGACTCTGGAAACGGGCCGCGTTGCCCGCCAGGCCGACGGCGCCATCATGGCGACCCTGGGCGAAACCGTTGTGCTCTGCGCCGTCACCGCCGCACGCTCGGTCAAGGAAGGGCAGGACTTCTTCCCGCTCACCGTTCATTACCAGGAGAAGTATTCGGCCGCGGGACGCATCCCCGGCGGCTTCTTCAAGCGCGAGCGCGGCGCCACCGAGAAGGAGACTCTCACGAGCCGCCTGATCGATCGTCCGATCCGCCCGCTGTTCCCGGAAGGGTTTTACAACGAGATCAACGTGATCTGCCAGGTTCTCAGCTATGATGGCGAGAACGAGCCGGACGTGCTGGCGATGGTCGCGGCTTCGGCTGCGCTGACCATTTCGGGCGTGCCCTTCATGGGCCCGATCGGCGCAGCGCGCGTCGGTTATGTCGAGGGCGAATATGTCCTCAACCCGAACAACACCCAGATCAAGGAAGGTGACCTCGATCTCGTCGTCGCCGCCACCGGCGATGCCGTGATGATGGTCGAATCCGAAGCCAAGGAGCTTTCGGAAGAAGTCATGCTCGGCGCCGTGCAGTTCGCCCACAAGGCGATCCGCCAGGTCGTCAATGCGATCATCGATCTCGCCGAGCAATCGGCCAAGGATCCGTGGGAGCTGGCCCCGGTCGCCGACAAGTCGGACACCATGAAGAAGCTGCGCAAGGCGATCGGAGACGATATCGCTGCTGCTTATAAGCTGACCGACAAGCAGCAGCGCCAGAACGCGCTCAACGATGCCCGCGGCAAGGCCCGCGACGCTTTCGCGGACCTCAAGGAAAGCGATCCGGCCCAGTATCTCGGCACGCTCAAGCTGGTGAAGAAGCTCGAGGCGGATATCGTCCGCGGCGCCATCCTCAAGGACGGCATCCGCATCGACGGCCGCAACACCAAGCAGATCCGCCCGATCGAAGCGATGGTGCATTTCCTGCCCCGCGCCCACGGCTCGGCGCTGTTCACGCGTGGCGAGACCCAGTCGATCTGCACCACCACGCTTGGCACCCGCGACGCCGAGCAGATGATCGATGGTCTGAACGGGCTCAATTACGAGCACTTCATGCTGCACTATAACTTCCCGCCCTACTCGGTCGGCGAAGTCGGCCGCTTCGGCGCTCCCGGCCGCCGCGAAGTCGGCCACGGCAAGCTCGCCTGGCGCGCGCTGCACCCGGTGCTGCCGACCAAGGAAGAGTTCCCGTACACGATCCGCGTTCTCTCGGACATCACCGAGAGCAACGGCTCGTCCTCGATGGCCACCGTCTGCGGCGGTTCGCTGTCGATGATGGATGCCGGCGTGCCGCTCAAGCGCCCGGTCTCGGGCATCGCAATGGGCCTGATCCTCGAGGGCAAGGATTTCGCGGTTCTCAGCGACATTCTGGGCGACGAGGATCATCTCGGCGACATGGACTTCAAGGTTGCAGGCACGTCCGAGGGCATCACCACGATGCAGATGGACATCAAGATCGCCGGCATCACCGAAGAGATCATGAAGGTCGCGCTCGATCAGGCCAAGGAAGGCCGCGCGCACATCCTCGGCGAAATGGCCAAGGCGCTCGATCACACCCGTGAAGAGCTGTCGGCGCATGCTCCGCGCATCGAGAGCTTCACGATCGACAAGTCGAAGATCCGTGAAGTCATCGGCACGGGCGGCAAGGTCATCCGCGAGATCGTCGCGACGACCGGAGCCAAGGTCGATATCGACGATGAAGGCGTGATTAAGGTCAGCTCGTCGGATCCGGCGCAGATCGAGGCGGCCATCGCCTGGATCAAGGGCCTGGTCGAGGAAGCAGAAGTCGGCAAGGTCTATGCAGGCAAGGTCGTCAATCTCGTCGATTTCGGCGCGTTCGTGAATTTCATGGGCGGCAAGGACGGTCTCGTCCACGTCTCCGAAATCCGCAACGAGCGCACCGAGAAGGTCTCGGACGTCCTGAGCGAAGGCCAGGAAGTCAAGGTCAAGGTCCTCGAGATCGACCAGCGCGGCAAGGTTCGCCTGTCGATGCGGGTCGTTGACCAAGAGACCGGCGCCGAGCTCGAAGACACGCGTCCGGCACGTGAGCCCCGCGAAGGCGGCGACCGTCCGCGCGGTGACCGCCCGCAGCGCGACGGCGACCGCCGTCGTGACGGCGGCGGCGGCCGTGGCCCCGGCGGTGACCGTGGTCCGCGTCGCGAAGGCGGCGGTGATCGTGGTCCGCGCGGCGAAGGTCGTGGCGACCGTGGTGATCGCGGCCCGCGTCCCGAGCGCTCGGAGAGCAAGGACGATGGCGGCGATATCGGCCTGCCGGCGTTCCTGACCGGCGACAAGGACTGATACCGGCTGGCCCCAGGCCTAGCTAGACGAAAGGGGCTCCGGGCAACCGGGGCCCTTTTTTTCGCTCCGCGCGGCGTCCACGCGCCAATATGAAACCGGAAAAACGTCGAGGCTTGCATACCTCGCCAACGTCGATTAGAAACTGAGCCATATGGTTCAGTATTCCGCTCCTGCCCTCGATCTGTCTTTTGCCGCGCTTGCCGATGCGACGCGCCGCGGCATCATCGAGCATCTCGGGCGATCGGAGGCGTCGATCACGACGCTGGCCGCGAAATTCCAGATGACCCTCACGGGGATGAAGAAACACGTCCAGGTTCTGGAGCGCGCCGGGCTGGTGATGACGCGCAAGGTCGGGCGGGTGCGAACCTGCCGGCTCGGAGTGCGTGGCTTGGCGGCGGAGGCGGCGTTGCTCGAAGACTACCGCAAATTATTCGAGGCGCGCTTCGATGCGCTCGATCGAATCATCGATGAAATGACAAAGGAGCAGAGTGATGGATCAGCAGGTTAGTTCTTCGAATGATGCCCAGTTTCGAACCTTGATCGAGCGCCGCGGCGAGCGTGAACTGGCCGTCACGCGGACTTTCAACGCGCCGCCGGCGCTGGTTTTCAAGGCGTGGAGCCAAGCCGAGCTGTTTCAGCGATGGTGGATGCCGAAGTCGGTGACCGGCGTCTCGCTGGTGTCCTGCGAAATGGACGTCCGGACCGGCGGCAAATACAAGCTGGAATTCGGCGCCGGCGATCCGGAGACCATGGCATTTTACGGCAAGTATCTCGAGGTCGTGCCGAACGAGCGCATCGTCTGGACCAATGACGAGGGCGAAGAAGGCGCGATCACGACCGTGACCTTCGAGGATCAGGGTGGCAAGACGCTGCTGCACTTCCACGAAATCTATCCGAGCAAGGAGGCGCTCGAAGAAGCGCTGCAGGGCTCGGCGGCCGGATTGCCGGAGCAATTGGAGCAGCTCGACGAGCTACTCGCGAGCATCGGCTAGCATCGGTTGGAATGCGAATGGGCGGCACCGGCAAATGCCGGGCCGCCTTTCCGCTTACGGGATCATCCTTTGGGCTGGTGCAGAACCTGCATCGCCGCCCCTGCTGCAGCCATCCGTCCGCGAACCGCTGCGTCGACGATCGGCCGCGGCTGCGCGAGATAGGCCTGGGGCGACAGTCCCATGAACCGCCGGAAATCGCGGTTGAAGTGAGACTGGTCATAATAATGCGCGTCGAGCGAGCGTGACCAGTTGGTGTTGGCGCCGAGCATGACTTCGGCCAGCGTCCGCAAAAACCGCTGGCGCCTGAGCAGCAGCTTTGGCTTGAAGCCGAAGGCCCGCCGGCTGAGCTTCGCCACCGATCGCTCGGAGATGCCGACGCGCTCCGCCAGCTCTGCCACCGTCCCGACATCGGGATCGGCCAGCGCCGCATGGGCGCGGGCGACGGCGTTATCGTCCGGCGGCGCGGTGGCCAGCAGATCGAGCAGATGGCGATTGATTGCCGCGGCCTGATCGTGCGGATCGCCATCGGCATCCTGCAATTGCGGACGCAGCCGCGCCAGATGCGCGAGGGCCGGATCGGCCTCTGCGTCGATCGTGCGATCGGCATAGGCCTCGGCCGGCTCGCCGACGAATTTGGTCCAGCCGAGCGGCAGAAAGCCGATGCCCCAGCTGCGCACCGTTCCGGTCTCGAACCGTGTCGCATAGCATGTCGGCCCGACCAGGACGCAGGCCGGAGTCGGCTGCATCTCGCCCGGGCCGATCGAGCCGACGCCGGGATCGCCTTCCATGAAGCGCAGGTTCGCCCATTCGGGATGGAGCGTATCCGCCATGCGCGTGCCCGGCACAGTCTCGATATCGTTGAGATAGATCGCGGACAGATAGGGCTCGAGCGCGGGATCGGGCCGGAAGAACCGCATCCTGGCGCTGGCTTCCGCCACTGCACTCGTCACGAAATCGCCGATCCACGCATAGGAATATACTCGGTTGCTTCGCTGCCTTGATCGGCAATCGCCGCCGCGCACGAGATGTCATGAGCGACGCCGGATATGCCCCTGTAGCGGCTCCGGAAATGCGTATCGAGCAGATTTATCCAAGTTTGCGCAAGCGTGACGGAATAGGCTTCGCGCCGTCGATGATGACTATTGGTCGAAAGGTCCAATCAATGAAATGGAACATCCTTGCCGCCACCGTCTCCCTCAGCCTGCTCGCGGCGCACCCGGTTCCGGTTCAGGTGACCGACGAGCAACTGATCGATTTCGCGCTTGAGCAAGGCAAGCTGGCGATGGATGCGACTTCGATGCCGCGCGCCAAGGCGGTCCTGCGGCGCGCCAGCAACTGCCTGATCGGCCGCGATTCGGGCTATTTCATCGTCGGCGCCGGGGGGCCGTGCAATTCACGGATCAACCTCACCACCTCGACGACCAACCTCCAAAAGCGTGAGGCGATCACCAACGCGTTCAACAAGTTCCTCGCCGGCAGCGGCAAAGCCGATCTGCAGGAAGCGCAGGATTACGCCCAGGACGGTGTGGCGCAATTGGAAGAAGCCAAGACCGCCGAGGATTGATACGCGAGGGCAGGGGCGGCGGGTGCCGTCCCTGCCCTGCCACGCATAGACCGCCTCCCGCGGCTATCGCGGCCGAAGCTTCGAACGCCTCGCGCCGGTGGTGCCGTTCATCGTGCAGCGCCAGTCGCCAAAGGTCGTCTGCCAGCACGCGCCGGTTGCGCCGGTGACCGGCGATTCATCGCAATTGAGGTTGGGATCGCCATAGATCTTGGCGTCGGCGCGCAGTTTGCACACCGACCAGGTCCAGCTGCCGCGGATCGGATAGACGCGCTTGCTCGTGTCGGCATCGGGCATGGTGACTGCATTATACATCGCCGCGAAGCTGGTCGGGCCACCAATCTGGACCTGCAGGTTCTCGACCAGCCAGGACTCGCCCGTCGACGTCGATTGCGTTTCCTTCGCGCAGCGGACCAGTTGCCCGGCAAGGGCTGCCGATGGAACCTGGCGGACCTGCGGGCAAGTTGCCGCCTTGCGCGCGCCCCAGAGCACTTTCGTATCCTGCGCCTGGGCGGTGCCGCCCACCGCGCTCAGGACCAGCCCTGCCGTCACCAACAAAGTCACTCGTGTCATGTTGCCCTCGCTTGTCTATTGTGTAGCGATTGTCACAGATCGCGGCGGGCACGACTTGGATAAAACCGCCCGAGCGCCCGCTGGCATGACGGTCGCATGCTGCGATGCAGCGGCGGAGGGATAGACGGCGGCTGCGATGCGTTCGGCGGGGAAACAGGAGTCGATGATGCCCAGTAAAAGCCCCGCCACTCTGGAGGTGCGCACTGCCACCCCGCGCGACGTGCAGGGCATATTGGCACTGATCAGTCGCGCCTATCCGGGCATCGAGAATTATAGCGCCGGCCAGGTCAGCGGGCAGATCAATAATTTCCCGGCGGGGCAGTTCGTGGCGGTCTTCGAAGGCGCAGTCGTCGGCTATTGCGCATCGTCGCGAATCGACGAGGCGATTGCGCTGGCCCCGCATGATTGGGCGACGATCACCGGCAACGGTTTCGGCAGCCGCCACGATCCGACCGGCGACTGGCTCTACGGCATCGAGATGGCAGTCGACGAGCGCCAGCGCGGACTGCGTATCGGCAAGCGGCTCTACGAGGCACGGCGGGCATTGGCCGAGCGGCTGGAGCTGCGCGGGATCGTGTTCGGCGGGCGGATGCCGGGCTATGCGCGGGTTCGATCCAAGGTGGCGGGGCCGGAGGATTATCTCGAGCGCGTGCGCGAAGGAGAGTTTCGCGATCAGGTGATCGGGTTCCAGCTCGCCAACGGCTTCACGCCGATTGGCGTGCTCCACAAATATCTGCCCTTCGACAAAGCCTCGGACGGGTTTGCCGCGCACATGGTGTGGCGCAATCCCTATGTCGATCCGAACGAGCCGCCCGCGTTTCGCGTGCCGAGAGACGTCGAGAGCGTGCGGCTGGCGACGGTCCAGTTCCAGGCCCGCGCAGTCAAGAATTTCGACGAATTCGTCCAGAACGTCGAATATTTCGTCGATGTCGCGGCGGATTATCGCTCGGACTTCGTCGTCTTCCCCGAGCTGTTCACGATTCCGTTGCTGTCCTTCGAGCCCGAGGGCCTGTCGCCGATGGAGGCGATCGACCGGATGACAGAGCATCGCGCGCCGATCGTCGCCGAGCTTTCACGGATGGCGCTGCGCTACAACATCAACATCGTCGGCGGATCGCACCCTACGCGGACCGATGACGGCAGCATCCAGAACGTCGCCTATGTCTGCCTGCGCGACGGTTCGGTTCATGCGCAGGAGAAGATCCACCCGACCCCCAACGAAGCCTATTGGTGGAAGATCAAGGGCGGCAGCTCGGTCGACGTCATCCAGACCGATATCGGGCCGATCGGCGTGCTGATCTGCTACGACAGCGAATTCCCCGAGCTCGCCCGCCGGCTGGTCGACGAAGGCGCGCGGATCATCTTCGTGCCGTTCTGCACCGACAATCGCCAGGGCTATATGCGCGTGCGCTATTGCGCGCAGGCGCGGGCGATCGAGAACCAGTGCTTTGTGGTGCTATCCGGCAATGTTGGCAATCTGCCGGGCGTCGACAATATGGACGTTCAATATGCCCAGTCCTGCATCCTCACGCCCTGCGACTTCCCCTTTGCGCGCGACGGGATTGCGGCCGAGGCGAGCGAGAATATCGAGACGCTGACGATCGCCGACGTCAATCTTGCCGACCTGACCTGGGCGCGGGCCGAGGGCACGGTGCGCAATCTCGCCGACCGCCGCTTCGACTTGTACCGGATCGACTGGAAGAAAGGCACACACCGCGAGCCGCCGCCGGAGAATCGCCCGCGTGGCACCAAGGCGCCGGGAGGCGGCTGAGCGGCGCTGGGATCCAGGGTAACGACTTAGTCGTCATCCCCGCGCAAGCGGGGACCCAGAGCCACCCAACCCACCACTGAGCAACCCTGGGCCCCCGCTTGCGCGGGGATGACCGTTTCAGTTCGGGTAGATCAAATACTAGAAGCAAAGTGGGGGACTTCTGTTGCCCGGTGTCCCCCGTACCGCTGGAATCCGCTTCTGTTGCCCGGTGCGGTCCAACCGCGCATTTTAGTCTAACCTTGGGCCGTTAAGCCGTAGGGTTAGGCCGCAATAGCGAGTGCTTCGTTATCGTTGGCACTTGTGTAATGGACCGTCACAGTGGCCCACGCTGAGAGATAGTCGGCGCTTTTCAACACACGTCGATCCTAGTTCGGCCCCGTCAAAATCCCCGGTTTCCCGAGGTTTGTGGTGGAGCCGGCGGGTACTGCCCCCGCGTCCGCTGTGCCTATTGCACGCCGTCGTTTATCCCCATAGCCGAGCGAACCCGGCAGTGCCCATATAAGCACATCGCGCTGAAATAAAAGGGCTTGGGCGGCCTGCGCCCCTTCACTTTCGGGCAGAGGATTGGCATGGGCCTAACCCATGTTGACCCAGCGGTCCCGTTACGCGCTTCGCGCCATGCTTTTCCTGGCCGGCGAACCCGCGGCGGGCGCGCCGATTCCGATGAACCGCATCGCCGCGCAGGCCAATGTGCCGCGCAAGTTCCTCGAGCTGATCCTTGCGGATCTGCGCGAGGCGGGTTTTCTGGTCTCGACGCGCGGAAAGATGGGCGGATACCGGCTGGCGCGCGCATCGCATTTGATTTCCTTGGGTGAGATCATCCGGGTGATCGAAGGGCCGCTGGCGCTAGTGCCGTGCGTGAGCCGGACGGCATATCGGGCATGCAGCGACTGCAAGGACGAAGCCGCCTGCGCGATCCGGCAGGCCATGGCACGGGTGCGCGACGAGACTGCGCGCATCCTCGACGGCACCAGCCTCGCCAATGCCGTCGCCGAAGATCTGGCGGCGGCTTAGCCTGAGCATGAATCGGTTCTTCTGGCACCCCGGACCTGGTCCAGGGTCCAGCGGGCGCCGGGCACTGGCCTAGAGGCGCAATACTTATTGCCTGCGGAACCATGGACCCCGGCACAAGGCCGGGGTGACAAAAGGGCTCAAACTTTCTTGCGCAATTCGTCGCGGATTTCGCGGAGCAGCTTGATGTCCTCGGGATCGGGCACCGGTGCCGCAGTGCCTTCTGCCTTTTCCTTTTCGACCACATGGATCGCGCGATTGACGAAGCGGACCAGCAGGAAGACCATGAAGGCGAGGATCAGGAAATTGATCACCACGGTGATGAACGCGCCGAAGCCGAACAGCGGCACGCCCGCGGCTTTCAATGCGGCATAGTCGCTGAGCGATCCCGCATAGCCGGCAGGCACTGCGCCGAGGCGGATGAAATAGCTCGAAAAGTCGAACCCGCCGAAGATCGCGCCGATCACCGGCATGATCAGATCGTCGGTCAGCGACTTGGTGATCGTGCCGAATGCGGCGCCGATGATCACGCCAACGGCCAGATCGAGCACGTTGCCGCGCGCAATGAAGGTCCGGAATTCCTTTAGCATCGTTACGCTCCCCTCTTGTTTCCGATTTCGCTTTCTCCATCTTCCCCACGTGCCGTATGAGAGCAAGGCACATTGAGTGTGGAGGGAATGCAATGAAGATGCGTGCGGTTCTGGCGCTGGCGATGGCCGCGATGCTTTCGGCCTGCGGGCTCAACAGCGTTCCCACGGCGCAGGAGGCGGCGAAGGCCAAATGGGCCGACGTTCAGACCAATTACCAGCGCCGTGCCGATCTGATCCCCAATCTCGTCGCGACTGCAAAGGGCGCAGCGGGATCGGAAGGCAAGATCCTGACCGACATCACCAATGCCCGCGCCAGCGCCAGCCAGATCAAGCTGAGCGGCGACGATCTGACCGATCCGGCCAAGGTCTCGGCATTCAATCAGGCGCAGAACGGCGTGAGCCTGTCGCTCCAGCGCCTCCAGGAGGCGTATCCGCAGCTCCAGAGCCAGGCCAATTTCCAGACGCTGATGAGCCAGCTCGAAGGCACCGAGAACCGCATCGCGATCTCGATCCGCGACTATAACGCCGCGGTGCAGAGCTATAACACCACGATCCGCACCTTCCCCGATGCGATCGGCGCCAAGATCTTCCATGGCGCCAAGCCGATGGTGCCGTTCGAAGCCAAAGCCGGCTCGGACGTCGCGCCGACGGTCAATTTCGGGAACGGTAGCTGAAGCCAGCGGCGCTCCTTTTGTGCGGGGCGCTCGCAGCCTGCAATGCTGCGGCGCCGCCGCCCAAGGCTCCGCCCGCCGGTTATGCCTTTCCCGCGCTCACCGGGTGGATCGTGGATACAGCGGACGTGCTGCCTCAGGCGGAGGAAGCCAAACTCGCTGCACGGCTTGCGAGCTTTTCGATGCGTACCAAGCATCAGTTCGTGGTGGTTACCGTGCCGAGCCTGGGAGGCCATGCGATCGACGATTACGGCCTCAAACTCGGCAATCACTGGGGCGTCGGGCGCAAGGATGTGAATGACGGCGTGCTGCTGATCGTCGCGCCGACCGAACGAAAGGTACGGATCGAAGTCGGCTTCGGTCTCGAAAAGGCACTGACCAACGACGAGGCTACGGCGATACTCCAGCAATCGGTCCTGCCGCGATTCAAGGAACAGAAGATGGCTGAAGGCATAGTCGCAGGCAGCGACGGCATCATTCGAGAGATCGGTTCATGAAAGTGTTGCGTGCCATTCTAATCCTGCTGCTGGCGATGCTGCCGCTATCGGCGCAGGCGCAGAATTTTCCCAAGCGGGACAAGGAGCCGGTGGTCGATGCGGCGAAGCTGCTCAGCCCCGAGCAGGTGGCCCAACTCACCCAGCTTTCGGAAGAGATCAACAAGACGACGACGCGCCAGTTCGTCGTCGCGACGATCCCCGATCTCCAGGGCTATGACGTCGCCGATTACGGCTATCAGCTCGGCCGCAATTGGGGTCTGGGCCAGAAGGACGCCAATAACGGCATCCTCCTGATCGTCGCGCCGAACGACCGCAAGGTGCGGATCGAAGTGGGCTATGGGCTCGAGCCGATCATGACCGATGCGCTGTCGAACCAGATCATCAACCAGATCATCGTGCCCAGATTCAAGGCCGGGGACATGCCCGGCGGCATCGTCGCAGGCGCCCAGGCGATCGGCGAGCAGATGAAGCTGCCGCTCGAAGCGGCCGAGGCCAAGGCCAAGGCGGCGGCGGACCAGGCCGGGGCCAAACGGACGCGCAAGGGCAGCGGCGGCTTTCCCTTCGGATTGCTGTTCATCGGCATCATCGTTGCCTTCGTCCTCCTGCCGGCGATCTTCGGGAAGCGGCGCGGACGGCGCTATCGCGGGCGCGGCGGCAGCGACTGGCCGATCGTGCTGTGGACCATCGCCAATGAAATGAGTCGCCATTCGGGCGGCAGTTCCGGAGGCTCCAGTGGCTGGGGCGGTGGCGGAAGCGGCGGCTGGGGAGGCGGCGGTGGCGGCTTTTCGGGCGGCGGCGGATCGTTCGGCGGCGGCGGCGCTTCGGGGAGTTGGTAGTCATGTTGCTCAGCGAAGCCGATCATGCGGCAGTGACCGCCGCGGTCTCCGAGGCCGAACTCTCGACCGATGGCGAGATCGTCACGGTCGTGGCCGGGCGCTCGGATGCCTATCATGACGTGGCGCTGCACTGGAGCGTGCTCGCGATGCTGCTCTCGCTGGCGCTGCTGGCGTGGCAGCCGGGGCCGGCCGCATGGCTGCATGCCCGGCTGATCGACGGCTGGGCCGAGAGCGTGCCGCCCGGCTGGTATCTTACCGTGGGGCTGGTGCTTTCGGCAGCGGTGTTCCTCGCGGTGCGCTTCCTGCTCGCGATCGATTCGCTGCGCCTCGCGCTCACGCCGGGGCCGACCAAGACCCGCCGCGTGCAGAGGCGCGCGCTGGCATTGTTCCGCACCGGCGCCGAGAAGCGCACCAAGGCGGCGACCGGGGTGTTGCTCTATCTAAGCCTGGCGGAGCACCGCGCCGAGATCATCGCCGACGAATCGATTCACTCCAAGGTGACGGCGGATGTCTGGGGCGAGGCAATGGCGGCACTGCTCGCCAAGGTTCGCGAAGGAAAGCCGGGCGACGGCATGTCCGACGCGGTCGCACAGATCGGCGTGGTCCTGGCCGAGCATTTCCCGCGCAGCGAAGGCGACACCAACGAGCTTCCGGATCGCTTGATCGAACTATGAGCGAACAGGTCGAGGTTGCGTGGCAGGGCAAGTGGATCACTGCGCTGCGCCGGGGCAAATGGGAATATGTCTCGCGCACGCGCGGGATCGAGGCCGTCGTCATCCTCGCCATCGATGACGGGGATGTGCTGCTGATCGATCAATATCGCGTGCCGCTGGGCAAGCGCTGCATCGAGCTGCCGGCGGGGCTGATCGGCGATGAGCACGAAGGCGACACTGCCCTGGATGCCGGGCGGCGCGAGCTTCTCGAAGAGACGGGCTATGCCTGCGAGACGGTCGAGGAACTCGGCTTTTTCCATGCCTCGCCGGGCATGGTCACCGAGGGCTTTACGCTGGTACGCGCCCGCGGGCTCACGCGCATGAACGCGGGCGGCGGGCTGGAGGGGGAGGATATTGTCGTCCACCGCGTTGCGCTCGCGGACGTGCCGGCATTCGTTGCGGCGAAGCGTGCCGAGGGTGCAGCGGTGGACGTGAAAGTGCTGCTGCTGCTCGCGGGGAGCTTGCTGGCGGGCTGATTATCACCCCGGCCTTTGCCGGGGTCCATGACCCCGAAGCTTTCCAGTTGAACCTCTTGGGAATCCCTTGCCGCCCGCTGGACCCCGGAACAAGTCCGGGGTGACGAGAGGGACGGTCAAGCGTTACCGGAAATTATCCGCATAAGCCTGGAGCTTGAGCTTGCGCTCGGGCGCGGGGACGACGTGATAGGCATAGCCTTCGCGATCAGCATAAGCTTTGGCCGCTTCCAGCGATTCGAAGCTGATCCGCACCTGGTTCGACGTATCGCCGCCGCCCGTCCAGCCGGTCAGCGGATCGGGCTCCTGCGCCTTTTGGTGCTCGAATTCGAGGATCCACGAATCGGTGCGGGCACGGCCGGATTGCATGGCGTTCTTGACGCGCTGATAGATGCGGGCGGTCTTCATTGCTCCCCCTTAACGCGGAGCCCCGCGCCTTGCATCCGCATTTTTCGTGCGAAGCGTTGCGGAGGCCGATGCGGGATCGTCGGGCCAGGGGTGACGGGGATAGCGGCCGCGCATTTCCTTGGCGATTGCTGCCCAGCTGCCTTTCCAGAAGCCTGGCAAGTCGCGCGTCGTTTGGATCGGCCGGCCGGCGGGGGAGGTAAGGCTGAGCACCAGGGGTGTGCTGCCCACCATCGGATGCGTGGCGAGGCCGAACAGCGCCTGAGGGCGAAGCTCGACGGTCGGCCCGGCCTCGGCGGAATAATTGATTGCGTGGCTGGATCCCGCGGGGCTCTCGAAGCGCGCCGGGGCGGCCTTGTCGATCGCGCGCATTGCGTCCCAGCCGATATGGGTTTGCAGCGCTTCGGTGAGCGCACTGGGTTCGATGGCATCGAGGCGGCGCATGCCCGCCAGCAGCGAGGGAAGCCACTGATCGAGCTTCGCCAGCAAGGCCTCGTCGCGCAGCGCGTCGATGCCGGCATAAGCTGCGCGGGTGCGCAACGCAGCGGCGCCGCCTGACCAGGGGAGCAGGGCAAGACCGTGGGCGCGAACGCCCTCCAGCAGCGCGGCTTCGATCGCCTCGCCGCTGGCGGAGGAGTCAGGCCCGCTCGATAACCGGATCGCGCCAAGGCGGCGTTCGCGCAGCGCTTCGATGCGACCAGTGGTGGCGTCAAAGCGCACAGTCCGCCGGGTTTCGATGCGATCGGCGAACAGCGACTCGACCATCGCCGAGTCGATCTGTGCCGCCGAGAGGATGCGCGCGCCCGAGGCCATCCCCTGTGTCTCGGCCACCGCAAGCCATTCGGCACGGGCGAGGGGGGAGGTCGGATCCAGCTTGAACCCGCGGCCGCCGGCGGAGGCCCAGGTTTCGCCGGACGCGTCGCGGCGCTTGGCGATGCGGTCGGGGAAAGCGAGCGCGATGCAGGTGGCGACATCGCCTTCGCCACTGCCTGATACGAGCCTGGCCCAGCGCTCGGCGAGCTTTCGCGCGCCCTCCGCTCGCGGACCGCGTTCGCTGCGCCAGCGGCGGAGGCGGAGTTCGAGATCGGCGTCATTGCCGCCCAGGCCGCGTTCGCCGAGTAGCACCGCGACTTGCGCGGCGGTCTGAGCCAGGCCCATCTCGCCGGCGCGGACCAGCATATGGCCGAGGCGCGGGGGCAGGGGCAGGCGAGCGATGGCCTTGCCATGGGCGGTCGGGCGGCCGTCCGTATCGAGCGCTTCCAATGCGGTCAGCCGGGCCCGCGCTTCGGCGATTGCCGCATCGGGCGGCGGGTCGAGCCAGGCGAGTTGGCGCGGATCGCTGACGCCCCAGAGCGCGCAGTCCAAGGTGAGCGCCGAGAGGTCGGCTTCCAATATCTCGGGGGGATCGAAGCGGGGAAGGCCGGCGGTGGCGGCCTCTTCCCACAAGCGATATGCGACGCCCGGCCCCTGGCGTGCGGCGCGGCCGGCGCGCTGCGTGGCGGAGGCCTGGCTGGCGCGCTCGGTGACCAGGCGGGTCATCCCCGCGGCCCGATCGTAGCGCGGGCGGCGGGCGAGGCCGGAGTCCACCACGATTCGGATGCCGTCGAGAGTCAGCGAGGTTTCGGCGATCGAGGTGGCGAGGACGAGCTTGCGGCGGCCTTGCGGATCGGGGGCGATGGCGGCGCGCTGGGCGGTGGGGTCCATGCTGCCGTGCAGGCGGTGGAGAATGATGCCGGGCGTGTCCTCCAGCCGCTCGGCGGTGCGCTCTATCTCGGCGACGCCGGGCAGGAAGCCGAGCACGCCACCTTCGGCTTCGCGTAGCGCAGTGCGGACCGCAGCCGCCATGGAATCCTCGATCCGCGATTCGGCGGCGCGGCCGATATGGCGCAGGTCGAGCGGATAGCTGCGGCCTTCGCTTTCGATCACCGGCGCATCGCCCATCAGCCCCGAGAAGCGCGAGCCGTCGAGCGTCGCGGACATGGCGACCAGGCGAAGGTCGGGCCTGAGCGCGCCTTGTGCATCGAGCGCTAGGGCGAGGCCGAAATCCGAATCCAGGCTGCGCTCATGGACTTCGTCGAACAAAACCGCCGAGACGCCTGCGAGTTCGGGATCGGACTGGATGCGATTGACGAAGATGCCTTCGGTGACCACCGTCACACGGGTTGCGGCCGAGCGCTTGCTGTCGAGCCGGGTGGCGTAGCCGAAGGTCTTGCCGACGCTTTCGCCCGCTTGGCCCGCCATGCGCTCGCCTGCCGCGCGCGCGGCCAGCCTGCGTGGGGAAAGGAGCAGGATCTCGCCGGTGCACCAGTCTTCGTCGAGCAGCGCCGGGGCCACCGCAGTGGTCTTGCCCGCGCCCGGCGGGGCGACGAGCACGGCGTTGCTGGCGCTCCGCAACGCGGCGAGCAACTCGGGTAAAACAGCATGGATCGGCAGGTGTTCGCGCATCGTGCTGCAACCAATTTCGGAAAGCCGGGTTGGGCGCAAGCAAAGGAGACCGGATAATGGCGCGTACGCTCGCACAATTCACGATCACGCCCGATGGACAGGGCGATTACACGATCAGCATGGAGGACGATGAAGGCGAAACCACCGATTTCACGGCGAGCTACGAACAGCTCGACCTGGTGGTCGAATCGATCGAGGAACTGCTCGACGCCGACGAGGAGGATGCGCTGGAGGTGGACGAGGACGAACCTGCCGAGGAATAGCGCTTATTGCAGATCGACGAATTCGAAGAAGCGCAGGCCCTGCTTGCCGAGCTGCATGGCGATCTTCGCCATGCAGCGATAATCGGCTCCGCGCGGGCGGATGACCTTGAGGGCGATGCCGCCCGCCGCCCATTCGCGCGCCTTTGCCGCCAACTCGGCTTCGGTGAGCGTGCGATCGGCCAATCGCACCCGGCATCCGCCCTTCGACTGGGCGACGATGGTGACGGTTTCGCCGGCGTCATCGATGCTGACGGGCGCCTCGCGTGCAGCCGCAGGAGGGTCTGGGGGCGCAAGTCGTTCGGGCACAGGCCCCACCCTCGACGAAAGCCGGCCGGTGGAATCGGCTGCCTTGGGGGTCTCGGGCTTGACGCTATCGCCGCCAATGCCGCGCCACATTCGGATGCGCCCAAGCGCCGCGTCGAGTGAGGCGAGCTGGGCCGTGGTCAGCATGTCGTCCCGCGAGACGCGCCCCGGCATATTGGCACCGTCGAGATAGGGGTAAGCGCCGTTTTCCAGCGCCAGTTCGAGCGCGCTCTGCCAGGGCTTGCAGACTCCTAGTGCAGCTTCGGCGAGCAATCGCGCGGGGCGTTCGGAGGCCTTGGCCAGCGCCAGCGCCTCGTTCTCGGCACAGGCTTTCCAATTGCGCTCGATCCGCAAGCGGACGATGCTCGCGCGCGTCTGGCCCTGCATCCAGTTCTTGTCGTCGAGCGAGCCGAGAATTTCGCGCCGCTCCAGTTCGAGCCGCTGACGGGTAAATTCGAACGTATCGTCAGGCACCGTCTGCCCTGCCAGCGCAGCAAGGGCAGTCAGGCCGGCGAGGACGGATGCAATCAGGCTAGGCACCCGTGCATTCTAGCTGCGCTAATAGCCCCGCGCCACTGCGAACTCGACGGCCTCGACCATCGCATCCTTGGCGGCGCCGCTGGCGAAGCCGCCCAATGCGTCGATCGCGCGCTGGCCGTAATGGCGGGCGCGGGCGAGGGTATCGTCGACGGCGCGGCTCGATTGGACCAGGCGCTTGGCCTCGGCGAAATCCTCGTCGCTGACGCGGCGACCCGAGATCGCATCCTTCCAGAAGCCGCGCGCCGCTTCGTCGCCGCGCGCATAGGCCAGGATCACCGGCAGCGTCATCTTGCCTTCGCGGAAATCGTCGCCCGCATCCTTGCCCATCTCTTCGGCGGACGAGACATAGTCGATCGCGTCGTCGACCAGCTGGAAGGCGATGCCGAGATTGCGGCCATAGGCATCGAGCGCGGCCTCATCACCTTCGCCGCGCTCGGCGACCACGGCGGCGATGCGGCAGGCCGCCGCGAACAAGGCCGCGGTCTTGGCGCCGATAATGTCCAGATAGCGCTCTTCGCTGATGTCGAGCCGGCGGACGGCAGTGAGCTGGTTGACTTCGCCCTCGGCGATCACTGCCGAGGCGTTGGAGAGGATCTTGAGCACCTTGAGGCTGCCATCCTCGACCATCAGCTCGAAGCTGCGCGAGAACAGGAAATCGCCGACCAGCACGCTTGCCGGATTGCCCCAGATGATGTTCGCGGTCCGCTTGCCGCGGCGCAGGTCCGACGAGTCGACGACGTCGTCATGGAGGAGCGTCGCGGTGTGAATGAACTCGACCGAGGCGGCCAGCTTATGGTGGCGGTTGCCCGAATAGCCGAGCAATTGCGCACTCGCGAGCGTCAGCATCGGCCGCATCCGCTTGCCGCCGCCCGCGATCAAATGCCCGGCAAGCTCGGGGATCAGCGGGATGCTCGATTGCATGCGGTCGAGGATGACTGCGTTGACGAGGTTCAAATCGGCGGCGACCAGCGCCAGCATCGGATCGAGCGAAGGCTGGGGATTGCCTCCGAGGCGGTGAATCGTCGCGCTCATGGCGGGCGCTCTGGCGCGTGGGGGCGGCAAAGGCAAGGCTTGCATGCCTTGCGGGGGCCAAGCAAAGAAGCGTCATGTCCGACCAGCAACTCCTCCGCTTCCGCCAGAGTATCGATAATATCGATGCCGCGCTGATCCATATGCTGGCGGAGCGATTCAAGGTCACTCAGGCGGTGGGCGCATACAAGGCCGAGCACGGCCTGCCCCCCGCCGATCCGGGGCGGGAGGATGCACAGATCGCGCGGCTGCGGGCCTTGGCCAAGCAGGCCGATCTCGATCCCGAATTCTCCGAGAAGTTCCTGCGCTTCATCATCGACGAAGTGATCCGCCACCATGAGCAGGCGCGCGGCGGAACCGGCGCCGCCTGATCCCGTTCGGTTGAGGCACGAGGGGACGCTTTTGACCGACGACACTCTGATTTTCCGCCCCGACGATGTGGACCTGTCGCGCTCGCCGCTGCGGCGCGGGGTGGCCGAGCCGACGCATGTGCTTGGGGCGTTCAATCCGGGGCTGACGCGGCTGCCCAATGGAAACCTGCTGCTGATGGTGCGCGTCGCCGAGGCGCTGACCGATCCGGTGCATAGCGACCACGCGCGGGCGATCCGCTGGACGCCCAACGGTTATGTCCTCGACCGTCATTCGGTGCACCAGATCGATATGGACGATCCGCGGCAGTTCGCGCTCAAGGAGCGCAGCCCGCGCCTGCTCGGGCTGACTTCGCTTTCCTGGTTGCTGCCGGTCGAGCTCGATCGCGAGGGTCGCAAGGTCGTCACGGTCCACTACGACAAGGCGATCCAGCCGAGCGCGAGCTTCATGGATTATGGCGTCGAGGATGCGCGGATCAGCCGGGTTGGGAGCGAATGGTGGATGACGGTGTGCGGCGTCTCGGCCGAGCGGCATTGCACGGCGATGTATCGCTCGACGAACGGGCTCGACTATCAATTGCTCGGTGTGGTCCTCGATCACCAGAACAAGGACATGCTGCTGTTCGAAGGCAAGGTGGCCGGCAAGTTTATGGCGCTGACGCGGCCGCTGGGGGAATGCTATTTCGCCTATCCCGCCGACAGCGAATGGCTGGGCGGCCCCTCGATCAACATGGCCCAGTCGCCCGACGGGCTGCACTGGAAGCCGCTCGACACGCCGGGCATCCGCGCGCGCAAGGGAAGCACGAGCAACCAGCGGATCGGCGGCGGCAGTCCGCCGGTGCTGACGCCCGAAGGGTGGATGCTGATCTATCACGGCGTGGAGAAGCTGGGCGCGGTGGGGGTGTATCGCAGCTTCTGGGCTTTGCTCGACCGCGACGATCCTTCGAGGATCTTGCGGCTGGAGGATAAGGTTCCGCTGCTGGAGGCGAACCCGGCGCTGACCGCGGGGATTGCGCATCAGATGTATCTGCCGACCCCGGTGGTGTTTACTTGCGGGATCGCAGATGCGGGGGATCATTATGTGGTGGCGAGCGGCGAGGCCGATCTGGCCTGCCGGATCACGCATGTTTCGAAGGAGCGGTTCGCTTGATCGACCAGGAATGGTGGAAATCCGCCGTAATCTACCAGATCTATCCGCGCTCGTTCCAGGATACCAATGGCGACGGGATCGGCGACTTGCGCGGCATCGAGCGGCGGCTCGACGACCTCAAGGCGCTGGGCGTCGATGCGATCTGGATTTCGCCAATCTTCCCCTCGCCAATGGCCGATTTCGGTTACGACGTGGCGGATTATTGCGGGGTCGATTCGCGCTTCGGGAGTCTTGAGGATTTCGATTCGCTGCTGGCGGCGGCGCACCAACGAGGGCTCAAGCTGCTGCTCGATCTGGTGCCCAACCATACTTCCGCCGAGCATCCCTGGTTCAAGGAAAGCAGGAGCGCGCGCGATAACCCGAAGCGCGATTGGTATATCTGGCGCGACGCCAGGCCGGATGGTTCTCCGCCGAACAACTGGATCAGCGATTTCGGCGGCCCCGCCTGGGAGTGGGACGAGGCGACCGGGCAATATTATTACCACGCGTTTTTGAAGGAGCAGCCCGACCTCAATTGGCGCAATTCTGAGGTGCACGCCGCGATGATGGACGTGCTGCGCTTCTGGTTCGAGCGCGGAGTAGATGGCTTCCGGATCGACGTGCTGTGGCACATGGTGAAGCACGCCGACTTCCCCGACAATCCGGCCAATGCCGAGTGGCAGGAGGGCTGGCCCGAATACATGACGGTCCACCAGCAGCATTCAACCGACCAGCCCGAAGTCTATGGCATTGCCGCCGAGATGCGGGCGATCGCGGACGAATATGGCGCGCGGGTGCTGATCGGGGAAATCTATCTGCCGGTGCCCCAACTGGTCGCTTATTATGGCAGCGAGGCGCAGCCCGGTGTCCACTTGCCCTTCAATTTCCAATTGATCGGCGCGCGCTGGGATGCACGCAGCATCGCCCGCAAGATCGCGCGCTACGAAGCGGCACTGCCTCCGGGCGGTTGGCCCAATTGGGTACTCGGCAATCACGACCGGCCCCGCATCGCCACCCGCGTCGGCTCCCCACAGGCCCGCGTCGCGATGATGCTGTTGCTCACGCTGCGGGGCACGCCGACAGTCTATTACGGCGACGAGATCGGCATGGAGGATGTCCACATCCCACCGCATCTGATCCAGGATCCGCGCGAGCTCAACGAGCCGGGCATCGGCATGGGCCGCGATCCGGTGCGCACGCCGATGGCCTGGGATGCAAGCGCCAATGCCGGCTTTGGCCCCGCCGATCCCTGGCTGCCACTGCATGGCGATTGGGCCAGGCGCAATGTCGCCGCCCAGCGCGATGACCCGGCATCGATGTGGCGGCTGACCCAGAAGCTCCTCCGCCTCCGCCACGAGCATCCCGCCCTCAAGCTCGGCGACTATCACGCAATCGAATGCAGCGGCGATTTGCTCGCTTATGAGCGGCGGCTCGGCGAGGATCGCGTGTTGATCGTGCTCAATCTCGGGGCAACGCCGCTCGCCTTCGCGATCCCCGAATGGGCGGAGGGCTTGTCGGTAGTCGCCTCTGCGCAGGGCGGCAGCGATCCCGCGCTCCTCGGCTCCAATGAAGGCTTTATCCTGGCATGAAGATCGCGATGATCGCTCCGATCGCCTGGCGCACCCCGCCCAGGCATTATGGCCCATGGGAGCTGGTGACGAGTTTGCTGACCGAGGCCTTGGTCGCGCGCGGGGTGGACGTCACGCTGTTCGCAACGCAGGATTCGATCACTTCGGGCACGCTCGCCGGGGTGGTGCCAGCGTCGTATGAGGAGGACTCCTCGATCGACGCCAAGGTCTGGGAACATGCCCATCTCGCCCATGTCTTCGAGCGCGCGGACGAGTTCGACCTGATCCACAACCAGGCCGATTTCCCGGCGCACGCCTTTGCCAATCTGGTCGATACGCCGATGGTGACGACGATCCACGGCTTCTCGTCCAACCGAATCCTGCCGATGTACAAGCCCTATGAAGACCGCGTGCACTTCGTCGCGATCTCGGATGCCGATCGGCATCCCTCGCTGAAATACGCCGCCACGATCCATCACGGCATCCGGCTCGACGAGTTTCCGTTCGTGGCGGATGGCGGCGAGGATCTGCTCTTCTTCGGCCGCATGCACCCGGACAAGGGCGCGGCTGAGGCGATCCAGGTGGCGCAGGCGACGGGGCGGCGGCTGAACCTGTACGGGATCGTCCAGGACCAGGGCTACTTCGACCGCGAAGTTGCGTCGCATCTGAACGATCGCATCATCTATCACGGCGCGGTCGGCGGCGAGCAACGCCTCCGCGCGCTCGGCAATGCGCAGGCGCTGCTGCACTTGATCAATTTTGACGAGCCGTTCGGGCTTTCGGTGGTCGAGGCCATGGCTTGCGGGACGCCGGTGATCGCAGTCAACCGCGGCAGCATGCCCGAACTGATCGAGGACCGCGTGACCGGAAGGCTGGTCGGCTCTTCCGACGAAGCCGTGGTGGCGCTCGGCGAAATTCGCGCCGTGGACCGTGCTTCGGTGCGCCGTTCCATCGAAGCGAATTTCTCGGTCGAGGCGATGGCGGACAAGTATATCCGGCTCTACGAAACTATCCTAGGATAAGAAGCGGCTTGAAAATTAATTAATGTCTTCAAGCTACTTAGCGGGCATGGAGCACAAATCACCACGCCTCGTACCCTGCTCCGGCTGCCGCGACGGCTCCGGGCTGGATTTCGATTTTTCGATGGCCTTTCAGCCGATCATGGATATCGAAGCGGGTGTGCCTTTCGCTTACGAGGCATTGGTGCGTGGGCCCAATGGCGAAAGCGCGTACAGTGTGCTGTCCCAGGTTTCGGAGGCCAATCGCTATGCCTTCGATCAGCAATGCCGGGTCAAGGCGATCGAAACCGCGGCCAAGGCCGGGCTGATCGAAACCGGCGCGCGGCTGTCGATCAATTTCCTGCCCAATGCCGTCTATTCGCCTGCCGCGTGCATCCAACTGACCCTCAGGACCGCCAAGGCCGTGGGCTTCCCCACCGATCGCCTGATCTTCGAATTCACCGAGAATGAAGAGATGGTCGATCCCGATCACGTCGCCAACATCATCGCCACTTATCAGAAGATGGGCTTCGGCACCGCGCTCGACGATTTCGGCGCGGGCCATGCCGGGCTCAACCTGCTGGCGCGCTTCCAGCCCGATATCATCAAGCTCGACATGGAATTGATCCGCGGCGTGGACACCAGCATGCCGCGCCGGATGATCGTCGAGGGCGTCGTCCGCATGTGCACCGCGCTTGGCGTGACCGTGGTTGCGGAAGGGATAGAGAGCGAGGGCGAACTCGAAGCGCTGCGGGCGATGGGGGTCCGCTATATCCAGGGCTTCTATTTCGCCAAGCCGGCGTTCGAGGCGCTGCCCCCGGTGACGATCCACGCCGCCGAGCACCGCCGCACAGCATAAGGCGCTACTCCGCCGCCAGCAGGTTCTCGGCGCTGCCCAGATCCACCGACACCAGCCGGCTCACCCCCTGCTCGACCATCGTCACGCCGAACAGGCGGTGCATCCGGCTCATCGTCGCGGCGTTATGGGTGACGATCAAATAGCGTGTCGCCGTTTCGCGAGTCATTGCTTCGAGCAGGTCGCAAAAGCGCTCGATATTGGCATCATCGAGCGGGGCATCGACTTCGTCGAGCACGCAGATCGGCGCGGGATTGGTGAGGAACAGCGCGAAGATCAGCGCAACCGCGGTCAGCGCCTGCTCGCCGCCCGATAGCAACGTCAGCGACTGGAGCTTCTTGCCGGGGGGCTGGGCCATGATCTCGAGGCCCGCTTCGAGCGGATCGTCCGAATCGACCAGTTCGAGATGCGCCTGCCCGCCATTGAAGAGCGTAGTGAACAGCCGGCGGAAATGCTGGTCGACCGCCTCGAAAGCCGCAAGCAGGCGCTGGCGGCCTTCGCGGTTGAGCGTGCCGATCGAGCCGCGCAGGCGATTGACCGCCTGGGCGAGTTCGTCGCGTTCCTGGGCATTGGTGGTGAAGGCGGCTTCGAGTTCGGCCAACTCGCTTTCGGCAACGAGATTGACCGGGCCGATCCGCTCGCGCTCGGCGCTGAGCTTTTCATGAGCCGAGGATTCGTCCTGCGGAGCGCGGACGGTGTCAGCCTCGAACCCGGCCTTGCCCGGCAACAGCGGCGGCGGGCATTCGAAGCGCTCGCCCGAGAGGCGGCCCATCTCGATCCGGCGCGCTTCCTGATTTTCGGCCCGCGCCAGCGCACCCGCACGCTCCTCGCGCGCCTGGGCCAGCGTCTCGTTGGCGGCGCGCCCGGCGCTTTCGGTGTCGCGCAGCGCCGCTTCCGCCGCCTGCTCGGCTGCCTGGGCGGTAAAGGACTGGCTGCGCGCGGCTTCGGTCTCTGCTTCGGCCGCGGTCACCTTGGCATCGAGTTCGGCGGGGCGGCTGGCAAGCCGCTCGCTTTCCTCGGCCAGCTCGAAGCCGCGCTTGTCCATTTCGGCGGAGCGGCGTGCAGCCTCTCCCGCGCGCGACTTCCAGCTCTTCGCTTCCGCCCCCGACGCCGCTAGGCGCTCGCGGGCGCTTGCGATCTCGCGCTCCAGCGTTCCGCGTTCGGCGCGTGCAGTTGCGGAGGCAGCACGATTGACCTCGGCATCGGCGGAGAGCGTGGCAACCTTGTCGCGGATTGCACTGCCATCGGGGAGTGCGGCTTTGGCGGCTTCGGCGCGGGCGAGTTCGGATCCGGCTTCGTCCTGCTCGGCGGCAACGCGCGCGCGGCGGGCGTCGAGATCGACTCGCTGCGAATCGAGCCGTTCGAGCTGCGCAGTCGCACGATCCTCGGCACGCCCCGCTTCGCGCCCTGCGTTCTCGGCATGGTCAAGCACGCGGCGGCAATCGCTCGCGGCCCGGCGGGCCTCGGCGATCGATTCCTCGATGCGCGCGAGTTCGGCATCGGCCGATTCGACGGCACGGACCGCTGCGGGGCGGAGCTTCTCGATCGCGGCGAGGCGATTGACTCGGGTGAGCCGCTCGGCGGCTGCCGCCCCGCCCGACTTGGCGACATAGCCGTCCCAGCGGCGCAGCACGCCGCCGAGGGTCACCAGCCTTTGGCCAACTGCGAGGGGCTGGCCCTTGTCGGTTTCGGCGACCAGCACCTGCGCAAGACGCCGCGCCAAGCCCGCGGGCGCCGTGACGTGGCGCGCGAGCGAAGTCGCGCCCTGGGGTGCGTCGGGGTCGCCGGGCTGGGATTCGGCGCCGGCCCAATAGCGTTCGGAGCTTTGATCGAGCCCAGCTTCGAGATCGTCGCCCAGGGCAGCGGCGAGCGCGCGCTCATAGCCACCTTCGACTTTCAATTTGTCGAGCAATCGATCCTTGTCGGAGGGCCGCGTCGCCTTGGCGAGCGCCTGGGCTTCGCTATCGAGCTGGGCGAGTTCGGCGTGAGCGGAGGCCCGCGCCGATTGCGCGCGGTTGCGGCTCTCGACGCCCGAGCGCTCTTCGGCGTCCGCGCGTGCGAGGCCGGTGCGGGCGCTTTCGGTCTGGCGGTGCGCCTGGGCGCGGGCACCGGCGGCGCGCGCCTTCTCGGCCTTGAGCGGCTCCGCATCGGGAAGCGCGCGCCATTCGGCGTCGATGCGGTCGCGGTCGCGGTTGCTGCGTTCGACGCGCGTGCGGGCGGCGGACAAAGCGGCCTCGGCGACGCGCGTTTCCGCGGCCTCGCTCGCCTGCGCCGCCAGCGCCTGTGCCAGCGTAACCTCGGCATCGCGCGCAGCTCGCTCGGCCTCGGCGAGGGCCGCGTCCAAAGTCGGCATTCTCGTCGTCGCAAAGGCGATGCGCGCGTCGAGCGCCTTTTCCTCTTCAGCCAGCCGGGCCAGCGCTTCGGCAGCGTCGCACGCCAGGGCGCCTTCGCGCCCACGATCCTCGGCGAGCCGCAGCTCGGCGTCCTTCAGTTCCCCGATCCGCCGCTCGACCGTCGCGCGCTCGCTGCGCAGGGTCGCCAGCGCGTGCATCGCCTCGGTAGCCCGGTCGCGCACCGACAGCGCATCCGCCCGCGCGGCCGCCAGCGTCGTGGCTGCCGCCTGCTGGACGCTTACCGCATCTGCGTGCGCCTGGGTCCGCTCGGCGACGAGGGCCTGCGCGGCCTCGGCCTCATTCTTGGCCGCATCCGAAGCCGCCGCCGCATCGCGCCAGCGCGCGAAGATCATCCGCGCTTCGGCGACCCGGATCCGCTCCGAAAGCTCGCGATAGCGCTCCGCTTGCCGCGCCTGTCGCTTCAACGCCGACGCGCGGGCTTCCTGGTCGCCAATAACCTCGTCGAGCCGCGTGAGGTTGGCCTCGGTCGCGCGCAATTTCTGCTCGGCATCCTTGCGCCGAACATGCAGCCCGGCGATCCCCGCCGCTTCCTCGAGCATCGCGCGTCGCTCTGCGGGCTTTGCCGAAATGATCGAGCCGATCCGCCCCTGGCTCACCAGCGCCGGCGAATGCGCGCCGGTGGCGGCATCGGCGAAGGCGAGGCCGACATCCTTGGCGCGGACGTCGCGCCCGTTGATCCGATATGCCGAACCCGCGCCCCGTTCGATCCGTCGCACGACCTCGAATTCGTCGTCCTCGCCCACCTGCTCGGCTAGGATCGAGACTTCGGCGAAGTCGCGCGCCGGCCGCGTCGCGGTGCCGGCGAAGATCACGTCCTCCATCCCGGCGCCGCGCATCGACTTTGCCGAATTCTCGCCCATCGCCCAGCGCAACGCTTCGAGAAGGTTGGACTTGCCGCAACCATTGGGGCCGACGATCCCCGTCAGCCCCGGTTCGATTCGCAGATCGGCCGGGTCGACGAAGCTCTTAAAGCCTGTCAGCCGCAGCCGCTTGATCTGCATGTCAGGCGCTCGTGCCCGGCTTTAGCGGGCGCCCGCCGCCTGCAGCGCCGGCTCGAGCGCGCCCCACGAAGCGGTGTTCGGAACGGTGCGGCCGTTGATCTGGAAGGTCGGCGTGCCGGGCAGCTGCGAATTGACGGCATCGGCATTGACCTTGGTGATGCTCTCCGCCGCCTTCTGATCAGCCAGGCAGGCGCGCGCCTTACCCTCGGGAACGCCCTGCTGCTTGATGAACTCGATATAGCCCATCGCATCGGCAAAGCCCGCCGCCGCCTGGGCCGGGGGCAGGGTCTGCAACTGCTGGAGCAGCTGCGGATTCGAGCGCTGCAGCTCCATCAACCGCTCTTCGAACTTGCCCTGATTGGCGAACAGCTGATCGAGCACAGTGAAGAATGCCTCGGTCGGCACGCACTGGTTGAGCAGGGCGGCGGCGAAATCGGGCGCGCCATGGACCAGGAAGTCGCGGAATTCGTAGCTGACCTTGCCGGTCGAGATATATTTGGTGCGCAGCGGCTCCATGCCCTCCGCAGCGAAGCGGCCGCAGACCGGGCAGCCGCGCGAGCCATATTCGACGAGCTTGATCGCGGCATTGGGGTTGCCGAGGACATAGCCGCCCTCCGCGCTCTTGTTGACGACGTCGACCCAGGCCTGGCCGGTGGGCGCAGGCGCCGGGGCAACGGCTGTGCTCGAAACCACAGGGGCCGAGCTGTTCGAATCTCCGCCGCCGCATGCGGCAAGCGCGAGCAGCGGGATCAGGGCAAGGGCGAAACGCATTGTCTTCTCTCCAGGCGAAGGGTCTCGGGGTGCAGGATCAATCGATCCTGTTGATCTTGATCTTATCGTCGCTCGCGGTGACGCCGGCGGCAAGGGCTTCGAGCACGGCTCTGAGCTCGACATCGACGATGCCGCGAAGGCTGTCGCCCATTTCTTGGGACAGCGGCTTGAGGCTGGGCGGTGCCGCGGGCGTGGCGGCCCGCTTCACGTCGCCGTGGCGGATCGAGAGCCGTGCCACTGCAGTATAGCCGAAGAAGCGATTGACCCGCTCGATGATCTCGGGCGCGATATGCTGCATCATCGGCGCGTGCGCGCCGCCGACGATCAGGCTCAACACCCCCTCGGCGCGCTTGCCCTGGGGAAAGCGGATCGATTCAGGGGTGGAGACGCGGGCATAGCGCTCGCCGACGATCTCGGGCCAGCGGCTGACGATCGAATGCTGGACGAAACCGAACTTGCGAAAGGCCGCGCGGCCGACATCGGGCAGCAGCTCGGAAACCGAGCGCGCGCGGTTGGCGCGCTGGGGTTCGGCTTTCGGCTGGCGGGTCGTGGCGCGCGGGGGCTTCGTCATTCGCCTCCGTCCATGCCATAGGGGCCTGTGCCCGACAACAAGCCTCGCGCAATCGTGGGGAACCTTCTCGACTGGTATGACGTGAATGCGCGCGATTTGCCCTGGCGCGCGCGGCCGGGGGCGAATGCGCCCGATCCCTATCGCGTCTGGCTGTCGGAGATCATGCTCCAGCAAACCCAAGTGGCAAGCGCGCGGCCGTATTTCGAGAAGTTCACGGCGCGATGGCCCAGTTACGCGAGCCTTGCCGCCGCCGAGGATGCCGAGCTGATGAGCGCCTGGGCCGGCCTTGGTTATTATGCCCGCGCGCGGAACCTGCTCGCCTGCGCGCGCGAAGTCGCCACGCGCGGTGAATTGCCGAACACCGAGGTCGAGCTTCGCAAGCTCCCCGGCATCGGCGGCTATACTGCGGCCGCAATCGCGGCGATTGCCTTCGGACAGCGCGCAGTGGTGGTCGATGCCAATGTCGAGCGCGTGGTGGCGCGGCTGTTCGCAGTCGCCGAGCCGTTGCCGAGCGCGAAAAAGCGTATCCACGCGCTCACCGACACGGTCACGCCCAATGCCCGCGCGGGCGATTTCGCCCAGGCGATGATGGATCTGGGGAGCGGGATTTGTACGGCGCGGAGCCCGCGGTGCCTGCTCTGCCCGTTGCGCCCGGACTGCGCCGGTTTCGCGACCGGCAGTCCCGAGGCGTTTCCGGTCAAGGCGGCAAAGACCCCCAAGCCCCAGCGCTACGGCACGATGTTCTGGCTCACCCGCGGCGATCGCGTGCTGCTCGTCCGCCGCCCCGCCAAGGGGCTGCTCGGGGGCATGCGCGCGCTCCCCACCGGCCCGTGGACCGATTCGCCGCCCGGTCTCGCAGGCGCGCCCGCGCCCGCCGCCTGGCGCATACTCGACGGGACCGCCACGCACGGCTTTACCCATTTCAATCTGCAACTCGCCCTTGCGGCGGCGGATGCCGGGGAGCATGAACCCGCGACGGGCGAATGGTGGCCGATAGCCGAAATGGAATCGGCGGGGCTGCCCACGGTTTTCGCCAAGTCGGCACGGATATTCGGGAGAGCATGATGCGGACAATCGGGTTCGGACTTATCGCAGGTTTCGCGCTGGCGGCTCCGGCGCTCGCGCAGCAATCGCCCCCTCAGCCGCCCGCCGCGCCAAACATCGCCGCTCAGACCGAAGTCGCGCGGCGCTATGTCGCGAACGGCACCGTCCCCGGCATCGTCATCTATGTCGGCCAGTCGAACGGCGGCAACACCGACACCGTCGTGGCCGAGGGACGGATCGGCAATGCCCCCGATTCGCCGCTCGCCGACAAGAACAGCCTGTGGCGCGTCTATTCGATGACCAAGCCGATCACCGGCATCGCCGCGATGATCCTGGTCGAGCAGGGCAAGCTCAAGCTCGACGATCCGATCAGCAAATACATTCCGGCGTTCAAGAACATGAAAGTCCTGCTCGATCCCGCCAAGGGGCTGGAGAGCCGCCCGGCGACCGCGCAGATCACCGTGCGCCACTTGCTCACCCACACCGCAGGGCTGGGCTATATCCTGCCCGGCAACACCGGTCCGCTGATCGACGAATATAGCCGGCTGGGGATCAATCCCGCGCAGGTCAATGTGGCGCTCGAAGCCCGGACGCGGCCGACGCGCCCCGCCAGCCTCGAGAAATTCGCCAACCGGCTGGCGACCCTGCCGCTGCTTTCGGAGCCCGGCAGCAAATGGAGCTATTCGATCGGGCTCGACCTGCTCGGGCGCGTCATCGAAGTCGCCAGCGGCATGCCATTCGACAAATTCGTCGACACGCGCATTTTCGCCCCCCTCAAGATGCAGTCGAGCTTCTGGACCGTTCCGCAAAGCGAAGCCGGCCGCCTTGCCGATAATTTCGCCTCGCTCGGCGGGACGCGCGTCGTGATGGATCCGGGCAAGAGCTCGGTCTATCTCCAGGCGCCCAGCTTCCCCTATGGCGGGGCGAGCCTGGTGATGTCGGCCAGCGATTATGACCGCTTCCTCCACATGCTGCTGAACGGCGGCGAGCTGGAAGGCGCGCGCATCCTCAGGCCCGAGACCGCGAAGCTGGCAATGTCGAACCTTCTGCCGGCGAGCGCGGATACCAGCCAGCTCAACGCCAATCGCGCCGGCGGCGTCACGCTCGGCTTCGGCGCGGGCGGCTCGGTCTATCTGAACGATGCGCCGGGCGGGGCGGGCAAGGGCACGTTCGGCTGGGGCGGCGCGGCCGGCACGATCGCCTGGGTCGATCCGGTGCACAAATTGCGCGTGACCGTGATGATCAATCTGTTCGGCGATCTCAAGCTGCGCGAGGATACGACCAAGGCGATCTTCGCTGACCTGAAACAATAAGCGACCCCGCGCCTATTCGTCTTTTCCTCCCTCGCGAGCGGGGGAGGGCAACCACGAAGTGGTGGAGGGGGCCTATCAGCGAGCGGTGTTCATGCGGCTAGACCCCCTCCGTCATTCCCCGTCTACGCGGGAAATGCCACCTCCCCCGCTGAAGCGAGGGAGGAATAGAATATGATCTCCGGGAGCATTGTTCGATGAACCTACCCGGCTTTACCGGCGGCACGCTCGACCGCGCGGATCGCGTCCGCCACGAGCCCGCATTGCTCGCGGCGGCGATTGCCGACCACAAGGCGCGGCTGCTGGTGCTCAACGGGCTCGATCCCGAACTCGACGATCAGGACCGGCTGGTCTGGACCAATCTCGCCGCGGCAACCGGCGAATTGCTGTTTCTCGGTTTCGACGAAGGCGCGCCGCGGTTCGTCTCGGCATTGCCGGAAGGCGTGCGCCCGCCGGCAACGCGCTCGATAGCGCTGTTCGGGATGCTCGATCGGTTCACCCGCGCGGACGCAGGGCTCTACGCAGCGGCGCGCAGCCTGGTCGATTGGCATGCACGGCACGGCTATTGCGCGGTGTGCGCGACGGCATCCGTGATCTTCCGCGCCGGCTGGGGGCGCTCCTGTCCCAATTGCCGCGCCGAGCATTTCCCGAGGGTCGATCCGGTGGTGATCATGCTCGCCGAACTGGACGACCGCGTTCTGCTCGGGCGCCAGCCGCCCTGGCCGCAGGGCCGCTATTCGGCGCTGGCGGGGTTCCTCGAGGTCGGCGAATTGGTGGAAGGTGCAGTGGCGCGCGAAATCGAGGAGGAAGCCGGCGTGAAGGTTCGCGACGTGCGCTACGTCGCCAGCCAGCCCTGGCCCTTTCCCTCTTCGCTGATGATCGCGTGCATCGGCGTGGCGGACGACGAGGCGATCACGATCGACGCGAATGAGCTGGAAGATGCGCGCTGGTTCACCCGCGACCAGGTCGAGCGCGCATTGGCGGGCGACCCGGATGCGGGGTTCATCGCGCCGCCGCCCTACGCCATTGCCCACACTTTGCTGACCGCTTGGGTGGAGGGGCGCTAAGGCCGCTCGCGGGCCTGGGGGTAGGTGCCGAGCACGCGGGTCCATTTGGTGTGGAAGCGCAATTCTTCGAGCGCGCGGCCCACGGCGGGGTCGGCTGGGCTGCCGACCACATCGGCATAGAATTCGGTTGCCGCGAAAGTGCCGCCGCGCTGATAGCTTTCCAGCTTGGTCATGTTGACGCCGTTGGTCGCGAACCCGCCGAGCGCCTTGTAGAGCGCGGCGGGGACGTTCTTCACTTCGAAGGTGAAGGTGGTCATGAACGGCCCTGGGCCCTCGTGGAGCGGGGCGGCGCGGGCGAGGACGACGAAGCGGGTCATGTTGTGCTCGGCGTCGGCGATGTCGCCTTCGAGCGTGTTGAGACCATATAAGGCGGCGGCCCGTGGGGGTGCGAGGGCGGCAACCTCCACGTCGTTCATCTCGGCGACCACCGCCGCAGCGCCCGCGGTATCGGGATAGGCAACCGGCGCGATCCCGCGCGCCTTGAGCCATTGGCGGCACTGGCCGAGCGCCTGAGGGTGGCTCATCGCCTGGCGCACCTGCTCGATGCTGCCGGTGCCCATCAGCGCGTAGCGGATCGGCAGGAAATGCTCGCCGGTGATCACAAGCCCCGATTCGGGGAGCAGGAAATGGATGTCGGCAACGCGGCCGTGGAGCGAATTCTCGATGGGGATCATCGCGCAATCGGCGCGGCCTTCCTTCACCGCATCGATCGCGTCCTCGAACGAGAAGCAGGGCAGCGGCAGGCCTTGCGGGAAGGCTTCGAGCACCGCGATGTGCGAATTGGCGCCGGGCGCGCCCTGGAACGCGACGGCGCGTTCGGGCGCAGCGGCTGCGGCTTCGATCATCGCCGCGACGATCGGGCGTGCTGGCGCGGCGAAATTCTCCATGGGGCTCGGCGATTAACCGGGGTTACTCGACCCGGCAAGCTGCTTGCGATGCGCAAAGTGCCGCACTAGAGGGGACCCAAATTTCCTCAGGCCAAAATTTTCCTCAGGGGCACCCGACGATGGACGACCGCACGAATACGATCGCAGGATGGGCTTTGGCCGGCGGCATTGCCGCGCTCGGCTTGTCGATCGTCAGCGGGATGATCTTTCACAATGAGCGCCCGCATAAGATGGGCTATCCGATCGAAGGCGTCGAGGAGGCCAGCGAAGGCGGCGGTGCCGCCGCCGCCGCGCCGATCGCGACTCGCCTGGCCAGCGCCGATCTCGCCAAGGGCGAAGCTTCGTTCAAGAAGTGCGTCGCCTGCCACACGATCGCGCAGGGCGGCGCGAGCGGCATCGGCCCGAACCTCTATGCCGCGGTCGGCAAGGCGCACGGCCATGTCCCCGGCTTCGCTTATTCGGATGCGCTGAAGAGCGTTCCCGGCAACTGGACTTTCGAGGCACTCGACGAGTGGCTGACCAGCCCACGCAAGTACGCGCCGGGCACCAAGATGACCTTCGCGGGCATCGGAGACCCCCAGGAACGCGCCAATGTCATCGCCTATCTGAATTCGCAGGGCTCGAACCTGCCGTTCCCCGCAGCCCCGGCCGCTGGCGAGACGCAGGCCGAAGCCAACGTCACGGCACATGACGATACGGGTAATCTCTCGAACGACACGACGCCCGCCACCGGCGCGACTTCGGTGGATCCGCAGGCGGCGATCCAGGCCGAGAAAAAGGGCCACTGAGCCCAGCCGGATCGGTTACAAAAAGGCCCGCTCACCAGTCCGGTGAGCGGGCCTTTTGGTTTTCAGGCTTCGGCCCGCTTGGTCGGGGTGATGTCCTGGTCCTCGCGATCGCGCCAGAACTGCTGGACGATTTCCCAGCCTTCCTCTGCGGTCTCGCAATAGTTGAACAGCTTGAGGTCCTTGGCGGCGATCACGCCTTCCTCGACCAAAGCCTCGAAATTGACGACGCGGTCCCAGAATTTGCGGCCATAGAGCAGAACCGGGATCGGCTTGATCTTGCCGGTCTGGATCAGGGTCAGCAGCTCGAACAATTCGTCGAACGTGCCGAACCCGCCCGGGAATGCCGCAAGCGCGCGGGCGTGGAGCAGGAAATGCATCTTCCTGAGCGCGAAATAGTGGAACTGCATCGACAGCGCCGGGGAGACATAGGGGTTGGGCGCCTGTTCGTGCGGGAGCACGATGTTGAGCGCGATCGATTCCTGCCCGACATCGACTGCGCCGCGATTGGCAGCCTCCATGATCGATGGACCGCCACCCGAGCACACTACGAAGTGCCGCTTGCCTGCCTCGTCGCGCGGGAAAACGCTGACCTTGCGCGCCAGTTCGCGCGCCACATCGTAATATTGGCTCTTCTCGACCAACCGCTCGGCGATCTTCCGGGCCTCGTCGCCCTGTGCCGCTTCGAGCAGTGCACGCGCCTTTTCCGGCTCGGGAATCCGCGCCGAACCGTAGAATACAAAGGTTGAGGCGATCTTGGCCTCATCGAGCACGAGCTGTGGCTTCAGCAATTCGAGCTGGAAGCGCACCGGGCGCAAATCCTCGCGCAGCAGGAAGTCCATATCCTGGAAGGCGAGGCGATAGGCCGGATGTTCGGTCTGGGGCGTGCCGCTGTTGGTGTTGGCGTTGGCGGCTTCTTCGCGAGCGGGCTGAAAGACCCGGCTCGGCACTCTTGTTTCGTTGCTCATTCGGACCGGCTTAAGCGCAATGCCGGGCGGCTGCAAATATGCAGGTTAGGCGCAGAATGGGCCACGCCCCATGTCGAGATGCAAATGATTGTAATGCGCGGCGTTGTAATCGGGGCTGAGCACCGTCTTGAAGCGGCGGCAGGCCGATTTGTGAAGCGTCTGGAGGAATTCGTGAACCTCCGGATCGTCGGAGCGCCAGCCTTTCTCGATCGTCACGCGGCGCCCGTCCCTGAGCACGAAGCCCGAGACGTCGACTGCATTGCCGAGGCCGTGCTCGGACACTTTGCCGGCAGTGGCGGCCCCGCCCCCGACGATGCCGCGGCACGAATAAGTGCCGAAGGTCTCGACGCGGACGAGTTCGCTCCCAAGGATCTGCTTGGCGGCGGGCGCGACGGCGTAGCGCACCCAGGCAGTGAAGTTTCGCGCCAGCTCGCAGCGCATCGATTTCAACCCGGTCACCGGCACGCCGATATCGAGGAGCTGGACGGCACCGGTGACAATGCATCCCCCGCCGAAATCGCGATCGGGCAGTCCCGAATAGCGGACATCCTCGCGCGACAAATCGGTGAAGCATTGCTGCACGGCGCGAGGCGTGGGGCCGTTGAGCGTGATCGGCCCGGAAGCGCGCTCGCGGATCGGCGCGGGGCGGGAACGTGGCGCATCGTCATCGCCGAACATGCATCCGGTGAGCAGAAGCGGGATGAGGACGAGGGCGAAACGCATGCAACAGCCTAACGGCAACTTGGTTAACGACCGCTAACGGGGGCCACTCAAGCACATAAATTGCGCGATGCTGCAGCGCGGCGCAATTGACTTTCGCGCGCGGCGCTTTAGGGCCGTCAGCGGGCCACGCGGTCCCAACGCCGCGCGTGCTCTCTGTGAGGAGAGTCTTAAATGACTGATTTGAATGCCCGCCCGGCGGTTAAGCCGGCGCGTCCTTACTTTTCTTCCGGTCCCTGCGCCAAGCCGCCGGGCTGGTCCGCCGACAAATTGGACACTCAGGTTCTCGGGCGATCGCATCGCTCGAAGATCGGCAAGTCGCGTCTGCAATATGCGATCGACTTGATGCGCGAGATGCTCAAGCTCCCCGATACGCACCGCATCGGCATCGTGCCGGGGTCTGACACCGGCGCCTTCGAAATGGCGATGTGGACGATGCTCGGCGCGAAGCCCGTCACTGCGCTGGCCTGGGAGAGCTTTGGCGAAGGCTGGGTGACCGACGCAGTCAAGCAATTGAAGATCGACCCCACGGTGCTCCGCGCCGATTATGGCCAGCTGCCGGATCTGCAAGCGGTCGATTGGTCGAACGACGTGCTCTTTACTTGGAACGGCACCACGTCGGGTGTGCGTGTGCCAGACGGCTACTGGATCCCGGACGATCGCGAAGGGCTAAGCTTCGCCGATGCGACCAGCGCGGTGTTCGCCTATGATCTGCCCTGGGACAAGATCGATGTCGCGACCTTCTCGTGGCAGAAGGTGCTCGGCGGCGAGGGCGGGCACGGGGTGCTGATCCTCGGGCCTCGCGCAGTCGAGCGACTCGAGAATTACACCCCCGCCTGGCCACTTCCCAAGGTCTTCCGCCTCGTTTCGAAGGGCAAGCTCGCCGAGGGTGTGTTCAAGGGCGAGACGATTAACACCCCTTCGATGCTCGCAGTCGAGGACGCGATTTTCGCGCTCGAATGGGCGCAGTCGATAGGCGGCGCAAACGGGCTGATTGCGCGTTCGAACGCCAATGCCGCGGCGCTGGAGAAGATCGTCTCCGAGCGCGACTGGCTGGGCAATCTTGCTGCGGACGAATCGATCCGCTCGAAGACCAGCGTCTGCCTCACGGTCGAAGGTGCCGACGAAGCGCTGATCAAGAAGATGGCGTCGCTGCTCGAAGCCGAAGGCGCTGCGCTCGACGTCGCTGGATATCGCGACGCCCCGCCGGGGCTGCGCATCTGGTGCGGCGCAACCGTCGATACCGCCGATGTCGAAGCGCTCGGGCCGTGGCTCGACTGGGCTTACGCTTCCGCCAAGGCCGCCTGATCTTTCCGAATCGATTTATCGCCCCGCCGCCGCGTGGGGCTGGAGAAACGACATGCCAAAAGTACTCATCAGCGACAAAATGGACCCGCTCGCCGCGCAGATCTTCCGCAACCGCGGAGTCGAAGTCGACGAGATCACCGGTAAGACTTCCCGAGGAATTGAAGGCGATCATCGGCCAATATGACGGCCTCGCGATCCGCAGCTCGACCAAGGTGACCAAGGAGATCCTCGAAGCCGCGACCAATCTCAAGGTCGTCGGCCGCGCCGGCATCGGTGTCGATAATGTCGATATTCCCGCCGCCAGCGCCAAGGGCGTCGTCGTCATGAACACCCCGTTCGGCAATTCGATCACCACTGCCGAACACGCCATCGCCCTGATGTTCGCGCTCGCCCGCCAGCTGCCCGAGGCCGATGCGTCGACCCAGGCGGGCAAGTGGGAGAAGAACCGCTTCATGGGGGTCGAGCTGACCGCCAAGACGCTCGGCCTGATCGGCGCGGGCAATATCGGCTCGATCGTCGCGGATCGCGCGCTGGGGCTGCGCATGAAGGTGATTGCATACGATCCGTTCCTCACCCCCGAGCGTGCGCTGGAAATGGGCGTCGAGAAGGTGACGATCGACGAATTGCTGTCGCGCGCCGACTTCATCACGCTTCACACCCCGCTGACCGACCAGACGCGCAACATCCTCAGCCAGGAAAATCTCGCCAAGACCAAGAAGGGCGTGCGGATCATCAATTGCGCGCGCGGCGGGCTGATCGACGAGGCGGCGCTCAAGGCGGGGCTCGAGAGCGGGCATATCGGCGGCGCGGCGCTCGATGTGTTCGTGCAGGAGCCGGCGAAGGAATCTCCCTTGTTCGGCACGCCCAATTTCATCTCGACGCCGCATCTGGGCGCATCGACCAACGAAGCGCAGGTCAATGTCGCCATCCAGGTGGCCGAGCAGATGGCGGATTTCCTGATGTCGGGCGGCGTCACCAATGCGCTCAACATGCCGAGCCTCTCCGCGGAGGAAGCGCCGCGGCTCAAGCCATACATGGCGCTAGCCGAGCGGCTGGGATCGCTGGTCGGGCAGCTTTCGCACGGCGCGCTCAGCTCGATCTCGATCGAAGTCGAGGGTGCCGCCGCCGAGCTCAATCAGAAGCCGATCACCGGCGCGGTGCTCGCGGGCCTGATGCGGGTCCATTCGGATACGGTGAACATGGTCAATGCGCCCTTCCTGGCCAAGGAACGCGGGCTCGATGTTCGTGAGGTTCGGCACGAGCGCGAAGGCGATTACCACACGCTGGTGCGCGTGACGGTCGGCACCGAGCGCGGCGACCGTTCGGTGGCGGGCACGCTGTTCGGCAATCAGGCGCCGCGGCTGGTCGAGTTGTTCGGGATCAAGATCGAAGCCGATCTGGCGGGCGACATGCTCTACATCGTCAACGAGGATGCGCCGGGCTTCATTGGCCGGCTGGGTTCGACGTTGGGCGAGGCTAGCGTCAATATCGGCACCTTCCATCTGGGGCGGCGCGATGCCGGCGGCGAGGCAGTGCTGTTGTTGTCGGTCGACGAGCCGGTGACTCCGGAGCTGATCGCGAAGGTCCGCGCGCTCCCGGGCGTGAAGACTGCGATGGCGCTCAAGTTCTGACGCGGCTAGGCGTCAAGGCATGACCGGACTTCTTCCCGAGGGCTTTCACGACCGGCTTCCGCCCGCGGCGGACGCGGCGTCTCGGCTCGAGTCGCGCGTGCTCGGCGTGGCGCGGGGCTATGGTTATGAGCAGGTCGATCCGCCGCTGGCCGAGTTCGCCGACGAGCTGGGCGCGCGGCTGAAGGCTGGCGGGCTGCGCGATGCGGTGCGCTTCGTGGATCCGGTTTCGCAGCGGACGCTGGCGATCCGGCCCGATCTGACTGCGCAGGTCGGGCGGATCGCGGCGACGCGGATGGGGCATCATCCGCGCCCCGTGCGGCTGAGCTATGCCGGGCCGGTGATGAAGCTGTCGGCCTCCGAGCTCGATCCGCTGCGCTCGATGCGGCAGATCGGCTGCGAGTTGATCGGACTGGATACCATCGCGGCGGTCACCGAGGTCGTCCTGGTGGCGATCGAGGCTTTGCAGGCGGCGGGCGTGAACGGGCTGGGCGTGGATTTCACGCTGCCTGATCTGGTCGATACGCTTGCGGCGGATACACCCGATATCGAGCTGCTGCGCGAGCGGCTCGATGCCAAGGATGCCGGCGGAGTCGCGGCAATCGATTCGCGCTATCTGCCGTTGATCGAGGCGGCAGGGCCGTTCGATGCCGCGATGGCTAGGCTGCGCGCGATCGATTCGGGCAAGCTTTCGTCGCGGCTCGATGGGCTGGCGAAGATCGCGGAGGCTATCGAGGGACAGGCGGCGCTGACGCTCGATCCGACCGAGCGGCACGGCTTCGAATATCAAAGCTGGATCGGTTTCTCATTGTTCGCGAGCGGCGTGCGCGGCGAGATCGGGCGGGGCGGCAGCTACACGATCATCCATGGCGATGGTCGTGAGGAGGCCGCGGTAGGCTTCTCGCTTTATGCCGATCCGATCCTCGATGCCGGCCTGGGCAATAGCGAGCGGCAGCGGCTGTTCCTGCCTTTGGGTACCCCTCCTGGCCTGGGCGCCACGCTCCGTGCGGAAGGCTGGGCCACGGTCGCCGCGCTCGAGGAAGACGATACGCCCGAGGCGCAGCTCTGCAGCCATGTGCTACGCGATGGTGCGCCGCAGCTGCTTTAGCGCGAGAGCAGCGACTCCGGGTGCCCGTCGAGGAAGGGCAAAAGCGCTTCGGTGACGGCGTGGCGGAAGCGCGGATCGGTGGCGAGCCTTTCGGGGAACACTTGGCGCAGCGCGAGCATCGCAGTCGCGACATCGCTTCCCGCCGCGGCGCGGACCAGCATTTCCGCGAGCGGATCGGTGATCTTTTCGCCCGTCTGCGCCTTGTGCCGCACGAAGGCGATCCACGCCGCGATCGGGACCGCCAGGCGATCCACGCTGCGGCCCGCGTCAAGTTCGTCCTGGATCGTGTCGAGGAGGCGATACGGCAGCTTCTGTGAGCCGTCCCAGGCGATCTGGCTGAGCAAGTGCCGGATCTCGGGATTGCGGAAACGGTTGAGGACCGCGTCGGCATAAGCGGGCACGTCCAGCCCATCGACCGGCTTGAGGCTGAGCGCGATATCCGAATGGACGAGGCGTGAGATGAAGCCCTCTAGCGCGGGATCGGACATGGCTTCGAAGACGGTCTCCAGCCCCAGCGCGAGGCCGATATAGGCTAACGACGAGTGCGCGCCGTTGAGGATACGGAGCTTGGCCTGCTCGTATCCGCGAACATCGTCGGTGAGCGTCACGCCGGCCGATGCGAGATCGGGCCCGTCGGGCATGTCGAAGCGCTGGAGCACCCATTGCGCGAAGCCTTCGCGCTGGACCGCGGCCTGGTCGCGGACGCCGAGATCGTGCGCGACATGCGCGAGGAAAGGCGAGTCGCTCGCGGGCGTGATCGAGTCGACCATCGAATCGGGGAAGGCGACTTGCGCTTCGATCCAGTCGGCCAGTGCCGGGTCGTCGGCCCGCGCCAGCGCGACGCAGGCCGCGCGCAGCTTTGCGCCGTTTCCGGTCATGTTGTCGCAGCACAGGACTGCGAAGGGGGCAGTGCCCGCGTCGCGGCGGTCGGACAGGCCCGCGACGATCCAGCCGATCACGCTTGCCGGCTCGGCAGGGCGGGCGAGATCGTGAACGATATCGGGGTGCGCCATGTCGAGGCTGCCGTCGACGGCGAGGCAATAGCCCTTTTCGGTCACCGTGCTCGTCGCGATGCGGACATTCGGATCGGCGAGGAGCGCGCGCAACTTCGCACCTTCGCCAGGTCCGATAGCGTCGGAATGCGCCGCGATCACGCGCAGCGATGGCGTGCGATCGATCACGGCGAGCGTGTAGAGTCCTTCCTGCGACTTGAGCGCGTCGGTCGTGCCCGGGCTGCGCAGCGAGACTGCAGCAATCCCCCAGCGCGGATCGCGATCGAGCAGGCGATCGATATATGCGGCTTGGTGCGCGCGGTGGAAGGCGCCGGGGCCGAAATGGACGATGCCGGTGCGGATGCCCGCAATGTCATGGCCGGGGCGGGCGATCGCTTGAGGAAGCGAGGCCAGAGTTGCGCGCGACAGGCTGTTCATGCCCGGGCCAAAAGCGCCCGCGGCGCGGCAAAGTCAATGCGGGCCCAGATCCGTTGTCAGTATCCGTGGCCCGGAGAGGTTCCCTCGACGCCGGGGATCAGCGATCCGGTGGTGCGCTCGCGGCGCACATTCTTGGGCATGGTGAAGCGCACCTGGCGATTGGGGAAATCGATATCGACCTTGGCGAAGCTGCGCAGCGCATCCATGCCAAGCAGCAGGGCCGGACGATTGGTCATCCCGAAACGCTCGAACGGCGCGACATCGGCAAAGGCTACCGGCATGGTGCCGAAGGCGAGCCTGCCGACGCGGATATCCGGCACCGAGGTATAATCGGCGATGGTCTTGTCTCCGGTCACGCTGGTCAGCTGGATCGGCACCGCGCGCTTCATCTTGCCGCGGCCGACGCGCTTGCGCAGCGCCGAATTGCCCATCGTCACTTGCGAGCCGGTATCGAGCACCACCTGGATCCGCGTGCTGCCATAATAGGCATCGGTGACGATCAATTGGCCGAACAGGCTCTTGGCTGTGATGACGATTTCGTCGCGCCGCGATGCGCGGCTGCGGTCACGCTTTTCGCTGGGCCGCACCGTCATCGTGCCCGCGTCGAAATCGATCGAAACCTGGTGCTTGCTCAGGGTATCGATGCCGAGCAGCCCGACCGCGCCGAGATCACGCGCGCCGAGCGACGGCGCGATAACGGTATGGAGTTGGCCGATCGACTCGATCGACAGGTTGGGGACCACGACGGTGTTGACCATGCTGACCCCGGTCATCGAGGTGAGCTGAACCGGATTGCCGGCATTCAGCCGCAGCGAGCCGGCCAGTTCGCGCGAGACCACGGTGCGTTCGGCGCCGGTGTCGATGATGAAATTATACGGGCCCTTGTTGCCGACCACGACGGGGACGGTCAGGCGCTTGTCGAGTTGGCCAAGGGCCAGGAGCGTGCCTTCGACCATATTCTCGGTCGCGATCATCTCCGGATCCTGCGGATTGAGGTCACGGCCGCCAGCGACGCTGCCCAGCGGCAGCAGCAACGGCAGGAGCAGAAGCGGGCGGGCGAGCTTGGTCATGGACCGGAGCGTATACCCTTCAATGCCGTGCAGCAATCGCGATCAATCGAGCCGCATAGCCTCGGCTGCGATGCCCTCCGCTTCCATCAGAAGCGCGTCCTCGGCGCTGCCCTGGGGCACGGCTTCGCGCCCGATCATGATCAGCACCGGCACTGCCATGGGCGAGACGCGCGGGAGATCGATATGCAGCATCGTGTCCGCAGCGGTGTCGAGCAGATTGGCGAGGCGGCCGACATCGGTCATCCGTGCGCGGGCGTCGGCCCAGGCGGCGCGGAGCAGCAGGTGATCGGGCTCGTATTTGCGCAGCACGTCGTAAATCAGGTCGGTCGAGAAAGTGACTTGGCGACCGCTCTTTTTCTTCCCCGGTATCTGCCGCTCTACCAGCCCGCCGATGATCGCCACTTCGCGAAAGGCCCGCTTGAGCAGCGCCGAGCTTTGCACCCAGTCGACGAACTCGTTCTCGAGAATGTCGGGCGAGAGCAGCGCCGCCGGATCGGTAATCTTTTCCAGCCCATACACCGCCAGCGCATAATCGTTGGCGACGAAGCCCAGCGGCTTTAGGCCCATCGCCTCCATCCGCCGCGTGATCAGCATGCCAAGCGACTGATGCGCGTTCCAGCCTTCGAAGCTGTAGGCGACCATATGGTGCCGGCCTTCGTGCGGGAAGGTCTCGACCAGCAGTTGGCCCGGCTCGGGAAGCCGCGATCGATAGGCCTGAGCTTCTAGCCATTCGCGGACATCGTCGGGGAAGCGCGCCCATTGGCTGCGGTCGGCGAGGAATTCGCGGACGCGGTTGGCGAGCGTTGCAGTGATCGCGAGCCGTGCGCCCATATAGGAGACGAAGCGCGCCTGCTTGGAGGTAGCGCGGACGATCAGGTCGGTTAGCTCTACGCGTTCGACTTCGAGTGCGAGCCCGGCGAAGAAGAAGGTGTCGCCCGGCGAAAGCGAGGAGCCGAAATTCTCCTCGACCTTGCCCAGGCGCCGCCCGTTCTTGAAGCGCACCTCGAGCATTGGCGCCTCGACGATGATGCCGGCGTTCAATCTATGCTGCGCAACAAAATTGGGCTTGGTGACGCGCCACATCCCATCCTTGTCGAGCGTCAGCCGCTTGAACTTGTCATAGGCGCGAAGGCTGTAGCCGCCATTGGCGATGAACTGGAGGACGTGCTCGAAGGTCTCCGCCTCCAGCGCCAAATAGGGCAATGCTGCACGCACTTCCTGCAGCATATCCTCGGCGCGGAAGGGGGCGGCGCAGGCCACGCCCATGATATGCTGGGCGAGAACATCGAGCGCACCTGCGCGGAAATTGTCGGGATCGAGTTCGCCTTGCTCGACGGCATCGAGCGCAGCGCGGGCCTCCAGATATTCGAAGCGATTGCCGGGGACGAGCACGGCTTCAGAGGATTCGTCGAGCCGGTGATTGGCGCGCCCGATCCGCTGGAGCATGCGCGACGAGCCCTTGGGTGCGCCCATCTGGATCACGCAATCGACGTCACCCCAATCGACGCCGAGATCGAGGCTGGCGGTGGCGACCAATGCTCGGAGCTTGCCGTCGGCCATCGCCTGTTCGGCCTTGCGCCGCGCCTCCAGAGACAGGCTGCCATGGTGCACGCCGATCGGCAGCTTCAACTCGTTGACCTTCCACAGATTCTGGAAGACCAGTTCGGCGAGGCCGCGGGTGTTGCAGAAGACGATGGTGGTCTTGTGGGTCTCGATCTCGGCCATCACCTGGGGGATCGCATAAACTCCCGAATGCCCCGCCCAGGGCACGCGGCCTTCGGGGAGCAGGATCGCGATATTGGGATCGGCGCCTTTTTCGCCCTGCACCAGCGTCACCGAATCGATGTCGCCATAGGGCGCGAGCCAGGCGCGATAGCCATCCGGGTCGGCGACGGTCGCCGAGAGCGCAACGCGGCGCAGATCAGGGGCGAGCCGGCCGAGCCGAGCCAGCGCCAGCGACAGCAGATCGCCGCGCTTGCCGGTGGCGAAGGCGTGAACTTCGTCGATAACAATGGTCTTCAGCCCCTCGAACATCAGCAGGCTGTCTTCGTAGGAAAGCAGCAGGCTGAGCGATTCGGGAGTGGTCAGCAGGATTTGCGGCGGCCGCGCTCGCTGGCGGACCTTGCGCTCATGCGGGGTGTCGCCGGTGCGCGTCTCGACCCGGATCGGCAGGCCCATTTCCTCAACGGGCGTGAGCAGATTGCGCTGGACGTCGACCGCCAGCGCCTTGAGCGGCGAGATATAGAGCGTGTGCAGCCCTTCGCTCGGCGCTTCGATCAGTTCGGCAAGCGTGGGCAGGAAGCCGGCCAGCGTCTTGCCGGCACCAGTGGGCGCCACGAGCAGCGCATGCTGTCCCGCGCGACCGGCGGCGAGCATCTCCATTTGATGCCGCCGCGGCGCCCAGCCGCGCGATGCGAACCAATCGGTCAGGGGCTGGGGGAGGTCCGGCACGATCCCCAGATAGTGCGTTACTTCGCGTCCCGCACCTTATCGTCCACATCCTGCGCGTCGTACATCCGGCGCGTCGCTTCCTCGGTGCGCTGAACCTCGCGCCGCGATCCGCGATTGTGAAGCATTGCCCAGATGATCGCGGCGGCGAGGAGGATGGGGCCGACGATCACCATGATGCCCTGCAAGGTAGCGTCCATATAGCTTCTCCGGCTGTCAGTCTGTCGGCGCTCCAACGAAGGCATGCCCGCTTCGATCCAATTGGAACCAAGTGCGCGCTCACCCATATCTGCGGCATGGCATTGGGAAACTGGATCGAGCCGCACCCGACGGGCATCTTCATTCCGTCGGCGGACGCGTGGGTCGATCCCAGCGAGCCGGTGGCGCGCGCGCTGGTGACGCATGGCCATGCCGATCACGCGCGGGGCGGGCATGGCGAAGTGTGGGCGACCCCCGAGACGCTCGCAATCATGGAGACGCGCTACGGAGCGCAGACCGGGCATCCGGTGGCGTATGGCGAGAGCATGCGGATGGGCGATGTCGATATCAGCTTCGTCCCCGCGGGGCATGTATTGGGCTCGGCGCAGATCCTGCTTGAGCACAAGGGCGAGCGCATCGTCGTTTCGGGCGACTACAAGCGCCGCGAGGACCCGACCTGCGCGCCGTTCGAAGTGACGCCGTGCGACATCTTCGTTACCGAAGCGACCTTCGGCCTGCCGGTGTTCCGCCATCCCGAGACGCAGGACGAACTCGACAAATTACTGGTCGCACTGCGGGCCAATCCGACGCGGTGTGTGCTCGTCGGCGCCTATGCGCTCGGCAAAGCGCAGCGGGTGATCGCCGAACTGCGGGCAATGGGGTTCGACGATCCGATCTATCTCCACGGCGCGATGCAGCGGCTGTGCGACCTCTATGTCGAGCTGGGCGTAGACCTCGGCGATCTTCGCCCCGCGACCGGAGTGGCGAAGAGCGAGCTTCAGGGCCGGATCATCATCTGCCCGCCGGGCGCGCTCAACGATCGCTGGTCGCGGCGGCTGCCCGATCCGATTACGGCAATGGCATCGGGCTGGATGCGGGTCCGCCAGCGCGCCGTGCAGCGCAATGTCGAGCTGCCGCTGATCCTGTCCGACCATGCCGATTGGGACGAGCTGACGCGCACGATCCGCGAAGTCGCGCCGCGCGAAGTGTGGGTCACGCACGGGCGGGAGGACGCGCTCGTCCATTGGTGCGCGCTGCATCAGATCAAGGCTCGTGCGCTAGACCTGGTCGGGTTCGAAGACGAGGACGATTGATCGGCGCGCGGGCTGCAACTAGCTTCACGCACATGCTCAGACACGTATTGCTGCTTGCCGCAACCTTGGTCCCCATGGCCCATGCGCAGGATATGAGCGAGCGTGGTGGGGCCTCGCCGGTCGATCAGGCCCGGGCTGACGCCAGGGCGCTTCGCACCAACGCCGTACCGCGCAAGCGCGCCAAGCCGCCGGCTTTCTTGCCTGCTCAGCCGGCCGATCTCGTGCCCGGCGCGGCCGTGCGTGACGTAGCGGGCGTGGCGCTCGGCACGATCGACTTGGTGCGCCCAAGCGGCGTGATCGTCGCCAGCGAAATCGGCAAGATCGAAGTCGAGTCCGGCGCGATCCGCAAGGACGCCAAGGGCCTGTTTCTCGTAATCCCAAAAGCCCGCTTCGACGCGCTGGTCAACGAGGCTCGCGCTCGCAGGGAGGGAGCGGCGGCAGCGCCCTAGATGGCGCGCCGCCGGCCATTCCCGATTTGCCAAGCAGTGATGGTAGCGTTACCATCATTCAACATCAGGAGAGTTCGATGCGGCTTTTGAAATCGCTTGCGGTGATCGCCGCCTTCACGCTCGGCGCGGGCGCAGCCCAGGCGCAGATTCTGGTCGGCGAGGAATCGCGCGATTTCAGCGGCGCCGACAAGACCAAGGCTGCCGAGGCGGAGCGCAATGCCGCGATCGCCGACACGCGTAAGGCGGCCAAGCCGGTAAAGGGCAATCGCGCTGTTCCCGCCACGCCCGATGACGTTACCGTTGGCAGCGAAATACGCGATTCGAAGGGCGCGGTACTCGGCAAGGTCAATTCGGTGAGCATGTCCGCGGCGGTGGTCGCGTCAGAGGGTGGCAAGGTCGAAGTGCCGCTCGAATCGTTCGGCAAGAACAATAAGGGGCTGTTGCTGTCGCTGACCAAGGCCGAGTTCGACGCCGCGGTGGCTACGGCGAACAAGCCAGCCAACTAGCCGGTCAGGGTTCAGGCGGCCTGCGCGTCGCCGGCCAGGAGCCACGCCTCCGCAGTCCAGGCATCGTCGAAGCAGCGCGCGTCGCGATTCGAAATTGCCCGCGACAGCTGCGTGCGCGTAAGCGTCGGGCCGACGATGAAAGCCAGGCGGCGCGAGCGGTAAAGCGGATCGGCGAGTACCCCGCGGAACGCGTCGACCATGTCCTGAGACTGGATTTTCATGTCACGCACATCGTTGAGTGTGACATGCCGATTCGCCCGGCAGCGGAGCTCGGCATGCGCCGCGCGGCGGGCGTCGATAAACGCCGCTATGTCCGCCGGGGTGAAGAACCCGGCCATGCGAATACGGATGAGATCGCGGGACGGATCTGCCTGGATGGAGAATTCGGCGCTCATTTGTCCGGGTTATGATGAAACCGGTTTCGGAATTCTGAAATCGGTTTTCGTGCCCGCCGATTTGCGGGGCGGGATGGGTCGCGATACCAATGCCCCAATTATTTCGGGGGGCGTGGAATGTTGAAACTCGCATTGACGATGGCAGCGATAGTGGGTGCGGCCGGCGCCGCACCAGCAGCTTCGGCGAGCGTCTATACCGACGACCTTTCGCGGTGCCTGGTCGAAAAGACCTCGAAGGCCGATCAATTATATCTGGTGCAATGGATGTTCGCGGCGATCTCCGCGGGGCCGGGCGTCAAATCCATGGCCGCGATCAGCGCGGAACAGCGCTCGAGCTATTCGCTAGGCGCGGGCAAGCTAATGACGCGGCTGTTGACGGTCGATTGCCGCGCGGAGAGCGTCAAGGCGATCAAATATGACGGCCCGAACTCGATCGAAACCGCGTTCGAATTGCTCGGCAAGGTCGCGATGCAGGGGTTGATGTCCGATCCTGCGGTCGCCGCTGAGCTTGCCGGCCTGGAGAAGGGCGCAGATGTCGGCGCATTGAAAGCATTGTTCGCCGAAGCCGGCTTCGACCCGCCGGTCGCTCCGCCCAAATAGACTAGCCGACGCCTTCCAACGCCTTTTGCCGGCGGCGCTGGACCGAGCTGCCGATGCCCAATGCCTCGCGATATTTGGCGACGGTACGGCGCGCGATGTCGAAGCCCTTTTCGCGCAGAAGATCGACGAGCGTATCGTCCGAGAGGATCGATTTGGCGTCCTCGGCCTGGATCAATGCGCGGATCGCAGACTTGACTGCCTCTGCCGAAACCGCGTCGCCGCCATCGGCCGACTGGATCGCCGAGGTGAAGAAATATTTGAGCTCGAACAGTCCGCGTGCGCAGCTGAGATACTTGTTGCTGGTCACGCGGCTGACGGTCAATTCGTGCATCTCGATCGCCTCGGCAACCTGGCGGAGCGTCATCGGCCGCAGATGCGCGACGCCCTTCAGGAAAAAGGCTTCCTGCTGCTTCACGATCTCGCTGGCGACCTTGATGATCGTCCGCTGGCGCTGGTCGAGCGCTTTGACCAGCCAGTTCGCGCTGGCGAGCATATCGGACATCCAGGCCTTGCTGGTCTTGTCCTGCGGGCCTGCCGAGATTTCCGCATAATAAGCTCGGTTGACGAGCAATTTGGGCAGAGTCGCCGCGTTGATCTCGACTGCCCAGCCCATGCCGCGGCGGGCGACGAAGATGTCGGGAGTCACCGCCAAAGTCGGCTCGCCGCCGAAGCGGCAGCCGGGCTTGGGATCGTAGTTCCTGAGTTCGCGGATCATGTCCGCCAAATCTTCGTCATCGACGTCGCAGATGCGCCGCAGCCGGGCCATGTCGCCGCGCGCGACCAGCTCAAGATTGTCGAGCAGGCGCGCCATGCATGGGTCGTAGCGATCGGCCTCCTTGGCCTGGAGCGCGAGGCATTCGGAGAGGCTGCGCGCGCCGACTCCAGTGGGATCGAAGGTCTGGACGATGCCAAGCACGCCCTCGACTCGCGCAAGCGGCACGCCCAGCCGGTTGGCCATGTCGAGCAGCGGCGCGCTCAGATAACCGGCTTCGTCGATCTGGTCGATCAGATGCGCCGCGATGAACAGGTCGGGCCCGGCGACGGTCGCGCCGGCCTGTGCCATTAGATGGTCGGCGAGGCTGAGATCTCCGCCCGCCATATTGTCGAAATCGGGACCGTCCTCCGAACCGCCGCCGCCCGCGCTGGCGCCGGTCATGCCCAGCCCGCCATCAAGGCCGCCGATGCTGTCCGACGGGCTATCATGGTGGAAGGTCTCGGCAGAGAAATCCACGTCGAGCGCGGCTTCGCCGTTCGCGTCGCCGCCGCTGTTGAGCAATTCGGCGGCGTCCGCGGGACTGTCGCGTTCCTCGAACTCGGCAACCGGCTCGGGCTCGCGGGCCTCGCCATCGTCGCCTGCCTGGGCATCGAGCAGCGGATTCTTGTCGAGCTCTTCGGCGATGAAGGTCTCGATCTCGAGATTCGACAGCGCCAGCAGCTTGATCGCCTGCTGGAGCTGGGGCGTCATCACCAGCGATTGCGACTGCCGCAGATCAAGGCGGGGCGCGAGACTCATGGCATGTTACAGCTCGAAGCTCTCGCCGAGATAGAGGCGGCGCACATTCTCGTCGCGCACCAGATCCTCGGGCGAGCCGGCGAAGAGTACGCGCCCGTCATAGATGATGTAGGCGCGATCGACGATGTCGAGCGTCTCGCGGACATTGTGATCGGTGATCAGCACGCCGATGTCGCGCTTCTTCAGATCCTTGATCAGGTCGCGAATATCGCTGATCGAAAGCGGATCGATGCCGGCAAAAGGCTCGTCGAGCAGCATGATCGTCGGGTCGGCGGCGAGCGCGCGGGCGATCTCGGCGCGGCGGCGTTCACCGCCGGACAATGCCATCGACGGCGCATCGCGCAGGCGGGTGAGGCCGAATTCCTCGAGCAGCTGATCGAGCCGGCGCTGGCGCGCGGCCTTGTCGGGCTCGGCGAGCTCGAGCACCGCCAGGATGTTCTTCTCCACGGTGAGGCCGCGGAAGATCGAGGTTTCCTGCGGCAGATAGCCGAGGCCCAGGATCGCGCGGCGGTACATCGGCAGCTTGGTGATGTCTTCGCCGTCGAGCATGATGCGGCCGCTATCGGGTTTGACCAGCCCCATCACCGAATAGAAGCTGGTGGTCTTGCCTGCGCCGTTCGGCCCGAGCAGCCCGACCACTTCGCCGCGCCCGACCGAGACCGAGACATCGGCGAGCACGACCCGCTTGTCGTACGACTTCGCGATCGAGACCACCGCCAGCCCGCGATCCGGGATCGGGGCGGGGTCGGTCATGGGCGTTTCCAGGGCAGTCACATCGTTCATTGCGGGGTCCTGCATGGACTGGCTTGATTACCCGATCCTTACGAGAAGGCCGGTTGGCAGGATTCCTGCATGAACTTAGGCGTCAAGGGAAGGCCCTGTGCGCCGGGCCGGGGCAAATTACTGCTTGGGGGCAGGGGCTGCGGGGGCATTGCCGCGATTGGGCACCGAGAATCGCCCGGTCACGCGCCCGCCCGAATTCTGCACACCGGTGGCGCCGCTGGTGCCGCCGCCGCTCACGCCCGAACCGTCGATCGTCGCGCGACCAGTATCGAGATTGATCGAAAGCCGGCCGCCCGAGATGTTGTTGCTGCCCTGGCGCAGGGTCACGGCGCCGATCATCGTGATGACGCGGCGATTGAGATCATAGACCGCATAATTGGCGCGCGCGCTCTGATCGGGCCGAGTCACGGTGACGCCGCCCGAGGCATCGAGCCGCGAAACCTGGGGCGAGCCGTTGGCGATCTGGCCGGTATAGGTGACCGTGGTGCGCCCTGCGGTGAGGGTCATTCCCGCCTGAGTGATGCGGACGCTGCCCGACAGGACGACGCGATTGGCGCGATCCTGCAGCTCGAAATGATCCGAAGCGAAATCGATCGGAGCATTGGAATCGTGGCGAGTCTGGGCAGCGGCCGGAGCGGTGGCGGCCAATGTCGTCAGGAGACCTAGCGGGAACAGGGCGAGTGCGCGCATCATTTCTGCCTATTCGCGCGCCCGGGATAGATCCGCAAGCGCGCATTGCCATCGATCCGAACCGTCCTCTGTTCCAGATCGGCAGTGAGTTTATTGCCCGAGAAGGTGCCCATCGGCGTGCTGCCCGAGACTGCGCCGCCGCTCTGCATGCGCCGCGTCTTGAGGTCCACTGTGGCATCGTGCGTATCGAGGGCATAGCCGTCGCTGGTGCGGAACTTGATCGGCCCTTCGACGGCGACCTGTTCCTTTTCCAGATCGTAGCGGCCCTGATCGGCCTTGAGCGAGGCCGGGCCCTCGGGCAGCTTGATCTCGGCGGAGAGGTCGCGAAGCTGGACGACGGGCTCGGCCGAGCTCTGCTGGACCGCGGAGCCGGCATGGAGGCGGAAGGGCTGGCCCTTGGCGTCCTGGCCGCGATACTCCGCGGTATCGATGCGCAGCCGCTCGCCGGCGATCTCGACCTTATTCTTATCGAGCACGAAGCTGACATCGCCGCCGGTAAGCAGAGGCGCGAGCACCAGGAACGCGCTGAGCACGCCGATCCCGGCCGGCAGGATCCACAACGCCGTGCGCACCAACCGGTCATGGCTGCTGCCGGGATGGGCCCAGGCCCGCTTTTGCGAGCGGATGCGGACGGCAACCTCAGACATTAAGGGCTTTCAGTTCAGGCATGGGCGAAGATGTCGACCTCCGGCCAGCCGGCAAGGTCCAGCTCCGCGCGCCACGGCAGGAAATCGAAACAGGCCTGAGCATAGGGCATGCGCCCTTCACGCTCGAGACGCTTGTCGAGTTCCACTTTCATCGCGTGAAGATAGCGAACATCGGAGGCCGCATAGTCCTTTTGCGCGTCCGAAAGCTCGGGCCCGCCCCAGTCAGACGACTGCTGCTGCTTCGACACTTCCTGCTGGCAAAGCTCGCGGACCAAATCCTTGAGGCCGTGCCGGTCGGTGTAGGTACGGACCAGCCGGCTGGCGATCTTGGTGCAATAGACCGGGGCTGCTGTGACGCCGAGATAGAAGCGGATCGCCGCCAGATCGAAGCGTGCGAAGTGATAGAGCTTGAGCCGCTCGGGGTCCGCGAGCACGGCGCGCAGATTGGGCGCATCGTAGCTTGAGTTCGGGCCGAACCGCACGAGATGCTCGTCGCCGCTGCCGTCCGAGAGCTGGACCACACACAGGCGGTCACGCTGCGTGATCAGGCCCATCGTCTCGGTATCGACGGCAATCGAGGCGCCGGGGGCGAACACGCCCTCGGGCAGGTCTTCTTCATGGAAATGCACGGTCATCGCGCCCGCCTAGACCCGTTCGGACCGCACCTCAATGGCCTCTCCGGGCGGAGAGGCATCAATGTGCGTCGGGCGTGCCGCCCCCGGCCTTCCGTGCCTTGGCGCGGCGCGACCAGATGTTGAGCCCTTCGACCGCCGCGGAGAAGCCCATCGCCGCATAGATATAGCCCTTGGGCACATGCGCGCCGAAGCTTTCGGCGATCAGCACCATGCCAATCATCAGCAGGAAACCCAATGCCAGCATCACCACAGTTGGGTTGCGATTGATGAAATTGGCCAGCGGATCGGCAGCCAGCAGCATCACTGCGACCGCGAAAATCACTGCGACATACATGATCTCGACATGCTCGGTCATGCCGACGGCAGTGAGGATCGAATCGACCGAGAAGACGATGTCGAGCAGCAGGATCTGAATGATAGCGGAGGTGAAGGTGAGCTGGAGCACCTTTTTCTTGTCGAGCAGGTCGTCGGTATCATGCGCATCCGCATCGACCGAGTGGTGGATCTCGGTGGTCGCCTTCCACATCAGGAACAGACCGCCTGCCATCAGGATCAGGTCGCGCCACGAAAATGCCGTCTCGAAAGCCGGCTCGCCGTGCGAATCGAGCGGGCCGACGATGCCGAGATCGAAGACCGGGTGCACCAGCCCGACGATCCAGGCGATCATCGTCAGCAGCGCGAGGCGCATGATCAGCGCCAGCGAGATGCCGACGCGGCGCGCTTTCTGGCGCTGTTCCTCGGGAAGCTTGTTCGAGAGAATCGAAATGAAGATGAGGTTGTCGATGCCGAGAACCACCTCCATCACGATGAGCGTGACGAGCGCGGCCCAGGCGGCCGGACTAGCGAGCAATTCCATGATCGAATCCATGGGACCAACCTCTGCCGTGCGGCGAAGCGTGGCGCAAGCGCCGCAGTTGCAGCCAGTTCGGCGAAATCAAGGCGAATTTCGTTCGCGCGCTGTCCGGTTTTGGGCTATGGCCGATTCTCGGCATGGTCTGTGTGCCCGAATACCCGTGCGTTCTTCGCCCGCCGCACGGGTTTGATTGTGATTTGGGCGACCGGGAAGACGAACAGGGCATGAGTTTCGATAGAGGGCGCCGCGGGGATCGCGGCGGACGTGGCCGCGACAAGCGCGACAGCTTCGGCGGCGATGAAGGCGGCGGCAGCAGCTTCGGCGGCGGTTTTGGTGATCGCGGCGGCTTCGGCGGCGGCGGCGACCGCTTCGGCGGCGGCGGCGGCGGCGGTGGTGGTTATCGCGGCGGTGGCGGCGGTGGCGGCTTCGGCGGCGGTGGTGGCGGCGGCTTCGGTGGCGGCGGTGGCGGCGGTGGCCGCGGCATGCCCCCCCAGGTTGTCGGCGAAGCGACCGGCGTGGTCAAATTCTTCAACGCGCAAAAAGGCTTCGGCTTTGTCGTTCGCGATGACGGCGGCGAAGACGTTTTCGTGCATATCTCGGCAGTCGAGCAGGCCGGCCTGACCGGTCTCGCCGAAGGCCAGCCGATGGGCTTCACGCTCGTCGATCGCGGTGGCCGCATCTCCGCGACCGAGCTCAAGATCGACGGCGAGCCGATGGCAGTCGAGGATCGCGCTCCGCGTGAGGACCGCGGCGACCGCGGTGGTGATCGTGGCGGCTTCGGCGGCAGCGGCCCAGGCGCCGGCGGTGCAGGTGGCCCGCAGCGCCAGCTCACCGGCGAGAAGGCCAGCGGCACGGTCAAGTTCTTCAACGCGATGAAGGGCTTCGGCTTCATTCAGCGCGACGACGGACAGCCCGATGCATTCGTGCACATCTCTGCAGTCGAGCGCGCGGGCATGCCCACGCTCAACGAAGGCGACCGGCTCGAATTCGAGCTCGAAGTCGACCGCCGCGGCAAATATGCCGCAGTGAACCTGACGCCGGGCAGCTAAGCCTTTAGCTGATACGCAAAACGAAAGGGCCGGGGGAAACCTCCGGCCCTTTTGCTATGCGTCGCGCCCGAGCAGTTCGGCGAGCGGCAGCGCGGCACTGAACTTGCGGCGGCGCTTGACGAAGCTGGTCTCGAAACGGCGGACCGCGGGATCGCCTTCGAGCAGCGCATCGGCGAGCGCGTTGAACGCGTCCATGTCGCGTGCGACCACCAGCAGCACAAGATCGAATGCGCCGCTGACGTCGAGCAGCATTTGGACATTGGGGCTGGCGCCGAGCCTGCGCCGGACGGCATCGACGGCGTCGGTCGAATGCCGCTCGAGCTGGACGAGCACGAGCGCCGACAGGAACTTGGCCTTACCCTCGGCAATGATCGAGATGTCCGCGGCGATGGTGCCGTCGGCACGCATCCGCCGCACGCGCCGCGCGATCGCCGAAGCAGATAGCGGCAGCCGCTCGGCAAGGGCATCGGCAGTGAGCAGAGCATCCGCCTGAAGCTGTTCGAGGATGCGCAAGTCGATCTCGTCGGTCATGGCCATTCCATTTTCGTGCAACTGGCTAACGTGGTTTGCCAGATTTCGGCGCGCGTCCAAGCACATTTGCCTGCTTTGTCGCACGGGCCTGTATAGGCTGTGTCATATGAATAACACACGGATTGAAAGGATCAGGATGAAGCGCATCATTATCGCCGCAGCGCTGGCGACGACGGCCGCGGCGGTTCCGGCATCGGCACAGCAGGCACCTTCGGCGGCATCGGCCGAAAAGATCGACACGGCCGCGGCGATTGCGGCCGTGCGCAAGTCGATCCGCCAGAATTATGTGGTCCCCGCCAAGCGCAAGCCGCTCGACGATACGCTCGCACGCGGGTTGGCGAACGGGCGCTATGCCGTGTCCGATCCGCAGGAACTGGCGAAGCGCGTTACCGACGACATGGCCGAAGTTGCGCACGACAAGCATCTCGGCATGCATTTCAATCCCAAGATGGCCGACGAGCTGGTCAAGGGCGGCGGGCAGAATGACGAGATCGCCGAGGGCGAATTCTTCAAGAAGATGGCGCGCCAGCGCAATCACGGCGTCAGCGAGCTTCGCGTGCTCGACGGCAATATCCGGCTGCTCAAATATGACGGGTTCATATGGACCGGGCCCGAGAGCGGCGCGGTGATCGACGCGGCGATGGCGTTCCTTCGCGAGGGCGACGCGATCATCATCGATTTGCGCGGCAATGGCGGCGGCAGCCCCGAAGCGGTGCGGCGCATCGCCAGCTATTTCGTTCCCGCAGGCAAGACACTGGTGACCTTCCATATGCGCAGCGAAGCGCCGACGACCTCGGTTGCCGAAGCGGTGCCGGGCGGACTGATCCAGGGTATGCCGGTCTATGTGCTGACGTCCGGGCGCAGCGCATCGGCGGCGGAGGAATTCGCCTCGCACGTCGCCGGATTCAAATTCGGGACGCTGGTCGGCGAAACCACGGCGGGCGCGGGTTACCGCAACGATACCTATCCGGTTCCCGGCGGCTTCGTACTCAGCGTTTCGGTCGGCCGCCCTGAGCTGCCCGATGGCAGCGACTGGGAAGCCAAGGGCGTGGCCCCGGGCATCGCCGTGAAGCAGGATCTGGCGCTGGCCCGCGCGCAGCAGGCCGCGCTCGAAACGCTCGCCGCCAAGGCCGAGGGACCGGAGCGCGCCGCGCTCGAATGGTCGGCCAAGGTGCAAGCCAGCCGCATTGCGCCGGCCACGCCGGCGCTGCCACTCGAGGCCTATGCCGGGCGCTATGGTCCGCGCATGGTGACGATGGAGAATGGCACGCTCTACAGCCAGCGCGAAGGCGGACCGCGCTCAAAGCTGGTACCGGTCGAGCCCGATCTTTTCGCGCTCGATCTCGACCCCCGCTCCGGTGTGCGCTTCGTCGCGGCGAATGGCGTGGTGACGAGCATGATCTTGCAGCGGCCGGATGGCAGCCGCGTGGAAGAGAAAAAGAACTAGCCCGGGCGCGCCGTTACCCGACATCCCCGCGGAAGCGGGACCCAGAGCCAAGCAGAGGCATCCCGAAGTAACCCTGGGTCCCCGCCTTCGCGGGGATGACGCCTATGGCTTGCCCCTCACTGCTCGGGATGCCGAAACCTAGCGTGTCAGGATCAGCGCCGCGCCGCCGACGATGCCCAGCACGCTGGCGGCGCGCTGCCAAGTGATGCGTTCGCCGAGGAAAAAGAATGCGATCAGCAGGGCAGTGATCATGCCGGTTTCGCGCAGTGCCGCGAGCGGGGCGGTGGGGCCCATAGCGAAGGCGCTGAGTGCGAGGCCATAGGTCAGGATCGACAGCGCGCCGGCGATCAGCCCCGGCCGCCACTGCGCCCGCATTCCGGCGATCAGGCGGCCGCGTGAGACCAGCGAGAACATCGTGACGATAGCGACGCCCGAAAAGACGAACGACCACACGATATAGCTGGAAGGATGCGGTGCGGCGCGTACGCCCTGCGCGTCTGTGACCGTATAGCAGCCGATCATCACCGCCGTGAGCAATGCCCAGCCGAGCCCGGCGCGGCCGATGTGGCGGCCCATTACCAGCACGCACACGGCGCCGCCGATCAGGGCGATCCCCGCCAGTTCGCGCGGGCTCGCGCTCTCGCCAAATATGCCGATCGCCAGCACTGCAGTGATCAGCGGCGCGGCGCCGCGCATGATCGGATAGGCGGCGGAGAAATCGCTGGTCTCGAAAGCGCGGACGACTGCGTAGAGATAGATGCAGTGGATCGCGGCGCTGGCGGCAAGCCAGCCCCAGGCGCCGTGCGGCAGCGGGACGAGCAGAGTCGCGGGAAGCAGCAGGAGCGCACTCGATCCGTCGATCGTCGCGCGCCCCGCCAATTTGTCCTTGCCGCCCTTGAGGATCGCATTGACGATCGCGTGGATCGATCCCGACGCGATCATCATCGCCGGCGGCAGCCAGGCGGCGGCGCTCAAGTCTTATTCACTCGAAGGCCGCCCGCTCGTCAGGGCTTCGGCGCCTTGGGCGCCTTCTTGGCATAGCGATTGCCGTAGGTGTTGCCTTCGTACCAGAGCGGCGCCTTGTCGCCGTCGGCGATCTCGCGCGCGATCAGGTAATTGATCTTAGCGAACTTGGCGCCAGCCTTCCAATCGAAGGGCAGCGACAGATCGTCCGAGACCTGGTGATAATGCGATTTCTCGAAGTCGCGGAAAGCCTTTTCGCCGCCATTCTTGAAGCCGGTGACCAGGAACACCGAGGGCACGCCCTGCTTGACGAAGCTGTAATGGTCGGAGCGCAGGAACAGCTTTTCCGAAGGCACGGGATCGGGGGAAAGCGTCACGCCCATCTTGGCGGCGGCGGCGGCGACGATCGGACCCATGGTCGAATGCTCGGCACCGAACGCGACGACGTCCTGGAAATCATAGAGCAGGATCGGCATGTCGAGATTGACGTTGGCGACGAACTTGCCGCTGCCGACCAGCGGGTTGCGCGCCATGAAGTCTGAGCCGAGCAGGCCCTGTTCCTCCGCGGCAAGCGCCACGAACAGGATCGAGCGGCGCGGCGGCTTGCCGCTGGTCGCGAAGGCGCGTGCGGCCTCCAGCATCGTCGCCACGCCCGAAGCATTGTCCATCGCGCCGTTGAAGATCGTGTCGCTGCCGCCGGCGCGGCCCTTGCCGATATGATCGAGATGCGCGCTGATAACGACATATTCGTCCTTCAGCTTGGGATCCGATCCGGGGATGATGCCGAGCACGTTGGGCGCGCGATAGGTGCGATCCATCTTGCCGTCGGAGAGGCGGATAGGCACCAGCTGGAACCACTTCTCAACATCGCCGCCGGGCTTCATGCCGAGCTTTTCGAACCGGTCCGCGACATAGGCCGCGGCAAGGAAATAGCCGTTGCCGACCGCGTAGCGCCCTTCGAGCTTGTCGTCGGCGAGATAGGTCACGTCGGCCTTGATGCGCTCGGGGCTGAATTCCGGCTCGGTGGTCTGAGCCTGCGCAGCGGATAGCGAAAGCGCCATCGGGAGGATGGCGAGCAGGGCGGGTAGGCGCATCGGATGTCCTTGGAAGAAGCTGGAAACGAGGCACGCTAGAATAAATAGCCGCGCGCGCAAGCGCCGTTTCGCTAGCCCTGGGCGCGATCGAACCGGCGCAAGGTTGCGCGGGCGAAAAGCCCGGTCAACGCGCCGTAGATGATGACTGCGACGTTGAGGAGTGCGAGCATCGGGCCGAAAAAGCTGAGGAACATCATCGGGAAGGCGAGCCCAGCCACCCAGATTTCCGCCAGCGTTATCGCAATCCATGCGCTGCCCGCGCCGGCCAGCACCCATCGAAGCCATGAGGCGGCGGGATCGCGGAGGAAAATCGCGCCGATCGGCATGCCGACCACGATCGTGCTGCCGACCGCGAACAATGCGAAGGTCCCGACGACGCGCCATTCCATGCCGAAACCTGGGCCCTTGCCGAGCGCGAAGAGGATCAGCAGCGCGTAGAGGGCAAGCGGCGGAAGCGCGCCGAGGACGATCGCGGCGGCGATCCGTGGCATCGGAACCTCATCCTCGATCTCGTCTTCCATGGCCGGTTTATGCCGGGCGCGCGGTCAGGTGACCAGCCGCCTGAGGCCGGCGATAGTGTCGGCCTCGCTGGCGGGTTTGTCGTTACGGATGCGGCTGATGCGCGGGAAGCGCATCGCCAGCCCCGATTTATGGCGCTTCGATTCGTGCACTGAATCGAATGCGACTTCGAGGACGAGGCTCTTGTCGGTCTCGCGCACCGGGCCAAAGCGCGCAGTGGTGTGGTTGCGCACATAGCGATCGAGCCATTTCAGTTCTTCGTCGGTGAACCCGAAATAGGCTTTGCCGACCGGCAGCAGCTCGCCCTCTTCGGTCCAGGCGCCGAAAGTGTAATCCGAATAGAAAGACGAACGCTTGCCGCTGCCGCGCTGGGCATACATCAGCACGCAATCGGCATTGAGCGGGTCGCGTTTCCATTTGTACCACAGGCCCACGCGGCGCCCAGTGACATAAGGCGAATCGCGGCGCTTGAGCATCACGCCCTCGATCGCCGCATCGCGGGCGCCGGCGCGGATTTCCTCGAGAGCGGCGAAGTCCTTCGCTTCAATTACCGCGGAGACGTCGAAGCGCTCGGGCTCCAGTTTGGTGGCGAAGGCCTCCAGCCGCGCCCGCCTTTCGGTCCAGCCCAGTGCGCGCAGATCCTCCGGCCCGTCGAAAAGGATATCATAGAGCCGCACGAACGCTGGGTATTCGCTGAGCGTCTTCGCGCTGACCACCTTGCGTCCGAGCCGCTGCTGGAGCGCATTGAAGCTTCCCGCCTCGCCACCCTGGAATTCGCCCTTTACCAGCAATTCGCCGTCGAGCACCCCCGGGGTCTGGAAGCTCGCGGCGACTTCGGGAAAGCTGTGGGTGATGTCGTCGCCGGCGCGGCTGTAGAGCCGGGTCTGGCCCGCGACGTGGACCATCTGGACACGGATGCCATCCCATTTCCATTCGGCGGCATAGTCCTGGAGGCTGACCTGGGTCTCCTCGAGCGGGTGGGCGAGCATGAAGGGGCGGAAGACTGGGACGTTCTGTGCGGTCGGCTGGGCATGCGTGCCCTCGGCCCAGCCGAACAGGCTCGCATAAGGCGGGGCAAGCCCGTGCCACACTTCCTCGACCGCCTCGACATCCAGGTCGAAGGCCTGCGCCAACGCGGTCTTGGCGAGCCGCGCCGAGACGCCCGCCCGGAGCGCGCCCATCGCCAGCTTGAGCAAGGCGAAGCGCTCGTCGGCCTCCAGCCGGTCGAGCATCGAGGCGAGCACCCCCGGCGCGTCGGACTTGCTGATGCTGCCGAGCGTATCGATCGCCTGCGCCAGCGTCAGTGGCTGGCTGGTATCCGGCGGCGTCATCGGCTCGGGCCAGAGCAAGGCGATCGTCTCAGCCGAATCGCCGACGAAATCCCGGCTCATCCGATAGAGCACCGGATCGACCCGCTCCTCGATCAGCGCACGGATGAGTGCCGGCTTCACCGCCGGCAGGTCGAGACTTCCCGTCAGCGCTGCCATCGCCCAGCCGCGATCGGGATCGGGGGTGCATTTGAGATATTCGCCGATCAGCCGCAGTTTGGCGTTGCGCGATCGGGTGTAGATCAGTGCGTCGAGCAGGTCGGCGAAAGCGCGCATGATAGTGGCAACATGGAACGAAGCCGGGGGTTCCGCCAGCGGGATGGCTTCGTTACGCTGGCGGCATGCCCAAGCGTCTCCTGATCGCGCTCGCCGCCTGCTTCGCCGCGGGCATGGGGCTCGCGCTCTATTCCTATCTGGAGGCGCGGCGCGATCCGGTGGTGCGCGAGGCGAGTGTGTCGCTGCCGGGCTGGCCTGCCGGCGCAGCACCCATGCGGGTCGTGCTGATCAGCGATGTGCATATCGGCACCGCGGCGATGGACGCCGAACGGCTCACGCGCATCGTCGGCCAGATCAATACGCTGCGCCCTGACCTGGTGGTGATCGCCGGCGACTTCATCTACGGGCATGCCGCCAACAGTGCCGAGCGGATCGGCGCACCGATGGTGGCGCCGCTCGCGGGACTAAAGGCCCGGTTCGGGGTGGTCGCCGCGCTCGGCAATCACGATCACTGGACCGGCGGCGCGGCAACGCGCGCCCTGCTCGAGCGCGCCGGAGTGACTGTGGTCGATAATGGCGCACTCCAGCGCGGACCGCTCGCGATCGGAGTCGCGGGCGACGATTTCTCGCGGCACACCGATTTGCCCGCGACGCTCGCCGCGATGCAGCCGCTCGCCGGCGCGCGGATCATGCTCACCCATTCGCCCGATATCGCGCCCAAGCTGCCCACGGACGTGCCGCTGCTGCTCGCGGGGCACACGCATTGCGGGCAGGTCGTGCTGCCGATCTACGGCCCGATCTCCGAGGTCAGCCGCTACGGCGTGCGTTATCGGTGCGGCGTGCGGCGCGAGGGCGGACGCACGGTCGTGGTGACCGCCGGGCTCGGCACCAGCGGCGGGCCGTTCCGGCTCGGTGCGCCGCCCGATCTGTGGCTGCTGACGCTCGGCAAATGAAACCCGTTGGCAAGGCGCCTGCCGCGCGGCTAGGCTGGCGTCTCCACCATCGAGGGTCCTCCCAAATGAAGTTCGCAATTCTCGCCGCCGCGGCGTTCGCTTGCCTCACGCCTGCCGCCGCTTCGGCACAGACCGCGCCTGCGCCTGCCGCAGCCCAGACCGCGCCGGCCGCCAAGTTCAACCTCGACACGCCGATCGAGCAGATCGTCGCCGACGAAAAGGCCAATGCCGTGCTCACCGCCAATTTCGGCGGCCCAGTCACGTCCAATCCGCAATATGAGAGCTTCAAGGCGATGAGCCTGAACGCGGTCGCGCCCTTCGCGCCGGACAAGCTCCCTGCCGACCTGCTCAAGAAGATCGAAGCCGATCTGGCGGCGATCAAGTAACAAGGAAAAGGGCCGGGGATGACCCGGCCCTTTTTGCATCAGCCCTTGCGGCTGGCTTCGAACAGGAACCAGGCGCGTTCCTCGGCCTGGTCGGTCCATTCGTCGACCACGCCGCTGGTGGCATTGTCGCCCGCGGCCTCGGCGGCTTCCTTGACCGCGCGGAAGCTCTCGACCAGCTTGAGATTGTCGTCGCGCAGCTCGGCGAGCATGTCGCCGGCCGAGACGAAGTCCGCATCATTGTCCTTGAGCGTCTGGCGCCGCGCAATGTCGCCGATCGAGCGCAAGGTGGTGTTGCCGGTCTTGCGCACGCGCTCGGCAATCGCATCCGTGATTGCATAGATCTGCGCCGCCTGGTCATCCATCAGCAGGTGATAGTCGCGGAAATGCGGGCCCGAGACGTGCCAGTGGAAATTCTTGGTCTTGAAATAGAGCGCGAAGCTGTCTGCCAGCGCACTGTTGAGTGCGTCCGCCACGCTCTTGGTGTCGTTGCGATTGAGATCGGTCGGCGTCTGCAGCGCCTTGGTGTCGGCCATGTCGTCCTCCGGTGATTGCACATGCGATATAGGGAGCGTTCGTTACGCTGCCACGCAATTTGCCGATCAGTTTGATCGATTAGATCAGCCGAAGCGCGCCGAGCCCGATCCAGGTTCCCGCGACGAGAAAGACGAGGGCCAGCACCACGCGCAGCTTGCCGAACGCGATGTTGCGCCAGCTGAGCTCGCCGAGCACCGAGGCGACGAAGCACACGCCGAACGCGCCCAACGCCGCACCGGCGGCGGCGAACCAGGGCTCGCCGCGCGTCGCCAGCGCCAGCGTGAAGAATTGGGTGCGATCGCCGAGCGCGACAATGAATATGCCGAGCAGCGGCGTGAAAAGCGCGCCCAGATGCCAGGCATCGAGCCGGCCCGGCGCCTTGACGCGCCACAGCCCACCGAATCCCGCCATCAGCAAGGCGATCGCGAGCAGCAGCGATTGTGCATTGGGGGTGAGGATCGGCGCCATCGACATGCCGGCCAGCGCGGCGAGCGCGTTGCCCCCGGCATGCGCCAGCCCCGCCGCGAGCGCCACGGTGAGCGGGCGCCCGTAGCGGTCGGACAGAATCGCCGTGAGCAAAGCGGGCCGTTCGCCCAATTGGGTTAGCACGGCCAAAAGAAAGGCCGGAACGATCGCTTCCATCTCGGCCTCCTTCCGCGCGCCTTTTCGCCCGTGCGCAGTTAAAGCCGTGTGAAGCATGGGTGAGACGGACCCCAGCCTTGACTTTTCAACGGGACTCGCGCATCCGCGCCGCCTGACAGCGGTGCGCCCGGCGTGCCGCTCTTTCTTTTTAACGAGATTCAAGGGTTCTGGGCCATGGCCAAGCCGACTACTGTCAAGATCAAGCTCGTCAGCTCGGCGGACACGGGTTTCTTCTACGTCACCAAGAAGAATCCGCGTAACACGACCGAGAAAATGTCCTTCCGCAAGTACGACCCGGTCGTGCGGAAGCATGTCGAGTTCAAGGAAGCCAAGATCAAGTGATGCGTAGCGCGAAAGCGCACGCGTCACCCTGAACTCGTTTCAGGGTCCAGTCCTCCCCAAGTGAAGACGTCGCCAGCGGCGCGATGGATGCTGAAACAAGTTCAGCATGACGGGTGGGTTTATTCGGGCCGGATGCCTTCGGCCCCCGGCACCAACCCCCGCACTTCCTCCATGAAGCGCACCAGGCTGATCGGCTTGGAGACATAGGCATTCGCGCCCGCCGCGCGGATCCGCTCTTCGTCGTCATGCCCGGCATAGGCGGTCACTGCCATGATCGGGATCGCGCGCAGCTGCAGGTCTGCCTTCATCTGGCGGATGATCTCGTCGCCGGTGACGTGCGGCATCTGGATATCCATCACCACCAGATCGGGCGCGAAGACGCGGGCACGGGCAACGGCTTCGCGACCGTCCTTGACCGGCTCTACTTCGAAGGCGTGCGCGCGCAGAAGATCGCAGAACAGCTTCAGATTGAGTTCGTTGTCCTCGACAACGAGCACCCTTTTTGCCACGCCCAAACCCCAATGATGATGCGGACCTGTTAGGCGATGGCGGCGGCGGAAACAAATGCGGAGGCGCTTGCGCTCCAGGCCCTGGTGTGGACGCTTGGCGATTCGCAGCGCGCGTCGCGATTGCTCGACCTGACCGGGCTCGACCCGGCGGAGTTGCGGGCGCGGGCGGGCGATCCCTCGCTGCTCGCGGCGACGCTCGGCTTTCTCGAGGCGCACGAGCCCGATCTTCTCGCCTGCGCCGATGCCCTTGATATCAAGCCCGCGCGCCTGGTCGCGGCGCGCGCCGAACTGGAAGCCGCATGAAGCCCCTGCTGATCACCGATTGCGACGAAGTCCTGCTCCACATGGTCCGCCATTTCGGCGCCTGGCTGAACGAGCATCACGATATCGATTTCGCGCTGAACGGCGGCGATTTCGCCACTTCGATGACCCGGCGTGGCGACAGCAGCGCAGTCGAGCGCGAAGAGATGTGGGCGTTGCTCGGCGGCTTTTTCCCAGGCGAGATGGGGCGCCAAACCTTGGTGCCGTATGCTCGCGAGGCGCTGGCGGCCTTGGCCGAACAGGCCGATATCGTCGTCCTCACCAATCTCGGCGATCATTGCCGCGACCATCGCATCGCCCAGCTTGCCGAGCACGGCATCGAGCATCGGGTCGAGTGCAATCAGGGCGGCAAGGGCGATCCCGTAGCCAGGCTGGTCGCCGAGTTCGGCCATCCCGTGACCGTCTTTGTCGACGATCTCGCCGTCCACCACGAATCGGTGGCCAGGCACGCGCCTGATGTCCACCGGCTGCATATGATCGCCGAGCCCGATCTTGCACCCAGCGTGCCGCCTGCGCCGCATGCCCATGCCCGGATCGACGATTGGCGCGAGGCCGAGGCGTGGATCGCCGCACGCTTCGCCGCGGGGGAATCCGCCAAAGCTTGACCGCCGACGCCTTGAGTGGTGAAGCCGCATCATGACCGACGCAATCGACCGCAAGCTCGAAGAGCTTGGCCTCGCCCTTCCCGAAGCCGCCGCGCCCGTCGCGGCTTATGTGCCCGTCGTCGAAGCTGGGGGCCTGCTCCATATTTCGGGCCAGCTCCCCTTCAAGGACGGCGCGCTGATGACCGGCCGCGCCGGCGAAGACCGCGACCTGGATTATGCCAAGGAAGCCGCCCAGCGCTGCGGGCTGATGCTGGTCGCGCAGATCAGGAAGTATCTTGGCGGCGATCTTTCGCGCGTCGAGCGCGTCGTGAAGCTTGGCGTGTTCGTCAATTCGGCAGCCGGTTTCACCGATCAGCCTGAAGTTGCCAATGGTGCGTCCGAGCTGATGCAGGCGCTGTTCGGCGAATCGGGCCGCCATGCCCGCAGTGCCGTCGGCGTGCCGGTGCTTCCGCGCGGGGCCGTGGTCGAAATCGACGCGATTATCGCTGTTCGCTGACCTTCGCGCTGTTGCAGGCTCGCAACAGTTCCGCAGCGATCCCGAGCTTCCACGGCAAATTTTGTTGTGCGCCGCAGCGTAATTCGGCACACTTTGTGCGCTGATGACAGCTGCGCAGGCCTTTGGGCTCAAATGACGCGGCATCCTCGGCAGCAGGCGGGGACCCTTCGCATTCAATAGAAAGGGATTCCATGCGCAACCTTCTCACCGGCCTGAGCGCGCTTGCGCTGGCCACCGCGGCCACGCCCGCTTTCGCTCAGGATCAGACCGATCCGCCGAGCCCGATCACGATCACGGGCAGTGCCACCGTCGTCAGCGATTATCGCTTCCGCGGCTTCAGCCAGAGCAACGAAGAAGCGGCGATCCAAGGCGGCTTCACCGTCGCCCATGAAAGCGGCTTTTATATCGGCACCTGGGGCTCGAGCATCGGCTTCAACAACGGCACCGAGATCGATGTCTATGGCGGCTTTTCGAAGCAGATCGCCGAGGGCTTGACCGGCGATATTGGCGCGACGCTCTATCTCTATCCCGGCTCGGCCAACACCAGCGTGATCGAGCCCTATGTCGCGCTCACCGGCACGCTCGGCCCCGCCAGCCTCAAGACCGGCATTGCCTGGGCACCCTCGGGCCAGGTGTCGCTTGGCAAGGATAGCGGCGTCTATGTCTATGGCGATCTCGCCGTCGGCGTGCCCAGCACCCCGATCAAGCTCAAGGCGCATCTCGGCTATTCGGAGAGCGACAGCTTCCTGGGCGGCGCGGACGGCGAAGTGCTCGATTATTCGATCGGCGCGGACTTCACCTGGAAGGCGCTGACGCTCGGCGTTGCCTATATCAACACCGATGCGCCGCGCGCCTTCGGTTATAAGGAAGCAGTCGGCGCGGATGGCGCCGTGGTCTTCTCGATCGGCGCCGCCTTCTAAGGCAAGCATCGGGGACAAAGCAAAAGGGCCGCCCCGCAAGGGACGGCCCTTTTTCATGTCCGCGAGGCCAGGCTTATTGCGGCGTGCTGGTGCTCGCATCCTTGCCGTTGCCTTCGGGCGCCGCGACGATGTCGCGCGTGGTCGAGCCCTTGTCGACGACATTGGTGTCCGGGCTGCCCGCCGTGCTGCGCGCGCCGGCATCGGCGCTGGTGCGGCCGGCGGCGTCGAGCGTTGCCTGCTCGCCGGCACTGCGCGCCGCCGAGCCGCCAAACAATGCCTCGGTCGCCTGCGAGGATGGGCTCACATCCTGTGGGCGCGGCGCGCCGGGGGCAGGGGGAACCAGCGAGAAATCGGGCGGGATCACCAGCGGCGCCTGGCGCGCGACGGCGAATTCATCGGGGCGCTCGCGATTATAGCCGCCCTTGCTGCAGGCCGAGAGCGATGCCGTGAGCGCAATGCCCGACACGATGAGGACGATTCTACGCATTGACTTCATTCTCCACAGGGGCGGGCGCGTCAGCCGACGGCGCCGTCTTATCACGCACAAACAGCGCGCGGAACAACAGGATGACTACGCCGATCGTAATTGCGGCATCGGCGACATTGAATACCAGAAACGGGCGCCACGTGCCGAAATGCAGATCGGCGAAATCGACGACATAGCCCAGACGCGCGCGATCGAGGATGTTGCCGACCGCGCCGCCCAGCACCATGCCGAGCGCGATGACGTCGGGCAGCTTCTTCTCGCGCGTCATCCACCAGGCAACGCCGATAGCGATTCCGGCCGTGAGCACCACCAGCGCCCAGCGCATGAAATCGCTGCTCGCGGGCATCAGCCCCAGCGACACGCCGACATTCTTGACGAACTGCAGGTCGAAGATCGGCAGCACGGTGAGGCTGTCGCCCTGGACATTGAGCCCGAGCGGGCCGGTCACATACCATTTGGTCAGCTGGTCGAACAGGAAGACGAGCGCCGCCACCAGCAGCCCGATCCACCGCGTAACATTCATCTGAACGTTCATACCTTCACTACCCCGGCGCATCGGTCGCACAGCAGGCCATCCTCTGCAACCTCGGGAAGATGCCGCCAGCACCGGCCGCATTTATGGCGATCGGTGGGCGTCACGGTGACCGTTTGGCCTTCAGCGACTGACGCGACGATGAACAATTCGGCCAAGTCGCCGCCGGCCAGCGGCAGATCGGGCACCGTCACTTCGGCCTCGAGGCTGGAGCGGACCTGCTTCTCGCGGCGATAGGGCTCAATCGCTTCGGTGACTGTCTGGCGCAACTGCCGGATCGCGGACCAATCGGCGCTCGTCGCAGCACCTTCGGGCAGCACCGGCCATTCGAGCATGTGGACCGACTCGTCCTCGCTCGGGAAGCGCGCCTGCCACACTTCCTCAGCGGTGAAGCTGATGATCGGCGCGGCATAGCGCACCAGCGCGTGGAACAGCGTGTCGAGCACAGTGCGGTACGCGCGGCGCTTCGGGTCCGAAGGCGCGTCGCAATACAGCGAATCCTTGCGGATATCGAAGAAGAAGGCCGAGAGGTCTTCATTGGCGAAATCGGTCAGCGCGCGGCTGTAGCGGTTGAACTCGAACGCCTCCGCGGCCGAGCGCAGTTCCGCATCGAGCTCGGCGAGCTTGGCGAGCACGTAACGCTCGAGCTCGGGCATCTGCGCGACAGGAAGCTTTTCGGCATCGGCGAAACCGTCGAGCGCCCCCAACAGATAGCGGAAGGTGTTGCGCAGCTTGCGATAGGCATCGCCGGTGCCCGCCAGGACTTCCTTGCCGATCCGCACATCCTCGAAATAATCGGTCTGCGCGACCCAGAGGCGAAGGATGTCCGCGCCGCTCTCGCCGATGATCTTGAGCGGATCGACGACATTGCCGAGCGACTTGCTCATCTTCTTGCCCTTGCCGTCGAGCGCGAAGCCGTGCGTCAACACCGCGGCATAAGGCGCACGCCCGCGTGTCCCCGCGCTTTCGAGCAGCGACGACTGGAACCAGCCGCGATGCTGGTCCGAACCTTCGAGATACAGGTCGGCGCGGACGCCTTCGCCGTACCGCGCTTCCATGACGAAAGCGTGGGTCGATCCGGAGTCGAACCAGACGTCGAGGATGTCGGTGACGACTTCATAGTCGTCGAGCCGATAATCGCTGCCGAGCAGGGCCTGGTGATCGGCCTGGAACCATGCATCGGCGCCGCCCTGGCGGAATGCCTCGAGGATGCGGGCGTTGACCGCGGGGTCCTTGAGATATTCGCCCGACTGGCGATGCACATAGAGCGCGATCGGCACGCCCCAGGCGCGCTGGCGCGAGATCACCCAGTCCGGGCGCCCCTCGACCATCGCACGGATGCGGTTCTGGCTCTTCTCCGGCACCCAGCGGGTAGTCTCGATCGCATCGAGGGCGATGCCGCGCAGCGTGCCGCCATTGCTGTCGCCGCCGTCCGCAGCGTCGACCGAGCGGTCCATCGGGATAAACCACTGCGGCGTGCACCGGAAGATGATCTTGGCCTTGGAGCGCCAGCTATGCGGATAGCTGTGCGGGAAGTCCTCGCTTGCCGCGAGCAGCGCGCCGGCCTCGCGCAGGTCGCTGCAGATCGGGCCGTCGGGCGCGACGAACTTCTTGTTGATCACCGAGCCCTGGCCGCCCAGCCACAGCCAGTCGGCACGGTACATGCCGGCGCCGTCGACCGCGAACACCGGATCGATGCCGTTGGCCTTGCACAGCAGGAAATCGTCCTCGCCATGATCGGGCGCCATATGGACGAGTCCGGTGCCGGCGTCGGTTGTGACGAAATCACCGGCGAGGAAGGGGCGCGGCTTGGCGAAGAAGCCGCCGAGATGGTGCATCGGATGCCGGGCGATGGCGCCAGCGAGATCGTTGCCCTCGTAATGGCCGAGAATTTCGCTGCTGACCACTTTCACGCCAGGTAGGAATCCGAAGCGCTGAAGCAGTGACGTGCGCAAGGTGCCCGCATAGAGGATGGTCAGAATTTCACCCCCGACCAACTCAAAGCGCTCAGCTTGATAAACGATATCCGGCCCATAAGCCAAAGCCTGGTTCACGGGAATCGTCCACGGCGTCGTCGTCCAGATCACCGCATGCGCGCCGACCAGTTCGGGCGCGTTCGGCGCTTCCGTGATCTCGAACGCCACATCGATCTGCGTCGAGACAATATCCTCATACTCAACCTCGGCCTCGGCCAGCGCGGTCTTCTCGACCGGCGACCACATCACCGGCTTGGCGCCGCGATAGATCTGCCCGCTCTCGGCGAATTTGAGCAATTCGCCGACGATCGTCGCCTCGGCGTCGAACTTCATGGTCAGATAGGGATCGTCCCAATCGCCCATGATCCCCAGCCGCTCGAATTGGCCGCGCTGCACCGCCACCCATTTCTCGGCATAAGCCCGGCATTCGGCGCGGAAGGCGACGGGGTCGACTTCGTCCTTGTTGAGCTTCTTGGCGCGATACGCTTCCTCGACCTTCCACTCGATCGGGAGGCCATGGCAGTCCCAGCCGGGCACATAGGGCGCGTCCTTGCCCATCAGCGACTGCGAGCGAACGACGATGTCCTTGAGGATCTTGTTCATCGCATGGCCCATGTGAATGTCGCCATTCGCATAGGGCGGCCCGTCATGGAGCAGGAAGCGCTCGCGGCCGGCGCGTTGCTCGCGCAGCTTCGCGTAGAGCCCGATCTTCGCCCAACGCTCGAGGATCGCCGGCTCCTTGGCGGCGAGCCCGGCTTTCATGGGGAAATCTGTCTTCGGCAGGAAGACGGTATCGCGCCAGTCGCGCGGGGTATCGGTTTGTTCGGTCATGGGTGGGCGGGAACTAGAGGAATTGCGGTCACATTCAAAGCGGATGTTGGATGCTTGGCGTTAACCATGAAGTTGCGGAACATTTGATAAGTCGATGCGTCCCAGCTTCATGCATCACAAAGTAGAGAAGGGGACTCCGGCAAGCATCTGCGATGAAATCGCCGTGCTGGCGGAGCGATACCTCATGGAACCGGGCATGCGTGGACTCCAGCGCATCGACGAGCATATCAATGCCGCGATGGCCGATTCGCGGTGGGACGACATGAGCAAGTGGCACCGTGTCCGCTTCCGCCTAATGCGGATGAAGCAGCAGCGCGCGATCAGCGACCGGCTCGGCTTCGGATGCGATTCGCGGACTGCGTCTTAACCGGCGAGTAGTTCGCGGGCGCGGGCCGCGTCGAGGTCCATCTGCGCCTTGAGCGTGGCGAGATCGTCGAACTTCGCTTCGGGGCGGATATAGTCCATCAATTGCACTTCGATCGTCTGGCCATATAGGTCTTCGGCGAAATCGAAAAAGAAGCTTTCGAGCAATTCCTCGGGCGGCTCGAAACTTGGGCGGATGCCGAGATTGGCGACGCCATCAAGCAGGCGCCCGTCCGCCAGCCGTCCGCGCACCGCATAGATGCCGTATGCCGGCCGAAGATAATTGGCGAGACGCATATTGGCCGTTGGATAGCCGAGCGTCCGCCCAAGCTGCACGCCCTTCTCCACCATCCCACGGATCGCGAGCGGCCGCGTGAGCAGTGCCGCAGCCTCGCGAGGTCGCCCGCCGCGGAGATGCTCGCGGATGCGGCTGGAGGAGACCACCCAGCCATCCAGCATCACCGGCGGCACCGTCTCCGCGACGAAGCCGAGCTCGTCGCCGAGCCGCGCAAGGGTGGCGACATCGCCCGAGCGGCCCTTGCCGAAGGTGAAGTCGCCGCCGGTGACCACCCCTGCCGCGCCGAGCCGCCCCGCCAGCCGTTCGGTAGCGAAGTCGCGGGCGCTGAGCGCGGCGAGATCGGCATCGAAGGGGAAGACCAGCATCGCATCGACCCCGGCTTCCGCCAGCAAATCGCCGCGCTGCTCCATCGTCGTCAGTCTGAACCAGTCCGATTGCGGCTGGAAATAGCGCTTGGGATGCGGCTCGAACGTGCCGACCAGGGCCGGTCGGCCCGCGGCGCGCGCACGCGCCACGGCATGGCCGACCACGGCCTGATGCCCCAGGTGAAACCCATCGAAATTGCCCAGCGCGACGATCCCGCCGCGCAAGCGGTCCGGAACCCCCGAGCCGCCGTCCAGCCGCTCCATCAGGAGGCTATAGGGGCGAGCTAGGGGTAACAGCAATCCTCCCCCGCTTCGCCAGGGAGGATTAGGAAGCGGGCGCCATCCCGCTCCGAATCACCCGCAGGATATTCCCGCCCATCACCTTGCGGATGTCGTCTGGCGCGAAGCCGGCATCGACCAGCGCCTGGGTGATCACGGCAAGCTGCGAGGTATCGAAGCTTGTCGTCACCGCTCCATCGAAATCCGAGCCCAGGCCGACATGGTCGATGCCGACGAGATCGCGGACATGCGCGATGGCTTTGACCACGTCCGCCGGCGAGGTGCCGCAGATCGCCGCGTCCCAATAGCCGATGCCGATCACCCCGCCGGTGCGCGCGACGCCCTTGATCTCTTCGTCGGTCAAATTGCGGTTGACCTTGCACGTCGCCTGGACGCCGCCATGGCTGGAGACGACCGGGCGCTTCGCCATCGCCAGGATCTGCGCGACCGAGGCGTGGCTCGAATGGGCGATGTCGACGATCATGCCGCGCTGCTCCATCCGCCGCAGCACCTGAAGGCCGAGCGGGGTCAGCCCGCTTTTGGCGACGCCGTGCATCGATCCGGCAACGTCATTGTCGAAGAAGTGCGCGAGCCCCGCCATGCGGAAGCCGGCATCGTAGAGCTTGTCGAGATTGGCGATTTGCCCCTCGATATCCTGCAGCCCCTCGATCGACAGCATGCCGCCGACCACCTTCTTGCCCGCGGCGCGGTCCGCAAGCAGCCGGTCGAGCTCCGCAGGCGTGCGGACTACGCGGAGCTTGCCGTCCGAGCCCGCCGCCGCGCGATCGAGCTTGCGCGCATGGAACAGCGAGCGCTCGAGCAGCGAGCTCCAGGTCTTGGGCGGCTGCATCTGGGCGATCGTCAGCAGCGTGATATTGTCAGTGTCGGCAGTGTTCGAATCGTAATTCTGGCCCTTGGGGGTCTTGGTCACCGACGAAAAGATCTGAAGCGCGGCATTGCCCTCGATCAGCCGTGGCAGATCGATCTGGCCGGTGTTCGAGCGATCGAGCAGCGAACGGCGCCACATCAAAGTATCGGCGTGCATGTCGGCGACGAGCAGGCTGTCGTGCAGCTTCCTGGTCTCGACGGTGACCTTCGGCAGCGCGCCCGGCGCCACCTTGTTCATGCTGCCTTCGACGATCCCCGGCACGAAGCCGAAAAAGGCAATCGCGGCGAGCACGAGCAGCACGCTTACTCCCCAGAGGATCCTCTTCATGCCACTCTCTCCAGCGTGACGAAGCTATAGGCGGGGCGCCCCGCTTCGCTCGCGAAATCCTCGCGCGCCGTCTCCCGCCATGCAAGCCCGAAAGGCGGCATCACCGTATCGCCCTCCGCTGCGTCATGCACTTCGGTCAGCTCGATCCGGTGTGCGGAATCGAGGAACAGCGCAAAGATTTCCGCGCCGCCGATCACTGCCATGTCTCCTTCACCGGCCAGCGCGACTGCCTCTTGCGGCGTGTGCGCCGCTTCGGCGCCTTCCGCCTGCCAATCGCGGTCGCGGGTCAGGACGATATGGCGGCGGCCGGGCAGGGGGCTGGGGAAGCTCTCGAAGGTCTTGCGCCCCATCACCATCGGCTTGCCCATGGTCTGCGCCTTGAACCGCTTGAGATCGGCGGGAAGGCGCCACGGCAGTCCGCCATCGCGGCCGATCACGCCATTATCGGCGCGGGCGAGATGGAAGACGATCATCTCAGCAGCGCATCAGCGCGGCCGCCGCGTCGTTGGCCGAGCCGGCGGGCGGGGTTTCGCTCAGCTTCACCTGATAGAGCTGGGGCCACATCTTGCCGGTGACGAAGATGCGCTTGGTGCCCGCATCATAAGCGATGCCATTGGGCACTTCGTCGGTGTCGGGCGTGGGCGGGCCGAGCGCCGCGACGTCGACAAAGCCCTTCACCTTGCCGCTAGCGGGATCAATCCGTGCAATCAGGTCGGTCTGCCAGATGTTCGCCCAGATCTCGCCGTCGATCCATTCCAATTCGTTGAGCTGCTTGACCGGGCAGCCATTGGCAGTGACCGCGAGCGTCGATTGCTGGGCGAGCGTGTCGGGATCGAGGAAGCGCAGCGTCGCGGTGCCGTCGCTCATGATCACCGATTTGCCGTTATGCGTCAGACCCCAGCCTTCGCCCGTGTAAGCGAATTCGCCGGCGGGGCTGAAATCCTTGGCATTGTAGATGAAACCCTTCTGATCCTTCCAGGTTAGCTGGTAGATCTTGTCCTTCCAGCCGATGATGCCCTCGCCGAAATATTGCGACGGCAGCGTGCTTTCGGCGAGGATCTGCCCGGTTTCGGGGACGGACTTGCGGAAGCCCGACATGCCTTCCTCGCCGGTGCTTTCGAACAGCAGGCCATCCTGAAAGAACAGTCCTTCGGTAAAGGCCTGGCTGTCGTGCGGCAGCGTCTTGACGACTTCGACCGACTGGACCTTGGGGGTCTCGTCCTTGGTGCCGCAGCCGGCGAGCGCGAGCAGCGCGAGCGGAGTGAGCCAGCGCATCATATTGCCACCGGCGCCTTGATATGCGCCTGCGCTTCATAGCCGGTCAGGGCGAAATCCTCATATTCATAGGCGTCGATCGAAGGCGCATTGCGAAGGATTTCGAGCTTCGGAAGCGCGCCCGGCTCGCGCGACAATTGCTCGCGGGCCTGCTCCAGATGGTTCGAGTAAAGGTGGCAATCGCCGCCGGTCCAGATGAACTCGCCGGGTTCGAGCCCTGACTGCTGGGCCAGCAGCATGGTCAGCAGCGCATAGCTAGCGATGTTGAACGGCACGCCGAGGAAGATGTCCGCCGAGCGCTGGTAGAGCTGGAGGCTGAGGCGTCCATTGGCGACATGCGTCTGAAACAGGCAATGGCACGGCGCCAGCGCCATCGCATGGAGCTCGCCGGGGTTCCAGGCCGAGACGATCTGGCGGCGCGAACCGGGATTGTTGCGGATCGTTTCCAGCAGCTCCGCGATCTGATCTATATGGCGGCCGTCCGCCGCCTCCCAATCGCGCCATTGCTTGCCGTAGACCGGGCCGAGATCGCCATTCTCGTCGGCCCATTCGTCCCAGATCGAGCATTTGCGCTCCTGCAGCCAGCGCACATTGGTGTCGCCGCGCAGGAACCACAGCAATTCGACGATGATCGCGCGAGTGAAGAGTTTCTTGGTGGTCAGCAGTGGAAAGCCGTCTGCCAAGTCGAAGCGCATCTGGTGCCCGAACACGCTGAGCGTGCCGGTGCCGGTGCGGTCCATCGTCTCCACGCCCTGGGTGAGCGCACGTTCCATCAGGTCGAGATATTGCCGCATTGCTGGAACCTAGCGGTCCCGGCCAGCGCCGCCAAGCGCGCGGCTACCTCCATTGTGGAGAAAAACTCCGCAGCCAAATGGAGGCAGTTGCGCTTCGGCAGACCGGCCGGGGCTGGCAGCTACCGGGCAGCATGCCGCTGTTCGATCCGCTCCTGCCGCAGCAGCGGATTTCCGGCCGGGGCGAAGCGGAAGCCTTTTTCGCGCCCTTGGCGGACGAGGTTCGTGAGAGCGCCGCCTTCGTGTATCTCGATACCGAGCAGCGCGTGCTTGGCATGCGGCATACGCGCTCCGAGCATGACGACCGCCTCGATTTGCCGATCCGCGCCATCGCCGCCGATGCGCTGGCGCTCGACGCGCATGGGGTCGTGATGGCGCATAACCATCCGAGCGGCGATGCGACCCCCAGCGCCGCCGATCGCGAGGCGACGCGAATGCTGGCGCGCGCGCTCGACGGGCTCGGCATCCGCCTGCTCGATCATCTGATCATGACGCGCTCGGGCGTCTCCAGCTTCCGCGCCATGGGACTGCTCTGAGCGATTGCGATTCGCGTCCGTAATGATAATTTTCCCGCGCGAATCGGGGAGTTTATGATCAGGATCGCAGGAATTGCGCTGGCGCTGCTGACCAGCACGACGGCGGCGGCGCAGGGCCGGATGTCGGATTATGTGCGCGGCATCAACGAGCAGCAATGCTTCAAACGGCAAGTCTCGGCGTGCAGCGAGCTGATCAATGCCGGTTTCGGTATTCCCGAAGCGACGCGCGCGCGGGCGCTGGCGATTCGCGGCGAAGCCCGGCTGCGGGATAATCATATCGACGGGGCGATGGACGACTTGCAGGCCGCGCTGAAAATTGCCGAAGTGCCGCAGGACCCGGCGATGGCCAAGCTGGATGCCGCGCGCGGCGCCGCAGGGCTCACGTCCGAATGGCGAAGCGTGGGCCACGCCTATCTGGCCGAGATTCTGCTGCGCCGCGAGGACAAGCCCGGTGCAGGTGCCGCCGCGGAGAAAGCCATCAAGCTCCACCCCGGCAACGCCCTGGCCTATTCGGTGCGCGGGCGGATCGCGGCCAGCGAGCAACGCTGGGCCGAGGCGCTCGGCGATATGGACAAGGCGCTCCAACTCGGCATTGCCGACAGGGTCGATCGGGGACTCGCTTATTATCGTCGCGGGCTCGTTCGGGCGATGCTCAAGCAACCGGCGGAAGCGCAGCTCGCCGACTTTACGAGCGCCATCGCCGCCGATCCCGCGCTCTCCGTCGCCTATGAACGTCGCGGCGATGTCTACAGCAATCTTCGACGTTATGACGAGGCGGTGCGCGACTATGATCAGCTGATCGCACGCGCGCCCGTTTATGCCGTCGGCTATAATTCCGCCTGCTGGACGCGCGCGGCTTATCTCAAGCGCGAGTTCGACAAGGCGCGGACGCAATGCGATCAGGCGCTGGCGCTCCGGCCGGACGCCAATACCTATGACAGCGCCGGGCTGGTCGCGCTTCAGCAGGGGCGGTGGCAGGATGCCTGGACGCTCTACGACAAGGCAGTGCAGGGCGACGCGAAGATGGCCTCGGCGCGCTATGGCCGGGGGATTGCCGCGCGGCGGCTGGGGCGTATTGCCGAGGCGGAGGCCGATATCGCTGCGGCAAGTGCGATGCACGCCGGCGTGGCAGCCGATTTCGCCGCCTATAGCCGCAGGCCCTAAGGCGTTTCGCCCTTCGGCCCGCGATCGTCGATCTTGGCCGGCGACGCGGTCTTGCCGCTGCGGCAGGCCTTGATCGTGCCGGGCTCGGGGCGCTCGCCGTTGCGGGCGAAGATCGCGATATAGCCGCCTGCCGACGGCATCCGCCGCATCGACACCAGCCCATAGCCGACCGCCGCGAACTCGCATTTGAGCAGATCGGGCGGCGTGCCGTGATGCTCGGTAGGCCGATCGGCATCGACGACGATCACTTGCCCATCGGGCGTCAGCGAGGGCCGCAGCCGCCACAGGAACTCGTAGGGACTTTCGATCTCGTGATACATATGGACCATCAGCACGCGATCGAAGCTCGCCTCGGGCAGGCGCGGATCGGCCGGGAGGCCCAGGCGGACGCTGACATTGTCGAGCCGCTCGCGGACGACGCGGGTGGCGAGCTGGTCGCGTACTTCGGGGACGATATCCTGGGCGACGACTCGGCCTTCCTTGCCGACGCGGCTGGCGAGGCGGACCGTGTAATAGCCTTCGCCCGCGCCGATATCGGCCACGGTCATGCCGGACTTGACCGAGGCCAGGTCCATAACCTGTTCGGCCTCGTTGAGCCGGTCGCGCGCCTCTTCGGTCGACCAACGCGCCGAGACGATCGTCGCGACGGGGCGGTCGGCGGCAGGGAAGCCGGTATGCGCCTCCCGCTTTTCCTCGGTCACGCGCGGCGTGCCATCGCAGCCGGCGAGCGCGAACAGGATCAGCAGGGCGGCGGCAAGCCTCAATCCACATCCTCCACTTCGACCGTCTCGCCGGTCACACGCTGGGCAAGCGCGGCGGCCATGAACGGATCGAGTGCACCATCGAGCACGTCCGAGGGCGCAGTGGAAGTGGTGCCGGTGCGAAGATCCTTCACCAGCTGATAGGGCTGGAGGACATAGGAGCGGATCTGGTGGCCCCAGCCAATATCGGTCTTGGTGGCGTTTTCGGCATTGGCGGCCTGTTCGCGGATCTGCAGCTCGCGCTCGTAGAGGCGGGCGCGGAGCTGGTTATAGGCCTCGGCCTTGTTCTTGTGCTGGCTGCGCTGGTTCTGGCACTGGACGACGATGCCGGTGGGGATGTGCGTGATGCGCACTGCCGAATCGGTGGTGTTGATGTGCTGCCCGCCCGCGCCCGATGCCCGGTAGGTATCGATGCGCAGGTCGCTCTCGTTATACTCGACGTTGATGTCGTCATCGATGACCGGATAGACCCAGACGGACGAGAACGACGTGTGCCGCCGCGCCGCGCTGTCATAAGGCGAGATGCGGACGAGGCGATGCACGCCGCTCTCGGTCTTGGCATAGCCGTAAGCATTCTCGCCCTTGATCAGCAACGTGGCCGATTTGATCCCGGCCTGCTCGCCCGAGTGAAAATCGATCAGTTCAACCTTGTATCCGCGCCGCTCCGCCCAGCGGGTATACATCCGCTGAAGCATCCCCGCCCAGTCCTGGCTTTCGGTGCCGCCCGCGCCCGAATTGATCTCGACATAGGTGTCGTTGGCGTCGGCCTCGCCCGAGAGCAGGGCGATGACCTTGTCCTTGTCGGCACGCTCGGCGAGTGCGGCGAGCGCGGCGGTGCCTTCGTCGATCATGCCCTGATCGCCCTCGGCCTCGGCCATTTCGATCAGCTCGGCGGTGTCGCTCAGCTCGCTTTCGATCGCGCGCGTAGCGCCGATCGCCTCGTCGAGGCGGCGGCGCTCGCGCATCACTTCCTGCGCGGCCTTGGCGTCATTCCACAGGCTCGGGTCCTCGACGCGCGCGTTGAGTTCGTCGAGCCGGCGAAGCGCACGGTCCCAGTCGAGGAACCGGCGCAACAGCGCCAGCGCATCGTTGATCTTGTCGACATATGCCTGCGCTTCGGCGCGCATGGTGGAACCCTCTCAGAAATCGGTCGGTACGCCGGGATGTCGCCCGGCCCGCGCAATATAGGAACGCGCGCTAGTAGATTCCGCCCTCGCGTTGCAAGAAGTCGCTGTCGCCATCCTGCTGCTTGGGCGCCGCCTTCTTCTCCACCGCCTTGGTTTCGGTGGTCTCCTCGTCCATCCGGCGGCGATCGCGCTGGTCGGTTTCGGGCTTGAACGCTTCCCAGATCACCGAGGACAAGGGATCGTTGCCCGGCCATCCGCCGAACACGCGCTTGCCGCTGGCCCGGTCGATCCGCGCCATGCGGATGCCGGCGGGGGCAGTGAAGGGCACGACTTCCATCCCCTCGAAGGCGGGCTTGGCGAAATCCTTAAAGATCGGCGCCGCGATCGATCCGCCCTGGGCATAGCCGCCCAGATTGGTCGGCGTGTCGAAGCCGAGATAGAGTCCGCCGATCATCTGCGGGGTACCGCCGACGAACCACACGTCCTTCGGGCCGGTGGTGGTGCCGGTCTTGCCCATGATCGGGCGGCCCAGATCGCGCAGAGTGGTCGCCGTTCCGCGCTGGATCACGCCCTCGGCGATATGGACCATCTGATAGGCGCTCATCGCATCGAGCACCTGGCGCGAACGCGTGACTGGGCGCGGCATCGGTCCACCCTTGTAATCGGGCGCGTTGCAGCCCTCGCACGGCCGCCAGTTTTCGGGCCAGACGACTTCGCCACGGCGGTTCTGGACGAAGTCGATCAGCGTCGGGTTGAGCGCCCGGCCATGGTTGACCAGGATCGAATAGGCATTGACCATTCGCATCACCGTGGTCTCGCCGGCGCCGAGCGCGTAGGAGAGATAGGGCGGGAATTTCTGCTTCGAGACGCCGATGCGCTGCATCAGATCGACGACATGTTCCATGCCCGTGGTGTTGGCGATCTGGACCGTCATCAGGTTGCGCGATTGCTCAAGGCCCCAGCGCATCGTGCGTGGGCCGGCCCCGCCAGCACCGCCGAAATTGGTGAAGCATTTCTGGCCGAGATTTGCACCCTGCCACACGCAGAAGGGGCCATCGACGACGATCGAGGCCGGAGTCATCCCCTGCTCCAGCGCGGCGGCATAGACGATCGGCTTGATCGTCGATCCCGGCTGGCGCTGCGCCTGGGTGGCGCGGTTGAACGATTGCAGGCGCTGATCGAAACCACCCTGCATCGCCAGGATGCGCCCGGTGCGCGGATCCTCGACGACGAAGCCGCCCGAGACCTTGGGCACGCTGCGCAGCGACCAGTTGCTGCCGCCGGCAGGCGCGACGGCGACGATGTCGCCGGCCTTGAAGGCGTTGAACGCCTGTCCGCCCTCGCCACGCACCGGCATCACTGCGGCCCATTGCGGGAGCGCGCCGGTCGATCCGTCTTCGAAGCCGATCTGCCAGCTATTCCCGGCCCGCGCGATCAGGATGCCCGCGCGCCAATCCTCGTAATCCAGGCCAAGATTGGTGTTGAGCAGACTCTGCTGCCAGCTGCGCCCGATCTCGGCATGGCCGAGCGGCCCGCTCCAGCCCCGGCCGCGATCGTAGCGCAACAGGCCGTCGCGAAGGGCCTTCTGAGCATATTGCTGGAGTTTGGGGTCAAGGGAGGTACGCACCCACAACCCGCCCGAATAGACGCTATAGGGCCCCGAGGTGTCGGTCTCGCCGAACTTGTCGAGCAATTGGCGGCGGACTTCCTCGACGAAATAGCCGCCGACGCGTTCTTCGCGCGGCGTCTGGCGCGGGATCGTGCCCAGCGGCGATGCGCGCGCGGCATCGCGCTCGCTCTGGGTGATGAAGCCGTTCTCGGCCATCTGCCCGAGCACCCAGTTGCGCCGCTCCAATGCTCGCTCGGTCTTGCGATCGGGATCGTAATTGGCCGGACCCTTGGGCAGGATCGCCAGATAGGCCATTTGCGGGAGCGAAAGGTCCTTAAGATCCTTGCCGAAATAGGCCTCGCTCGCCGCCGCGACGCCGCCGGCATTGCGGCCCAATTCGATCGAATTGAGATAGAGTTCGAGGATCTGCTCCTTGGTGAGCGTATCTTCGATGCGCCAGGCGAGCACGCCTTCCTTGGCCTTGCGCAGATAGCTCTGCTCGTTGCCGACGACGAGGTTCTTGGCGACCTGCTGCGTGATCGTCGAAGTGCCTCGCGGAGTCGAGCCGGTCAGCACGCCTTCGAATGCGGCGCGCACCAGACCCGGGAAATCGACACCGTGATGGCTGAAGAAGGTCTTGTCTTCGGCGGACAGGAACGCCTCGACCAGCTTTTGCGGATATTCGGGATAGCTCAGCTGGACGCGGCGCTCGCGCGCATAGCTGTGGATCGGCAGCCCCTCGGCGGAGCGGACATTGGTCGGCAGCGGCGGCTCATAGGAGCGCAGCGTCTCGACCGACGGCAGGTTGCGCGCGATCAGCAGCCAGATCAGGAATATGAAGATGCCGCTGAGCAGAGCCAGGATCGCGAGGATGCGGAACCACCAGCGATCATGGACGCGGCCATACCAGCCGCGAAGACCGCCGATCTCGCGCTTGATCCTCATTTTGACGCTGGAAATTGTACGCTCGGCCATGCGGAGGCGGGTTTAGCAGGATTGATGGGGGAGGGAAGCGGGAGCTTTTTGTTTAGCCTCAGGCGTCGGCGCAGACATCCGTCCGCTTGGCTCATCCTCGCATAAGCTTGGGCGCGCGTTCGCGCTCGCGGGCCTTCGGCCCGTGCCACGCTGCCGATCGAAGCCGGGTCCGGGCCGGAGGCCCGCAAGGCCGAACGGCCGTCGCGCCTTATTGGCGTAGCCAAGTGCGCGGATGCGCACGCCGGCGCTTGAGGCCAAACAAACTAACGCGAAGCCATCCGCGTCGCGAAATGGATCTCCACCGCCTTGCGCACAGTCTGCGCGATCCGCTTCTGGCCGTCGCTCGACGCGATGAACGCAGCATCGCTCGAATTGGAGATATAGCCGGTCTCGAACAGCACCGAAGGCATGTCGGGCGCCTTGAGCACCATCAGCGATGCCATGCGGTGGTAATTCTCCTTGATTGGAATCAGCGGCTGCGCCTCGCGGCCGAGCAGGCGGGCGAAGCTGGCGGAGGCGTTCATTGTCTCACGCTGCGTCAAGTCGATCAGGATCGACGAAATGTCCGGATTGGTCGCGCCGAGATCGACGCCGGCGATGATGTCGGCCTTGTTCTCGCGCGCCGCCAGCCGTGCCGCTTCCTTGTCGGAAGCGACTTCGGAGAGCGTGTAGACCGTGGCGCCCGTCGCGCTCGGATTGCCGGCGCTATCGCAATGCACCGAGATGAACAGATCGGCCTTCAGCTTGCGAGCGAGCCCGTAGCGCTCCTGGAGCACAAGGAAGCGATCGTCCTCGCGGGTCATCGCGACGCGGACCCGGCCCGAGGCGAGCAATGCGTCGCGGATCGCCAGCGCGCTTCTGAGCGTCAGGTCCTTTTCGCGCAGCCCGTTCGCGCCGATCGCACCGGGATCGTGCCCGCCATGACCGGCATCGATCACCACAAGCGGGCGCGTCGGATCGCCATAGATTCGCGGCAGCGCCGCCGCCGGCGCGCGGCGCGGCAGCGAGATCGATTCGCTATAGGGGTGGCGGCTGGAAGGCTGGAGATAGGTGAAGGGCGGGAGGAAGCTCATCCGCCGCTCGGCGGCGGCGCGGGCGAAGCGGGCGTCGTCGACAGTGCGCAGCTGCAGCGTGAGCGTCCGCCCGTCGCGCCCGAACACGCCCTCGGTGACGATTGCGGGGCGGGCGAGATCGAACACGACGCGTGCGCCCTCGGCACCCTGCGATCCCTGGCGGATCTGGGTGATCAAGCCCCCGGCCTGCGCATTGCGGCCGGGCTCGGCGCCCTTTATGTCGAGTGCGATGCGTTGCGGCCCGGCGAGCACGAAGGCGCTTGCCTGCGTGACCGGCGTGTCGAACTTCACGACGACGCGATCGCCCTGCACGCGCACTTCCTGCACCACGCCGGCCCAACTAGGCACGCCGGTCAACCAACCGGCGAGGAGAGCGAGCAGGAAAAACACGTGGCGGATATGCCGCGAGGACTGGCGGGGGGTCCAGTTCAAAAGCATCAATGTTGTTACTCGGCTGAAAAGCTGCCTGACGCCTTCCGACTAGCCCTAAGCCCCTTCCGCCGCGGTGAAGCGACGCGGTTAAAATTCGATTCGGCATATTTTTGCCGGCAAGCCTGCAGTTTATTGCCGTTTCTTACGCATCCGGTCCGATCTCGCGCACGATGGTTGCCGCGTGGCGCGGGGGGTGCTAGTCAGCCCAATGTTTCCGGTTTTGCGCCGGATTCCGTCACGCGGCGCACAAGCCGCGGCAGTTCAGGTTGACGCTCGCATGAGGCACTTTCCCCACCGTCTGATCGCCAGGGCCTTGTCGGCCCGGCGCGGGACGGTTGCGGAGCTCGCGGACCGCCGGTCCGCGCGTGCCATTGCGGCAGCAGCATCTTTCGAAACCTGCGAGACCGCAGCCGGATCGTCCGGCCCAGGCCGCAATTTGCATCGCGCGCTCGCGCCCTATCCCCTTAGGGAATCACTTGCCTTCAGGGATCCAGGCCGGCGCGCCCGGAGAATATTCAATGACCATGCGTATGCTGATCGACGCACGCCACCGGGAGGAAACCCGAGTGGCTGTCGTCAAAGGGAACCGGATCGAGGAGTTTGACTTCGAGTCCGCCGAGCGCAAGCAGCTCAAAGGCAATATCTATCTAGCCAAGGTTACCCGCGTCGAACCGTCGCTCCAGGCGGCGTTCATCGATTATGGAGGCAATCGTCACGGCTTCCTGGCCTTCAGCGAAATCCACCCGGATTATTACCAGATCCCCAAAGAGGATCGCGAGGCACTGCTTCGCGAAGAGGCTGAGCACGCCGCCGAGGAAGCCGCTCTGCGCGCCGAGGAAGATGGCGACGATTACGCCCATGAGGGCGATGACGGCGTAGAGGTCCTCGAGCGTCCGCTCGACGACGAGGACGAAGACCACGATCACGACGACCACGACCATGATCACGACGAAGCCGATGCTTCTGATGATGAAGGGTCGAGCGAAGCATCCGAAGGCGGCGACGATCGCGGCCGCGGTCGCGGGCGTGGCCGTGGCGGCAAGCGCGGCGGTGGCCGTGGCGAGAGCGCTGCCGACGAGCTGCGCAACAAGCGCATGAATCTGCGCCGCCGCTACAAGATTCAGGACGTGATCCGCCGCCGTCAGGTGCTGCTGGTTCAGGTCGTCAAGGAAGAGCGCGGCAATAAGGGCGCGGCGCTGACCACCTATCTATCGCTCGCCGGCCGTTACTGCGTGCTGATGCCGAACACCGCGCATGGCGGCGGCATTTCGCGCAAGATCAGCTCGGCCGCGGATCGCAAGCGCCTCAAGGGCATCATGTCCGACTTGAAGCTGCCGCCGACCATGGGCTGCATCGTCCGCACCGCCGGCCTCCAGCGCACCAAGGTCGAGATCAAGCGCGACTTCGATTATCTGGCAAGGCTGTGGGACGGAATCCGCGAGGAGACGCTCAAATCCTCCGCGCCGGCGCTCGTCTATGGCGATAGCGACCTGATGAAGCGCGCGATCCGCGACATCTACAATAAGGATATCGACGAGGTCATCGTCGAGGGCGAAGACGGCTATCGCCAAGCCCGGGAGTTCATGAAGCTCCTAATGCCCAGCCATGCCCGCAAGGTGAAGCAATATGCCGATGCGGTGCCGCTGTTTCAGCGCGCCGGGGTCGAGGAGCAATTGTCCGCCATGTACCACCCGGTGGTGCAGCTGAAATCCGGCGGCTATCTGGTCATCAACCCGACCGAGGCGCTGGTTTCGATCGACATCAACTCGGGGCGTTCGACCCGCGAGCATTCGATCGAGCAGACCGCGACCGCCACCAACCTCGAGGCCGCGCACGAAATCGCCCGCCAGCTGCGGCTGCGCGACATGGCCGGGCTCGTCGTGATCGACTTTATCGACATGGATCACTCGTCCAATGTCCGTAAGGTCGAGAAGGCGATGAAGGAGGCGCTCAAGAACGATCGCGCCCGCATCCAGGTCGGACGCATCTCGGCATTCGGCCTGATGGAAATGAGCCGCCAGCGGCTGCGCACCGGCGTGCTCGAAGCATCGACGCGCTCCTGCCCGCATTGCGAAGGCACCGGCCTGGTCCGCACCGCTTCGTCGGCCGGTCTCTCGGCACTGCGCCTGATCGAGGACGAGGCCGCCCGCGGCCGCGGCTCGCTGATCACGCTCCGCGCCAGCCAGGAAGCCGCAGTCTATGTGCTCAACCGCAAGCGCGCCGACATTGCCGAGATCGAGGACCGCTATGGCGTGGCCGTCGAGATCATTCCCGAAGGCGAAGTCGAAGGCGCGCGGATGACGGTCGAGGCCTCAGGCCCGCCGCCGGCGCATGCCCCGCGCTTCGAGAAGCTCATCGAAGAGCCCGAAGACGATTATGTCGAGGAGATTGACGAGGAAGAAGAGGACGAGGCCGAAGAGGCGCCGCGTTCGCGCGAGCCCCGCGAAGGCCGTGAGAGCCGCGAGCGCGAAGCCAGGGACGATGGGGGCGAAGGCCGCGGCAAGCGCCGCCGTCGTCGCCGTGGCCGTGGCCGCCGCGATCGTGAGGAAGGAGGCTCCGAATCGGGCGAGCAGCGCGAAGGCGAGAACGAGACCGAGGGCGACGAGTCCGAGGCCGGCGAACCGCGCGAGAGCGAAGGCCATGACGAGCAGCGCGAAGGCGAGAGCGAGGCCAATCGCAAGCGCCGCCGTCGCGGCCGTCGCGGTGGTCGCCGTGGCGATCGTGCGGAGGGCGGTGCCCAGGGCGCGGTGAGCGAAGGCGAAGACGAGGCAGAGGGCCCCGCCAGCGACGTCGCCGAAATGGCCGAGCCCGTCGTCGAGGAAGCGCCGGCGGAGAAGCCCAAGCGCACCCGCCGCAAGAAGGCCGATGCCGAAGCGCCTGCCGAGGCACCTGTCGCCGAGGCTCCGGCCGAAGCGGAAGCAGCGCCCGAGCCTGCCGAGAAGCCCAAGCGCACGCGCCGCAAAAAGGCCGATGCCGAAGCGCCGGCCGCCGAAGCTGCAGCTGCCGAGGCGCCTGCCGCCGAGACACCGGCAGAAGCGGCTCCCGAAGCTCCGGCCGAAAAGCCCAAGCGCACCCGCCGCAAGGCCGCGCCGGTAATCGCCGATGCGCCTGAAGCCGAAACCGAAGCCGAGCCCGTAACGAGCGAAGCGGCCGAAGGCGAAGCCGAGCCGGCAGCCCCGCGCCGCGGCGGCTGGTGGAATCGCACCTTCGGCGCCTGACCTGAACGGGCCCGCGGTGCATGCCGCGGGCCCGCTTCACTCCGCGTTCATGGCGGCGCGCCGAAAGAATTGCCGCCCAGGGAGTTTCAGACGATGATGCCGCGCATGAAGCGCTTCGCCACATTGCTGGCCCTGATCTGCCTCTCCTGCTTCGCGGCAAGCCCTGCGGTGGCGCAGAGCGTGCTCCGCGATGCCGAGACCGAAGCGCTGCTCAACGATATGGCGCGGCCGCTGTTCGAAGCCGCCGGCCTCTCGCCCAAAAATGCCAAGGTCGTGCTGATCGGCGACAAGAGCATCAACGCCTTCGTCGCCGGCGGGCAGATCGTCTATGTCCATACCGGGCTGCTCGACGCCGCCGACACCGCCAACGAAGTCCAGGGCGTGATCGCGCACGAGATCGGCCACATCATCGGCGGGCACGCCGTGTTCAACAATGATGGCGGCTATGGCACCATTTCGATCCTCAGCCTGTTGCTCGGCGCCGCGGCGATGGCGGCGGGCTCGCCCGAGGCCGGCACCGGCATCCTGATGATGGGCCAGCGCGCTGCGATCGGAAAATATCTCGCCTTCAGCCGAGTCCAGGAAAGCTCCGCCGATGCCGCGGGCTCGCGATACCTCAACAGCGCCGGGATCACCGGCAAGGGCATGCTGAGCTTCTTCAACAAGCTCACCGCCGAAATGCATCGCTACGGCTATTACACCAGCAATCCCGAAGTCGATCCGTTCAGCCAGACGCACCCGATGTCGGCGGATCGCGTCGAGAATCTCAAGGACGATCTCCAGAACGCGCCGGGCTGGAACAAGCCGCTCGATGCCGCGCTCGAAGCCCGCTTCAAGCGCGTCCAGGCGAAGCTGCGCGGCTATACCAACGAGCCCGAAGTGACGCTGCGCCGCTATCCCAAGAGCGACCAATCGATCGCCGGTCATTATGCCCGCGCCTATGCCTATCACAAATCGGGCTATCCCGAGCAGGCCGCCGCGGAGACCATAGCACTGGTGAAGGGCGCGCCCGACGATCCCTATTTCCTCGAGCTTGAGGGCCAGATCCTGCTCGAATCGGGCAAGCCGCGCGAGGCGCTGGCGCCGCTTCGCGAAGCCACCGAGCGCTCGCACAATCAGCCGCTGATCGCGACGACCTTTGGCCATGCTTTGCTTGCGACCGAGGACAAGACCAACTTGGCCGAGGCCGAGACGATTCTCCGCCAGGCAGTGGCGCGCGACCGCGACAATCCTTTTGCCTGGTTCAATCTCGGCACCGTCTATGAGCGCAAGGGCGACGAGCCGCGCACCGCGCTCGCTACTGCCGAGCGTGCGCATCTGATGGGCGACGCCCGCGTCGCGCTGATGAGCGCCCGCGCCGCGATGTCGGGCCTCACCCAGGGCTCGTCGGACTGGATCCGCGCGCAGGACATCATGATGGTGTCGCAGACGACAGTGGACGAGGAAAAGCGCAAGAAACGCCAGCTGCAATGATCGAGAAACTGACGCGCAACCCGCTGGCGCTGGCCGGCGCCTTCATCCTCTCCGCGCTGCTCGGCGCGGCGATCTTCGCCCTGATCCAGTTCATGCTGCCGGGCCTGGGCAAGCGCGCCGAGATCGAGCGCATCGTGCGCGGTTATATCCTCGCCCATCCCGAGATCATTCCCGAGGCGATCGATAAATTGCGCGCGGGCGAAGCGGCCAAGGCTGAGCAGGCGGAGCGCGATGCGCAAAAGGCAGTGCCTGGCGCGCTTGCCGCGGTCCAGAAACCCTATGCCTTGGCCTGGGCAGGCAACCCCAAGGGCGACGTCACCGTGGTTGCCTTCATGGACTATGCCTGCGGCTATTGCCGCGCCAGCCTACCCGCGATCGAGGAGCTGATCGCCAAGGACCCCAACGTCCGCGTCGTCTATCGCGAATTCCCCGTGCTCGGCCCCGAAAGCATCATCGCGGCGCGCTGGGCGCTCGCCGCCGCCGAGCAGGGTAAGTTCCTCGCCTTCCACAATGCGCTCTATGCCGAAGGCTCGCCGAGCGACCAGACCATCGCCGCCGCCGCTGCCAAGGCAGGGCTCGATACCGGCGCGGCCAAGAAGTCCATAGATTCGCAGGCGGTGGCCGCGGAGATCAAGGGCAACCATACGCTCGGCCAGAAGCTGGCGATGACCGGCACGCCGAGCTGGGTGATCGGCGGGCAATTGGTCTACGGCGCCAAGGATTATGCCGGCCTGGCGGAAGCGGTGGCTGCGGCCAGGGGTGGCAAGTAATCGTCACCCCCGCGAAAGCGGGGACCCAGAGCCAGGAGCGAGTCCCTCTATCATCCTGGGTCCCCGCTTTCGCGGGAATGACGGATGTGAGCGCTTGTCCGGACCCATGTGGCCCCCTACGTAACGGGTCCGTTTCGTTCCGGGGGCTCCATGTCATCCATCCTGTCGGTCTCCCAGGTCAGCAAGACCTATAAATCGGGTCACAAGGCCCTCGATCTTGTCGATCTCGACATCCGCCGCGGCGAGATCTTCGCGCTGCTCGGACCCAATGGCGCGGGCAAGACCACGTTGATTTCGATCATCTGCGGCATTGTCACCCCGAGTTCGGGCACGATCCTGGTCGACGGCCATGACGCGATCCGCTCCGCCCGCGAAGCGCGCAGCCGCATCGGCCTCGTTCCGCAGGAAATCGCCGTCGACATGTTCTCCACCGTCGGCTCGACCTTGCGCTTCTCGCGCGGACTGTTCGGCAAGGCGCCCAACCAGGCGCATCTCGATCAATTGCTCAAGGATCTGTCGCTGTGGGACAAGCGCGACACCAAGATCATGGAGTTGTCCGGCGGCATGAAGCGCCGCGTGATGATCGCCAAGGCATTGAGTCACGAACCCGACATCCTGTTCCTCGACGAGCCCACTGCCGGCGTCGATGTGTCGCTCCGCCGCGACATGTGGAAGATGATCGGCGGCCTGCGCGAGCGCGGCGTCACGATCATCCTCACTACGCACTATATCGAGGAGGCCGAGGAAATGGCCGACCGGGTGGGCGTCATCAACAAGGGGCAGTTGCTTTTGGTCGAGAACAAGACCGAACTGATGAAAAAGCTCGGCAAGCGCGAGATGGACATTTCGCTGGTCGAGCCGATGACGACAGTTCCGGCCGAGCTCGGCGATTGGCATCTGACGCTCGAGGATGAAGGCCATCGCCTGCGTTACGTGTTCGATGCGCAGGCCGAGCGCACCGGCATCCCCTCGCTGCTGCGTAAGCTTTCCGATCTCGGCATCGGCTTCAAGGATCTCGACACCAGCAAATCGAGCCTTGAGGACATCTTCGTCGATCTGGTCGAGCACAAGGAAGTGGCAGCATGACCGGGTTCAATCTCCACGGCATCTGGGCGATCTACAGGTTCGAGATGGCGCGCACCTTGCGCACTTTGTGGCAGTCGATCGTCACCCCGGTGATCACCACCTCGCTCTATTTCATCGTCTTCGGCGGCGCGATCGGCAGCCGGATCGATACGATCGGCGACGTAAATTATGGCAGCTTCCTGGTGCCCGGGCTGATCATGCTCTCGCTGCTGACCCAGAGCATCGCCAATGCCTCGATCGGCATCTATTTCCCCAAATTCACCGGCACGATTTTCGAATTGCTCTCGGCGCCGATCTCCGCGGTCGAGATGGTCGTCGGCTATGTCGGCGCAGCGGCGACCAAGTCGATCGTGATCGGGCTGATCATCCTCGCCACCTCCGCCTTCTTCGTGCCGCTACGCGTCGATCACCCGCTGGCGATGTTCGCCTTCCTGCTGCTGACCTCGGTTACTTTCAGCATGTTCGGCTTCATCATCGGCATCTGGGCCAATGGCTTCGAGCAACTCAATATCGTGCCGGCGCTGCTGGTCACGCCGCTCACTTTCCTCGGCGGCGCCTTCTATTCGATCGACATGCTGCCCGAGCCGTGGCGGACGATTTCGCTGTTCAATCCGGTGGTCTATCTGGTCAGCGGCTTCCGCTGGAGCTTCTTCGGGGCCGGCGACGTGGATATCTGGTGGAGCCTGGGCTTTACCGGCGCATTCCTCGCGATCTGCCTGGCGCTGATCGTCGCCATCTTCCGCACGGGCTATCGGCTCAAGAACTAGAATGCTTGCAATGTAGGATTTCGCCTGCTCGGGTGAGTCGGTCGGCGCTGTCGGCCGCTCTTTGAAATTGCTATTTTTCGCCTCGCCCAGACCCCCATGGTCAGTGCGAACATTGGGAAGATTCGCGGTAACTCAGCCGAGAAACAGCTCGGCCAGATGCTTGGGTACGCGCGCCAGCCTGCCCGATGCGCGATCGATGATCGCCCAGGTCGATTTGGCCTCGACCCGGACCTTGCCGTCGGCCCCGGTGAATTTCATGTAGCGGTCGAAGCGCGCGCCGCGCGGCGGCTCCTGCACCCAGGTTTCGGCGGTGACTGTCTCGCCGTCGGAGACATTGCCGCGATAATCGATTTCGTGCCGGGTGATCACCCAGAAATAGGCCTCGCGGTCCGCCTCGGAGGCAAGCGCGTCCCAGTGCGCCACCGCTACATCCTGAATCCATTTCACCCATACGGCATTGTTGACGTGCCCCAGGATATCGATGTCCTCGGGCTGGGCGGTTATGGTCTGTCGGAAAGGGGTCATGCGCGCTCCAATTGAGCGATCCGTTCGGCCTGTTCGCGCGGGACTGCGAGCAACGCGTCGGCCGCCGCGCCGCCCTTGCCCGCCAGCAGCTGGGCCGGCGTGGCATCGGCGACGATCCGCCCGGCCTGCATCACCAGCACGCGATCGGCGAGCAGCAGTGCCTCGGCCATGTCGTGTGTCACCAGGATCGTGGTGAGCCCCAGCCGCTCGTGCAGTGCCCGGATCGCCTTGCCGAGCCCGGCGCGAGTCACCGGATCGAGCGCACCGAAGGGCTCGTCCATCAGCAATATCCCTGGCGAGCAGGCCAGCGCCCGCGCCACCCCGACCCGCTGGCGCTGCCCACCCGAAAGCGCATCGGGCATCCGCGCCGCCATCTCCGCGGGCAGCTCGACCAGCGCCAGCAATTCGGCCACCCGCGCCGCAGTCTCGCGCTCGCCCGCCAGCCTGAGCCCGATCGCGATGTTCTCGGCGACATTCATGTGCGGGAACAGCCCGACATTCTGAAACACATAGCCGATCCGCCGCCGCAGCAGATGCGCGGGCTCGGCATGGACCAGCGCGCCGCCGATCCGCACTTCGCCGCTGCTCGGCTCGATCAGCCGATTGACCGTCTTGAGCAGAGTCGACTTGCCCGATCCCGAGGTGCCGACCAGCGCGACGAAGCTGCCGGCGGCGATTTCCAGCGAGACATTGTCGGCCGCGGTCACGCCGGTGAATGTCTTGCTGACATTTTTGAAGGTAACGTTGCGGCTTTGCTCTGGCATCGCTGCGATTTGTGCGGGATGATCGCGCAAAGGTCAAAGAGGGGGAGGGGCCGATGGGCACCAAGGCGGCATTCATCACCGGCGGCGCGTCGGGCATCGGCCAGGCGGTTGCCAAGGATCTGGCAGCGCGCGGCTGGCGCGTTGGTCTTGCGGACATCAACGCGGCGGGGCTCGAGGCGACCCAAAAAATGCTGCCTGCGGGGATGGCGACGACGCATGTGATGGACGTGCGCGATCGCGGCCAGTGGCGTGCGGCGCTCGCCGAGTTCGGCCAGGCCAGCGGCGGGCGGCTCGATTTCCTGTTCAACAATGCCGGCATTGCGGTCGGGGGCGAGCTCGAGACGATGAGCGACGAGGATGTCGATCGCGGGCTTTCGATCAATATCAACGGCATGGTCTATGGCGCGCAGGCTGCGCGGGCACTGCTCAAGGCCACGCCGGGTTCGGCGATGATCGTCACCAGCTCGGCGGCGGGGATTTCGGGCAATGCCGGCATGTCGGTCTATTGCGCGGGCAAGTTCGCGATGCGCGGTTTCGCCGAGTCGCTCAACGCCGAATGGGGACGCGACGGCATCTTTGTCGGATCGCTGATGCCAAGCTTCATCGAGACGCCTCTGCTCAATCACGTCACTCCGGAATCCAACCGCAGCGTCCGCGAATCGGTCCGCGGCGCGGGGCTGGAGATCACACCGGTCGAGGAAGTCGCCAGGACGGTGTGGGGCATTTTGGAGAGCCGCAAGCAGGTCCACACTCGCATTGGCAAGACCGCGCACCGCTTGTGGTTCATGGCGCGCTGGATGCCTGGAACGCTGCGCAAGCTGGCGGGCAAGCAGTTCAAATAAGCGCGTCGATCGCCTGCGCCACCTGGATATCGCGGATCGAGAGCCCGTCGGCATCGTGCGTGGTCAGCAATATGTCGATGCGGTTCCACACGTTCGACCATTCGGGGTGGTGATCGGCCTTCTCGGCAATCAGCGCCACGCGCGTCATGAAGCCAAACGCCTCGTTGAAGTCCTTGAAGGTGAAGCGCCGCGTGATCGCATCGCGCTCGGGATCGTGCGTCCAGCCGGGCAGCGACGCCAGCGATTCGGACCGGAGTCCTTCGGTCAGCCGCGTTACCATCACCCTCTCCTTGCCGTAGCTTGCCGCAACCGCCTATGCCGCTCGCCATGACCCGGCAAGCCCCCGACGCCGCCACGATCGAGGCGATGGCCCGCGAAGCGCTCGCGCGCATTCCCGAGCCGTTCGCCAGCCACCTCGCCGATGTGGTGCTGATCGTCGAGGAATTCGCCGATGACGAGACGCTTGACGCAATGGGGATCGAGGACCCGTTCGACTTGACCGGCCTCTATCATGGCCGCCCGATCGGCGAGAAATCCGCGTTCGAGAGCGGCGCGCTGCCCGATCGCATCCATCTCTACCGGCGGCCTCTGCTCGACGAATGGTGCTCGACTGGCGTCTCGCTCGATGCGCTGATCACCCATGTCGTGGTCCACGAAGTCGGGCACCATTTCGGCTTGTCTGACGACGACATGCACGCGCTGGAGGACGGCGCCGAGTGAGCAGCCTGGCCTTTCGCGATGTGGCGTGCGCGCGGGGCGGGCGGCTGCTGTTCGAGGGGCAGCGCTTTGCGCTGGCGCCCGGCGAGGCGGCGTTGGTCACCGGCCCGAATGGCGTAGGCAAATCGAGCCTCATCCGCGTCGCGGCGGGGCTGCTCGCGCCGGTATCGGGCAAGGTCGAGGGGGACGGCGCGCGGGCCTTGCTCACCGAAGCTGCCGCGCTCGATGCCGAGCTGAGCCTCGGCGCAGCGCTGCGCTTCTGGGCGCGGATCGACCGGCGAAACGGAGTGGCCGAAGCGCTTCAGGCAGTGAACCTCGCAGACCTCGATGCGGTGCCGGTACGCCTGCTCTCCACCGGCCAGCGCCGCCGCGCAGCACTCGCCCGCGTCGTTGTCAGCGGTGCGCCGGTCTGGCTGCTCGATGAGCCTGCCAATGGCCTCGACGACGCCTCGGTCCGCATCCTTGAAGCACTCATCGCGCGCCACCGCGGCGATGGCGGCATCGCCTTGGTCGCGACCCATCTGCCCATCGCGCTGCCAGATGCACAGGAGCTGCGGCTGTGAGCCCACTTGCCTCCATCGCCTGGCGCGAGGTTCGCAGGGCGTGGAGCAGCGGCGGGCTCGTCCTGCCGATCGCCTTCTTCCTCCTCGTCGCGATCCTGTTCCCCTTCGCGATCGGCCCCGACGGCAAGCTTCTCGCGCGCGTCGGCGCAGGCGTGATCTGGACCGCCGCGCTCCTCGCCGCGCTGCTCCCCATCGAACGACTGATCGCGCCCGATGCGGAAAACGGTGTGCTCGATCAGTTCGCCGCGCGCGGTCTGTCGGACACCGCAGTCGCCACTGCGAAGATGGCCGGCCACTGGCTCGGCTTCGCACCCGCCTTGCTGCTGGCGACGGTGATCGCTGCCGCTTTGCTCCGCCTGCCCGGCGACGCGCTCGTCCCGATCCTGACTGCGCTCGCAATCGGCACCCCCGGCCTCGCCGCATTGGGCATCGCCACCGCGGGTCTCGTCGCCGGCCTGCGCGGCGCAGGGGCGCTGGCAGGGCTGGTGATGCTTCCCTTCGCCGTCCCGCTGCTCATCTTCGGCGCGACCGCCGATCAGCCGGGCGCGCTCAAGCTGCTCGGCGCATTCAGCCTGTTGCTGGTCGCCGGCTGCCCCTTCGTCGCGGGGGCGGCGATGCGGATGGGACGGAGCTAAGCCTTTTCGGGCTTATTCGAAATGATGTCTTCAGCCAGCCGGCCGTCGGTATCGATAACCTGCAGGATTTTTCGGACTTGCATCACTCGCTTCATCAATTTGGCGAGTTTAGGGTCCGGATCCTTGACGCGATATTCGAGGCAGGCCTGTTCGAGCACATGATACGCAGACCAGTATCGCTCCGCCTTATGCAGCGGTCCTAGAAAAGTAACTAGGCTGGTCGTCACGGCGGCGATTATACCGATCAACCATGAATAATCGGCAAGATTGACGGAGAAGACGTAAATTGCCGACTTGCTACCTGTCAGATTCGGAGCCGATATCGCAGTGAGCAGCGCGCCGGCGATGACGCCCGAAAGTCCGATAAAATAATGCGTCAACCACCAGAAACGATAGAGAATTTTTGTCCTGTGAAGCAAGTCAAGAACACTGGATGGGATAGGTCTTTCATCGCTTGCCTCAAATTGTTCGTAGCGACGCTTCTGGTTTTCAGCACGACGAAGCTCTCGGGCGTTTGCAACCAATACGCGCTTAAAAAATCCTACCATTGACTGTCGCTTCCCCAATTCCCCAAGGGAGATTTATCAAGCAAAGTATTTGAAGGATAGTGGGGTTGTATTTTTGGCTTCTTAGCTAATCTTCGACGCGGCTCCACCGCGCGAAGATCGCGGTCGGCAGTTCCAGCCCGCGGGCTTCCTCGCGCACCGTCAGTTCCCCCGCTTCGACTGTCCCGCCCAGATCGGCGAAATGCTGGCGGACCAGCTCTCCGATCGCCAGCGCTGACATGCGCACCGCATAGACGGTGAGGAACAGGAAGCGCGACTCGGCGTCGAGCAAGGCGCGGCAATCGGCGATCAGCCCCGGCAGCCCCTCTTCGAGCTTCCACACTTCGCCATTGGGCCCGCGGCCCCATTTGGGCGGATCGAGGATGATCCCGTCATAGCGCCGCCCGCGCCGTACTTCGCGCGCAGTGAACTTGCCCGCATCGTCGATCATCCACCGGATCGGCTTGTCGGCCATTCCCGACAATTCGGCATTGGCCTTGCCTTCGGCGACCGACTTCTTCGACGCATCGACATGCGTCATCCGCGCGCCCTTGGCCGCCATCGCCAGCGTGCCGACCCCGGTATAGCCGAACAGGTTCATCACTTCGGGCTCGGGTTTGTCCGCGAGTCGTTCGCGCATCCAGCTCCACACCGGCGCCATGTCGGGGAAGAAGCCGAGATGGCGGAAGGGTGTGGTCTGCGCAGTGAAGGTCACTTCCTGCCATGAAAGCGGCCAGCCTTCGCGCGGGCTCGGCTTGGTATAATGCCATCGCCCGCCGCCCTCATCGTCGGGAGCGGGGAGGAACTCGCCATGCGCATCCCATTCCTCGGAGGCCGGCGCCCACATCGCCTGGGGCTCGGGGCGGATGAAGCGATAGTCCCCATAGCGCTCGAGCTTGCGGCCGTGCCCGCTGTCGATCAGCCCGTAATCGGCCCAGGGCTCGCCGGTGAGCGTGACGAGCTTCATGCGCGTGCCGCTTCCCGCGGCGTCGCGCGCTCCGCGATATAGGCCGTGACGGCTTCGAAGGTCGCGGGCAGCACGTCGTAACGCTCCTGCCGGTCGAACAGGTCGCCGACGCGCGAGGGCACCGAAGGCCGGATCCCGGTGGCGCGCTCGACGGCATCGGCGAACTTGGCGGGATGCGCGGTCGCCAACGTCACCACGGGCACATCGGCAGGCAGATCGGCGCGGCGCGCGGCGGCGAGGCCGATCGCCGAGTGCGGATCGATGACTTGTCCGGCCTCGGACGAGGCCCAGCGCATCGCCTCGTTCATTTCGCCGGGCTCGATCCGATCACTCGCGAACAAGGAAGCTGCGCCCTGCTGCTGGGCATTGCTGAGTCGCATCGCCTTGCTGGCCTCGAAGCCCGCCATCTGCTCGCCAACGCTGCCGCCCGCAAGATCGAACAGCAGCCGCTCGAAATTGGAGCTGACCTGGATGTCCATGCTCGGCGCCGCGGTCGGCGTGACCATGCCTGCCGAGTAATCGCCCGAGGAAAGCGCGCGGTGGAGGATGTCGTTGACGTTGGTCGCCACAATCAGCTTCGCGATCGGCAGTCCCATCTTGGCCGCGACATAGCCTGCAAAGACGTCGCCGAAATTGCCCGTCGGAACCGAGAAGGCGACCGGTCGGTCGGGCGCGCCGAGGCGGACGGCGGCGTAGAAATAATAGACGACCTGCGCCATCAGCCGCGCCCAGTTGATCGAATTGACCGCCGTGACCTGGAAGAGTGCCCCAAAGTCGGCATCGTTGAACATCGCCTTCACCAGCGCCTGCGCATCGTCGAAGCTGCCTTCGATGGCGATGTTGTGGACGTTGGGCGAGAGGACAGTGGTCATCTGGCGGCGCTGGACGTCCGAGACGCGGCCCTTGGGATGGAGCATGAAGATCTGGATGCCATGCCGCCCGGCGACTGCATCGATCGCAGCCGAGCCGGTGTCCCCCGAAGTCGCGCCGACGATGGTGAGGTTGTCGCCGGTCCCGCTCAGGAATTTCTCGAACAGCAGCCCGAGCAACTGAAGCGCGACGTCCTTGAACGCCATCGTCGGCCCGTGAAACAGCTCCAGCAGGAAATGGCGTTCGTCCAGCTGGACCAGCGGCGTCACCGCGGCATGACTGAACCGGCCATAGGCTTGCGTGCAAAGCTCGCGCAGCTCGGCCTCGCCGAGATCGCCCTCGACGAAGGGCAGCATCACGCGCACTGCCGTCTCGACATAAGAGAGGCCCTTGAGCCCGGCGATCTGCTCGGGCGTGAAGCTCGGCCAGCTGTCGGGCACGTAAAGTCCGCCATCGCTTGCCAGCCCGGCCAGGGTGACTTCGCGAAAGCCCAGATGCGGCGCAGTGCCTCGGGTGCTGTGATAGCGCATGGTCTGCGGTTAGCGGCGCCACGCCAGCGGAGCAAGGAAGCGGAACTTTAGCCACCTCTCGCTCAAGGAGGGGGCGCCTTGGTCGGAAGGCTCACTCGCGCGTTCAGTTACCGTGACGATCGACCCGCAGATTGTGCGCGAAGCGGCGCTGGCGTTGGTTGCGGGCCGCGCGCCGGGGGCAACGGTCTGCCCCAGCGAAGTGGCGCGTGCGGTGGCCCGCGAATGGCGAGACGCAATGCCTTTGGTCCATGCCGTGGTCGATGGGCTTGTCGATGAGGGGCTGGTGCATCTCAGCTGGAAGGGCGTGCGGCTTGCGGAGCGCGCCGGACCGTATCGCATCAACCGCGGCTAGTCAGCTCGCAGCCTTCTTCTCGCGCCATACCAGCGCCAGCACATAGATCACCGCCGCGACAAGCGCGAACAGGAACCATTGCACGCCATAAGCCAGATGGTTGTTCGGCACGCTCGAAAGCTCGGGCGTGCCATTGGCGGTGAGGCCGGGCGCGGGGGTGTCGGCGATCAGCATCAGCCGCTTGGGCGTGCGGTCGAACAGGCTTGCGAGCATCGAGCGGCTGTCGGGCGCGTGACTGATGCGGCCTTTGACCGGTCCGCCCTTCCATACCGGCTTGGCCATCGGATCGCGCGTGGTGCCGAGCTGGACGAGCATCCCCGGGCCCTCGAGACCGCCGGTGCGGCAGTCGACGATGAAGCGGAAGCCGGCATTGCCCGCGCCGGTCAGCTGGCTCGATACCGGCTTGAGACAGAAGCCGCTCGCCTGGCGGAACAGCATCGTGTCGTCGGGGAATTTGGGAAAGGCGATCGGGGGCTTGGCTGGATTGCCGGTTAGCTGCGCGAGCAATGCCTCCTTCTGCGGAAGCCGCACTGCTAGTTGCCACACGCCGAGCCCGATCATCGCCGCGATGGCGAGGACGACGATCGCAGTCGGGATCAAAGGGAAGCGCGGTATCCGCAATCCGGCTCTGCCGGATGCAACAGGGGGAGGCGAGCCTGCGCTGCCTCCCCCCATTTCACTTGGCCGGTCGTTGGGCACTTAGCCGTGCACCGCAGCGCCCCAGCCGCCCCAGACATAGATCGACGCGAACAGGAACAGCCACACCACGTCGACGAAGTGCCAATACCAGGCGGCGGCTTCGAAGCCGAAATGCTGCCGCGGCGTAAAGTGGCCCTTATAGACGCGCACCAGGTTCACGATCAGGAAGATCGTGCCGACCAGCACGTGGAAACCGTGGAAACCAGTCGCCATGAAGAAGGCGCCGCCATAGCTGCTGCCGCCCTCGCTCGCCGCCTTGAAGGGGAAGGGGGCCTCCATATACTCATACGCCTGGATTGACGTGAACAGCATGCCGAGGATGATCGTCAGCCACAGGCCCTTCTTGACGCCGTCATTCTCGCCGACGCCGAGCAGGCCCCAAAGGCCCTTCATCGCGCCGCCGCGCTGGTTGTGAAGCAGCGCATGGTGCGACCAAGTGATGGTGCAGCCCGAGCAAAGCAGGATCATCGTGTTGAGCAGCGGCAGCTTCCACGCATCGAGCACTTCCATGCCCTTGGGAGGCCAGACCCCGCCGACTGCGTCCACAGCCGAGGGGAAGAGGGCGAAATCGAACCACGCCCAGAACCAGCCGACGAAGAACATGACTTCGGAGGCGATGAACAGGATCATGCCGTAGCGCAGATGGAGCTGCACGACGGGCGTGTGATCGCCGGCATGCGCTTCCTGGATGACCTGGCCCCACCAGCCGAAGAAAGTGATCGCCACTGCCGCGACGCCGGCGAAGAACACCAAGCTGGCCGAGGGCACCGAGTGCATCCACATGATGCCCCCTGCCGCGAGCACGAGCGCGGACATCGAACCGAACAGCGGCCAGGCGCTGGGCGGCAGGATATGATAATCGTGGTTCTTGGCACCGGCCATCGAAGCGTTCCCTGTTACCCTTATTCGAGCGTGCTCTAGCTCGCGGTTTTGCCGGAATCCACCGGATAAAACGTGTAGGAGAGCGTGATTTCCTGAACGTCCCTGGTGTCGGGATCGTTCAGAATTGCCGGATCGACATAGAAGATCACCGGCATGCGGACCGTCTGGCCGGGATCGAGCGTCTGCTCGGTGAAGCAGAAGCACTGGATCTTGGTGAAATATTTGCCGGCCACCACCGGCGTCACGTTGAACGTGGCGGTGCCGGTGATCGGCTTGTCGGAAGTGTTGGTGGCCGTGAAGAACGCCATGTCGCGCCCGCCGATATCGATCGCGTCGGCGCGGCGCTCGGGCGCGAACTTCCAGGGCATGTTCTTGCCGACATTGCTGTCGAAGGCGACGGTGATCTTCTGGCCGGTTGTGCCCGGCGCGCGTTCGCCGCGCTGGGTGGTGCCGTTGAGCCCGGTCACTTCGCAGAACATTCGGTAAAGCGGCACCGACGCGAAGCCGAGCCCGGTCATCGAGCAGACGCCGATGCCGGCGAGGATGGCCGTGCGAAGATTGCGGCTGATCATCCGGCGAAGCCCATCTTTATCTTCACGATCGAAATCGCGAACACCAGCACCACGAACGCGCCGAGCAAAACTGCCATCAGCCGCGCGCGCGAGCGCTGGCGGGCACGGATCAGATCGGTCTGGTCGTCGGTCATGCAAACCACCTGTCGGCAACCACGGCGCCGAAAATGAGGAAGAGATAGAAGATCGAATATTTGAACAGCTGCCGCTCGGGCTTGAACGAATCGTCCGGTGCCGAGGTCCGCATCGCAACGCGGACGGCGAGCGCGAGGAAGACGGCATTGAGCACCAGCGCCGCCACCCCATAAATGTTGCCCAGCAGCCCCAGCGGCCAGGGCAGGATCGCCGCGGCCACCATCGGCAGCGTGTAGAGCCCGATCTGGGTGCGCGTCGTCCGCTCGCCCGAGACGACGGGGAGCATCGGCACGCCGGCATTGGCGTAATCGGTCTTCACGAACAGCGCGAGCGCCCAGAAATGCGGCGGGGTCCACAGGAAGATCATGAGGAAGAGCAGAACCGGCAGCAGCGTGATGTCACCCGTCGCGGCTGCCCAGCCGATCATCGGGGGGAAGGCGCCGGCGGCGCCGCCGATCACGATATTCTGCGGCGTCCGGCGCTTGAGCCAGATCGTGTAGATGAAGACGTAGAACAGGATCGACGCGGCAAGGATCACAGTCGCGGTCAGGTTGATCGCGAAATACATCAGGATGAGGCTGAAGCAGGCAAGGCCGACGCCGAAATGCAGCGCCGATTGCCGCGTCATCCGCCCGTCCGGAAGCGGCCGCTTGGCGGTGCGCTTCATCTTGGCGTCGATATCGCTCTCATACCATTGGTTGAGCGCACCGGCAGCACCGGCCCCCAGCGTGATGCACAGAATCGCCGTGAAGCCGAGCACCGGGTGGATCGGCACGGGCGCCGCGAGCATGCCGCACAGCGCCGTGAACACCACCAGCACCATCACGCGCGGCTTGGTCAAAGCGAGCAGGTCGCGCCAATCGGCGGGAAGGGCGGCGGAAGAGGCGGTTGCGCTGTTCATGACTCGGCTGCGCTATAGGAGGCTGCGCCGCGAGACGGAAGGGGAGTCTATCGCGTTCGGCGCGCCGCGCGGATCAGTTCCTCGATCGCCGCGACGACAAGGTCGGGATTGTCCTTGGGAATGAAGTGCGAAGAGGCGGGCACCAGCCGATGCTCACCGCGCGACGAGAGCTTGGCGGCTTCCTCGTGCAGCGCCCACCATTCCGCATCGAGCCCGGCCTGCTTGTCCTTTGCGAGATCCGGGTTCTCGTTGGATTTGCCCGCCGTCAGCACGATCAGGGGCATCGCTCCCCAGGAGCGGCGGCTGGCATCGACTTCATTCGAGGACAATTCGATGCTGCGCAGCTCGGAGGCCGCACTGCGCTGATAGCCCGGGCTGAGTTGCTGCGCGCGCCGGGCATCGTTGATCGCGGCGGGCAGCGTCTTGCTCGGCGGGTCGATACAGGCGCGGCTGGCGGAGTTGTCGGCCTTGAGCGTGCCCCCGCGACTCCGTCGGCGCACATTCCGACCGCGTCGACCATTCCCGACATTTCCGCCGCATAGCCCGGGCTGGCGGCATCCATCCGCGCGACCATATGCGGCGCGCTGGGATCGATAAGCAGCACGCCCTTGACCTTGCCTATGTTGCGATCGGCGAAGATGCGGACCGGGAGCCCGCCGAGCGAATGCGCGACGAGCACATAAGGGCCGCGAATTTGCGCCGCCTTGAGCAGGGCTTCGAGGTCGCTGGCGATTGCGCCCGCGGTTCGCGGCAGCGGTCCCGCATCGCTGAAGCCGTATCCGGCACGGTCATAGCTGCACACGCGGGTGGTGGCGGCAATCCGTGGCTGAATGTCACGCCACCAGATCGTATTGGTCGTCCAGCCGCCTTCGAGGATCACCGTCGGCGCGCCGGTTCCGGTGCAATGCACGTTCATCCGGCGGCCGTCGGCAAGCGTCACCAGTCGCTGGGCCTTGGCATAGACGCTCAGATCGGCCTCCGGGGTCTGCTGACCGATGGTGGCGAGCAGCAGGGCAATCGTGGCGGCAAGCTTCAGCATTCGGATCCCCAATGTTGCGAAGGGTCTAGCCGATCAATCGGCACGCGGCGGCATATATTTGCGCGTCGCAGTCGTGGGGCAGGAGACCGGAGCGCCGGCGATGGGAGTCAGCCGGCGCCCCGGTCGAGGCTCAAGCGGGGTGCCGCGTGCCTCTTGGCCTTCCCATTGCATCCGTTTCGGACGGACGCAACCGGCGGAATGACGTCATTCTGTCTCATTCGCTGCAAAAGAAAAGCGCCCCGGAGTTTCCCCCGGGGCGCCTGTCCGTCCGGCCTCTCGGCTGCGGCTTAGTGGTGCGAGTCGCTGTCGATCACCGGCAGCGTCTCGAACTGGTGGAATGGCGGCGGGCTCGACAGCGTCCATTCGAGCGTCGTCGCGCCTTCGCCCCACGGATTGCCCTCTGCCTTGCGGCCCGCCAGCAGCGACTGGATGATGTTCCAGAAGAACACCGCCATGCCGGCGATCATGATGAAATAGCCGAGCGTCGCGATGTGGTTCCAATAGGCATAGGCGTCCGGATAATCCGGGTAGCGCCGCGGCATGCCCTGGAGGCCCAGGAAGTGCATCGGGAAGAACAGGATGTTCACGCCGATGAAGAAGACCCAGAAATGAATCTGGCCGAGCAGCTCGTTATACATGCGGCCGCTCATTTTCGGGAACCAGTAATAGAAGCCCGCGAAGAGCGAGAACACGGCACCGAGGCTGAGCACGTAGTGGAAGTGCGCGACCACATAATAGGTATCGTGCATGTAATCGTCCACGCCGCCATTGGCGAGCACGACGCCGGTGACGCCGCCCACCGTGAACATGAAGATGAAGCCCAGCGCCCACAGCATTGGCGTCTTGAAGCTCAGCGAGCCGCCCCACATCGTGGCGATCCACGAGAAGATCTTCACGCCGGTGGGCACGGCGATCACCATCGTCGCGGCGGTGAAGTACATCTTCACGTTTACCGACAAGCCCGTGGTGAACATGTGGTGCGCCCAGACGATGAAGCCGACCACGCCGATCGCGACCATGGCATAGGCCATGCCGAGATAGCCGAAGACGGGTTTGCGGCTGAACGTCGCGACGATCTGGCTGACCATGCCGAAGCCCGGCAGGATCATGATGTAGACCTCGGGATGCCCGAAGAACCAGAAGAGGTGCTGATAGAGGATCGGATCGCCGCCATACTGTGGATCGTAGAAAGCGGTGCCGAAATTGCGGTCGGTCAGCAGCATGGTGATCGCAGCGGCCAGCACCGGCAGCGCCAGCAGCAGCAGGAACGCGGTGATCAACACCGACCATACGAACAGCGGCATCTTGTGCAGGGTCATCCCCGGCGCGCGCATGTTGAAGATAGTGGTGATGAAGTTGATCGCGCCCAGGATCGAGCTTGCGCCGGCCAAGTGGAGCGACAGGATCGCCATGTCCACCGAAGGCCCGGGCTCGCCATAGGTCGAGAGCGGGGGATAGACCGTCCAGCCGGTGCCCGCGCCGATGCTGACGAAGGGCGATGCCAGCAGCAGAACGAAGGCCGGGATCAGCAGCCAGAACGAAATGTTGTTCATCCGCGGGAAGGCCATGTCCGGCGCACCGATCATGATCGGCACGAACCAGTTTCCGAAGCCGCCGATCATCGCGGGCATGACCATGAAGAACACCATGATCAGGCCGTGCGCGGTGATCAGCACGTTCCAGAAGTGCAGCGCCTCGTCGAACGTGCCGCCGCCATGCAGCGTGCGCAGCCAATCGGGCAGATACTGGATGCCGGGCTCCATGAGCTCGACGCGCATCAGCCCCGAGATGCCGCCGCCGATGATTCCGGCGATGATCGCGAAGATCAGATAGAGCGTGCCGATGTCCTTGTGATTCGTCGACATGAACCAGCGGGCGAAGAAGCCCGGCTTGTGATCGGCATCATGATGATCATCGTGCGCATGCGCGTGATCATGGCCGTTTGCGATGGCGGTATCGGTCATCTTAATTGCCCGTCTGTCCGAGGCCCGGGGCATTCTGCGTCGCGGGCTTGTTGGTGACTGCCGGTGCGGCAGTGGCGTTGGTGAGCGGGCCTGCGTCGGTCACGTTGGTGGCGACATCGGCCTCGTTGCCCAGCGCTTCGGTAGCGCCGGTGGTGGTCGCCCCTTCGGGTGCGGGCATCTTGCCGCCCTTCGACGCAACCCACTGCGCGAACACTTCGGGGCTCACTGCCTCGACTGCGATCGGCATATAGGCATGGCGCGCGCCGCAAAGTTCGGAGCACTGGCCGAAATAGAGGCCCGGCTTCTCGATGGTGAAGCTGGTCTCGTTGATGCGGCCCGGAACCGCGTCGAGCTTCATCCAGAAGGCAGGCATTGCCCAGCTGTGGATCACATCCTGCGCAGTCGCGAGCAGGCGGATCGGCACGCCGACCGGGAGCACGACGCGCGTATCGGTCGCGAGCATGCGCGGGCCGTCCGCATCGGTGCGGTAGCGGGTGCCGGCCGGAACGTCGGCCTGCTCCTTGAGCATGTTGGCAGTAAGCTGGATGCCGCCATGATCGGGATATTCGTACGACCAGAACCACTGGTTGCCGATTGCCTTCAGGGTCACCGCTTCCTTGGGCGCGGGCTTGAACTGCGCGGCGAGCAGGCGGATCGAGGGGATGGCGATCGCGACGAGGATCAACACCGGGACCAGGGTCCAGACGACTTCGATCATCGTGTTGTGGCTGGTCTTCGACGGCACCGGATTGGCGGCGCGGCGATAGCGGATAACCACCCACATCAGCAGCGCCAGAACGAAGATCGAGATGAGCGTGATCAGCGGCATCAGGATCCAGTTGTGGAACCAAAAGGCATTGCGCCCATTCGGCGTGACCTGCGGCTGGATCCCGTAAGCAGCCGCCGTGGGCTGGCCGATATGGGGCAGCGCCACCGTCTTCGGCTTGCCCGACGCATCGAGCGTGGGATCAGCGACCGCAGGCGCGGCGGCATTGTCGGCAACCGGCGCAGCGGCGTTGTCGCCCGCAGCCGGAGCCGTGGAGTCATTGGCTGCCGCAGGCGCGGCACCGCTGGTTGCCGCTGGAACCGCGGCGGGCGGCTCCTGTGCGGCCACGGGTGCGGCGAATGCCAGCCCCGCCGCCAGGAGAATCGAAGTCAACCCAAGCATGCGCATCGTCTATCTTCACCCTGTTCGCGAGCAGCGCTGAGGAGAGGCGGAAACCGCCCCATGTGACATGGGCCTATACGCCGCACGGGGCCTTTCTCAACCCTTTTTGCATGGCCGTTGCGGTGGGGCACCCCCGGTCCTAAAGGTTGCCGCCCCGCATAGGATGAGGAAGCGACTTTGCACGGCGACGCGATTCTGGACGAGTTCCGCGACGCGGGCGCGCTGCTCGAAGGGCATTTCATCCTCTCTTCGGGGCTTCGCTCGCCGCTGTTCCTCCAGAAGATGCGGATATTCGAGGATCCGGTGCGCAGCGAACGCGTCTGTTCGGCGCTGGGGGCGCTGATCCGCGAATTGTTCGGTGAAGTCGATCTGGTGGTGTCGCCGGCGATCGGCGGGATCATCCCGGGCTATGAGACGGCGCGGGCTTTGGGTTGCAAGGCGCTGTTCGTCGAGCGCCCAAATGAAGAGAATGGGGATAGCGAATTCCAGCTTCGCCGCGGCTTCGAAATCCCGGCCGGCGCGCGGATCGTGATGGTCGAGGACATCGTCACTACCGGACTCAGCTCGCGCGAATGTATCGCCGCGATCCGCAAGCATCCCGGCGAACTGGTCGGCGCGGCCTGCATTGTCGACCGCTCGAACGGCACCGCTGATGTGGGCGTGTCTCTGGTCTCGCTGCTCAAGATGGACGTACCGGCCTACCCGGCGGACCAGCTTCCGCCTGAGCTGGCGGCGATTCCGGCGATCAAGCCGGGGAGCCGCGTCGGAGCGTGAGCGGAAGGCTTCGCCTGGGGGTCAATATCGACCATGTCGCAACCGTGCGGAATGCGCGCGGGAGCGGCTATCCCGATCCCGTCCGCGCCGCTTTGCTCGCAGCTGAGGCGGGGGCGGACGGCATTACCGCGCATCTGCGCGAAGACCGCCGCCACATCACCGATGACGATATCGCGCGGCTGGTGGCCGAGCTGACCGTCCCGCTCAATCTCGAGATGGCGGCGACCGACGAGATGCTGGCGATTGCGCTCCGCCACCGTCCCCACGCCGTGTGCATCGTCCCTGAAAAGCGCGAGGAACGCACCACCGAGGGCGGGCTCGACGCTGCCGGGCAGCACAATCACCTGGCGCCGATGGTCGCCGCGCTCAGTGACGCTGGCTGCCGGGTCTCCTTGTTCATCGAGCCCGATGCCCGCCAGATCGATGCCGCGCTTCAGCTGCGCGCGCCGGTCGTCGAGCTGCATACGGGGCGCTATTGCGAACTCGCCGAGCATGAGCGCGAGGCCGAGCTCAAGCGCATCGCCGACGCTGCCGCGCTTGCCGCCAAGGCGGGGATCGAGCCGCATGCCGGGCACGGGCTGACTTTCGACAATGTCGTGCCGATCGCGGCGATCCCGCAGGTGATGGAGCTTAACATCGGCCACTTCCTGATCGGCGAGGCGATCTTCGATGGTCTGGCGCCGGTGGTACAGCGGATGCGCGCGCTGATGGACGGGGCGCGGTGAGGAGCCAAATTCGTCGCCGGGGCGGCGCGCTGGGGTGCGCGTCGTGATCATCGGCACCGGCTCGGACCTCTGCAATATCGAGCGCATCCAGTCCTCGCTGGACCGTTTCGGGACACGATTCGAGCAGCGCGTCTTCACGGAAACCGAGCTCGCCAAGGCCGCGCGACGCCCGCACACCCGCGCCGGAACCCTTGCCAAGCGCTTCGCCGCCAAGGAAGCTTTCTCCAAGGCAGTCGGCACCGGCTTTAAGGCGGGCGTGTTCATGAAGGACATCGGCGTGGTCAATTCGCCATCGGGCGCGCCGGCCCTGGCGCTTTCCGGCGGGGCCAAGGCCAGGCTTGACGCGCTAACCCCCTCGGGCCACGTCGCTAAGGTGCATTTAACGCTAACCGACGATCATCCCTGGGCTTTCGCCATGGTGATCATCGAAGCGCTTAAGGACGAGTGATGGCCGCGGAAGGGTTGGCGTTGGGGCGAAGCGACATCGATACGGTTAGCTATATCGACGAGGACGCACGCTCGCGCACCGATTGGTGGGCGGAGCTGCGCGGCGTCTTCTGGCTCGTGCTCGCAGTGCTCGGCTTCCACAGCCTGATCGCCAAACCCTTCTACATTCCATCCGAATCGATGATGCCGGGGCTGCTCGTCGGCGATCGGCTGGTCGTGACCAAATATCCCTATGGTTATTCCTTCGTGACCCCGACCTTCCATTTGCTGCCCTTCATGCGCGGCCGGCTGCTGGGGCGTCTGCCCGCGCGCGGCGACGTGGTGATCGTCACGCCTCCGGGCACGACCACCGATTACATCAAGCGCGTGATCGGGCTTCCGGGAGACCGGATCGCAGTGCGCGGCGGAATCGTCTATCTCAACGGCGTCGTGATCCCGCGCCACGCGATGGGCGAGCGCGACATTCCGGTCGATGCCAACACCAAATGCGATTCCGATCAATATCGCGAACGCACCGTCCGGCATGCCGACGGCAAGCTGTTCTGCCGCCTGCCGGTCTATCGCGAGACGCTGCCGGGCGGCCGCTCCTACGACACGATCGACAAAGGCGTGGGCGCGAGCCGCGGAGACAATTATTCCGAGATCCGCGTGCCGCGCGACCGCGTGTTCCTGATGGGCGACAACCGCGATAATTCGGCGGACAGCCGCTATTCGGTCGCCGATCAGGGGCTGGGCGGCCCGGTGCCGTGGGAGAATATCGGCGGCCGCGCCGAATTCATCACCTTCAGTCTCGATGGCAGCGCGACCTGGAATCCGCTCACTTGGGGCAATTCGTTCCGCGCCGGCCGCGCCGGCACGTCGCTCCATCCCAGCAAGGCAGGCGAATGAGCGACCCCGTTTCCCCCGACGAAGTCTCGATCGTCCAGGAGCCCGGCCCCAACGAGATGCGCGATCCGGCGATGCGCGCCGAACTCAAGCGCGCCTCGGTGTGGTTCGGGCTGGCCGTCGCCATGGCGCTAGTGGTGCTGCTGATCCAGCCGCTGCTGATCATCTTCGGCGCATTGGTGTTCGCATCGATGCTCGATGGCGGCGTGCGGCTGATCGGGCGCGTGCTGCCGATCCCGCGCGGGCTGCGGCTGCTCATCGTCGTGGTGCTGGTAATCGCCTTCATCGCCAGCGTTTTCTACCTGACCGGCGTCCAGATCGCGCAGCAGGCCGAGCAATTGCGGGTGACGCTGGAGATCCAGGCCAATCGCGTCGTGGCCTGGTTGACGTCGCTCGGCGTGATGCCGGGGCGCTCCGACCTAACCGGCATATTGCAGCAGGCGCTGGGCTCGGTCGGGCGGCTGACTTCGGCGGTCGGCTCGGTGCTCGGCGCGGGTGCCAGCCTGTTGATGGTGATGACGATCGGGCTGTTCGTCGCAATGGAGCCGCGGCTGTACGAGCGCGGGCTGCAATGGCTGGTGCCGATCGAGCAGCGCGACCAATTCTCGGTGACGATCGCGCGGATGGCGCGGACTATGCGCGTGCTGCTCGCCGGGCGTCTTGCCGGCATGGTGTTTGAGGGCGCGCTGACCTGGATTCTGCTGTCGATCGCCGGCGTGCCGATGGCGTTGCTGCTCGGCATCATCACCGGCATCCTTGCCTTCATCCCCAATATCGGTGCGTTCGTGTCGGGCGTGCTGATGATCGCGGTTGGGTTCAGCGCCGGGCCCGATCAGGGCTTTTGGGCGATCGTCATCTATTTCGCGGTGCAGACCTTCGACGGCTATGTGCTGATCCCGCTTGTCGCCAAGCGCACGGTGGATCTCCCACCGGCATTGACGCTGTCGGCGCAGATTCTGGCGAGCACCCTCTTCGGCGTCATGGGCTTGGCGCTTGCCGATCCGATGGTCGCGATGATCAAGGTGGCGCTGGAGAGCGAGGCCGAGCGTGCCGCGCGGGCGAGCAGCGGCAAGCGGGCATTGTGGCGGCGTGCGCCGCCCGGGGACCCGGCGCCGCAGGAGCCGTGATGCTGCTCTACGATTATTTCCGTTCGTCCGCCGGCTATCGCGTGCGGATCGCGCTCAATCTCAAGGGCGTGGAGTATCAACGCCGCGAAGTGATGCTGCTCGAGAATCAGCAGACCAGCCCCGAGCATCTCGCGCGCAATCCGCAGGGGCTGGTCCCCGCGCTCGAAGCCGATGGCATGGTGCTGACCCAAAGCCTCGCGATCATCGACTGGCTCGACGCCAGAGATCCCGAACCGCGGTTGATCCCCGCGGAGCCCGAGGCGCGCGCCAAGGCGCTGGCACAGGCGATGGTGATCGGGATGGACGTCCATCCGCTCAACAATCTGCGCGTGATGCGGCGGCTGAAAGCAATGGGCGTGGACGAAGAAGCGCGCAACGACTGGACCCGCCACTGGATCGCCGAGGGCTTTGCCGCGTTGGAGGCTCTGGCCGGAGACGGCCCGTTCCTCGGTGGCGATTCGCCGGGACTGGCCGATATTTTCCTGGTGCCCCAGATGTTCAACGCCCGCCGTTTCGACACGCCGCTGGAGGCCTATCCCAGACTGGTCGCGGCTGACGCTGCCGCTGCCGCGCTCACTGCCTTCGCTGCCGCACACCCTGACCGCGTCGCGCCGTGATGCGCTCCGCCGTGGTGGCGGGGATGCTGCTCGCCGCTCCTGCTTTCGCACAGGAAATGCCGCGCGATCCTGAGGAGGTGGTCATCACCGGCCAGGGGCTCGCGCCGCCGCCGGGCGACGCGGCCTATGCAACCGTCACCATTACGCGCGAACGGCTGGCCCGCACCGCGAGCGGGCGGCTCGAGGATGCGCTTCGCGACGTGGGCGGCCTCGCCCAGTTCCGCCGCTCCGATTCGCGCTCGGCGCATCCGACCAGCCAGGGCGTCACGCTGCGGGGGCTCGGCGGCAATGCATCGAGCCGGGCGCTGCTGCTGCTCGACGGGGTGCCCCAGGCCGATCCGTTCGGAGGCTGGGTTGCGTTTCCCGCATACCTGCCCGAACGGCTTGCCTCTGCCCGTGTCACCCGCGGCGGGGGCAGCGGCTATGGGGGGCCGGGCGCACTCGCGGGGACGATCGAACTGGCCAGTGGATCGCCCGCCGAACTCGGACGCCTCCAGGCAAGCGCAAGCTATGGGAGCCGCGAGAGCGTCGATGGGCGGGTCGTAGCCGCAATCGATCTGGGCAGCGGCTTCGTCACGGTCGCCGGCCAATATGCCCGAGGCGACGGCTTCATCCCCGTCGTCGCCGAGGACCGCGGCCCTGCCGACCGCGCCGCGCCGTACGAGCAAGCGAGCATTGCGCTGCGCGGCGCGATCGATCTTGGAGGGACGGAGCTACAGGCCAATCTCTCGACTTTCGCAGACCGGCGCGACCGCGGCCTGGCGTTCACCCAGGTAAAGAGCGAGGGCGCCGATGCCAGCATCCGCCTGGTCCATCGCGGCCGCTGGGGCTGGTCCGCGCTCGCCTATCTTCAGACCCGCGGCTTCGCGAGCGGGTTTGCCAGCATCAACGACGCCCGCAACACCCCCGCGGCGACGCTCGACCAATATAATGTGCCCGCCACCGGCATTGGTGGCCGTGTCGAAATCGAGCCTCCGATCGGCGGCGGCGTCACCCTGCGACTCGGCGGCGATGTCCGCCGCGTCTCGGGCCGCACGCAGGAGCTTTACACCTTCGTCGCGAGCGCCCCCACCCGAAGCCGAGTCGCCGGGGGTGAGAGCACGACGCTCGGCGGTTTCGCCGACGCAAGCTACGAGGCTGGCGATCTCACGCTTAGCCTTGGCGCCAGGCTCGACCATTGGAGCATCGCCAACGGATCGCTGGTCGAGCGCCCGCTGGGCGGCGGCGCGGTGCTCACCGACACCCGCTTCCCCGACCGCCGGGGTTGGGAAGCCACCGGCCGCGCCGGGCTGGCTTATGCGCTGGGCAATGTGACGCTCCGCACAGCTGCCTATCGCGGCTGGCGCCTGCCGACGCTCAACGAACTCTATCGCCCGTTCCGGGTCGGCGCCGACGCGACTGCCGCCAATGCCGCGCTCGATCCTGAGCGGCTGAGCGGGGTCGAGGCGGGGATCGACTGGCGGCCCTTGCCCGCGCTGACGCTGCGTACGACGCTCTACTGGAATCGCCTGACCGACGGCATCGCCAATGTCTTCGTCGCCAACGGCCCCGGCACCTTCCCCGGCGCGGGCTTCGTCTCGGCGGCGGGCGTCTATCGCCAACGCCGCAACCTGCCCAAGCTCGAGGCCAAGGGTGTCGAACTCGACGCGCGCTACACTGCGGGCAAGTTCAGCGCTTCCGCATCATACGCCTATGCCGATTCGCGGATTGGGGCGCTCCGTCCGGCTCAGACTTCGCCCCACCAAGGCAGCGCGACACTGGCCTGGAGCGGGCTATCGGCGACTGCGCGCTATGTCGGCCCGCAATATGAGGACGACCAGAACCTCCGCCGGCTGAACAGCGCCTTCACCCTCGACGCTGCTGCTGTGCTGCCGCTTGGCCACGGCCTGGCCATCGAAGCGCGCGGCGAGAACCTCGCCGATGCGCGGATAGAAGCGGGGATCAGCGGCCCCGGCGTGGTCGAGCGCGCGTCCCCGCGCACCCTATGGCTAGGGCTGAGGCTGCGCCTTAACTAGCGAATCGAACAGAGCGAGATAGTCGCGGATGGGATCGCCGCCCGCAACGACTGGCGCGGGCCGCCCCCGCCCCAGCGTCAGCCAATGGTTGAGCGCCGCGACCAGACCTTCCGCATCCTCACGGTTGATCACGCTGCCCAATTCGGGCGAAGTCACGATCTCGCGCACTGCGACGCTGGATTCAGTGGTCACCACCGGCGTCCCGACCGCCAGCGCCTCGCGCAGCACGCCTGGCACGCCTTCATAGTCCGATGTCAGCACGGCCAACGCCGCGCCCTGCAGCGCCGGAAGTGGATCGCCGGCATGGCCCGGCATCGAGACGCGTTTGCCTAGTCCCAAAGCGGCAACCTGCGCCTCGAGCGCCGCCCGCGCACTGCCTTCGCCGAGGATCAGCAGCTTGATGTCGCGATCCGCCAGCCGTGGCAGGGCCGCCAGCAGCCGGTCCCAGCGCTTCTGGGGCTCTAGCCGCCCGACGCCGATCATATAGCGGCCTTCTGGAATCGCGACCGGTGCAACGCCTTCGCGAGGCGCCGCGGGCGGATTGGCGATCACATGCACGCGCTCCGGCGGCATCCGCATTTCGGTAGTGGCTTCCGCCGCCATTCCCGGCGTCATCGCTACCACCGCGTCGAGAAACGCCGGATGCAGCCGCAGCCAGCGTCGATAACCCCATGCCGCAACTGCGCTCAATTCGGGCCGAACTAGGGCATTGGAGACCTTTGCCACGATCGGCGGGCTTTGCGCTCCCAGCCGAGCGCGGGCGAGGGCAACGATGCCGGTATAGTGATTTCCGGGGCAAAAGATCAGGTCGGGCGCCACTTCGCGTACATGATCGGCCAGCGCAAACAGGGCGCGATGCTCGCCACTTCCCAGTTCGTGCACTTCGATCCCCTCGGGAATCTCCGCAGCCAGCGGCCCTTCGCGGCTCCCCAGCACCAAAGTGACGCGCCGCCCTGCCTTCAGCCAGCCATCGGCCATGCGCAGCATCGCGCGCTCGACTCCGCCACCCTGCAGCCGCTGGGCGCAGGTGAGGATATGACGTGCACTTTCGGAATAGGTGCAGTGCAACATATTCTCTTGCGCAATGCCCCTTCAATGCCCAAATCGCCACCTTAATAGACCGCAATTCGATGTCAGTCAGCCGCGCGTTCGTCGCATTTTAGGATCACATCGATTGCGAGCGAATGGAAACAAAACCAAATCCATTCGTCATGCGGATGGCGGAAACGGTACTCCCGTGAATGAAGCAGGTCTGGAGGCTTCGGTGAACACAAAAGTCGTCGAAGCTCCGCGTATGGCGGTGCCCGACCTGGCAGGCCTAGAGCCGGTCGAGAAGATCAAGCGCCGCTGGCCCATGATATTGGGCGGGGGACTGACTTTGCTCATGATCCTGAGCCTAGGCCGCGAGCTGTTTGGTTCGGGATTGTCGGGTTTCACCCGCGCGCTGCCGACCAATCCGCTCTTCTATCTGGCGTTCATGGTCTATTATCTGGGGCCGCCGAGCTTCGATTACCTGATCTTCCGGCGGCTGTGGCGTATCCCTCTCGACGGGATGGCGGCGCTCCACAAGAAGCGCATCGCGAACGAAGTGCTGCTGGGGTATACCGGCGAGGCCTATTTCTACGCCTGGGCGCGCCAGCGCACGCAGATGGTCGCGGCGCCGTTCGGGGCGGTCAAGGATGTGATGATCCTGTCGGCGATCGCCGGCAATGCCGTCACGCTTGCCGTAATGGCGGTGGCGCTGCCTTTGTGCATCGATCTGCTGACCCCGACCTATCAGGGCTACGCCTATGGCTCGGTCGCGGTGATCATCGCGATGTCGCTGCCCTTCCTGATCTTTTCCAAACGCGTCTTCTCGCTGCAGCGCCGGATGCTCGGCTGGATCTTCAGCATCCACTGCCTGCGCATCGTGCTCGGCGCAGTCGTGATCGCGCTTGCCTGGCATTTCGCGATGCCGAGCGTGCCGATCGGCTTCTGGCTGCTGATGGCGGCGGGACGGCTGCTCGTCTGGCGCCTGCCGCTGGTGCCGAACAAGGAGCTCGCTTTCTCGTTCATCGCCGGGATCATGATCGGCGAGGGCCAGGCCCTGTCCGAGCTGATGGCGCTGATCGCGGGCATGACCTTGCTGTGCCACGTTGCCTTGATTGGCGGGTTCAGCGTTCAGGCATTGGTTGCTAAGATAAAGGCATGATCCGTCTCACCGCCCTTTCCCTGGTCCTGAGCGCCGCGTTCGCCACCCCGGCGTTCGCGCAGCTCGATCCGGTCGAGGGTGGTTGCTCGCTGGTCTCCGGGCCGATGGTACGGGTCAATGTGGTGGGCCTCAAGGATCGCACCGGGCGCCTCAAGGTCGAGATCTATCCGAACAACGAAACCGATTTTCTGCGCGACGACACCGGGCTCAAGAACGACAAGCGCCCGTTCCGCCGCGTCTGGATGAAGACGCCCGCCGGATCGGGTCCGGTCAGCGTTTGCATCCGCGCGCCCTATGCCGGGCAATGGGCTATGCTGCTGACGCACGACCGGGACGGCAAGAACAAGTTCAATTTCTGGCAGGACGGCGCGGGCTTTCCGAGCAATCAGAAGCTTGGGCGCAGCCGCCCCAAGGTACGCCAGGCATTGCTTAACGTGCCGGCGCAGGGCGGGCAGGTGACGATCAAACTGCAATATCTCCAGGGGCTCGGCGGCTTCGGCCCGATGGACGATTGACGCGATGCGCGTCGTCGACCTCAACGAATTCTATTCGCCCACCGGGGGCGGCGTCCGCACCTATCTCGATCGCAAGATGGGGATCATGGCGGACATGGGTCATGAACTGATCGTCATTGCCCCCGCGCTCGAAAATTCGATCGAAGAGCGGCCGGGCGGCGGCAAGATCTACTGGCTCAAATCCCCGCCGCTGATCTTCGACCGCAATTATGGCATCTTCGTCCATGACGAACCGATCTTCGCCCTCTTCGACGAGCTCAAGCCCGATGTGATCGAATGCTCATCGACCTGGCTTCCGGCATGGACCGTGGCGCGCTGGCAGGGTGACGCGGTGAAGGTTTTCTTCGCGCATGGCGACCAGATCGGCGCCTATCCGCAGCGCTGGCTGGATTCGGTCGCCACCGTGCGCCAGGTCGAGCGCGCCTTCGATTTCTACACTCAATATATGAACAGCTTCCTGGTCCATTACGACGCATTCGTGACCAACGGCCCGGCGCTCGCCAAGCGCTTCCGCCGCCGCGGGCAGACCGTACATGCCTCGATGCCGCTCGGGATCGAGCGCCAATGGTTCTCGCCCGATCAGCGCGACGAGCAGCTGCGCGTCGACATGCTCGAGCAATTGGGCCTGCCGCCCGAGGGGCATTTGCTGCTCGGCCTCGGGCGCCATCACAAGGAAAAGCGCTGGCCGCTGGTGATCGACGCAGTCGAAGCCGCCGGATCGGACCTGCCCGTCGGGCTGGCTCTAATTGGCGACGGGCCGCAGCGCCGGGCGCTTGAGGACCGCATTGCCGGCAGCCCGCACATCAAGATCTTCCGCCCGGTCTATGATCGCGTCCGCTTCACGCGGATCATGGCCAGCTGCGATGCGCTGATCCATGGATCGGATGCCGAGCCATTCGGGCTGGTGGCACTGGAAGCACTCGCTTCGGGGCTGCCGCTGATCGGGCCCGACGAGGGCGGGTTTGCCGAGATCGCCGATCCGCTGTTTGCCGAAACCTATGCCGCGCGCGATGCGCAGTCCGCCGCAGATGCGGTCCGCCGCCTGTTCCGCCGCGATCAGCCGATCCTGCGCGCCGCCGCCCGCGTCGCCGCCGGCAAGGTCCGCAGCGATGAAGACCATGCCGCCGAGCTGATGAAATATTATTCCGAACTCGTCGAAGCCAAGCGCGGCGGCGGGGCGCTGCGTGCCGTGGGCAATTCGTAGACCGAGATCATCAGGTCACCGAGCGGCCAGCGGCCCTTCAACCGATATCCCATCGCCGCCATATGCACGCGGCTCCGCTGGCGCACCGCAAGTCGCTCACCATAATATTCGGGCCGCATCACGACGATTTCGGGCCTCTTGGCGAAGACGCGATCGACCTCGGCAATCTGGTCGACTCCCAGCGCGCCATTCTCGCGCTCGCGCGACAAGTGGCTCGGGAAGATCCACGGCGTCACTGCGCAGCGCCCGGTATAGCTATAGAGGATGGCGTTGCCCGAATGGACATACATGCAGCCGGGTCCCTTGCCGATCCCGGCCGCCAGCGCTTCGAGCTGCTGCGCGTTGCCGCGGTGCCATTTGGCGCTCCACGATGTATAGGGTCCGGCAAAGGCGCCGCAGGCGAGCATCACCGGCGCGAAATAATGGCGACCGAGATAGGTGCTGCCGAGATAACCGGCGCAGCACAAGGTCGCAGTCACCATCACCGGCAGCGCATAATGGTTGAACCAGGATCCGAACACGATCAGCCCGACGACCGAGGCGATCAGCCAGCCGAACAGCAGGTGCCGGACATGGACTTCGTTGTCGTCGCGCGCAGGCACATGGCGTGAAAGGCCGCTGACGATCAGCGGAATCCCCATGATCAGTGCGATCTTGAGGAAGGCGCGGACCAGCACCCAAAAGGGATCGCTCTGCCGATCGAGGATCGAGCCGAAATTGGCATAGAACCAGGCATCGCCATGCCCGATCGCGATATAGGCACCCCAGGCCGCAAGCGTCGGCGCCCAGGCGAGCAAACCGTAAATTGCGGCGCGCAGCACGATCCTGCCCACAGGAGTTTTCAAGCGCCACTCGTGCCAGATCAGCCAGACGCCCAGAAATCCGCCTTCGAACAGCACCGAATATTTGATCTGGAGCGCAATGCCGATCAGCAACATCGCCACGCAGGCGCGCAGCACCCGGCGGCTGTCGTCGCTGAGTTCGCCCGTCCGCGGCACCACCAGCGCGACTGCGCCGATCACCAGCAGATTGTAGAAGACCGGGGCCTGCCCACCTTGGCCGTCGCCAAAGCCCAGCATCAGCAGATAGAGCAATGCCGAAGTCATCGCCCCCTTGGCCCAGCCTGCGCGCTCGGCGAGGTGCGCAATCAGCAAGGCAGTCGCAACCACGCAGGCCAGCGCCATCAGCTGATATACCCATATCCCCGCCGGCACGCCGAGCGCCGCGGCAGGCATGTAGAGTAGGAAAAGCCCGACCGGCTTGCGGTCCCAGATGTCGACAAAGGGCAGGGCGCCGTGGAGCATTCCCTGCGCAGTGACGAAATAGAATTCCTCGTCGACATGGACGACCGGGTTACCAAAGGCGACCCAGCGCGTTGCCACTGCGACCACGAGCAGCACGAGCCAGCGCGGCAGTGCTTCGATGCGGTCGAGCATGGTGGGCCGCGTGCCTGCGGGCACGGGAGTGTAGAGGTTCATGCGAAGCGGGAAATCGGCAGGCGGCGAACGCGCATCGGGAGAAACGGCCTTGTTGCGGGCAGATGGGCTACGCCTTAGCGAGAGGCAGGCGCGCTGTCATCAAAGGCTGCTACGGAGAGATGTGCCATGACGCTGTGGATCGATCGCCGCTCGCTGGTCCTCGCCGGTACGCTGGGGCTTGCAGCGCTGGCCATCCCGGGTTTTCACCGGACGCTCGATTTCGGCAGTGGTTTCACTCATTCGGTCGCAAGCGGCGAGCCGGGACCGGACACGATGCTCCTCTGGACGCGCTTTGTCCCCGCGAATGGCGAAGCAGCGAAGCTGCGCGCGGAGGTTTCGGCCACCCAGGATTTCGCGCGGATCGTCTCGGGCGGTGAGATGATCACTGGTCCCTGGCGCGATCACACCGCCAAGATCACCGTTCAGGGCCTCAAGCCCGGCACGAACTATTTCTACCGCTTCATTGCCCCCGACGGCAGCATCTCGCCGACCGGCCGGACCCGCACGCTGCCGGCCGGCAATGCCAAGCGCTTCGGCATCGCGGTCTTCTCCTGCGCCAACATGCCCTTCGGTCATTTCAATGCCTATGCGCATGCTGCGATGCGCGACGATGTGGATCTCGCTGTGCATCTCGGCGACTATTTCTACGAATATGCGAAAGGCGCCTATTCGCCCGAGCGCGGCGCAATCGATTCGCGCGTGCCGCTTCCCAAAGACGAGACCCTGACGCTGGCCGACTATCGCCTGCGCTATGCTAGTTACCGCGCCGATCCCGATCTCCAGGCACTCCATGCGCTGAAGCCGATGCTCGTCTCGATGGATGATCATGAGAGCGCCAATAACAGCTGGGAAGGCGGCGCGCAGAATCACCAGACGAACGAAGGCGAATGGTATGCCCGCCGCGCTGCCGCGATGCAGGTCTGGCGCGAATGGATGCCAGTCTCCGAGACACCTTGGGGCAGCTACGACATCGGCACTCTTGCTACGCTGTTCCGCACCGACACGCGCATGATCGCGCGCACCCAATCCACGGATATCGCGCCGATGATGCAGCAAGCCGATCCGGCAAAGGCGCTGGCCGCATTCCGCGACGGCCCCTGGCGCGACAGTGCCGCGACGTTGCTCGGCACCGAGCAGGAAGCCTGGCTGGCGCATGCGATGCAGCGCTCGGTAAACGCCGGGCAGAAATGGCAAGTGGTCGGCTTCGGCACGATCATGGGCAGGAACCGCCTGCCCGAACAGGCCATGGACTGGCTGAAGCCCGACGCTTCCCAGCGCCTGCGCGATGTGACGCTGGCGGGCGTGACCGGCAGCAAGCTGGGCCTGCCCGCCGATCTCGACAATTGGGGCGGCTATCCCGCGGCCCGCACGCGCTTTCTCAAATCGGCGCAGGGCGTGGGCGCAAATCTGGTCGTGTTGTGCGGCGACAGCCACAATGCCTGGGCATTCGATCTCGGCGAGGACGGCAAGCCCGCGGGCGTCGAGTTCGCCGGCACCAGCGTCACCTCGCCTGGGACCGAGAACTACACCGCAGTCGACCCCAAGGAGATCGAGGGCGCGCTGATCCAGGCCAATCCCGAGCTAAAATGGTGCGAGATGCGCCGCCGCGGCTACATGGCGGTAACGCTGACACCCGATCAGGTACGCAACGACTGGGTGTTCATGGACACGATCGCGGAGCGCTCGCTGAAGGCGAGCGTGGGACATAGCGCCGTAGTCCAGCGCGGGCGCAATGTGATGGCTTAAGTCTTTCCCGGGACGGGGAGGGACCGCCGCCGAAGGCGGTGGTGGAGGGGGGCTCTCCGCACGCGGCTCGTTCGCGGCCCCCCTTCTGTCACGCTACGCGTGCCACCTCCCCGTCACGGGGAGATCGGTCAATCCAGTGACTTGGTCGCCTGCTCGAACATGTCCTTGCTCAGCCCCGGCGTCGCCACGATCCGCTCGAGTTCGGCGCGCATCTTCGCGGCGCGGCCGGCATCGAATCGCTTCCACCGCCCCAGCGGCGGGATCAGCTTCGCCGCGGTCTGGGGGTTGAGCTTATCGAGCGCGATCAACTGGTCCGCGACGAAGCGATAACCGCGCCCGGAAACGTCGTGGAAGGCGCGCTGGTTGACGCTGAATGCGCCGATCAGCGCCCGAGCGCGATTGGGGTTGGCAAGGCTGAAATCGCGGTGTTGCGCCAGCGTTTCGACGGCCTGCGCGGCATCGTCACGCGTCGATAGCGCCTGGGTCTGGAACCATTTGTCGAGCACCAGCGCATTGCCAGCATAGCGGCGGTAAAAATCAGTCAGCGCCGCTTCGCGCTTGTCCGACGCGCCGTTAACCAGGGTGGTCAGTGCGCCCTGCCGGTCGGTCATGTTGTCGGCGCCCTCGAACTGGGCATAGGCCAATTCTGCGGCATCCTTTGCGCCCGATGCGGCGATATAGCCGAGCGCGACATTCTTGAGCCGCCGCGCACCCTTGGCCGCGGGTGAATATTCGAAGCGATTGGCCCGCGCGCCTTCATAAGCCGCCCGCCATTCCTTCTCGAGGGCCTTGCCCAGATCGGCGCGCAAAGCCTCGCGCGCATCGTAGATCGCATCGGGATCGACCATCGCCATCTGGTCGCCGATGAAGCTGTCGGATGGCAGCAGCACTGCCTCCGCGATGAAGGCGTTGTCGAGGCTCGCATCGGTTAGCGTGTTGCGCACCGCCTCGATCACTGGCTTGTGATCGGCCCGCCCGCTCGCGACCGCGCCGACCAGCGTATCGAGCATCAATTGCTGCATCGCTTCGTAGCGCGCGAAGGGATCGTCATCGTGCGCCGAGAGGAAAGCAAGGTCCTTGGCGGTGCGGTTGGTCTCGACCACCACCGGCGCGGAAAAGCCGCGGTTGATCGACAAGACCGGCGTCTCGGGCAGATTCTCGAAGACCAGTTCCTGTTCGGGCGCGCCCAGCAAGACCAGTTGCTCCTCACACAATGCCCGTCCGGTAATCGCACCGAACAACTTGACCTTGAGGGGCAGCACCATCGGCTGCTTGACCGGCTGGCCCGGCGTCGGCGGCACGCTCTGCGAGAGCTTCAAGCGTGCGCGGCCGCCTTCCTGGGTCAGGCTCGCAGTCACGCGCGGTGTCCCCGCCTGGGTATACCAAAGGCGGAACTGGGTGAGGTCGACGCCGCCACCTTCCTCCATGCACGCGACGAAATCCTCGCAAGTCGCGGCAGTCCCGTCGAAGCGCTCGAAATAAAGATCTGTCGCCGCGCGGAATTTCTGCGGGCCCAGGATCGTCGCCATCATCCGGATGACTTCGGCGCCCTTGTTGTAGATCGTCGCGGTGTAGAAGTTCGAGATCTCGATATATTCATCAGGGCGCACCGGGTGGGCGAGCGGGCCGCTATCCTCGGGGAACTGGCTGGCGCGCAGGCCGCGCACATCCTCGATCCGCTTGACGGCAGCCGAGCCCTGGTCGGCCGAAAAGCCCTGGTCGCGAAAGACCGTGAAGCCTTCCTTGAGGCTGAGCTGGAACCAGTCGCGGCAGGTTATCCGGTTGCCCGACCAGTTGTGGAAATATTCGTGCGCAACCACCGCGGCGATCGCGTCATAATCGTAATCGGTCGCAGTGTCGGGGTCGGCCAGGATGTAGCGCGAATTGAAGACGTTGAGGCCCTTATTCTCCATCGCGCCGAAGTTGAAATCGTCGACGGCGACGATGTTGAACACGTCGAGATCATATTCGCGGCCATAGACCTTCTCGTCCCAGGCCATCGACGTCTTGAGCGCGGCAAGTGCGTGACCGGTCTTGGGCAGATCGGGCTCGCGAACCCAGATGCCGAGCTCGACCTTGCGGCCAGACATGGTGGTGAAGCTGCCGCGATTGGCGAACAGGTTTCCGGCGACCAGGGCAAACAGATAGCAGGGTTTGTAGAAGGGATCGTGCCATTCGGCCCAATGCTTGCCGCCTTCCAGCTCCCCTGAAGCAATCGGATCGCCATTGGCGAGCAAAACCGGGAAGCGGGCCTTGTCGGCAGTCATCTTGACGCGGTAGCGGCTCAGCACGTCAGGCCGGTCGGGGAAGAAGGTTATCCGGCGAAAGCCCTGCGCCTCGCACTGGGTGCACAAATTCCCGCCCGAGGCATAAAGCCCCATCAGCTGGGTGTTGCGCTCGGGCGCGATCACCACTTCGGTCTCGATCTCATGCGCTGCGCCGGACAGCGTGACAACCAGATCAGGGCCTTCCATCCGCCACTCGGCTTCGGCACCATCGACGCGTACCGTCACCGGCTCGAGCCCGTCGCCATTGAGCACCAGCGGGCGATCGTGCGTGCCGCTTCTCTCGACGCTCAGCTTCGCGCGGACGCGCGTGCTGGCAGGATCGAGATCGAAATCGAGCGCGATCTCGGGCACCCGCCAATCGGGTTCGCGATAATCCTCGCGCCGGGTGATCTGGGGAGTTTGCAGTGCAGTGCGAGCATCGGCCATCGCCAAGAGATAAGGATCAACCGCCAAGACTGCCACGCAAAAAACCGGAAATGCTTCACTGCTTGCGCAAGCGACCAGCCGTGCTACCGGTGCGGCACACCGCATTCTCCCCGAGAGGTTCGTCCATGGTTCGTCTGACTGCGCCGCTGGCGCTCGCAATGTTCGCCGCATTCCCCGCCATGGCGCAGGATCATCCGGCGGTTCCGCCGCTCGCCGCGCCGCTGCCGACACCCGAGAAAAATGCGATCATCAATGCGGAGCTGCCCGCGGACCAGGCGGCGATGAAGTCGCACGTCATGTTCCTCGCCTCGGATCCGATGAAGGGCCGCGAAGCCGGCACCAACGAATTCGACATCGCCGCGCAATATGTTGCCGCGCAATTCTACGCCGCCGGCCTCCGCCCCGCGGGCGACGAAGGCTCGTTCCTGCAGAAGGTGCCGCTGATCAGCGTCAAGCCGGCGGGCAAGGGCAGCATGGCGTTTACTGCCAAGAAGGGTGCAGCCGCCACCGATCTGGTCTTCGGGGAGGATTATTATCCCGGCGCCAATGCCGCGAAGCTCGATTACAGCCTGACGGCGCCGGTGGTGTTCGTCGGCTATGGCATCGTCGGTCTCGGCCGCGACGATTACAAGGGCGTCGACGTCCGCGGCAAGATCGTCATCTTCTTCCCCGGCGCGCCCGGCGATTTCCCGCCCGAAGAGCGCGCGCACTTGTCGGGCGGAGCGGCCAAGGCCGCCATTGCCATGCAGAAGGGCGCAGTCGGCTATATCACGCTCGAATCGCCGCGCACCGGCCGTGGCAGCCTGCCCTTCGCCGCGCTGACTGCCTTTTGGGATCGTCCGCGCGTCGGCTGGGCCAATAAGGACGGCACCGGCCATATCGCCAGCCCCGCCACGCCAGGCCTCGGCCTGCTCAGCAAGGCGGGTGCCGCCAAGCTGTTCGAAGGCTCGAAAGCCAAGTGGGCAGACGTGATCAAGCTCGCCGAGGACGACAAGGCAGTGTTCAAGGCGATCCAGCTTCCGGGCACGCTGACCGTCAATCTCAAGACCGAATTCACGCCGCTCCCCAGCTACAATGTCGCCGGCCTGCTCAAGGGCACCGATCTGTCGGACGAAGTCGTCGTTCTCTCCGCGCATCTCGACCATGTCGGCGTAGGCAAGGCCAACGCATTCGGCGACACCATCTATAACGGCGCCATGGACAATGCCGTCGGCATCGCCTCGCTGATCGAGGAAGCCAAGCGCTTCAAGCTGTCGGGCAAGGCGCCCCGCCGCTCGATCCTGTTCCTTGCCGTCACTGCCGAGGAAAAGGGCCTGGTCGGCGCGGATTACTACGCCAACAATCCGACGCTGCCGAAGGGCAATCTGGTCGCCAACGTCAATCTCGACATGCCGATCATCAACTACAAGTTCGAAGACATCGTGCCCTTCGGCGCGGCGCATTCGACGATCGGCCAGATCGCGACCAAGGCGGCTGCCGAAGTGGGCGTGACCGTCTCCCCCGATTCGCGTCCCGACGAAGCATTCTTCGTCCGCTCGGACCATTACCGCTTCGTCCAGCAAGGCGTGCCCTCGATCTTCCTGTGGCCGGGCGAAAAGGGTCCGGGCAAGGCCGCGGTCGACGCCTTCCTCGCGAACAATTATCACAAGCCCTCGGATGAAGTCGTCCAGACCCCCGCGATCGATTGGGAATCGGGCGTGCGCTTCGTCGACGTGAATTATCGCATCGCCCGCGCGATCGCCGATGGCGACCAGAAGCCGGTGTGGAACAAGGGTGATTTCTTCGGCACCACCTTCGGCGGAGCGATGGCCAAGTGATCCGCGCGCTCCTCCTCGCCACCACGCTCCTCGCCGCGGCTCCGGTCGCGGCCCAGGATCTCTCCCCCGACGCGGCTGCGCTCAAGGCGCACGTCCAGTTCCTCGCATCCGATGCTATGAAGGGACGCGACACCGGCTCGCCCGAAATCGCGATCGCTGAGCAATATGTAGCAGCCCAGATGCTCGCAGCAGGCCTCAAGCCGGGCGCGACCGGCGGCACTTGGCTCCAGCCCGTGCCGCTCGTCGGCTTCCAGAGCGCCGATCATGGCAGTTTCGTGGTCAAGCACGGCGCGACTTCGGTGCCGCTGGAATGGGGCACGCATTATTTCGCGCGCGCCAATCCGCATGTCGCCAAGGTCTCGGTTTCGGCTCCGGTGGTCTTCGCGGGCTACGGCGTGGTCGACAAGGCCAGCGGCTATGACGATTACAAGGGCCTGGACGTGAAGGGCAAGATCGTCGCGGTGCTCCGCGACGCTCCCAAGCACTTGCCCGGCGATGCTCGCGCGCATCTGGGTCAGCCCGACGAGCAGGCCCGCGTCGCCGCCGAGCATGGCGCGATCGGCGTGATCCTGATCGAAGGCAATACCCGCCACGGCCTGTTCCCGTTCGCGGCGACCAAGCCCTATTGGAACAACCCGGCGATGACCTGGTCGGACGGCCAAAGCGGCACGACCGCCAGCGCGCCCGCCTTCGCCTATCTCGGCTTCGACGGGGCCGCCAAATTGTTCGAAGGCAGCAAGATCGACTGGGCGGCGACGCTCGCGGCCGACAAGGCCGGCAAGGCATTGAAGCGGGGGGCCCTCGGCGTCTCGATTGAGGCGACTGCCAATACCGACATCAAAAAGGTCGCCGGCAACAATGTCGTCGGCCTGCTCGAAGGTAGCGATCTCAAGGATCAATATGTCGTCATCTCGGCGCATCTCGATCATGTCGGCGTCGGCGAGCCCGATGCGACCGGCGACAAGATCTATAACGGCGCGATGGACAATGCCGTCGGCACCGGATCGATGCTCGAAGTCGCCAAGCGCTTCCGCGACGGCGGCAAGAAGCCGCGCCGCTCGATTCTGTTCGTCGCTGTGACTGCCGAGGAAAAGGGGCTGGTCGGCTCCGAATATTTCGCCGCGCGCCCGCCGGTTCCCGCCAGCGCGATCGTTGCCGACGTCAATCTCGACATGCCGATCCTCACCTATGCGTTCGAGGATCTGGTCGCAGTCGGCGCCGATCACAGTTCGGTCGGCACCGTCGTCGCAGCGGCTGCCGCGACCGAAGGCGTCAAGGTCGTCCCCGATCCCGAGCCTGAGCAGAACTTCTTCGTCCGCTCGGATCATTACAGCTTCGTCAAGGCGGGCATCCCGTCCGTTTCGCTCGACGTCGGACCCGGCGGTCCCGGCGCTGCCGCGGCCAAGGAATTCCTCGAGAAGCATTATCACAAGCCCTCGGACCATATGGAACTGATCGACTGGACCCAGGGGCTGCGCTTCGTGAAGCTCAACCATGCGATCGCCAGCGCGCTCGCCAATGCCGATGAGCGCCCGACCTGGAACAAGGGCGACTTCTTCGGGACTTTGTACAAGGGGCCAATGGCGAAGTGACGAAACCGGCTTGGGCGCTGCTGCCCTTCCTGCTCCTCGCCGCGCCCGTCGCGGCCCAGGAGCTTCCCGCGGACCAGGCCGCGCTCAAGTCGCACGTCCAGTTCCTCAGTTCCGATGCGATGCGTGGGCGCGAAGCGGGCACGCCTGATTTCGACGTCGCCGCCGAATATATGGCCGCGCAGATGATGGCACGGGGATTGAAGCCTGGGGCGGAGGGACAGTGGTTCCAGCCCGTCAAGCTGACCACCTACAAGCCTTCCGAAAAGGCCAAGTGGACGATTACGCGCGGCGGCTCGGCGATCCCGTTCCAGTTCGGCATCGACTTTATCAACACCACCGGCACGCTTGCGCCCGAGACCGTGGTTCAGGGCGGGCTGGTCTTCGCCGGCTATGGCGTGGTCTATCCGCAGGGCAAGATTGACGCATATAAGGGCCTGGACGTCCGCGGAAAGATCGTGGCGATCTTCCCCGGCACCCCCGCGGGGCTGCCCAACGAAGTCGCCGCGCATTTCGGCGACGACGACCAGAAGGCCAAGCTCGCCGAGGCGCGCGGCGCCAAGGGCGTACTGATCATCGAATCCCCGGCGCGCCGCGCGCAATTCCCTTTCGAAGCGATCGTTCCCTATTGGGATTATGAGCGCAGCGGCTGGGCAGGGCCTGACGGCAAGCCCAACGCCCCGGCACCGGGAGCTCCGGTGATCGGCTATGTCGGGCCCGTCGGTGCCGAAAAGCTATTCGCCGGTAGCAAGATCAAATGGGCCGATCTGATCGCTGCCGAGAAGAAGGGCGCCAAGCTGCCCACCGGGGCACTCCTCGGCACGCTCTCGGCCTCGACCAAGGTTACGGTACGCGCCAGCGCGACCAAGAACGTCGTCGGGTTGATCGAGGGATCGGATCCGGTTCTCAAGAACGAATATATCGTCCTTTCCGCCCATCTCGACCATGTCGGCGTTGGCGAACCCGACGCAAAGGGCGACCGCATCTATAATGGCGCGATGGACAATGCCGTCGGCAATTCGATCATGCTCGAAGTTGCGCGCGCCTTCCAGGCATCGGGCAAGCGCCCGCGCCGCTCGATCCTGTTCGTGTCGCTGACCGCCGAGGAAAAGGGCCTGATCGGCTCGGACTATTTCGCCAATTTTCCTGTCGTGTCGAAGAACAGGATCGTCGCCGACGTCAACATGGACATGCCGATCCTGACCTACCCGCTGGAAGACGTCGTCGTCCTCGGCGGCGAGCGCTCGAGCCTGGGTCCGGTGGTCGCCAGGGCCGCCGAAGCCGAAGGTCTTAAGGTCGTCCCCGATCCCGCGCCTGAGGAAATGTTCTTCGTCCGCTCGGACCATTACAGCTTCGTCAAGGCAGGCATCCCCGCGGTCTCGATCGACACTGGCCCCGGCGGCGCGGGCGCTGCCGCGCAGAAGAAATTCCTCGAAGAAAATTACCACAAGCCTTCGGACCAGATCGACTTGCCGTTCGACTGGAGCTCCGTCGCCAAATTTGCCCGCCTGAATTACGCCGTCGCCCGCGCGCTCGCCGACGGCGACAAGCGCCCGAGCTGGAACAAGGGCGATTTCTTCGGGCTCCAGTTCGATGGGTATGGCGCGAAGTAAGAGATCCCCCCGGAACGGGGAGGGGGACCAGCCGAAGGCCGGTGGAGGGGGAGCGCCGCGGGCGATGCGGTGCGGGGAGAGCCCCCTCCGTCACGCTTCGCGTGTGTTCGAGCTTTGGCCAGCCCCCGGCTGGCCAATATCGTGTCCGGGGGACGCGATATCATTCGAACACTCCCCGTGCCGGGGAGGATCTAGTGCGCCTCCTGATCTTCGGTCCCGGCTACACCGCCTCGCGCCTGATCGCGCGACTAGCGGACAGCGGCCGAATCGCCACGGTCACCCGCGATATTCTCCACGACGCCGACCGCACTGCGTTCGAGATCGCGCACGCCACGCACATCCTCTCCTCGGTCCCGCCCGGCGAAGCCGATCCGATCCTTGCCGCCTATGCACCGCAGCTCGCCGCCACCGGCGCCTGGCTAGGCTATCTTTCCTCGACCGGAGTCTATGGCGACACCAAGGGTGCCTGGGTCGATGAGAGCGCCCCCATCGGCACTGGCCGCCGCAGCGCCCGCGCGCAGGCCGATAGTGGATGGCTCGCAATGGGCGCGCGCGTGTTTCGCCTGCCCGGCATCTACGGCCCCGGCCGCTCGGCGCTCGATCGCGTCCCTGCCTTCCGTGTCCATGCGCCCGGGCAGGTCTTCAGCCGCGTGCATGTCGACGACATCGTCGAAGGCGTCATCGCCGGCTTCGACGCTCCAGCCGGGGCGTACAATCTCGCCGACGATATGCCCGCGCCGCAAAGCGAAGTGATCGCCCATGCCTGCGCGCTGCTCGGCCGCGCCCCGCCGCAGCTGGTCCTGCTGGAAGAAGCCGATCTCAGCCCCCAGGCGCGCGCATTCTATTCGGAGAACCGCCGCGTCGCGAACGGCAAGGCGAAGCGGATTCTCGGCTGGCGCCCGCTTTACTCGGATTACCGGTTGGGCCTGCGCGCCTTGAGCGCGATCACCAGCCCGGCCATCACCAGCAGCGCGCCGGCACCCGCGATCCACGACCAGACATAGCCTTCGAACAGCGTCGACAGCAGCATCGCGATCACGGGGATCAGCACGCTGGTATAGGCGGCTTTGGCCGGGCCGATCGTCTGGATCAGCCGGAAATAGAGACTGAACGCAAAGGCCGAACCGAGCACGCCGAGATAGATCAGCCCGGCGATATAGCTCGGCCGGGTGTCGAACACGGGCGCGCCCACCGTCGCCAGCGCGAACACCGCGTTGATCGCTGCGCCGCTCAGCATCGCCCAGCCGATGATCGTCGACATCGGATAGGCCTTCGACGTCCGCGTTCCCTGCATCACGTTCGCGGAGGACGCACAGAGCACCGCGGTCAGCGACAGCCCGATGCCGATCAGCGTCTCCCGGGTCCCGGTCGGGCTCAGCCGACCCTCGTGGACGAAGAGCAAGGCCACGCCGGCGACCGCGACCACCGATCCGACGAGCAGTTGCCGCCCCATCCTCTGCCCGAGAAACACGCGCGCCAGGATCGCATTGGGCACCAGCAGCAATGCGAACACCACTGCGACCACCCCCGAAGTGATGTGCTGCTCGGCGCGGTAGACCAGGTTGAAGTTGAGCACGAACTGCGCGAACCCCAGCAGCGTCGCAAAGATCAGCCCGCGCGCATCGAGCCCCAGCCGGTCCTTGCGCATCGCCGCCCAGATCAGCATCGCCACGCCGCCGACCGCGAAGCGATAGGCCACCGACCAGCTTGGCGGCACGCTTTCGAGCTGGTCCTTGATGACCAGCCAGGTCGAGCCCCAGATCAAGGTTATGATCGCAAACGGGATCAGCACCGACAGGCGCGTGGATTGGGGCTTATCCATCAGATCCTCCCCGGAACGGGGAGGGGGACCATCCGAAGGATGGTGGAGGGGGCGCCCGCAAAGGAGTCACTTGCGGAGGTCCCCCTCCGTCACGCTGCGCGTGCCACCTCCCCGCGCCGGGGAGGATCAAGAGAGCGCCCCGATCGCATCGGCCAGCGGCCGGATCGCGTCCTCGGCCTGGTCCCAGCTTACCACCAAGCGAGCCTCACCAACCCCCCAGTCATAAAAATCGAACCCCAACGCCCGCAGCCCAGCCGCTTCCTCCCCCGAAACCCGTAGGAAGACCTCGTTCGCCTCGACCGGATAGACCAACCGGTCCCCCGCTGCCTCGGCCAGCAGGCGCGCGCCCGCATTGGCCGCATGCGCGTTCGCCAGCCACAAATCCCCGTCGAGCATCGCCAGAATCTGCGCCGCCGAATAGCGCCCCTTGGACGAAAGCAGGCCGGCGCGCTTGCGGCGATAGAGCGTCGCATCGGCCAGCTCGGGCTTGAAGAACAGCAAAGCCTCCGCGCTCATCCCGCCATTCTTGACGAAGCCGAAGCTGAGCACGTCCACGCCCGCCTTCCAGGTCACCTCCGCCGGATCGCAGCCCAGATGGGCCACTGCATTGGCGAAGCGCGCGCCGTCCATGTGCAGCCCCAGCCCGCGCTCCTTCGCCAGCGCGCCGATCGCTGCCACTTCCGCGGGCGAATAGACCAGTCCGTATTCGGTCGCCTGGGTGATCGATATCGCGTGCGGCTGGACCTGGTGGACGTCGTCGCGAATCGCCGAGACCGTCGCCAGGATCGCCTCCGGCGTCAGCTTGGCGCCCGGGCCATCGACCGGCATCAGCTTGGCGCCGTGCGTGTAGAATTCGGGCGCGCCGCATTCGTCCACATTGATGTGCGCCTCGCGGTGGCACACGATTCCGCCATGCGGCGGGCAGAGCGCGGCGAGCGCGAGGCTGTTCGCCGCGGTCCCCGTCGCCACCCAGAGCGCACGCACCTCGGTCCCGAACAATTCCGAGAACCGCCCGTCCATCTGCTTAGACCAGCGATCGCCATCATAAGCGGTGTCGAGAATGTTCACTTCGCCAAGTGCAGCGAGCACCTGCGGGCAGACGGGGGCGGCATTGTCGGAGAAGAAGCGCATGGCGCCCGCAATGCGGGCGGCGTTCGCTCAGGTCAACGCCGCTCGTCGCGCCGGTCGGGTGCGCGACGGTCGGGGAGGAAGCGGTCGTCCCCGGTCGGCTCGTCCTCGGGTTCTAGCGGCGCTTCCTCTTCGTCGCGCGGGCGGATGATCTCGGTGCGAATGCCACTATCGTCGAAGAACCCGCCGACGCCGTTGACGACATCCTCGAGATCGATGGTGAAATTGTCGGGCTCGGTGGTCGGCTCGGGCGGCGGGATGCGCAGGTCGAGCGCGCGCGTCATGAAATCGCGCCACACCCGCGCCGGCAGTCCGCTGCCCGACAGGCCCGGATTGGGCGAATTATCGTCATTGCCCAGCCATACGCCGGTGACGATGTCGCCGGCATAGCCGATGAACAGGGCGTCGCGATTGTCCTGCGTCGTCCCGGTCTTGCCGAAGGTCGGAATCGGAAGCGCCGCGCCGCGCCCGGTGCCGCTCTCCACCACGGTCGAAAGCAATTCGCGCAACTGGTCGAGCTGGCGGGTCGAGAATCGCTGCGGCGCGCCCAGCCGCCGCACCAGCCAGTCGCTCGCTGCCTCGTAATCGGACAGGCCCTTGGGCCGCACCGGATAGGAGCCGTTCGCTACCGATGCATAGGCCGCGGTCAATTCGAGCAGGGAGACCGTCGAGGTGCCGAGCCCTACCGAAGCGTCGTTGCCGATCGGAGTCGAAATCCCCAGGTCGCGCGCCGCCTGCGTCACGGCGCCGATGCCCAAGCGATGCGTCAGCCGCGCGGCGACGACGTTGCTCGACTTGGCAAACGCTTGGCGCAGCGAGATCCGCCCGGCATAGCGCCCGTCGCTGTTCGAAGGCTTCCAGTCGCCGATCTGCACCGGCGAATCGTCGACGACGCTGTCGGGGGTCATCCCCGCGCGCAGGGCCGCAAGATAGACGAACAATTTGAAGGTCGATCCCGGCTGGCGCCGTGCCTGGGTCGCGCGGTTGAACGGACTCGCCGCGTAATTCTTGCCGCCGACCATCGCGATCACGCGCCCGTCGCGCCGCATCGCCACGATCGCGATCTGCGATTTGTTGAGCCCGGCATTCTTGACCGCGCGCTCGGCGGCCTGCTGCGCCGCGACTTCGAGCGTGGTCTTCACGGTCTGCTCGGTCGCGACTTCGCCTGCGCGGTCGCGCGCCTGGGGCAGCACCCAATCGGCGAAATAGGTCCCGTTGGGCAAGTCGCGGCTCTTGCCGAGCTTGAGCACCGCCGGGCGCACATTGGCGCCCTCGGTCTTGGTCAGCAGCCCCGCGCTCACCATTGAGGCGATCACCAGCTTTTGGCGGTCGCGCGCGCCCTTGAGGTTGCCGGTGGGAGCAAGCCGCGAAGGCGCCTGCACTAGCCCGGCGAGCATCGTCGCCTGGCTCAAGCTCAGCTCGTCGGCAGCGCAGCTGAAATAATGCTGCGCGGCAGCCTCCAGTCCATAGGCGTTGTCGCCGAAATAGACGTTCGAGAGGTAGCGCGAGAGGATCTCGTCCTTGCTCAGCCAGCCCTCGAGCCAGAACGAGATCAGCACTTCCTGCGCCTTGCGCCCGAAGGTCCGGTCCGAGCTCAGGAACGCATTCTTGGCCAGCTGCTGGGTGATCGTGCTGCCGCCCTGCGAGCGATCGTCGCTGGTGATGTTGTGCACGAAGGCACGCATGATCCCGCGCGGATCGACGCCCATGTGCGAGTAAAAGCGCCGGTCCTCGATCGCGATGAACGCGTCGCGCACATGCTTGGGCAGCTTGGCCGCATCGACCGGCGCGCCGATCACCGCGCCGCGCCGCGCGATCTCCTTGCCCTCGGCCGAGAGCAATGTGATCGAAGGTGGCACTGGCGGCTGGAGCGATTTGGAAAGCGGCGCCGTCAGCGCCAGCCAGGCCACCGCGACGATGAACAGCACGACGAACGCCGCGATGCTCCGCGTCAGCCATTTCCACGAACGCTTCTTGTAAGCGACCGGCAGATTGCTGGTGTAGCCCCCTGCAGGCACCGGTTCGGCATACGCCGGCGGCGGGGGAGGGGGCGGAGGCGGAGACGGCGGCAACACCGCGCGCCGGACCCGTTCAAACATAGGCTCGGCATCGGGGGGCGGCATCCCGCCGCTCAGTTCCAGCGGCTCGGGCTTGGCAGGCCGCGGGCGCCACGCCTTCGCCTCGCGCTTCACCGCGACCGGCTCAGGATCGCTGTCCTGGCGCCGAAGCGGGAAGCGCACATCAAAAGGGCCGGGTTCGCGCGCCATTCAAACTGCCTTACCGGTCAGCGGCGAATCAGAAAAGCACAACACCACGGTGTGTTATTAGAATAAGACAGAACGAGGCTCAAGCCTCCAACTCGACATCCCAATACAACCAGTCCCGCCACGTCTCGTGCAAATGGTTCGGCGGGAACCGCCGCCCGTGCTCCTGCAGCTGCCAGCTCGTCGGGCGGATCGGCTCGAGGTGCAGCGGCATCTTCGCCTGTTTCGGCGTGCGCCCGCCCTTGCGCAGATTGCACGGCGCACAGGCAGTGGCGACATTCTCCCAGGTAGTGCGTCCGCCCTGGGCACGGGGGACCACATGGTCGAAGGTGAGGTCGCGCGGAGTGCTGCAATATTGGCACTCGAACTTGTCGCGTAGGAAGAGATTGAAGCGCGTGAAGGCGGGGAATTGCGAGGGACGGACATATTGCTTGAGCGCGATGACCGAAGGCAGCTTCAGCACCGCGCTGGGACTTCGGACTTCGCGTTCGTAGAAGTCGACCACATCGACCCGGTCGAGAAACAGCGCCTTGACCGCGGTCTGCCACGGCCACACGGAGAGCGGATAGTAACTGAGCGGCGTATAATCGGCATTGAGGACGAGCGCAGGACAACCATCCGGATGGCGGATCAGATCGGGATGATACATGCGTACCCCTTCACCCTTCTGCGCGCCCCGCATCTGCCAGCGAAGCGTGATGGCCGCGAGACTGCACAGGCCGTGACTCGCGGTCAAGAGTCGCAATCATGGAAATCGTAACCCGGTTCGCGCCGAGCCCCACCGGGCGGCTGCACCTGGGGCACGCCTGGTCGGCGATCCTCGCGCACGATTTTGCGAGGACGCACCAGGGCCGCTTCCTGCTCCGCATCGAAGACATAGACGGCACCCGCTCGCGTCCCGAGCATGTCGCCGCGATCCTCGCCGATATGGAATGGCTGGGATTGGAATGGGACGGCAAAATCACCTTCCAGTCGCAGCGCCTCCCGCTTTACGAAGCCGCACTCGACCGGCTCATAGCAATGGGCCTGCTCTACCCCTGCTTTTGCACCCGAGCCGATATCGCTGCCAGCCTGACTGCACCACACGGCCCGGAAGGCGCGGTCTATCCAGGAACCTGCCGCGGGCTGGCGGCCCCGGACCTGACCAAACCGCATTGCTGGCGGCTGGATATGGAAAAGGCGCTCGCAAAGGCTCCCGCCCTGTCTCACAGGGAAAGAGAACTGATGTGGACCGACCACGGCACACCTATCCCCGCCGACCCCCGTCCGGCCGGCGACGTCGTCCTCGCTCGCAAGGACGCCCCAGCCTCATACCACCTTGCCGTAACCCTGGACGACGCCGCCCAGCACGTCAGCCATGTCATCCGCGGCGAAGACCTGTTCCAGGCCACACACGTCCACCGCCTGCTCCAGACGCTGCTCGATTTGCCCACTCCCGAATACCGCCATCACCCCCTGCTCAGCGGGCCTGGCGGCACTCGCCTCGCCAAGCGCCACAATGCGCCCACGCTCGAAGCCATGCGCCTCGCCGGAGCAGATGGCCGCGGGCTCGCCGATCGCCTGCGATCCGGCCAGCTTCCGGTTGGAATCGCCCCCGCAAAGGCGTAGACGGCAGCCATGCTGCTTTTCCTATCCTTCGTGCTGCTCGCGCTCGTCATCTCGGTGGGCGTCGTATTGGTCCGCGGCCTCGTCAACATGGCGGGCACCACTACATCGGATCTCGAAGGCGAAGGCCCCAGCGAGCGCGCGCTCAAATCGAACAAGCTGATGATGCAGCGCATCCTGCTCCAGGGCGTCGCGATCGTGGTGATCGCGCTGATCCTGATGATCATGTCGTCCAAGGGCTGAGTTGATTGCCCGGTCTTCGCCGCAGTGAGGGCCCAGGGAAGCGGAATGGTAAAGCTCAACAAGATCTACACCCGCACCGGCGACGACGGCACCACCGGGCTGGTCGATGGCTCGCGCATTGCCAAGTCCGCGCCGCTAATGGCTGCGATAGGCGATGTCGACGAAGCCAATAGTGCGATCGGAGTCGCCCGCTCGGCGCTCGGCCCCGGGGGCTTCAGCGATATGCTCGCGCGCATCCAGAACGATTTGTTCGATCTCGGCGCCGATCTTGCGACTCCTGAGGGCATAGATGGCGCGCTGCGTATCGTCCCCAACCAGGTCGAGTGGCTGGAGGAGCGTATCGATCACCTCAACACCGCGCTCGGCGCGCTGACCAGCTTCATCCTGCCCGCCGGCGAAGCGGGCGCGGCTGCGCTCCATCTCGCCCGCGCAGTCACCCGCCGGGCCGAGCGCGCCGCCGTCGCCGCGAGCGCGTCGGCCCAGCCGCTCGCATATCTCAATCGCCTCTCCGACTTTCTTTTCGTCGCGGCGCGCGCAGTGAACCAACATGGCAGCGGAGACGTTCTCTGGGTCCCGGGAGCCTCGCGCTAACTTGCATTAGCGCTGCTTGATCCCATCTATCCGTTGCGTTTGGAGAACATAATGCGAACGGAGCCCGGTCCCGTCCCAGCTTCCACTTTGCTTGCCGAAAGCTTCACGCGGACACGCGCGCTGAGCGTGGATCTGGTCGCCCCGCTCTCCGACGCCGACGCAACCCTTCAGTCGATGGATGATGCCTCCCCGGCAAAATGGCATCTCGCGCACACGACCTGGTTCTTCGAAACCTTCATCCTGCGCGATCACGTCCCTGTCTATCGCCCTTATGACGAGCGCTTCGCCTATCTGTTCAACAGCTATTACGAAGCCGAAGGCGCACGCCACGCGCGGCCCCGGCGCGGCATGCTGTCGCGTCCGTCGCTGGCGGAGCTGCTCGCCTATCGCGCGCATGTTGATGCGGCGATGCAGGAAGTGCTCGGGCAGGCACGCGAAGAGATCGCGGCTTTGGTGACCTTGGGGCTGCACCACGAGCAGCAGCATCAGGAATTGCTGCTTACCGATATCCTCCATCACTTCTCGGTAAACCCGCTTGAGCCCGCGGTGTGGCAGGGTCAGCCGAAAGTTCCCGTGGCGATGCCGGGGCCGATCGAATGGATCGAGGGCACGGCAGGAATCGCCGAGGTCGGCGATGACGGCGCGGGTTTCGCCTTCGATTGCGAAGGGCCCCGCCATCAGGTCCTGCTCGCGTCTTATGCCCTTGCCGACCGTACCGTCACCAACGGCGAATGGGCGGCGTTCATCGCCGATGGCGGCTATCGCGATTCGCGCCACTGGCTGTCGGACGGCTGGGCCTGGGTGCAGGCGGAGCGCATCGAGGCCCCGCTTTACTGGCGCATGGAGAAAGGCGCCTGGACGCGCTTCGGGCTCGACGGCCGCCGCCCGATCGATCCCGCCGCGCCGGTCACGCATGTCAGCTTTTACGAAGCCGACGCCTATGCCAGCTGGGCGGGTGCACGCCTGCCTACCGAATTCGAATGGGAAGCGCTGGCGTCTGGCCATGACCCCGCGGGTGGCAACCAGCTCGACGCGGCAGGTCCGGTCGAGCCGCGCCCATCGCCCGGCGGCCCGGCATTCTTTGGCGATGTCTGGGAATGGACTCGCAGCGCCTATCTTCCCTATCCGGGCTTCAAGCCTGCCGAAGGTGCGGTCGGCGAGTATAACGGCAAGTTCATGAGCGGGCAGTGCATCCTGCGCGGTGGCAGTTGCGCGACGCCGCGCGGACACCTGCGCGCCAGCTATCGCAACTTCTTTTACCCGCACCAACGCTGGCAATTCACCGGCGTGCGCCTGGCGAGGGACCTATGACCTTTTCCTTCCGTCATGCTGAACTTGTTTCAGCATCCAAGGAGCCGCGAGCAATGTCCTTGATCGAGGGTTGGACCCTGAAACAAGTTCAGGGTGACGAAGGTTTCGGGAGTGTGGCGTCATGTTGAAACAAGAGCCCGAAGACGGCCAGTCCACCCTGGCCGACCCTAATTTTCGCGCTGATGTCCTCACCGGCCTCGCCGCCACCCCGCGCGCGATCCCCGCCCGTTGGTTTTACGATCGCCGCGGTTCGGAGCTGTTCGAAGCGATCACCGCGCTGCCCGAATATTACCCGACCCGCACCGAGGCCGCGTTGCTGGAATCGGTCAGCGCCGAGCTCAAGTCGCTCGCCGCGCCCAATGCTGCCGTGGTCGAATTCGGCTCGGGCTCGTCCACCAAGACGCCGACCTTGCTTCGCGCGATACAGCCTGCGGCCTATGTCCCGATCGACATTTCCGGCGATTTCCTCCGCCAGTCGGCCCGCGCTTTGTCCGCCGATTTCCCCGGTCTGCCGGTCTATCCGCTGGAGGCGGATTTCCTGCGCCCGCTGCCGCTGCCGGAGCAGGTCTCAAGCCTGCCCAAGCTCGGCTTTTTCCCCGGCTCGACGATCGGCAACATGGAAGCGCTGGATGCAGTCGATCTGCTCCGGGCAATGCGCGAATGGCTGGGCGAGGGCGCGCGGCTGCTGATCGGCATGGACCGCATCAAGCCCGCCGAAATCCTCGTCCCCGCTTATGACGATGCGCAGGGCGTCACCGCGGCGTTCAACTTGAACCTGCTCGAGCGCATCAACCGCGAGCTGGGCGGCACGATCCCCGTTGACGCCTTCCGCCACCGCGCGATCTGGAACCCCGACGCCGCCCGCATCGAAATGCATCTGGAGGCAGTGCGCGACGTAGAGTTCGCGGTCGATGGCCGGCCCTTCGCGATGCGATCGGGCGAGACGATCCACACCGAGAACAGCCATAAATACGGCCCCAACGCCGCGCGGCTGTTGCTGCGCGCCGGCGGCTGGACGCCTATCGCCGAATGGACCGATCCGCAGGACTGGTTCGGGCTGATCCTCTGCGAAGCCGAGCCTCGCCGCCGCGCGCCCTAGCGCCAGTTGGGCTGGGCGCGGAACACGGTCAGCCAGTTGATCGATCCGCGGCATTCGCCGAGCACGCGCGCCTCGATCATGCGGAAGCGGGTGCCGTCCCACACCCAGCTTTGTGAGGTTCCGCAATCGCCGAGCCCGCGCCCCTTGGAAAAACTGCTCAGCACCGCGCCTTCGGTGGTCGAGAATGCAGCGTTGGTCAAAATGCCCGGTCCGTCGCCGCCGAGCCAGTCCGGCGTGGTGTCGAATTCCGCCGGGGCGCCCTTGCCGCCGCGCAGCACGAACGCTGCGCTATTGAAATTATATGCCCCGCTCCCGCACGGAATCAGGATCAAAGTCGCCTGGGCGTCGAGCCGGTAGCGCTCGACCGGCAGATCGGCGAGCGTAGAGAGGTCGCAATCGCCCAGCTTGGCAAGCTCGCCGAGCAGTGGCTTGGCCGGTGTCTCCGCCGCCCCCGGGGCGGGGCGTACGGCCCGGACGGCGGGCAAAGCTGCCGCCGCGGGCACGCTCGTCGCGGCCTTGGCCCCCGAGGCAACCAGCGCCGTCACGGTCCCGGCGCGGCCCTGTTCGGCATCGATATAGCGCAAGGTCGCCGAGATGCCGGCTAGCGAGATTTTCGCCAGCGGCTTGCCGCCGCCGCGAAGCTCGAGCCAGCTCCCTGCGGCCATCGCTTTGGCCAGCTGTTCGGCGGCAGCGCCGCTGACGCGGTAATTCTCGCCGATCGTGCCGCTCGCCGCTTCCTTGCCGTCGATCAGCAGGGTCACCGGCCCTGCAACCAGTTCGGCTGGGTCGATCGCGATGCTGAGTGCGCCGGCCGGCCCGGCGGCGCGAGTCAGCAGCAGTTGGGTCGGTTGGTCGCCGAACTGGTCGGGTGCCTGCAGCGCAGTCGCCTCGCAGCTTTTGACATTGTCGCAGGCCACCGCCCAATCGTCGAATATGCGCTCCTGCGGGCGGTCCTGGGATTGCGCGAGCGCGGCGACGGCAAGGAGCAAGCTGAGCATGGCGGATATCTAGCCGAAAGCGCTGGGCCGGGGTAGGGGCGGGGCAAGAACAGGAGAGAAGGCATGAAGACCGTTGGCGTGATCGGTGCGGGGCAGATGGGCGCGGGGATCGCGCAGGTGTCGGCGCAGGCCGGCTACCGCGTATTGCTGTCGGACATGGACCAGGCCCGCGCCGAGGCCGGCAAGGCTGGGATCGCCAAACAACTCGCCCGCGCGGTCGAAAAGGAAAAGATCACCCAGGCCGATATGGATTCGGCGCTGGGCAACATCGAGTGCGTCGGCGGCGTCGATGCCTTTGCCCCCTGCGATCTCGTCATCGAAGCCGCGACCGAGCGCGAGGCGATCAAGCGCCAGATCTTCGAGAATGTCGGCAAAGTGCTCGGGCCGGACGCGATCCTCGCCAGCAACACCTCGTCGATCCCGATCACGCGGCTGGCCCAGGCCTCGCCCGATCCGGCGCGCTTCATGGGCGTCCACTTCTTCAATCCAGTACCCGTCATGGGCCTGATCGAGCTGATCCGCGGCCTCGCCACCTCGGATGCCACCGTGGCTGCGGTCGAGAAGTTCGGCCAGTCGCTCGGCAAGCGCATCGTCCACGCCAATGATGCGCCCGGATTCATCGTCAATCGCGTGCTGATGCCGATGCTCAACGAAGCCTGCTTCGCGCTCGGCGAAGGCGTGGCGACGATCCCCGATATCGATGCCGCGTGCCAGCTCGGCCTAAACCATCCGATGGGCCCGTTCACGCTCGCCGACTTTATCGGCCTCGATACCTGTCTAGAAATCACCAAAGTCCTCTTCGAAGGCACCGGTGACCCCAAATTCCGCCCCGCGCCCCTCCTCGTCAAATATGTCGAAGCGGGCTGGTACGGCCGCAAGACCAAGCGCGGTTTCTATGATTATAACGGAGCCGAGCCCGTTCCCACTCGCTAGGAGCAAGCCCCATGAAGACGCTGCTGATTGCCGCCGCCGCATTCGTTCTTCCCGCGAGGCATGGGCCCAGGCGACACCCGCGCCTACGCCCGCCCCGGCCTACGGCACGCCCATCGGCCTCGATGCGGCGCAGGCGCTGATCGACAAGGCAATCGCCGCGGGCAGAGCGCGGGGCTTCCGCATGGCTATCGCCGTGGTCGAGCCCTCGGGTGAGTTGGTCGCCTTCGCCAAGATGGACGACACCCAATACGGCTCAATCTACGTCGCGCAGAAAAAAGCCGAGACCTCGGCGCGCTATCGTGGCGCGACCAGTGCGATGGAGGCGCGGACCCTTGCGGGCCGCACGATCACGCTCGCCAATGCGGATTCGCTCCCCATCGCCGGCGGCATTCCGATCGTGGCGGGCGGCAAGATCATCGGCGCGATCGGCGTCTCCGGCGCTGCAGCGGCCGAAGACGACGAGATCGCCAAGGCCGCGTTAGTAGGGCAGCAATAGCCCCGCCAGCGCCGCCGACATCAGGTTCGCCAGGCTGCCCGCGATCAATGCACGGATGCCGAGCTTGGCAATCATCGGCCGCTGATTGGGCGCGAGGCTTCCGGTCGCAGCCATCTGGATCGCGATCGAGCTGAAATTCGCGAAGCCGCACAAGGCGAAGGTGATGATCGCCACGGTGCGCGGCGCCAGATCCTTCATCGTGCCCAAATCGATGAACGCGACGAATTCGTTGAGCACCAGCTTGGTGCCGAACAATCCGCCCGCCGAGACCGCCTCGTGCCACGAGATGCCGAGCAGATACATGACCGGCGCGAACACCGCGCCGATGATCTTCTGGAAGCTCAGATCGGTGAGATAGGTCTGTGCCCAGCCCTGGAAGCCGGTCCCGAAGGTCGCCGAATGCGCCACGACCCAATTGCCCAGGCCGCCGAGAAGTCCGTTGGCTAGCGCCACCAGCGCCACGAACGCCAGCACCATCGCGCCGACCGCAACCGCGATCTTAACGCCGGTCGATGCCCCAGTCGCCGCCGCCATGATCAGGTTCGCGGCCTTTTCTTCCTCGACTTCTTCCTCCACCGCCTTGATCACCTGATCTTCTGCAGGCGCATCCTCGAGCGGCAGCTCGCCATCCTTGGGCAGGATTTCGTCGGGCATCATCATCTTGGCCATCAACAGGCCGCCGGGCGCCGCCATGAACGAAGCTGCGAGCAGATAGGGCAGGGACTGCGGGCCAAGCAGGCTGGCATAGGCCGCAAGGATCGTCCCTGCGACGCCTGCCATGCCCACGGTCATCACCGCGAAGAGCTGCGAAGGCGTAAGCCGCGCCAGATAAGGCCGGATCACCAGCGGCGATTCGCTCTGCCCAACGAAGATGTTGGCCGCCGAGCATAGCGATTCGACCTTGGTAACGCCCACGACCTTCTCGATCGCCCCGCCGATCCAGCGGATCAAGAACTGCATGATGCCGAGATGATAGAGGATCGAGACCAAGGCCGCGAAGAAGATGATCACTGGCAGCGCCGCAATCGCAAAGCTGTTGCCACCGAGCTCGGGCTTGGCGAGCGAACCGAACAGGAAGCTCGTGCCCGCGCCCGCATAGCCGAGCAATGCGCTCACCCCTCCGGAGAGGCTATGGATCGCAGCGACGCCCCAGCTGGTGCGCAGCACGATGATGGCGATGCCGGCCTGAAGCAGAAATGCTGCGCCGACCACGCGGATGCGAATCGCGCGGCGGTTGCTCGAAAGCGCGAAGGCAATGGCGAGGATCGCCAATATGCCGAAAATGCCGATGGGGAACTGGTTCATTTGGACCTCTTTGCGGCGCGTTCAGCGAGGATTTCACGGCCCTTGGCAAGCGGCAGCGCATCGCCCAGCGATTTGCTGGCGGGCTGCGAGGCACCCTTGGAACAGGCGAATTTCAGGATCGTCTCGCCCTGCGTGCCAGGATCGGTTCCGTCCCACTCGTCCGCCATGTCTGCCGGGGCATCATGCATCAAGGCAGCGTCGAACATTTCGCCGGTCAACATCCGCGATTTCGAAGTGCTGCATGCGAACTCGACGACGAAGCGATAGGCAGCAACGCCGTCCTTATCGGCGGCCAGCACCGAGAACATCGAGGCTTCGATATTGCCCGCCGCATTGGCGCGGATGCTGTCCTTGTCGATGAAGGTGATGTTGCTGCCTTTGGCATCGGCATCGACCAAATACCAATCGCTGCTCGGTGCGGCGGTGGCGCCGAGCGACAGGGCGATTGCTGAAACTAGTGAAAACATGCGTCCCCCGGATTCCCGCAAGGCGCGGGGAATAGCGGGAAGCTTGGCGCGGCGGCGGTCCGAACGCAAGTGGTGCCCGCGCAGCACCGGGGCTTGCAGCGCCCGGAATTGGCGCTAGCGTCCGCGCATGGCCACGAACCCTCCCGCGCTCCAGCGCTCGCTCTTCGTCCTTTCGATCTTCTATGGCGGCATGGTCTGCATAGCGGGCGTGCTCGGCAACAAGCAGGTCTCGCTGGGGCCGCTTTCCGAAATCGGAAATTGGGTTGGAACGGGGCCGCTCGCGGTCGAGGCCGGCATCTTCGCGTTCCTGCTGCTGGTCGCGGTATCGAGCGCAATCGCGGAGCTGCACGGACCGGATACCGCCAAGAAGCTGGTGCTGTGGGGCTTCGTGCCACTGCTCACCTCGGTGGTGCTGTCCTGGCTCGTGCATGCACTTCCCGCAGCATCGGGAATGCAGCCCGAAGGGTTGGCAGCGGTCCAGTATGTTTTGGGCGCAACGTGGCGCATCTGGCTGGGCGGGATCGTGGCCTATGGCATTTCGCAGATCCTCAACGTCACGATCTTCGGCGCGCTCAAGCGTAGTGGCGGGGGCCTGCTCTGGCTGCGATCAGCCGTGGCCAGTGTGCTAAGCCAGATCACCGATACGCTGATATTCGTGACCATTGCCTTTTACGGCGTCTTCCCGATCGGCGAATTGCTGGTTGGTCAGATGTTGGCCAAGGTGGTGCTGTCGATCCTGCTGGTGCCGCTGCTGATCTACGCGTTCGTCGCCATCGGCCGTGCGCTGGATAGACGCCCGGCCTGACCGGGCCTAAAGGGCCGCGATGACCAACGCACCCGACCCCGCACTGCTCGCCAAGGCGGAAACGCTTACTGAGGCTTTGCCCTATCTGCAGCGCTATGCGGGCGCCACGTTCGTCGTGAAATATGGCGGCCACGCCATGGGCGACCCCGAGCTGGCGCGCGACTTCGCCGAGGATGTCGTGCTGCTTCAGGCAGTGGGGATCAATCCCATCGTCGTGCATGGCGGGGGGCCGCAGATCGGCGCGATGCTCAAGCGGCTCGGCGTCGAATCGCAGTTCGTCGGCGGCCTGCGCGTCACCGATGCCGAGACCGCACGGATCGCCGAAATGGTGCTGGCCGGCAGCATCAACAAGGAAATCGTCGGCTGGATCGGCCAGGCCGGCGGCCGCGCGGTCGGCATCTCGGGCAAGGATGCCGGGCTGGTCACCGCCGAGAAGGTGAAGCGCGCCGAAGCCGATACACTGCAGGGCATCGAGCGCCATGTCGATCTCGGGTTTGTAGGCGAGCCGGTCGCAGTCGATCCGTCGATCCTTTCCAGCCTGGCGCGCGAAAAGGTGATCCCCGTGATCGCGCCGATCGCATTGGGTGCCGACGGGCACACCTATAATATCAACGCCGATACGATGGCTGGCGCGATCGCCGGCGCATGCGGCGCGGCGCGCTTCTTTCTGCTGACCGATGTGGCGGGCGTGCTCGACAAGTCAGGCGCGCTGCTCACCGATCTAGACCCTGCGGGCATCGCCGCGCTCAAGGCCGACGGCACGATCTCCGGCGGCATGATTCCCAAGGTCGAGACCTGCGTTGCAGCGGTCGAGGCCGGTGTGGACGCCGCGGTCATCCTCGACGGCCGCGTGCCGCATGCGATGCTGCTCGAGATATTCACGCGCCAGGGCGTCGGCACGCTGGTGCACGCCTGAGCTTGGCACCAGGCCTGCTTTTCCTATATCTCGGCCAAAACCGGCGTCGCGGAGACTATATTGACCCCCATCCTGATCATGCTCCTGCAAATCCTGCAGCTGCTGCTGACCGTGGTCACCTGGATCATCATCGCCCACGCGATCATGTCGTGGCTGATCGGGTTCAACGTCATCAACACCTATAACGAGTTCGTCCGCACGATCTGGACCGCGCTCGAGCGGATCACTCGGCCGATCTACGATCCGGTGCGGAAGATCATGCCCGATTTCGGCGCACTCGATCTGAGCCCGCTGGTCGTGCTGCTGATCCTATACATCCTCAACAATTATGTGCTGCGAACGGCGATCGAGCAGCTTGCCAGCGCGGGCTATTGAGCCTCACAACGCTGGCGGGAGCCGCTCTCGGCCTCTATGGCGGCGGGCATGACGGCTGAGATCATCGACGGAAAGGCCTTCGCGGCCGGATTGCGCGCTCGCGTGGGCGCGTTGACTGCGGAATTCACGCCGCAGGCGGGCCGCGCCCCAGGGCTGGCAGTGGTGCTGGTCGGCGAGGACCCGGCCTCCGCGGTCTATGTCCGCTCGAAGGGCAAGGCGACGCGCGAAGCCGGGATGGAGAGCTTCGAGCATCGCCTTTCCGCGGAGACCAGGCAGGAGGCGCTGATCGCGCTGGTCGACAAGCTCAATGCCGATCCCGCGGTCGATGGAATCCTCGTCCAATTGCCGCTGCCCAACCATATCGACGAGCAGGCCGTGCTCACCCGGATCAGCCCCGACAAGGATGTCGACGGTTTTCATCCGGTCAATGCCGGCCGCCTCGCCACCGGCCTCCACGGTTTCGTGCCCTGCACGCCGCTCGGTTGCCTGATGCTGCTTCAGGACCGGCTCGGTGACTTGTCCGGCCTCGATGCAGTCGTGGTCGGCCGCTCGAACATCGTCGGCAAGCCGATGGCGGCATTGCTTACCAAGGCTAATTGCACCGTCACCATCGCGCACTCGCGCACCCGCGATCTGCAGCGCCACCTTCGCCACGCCGACGTGGTCGTTGCCGCGGTCGGCATTCCGCATTTCGTCAAGGGCGAGTGGCTCAAGCCGGGCGCGGTCGTGATCGATGTCGGCATCAACCGGACCGAAGAAGGATTGGTCGGCGACGTGGATTTCGCAGGTGCGATGCAGGTTGCGAGCGCAGTCACCCCAGTGCCGGGCGGCGTCGGCCCGATGACGATCGCGGTATTGCTCCGCAACACCCTCGTCGCGGCACATCGCAACGCAAAGGTGCGGCTCGAAAAGGGAGCGATCTAGATGCTGTTCCTGCTGCTGGCCGCCGCCGATCCCGACACGAGCGCAGTCGAGGCCGAACGCGCCTTCGCCCGCGCCGCGCAGGCCAGGGGGCAATGGACCGCCTTCCGCGAATTCGCTGCGCCGGATGCGGTGATGTTTGTGCCGCACCCAACCAACGCTCAAGCTTGGCTCAAGGACCGTAAGGATCCGCCGAATTCCGTCGAATGGTGGCCGACTGCGAGCTATGTGTCCTGCTCGGGCACTGTGGCGGTCAATACCGGCGGGTGGACTCGCGCCGATGGCAGCGTTGGATATTTCTCGACGGTCTGGACCCGGCGAAACGACGGCAGTTGGAAATGGCAATTCGACGGTGGCGATGCGCTGGCCGTTGCTCGTCCTCGAACGACGCAGCCGAAGGTTGTGCGGGCGTCCTGTGGCGGAAGGCCGGAGATCGACATGGGCGGCTGCCTTTCTGATGATGACCTAGGCGTGGGTTGCTACGCAGCCAAGGACCAGTCTCTGCAGGCCCATTGGACCTACGCGTCCGGCCGCCGCACGTTCACCGTTTCGATCTGGAACGGTCATCGCTGGGAAGAGATGCTCAGCGACACTGTATCCGAGCCGACTCAATGATCGAGCTTTTCGTCTCCAGCTTCATCACCTTCTTCGTGGTGATAGATCCCCCCGGCTGCGCGCCGATCTTCGCCGGACTGACTTCGGGCACGAGTGCGACGCATCGCCGCGTGATGGCGGTGCGCGCGGTGCTGGTCGCCTCGATAATCCTGTTCGGCTTCGCATTGTTTGGCGAAGCATTGCTCGGCGCGCTCGGCATCAGCCTCAATGCGTTCAAGATCGCCGGCGGGATCATGCTGTTCCTGATCGCGCTCGAAATGGTGTTCGAGAAGCGCACCGAGCGGCGCGAGGACCGGGCCGAGAAGGTCAAGGCCTCTGAGGAAGCGGCGGACATCTCGATCTTCCCGATGGCAATGCCGATGATCGCCGGTCCGGGCTCGATCGCCTCGGTGATGCTGCTGATGAGCCAGAATGACGGGATCGAGCGATCGGCCGCGGTGCTCGGCGCGATGGTCGCGATCCTGGCGTTGACGCTGGTCGCATTGCTCGCCGCCGGACCGATCATGCGGCTGGTCGGCGCCAAGATCGAAGCAGTGATCTCGCGGCTGCTGGGCGTGTTGCTGGGCGCGCTCGCCACCCAGTTCGTGATCGACGGGATCAGGGCATCGCTGGTTGCGGGGGCGGCATTCTCGGGCGGCCATTGACCGGCGCGTCGGGCACTTCCGGCAGCACCGCCCGGATCTTCCACAATTTGAACGGCGCATTGGGCGCAAGCTTCACGGGCTCGAGCCAGTTCGGCACCTGCCCCTTGACCAGCTGCGCGTAAAAGCCGTTCGGCGCGCGCGAGCGATACAAGGTCGTCTCGGACATGTCGGGGCAGACCAACAGATAATCCGCCTTATGCGCCGCCAGGATCGCGCGCGCCGCATCGGGCGTGCCGGTAAAGGCATGATGCACGTCGAGGATCGCGCGACCGTTGCGGTGATAGGGTCCCGCCACGCCGTTATGATGCGTGACGGTGATCAGGCGCGGCCCCATGTCGACATGGCTGAACATCGTCGCGCGCGGGACTGCGTTAAGCGTCCGTAGCGCCGAGAAGCGTGCGCAGGCGGCATTGGCCTGGCCGACCTTGTCGGCGCCCGAGCCCGGCTTCGAGCCGCTGGGCAGATAGGGCAGGACAAAGCCGGCAAACAGGCCCGACACCACCAGGAACGCCGCCACCGATCCGATCACGCGCACCGCCACCCAGCGTTGCCTGAGGAACCAGGGGACCACCACCCAGGCGAGCGCGCAAGCGCCTGCTACGCTGAGCATCTGCGCCGCGGGTCCGGCGCGGACCTGCCAGAGCAGCATTGCCCCGGCGAAGGTCGTGAACAGCGCGATCGCCGCCCAGCCGACCATTGCCTCGGTCCCGCGCGCGCGCCAGGTCGCGACGCATGCGCCGATGATCCCGATCACCGGCAACACCGCTATCGGGAAAGCGGTCTTGAGGTTGTGCCGATAGATCGGCCGCGCCTCGCGGACATTGTTGAGCCAGGTATTGGCAAGCTCGTCCGAAACCTGCTCGGGACGGCCCAGGCATTGCGGGAAGAAATAGACGAAGCCCGCGACGATCGCCACGCCCGCCATCGCACCCAGCGCCAGTCGGACCAGGCGGTTGCCCGGATTGAGCCGGCCGATCAGGAACAGCAACGTCCCCGCGACGACCATCACCGAAAGCCATACGGGAGTCAGCGCGTCGCAGCGCATGACCTGATTGGCATTCGATGCGAACGCCGCGAAACCGAGGGCCGATCCGCCCGCAAGCGTCAGGCCATAGACCATCATCCGCCGGGCCTCGGCGGCTTCCCAGATCCAGCGCAGCGCGATGATCGCGCCCGCCATCGCGCAATAAGGCAGCATCTCGAGGCCGATGGTGAGCGAAAAGGCGCTCGAAATGCCCACGGTCGCGCCGCCGCGAGCACGGCGCGGATCGGCGAGCCCGGCCACGGTCATCGCCAGGGCAGCGAGCTGCCAGCCATGATGATCGATGCGCAGCGGCGCATACATGGTCATGGTCGAGGTGCAGCCGAGCAGGATGATCATTGCCAGCGGCCACGCATAAGGCGCGATCAGCCGGCGTACGGTGAGCGTCAGCCCGGTCATCGTGACGGCGAGCGGCAGCAGCGGCGCGATCCCGCACGCCCAGCGCTCGGCCTGCGCCACCCCGAGGAACGGCTTGAGCGCGAGGATCAGAGCCGCGATCGGCAGATCGGGCAGGCGCGACCAATGAATGTCGAACCCACCATTGGCCGGATCGAGGCGATAGTTGCGAAGATCGTACCAGCCTTGTCCGCCGAGCCAGGCGCGGACCTGCATCAATCGCATATTGTCGTCGGTGTCGCCGAGCATCAGCCAATAGATGTTGGCCTGGCGCTGGACGAGGAACCACGCCGCGACGCACGCCCAGAAGACCAGCATCCAGCGCCACCATTGGCGGCTCAATTCGTCCTCGATGCGGAACCCGCCCAAATGCCCGAGCTTCAAAATCGCTTCCCTCGCCAGTCTCCTGCCATTACGGCGGCCCCCACTTCCGGGGCAAGCGATTGTGACTTCAATAGTTCGGCGAATCGAGACGATGCGGGCGAGCGGTATGCTCGGCCAGTTGCTGCGCTTCGGCATCGCCGGGGGCATGGCGACTGCCCTCTACACCGCCGTCTATTCGCCGCTCGCGGGATTCAAGATCACGTCCGAGCAGGTCGCCAATATCTGCGGCTATCTGGTCGCGATGGGCTCGGGCTATCTCATGCATAGCAAGTGGAGCTTCCGCGGCCACGGTGCCGAGGCGTCGCAGACCACCTGGCGCTTCTTCGTGGTGTCGCTGGTCAGCCTGGCGATCAACTCGGCATTCGTCTGGCTGCTGACCGACGATGCAATGCTGGCCGGCCCTTGGTGGTGGCCGCTTATCCCGATATTGTTCGTGACGCCGCTCATCACGTTCGCACTCAACCGCTTTTGGGTATTCGGCTAAATGGACCGCGTTGTTTACGACCGCATGGCTGCGCATGATACTACGCACTGGTGGTATCGCGCGCGCCGCGAGATCCTCTCCGATTTCCTCAAGCGATGGGGCGGGGTGCCCGATCGGGCGCACATCCTCGAGATCGGCTGCGGCACCGGCCACAACCTCCCGATGCTGGCGCAGTTCGGCGATGTCGATGCGATCGAGATCGACGAGACTGCCGCCGCCAAGGCCAGCGAGCGGCTGGGCAAGGCAATCGGTTCTTCGCCGCTTCCCGAGCTCGATGGAGTCGCTCCCAACAGCTACGATCTGGTCGCGGTGCTCGACGTGGTCGAGCATGTCGAAGACGATGTCGCCGCGCTCAAGGCGATGGCGCGGGCGCTCAAGCCGGGCGGTCAGATCCTGATCACCGTTCCCGCGCATCAATGGATGTGGAGCGCGCACGATGTCGTGAACCATCACAAGCGCCGCTATTCGAAGAAGACGCTGATCGCTGCGCTCGATGCCGCCGGCCTTCAATACCGCAAGCTCGGCTGGTTCAATTCGCTGCTCTTCCCGGTTGCCGTCGCGGCGCGTTTTGCAGGTAAGCTTATGGGCAAGGACGACAGCGACGATTCGCCCCCGCCCAAGCTGCTCAACACTGCCTTCGAGAAGATCTTCGGGCTCGAACGTCACTTGGTCGGGCGATTGCCCTTGCCGCCGGGGCTGTCGCTGATCGTGCTCGCTTCGCCCAAATAATCCTCAGCGAATTCGCGCGCCTCGGCGCTGTCTTCGAAGCGATAGCCAAGTCGGGCATGCCCCATCACTGGGCCAGTGACGTCCGCGACCAGATAGAGCGGCCGCCGCTTCGATTCGACATAGAGCCGCCCGAGATACTCGCCGATCATTCCCAGCACGAACATCTGCACCGCGCCGAGCACGACGACGACCAGCATCAGCGAGGTCCAGCCGGCAATGGCGTGGCCGAACAGCCAGCCGCCAAGGATGTAGAGCACCAGCAGCGCCGATGCCGCAGTCAGCACCAGCCCGGCATGGCTGGCAAAGCGCAAGGGCGCAGTCGAGAAGCCGGTAACGGCGTCGAATGCCAGGCGCATCATCTTCGAAAGCGGATATTTGGTGTCGCCAGCGTGCCGCTCGTGCCGGTCATAGGGGAAGGGCACCTGCTTGAACCCAACCCAGGCGACCATCCCGCGGATGAAGCGCGCCTGTTCGGGCAATGATAAAAAGGCGTCGAGTGCGCGCCGGCTCATCAGTCGGAAATCGCCGGTGTCGAGCGGGATCGGCGTATCGGTAATCCGGTCGAGCATTCGGTAAAAAACCGCCGCAGTCGCCTTCTTGAACAGGCTTTCGCCCTCACGCTTGCGCCGCACCGCATAGACCACGTCGGCACCTTGCGACTTCATCGCGGCGCGCATGTCGGTCAGCAATTCGGGCGGGTCCTGCAAATCGGCATCGATCACCAGAATCTGCTCGCCCGCGCACAGATCGAGCCCAGCGGTCAGCGCGAGCTGGTGGCCATGGTTGCGCGACAGGTTGATCGCGACCAGCCGCGGATCGGTGAGCGACAGGCGCTGCATCACTTGCCAGCTCGCATCGCGCGAACCGTCGTTGATCAGCACGATCTCGTAATCCTTGCCGACCGCTGCCTCCGCCGCCGCCGAGACGCGCGCATGCAACATCTCGAGGCACGCCTCCTCATTGTAGCAGGGGATGACGACGGAAAGCTGAGGCCTCTTCATGGGCTCGCGTCTTAGCGATGTTGCCGTCGTGCGTCGAGCAGGACAGGGGGACTAGGCCCGCTCCGCCGAGCTCACCACATCGGCCGCCCGCAGTGCCGCCAGCAGCCGCATCAGATGCGCGGCATTGCGTACTTCGAGTTCGATCGCGTTGGTGTGGAAAGTGGTGTCGCGATTGTCCATCCGCATGCCCAGGATATTGGCCTTGTGCTGGCCGATCAGCGTGGCGATCGCGCCCAGTGCGCCGGGCTCGTTCTTGAGGGTGACGGCGATCCGGGCGACTCCGCCTTCAGCCTTCTCGCCCCAGGTCAGGTCGATCCAGTCTTCCTCGTCGCTGTCCGCCAGATTTGCACATTCGATCGCATGGACTTCGATCGGCTTGCCCGGGCGGCGCAGCCCGACGATGCGGTCGCCGGGGATCGGCCGGCAATCGACGGCAAAGTCGAACGCTACTCCGGGAGTCAGCCCCTTGATGTCGATCGCATGCTTTTGCGGCGGATGCTCGTGTTCGTCGCCGGTGGCCGAGCCCGGCATCACCGCTTCCATCACTTGCGCGTCGGTGAGCTTGCGCCGCGCGATCGCTTCCATCAGTGCGCTCGCGTCGGGCAGCTTCAGACGCTTCAAGGCATCCTTGAGCGCGCTGTCGCCCACCGGTGCGGGTAGCCGGGTGACGATCTCGTCATAGAGCTTGCGCCCCAGCCGCATCGTCTCGTCGCGTTCCTTGTGGCGGATGTGCCGGCGGATTGCCGCGCGCGCCTTGCCGGTAATCGCGAAGTTTAGCCAATTGGCCTGCGGCTCCTGTGCCTTGGAGCGCAGGATCGAAACCTGGTCGCCCTGCTCGATCACGGTGCGCAGCGGCACGACTTGGCCGTTGATCTTGGCGCCTACTGCCTGGTCGCCGATGTTCGAGTGCACGCCATAAGCGAAGTCGATCGGAGTTGCGCCCTTGGGAAGCTGGATCAATTCGCCCGCAGGGGTGAAGGCGAAGATGCGATCCTGGTACATTGCCATCTTGGTATGTTCGAGCAGCTCCTCGGGGCTGTCGGCATGTTCCAGGATTTCGATGAGGTCGCGAATCCAGCTCACCTGGGTGTCGGGCCGTACTGCGTCCTGCTTATAGGCCCAGTGCGCGGCGAGGCCGTATTCGGCCTGGGCATGCATGTCGCCGGTGCGGATCTGAATTTCGACGCGCGTGTCCCCGGCATGGATGATCGTCGTGTGAAGCGAGCGATAGCCGTTGCGCTTGGGAGTGGAGATGTAGTCCTTGAACCGCCCCGGCACCATCGGCCAGCGCCGGTGGATCACCCCCAACGCGCGATAGCATTCCTCTTCCGTGGCCACGGTCGCGCGAAACGCCATGATGTCGGAGAGCTGTTCGAGGCTGACATGCCGCTCGGACATCTTCTTCCAGATCGAGAAAGGATGCTTCTCGCGTCCCGAGACCTCGGCCTCGATCCCGCCGCGCGACAGCAGCAATTTGAGCCCCGACCCGATCTTGGCGATCCGGTCCTCGCCCTCGACCTTTAGCGCTTCCAGCCGCTTGGTGATCGATTCATACGCCTCGGGCTCGAGCTCGCGAAAGGCGAGGCTCTGCATCTCCTTCATGAATTCGTACATGCCGATCCGCTCGGCGAGCGGGGCATAGATATCCATCGTCTCGCGGGCGATGCGCTTGCGCTTGTCGGGATTCTTGATGTGGTGGAGCGTGCGCATATTGTGCAGCCGGTCGGCCAGCTTGACCAGCAGCACGCGAATGTCGTCGGACATCGCCAGCAGGAACTTGCGGAGGTTTTCGGCGGCGCGCTCGGTGTCGGTCTGTGCCTCGATCTTGGAGAGCTTGGTAACCCCGTCGACCATGCGCGCGACGTTGTCGCCGAACAGCGCCTGGATCTGCTCGGGCGTGGCGACGGTATCCTCGATCGTGTCGTGGAGGATCGCCGTGGCGATGGTCTCGTCGTCGAGATGCAGGTCGGTGAGGATGCCGGCGACTTCGATCGGATGGCTGAAATAGGGATCGCCCGATGCGCGCTTCTGGCTGCCATGTGCCGCGACCGAAAACACATAGGCGCGGTTGAGCATCGCCTCGTCGGCGTCCGGATCGTAGCTCAGTACCCGATCGACCAGTTCATATTGCCGCAGCACAGGACTAATTGGGGTCCTGTGCTGCTGCATTGCAATGATTTTTAGGAATTAGCGCGCCTTGGCGTTGCACTTTGCGAGCGCTGCCTCGTCGAACTGGGTGCCGTTGGCGCGGAAGGCGGTCAGCGTGCCGACTTCACGAACGACGAGCTCGCAGACAATGTTGTCGCGCGCATCGGCCTTGGCCGCGACGCAGACGCCTTCGCCGCACTTCCATACGGTCGAGCGGCTGACGATGCTGGTCTTGGCGGGAGCCGCTGCCGGAGTGGCCGAATAATAGCCGCGCGTTGCGCCCTGGGCGAAGCCGGTCGCAGGGGTGAGCGCCAGCGTAGCCGCGGCTGCTGCCGCGACGGCAATAAAACGGTTCATGACAAGTCCTCCTGGGGATGTGCTTGCAACTAGGTTGCGAAACACCACCTAATTGACACTAGGGTAAGTTGCAAGCAGAAACTGTTGCTGCGCCGCAATAAGTTAATCCGTTCCGAAAGCACGGAAAATGGAGTATGCCAAGATCATGGGTGTCAACAAATTGCGAGAGGACCTCTCGGCGCTGTGCAGTCTGCCTGCCGCGCTTGAGGCGATGGGGGAACGCTGGTCGTTCCTGATTCTCCGCGGCTCGTTCAACGGGCTCCACCATTTCGAGGAATTCCAGTCCGAGCTTGGCATTGCGCGTAATATCCTGGCGAACCGGCTTGCGCGGCTGGTCGATCACGGCATCCTCGAGCGCGCGCCCTGTGCCGACGATCGCCGCAAGGTCGAGTATCGCCTCACCGATAAGGGCTTTGCCTTACTTCCGACGATGGTCGCGCTGCGCCAATGGGGCGAGCGCTGGGAAACCGGCGTTCCCGCCACGCCGATCCTGGTCGATGCCCGCGATGGCCAGCCGATCCGCCAGGTCGAAGTGCTCAGTCATGACGGCCGCGCTTTGACCAAGGCCGATCTTCACTGGGCGCTGCCCGAGGACGTCGAGACGGCCCAGGCCGCGGAGTAGGCTGCTGCGGCTTCCAAGGTAGGAAATGGCATGCTCTGCTCGCCGCCGCTCTTGTGAACGGTCGAGATCAACCAGATGCCTGCGCGAAACATCATTTCACTGGGGCGCAACGAAATTGCCGAAAGCACGGGAAAAGTGAGAAGCTAAGCGCCGCGGCGCCCGCGAATCAGCCCGCCTTCGCGCCGCCAGTATTGACTCCCATCGACTGGAGATACTTCTTCACGTTGCGCGCCGCCTGGCGAAGGCGCTGCTCGTTCTCGACCATCGCGATGCGGACAAAGCCCTCGCCATTCTCGCCATAACCGACCCCCGGCGCGACCGCGACCTTGGCGTGGCTGAGCAATTGCTTGGAGAACTCCAAGCTGCCGAGATGGGCCAGCGCCGGAGGCAGCGGCGCCCAGGCGAACATGCTCGCGGGCGGGGCGGGCACGTCCCAGCCGGCACGGCCGAAGCTCTCGACCAGCACGTCGCGGCGCTTGTGATAGAGTTCGCGGTTGCGCTCGACGATATCCTGCGGTCCGTTGAGCGCGGCGCAGGCGGCCGCCTGGATCGGAGTGAAGGCGCCGTAATCGAGATACGACTTCACCCGCGTCATCGCCGCGATCAGCTGCTTGTTGCCAACCGCAAAGCCCATCCGCCAGCCGGCCATCGAATAGGTCTTGCTGAGCGAGGTGAATTCGATCGCGACGTCCTTGGCGCCCTTGACCTGCAGGATCGAGACCGTCGGCTTGCCGTCATAATAAAGCTCGGAATAGGCCAGGTCGGAAATGATCCAGACCTGGTTCTCCTTCGCCCAGGCGACCAAGCGCTCGTAGAAAGCCAAGTCGACCGTTTCCGCAGTGGGATTGGACGGGTAGTTGACCACCAGGATCGAGGGGCGCGGCACGGTGAAGGCAATCGCGCGATCGAGGCTGTCGAAATAGGCTTCGTCCGGAGTAGTCGGCACTGCGCGGATCGTCGCGCCGGCGAGGATAAACCCGAAAGTGTGGATCGGGTAGCTGGGGTTGGGCGCCAGCACGACGTCGCCCGGTGCAGTGATCGCCGTGGCGAGGCTTGCCAAGCCTTCCTTCGATCCCATCGTCACTACGACTTCGGTCTCCGGATCGACATCTACGCCGAAACGCCGCCCGTAATAATTGGCTTGCGCCCGGCGCAGGCCGGGAATGCCCTTGGACTGCGAATAGCCATGCGCATCGGGCTTGCGCGCCACCTCGCAGAGCTTTTCGATCACATGCGGCGGCGGCGGCAGATCGGGATTGCCCATGCCGAGATCGATGATGTCCTCGCCCCCCGCCCGTGCCGCGGCCCGCATCGCGTTGACTTCGGCGATGACATAAGGGGGCAGGCGCTTGATGCGGTAGAACTCTTCGGACATTCGCGATCCTTTCAGCGTTCCGCACCTCTACGCGACCAGGCCGGGATCGTCACCCCAGCGAAAGCTGGCATCTCGTGAAGAATAATGCTGCACGAGATGCCAGCTTTCGCTGAGATGACGGTTCGGAGTAAAGCTGGCGCAATAGGAGAGACGCATGGCCGAGACCCCAACGCCGACCCCAAGCCTCGAAGATCTCCAGCACTGGACATGGGTGCTCGGCAAGGCGCAGCAGATGATGCTCGAACAGGGTCTGGACGTGATGCAGAAGGCGCCTGCCAATCCGGCTTTCGCGCCGATGCTCGACCCCGCCGCGGCGATCCGCGCGAGCGCGGACTTTTGGGCGGATACGATGCAGCTGTGGCAGCGCTTCCTCGATCCTTCGCGTGCCCAGCCCTTCGAGGAGACTCCCGAGCAGGCGCGCGACAAACGCTTCAAGGCCCCGCAATGGCGCGAGGAACCGGTGTTCGACTTCCTCCGCCAGAGCTATTTCACCATTGCCGATCATTTGCTGAAGGGCGTCGATGCGCTTGAAGGCGTCGAGCCCAAGCAGAAGGACCAGATCCGCTTCGCCACCAAGGGCTTTATCGACGCAGTCAGCCCGACCAATTTCCCCGCGACCAATCCGCAGGTGCTCGAGAAGATCGTCGAAACCAAGGGCGAAAGCCTCTTGAAGGGCCTTCAGCACATGCTGTCGGATATCCAGAAAGGCCAGATGACGCAGACCGCCGAGGGTGCGTTCGAGCTCGGCCGAAATCTGGCGATGACTCCCGGCAAGGTCGTCAAGCGCACCGATCTCTACGAGCTAATTCAATATTCGCCGACCACCGAACAAGTCTTCAAGACGCCGCTGATCATCTTCCCGCCCTGGATCAACCGCTTCTACATCCTGGATCTCACGCCTGAGAAGAGCTTCATCGCCTGGGCGGTGTCGCAGGGCCTCACGGTGTTCATCGTCTCGTGGAAATCGGCCGACGCCAGCATGAAGGACGTCCGCTGGGACGATTATGTCGAGGCGGGCCAGATCGATGCGATCGATACCGTGCGCGAATTGCTCGGCGTCGAAGCGGTGCACGCGATCGGCTATTGCGTCGCGGGCACGACGTTGGCCGCAACCCTCGCGGTGCTGGCGGCGAGGGGCGGGAAGGACAAGGTCGCCTCCGCCACTTTCTTCACCGCGCAAGTCGATTTCTCCGAAGCCGGCGACTTGCAGATGTTCATCGACGACGATCAGTTGGCGCTGATTCAGTCGCTGGGCGGGGAGGGGTTCCTTGACGGCCGCTACATGGCGACAACCTTCAACCTGCTGCGCGGCCGCGACCTGATCTGGAACTACGTCACCAACAATTATCTGATGGGGCAGGACTATGCGCCCTTCGACCTGCTCCACTGGAATTCGGACGTCACCAACCTGCCTGCAGGCTGGCATCTCGATTACCTCCGCGACCTCTACCGCGACAACAAGCTCGTCCAAGCCGGGGCAATGGCGATCCACGGCACGCCGCTGGATTTGTCTAAGGTGGCTACGCCAACCTACGTCCAGGCGGGTCGCGAGGACCATATCGCGCCTGCCGCGAGCGTCTGGAAGATCACCCATCATTTCAAGGGGCCGATCCAGTTTGTGCTTGCGGGGTCTGGGCACATAGCCGGGGTGGTCAACCCGCCGTCAGCCGGCAAATACCAATATTGGACCAATGACGAGAAGGTCGAGACGCTCGCCGAGTTCGTTGCCGGCGCCAAGGAAACTAAGGGCAGCTGGTGGCCACATTGGATTGGCTGGATCGAAGAGTTGGACGGCACCAAAGTGGCCGCAAAGGACGCACGTGTGCCTGGGAGGGGTAAGTTCAACGCTCTGGGAGATGCGCCCGGTACTTATGTCAGGACCCGCTGACGCCTCAATTCCCTAGCGTAATTGACATATGTTGCAGTGCACAAAAAACCTCTTGCAACGCAGCACGTGCTTGCATATATGCCGCACTGCAGCAATCAAGCAGGGAATGTCAGATGGCAAGCAAGGGAAAGAAGAACGGATCGGCCAAGGCCGCCGCTTCCAAGCCCGCAGCGCGTCCGATGGCCGCGCCCAAGGCAGTCGTTGCTGCGCCAAAGGCTGAGAAGCCCGTCCAGGCCGCGCCCGTCGAACCGCTTGTCACGGTTGTCGAGGCGCTGCCCGAGCCGGTCCCGGCCCTGGAAGCAGCACCGCAGGAAAAAGTAATCGAAACCGCCCAGGCAGTCGAAGCCGCGATCGAGCCCGTTCAGGAAGCCATCGCCCAGATCACCGCCCCGGCAACTCAGAAAGTGGAAACCATGATCGAAGCAAACACCGCAAAGGCCCAGGCCATGTTCACCGACTTCAACGATCGCAGCAAGGCGGCCGTCGAAAAGTCGACCAAGCTGATCGAAGACGCCAACGACTTCGCCAAGGGCAATGTCGAGGCGATCGTCGAGTCGAGCAAGATCGCAGCCAACGGCCTGCAGACGCTGGGTCAGGACGCCGCAGAGTATAGCCGCAAGTCGTTCGAGACCGCGACTGCCGCGCTCAAGACCTTCGCAACGGTCAAGTCGCCGACCGAGCTGTTCAAGCTCCAGAGCGATTTCTTCCGCACTTCGTTCGACTCGTATGTCGCCGAAGCTTCGAAGAACACCGAAGCGATGCTCAAGCTTGCCGGCGACGCCGCGCAGCCGCTGTCGGGCCGCTTCGCGCTCGCAGCCGAAAAGGTGAAGACCGCGGCGTAAGCCACGGACTTTCCGAACAGATAGAAAGGGCGGTCATCCCGAGGGGTGGCCGCCCTTTTCCTTTGCAACTTTTACCCTGCTAGTGTCGCGCCATGCTTCATACCCGTTCTCTTGCCGGCGCCGTCAAAGTCGATGGCGAGGAATATGCCTGGGAATTACGGCGTGAGCCGCAATGGTCCACGGTCGAGGGCTGGAAGGGCATGGAAGTCGCGCTGCGGCGATCCGACGCCAAGCGTGAGGCCCTGCTTGAGTTCCCGATGCCTAAGCGCGCAATGAAAGGCTCGTCGCAGCTGCAGCGTCCGCAGATCAATGACGCGCTGGCTGAAAACGGGGTGCGGGCGGCGCTGGCCGCGGGATGGGACCCAGGATCGCGTGGCAAGCCCGTGATTTTCATGGTGGATGCGGATGGCAACTAGCTGAAAGCGAAGCTCAGGCGACGGCTTGCCCTTGCCCTTCCATTCCCAAGCCCATATTTTCACGAGCGATGCAGCACATCACCGATTTCCAGATCCGCATGGCCGAAGATGGCGACGACGACCGCCAGGGGGACGATCCGTCGATCGGCCTCGCCACGCGTACTCGCACGCGCACCAAGCAGCCCACGCCCTATCGCGTGCTGATGCTCAACGACGATTACACACCGATGGAATTCGTCGTGCTGGTGCTCCAGCGCTTCTTCAAGATGGACATGGAGGCGGCGACGCGGGTGATGCTAGCGGTGCATCAGCGCGGCGTCGGCGTCTGCGGAGTCTTCAGCTATGAAGTCGCCGAGACCAAGGTGAGCCAGGTGATGGATTTCGCCCGGCAGAACCAGCATCCGCTGCAATGCACGATGGAAAAAGCCTGATCGGCTTGGGCGGGCCCAAGCCGCATCAGTTCGGCTTGGGCAGCCAGTTGAGGCTCAGCCCCTCATAGCGATTGACGTAATTGGCCGCGCGGCCGAGCCCCCGTTCGTCCAGCAGCGTGACCCGGCCTGCCTCGCGCGCGATCATCTTTTCTTCCTCGAGCTGGCGAAGCATGCGGTTGACGTGGACTGCGGTCAGCCCGGTGGCGTCGCCGATTTCTTCCTGCGTCAGCCCCAGCGCAAAGGCATTGGCCACACTCTTGTCGGTGGCACGCAGCCGGTTGCGCAATTCGAGCAACAGCGCAGCGATGCGTGCCTTGGCCGATGTGCGGCCGAGTGCGGCAAGCCGATCGGTTAGGGCGACGCGCTCGATCTGCGAATAGACCAGCACCATCGCCGCGAGCCGGGGATGCGCGAGCATCATCTCGGCCAGGGCCGCGCGGTCGAACGGGCTCACCACGCAGTCCGAAAGCGCGGCCAGCGTCTCGGGGGCTTCGCGATAGATCGCAGCGGATACGCAGAGCATGTCGCCGGGGAACAGGAAGCGGAGGATCTGCCGGCTGCCATCGGCGAGCAGCACATAGCTCATCATCAGGCCCTTGCGGAGGATGAACAGCTCGCCCGATGCTTCATTCTCACGCTGCAGCACCGCCCCGCGGCGCACAGGCCGCTGGCGTTCCTCCAACTTCACGAGCGCGTCTCGTTCGACTTCCGTCAGATCGATCAGTTCGCTCAGCACTTCGGCAAAACAACTACCGGACACGCGTTCGCTTCTCCCCACCGCTTATCTGTGAAGCAGTGCCGTAGAATCAATGCATTAAAGTCGATCAAGCCTGGCAAAATCGACCGCGCTTGCTTGGGGCGGCGCAGCGGCTAGAAGCCACCGATGGACCGAATTCTCATCCGGGGCGGAAACCGCCTTTCAGGCCAGATCCCCATCTCCGGCGCCAAGAACGCCGCGCTCACGCTGATGCCTTGCGCGCTCCTGACCGACGAACCGCTGACGCTGCGCAATCTGCCACGCCTCGCCGATGTCGACAGCTTCGGGCACCTGCTTAACGAACTCGGCGCATCGACTGCGATCGAGGGCACCCGGCCGACCGATTTCGGGCGCGTGATGACGATGCGCGCGGGCAATCTCAGCTCGACCGTTGCGCCCTATGACATCGTCCGCAAGATGCGCGCCTCGATCCTCGTCCTCGGGCCTTTGCTCGGCCGCGCGGGCGAGGCGACCGTGTCGCTCCCCGGCGGTTGTGCGATCGGCAACCGCCCGATCGACTTGCATTTGAAGGCGCTGGAAGCGATCGGCGCGGAGATCGAAGTCGCTTCGGGATATGTGAAGGCGAGCGCGCCCAACGGCGGGCGCCTGTCGGGCGGGCGCTATCGCTTCCCCGTGGTCTCTGTCGGCGCCACCGAAAATGTGCTGATGGCGGCGGTGCTGGCAAAGGGCACGACCGTGCTCGAAAACGCTGCGCGCGAGCCCGAGATCGTCGATCTGTGCAATCTGCTGGTCGCAATGGGCGCGACGATCAACGGCATCGGCAGCGAGACGCTGGAGATCGAAGGCAAGGGCCGGCTCCACGGCGCGACCTACAAGGTGATGCCCGACCGGATCGAGGCGGGCAGCTATGCCTGTGCCGCGGCGATCACCGGCGGCGATGTCGAGCTGATCGGCGCATCGGCGAACGACATGCGCGCGACGCTCGATGCGCTGATTGATGCCGGCGTGACGGTCGAAGAGAAGAAGAGCGGCATCCGCATCGCGGCCGATGGCCCGCTCCAGCCGCTGACCCTCAGCACGGCGCCATTCCCCGGTTTCGCCACCGACATGCAGGCGCAATTCATGGCGATGCAGTGCAAGGCCGAAGGCGCGAGCATGTTCACCGAGACGATCTTCGAAAATCGCTATATGCACGTGCCCGAGCTCGCGCGCATGGGCGCGAACATCGAGGTTCGCGGCCGCACCGCCGTGGTCCGTGGCGTCGAGCGGATGAACGGGGCGCAAGTCATGGCCACCGATCTTCGCGCATCGATGAGCCTGATCATCGCCGGGCTGGTCGCCGAGGGCGAAACGCAAGTGAACCGCGTCTATCACCTCGATCGAGGCTATGAGCGGCTCGAGGAAAAGCTTCAGGCCGTCGGCGCCGATATCGAGCGCGTCGGCGACGGCTGAGGCTTATCGCTCCTTGGTCAATTCGATCCCGGCGTGAACCAGCGCGATATAGCTCGGGCTCATGTTCACGACATATTCGTTCTCGCCCCAGAAGAACGGCCAGTTCTCGCTATTTTCCGGGAAGTCAGGCTTCAGGATCAGCGCGCCGGGCACCACGCCGCCGGCGATAAACGAGAAATCGGCGCGGTTGCTGCCATAAGCGACTTCCTTGGAGATCGTGCCCACGCCCGAGACGAACGAGATGTCCGATCCCGGATGCGTGCCGTGGAGATAATCGAGCGCGCGGAACACGGCCTTGCCGTCGCTTATCGCCGGGAAGGCCTTGTGGATGGCATAATCGGTGAGGCCAGTCTGGATCACGGCGCCATTGCCCGCCCAGCCGCCTTCGGTGATCGGGACGCCGTACGGATTGGTGGGCGCGGGCTGTCCCTTCCACGCACGCGCGGCGGTTTCGACGGCAGAGCGGTATGAGACAGGCATGTTGGGCAGGGCCTGGACTGCAGTCGTCGCATAGCCGCCGAAGCGCTTCGAGACCTCCGGCCAAAGCGCCTCGATCCGAGCGGCATATTTCTTGTCGCGCGTCGCGGTCAGCAATTCGACTGCGGCGGTGAACTCCTCGCCCGGCAGCCAGCCGCCAGTGGTGTTGCCATGGCTGAAAGTGTTTGGGGCGTGGCTCTGCTCCTCGTCCCACACGCCGGTGGCGAGCTTCAGCGCCTTGGCCGCGAGCGCATCGTCATGCCCCTTGAGCGCCCGGCTCGCCGCTGCGAGCGACGCAGCCGATCCGTAATTGAGTGCCGAGGATTTGCTGGTGAACACCCAGCGATCGTCGGGTGTGCCGCTCTTGCCGTCCTTGCGCTCGCCGCGCTGGAGGGCGGGGTCATAGATGAGCCCGTCGGTCTTGGAGGCGGCATCGCCGAGATGGGTATATTGCGCGACATCGGGCTCGACTACGCCGTGCACCGCATAGCCAACCGCGTCGTACATCGATGCGAGATAAAGCACGCCGTGCTTGATCTGCTGGAGCATGTCCGGGGCGCCGTCAGGCACATGCATTTCGACATGGCGCAGGTCCCAATCGACCAGCGTCTGGTCGCGGGCCGGGCGGTGCTGCTCCCAGATGCTCACCAGGCTGCGGATCACTGCATATTGGGTTTGGGTGCGGATATCGAAATCGCCGGCATCGAGCCAGCCGCCGACATTCATGCCGGGGATATGCTCGCCGGGTGCGAACCTGGTGTCGGTGGTCGGGCCCTGGCGGTAGAGGTCGATATGCTCGTGATTGACCGGCGCTTGGCGGGCATCGTCGCGGTGGCTGTCGCCGTGCCAGACGCGATAGGCCTCGTTGACCAGCATATGGTCCATTTGGACGGGCAGATAGACGTCGAGGCTCGGATGCCAGGCCTTGTCGTAGACGTCCGTCGCGATACGGAAGGGCGCGGTGCGCTTGCCGGCATATTCGAGCATGTAGATGCCGGGCTCGCGGACCTTGCTGAAATCGAAGCTGCGATACTGATAGCGCAGATACTTGCCCCAGGGTGCCGCGGGGCCGCTCAGTACCTCCGCGGTATCGCCTTTGTCGGTTATCCGCAGCAGCCGCGCGGTCTCGGCGCCCGATTCCTTGGCGTCGAGCTCAATCACCGCGCGCTTGGCCTGTTCGGGCGCATAGCCGAGCTGCGAATGCCCGATCACCGGCGCGCGCTTCCACCCCGCTACGCTGTTCGGCGTCACGGTCCATTCTATCACTCGCCCGGTCTTGCCCGCAGGGATCAGGCTGCGCACCACGAACCAGCCATTCTGCGCTTGGTCGCGCCCGTCGAACAATTCGAGCCGCGAGGGCGAAGCGATGGTCACGCGGCGGGCGGGATCCTCGGGCGCCAGCACCAGCGTCTTGCCGCCGGTCAGCGCCAGCGGCTCCGCACCCGGTCCCACATCGCGCCCGCTCGCCGCGTTGCGCTCGCCGCCCGCCTGCATGTCGCTCGACGGATGCAGCGGGAAGATGCCGCTCGCGCCGTCGGCCATCCAACTCTTGCGGAAATAGGCCGAGGGCAGGAATTCCAGGTTGAGCCCGGCCTTGCCTGCCAGCGCCGCGGGGAGCGGCTGATCGAGGATCACCGCCAGCACGACTGCATTGCCCTTCCGCTCAGCGTGGACGTGATATTGGAATTTGTGCTCCGGATATTCGAGCAGCACGTCGACCGCGCCGGTCTTCGGATTGACTTCGCGCTTTACCATTCGGCCGATCGGATCCCATTGGCCGGGGGTCGCCGAGAGGCGGACGTCGCCATTGGTGGCAGTGCGCTCGCCCTGCTGGATGATCTCGAGGCCGCTAATCTTCGAATCGGCGAACAGCCCGTCATACCAATTGGAAAAGACGAGCAGATTGACCCCGTCGGCTTCGAAATAGCCTGCCGGGCTCAGCTGCAGCTCCTGCGCCGTGGCGGGCAGGGCAGTGCTGCCGAGCAGGCACGCGCAGATCATTCGAAAGGCCTTGGCTTTCACATCGCTCTCCATTTCGGCGGGTTTTCCACGCTGAAGTTAGCGCTAACACAAGCCAGTTGGTGCGCAAAGCGCGGAGCGCCGAGGAAGGCCGCCGTCCGTGGCCAGCCGACTTCGCCAGGACATGAAAAACGCCTTGATCTACGTTAGTTGGGCTTCAGCTGACGGAACCTCCCTCGCCGTCCGCCTGTTCCTAGTTGGACAGGAGACATTGACTCATGGCCACTCGTGCCCCCGACTTTGCAAACGATACCGGTTCCCAGTTCCTGAAGGACAGCTTCCAGCGCGGGCTCGCGCATTGGAATCGCGAGCGGCTGATGCCTGCATTCCCCAGCGACGGCTGGCAGCATCGCTTCGAGCGCGACGTGAAGATGCAGCGCCTCGAAAGCGGTTTCCTCGAAGAACTGCGTGCCGAAGTGATCGAAGAGGCCGCTGCGGCGCCGACCGATGCTGATGGGTTTATCCGCTGGTTCGAGGACCTCAAGGCGACCGGTCCGGGGCAAGGCGACCCGCTTTTCCCTTGGCTCGCCGAGCAGGCCGACAAGGACCAGCTTCGATGGTTCTTCGAACAGGAGGCCGCCGGCGAAGCGGGGTTCGACGACCTGGTTGCGATGACTCAGGTCAAGCTGCCGGTCGAGCCCAAGCTCGAACTCGCGCGCAATTACTGGGACGAAATGGGCCATGGCACTGCCAAGGGCATGCACGGCCCGATGCTCGATGCGCTGGTCGAGACGCTCAAGGTCGAGCCGGTGATCGAGAAGACCGTGTGGGAAAGCCTCGCGCTCGCCAATGCGATGACCGCGATGGCGACCAACCGGCGCTATGCCTGGCATTCGGTAGGTGCGCTGGGTGTGGTCGAGCTGACGGCGCCGGGCCGCTCGCAACACGTGGCGGACGGTCTCCGGCGCGTTGGTCTCTCCCCCAAGGAAGCGCGCTATTTCTCGGTCCACGCGGTGCTCGACGTCAAGCACAGCATCGAGTGGAACAAGAACGCGATCCGCCCCGCAGTCGAGGAGGACCCGCGCACGGCCACGGCGATGGCCGAAGGCGCGCTGATCCGCCTCAAGTGCGGCGAGCGCTGCTTCGCCGCTTATCGCGAGCGGCTCTGGGGCTAGTTATCGCGAGCGGCTCTGGGGCTAGGCTTGCCCGCGCTTGCGGCATAGGCTGGCGCGATGAAGATCGCCCTGCTCGCGCCGCTGTTGTTCGTGATCCCCGACACGATGCCGCTGGCGGTGCACAGTCCTGCGCGCGTGTCGGCGGAAGGCCGCTTCGGTTGGCCGGGCGGGTATTTCGAGAGCCGATTCAAGGGCAGGGATGTGACCGTCAAGGTCGACACCGGCGGCGAGCCGTTGCGGCTGTTCGTCGACGGCGAACTGCGCGCGACTTTGACGAAATCGGGCGTCGCTAACTTCAAGGTCTCGGGGCTGGCAGACGCCGAGCATTCGGTGCGGCTCGAAAAGGTGACCGAAAGCCAGTCGGGCGGGCCGCGCTTCCTGGGGTTCAGCACCAGCGGGCAGGCGATGAAGCCGGTTCGCCGCGCCCGCCAGATCGAATTCATCGGGGATTCGCACACCGTCGGCTATGGCAACACATCGCTCATGCGTGACTGCGACAGCGCGCGGGTTAGGGCGACCACCGACACCCAATTGGCGTTCGGCCCGCTCGCGGCGAAGGCACTCGGCGCCGATTATCGCGTGATCGCTTATTCGGGCTACGGCGTGGTCCGCAATTATGCCGGTAATATTCCCGGCTCCAATCTGCCGTCCATCTATGCCCGCGCAGTGCCCGGGGAAACTACGCTTTGGGTCACTGCGGAAGATCTGAAGTGGCGACCGCAAATAATCGTCATCAATCTGGGCACGAACGATTTCTCGACCCCCCTCAAGCCTAGCGAACCGTGGGAAAGCCCGGCCTGGCTCCACACCGACTATCGCATCCACTATGTCGCCTTCATCCGCTGGCTTCGGCGCGAGCAGCCACAGGCGAAGTTCGTGCTGATGGCCGCAGACAATTTCGCCGCCGACGTCGAGGCTGTGGCGAAGGAATCCAGCGCCACCGTCATCCACGTCCCCGCTCTCGAGCAGACGGGATGCAATTGGCACCCGTCGCTGAAGGATCACCGGACGATGGCAGCATTGGTAGAGAAGGCTGCCGCGCCGCTTTTCCAATGACTCGTCATTTGGCCTTGATCCGGGACCCAGGGTTACTCCGCGCTTCGCATAGTAACCCTGGATTCTGATTTTCGTCAGGATGACGAAGCGGGCTAGACTGCCTTCAGCGCTTCCTCGAAGTCCGCGATCAGATCGTCCGCGTCTTCCACGCCGATCGAAATGCGCACCAGATTGTCGGTGATCCCCAGCGCCTGCTTGCGCTCTTCAGGGACCGACAGATGCGTCATCGCGGCGGGCGCCGATGCCAGCGTCTCGGTGCCGCCCAGCGACACCGCCAGCTTGGCAATCTTGAGCGCGTCGAGGAATGCGAACGACTCCTTTTCGCCACCCTTGAGATAGAGCGAGAAGGTCGATCCGGCACCGATGCAGTGCCGGCGATAGATATCGGCCTGACGGGCATCGCCTTGCTCTTCGAGGAAGCCGAGATAGCCGACCTTCTCGACCTTGGGATGGCCATTTAGGAAGTTGCAGACCTTCACGGCGTTCTCGCCGGCGCGGCTCATGCGCAGCTCCAGCGTTTCCAGCGAGCGGAGCAGCATCCAGGCGGTGTGCGGGTCGCAGATCGTGCCGATGGTGTTGCGCATCAGCCGGATCGTGTTGATGTGGTCCTTCTTGCCCAGCACGCCGCCCGCGACGAGATCCGAATGGCCGCCGGCATATTTGGTCAGCGAATAGACGACGATGTCGGCGCCCTGCTTCATCGGCTGCGCCCAGATCGGGCCGAGGAAGGTGTTGTCGATCGCGATCGGCGGCTTGTTTTCGCCCGTGAAGATCGCATCGCGGCTGTCGCGGACGGCCTCGACATCGACCAAGGCATTGGTCGGGTTGGCGGGGCTTTCGAGATAGATCAGCGCTACATCGCCGGTCTCGCGGGCCTTTGTAAGGACTGCGTCGATCTCTTCGCGCGTCGCGCCTGCCGGGAAATCGAGCCACTTGACTCCGAAGCGGCCGAGGATGCGGCCGATCAGCGTCTCGGTCGCGGCATAAAGTGGGCCCGAATGGACGATCGTATCGCCCGGCTTGGTCATCGACAGGAAGAGCGTGGCGATCGCGGACATGCCCGAGGAGAAAGCGAGCGCGTCCTCGGCCTCTTCCCAGATCGCGAGGCGGTCTTCGAGGATCTCCTGGTTAGGGCCGTTGAAGCGCGAATAGACCAAGCCTTCGGCGCCGCCCGGGCGCTTGCCGGTGACGCCTTCGAAGTGGCGCTTGCCGGCCGCGGCGTTCGGAAACACGAAGGTCGAGGTCAGGAAGATCGGCGGCTTGAGCGAGCCTTCCGAAAGCATCGGATCGTAGCCGTGTCCCATCATCAGCGTCGCGGGACGAAGCTTGCGCCCGCCGACCGATTCGACATTCGCCTTGGGGCGGCGGCGCGGAGTGGCGCCGGTCAGATCGGCTTCGGTTTCGTCGGTCATGCTCGTCTCCGGATTTTGATTGCCCGGCCTCTAGCGCAAAGACCGTCTCAAATGATACCAATTATCGAAATCTGCCGGCCGTAGTCGCTTTCCTGCGCGTGGGTGGCGCGGCGGAAGCTGTAGAAGCGCTCGGGCTGGGCATAAGTGTCCTCGCCGAGCATCTCGACCGTGCGGATTCCGGCCGTGGCGAGGCGGTGCGCGACATAGGCTTCGAGGTCGAACTGATGGTGTCCGGCGCGCCCTTCGATGAAGAAGCGTTCATTGGCCTGGTCGGCCTCGGAGAAGCGGCGCAGGAAGCCGTCATCGACTTCGTAGCTGGCGCGCGCGATGCACGGGCCGATTGCGGCGGCGATGTGATCGCGCCGGGCGCCCAGCGTCTCCATCAGCGCGATCGTGGAATCGGTGACGCCCCCGAGTGCGCCCTTCCATCCCGCATGCGCTGCGCCGACAACGCCAGCCTCGCGGTCCGCGAACAGCACGGGCGCGCAATCGGCAGTGAGGATGCCGAGCGCTAGGCCGGGGCGGTCGGTTACCACCGCGTCGGCATGCGGCCGCTCGGCGAAGGGGCCGTTCGCGACCACTGCGTCGGCAGAGTGGATTTGATAGACCGTGACCAGCTCGCCGCCGGGCAGGACTGCCTCGGCCGCGCGGCGCCTATTCTCGGCGACGCTCTCCGCATCATCCTGCGATCCGATGCCGACATTGAGCCCGGCATGCACTCCGGTCGAGACCCCGCCGCGCCGCCCGAGAAAGCCATGCGCCACGCCTTCCAGCGCCCGCGCGCGATTGACTTCGACGCTCACAGGACCAGCCGCATCAGACGGTCTTCGTCCTGATGATTGCCGACCATGAACGCGTACGGCCCCTGATCCTCGAAGCCGTAGCGCTCGTAGAAGCGCTTGGCGCGGTGATTGTCGATATAGACCGACAACCACATTTCTTCGGAGCCCCGCGCCTGCGCCGCGGCGATCGCCCATTCGATCAAAGCCTGAGCCGCGCCGGAGCCCTTGGCGCGATCGCTGAGATAGAGCTGGCGCAACTCGGTCGTCCGCGCGCTGGTTTGAGCCGGCAGTTCGAGATCGCTGATCTTGCAGAAACCGGCCAGGCCTTCGCCATCCTCGGCGAGGCGGATCCGCAAATCGAGCAGCGCGAATTCGCCCGCCCATGCCTCGGGCGTAAACTGGGCAAGGAAGCTCGCCAGATCTTTCCCCGCATATAGATGCCCGAAGGTCGCAACGAAGCTCTCGCGGAAGAGCGCGTCGATCGCGGGCAAGTCGGCGGCAGTGGCGTCGCGATAGTTCATGCGAACCGGGCCGGCACCGGCCACCCGGGGGCCGTGAGCGCAATCACCTTGAACAAATCGCCCATCTGCTCGGGATCGGTCAGCCGGGCGCGGTCGATCGCGAGTTGCTCGGTGCGCTCGGGCGAGGCCTTGGCCAGTGCCTCGACCCGCGTCGCGATGCCGAGCGCCTCGAGGAACGCGCCCTGAGTCACTGGTCCATACACCACCAGCCCCTCGACTTCGGCCGCCTCTTTCAAGGTCGCGAAATCGACATGCGCGGTGAGGTCGGCCTCGCCGGGGGTGTCGAATGGATTGGCGTAGGCATGGCCTTTCACGGCCTGGAGCGTGTCGCCGATGGCGGGGCCTTCATAGCCGTAATCGATGATCAGCGCCGCGCCGCCTTGTTCGAGCAGCCGCGCCGCCAGATTGCGCAGGATCGCTACGCTCGCCGGCGAGGTTTCGAGGATCGATCCAGGCTCCGAATGCAGCAGATGCTTTGGAATAATCATGTCGAAAGCGCGGTCCCCGGCGATCGGCAGGAACAGCGTGTCCTGACACGCGACCAACCGCTCGCGCCAGCCTTCGTGGGTCGCAATCAATTGCCGGATCGGCAGCGCATCGAAGAATTCGTTGGCGACCACCAGCAAAGGCGCATCGTCGGCAAGTCCCACCAGGTCGAGGTGGAATTCGGCATGAGGCACCCGTTCTGCCTGCATCGCGCGAAGCATCGGGCTGGTCTCGACCAGATCGACCGGCGGCGTCAGTCCGGCCTTCGCCATCGCCCGCAAAGCATCCTGCGCCAGCGTCCCGCGCCCGGGCCCCAGTTCGACATAGCGCGCCGCCGGCCGTCCGGCGCGGTCCCATATATCCGCCAGCCACAGCCCGATCAGCTCGCCGAACATCTGGCTGATCTCGGGTGCGGTGGTGAAGTCACCGCGTGCGCCCAGCGGATCGCGGGTGCCGTAATAATGCGCGTTCGCCGCGCCCATGAATTGCGACAGCGGGATCGGCCCGGCCATCGTGATCGCCCGCGCCAGCCGTTCACCGAGCAATGGTTCGGCAGCATTCTCCGCGCGCTGTTCGGGCGCGGCGGTCAGGGGGTTGTCGTCGCTCACCTGGACTAGGCCACGCTCTCCGAACCGACGATCGGCTCGACGCGCTGGCGGCGGCCCTTGGCGGTCGCGATCAGATACACTCCGCCCGCGATCATCGGGACGCACAGCCACTGGCCCATATGCAGCCCGGTCGCGTCGGCGAGCCAGACGAGCTGGCGATCGGGCTCGCGGTAGAACTCGACCAGGAAGCGGCACAGGCCATAACCGAGCAGGAAGATGCCGACGAGCTTGCCCGGCTCGTAGCGCGCCTTGGTCCGCCAGAAGAAGAACCACAGGATCGCGAACAGCAGCAGCCCCTCAAGGCCCGCCTCATAAAGCTGGCTCGGGTGCCGCGCAGGCTCGATCTGGCCGGCATTGACGGTGTCGCGGAAGACGATCCCCCACGAGACGTCGGTCGGCTTGCCCCAGAGCTCGCCATTCACGAAATTGGCGAGCCGCCCGAAAAACAGCCCGAACGGCACGGCGCAGGCGACATAATCATGCACGCGCAGCCAATTGAGCCCGTTGCGGCGCGACATCAGGATGATTGCCAGCGTGACCCCGAGCACGCCGCCATGGAACGACATGCCGCCATCCCACAGGCTGATCGCGCGGATGGGATTGCCGAGCATCTCGGGCGCATAGAACAGGATATAGCCGATCCGCCCGCCCAGGATGATGCCGAGAGTCGCGTAGAACACCAGATCGTCGGCATGGCGCTTGCCCATCGGCGCGCCGGGTTCCTTGAGCAGCTTGAGCAGATACCACCAGCCGATCAGGATGCCGGCGATATAGGCCAGCGAATACCATTTGATCGTGAACAGCCCCAGATCGAGCGCGACCTTGCTGAGGCCGAGGTCCTCGAAACGGATATGGCCCGCGGCCGTGGCGGATAGGGTCAGGAGATCGCTCATCGGCCTTTCGATAGAGCAGCTAGGTTGCAAACCCAATAGCTCTCGCCTCGTCTTCGTTGGGATGAAGGATAATTGGGCGATGACACATTCTGGGGGCCAAGCTAGAGCATCGTCGATGGCGCTGGACCTTCCCAAGCTCGACCTGTCGAAGCTCAAAAAGCCCGACCGGCGCACGCTGCTTATCGGCGGGGGGATCGGCGCGGGGCTGGTGGTCGCTTGGGGCCTGTGGCCGCGGACCTATCTCCCCAATCTCACCGCGGCGCCCGGCGAGAGCCTGTTCGGCGCGTGGCTCAAGATCGGCAGCGACGGGCATGTCGCCGTCGCCGTGCCCCAGTGCGAAGAGGGGCAGGGGGTTTACACTTCCATGCCCCAGATAATCGCCGACGAGCTGGGCGCGGATTGGAAGATGGTCGGCGTCGAGCCCGCCCCGCTCAATCCGCTGTATGCAAATCCGCTCGCCGCCGCGACCTTGTTCGAGCTGGCGCTGGGCGGGTTGCCCCAGCAATTGCAGCGCACCCATGCTTCGCGCGCCGGCCTGATGCTCACCGGCTGCTCGACCTCGATCCGCAATTTCGAAAACGATCTGCGCCACGCCGGCGCCGCCGCGCGCGTGCTGTTGTGCAAGGCGGCGGCGCGGCGCTGGAGCGTCGACTGGCAATCGTGCGGCACGGCGGGCGGCTTCGTCGTCCATGGCGAGCAGAAGCTCGGCTTTGGTGAATTGGCCGGGGAGGCGGCGGACGAGAGCCTGCCCGATGATGTACCGCTGCGCACCGGTGAGACCGACCGGCTCTATGGCCAAGGCGTGCCGCGGCTCGATGCACCCGCCAAGGTCGACGGCAGCGTCAATTTCGCCGCGGACATCCGCTTGCCCAACATGGTTTTCGCCTCGATCCGCCAGGGGCCGACCGGAGAGACCGAATTGGTCAAGCTCGACCGTGCCGCCGCTGACAAGGTGCCCGGCATGCTCGCCGTGGTGACTACCAGCCAGTGGGTAGCGGCGGTGGCAAACAATAGCTGGGCCGCCGAGCGCGCGATCGATGCGATGCGCCCGCGCTTCAAGACGCCTGAGAACGTCGTCAATTCCGACACGATCGATGCCGCGCTCACCGCCGCGTTCGAAGAGGAGGGCGCACGCATTGCTTCGGCAGGCGATTTGCGCGCCGAGTTCAAGGGCGCCAAGCTGGTCAGCGCCGAATATCGCGTCGGCCTTGCGCTGCATGCTGCGCTCGAGCCGATGACCTGTACCGCCAATTACGCCGACGGCCGGCTGACGCTCTGGCTGCCCACACAGGCGCCGGGCCTCGCCCGCAGCGCCGCCGCGCGCGCCGCGGGCGTGAGTGAGGCCAGCGTCTTCATCCACGCGACGATGGCCGGAGGTTCGTTCGGCGCCAAGCTCGAACATGACGTCGCGGCGCAGGCCGCGTTGCTCGCGGTCCGTATCGGCCGCCCGGTCCAGCTCACCTGGCCGCGCGGCGAAGACTTCCGCCACGATCGCTATCGCCCCGCCGCCGCCGGGCGTCTCTCGGCCAAGCTCGACGGCAAGGGCCGCGTCACTGGCTGGCTCGCCAAGATCGCTGCGCCAGAGACCGGTCGCGAGCTCGCCAACCGCCTGCTCGGTGGGGATGCGATCGTGAAGGCCTCGCTCGCTCTGCCGGGATCGGGCGACCCTTCGGCAATTGCCGGGGCTACACCGCCTTACATCCTTCCCAATTTCGCAGTCGATCATCATCCCGCGACGATCGGCGTGCCCACTGGCTATTGGCGCTCGGGCGCACACAGCTACACCGCCTTCTTCACCGAGAGCTTTATTGACGAGCTTGCCCATGTCGCTGAGCAGGATGCGCTGACGTTTCGCATGGCGATGCTCGGGAGCGAGCCGCGCCTTGCACGCTGCCTCCAGATGGCCGCGCAATTGGGGGGTTGGCAGGGCGGCCAGCCGGGAAGCGGGCAGGGCATCGCCGCGCACATGTTCCGCGGATCCTATATTGCGGTAATGGCCGAGGCGCGGCTTGCTGGCCGTCAGGTCAAGGTCGAGCGGCTGGTCGCGGCGGTCGATTGCGGTCGCGTGGTCAATCCCGACCTGGTCAAGCAGCAGATCGAGGGCGGACTTATTTTCGGCATGGCGGCGGCGATCGGGGCGAGCACCGGGTTTACCGAGAATGTCGCCGATGTGCGCGAAATGGCCGGACTGAACCTGCCGACGCTCGCCAGCACGCCGGATATCACCGTCGAGATCATCGCCAGCGGTAGCGATCCGGGCGGCGTGAGCGAGCTCGCGGTGCCCCCCACAGCACCGGCGATCGCCAACGCGCTTCAAGCGGCAAGCGGCGTCCGGTTCCGCCGGCTGCCGCTCCTGTCGGACGCTGAATAATGGTTGGTCTGAATTTTCCCCCGGCGACGGCCGGGGCCCAGGCTTGGTGCGAAGCGCCGAGGTACATGCTGCCGCGTGCAATCGGGTTAGAGGGCTGGGCCCCGGCCTCCGCCGGGGAAAAATAATGGCATTGCCCCTCGATCACCCCCCCGTAGCTACCGGCAAGATCGGCGTGCTGCTCGTCAATCTGGGCACCCCCGATGCGCCCGACGCCGCATCGGTGCGCCGCTATCTAGGCGAATTCCTCTCGGACAAGCGCGTCGTCGAGATACCGCAGCTCGTCTGGCAGCCGATCCTGCGGGGTGTCATCCTGCGCACGCGGCCGAAGAAATCGGCGCACGCTTATGGCCTGGTATGGCGCGAGGATGGCTCGCCGCTTGCCGCGATCACCCGCGCCCAGGCAACGGCGCTGCAGGGCGCGTTCGGCTCCGAGGTGATCGTCGATTACGCGATGCGCTATGGCCGCCCGGCACTCGGCGAACGCCTCCGCGCTCTCAAGGATCAAGGCTGCGAGCGCATCCTGATCGCGCCGCTCTACCCGCAATATTGCGCAGCCACGACCGCCACCGCGAACGATGCTGCGTTTGCCGAACTGGCGAAAATGCGCTGGCAGCCCGCGATCCGCACGCTGCCGCCTTATCATGACGATCCCACTTATATAGCCGCGCTAAAGGCATCGGTCGAAGCCAGCCTGGCGGCGCTCGATTTCGAGCCGGAAGCGATTCTCGCCAGCTTCCATGGCATGCCCCAGCGCACGCTCGAGCTGGGCGACCCCTATCATTGCCATTGCCAGAAGACCGCACGGCTGCTGTCCGAGGCGCTTGGCCGCAAGCTGACCGTTACTTTCCAGTCGCGCTTCGGCCGTGCCAAGTGGCTCGAACCGGCCACGGACACGACGCTCGCGGCACTCCCGGCCAAGGGCATCAAGAAGATCGCCATCGTCGCCCCCGGCTTCTCGGCCGATTGTCTGGAGACGCTCGAGGAGCTCGCGATCCGCGGGCGCGAGACCTTTCTGGCCAGCGGCGGAACCGATTTCGCTTATCTGCCTTGTCTGAACGACAGCGATTGCGGGGTAGAAATGCTGCGCAGCATTTTGCAGCGGGAGCTTGAAGGCTGGGTGTAGCCCGCCTAGCCTCTGACGAAACAATGGGAGAGAGATTTATGGCACGCGTAGCGATCGTGACGGGCGGAACACGGGGCATTGGCGAGGCGATCAGCGTCGCGCTCCAGGAAGCGGGGATGACCGTCGCCGCTAACTATGCCGGCAATGACGATCGCGCCCGCGCGTTCACCGAGCGGACCGGCATCAAGGCATACAAATGGGACGTGGCCGATTACGACGCGTGCCAGGCCGGCTGCGCGCAGGTGGCCGATGAGCTTGGACCCGTAGATGTCGTCGTCAACAACGCCGGCATCACCCGCGACGGCACGATCCTCAAGCTGACCTACCAGATGTGGAAGGAAGTCATGGACACCAACCTTGGCGGTTGCTTCAACATGGCCAAGGCAGTCTTCCCCGGCATGCGCGAGCGCAAATGGGGCCGCATCGTCAATATCGGCTCGATCAACGGCCAGGCCGGCCAATATGGCCAAGTCAATTATGCCGCCGCCAAATCGGGCATCCACGGCTTCACCAAGGCGCTGGCGCAGGAAGGCGCGCGCGCCGGCGTGACGGTCAACGCAATCGCGCCGGGCTATATCGACACCGACATGGTCGCCGCGGTCCCCGCCGATGTGCTCGAGAAGATCGTCGCCAAAATCCCGGTCGGCCGTCTCGGCCAGGCCAGTGAAATCGCGCGGACCGTCAGCTTCCTCTGCTCGGAGGATGCCGGGTTCATCACCGGATCGACGCTGTCAGTGAATGGCGGGCAGCATATGTACTGACGGGCTCTGGAATCGAAGGGGGCCGGTTCGCTAGGAACCGGCCCCCAACCCTCGATACGCTACGCGAGGGAAACGATACGCGAACAACACATGTTATCTAAAGCGGTTCCATTGACGGCTTGCTGAACAGCGTGGTTACCGTGCGTTCATCTCTGCTGGCCGCGCCCGAATGAGCGGCTATGACGGCGCGATGCGCCGCCTCGCCCCGATCGCAATGCTCCTTCTGTGCCTGCTGGCAAACGCGTCGGACCCCAGCCAGCGTGCCCAGCTCGGGCGCGATGCGCGGATCATCGCCAGCTCCGTACCCTTGGATTCGAAAGATCCCGCCCGAATCCGTGTCGGCATGCTCACGTATCTAGGCGGCGTCGAGCTGAAGAGTCCCGATCCTGCCTTTGGTGGCTTCTCGGCGATGCAAGTCACGGGGGACCGCTTCCTGCTGGTCAGCGATGCGGGAAATATCATCCGCTTTCGCCTGGATGCCGATTTCGGCCTGTCCGAACCCAGTTTCGGCGATGTGACGCTGGGTCCCGAAACCGGCCAGTACAAGCCCGATCGCGATGTGGAATCGCTCGCCAGCGATCCGAAGACGGGCCGGATATGGCTGGGCTATGAGCGCGAGAACGCGATCTGGCGGTATGACGCGACGCTGATGCGCGAAGTCCGCTTCGCCCGGCCGCCGGCGATGCAGGACTGGTCGGCCAATGGCGGCGCCGAATCGATGGTGCGGCTGCGCGACGGGCGCTTCGTCGTCATCAGCGAAAGCGCGCGGCCGCGCGGCCCCTTGGCGCAAACCGGCCGCCAGGCGCTGATGTTTGCCAGCGATCCGACCGAGGGACCGGACCAGGGCTTCCGCTTCACATATGTCCCGCCGGTGGGGTTCAACCCGACCGACATGGCCGAATTGCCCGATGGCCGCCTGCTGGTCCTCAACCGGCGCTTCGCGCTTCCGGGCCTGTTTACTGCCAAACTCGTGCTGATTGACGGCAAGGCGATTCGGCCGGGCGCCGCGGTCCAGGGCCGTGAGATTGCGCATTTCGCCGCGCCGCTGCTCCACGACAATTTCGAAGCGCTGGCCGTGACGCGCGAGGGCGAGGACACGATCCTGTGGATCGCCTCAGACGACAATCAGCAATTCTGGGAACGCTCGCTGCTGCTCAAGTTCCGGCTGGAACACTAGCAACGCGAAAAACCCGCTCTTCCCCATGGAAGAACGGGCTGACGCTTTTCCTTAAATAGGAAAGTTTAGGCGGCCGACTTCTCGGCAGTCGCCTTGCGCACATCGCGCTTCAGGCGGCGGGCGCGCAGCGAGAGATCGTCGTCGCTGGTCTTGAGCAGCCAATTGTCGAGACCGCCATTATGCTCGACCGAGCGCAGGCCGTGCGTCGAGACGCGCAGGCGCACGCTCTTGGCCAGCGTATCGCTGATCAGCGTCACGTTCTGCAGGTTCGGCAGGAAGGTGCGCTTGGTCTTGTTGTTGGCGTGGGAAACGTTGTTACCCACCATCCGGCCCTTGCCGGTCAGCTCGCAAATGCGCGACATCGCAATAAATCCTGGTTCTAGGCAGTGTGCCGGAAAGGCCGCGCCGATACCCGCAATGGGACGGAGCGTCAACCAATTCGCCCAAGGAAAGCCTTGTGCGGACGCAACCCCCGTGGTTGATGTTTGTTAATTACGCAAGCGATTCAGTTTTGGGGAGAATGAATGATGCGCGGACTTCTGGTGCTGATCGGGCTGATCGCAATCGCGGTGGTGGTGCTAATGTCGATGGGCATGCTCAAGATCACCCAATCGACTCCGGGCTCGTTGCCGAGCGTGGCGCTCGACATGCAGGGCGGCAAGCTGCCCACGATTCAGGCCGAAACCGGCACGGTCGGGATCGGAACCACCAACAAGAGTGTTACGCTTCCGACGGTTGAGATGAAGAACACGACGGTGACATTGCCCACGATCGAAGTGAAGCAGGCCCCGGGCGCCAGCCCGACGCCTGCCGCCAACTAATGCGCGCGACCCCGGGCCGCATCGCCGCGGCGGCATTGCTGCCGCCGCTCGGCGTGTACCTTCACCGCGGCCCGGGGCGCGATTTCCTGATTGCCTGCGGGCTGACCGTGCTGGGGTTCCTGCCGGGCGCGGCGTTTGCGTTGTGGACGGTGTTGCGGAGCGACGCCAGGCCGCTGGCTGCGGCCTAGCCCAATTCGTCATCCCCGCGGAAGCGGGGACTCAGAGCCGAGCAGGGCATCGTTTCATAACCCTGGGTCCCCGATTGCGCGGGGATGACGTTTGAGGGCTGGGGCGCTAACCCGTCCCCCATGTTCCCCTTACCCGAACCCATGCGCCGAGCGCTCGACGCCGCTCGTGCCGCATCGGAGACGGGTGAAGTGCCTGTGGGCGCGGTTCTGACCTGCAACGGCGAGGTAATCGCCACCGCCGCCAACGCTCCCCGCACTCTCCACGACCCCACCGCCCATGCCGAGATCCGCGCAATCCGCGACGCCGCAGCCGCGCTTGGCCGCGAGCGGCTCGAAGATTGCGACCTGTGGGTCACGCTGGAGCCCTGCGCGATGTGCGCCGGTGCAATTGCGCATGCCCGCATCGCGCGCCTCTATTACGGCGCCAGCGATCCGAAGGGCGGCGCAGTCGAGCATGGCCCGCGTTTCTTCACCCAGCCGACCTGCCACCACCGCCCTGAAATCTATTCGGGAATCGGCGAAGACGAGGCAGGCGCGCTGCTCCGCGATTTCTTCCGCGAGCGGCGCGGTTGAACTTTCCTCTCTTCGTCACGAGGGAGAAAAGTCGATCTCTAATCCTTGGTAGTTGTGCGCCGCCGCACAGTGCGGATATGAGGGCGCCACACCATGCAGGCCCCCTTTCCCTGGATCGACGTCGCGATCATCCTCGTGTTGATCGCCATCAACGGCCTCTTCGCCATGTCGGAGCTTGCCATCGTCTCGGCGCGCCCGGCGCGGATGGAGGCGCTGGCGCGGGTCGGCAAGCGCGGCGCCAAGACCGCGATCCTGCTCGCCTCCGATCCCGGCAAGTTCCTCTCAACCGTCCAGATCGGCATCACGCTGATCGGTATCGTCGCCGGCGCCTATTCTGGATCGAGCCTCGGCATGCCCGTCGCGCAGCGGCTGGGATGGCTGGGGCTTTCGCCCGAGACCACGCAGACCCTGGGCTTCGGCATTGTGATCGCGATCACCACCTATGCCTCGCTGATCGTCGGCGAGCTGGTGCCCAAGCAATTCGCCTTGCGCTCGCCTGAGCCGATCGCGGCGATCATGGCGATCCCGATGCTGTGGCTCAGCCGAATCACGGCGCCGATCGTCTGGCTGCTCGATCGATCGAGCGCGCTGATCTTCCGCGTGATCGGCCTCAACCGCGAATCGGAAAACCGTGTCACCGCCGAGGAGCTCCATTTGATCGTCGCCGAGGCGAGCAAGTCCGGCGTGATCGAGGAGCATGAGCGCTCGATCATCTCGGGCGTGGTGCGCCTTGCCGACCGCCCGGTGCGCGAAGTGATGACGCCGCGCACCGAAGTCGATTGGCTCGATGTCGATCTTGACGGCGACGGCATTCGTGACGCCTTGCTCGCGACTCCGCACACGCGCCTGCCGGTGGCCGAGGGCTCGGTCGATGCCGTGATCGGCGTCGTCCAGGCCCGCGACATCGCCGCGGCACTCTTTCGCGGCGAGCCGCTCAACCTGCGCACGCTGATGCGGATCGCGCCGGTGCTCCCCGATCAGGTCGATGCGATGGATGCGCTTGGCGCGCTCCGCCGCGCCGAAGTCCCGATGGGCCTCGTCCATGACGAATATGGTCATTTCGAAGGGATCGTGACCCCCGCCAATCTGCTCGCGGCGATCGCTGGCGATTTCGTCTCAGACAGCGATCCTGGCGACAATCCCAACGTCGTGGTCCGCGAAGACGGCTCGCTGCTGGTCTCGGGCGCGATGCCTGCCGATGCGCTCGCCGATCGGCTGGGAATGGACCTGCCCGAAGACCGCGACTACGCCACCGTCGCGGGGCTCGCGCTGGCAGTACTCAAGCATCTGCCTGCGGAAGGCGAGCGCTTCACCGAACAGGGCTGGCGCTTCGAGATCGTCGATCTGGATGGCCGCAAGATCGACAAACTGCTGGTGAGCCAGATCACCAAGCGCGGCGAAGACTGAGGCCGATCACCCGAGCTGGTCGGTGCCCCATCCTGTGAGCAGGGCGCAAGGAAAAGGCCGCAAATATTACGGCCCTGGCTTCTGCGCCTTCACAGCTTCCCGAATACCCCCTCGAAACCGGCAATGTCGCCGCTGGCCAGATAGCCGGCCTGCTCGATCCACCGGTCGCGGTGGATGCGGCCCTGGAAATCGCCGAGCTTGGCGTCGAGCGCATCGGCGTCTTCGGGCGTCAGCGCCGCAATCTGGGCGAAGCTGGTGACCCCCACGTTGTTGAGCCGGTTGGCCAGGCGCGGGCCGACACCCTTCATGCGGGTCAGTTCGTCCGCCGCGGGCGTGGCCAGCTCTGGCACGGCGGTGGGCTCGGGCGCGGGCTCCGGCACATCGGCCGCAATCAAGGCTGGGGACGCGTCGAAAGGCGCGGCCGCAGCGATCGGCTCGTCGGCCATCGGCGCAGGTTCGGGCGCTTCGTCCGGCACATAGGGCGAGCTCGGCTCCGGCTCGCGGGCGGCCAATGCTTCGGGCGCGGGCGCAACGATCGCTGCAGGTTCCGGCTCAGCGGCAGGCTCAGGCTGAGGCTCGAAGACAGGCGCTGGCTCAGGCGCCGGCTCCGGCGCAACAAAGGCGACTGGCTCGGGCGCGGCTTCGATCACCGGCGGCGCGAGCGGTTCCTCGAGCAGCGGCGGCGGGGGAGGGGTGACCGGCGGCGGCGTGATCGGCCGGACGACGGGCAGTTCTTCCTCATAAACGGGCTCGGCAAAATCCACGTCGCGAACCGGGCGGCGCGTCAGCCGGCTGAGCAGCCAGAGCACCAGCAGCGCCAGCACCACGCCTGCGCCGATAAGAACTGCCGGATCCCTCGCCCATAGAGGTAGATTGCTCATAAGCTGTTGGAACTGGTCGTTCATGCATGCGCTCCCGACGCCGTACAGATGCGTGTTTCCGCATCTGCATAGCGTCGGGCGGCGGCGAGCAACACCCTATTCGCGGCGGCGGGGTTGTCCCGATTCGGCCAGGCGGACGAGCCGCACGAATTCGCTGCGCCAGTAACTGCTCGATGCCGGGGCCAGCGCGCCGATCTGCGCATAGCCAAAGCCGTTCAGATATTTGTCGCCGCGCAGCTTCTGCCCGAACGCTGCGACCGCCGTGACGAACGCCATGTCGCCCTGGGGGGCGCGGGCATTGTGAATCAGATTGGCGTATAGCGGGCGGGCGATCAGCCGCGACGCGCTTTCCCCCGGCAGCTTGTAGCGCAGCTTCACATGCGCGAACTCGCCGCCGCTGATCCCGGCCACCGGCTGGGGCGGCTTTTCATAGCGCCGCTCGGGGAGCCAGCCCGCACCTCTTGCGGGGACGATCTCGTACAGCGCAGTCACCTGATGCCCCGCGCCGATATCGCCGGCATCGACTGCGTCGTTGGCGAAATCCTCTTCGGCCAGCGCCCGGTTCTCATAGCCGATCAGCCGGTATTGCTTGACCTGGGCAGGGTTGAACTCGACCTGGACCTTCACGTCCTTGGCAATGGTCAGCAAGGTCGCGGAAAGCTCCTCGTCGAGCACCTTCTGCGCTTCCATCGCACTGTCGATATAGGCGTAATTGCCGTTCCCGGCGTCGGCCACCTGCTCCATCATCGCTTCGTTGTAATTGCCGGCGCCGAAGCCGAGCGTGGTCAGGGTGATGCCGCTGTCGCGCTCGCGCTTGACCATGTCGATCAGCGCCTTGTTGTCGCTGACCCCGACGTTGAAATCGCCGTCGGTCGCCATCAGGATGCGGTTGACTCCGCCCGGAAGGTAATTGGTGCGGGCGAGATTGTACGCCATCTTCATCGCCTCGCCGCCCGCGGTCGAGCCTTCGGCGTAGAGGCAGTCGAGCGCCTGACGGATGTAGTTCTTGTCGGAAGTCGGCTCGAGCACGGTCGCGACCGTTCCCGAATAGGCCACGATCGAAACCTTGTCGCGCGGGCCGATCCGGTCGGCGAGCATCGACAGCGATTTCTTGACCAAGGGCAGCTTGCTGTCCTCGTCCATCGATCCCGAGACATCGACTAGGAATACGAGATTGGCGGGCGGACGGCCGCGTGCAGTTACGTCATAGCCGCGCAGCCCGATCCGCATCAGCCGGGTGTCGGGGTTCCAGGGGGTGGTCGATATGTCGGTGGTGACGCTGAACGGCGCCTCGCGGCTGTCCGGCCGCGGATAATCGTAGCGGAAATAGTTGATCAGTTCCTCGGTGCGCACGGCTTCTGGCGGCACATCGCGGCCCTGGGTAAGCATCCGCCGCACATTGGCATAGGCGCCGGTGTCGACATCGACCGAGAAGGTCGAGACCGGCTGGTCGGCGACCGACAGGATCGAGGCGACTGCCTTGCCGTCATAGCGTTCGGTATTTTCGCGCGAGCCATATTCGGGGGTGGTGCGTCCGGCCTTGCCCGCGGCCTGGGTCGCCATCGGCACTGGTGCCGCCCTGGATACCACCGGAGGCGGCGGGGCCATGGGCGCAGGCGGTGCAGGTGGTGCGAGGGAGGGCCGCGGCTCGGACATGACCATCGGCGCCGGAACGCGCTGCATTGCCTGCGCCTGCACTCCCATTGCGTGCCGACTGTACCGTTCGCGCTCCCGGGGCACGCATCGCACCGGTGATCGTCGATCCTGACCGATTCCGCCAGGCCTGTCGGGCGGCGGTGGGGCCGCGGATGTCAGGAGGATCGCGGAGCAACCAAGCAGCAACACCGAACGCGACATATCACTCTCCCCTTACGTCTCTCGGGATTGTCACGAAGCCGCGATGACCCGAGGATGAACGGTTATGTTATCTTGTATCATTAAGAGATCAAGGGTGTTCGACTTCGTTCGGCGTCGGCTGAAACGGCTAGAGTTTCTCGCGCTGGATCTCGCGCCAGCCGATGTCGCGGCGGAAGAAGCCGCCGGGGAAATCGATCGCATCGACCGCCTTGTACGCCGCGGCCTGTGCCTCGCGGACATTGCGGCCCAATGCCGTGACATTGAGCACGCGACCACCGCTGGCGACTAGCGTCTCGCCCTCCATCCGCGTGCCGGCCTGGAATACCTTCGCGCCATTGGTCTCGGCTTCGTGCACGCCGCGTATCGCGCCGCCACTCTCGGGAGTGGCGGGATAGCCGTTCGCTGCCATCACCACGGTCAGCGCGCTGTCCTCCGAGAATCGCGGCGGCTCGCGCCCGGCAAGTTCGCCGCGCGAGGTTGCGACCATCAGTTCGAGCAGGTCGTCTTCCAGCCGCAGCATCAGCACCTGGCATTCAGGATCGCCGAACCGGGCATTATATTCGATCAGCTTCGGGCCGTCGGCCGTGAGCATCAGCCCAGCGTAAAGCACGCCCGAATAAGGCGAGCCCATCCGCGCCATGGCCTCGACCGTCGGGCGCACGATCGTCTCGATCGCGCGGGCCTCAAGCTCGGGGGTCAGCACCGGGGCGGGGCTGTACGCGCCCATTCCGCCGGTGTTCGGCCCGACATCGCCATCGCCGACCCGTTTGTGATCCTGCGCCGATCCGAAGGGCAACAATGTCGTCCCGTCGGTAAGCACGAACAGGCTGGCTTCTTCACCTTCGAGGAATTTCTCGATCACTACGCTCGCCCCGGCTTCTTCAAAGATCGCCGCCACGGCTTGCTCGGCCTCAAGCCGCGACATGGCCACAGTCACGCCCTTGCCCGCCGCCAGCCCATCGGCCTTGATCACCACCGGTACGCCGAAATCGTCCAGGGCCGCGAGCGCGCCATCCTTCAACTCCGCCTTCGAAAAGGCTGCAGTCGGGATATTCTCGCGTGCGCAGAGATCCTTGGTGAAGCCCTTAGAGCCTTCGAGCTGTGCAGCGGCCTTGTTGGGGCCGAACACTCCGATCCCCATTGTCCGCAAATTGTCGGCAAGCCCGGCGACGAGCGGCGCTTCCGGACCGATCACCACGAACGAAATCGAGTGGCGCAGGCAGAAATCGATGATTCCACGATGGTCGCTCGCCGGGATGTCGGCTAGTTCGGCATATTCCGCGATCCCCGGATTTCCGGGCGCCGCCCATAGCTTTTCGAGTGCCGGTGATTGCGCCAGCTTCCAGGCAAGCGCATGTTCACGGCCTCCCGAACCCAGCAACAGGACATTCATGCCCGACCCCTTTTTCGACGAAAGCGTTTCTGAGAATGGTGTTGGGCGGCTCGTAGCCGAGGCTTTGCCCGGCGACAACGCAGCCGCGATGAGCGTCAGCGAGCTTTCGTCGAAGCTCAAGCGCATGGTCGAGGGCGAATTCGGGCATGTCCGGCTGCGCGGCGAGATTTCGGGCTGGAAGCGTGCCGCCTCGGGCCATGCCTATCTGTGCCTCAAGGATGCCGACGCTGTGATCGACGGCGTAATCTGGCGCGGCGCTGCATCGCTGCTGCCGTTCAGCGCCCAGGACGGGCTCGAAGTCGTCGCGACCGGCAAGCTGACGACTTATCCCGGCCGTTCCAAATATCAGATCGTCATCGAGCGGATGGAACTGGCGGGCGAAGGCGCGCTGATGGCGTTGTTCGAGAAACTCAAGGCCAGCCTGGCAGCGGAAGGCCTGTTCGATCGCGAACGCAAAAAGCCGCTGCCATACATGCCTCGCACCATCGGCGTGGTCACGTCGCCCACCGGCGCCGTGATCCGCGACATCCTCCACCGGCTCGAGGACCGCTTTCCCACCCATGTCGTGGTCTGGCCGGTCAAGGTGCAGGGCGATGGCGCCGCGGCCGAAGTCGCGGCGGCGATCCGCGGCTTCGATGCGATTCCCGCCGATGGCCCGGTCAAGCGACCCGATCTCATCATCGTCGCGCGCGGAGGCGGTTCGATCGAGGACCTGTGGGCGTTCAACGAAGAAGTCGTCGTCCGCGCGATCGCCGCTTGCTCGATCCCGCTAATCTCCGCGGTCGGGCACGAGACCGATACCAGCCTGTCGGACTTCGCCGCCGACCTGCGCGCGCCGACGCCCACCGCCGCCGCCGAAATGGCCGTCCCCGTGCGCGCTGAAGTGGCGAACACGATCGCCAGCCTGTCGCTGCGCACCGAACGCTGCGCGCGGCGCTATCATGAGCGCGCGGGCGAGCGGCTGGCGGCGCTGGTCCGCGTCCTCCCACGCCGCGATGCCCTGCTCGGCCCGCAGCGCCAGAAGATGGACGATCTCGGCAGCCGGCTCGATCGTGCGCTGGAGCGCCGCGTGACGATCGCGCGCAGCCAGCTCGAACGCTCCTCAGGCGCGCTTCGCCCGGCGATGCTCAGCCAGCGGCTGGAGACTGCGCGGCAGCGGCTCCAAGCAGTGGAGCGGCATCTGGAGCTGGTCGATCCCGACAAGCTGCTCGAGCGCGGCTATGTCCGCGTCGGCGCCAAGGCGAGCGGCAAGGTGGTCATGACCGTAGCGGACGCCCGCGCCGCGGGCGCCATTACGCTCCAATTCAGGGACGGCACGGTAGACGCCAAGGTTGAGCGGCCCGGCGGCAAACCCTATGCAGCCGGAAAGCCCGAACAGCCGAGCCTGTTGTAAGGCGGAGAAAAGACGATGCTGATGTCGAACACCGCGCGCCCGGCGCGGCTGCATTATATGGCCAATGGCTTCCGCGTGCTTGCGCCGGGCGATCATGTCGTCTGCGCAGTCAGCGGCGAGCGGATCGCGATCGAGGCGCTGCGTTACTGGAGCGTCGCCAAGCAGGAGGCCTATGCCAGCGCCGAGGTCGCGGCCAAGGCAATGCACGGCTGATGGGGCTCGCCGCGCGTCTTCCAGCCACTGCAATCGCATGGGTGCTCCTCGGCACCTGCATCCAGCTGCCGATCGCCGATGCTGCCGATGTCGCTCCGTTCGCAGCGATCCCGGCCGCGCCCCAGAGCGATCCTGCGCTCCGTTTCGCATTCGAAGGCCAGATGATTCAGGGTGGCGCCGTGATCGGCACCGCCCCCAAGGGCGCGACCCTGCTCACGCTCGACGGCGCGGCGGTTCCGATCGCGTCCGACCGTCGCTTCCTCATCGCCTTTGATCGCGATCATGGCCTCGCCGCTACGCTGGTGGCGACGCTCGGCAACGGCCAGCAGGTGCGCCGCCAGCTCGTCATCGCGCCGCGCGCCTGGGACATTTCGCGGCTCAACACCCTGCCCAAATATCCAGTGCCGCGCCCTGAATTCGAGCGGCTTCGCCCTGCCGAACTAGCTCAGATCAACGGCGCCCGGCGCATGCAAAGCGATTCGGCGGGCTGGCGGCAGAATTTCCTGTGGCCGGTGACCGGCCGGATCTCGACGCTGTTCGGCTCGCAGCGCATCTATGCCGGCGAACCCGGCTCCTATCATTCGGGCATCGATGTCGCCCGCCCGACCGGCACCGTCGTGCTAGCGCCCGCGGACGGCGTCGTCGTCCTGGCTGCGGCCAAGCCCTTCACGCTGGAGGGCAATCTGCTGATGGTCGATCACGGCGCCGGATTGAACAGCGCGTTCATGCACTTGTCCAAGATCAACGTGCGCGTCGGCGAGCATGTCCGGCGGGGGCAGCCGATCGGCGCAGTTGGGATGACCGGCCGCGCGACGGGTCCGCATCTCCACTGGAGTCTCAAATGGCGCGATGCGCGTATCGATCCGCTGCTGATCGCCGGACCTATGCCCGCGGCCGAATGATCCTTCTCGCGACCGCAACATAAACGAACAGATTTAGGCCCCCGCACGCAACAAAATGCGCGGCAATGTGTCATTTTGGATACAGGTAAGCCAAAAGCGGGCGCAGCAATCTGAATGGCAGCTTTACAGCGACCCGGTCCATCTTCATCGAGCGTAATCAAGCTTTGCCCGAAGTGCGCGCTGCGCGTGGGAGGTCAAGCGGGGAGACACCCCGGCCGGGGCACAACGAAACGGCCGGACCAAGCGAGGGAAGTTCATGAAGAAGACCCAGATCACCAGCGGCCTGCGCGGGGGCTCTGCCCTGTCGGCGCTCGTCCTTGCCAGCGCGATGTTCGCTGCGCCTGCGTTCGCGCAGGACACGACGACCACCACCACCACGACGCAGACACCTCCCGCCGCTGACCAGCAGGCGGACGATGGCGAGACCGTCGTCGTCACCGGTTCGCTGTTCCGCCGCACCGACGCGGAAACCCCGTCGCCGGTCACCGTGCTGAGCGCAGCCACGCTCGAGCAGCGCGGCATCAACACCGTCGCAGAAGCAGTGCAGCGCGTTTCGGCCAATGGCGCCGGCACGATCACGCAGGGCTGGAACAACGGCAACAACTTCGCGACCGGCGCAAACGCAGTCTCGCTGCGCGGTCTGACCGTGCAGTCGACCCTGACCATCTTCGACGGCCTGCGCATGGCGCCGTACCCGCTCGCAGACGACGGTCACCGCAACTTCGTCGATCTGAACACGATCCCGAACGCGATCATCGAGCGCATCGAAATCCTTCGCGACGGTGCATCGTCGACCTACGGCGCCGACGCGGTTGCCGGCGTGGTCAACGTGATCACCAAGAAGGAAATCCAGGGCCTTCACATCAATGCTTCGGCCGGCGTGTCGCAGCGTGGCACTGCTCCCGAGCAGCGCTTCGACGCCACCTTCGGCTATGGCGATCTGGAAGAGCAGGGCTTCAACTTCTACGTCAACGGCGAATATCAGCGCAGCGACGCGCTCTATGCCCGTGACACGGATTTCCCGTTCAACTCGGCTAACCTCAGCAGCATGTGCGCCCCGTCGCTCGGCCGTGCAGCCGGCACGCAGGGTCCGACCGATCTCGGCGTTCCCGCTGGCACGACCGTCTGCCGCGCCAACGGCATCCAGAACTCGGTTCGCCCGTCGGCTGTCCCGGCTCAGGCTGGCCTCGGTGGCCTGCTGTTCAACGGCCTGTTCGCGACTCCGGTCCCGACCGTCCGTCAGATCGGCGCTCCGATCCTCGACAATCCGGCCACGCCGCTTGTCAACGAAGCCAACGCAGCACCGGTTCTCAGCCGCTTCAACCTGCTCAACGCCGCTGCAGGCTGCCGTAACCTGACCCCGGTCAACGTTCCGCAGAACCTGTCGGCAACTGCAGGCCCGCTCCAGTGCTCGCGCGACAACCGCGCGCTGTACTCGACGGTTCTGCCGAAGCAGGAGCGTTTCGGTGGTGCATTCCGCTTCACCGCGAACCTGGGTGACCGCGCGCAGTTCTATGCTGCAGCGAACTACTACCAGGTCAACACCGACACGCAGGGTGCGCCGGTTGCTTTCAACGGCACCACGCCTCCGCCGACGGCCTTCGCGCTGACCAACATCTACCTGCCGGCCTATGTCTGCGCAGGTGGCGTCGGCTCGACGACCGGCCTGACCACGGGCTGCACCGCGGCCAATGGCACGCTGAACCCGAACAACCCGTTCGCCGCTGCCGGCAACCGTGCACAGCTGCTCGCAACCTATGATCGTCCGCGCGAAATCTCGGCGCGCGCTCGCAGCCTTCGTGGTGCGATGGGCGTCAACGGTTCGTTCGGCAACGACTGGAACTACTCGGTCGAAGCTACGGTTTCGAACGTCCAGCTCGACATCGTCAACCGCAACACTCTGATCCCCGGCCGCGTCATGGACGTCGTCGCTCAGGGCACCTACAACTTCGTCAACCCCGAAGCGAACAGCCAGACGATCCGCGATTATATCGCGCCCGTCTCGACCAACCGTTCGAACTCGGACCTCTGGCAGGTTTCGGCGACCCTCGCGAAGGATCTGTTCGAGCTTCCCGGCGGTCCGCTCCAGGCGGCAGTCGGCGGTTCGTATCGTCACGAGTCGATCAACAACCCGTCGGCCAACCCGGCCAACACCGCTCGCCCGCAGGATCGCTATTATGTGATCAACGCGGTCGGCGCGATCGGTTCGCGTAACGTCAAGTCGGCGTTCTTCGAAGTCAACGCACCGATCCTGCCGCAGTTCGAAGTCAACGCTTCGGGCCGCTATGACGATTACTCGTCGGGCCAGTCGAACTTCTCGCCGAAGATCGGCGCCAAGTTCACCCCGATCAAGCAGATCGCCATTCGCGGCACCTATTCGAAGGGCTTCCGTATCCCTTCGTTCAACGAAGCGTTCGGCCTGCCGACCACCGGTTACGTCACCCGTCAGCTGTCGACGGCGGTTCCGGGCTATGCGGCATTCGTCGCAGCGCACGGCGGCAATGCCTATGCTACGGGCCAGTTCCCCGTCGGTCAGACTTCGATCGGCAACGCGGCACTGAACCCGGAGAAGTCGACCAGCTGGACGCTGGGCGCCATCTTCGAGCCGATCCGTAACGTCAGCTTCACGATCGATTACTTCAACATCGAAGTGCGCGATCTGATTGCCAACGCTACGTACGACATCGATCAGGTGTTCGCTCAGTATTACGGCAACAACGGCGTCGTGAACATTCCGGGCATCAACGTTCTCCCGGCACAGCCCGACATCAACTTCCCGAATGCGCTTCCGCACATCGGGTTCATCGAAGCCTCGTTCGAGAACACTGACTCGCAGCGTGTCTCGGGCCTCGACTTCGGCATGAATGCTCGTGTTCCGCTGTTCAACGACGTTACCCTGACCAGCTCGTTCGAAGCTTCGCTCACGCTGAAGTTCAACCGCGTGTTCCCCGGCCGTGTCGAGGAATATGCCGGTACGCTTTCGCCGTGCGACGTGACGTCGTGCTCGGGCGCGCCGAAGTGGCGTGGCAGCTGGCAGAATACGATCCAGACCGGCGGCACCACTGCTACCGTGACGGCGTATTACACCAGCGGTCTCGACCTGGCGTCGATCGATTACGGCGGGACCAAGGGCGATTGCCGCGGTTCCATCGGTGGCTCGGTCGTGACGTATGAAGATGGTGTGACGCCGGTCCTTTGCGAGACGAAGGCCCAGTGGAACGTCGACTTCAGCATCAGCCAGCGTATCAACGACAAGTTCATGATCTACGCGAACGTTCTGAACGTGCTGAACATCAAGCCGGTCTTCGATCCGTCGGGCGGCTACAGCATCGGTCAGTACAACCCGGCATGGTCGGGCCCGAACATCCTGGGCCGTTACTTCCGCGTTGGCGCGAAGGTCGACTTCTAGTCGAACCTGACTACCGAAAAAGAGGGGCGGCTTCGCAAGAGGCCGCCCTTTCTTTTTGCCCTCGGCAGCGCGCAACAGCCGGAAAGCAAAAGGCCGCGGTCATCGGAGTGACCGCGGCCTTGCTGCGCCGGGGGAGGGCGATCAGACGATGGTCAGATCGAGCGCGCCATCGCCTTCTTCGACCTTCACCACGGAGCCGTCGCGGACCTCGCCGCGCAGGATCTTGTCAGCGAGCGGATCCTGCAAGTAGCGCTGGACGGCGCGCTTCAAGGGCCGCGCGCCATAGACGGGATCATAGCCCACCCGCCCGAGCCAGGCGCGGGCCGCATCCGACAGCTCGATCTGGATCTTGCGATCCGCAAGCAGCTTGGCGAGCCGCCCGACCTGGATATCGACGATCGGCGCCATGTGATCGGCGGCGAGCCGGTGGAACAGGATAATCTCGTCGAGACGATTGAGGAATTCGGGACGGAAATGGGCCCGAACGATCTCCATCACCTGCGGCTCGACACTCTCGGTGCTCTGCCCTTCGCCTAGATTGGCGAGGTACTGGCTGCCCAGATTCGAAGTCAGGATGATGATCGTGTTCGAGAAATCGACCGTGCGGCCTTGACCGTCGGTCAGCCGCCCGTCGTCGAGCACCTGGAGCAGGATGTTGAACACATCGGCGTGGGCCTTCTCGACTTCGTCGAACAGCACCACCTGATAGGGCCGGCGCCGCACCGCCTCGGTCAGCACGCCACCCTCCTCATAGCCGACATAGCCGGGGGGCGCGCCGATCAGCCGCGCGACCGCGTGCTTCTCCATGAATTCGCTCATGTCGATCCGCACCATCGCAGTTGGGTCGTCGAACAGGAATTCGGCGAGCGCCTTGGTCAGCTCGGTCTTGCCGACGCCGGTCGGCCCTAGGAACAGGAACGAGCCGAGCGGCCGATTGGGATCCTGCAGCCCCGCACGCGAACGCCGCACCGCGGTGGCCACGGCTTTCACTGCGTCGGACTGACCGATCACTCGCTTGCCCAGCGCCGCCTCCATGGCGAGCAATTTGTCGCGCTCGCCTTCCATCATCCGCTCCATCGGGATCCCGGTCCAGCGAGCGACGACCGCGGCGATATCGTCGGCGGTGACCTTCTTCCGTAGCATCGCGCCCTCGGTAGCCTCCGAAGCCTCCTCAAGCTTCTTGATCAGGGCGGGAATGGTGCCGTAATTGAGCTCGGCCATCTTGCCGAGATCGCCTGATCGCTGCGCCTGGTCGAGCTGCAGGCGCGCCGCGTCGAGTTGCTCCTTGAGTGTGGTTTCGGCGCCGATCTTCTCCTTCTCTGCTTGCCAGCGGCTGGTCAACTCGCTCGATTGTTGGTCGAGATTGGCGAGTTCGGACTCCAGATTGGCAAGCCGGTCCTTCGATGCGGCGTCAGTTTCCTTCTTGAGCGCCTCGCGCTCGATCTTGAGCTGGATGATCCGCCGGTCGAGATTCTCGATTTCCTCGGGTTTGGACTCAACCTCCATGCGGATGCGCGAAGCGGCCTCGTCCATCAGGTCGATTGCCTTGTCGGGCAGGAAGCGGTCGGTGATATAGCGGTTCGACAAGGTCGCGGCGGCGACGATCGCCCCGTCACCGATATCGATGCCGTGGTGCAGTTCGTATTTGTCCTTGATCCCGCGCAGGATCGAGATCGTGTCCTCGACGGTCGGCTCGCCGATAAACACCGGCTGGAAGCGCCGCTGGAGCGCGGGGTCCTTTTCGACATGCTTGCGATATTCATCGAGCGTGGTTGCGCCGATGCAATGCAGTTCGCCGCGCGCCAAGGCGGGTTTCAGCAAATTGCTCGCGTCCATCGCACCTTCAGATTTCCCCGCGCCGATCAGCGTGTGCATCTCGTCGATGAACAGGATGATATCGCCCTCGCCGGCCTTGACCTCGTCGAGCACGCCCTTGAGCCGCTCCTCGAATTCGCCGCGATATTTGGCACCCGCGATGAGGCTGCCCATGTCGAGCGCCATCAGCGTGCGGTCCTTGATGCCATCGGGCACGTCGCCATTGACGATACGTAGCGCCAGGCCCTCGGCGATCGCCGTCTTGCCGACGCCGGGCTCGCCGATCAGCACCGGATTGTTCTTGGTGCGCCGCGCGAGAATCTGGATGGTGCGACGAATCTCCTCGTCGCGCCCGATCACCGGATCGAGCTTGCCGGCGCGAGCATCGGCAGTCAGGTCGCGCGCGAACTTCTTGAGTGCATCGTAGCGGTCCTCGGCGCCGGCGGTGTCGGCGGTGCGGCCGTTGCGCAATTTCTCGATCGCGGCATTGAGATTGTTCGGGGTCACACCCGCCGCGGCAAGCGCCTTGCCCGCGGGCGTGGTCGCAGCGAGCGTCAGTGCGAGCAGCAGCCGCTCGACCGTGACGAAGCTGTCGCCGGCTTTTTGCGCGACCTGCTCGGCCTGGTCGAGCACGCGTACCGCGTCGTTATCCAGCCCTGGAGTCTGCTGCGCGCCGCCGCCCGATACTGCGGCGATCTTGCCAAGCGCCGCATCGGTTTCGGCGAGCGCGCGCTTGGCGTCGCCGCCCGCGGCTGCGATCAGTCCGCTTGCCATGCCCTGCTCGTCTTCGAGCAATGCCTTCAAAAGATGCTCAGAGCCGATCCGCTGATGGCTCATCCGGATCGCAACGGTCTGCGCCGATTGGAGGAAGCCCTTGGCGCGGTCGGTGAATTTCTCGAGGTTCATGTTTGTCCCTGCTGGTCTGATAGCAGACAGATGGTGTGATATTTGGGCAACACAAGGGGGTGCGGCGGATGCCTGGCAATCTGCGCCGCTCGTCGCCGCGATGCAAACAGGCCCTTCCGTCATCCCCGCGTAAGCAGGGTCCTAGAGCCAAGAATGAATCGCTTGTTACGCTGGGTTCCCGCTTTCGCGGGATGACGATATGGAAAAGGGAGGAGAGCGCGATCACGCCTGAGTAGCGCCTCGTTAACGGTCTCCCTTTAGAAATTCCCTGACACGCCATCCGGGGGAATGTGTGGCCACGCAGTTTTCCAGCCAGTTCGCCGCCACGCCAGCGCCCACGGGCTCGCTCGCCGATCCGTCGCGCGCGATCCTCGGGCCCAAGCGAGATGCGCTGCTTTTCTGGGGGGCGCCGCTGGCGGCATTCCTGTTCGTCCAGCTCTGGCTGCGCGGATGGGATTCGTTTGCTCCCGCTGCTGTCTCAAGCCAGGCAGTGGTCGCTTTGTTCGGCTTCGTATCGGTGCTGACCTGGGCGCATCTGATCGCCGTGGTGCCGCGCGCTTATATGAACCCGGAGGTTTTCGCCGCCTACCGGCTCCGCCTCACCATCGTCCCGGTGCTGCTGCTCGCGGCGCTTTTCCTTTCGCATACGGCGCTGATCGCGGCGGCAGTGATCGCAGTGTTCTGGGACGTCCACCATTCGGCGATGCAGAATTTCGGCTTCGCGCGGATTTACGACATGAAGGCTGGCAATTCGCCCAACATGCTGCGCGCGACCGATCTGCGCCTCAACTGGATGCTCTATGTCGGTCCGCTCGCCGCCGGCGCGGCGCTGGCCACCCACACCATTTATTTCCAGCAGTTCGATGGCACCACACTGAGCGCACTCACCAGCCTGCCCGGCGTGCTGGAGGCAAGGCATGACGGCGTGCGGCTGGCTGCGATGCTGGCTTATGGCGGCGTGATCGGCTGGGCGGCGCTCGATTATGCCCGAGCGATTCGCGCCGGGTACAAGTTGCCCGCGCACAAGCTCGCAACGCTCGTCGTTACCGGCACGGTTTCGATCCTTGCCTGGGGCTTCTCGCCCCCGCTTGTCGCGCTCGCCGCGATCAATCTCTACCACGCGGTCCAGTATTTCGCGCTGGTCTGGGTCAAGGAAGGCGCGCGGATGCAGGGGCAGGGGACCGCGCTGCGCGCCGGCCTGATCTTCGCTTTGGCCTGCGCCGTTTTCGGCCTGGCCTATGCCGCTGCGGTCTCGGGCAGGCCGACGCTGTTCGTCGCGCCCTTCATCGCCTGCTCGCTGCTCCATTTCTGGTACGATTCTTTCGTCTGGTCGGTACGCAAGCGGCAAGTGTAAGCTACTGTCCTGAGCCGCGAATCCAGCGGCGGGGGGAGAGCCGGGAATGCGCGTCGTCAAACCGATCCTGTTGGGCGTCGTCGTGCTGCTTGTGCTGACTGCGATCGGACTGGCGACCTGGGAACCTTTGCTCGCCGCCCGCGCCGCGCCGCCACCGCAGCACAAATATGACGTGAAGATCACGCGCGACAATTTCGGCGTGCCGCACATCTTCGGCAAGACCGACGCCGACGTCTCCTATGGCATCGCCTATGCGCATGCCGAGGACGATTTCGAGACGCTTCAGGAAGTGATCGCGATGACCCGCGGCCGGCTGGGCGCCATCAATGGACAGGACGGCGCCAAGACCGATTTCGTCGTCCATCTGCTCGGCGCGCGCGCCACCGTAGAGCGCGACTATATGAAGCAGCCGGCGGATATCCGGGCGCTGCTCGATGCCTATGCCACCGGCCTCAATCGCTATGCCGAGCGGCATCCGGAAGAGGTTAAGCTCGCTAGGCTCTTTCCGGTCAATGGCCAGGACGTCGCGGTCGGCTTCGTCGTCCGCTCGCCTTTCTTCTTTGGGCTCGAAGGCGTGCTCGGCGCGCTCTCGGGCGACAAGCCGCTGCCGATCGAAAAGGGCCTGGACAAGCCCGACGCTCCGGACGCGCCCAACATCACGCCGCTCGGCCCCAATTCGGCAGAGAACGGATCGAACGCCTTCGTCGTCGCGCCAAAGCGCTCGGCGGACGGCTTCACGCGAATGGTCTCGAATTCGCACCAGGGCTGGCGCGGCGGCGCCGCGTGGTACGAACTGGTCGTCCATTCGCAGCAGGGCTGGAATTTCGCCGGCGCAACTTTCCCCGGCGCGCCCTATCCCTTGCTCGGACATAACGAGCATCTCGGCTGGACCAATACCGTCAACCGGCCCGACATGGTCGATCTCTACAAGCTCGTGCTCAATGAAGGCGGCGACCAATATCGCTACGATGGCCAGTGGAAACCGCTCGAGGCCGAGCGTGTCTGGTTGCCGGTCAAGCTCTGGGGTCCGTTCGTCCTCCCGGTGCCCAAGACCGTGTACCGCGCCGTGCAGGGGCCGGTGCTGATCAACAAATCGGGCGCCTTCGCCATCAATTATGGCGGCAAGGACCAGCTCGGCATGGTCGAGGAATATTATCGGCTCAACCGCGCCCAGAATTTCGACCAATGGCAAAAGGCGCTGGCGCAGCACGCGATCCCCGGCACCAATTTCATCTATGCCGATGCCGCGGGCAACATCGCCTATTTCTACAACGCCAATTTCCCGAATCGGAAGCCGGGTTTCGACTATCGCCAGGTGCTGGCCGGCGACACTTCGGCCAACTACCAGCCGGGCACGGTGCCGTGGGAGATGGTGCCGCGGAACGTCAATCCGGTGTCGGGCTTCCTGATCAACGCCAACAATTCGCCCTTCCAGGCGGCGGGCGCGGGGTCGGAAATCAAACCCGAGGACTGGTCGCCTTTATTGGGGATCGAGACCGACACCACCAATCGCGGCACGCGCTCATTGGAGCTGATGGGCGCCGACCCGTCGATATCGGCTGAGGATCTGTACCGGATCAAGTTCGACAGCGGCGTCAGCCAATATTCGTATCTCCATGCCTGGTTCAAGGAACTGATGGCAGTTGATCCCAAGGGCGACAAATTGCTGACGGAGGCGCGCGAGCTGCTGACCCATTGGGATTGGAATTGGGACGGCAAGGGGCCGGCCGACGCGCTGGCCTTTTCGGTGCTGCGCGTGCCCAACCGCTGGCATTACGAGCGCAAGCCCAAGCCCGATCCGCGCACCGTGCTCGCCGAGGCGGCGGGCTATCTCCAGAAGCATTTCGGCAAGCTCGAACTGCCACTGGGTGACTTGATCCGGCTCCAGCAGGGCAAGGTCGATTTGCCGCTCGACGGCGGTCCCGACGCGTTGCGCGCCGCCACCAGCTATGACGAGCGCCCCGACGGCCGCCTCGCCATCAAGCATGGCGACAGCTTCGTGATGTTCGTGACCTGGGACAAGGCCGGCAAGGTACGATCGGAATCGATCCAGCCTTTCGGCTCGGCAAGCACGCGCCCGGATTCGCCGCACTACACCGATCAGGCGCCGCTGTTCGTGCAACACAAGCTCAAGCCGGTATGGTTCGATCCGGCGGGGCTGAAGGGTAATGTCGAGCGGAGTTACCGGCCCTAACCGCAAATCGCTCCACTCCCTGAAAGGGAGGGGTTGGGGGGTGGGTCGGGTGCTCGCGATATGTTGGCTAGCCGATGTTGGGCGCCGTATCGTCAGGACGCCACCCACCCCTCGGTCCCCTCCCTTGCAGGGAGGGGAAGCAGTCAGTTCGCTGGCTTGGCGACGGGCGCCACCGCAGGCCGCTTTGCCTTGGGGGCATCCTTGGCATAGCGGTCGCCATATTGGTTGCCCTCATACCAAAGCGGCGCTTGTTTGCCGTCGGCAATCTCGCGCGCGATCAGATAATTGAGCCGCGCAAACTTCGCCCCAGCCTGCCAATTAAACGGCAGGCTCACCTGGTCCGAGACCTTGTGATAATCGGTCGCGAGGAATTTCTTGAAGGCCTCTTCGCCGCCATTCTTGAAGCCGGTGACAAGGAATACCGAGGGCACGCCCGCCTTGACGAAGCTGTAATGGTCGGAGCGCAGGAAGAGCTGCTCCTGTGGCATCGGATCGGGCGAGAGCGTCACGCCCATCTTGGCCGCGGCGGCCTCGACGATCGGACCCAGCGTCGAATGCTCGGCGCCGAACGCCACTACATCCTGGAAGTCGTAGAGCAGGATCGGCATGTCGAGATTGACGTCGGCAACGACCTTGCCGGTGCCGACCACCGGATAGCGCGCCAGATATTCCGAGCCGAGCAGCCCGTCTTCCTCGGCGGTCAGCGCCACGAACAGGATCGAGCGCTTGGGCGGCCTGCCGCTCTGCTTGAAGGCGCGGGCGGCCTCCAGCATCGTCGCGACGCCCGATGCATTGTCCATCGCGCCGTTATAGATCTGGTCGCCGGGCAGCTTGGGATCGAGCCCCTCGTGATCGAGATGCGCCGAGAGCACGACATGCTCGGCGGCAAGGGCGGGGTCCGAGCCCGGCAGCAAGCCGATGACATTGGGACTGGAGACGATCTTGACCTTGCTCGTCCGCGCCGTGGTCACGCGCCGCTTCAATGCGAAGCCCTTGATCGCGCCCGGCTGCGCGGCGGCGGCGAACAGCTGCTCGGCGCTCATCGGCGCGCCTTCGAACAATGCCGCACCGGCAGTGGGATTGATATAGGCGCCGATCTTGATCCCGGGATCCTCACCCTTCGGTGCGCCGTTCGGGCCTAGCCAGTTGGTCTGTTTCTGGCTGAAGAAGCTCATCGCATTGATCCAGGGGAAGGCGCCCTTCAGATCCTCCGGGGTGATCAGATAGAGCACGCCGAGCGCGCCATGCTTGCCGGCGATGATCGGCTTGTCGGTCGCGCCCGCGGCCTTGACCTGATCCGGCGTCATACCTTTGGGGGTGCCGATCAGCGTCACGACGAACTTGCCGCGCACGTCGAGCCCCGCATAATCCGCTTCGAGGCCGTGGCCCACGAACACGGCGTCGCCGCCGACGATCTGCTCGTCCTGCCCGTAACGCGGGCTCGCCGAGACCAGAACCTCGGCGCCATTGGCGAACTTCTTGCTGCCGATCGTGATCGAAGCGGGCTTGGCGGCGTCGAGCTCATATTCGGCGAGCGGCACTTGCTGGTACCAGCTTCCGTCCGCGCCTCCTGGCTTGAGCCCCAAAGCTGCGAAGCGCGTCGCGACATAGCGTGCCGCCACATCATAGCCGCGGGTGCCGGCATTGCGCCCCTCGAGCAGATCGTCGGCCAGGAAGCTCACATGGGCGCGCACTTCCTCGGCGCTGAAGACGGGCTCGTCGGGCGCCTTTTGAGCCAGGGCACCGGGCGCGAGGCCGAGCGAGAGCACGGCGAAAAACAAGGGCAGGCGCATCGGGAAGGCTCCGTGGGGCAGGGCAGTGAAGCCGCGACGCTAATCCAAAAGCCGGGCGACGCAAAGCGCGGTTTGCTTGCCTGCCGGCCGCGGCTAAGGTCTCGCGATAACGCTGTTTTCGAGGATGCCTGCACTCATGAGAACCCTGCCCCTGTTGTTGGGAGCCGCTTCGCTTGCGCTCGCCGCCGCGGCACAGCCTGCCGCCGCGCAACAGGCTTCGGTGGCCAAGCCTGCGCCCGTTGCCGAACTCGTCAAGCGCGTCGACATTCCCTACGAGAGCTTCACCCTTGCCAACGGCCTTCGCGTCATCGTCCATACCGATCGCAAGGCGCCGATCGTCGCGGTCTCGACCTGGTACGATGTCGGATCGAAGCACGAGCCCAAGGGCAAGACCGGATTCGCGCACCTCTTCGAGCATTTGATGTTCAATGGCTCTGAAAATGCGCCGGGCGAATTCTTCGAGCAGCTCAAGGATTTCGGTGCCACCGATTATAACGGCACCACCAATTTCGACCGGACCAATTATTTCCAGACCGTGCCTGCGGCTGCGCTCGAGCGCACCCTGTTCCTCGAAAGCGATCGGATGGGCTGGCTGCTCGGCGCGATCGACCAGGCGGTGCTCGATGAGCAGCGCGGCGTCGTCCAGAACGAGAAGCGCCAGCGCGACAACCAGCCTTATGGCCTGCTCTATTACAGGTTGCTCGACGAGCTGCTGCCCGGCAATCCGTATGGCCACAATGTCATCGGATCGATGGCCGATCTCGATGCCGCCAGCCTCGACGACGTCAAGAACTGGTTCCGATCGCATTACGGACCCAACAACGCCGTGCTGGTCATTGCCGGCGATATCGACGCCAAGGCGGCCCGGCCGCTGATCGAGAAATATTTCGGCAAGATCGCGGCAGGCCCCAAGAGCGTGCTGCCCAAGGTCGAGATCCCGACGCTGGCCGCGCCCCGGAACGTGACGCTGAAAGACCGTGTCGCCGCCACTCTGGTGCTGCGCGCCTGGGCCGTGCCGGGAATGAACGCCAAGGACTCGGTCGCGCTCGATGCGGCGAGCGACGTGCTTGGCGGGCTCGCCAGCTCGCGGCTCGATAATATCCTGGTGCGCAAGGAAAAGCTCGCAGTGAGCGTCTCGGCGGGCATCCAGTCCATGGCGCAGCTCGGCATCTTCACGGTGCAGCTCGTGCTCAAGCCAGGCGTGGACCGCGATACTGCGGTCAAGCGTCTGGACGAGATCCTGGGCGAGCTCATCGCCAAGGGCCCCAGCGAAGACGAAGTGCTGCGCGTCGCCACCACCAGCGTTGCGGACCGCATCGAGGGCCTGGAATCGGTTGGCGGGTCCGGCGGCAAGGCCGTCGCGCTTGCTGCGGGCCAACTTTATGCAGGCGATCCGCTGTTCTTCAAGAAGCAGCTCCTGGAAACCGCCAGGCTGACTCCCGGCGAAGTTCGCGCGGCGGCGGCGAAGTGGCTTGCGCGTCCATCGGTGACGGTCACGGTCGAGCCGGGCGTGCGCGAAGCCTATCAGGAGGCGCAGACGGTGGCTCCCGCCAAGCCGGTTGCCGAAGCGCCCAAGGCGTCGCCCGTCAACACTCGCGGCGCCATGCCGGCGATCGCCGAGATCCGCGATCTCGATTTTCCTCGGGTCAGCCGCACGCGCCTCTCGAACGGCGTCGAATTGGTCTATGCGCAACGCACCGCCGTGCCGGTCACCCAAGTGGTGATCAGCTTCGATGCCGGCGTCGCCGCCGATCCGGCAGGCAAGCTCGGCACGCAGGGTCTGACCCTCTCGATGCTCGACGAAGGCACCGCCAGCCTCGATTCGACCGGGATCGCCGAGGCGCGCGAACGGCTCGGCGCCGATATCGGCGCGGGCAGCTCGGCCGACCGCACCTATTTGTCGCTCGGCACGCCCAGCCCCAATCTGGCGGCCTCGCTCGCTTTGTTCGGCGATGTCGTGCGCAATCCGGCATTCGATCCGGCAGAAGTCGAGCGCCTGCGCGCCTCTCGGCTCGCGGGCATCGCGCAGGAGCTGACCAGCCCGCAGGGGTTGGGCGGGCGTGCGCTGCCGCCTTTGCTGTATGGTCCCGCCAGCCCTTATGCCAAGCTTGCGGCAGGATCGGGCGATCCGGCGGCGATCAAGGCTCTCACGCGCGACGACTTGATCGCGTTCCACCGCGCCTGGATCCGCCCGGACAAGGCCAAATTCTTCGTGGTCAGCGATCGTCCGCTTGCCGAAGTGCAGGCGGCGATCGAAGCGCGCTTCGGCGACTGGAAGGGCGCGGGCACACCCGGCATCAAGAGCTTCGCCGCTGCCGCCAAGCAGGCGACACCGCGCATCGTGCTGATCGATCGCCCCGATTCGCCGCAATCGCTGATCCTTGCCGGGCAAATGACCTCGCTCGATCCACAGACCGAATTGCTCACCGTGCTGACTTCGAACGAGATCCTCGGCTCGGACTTCCTGTCGCGGATCAACATGGACCTGCGCGAGGCCAAGCACTGGTCTTACGGGGTCAGCGGCGGCTTCGGCTGGCTTGAGAACGCCGTGCCCTACACGATCAGCGCACCGGTCCAGGCCGACAAGACCGGCGAATCGGTCCAGGCGCTGATGCTCCAGGTCCGCGAGTTCCTGACCACGCGCGGCGTCACCCCGGCCGAGCTCACCCGCACGATCAACGGCAATGTCCGCGAGCTCGCCGGGCGATTCGAGACTGCGGGCGCAGTGCTCGGCGCGATGCAGACCAACGACATCCGCAAGCGCCCCGACGACTTCTACAATTCGATCGCGCAAAAATATCGCGGCATGACTGCGGCGCAGCTTGACGCTGCGGCACGCGGGGCTTTGCGCGCCGATGGCTTCGTCTGGGTAATCGTCGGCGATGCCGCCAAGGTGCGCCCGCAGCTTGACAGTATCGGCCTGCCTGTCGAGGTGATGCCCGCAACGGCGCTCGTGGCCCCGGCCGCGCCCGCCGCGAAATGATCAGGAGAGCGAAAAATGGCAAATGTGGATGGCAGCTGGAACACCGTGGCCAAGACCCCGATGGGCGATCAGGCTTCGACCATGACCGTCAATTCGAGCGGCGATAGCTTCACCGGCACCTTTTCGGGTGCGATGGGCAACACCGAAGTCAAGGACGGCAAGGTTGACGGCGATCGCCTGACCTTCACCTTCGACATCACCGTGCCGATGCCGATGACGCTGACCGGCGACGTGACCGTGGACGGCGACAATATGAATGGCACCGTGACTGCGGGCGCGTTCGGCGCATTCCCGCTCACCGGTACGCGGGCCTAAATCTTCTTTTTCCTCCCTCGCGAAGCGGGGGAGGAAAAAACTCTATCCCGCGACCCGCCCGCGCATCGCGGCATAGGCCACGCGAGCGCGCTCCATCACCGGCACCTTCGCGAGCAGGCTGGCCTCCCCGCGAAACGCGGCAAGGGCCGCCGGCGCGATTTCGCCGATCTCGGCCTGCCACGCGGCCCAATCGCGATCGCCGGCCACGCGCTGATCCTGCGCGGCGAAGCCGTCGATCAGATAATGCCGGCTGCGATCGACGACGCGTGCAAAGCCCTCCTCATCCTCCATCGCAAACACCGCGACCGGCACGATCATGTCGCGCGATGGGAGGATCGCATGCACCGGACGCGCTCCGAAGCCGACCCGCGCCTTCACCCATTGATCGAGCCCGACCAGGCCGAGCGTCGGATCGGCGGGCACCCATTCGGCCGTCGTCGCGTCCAGCACTTCCAGCCAGCGATGATCGTTATACCCGGCTCCGAACACCGATCCGCGCGGGCCGATCTTGGCGATCTGTTCGGCGGCGTCGCGCCCGCGCTGCTCGCTGAACGGCTGCAGGTTGATCTCGGCCATGCGCCGCGTCTTCACCCCGAGCGAAGTCAGCATCGCGCGTGCCACCCGCATCTGCTCGGCGCAATTGCCGCCGCGCTGCGCGATCAACTCGGCCACGCTGCGCTTGGCATAATCGGTCGCATTCCAAGTGAAATTGGCATTGAGCCAATCGACCACCAGCCGCGTTCGCCTGAGCGGGTCGGTCTCGGTCCCGACGATTTCGCGGGCCAGCGTCTCGACTGTATCGGGCGCCGCGATCGCGACAGGCGGTACGGGCACCGGGGACGAGGCGAAGGCGAGAGCAAGCAGAAGGGCGCGCATGGCAGCTCCGTGGCGAGAATGCCGCAGCATCCATGGTCCGCGCGCCGAACGGGCAATTATGCCACGAGCAGCATCCTGCGCGGCACGAACGTCCCGCAGCGGCGAATTACAGCCCGCGCGTTACGCGCGTCAGATGCCCCATCTTGCGCCCGGGACGCGCATTTCCCTTGCCATAGAGATGTAGATGCGTCCCCGGCTCGGCGAGCAATTCGGCCCATGCCTCGCCCTCGCGCCCGATCAGATTGAGCATTTCGACATGGCTGCCGGTCAGTCCGGTCGAGCCGAGAGGCAGGCCGCAGATCGCGCGGATATGGTTCTCGAACTGCGAGCATTCGGCGCCCTCGATCGTCCAATGACCCGAATTATGCACCCGCGGCGCCATTTCGTTGAACACCGGCCCATCGGGGGTCGCGAAGAATTCGAGCGTCAGCACCCCGACATGGTCGAGTGCCTCCGCCACGCGCGCGGAGAGCGCCGCGGCCTGCGCCCAGTGGATCGCGATCTCGGCCGGGGCGGGCAGGGTGGATCGCGCGAGGATCCCATCCTTGTGCTCGTTCCAGGGCGGCGGATAGCTGGCCAGCCCGCCATCCAGCCCGCGCACCGTGATGATCGAGAATTCGTGGCTGAAGTTCACGAACCCTTCGAGGATCGCCGGCCGCTCGCCGATATCGGCCCAGGCGGCCTCGGCATCGCTGGCATCGTGGATGCGCACCTGGCCCTTGCCGTCATAGCCGAGCCGTAGCGTCTTGAGGATCGCGGGCGCGCCGATCTCGGTGATCGCGGTCTTGAGCTCGTCGAGCGTCGAAACCGGCGCCCATGGAGCGGTCCGTCCGCCAAGCTCACTGACGAAGGTCTTCTCGCGCGCCCGATCCTGCGCAATCTCCAGGCTCTTCGGGCCCGGCCGCACTGGCACCTTGCCCGCGAGAAAGCTGACCGGCCCGAGCGCAATATTCTCGAACTCGTACGTCACGACATCGGCATGCGCCGCGAGATCGTCGAGCACGATTCGGCTGTGATAGTCCGCGCGGGTGAAGCTGGAGGCAGTCTGCGCCGCGACGCTCTCGGCATCGGGTGCCAGAATATGCGTGCGGTATCCCAATTGCGCCGCCGCGACTGCGAGCATCCGTCCAAGCTGGCCGCCGCCCAATATTCCGATTGTCGATCCGGGGGGCAGCGCGCTCATTCGGGCGAGTCCGCCACCGCTTCCGTCTGCGCCGCGCGCCATCGCTTGAGCCGTTCGGCAAGCGCTTCGTCGGAAGTCGCGAGGATCGCCGCAGCCAGCAGTCCCGCGTTGATCGCCCCGGGCTTGCCGATCGCCAGCGTGCCCACCGGAATGCCGCCCGGCATCTGCGCGATCGAGAGCAGGCTATCCATGCCCTTCAGCGCCTTGGATTCGACCGGCACGCCGAGCACCGGCAGATGCGTCATCGACGCCGCCATTCCCGGCAGATGTGCCGCCCCGCCGGCCCCGGCGATAATCACCTTGAGGCCGCGATCCGCCGCGCTCGTCGCATAGTCATAGAGCCGCTGCGGTGTGCGGTGTGCGGAGACGACCTTAGTCTCGTGCGCCACGCCCAGCGCCTCGAGCATCTCGGCGGCATGGCGCATCGTCTCCCAATCGGAAGTGCTGCCCATGATGATGCCGACCATAGGTGTCACGTCGCGCCCCGCGTTCAGGAAGTGGGGTTGTTAGAGAGCAGCGGTTTGGAGAGCAACCTCACCGTTCGCTCAGATAATAATTGTCCTTCGCCACCAGATCCTGGTCGAGCTCAAAGATGATCGGCTGTCCGGTCGGGATTTCCAGGCTGACGATGTCGGTGTCGGCGATCTTCGAGAGATGCTTGATCAGCGCGCGCAGCGAATTGCCGTGCGCCGAGATCACCACGCGCTTGCCATCCTTGAGGTCGGGCGCGATCTTCTGCTCCCAATAGGGCAGCACCCGCGCGATCGTGTCCTTCAGGCTCTCGGTCTGCGGGATCTTGATCCCGGCATAGCGGCGGTCCTTGGCGAGGTCATATTCGCTGGTCGGCTCGCCCAAGGGGGGTGCGATGTCGAAGGCGCGGCGCCAGATATGGACCTGCTCGTCGCCATGGATCGTAGCGGTCTCGGCCTTGTTGAGCCCGGTCAGCCCGCCATAATGCCGCTCGTTGAGTGCCCAATCCTTCTCCACCGGCAGCCACAGCCGCTGCATCTCTTCGAGGACGATGTTGAGCGTCTTGATCGCCCGCGTCTGCAGGCTGGTATAGCATTGGTCGAAGTCGAAGCCCTTGTCGAAGAGCAGCTTGCCGGCGGCCTTGGCCTCCTCGATCCCCTGGTCGGTCAGATTGACGTCCCACCAGCCGGTGAAGCGATTTTCGAGGTTCCAGGCCGATTGGCCGTGGCGGATCAGGACGAGCGTGGGCATGGCGGACTCCTTGCAACCGGTCGGATGCGTCCTTAGCGGCATGCGCGGAGCGGACAAGGGAGTGACGCATGAGCATTCGGCGCGAGACCATCGTCTATCAAGGGCCCGGCGGCCCGTTCGAGGGCGTGGCTGCCTATGACGATGCGATCGCGGGCAAGCGCCCGGCGATCCTCGTGCTCCCCAATGTGCTGGGCCAGAAGGAGGCCGACAATCTCAAGGCCGATGCCCTTGCCGGGCTCGGCTATGTCGCGCTGGTCGCCGACGTCTATGGCCAGGGCAAGCGCACCACCCATGCCTCGCTCAATCGCAGCGAATATATGGATGCGCTGAACGCTGACCGCGCATTGCTTCGCGACCGGCTCCGCGCCTCGCTCGACGCGCTCACTGCGCTGCCCCAGGCCGACCCGTCGCGCGTTGCGGCCATTGGCTATTGTTTCGGCGGCAAATGCCTGCTCGACATGGCCCGCGCCGGCCTCCCGATCCTGGGCGGCGTCTCGTTCCACGGCGTCTATGACGCGCCCGATTATCCCAGCGTCACGCCGATCACGGCCAAGCTGCTGATCTGCCACGGCTGGGAAGACCCGATCGCCCCGCCCGACGCCACCGTCGCGCTGGCCCACGAACTGACCGCGGCCGGCGCCGACTGGCAGATCCATGCCTATGGCCATGCCGGCCACGCCTTCACCGATACGGAGCGTAAGGAATCGAAGGTGCCGGGCGTGATCTACGAACCCAAAGCCGACCGCCGCAGCTGGCAGGCAATGCGGAATTTCCTGGAGGAGCTGTTCGCCTGAATCTCCCTCTCCCGATGGGAGAGGGGTTTACAGCATCCGCGTCATGAACCGGCTGAACGGGTCTTCCTTATACTCCCCAAACGGCCCGCAATCGGTGAAGCCGAACTTGCGATACAGCGCGATCGCCGGCTCGAACGCCTCGCCCGATCCGGTCTCCAGGCTCAGCCGCTTGAGCCCCTGCGCCCGTGCCGCGCCCAAAATATGCGAGAGGATCGCCGCGCCGGTCCCGTTGCGCAGCCTGCCCGGCGCGGTGCGCATCGACTTGATCTCGCCCTGCGCCGCATCGATCCGCTTGAGCGCACCGACACCCGCCAGCTCCTCGCCGTCCCAGGCGCTCCAGAAGCTGATATCCGGCGTCTTCAGCCCCGAAAGATCGAGGAAATGACAGCTGTCCGCCGGCGAGTTCGCCAGCATCCCCTGCGCGTGCAGCCGCAGCAGTTCGGCGACCCGCGGGTCGTCCAGTCCCCCCTCGCGAATTTGCATCAGATTTCGTCGATCATCCCGGCGAGTGTCTCGAGGCAGGCGTGCGCCAGTCCCTTGCAGCGCTCGGGCGACCAGGCGAATTCCGGATCCGGGTTCGCATCATGGTCCTTGAACGGCATTTCCAGCGTCATGGAGACCGCGCCGAAACGCTCGGCAAGCTGGTTGGTCGACATCGAGAGGTTGGCGGTGCCCGGCGCCGATCTGACATAGCCGAGCTCGGTCTGGAAATCGGGCGTCTGCGCGGCGAGCCGCCGGGCATATTCGTAGAATTTCTCGCCATGCTCGTCGGTCCAGCGCGGAATGCCTTCGAAGCCGGCAAGGAAATTGGCCGGGATCGCCTCGTCGCCATGCACGTCCATCGCAAAATCGCAGCCGGCCTCGTCCATCGCGGCGCGGACCAGGAAGACTTCGGGGCTCTTCTCCATCGAAGGCGCATGCCATTCCCGATTAAGGTTCACCCCCGCGGCATTGGTGCGAAGATGCCCGCGGCGCGATCCATCCGGATTCATGTTGGGCACCACATGGAAAGTCGCTTTCTCGCGCAGCGCCGTTGCAGTGGCATTGCCCGACGTCAGGAACTCCAGCGCCCCCTCGGCCCACCACTCAGCCATGCTCTCGCCGGGATGCTGGCGAGCATAGATCCATACCTGCTTGGACCCGTCGCCCATCGTCAGCACGTCCATCGGCTGGCCATCCAGCGTTACGCCGAGCGCACGGTGCGAGACGCCCGGCAACAAGGCGATGCGGCTGACCAGATCGTGATGCCGCTCCATCGAATAGGGCGCGAAATAAGCGAACCAGGCGAGATCGCTGTCGAAGCTATGGGTGAATTCGAGAACGCCATTGGCGAAGCTGCTCGGGGCGAGTCGCCATGCCTCACGGTCGGTCGAGACGCGCGCCTGATAGTCCGGCCAGCCGTCGGGATAGGCCGAACCCCCGGCATTGAGGATACGGAAGGTGACCGTGCGCCCCTTGGCGCCGCTCGCCCGGAAGTGAAACCACTGGTAGAAATCGGACTGGTGATCGGTCACGATCTCGAGATCGGCCCGGTCGCCTTCGACGTTCAGGACGCGAATGTTGCCGCTGTCGAAAGCGGCGTTGATATTGATGGTCATTTGACCGTGATAGTCACCCCTGACTCGCCGGGGAAGCCCTTGAACAGCGCATTTGCGAGCCTTGCCGCAGTCTCGACCGGCTGGTCGCCTGCCGATTCGGTGATGGCGCGGCCTTCCCAGATCGTGGTGTTGTCGCTGCGCCGGCGCAATTGCACCGAGAGTTCGGACATATAGAGTTCGCGGGTCTTGCCGCCGATCCCGAACGAGACCCCGCCGCCGACACCAACGCCGCCGCCGCGCCGCCCGCCGCCATAGCTGCCGCCGCCCAAGCCGATCGATACCGGCGGCTGCTCGCGATAGGCGCCGCGCGAGGTGCGCAGGAAGCCGACAGCGGCGATATAGCCCGAGGCCATGTCGTTGCCGCCCTTCACGTAACCGAGCCGCTCGAGCTCGGTGCGTACGGCGTCGGCATAGAGCTGATATTCCGGTCCCATGCTCGCCTCGGTGCTGATCGGCTCGATCGCCACTGTGGTGCGCTCGGTGATCGGCTGGCCGAGGTGATAGCGCGTCACGTCGATCGGGCCGTTGCGGCTCGTGGCGGTGCACCCGCCGAGCAGCGCAGCGCCGGCCAGCAGAGCGATAGTGAAGGGCTTGGTCACCGGGCTTCTCCATGTTTCGCGGGCGCAACGTCCCATCGGGCATGTAACAAGAGTCGCGGCGAGTCGGTTCCCGGCCACGTTCAATGGCTTCCATGCCTTGACTTGGCCCGGCCCGACCTCTAGGCGACCCCCTCTTTTCCAGACACCAATATTCGAGAAGCGAATCGGTCATGAAGATCGTGAATTCATTGAAGTCGCTCAAGGGCCGTCACCGCGATAACCGCGTGATCCGCCGCCGTGGGCGCATCTACGTCATCAACAAGACCAATCGCCGGTTCAAGGCCCGCCAGGGCTGAGCGGGATGGGGACGCCTTCTGCCGTCATCTTCGATGTCGGCAACGTCCTCTTTCCTTGGGATCCGCGCAGTCTTTATGGGCGCCTGATCGAAGACGATCGGGCGCTCGACGCGTTTCTGGCCAAGGTCGTCACGCGTGAGTGGCATTTCCAGCACGATCAGGGCCGGCCCTTCGCCGAGACTTCGGCCGAGCTGATTGCGCAGTTTCCCGAGCACGAATCGCTGATCGCCGCCTGGGGGCCGCGCTTCAACGAAACCATCGGCGATGCGATTCCCGGCATGCCCGAAATCGTGGCCGATCTCGATTCGGCCGGCGTTCCCTTGTTCGGCATCACCAATTTCTCGGGCGAGTTCTGGCGCGCCTGGGCGCCGCAGCACCAGGATATTTTCGGCCGCTTCCGCGATGTCGTCGTCTCGGGCGACGAGAAACTGCTCAAGCCCGATCCGGCAATTTATCGCCTCGCGCTCGCCCGCTTCGGGATCGAGGCCGCCGATGCGGTGTTCGTCGATGACAATGAAGCCAATGTCGAAGCCGCCAATGCGCTCGGCATCCATGGCGTATTGTTCACCGGCGCGGAGGCATTCCGCGCCGAGCTCGTCCGCCTTGGGCTGTTGCCCGGCTGATCAGCCGCCCTCGCTGTCGCCCTTGTAGTTCTTGAGCTCGTCGCCGACGAGCGTCACGACATGGAGCACGTTGGTCGATCCGGGGGTCCGGAACGGCACGCCCGCGCACAGGATCAGCCGGTCGCCGGCCTTGGCGATATGATGCCGCAGCGCCATCCGTTTGGCCTTGGCGACCATCTCCTCGAACGAATCCACGTCGCGCGTATGCACGGCATGCGTGCCCCATAGCAGCCCCAGCCGCCGCGCCGTCTCGATTCGCGGCGTGAGCACCATGATCGGCACCGATGGCCGCTCGCGCGCGATCCGCCGCGCCGTCGATCCCGAGCTGGTGAAGCACAGGATTGCAGTCGCCGACACGGTATGCGCGATGTTCTTCGCCGCTTCCGCCAATGCATCGGCGGTGGTCGGATCGGGGCGAGTGACGGTGAAATGAACGCGGTCGCCATGCGCGGGATCACGCTCGACGGCGTCCGCGATCGAATTCATCATCGCCACCGATTCGGTCGGCCACTTGCCCGCCGCGCTCTCCGCGGAAAGCATGATCGCGTCGGCGCCGTCATAGACCGCGGTTGCGACGTCGGAGACTTCGGCGCGCGTCGGCGATGGGCTCTCGATCATCGATTCGAGCATCTGCGTCGCGACGATCACCGGCCGGCCCAGCCGCCGCGCGGTTTCGACGATGCGCTTCTGCAAAGGCGGCACGGTCTCGGGCGGCAGCTCGACACCCAGATCGCCACGCGCGACCATCACCCCGTCGCATTGCTCGACAATCTCTTCGAGCCGCGCGATTGCGCTCGGCTTCTCGATCTTGGCGAGCAACGCCGCCTTGCCCTGGATCAGCCGGCGCGCCTCCATCAGATCCTCGGGGCGCTGGACGAAGCTGAGCGCGATCCAGTCGGCGCCCATCTCGACGGCAAAGGCCAGGTCGCTGCGGTCCTTCTCGGTCAGCGCTGCCATCGGCAGCACCATGTCGGGAACGTTCAGTCCCTTATTGTTCGAAAGCGTCCCGCCGACCTCGACGATCGTGGTCAGCCGGTCGGGCTGCGCAGAAGTCACGCGCAGCACCATCTTGCCGTCGTCGAGCAACAGCCGCGCATCGGTAACCGCGGCCTCGAAGATCTCGCGGTGCGGCAGTTCGACACGGGTGGTGTCGCCCGGCGTGGAATCGCGATCGAGCGTGAACTGGTGTCCGGCGATCAGCGTCACCTTGCCCTCGGCGAATTTGCCAACGCGCAGCTTCGGCCCCTGCAGATCGGCAAGGATCGTGCTCGGCCGCCCCAGCTTCTTCTCGAGGCTGCGGATCGCCTCGAACACCGCAACCTTCGATTGCTGGTCGCCATGGCTCATATTGATCCGGAATGCGTCGGCGCCGGAATCGAACAGCCGCTCGATCATCTCGGGAGTCGAACTCGCCGGACCGAGGGTCGCGAGAATGCGGACCTTGCGGGAGCGGGGGCTTATGGCCTTTGTCATCTTGGGAGCTCTCTCGCTTGTGCGCGGTTGGCTCTAGTCCCAAATACGGAGGGATCAACCCGGGAGGTGCGCAAATGGACGATCTGGATCAATTGGACGATGCAGTCGCCGCGCGCGCGTTCCGCCGCCTCGTCCGCCATCTGCGCCACCGCAAGGATGCCGAGAATATCGAGCTGATGGGGCTTGCGGGCTTCTGCCGCAATTGCCTGGCCGATTGGGTCAGCGAAGCCGATCCCGCGATCGGCAAGGATCAGGCGCGCCAGCTCATCCACGGCATGCCCTTCGCCGAATGGAAGGCCAAGCATCAGGGCCAGGCGACGCCCGACCAATTGGCGCGGATGGAAGAAAGCATGAAGCGCAACGAGGAGGCGCTGGACGAAGCGCTCGACGAGAGCTTCCCCGCCAGCGATCCGCCCGCGATGACCGAACCGAACCGGTAAGGGCGCCTCCCCTCCCAGGAAGGGAGGGGCCGGGGGTGGGTAGGGTCCTGACGATAGTGCAGCCAGGCATTCTGCCTCGCCGTATCGCGTGCAAGGACCCACCCTAACCCCCCTCCTTTTCAGGGAGGGGAATCGCTACTTCAGCGCTGCCGCCACCTTCGCGCGCCAGATCGCATAGCCGGCAGGCGTCATGTGCAGCCCATCCCCCAGAAACAGTTCCGCCCGCGGCTTGCCGTCGGCCCCCAGCATCGCATCGAAGATGTCGACATAGCCCAGCCGCCTGTCGCTGGCGGCATAGGCGCGGATCAGCCGGTTGGCTTCGCGCGCCTCGGCCACCTTGCCCCAGCGCGCGATGCTCGGCTTGATCGACACAAACAGGATCCGCGTTTTCGGCAGCGCCGCGTGGACCTTCGCCGTCATGGCCTTGAACGCGGCCAGCACCTGCGCCGGCGTCTTGCCCGCTTCGATATCATTGTCGCCCGCATAGAAGACGATCGTCTTCGGCGCATAGGGGATCGCGATCCGATCGGCATAAGCCAGGCTGTCGGCGATCTGCGAGCCGCCGAAGCCGCGGTTGATCACCCGCAGTCCGGGAAAGTCCTCCGCCAGTGTGCGCCACATCCGGATGCTCGAACTGCCGAGGAACAATACGCCGCCTTTGGCTGGCATCGCCTTGGCATCGGCAGCTTCAAATGCAGCGATCTCGGCGGCGAAGCGCGGGGTCTGGGCGGCGGCGAATTGGCTGCTCAGCATCAGGGCAGCGAGCGCGAACAGGAGCGTGCGGATCATCGCGCCCGCCTATGCCGATCGGCCGTCCACTGCAAATCGCCGCATGGCCCTTGAGCCTGCGCCGGGGCTTCTCTATCGCCCCCGCTTCAACTTCAGGAGCCTTCAATGTCCGACTCTGTTTCCGCCGAACAATTGCGCCTGTTCATCGAGCGCATCGAGCGGCTCGAGGAAGAGAAGAAGGGCATCGCCGACGACATCAAGGACGTCTATGCCGAGTCCAAGTCGACCGGCTTCGACGTCAAGACGATGCGGCACATCGTCCGCCTGCGTAAGATGGAAAAGCATCACCGCGACGAGGCCGATGCCTTGCTCGAGACCTATCGCAACGCGCTCGGGCTGCACTGAGCGGGCACCCTCGGCTTGCGCCAGCACGACGAGGCGATGCCACGGCGGGCAGCTAGGCCGGGAACGCCGCTCTCGTCTGACGGCGTGGCCGGCAAGTTGAGCCCAGTGCCCTGACGCTCTATGGCATGCCGCAACACCATTCCGCAGGACGTTTTCATGGCAGGCCATTCCAAATTCAAGAACATCATGCACCGCAAGGGCGCGCAGGATAAGAAGCGCTCGGGCATGTTCTCCAAGCTCAGTCGCGAAATCACCGTCGCGGCCAAGATGGGCATGCCCGATCCGGACATGAACCCGCGCCTGCGCGCCGCGGTCAACGCCGCCAAAGCGCAGTCCATGCCAAAGGACAACATCACCCGCGCCATCGACAAGGCCAGCCGCGGCGATGCCGAGAATTACGAAGAGATCCGCTACGAGGCGTTCGGCCCCGGCGGCGTGAGCCTGATCGTTGAAACCCTCACCGATAATCGCAACCGCACCGTCACCAACGTCCGCACTGCGATCAGCAAGAATGGCGGCAATCTCGGCGCGCCCGGCTCGGTCAGCCACGCTTTCGATCGCGTCGGCCTGATCAGTTATCCGGCGACGGCGGGCGATGCCGACAAGGTCTTCGAAGCCGCGCTCGAAGCGGGTGCGGAGGACGTGACTTCTAGCGAGGAGGGCCACGAGATCTGGACCGCCCAGGGCGATCTCCACGAAGTCGCCAAGGCCCTCGAGCCCGTGCTCGGCGAGCCCGAAGGCGCCAAGCTCGCCTGGAAGCCGCAGACCATGGTCGAAGTCGACGAAGGCGATGCAGGCACCCTGCTCAAGCTCCTCGACGTCCTCGACGACGATGACGACGTCCAGACCGTCTGGGGCAATTACGAAATCGCCGACGACGTGATGGAGAAACTGGGTTGATCATCCTCTCCCTCTCCCGTCGGGAGAGGGAAGGGGCCCGCTCGGCGAAGCCGAGTGGGAAGGGTGAGGGTCGAGATCGACTGCACCCATCGACCTTCACCCTTCCGCGCCTTCGGCGCTCCCTCCCTCTCCCGATGGGAGAGGGATTTTGTTGATATTCGGCCTCGATCCCGGCCTCGGCACCACCGGCTGGGGACTTATCCGCGCCGAGGGCAATCGCCTCAGCCACATTGCCAACGGCCGCCTCAAGACCGACACCGCCGCCGCCCTCCCGCGCCGCCTCGCCCATCTCGACGCGATGCTCACCGCCCTGATCGCCGATCATCGCCCCGAAGCGGCCGCCTGCGAGGAAGTCTTCGTCAATTCCAATCCGCAATCGACGCTCAAGCTCGGCCAGGCCCGCGGCGTTGTGATCTGCGCCGCGGCGCGCTCGGGGATCGACGTCGGCGAATATTCCCCGAGCATCGTCAAGAAAGCGGTGGTCGGCACCGGCGCCGCGGACAAGGCGCAAGTCCATGCTATGGTCGCCCGCCTGCTCCCCGGCGTCAAAATAGATGGACCGGATGCCGCCGACGCGCTTGCAGTCGCGATCTGCCACGCCCACCATCTCGCCACTGCCCGCCGGGCTGGCTGAAAAGGCTTTCCTACAGGTCCATGTTCCTGTTAGGTTCCCCGCGATGCGGGCCTATCCATTTCTTCTGATCGAGCGGGCGTCAATCCGCGCGACCCCCCCCGAAGTTTCTAAACTTCCTAAACATATTTGCGGGGCGCCGGCATGATCGCGCATCTGAAAGGCCGCCTCGCATCCACCGGCGCGGATCATGCGGTGATCGACGTGAACGGCGTCGGCTACCTCGTCGGCGCTTCGGCGCGCACCCTCGATGCGCTGGGCGCAATCGACAATCTCGTCACGATCCACACCGAGATGCTGGTATCGGAGGATTCGATGCGCCTGATGGGCTTCGCCTCCGCCGCCGAGCGTGACTGGTTTCGCCTGCTCACCAGCGTCCAGGGCGTCGGCGCAAAGGTCGCGCTGGCGATCCTCTCGATTCTCAGCCCCGACGAAGTCCAGACCGCCGTCGCCCGCGCCGACAGCGCCATGATCGCCCGCGCCAACGGGGTCGGCCCAAAACTCGCCCAGCGCATCGTCAACGAACTCAAGGACAAGGCCGGCGGCGCCGCGGTCGGCGCCGGGGCGGTGACACCCGCAGGCGGCGCCGCGCAGGACGCGGTCTCGGCGCTGATGAACCTCGGCTTCAAGCCCGCCGAGGCCAGCAGCGCGGTCGCCGCAGCGAACGATGAACTCGGGACAGGGGCGACGCTCGACGCGCTCGTGCGGCTGGCGCTGCGGAAGGCGGCGAAGTGAACTCTCCACGATTCCGTCATGCTGAACTTGTTTCAGCATCCATCGTGCCTCGCAGGAACTGCGCCGATGAAACAACCCTGCGTCTACATCCTCGCCAGCCAACGCTTCGGTACGCTCTATATCGGTGTAACTTCGAACCTGATCCCACGGCTATATCAGCATCGAACCGCCGCCACGCCTGGCTTCACAGCCCGCTATTCGATTTACCGTCTCGTCCGCTACGAGTTCTTCGCAACAATGCCGGAAGCAATTGCGCGCGAAAAGCAGCTCAAACGCTGGCATCGGCAATGGAAGATCAATCTTATCGAAAGCGAGAATCTCGATTGGGCAGACCTCGGCGTAGCGCTTGGCTTGGAACCTCTGCCGACTCGCGTGGTGCGCGATGGATGCTGAAACAAGTTCAGCATGACGGTCGGGGGATTGGATGACCGACACCGACCGCATCCTCACCCCCGTCCGCAAGCCCGAGGACATCGACGCAGCCCTGCGGCCCAAGACCCTCGAGGAATTCGTCGGCCAGCGTGCCGCGCGCGAGAATCTGCGCGTCTTCATCCAGGCCGCCAAATCTCGCGGCGAGGCGCTCGATCATGTGTTGTTCTTCGGCCCGCCCGGCCTCGGCAAGACCACGCTCGCGCAGATTGTCGCGCGCGAAATGGGCGTCGGTTTCCGCGCCACTTCAGGCCCTGTCATCGCCAAGGCCGGCGATCTTGCGGCCCTGCTCACCAATCTTGAGGATGGCGACGTCCTCTTCATCGATGAGATCCACCGCCTCAATCCCGCAGTCGAGGAAGTCCTCTATCCGGCGATGGAAGACCGCGCACTCGATCTGATGATCGGCGAAGGCCCATCCGCGCGCAGCGTCCGCATCGATTTGCCGCGCTTCACTCTGGTCGGCGCCACTACCCGCCAGGGCTTGCTCACCCAGCCGCTCCGCGATCGCTTCGGCATCCCCGTCCGCCTGCAATTCTATACGGTCGATGAGCTCGAACGCGTCGTCGCCCGCGCCGCCCAGCTCCTCGACCTCCACGTCGCCGCCGATGGCGCGCACGAGATCGCCAAGCGCTCGCGGGGAACCCCCCGAATCGCCGGCCGCCTGCTGCGCCGGGTCCGCGATTTCGCCAACGTCCTCGGCGAAGCGACCGTTCACGCCCAAGCCGCCGATGCTGCGCTGACACGCCTCGAAGTCGACAAGCTCGGGCTGGACAGCATGGACCGGCGCTATCTGACGATGATCGCCGACATCTATCGCGGCGGCCCGGTCGGGGTGGAGACGCTTGCCGCGGGCCTCAGCGAGCCGCGCGACACGATCGAGGAAGTCATCGAGCCCTATCTGATCCAGATCGGCATGATCGCGCGCACCGCCCGCGGCCGCTGCCTTAACGCCGCCGGCTGGAAGCATCTCGGGCTCGAGCCGCCATCCACCGCGCAGGAAGGGCTGTTCGACTGACCATAGGGGTTCCGCTCACAGAGTCGCTGGGTTAGGGCAGCGGCCATGGACGCACTGCCACCCGTCGGCCATTTCTCGGGCCAGGAGCATCATTTCGTCCTGCGTGTCTATTTCGAGGACACCGATCTGACGGGCGTGGTCTATCACGCCAATTATCTGCGGTTCATGGAGCGCGCCCGCTCGGATATGCTGCTTGCCGCGGGCATCGATCAGCGCGTGGCGCAAGAGGGGGGCGAGGGCGCCTATGCGATCCATGCATTGGCGATCCGCTATCGCGCCCCGGCTCGTCTCGGGGATGAACTGACGGTCATCAGCCGTCTCGTGCGGCTTCGCGCCGCGTCAGTGGATATTCATCAACGAGTTCATGCGCGGGTCTGTCATACTGAGCGAAGCGGATGTCGAGGCGGCGTTCGTCACTCCCGAGGGTCGCGCGCGGCGGCAACCGGGCGCTTGGGTGGCGGCGTTCGAACCGTTGATCTGGAAGGGAAACTAGCAGTCTCATGGAATTTCTGAGCACCGACGCCGCGACCATGTCTCCCATCGGCCTGTTCCTCCAGGCCGACTGGATCGTGCGCGCCGTGATGGCCGGCCTCCTGCTGGCAAGCCTGTGGACCTGGGCGATCATCCTGAGCTTCGGCTTCAAGATCTCCGGCGTGAAGAAGGCGATCGACAAGTTCGAGGCCGAATATCGCGAGGCCGACGACATCGACGAGTTCCACCGCCGCGTCGCCGGCCGCGACCAGCCGATCAGCCGCGTATTCTCCGCCGGTGTCACCGAATGGCGCCGCTCGACAGCGGGCAAGACGATCGACCGCGAAGGCACGCGCGAGCGGCTGGGCACCGCTATGGGCGCAACGATCGCGCAAGAGATCGACCGGCTTGCCGACCGCCTGAATTTCCTCGCCACCGTTGGCTCGGTCGCGCCGTTCGTCGGCCTATTCGGCACGGTCTGGGGCATCATGCGCAGTTTCACCAGCATCGCCCAAGAGCAAAGCTCGTCGCTCGCAGTGGTCGCGCCCGGCATCGCCGAGGCGCTGTTCGCGACTGCGATCGGGCTCTTTGCCGCGATCCCCGCAGTGATCGGCTACAATCGCTATTCGCACGGCATCAACCGCGTCGAGCAACGCCTCAACCGCTTCGCCGACGGCTTCCACGCGACGCTCAGCCGCCGCCTGGAGATGGAGGCCTAAAGCATGGCCATGCACCTCCCCTCCGGCAAAGGCCGCGGCCGCCGCCAGCCGATGGCGGATATCAACGTCACGCCGATGGTCGATGTCATGCTCGTGCTGCTGATCATTTTCATGGTCACTGCGCCGCTGATGACGTCGGGCGTGCCGGTTAACCTGCCCGAGACGCGCGCCAAGGCGCTCGATCAGGAGCAGAAGCCGGTCCAGATCTCGATCGACGAAAAGGGCCAGATCTTCGTCGATAACGAGCAGGTCACCGATGCGGCCTTGCCCGCGCGCCTCGCCGAGATCGCCGCCAAACCGGGCGCCGACGGCAAGCCGCCGCAAATCTATCTGCGCGCCGATACCACCTTGGCTTATGGCAAGCCGATGGCAGTGATGGGCGAGCTCAACCGCGCCGGGCTCAACCGCGTGTCGCTGCTCACGACCACGGCGAGCAACCCCTGATGGACCGCGGCGAGGGCTTCGGGCTGACACTGGCGATCGCAGGGCATGTCGGCCTGTTCGCTTTGCTGTCGGCCAGCTTCCTCGCCAATGCGGACACCCCCAAGATCAAGCCGCAGCCGATCGAAGTCGCGCTGGTCGAAGATGTCGGGCTCGAAAGCACCTCGCCTAATCCGACGATGGAAGAGCCCGCCGCTAAGCTCTCGCCCGTCGAAGCGCCGATCGAGCCCGAAAGCGCGCCGCCCGAACCGGTCGAGCAGCCGCCTCAGCCCGAGGCCAAGCCTCAGCCAGCGCCGCCCAAGCCTGCGCCCGCGCCGGTCGCCAAGCCGGTGCCCAAGCCGCCGGCCAAGCCGACCAGCGCCGCGCCGCCCTCCAAGCCCAGGACTGCGCGCAACACCGCGCCGACCGGGCGCCTGGACGGCATCGTCGCCGGGCTGACCGACAAGCCTACGGCGAGCAAATCGACCACGCCGCCCGCTGCGACCCTCGGCCCGCAGGTCAAGTCGGCGCTCGCCGCGGAAATCCTCCGTCAGATCAAGCCACGCTGGTCGCCGCCGAGCGGGGCGGATTCAGATCAGCTGCGCACCACGGTGCAGGTTCGGCTCAACCAGGATGGCTCGATCGCGGGCGAGCCGCGCGTCACGCAGACGGGCGTGACTGCTGGCAATCGCGCACAAGCTGCGCTCCACCGCGAGCGCGCGATCCGCGCAGTCAAGCTCGCCGCACCGTTCAAGCTTCCCGCGCAATTTTACGAAGCGTGGAAGACGATCGCACCTACTTTGTACGAGGGTTTGTGAACATGAAGGCCATGCGAATCAGCGCTATGATCATGCTGGCGGCAAGCGCAACCGCAGTCGCGCACGCGCAGGACGTGCCGGCAGCCCCGCTGACCTTGCCGCAGGATGCCGTTCAGGATCCAAACCAGGAATCGGTGCTGCGTGTCGATGTGACCAACCAGGCGGCGCAGGACATGGTGATCGCCATCCCCGCGCTCAGCACCGCGCAGGTCGCCTCCACTGCCGCCGGCCCGACCGACGAGCTGGGCCGCCAGCTCGCCAAGGTGATCGACGACGATCTGCGCAACACCGGCCTGTTCAAAACGCTCGGCCCGGGCCAAGCGGGCGGCATCGGCTATAGCGAAGTGACCGCGCCGAATTACGCGAGCTGGAGCGGCCGCTCGGCCCAGGCCCTGGTCCAAGGATATGTTCGCGCCAACGGCAACGGATCCCTCACCGTGGGCTGCTATCTCTACGACGTCGCGCTCCAGTCCGAACTGGTCCGCCAGGGCTTCGTCGTCTCGCCCGGCGACTGGCGCCGCGCCGCGCACAAATGCGCCGATGCGGTCTATACCCGGCTGACGGGCGAGGGCCCCTATTTCGATAGCCAGCTCGTCTATGTCGCCGAACAGGGCCCCAAGAACCGCCGCCGCAAGCAGCTGGCGATCATGGATCAGGACGGCGCCAGCCATCGCTTCCTGACCAACGGCCAGTCGATCGTGCTGACGCCGCGGCTCTCGCCCAGCCAGAACCAGATCGTGTTCATGAGCTATGAGAACAAGAAGCCGTCGATCCGCATCTACGATATCGGCCAGCGGACCACGCGGCTGCTTGTCGACAATGCCAGCCTGACCTTCGCGCCGCGCTTCTCGCCCAATGGCCGCGACGTGCTGTTTTCGATGGCAGTGGCGGGCAACACCGATCTCTACCGCGTCCCCGCATCAGGCGGAACGCCGCAGCGTCTGACCAACGCACCCGGCATCGATACCGGCGGCAGCTATTCGCCCGATGGCAGCAAGATTGTCTTCGAAAGCGATCGCGGCGGCACCCAGCAGCTTTATGTCATGAACGCGGACGGCTCGAACCAGCGCCGGATCAGCTTCGGCAGCGGCCGCTATGCCACGCCGAGCTGGAGCCCGCGCGGCGACTTGATCGCCTTCACTCGCACCGGCGGCGGTTTCCGGATCGGCGTGATGTCGCCCAGCGGCGGGGGCGAGAAGTTGCTCACCGATAGCTGGGGCGACGAAGCCCCGACCTGGTCGCCCAATGGCCGCGTGCTCATGTTCTTCCGTGCGGCTCAGGGTTCGGGCCGCCCGGATCTCTGGTCGGTCGATCTTACGGGAGTCAATGCGCGCAAGATTCCCACCCCGCTGGATGGGTCCGATCCCAGTTGGGGACCGATTCGCCCCTGAACTTGTTACGCAGGTGAGTGATTTCGTGCTCCTAAGCGGGTACAGTTCAAAAAAATGGAGGAAGAACCATGGCTAAAGTGATGACCAGCGTGGTGCTGGGCCTGGCGCTCGTGGCTACTGCGGGCTGCACCAAGAAGCGCATCACCGATGTGCCCCCGGGCCCGATCACGGACAACGGCCCGATCGACAACAGCTCGGGCGAGGAGCAGTCGAGCGCGCTCAACGAGCAGTTCAAGCGCGAAGTATCGAGCAACACGATCCACTTCTCGTTCGACCAATATGACATCGATCCCGAGGCGCGCGCGATCCTCGACAGCCAGGCACGCTGGCTCGCCGCGCATCCTGGCGTGCGCATCACCATCGAAGGTCATTGCGACGAGCGCGGCACCCGCGAGTATAACCTCGCATTGGGCGATCGCCGCGCCAACGCCGCCAAGAACTATCTCGCAGCTCGCGGCATTTCGCCGATGCAGATCAACACGATCAGCTATGGCAAGGAACGCCCGGTCGCACTGAGTTCGGACGATTCGAGCTGGGCCCAGAACCGCCGCGCCGTGACCATCGTCATCAGCTAGGCCTTTTCCCTCTCCCCGCAAGCGGAGAGACGGGGTTAGGGTTTGAAAAGGCCGCTGGAGCACCGCTCCGGCGGCTTTTTCATGCCTCTTGCACAGCCTCCCGAATCGATATAAATACGATATCATAATTATTGGGAGGCAATGATGACCGACGACCGCTACGCAACCCACGCGCTCAGCCAGAGCCGCGAAAGGCCGGCGAGCACTGCCAGCGGCTATGGGATGCTGCTAGTAATGCTGCTTGGTCCGGCGATCGGCATCGCCGCGATCAGCCAGATCGACCGTCTGGCCGACGGATTCATCGTCGCCGGGTTCTTCGCCGCGGTCTTCGTCTTCCTGTTCGTCGCCATCGGCTTCTACTTGCTTCAGCCCAACCAGGCTGTGGTGATCACCCTGTTCGGCGACTATCGCGGCACCGATCGCACCACCGGCCTGCGCTGGACCTGGCCCTGGATGGGCAAGCGCAAGATCTCGGCGCGCGCCAACAACATCATTTCCGAGCGGATCAAGGTCAACGATCTGCGCGGCAACCCGATCGAGATGGCGGCGCAGGTGGTGTGGCGCGTGACCGACACCGCGCAGGCGCTGTTCGACGTCGACGATTACAAGGCGTTCGTGAACGTCCAGATCGAAGCCGCGGTGCGCACGATCGGCTCGCGCTACCCCTATGACGATTTCGAGCATCAGGAGATCACCCTGCGCGGCAATCACGATCAGGTCGGCAATGAATTGCGCGCCGAGTTGATCGCCCGGCTGACCGTCGCGGGCATCACCGTCGACGAATGCGGGTTCACGCATCTCGCTTATGCTCAGGAAATCGCCGGGGCGATGCTCCGCCGCCAGCAGGCCCAGGCCGTGGTCGCCGCGCGCCAGACCCTGGTCGAGGGCGCAGTCGGCATGGTCGAGATGGCACTCGACCAGCTCAGCGCCAAGAACGTGGTCGAGCTCGACGACGAGCGCCGCGCCGCGATGGTCTCGAACCTGATGGTGGTGCTGTGCGGCGAGCGCGACACCCAGCCGGTGGTCAATGCGGGCTCGCTCTATCAGTAAGGCCTGAACCGTGTCGCAGCCCCCGCAGAAAAAGGCGTTCCCGCTGCGCCTCGATCCCGCGCTCTACGCGGCAATCGAGCGCGCGGCGGCAAGCGACCTGCGCAGCGTCAATGCCCAGGTTGAATGCCTGCTGCGCGAGGCGCTGGGCAAGCGGGGGGTCAAGCTCGCCGATCCGGTCCGCGCCAAAAGGGGCCGGCCGCCCAAGAATGCAGGAGATGAAGGATGAAGCTCGCCGATTTGCGCCGCCGCTACAGCGTCCGCCCCGGCTATTGGTTCGCACCCAAGGCAGTCGGCTACGGCGCCGTCCCGGTGACCTGGCAGGGCTGGGTGGCGACGCTGGCCTTCGTCCTCGTCGCCGCGCTCATCGCCAATACCGCCGAGCATCGCTCGCCAATCTGGTTGACCCTGCTGGTGCCGGCGATCCTGATCTTTGTCGGCCTCTGCTGGGCAAAGACCGATGGCGATTGGCGCTGGCGCTGGCGTGGCAATAGCCGCTAGCTCAGCGCCTCGTCGAGAAGCCGCGCCAGCCGCAGCCCGCCGCGCACGATTTGCTGCCGCGCCGGCTCCACAAGCTTGTCGATCGCCTCGGGACTGAGCGACCCGCGTGCCGGCGCAGTCGGCGCGCAAGCATCGCCGCCAAACGCGCTGGCATAGGCAAAGTCCTTCGCCACCAGCCAGTTCTCGCGGCTCCAATCCTCGGTCGTCCCACCCGACATCGCGCCGCGCTCCTCGTTCGAATAGAGCCGCACCATCGATGGCGGCGTCGAGATCGCGCGCTCGGCGAGCAGACCGTCCCAGATCGTGTGGAGATTGAGCTTCTCGGTCGAATAGACGCCGTAGTTCGAACGCGCCCGGTTGCCGCCGAGATCGGCCTTGTCGCCGGCATGCAGCGGCTGGTGGAGATCGCCGACGAAATGGACCAGGAACGCCAGCGCCATGATCCGCTCCCGGGTCGGCACGCCGCGATCCTTGAGCAATTTCACGTCGCGGTCGATCTGCGCCGAGACGCAATTGCCGTCCGGGCAGTTCGATTTGACGTCGAACGGCTTGCAGATATTCACGTTCTGATAGTGCCAGTTATAGGCATAGCTGAAGCGCGGCCCGAGCGTCTTGATGCAGTCCGCCCAGACGCTGGCCTGCTCGATTGTCTTGGCCGGGCAGCCCTGCGTTTCCAGCAGCGCCGCATTCCTGAGCAGCCGGTCGATCGAAACGCGGACTTCGGGCGTGACGTTGCGATAGGCGATCGCCGCGATCGTCTCATGGCCCCATTCCCAATAGGCCTGGGCGGGCGATGCGAAGCCGATCAGGGCGGCGAAAATAACCAGCAAACGCTTCACTTGTCGTCTCCATAGAAAGCCACGACGCGCTCGCCGTTAGACGATGCGCGGCCGCGATACATGCCCGGCGTATTGAAGCTCCACGCCATCTCGCCGCTTGGTCCGGTGACGATGACGCCGCCCGTTCCGCCCAGTTCCTTGGTTTCGGCCATCACCAGATCCGCGGCCGTCTTCAGGCTCTCGCCCTTGAAGCGAACCCGCGCGCAGATCTCGTGCGCCACGCCTTCGCGGATGAAATATTCGCCCGCACCGGTCGCCGAGACCGCACAGGCGCGGTCGTCGGCATAAGTGCCCGCGCCGATGATCGGCGCGTCGCCGATCCGGCCCCAGCGCTTGCCCGTCATCCCGCCGGTGGAGGTCGCCGCGGCGACATGGCCTTTGCTGTCCAGCGCGACGGCGCCGACGGTGCCGTATTTGCGATCGACATCGTACCAGCTGAGCTTGTCGTTGGTCTTCATCCGCTCAAGCTGCTTGCGGCGCTCGGGTGTCGCGAACCAGATGTTCTCGACCTGCTCCAGCCCCTGCTCGCGGGCGAACTGGTCGGCGCCGGCGCCCGAAAGCATCACGTGCGGGCTGCCTTCCATCACCTTGCGCGCCAGTGCGATCGGATGCCGCGTAGTCGTCGCGCCCGCCACCGCGCCCGCCTTGCGCGTCGTGCCGTCCATGATCGCGGCGTCGAGCTCGTTGCGGCCCTCCCAGGTGAACACCGCGCCGCGCCCGGCATTGAAATGCGGATCGTCCTCGAGCACCTGCACCGCGGCCTGCACGGCATCCATCGCATCGCCGCCGCCATCGAGCACCTTGGATCCAGCCGCCAGCGCCGCCTCGAGTCCGGCGCGCACGCCAGCTTCCTGCGCGGGCGTGACCGTGTCCTTCTCGATGATCCCGGCGCCGCCATGGATCACGAGCGTCCAGCGCGGCTTCTGCGCTGCCCCTCCCTGGGCCTGCGCCGAAAGCGGCACCAGCAGGGCTCCGATCAGAAACGGCAAGAGTCGCATATGGGGCTCCGCGGACAAGCGATGCGCCGTCCTAGCAGATGCCCGCGCGCATGCTACCGCCCGCGGCCAAGGCTGCTAAAAATCGTGGCTCCGCCGATAGGCTACGCGCCACATCACTGCCCCGATGCACGCTGCGATCACGGCCAGCATGGCGCTCGATGCCAGCGCGCTCAGCCAGCGATAGATCCAGGCGCTATTGTCCATCGGCGGCTTCTCGAACAGTCCGAAGCCATAGGTCTGCGCGCCGACGAAGATCGCCATGGCCGTGACTGCGCCCACCAGGGCGGCATGGCGCGCACGGCGCAGCCCGGCGACATGCATGACCAGCCATAGCGGTCCTCCCACCGCAGTGATCGCAATGCCGGCGAAGAGGCTGCCGATGATCCAGCCGCTGGCCAGCGTCAGCGGATCGCGCTGCCCGCCCAGCAGCAGCAGCCCGAGCACGATCCCGCCCGCCAGCAGACTGCCCACGCCGAGGGCAAGCCCGGCGCGGTCGATCGAACTTTCATAGCGGCGCGGTGCGCGCATTGCGCGGTCGTTCACTTTGTGCAGCTCCCCAGCCCCTGAGGGAAACATATGCCTAACAGGATTTTGCCGCAACGGCGCGAATCGGCGGGCTTTTGCCGTTTTGATACGCTCAGCGAAAGGCGGCTAACCGCCCGGCGTGCTCGCACGCGTCCAGCGCAGTGAAATCGGGGGAGGGCGGCGCGGCGCCTAGCGCGGGAATTTCCATGGGCTGTCCGATTCTGGTCGCGGCGAAACGGCGGGCGTCGACTTGCGCGCAGCCGAGCATCGCGCGGAGCATCTGAGGCGGCGTGTCCCGGCCTTCCCAAGAGAGCCGGAAGGTACCCCAATGGATCGGAATCGCCTGCGGCCGGCCCAAACCGTCCCAAACGCGGATCGCCTCGCGCGGGCCGATATGGCTGCCGCTCGCCATCTGCCCCGCCTCGAAGCGGAATGCGCCGATCGGAATCGCCGCCAGCCGGATCGGCCCTAAAGCAGCGGCCTCTGCGGGCCATTTGCCGTCGCCATAGCCGGTATCGCCCGCGAAGAAGAAATTGCCGCCCGCCAGCCGCACTACGAAGCTCGACCATAATGCCCGGTTGCGATCCCGGAACCAGCGGCTGTCCCAATGATGGTTGCGCGTGACCGCCACTTCGAAACAGCCATTCGCGCCGATGATGCAGGGCGTAGAGCCGGGATCGCTCGAATAGATCTGCCCCCAGTCGAGCGCCACAGCTTCGATTCCCGCACGGCGCAGGATCGCATCGTTGCCGAGCGATGTGACGATCACTGGATGATCGCGCTCCCACAGTCGCTTGAGCGTCGCCAGATCCATATGGTCGTAATGGTTGTGGCTGATCAGCACCAAGTCGATCTGGGGAAGGTCTTCGAACCGGATCCCCGGCTCGGTCACGCGCTTCGGGCCGAACCCAAAGGGCCCGGCATGTCGGCTCCACACCGGATCGGTCAGCACGTTCACGCCGCCCGCCTGCACGAGCATGGTCGCATGCCCCACCCAGGTCGCGAGCATCTGCTCGCCCTCGACCCGTGCCGGCGGCTTGGAGGGCGTGACGGCAACGCGCTCGGGCCATGCCGGGCGCTCGGGGTCGCCGAAAATCTGCTTCCACAGGAAGCCCGCGCGCACCCCCGCCTTGATGCGATCGTCATCGCCGTCTGGATTGAAGAAATGCGCACCGTCGAAATGCGCGCTCGCCGGGCCGCGATAATAGATTCGGTCGAGGAAATGCGGGATGACGGTGAGCGCCAGGCAGAAGGCAATCACGGCCCAGAGCAGAATGGCCGCGCCGGCCCGGACGAATCGCATCGCGCCTTGTCGCTACAGCCGGGCGGGCGATCAAGCCTTGATCAGCCGCCCGGCCCCGGCCTAGTCCCGCTGGCATGACCGCGCCGCTTCCCGACAATCCCGAAACCGCCGCCGCCGAACTCGAGAAGCTCGCGGGAGAGATCGCGCGTCACAACCGGCTCTACCACGCCGAGGACGCGCCCGAGATCAGCGATGCAGATTACGATGCGCTGGTGCGCCTGAATGCCGCGATCGAGGCAGCCTTTCCCGACCTTGTCCGCGCCGATTCTCCCTCCAGGCTGGTCGGCGCCGCGCCCGCCGGGCATCTCGCCAAGGTCGCGCATGCCCGGCCGATGTTCAGTCTCGACAATGCCTTTGCCGATGAGGACGTGACCGACTTTCTGAGCCGCGTCCGCCGCTTCCTGAGCCTCGGCGAAAGCGAACCGATTGCGCTCACCGCCGAGCCCAAGATCGATGGCCTGTCCTGCTCGCTTCGCTACGAGAAAGGCGTCTTGGTTCGCGCACTCACGCGCGGCGATGGACAAGTCGGCGAGGATGTCACCGCGAACGTCCGCACCATCGGTGATATTCCCGCGACGATCGCGGGCGCGCCGGACGTGTTCGAGGTGCGCGGCGAGGTCTATATGGCCAAGCTCGATTTCGCAGCGCTCAATGCCCGGCTGCTCGCCGAGGCGACCGAGGCCGGGGACCCGCTAAAGGCCCGCCAGTTCGCCAATCCGCGCAACGCCGCGGCGGGCTCGCTGCGGCAGAAAGATGCGTCGGTCACCGCCTCGCGTCCGCTCAGATTCATCGCCTGGGGCTGGGGCGAAGCCCCCGAAGAGCCCTCGGGCGGCCAGTTCGACGCGATGCAACGGATCAAGGCCTGGCGCTTTCCGGTCTCGGATTTGCTGGCGCTCGGCGGCATGGAAGAAGCGCTCGCCCAATATCGCAAGATCGAAAAGCAGCGCGCCGATCTGCCGTTCGATATCGACGGCGTCGTCTACAAGCTCGATCGGCTCGATTGGCAGGCGCGACTGGGCTTTGTCGGCCGCGCGCCGCGCTGGGCGATCGCGCATAAATTCCCCGCCGAGCGCGCCGAGACCGTGCTGCGGGCGATCGACATCCAGGTCGGTCGCACCGGCAAGCTGACCCCCGTCGCACGCCTCGAGCCGGTCACCGTCGGCGGAGTCGTCGTCACCAACGCCACGCTCCACAACGCCGACGAGATCGCCCGCCTCGGCGTCCGCCCCGGCGACCGCGTGATCCTCCAGCGTGCCGGCGACGTCATTCCGCAAATCGTCGAGAATCTCACCCGCGACGAAGAGCGCCCGGCTTATGCCTTCCCGGACCATTGCCCGCGCTGCGACTCGGAAGCCGTTGCCGAGGAAGGCGAAGTCGATGTCCGGTGCACCGGCGGGCTGATCTGCCCAGCGCAGCGGATCGAGCGGCTCAAGCATTTCGTCAGCCGCGGTGCGCTCGACATCGAGGGGCTAGGCGAGAAGACTCTGGTCGAATTCATCGATCTCGGCTGGATCGCCGAGCCCGCCGACATCTTCCGCCTTGCCGCTCATCGCGAGGAACTGCTCGGGCGTGAGGGCTGGAAGGAAAAGTCGGTCGATGCGCTGCTCGCCGCGATCGAGGCCAAGCGCGCGCCCGATGCGGCGCGTCTACTGTTCGGCCTCGGCATCCGCCATGTCGGCCAGATCACCTCGCGCGACTTGATGAAGCGTTTCTCCACCCTCGACGTCCTTCGCGGTGAGGCCGAAGCCGCGAACCGCGGCGATCCTGACGCGCTGGTCCAGTTCGCAACGATCGAAGGTGTCGGGCCGATCGTCGTCGCCGCGCTCGGCGCCTTCTTCCACGAGCCGCACAATGTGACCTTATGGGACGATCTGCTGGCAGAGGTTTCGCCCCCGCCGTTCTTGGTCGAGGCGCGCCAGTCCGAAGTCACCGGCTTCACGCTCGTTTTCACCGGCAGCCTGGAGTCGCTGAGCCGCGACGAAGCCAAGGCGCAGGCCGAGTCGCTGGGCGCGCGAGTCGCTGGATCGGTCTCCGCAAAGACGAATCTGGTGATTGCCGGCCCGGGCGCCGGCTCGAAACTCAAAAAGGCCGCCGAACTCGGAATTCCCGTTATTTCTGAAGGGGATTGGGCCAATATCGTGGCCGCCGCTCAGGGCTGAACCGGTGTCGCTTTTTTGCAACGCAACAAATGTGAATCACAGGTTAACAACACGTTCCACAGCGACTCCGATTGACCTGTCATCGCGTAGCCATAAAGCAGTTCCATGGGCGGCGACGACGGTGAACCGCACCGCGTGATCCAGTGCACCAGAGCACCTAAGGGGACTACCAAATGCGCACTAAGTTTTTTGCAGGCGTGGCTTTTGCCGCGCTGATGATTCCGGCGAGCGCCTTCGCGCAGTCGAGCGGATCGGCCGAATTCGAAGAAGGCGAAGAAGTCGTCGTCACGGGCGTCAGCGCTCGCGATGTGGGCGGCGTCGAGCTTCCTGACACGCCGAAGTCGCGCGTCGTGCTTACCTCCGAAATGATTCAGCGCCAGCGTCCTGGCCAGACCGTCAACGACATCATCAACATGTCGCCGGGCGTCAGCTTCCAGAATAACGATGCGACCGGCGCTGCCGGCGGCACGTTCAGCATCCGCGGCTTCGACTCGACGCGTATCTCGCAGACGATCGACGGCATTCCGCTGAACGACACCGGCAACTACGCGATCTATTCGAACCAGCAGCAGGATCCCGAAACGCTCGATTCGATCAGCGTCAGCCTCGGCTCGACCGACGTCGACAGCCCGACGGCATCGGCATCGGGCGGCACGGTTAACATCCGTACCCGCGTGCCGACCGAAGAATTCCACGTCATGCTGAGCGGCCTCTATGGTGACTATGTCGCCAAGGGCTCGGGCAACCGTCCGCTGTTCCGCATCTTCGGCATGGTCGATACCGGCGATTTCACCGGCATCGGCACGCGCGCCTTCTTCTCTGCCTCGCAGGTCGATGCGCGCAATCCGTTCAACAATTACGGCAAGCTCACCAAGACGCAGTTCAACGGCCGCATCTATCAGGAGCTCGGTGGTAACGGCGATTATGTCGCCATTGCCGGCCACTACAACATCAACCGCAACAACTTCTTCGGCTCGGGCCCGCTGCGTACCGACCGGACCGCGTTCCCGAACAGCACGGTTGTGCGTCCGGCCGGCACTGCCTCGAGCAACCGTTTCCCCGGCACCGGCACCGAGCGCTTCTACACGATCAACTATCCGTGCCTCACCGATACGCCGCAGGCCGGCGTTGCCGACGTGACCAACACCTGCGGCACCGAGTTCGACCGTCGCTACAATCCGTCGAACACTGGCAACATCCGCGGCAGCTCGCGCTTCACGCTGGCCGAAGGCCTGACGCTGTTCGTCGATCCGAGCTTCCAGTATGTGAAGGCCAATGGCGGCGGCACCGTCACGGCACGCGAGCAGTCGCGTCCGATCACTACCGCGGGCGTGACCACCAACTTCCTCGGCTTCTCGGGCAACAACTATTATGTTGGCCGCGACCTCAACGGTGACGGTGATACGCTCGATCAGGTGACTGTCGTCGCCCCGAGCCAGACGCAAACGCGCCGCTATGTCGTCAACGCCACGCTGGCCTATGAGCTCAACGAGCATCACCGTATCCGCGCGGGCTACACGTTCGATCGCGGCCGTCACCGTCAGACCGGCGAGCTGGGCTTCGTCCAGATGAATGGCGAGCCTTATGACGTGTTCCCGGTCAACGAGCCGATCCTGGATTCGACCGGCCAGTCGAGCCAGAAGCGCAATCGTCTGTCTTATGCCGAGCTGCAGCAGGTGTTCGGCGAATATCGCGGCATCTTCGGTGACCTCACCGTGGTGCTCGGCGTCACGGGCAAGTTTTTCACCCGCGACCTGACCAACTACTGCTTCACCACCTCGGCCAGCGGCTTCCTGGATTGCGTCAATTCGGGCCAGGTCGCTGCCTATGCCGCTGCCAATCCGTACAGCTTCAACACGACCACGAGCGTCGTGACCGGCTTTGCGGCCCCACAGAAGCGCGTCTACAAATATAACAAGGCGCTGCCGAGCCTCGGCCTGACCTACGACCTGACGAGCAACCTGTCGGCCTTCGCCAGCTACTCGAAGGGCATTTCGGTCCCCGGCACCGATATCCTGTACAACGCTTTCTACTATCCGACCTCGGCCGATCAGGCGCGTCCGGAAGCAGAGAGCACGGACAGCTTCGACGCCGGCTTCCGCTATCGTTCGGGCAAGCTGACCGCGCAGATCGCGGGCTGGTACACCGGCTATAAGAACCGCATCGCGACGGCCTATGACCCCGAGCTCGACCAGACGATCACGCGCAACCTGGGTGACGTGACCAAGTGGGGCATCGACGGCAGCATCGCCTATCGCCCGACTTCGAACACGCTGATCTACGTCTTCGGTTCGTATCTGAGCTCGGAGATCAAGGACGACCTGCTGATCGGCAACTTCAACACCGACAACAATGTCGCCACGCCGAACGTGCCCGTCTATTATGCGACCGGCGGCAAGCGTGAGGCCGGTGCACCGGTCTACACCTTCGGTGCCCGCGCACAGGCGAGCCTGGGTCCCGTCGATTTCGGCATCCAGTACAAGCGCACCGGCAAGCGCTATGTGAACGACGAGAACCTGCCGGTTCAGCAGTGCTTCAACGCTGCCGGAACCGCCAATGGTTCGGTCCAGCGCGGCACCTTCTGCGCAGCGGCGTCGGGCACGGCCTTCACGGCTGGCACGCTCACCACGGTCTATGGCGCTTCGGCTCCGGCTTATGACTTGGTGGATCTCGATATCCGCATCAACATGGCGCAGTGGGGTGCTGACCGTACTTACCTGCAGTTCAACGTCAGCAACCTCTTCGATGAGAGCTACGTTGGCGGCTTCGGCGGTTCGAGCAACCGCTTCGCCGTCCCCTTCGTCCAGTTCGGCGTCCCGCGCGCTGTGACTGCGGCACTGGTCGTAGGCTTCTAACCCCTACGCCATCGCCAGAAACGAAGCCGCCGCCCCAGCGATGGGGCGGCGGTTTTCGTTTGTGGGGTATCCTCGCCCTACTGCCGTCACCCCGGCCTCGTGCCGGGGCCCAGCTGGCAACTAGACGAATTGCAAAGCCTCGTGCGACTTGCTCGCGGATGAGTGGCCCCGGCACAGGGCCGGGGCGACACAGAATACGGATTCTGGTGCGCTAGGCCGCCTTGGCCTTGGCGTAGATCGAGTTGACCGGTCGCGCGAAGATGCGGCGCAGCATCGGCTCGAAATATTCGAGCGGCTCGCTTTGATAAGCCGGGTCGAACGCCGCCTGATCGTATTTCGCGCAGAACTCCGCGCATGCCTCGAAATACCTATGCCCGCGAAATGCCTCGCGCGCGTCGCGATCGAGCCCGAGATAGTGGAAGAAATAATAGCCCTGGAAGGCGCCATGCTTCTCGCAGATCCAGTGCAACTCCTCGCTGACAAACGGTCTGAGGATCGCTGCGGCGATATCCGGATGGTTATAGCTGCCCAGCGTGTCGCCAATGTCATGGAGCAGCGCCATCACGACATAATCCTCGCTGCGGCCGTCGCGGTGCGCCCGGGTTGCGGTCTGGAGCGAATGCTGGAGGCGATCGATCGGAAAGCCGCCGAAATCGCCGTCGAGCAGTCTCAGATGGGTGAGCACGCGGTCGGCCAGGCCCTGCGCATAGCCCATGAACTGGCCGCCGATCAGGTTCCAATCTTCCTGCGTACCCTCCGCCATCGCGGTGAATTTCGCGCGCGCGCTGCTGTCCTGCATCAAGCCTCTCCCGGCCCCTCCTGTCATGCCGGACTTGTTCCGGCATCCACCACGCCGCACGCGATGGCCTGTGAGCCTCTTTGGACAAAGACTGCCGCACGCTGGACCCCGGAACAAGTCCGGGGTGACGATGCCGAGTGATTTGGGGACACAGCCGGGTACGGCCTCTCCTTTGCCCCGCCAAGCCTCCTCTGTTAGAGGGGCCGCGTGGCCAATCCAGTCCGTCCCGCGCGCCGCCTGATGCCGGCCCCGATTCCCGATCCCGGTTTGCTCTCGCGCCCGTTCTTCGAAGACAAGGCGCGCGCTTTCTGGATGCTCCAGGCGATCGGCTGGAGCGGCTATCTGCTGCTTCGCACCGTCTCCTCGATCTCGAACGGCCTCTCGGTCGAAGGCGTCATCGCCGCGATCATCGAATCGATCGTCGGCTATTGCCTGACGCTCCTGCTCTCGACGCTGTACGGCTATTACCGTCGTCTCCCGCGGATCAGGGGAATCCTGCTGACGCTGGCGACGCTCGCCGCCGCGACGGTGATCTATGCGGTGCTCGATGCCTTCACCTATAGTTTCGTCAAAGGTGTCGCGCCCGGCATCTCGCTGGCGCTGATCGCCGGCACGGTATTCCTCAATTTCACGGTGCTGGCCGGCTGGTCGGCGCTCTATTTCGGCATCAATTTCTATCTGATCGTCGAGCAGCAGATCGATCAGATGCAGGCGCTGGAGAGCCAGGCGAGCCACGCCCAACTTGCAATGCTGCGCTATCAGCTCAATCCGCATTTCCTGTTCAACACGCTCAATTCGATCTCGACGCTGGTGCTGCTCAAGCAGACCGAGCGGGCGAACGTGATGCTGAGCCGGTTGAGTTCGTTCCTGCGCTATACGTTGGCGAATGAGCCCACGGCGCACGTCACGCTCGCGCAGGAAGTCGAGACGCTCCAGCTCTATCTCGAGATCGAGAAGATGCGCTTCGACGAGCGCCTGCGCCCCCATTTCGATATCGATCCGCGGGTCGCCAAGGCGCGTTTGCCATCCTTGCTGCTCCAGCCACTGGTCGAAAACGCCATCAAATATGCCGTGACGCCGCAGGAAGAGGGCGCCGATATTACGGTTTCGGCTCGGCTCGCCGGAGAACGGGTGCAGATCAGCGTATCCGACACCGGACCCGGATTGATCGAACGCCAACCGAGGCCGACCCTTTCAACCGGCGTGGGGCTCGCCAATATAAAGGAGCGGCTGGCGCAGTCCTTCGGGGCTGACCACCGTTTCGACTCCCAGTCGAACCCGGGGCAGGGGTTCAGCGTTGAAATCGAGATACCGTTCCAGATCGAGGAACCGAACCGAGAGGCCGCATGACCATTCGAACCATCCTGGTGGACGACGAGCCACTGGCTATCCAGGGGCTGGAACTCCGCCTCCAGGAACATGAAGACGTCGAGATCATCGACAAATGCTCGAACGGCCGCGAGGCGATCCGCAGCATCAAGACGCACAAGCCCGACCTGGTCTTCCTCGATATCCAGATGCCCGGATTCGATGGCTTCTCGGTCGTCCAGGGGCTGATGGAAGTCGAACCGCCACTGTTCGTGTTCGTCACCGCTTATTCGGATCACGCCATCCGCGCCTTCGAAGCGCAGGCGATGGATTATCTGATGAAGCCGGTCGAGCCGTCGCGCCTCGCCGACACGCTCGATCGCGTCCGCCAGCGCCTGACCGAAAAGCGCGGCGTCGAGGAAGTTGATCGCCTCAAGGAAGTGCTGGCCGAAGTCGCGCCCGACGCAGTCGATGACATGGCCGGAGCCGATGGCGGCGAGATGGCCTCGAACCGCTTCGAGAAGCTCATCAACATCAAGGATCGCGGCCAGATCTTCCGCGTCGATGTCGACACGATCGAGCGCATCGATGCAGCCGGCGATTATATGTGCATCTATACCGGCGACAACACTCTGATCCTGCGCGAGACGATGAAGGACTTGGAAAAGCGCCTCGATCCGCGGCGCTTCCAGCGCGTGCATCGTTCGACGATCGTCAATCTCGATCTGGTCAAACAGGTCAAGCCGCACACCAACGGCGAATGCTTCCTGGTACTCGATTCGGGCGCCAGCGTGAAAGTGTCACGCTCTTACCGTGACGTGGTCGCGAGGTTCGTCCACTAACCTATCGTCTTCCCGGCCTTGAGCCAGGATCCCGCTTCTTCTTCCTACAAGTGCGGGGTCAGGAAGCGGGATCCCCGCGTTCGCGCGGAAGACGAAAAAGACTTGCGAGATGGATCACGGGAGATCAGAACATTACGAGAACGTAATGTCGGAGCCCGCTTGTGACCAAGTTCGAAACCTTCGCCGGACTCCACATCGCCGGCGCGCCCGTAATCCTGTTCAACGTCTGGGACGCCGGCAGCACCAAGGCGGCCGAGCGGGCAGGGGCCAAAGCAATCGCCACCGGCAGCGCTTCGGTCTCCACCGCGCATGGCTATAGCGATGCCGAAGCGCTGCCGCTCGATCTCGCGCTCGCCAATGCCGAGCGTGTCGTCGGCGCGACCAGCCTGCCGGTCAGCATCGACTTCGAAGGCGGCTATTCGACCGACCCTGCCCAGACTGCCTCCAATGTCGCGGCGCTGGCGGCAACGGGCGCGATCGGCTGCAATCTCGAGGACCAGATCGTCGCCACCAACGGCACTCCAGGCCGCACGATGCACGGCATCGCCGATCAGGCCGCGCGGATCGCCGCCATCGCCAGCTGGGTGCCCAACTTCTTCCTCAACGCGCGCACCGATCTGTTCCTGATCGCCAAGCCGGACACGCATGACGATGCCATGGCGGAAGCGGCGATCGAACGCGGCAAGGCCTATGCCGCTGCCGGCGCGCACGGCTTCTTCGTCCCCGGCCTCGCCGATCTCCGCCTGCTCGAGAAGGTTTGCAATGCAGTGCCGTTGCCGGTCAATTTCATGGCCTTTCCCGGCGCTCCCGATGCCAAGGCCGTGGCGGCAACCGGCGTGGCCCGGATCAGCCACGGCCCCTTCCCGCACATGGCGGCGCTCAAGGCATTCGAGGATGCGGCGCGGGCGGCATTCTCTGCCTAGCGCCGAACCTCAGACGAAGCTTGCAATGTAGGATTTCGCCTGCTTGACCAGGGCGGTCGGCACGCCGGCCCGCTCTTTCAATTCGTCGATTCACTCCCGGTTTGCGGCGCCGCCCTGACCCCCATGGGCAGTGCGAACATTGGGAAGATTCGCGCCAGCTTATCGCACCGGCACGAACGCCAGATGCTGGAAATCGTAGCTGAAGTCAGCCAGCGGCGAGAGCGCCTTCATGCTGACGCCTGTGATCTTGCCGTCGGCAATTGCGAACTTGACCAATGCATCCTCGCCCGCCCCCTTGGGGAAGCGCGTGCGGAAAGTATCCGGCCCCCAAGGCTCGAGCGCGCTCTTGAACACCGCGGTAGGCAAGAAATCGATGTGCAGCCCCTTGCCGCGCTTGCTGACGACCACGTCGCCATACCAGGGATCGCGGTAGCGCCCGGCATAGGCATCGAGCGGCAGGCTGGGGCCGCCTGCAGGCGGGGTATCGGTGCCGCCCCCCAATTCCTTGAGCGCGGCGTCGTTGCCGGCTTTCACGCGCGCCTGCATCGCCGCCACCCAGTCGAAGGCGGGCGCGCCCACGCACAAATCGAGCAGCGCATTGCGGATGCCGCTGGAAACGCCGTCCTCGGTGTTGGAGAACACTGCGACCGCCGCCTTGCGGCCGGGCAGCATAGCTGTCTGGGTCACTTGCCCCGAAAGCCCGCCCGAATGGTGGATCAGCCGTTCGCCGCGATAATCCTGAACGAACCAGCCGAGCGCATAGGTCTGCGTCACGCCGCGCGCCGGCCAGGTGTCGCTCGGGCCGTTGGAGGAAGCGACGATCGTCTGCGGCTTCCACATCTCCGCCGCCTGGGCCGGGCTCCACAGCGCCCGTCCGTCGGGAAGCTTGCCGCCTGCCATCTGCACTTCGAGCCACTTGGCGATGTCGCTTACGCTGGCGTTGATGCCCCCGGCCGCGTCGGTCATTGGGCCTTCGTCGGGCGGGATCACTTCCATCTTGCCCATGCCCCGCACGGGCGGCCCGAGCCGGGCATGCCGCCCGACGACATTGCTGCCCTTGAGGAAGCGTAGTGCCGGCACCGCGTCGCTCATCCCCAACGGCGCGAGCAGCCTTGCGCTGACAAACTCCGCCCAGCTCTTGCCCGAGACCCGCTCGATCACCAGCCCAGCCACGACATAGAGGATGTTGTCATAGGCATAGCCGGTGCGGAAACCGCGCTCGGCGGCGAGGAAGGGCAGTGCCTTGAGCGCCTCGCTGGCGGGACGATCGCTCGCCGGAAACTGCATCAGATCCCCTGCACCCAGCGCCAGCCCGCTATTATGGACGAGCAGGTCGCGTACCGTCATCAGCTCGGTAACGCGCGGATCGTGCATCTTGAATTCGGGGATATATTTGGTGACCGGCTCGTCCCAGGCGACCTTGCCCTCCTCGACCAGCAAGGCGAGCGCCGCGGCGGTGAAGCTCTTGCTGTTGGAGGCGATCCCGAAGCGGCTATGCTCGTCCACCCGCGCCGGCTTGCCAAGGGTCAGCACGCCATAGCCTTTGAGATAGGTCGGCTTGCCGGGACGGATCACCGCCACCCCGATCCCCGGGGTGTCGAACGCAGCCATGAAGCGCGCGACAATATCGTCGATGGCCGGATCGGCAGCCTGTTCCGCGGCAAAGGCCATGCGCGGCAGGCCGGCCGTGACAAGCCCGCTTATCGACAGCGCCAGCGCCTGACGCCGATTGAATTGCAGCCCGCTCATCATCGATCTCCCCGCTAAGTGACGGAGAACCTAGCCGCGTTTCGCGCGCGGGCAAGCAGCCTTATTCGGCTTCGGTCGCTTCGGCCTCGTCCTCAGCCGGTCGCTCGAACCATGCCTCGACCGGGCCCTTGAGGGTGATCGTCAGCGGCTGGCCGCGGCGATCGACCTTGTTGCCGAGCGCAACCTTGATCCAGCCTTCCGAGATCGAATATTCCTCCACGTCGCGGCGCTCTACGCCCTTGAAGCGGATGCCGATTCCGCGCTCCAGCGTCGGCTGGTCGAAATGGGGGCTGTTCTGGTTGACCGAGAGCCGGTCGGGAGGAGTGTCGCTCATCGCCGCCCTTTGCCGCCATTCGCCGGTTCATTCAAGCAGAAGGGGCGCGAAGCTTTACGCTCCGCGCCCCATCCTCTTGTCCGGCGCTACGCCTTAGCGGCAGTAGCGGACCCGCACGCTGCGGCCCAGATACGGGTCGTACTGGCGGCGAACGGTGCAGTTGTTGTAGCCGCGATGACGGCGATAATTCTCGCGGTAATAATAGCCGTCGGTCGGATAATAACCGCGTTCGCGATAATAGCGGCGATCGTAATCGTAGCGGCTGTCGCTGGCGAGCGCCGCGCCGATGGCGAGGCCGGCAATGCCGGCGACGACGGCAGCGCCGCCATCGTCACGATGGTGACGGCGATAGCGTTGCGCCTCAGCAGTAGGAGCAACGGCGACGAGCACGCTCGCGCCAAGCGTGACGCCGAGAACCGCCTTCTTGATCAGATTGGCCATGACAATTCCTCCTCATTCAAACCTCGCGCCCTGACCCGACATATGCATAACGCGAGTCGCGGGCTGAGGATGCGTTTGTAGTAAATCCCGCCTGAACCCGTGCGGAACCGGGTGTTAATGCGCGGTCCAGATCGGTAAACATGCGCGCCATGCGATATTGGCTCCTCCGCTCCGAACCCGATGCCTATGGCTGGGACGATCTGATCCGCGACGGCGGCACCGAATGGAACGGCGTGCGCAACTACACCGCCCGCAATTTCCTCAAGGAAATGCAGCCGGGCGACCAAGCGATCTTCTACCATTCGAACACCGAAAAGGCCGCGGTCGGCATCATGGAGATCACCCGCGCCTGGCAGCCCGATGGCGACGACGGGAAATGGGCGAGCGTCGCAGTCAAGCCGGTCGAGAAGCTCAAAAAGCCCGTTCCGCTGGCTGAGATCAAGGCCGAGAAGCGGCTCGCCGAGATCGAAGTGCTCCGTCAGTCGCGTCTGTCGGTCACGCCAGTGCGCGAGGCCGAGTGGAAGGTGCTGCTCGAGATGGCAGGGCATTGAGCGCAAGCCGCGGGAAGCGCCCAAGCTAAGACGCGGGCATGTCCAAGGCGAAAGGAGCCGTCATGACTCTCGCATATCGGAAAATGTTCTCGCCGGTGGGCGAGCTCAAATTGGTCGCCAGCGACACGGGGCTAGTCGCGATTCTCTGGGAGAATGATCGGCCGGGCCGCGTGCGGCTTGGACCGATGCAGGAGATGGCAGGCAATCGCATGCTCGACGAGGCGGCACGCCAGATTACGGCGTACTTTGCCGAGGAATTGACTGTGTTCGATTTGCCGCTCGACTTCGGGGGCAGCGATTTCCAAAAGTCCGTATGGGCCGCTTTGCTCACGATCCCGTTCGGCGAGACGCGCAGCTATGGCGAAATTGCGCGCCAGATCGGGCGGCCAAGCGCCTCCCGGGCAGTGGGCGCCGCAAACGGGCGCAATCCGATTTCGATCGTCGCGCCGTGCCACCGCGTCGTCGGCTCCAACGGCGCGTTGACCGGTTTCGCCGGCGGACTGGCGGCAAAGGAATTGCTGCTAGGCCTTGAGCGCCGCGCAAGCTGACGGTCACCGGGCGCTCCGGCAGGCGGAGCGCCCTGTTCGTCTCATTCGCCGCCGAAGCGCAGGCGGACTCCCGCGTTGACGACAAAGCCGTCGATCGGCGCCCAGGCGTCGACGGTCCATCGCCCGTCGGGCGCCCGCGCCGGGCGCGGCAAGGGATCGTAGCGAGTCTGGCGGATGTCGAGGATATTCTCGGCGTTGACGAATATCCGCGCCTTGCCGATCACCGCTTCGGCTAGAAATCCGAGGTCGACATAGGGGCGGCTGACCGGGCGATAGGGATTGTCGTCGAGCTGCTGCTTGCCGGTATAATAGAGCTCGAGGCCGATGCGGCCGCGGTCATGCTGTTCCCACATCGCGACCATGCCGGCGGTGTGCCGGGGCGTCAGTGATGCCAGGCGGCGCCCCCCTCCGCGTTTGGGGTCGGTTGCGTCGATATAGACATAGCTGCCGGTGACGACGAAGCTGCCCCAGCGACGGCGCAGCATCAGTTCAGTTCCGCGGAGCCGGCCTTGTCCCGGCAGATTGACGAGTTGTACGCGATTCGGCGCGATCGTCTCGAGTTCGGTGGTGTTCGAACTGTTCGACCCAAACAACGTGAGGTTAGCCTCGACCCCGCCTCGGGCGTAGCCGATGTCGAGCGAGGCGGTGGTTGCGGTCTCGGCCTTCAGCCGCCCAAGCGTTGCGAACCGCGACAGACCGGCGGCCTCGATCTCTTCGACGAATGGCGTCGGCCCATAGAAGCCGCGTCCGCCCGATGTCCGCACCGACCAGGGTCCTGCGCGGAAGAGCAGGGATAGGCGCGGGCTGAACTGCGTGCCGTAGCGATCATGAAAGTCGAGACGCGTGCTCGCCGCCAGGGTCAGCCTCGAATTGATGTCATGCTCGACCTGCGCAAAGATGCCAGGCACACGATAGGTATAGTCGAACCCCGGGAAGGTGCGCGAGGCGAAGCCGTCCTGCTGATAGGCGACGCCGCCGATCCACGACATTGTCTCGGCCTTGCCCGACAGCGACAGCTCGGCGAAGCTGGTGCGATGGCGGTCGCGCTCCACGGCGTCGCCGAACTGGTGGACATGGTCCTGCCCCATCGCCGATCCGCGGAAGTGCGCGGTGATCGCGCCACCGATCGGCACCTGCGCCACCAGCCCGCCATCGAGGCGATCGGTGGCCTGGGTCTGGCGAAATTCGGTGCCGCCCGGGGTCGCGCGTCCTGGCAACGTCCCGCCGCGGCGCTGCTCCGTCATCGCGCCGAGTGTCGCATAGACGCTTGCGCCGTCGGCTCCTTCCCAGAACACGCGGGGCCGCGCAGTCCAGCGATTATAGCCCGGCGTGTCGATCCAGCCGTCACCGTCGAGGTCCTGGCGGGTCTGCCGGTGGAAGCCGCCGGTGAACGAGCCCGAAAAGCCTTCGCCCAGCGGCGCAGCGGCATAACCTGTGACGTCCCGCCCGCCATGCGAGGTCGCATTGAGCAGCATTTCAGCCTCGGGCTCGCCGCGCGGGCGACGCGAGACGAGATTGATCACTCCGCCTAATGCTGAGGGACCGTACAGCGCCGAGGCCGCGCCCTTGATCACTTCGACCTGTCCGAGATCGGTGGGCGGGATCTGCAGCAGGCCGAGCGATGAGGCCTGGCCGCCATATAACGGCAGTCCGTCGGCGAGGAGCAAGGTGAAGCGGCCGTCCATGCCCTGGACGCGGATATTGGCGGCGCCGAGTGCCGGCGCGGTGACCTGGACGCGCAGCCCGCCGGTCTCGCTGAGGATCATGGCGACATTGCCGGGCCGCATGAGAATCTTCTCTTCGATCTCCTCGCGGCCGATCACTTCGACGCGGACGGGCTCGTCCTGAACGCGCCGGCCCGATCGCGTCGCCTGGACGATGATCTCTTCTTCTTCGCCTTCGTTTTCCGGAGTGACGGCCTCGGTTTGTGCCCATGCAGAGAATGGCGCGAGCGAACCAGCCTCGACGAGGAGGCCGAACAATAGATACGATTTCATGATAATGGTCCTGGTTCAAACGAACGATGCGCACTGGCGGGCGGCGCGCGACGGCGTTTGTCAGGCGAGGGGCGGCTGAAGTGGTGGGGCGCGGGTCAGCGAACGAAGCGCTGCTACCGGCTGAGTGAAGCGGAGCGTTGCAACCGATCGGCGCTGACCGTAATCGCCGCTGTTCTCAGGATCGCCGGCAACTGGACAGTGATGGTGATGGAGGTGCGCCGATTGCTCGGTCTCGGCCGGATCTTCACTGCAATCGGCGTCGAGCAGCTGCGCGACCTGATCCTGCTGCGCATGCGCCTCGGCAGGCTCGGCGACATGCAAGCCGCACCAAACCAGGCTCAGGGCCAGCAGCAGATGGAAGGCGACACGCATCGGGCCTCCCGTATCAGTTGCATGCCGCAATCGCAAAAAGGGCGCCCGGATGCTCCGGACGCCCTTTGAAACTTAGGCAGCGACCTTCGCGCGCGAGGCCTTTTTCCGCTCGTGCGGATCGAGGTAGCGCTTGCGCAGTCGGATCGACTTGGGGGTGACTTCGACCATCTCGTCATCGTCGATATAGGCGATGGCCTGCTCAAGCGTTGCCTTCTTGGGCGGAGTCAGGCGGATTGCGTCGTCCTTGCCGCCCGAAGCGCGGAAGTTGGTGAGCTGCTTGGCCTTCATCGGATTGACCTCGAGGTCGTCCGGCTTGGCGTTCTCGCCGACGATCATGCCCTCATAGAGTGCCTCGCCATGGCCGACGAACAGAATGCCGCGCTCCTCGAGCGGGCCGAGTGCGTAGCTATTCGCTTCGCCCGAACCGTTCGAGATCAGCACGCCATTCTTGCGGCCTTCGATCTTGCCCTTGTGAGGGCCGTACTTCTCGAACAGCCGGTTCATGATGCCGGTGCCACGGGTGTCCGACAGGAACTCGCCATGATAGCCGATCATCCCGCGCGAAGGCGCCGAGAAGGTGATACGGGTCTTGCCGCCGCCCGAGGGGCGCATGTCGGTAAGCTCCGCCTTGCGGATCGCCATCTTCTCGACGACCGTGCCCGAATATTCGTCGTCAACGTCGATGATGACGGTCTCGTACGGCTCGGTCTTGCCGCCATTCTCGTCTTCGCCGAACAGCACGCGCGGGCGGCTGATGCCGAGCTCGAAACCTTCGCGGCGCATCGTCTCGATCAGCACGCCGAGCTGAAGCTCTCCGCGGCCGGCTACTTCGTAGGAGTCGCGGTCGGCGGCTTCGGTGACTTTGATGGCCACGTTGCTCTCGGCTTCGCGGAACAAGCGGTCACGAATCATGCGACTCGTGACCTTGGTGCCTTCCCGGCCGGCCATGGGAGAGTCGTTGACCGCGAAGCGCATCGACAGCGTCGGCGGATCGATCGGCTGGGCGTGGAGCGGTTCGGTGACGGTCGGATCGCAGATCGTGTCCGACACCGTCGCGGTGGTGAGACCCGCAAGGCTGATGATGTCACCCGCCTGAGCTTCGTCAGTCGGCACGCGCTCCAGGCCGCGGAAGGTCATGATCTTCGACGCGCGGCCGGTCTCCACGATCTTGCCGTCATTATTGAGCGCATGGATCGGCTGGTTGGTCTTGATCGAGCCCGAAAAGACCAGGCCGGTCAGGATGCGGCCGAGGAAATTGTCGCGGTCGAGCAGCGTCACCAGGAACTTGAACGGACCATCGGGATCGGCCGAAGGGGCCGGCACATGATCGACGATCTTCTGGAACAGCGGATTGAGCGTGCCCTCGCGCAGGTCCGGCGATTCGTTGGCATAGCCGTTGCGACCCGATGCGTAGAGCACCGGGAAATCGAGCTGCTCGTCATTCGCTTCGAGGCTGACGAACAGATCGAACACTTCGTCGAGCACTTCCTGGATGCGCTCGTCGGGACGATCGATCTTGTTGACGACGACGATCGGCTTGAGGCCGAGCTTCAGCGCCTTGCCGGTGACGAACTTGGTCTGGGGCATCGCGCCTTCCGATGCATCGACGAGCAGGATCACGCCATCGACCATCGAGAGGATGCGTTCCACTTCGCCGCCGAAATCGGCGTGGCCGGGCGTATCGACGATGTTGATGCGAACGCCTTCCCACTCGACCGAAGTGGCCTTGGCGAGAATCGTGATGCCGCGCTCTTTTTCGAGGTCGTTCGAATCCATCGCGCGCTCTTCGACGCGCTGGTTGTCGCGGAACGTGCCGGACTGGCGGAAGAGCTGGTCGACGAGCGTGGTCTTGCCGTGATCGACGTGGGCGATGATCGCCACGTTGCGAAGATTCATGATGCTATCCTGGATGCCGCTGAGATGCGGTGCGCGGGCGCCCTTAGCGGAATTTGTGCGGTTGCGAAAGAGCCGGGCGACATCGTCCGCGCCGGAATGTTGATGAAGTTTAGGCTTTTGGGGGTCCCTCCCCAGAGAAACGCGTCCGCGAAGCGCCACATGCGCGCAATGGACGCGGCGGCGACGCGCCACCCGCGCGACGGCAAAGCGACACTGACGCGCCCGGTTCGCGCGGCGAAGCGACTGTCGCGCGTCACCGAAGCGACTCTCATCGTGCCTGCGGGGGCAAATGTGACTGGACGGCGCATCCCGGAGGGTACAGCAGAAAATGAGGCGTGTAGGACAGGAAAAAGGGCGATGCGATGGGGCCGCTGAAGATTCTGGTCATGTTGGGATCGGTGCGTGAAGGGCGGATGGCCGAGCCGATCGGCCGCTGGGCGATGGAACGTGCCAGCGCGCGCGACGATCTGGATTGCGAACTGATCGACTTGGCCGAATGGCATCTGCCGTTCTTCCCGCATGCCAGGCCACCGGCCGCGGGCGATTATCAGGATCCGGTGCAGATCCGCTGGGCGGAAAAAGTGGCGCGTGCCGATGGCTATGTGCTGATCTGCCCCGAATATAATCATTCGGGGTCCGCGGTGCTCAAGAACGCGCTGGATACGGTGTTTGCTGAGTGGAATCGCAAGCCGGCGAGCTTCGTCGGCTATGGCGGCGTGGGTGGTGCGCGCTCGGTCGAGCAATTGCGGCTAACGACGATCGCGCTGGAGATGGCACCGCTCAGCAACTCCGTGCATCTGGTGCGGCCGGGGGCAAAGCGGGAGGGGGACCGGTTCAATGCCGATGGTTATGACGACAAGGCGCTGGGGGCTTTGTTCGATGAGTTGAGTTGGTGGGGGCGGACGTTGAAGGCGGGGCGGGAGAGGTAGTTTCCCCTTTTTCCGTTATCCCCGCGAACGCGGGACCCAGCGCCAAATGGCGCATCGCTTGTAACCCTGGGTCTCCGCGTTCGCGGGGATGACGGGAGGGGGTAAGCGGGGCTGTGCCTCAATAATCCTTCCACGGCTGGTCTGGGCCGCCGGTCTGGGCCGAGATGCCTTTGAGCTTGAGCGCGCTGCCGACGATCTCGAAATCCAAATTGGCGCGGCCGCCGGTGGCGCAGCAATTGGCGTCGCTGTCTTTCCAAAGCTCGGTTTCGGCGGCGAGGCTGGTCAGGTGGTAATCCACGCCGTGCCACGCGCCCAGGCCCTTGGGCAGCCGTTTGGCGAGGTCGGACTTCCAGCTCTCGGTCTCGATCTCCACCCATTTGCCGCTCTGGCGCTGATAGAGAATATCGGCATTGCCGTCGCCGGTGCCGACCATGCGGCCGCTGACCCAAAGCAGCTGGTGCTCGGGACTGTAGCGCGGCGTTTCCATAAAGACGCCCTCGAAGGTCCAGCCGATCAGGCGGGGCTCGCCGGGGTTGCTCGCGTCCCACAGCAACGCGCCCATGCCGCCGCCATCTTCTTCGGACGCGCCAGACTGGAGCTGCCAGAGGATATGCGTGCCGTCCCCGTCACGCAGGATTCCCACCATGGGAACGCGGCAATCCATACTCAGCCACTTGGCGACGCATTGATCGCCCAGGATCGCGAACATGCTGACGGACGGGTAGAGGCTGGCGGCGCGGCCGATCTCCTTGTCGAGCGTGTGAACCTGATCGGTTATATGGCCCGAGCGTGCGGCTGCGCTGAGCGGCTCGCCCTCTTCGTCGGTCGCGCCGGCGAGCCAGGCGCGGAATTGCGCGGCGCGGGCCGCCCATGTGGCGGGACGGGCAGTGACCGCCTGGACCGCGCGCTCCTTCGCGGCGAGCTCAGCGTCGAGTTGGGCCAGCGCCGGGGTGGCGGCGGCCAGGGTAAAGGCGGCAAGCCCGATGCGAAGCATTGTCCGATAATGCATCTGCCCTCCTGAATTCGATATCTGCGCAGGTTGGCACCGGAACGGTCGGGCGGATAGACAGTAACAGCAAATGTCAGACTTGGCGCCGCACTACAGGTGTCCTATATAAGCAACACAGTTGGATCGCTGCCGCATTGCGCCTATTGAAGGCGGGCAGCTTTGGAGAAGACGAACATGGCGACCGAGACGATGACGGCCGAACAGGATCTGGTGCTGACCCCGCCCGAGCCGGTAAAGGCAGTTGCGCCCGCGAAGGCCACGGGGCTGGTGCCGGTCGAGGACGCCAAGAAGACCGAGCTCGAGACGCGGGTCGATACTTTCATCGATGATCTCGTCGCGCAGGACGTCAATTCGCCCGAGTTCGGAAAGCGCGTCGATGCGATCGCGGCGATGGGCCAGAAGGAAATCCGCGAGGCAGCCGGGCAATCGAACCGCTTTCTCGACCGGCCGATCAAGGCGATGGGGCAGGAGACCGGCGTCGGCGCTGATTTGCTGGCGCTGCGCAAGACCGTGGAGGATCTCGATCCGAGCAGGAACGGCAGGCTGGTCGGCGGCAAGGACGGCTTCTTCGCCAAGCTGTTCGGCGGCGGCGCGCTCACCCAATATTTCCGCAAATATCAAAGCTCGCAGACGCATATCAACGGCATCCTTAAGAGCCTGTCCAACGGCAAGGACGAGCTGCTGATGGACAATGCCGCGATCGATACCGAGCGGACCAATTTGTGGAACGCGATGGGGCGGCTGGAGCAGATGATCTATCTCTCCAAGGCGATGGACGAGAAGCTCGAGGCCAAGGCGCTCGAGCTCGAACACACCGATCCGGCCAAGGCGAAGGCGATCAAGGAAACCGCACTCTTCTATGTCCGCCAGCGGACGCAGGATCTGCTGACGCAGATGGCAGTGACGGTGCAGGGCTATCTGGCGCTCGATCTGGTCAAGAAAAACAATGTCGAGCTGGTGAAGGGTGTCGATCGCGCTTCGACGACGACGGTTTCAGCGTTGCGCACGGCGGTGACGGTGGCACAGGCGCTGACCAACCAGAAATTGGTGCTCGACCAAGTGACGGCGCTCAACACCACGACCGCGGGGCTGATCGATTCGACCGGCGCGCTGCTCAAGAGCCAGTCCGCAGCGATTCACGAGCAGGCGGCGAGCTCGACGATTCCCGTCGAGACGCTGCAGCGCGCGTTCCAGAACATCTATGACACGATGGACGCGATCGACACGTTCAAGCTCAAGGCGCTCGACAGCATGAAGACCACGGTCAACACGCTTTCGAACGAAGTCGAGAAGTCCAAGGGCTATATCGCCCGGGCCGAGGGCGCGGCGCAGAACCAGCTCGGCGGGGCGACCGAGACCTTTAAGCTGGAGGCGATGTAAGCCGCGATGACCGATGTCGATCGCCTGAGTGCCCGTGCGAGCGAATTGATCGAGCGGACGCGCGCGCAGCGCCCCGCGACGGCCGCCGACCAGCGGATGCGGCGGCGCCGCGAAGGCGAAGTCGTGCGCCGGGTGACGCGGATCGCGATTGCCGATGGGGCCATATTGCTGGGCGCGATCGTCTTCGGACTGGCGGTGGCGCCGCTCGGGGTGATGGGGGCGTTCCTGGTGGCGCTGCTGCTGATCGCGGCGACTTTGGCGTTCGCGGTGTTGCCGGCGGGCAGCGCGCCCGAGGTCGAGCAATTGGGTCAGGTGCCGCTCAAGGCGCTGCCGCGGACGACCGAGGCATGGCTGGATACTCAGCGGCGAGCGCTGCCGGCGCCGGTGCTGGGGCTGGTCGATTCGATCGGCGTGAAGCTGGAAGTGCTGGCGCCGCAGCTGGCGATGCTCGACGAGCAGAGCCCGGCGGCGACCGAAGTGCGCAAGCTGGTGGGCGAGCAATTGCCCGAGCTGATCAAGGGCTATACCCGCGTTCCCGAGCCGCTGCGCCGCGTCGAGCGCAACGGGCTGACGCCTGACCAGCAATTGGCGCAGGGGCTGCAGGTGATCGATGACGAGATCGCCGAGATGAGCACGCAGCTGGCGCAGGGCGATCTGGACTTGCTGGCGACGCGCGGGCGGTATCTGCAGATCAAGTATCAGGGGGATGGCGAGGGCTAGCGCTTGACCCCGGTTAGCGCGCGTTCGGCGAGGCGCTCGACTGCGGCGGCGTGGATGCCGGGGGTGGTTGCCAGCACGCCAAAGGCTTCGGCGGCGGGGGTGTTGAAATCGAGCGGGCGGCCGAAGGCGTCGCTGACGGTGGCGCCGGCCTCGGAGGCGATGAGGACCGCGGCGGCGATGTCCCATTCATTGCCCCAGCGGATCGTGGCGAGGAGGTCGGCCTCGCCGGCGGCGACCATCGCGATGCGCAGTGCGATCGAATTGGGCTTGGCGACCATGACCAGATCGCTGTCGACTTTGGAGAGCTGATCGGCGGGGACGCGGGCGCCGGCGAGCTGGGTGCGGCTGCCGACAAACAGGCGCGCGCCGTTGCGCCACGCGCCCTTATCGGCCTCGGCCAGCCATTTCTCGCCGCGGGCCGGCGCATCGAGCACGCCGATGCGCGGGCGGCCATCCTCGACCAGGGCGACCGAAACCGCCCAACCGGGGCGGGCGCGGAGATAGTCGCGGGTGCCGTCGATCGGATCGACCACCCAGAGGCGGCGGCGGTGGAGGCGAGCGGCATTGTCGACGGTTTCTTCGGAAAGCCAGCCGGCATCGGGGAGCAATGCAGTCAGACGCTGGCGGAGCAGGGCGTCGACTTCGAGATCGACATCGCAGACCGGGCTGCCCGGGACCTTTTCCCAGCGCTTGAAATCGGTCTGCCAGCGCTCGATCGCCAGACGCCCGGCTTCGGCGGCGATTTCGGCGACCTGGAGGGCGAGGTCAGTCACCGGCGATGATCATTCCGTCGATCCGCAGCGTCGGCGCGTTGATCCCGTAGCGGAATTCGAGATCGTTGGCGGGGGTGAGCGCGCGGAACATCTGCTTGAGGTTCGATGCGATGGTGAATTCCGAAACCGGCCGGGTGATCTCGCCATTCTCTATCAGGAAGCCGGCGGCGCCGCGGCTGTAATCGCCGGTGACGCCATTGACGCCCTGGCCGATCAATTCGGTGACGAGGACGCCGTTTTCGATCTCGGCGATGAGCGTTTCGGGGGGCGTGCTGCCGGGCTGCATGTAGAGATTGCTGGGGGCTACGCCGGGGGCGCCACCGATCCCCCGCGAGGCGTGGCCGGTGGGCTCGAGGCCGAGCTGGCGGGCGGAGGCGCTGTCGAGCAGCCACGTCTCCAGCATGCCCTGCTCGATCAGCTTGATCGCCTGGACGGGCAGGCCCTCGCCGTCGAACGGGCGCGAACGCGGTCCGCGCGGGCGATGGGGATCGTCGCAGATGGTAACGCCCTTGGCGAAGACCTGGGTGCCAAGGGCGTCGAGCAGGAAGCTGGTCTTGCGGGTGATGGCGGCGCCGGCGATCGCGCCGAGGAGGTGGCCGACCAGCCCGGCCGAGACGCGGCGATCGAAGACCACGGGGATGGCGCCGCTGGCGATGCGGGCCGGGTTGAGGCGGGCGACGGCGCGCTCGCCAGCCAGGCGGCCGATCGCTTCGGGGCCTTCTAGCATGGCGGCATGGCGGGCGCTGTGATGGGCATAATCGCGTTCCATGCCGCTGCCGGTGCCGGCGAGGACGCTGGCGGAGAGGCCGTGATTGGTCTGGGCATAGCCGCAGGCGAAGCCGTGGCTGGTGGCGAGGGCCATTACCGAGCGCGAGGCGCTGGCGCCGCCGCCTTCGCTGTTGGTGACGCCGGGGACGGCGCGCGCGGCATCTTCGGCGGCGAGCGCGCGGGCCTTGAGTGCCTCGGGCGAATCATTGGCGCCGTCGTCGAGGTCGAGCAGTGGCGGCGCGCCGTGGAGCAGGCGCTCCTGTGGGGCGAGGCCGGCCCATTGGTCTTCGGGGGCTTCCTTCGCCATTGCCATCACGCGATCGACGAGGAGGGCCATCGCGTCTTCGCTGAGGTCCGAGGTCGAGACGCTGGCCGAGCGCTTGCCGACGAAGACGCGCAGGCCGAGCTCTTCGCTCTCGGAGCGCTCGACATCCTCGAGCGCGCCCATCCGCACCGATACCGAGAGCGAGCGATCGGCGGCGAAGACCGCGTCGGCGGCATCGGCGCCCGCCGCCTTGGCGCGTGCGACGATATGGGCGGCGCGGTCGCAGGCTTGTTCGGTGGTCAGCATCGGCGCGATCTAGGTATCGCGGGCGCGAAGGTCAAAGAGTCTGGCCGACGACGAAGCAGGCGGCGAACATCAGGAGGCCGGCATTACGGTTGCTGCGGAAGCGGGCGAGCGCGTTGGTGCCGGCAGCTGGACGTAGCGTCACGACCTGCCAGACCAGATGCAAGGCGAGGGGGAGCATGGCCGCGAGCGCCAGCGGATCGGGGCGGAGCTGCCAGATCGCCGCGGCCCACAGGCCGATTGCGAGCGCGTAGAACAGGGCGACGCCTGGCCTTACGCGCGTGCCCAAGGCCCGGGCAGAGGAACGGACGCCGACCAGTGCGTCGTCCTCGACATCCTGGAGTGCGTAGATCGTATCGTAGCCGATCACCCAGAAGATGCTGCCGGCATAAAGCAGGAGCCCCGGCAGCCAGTCCGAGTCAGGCGCCTCGGCCCAGCCGACCAAGGCCGCCCAGGAGAAGACCATGCCGAGCCAGGCCTGGGGCCACCAGGTGATGCGCTTCATGAAGGGATAAGCGGCGACCAAAGCGAGGCTGGCGATGGCGATGCCCGCGGCGCTGGGGTTGAGCTGGAGGAGGACGATTAGCCCCGCGAGGCAGAGCGCACCGAGCCAGATCCAGGCGGCCTTAAGGCTGACGGCGCCGCTGGCGAGCGGGCGGGTGCGGGTGCGCTCGACCTGCCGATCGAGGTCGCGGTCGACAATGTCGTTATAGACGCAGCCGGCGCCTCGCATCGCCACGCTGCCGAGCAGGAACCACAGGATGAGGTCCCAACGCGCCACGGCGTTACCCGAGAGCGCAATGGCCCAGGCGCCGGGCCAGAACAGCAGCCACCAGCCGATCGGGCGATCGAAGCGGGCGAGCAGTGCGTAAGGACGCGCGGCTGCGGGCAGCAGGCCGACCAGGCCGCGATGCTCGGTGTCGGGTACGATCTCGGGTGCGGCGGCCATGTCTCGTCCTTCGCCGGGCCGGTGCAAAGATCAAGGGGGCGCGACATTCGGACATAAGCTTGCGGCACTCGGGCCCCATGCACTACGGCCAGACTAAGCAAGCGAAGAGGCAGTAAGATGCGTGCATGGATCCTGGGAACGATGATCGCCGCCGGGTGGACCGGCAGCGCGGCGGCGCAGGACGGACGGCTGTTCGTCAGCCCGATGGGCGAGCCGTTTCGTGGGCAGGCCGGCGGGCCGGCGCCGCAGGACCTATGGTTCGAAGGAGCCGATGCCAATAAGGACGGTGCGCTCACGGTCGACGAAATGACTGCCGATGCGGCGCGCTTCTTTGCGACGCTCGATGTGCGGAAGGATGGCGAAATCGACCCGCAGGATATCGAGCGCTATGAAGCCGAAGTGCTGCCCGAGATAAGCGGCGGCGGAGCCGGCCGGGCGCCGCGCACCTATATGAAGGGCGACGGCAGCGGCCCGCGAAGCGACAACGGCTTTGGCAGCCCCCGCGCCGATCCGCGCCAGCGCGAAGGCCTGAAGGGCGCGGCACGCTTCAGCTATCTCGATTATCCGCAGCCGATCGTAGTTGCCGACCGCAACTTCAATCGCGGTGTCGACCCGCGCGAGTTTGCCAAGGCGGCCGAGACCCGCTTCGACGCGCTCGACGCGAATGGCGATGGGCGGATCGAGAAGAAAGAGCTGCCGAAGCTGCCGACCGTGCGCTGAGCTGGATGCCCGCCACTCCCGCCTGGCCGCCGCAATCGACCCCCCGGCTGTATGTCGGGACCGAGCTTGCCGCGGGTCCGCTCCGGATCGACGGGCCGCAGGCGCATTATCTCGTCTCGGTGATGCGCATGAAGGCGGGCGATCCGGTCAAATTGTTCGACGATGTGACCGGCGAATGGCTGGGCGTGGCGGCAAGCGTGGGCAAGCGCGACGTGGTGCTCGACGTGACCGAGCGGCTGCGCGAGCGCGAGGCAGTGCCCGATCTGTGGCTGGCCTTCGCGCCGATCAAGAAAGGGCCGGTCGATTGGCTGGTCGAGAAAGCATGCGAGTTGGGCGTCGATCGCCTGCTTCCGGTCATCACGCATCGCACGGTGGTCGATCGGCTCAATCTCGACCGACTGCGCGCCAATATGATCGAGGCGGCCGAGCAATGCGGACGGACCGCGCTGCCGAGCGTGGTCAAGCCGGTGAAGCTTGCCGCTCTGCTGCGAGACTGGCCGGCGGATCGAAAGATTTTCTTCGCCGACGAGACGGGCGGCGCGCCGGCTGCGGAGGCGATGCGGGCAGGGACGGGGCCTGCTGCGATCCTGATCGGGCCTGAAGGCGGCTTCGATGCGGAGGAGCGCGAGGCGATCCGGGCGCATCCCCAGGCAGTGGGAGTGGCGCTGGGCCCGCGGATTTTGCGCGCCGAGACTGCTGCTGCGGCGGCGGTTGCCTTGTGGATGGCTGCAAGCGGGGATTGGTAGTTCTGCGCTGGCGTCCCACATGTCCCGAGAGTAAGGGGCGAAAATGAGCACGAAGACCGTTTCGGAAAGCAACGCACCGGTCATCGAGAGCCGGGACCAGCTGATCGGCTATTTTGCCAAGGGCGAGAAGCCAGCGGAGCGCTGGAAGATCGGCACCGAGCACGAGAAATTCGTCTATTGGAAGACGCCGGACCACCGCGCGCCGAGCTATGAAGAGCCGGGCGGGATCCATGCGCTGTTGATCGGGCTCACCGAATTCGGCTGGAAGCCGGTCTATGAAGGCGGCAACGTCATCGCGCTTTCGGGGCCGGACGGGGCGATCAGTCTGGAGCCCGCTGGTCAGTTCGAATTGTCGGGCGCGCCGCTCGACAATCTCCATGAGACCTGCGCCGAGACCGGGCGGCATCTGGAGCAGGTCAAGGCGGTGGGCGACAAGCTCGGCATCGGTTTCCTTGGGCTTGGCATGTGGCACGACAAGACGCGCGCCGAGCTGCCGATCATGCCCAAGGGCCGCTACGAGATCATGCTGCGGCACATGCCGCGCGTAGGCAGCATGGGCCTCGACATGATGCTGCGGACCTGCACGATCCAGGTGAATCTGGATTATTCGTCCGAAGCCGACATGGCGAAGAAGTTTCGCGTCGGGCTCGCACTCCAACCGCTGGCGACGGCGTTGTTCGCCAATTCGCCGTTTCTCGAGGGCAAGCCCAACGGCATGCTATCGTATCGCAGCCATATCTGGTCGGACACCGATCCGCAGCGCACCGGCATGCTGCCATTCGTGTTCGAAGACGGCTTCGGCTATGAGCGCTATGCCGACTATGCGCTCGATGTGCCGATGTACTTCGTCTATCGCGACGGCAAATATATCGACGCCTCCGGGCTCAATTTCCGTGATTTCCTGAAGGGCGAACTTTCGGTCCTGCCCGGCGAGAAACCGACGATGGACGATTGGGCGGACCATCTCTCGACCGCTTTCCCCGAAGTGCGCCTCAAGACCTTTCTCGAGATGCGCGGTGCCGATGGCGGGCGCTGGGGGCGGATCTGCGCGCTGCCGGCCTTGTGGGTCGGGCTGCTCTACGACCAGGGCGCGCTCGATGCGGCGTGGGATCTGGTCAAGGGCTGGGACATGGCCGAGCGGCAGACGCTGCGCGATTCGGTGCCCAAGCTGGCTCTGGATGCACCGCTGCCGGGCGGGGGCAAGCTTCGCGACATCGCGGGGCAGGTGCTCGACATCGCCGGCGCGGGACTGAATGCGCGCGCGCGGCTCAATTCGTCGGGCGACAATGAGAGCGGCTTCCTCGATCCACTGCGCGAGATTGTGCGGACCGGCAAGGTGCCGGCGCAGATATTGCTCGATCGCTTCAATGGCGAATGGGCGGGCGATATCAGCCGCGTATATGAAGAGGCGAAGTTCTAGCGTCTGAGCTCCTCGCTCTGCGTCTTCCCCCTTCTTAATTCTTCTATGGGGCAAGGCAGCGGGACCCCGGCTCAAGACCGGGGTGACGAAAAGAATAGATACTACCGCCCGGTTTTGAACACGCGCTGGAAGAAGCGCGGGATCGGGGCGTTGCGGGCCATCCAGCCGTCATAGGCCTGGTAGTGCGGGTCTGCGCCGAGATGGCGTTCCTCGGTGCGCGCGCGCCAGTAATAGACGCCGCTGACACAGGCCATGACCGCGGTGTTGCGCACGGCGTCGGTCCAGCTCGATGTCGCCAGGAACGGGATCGTCGAGAGCCACCAGAACAGATTCTTGGAGAGATAGGCGGGGTGGCGGCTGAAGGCGTAGGGGCCGTGGGTGAGGATGCCGCGGTGGGTGAGGTTCGAGAAGCGCATCCCGAAGGCGATCGTCGCCCAGGCATAGATGCCCGTCAGCCCGACCAGAAGCACGCCGGTGATCCCGAGCACCCAGGGATGGCCGGCATACCAATAGGTCCAGTCGGCAGTGCCCTGATGATAATCGAGCGGGCCGCCATCGCCCATCAGCAGGAAGGGCGGATAGCAGATCAAAGCCGCCATCCAGCCCGCCGCATAGGGATTGGCGGTGCGGATATGGCTGTCGAGCGGGCGGAAGGTGAGGATGTAGCCGGCGGTCGCGAAGGCGACGTCGATCACGAACATGAAAGTGATGCAATAGTTGGCCAGCGCTACCGGATTGGAGAGTAGCCCGGCGGTGTTCCATGCGACGAAATCGCCGAAGCCCGGCGGCACGATCGAGAGCATGAAGGCGAGGAAGAAGCCTTTCACGGCCCAGCTGCGCAAATGATTGTAAATGGCCTGGCGATCCGAGCCCTCGGCGCCCATCAGCCACGCGCCCATATGCCACGCGCCGTCGCGCGGCTCGACCAGATAGCGGTCGAGCCAGAGGACGTAAGGTATGGAAAGCGCGAACAAAGCCGGCGCGACCATTTCGAAGCACCACATGGCGAAGGGGAAATTTGCGAAGCGCGTATCGGACCAGACGCGGAAGATCGCGTAGATCGCGGCGATCCCTCCCCAAGTGAGCCAGAGCCCGGTGAGCTTGGTGATCGAGACATCGAGCGACGCACGCCAGGGGCGGGGATTGCTCCAGTCGATCCCGGTGGAGGGATTGCGATGAACCTTGTCGACGAACAGCGACCACAGGACCATCGGCACTGCGCAGGCGGCAACGTTGACCAGCGCCGAATAGGGCCCGTCGAGATGATAGACGTGCGCAAATACCGTCCATGCGGTCATGCCGGCTAGGCCCGCGAAGCCGACTCCCGCACTCACGGCGGACTTGGGGCGCGGATCGGCCTTGGCCGCGGCTTCTGCCAATGCGGGATCGTGATACATGGCCGAAATATCTAGGCGGCAATGGTTAGCGAGCCGTGAAGGAGCGCGCTGATCCAGGTGCTTTACCTTCACCAATCACTGGGCCTATGTGCCTGCATCCCATGAATTTACTGCGAAGGCCGTCCCTTATGCTCCGTGCGCTGTCGATCGCCGTCTTGCTTGCCACCACCGCGCCTGCGCTGGCGCAGAATTCCGCACCGCGGCCCGTGCCCTTCACCGACACGATCCCCAAGCCGCGCGACGTGGCCTATCCGGGCACGATGACGGTGGATGTCGATGCGACCAACGTGCAGCAGGGCATCTTCCGGGTGAAGCAGATGATCCCGGTCGCGAAGAGCGGGCACATGGTGCTGCTCTATCCGAAGTGGATCCCGGGCAAGCACGGGCCGCGCGGCGAGATCGAGAAGTTGGCGGGACTGGAGATTTTCGCAGGTGGCAAGAAGGTCGCCTGGACGCGCGACCCGGTCGATGTGTTCGCCTTTCACTTGAACGTGCCGAAGGGCGCGACGCAGCTCGACGTCGAGTTCCAGTTCCTGTCCGCGACCAAGTCCGATCAGGGACGGATCGTGATGGCGCCGTCGATGCTCAACCTGCAATGGTATTCGCTGAGCCTGTATCCGGCCGGCTATTACACGCGGCGCATTCCGGTGGTGGCGAGCGCAACCTATCCCGAAGGCTGGAGCGCGGCTTCGGCGATCCCCGCCAAGAAGGACGGATCGACCTATCACTACGACCAGGTCGATTACGAAGTGCTGGTCGATTCGCCGGTCTTTGCCGGGCGGCATTACAAGGAGTTCAACCTGGGCGAGCGGGTCGATCTCAACGTCTTCGCCGATTCGCCCGAGGAGCTCGAGGCCAAGCCCGAGCAGATCGAGAAGCACCGCAATCTGGTGACGCAGGCGAAGAAGCTGTTCGGCGCGGAGCATTACGACCGCTACGAGTTCCTGTTTGCGATCAGCGGCGAGATGGGCGGCATCGGCGTCGAGCATCATCGCAGTTCGGAGAACGGCGTCGGCCTCGGCTATTTCGCGAAATGGGACGAGGGCAACACCTCGCGCAACCTCCTGCCACACGAATATACGCATAGCTGGGTCGGCAAATATCGCCGCGGGGCGGACCAGATCACCGCCGACTTCCGCCAGCCGATGCGCAATTCGATGCTCTGGGCCTATGAGGGGCACGACCAGTTCATCGGCTATGTGCTGGGCGCGCGTGCGGGTCTGATGACCAAGGAAGACACGCTCGAAGTTCTGGCGGGCTATGCCGCGCTCCAGAATACGCGGCCCGGGCGCCAATGGCGTTCGATGGTCGATACGACCAACGATCCGATCATCACTGCGCGCGGGGCCAAGGGCTGGCTGAGCTGGCAGCGCTCGGAGGATTATTATGTCGACGGGCTGGTCACCTGGATGAACGTCGACGCGATTCTGCGCGAGAAGAGCGGAGGCACCAAGTCGATCGACGACTACGACCGCGCTTTCTATGGCATGCGCGACGGCGATTATGGGGTGCTGCCCTTCACGCTCGACGATATCGTCCGCACGCTGAACGGGATCGTGCCCTATGACTGGCGTTCGCTGTTCAAGGAGCAGGTTGAGGGGGTGGCCGATCATGCGCCGCTGCAGGGCTTCGAGCGCAACGGCTATCGGCTGGTCTATGACGACAAGCCCAACAAGGCGACGCCCAAGACCAGCCTCGACCTGATGTATTCGCTGGGGCTGAGCCTGGGCAAGACGGGCATCGCGCAGGTCATGTGGGACAGCCCGGCGTTCAAGGCGGGAATCGATCTGGGCGACGAGATCGTAGCAGTGAACGGCCGCGGCTTCACCAACGACCGGCTCAAGGCCGCGGTGGTCGAGGCGAAGGACGCCAAGGAGCCGATCAAGCTGCTGCTCAAGGACGGCGATCATTACCGCGAAGTCTCCATCGACTATCATGGGGGCCTGCGCTATCCGCACCTCGAAAAGATCGGCACGGGAGAGGCCGGTCTCGACAAGCTGCTCGCACCCAAATGATGGGCGGGCGGCGCAGCCTCAACAGGGTAGAAACATGCGTATCGATTTGATTCCCGTCGGCGACGATCCGCCCAACAGCGTGAACGTGATCATCGAAGTCCCGGTCGGCGGAGAGCCGGTGAAATATGAGTTCGACAAGGAATCGGGCGCGCTGTTCGTCGATCGCATCCTCCACACGCCGATGCGCTATCCGGCGAATTACGGCTTCATCCCGCACACGCTTTCGCCGGATGGCGATCCGCTCGATGCGCTGGTGATCGCGCGCTCGCCCTTCGTGCCGGGCTGCGTGGTGCGGGCGCGGCCGATCGGCGTGCTCAAGCTCGAAGACGAAGCCGGCGGCGACGAGAAATTGATCTGCGTGCCAGTCGACACGACCTTCCCTTATTATTCGGATATCGGCGAGCGGCAGGATCTGCCTTCGATCGTGCTCCAGCAGATCGAGCATTTCTTCAAACACTATAAGGACCTGGAGTCCGAAAAGTGGGTGCGGATCGGTGAATGGGGTGATGCCGAGGAAGCCAAGCGTGTGCTGATCGAAGCGATCGAAGCGGCGAAGAAGGAAAAGGTCGCCTGAAGCCGGCCACCGCCTGGCGCGCCGCGGCGCTGGCAGGCTTGGCCACTTTGGTCATCTCGACGATGTTCGGGCGGATCGCGGGGCTTTCGCCCTGCGGTCCGAGCGGCGGCGCGGGCGCAGTGATCGCGCTCGAACTGGTGCGCAGCGCCGAGCAGGTGCTGGCGCTGTTCGGAAGCGAGCCCTGCACCAGCCGGCTGATCGCGGCGCAGCGCCAGGCGCTGTGGCTCGATCTGCTGGCGTTCATCCCGGCTTATACTGCCTTTCTGGCACTGGGCGCAGCCGCGCTGCGGCGCTCAGGGTTAGTGCTCGCGCTGGCGACGATGAGCGTCTTCCTGCTGGCGGGCGCGCTCGACGAGATCGAGGGCGTGGTGCTGTTCAAGCTGCTCGCCAACATGCCGGGGACCCAGGCGCTGTACGATGGGCTGTTCTGGACGGTGCGGCCCAAATTCGCCTTGCTAGGCGTGGGCGAGATCATGCTCGCGGCGTTGCTGTGGCGCGGGCCGCTGATCGGAAAGGTGGCTTCGGGGCTGCTGCTCGCGGGCGGACTGGCTTCGCTGTTTTTCTTGTTCAACGACCCGCATGCTCGGGCGATGATGAATGCGCATAGTTATGCCTGGGGGGCGCTGCTGCTTGTGGCGCTGATCGGCGCAGTGCGGCCCGAATGGGTGACGCGCCAGGCGCCCGCGGCATGAGCAAGTCCGGCATCGGCAATCGCCTCGCGCCGGTCCGCTTCATCCTGTTCACGTTGGTCGCGGCTGGCGGAGCAGCGCTAGCGATTCCGCTGCTCGGGTTGCGCTATGGAGCGATGATGGGGTTCGATGCGGGGGCGCTCGTCTTCCTGCTTTCCTGCCTTCCGATGCTGCGCGACGAATCGGGCAAGATGCGCGCGGCGGCCCGGCGCAACGACGCGAACCGGCTGCTGCTGCTGCTGATCACGCTGGCGGTCTCGCTGGTGGTGCTAGCGGCGGTCGCGAGCGAATTGATGGACCAGCAGGCCGGGCCCGCCTGGTCGTTGCCGCTGATCATCGGCACGCTGCTGCTCAGCTGGACCTTCAGTAACACGATCTACGCACTGCATTATGCGCATCTCTATTATAGCGACAAGAACGGTGAGGACGCCGGGGGCCTGACCTTTCCGGAGACGCCCGAGCCCGATTATTGGGATTTCGTCTATTTTGCCTTCTGCCTGGGAATGACTTTCCAGACCAGCGACGTGGAAGTGAGCCAGGGACGGCTGCGCAAGCCGGTGACGCTGCACTGTCTGGCGGCATTCGTGTTTAACCTTGGGGTGGTGGCGTTTTCGATCAATGTGCTGGGGAGCGGGTAGCTCCTGTTGTTCTCCTGCGAAAGCAGGAGCCCAAGGCCGCAAGCGGCTCGGTCGATTAACCTGGACTCCTGCTTTCGCAGGAGAACAGTCAAGGTTTGGCTTTCGGCTTCTTTGGCTTCTTCGCAGGGGCACGCTGGCTGGCGGAAATTCCAACGCCAGCCCATTCGCGCATCGCATCGGGATCGTCATAGACGTCGGCGGGCGCGCGCCAATAGTTCATGGTCTCGGTCTCACCGTCCTTGCTGGTGAAGGTGAACCGGCTGGAGCCGGCTTCCTCCCAGATCGGCGCGCTCACGGCATCGCCCTTGAACCAAATTTCGCTTTCATCGACGATCGCGAAAATGCGGCCGTCCCAATATAGCGTGGCCGCGCCCATCATCTGGCGCATCGTAATGTCGCCAAGGGCCTCCTGGACCAGTTCGACAAGGCCCTGATCGAAAGCCATCAGCCGCGCCCCGCAAGTTTGGTCAGCGCCTCGCCGGTGACGCGGTTGATGCGCCAATCGTTCAGCGGGACTGCGCCCATCGATTCGTAGAATTTCTGCGCGTCGACATTCCAGTCGAGCACTGCCCATTCGAAACGCGTGCAGCCGCGATCCACGGCGATGGCGGCGAGATGCTTGAGCAATGCCGTGCCCACACCGGCGCCGCGGGCCTCCGGCGTCACGTAGAGGTCCTCGAGATAGAGACCGCGCCAGCCGGTCCAGGTCGAGAAATTGTGAAAGAACAGCGCCATGCCGACGGGCTTGCCATCGATCTCGGCGATCACGGCTTCGGCGGCGGGGCGGTCGCCGCCGAACATCGCCTGGTCAAGCAGTTCCTTGGTCGCGACGACCTTGTCGGCCTCGCGTTCGAACTCGGCGAGCTCCTTCACGAAGAACAGGATCTGGGGGACGTCGGCAGGGGCGGCGTTGCGGATTGTGATCATGCCAGGCCAGGCTCCGTAGCTTGGGGTTTGCGGCGCAGCGCCATCAGGCAACCGGCGATGATCAGCAATGTGCCCGCAACCGTGGAGAATGTCAGCTTCTCGCCGAACATCCACCAGCCCATCAGCGCCGCCCAAATGAAGGCGGTGTATTCGACGGTCAGCAGCACCTGGGCCTCGGCGCGGGCATAGGCCCAGGAGAGCAGGAGCAGCGAGACGATGGCGAGCGCCGCCGCGGTGGCGATGCCCGGCCAGTGCTGCGCGGCGGGGACGGCGAGCAGGAAGGGCGCGGCGAGGCTGAGCAGACCGAGGACGAACAGATTTTGCCAGAAGGCGATTTCGAGGGGCTTGGCGAGCTGGGCCTGGTGGCGGGCAACGACGAGATTGCAGGCGTAGAACACTGCCGAGACGAGCACTGCGCCGATGCCGAGCATGGTATCGTCGGTGTGCGTGCCGCCGAGCTGACCCGAGAGAATGACCGCGACGCCGGCGAGGCCGAGGACCGAGCCTAGCACCGAGCGCGCGCCGATCTGCTCCTTGAGGAACAGCGCAGCAAGGCCGAGCGCGATTAGCGGGGCAATGAACGAAAGCGCGATCGCCTCCGCTAGCGGCACGCGGACAATCCCCCAGAAGAAAGTGATCGCCATGATCGCGACGAGGATGCTGCGCCCGAAATGCACACGCATCGTACTCGCGGCGGGGAGGGTGGGGCGGGTGAAGGCATAGATCAGGCCGGTCAGGATCACGGCGATGCCGAGGCGCCAGACCAGCATATTGTATGCGCCGATCTCGATCGACACGGCCTTCATCACTGCATCCATCACCGCATAGAGCGCGATGCCAAGGCAGGCGGCGGCGAAGGCCGCGACGACCTGATCGGGTCGGGTGCTCACTCTGCTGCTTGCGGGGTGGCCAAATTTGCCGCTTCGATTTCCGCCGCTTTGGCCTCGACCAGCTTGACGATATGATCGACCATGTCGGCATCCTGGACATGATGATCGGTGACGCCCGAGAGATAGACCATGTGCTTGCCGGCGCCGCCGCCGGTGATGCCGATATCGGTCTCGCGCGCTTCGCCGGGGCCGTTAACGACGCAGCCGAGCACCGAGAGCGACATCGGGGTGCGAATGTGCTGGAGGCGCTCTTCCAATGCCTGGACGGTGCGGATCACGTCGAAGCCCTGGCGCGCGCAACTGGGGCAGGAGACTACGCGGACGCCGCGGTTGCGGATGCCGAGGGCTTTGAGGATCTCGAAGCCGACGCGAACTTCCTCCTCGGGCTCGGCCGAGAGGCTGACTCGGATCGTGTCGCCGATCCCGTACCAGAGCAGGCTGCCGATGCCGATCGAGGACTTGACCGTGCCGCCGACAAAGCCGCCCGCCTCCGTGATGCCGAGATGCAGCGGGCAATCGACTTGCTCGGCGAGCTGCTGATAGGCAGCGACTGCGAGGAACAGGTCGCTGGCTTTCACCGCGACCTTGAATTCGTGGAAGTCGCGGTCCTGGAGCAGCTTGATATGGTCTAGTGCTGACTCGACAAGCGCCTCAGGGCAGGGCTCGCCGTACTTCTCAAGCAAATCCTTTTCGAGGCTGCCGGCATTCACTCCGATGCGGATCGCGCAACCATTGGCCTTGGCGGCGTTGACGACTTCGTTGACGCGCTCGGCGCTGCCGATATTGCCGGGATTGATGCGCAGGCAGGCCGCGCCGGCATCGGCGGCCTCGAGGGCGCGCTTATAGTGGAAGTGGATGTCGGCGACGATCGGGACGCGGCTGGCGCGGACGATCTGCTTGAGCGCCGCGGTGCTTTCCACATCGGGGCACGAGACGCGGATGATATCGACTCCGGCATCCTCGCAGCGACGGATCTGATCGATCGTCGCGCGCGGATCGCTGGTCGCGGTGTTGGTCATCGTCTGCACGGTGACCGGCGCATCGCCGCCGACGGGGACATTGCCGACCATGATCTGGCGGCTGGGACGGCGCACGATATCGCGCCAGGGACGTAGGGACATGGGAGTGCCCTATACGCCTGCGCGCCGGGTGCGCCAACCATGGTCTTTACGCGATGCTAAGGCGGCGTGTGGCATGCGCGGGCTTCACCGGATTTCGAGGCACTCACGACTTTGCGGCACGACCAAAGCCTTGCTGCATCGCTCAGGGCCAGCCAGCGCCATTACGGGATGGACTGGCTTCGCATCGCCGCGTTCGCGCTGTTGATCATCTATCATGTCGGAATGGTCTTCGCGCCCTGGGACTGGGTGATTCATACGCCGCGCAGCTATGCCGTGCTGGTGCCGCCGATGGCGCTGCTGACGCCGTGGCGTCTGCCCTTGCTGTTCGCCGTCTCGGGCTATGCCTCGCGCAAGCTTTACGAGCGGAGCGGCCGCGCAGGCGATTTCGGACGGTCGCGCGCCAAAAGGTTGCTGGTCCCGCTCGCCTTTGGCATGGCGGCGATCGTGCCGTTGGAGATGTGGGTGCGGGTGATGGAGACCGGCTACCCGCACGGCTACCTCCATTTCTGGGCAGTGGATTATTGGCGAAGCGGCGATTTTTACGGCCGCGAATTCCCGAGCTGGGAGCATCTGTGGTTCGTCGCCTATCTTGCCGCGTACAGCTTCGTGCTGGTGGGGGCGCTGGCTCTCGGTGGCGCGCGGGTGCTGGACGGGATGCGGCGTCTCGCCGACTGGCTGGCGGAAGGGAACCGGCTTTTATGGGTGCCGATCGTGGCGCTGGTGGTGATGCGGCTGGGGCTGCTGTTCGTAGTCCCCGAGCGGCAGGGACTGGCGCGCGACTGGTCTAGCCATGTCCAGTTCCTACCGATCTTCATCGGCGGCTTCGTGCTGGCCGGAGCGCCGCAGCTCTGGCCGGGGATCCATCGGGCGTGGAAGCGCGGGCTGGCCGTCGCGGCGGGGGCGGGGCTGTGCGTGGTCGCGATCGAGATGGTGTGGCCGGGAACCGCAGTGCCGCCGCATGCCGTGATGGCGCTCGACCGGGCATGCCGCATCGCCATGGCATGGGGGATGATCCTGACGCTCTTCCACGTGGCGGAGGTGCATTGGAACCGCGATCACAAGTGGCGCAAGCCGCTCGCCGAGGCGGTTTTTCCCTTCTACATCGTCCACCATCCGGCGATCGTGCTGATCGCCTGGTATACGCTGCCGCTCGACCTCGGGCCGTTCAGCGAATTCGCACTGCTGCTGAGCGGGACACTAGCGACGTGCTTCGCGGTCTATTGGATCGGCGGCAAAATGCGGTGGTTCAGGCCGCTGATCGGACTTGCCGCCCGCCGCTAGGCCTTGCAGTCGCCCAGCCGCTTGCCGGTGGCGCGCATCGTCAGCTTGGATACGCCGCTCTGGCCGGGGAGCGCCTGCGACTGGGCCATGGTGATGTCGTAGCCGGTCGAGGTCTGGCTGCCCTTGATCGTCATGCGGATCGGCCCGAACGGTCCCTTGCACTCCATATCGGCTTCGATCTTGCCATCGGCGACGACATATTTGGGGAAAGTGCAGCCCTGCGCCTGGGGGGCGAGCTTGGTATAGTCGACGGCCTTGATGTCCTCGGCCTTCTTGCAGGTCTTGCGAACCTCGGGCGGCTTGCCGGCTTCGGCTTCCATCTGCTTGCGCAGCATCTCGGGCACGCCGGGCATCTCGGCCGAGACCAATTGGATGCTGTCTTCCCATTCGCCGGGCTGGATCTGGTTCTTGCCCTGCGCCGCCGCGGCCTGCTTGACGACTTCCTCGGCAGTGGCGTTTTCGAGGCGGATGTCGCCGGTCTGGCGCGCGCTATCCTCGGTCGACGGACCCTTGTTGCAGCCCGCCAGGGCCGCTCCCAGCCCGATCATCAGCACCAGCTTGCGCATATCCGTCTCTCCCGTTCGCCTGGCGAGCACAGACGATATTTCCGCATCAGGCAATCGAATTCCTAGGCCTGGCGGGCGAGCGGCATGGTCAGGCAATGCACGCCGCCGCCGCACGCAGTGAGCTGCGAGATATCGACCTGGACGGTCGAGAACCCGGCGCGGGTGAGCTCGGCGGCAACGCGGTCCTGCCCGCTCGACATGAGGACGGTCCGCCCGTCGATCGAGAGGATGTTGCAGCCCAGGCGGCGCGCTTCCTTGTAGGTGACGGGGATCGTCTCAATCCCGCGGGCGGCGAGATCGGCGAGGAAGGCGTCGCTCAGCACATCGACACAGGCCAGAGCGCGATTGGCGTCGAGCATGCAGAAGATCGTGTCGAGGTGGAGGAAATGCGGGTCGTAATGATAGACCAGAACCTCCCAGCCGGCGCGGCGAAAGCGAGCGGCGAAAGCTTCAGCGCCTTCCGAATTGGTGCGATCGCTGGAGCAGCCGATGATCAGCAGGCCTTGGCGGGCGATGCAAATGTCGCCGCCTTCGATCGTGCCGCTGTCGATGCGCGCGACCGGATCCACGCCGAGCCGCCTCGCGGTCGCGACCAGCCAGTCTGCTTCGGCGCGGCGATGGGGGAGCGCGGGATTGAGCGCGACCAGACCCCAGGGCGTGGTCACCGCGACATCGCGGGTGAAGCACAGATCGGGCATGTCGCTGAACGCGGGCATGACATGGCAAGTCACGCCGTGCGCCTCCAGCGCGGCGCGGAGCGCGGCATGCTGGGCAAGCGCAGTATCGCGGCAGACGGCGAACCCGTCGCGGACCTGTTCGCGGGTAACCGAGCAGCACGGCACGGGATCGAGGAAGGCGGGCGGGCAGAGCAGCACATCGGTCAGCCGATCGGTCTCGCCGCTTACCTGCCATTGAGGATTGGGGTGGAGGCGTGCTTCGCCCCCGATATTCTCGAAAAATTCCAGTTTCATACTCGAAGAAGCGAAGCGGGCGGCGAGAGGTTCCGCCGGGCCGGGCGCTATGTCATTGAAATTGATGCAGGTTAGTCGTCTGACGACACGTCGCTTGATCAAGTCCGGGCAGGGTGCCGGCGCGAATCTTCCCAATCTTCGCACTGACCATGGGCATTCGATCGCCACGCAATTCAGGCACCCAGCACTCCTGCGCCTACTCGATGCGGGCCGAGCCAAGCAGGCGAAATCCTACATTGCAAGCATTTCGGGGCGGATCGTTTCGCCGCGCGATGCGCACCGGCTGACCATAGTTTCGGCGCATGGCGCGAAAACGTTCATCTGCCAGACAGGTTGATCCGAACAGGCCAAGGGCAGCCGGGGCGGGCTTAGTCGGAGTTGCTTATGCGTTTCATGTCTCAAAAGCCGGCGATCGGCCTGATTTTCGCTGCGGCGGCGCTCACCGCGTCCGGCAGCGCCTTTGCGCAGCAGCAGACCGCCGATCCCGATGTCGTCGTGACCGGCGCGCCCTTGCCTGCGGCGGCGACAATTCCCGGGCCGCAGATCAAGGGCATCATCTCGGCGCGCAACGGCGACCGGATCAAGATCAACACAACCGATGGCGCCAGCGTGATCGTGGCGATCAACGATGCCACGAAGATCAGGGCCGGTGGCGGGCTGTTCACCAGCCGCAGCCAGCTTGCCGCGGATTCGCTGCTCAACGGCCTGCCGGTGACCATCAAGACGCTGCAGGCCGCAGACGGATCGGGCGGCGACCTGCTGGCGAGCCAGATCGCCTTCAAGAAGAACGATCTCAAGATGGCGTCGATGATCCGCAACGGCACCGCCCAGGGCTTCGAGCAGCAGACCGCGGCGACCGAGGCGCTGCGCGGACGGATGGGCGATATCGACAAATACAACGTCAAGGCCACGACCAACGTCCATTTCGACACCGGCCGGGCCGATCTCTCCAACACGGCCAAGGCCGATCTCTGCACCACGGCGGCAACCGCCGATCAGATGGAGAACGCGCTGATCCTGGTGGTCGGCTATACCGATTCGACCGGCAGCGAGGACATCAACCAGGAGCTGAGCGACAAGCGCGCCAGCAAGGTGATGAACTTCCTCCAGCAGAAATGCGGCTGGAAGCCCTATCGCATGCTGACCCCGACGGGGATGGCGACAAGCGATCCGCTGGCGCCGAACGATACGCCAGAAGGCAAAGCGCAGAACCGCCGCGTGGCGGTGAATGTGCTGGTTTCGAAGAGTGTTGATGGGTTGTGATTGATGCGGGCCGGGAGCTGTTTGGGCCGCTCCCGGCTGGTTCTGGTTGAGGCCGAAATTCAGGCCGCGCGGTTCGCATGGGCCCAAGGGTCACCCTTAGGTGCAGGTGAAAGCCTACATTGCAAGCGTTGCGCACCGGAGATGCGGTTGGAAGCCCTACCCCATGCCGGCCGCGATCCGCATTGCGGCGTCGGAGACACCGAAGGCAAGGCGTAGAACCGCCCGTGTGGCGGTGAATTTGCCGGTTACCAAGAGCGTCTATGGATGATGAGGGATAAGGTCTGGAGCGCTGCGGCGCCCCCGGCAAAGCGTCATTTGGTCTGGGCGCTTATCGTGGGCTGCCCCCGCAACACCAGTTCTGGGCGCCGGAGTTCCACGCGTTCAGGTTCCGCGAGTAGGTGGCGTTCTGGTTGGCCCAGAACGCTTTCGAGCTGGCGTTCATCGATGCCATCGCAGCGTTGAGGCCGGCGGCCCAAGGATCGCCGGTGTTGAGTGCGGGTGGTAGGCCCCGCAACACTTCGCGAGCAGCTTTCGCCGCGAACCTCTCTTCCAGGTAAGCCGAAAAGGTTTTGCGGCCTACTGCCAGCGCTGCCGGATCCGCCCGCGACGCTACATTTTCGAGTAGACTGGGTGTCGTTACTTTACAGGTGCGCAAATACTGATTGATTGCCTCGACCGGTAGGTTCCAAATGCCCCATTCGTGGAAGCACAGGGTTCCGGCAGCTTTGATCCCCGCCCACTTCTTCTCGCCCTCGGCCCGCGCAACCTCCGCGGCCTGGCGCTCGCGCTGCTCTTGCGCCAGGAAGATACCGCGCTGTCGGTTCGCCCTGTCCATCACATACATACGATAGGCAAGATCGGGGTCCGCGAAAGCCGCCGCGGACATCGCATGTGGCGGCTGTTCACGGAGATTCCACGGGTAGCGCAGACGCCAAAGACCATCGGACTTGGAACGCACCAGCATCACGTCTTCGATAAAGCCGTTGCTGGGGGTCATCCCGTCCATGCGCCGCTGCATGCCGGTATAGCGTTCGGCCGTCCCGGCCTTGGCCAAAGCGTCGGTCAGCGTGCCGTATGTCGGTGCCAGTTCGACGCCCTCGGTCGTCGGAAATACGACTGCCCAGCCAAAGACGCTACTCTGTACGTCCCGGGCGTCCTCCTTGAGCGGCACCACGCCGACCGCGCCCGCTGGCAAGGGCAATGGCTGACCATCGAGGCCGATCGGCATGTAGAGCTGTTTGCCCGGAATCAGCGGGTGATCGATCGCGCCGATCGACGTGACGATCTGGTCCCTTGGCGGCTTGCTGTCAGGAATGCGCCCGTCAAGCGCCTTTGCCGGGACAATGCGCCAGCGTGTAATCCGGCCCAGCACCGGCGAGATTGGCCTGCCCCTCAGATCGAGAATGCGCGATACATCGGTGCCGTCCTCTGCCTGGAAGTCCGCCTGCAGCGCCGTTCCGAAAGGCTCGATCTCCCGCACCTTGGTCAGGACGACGGGGGTCTCTCCGCCATCCACCCACATCGCGTAGTCAGAAATTTGCCCCGGGGTGTTCCGCGCGTACGGGATGTAGCGGGTGGGACTGAGGCGGATTGCTCCCGCAGTGACATAAGGCGCTGGTCCCGACTCACCGCGGCCATAGGTGTAATAACGCAGCTGCGTCGAAAAGCCGCCGCCGACCTGGACCAGTGCCCTGGTCGGGCTGATCGGATATATAAAATGGTATTTGGCAGGGATGAGACGGCGCCCGCGCTCGTCGGCCAGGCCGGACCAGCCGTCGGTACCTGGCTTTACTCCATAGGGACAGTCACGGCGCCACGTGGTGATACGGTATCGAAACGGACCGCTTGGCCCCGGAATTTCGTACACTTCATTGCCAAGGATCGGGTTGCTCTCGCTGCCTGTGGTCTTGCAGCCGCCGGCCTGAGCAACGGTGGGAGTGGTCAGCACCAGCACCGCCGCCGCGAAAGCAATCAAGAGACGCATAATCGATCCTCCCAGGGCGCAACGCATTACCACGTGCTCCGCAGATCTGCCACGGCCCCTGGCCGATGAATGGCATCGATGTCGATATGGCGCTGTCGATCGGGCAACAGATCAAGCTCCAGAACCAGGAATATCTGGATCAAGCGCGCGAAGGCATGAGAAGAGCTTTCGCAATCGACTATTACGCGCAGACGCACGGAAGAGCGTCGCCGCCTGACTTGGCAAATCCACCTTCGGTGGAAAGCCAGATCCTGAATTCGAATTGGAGGCGGGAAGCAGGAGTGGCTATGAATTCCAGATCGATGTTCTCTCGCGGACGCGGAAGACTTACGGGCTTTTGTCGTTCACATTATCGCCTGCTCGTTCGAGGCAAAGCCAGACACAGGCGGGCAAACCCGACCGCCGCCTTAGCGATGATGGGGGCATTATATCGCTGCTCGTTTCAATGGCTCCCCGCGACGGGTTCAACCACTTTGCCCAGAACGCCAATTTCAATCGCGGCGGCTACCGAGCTATTGAAGATGGGTGGGCAAAGGAACTGCGCGCCGGACGTAAGGTGTTCGTCGATATCGTGCCGCATTATGCAGGAACGTCGCAGCGGCCGGACAGCATCTTCGTCACTTGGTATATCGACGGGGAAAGACACTTCAAAGCTTTCCCAAATGAAGCGACGAGAAAGCCAGATGACTGACATTGATTTCGATGCGCTCGGTCCGCGAATGACCGAGATCGGGCAGGTACTTGCCGAAGGCGCGGGCGGTGATCCAGACGACATGTTCTTGTACGTCGAAATTGCCGAAGGATGGGTTAGCGCAAGCGTATTCAAGGATGAGGGCGCTGCAGTTCGCAATCTGGATACCAAAGAGCCCGGCTTCTCCAACCTCCTGTTCGACATCTGGTATTCGGTTCCGAAGGCAAAGCGCTGGTCGGTGATGGAGTATGACATCAAGGACGGTAAGTTCGAGGTGTCGTTCAAATATCCCGAAGAGGTGGATGTGGAAGTCTACGACAGGGGCCGCCGCCAAGCTGCGTTGCGCGCGCGCTATGGAGACAGGCCAGTGATCTATCCACTGCCTCCTGCTGGGGCATATGAACTGAAGCCCTGACAGGCCCAGTTCTTACGATTGCGCGCTCTATCTCCCGCACCCATATTCCCCTCCGATGGCCATCCAGATCCGCACCAATCTCGACGAGCCCGAAACCGGGCAGTCGTTCATCCCGCATCGCCCCAATCGCCCCGACAAGCTCGAGGGCGGCAGGCGCTTCAAGATCGTCAGCGACTATACCCCCTCGGGAGACCAGCCGACTGCCATCGCCGAGATGGTCGAGGCGGTGAATGCCGGCGAGCGGGATCAGGTGCTGCTCGGCGTCACCGGTTCGGGCAAGACCTATACCGTGGCGCAGGTGATCGAGGCGACGCAGCGGCCGGCGCTGATCCTGGCGCCCAACAAGATCCTTGCCGCGCAGCTTTATGGGGAAATGAAGTCGTTCTTTCCCGATAACGCGGTCGAGTTCTTCGTCAGCTATTATGATTATTACCAGCCCGAGGCCTATGTGCCGCGGTCGGACACGTACATCGAGAAGGAAAGCTCGGTGAACGAGGCGATCGACCGGATGCGGCATTCTGCCACGCGGTCGCTGCTCGAGCGCGACGATGTGATCATCGTGGCTTCGGTCTCATGCCTCTATGGCATCGGATCGGTCGAGACCTATTCGGCGATGATCTTCGATTTGAAGAAGGGCCAGGTGGCCGACCAGCGCGAGATCATCCGCAAGCTGGTCGCGCTGCAATATAAGCGCAACGACCAGGCGTTTCAGCGCGGCAATTTCCGGGTGCGCGGGGATACGCTCGAGATCTTCCCGTCGCATTATGAGGACAGCGCGTGGCGGATCTCGTTCTTCGGCGACGATATCGAGGAGATCACCGAGTTCGATCCGCTTACCGGCAGCAAGGTGGCGAGCCTCGATTACATCCGCGTGTTCGCCAATTCGCATTATGTGACGCCGGGGCCAACGCTCAAGCAGGCGGGCGAGGCGATCAAGCATGAGCTGGCCGAGCGGCTCAAGGAGCTGATGATCGAGGGCAAGTTGCTCGAGGCGCAGCGGCTGGAGCAAAGGACGAACTTCGATCTTGAGATGATCGCGGCGACGGGGAGCTGCGCGGGGATCGAGAATTATTCGCGCTTCCTGACCGGGCGTCTGCCTGGCGAGCCGCCGCCCACCTTGTTCGAATATCTGCCCGAGAACGCCTTGCTGTTCGTCGACGAGAGTCACCAGACGATCGGCCAGATCAACGGCATGTCGCGGGGCGATCACCGGCGCAAGATCACGCTGGCGGAGTACGGCTTCCGGCTGCCCTCCGCGATCGACAATCGGCCGCTGCGCTTCAACGAATGGGACGCGATGCGGCCGCAGACCGCGTACGTCTCGGCGACGCCGGGCAATTGGGAGTTGGAGCAGACTGGAGGCGTGTTCACCGAGCAGGTGATCCGCCCGACGGGCCTCATCGATCCGCCGGTGGAAATCAAGCCGGTCGAGGAGCAGGTCCAGGACCTGATCCAGGAGTGCAAGAAGACCACCGAGCTGGGCTATCGCACCTTGGTGACGACGCTGACCAAGCGGATGGCCGAGGATCTCACCGAATATATGCACGAGGCGGGGATCAAATGCCGCTACATGCATTCGGACACCGAGACGCTGGAGCGCATCGAGCTGATCCGCGACTTGCGGCTGGGCGTGTATGACGTGCTGATCGGGATCAATTTGCTGCGCGAGGGGCTCGATATCCCGGAGTGCGGGCTGGTCGCGATTTTGGATGCAGACAAGGAGGGCTTCCTGCGCTCCGAGACTTCGCTGATCCAGACGATCGGGCGCGCGGCGCGCAACGTCGAGGGGCGGGTGATCCTCTATGCCGACCGGATGACGGGGAGCATGGAGCGGGCGATCGCCGAGACCGACCGCAGGCGGGCCAAGCAGCAGGAATATAACGCGTTGCACGGCATCACCCCGACGACGATCAAGCGCAATATCGGCGACATCATCGCGCACGTTGCTTCCAAGGATCAGGTCACCGTCGAGATCGACGAGGACCGGCCGCACATGGTCGGGCACAATCTGCGGGCTTATATCGAGAGCCTCGAGAAGAAGATGCGCGATGCGGCGGCGAATCTCGAGTTCGAAGAGGCCGGGCGGATCCGCGACGAGATCCGCAGCCTTGAGGCCGAAGAGCTTGGGCTGCCGACGGACGAGCGCAAGGCGCCGGTGATGGGGCGGAGCAATGAGGGTAAGCCGGGGACGCGCAAGGGACGCTATGGCAAGCAGAGCAAGACCAAGTTCGGCGGGCCAAGGCGCGGTTGAGCGCAGGCGGTAATTCCCGCATAGGCATGGTCATGCGCCGCTCGTTCCTTGCTTCATCTGCGCTGCTTGCGCTCGCTTCCTGTTCTGCGCCGGAGATCGTGCCGCAATCCGCGCCGCCGGCTCCGGTGCCGGTCCCAAGGCCGGCATCGGTGCCGCAGGTCGTCGCGCCCCCGCCATCGACGCCGCGCGGCATGGATTGGCGCGACTGGCCGCTGACGCCGGGCAATTGGGTGTATCGGCAGGACGAGCGAGGGAGCGTTGCTCTGTACGGGCGGACGGGATTCGATGCGGACCTGACATTGCGCTGCGACCGGGCGCGTGGGCGGCTGTATCTGTCGCGGCGCTCCAATCTGGCGGAGACGCTCACGATCCGCACTTCGACCGACCGCAAGACGCTGAATGCAGCGGCGACGACGGGCTCGCCGGCTTATGCCGCGGTCGAGCTGGCGCCGCGCGATCCACTGGTCGATTCGATCGGCTTCAGCCGCGGGCGCTTCGTGGTGCAGGGATCGGGGGCGGATCTGGTGTTGCCGGCCTGGCCCGAGATATTGCGCGTCGCGGAGGATTGCCGGGGCTGAACCATGTGCCAGCGCGGCGCGCGGCGGCCAGACCTTCAGGTGTAATCCCAACAAATTTCAAAACAAGACTTGTGCTGCGAGTCGCGCTGATTCAGTATGTTGGCGTGTCCAAAGCAGGGCGCGCCGTTTCAACTAGCGAAAGGAGGTGATCCGATGTCTCATGGTTCAGCAATGGGGTCGGTTCAGTTCGTTCGGGAGACGCGCCGCTGAGCTGAAGCGCGGATGGAAGCCCTCCATCCGTATGGCGAGCGGGAGGTATCCTCCTCCAAACAACGCCCGCCCGCTGCAGCAAAGCGGTCCGCTTGGTCTCCCGGGCTGGAGCTCTCCGGCCGCTGACCATGTCGGAGGTCGCCGGAATCCTTGAAAGGGTTCCGGCGGCCTTCTTCGTTTTGGGAACCGTGCGCGCCGCATTTCCGTTGCGCTTCCAGCAACGGAGGTCTTCATGGAAATGCAGCAATTGCACCGCGGGCGGCTGATCGATCATGTCCATCTGGTGGTGAAGGACCTGCCGTCGAGCCGGCGTTTTTATGGCGCTCTGTTCGATGCGCTGGGCCTGCCGATCGGCGGCGAGGCCGCGGATTATTTCTGGGTGGACGAATTGTTCGTCTCGACGACCGATAGCGCGGCGGCGCAAGGCAAGCTGACCGGGCGCCACCATCTCGCCTTCCAGGCGCAGGACCGGGCGATGGTCGAGGCGTTCCACAAGGCCGGGCTGGCGGCGGGCGGCACCGACAATGGCGAGCCGGGCGAGCGGCCCTATCATCCGGGCTATTACGCCGCCTTCCTGCTCGATCCCGACGGCAACAATATCGAGGCGGTGTTCCATGGCCCCGCCAAGCGCAGCGCGGATTCGGTGGAGATCAGCTTCTAGAAGTGCCATCCTCCCTGCCGGGAAGCCGGGGGGATTTCTGATGCGGTGGATGCTTGCGGGCCTGTTGGCCGTTAGTCTTGGCGGATGCGCGCAGGTTGCGCGGCCAGCCGCGGCAGTCGTCGCGTGCGATGCGCGGTCGATCCTGTCGGTGCCGGGCCAGGCGTGGTGGCGCGAGCAGCGCTGGCGCCATGCCAGCGACGAGGCCGCGAGCCTTGCCTATGCGGTGCTGCTCGACCAGGCGCCGGCCTGGCCCGATTGGTTCGTGCCGGGCGACAGCATCCTGCCGGTGGGCACGCGGCTGCAGATGGCGCTGGCGCCGGGGCAGTCCGAGACGAGCCCGGGCGGGTTCGCGACCTTCGACAATATCTTAGATACCGCGGACGTGCGCCGCTATCTGGCGGTACGCGCGGCATGGAAGCCGCAGATCGACCGCGTCGTCACCTATGAAGTGACGCAGGCGCTGCCGGTACAGGTCGGGCCGGTGGGGCCGCAAATCGACCCGCAAGCCTGTGTGATGCTGCCGGGGCGGTGGTCGCAGGCGAAGCTGCTGGTGCCGGGTGGGGCGCGGATGGACTATCTGCGGGTCATCGAGATGCGGGCTATTCGCTGAATTGGGATGCTGCGAACTTGCTCGTCCATTCCCGCGGCGGCGAGGACCAGGGTTGCTGAGCGACCTGTTGGTTGGCTCTGGGTCCCCGCTTTCGCGGGGATGACGGGGTGTTTCGGTCCGGCTGATCGAAGTGATAGTTAGCTGCGATCAACTTTCGACGATGGGGTGCTCGCCGCGGAGGCGATCGGCGATGCGCTCGACTGCGGCGTTTTCGCCGGCGCCGCCCATCGGCGTGATCTGCCAGTTGCAATGCGGGTGCGTCTCGGGGCTGTAGATGCGCACCTTGCCAAGCACCGACTGCCAGCGCCGACGATTGCCACCGATTTCGCGGAGCAGGGTTTTCACGAACAGGTCGATCAGGTCGCGGTCGGTCATTCGGATGCCAGGCCCTTCAACCGATAGAGCGCTTCGAGCGCCTCGCGGGGGCTCAGCGCATCCACGTCGATCGTGGCGAGCTCGGAGCGCAGCGCGTCGATCTTTTCTTCATCCTGCTCCAGTGCGGCGGCGAAGAGGGGCAAGTCGTCGAGGCCTGCTGCCAGGCCGCCGGTCTTGGCTCGGCCGGCTTCCAATTTGTCGAGCACGGCCTTGGCTCGCTTGAGGGCTGCGGGGGGCATGCCGGCAAGGCGGGCGACGGCGATGCCGAAGCTGCGATCGGCGGGGCCTTCGGCGACTTCATGGAGGAGGACGAGATCGCCCTTCCATTCGCGGGCGCGGACATGGTGGAGGGTGAGCGCGTCGCAGCGTTCGGCGAGGCGGGTGAGCTCATGATAGTGGGTGGCGAACAGGCAGCGGCAGCGATTATCCTCGTGGATCGCCTCGACCACGGCCCAGGCGATGGCTAGGCCGTCATAGGTGGAGGTGCCGCGGCCGACTTCGTCGAGGATGACGAAGCTGCGCGGGGTGGCCTGAGCGAGGATCGCGGCGGTCTCGACCATCTCGACCATGAAGGTCGAGCGGCCGCGGGCGAGATTGTCCGAGGCGCCGACGCGGCTGAACAGGCGATCGACCAGGCCCAGCTTGGCGCGCATGGCGGGGACGTAGCTGCCGGCCTGGGCAAGGACGGCGATCAGCGCGTTCTGGCGGAGGAAGGTCGATTTGCCGCCCATGTTGGGGCCTGTGACCAGCCATAGCCGCGAGCTTTCGGACAGGCTGCAATCATTGGCGACGAAGCGCCCGCCGGACTTGGCGATGGCGGCTTCCACAACCGGATGCCGGCCGCCCTCGACTTCGAAACAGGAATGATCGACCAGCGACGGCCGGGCCCAGCCGCCTTCTGCGGCGCGCTCGGCGAGGGCGGCGGAGACGTCGATGCGGGCCAGAGCGTCGGCGGTGGCGGCGATTGCCTCTCGGGTGGCGAGGGCGGCTTCGGTGAGGTCTTCGAGATGCGCGGCTTCGGCGGCTAGGGCATGGGCGCCGGCCTGGGTTACCTTGATCGCGACTTCGTGGAGATCGGGAGCGTTGAAGCGGACGACGCCGGCGAGAGTCTGCCGGTGGGTGAAGCCGCTATCCGCAGCCATCAAGGTGTCGGCGTTTTTGGCAGCGACTTCGATATGGTAGCCGAGCACGCCGTTATGCTTGATCTTGAGCGCGCCGATGCCAGTGCGTGCGCGGTATTCGGCTTCGAGCGCGGCGATGGCGCGGCGGCCGCCGGCGCCGGCGTCACGAAGATCGTCGAGCGCGGCGTCATAGCCTTCGGCGATATAGCCGCCCTTGTCGGCATCGATCGGGGGCTCGGGGACGAGGGCACGGCTGAGCAAATCGATCAGGCTGCCATGGCCCTGAAGTTGTGGAGCCAGTTCGCGCAGCAATGCGGGGGCGTCGGCGATCGCAGCCAGCCGCTCGGCGAGGCGCCAGGCGCCGTCGAGGCCGTCGCGGAGCTGGCCGAAATCTCGCGGGGAGCCGCGGCCGGCGGCGATGCGGCCGAGCGCGCGGCCGATATCGGGGAGGGCGCGCAAGTTTCCGCGGACAGTATCGCGGAGACCCGGATCGTCGTGGAAGCGCTGGACGAGATCGAGGCGGGCATCGATGCTTGCGCGGTCCATCAGCGGGGCGGCTATGTCCGTGCCGAGCAGGCGCGCGCCGGCGCCCGTGACGGTGCGGTCGACGGCGTCGAGCAGGCTGCCTTTGCGCGCGCCGCTGGCGGTCTGGCAGAGCTCGAGGCTTTCGCGGGTGGCAGCATCGATCGCCATCGCGGCTTCGGCGCGGGTGACGCGGGGCGGTTGGAGGAAGGGGAGCGAACCCTTGGCGGTGTGATCGAGATAGGCGACGAGCCCGCCCGCCGCGGCGAGGGCGGCCCGCGAGAATTGGCCGAAGCCGTCGAGAGTCGCGACTTGGAACAGCCGCTTGAGGCGGACTTCGCCACTGGCGCTGTCGAACTCGGATTTGGGGCGGAGCGCGGTTGCCAGTTCGACGAAGTCCGAGGCTTCGGAGGCGATCGTCTCGGCAGGGGCGAGGCGCGCGATTTCGGCGTCGGCGCGATGGGCATCGCTCTCGATGACATGGAAGATGCCCGTCGAGATATCGGCGCAGGCGATCGCGACCTGGCCGCCGGCTTCGCCGATCGCGGCGCACCAGTTGGCGGTGCGGCTGTCGAGCAGGGTCTCCTCGGTCAGCGTCCCCGCGGTGACCACGCGAACGATGGCGCGGGCGACCAGTGCCTTGGAGCCGGCGCGAGCCTTGGCCTGTTCCGGGGTCTCGGTCTGGTTGGCAATGGCGACGCGGTGGCCGGCCTTGATCAGCCGGGCGAGATAACCGTCCATCGCGTGGACGGGCACGCCGCACATCGGGATGCGTTCGCCTTCATGCTCGCCGCGCGCGGTGAGCGCGATATCGAGCGCGGCGCTGGCGATCTTGGCGTCGTCGAAGAACAGTTCGAAGAAATCGCCCATCCGATAGAAGAGCAGGCAATCCTCCGCCTCGGCCTTGAGGGCGAGATATTGGGCCATCATGGGAGTGGGGGCGGCGGAGGACATGCTGCCCTTCGCTAGACAGGCGCGGCGGATATTCCAAGCGGGGCCGTGACAGCGCCTGTGGAGGGGATTAACGGCGGCGGATGAACGACGGCGCGGACGCTTCAGGAAATTCGGGCGCGCGGCGCCTGTGGCTGCTGCGCTGGCCGATGGGCGCGCTGATGATGCTGGCGGTATTGCTGCCCCTGCTGTTCACGCCGATTCCGCCGCTGATCGATTTGCCGGGGCATCTGGGGCGCTATGCGATCCAGGCGGCGGGGCCGGACAGCCCCCTGCGAAGCTATTTCGATTTCCGCTGGGCGCTGTCGCTCAATCTGGGGGTGGATCTGGCGGTCGAGGGGCTGCGGCATGTGTTCGGACTGGAGGGCGCATTATGGGTAATGGTCGCGGCGACGACTGCGCTGACCGTGCTCGCGCTGGTGCTGATCGCGCGCGCGGCCAATGCGCAAGGGGCCTATGCGCTGACCTGGGCGCTGCCCTTCGTCCACGGCTTTGCCTTTCGCCATGGCTTCGTCAATTTCTCGCTCGGCGCGGCGCTGTCGCTGCTCGGCTTCGCCCTGTGGCTGCATCTGGAGCACCGCCCGAAGCTGCGCGCGGCGCTGATCCTGCCGCTCGCGCCGCTGCTGCTGGTGGTGCACGCGGTAGGCGGGGGATTGCTGATCGTGCTGGTGGGCGGGCGCGAGCTTTGGCGGGCGTGGCGTGGCGAGCGTCAATTTTCCTCCCTCGCGCAGTGGGGGAGGTGGCAGCCGGAGGCTGACGGAGGGGGCGTCTCCGCGAGTGCGTCGCCTGCGGACAGGCCCCCTCCACCACCGCTTCGCGGCGGTCCCCCTCCCCGGTTTCCCCAGGGAGGAATAAGAGTGCTGGCGGCGTGGCCGTTGGCGGGGGGCGTGGCCTTTGCGCTCGGCTTCCTGCTCTTCGGGAATTCGAGCGGCGGGGCGACGCGCTGGGTGCTCGAGCGCAAGCTCGACGGGCTGATGATGGCGGTGCGCGATCAAAATGTTTGGCTTGATCTAGGCACCGTGCTGCTGACTCTCGTGGTGCTGGCGATCGGCTGGCGGCGGGGCGCGCGGATGCGTGAAGCCGGCGCGGTGGTGGCGATGGCGGCATTATTCGTTGCGGCGCCGGCGCTGCTCGCGGGAGTCGCGCATATCGATTCGCGGTTGCTGCCACTGGCGGCGATGCTGGCGCTGGCGCTGATGGACTGGAGCGCAGTCGCGCCGCGGCTGCGGCAAGGGGTGATGTTTGCGGGGCTGGCGCTGTTCGCGGTGCGGCTGGCGATCACGAGCACCGCCTTTGCTGGCTATGGGGCGAGCTATGCCAGCGAATTGAAGGCGCTCGATCATGTCGCCAAGGGCGCGCGCGTGCTGGCCTTCACGCAGGTCGAATGCGGGATGGGCGGGTGGCGCGAGGCGCGGCTCGACCATGTTTCCAACCTAGCGAGCCTGCGGCGCGAGGCATGGGTGAATTCGCATTGGGCGGCGGAGGGCGTGCAGCTGCTGCAGATCCGCTACCGGCCTTCGCCCAATTATTATGCCGACCCGTCCGAGTTCGTCTGGCCGGCGCATTGCCTCGATCCTGCCAAGCCGTTCGAAGCGCGGCCGCGGCACATGATTGGGGAAACGCTGGCGCGCGCGCCACTCGCGGCGGTCGATTATCTGTGGCTGATCGGCACGCGCACACCGGTGGGTTTCGGCGATCCGCGCCTCACTCGCATCTGGTCGAACGGCACGAGCGAACTGTTTGCGGTGCGCACGCCGGTTCCCATTCGGCCTCCAGGGTCCTAAGAGAACTCAGACTAATTCCGGAGAGACAAGAATGTCCGACGACGCGAGCGTCCAGTTTTCCGAGCGCGAGGCGCTGCTTTATCATAGCGAAGGGCGCCCGGGGAAAATCGAGATCATCGCATCGAAGCCAATGGCGACGCAGCGCGATCTGGCGCTGGCCTATTCGCCCGGCGTGGCGGTGCCCGTACTGGCGATCGCGGCGGACCCGGCGCTGGCCTACGACTACACGGCGAAGGGCAATCTGGTCGCGGTGATCTCCAACGGCACCGCTATACTTGGGCTCGGCAATCTCGGCGCGCTGGCATCCAAGCCGGTGATGGAAGGCAAGGCGGTGCTGTTCAAGCGCTTCGCCGATGTCGATTCGATCGATATCGAGCTCAAGACCGAGGATGTCGATCGCTTTATCGACGCCGTCGAGCTGATGGAGCCGAGCTTCGGCGGGATCAATCTTGAGGACATCAAGTCTCCCGAATGTTTCGTGATCGAGCAGACGCTGCGCGAGCGCATGAACATTCCGGTCTTTCATGACGACCAGCACGGCACGGCGATCATTGCCGCAGCGGGGCTGATCAATGCGCTGCATCTGACCGGGCGCGACATCAAGGAAACGAGGATCGTGATGAACGGCGCCGGCGCCGCCGCGATCGCCTGTGCAGAGCTGATCAAGTCGATGGGACTGCCGAGCGGCAATCTGTTGATGTGCGACCGTTCGGGCGTGATCTATCAGGGCCGCGAGAAGGTCAATCAGTGGCAGTCGGCGCATGCCGTCGCCACCGAGGCGCGGACGCTGACCGAGGCGCTGGTCGGCGCCGATGTGTTCATGGGGCTCTCGGCTGCCGGCGCGGTCAGCCAGGACATGGTCCGCGGCATGGCGCCCAATCCGATCATCTTCGCGATGGCCAATCCTGATCCCGAGATCACCCCGCCCGAAGCCAAGGCGGCGCGGCCCGACGCGATCGTTGCCACCGGCCGCTCGGACTATCCGAACCAGGTCAACAACGTGCTCGGCTTCCCCTTCATCTTCCGCGGCGCGCTCGACGTGCGCGCGACGACCATCAACGACGAGATGAAGATCGCCGCGGCCAATGCGCTTGCCGAACTGGCGCGCCAGCAGGTGCCCGAAGAAGTCGCGGCGGCTTATGGCGTCCAGCACAGCTTCGGCCCCGATTATATCATCCCAGCGCCGTTTGATCCGCGGCTGATGGAGATCGTACCGGCGGCAGTGGCGCAGGCGGCGATGGATTCGGGCGTGGCGACCAAGCCGATCCCGAACATGGCGGCATATCGCAAGCAGCTGCGCGCACGACTCAACCCGACAACTTCGGTACTCAGCCTCGCCGACGAGGGCGCGCGCGCGAACCCCAAGCGCGTCATCTTCGCCGAGGGCGAGGAGGAAGTCGTGCTGCGCGCGGCGATCGGCTTCAAGGATGGCGGATATGGTACGCCCGTGCTGGTCGGGCGCGAGAGCGTGCATGACCGGCTGCGCGCGCTGGGCGCCAATCCCGACGATTTCGAGCTGCACAACAGCGTCAATTCGCCGCTGGTGCCGCGGATGGTCGAGTTCCTCTATGGCCGTCTCCAGCGCCGCGGAGTGCTGCGCCGCGATGTCGAACGGATGGTCAATCGCGACCGCAACATCTTCGGTGCGCTGCTGCTGCAGTTGGGCGAAGCCGATGTGATGATCACCGGCGTGACGCGGACCTGGGCCGAATCGATGCGCCAGGTGAAGCGGGTGATCGACTATCAGGAAGGCCGCACCGCATTTGGGATGCACATCCTGGTGGGGCAGTCGCACACCGTGTTCATCGCCGACACGACGGTCAACGAGCGGCCCAATGCCGAGGAACTGGCCAATATCGCCGAGGGCGCGGCCCTGGTCGCGCGGCGCATGGGGCATGAGCCGCGCGTTGCATTCCTCAGCTATTCCAACTTCGGCAATCCCGAGGGGCGCTGGCTCGACAATGTCCGCGGCGCGATCACTGCGCTCGACGCCCGCGAAGTCGAGTTCGAATATGAAGGCGAAATGTCGCCCGACGTTGCGCTCAATCCCAAACAGCTCGCCAATTATCCCTTCGCGCGGCTTTCGGGGCCGGCCAATGTGCTGATCATGCCGGGGCTGCAATCGGCGAACATCTCGGCGAAATTGCTGCGCGAGTTGGGCGGGGATTCGACGATCGGCCCGATCTTGATGGGGATGGAGAAATCGGTGCAGATCGCCCCGATGACCGCGACGGCGAGCGAGCTGGTGACGCTGGCGGTGCTGGCGGCGGGGGGTATCGCCCGCTGATCGAAAGCCGCAGACTGGGGAAGTCGCGGAGACTGCGCTCCAGCGGCTGGTGCAGACCTTCTTCCAGGGATCGGCAGTGAGTGCCGCCACCGCCTTGCTCGGCATGGAGCCCAAGCTGGCGCCCGAGGAGATCGAGGCGCTGCAGCGCGCAATCGACCGTGCGCGAGAGGAGGCCGAGTGATGCAGGCGCTCCCCGGCGGCGGAGTTTTGTCGCGAGCATTCGGGCGATGTGACGCCGCAGCTGATCCGCACCGAGAGGAGCTATTGCCTCTATACGATCCGCTTCTCGATCGTCGCCGAGATGCCGCGTGCGGTCCGCCGCGCCTATTCGCGCAGGCCCGGCCACGCACCGCGCTAGGCGTCGATGCTGCCGCCCATATTGGCATTGACGATGCCGCCATCGACGGTGAGCGTTTCGCCGACAACATAGTCGCCGGCGCGGCTGGCCAAATAGATTGCGGCGCCGGCCATGTCTTCGTCGATGCCGATGCGGCCCGAGGGAATGCGCTTGGCGACGCCGTCCGAATGGTCGCGTGCGGCCTTGTTCATGTCGCTCGGGAAAGCGCCAGGAGCGAGTGAGGAGACCACGATCCGGTCCTGGATCAGCCGCGCAGCCATGCGGCGAGTGAGGTGGATCAGCGCCGCCTTGGAGGCCTGATAGCTATAGGTCTCCCACGGGTTCACGCGCTGGCCGTCGACCGAAGTGATGTTGATCACCTTAGCGGGCCGGGCTTCGCTCGCGGCGGCCTTGAGGAGCGTGTGGAGCGCCTGTGTCAGGAAGAAGGGCGACTTGACGTTGAGATCCATCACCTTGTCCCAGCCGCTTTCGGGGAATTCGGTGAAGGGTACGCCCCAGGCGGCGCCGGCATTGTTGACGAGGATATCGAGCCTTTCCTCGCGCGCTCCGATCGCCGCGGCTAGCGCCTTGCAACCGTCGACTGTCGAGACGTCCATCGGCAACGATATGCAATTGGGGCCGAGCTCGGCGGCGGTGGCGTCGCAGGCCTCGGCCTTGCGGGCCGAGATGTAGACCTTGGCGCCTTGCTGGACGAAGCCCTGGGCAATCATCCGCCCGATGCCGCGCGATCCGCCGGTAACGAGTGCGACGCGGCCGTCGAGGCGGAAGAGCGTGCTGGTGTCCATGAATTATCCTCCCCGTTTCAATGTTTCGCGCGCGATGATGAGCTGCTGGATCTGGCTGGTGCCTTCGTAGATCCGAAACAGGCGCACGTCGCGGTAGAGCCGTTCGATGCCGTAATCGGCGATATAGCCCGCCCCGCCGAAGATCTGCACCGCGCGATCGGCGACGCGGCCGACCATCTCGCTGGCGTAATATTTGGCGGCGGCGGATTCCATGACGACGTTCTCGCCGGCGTCTTTGCGGGTGGCGGTTTCCATGACAAGCGCCTTGGCGGCGAGCGCTTCGGTCTTGGAATCGGCAAGCATTGCCTGGATCAGCTGATGCTCGGCGATGGGCTTGCCGAACTGCTTGCGCTCGGATGCATAGGCCACGCAATCGGCGATCAGCCGCTCTGCGACGCCGACGCAGACCGCGGAGATGTGCAGCCGCCCGCGATCGAGGACCTGCATGGCGATCTTGAAGCCCTGGCCTTCGGCGCCGAGGCGGAGGGAGGCGGGGACGGGGGTATCTTCGAATATGACATCGGCGACCTTGGCGCCCTTTTGCCCCATCTTCTTCTCGGGCTCGCCGATGCTGATTCCCGGCAGGTCGCGCGGGACGAGAAAGGCGGAGACGCCGCGACCACCGGGCTCCTCGCCGGTGCGCGCCATCACGGTGAAGACATGCGCCTTGTCGGCATTGGTGATGAAGCGCTTAGTGCCGGTGAGGCGATAGGTGTCGCCGTCGCGGACCGCGCGGGTTTTGACGGCACCGGAGTCCGATCCGACATCGGGTTCGGTTAGCGCGAAGCTGGCGACGACTTCACCGCTGGCGATCTTCGGCAGCCATTCGGCCTTTTGTTCGGCGGTCCCGGCCATGACGAGGCCCTGCGAGCCGATGCCGACATTGGTGCCGAAGGTCGAGCGGAAGGCGGGGGTGGTGCGGCCGAGCTCGACCGCGACCTTGCATTCCTCGAGCATCGTCAGCCCGAGCCCGCCATATTCCTGGGCGATCGAAAGGCCGAACAGGCCGAGGCCCTTCATCTCCTCGACGATGTGGGTCGGGATCGCATCGGCTTCCTCGACCTCGGCTTCGAGCGGGCGGAGGCGCTCGGCGACGAAGCGGCGGATCGTCTCGATCAGCGTATCGAAAATCTCGGGATCGAGTGCCATTGCCGAAAGCCGTGCCTGTTGTTCGAAGCGCATAGCTATAAAGCGCTGCGAGGCTCGGGCAAGCCATACCCGATATTCCAATCAGCGCGATTGACGGCTCTTGGGCGGCACCTATGCTGCCGCTCCAAGCCTGTGGAGACGATGATGCAAGAAGCCGTGAGCGTACCGCCGATCCGTCAATTGGGGCGGCGATCGACACTGGCCTACGGCTTCGGCGCGGTGGCCTACGGGGTCAAGGATTTCGGCTTTTCGACTTTCCTTCTGCTTTTCTACAATCAGGTGCTGGGGCTCCCCGCGGCGCAGGTGGGTTTCGCGATCATGTGCGCGCTGATTCTCGATGCGTTCATCGATCCGGCGATCGGCTTTCTCTCCGATAATACGCGCAGCCGCTGGGGACGGCGGCATCCCTGGATGTATGCCTCGGCATTGCCGATCGCAGTCGGATGGTGGCTGCTTTGGAACCCGCCCGAGATGTCGCAGGCGCATTTGCTGATCTGGGTGTTTGCAATGTCGGTGCTCGTCCGCACTGCCGTCTCCGCCTATGAAGTGCCGTCGCAGGCGCTGACGCCCGAGCTTTCCGCAGATTATGACGAGCGGACGCGGATCACCGCCTATCGCTATCTGTTCGGCTGGGCGGGCGGCCTGGGAATGCTGGCCATCTCCTATGCCTGGCTGCTGGCGCCAAATGCCGGGCAGGAGAGCGGGCTGCTCAATCGGGAGAGCTATCCGGGCTTTGCCTTGTTCGGCGCAGTTGCGATCTTTGGAGCGATCCTGATCTCGGCGCTCGGCACGCACAAGGAGATTGCGCGGCTGCCCAAGCGCGAGATCGTCAACAAAGCGCTGGGCGCGCATTTCCGCGAGCTGATCGAGACGATCCGCAACCGGGCATTCCTGACGCTGATGCTGGCCGGGCTCTGCTATTATGCGGCGCAGGGGATCAGCTTTGCGCTGGCCAATTATCTCTACGTCCATGTCTGGCGCTTCACCGGCGGGGCGTTCCAGACGCTGGCGCTGGTGATCTTCAGTGGCGTCTTCATTGCGTTCCTGATCGGGCCGCGGGTGGCAAAGCGCGTCGGCAAGCCCAGGGCGGCGATGGGATTCATGACCGCCGCCGCGGCACTGCTCGCCTCGCCATATTTCCTGCGGCTGCTGGGTGTCTTTCCGGATCCAGGCGATCCGGCGATGCTGCCCTTGCTGTTCGCCATCTTCAGCCTGAATACGGCCTGCGGGGTCTCGGCGACGATGCTCGGGGCGTCGATGATGGCCGACGTGGTCGAGGATTCGGAGATCAAGACCGGGCGGCGATCCGAAGGCGTGTTCTTCGCCGGCGCATTCTTCGTCCAGAAATGCTGCAGCGGCCTGGGCATTTTCGCGGCTGGTCTCATCCTCCATTTTGCCGGCTTTCCGGAAGGCGCGAAGCCAGGTTCGGTGCCGGTGATGGCGATAGACCGGCTGACTCTGTTCTTCCTGGTTGGCTATCTCGCGCTCGGCTGGGCGGCGGCGTTCTTTTATCGGCGCTTCCCGTTCGGCAAGGACGAGCATCTGGCGCGCGTGGCGGCGCTGGCAGAGCGGTAATGCCCGCCGAAAGCTGGGCTTCCGGCGGGCACCTTTCCTCCCCAGGAAAGCCTTTCGCTTCAGCCGAGGCGGCCGAGGCGGTGGAAGAGATTGGCGTATTTGATCGATTCAGGGCTGTCCTTGACTGCCTGAAGATGCGTGCCGACGGCGTCGCGGATCAGGCGGAAATCCTCGGTCGAGAAAACGGCGCGGCTGCGCTGTGGTTCGTTCGTCATGTCGATACTCCTTACGCTGCTTGCTTGCTGAACTGGTCGGCTTCGGTCGAGGCGGCATAGGCGGTGGTCGAGCTTTCGCCACCAGCCACTGCCTGGGCTATAAGATCGAAATAGCCGGTGCCGACTTCGCGCTGGTGCTTGGTGGCGGTGTAGCCATTGGCCTCGGCGGCGAACTCGGCCTGCTGGAGCTCGGAATAGGCCGCCATGCCGCGATCCTTGTAGCCGCGCGCCAACTCGAACATGCCGTAATTGAGCTGGTGGAAGCCGGCGAGGGTAACGAACTGGAACTTGTATCCCATCGCGCCCAGCTCGCGCTGGAAGCGGGCGATATCGTCCTTGTCGAGGTTCTTCTCCCAATTGAACGAGGGCGAGCAATTATAGGCCAGCATCTTGTTTGGGTGCTCGCGCTTGATCGCCTCGGCGAACCGGCGAGCGTCCTCCATGTTGGGTTTGCTCGTCTCCCACCAGAGCAGATCGGCATGTTCGGCAAAGGCGAGGCCGCGCTTGATGCAGTGATCGACGCCGGTGCCTTCCTTGAGCCGGTAGAAGCCCTCGGCGGTGCGCTCGCCGGTGAGGAATTCATGGTCGCGCTCGTCGACGTCCGAGGTGATCAGCTTGGCCGATTCCGCGTCGGTGCGGGCGCAGATCACGGTGGGGACGCCGCTGACGTCGGCCGCGAGACGGGCGCTGTCGAGGTTGCGGATATGTGCCTGGGTCGGGATCAGTACCTTGCCGCCGAGATGGCCGCACTTCTTTTCCGAAGCGAGCTGGTCCTCATAGTGCACGCCCGCGGCGCCGGCGGCGATATAGGCCTTCATGATCTCGAAGCAGTTCAATGGCCCGCCGAAGCCGGCTTCGGCATCGGCGACGATCGGTGCGAACCAGTCGCGCTCGGCGCCGCCTTCCGAATGCTCGATCTGGTCGGCGCGCTGGAGGGCGTTGTTGATGCGCTTGCACAATTCAGGGCCGGCATTGGCAGGGTAAAGCGACTGATCGGGATACATCGCGCCCGCCGTGTTGGCGTCGGCCGCAACCTGCCAGCCGGAAAGGTAGATCGCCTTCAGCCCGGCGCGGACCTGCTGCATCGCCTGGTTGCCGCTCATCGCGCCCAGCGAGTTGATATACGGCTCGGTCTTGAGCAATTCCCACAGCTTGAGCGCACCCTTGCGAGCCAGCGTGTGCTCGATAGCGACCGAACCCCGAAGCTTGGCCACGTCCTCTGCCGAATAGGGACGGACGATGCCGTCGAATTGGCCGGTAGGAGCGGGGATCAGGTCTTCGAAGCTGGTGGCCATTGTCGTTTCCTTGACTGAACTGTCATGGGCATAACCAAAATCTTGTCGAAGTTGATAAGGTTTGGGGATCGTTTCGGGTTTTGTTGTCGGTTTGCGCTCCCGCTTGATTGTCATGCTGTAAATAATTTACAAATGCCGGAATGGGTCGGGCATATGGAACATATCCAGAACTTTTCTTGTAGGACAGATAATTCGAATGGCAGAAGGCAAGCTTTTCGCGGGACATCCGGTCCGCCGGTTGCGGCGGCAGATGGGGCTGACGCAAGCGGCGATGGCGGAGGCGCTGGGAGTATCGCCGAGCTATCTCAACCTGCTCGAGCGCAACCAGCGGCCGGTTTCGGCAATGGTGATGCTGCGGCTGGCCGAGACCTATGATTTCGACCTGCGGACACTCAGCGCGAGCGAGCCGGGCGGCGGCGCGGAGGCGCTGCGGCGGCGGCTGGCCGATCCGATCTTCGCCGATCTCGAGATCGATCGGCACCAGATGGAGGAATGGCTGGCCGGGGCGCCGGGTGGGGCGGAAGCCTTTGCGCGAGTCTATGACCGGATGGGCGGCGGCGCAGCGGGCGAGGGCGAGGCGCCCGATCCGCACGGGCAAGTGCGGCGCGAAATCGAGCGCTGGCGCAATCATTTCGCGGATCTCGATACCGCGGCCGAGACCCTGGCCGACGAACTGCGGATGGCGGGCGACATTTATGGCGCGATGGCCGAGCGGCTGCGAGTCAAGCACCAGCTTTCGGTGCGCATCCTGCCCGCCGACGTGTTGGGCGGAAACCTCAAGCGGCTCGACATGCATGCGCGGCAATTGCAGCTGTCCGAGATGCTCGACGCGAGCGCGCGCAGCTTCGCGCTGGCCGAGCAGCTCGCCTGGGAGGCGCGCGACCAGATCGACGCACTGGCGCGGGGCGCGGGGCTGGACCGGCTTGGCGAGCGGCTCTTCCGCCGGCACCTGACCGGCTATTTCGCGGCGGCGGTGATGATGCCCTATGCGCGGTTTCTGCGCGCATGCGAGGCGACCGGATATGATCTCGATATCCTCCAGCGGCGCTTCGGGGCGAGCTTCAGCCAGGTCGCGCACCGGCTGACGACGCTGCAGCGGGTCGGCGCGCGGGGGCTGCCCTTCTTCATGCTGCGCGTCGATCGCGCCGGGCAGATCTCGAAGCGCTATGCCGGGGCGAGCGGATCGCCGCTGGCCGAGGGGCCGGGGATATGCCCACTCTGGGATGTGTTCGCGGCATTCGCGCGGGCAGATGTGGCAGTGACCGATCTTCTGGAAACCGAAGACGGCAGGCGCTGGTTCACGCTGGCGCGCTGCGTGACGCCGCAAGGGGCGGGGCAGGTGCAGGCGCGCTTCGCAGTGGCGCTGGGGCTCGATGCGGCGGATGCGGGAACGCTGGCGGCGGCGCGGGGCATGGACTTGCGCGGGCGGGCGACCCCGGTGGGGCTAGGCTGCCGCGCCTGCACGCGCGTGGATTGCCCGCAGCGCTCCGCGCCGCCTGCGGGACGGGCTATTTTGATTGCCGAGCGCGAGAGCGGCGTGACGCCGCTGGGGTTTGCAGTGGATTAGCCAACACCGTCATCCGGGGGTTCGCGGTATTTGCATTAGTCACTGTTCGAGGATCGGGCCTGGGTTGAGATTCGTACCGCCAAAAACCTCGGCGAAGGAGAATGCCTTCACTGCGCGGTTCGATCCGTCGACGATCTCGATGCGCCAGCCCAGTTCGATGCGGCCTTCGCGGACATCGTCGATCAGCATATCGAGGACAACGCGCACGGCGTGGGAGATCGCCGCGCTATCGCTGGCGCATTCGGTGCCCTCCGAATCCGGGAGCGTCCGCAAGCCGTGATGAAGATGGAAGAAGTAGCGGGGCATTGCGACTCCCGATTGGGCGGGAGCGCAGAAGAGTCTCTCAGTCGCCGCATAGCCGGAATTGCATTCGGTGATGCTAGCTAAATATCTGTAAAAACAAAAAGTTCCGGGGGAAAACCAATTTGAGTTATAGTTCGCTCATCTATCCTGAGATAGCGAAGCGAAATAGCGAGCAGAATATCCGCGGGCGCCGCGACTGAGAGATTCTATTGCTCCCCCCGAAGAAGGGAAAGCACGTGCTGAATTCTCAAAGACTTGTTGCACAATTCACGACGAAGCTCGCAACACGATCGGCGCGCGATCCGGGCGACGCGGAGGCAATGGCATCGCTCGGCTGGAAGCAGCGCAGCGTTCCCGCGGCGAGCTATATCGCCCGCGAGGGCCAGCCGCCGCTGCGCTGCGGCTTCGTTCTCGACGGCTATGCCTATCGCCAGAAACTGACCGTAAACGGCGAGCGCGAGATCGTCTCGATCCTCGTCCCGGGCGATCTGATCGACCTGCAGAACCTGTACCTTCGCGTATCCGATCACGACGTGGTCGCGCTGACCGCGCTGACGCTGGTGGAAGCCCCGATCGATGACTTGCGCGAGCTGGCCAAGGCGCGGCCCTCGATCGCGGCGGCGATGTGGACCGACACGCTGGTCGAGGCATCGATCTATCGCGAATGGCTGCTCAATATCGGCCGCCGCCCGGCCAAGACGCGGCTGGCGCATCTATTGTGCGAATTCCATGCCCGGCTGCGCGTGATCGGGCGCTGCGGCGAAATGGAATATGAGCTGCCGATGACGCAGGAGCAATTGGGCGATGCGATGGGGCTCACTCCGGTGCATGTGAACCGCGTGCTCAAGATGCTGGAAGGCGAGGGCCTGATCAGCCGGCAGAAGCGCCAGATCAAGGTCGTCAACTGGGACCGCATGCGCGCCGCGGCCGATTTCAACGAGCGGTATCTGCATCTGGAGCAGGGCGGCGGGATGGCGACGGTTTCGATTTAGGTTGGTTCAGGCCCCTCCCCTGAAGGGGAGGGGCTAGTAATCAGTCCAAATTCGGGCGGAGGTAGCGCTGAGCCAGTTCGAGGCTCACGCCGCGGCGCTGCGCGTAATCCTCGACCTGGTCCTGGCCGATGCGGGCTACGCCGAAATATTCGGCCTGGGGATGGCCGAAATAGAAGCCGGAGACGGCCGCAGTGGGGAGCATTGCGAAGCTTTCGGTGAGCGAGATGCCGGTCGCGTGGTGCGCGTCGAGCATCTTGAACAGGATCGGCTTTAGGCTGTGCTCGGGGCAGGCGGGATAGCCGGGCGCCGGGCGGATGCCGCGATATTGCTCCTTGATCAGCGCCTCGTTGGTGAGCTGCTCGCCTTCGGCATAACCCCACAAGGCGGTGCGGACATAAAGGTGCAGGCGCTCGGCAAAGGCTTCGGCGAGGCGATCGGCGAGGGCCTTGAGGAGGATGTCGCTATAATCGTCGATTGCGTTCTTGAAGCGCGCGAGGTGTGGCTCGATGCCGTGGATGCCGACTGCGAAGCCGCCGATCCAGTCACCGTCATGGTCGATGAAGTCCGCCAGGCACATGTTGGCGCGGCCTTCGCGCTTGGCGATCTGCTGGCGCAGCATCGGCAGCGTATAGTGAAGCTCGTCCTCGACATGGACGATGATGTCGTCGTCCTGACGGCGGCAGGGCCAGAGCCCGACGACGCCGCGCGCGGTGAGCCATTTTTCGGCGATGACCTTGTCGAGCATCGCCTGGGCGTCGGCGAAAAGCGAAGAGGCGCTTTCGCCGACGATCTTGTCCTCGAGGATCGCGGGATAGTTTCCGGCGAGCTCCCAGGCGCGGAAGAAGGGCGTCCAGTCGATATATTGGCGCAGGTCGTTCAGGTCCCAATCGGGGAAGCTGTGGACGCCAGGCAGGCGCGGCTTGGCGGGCTTGAGGCTCATATCGGCCTCGAAGGCATTGTCGCGCGCCTTTTCGAGGGGGAGCAATTCGCTCTGGCCGCGGCCGGCGCGGGCCTGGCGGACGGCTTCATATTCGCTGGCGATCTTGGCGACATAATCGTCGCGGATCGTATCGCTTACGAGCGTGGTGGCGACGCCGACCGCGCGGCTGGCATCGAGGACGTGGACGACCGGGCCCTTATAGGCCGGCTCGATGCGGAGCGCAGTGTGGACGCGGCTGGTGGTCGCGCCGCCGATCAGGAGCGGCATCGTCATGCCCAGGCGCTGCATCTCTTCGGCGACGGTGACCATCTCATCGAGCGACGGCGTGATCAGGCCCGATAGGCCGATCATGTCGGCGTCATTCTCGTTGGCGGCCTCGATGATCTTGGACCAGGGGACCATCACGCCGAGATCGACGACGTCGAAGCCGTTGCACTGGAGGACGACGCCGACGATGTTCTTGCCGATATCGTGGACGTCACCCTTGACCGTGGCCATGATGATCTTGCCCTTGCCCTTGGCGCCGGGCTCTTTCGAGGCCTCGATATAGGGCAGCAAATGGGCGACGGCCTTTTTCATTACTCGGGCGGATTTCACGACTTGCGGCAGGAACATCTTGCCCGAGCCGAACAAGTCGCCGACGACATTCATGCCGTCCATCAGCGGACCTTCGATGACTTCGATCGGGCGGGCGAAGGCCAGGCGGCATTCCTCGGTATCCTCGACCACATATTGGTCGATGCCCTTGACCAGGGCATGCTCGAGCCGCTTCGAGACTTCCCAGCCGCGCCATTCGGCCATCTGCTTCTCGGCGACGGCATCGGTGCCCTTGAACTTCTCGGCGAGCGCGATGAGGCGTTCGGTGGCGTCGGGGTCGCGGTTGAGGATCACGTCCTCGCAGGCGGTGCGCAGCTCGGGATCGATCTGGTCGTAGATATCGAGCTGGCCGGCATTGACGATCGCCATGTCCATGCCTGCAGGAATGGCATAATATAGGAACACCGAGTGCATCGCCTTGCGGACCGGCTCGTTGCCGCGGAAGCTGAAGCTCAGGTTCGATAGGCCGCCCGAGATGTGGACGTGCGGGCAGCGGGCCTTGATCTCGCGGGTCGCCTCGATGAAGTCGACGCCGTAATTGTTATGCTCCTCGATGCCGGTGGCGACTGCGAAGACGTTGGGATCGAAGATGATGTCTTCGGGCGGGAAGCCGATGCCGGTCAGCAGCTTATAGGCGCGCTCGCAGATCTCGACCTTGCGGGCTTGGGTGTCGGCCTGGCCGGTCTCGTCGAACGCCATGATCACCGCGGCGGCGCCGTATGCCATGCATTTGCGGGCGTGCTCGAGGAACTGGGCCTCGCCTTCCTTCATGCTGATCGAATTGACGATCGGCTTGCCCGAGACGCACTTCAGGCCGGCTTCGATCACGTCCCATTTGGAGCTGTCGATCATCACCGGCACGCGGGCGATATCGGGCTCGGCGGCGATCAGCTTGAGGAAGGTGGTCATCGCGTAATGCGCGTCCAACAGGCCTTCGTCCATGTTGACGTCGATCACCTGGGCGCCGTTCTCGACCTGCTGGCGGGCGACTTCGACGGCGCGGGTGTAATCGCCGGCCATGATCAGCTTCTTGAAGGCGGCCGAACCGGTGACGTTGGTGCGCTCGCCAACGTTTACGAAGGAAGTGGAGGAGGGGGTGGTCATATCAGTTCCATCGTCATCCCCGCGAAAGCGGGGACCCAGGGTAATGAAGCGAGCCACTGGGGCTCTGGGTCCCCGCTTTCGCGGGGATGACGGCTGCTAGGCCGCCATCGTGAAGGGTTCGAGGCCGGCCAGACGCGTGCGGACTTCGGGGACGGCGATGCGGCGCGGTTCGAGGTTTTTCACTGCCTGTGCGATCGCGGCGATATGCGCCGGGGTCGAGCCGCAGCAGCCGCCGAGGACATTGACCTGGCCGGCATCGGCCCATTCCTTGACCAGCGCCGCGGTCGTTTCGGGCGCTTCATCATAGGCGCCGAGCTCGTTGGGGAGGCCGGCATTGGGATAGACCATGATCAGCGTGTCGCAGAGCGCGCTGAGCGTCTTGACGTGGGGGCGGAGCTGCTCGGCGCCGAACGAGCAATTGAGGCCGATCGTCACCGGATTGGCGTGGCGGATCGCGGCCCAGAATGCCTCGACGGTATGGCCGGAAAGGTTGCGGCCGGACAGGTCGGTGAGCGTCATCGACATCATGATCGGAAGATCGCGGCCGAGATCGTGCGCCGCCTCGAGCGCGGCCATCACTCCGGCCTTGGCGTTGAGGGTGTCGAACACCGTCTCGATCAGGATGAAATCGACCCCGCCTTCGACGAGAGCGTCGATCTGCTCACGGTACACGTCTTTGAGGTAATCGAAGTCGATCTCGCGATAGCCGGGGTCGTTGACGTCGGGCGACAGCGATAGGGTCTTGTTGGTCGGTCCGAGCGCGCCGGCGACGAAGCGGGGGCGGCCGTCCATGGCCTGGAATTCGTCGGCAATCGAACGGGCGAGCTTTGCGGATTCGACATTGATCTCGCGGACGAGATGCTCGGCGCCGTAATCGGCCTGGCTGATGCGATTGGCGGAGAAGGTGTTGGTTTCGGCGATATCGGCGCCCGCCTCGAAATAGGCGCGGTGGATGCTGGCCGGCACCTCCGGCTTGGTCAGCGCGAGGATGTCGTTATTGCCCTTTTGATCGTGCGACAGGCCGAGATCGCCGGCATAGCAGGCTTCGGCGAGCTTCCAGTTCTGGATCTCGGTGCCGAACGCGCCGTCGGTGATCAGGATACGCTTGGCGGCTTCGGCCAGCAGCTTTTCACGGGCGGTCATTTCGGGCGCACTCCCAGGAGGTGGCAGATCGCGTAGCTGAGCTCGGCGCGGTTGAGGGTGTAGAAATGGAACTGGCGGACGCCGCCTGCATAGAGCTTGCGGCAGAGCTCGGCGGCGAGCGTCGCGGCCACCAGTTGGCGCGCGGCGGGGTGATCGTCGAGCCCCTCGAACAGCCGCGCCATCCAGGCCGGCACGTCGGTGCCGCACATCGCCGACATCTTCTGGACCGCGGCAAAGCTCATCACCGGCATGATGCCGGGGACGATCTCGGCAGTGATCCCGGCCTTGGCGGCGTCGTCGCGAAAGCGGAAGAAGGTGTCGGGCTCGAAGAAGAACTGGGTGATCGCGCGGGTCGCGCCGGCGTCGATCTTGGCCTTGAGATTGTCGAGATCGGCAGTCGCGTCGGGCGAATCCGGATGGCATTCGGGATAGGCCGCGACCGAGATTTCGAACGGATGCAGCTTGAGCAGGCCGGCGACGAGATCGGCGGCGTTTTCATAGCCGCCGGGATGGGTGGCGTATTTCGCGCCCGCGGTGGGCGGATCGCCGCGAAGCGCGACGATATGGCGCACCCCCGCATTCCAATATTCATGCGCGACCTGATCGATTTCCTCGCGGGTCGCCTCGACGCAGGTGAGGTGTGCAGCCGCAGGAATGCCGGTTTCGGCGGCGATGCGCGCGACGGTGTTGTGCGTGCGCTCGCGCGTGGTGCCGCCGGCGCCATAGGTGACCGACACGAAGCGGGGGCCGAGCGGGGAGAGGGTCTGGATCGATTCCCAGAGCGTCTCTTCCATCTTCTCGGTCTTGGGCGGGAAGAATTCGAACGACAGGTCGATATCCCCAGCCACGTCCGCGAACAGCGGCGCCGCGTGTGGGTTCACTTCACTCATGCCGCTTTCACTTTCTGCGCGGGCTCGCCGGTCTTTCGGCCAAGCCATAGTTTGACGGTCAGTTCACCGCCTTCGAGCGTCTTGACCTGAACAGGGGCGAGGCCGTGCGCCTCGAACCAGCCGAGCACCTGTTCGTCGGAAAATCCCAGGCGGGTATGCGCGTCGCGCGAACGAAGTTCCTCGCGCTCGTGCGGGGCGAAATCGGCAATGAGCAGGCGCCCGCCGGGCGAAAGCACGCGTGCCGCTTCGCCAATCGCGGCGCCGGGCTGCTGGGCGAAATGGAGGACGTGGTGGAAGATCGCAGCATCCGCGCCGCCATCGGCGAGCGGGAGCGCATAGAGATCGGCCTGACGCAACTCGGTATTGGCGAGGCCGCGCTCGGAGAGCTTGGCGCGCGCCAGGCGCAGCATTTCGGACGAACGATCGATGCCGAGCGCATGGCTGGCCTGCGGCGCGAACAGTTCGAGCATGCGGCCGGTGCCGGTGCCGATATCGATCAACGTGCCGAGCGGCGCACAACCCAGCGCCTTGGCCATCGCCGCTTCGACTTCGCTATCGGCGACATGGAGCGAGCGGATCGCATCCCATTCGGCGGCATTGACTTCGAACCATTCGGCGGCGGCGCTGGCGCGATCGGCGCGGACTGCGGCGAGGCGCGCTTCATCGGCGACGGTCCAGTGATCGGCCTCGCCCCAGCTGTCGAGTGCGACGAGGATCGGCTTGACCTTGGCATCGGCACCCAGCGCGACGAATACCCAGCTGCCTTCCTTGCGACGCTCGGCCATGCCGGCATCGCACAGGATCTTGACGTGACGGCTCACGCGCGGCTGGCTTTGTCCGAGCACCTGCGCGAGCTCGCCGACCGACAGCTCCATCGAACGGAGCAACGCGAGGATGCGCAGTCGTGTCGAATCCGCTAATGCGCGGAAGATGGCGAGGGCCTGATTCATGCGTTTCCGTCTCTGGGGCATAGAGATATAAAGATATCTTTATATCAGGTCAACGCAGCTTATCCGCAGCATAGGTTGTTGCTTATCCGAAGCCGGGTCGGTTAGCGCTGGGACAGATCGAATTCGAAAAGGAAATAGGATGCGCAAGGCTCTGCTTCTCCCCCTCGCCGCGATCGCGGTGCTCGGCCTTTCGGCATGCGGCAAGAAGGCCGCCAACGAAGCCGCCGAGGCCAATGAATCGGTGAGTGGCGACAGCAACACGATGGGCGAAGCCGTCAGCGACGTGAATGCGGCCGAGAATGCGGCATTCGGTGCCGCCGAAAACGCCTATGCCGATGTGCCGACGAACGACAGCAGCGGCGACGGCGACGGCAACGAGATCATGGAATGATGCGCGCGGCGCCCTTGCTTCTGCTGCTCGCATTGGCCGCGTGCGGCGGTGGCGAATCCACCCAGGGCGGGCTCTCGAAGAGCGAGAATCGCGAGCTTGACCAAGCGGCAGCATCGATCGACGTCAATGCCATGGACAATACCGAGTCCGCGCAGTGACCGGCGCGCGGGCTTTGGGCGGGAGCGGGCTGACGACGCCGCCGCTCGTGCTCGGCGGCAATGTATTCGGCTGGACGGCGGACAAGGCAGCGAGCTTTGCCGTACTCGATCGCTTTGCCGATGCGGGCGGAACGCTGATCGACACCGCCGACGTCTATTCGGCCTGGGTGCCCGGGCATCAAGGCGGCGAATCCGAGGCGCTGATCGGCGCGTGGCTCAAGGCTTCGGGCAAGCGCATGCAGGTTGCGACCAAGGTCGGGATGCTGCCGGGTGAGGGCGGCGACAAGCTTGCGCCGGCGCGGATCGCGGCGGCGTGCGATGCCTCGCTCAAGCGGCTGGGGGTCGAGACGATCGACTTGTATTTCGCGCACCAGGACGATGACGGCGTACCGCAGGAAGAGGTGCTGGGCGCGTTCGCGCGGCTGATCGAAGCAGGCAAGGTGCGCGCATTGGGCGCCTCCAATTTCTCCGCCGAGCGGCTGGCTTCGGCGCTGGCGGTGGCGAAGCGCGAGAGGCTACCGCGCTACGAAGTGCTCCAGCCCGAATATAATCTGGTGAGCCGAGCTGAATTCGAAGGCGCGCTGCAGAATCTGTGCGTCGCCGAGAATATCGGCGTAGTGCCCTATTATGGGCTCGCCTCGGGTTTCCTGACCGGCAAGTATCGCTCGAAGGACGATCTCGGCCAATCGGTGCGGGGCGGACGGATGGGCGCGTTGCTCGACGGCAACGGCGCGGGCATGCTTGCAGCGATGGACCAGGTGGCGGCGGAGACGGGCGCGAGCCTGGCGCAGATTGCTCTCGCGTGGCTCGCGGCGCAGCCAGGGGTGACGGCGCCGATCGCGAGCGCGACTTCGGTGGCGCAATTGGATGAGCTGATCGGAAGCTGGGATGTGGCGTTGACCGCGGAGCAACTTGCGCGGCTGACGGCGGCGGGCGCTTAAGCCTGTTCCCCTGCGAAGGCAGGGGTCCAGACTTAGAGTTAAAGGCGCTAACATGCGCGCTGTCGGGCGCGATTTTTTTTGGGCTCGGCCCCGGTCTTCGCCGGGGAACAGCTAGCCCTCTCCCGCATTCCTGTTCGCATGACGAATGCGAAACAATCCCGTTGGCCTGCGCGGCTTTGGATCGTGCGGCACGGGCAGAGCGCGGGAAATGTCGCGCGAGATGCAGCGGATGAGGCCGGGGCGCATCGGATCGCGCTCGATGTGCGCGATGTCGACGTGCCGCTTTCGGAGCTTGGTTTTGCCCAGGCCGAAGCGCTGGGGCGATGGTTTGGTGAAGGCAAGGGCAATGGTGTGCCCGAGGTCATCCTCGCCAGCCCCTATCTCCGCGCGCAGCAAACCGCGGAGCGCTTTCGCGCCGCGGGCGGCTGCGATCCGGAGGAGCGAATCTGTTCCGACGAACGGCTGCGCGAGAAGGAGTTCGGCATCCTCGACGGGCTGACCACCGCCGGCATTCATGCCGAGGTCCCGCAACAGGCCGAATTCCGCCGGCTGCTGGGCAAATTCTATCACCGGCCGCCGGGCGGCGAGAGCTGGTGCGACGTGATCTTCCGGCTGCGGGCGCTGCTCGACACGGTCTCGCTCCATTATGCCGGGCGCGAAGTGATGATCGTTGCGCATCAGGTGGTGGTGCTGTGCCTGCGCTACATCCTCGAGAATCTGAGCGAGGCGGAGATATTGGCGATCGACCGCGAAGGCGATGTCGCGAACTGCTCGATCACCGAATATGAATATGATGCGGAGGCCGGGAAGGACGGCGGGCTGACGCTGGTTCGCTACAATGTCACGGCGCCGATGGAAGAGGATCCCGAAGCCGCGGTGACCAGCGCGCCCGATGCGATGGTGGCGGCGCGCGGATGATCGAGATCGACCGCGACTGGCTTACTGCCAACCCGCTGCCACAGCCTGAGGGCGGTACCGACAAGAACAAGCGCGGGCGGGTGCTCGCGGTCGGCGGGTCACAGACCGTGCCCGGGGCATTGCGGCTGACCGGCGAGGCGGCGTTTCGCGCGGGGGCGGGCAAGGTCCAGCTTGGCGGTCCGGAGGCGAGCGCGGGGATGCTTGGGATGACGATGCCCGAGGCGGCGGTGTTCGGCTTAGGCGTGAACGGCAAGGGCGAGTTGAACGCGGCGGTAGGCGAGGCGGTGGCCGGACTGATGGAGCGCTGCGACGCGCTGGTGCTCGGGCCGGGCATGGGGCCTAATGCTGAAGCGGGGGCGATCCTCGACGCAATTCTAGCCGATCCCAAGGAGGGAGTCGCGCTGCTGCTCGACGCGGCGATGATCGGAGCGGCGGCGGACCGGGAGGCGGCGCTGCGCAGGTGGCAGGGGCGGTTGGTGTTTACCCCGCATGCTGGGGAAATGGCGACGCTGATGGACTGCGACGCCAAGGATGCCTCGCCCGAGCTTGCCGAGGCGGCGGCCAAGCGTTTCGATGCGGTGGTGGTGCTCAAGACTGCCGAGACGTGGATCGCGGCGCCGGGCGCGGAGACGCTGCATTATCCGGGCGGCGGGCATGGGCTGGCGACGGGCGGCTCGGGCGATGTGCTGGCGGGCGTTATCGGTGGGCTGCTGTCGCGCGGGGCGGATCCGCGGGCGGCGGCGGCGTGGGGCGTGTGGCTGCACGGCGAGGCGGGGCGGCTGCTGGCCGAGCGCGTGGGGCCGCTGGGGTTTCTGGGGCGCGAGCTTCCGGGCGAAGTGCCGGGGCTGATGGCGGAGTTCTGATCTGAGCCCCTCCCCTGAAGAGGAGGGGCTTTTTAGTCAGAGCACGTGCCGGACTTGCACGAACAAATATTGTCCCTGGCGTAGCGCGCGGCTTTCGCGGAACAGGATCGGGGTGGTGTTGCGCGGGCCGGAATGGACTTCACGGCCGTTGACCAGACGGAAATTGGTGAGGTTTCCGAGATCGACGCGGACGGTCATTTTCGGGTTCGGCTTCCACTGGCCGTAGATCGAGACGAAGGGCTGGTTGTCGATCGTGCGGACTTCGCGGACGCGATAGGCGGTGTAGACATCCTGGTTGCAGCCGTGTTCGAGGCCGTAGGCGAAGCGGCCGCCCTCCAGATCCTGGTTGAAGCTGATCCCGCAGCCAAAGGCGATTTCGCGCGAGAGGCGGCGGTTGTCGCCGGTCAAAGGGTCGGTGACGCTTGAGCGTTGATAGGTGAAGCGCGATATCAGCATGGCGTTGCTGAGCCCGAGCCTGTCGAGTGGCAAGGTGAGGCGGCTGGTCACCAGATCGAGCGTGCCGCTGCCGATATTACCGACGCCATCGAAGCCGCCGGCAAGCGGGATCACGTCGACGACATCGTCGAGCTGGGAATGCGCGAGCGAGACTTCGATCGCGCCCTTGCCCCAGAAGCGGCGCTCGTACAGCGCTTCGAACACGGTGTTCTTCTGCGGCACAAGATCGGCATTGCCGCCCAAAACGGTGCCGAGATTGATCTCGGTCGAGGCACTGAAGTCGCCGAAATTGAGTTGGCCAACGCTGCGCTCGGCGCGCAGGCGGATCTGGTGGCCGGCGCCGGGAACCCAGGTGAGCTGGAGGCGCGGCTTGGGGTAGAAAAACTGCTTCGACTTGTCGGTGTCGCCGGTCTGGCTGATCCGCGAAAATTCGGCGCGGAGCGCGGCCTCCACGGTCAAATTGGCGCTGGGGCGGAAGGTGCCTTGGCCAAAGGTCTCGCCGCGCAATTCGCTGACCAGCACATTGGCATTGGGCAGCGCCACGCGCGCGCCGTTCTGGCTGTAGCTGCTCGACGTATCGAGGAAATTATACGCGATTTCGCCGCCGCCTTCGAACGCCCAGCGGTCGTTCGGGCGGAACTTGAGCGTGCCGCGCAGCACGCTTTCGCCGCTGTCTGCGTCGATATCGAATTCGGAAGTCGCGCCGCCGGTGTTGTTCGACGAGCTGTCGTAGCGCTGGCGCTCGCCGCGCTGGAGCGCGATCAGCTCGAGCTGGGTGCGCGGATCCAAGACGCGGGTCCAGTTCGCGCCGAGTTCGCCGTTCCAGCTGTGGTTCACGTCCTGGTTGTGCTCGCCGAGCCCGGGGCCGGAGCGGATCGCGATATCCTGCATGTTGTTGAAATTGGTATAATCGATCAGCGCATTGACGCGCAGCTTGCCGCCGCCGACGCGGCGCTGGACCGAGCCGCGCAGATTGCCGTTGCGATAGCGGTCCCACAGATCGAGATCGGCGGTCTGGAAAAGCGCGCCCGTGGCATCGTAGCGGAGGCGCGTGCCCGCGGAGGTGCCGCCGGTGCGATCGGTGGTGGCGGAGAAGGCGATCTCGGTCTGGTCATTGCCATTGCGGCGCGAATATTGGCCCTTGAGCAGCGGGCCGGCATAGGCGTCGCGATAGAGATAGACATTGGTTTCGAGCGCCATCTGCGTGCTCGCGGTGCGCTTGAGCACGACATTGGCGATCACCGAGCGGCCCTGCATGTCGATGCCGGGCGCGCCGCCGCGGATCAGCTCTATCCGCTCGACGCTGGCGGCGGGGGTACGGCGGAGTATCTCGAACAGATTGTCGGTCTTGGACGAAGGCCGGCTGCCGTCGATCAGCACATTGCCTGCGGCACCTGCCAGCCCGCGAGCATCGGCATTACCGGTATCGAGCCCGAAGCCGGGCACGCGCTGGATCATCTCGAACGCGGTGTTGGGACTGGAACTCGCGAAGAATTCGGGGGGATAGACGAGTACGCCGGTCTGTGCGGTTTCCGCTGGCGCGGGAGTGGCGGTTTCCTGCGCTTCGGCGAAGCAGGGCCACGCGGCGAGGGCAGTACCGGCCAATGCAAGCGTGCGAGTCATGCCCTTTTCTCCCCAGCGTCCGGTCTGTGTCGGATCTATTGCTGGTGTGCTAGTGCATTGCTGCACTGAAGCTGAACGAAATGACAGCCTTGCCGCCCCGCATCGGCGCGCTAAGGTTTGGCAAAATGCCATGGGGAGGGCAGCAGATGGCGATCGCGGGGGCCGAACCGAGCGCAAAGCAGATGCGGCAAGTGATCAGCGCATCGTCGCTGGGCACGATCTTCGAATGGTATGATTTCTTCATCTGGGGAACGCTGACCACGACCGGCATCCTCGGGCGGACCTTTTTCCCTTCCGACAATGAAGTGCTCGGCAATCTGCTCGCCTGGGCGACCTTTGCCGTAGGGTTCGGCTTCCGGCCTCTGGGTGCGATTCTGTTCGGTTATCTCGGCGACAAGCTGGGGCGCAAATATACCTTCCTGGTCACGATCACGGTGATGGGCCTGGCGACTGCGGGGATCGGGCTGGTGCCGGGCTATGCCGCGATTGGCATGGCGGCGCCGATCCTGATCCTGCTGATGCGGATCGCGCAGGGGCTGGCGCTGGGCGGAGAATATGGCGGGGCGGCGATCTATGTCGCCGAGCATTCGCCGGCCGGGCGCAGCGGCTTTCACACCAGCTTCATCCAGGCGAGCGTGGTCGGCGGGTTCATCCTCAGCCTGGCCGTGGTTTTGCTGTTCAAGGCGGCGCTCGCCGATGTGTGGGACGCATGGGGCTGGCGCGCGCCGTTTGTCTTCTCGGTGGTGCTGCTCGCGGTCTCGCTGTGGATGCGGCTCAAGCTTTCCGAGAGCCCGGTGTTCAAGGCAATGAAGGAAGCGGGCGAAACCGCGAAGAACCCGTTCGTCGAGAGCTTCACTTATCCGGGCAACAAGCGCCGGCTGTTCGTCGCTTTGTTCGGGATCGCGGCGGGGCTGACGGTGATCTGGTATACGGCGATGTTCTCGGTGCTGTCGTTCCTCCAGGCGCAGATGCATGTCGATGCGACCTCGGCGCAGCTGATCACCGGCGGATCGGCGATGATCGGCCTGGTGTTCTTCATCTATTTCGGATCGCTCTCGGATCGGATCGGGCGCAAGAAATCGATTGTTTGGGGCTATGCGCTGACGCTGCTTCTGCTGTTCCCGGTGTTCTGGGTGATCGGCAGCTATGCCAATCCCGGGCTGAGCGCCGCGGCGCACCGCGCGCCGGTGGTGATATCCGGGCCGCATTGCGGCTACGATCCCTTTGCCGCCAAGCAGAAGGAAGATTGCGGGCGGCTGCTCGAATATTTCGCCAAGAAGGGCGTGCCCTATACCAAGGCCGAGGCATCGGCGATCGACGTGACGGTTGGCGGCGGGCGCATTGCCGATACCAGCAATGCCGGGCTCGACGCGGCGCTGGCGCGGGCAGGTTATGATCTCAAGCCGGTCACGCCCGGCGCCTCGAGCATCGCCATCATCGTTCTGGCGATCCTGGTGCTGATGGCACTTTCGGGCGCGACCTATGGCCCGGTTGCGGCTTTGCTCAGTGAGATGTTTCCGTCGCGGATCCGCTACAGCTCGATGTCTATCCCCTATCATCTCGGCACCGGCTATTTCGGCGGCTTCCTGCCCTTTATCAGCCAGTGGATCGTGGTGGGGACGGGCGACCCCTATGCGGGGCTGTGGTATACGATGGGCGTGGTGGCGATGGCGCTAATCGTGACCCTGTTCGGCCTGCGCGAGGAGAAGCACGCGTGAAGCGATGGGCGGTGGCGGCGGCGGTTTTCCTGGCTCTGCCGGCAGCTGCGCAACAGGCCGATCCCAACGCACCGATCGTGGCCGAGCGGGACGAGCGCGTCGTGCTGCCGCTGCTGAAAGAGGCGACCGAGGCCGAGCGGCGCGGCGATTTCGCCGGCGGGCTCGCCAAGGCCGAGCAGGTCATCGCGCAATTGCAGCGCCCGACGCGCTTTCGCGCCTGGATTAAATGCCTTTACGGGCTGCGGATGCTCGGCCGAGACAATGCCAAGGCACGCCCTGCGATTGAAGAATGCTATGCGCGACTGCCCGAGCAATCGACTGCCAAGTTGGCGCAAGGGCGGCTGCTGATCGCCGACGGCAAGCCGCGCCCGGGTTACACGTTGGTCGCCGATGCGATCCGCAGCGATCCGCGTCGGATGCAGGTCTGCGACACCACTACTACCGGCCCGATCCGCACCGAATTGCGCGTGCTGAGCTATGACCGGGCGCTCGACGATGTGCGCGCCGAACTGATCGAAGCGCTGACCGGCAGCGCGTGCGGTGCCGAGGATCCCGCCTTTTATTCCGGACTGATGCGCGACGTTATCGCGCGGCGGCTGGCGCGCGGCGATACGGAAAAGGCGCGCGCAGGCCTGCCGGCGGTGCTCGACCCCGATGACTTGCTCAAGATGCTGGTCGATCGGCGCTTTGCGCCGCTATGGAGCGATATCGAGCGGCTGACATCGGGTACGCTCGAGCCGCAGCGTGTCGCTTTCCTCCATAAGGTTCGGCAGAACCATGATGCTGCCCCGAGCATGGCGAGCGCGATCCGCCTGGCTTATGCCCTCAATGTCACCGGCGGCCGTGCTGAGGCAATCGCGCTGCTTGCCAAATCCCTGGCAAACCCGGCGCTCGCTACCCCGGAACGCTTCGAGGAAAGCATCACCGCGGTTCGCCTTGCCGAGATGCGCAACGCCGCGGGCGAGACGCGCGAAAGCGTGATCACTGCGCCGCTGCGCGCATTGCTAGTCGGCGGATCGCCACAGGCCATTCCGGGGCTGTGGAACGTGGTGCCGAACCTGGCGCTGTGGCTGATAGTCTATGACAAGCCGGCTGAGGCGATGGCGCTGCTCGATCGCTATGTGCCCGATGCGGGCGGCCTGGATTCGCCTGCCGCGCATGCCTATTTCGTCGCGCTTCGCGGCTGCGCGCAGCTTCATCTGGGCGATGCAGGCGGTCAGCAATTGCTCGATCGCGTAGTGCGCGATTATTCCGGAAATGGCGGGGCAGTGAAGATCGCGGTGACTTGCGGAGGCGACCGCAAAGTGCTGCGCGAGCGCATCCTAGCGCAGATGGAAGACGAGCAGGCGCGGAGTTCGCTGCTGCTCGACATGCTGCGGATCAAGCTGTTCGGAAGCAATGGCCGCGGCGCGGTTTCGGACGAGCACCGCGCACTGACCTCGCTGCTCGGCGATCCGCAAGTCGCGGCACGCTTCGATGCGTTGGCACGCGATCCAGGGCCGGGATACCGTCCGGCGCTGGCCCGGTGGCGGGCGGGCGTACGCTGAGCCGCTATCGACGGACCGGCAGGGGCTGGCTATCGACACGAGGATGAGCGGCATCCCCCCCCTTCGCCTGCGCCTGAGCCATGACGCGCTGATCGCCAATTGGCGCAAGCTTGCCGCGATGAGCGGAACTGCGGCGTGCGGCGCGGCGGTAAAGGCCGATGGCTATGGGCTGGGCGCGCGCGAAGTCGTCCAGCGGCTGGCGCTGGCGGGATGCCGCGATTTCTTCGTGGCGAGTTGGGCAGAGGCGGCGGCGATCGACGATCTCGGCGTGGCGGTATCGGTGCTTCACGGCGTTCGCGAGGAAGATCCGCATAGGCTGCCCAATGTGCGGCCGGTGCTCAATACGGCGGCGCAGGTGCAGCGCTGGCGCACGACCGGGCAGGAGTGCGACGTGATGGTCGATACCGGCATGAACCGGCTGGGCGTGTCGCCGCAGGAAATCGCGCAGGGCCTGCTCGACGGGCTGCAGATCGAGACGCTGATGAGCCATTTGTCTTCGGCGGACGAGGACGTGCCGATGAACGCCCGGCAGCGTGACGCGCTCGCGGGGCTCAAGGGGCGGACGTCGGCGAAGCGGCTGAGCCTCGCCAATTCGGCGGGGATCGCGCTGGGGGCGGATTATGCCTTTGACCTGACCCGGCCGGGGATTTCGCTATACGGCGGCATCCAATGCGCCGGGCATGAGGGGATCGCGCAAGTGGTTACGCCCGAGGCCCAGATCCTCCAGCGCCGCCGCGTGCCGGCTGGCGAGGGCGTGGGCTACAACCTCACCTTCACGGCTCCGCGCGACATGGAAGTGGCGATCCTCAATCTGGGCTATGCCGACGGCTATCTGCGCTGCTTCTCGGGCAAGGGCATGGCCCGCGCAGACGGCGTGGCGCTGCCGCTGATCGGGCGCGTCTCGATGGATCTGGTAGCGATCGACGTGGATGCGATGCCGGGGCTGGTCGAGGGCGACTGGGTTTCGCTCGATTACCCGCTGCCCGAGACCGCGGCGCTGAGCGGGCTTTCGCAATATGAGCTGATCACTGGGCTGGGACCGCGGTTTGATCGGGTTTGGGAGTGATGAAATCCTCCCCCTGGCGGGGGAGGATCGAATTAGTCCCGCTCCAGACACATGGCGATGCCCATGCCGCCGCCGATGCAGAGCGTGGCGAGGCCTTTCTTGGCGTCGCGCTTCTGCATTTCGTAGATGAGGGTGGTGAGGACGCGGGCGCCGCTCGCGCCGATCGGGTGGCCGATGGCGATGGCGCCGCCGTTGACGTTGACCTTGTCGGCGTCCCAGCCGAGCTCCTTGCCGACTGACAGCGCCTGTGCGGCAAAGGCTTCGTTTGCTTCGATCAGGTCGAGATCCTGAACGGTCCAGCCGGCCTTGGCGAGCGCGGCTTTCGAGGCGGGGACGGGGCCGATGCCCATGATCGAGGGATCGACGCCGGCCGAGGCCCAGCTCTTGATGACTGCCAGGATCGGGCTCCCACGCTTCTCGGCTTCCTCGCGGCTCATCACGACCAATGCGGCGGCGCCGTCGTTGAGTCCCGAGGCATTGGCGGCGGTAACAGTGCCGTCCTTCTTGAAGGCTGGCCGGAGCCCCTCGACGCCTTCGACGGTGGCGCCGGCGCGGATATATTCATCGTCGGCGACGATCGTGTCGCCCTTGCGGCCCTTGATCGTCACCGGGGCGATCTCGTCCTTGAACTTGCCGGCCGAACGCGCGGCTTCGGCCTTGTTCTGGCTGGCGACGGCAAACTGGTCCTGCTCGGGGCGGGTGACTTGATATTGCTCGGCGAGATTTTCGGCGGTGATGCCCATATGATAGCCGTTGAAGACGTCGGTCAGGCCGTCCTTGATCATCGTATCGACCAGGCTGAGATCGCCCATCTTGGTGCCGGGGCGCAGCGACTGGGCATGGGTCGACATCGACATCGACTCCTGCCCGCCCGCGACGACGATCGTGGCATCGCCGGTCTTGACTGCCTGATAGGCCAAAGCGACTGCGCGGAGGCCCGATCCGCAGACCTGCTGGACGCCCCAGGCCGGCACTTCCTTGGGGACGCCGGCGGCCATCGATGCCTGGCGCGCGGGGTTCTGGCCCTGCGCGGCGGTGAGCACCTGGCCCAGGATCACTTCGCTGACGTCCTCACCCTTGACGCCGGCCTGTTCGAGCGCGGCTTCGATCGCGATGCGGCCGAGTTCGTGCGCCGGAGTGCTCGCGAAGGCGCCGAGGAAGCTGCCGACGGGCGTGCGCTTGGCGGCGGTGATGACGATATCGCTCATGGGGTTCAGGCTCCGGAAATTGCTATTCTCTACCTAGTGTGCGCTGCGGCGATTAGCCAGTCGCGCAACGGCTCCCACAGCTCGGCCTGTGCGCGGCCGCCAACGACCATGCCGACATGGCCCGAGCGAAGCGTGCGGTGCTCGGGCAGGCCGATCGCGCTGGCGGCGGGAACGATGCGGTCGGTCGCGGAGATGAACTCGATTGCCGGGCAGGCGAGGCGCGCGGGGAGGATGCGGGTGCCGCCGACCCACCAGCGCCCGCTGCCCGGGCGATCGGAGGCGAAGAAGCGGTCGAACATCTGCTCCCCCACTGCATAAGTAAGCGGCGCGCCGGCATTGGCCCAATCCTCGAGAGCGACGAAGCCGCGCGCCGCGGCGCTGCCAAGCTCCATCGCAGCGAATTTCTCGAACTTGGCGATGGTGCGCGCGGGATCGAGTTGCCAGAAACCCGATTGCAGAACTTCCATCGGAACCAGCCCCAGCGCTTCGCAGGCGGGCTGCGCCGCTTCCCACTGCGCCGCAATGGCTGCACGTGCGAGATCGCCATAGCGCGCGAAGCGCCAGGGTGCAGCAATTGTTGCCACGCCGCAGACGGGGCGGAGGCAGGCGCTGGCAATCGCGAGGGTGCCGCCGAGGCAATAGCCGGCGAGCAGTGGCGGCTCGCCGAGCGAATCGAGCAGAGGCAACAGGAGCCGCTCGATATGATGGTCGAGACCCTCATTACGGGCCTCGGGACCCGGGCTCCCCCAATCGACTAGCAGCGGACGCAGGCCCTGGGTCGCGAGCCAGCGCAGGAGCGAATTGTCTTCGGCCAGGTCGAGAACGAAGGGCGGATTGATCAGCGACGGCACGAACACGACTGGCGGACCCGAGCCGCCATAATCGCGCAGCCGTGCCCGGCCCGATTCGGCAATATGCGGACGCGGAACGCGCACGGGCGGGCGCTCGGCCTGCTGATAGGCCTTCAATCCGGCCAGTGCTGCAAGGCGCCGCGCGGGCGATGCTGCAGTTTCGCTGCGCAGCAGGGAAAGAAACAGGGGCAGGGGGCGTGGGCCGTGTTGCGATGCGGCATGAAAGGATGTTAGGTGACCTTCAGTCACTGGCGGGGTCCCCATGAAGAAATCAGCACCTGGCAACGGTCCGGTCATCATCAAGAAGTATGCGAACCGTCGCCTCTATAACACCGAGACTTCGTCTTATATCACGCTCGATCATCTCGCGGCGATGACGCGCGAAGGCCGCGACTTCAAGGTCGTCGATGCCAAGACCGACGACGATATCACACACAATGTGCTGACCCAGATCATCATGGAAGAGGAATCGCGGGTCGGCGGATCGCAGATGCTGCCAGTCAACTTCCTGCGCCAGCTGATCTCGCTTTATGGCGACAGCATGCAGGCGATGGTGCCGGGCTATCTCGAAGCCTCGATGGAGAGCTTCCGGCGCAACCAGGAGCAGTTCAAGACCGCAGTGGAAGGCGCCTTCGCCAATTCGCCGTTCGCCGAGATGACCAAGCGCAATTTGGCGATGTTCGAAGCGGCGACGAGTGCGTTCAAGCCGGGCGAAGGCGGCGTGCCAGGGGCTGTGGCTGCGGCGCCGGCTCCTGCGGCGGGCGGAGACGATGTCTCGGCGCTCAAGGCGGAACTGGCGCGGTTGCAGGACAAGATCGAGAAGCTTGGGAAGTAAGTTTCCCTCCCTCTTAGGGAGGGGAGAAGCTAGCGCCGCGCCCTTAGTCCGCCCAGCGCGGCCTTGATCTCTTCCTCGCTCAGCATCTTCTGTTCGATGACGCAGCGCAGGCCGAGGCCGCCAAAGCCGAGATAATCCTGGGCGGTGGCGAAGGCTATGGTCGAGTCGCCGCGGACTTCGGCGCCTCGCACGGCATTGGCCGGAAGTGCTACGGTCTCGCCATAGCGCGAGCCCGAGGAATCGGCGACGACACGATCAGACTGGTCGACGATGCTGATCCGGGTGCGCGCCCAATCTCGCTCGCCGAACAGCGATTTGTCCGAGATCATCGCCTGGATGTGGCTCTCCCAATCGAATTCCAGATAGAATGCGCCCGCGGGCACGCCCTCAGCGCTCCGCGCGCGGATGCCGGTCACGAAGACGAGCACGGCGCGGTGATCGGACCAGGGATTTTGCCAGACTTCGTCGGTGAACCAATCCTGGCTGCGCCAGCTCGACATCGCCTTGGTGAATTGCGGCGCGTTGGCGAGATTGGTCTGGCGAACGCGGGCATGCGGGTTCGAGCAGAGGACGACGCGGCCCTCGGCATCGGCGACGAACGCGGTGACGTAATAAGGCGAGGTCTCGGTGAGGACGCGGAGCCGGGCATCGGCGGCAGCGATATTCTCCGGCGAAGGATCGAGCGTTGCGGCGACGATCTCGGCATCCGATGCGATCAGGCGCAGATCGACGCTGCGGCCATAAAGCTGGCGGGTGACGTTCTGGATCAGCGCCTGAGCGAGCTCGACCAGGCGGCTGCCTTCGATCTCGCCGACCATTTCGTCGGCAATGCCCGCGCCCATTGTCAGTCGCTCGCCTACTTCGGAGCGAAATTCATGGGAGGCGATGCGCGCCTGCTGCGCCAGCGCCTTCACTTCCTGCGCGACGACGGAGAAGCCGCGGCCGGCCTCACCCGAGCGGGCGGCTTCGATCGCGGCATTGAGCGCCAGCAAATTGGTGCGCGTCGCGATTTCCTCGCTCGTGGCGGCGTAGCTTTCCACTTCCTCGCGGAGAACGGACAGCAGGGATCGAATGCGGCGCGGCATCCGGGAAGGCTACGCCCGAATGGTTAACGCGCGGTGTTTCAGCCGCTTAGCTATGGTTTGACGAATTTTAGCGTCATCCGGTCGCTCTCGCCGATCGCCGCGTATTTCTCGCGGTCCTTGTCCTTGAGGCGATAGCTGGGCGGTAAGGTCCAGACGCCGTCGGGCCAGTCGGCGCTGTCTTTGGGGTTGGCGTTTATTTCGGACGCGCCGACGAACTTGAAGCCGGCGGCTTCCGCCAGCGTCCGTACAGTCGAGACCTTGATATAGCCGCTGCTCTTCTCGCGCTCACTGCTGGCGTCCTCGGGCAGGCGGTGGTCCTCGATTCCCAGCACGCCGCCCTTTTTGAGCATCGCGTACATTTGGGCGAAGGCTTCCATCGAGTAATCCACGCCCTTGCGCTGATAGCCCATCCGCCAATTATGGACGTTGCGGAAGGTCAGCACGACATCGGCGCTGCCATCGGGCACATGCGGCTGGCCCTGCGCGGCGGGGAAGGCAGCGACCTTGATATGGCCATAGGTCGCATAGTCCTTGGCCTGCAGCGCCTGGACCGCCTTGAAACCGTCTGGCCAGGGCGCGGCGGCAAAATAGCTGCCCTTGCCGCGCGTCAGCGGGGCGAGGATCTCGGTGTACCAGCCGCCGCCGGGCCAGATCTCGACCACGGTGTCGCCGGGCTTCACTCCGAAAAAGGCGAGCGTCTCGGCGGGGTGGCGATAGGGATCGCGGGCGATGTTGGCGGGCGTGCGCGTCGGCGCGGCGACGCTCGCGTCGATGGCGGGGCGATGGTCGGCCGTGGTGGCGCAAGCGGCAAGCAGGGTGAGCGCCAATATGGCGAGGGGCTGGCGCATCGATCTTCTCTCCCTAGATATGCTCCGGGCAAGTGCGGGGAAACGGGCGCTCGATGCAACAGGAATTGTGGACGGGCGTGGCCCTGTCGCTGCTGGTCGCGGTGATTGCGGGCTTTGGCGAGCATCGGCGCAAGCGGCGGAAGGACATGGACCGGGTAGGGCTGATGCCATGGCCGCTGATCCAGGTGCTGGCGATGCTTGCGGCGCTGATCCTGACGAGCGTTGCGCTGCACGTCCGCTAGGCAGGGGTTAGTAGAACAGCCTCAGCGTAATCGGGCGTTCGCGGCCGTCGCAATCGCGGAGGCGGACGATGCGGCCCGGCTCGGCGATGGTCCACTCGACCTTGCCATCGGCTTCGACATCCTCGCGCACCGGCACGCCGTCTGCGGCGCAGATGCGCTCGTTGGCTTTCCAGCCGGCCTGCTCGGCCGGGGAACCACGCATGACGTGGAGGATCTTGAGCGCTCCCTCGGCATAATCGAGCAGCATTCCGCTGGTCGAGCGCAGCGGCGGCAGCGCCGCATGGGGATCGGGGCGAAGGATCATGCGCCCGGCCCGCGGGTCCAGCAGCACGCGGTATCGCATCAGTAGCCCGCTTCCGACCCGCCCCGCCATGCCGGCACTTTGCGAGAAACCGCCCAGCGCATCGATGCGGACTTCGGTCTCGCCGGTGGTGCGGCCGCCAAGCGTGACGCCGGGGAGGATCGCGGCCTCGCTGACCAGCGCGCCGCCTGCGCCATAGCCGAGCGTGGTGGTGACGCGCGCCGCGGCGGGGCGGGCGGCGAGCCATGCCTGCTGCGTGAGCGTAAGCGACGAGCCGTCGCCGGTATCGACCAGGATCGGGCGGAGGCGGTGGCCGTCAATCGCGAACTCGGTGACGAACGCGCCCGAGCCGCGCATCTGGGCAAGCGGCGCGGTGTCGCCGGTGAAGGGCATCAGCCCGCTCGGCAGGATGCGGAAGCGGCGCGCGGCATAGTCGATGTCGAGCGCGCAGCAGGCGAGCAGGTCCGCACCGACATAGATATCGGCAGTGCCCCCAGGCATCGCCGGCAATTCGGTCACGATGACCCGGCCACCGCTGCGCTTGAGCCCGCCGAGGGCAAGATCGGGTGAATCGGCCCAATCGATTGCGACCGCGCCGCCGACCGCAGCGGCCCGGCCATCGCCTCTCGGCTTGAGGCGCAGCGAAGTCGCGAACCCGCGCGACACCAAGGTGTGGCTGATGCCGGTATCGAGCACGGCGCTGACGGCCTGACCGCCGGCCTGCATCGAGAAGCGGATCTGATTGCCTGCGCTCAGCTCGAAGGGCACCCAGCGCGCGGCGCTGTCCGCGGCTAGGACCGGTTCCTGGAGCGCGGCAGCGAGAGCAAGGAGCGAGAGCATTCGCGCTGCCTTAGCGCGTTTCGAAGCTTAGAGGCACGCCTCAAGCATCGCCTGGTCGAAGCCGAACTGCTTGGCCTTGTCGAGCGTGTAGGGGCGCAGGCCCATCGAGCGGTATTCGCCGATGATCTTGCCGTCGGCGCTCTCGTCGAGATATTCGAACTTGAACAGCTCCTGCGTCACGATGACGGGGCCTTCCATGCCGATCACTTCGGTGATGTTGGTGATGCGGCGCGAACCGTCGCGCAGGCGCTTCACCTGGATTATCAGGTCGACCGAGTCGGCGATCTGGCGCGAGATCGCTTCCTTGGGCACCTTGATGTCCGACATCATCACCATGTTCTCCATACGCGCCAGCGCTTCGCGCGGGGAGTTGGAGTGGAGCGTGCACATCGAGCCATCGTGACCGGTGTTCATGGCCGAGAGCATGTCGAAGCACTCGGAGCCGCGAATTTCGCCGAGGATGATGCGGTCCGGGCGCATACGCAGCGCGTTCTTGACGAGATCGCGGATGGTAATTTCGCCCTGGCCCTCGAGATTCGGCGGGCGGGTTTCGAGCGGAAGCCAGTGCGGCTGCTGCAGGCGAAGTTCGGCGGCGTCCTCGATCGTCAGCACGCGCTCGCCGGGGTCGATCATCTTCGACAAGGCGTTGAGCATCGTCGTCTTGCCCGAGCCAGTGCCGCCCGAGATGACGATGTTGAAGCGGCTGGCGCCGGCGATCTTGAGCATCGTGGCCATTTTGGTGCTCATCGATCCGCCCTGCGCCATCATGTCGAGGGTGATCGGCTTGGCGCTGAACTTACGAATCGAGATCGCAGTGCCGCGCAAGCTCAGCGGCGGCACGATGACGTTAACGCGGGAGCCGTCCTTGAGGCGGGCGTCGGCGAGCGGGGTGGTTTGATCGACGCGGCGGCCGACCGAGTTGCAGATCCGCTGCGCGATCTGGAACAGATGCTCCTCGTCGCGGAAATTGATGTTGGCGAGTTCGAGCTTGCCCTTGCGCTCGACAAAGGTCTGCTCGGGGCCATTGACCATGATGTCGGTGATCGCCGGATCGGAAAGCAGCTCCTCCAGCGGCCCGAGGCCGAGCAGCTCGTCGACCAGCACCTTTTCGAGCGCGAACTGCTCGCGACGATTGAGCGTGAGCTTGAGCTCGGCGAGGACTTCGCCGATGATCGGGCGAAATTCCTCGGCCAGCTCATCCTTCGAAAGCGTCGCCGCGGCTTCGGGATCGACGCGTTCGAGCAGGCGCGGCAGCACCTGTTCCTTGATGCGGTGGATCGATGCTTCGAAGCCCTCGACGCGGCTGTTGCCGGCATCGCCCGACGTCGCCTGACGGTCGGCAAGGCGCTGTAGCGCGTCGCCGGTCGCAACGCTCGGCCCTGCCGGATCGCGTTCGGCCATGGCATCGACGGGACCGGCGCCAGGAAGCGGAACGTTGATCGGCGGAAATTGCTCGCCGCCGGGCAGGAGCGGATCGGCTTGGCGCGGCGCGGCGCCGCCCTGCATCGGGCGCGCGACACCGAAGGCCGGCCGTCCGCCGGTGCCTCCCCCCATTCCGCTGCGTCGTCCGAATGCGCTCACATCAAACCCTGTCGTCCCCAGTGAAGCCGAGAGTTAGCGGCCAAGGCTTGAGAATTGCCTAACCAAAACGCCCGGCTTTCGCGATCATACGATTACAGGCGTAAACGAAATTGCTTCCTTCGCGTGTGTTGCGGGTGTAATTCACGCGAAAGTTACCGGGGAGAGTCCAATGTCCGTGCTCGCCGCCTTGCTGCTGTTCCAGGCCGCGCCTGCCGAGTCCGATTGGGGCGCCCGGCTGGCGACCGAGGCGACGGCGTTCCGCGACGCCGTGCTCGATTCGCATCCCGGACCGGTCGATAAGGAAAATCCCGGGTTCAGGCCGATGCTGGAGCGCGCTTATGCGCAGGCGATGCTGCGTGCAAAGACCGCGAGCAGCTTTGCGCACTACGTATGGGCGCTGCGCGAACTGAGTGCTGCGTTCGACGACGGGCATGTGGGCGTGGATGCCGATTCCGAGACGAGCAAGAATTATCCCTGGGCCTATGCCTGGCCGGGTTTCGTCACCGCGCTGCGCGATGGGCGGCATGTTGTCGTGTCGAGCGAGGAAGCTGCAGTGCCGGTCGGCGCGGTGCTGGCCGCGTGCGACGGTGCCGCCGCCGATGCGCTCGCCGAGCGGCGGATCGGGCATTTCGCCGGGCGCTGGGAGCTGCGCAGCCGGCGCGAAGCGCAGAGCGGGCAATTGTTCCTGCCGCCGCAAAACCCGTGGCTCGGCGCAATCAAGAGCTGCACCTTCGCGAGCGGCGGCAAATCGCAGGCCGTGGCGCTCAAATGGCGTCCGATCGAAGCGGCAAAGCGAACCGAATTGCTCGCGGGCGCGGTCGGCAAGCGCTTCACCACGAACATCGGAGTCGAGCGGCTGGCTGACGGGACGGTGTGGATCAATCTCGGCTCGTTCGACAGCGATCCCGAATCGAAGGACGGCCGCGCACTCAGCGCAGTCGTTGCCGAAGTCGCACGCTGGGCGCCGGAGATCCGCCAGGCACCGCGGATCGTGTTCGATTTGCGCGGCAATAATGGTGGCTCGTCCAACTGGAGCAGCATGATCGCGGGATCGCTATGGGGCGTGGCCGCCGCCGATCGCGCCGTGCCCGGTTCGGTGGTCGAATGGCGTGCATCCAAAGCGAATTACGATACGGTGGCGGGCTATGTGGAGCGCTTCGGGCGCAGCCGCGAGACCAATCCCGACGCCTATCAATGGGCCGTCACCAACGAGATTGGGCTGCGCGGTGCCCGCGAGCGCGGCGACGCGCTGTTTCGAGCGGCACCGGGCACGACACCGCGTGCCGATGCCAATGCCCCGCGGGTCAGCGCGCGCAGCTTCGTGCTCACTGATTTCGGCTGCGGGTCCGCCTGCCTCGACGCGGTCGACATATTTACCGGGCTCGGCGCAGCGCAGCTGGGGCAGGAGACTTCGGCCGACACGCTCTACATGGAGATCCGCCAGGAGAAATTGGCGAGCGGCGGGCGAATGTGGATCCCGATGAAGGTCTATCGCGGGCGCAAGCGCGGATCGAACGTGCCGGCGGTGCCCAAGCATGCCTGGACCGGCGACATGGCCGATACGCCTGCGATCCGCGCCTGGATTGCCGGGCTCTGAGGGAACCGATCGCGGCGCCCAAGCATCAAGCGGAATGCGGATCGCGACTTATAATGTGAACGGCGTCAACGGGCGGCTGCCGGTGCTGCTGCGGTGGCTGGCCGAAACCCAGCCGGACGTGGTGTGCCTTCAGGAATTGAAGGCGCCGGACGAGAAATTCCCCGAAGCCGCGATCCGCGATGCCGGCTATGGCGCGATCTGGCAGGGCCAGAAAAGCTGGAATGGCGTTGCGATCCTGGCCAAGGGCTGCGATCCGGTCGAGACCCGGCGCGGGCTTGCCGGTGAGGATGAAGACACGCACAGCCGCTATATCGAGGCCGCGGTCGGCGGCGTGCTGATCGGCGGGCTCTATCTGCCCAATGGCAATCCCAAGCCGGGACCTAAGTTCGACTATAAATTGCGCTGGATGGAGCGGCTGATCCTCCACGCCGAGAGCCTGATCGGGATGGACGCGCCGGTGGTGCTCGCGGGCGATTATAATGTCATGCCAACCGATTTGGATGTCTACAAGCCCGAGCGCTGGACCGACGACGCGCTGTTCGCCCCTGAGGCTAAGGCGGCCTATTTCCGCCTGCTCGATCAGGGCTGGACCGATGCGCTGCGGCATCTCCACCCCGGCGAGACGATCTATACCTTCTGGGACTATTTTCGGAACGCCTATGGCCGCAACGCCGGGCTGCGGATCGATCATCTGTTGCTTAATGCACCGGCGGCCAAGCGCTTGAGGGACGCGCAGGTCGATAGCTTCGTGCGCGGCTGGGATAAAACCAGCGATCATGCGCCGGTGTGGATCGAGTTCGAATAACTGACGCAGTCTGTCAGGTAGGATGGGCTAGGACAGCGAAATCCGCAGCAGGGATTTCGCGTATGACCGACAACAACAACGACTTCGCGTGGCAGGAAGGCCGCTGGCATGTCCGTCACCGCAAGCTGCGCACGCGGCTGACCGGATGCAGCGAATGGGACGAATTTGACGGGTCGTGCAGCGCCAGGCCGATATTGGACGGGCAGGGCAATATCGAAGACAATGCGCTCGACGATCCGGCCGGTGCCTATCACGCGACCGCGCTGCGCGCATTCGATGCGGCGAGCGGGCTGTGGTCGATCTGGTGGCTCGACGGCCGCAGCCCGGCCAGCATCGATGTGCCGGTGCGAGGGCGCTTCGAAAATGGCATCGGCACCTTCCTGGCGGAGGATGTGCTGGGCGGGAGGCCGATCGCGATCCGCTTCCGCTGGAGCCACATCACCGGAAACAGCGCGCGCTGGGAGCAAGCCTTTTCCGACGACGGTGGAGCGAGCTGGGAAGTGAATTGGGTGATGGAGTTCACCCGCGCGGGCTAGACCCGCAAATAGCGGAAATACCAGACTTCGCGGCCGGCCTTGCGCGCCTTACGTTCATAGCGGGTCTCGGGCCAATCCTCCGGCCGCGTCAGGAAGTCTGCGGCGGTCTTCGCCTGCCAGTCGAAATCACGGCGTTGGTTCATCACCATCATCGACCAGTGGCAATAGGTAGGGTCGTCGGTGCCAAGGCGGAACTCGGCGCCGGGCTTGAGCTTGGCGTGGATCAGGTCGAGCGGGCCGTGATTGACCATGCGGCGCTTGGCGTGGCGCGCCTTGCGCCAGGGATCGGGGTGGAGAAGATAAAGGCGATCGAGGCTGTGGTCGGGCAGCCGCTCGAGCACTTCGAGCGCGTCGCCCATGTGCAGCCGGACATTGTCGAGGTCGCCGTCGCGAATGTGCATCAGCGCACCGACCACGCCGTTCAGGAACGGCTCGCATCCGATAAAGCCGTGGCCGGGGCGCATCGCCGCCTGGCCCGCAAGGTGCTCGCCGGCGCCGAAGCCGATCTCGAATTCGAGCGGGCAATCGGTTCCGAACAAGGTCTCGGCGTCCAGCGGACCTTCGTCGGGCACGCTGACTTGCGGCAGCAAATCCTCAACCAGCCCCGCCTGGCCGATGCGCAGCTTGCGTCCGGTGCTGCGTCCATAGAGGCGGCGGATGGTCGTCGGATCGTTCATGGGGCACGCGCTTAGCCGAGCAAGGGCGCTCAGGGAACCATGGCAATTTCCCCTGTTCTAACAAGGGTTAAGCTGCGGAACGGAGGCGTGGGCTGCGGGTTGAGCGCACGCTACAGGAGGAATTACCCATGAAGTTTGCACTCGCGATTCTGGTGGCGGCCGCCGCTCCGATGCTCGCCGCCCCCGCAGTTTCCGCGCAGGATCATCACGGCCCCGGACGCGCCACCGACCCCACTCCCGAACAGGGCATGCGCTATGTGATGAAGGCCGGCGCGAGCGATCTCTACGAGATCCAGTCCTCGCAGATCGCTTTACGCAAGTCGCGCAACCAGCAGGTTCGCAGTCTGGCGACGATGCTGATCAACCATCACCGCATGACCACGCGCGATGTGACCGCCGCCGCACGCCGCGACCGCGTGCGCGTGACCCCGCCGGCGCTCGAGCCGCACCAGCGCGCGATGATCGCCGTGCTCAACCGCACCTCGCGCGGTTTCGACCAGGCCTTTCTCGATCAGCAGCGTACCGCGCATGAAGAAGCGCTGCGGCTGCACATGAACTTCTCCGAACGCGGCGACGGACGTGCGCTGCGCACCGCGGCGACGGCCGCGGTTCCGATCATCCAGCGCCATATCGCCCGAGTAGAAGCCATTCGCGTGCGGTAGCCCTCGGCTGCCATGCGGGTATCGCCCGCATGGCAGGATCAATAAAGGCGCCGCCCGGCGCGAGGCGGGCAGGGCGGATCGAACGGGCCGACGCCGCGCTGGGTGCGGCGGCCGGCTTGGCCGGGCTGACGAGCGAGGCACTGGTCAACGTCGCTTCCAAGAGCGCGGGCGGTAGGCCTATTTCTTGATCTTGGAGGGATCTAGCAAGGTGATGCGAGGGCGGCCGCCGCTCGCCTCGATCTTCCAGAAACGATCACTGCCGGTGATCACGTAGAGCGGCTTCTGCGCGGCGAGCATCGAGAATATGTGAATCTCGGTGGGGGTCGGGTCGAGCAGGTGCGAGACCACGAGCGCCACCGGTTTGCCGTCCTTCGGCGCCTTTAGCGGCATGGCGATGCAGGATTTGGTGAACGAACGCATCGGGCCGACCTTGCCGTCGGCAGAGACCGGAACGCTGTAATGCCCGCCCGCGGGTATCGCATCGTTGCTGACCTGCGCCGTGAGGAAATAGACCAAAAAGGGGCCGTCCTTGGTCTCGGGCGGCAGTACCACGGTGTTGAAGGGCTTGTCTGTGCAGGGCGCCACATCGCTCTTTCGCATGGCTTCGCGCGCCGCCGTCAGAGCGGCGATCATCCGCTTGCGTTCCGGGCTAAGCGTGCGGTCGTCATTCGCCTCGAGCACGCGGCCGGAAACCAGCTTCGAGCCTTCGAACCTGGCGATGTAGAGCGCGTGCGGATCGGCTGCGTTCTTGTCGTAGAAGATCACCGCGGAATCGTTGGACGAGCCATCGACGATCCAGCCGCCAATCTCGCTCCTCCGCGCGCCGATCTTGGCGAGCATGTCATCGGTGCCGTGCCATGCGGCCTGGTCGTAATAATATAGCAGCGCACCCCGGTTGAGCGCGATCTGCACCGCGGCCTCTTCGGATTCCGACACGCTATCCTGCGCCACCGCTGGCGCAGCGATGAGCGCGAGCGGCGCGAGGGAGGCGAACCAGCCTCTCATTTCGACGGCATCCCGATGGTGACGTCCTTGCCGCCGCGCGTGGTGCTCGAAATCGGCGAGGAGCCCTCCACCGCCTTGAGGGCGAGATCGGGCGTGGGGAGCCTGTCGAACGAGGGATAAATGAGCGTGCGATCGAGGGCGCCGAGCATCAGCATATAGTTTTCGCCCTTGCCGCTCAGCGCAAACCCCTTCGAGACCCCCACCGTCATGCCCGCATCGCCGAGCGCCATCGTGTAGGAATCGGTGCTCTTCGCGTCGCGATAGACGCCGTATTCGGTGGTCGGCTCGCCTTCGCGACACCAGTCGATCGGCGTGCCCTTCTCGCCCTTTTCGACCTTTTCCGCGACCACGCCCATGAGCGTGGCGCCGATCAGCGCATCCGCCATGTCGGGCGTCTTCTGCTTGGCCTTTTTCGAGAAAGCGAGCTGCCCCGGGCAAGCGGGTATCACCACCGCAGGAGCGGATTCCGCGACGCCGTCGGGCCAGCGGATGCCCGCAATGGCTGCATCGAGCTTGGCTTCGAGCGCGGCGGGATCGAGCTCGCTCGAGGACAGGCGCAACGCGACGAGCCACTCGCCGAGGGGAATTACGGCCAGCCCGGTGCTCGTCACTTCGCGGTTCACGGGCACATAAGCGCGCCGCAGCGCCGATGCTGCCGTGGCGCGGGGCGGCGCGAATGCGCGCGGCGGGCCGAGCGGCGTGGCGCCGCGCAGATGATCGCCCTTGAAAATCTGGGTCTCCGCGCGGTCGAACCAGATCGGCACGCTGGTGAGCGCGGGCCGGAAGACGAAGATCGACAGTGTCGAAGACGGGGTTCGGTAGTCGATCATCACATCGAGCTCGGACTTGCCGCTGTCCTTGATCTTGCTGCGCGGCAGGCCGGCGATTTCGGAGCGGAAGATCAGCCCCGTCGCGGCATGCTTCCACGATGCGGTCGCGGGTATGACGATCGCGTCCTGCGCCGCGGCGGGCATCGCAGCCCCGGCGATGAGCAGCAGGGCGGCGAAATTGAACAGGCGCATGATAAACTCCCCTTGGCGGAGAGGCTATGCCAGGGCGGGGCAAATGCAAGCAAACAAACGAAAAAGGCCGGGAGATCGCTCTCCCGGCCCATTCATTCGCTTATCGGAAGATCAGGCCAGAGCGGCCTTGAGATCCTCGACCAGATCGGTCTTCTCCCAAGGGAAGAAGTCGCCTTCGGCCTTGCGGCCGAAGTGACCGTAGGCTGCGGTCTTCTGGTAGATCGGCTTGTTGAGGCCGAGATGGGTGCGGATGCCGCGCGGAGTCAGGCCGCCGAGCTTGGCGATGCTCATGATCGCTTCTTCGATCTTGTCGTCGCCAACGGTGCCGGTGCCGTGGGTGTCAACATAAAGCGACAGCGGCTTGGAGACGCCGATCGCATAAGCGAGCTGAATCGTGCAGCGCTGGGCAAGGCCCGCGGCGACGATGTTCTTGGCGAGATAGCGGGTGATGTACGCCGCCGAACGGTCGACCTTGGTCGGGTCCTTGCCGCTGAACGCGCCGCCGCCGTGCGGGGCTGCGCCGCCATAGGTGTCGACGATGATCTTGCGGCCGGTGAGGCCGGCATCGCCGTCAGGGCCGCCAATCTCGAAGCTGCCGGTCGGGTTGATGTGATAGACGGTTTCGTCGCTGAGCAGCTCCGCCGGGATGACGCCGGCGATCACCGACTTCACATAATTGTGGAGCTCGGCTTCCTTGTCGCCTTCGTCATAGCCCTTGCCGTGCTGGGTCGAGACTACGATCGCGGTGGCGGCGACGGGCTTACTGCCCTCGTAGCGCAAAGTCACCTGGCTCTTGGTGTCAGGTTCAAGGAATGGGGCGGCGCCCGAGTGGCGGTCGGCCGCCATCTGCTCGAGGATCTTGTGGCTGTAATAGAGCGTCGCCGGCATCAGATCGGGCGTGTCATTGGCGGCGTAACCGAACATGATGCCCTGATCGCCGGCGCCTTCGTCCTTGTTGCCACCTGCGTCCACGCCCTGGGCAATGTGCGCCGACTGCGGGTGCAGATTGTTCTCGAAGCGCAGCGTCTCCCAGTGGAAGCCGTCCTGCTCGTAACCGATGCGCTTGACGGTATCGCGGACGGTTTTCTCGACTTCGTCGCGCACGCCGGGCGCCCAATTGCCGGCTTCGTCCATGATGCCCTTGCCGCGGATTTCACCGGCGAGGACGACGAGCTGGGTGGTGGTGAGCGTCTCGCAGGCGATGCGCGCCTCGGGATCCTTGCTCAGGAACAGATCGACGATGGCGTCGGAAATCTGGTCGGAGACCTTGTCGGGATGGCCTTCCGAAACCGATTCGGACGTGAAGAGATAATTGGAACGCATGATTTTCCTCTAGATTGGGGCAAGGAAAACCGGCCGTTGCCATGCCATATAAAGCTTTCCTTATATGTGCCCTCTAGCGGGAACGGCGCCGCAGCGCAACGGCGGAAGCGGCGAACAGCAAAGCGGCGGCAATCGCCAGCCAATTGCCGAGCCTTGCGAACAAGGTCGGCGGCAGCGGGGCAGGGAGCGGAATTTCGATCGCGCCTTCCTGTCCCAGCGGGATCGTCCCGAGCAGCCGTCCATGGGCGTCGATCACCGCCGAGATGCCGGTCGGAGTTGCGCGCAGGATCGGCAGGCCTTCCTCGATCGCCCGCATCCGCGCTTGCGCGAGATGCTGGGGCGGGCCCCAGGCCCCGAACCAGGCATCGTTCGAGGGATTGAACAGCAGATCGGGGCGGTGCGCGCGATCGACGATGCTGCCGGAGAAGATGATCTCGTAGCAGATCGCCACGCCGACATTGCCGAAGCCGGGGACAGGGATCGCGGCGGGGCCGGGGCCGGGCACATAATCGACGTCGCCCATTACCAGACGTGCGAGCCCCAGCGGCTCGAGCAGCGGCCGCATCGGCAGATATTCGCCGTAAGGCACCAGATGCGCCTTGTCGTAGCGCGTGCCGAGCATGCCCGCAGGATCGACCGGCCAGACCGAGTTGCCGGCGCCGCCGAGCTTGCCCGCCTTATCGAAGAACAGCGCGTTGCCGCCGATCAGCGCCATGTCCCTGGGGCCGAGCATCGCCGCGATGCGCCCGCGGACCCAGCGCGGATCACCTTTGAAGTAGAAACGCCGGTCCGGGTAATTGTCCTCGACATAATAGTCGACCATGCCCTCGGGCCAGACGACCATCCGCGGTGTTTCGCCCGGGTTGCCGCTCCTTGCGATGAGCTTGGCGAGCACCTTCTGCGCGGCGTCGGGATCGTTCCATTGCTCCTGGCCGATATTGGGCTGGACGACGCGGACATGCGGGCGTGTAGGGTCCTGCTGGACTGCGCTGGGGTGGAGCAGCAGCGCCAGACCTGCCAGCGCCACTGCGGCCCCGGCCAGCGGGCGAAAGTCGCGGCGCGCAGCGAGGGTGAGCGTGCCTGCCGCGGCGATGGCGACGCCCGACAGCGCATAGGTGCCTAGCCATGCGGCCAGTTGCGCGACTCCGGGCACCGGCACCCACATCACGCCGAGCGGGTTCCACGGATAGCCGGTGAACATCGTCGCGCGGAGATATTCGGTGGCGATCCACGCGCCGGCAGCGGCAAGGACGAACGGCAAATCCGGCCGGGCCGCACGAAAACGCCATGCCAGCCCGCACGTCATCGCCGGATAGATCGCCAGATAGAGCGCGAGCAGGACCACTGCGAAATAGCCGAGCACAGGCGGCATCTTGTCCTGGAAATCGAAGGCGTGCTGGATCCAGTTATTGCCGATGGTGAAATGGCCGACACCGAACACCCAACCGCGCAGCAATGCGCTCTTGAGGCTCGGGGCCTGGTGAATGAGCCAAAGCAGCAGCGCGAAGCAGACCGGGGTGAGGGGCCACATATTGAGCGGCGCGAAGCCGGTGGCGGAGATCAGGCCTGCGAGAAGCGCGAGGATGAGGGGATAACGGAGCATTGGGGGTGCCTTAGCCGATCCTCCCCGGTACGGGGAGGGGGACCAGCCGCAGGCTGGTGGAGGGGGCGCCATCGAAGTCCTCTGAGGAGAGTCCCCTCCGTCACGCTTTGCGTGCCACCTCCCCGTGCCAGGGAGAATCTGATACGGCTTATCCATGCTTCGCCCCTTCCACCTCGCTTTCCCCGTCCACGACCTCGCCGCCGCCCGCGCATTCTATGGCGGCGTGCTGGGCTGTCCCGAAGGGCGCTCGTCCGAGCATTGGATCGACTTCGATTTGTTCGGCCACCAGATCGTCGCCCATCTCGACGCTAACGCCAAGCCGGTCGCAGTGGCGAACGAAGTGGACGGGCATCACGTGCCGGTCCCGCATTTCGGCGTGGTGCTGACGATGCCCGACTGGGAAGCGCTGGCCGCGCGCGTCGAGGCGGCGGGGGTGCCCTTTGGCATCGCCCCGCATGTCCGCTTCAAGGGCCAGGTCGGCGAGCAGGCGACGATGTTCTTTCTCGATCCGAGCGGCAATGCATTGGAATTCAAGGCGTTCGGCGATGATGCGATGCTGTTTGCGACATGAGCGTTAAAGGTTGAGCGTGCAGCGCGCCTCGGCACCGGGCGCGCGCTCGTAGATCGTCATCAGCACGATTGCGAACTTCTTGCCCGATCGCGGCCTTGCGATCTTGATTGCGCAATGGCGGCTTCCGGGCGTCGCCACTTCCTGCGAGCAAGCGGTGGCGCCGTGAAACGCCAGTGCCTTCCGGCGCAATGTGGCATAGTCGACATCGACATAGCTCGCATAGGAGTAGCTCTCCTCGTCATACTCATTCGAATAGCTCGAAATCAGCGTTTTGACCGGCGAACCGAACAGGGTGATGCCCTTGGTATCGTGTCCGGCACCTGTGGCATTCGGTGCGAGCAGATTGGCATAGTCATATTCGCCCTGGCACTCGGCCACCGCCGTGCCGAAATTTGGCTGCTGAGGGCTCGCGGCCCCGATCAACATGCAGGTTATCGCGCCGATCGCAATCATACGCAAAGACTTGGCCATGCCGCTCTCCCTCCCCATCTGATAGGCGAGAATAGTTCACACTTCCGCAGATAGACAAGGTGGCCGCGTAGCATGACCGATCCGGTGAAAGTCGATATCCCGCACAAGCTTGGCCGCGAGGCGGCACGGGCGCGGATCGCCGGTGGCGTCGGCAAATTGGCCGATATGATCCCCGGCGGCGGTACCGTCGACCAGCGCTGGGAGGGGGATACGCTGCACTTCGGCGTCGCCGCGATGGGGCAGAAGATCGGGTGCCGGCTCGATGTGTTCGAGGACAAGGTGCACGCCGAGGTCGACCTGCCGCCGATGCTGGCTTTGTTTGCGGCGAAGATACGCGACAAATTGGCGAGCGGGGCGACTAAGCTGCTGAAGTAATCCGTCACCCCGGCGAAAGCCGGAGTCTCAGGCAGCAGCGAACGGCTCGAGGTATGAGATCCCGGCTTTCGCCGGGATGACGGCTTTACTTCGCGCTCACCCGCCAGATCGTGTTCCCGACATCGTCCGCCACCAGCAGCGCGCCGGTCGCGTCGGTGATCACGCCGACCGGGCGGCCCTGTGCGGTCTTGCCGTCCTTGCCAAGGAAGCCGGTGAGCAGATCGACCGGCTTGGCGCCCGCGGCCGGATAGCCATTGTCGCCGAAGGGGACGTAGACGATCTTGTAGCCCGAGGGCGGCTCGCGGTTCCACGAGCCGTGGAGGCTGATGAATGCGCCCTTGGCATAATTGCCGCCGAGCTTGGCGTCGGTGGCGAAGACCAGGCCGAGCGGGGCGGTGTGGGCGCCGAGCCCGAAATCGGGACGGCGGGTATATTGGCGCAGGTCCGGGCGCTCGGGGGTCACGCGCTTGTCGACGTAACCGCCCCAATAATTCCATGGCCAGCCATAGAATGCGCCGAGATCGACCTGGGTCAGATAGTCCGGCGGCATGTCCGATCCAAGCATGTCGCGCTCGTTGACCACGGTCCAAAGCGCGCCCGAATGCGGCTCAAACGCCATCGCATTGGGATTGCGCAGACCCCAGGCATAGACCCGCGCGGTCTTAGTGTCGGGGTTTACTTCGAGGATTGCGGCGCGCGCGCCGGCGGTGGCGCCGCCGAGCTTGGCCATTTGCGAGGGCAGGCCATTGGTGCCGTAAAGCGCCGCGCCCTCGGCCTCGATGCCGTTCTCGGCGATGTTCGACGAGGAGCCGACTGCGACGAACAGGCTCTTGCCGTCCGCCGATGCCAGCAGGTTGCGCGCCCAGTGATTGCCGCCGCCTGCGAGCGCGACGATCTTCTCGGGCTTGGAAGTGATTTTGGTCTCGCCCGGCTTGAAGGGATAGCGGACCAGGGCATCGGTGTTGGCGACGTAGAGCCAGTCACCGACCACGGCCATACCGGTCGGGGAATTAAGCCCGGCTGCGGCATCGAGCAGCACCGAGCGCTGATCGGCGGTGCCATCGCCGTTGGTGTCGCGCAGCAGCGTGATGCGGTTGGCTGAGGGCACGCCGGCACCGGCCTTCTTCATCATCTTGCCCATCACCCAGCCGGTGATCCCCCCGCCTTCGCGCGGCGGCGAATTGGCCTCGGCGACCAGCACGTCGCCATTGGCGAGGCGATAGAGCGAGCGCGGGTGATCGAGCTTGTCGGCGAAGGCGACGACCTGAAGCCCCGCGGCGGCAACCGGCTTGGCGCCGCCCGGCCAGCCGGTGGCCTTGGCGACGGCGATCGTCGGGAAATTCTGAGTGCGGGTCTCGGTCATCTTCGGCGCGCGGCCGCTGGTGTCGAGCTCGCTGACGCGCGCCAGATCGGGGCGGCTCATCCAATAAGCCAGCCCGCCACCGATGACGACGATGACGACGAGCGCCGAGAGCGTGATCTTGAGCCAGGGTTTCATTCTTCGACTTCCGCCAGTTGCTCAGGGGGGTGCAGGCGCAAACGCGTGACGCGGCGCGAATCGGCGTCGACGATCTCGAGTTTCCAGCCGCTGTCATGGATCAGGCATTCGCCCGCCTGGGGGACGTGGCCGGCGAGCACGAAGGCGAGGCCGCCGATCGTCTCGACATCTTCGTCGACTTCGGCCAGCCGCGGATCGACCGTAGTACCGACATCCTCGAGCTCGGCGCGGGCATCGGCGTCCCAGCCGCCGCCGTCGATCGGGATCAGCAAGGCGGCGGGCGCCTCGTCATGCTCGTCCTCGATCTCGCCGACGATTTCCTCGATCAGATCCTCGATCGTGATGAGGCCGTCCGTGCCCGAATATTCATCGAGCACGATTGCCAGATGCGTGCGGGTCGAGCGCATCTGGGCGAGCAGATCGAGCGCGCCCATTGATTGCGGCACATAAAGCGGCTCGCGGATCAGCCCGGCGAGGGTCGGCGGATAGGGCGCGCCGGCGGCGAGGATCGCGAACACGTCCTTTATGTGAATCATGCCGGTCACCGTATCGAGTGCCTCTCGATAGACCGGCAGGCGGCTATGGCCGGCTTCGGCGAAGAGCTTCACTAGATCGGCGAAGCTGGTTTCTTCGTCCACTGCGATGATGTCTGCACGGGGCACGCCGACATCGCCGGCGTCGCGCTCGCCGAAATGGAGGAGGTTGCGCAGCATCTGGCGCTCGATCGGGGCGAGATCGCCCGCGGGCGCCTTGCCGCCTTCTTCCTCATGCTCGTCGATCGCGTCTTCGAGCCGGTCGCGCAGCGACTCCTCCTCGGCATCGCCGAACAGGAGCGTGCGCAGAGATCGCCATATCCCGCCGCTGCTACTGGAGCCTTCGCTGGTGTCGGCGTCGGCGGTGCTACTTTGGCCCTCGGGCATTGGTCGGTTCAGTCCTCGCGTATCATATAGGGGTCGTGCAGCCCGAGCGAGGCGAGCGCGGCGCGCTCCATATCCTCCATCGCATCGGCCTCGGCGTCGCCCTGATGATCATAGCCTAGCAAATGCAGCACCCCATGGACAATCAGGTGCGTCGCATGGTCCTCGACACTGACTTGCCGCTCAAGCGCCTCGGCCGCGCAGACGCCGTGGGCAAGGACGATATCGCCGAGCAGCACTTCGCCATCGTCGCTGTTCTGGGTGACGGTCTCGAGCAGATCGGGCTGGACCATCGGGAAGCTCAGCACGTTGGTCGGCTTGTCCTTGTGGCGGTATTGCTTGTTGAGGGTGTGGACTTCGGCGTCGCTGGTGAGGCGCACGGCGATCTCGATCGCAGTCGGCCATCCGAGCCATTCGCTATAGGGCGTCTGGCGGATCGCCGCCTCTGCAGCGCGCAGGGCGAGGGATTCCCAGTCGTGATCGGGCCAGGGGGATTCGGGCAAGGCCGCGACGTCAAGCATGGCTTTCTACTTCCCCTCCCTTGAAAGGGAGGCGCCTAAGTTGCGGCTCAAGCATTCGGCCCTTCATACGCCATGACGATCCGCCCGACGATCGGGTGGCGGACGACGTCGTGCGTCGAGAAGCGCACGACCGACATGCCTTCGATCCCCTCCAGCTTGTTGACTGCGTCGTTGAGCCCGCTCGCGGCAGGGCCGCCGGGCAAATCGGTCTGGTTGGGATCGCCGCAGATCACCATCCGGCTGTTCTGGCCGAAGCGGGTGAGGAACATCTTCATCTGGGCGGGCGTGGTGTTCTGCGCTTCGTCGAGGATGACGAAGGCATCGGCCAGCGTGCGGCCGCGCATGAAGGCGATCGGGGCGATCTCGATCTCTCCGCTGGCGATGCGCCGCTCGACCTGCTCGGCGGGCAGGCAATCGTAGAGCGCGTCGTAGATCGGGCGCAGATACGGATCGACCTTCTCTTTCATGTCACCGGGCAGGAAGCCGAGCCGCTCGCCAGCCTCGACTGCTGGACGCGAAAGGATCAGCCGCTGGACGCTGCCGGTGATCAACTGCGCGACAGCCTGGGCCACGGCGAGATAGGTCTTGCCGGTGCCGGCCGGCCCCAGCGCGAAGATCATGTCGTTCGAGACCAGCTCGTGCATGTAATGCGTCTGCATCGCCGAACGCGGGACGATCGTCTTCTTGCGCGTGCGGATCATGATCCCGGGCGGCTGGGTGCTGCCGCCGGCATCCGCCTTGACGATGCCGGTAAACATCGGCTCGCTCGACATGGCGATCACCGCCTCGATCAGCCCGGTATCGATTTCCTCGCCGCGGATGACACGGCTGTGAAGCTCCTGAAGCACTTCGCGCGTGTGCGCGACGGCCTCGGCCGAGCCCTCGATCTGCACCTTCTGACCCCGGGCATGGATATAGACCCCAAGGCGCTCCTCGATCGCGAGAAGATTGCTGTCGAACTCGCCGAAGAGCTGCGGCAGGAGCTGGGGCTTGTCGAACGTAACCTCGGTACGGGAGCGTTCGCCCGACTGGGCTTGGACAGGCTTGCGGCTCATGCGGTCCTTTCGGGCTGATCTGTGCGAAGATGCAAAGTGCGTGCGCGGCCCGTGTGGGCGTAACCGGAAGCGGAGCGGGTGGTTCCGTGGCGCATGTGCGATGTGGAGATTGGCAGAGCCGATTCCAACAGGACAGCGAATTCGGCCGCGATCCCGCGAAAGCTGTGAAGTGAGGTTTTCTGGGCACAGGGCTGGTCCCTATTTTGGCCAGAATATCCAATGATTCAGTGTTTTGCCGATCTATGCGCAAACGCGGTTTGCGAATGAGAGGGAAACATCATGACTTCGGCGATCAAGTTCTGCGCGACTTTGAGCACTGCGCTGCTCGTAAGCACGGGCTGCGCCAATGCTCAGGAGTCCCCCTATCAGGTCGGCGATCAGGTCGAGCTCAAGGCGAGCGGCAATCACTGGCAGAAATGCGTCGTGACCGATCCCGGATCGGCCGAGCATGTAATGCGGATGCGCTGCGAGCCCTATCAGGGCGCCGGATATAGCAGGGGCGGCGGGGTCTATACCGAATCGATGGATTCGACCGGGGTGCGCAAGATTGTGCCACCGGCGCCCGCCGCGCCGGCTGCTGTAGCCCCCGCACCGATGCCCCAAGCTGCCGCGCCGGAAACTGGCGCTGACGGACCTTATTTTGTCGGGCAGCCGGTCGAGCTCGAGGCGAGCAAGCACTGGGTGCCGTGCACGGTGAGCGAGATCCAGATGATCGACGGCCGCCAGCTGATTCGCGTGCGCTGCCCGGCCTATCCGGCGCTGTCGCGTGGGGCCGGCACTTATCTGGTCCATAATAACGAGAATGGCATTCGCCCAGCAACCGGCCAGACCGGGCCGGCACCGCAGCCCGAGGTCGCAGCGCGTCCCGGCCCCGGACCGGGCAGCAGCCTGCGCGCCGGCGAATATGCCTGTTACGGTTCCGGCGGACGGATCATGGCGGGGCTGAAATTCAACATCACCGGGCTGGGCAGCTATACCGACGCCTATGGCGCGGCAGGCAGCTATGCCATCAACGGCACCAACGTCACCTTCAGTGGCGGCGCGCTAGGCGGGATGAGCGGGCGCAATCTGAAGAGCAATAACAGCTTCACCTTGGGCAGCCAGGCGAGCTGCGAGTATTTCGGCTAGGCCGCGACCTTCACGCGCTCGACGCCCGCAAGCGAATTGGGGTCGGCGCGGACGATCTCGACTTCGACCAGATCGCCGATCGCGGCGTCGGTCATGACATGGACGGACTGGAGCCAGGGCGACTTGCCGAGCATCTGGCCGGGGAGCTTGCCCTTGCGCTCGATCAGGACCTGGCAGGTCTTGCCGAACGTACGCGCATTGAATGCGGCTTGGTCGCGATTGAGCGCGGACTGGAGGCGCTGCAGGCGCTCGTCCATCACTTCGGGCACAATGAAGCCGTCCGTCATTTCCGCCGCAGGGGTGCCGGGGCGGGGGCTGTATTTGAAGCTGAAGCACTGCGAATAGCCGACGGCATCGACCAGGCTCAAAGTCTCGGCGAACTCGGCTTCGCTCTCGTGGGGGAAACCGACGATGAAATCACCGGAGAGCGCAATATCCGGGCGAGCGGCACGGACGCGGTCGAGGATGCGGAGATAGCTGTCACGGGTGTGGCTGCGGTTCATTGCCTTGAGCACGCGATCGCTGCCTGACTGCACGGGCAAATGCAGGAACGGCATCAGCTTCTCGACTTCGGCATGCGCGCGGATCAGGCCTTCGCGCATGTCGTTGGGATGGCTGGTGGTGTAGCGGATGCGGGCGAGATCGGGGATACGGTCGAGCGCTGCGATCAGGCCGTGGAGGCCAGTGCCGGTCTCGTCGTCCCAGGCATTGACGTTCTGCCCGAGCAGCGTGATCTCGCGCGCGCCGGCATCGACCAGCGCCTTGGCCTCGTCGAGGATCGCGGCGAAGGGCCGGCTCACTTCGGCGCCGCGCGTATAGGGCACGACGCAATAGGTGCAGAATTTATCGCAGCCTTCCTGCACGGTGAGGAACGCGCCCGGCGCGACCTTGCGGCGGGCGGGGAGCGCGCCGAACTTGCTGAGCGCTGGCATGTCGGTATCGAGCGCGGATTCGCCGCGCGCGGCTTGGGCCACCAGCGCGGGCAAGTTGTGATAGGCCTGGGGGCCGACCACGACGTCCACCTTTGCGCGGCGAACGATCTCCTCGCCTTCGGCCTGAGCGACGCAGCCGGCGATGGCGATCATCGGATCGTTATTGTGGTCGCGGAGCGCATGCTTCCGGATGCGGCCGATGTCCGAATAGACTTTCTCGGTGGCCTTTTCGCGGATGTGGCAAGTGTTAAGCACGACGAGATCTGCGGCACTGGCATCGTCGGTCGCAGTGAGCCCTTGAGCAGTCATCAACTCGGCCATGCGCTCGCCGTCATAGACGTTCATCTGGCAGCCGAACGACTTGACATGGAAGGTCTTGGGGGATTTGGGGACGTTCATGATGCGCGGGCGTATAGCGCCAGTCCCTTTCTCCGTCACCCCGGCCTTGTGCCGGGGGCCAGCCATCCGCAAACACCGGAAAAAAGGTCGGCGTCTTGCCCAGCCGCCCGATGGACCCAGACACAAGGCTGGGGTGACCGCTTAGGGCTGAGGCGGACTCTCTGAAACGGCCGTGCCCGAATAGCGCACCGCATCCACCGTATGCGCGAAGTCGCGGAGTGGCTTGCCCAGCGTCTCGAGCAATTCGGCTTCGATCCGCCGCCGGCTCTCCGCGGCGATCGCCTTGCGGCCGGGGAAATCGGAGGGGAGGAAGGGCTCGAGGAAGTGGATGTCGAGGCGGAAGCTGCCCTTGCGCGCCAGAATGCGCTTAGCGTTGACCAGGCCGCTTTCCTCGCCGATCCAGCCGATCTCCTCGGCGACGGCGCCGTAATCGAGCAGGACGGGCTGGACCATCACCCCGGCGGGCGGGGGCTCGAGCACGCGCAGCATTGGCGTCTTGAAAGGCAGCAGGGACTGGCCGTCGGTGGTCGTGCCCTCGGGGAAAATGGTGACCGCCCAATTGTCCTCGAGCGCGAGCCGCAAATCGTTGATCTGCTCGGCAACTCCGAGCCGGTTCTCGCGCTTGACGTAGACGGTGCGATTGAGCCCTGCGAGCCAGCCGACCAGCGGCGCCTGGGCGAGCTCGGCCTTGGCGATGAACGCCGTACCGCTCGCGCCGCCAAGCGCGAGGATGTCGATCCAGCTGAGATGATTGGCGACGTAGAAGACGTCGCGGCGCAGCGGCACGCCAATCTTGCGAACCCGCGCGCCCACGATCCAGCCGACGCGGCCCAGGAACCAGCGCGGCCATGCCGAGGGCAGGTGCAGCAGCCGCCACAGATAATGCATCGGCACATGCGTGAGGATCAGCAGCAGGAGCAGGAAGACGCGGCCTGCGACGCGCAGCTTTTCGACGGCGGTCAGCGGATAGGGCAGGCCAGCTGCCGCTTGCTCCCTACGATTTGCGGTCGAGGGCAACGCCATACAATTCCATGCGGTGGTCGACGAGCCGGAAGCCCAGGCGCTCGGCGATCTGCTTCTGGAGCAGTTCGAGCTCGGGATCGACGAATTCGATCACGCGCCCGGTCTCGACGTCGATCAGATGGTCATGATGCGCCTCGGGGGCGGGTTCGTAGCGCGCCCGGCCGTCGCCGAAATCGTGGCGGTCGAGGATACCGGCCTCTTCGAACAGCCGGACGGTGCGATAGACCGTGGCAATCGAAATGCCGGGGTCGATCGCCGAGGCGCGCTCATAGACCTTCTCGACATCGGGATGGTCTTCCGCATCCGACAGCACGCGCGCGATCACTTTGCGCTGCTCGGTGATGCGCAGGCCCTTTTCGTGGCACAGGGCTTCGAGATCGATCTTGCGGGGCATGAGCGAGGTTTAGGGGCCTCCTAGGCGCGCCGCAAACAGAAAAGGCGGAGGCATGAAGCCTCCGCCTTTTCTAACCCACCCCCGCTTCCCTCTCTTGCAGGGCGGGGAGGGATTTTGAATTACCGCTTGCGGCGCTTGGTGCCCAGGCCGATCTTCTTGGCGAGGGTGCGGCGCTGCTCGGCATAGTTGGGAGCGACCATCGGATAGTCGGCCGGCAGGTTCCACTTGGCGCGATACTGCTCGGGAGTCATCTGATAGTGCGTCATCAAGTGGCGCTTGAGCATCTTGAGCTTCTTGCCGTCTTCCAGGCAGACGATGAAATCGGGCTTGATCGACGAACGGATCGAAACCGCCGGCTCCTGCTTCACTTCGGGCTCGGCAGCCGCGGCGCCCAGGCCGGCCAGCGCGCCGTGGACGTTCTGGATCAGCACCGGAAGATCGGAAACGGCGACGCTATTGTTGCTGACATGCGCCGCAACAATGTCCGCGGTCAGGGTGACCAACGTTTCCTGAATTTCCGACATCGTGTCCATGATATTCCTTTCGACCCATTTAGAGCGACTTTCAGTGCCGCCTCGAAAGGCCGTATCGGTCCATTTCGGTTGCAAGGCAAGCGATTAACCGCACTTTGACGTAAAATTCGTGAATAGATTAACCAGAGTTCAGGTTGCGAGCATAAGTGTGAGCGTCAAATAACTGATTAGCCTTGCCGCGATAGTAATCGCGGCGCTCCCCGACCTTTGCGAAACCTTCGCGACGGTATAACTCCACCGCATCGTTTCCCGAGCGTACCTCCAAGTGGATTTTGGCGGCGCCGCGCGCCTGCGCCTCGGCCATCACTGCGCGGAGCAGTGCCCCGCCGACGCCGCGGCGCCGCGCCGCGGGCCGCGTGGCGAGCAACAGCAACTCGACTTCATCGGCGGCGAGACGCGCCAGTGCGAAGCCCGAATCCATGTCGCCAAGGCTGGCGACGACCATCCACACGCCGGGGAGCGACAGCATTCCCATACATTGCGCGCTGGTCCAGGCTTCGCCGAAGCGCGGATCGAACGCGTCCTGCATGATCGCCGCAACCTGCGGCAGATCATGGACCCCGCCTTCGCGCAATTCGCTGTGGTTGAGGACGCTGCTCATGCCAGGCCCCGCTCGGCCAGCGTCTTGGCATCGGGCGCGCGGCCATAGATCGGGCTGGGGAGCAGAGCGGTGAATTCGTCCGGGAGCAACCGCGCATCGATCGCATTGGGCCAGGCCTCGGCGAATGCGCGGTCGGGTGTAATCTCAGCCAGGCGGCGAACCCCGCTGCCGATCGCCGGCAGGTCGGCAATCGCATCGAGCGCGGCATCTGGTGCGAGCGAGCGCAGCGGCGCATCCGCGACGAAGGGGAAAGCCCGGAAAATCTGCATGAAGACCTCACCGTGCCCGCCTTCGAGCACGACGGCAAGGCGCTGGCAGGCGGGTTCCGCGGCGAAACGCGCCGCTGCGATCAGCGCGAGCGACGAATAGCCGACAACCTCCGCCCCCCAGCCGATCGCCAGCCCGCGCGCCGCGGCGAGGCCGACGCGAACGCCGGTGAAGCTGCCCGGCCCGACATCGACCAGGATGCGTGCCGCACGGCCCTGATCGGGAAGCGCGGCGATCATCGGGACCAGTCGCTCGGCATGCCCGCGGCCCACCACTTCATGCGCATTGGCGATCACGCGACCGCCCTCGATCAGCGCGACCGAACAGGCGGCGGTGGCGGTTTCGATGACGAGCGTGCGCACGTGGCTAGAGGACGCGGTTGAAGCGCTCGAATTCGGGGCGGGGAAGCCGCTCGAAGATGGTGCTGGGGTCGGCATGCCCGATCGTCGAAATGAAATTGGACCGGACATTGGGCTGGTCGGCAAAAAACTCCGCGTCAACCTTGGCGTTGTCGAAGCCCGACATCGGACCGGTATCGAGGCCCAGTGCGCGCGCCGCGAGAATGAAATATCCGCCCTGCAGCGATGAATTGCGGAAGGCATGGGTGTAGCGGTTTGCTTCGTCGCCGAACCAGTCCTTGGCGGTCGGCGCATGCGGGAAGAGCCAGGGGAGTTGCTCGTTGAAGGCGAGGTCCATCCCGATGATCACGGCCGCGGGTGCCTTGCGGATCTTGGCGCCGTTGGTGCCGCTCGACAATTCGGCGAGCTTGTCCTTCGATTCCTGGCTGGTCAGCCAGACGAAGCGCGCGGGATGCTGGTTGGCCGACGTCGGCCCCATCTTGAGCAAGTCGTAGATCGCGCGGATCTCGGCCTCGCTCACCGGCTCGTCGGTATAGCCATTGGCGGTGCGCGTGGCGCGGAACAGGCGGTCGAGTGCGTCGTCGTCGAGGGGCTTCGCCATTATACTGCTCTCACTTCGGTTACTTCTGGGACGTAATATTTGAGCAATTGCTCGATGCCGTTCTTGAGCGTCGCGCTCGAGGACGGGCAGCCCGCGCACGCGCCCTGCATCTGGAGATAGACCTTGCCTGCGTCGAACCCGCGATAGACGATGTCGCCGCCGTCATTGGCGACCGCGGGGCGGATGCGCGTCTCGATCAGTTCCTTGATCTGCTCGACGATCTCGGCGTCCGCGGGATCGTCGCCGAAATCCTGACTTTCGGCGGGCACGCTGAACCCGGCCGAGGGCGCGTGGAACAGCGGCATGTTCGCACTGAAATGGTCGAGCAGGATGCCGAGCACATCGGGCTTGAGCCCGCGCCATTCGACGCCGGGCGCCGCGGTCACCGAAATGAAGTCGCGCCCGAAGAACACGCCGGTGACGTCGCCGAGCCCGAACAGAGCCTCGGCGAGCGGCGAGGCTTCGGCTTCCTCGGGCGTTGCGAAGTCGCGCGTGCCTGCTTCCATCACGGCGCGGCCGGGCAGGAATTTGAGCGTCGCCGGGTTGGGCGTGGGTTCGGTCTCGATCAGCATGACGCGCATGTGGCGCTTGGAGGCGCGCGGATCAAGCGGGCCCGGGGAAACGGAGGGTTGCAGTCATTACTTAGTCCGTCCCCTGAAGAGGGGCTTAAGAAGGTCAGGCCGCGCGGAGGCATCGTCTCGTACACCTGCGCGAAAGGTGCGCGCTGGCATGGCGGCGGCAACGACACTAGATGAGGCCGCATGCCCCTTTTCCAGCGCTTGCCGCATTTCGCCTTCCTCGCCCTCGTCACGCTCGCAGCCCCGGTCGCCCTCCAGGCGCAGACTGCGCCGCAAACCGCACCCCAAGCCGCACCCCGTCCGGTCCAGACCGCCGACGATCCCTGGCTCTACAAGGGCAGCGATCTTGTCCATGACGATGCCTGGAAGTTCGGGCGCCTGCCCAATGGCGTGCGCTATGCGGTTCGCAAGAACGGCGTGCCGCCGGGGCAGGTCTCGGTGCGCGTGCGCATGGATGTCGGGTCGTTGATGGAGCGGGATAGCGAACGGGGCTTCGCGCATCTGCTCGAGCATCTGTCGTTTCGCGGCTCGGTGCACGTGCCCGATGGCGAATCGAAGCGCGTCTGGCAGCGGCTCGGCGTGACCTTCGGCTCGGATTCGAACGCGAGCACGACCTTCACTGCGACCACCTACAAGCTCGACTTGCCGATGGCGACCAGCACGGGCCTGGACGAGAGCTTCAAGATCCTTTCGGGCATGATGTCCGGTCCCGCGATCACGCCGGAGGCGCTCAATGCCGAGCGTCCGGTGGTGCTCGCCGAGCAACGCGAACAGCCGGGGCCCCAGGTGCGGCTCCAGGATGCGCAGCTCGATCTGATCTTTGCCGGCCAGCCACTGGCGCAGCGCGAGCCGATCGGCACCGTCGAGACACTGACCGGCTCGACCGCGGACACGGTCAAGGCCTTCCACCAGCGCTGGTACCGCCCCGAGCGCGCCACCGTCATCGTAATCGGTGATATGGATCCGGCGATCCTCGAGCAGATGGTCGTAAAGCATTTTTCCGGCTGGCAGGGCACCGGCCCGGCGCCGGAGACTCCCGATTTCGGCAAGCCCTCCACCGGGCATCCGGTGGCCGCGAGCATCGTCGAACCGGCGATCCCGCCGATCGTTACCATGACTACGGTGCGCCCCTGGACAGTGTTTTCCGACACGGTGATCTTCAATCAAAAGCGGATGATCGACCTGGTCGCGATCCGCATCATCAATCGCCGCCTGGAAACGCGCGCACGCACCGGTGGCACTTTCCTCGGCGCCGGCGCCGATCTCTCGGACATCGCTCGCTCGGCCAATATGACGACGGTGCAGATACTTCCCGCCGGCGAGGATTGGGAAGCTGCGTTGCGCGACGTGCGCGCCGTCATCGCTGATGCGCAGGAAACCCCGCCGACTCAGGCCGAGATCGACCGCGAAGTCGCCGAGATCGAAGCCGCGTTCAAGCAGCGCATCAACACTGCCCCGGTCGAGGCCGGCGCCAAGATTGCCGAAGATCTCGCCGAAGCCGTCGATATCAATGAGACCGTGACCACGCCCGAAGCGAGCTATGACATCCTCAAGGGCGCGATCGAGGGCAAGTTCTTCACGCCCGAGAATGTGCTGGCTGCCTCCAAGAAGGTCTTCGAAGGCACTGCGACCCGCGCCTTAGTCAACATCCACGCTCCCGACGCCAATGTGGTGACTAAGGTCGCCGCGGCGCTTTCAGCCAATGTCGCGGCTGCCGGCAATCGCAAGTTTGTCGGCGATGTCAGCTTCGATGCGCTGCCCAAATTGGGCGAGCCCGGCATCGTCGCGCTTCGCCAGACCGTGCTCCAGGCCGCGCAGATCGACCAGGTGACCTTCTCCAACGGCATCAAGCTGCTGATGCGGCAGGACCAGTCGGAGACGGGCAAAGTCTATGTCCGTGTCCGCTTCGGCGGTGGGCTCAACGCGCTTCCGGCCAATCGCCAGACCCCGGCCTGGGCCGGCGAGCCTGCGCTGATGGCAAGCGGCGTCGGAAGCTATGGGCAGGAAGAGCTCGACGCGCTGACCGGGCGCCGCCAGATCGGGCTCGATTTCGCGATCGATGACGATGCCTTCGTGCTCGCGGCGCAAACGACTAAGGCCGATCTTGCCGACCAGCTGAAGCTGTTCGCTACCAAGCTGGCCGCGCCGGGCTGGGATCCCAATCCGGTGGTCCGCGCCCGCGCCGCGATCCTCGCCGGCTATGCCGGGCTCTCCTCTTCGCCCGACGCAGTGGTTTCGCGTGATCTCGAATCGCTGCTCCATTCGGGCGACCCGCGCTGGGGCATCCCCCCGCGCGCGACGATCGAGACGATCACGCCTGCGTCGTTCCGCAAGCTCTGGGAGCCGCTGCTGGCGAGTGGTCCGATCGAGATATCAATCTTCGGCGATATGGACGCGAACGAGACCGTTGACGCCGTCGCCGCCACTTTCGGAACGCTCAAGCCGCGCCCGGCGAGCAAGGTCACGCCGCCGCCGGTCAAATTCCCGGCGCACGTCGCCAAGCCGGTGGTGCGCACGCATACTGGAAAAAAGGATCAGGCCGCGGCTGTGATCGCCTGGCCGACGGGCGGGGGCAGCGCCGGCATCACCGAGAGCCGCAAGCTCGAAGTGCTCTCGGCGATCTTCCGCGATCGGCTGATGGACCAACTCCGCAGCCAGGCCGGGATCAGCTACTCGCCTTCGGTGGTCAGCCAATGGCCGGTCGGCATGGCCGCGGGCGGCAAGATGCTCGCGCTCGGCATGGTGCCGCCGGACAAGACCGACTTCTTCTTCAAGCTCGCCCGCGGGATCGCCGCCGATCTCGTCGCCAAGCCGGTCGAAGCCGACGAACTCGATCGCGCGCTGACGCCGCTCAAGCAATTGCTGATGCGTCAGTCGAGCGGCAACATGTTCTGGATGCGCCTGGTTGAAGGCGGCACGCAGGATCCGGCGCGGATCGAGGCGGTCAACACCATCGCCCAGGATCTAGCGCTGACCACGCCTGCCGAAATCCAGGCGCTGGCGGCGAAATATCTGGTGCCGGCCAAGGATTGGTCGATGGTCGTCGTGCCGGGGAAGTGATCGGATAATGTCATCCCGCGAAAGCGGGGACTCAAACTTGTCGGGCCGCACCCTTCGCGGCTCTGGGTCCCCGCTTTCGCGGGGATGACGCTCCATCAGTACAACGCGTCCAGCCGCTCGCCATAGGCCTGCTTCAGCACATGGCGGCGGATCTTCAGGCTGGGTGTGAGCTGCTCATTCTCGATCGTGAACGGGCCATCGGCGATGATGAACTTGCGGACCCGCTCGATCACCGAAAGGTCCTTGTTCACGCGCTCGACTGCCGCGCCCAGCGCCGCCTTGTAATCGGGGTCGTGTGCAAGCTCCCGGAAATTGCACTTGGCGCCCGACCGCGCACACCATTCCTGCGTCCATTCGGGATCGGGCACGATCACCGCGGTCATATAGGGGCGCTTGTCGCCGGCGATCATCGCCTGGACGATCTCGCTTTGCAACGTCAGCATCCCCTCGACCTTTTGCGGCGCGACATTGTCGCCCTTGTCGTTGACGATGATATCCTTCTTGCGATCGGTGATCTGGATGCGGCCCTTGGCGTCGATCAGCCCGATATCGCCGGTATGCAGCCAGCCGTCCTTGAGGACGCGCGCGGTCTCTTCCTCGTTGCGCCAATAGCCATGCATAACGAGTTCGCCGCGCACCAATATCTCGCCATCCCCGGCAATGCGAACCTCGACGCCATCGAGTGGCGGCCCGACCGTATCCATCTTGAGCCCCGCCTTGGGCCGATTGCACGAGATCACCGGCGCGCTTTCGGTCTGGCCATAGCCCTGGAGGAAGGTCAGCCCCAGCGAGGTGAAGAAATTGCCGACCTCGGGATTGAGCGGTGCCCCGCCCGAGACCATCGCCTTGATCCGCCCGCCGAACTTCTTCGAGATCTTGGGCAGCAGCGCCGCCTTGAGGATCAGGTTCATCGGCTGATCGTGGAGCGGGACGCCGCCCGCGGCGCGCTTGGCACCGATCGCAACCGCGCGATCGAGCAGATAGGCCGATAGCTTGCCCTGCTTCTCGACCGCTTTGGTGATCCGCGTGCGCAGCACTTCGAACAGGCGCGGAACGACGACCATCAGCGTCGGGCGCACTTCCTCGATGTTAGAGGCGAGCTTCTCCAGCCCTTCCGAATAATAGATTTCAGCACCCAGCCCGATCGGGAAGAACTGGCCACCGGTATGCTCATACGCGTGGCTGAGCGGTAGGAAGCTGAGGAACACTTCCTCGTCCCAGCCGAAATCCTCGGAAATCACCGAGCAGCAGCCTTCGACATTATGGAGGATGGCGCCGTGATGCTGCATCACCCCGCGCGGGCTTCCGCCGGTGCCGCTCGTATAGATGATGCAGGCAGTGTCCTCACGAGAGAAGGTCGCCTTCGCGGCGCCTTCGCTTGCCGGCGTGTCGTGATTGGCGATCAGATCGTGCCAGTCGTGGAAGTCGAGCGCGCCCTGTTGGCCGATGCGGACTTCGTCGATGCCAATGATCATCCGCGCCGACGAGGCACGGATCGCCGCAGGCAATAGCGTCTTGGCGAGCTTGGTGGTCGAGACGACGATGGCGCAGGCGCCAGAATTCTCGATGATGTGCTGGTGATCGCGCTCTGTATTGGTGGTGTAGGTCGGCACGGTGATGCAGCCTGCGGCCATGATCGCGAGATCGGTAATGCAGAATTCGGGGCGGTTCTCGCTGACCAGCATGATCCGGTCGCCGCGCTTGAGGCCGAGCGCATTGAACGCCGCGGCGAGGCTGGCGACCTGGCGTGCGGCCTCGGCCCAGCTGGTCGGGTGCCAGGCGCCTCCGGTCTTGTGCCACAGGAACGGCTTGTCGCCCTTTTCCTGCGCGCGTGAAAAGAACATCGCGACCAGATTTTCGAATCGTTCGAGCTTACGCATCCGTCTCCCTCCGAGCGCGGCTTGTGCCGCGTCCCTGTTATTCCGCCGGGCGGTTCGGCTGCGCGCCGGCCCGCACGATCTTCGTCACGCGTCCATCCTGATACATTACCACCCCTTCGCTGCGCGGATCGGCAGCGCCGCCCCAGACGCCGTTGACCAGCTCGACAGCATTGGCCTTGAGCCCGAGCGGACCCGACTGGACCTTCTCGCCCAGCGCCTGAAGCGCCGGGATCATCGCGTCGAGTTGCGTGCCCCGTTCCGCAGTGGCGACAGGACCGGGGGCATAGAGCAGGCCGAGACCGACGGCGTCCTGCGCCGAGAGCTTCCAGTCGATCACGCCGATCAGCGCCTTGGCGACCTGGGCGATGATCGTCGACCCGCCGGCCGCGCCGACTGCGATCCGCACCTTGCCATCGGGGCCGTAGACGATCGTCGGCGCCATCGAGCTGCGCGGACGCTTGCCGCCCTCGACTCGGTTGGCGACGAGATAGCCAGCCTTTTCGGGCACGATGTCGAAGTCGGTGAGCTCATTGTTGAGAAGGATACCGTCGATCGAGACGCCCGATCCGAACGAGCTTTCGATCGTCGTGGTCACCTGCGCGATATTGCCCTTGCCATCGGCAACGCTGAGCGAAGTGGTTCCCGCGACTTCGCTGACCGGGGCGCGTTCGCGCTGCGGCGCGCCGGGGGGCGTGCCCGCGGAGACGATCGCCATCGTGCCTTTTGCGTCGATCAGCGCCGAGCGGCCGGCGAGGTACTTCGCATCGAGCAGGCCCTTGAGCGGGACCTTCACGAAATCCGGATCGCCCAGGTACAAGTCCCGATCGGCATAAGCGAGCCGCGAGCTTTCGGCGAAAAGGTGCCAGGCTGTCGCCGAATCCTTGCCCAGCGCTGCCATGTCATAGCGCTCGAGCTGCTTGAGGATCATCAGCACGGTGATCCCGCCCGACGAAGGCGGCCCCATCGAGCAGATTTTGTGCCCGCGATATTTGCCGCACAGCGCCGGGCGCTCCTTGGCATCATAGGCTGCCAGATCGCCGAGCGTCATTTGCGAGGGATTGCGCGGAGCGCCGTTGACGGCCGAAACCAGCTTTTGGGCCTGCGGGCCGACATAGAAGCTGTCCGGACCAAGCTTGGCGGTGCGCTCAAACAATGCGGCCTGCTCGGGATTGCGGACGCGGGTGCCGACGGCGAGCGGCTTGCCATCGGCAAAGAAGATCACGCGGATGGCGGAATCGACATGCTGGCCATATTGGGTGAGCGCGTTGTTGAGCCGCGGCGAGACCTCGAAACCGTCGCGCGCCAAGCGGATCGCTGGTTCGAACAGGCTTGCCCAGGGCAGCTTACCGGCGCGGCGGTGCGCCTTGGCCATTGCTCGCAGCGTGCCCGGAACGCCGACGCTGCGCCCGCCGGGGATCGCTTCACGGATGCCGAGCGGCCTGCCGTCGGGGCCGTAGAACCAGCGCGGCGTCGCCGCCATCGGCGCGGCCTCGCGCCCGTCGATCGTGGTCGTGCGCCTCCGCTTCGAATCATATTGGACAAAGAATGCGCCGCCGCCGATGCCCGCGCTTTGCGGCTCGACGACATTGAGCGCGAGCATCGTTGCGATCGCCGCATCCGTTGCGCTGCCGCCCTTGGCGAGGATCTCGACTCCGGCAGCTGCGGCGCGCGGGTCGGCGGCACTCACTACGCCTTGCGCCAGCGCCGACGAGGGCAGCAGCAACGCAATGATCACGACGAACAATCTTTTCATGGCGCTCAGCCGTAGCCCGGTTTGCAGACGCGGCAAAGACGCAACGTCAGCTGAGCGCCCGCGCGATTTCACGGACCAGTCCCGGTCCCTTATAGACCAAGGCCGAGTAGATCTGGATGAGGCTCGCGCCAGCATCCACGCGGCGCCGGGCCTCGTCGCCGCTGTCGATCCCGCCGGCCGAGACCAGGGGCAGTTGCCCGTCCGAGATTTCCCGCGCTTCGATGAGCTTGGCGAAAGCAAGCGCGCGCAGCGGCTCTCCCGAAAGCCCGCCTGCCTCTTCGGCGAAGCTCGATTGCAACGGGGGCCGCGAAATCGTGGTGTTCGATACGATCAGCGCGTCCACCCTATTGTCGATCGCCGCGCGGATTGCACCTTCCAGCCCCGCGCGATCAAGGTCTGGGGCGATCTTGAGAAACAAGGGCGTGCCGGCACGCGCGGCATCTGCAGCCGCCAGTAATTCGTCGAGCGCCGGCCGCGACTGCAGGTCGCGCAGCCCGGGCGTGTTGGGCGAACTCACATTGATGGTGATGTAATCGGCATGCGCCGCCGCCTTGCTTACGCCCAGCGCATAATCGGCGACCCGGTCGGTGCTGTCCTTGTTCGCGCCGACATTGATGCCGAGCACGCCCTTGCGCCGCGGCAGCTTGGCGATGCGCGCGAGCGCCGCGTCGATCCCGTGATTGTTGAAGCCCATCCGGTTGATCACGGCCTGGTCTTCGGTCAGCCGGAACAGGCGCGGCTTGGGGTTGCCCGCCTGCGCGCGGGGAGTCAGCGTGCCGACTTCGACGGCGCCGAATCCCAGGCCGAACAGCCCCGCAATCGCCTCCGCGTCCTTGTCGAGCCCCGCTGCCAGCCCGACTCGATTGGGGAAGTGGATCCCGGCGACGGTCACGCCGCCATCCCTGTCCGTATCGGATGCGAAAGGCGCGCCGACCGATCCCCATAGAGCGAGTGCGCGGATCGCGGCGCGGTGGGAGCGTTCAGCGTCGAGCGCGAACAGGGCGGAACGGAAGGGAAAGGACATCGCAAATGCCTTTCGCACCCGCTTTCCCCTCCGTCAAAAGGCGTATGTCGGTTTCGTACAATACCCTGCCGGCGTAACCGCGTAGCAGGATCTTGCGACCCGAGGGTCCCGCTTCAAACGGGGGGATCCTTTACTTTTGGCCCGATCAGCTTGCTGGTCGGGCCACTTTTCTATTGCATTCAATCGCTTTAGCCTCACCACAGAAATGCGGGATAAGCAGGGGGCAAACTCGGGGATGCGGGGCGCAATCAATCGAAAGGCGGAAGAGCCGGACGTAATGGACGCGCCCGTGCCGCAGATCGAGTTCCGCAAGGCGGCCGGCTCGCTGATGCCGCATGTCGAATCCTACTATCTGTTCCGGCATGAAGCTCAGGACGTGATCGGCGTTGAACGCGTGGATTTGGGGCAATTGCGCTTCATGATCCGCGGCGAAGGCCATGTTACTTTCCCCGATGGGCATGTCGAGGCCACAAGGCCGATCATGGTCAACGGGCCCGGCACCGCCGCGGCGCGATACCGGATCAACGGGCCCTTCCACTGTTTCGGCGTGTCGCTGCGCGCGATCGGCTGGAAGGCGCTGATCGGCCTGTCTGCCGACAAGGTTTCCGATCACATTGTCGATGGCGAGAAGCTGTTCTGCGAACAGGCGCCACTGCTGCTTGAGCGGCTGCGCGGGATGACCACGCTCGACGAGATGATCGCCGCAATCGAGCCGCTGCTTCAGATGCGCCAATATGAAGTGAAGCCAGTGCCCAAGGCGCATCTGGTGTTCCTGGGTGCAGTCCGCGAATGGGCGGCGAGCGGCGATCCTGCGCTCGACAAGCTCTATGCCCTGATCCGCGCCAAATCGAATATCGGAGAGCGCCAGGTCCAGCGGTTGTGCAACGAATATTTCGCGGGGTCTCCCGCGCATCTGCGCCGGAAGTTCCGTGCAATCGGCGCGGCGATGCGCATCTATCAGGGCCAGCGAGTGGAGGACGTGGTTGGGCCGTTCTCCGATCAATCGCACATGATCAACGAGATCCGCCACTTCACCGGCCACACCCCGACCACGCTGCGCTCGGAGATCGATCCGGTGCTGGCGCTGACGCTCGATAACGAGACGTTCCATTTCCTGCCCGACGTGATTCCCGAATCGGTTGACCTGAGGCGCCGCTAGCCCCACATGGCAATCGGATCGAATTGATCCGATTTGAGAGTCGTTCGCAACAATGCGTCTTTCCAGCCTGGCCGATTATGCCGTGGTGATGATGGCTGCCGCTGCGCGCAAGTGTGGGGCTAGCTGCCGTCTCAATGCGACGACGCTTGCCGAAGAGACCGGACTGCCGCTGCCGACGGTGCAGAAGCTGGTCAGCCGCCTCTCCGCCGCAGGCCTGATCGAAAGCGCGCGCGGCACCGGCGGGGGTTTCCGCCTCAGCCGTCCGCCGGCGGCGATCTCGGTGGCGGACATCGTCGAAGCCATCGAAGGGCCGATCGCGCTCGCCACCTGCGTGGATTCGGGCCGCCATGATTGCGCGGTCGAAGGCACATGCCGGGTCAAGCCGCACATGGGCGCAGTCAACGGCGCCGTGAAGGGCGCTCTTGCGGGGGTTTCCCTCGCCAGTTTGAGTGGGAATATCTGATGGCGACCAGGAACGCCGAGGCGCTCGCCGCCGCGAACAAGAAATACGAATGGGGTTTCAGCTCGAATATCGAGCAGGAATTCGCCCCCAAGGGGCTGAGCGAAGACACCGTCCGCTTCATATCGGCGAAGAAGAGCGAGCCCGAATGGATGCTCGACTATCGCCTCAAGGCCTTCCGCACCTGGCAGACGATGGAGCTGCCCGAATGGGCCAAGCTGGCGATCCCCGAGATCGACTATCAGGACGCCTATTATTACGCCGAGCCCAAGGCGAAGAAGACGATCGGCTCGCTCGACGAACTCGATCCCGAGATCCTGCGCGTCTATGAGAAGCTCGGTATTCCGATCGAGGAGCAGAAGGTGCTCGCGGGGGTCGAGGGCGCGCGCAAGATCGCAGTCGATGCGGTGTTCGACAGTGTCTCGGTCGCGACCACCTTCCGTGCCGAACTCGAGGCCGCGGGCGTCATCTTCCGTTCGATCAGCGAAGCGATCCGCGAATATCCGGATCTGGTGAAGAAGTGGCTGGGCAAGGTTGTGCCCGTCCGCGACAATTTCTTCTCGGCATTGAACGCCGCGGTCTTCAGCGACGGCACGTTCGTTTATATTCCCGAAGGTGTGCGCTGCCCAATGGAGCTGAGCACCTATTTCCGGATCAACGCCGAGAATACGGGCCAGTTCGAGCGCACGCTGATCGTCGCGGACAAGGGTTCGTACGTCTCGTATCTCGAGGGCTGCACCGCCCCGATGCGCGACGAGAACCAACTCCACGCCGCGGTGGTCGAACTGGTCGCGCTCGACGATGCCGAGATCAAATATTCGACCGTCCAGAACTGGTATCCCGGCGACGAGAACGGCAAGGGCGGCATCTTCAATTTCGTCACCAAGCGCGCTTTGTGCGCTGGCAAGAACAGCAAGGTCAGCTGGACCCAGGTCGAGACCGGCAGTGCGATCACCTGGAAATACCCCTCGTGCATCCTCCAGGGCGATGGATCGGTCGGCGAATTCTATTCCGTCGCGGTCACCAACGGCCACCAGCAGGCCGATACCGGCACCAAGATGCTGCACATCGGCAAGAACACCCGCTCGACGATCGTCTCCAAGGGCATTAGCGCCGGCAAGTCGAACAACACGTATCGCGGCCGCGTTCTGGTCAACGCCAATGCCGAGAATGTCCGCAACTTCACTCAGTGCGACAGCCTGTTGCTCGGCGATCAATGCGGCGCCCACACCGTGCCCTATATCGAAGTGAAGAACCCCTCGGCGCAGATCGAGCATGAGGCGACGACCTCGAAGATCAGCGAAGACCAGATGTTTTATGCGATGCAGCGCGGGCTCGACCAGGAGGCCGCGGTCGCGCTGATCGTCAACGGCTTCGCCCGCGAAGTGCTCAAGCAGCTGCCGATGGAATTCGCGGTCGAGGCCCAGAAATTGCTGGGGATCAGCCTGGAGGGCTCGGTCGGATGATCGCGCCGCTGTTCCTGATCCTGGCTGCGCAGGACCTTCCCGCTGCCACCCCCGTGGCGGAGGACGAAGTCACGATCATCGCGCGCAAGCTCAAGGCGTGGCGCGGGTTGATGAAGGTCCGCAAGGGCGTTGCCAGCTGCAAGACCGTCCGGTCCACGGGCGATCGCGAGATCGACGCGATCGGCTGCGCCGCGATACGCACCTGCTTTCCACGTTACATGCCGCGGCTCGAAGCGGTGCTCAACGACAGGGCGCTGAGTGTCGACGCGCGCAAACGGGCAAATGCACCAATCAACGCCGAGCTCACGGCATGCGTGAAGGCTGAACATGACACAGCCATCGCCGTGCTGGCGGACCGAAAGGCGGCAGCCCGATGATCCTCGCGACTTTGCTCCTGCTCGCTCAGGATGTGCCCACCAAGACTGCTCCCGCGGAGGAGGAAATCGAGGAAGTCGTCATCCAGGCGACCTTCGGCACCACCACGATGCTGTTCGACAAGGGCGTCGACGGCAAGCTGCGCAATTGCCGGATCATGGTCTCCAGCGGCAGCCAGCGGCGCGACACCAATGCCTGCCAGGCGACTCCGGTCTGCTATGAGAAGACGCGCGACACCGTCACCGAATGTGTCGAGTTGAACGCCGCCGAGCTCGCACTGGCCGCCCCGCAAGGCGCAAGCAATATGGCCAAGCCGCAGGTCTTCGAAATGCCCAAATTTGTTCAGCCAAAGCTGGCGCCACCGCCTAGCCTGGTCGGCCCCGCGGCGATCGCCGACACCGGCGATGCCGACAAACAGCGCGTCAAGAAGCTTCCCCCTTGCCCCAGGATCAGTCCAGCGGGGCCATCATCAGGATCACCAACGGCAATGCTCAAGATAAGTGACCTCCGCGCCGAGGTTGACGGCAAGGAAATCCTGCGCGGACTGAGCTTGCAGGTGAATGCGGGCGAAGTGCACGCGATCATGGGGCCGAACGGCGCGGGCAAATCGACGCTCGGCTATGTGCTGGGCGGGCGCCCGGGCTATGAGCCGACTGGCGGCAGCGTCGATTTCGAAGGGCAGGATCTGCTCGAAATGGCGCCGCACCAGCGCGCCGCGGCAGGGCTGTTCCTTGGCTTCCAATATCCGGTCGAGATTCCGGGCGTGTCGAACGTCCAGTTCCTGCGCGAAGCGCTCAATTCGCAGCGCCGCGGGCGTGGCGAGGCTCCGCTTTCGGGCGCCGAATTCCTCAAGGTCGCGCGTGCGCAGGCAGATAGCCTTGGCATGGATCAGGAAATGCTCAAGCGCCCGGTCAATGTCGGCTTTTCCGGCGGCGAGAAGAAGCGCAACGAAATGGTTCAGATGGGGATCATCGGGCCGAAGCTGGCGATCCTCGACGAGACGGACTCAGGCCTCGATATCGACGCGCTCAAGGCAGTCGGCGACGGCATCAACCGCATCATGCGCGCGCCCGACAAGGCCGTGATCCTGATCACGCATTACCAGCGCCTGCTCGACTATGTGCGCCCCGATTTCGTTCATGTGCTGGAGATGGGCCGCATCACCCGCACCGGCGGTGCGGAACTGGCGCTGCAGCTCGAGCGCGAAGGCTATGGAGCGGTCGCGGCGTGAGCAGCGCCCCCAGCCGTCATGCTGAACTTGTTTCAGCATCCATCGTGCGACAGGCGATAGTTGTGCCCGCGGAGGGATGGACCCTGAAACAAGTTCAGGGTGACGAACGGTGAATGCACAGCTCGAACTTCCTTCGCCGCGTCTGGAAGAATGGCGCTGGTCGGACATGGGCGCCCTGCGCGCGGCGGCGGATGCCGAGCCGCGCGCCGCGGCGATCGATCCCAAGGCATTGTTCCTTGATCTCGAAGGCCCGCGGCTTCTCTTCGTCGATGGCGTGTTCGAGCTTGCGCACAGCCGGCCCGGGCCGGTGCAGGTCGGGCGGATCGTGCCGGATACCGCGCATCCCCTGGGCGAACTGGCCGAGGGCGAAGGCTGGATGCTCTCGCTCGACGCGCAGGCGGCCGCGACCTGCATCCAGATCGTCCACCTCGGCACCGGCGGCGAGAGCCACGTGCCCGCGCGGATCGTACTGGGTGAGGATGCCGTCGCGTCGGTGATCGAGACCTATGCCGGCGCGGGCTGGGCGAACCGGCTGACCATGGTCTCGCTGGCAAAGGGCGCGCGGCTGATGCGCTCGGTGCGGCTGCTGCAGAGCGAAGGCTTCGTCTCGATACGCGAGGAAGCCCGTATCGGCGAGGCGGCGAGCCTGGTCTCGATCTTCCTCGGCGCGGGCGCGATGGGCAGCCGGATCGATGGCGCGCTGACCCTTACCGGCAAACGCGCCTTCGCCGAAATGGGCGGCGCATTGCTCACCCGCGGCAGCCAGCGCCAGGAATGCGCCGTCACCGTGCGCCACGAAGAAACAGACGGCAGCTCGCGCCAGATCTGGCGCGCGGTGTCAGCGGACAAGTCGGTGGCGAGCCTCGCCGCCCGCGTCGAAGTCGCACGTGGCGCGCAGAAGACCGAGGGCGAGCAATCGCTGCGCGGGCTGCTGCTCGATCGCACCGCAACGGTAAACTTGAAGCCCGAGCTCGAGATCTTCGCCGACGACGTGAAGTGCGCGCATGGCGCGACGGTGGGCGAACTCGACAAGCGCGCCCTCTTCTATCTGCAATCGCGCGGGATCGACGAGGGGCGCGCCACTGCGATGCTCACGCGGGCGTTTGTCGCGGATGCGTTGGCACGGATCGGGGAAGACGCGGTGCGCGAGGCCTTCGAAGTGGATGCGGACCAGTGGCTGGAGGGGTCGCTGTGACAAATCGCCTCCGTCATGCTGAACTTGTTTCAGCATCCATCGTGCAACAAATGAAGCCATCACCCGTGGAGGGCTGGACCCTGAAACAAGTTCAGGGTGACGAGAAATGAATGTGGTCGCAGACGCCCGCCCGCTCGACGTGCTCGCCGATTTCCCCGCCATCCCCGCCGGCTGGGCATATCTCGACACCGCCGCGACTTCGCAAAAGCCCAAGCCGGTCCTCGACGCGATCAACCGCGCTTATGGCGAGACCTACGCCACCGTGCACCGCGGCGTTTACCAGCGCTCGGCGGATATGACGCTCGCTTATGAGGCCGCCCGCCAGCGCACCGCCAATTTCATCGGCGCGCAGGAGAATGAGATCGTCTTCGTCCGCGGCGCGACCGAAGCGATCAATCTCGTCGCCCAGTGCTGGGCGGGAACTCAGCTCAAGGCCAGCGATCGCGTCCTGCTCTCCGCGCTTGAGCATCATTCGAATATCGTGCCGTGGCAGATGGCCGCCGAGAAAGTCGGCGCGCAGATCGACGTTGTCCCGCTCACCGCCGATCATCGCATCGATCTGGACGCGATGTCGCGGATGCTGACGCCGCATCACAAGCTGGTGGCGCTCGCGCACGTCTCGAACGTTTTGGGCTCGGTGCTCGATGCAAAGCGCGCAGTCGCGCTGGCGCATTCGGTGGGCGCTAAGATTTTGCTCGACGGCTGCCAGGCCGTACCGCGCATGCCCGTCGACGTGGCCGATCTCGGCTGCGACTTCTATGTCTTTTCGGGCCACAAGCTCTATGGGCCCACCGGCATCGGCGTGCTCTGGGGCCGCTACGAACTGCTCGACGCGATGCCGCCCTATCAGGGTGGCGGATCGATGATCGACCGGGTCAGCTTTGCCGGCACCACCTATGCGCCGCCGCCGGGCCGCTTCGAGGCGGGAACGCCGCATATCGTCGGCGTGGTCGGGCTGCATGCCGCGATCGATTATGTTGAGGGCATCGGGCTGGACCGTATCCATGCGCATGAGACGGCCCTGGTCCGCCACGCGCGCGAGGCGCTCTCCAAGCTCAACAGCGTGCGCCTGTTCGGGCCGGACGACGCCGCCGGAATCGTCAGTTTCGCAGTCGAGGGGGTGCACCCGCACGACGTCGCCACCATATTGGATGAGGGCAATGTCGCCATCCGCGCCGGGCACCATTGTGCCCAGCCGCTGATGGAGATGCTGGGCGTTCCTGCGACGGCGCGGGCGAGCTTTGGGGTATATAACGGCGCAAACGACATCGCGGCGCTGATCAAGGGTATCGAGCGAGTGACGAGGATTTTCGGGTGAGCGACAAGTTCGAAATCGAGCAGGTGGATGCGGTGGTCCCGCCGCCCAAGGCGCGCGTCGAGGCCGTGCAGGAGACCTTCGAGCGCAAGAAGGATTATCTCGCCGGCTTCCTGTCGCAAAAGCCGCAGGTGGACCCAGCGGGCGAGCCGGGGGGCGAAGTCTATGAGGCGATCATCACCGCGCTCAAGGAAATCTACGATCCCGAAATCCCGGTCAACATCTACGATCTCGGTCTGATCTACGGCGTCGAAGTCACCGATGACGGCCATGCCGTGGTGATGATGACGCTGACCACGCCGCATTGCCCGGTCGCCGAGAGCATGCCCGCCGAAGTCGAATTGCGCGTCGGCTCGGTGCCCGGCGTCGGCCATGCCGAAGTCAATCTCGTCTGGGATCCACCATGGGATCCCCAGAAGATGAGCGACGACGCCAAGCTCGAACTGGGGATGCTGTAATGGCCGTTCGCGAACGCCCCGCCGCACTCAATCTCACCGGAAATGCGCACGCGCGCATCGCCGAGCTGATGGCAAAGGCGCCCGAGGGAGCGATCGGCGTCAAGCTCTCGACACCGCGCCGCGGCTGTTCGGGGCTGGCTTATTCGGTCGATTACGTCACCGAATCCAAGCCGTTCGACGAGAAGATCGAGACCCCCGGCGGCACGCTCTATGTCGATGGCGGCTCGGTGCTCTATCTGGTTGGCTCGACGATGGACTGGGTCGAAGACGATTTCGCCGCGGGCTTCGTGTTCAACAATCCCAACGCCAAGGGCGCCTGCGGCTGCGGCGAGAGCTTCACCGTCTAAACGGGGCACGTCCAATGGCCTTTCCGATCCCATACACCGCTGATCCGGCCCGCTATGACGGCCGCATGCCCTATCGCCGCTGCGGCGTTTCCGGGCTCGATCTGCCCGCGATCAGCCTCGGCCTCTGGCAGAATTTCGGCGGCACCGATGTGTACGAAACCGGCCGCGACATATTGCGCCGGGCATTCGATCGCGGCGTCACGCATTTCGATCTCGCCAACAATTATGGTCCGCCTTACGGCTCAGCCGAGGAGAATTTCGGGCGCGTACTCGCCACCGATTTCGCGAGCCATCGCGATGAACTGGTGATTTCGACCAAGGCCGGCTGGGACATGTGGCCCGGGCCTTATGGCGATGTCGGCGGCTCGCGGAAGTATCTGATTGCGTCCTGCGACCAGAGCCTCAAGCGGATGGGGGTGGATTATGTCGACATCTTCTATTCGCACCGCGTCGATCCCAACACACCGCTCGAAGAGACGATGGGCGCGCTCGCGCACCTCCATCGCCAGGGCAAGGCACTCTATGTCGGCATTTCGAGCTATTCGCCCGAGCTGACTCGCAAGGCCGCGGCGATCCTCGCGGAGGAGCGTGTGCCGTTGCTGATCCACCAGCCGAGCTATTCGATGCTCAATCGCTGGGTGGAAAACGGCCTGCTCGATACGCTCGGCGAACTCGGCACCGGCTGCATCGCCTTCTCGCCGCTGGCGCAGGGGATGCTGACCAGCAAATATCTGGGTGGTGTCCCCGCCGATGCGCGCGCCGCGAAGGGCGGGTCGTTGGGCCAGCATTTGCTCAGCGACGAGAATATCACCCGCATCCGTGCGCTCGATGCGATCGCGAAGAAGCGCGGCCAGACGCTCGCTCAGATGGCGATCGCCTGGGTACTGCGCGACCCGCGCGTGACCTCGGCGCTGATCGGCGCACGCACCGTCCATCAGCTCGATGATTCGCTCGATGCCGTGGACAACCTCGCTTTCGCGCCCGAAGAACTGGCCGAGATCGACCTGCACGCAACCGACGGTGCGCTTGATCTCTGGAAGGTCTCGTCCGCGCTGGAAGAGGTAGCCCAGCGATGAGCGTCGCCTTCCGCCGCGAGAGCGACGAGGAACATAAGGAACCCAAGTTCGAACTCCCGCTCCCCGCCGGCCCGAACATGGTGACGGCGCGCGGATTGGCGCTGATCGAAGCGAAGGTCGCCGAGCTCGAAGCCGCCATCGAGGCTGAGCGTGAGGAAGAGCCGCTTGCGGCGCTCAAGCGCGAGTTGCGCTACTGGAATACGCGGCGCACCACCGCGCGGGTCGCCCCGCCGGCCGAGCAGGGTGTGGCTGCCATCGGCACGCGCGTCACGATCCGCCTCGCTGGCAAGACCCGGACGATCCACATCGTAGGGCATGATGAAGCCGATCCGGCCGAGGACCGCATCGCCTTCTCCGCGCCGCTCGCGCACGCGCTGATCGGCGCCGAAGCCGGCGAGCGCGTGGATTTCAACGGCAAGCCCGAAGCGGTCGAAATCCTCGCAGTCGAGCCCGTCGCGGACTGACGCTCAGAGGTCGCGCACATAGCGCAACGAAAGCGCGGAGCCAGCGGGCAGCGTTCCCGCCACCGCCACCGAGCGCGATTGCGAATTGATGCTGGCAAAGGTCGGGTTGCCGGCGATCTGGTAATAGCCGGTGACGAGCAGGTCGGTATATTGCGAGGAGGCGTATTTCCCGCCGAGCTGCGCGGCGAAGCTTCCCGCGCTGGTAGCGGTCAGCGCCGCATAGGCGGCCGATGGCGATCCGAAGCTGGCGAACAGCGCGGTCCAGTCGTCGAGCGAAGGTACATGCCAGCCCGCGGGCGGGGCCAGCACCGAGCTGGAAGTGGAAGGATAGAGCCGGCCATAGGTCGCCGCGTTGCCGGCATAATTATTGTAGATGGCCGAATTCGCATCGGCGTAATTGAGGTTCTTGGTCATCCAATATTTGTTGTTGATCAGCGCGATCGGATAGATCTGGTTGTCGCGCGGATCGACGAAGACCTGCATCTGCAGATAGCAGGTATATTGCATCGCATTGAGATAAGCGCCCTGGCCATCGCGCGCCTGGATGGTGAGCGTGACCGCGCTGCTCTGCGTGGTTGAGGGAATGGTGATCGTCGCCTTGTCGGCTGCGAGCGGCAGCGGCGTCGCAGGGGCCGAAGCATAGACCTTGGTGCGCGGCGCCAGACCGGTGAATTCGGAAGTCACGCCCGGAAAGCTCGAGAAGATCTGGACCTGGTTCACATCGGCCATCGACCAGCGCAGCGGAATGTTCACCGGCGTCTTCTGATCGGGCACCAGGATGATCGGCGTATCGGTGCCGAAGAAGCTGAGCAGCCCGCGATTGGCCGGCGGTGGCTGCTTGACGATATCGAGCAGCAGGATCAGCGGATCATAGGCCTGGCCGTCGGTCTTCTGGAAGCCGCGGAAGTTCAGCGTCATCTGGGTATGGCCGATCGCGGTCATCGAGATGATTTGGCTGAAGTCGAAGGTCACGTTCGAGTTCGCGCCGGTGCCGATCAAATTGGTGTTGCCGCCCTGCGGTGTCAGCCGCCAGATCGGCTGGGGATCGTCCGATCGCGCCGGCGAGACGCGCCACCCCATGGTCTGGTCGACATAGATGCCGCCCTCGATATTCCAGGCCGAACCCAGCGGCGGCGTCGTCGGCTTGGTCGATTCCGCCGGAGCGATCGCGCCGGACGTGTTGCCATAGGTGAAGCTGACGGCGATCTCCGCGCCCGCCGGCGGCGCAGTGCCGGTATAAAGCGGTGTCGAGCCGACATTCTTGATGTTGAGGAATAGCGTGTTGGCCAAGGGATCGTCCGCCGAGCCCGAGACATAGACTGCACCGCGGCTATCCAGCGACACCTGGAGCACGTCGGCCAGCGATGCGTTGCCCGGTTGCGGCTGGGCAATGAGCGGCAGCGGCGTGGTGATCTGCTTGGGCGTTCCCTGAATGCCCGAGAAGCTGACCTGGAAGGTGCCGTCGGTCGGCGCGCCCTGCGCCACCACGCCGGTAATCTCGAAAGCGAGATTGCCGATCCACTCCCCTGCCTCTGCTCCGGCATAGGTCAGCGTGAGCGCGCCGGCGCTGGTCGACGCCGCGAACGTCCAGTCGGTGAGCGCGATCTGCATCGCGGCCAGCGCGCTTGAGGGGATATATTCGGGCAGGTAGATCGTCAGCGTCGAGGGCTTGGAGCCCGTGACCAGCGTGAGCGCCCCGCCGCCATTGGTCAGCGTCACCGCAAGCGTCGTGGTCACCCCCGTCTCGATCGCAGGCTTGCCGCTGGCGGCATCCACCGCTGCGAGCGAGATCTGCGGCGCGCTGCTGGATGCTGCCATCGAGGCGGCGGGATCGGTCTGGTACATGGCGCCTGCCTTTTCGATTACGCGTTGTTCGTGCCGGCAGGCGCGGGGGCCTCCGGCGCTTTTTGCAGTTGCGTCCAGCCTTCGAGCAAAGTCTGCGGGGTGTAGCCGAAGGTTGCGACCTCGGTCCCGACATTGGGGGAGAGCGGCTGCGGCGCGCTTTGCCCAGTCTGGACCCAGGACCAGGCATAGCCCGGTTCGACGGGCAACGGCAGCGTCAGCCCTGCTGAGCCGGCAAGCACGGGCCGCGTGACGAAGCTGACCTGCAGGCGATCGAGCGCCTGGCCATATTGATCGGGCGGCACGCCGATCTCCTCGACCGGCAGAATGCCGCTGGTCGCATGGATCGGTGCGCGCGGATCCATCAGGAAAGTGACTTCCTTGGCCGCGCTGTTGAGCGTCAGCGAGACGGTGGTGGCCGCAGGCTGCTCGACACCATTGCCTCCGGCGGAAGGCGCGGCAGGGGCATAGAAGGTACCGTAAGGTCCGGTCGTGCCCTGTCCGTCCAGGAAATAGCCGATCATGCCGTCATCGATGTTCGAGAGGTTGCCCAGCTGCATCGGGATCGCCAGCGCCTGCAGCCCTGCCGCGCCGGTCGCCTGACGATCGGGATAGCGGAAGCGCCCGGCCTTCACGTCGTTGGTGAAATCGGGGTGCGCCAGGGTATCCGCCTGGCTGACCGGAAGCATGCCGCCCAGCGTCTCGATGCCGAGAACGGCGCGGGTGATCACCAAAGGCTGGCCGATCAGCACCGCCAGATTGACGTTCTGCGCATAATTGGCGGGGTTGAGATAGCCGGCCGAGCGTCGGATCGCCGTCATCAGATCGGTGAGGAAGCCCGCGCCCTGCTGCTCGACATGCCACATCACGTCATACAGATGCTGGTTGACCAGCGGCGTCGCCCCCCAGGCGCCGATATCGACCGCGAGGCTGTCGTCGGGATTGTCCGCATTGCCGGCGCGGGTGCGGTAGACCAGTGCGCCATGCTCGACGCCGAATGAGCCTATCGCCTCGCCGCTCGGCTGATAGAAGGCCAGGCTGTCGTCGAGGTGGTTGGGCAGCACGATCCCGCAGATCGGCGAGGTCGCAGGGTGGCTGTTGGTCTCGACGAAGTCGCTGGCGAGCGATGAATCGTGCGAGGCGGAAAGCCATTTGAACCAGACCCGTGCCGGCACCACCAGCCGCGGCGGCAGATACAGGCTCTGCGCATGTGCCGTATCGCCCGAGACCGGCGCAAGTGGGAAGGCGGGCACTGCTTCCTGCGAGCCATTGGGGTTCATCCCCGAGGTCTGGAGCGTCATGCGCTGGCCGAAGGCATCGACGATTTCGAGCGAGCGGATCGTCGTGAAACCTGCGCGCAAGGGCCCGAAATTATTGTCGGCCATCAGGCCATGCGCAATCGGCAAGACGCTGTTGAATGCGTAATTGTACCAATTGTCATAGCCGAACGCAGTCGCCGCATCGGCAATATCGCTGGTGACGCCGTCGCGCCCGCCCTTGATCAAATCCTCGACCGGCACGCGGGCGATCTGCGACTGCAGCACCATCTCCTGATTGAAGCCGCCAATCCCCTGCGACATGATATGCGCCTGCGAATAGATCGCCCGTGCCTTGTCGAGCGCCGCGTTCGAAGGATCGTTGGGGTAGAGCTTCTCATATTGGTCGATCTGCGCGGTCAGGCTGCGCGTCGTCTGGCGCGAGAGCGTGACCGAGCCATTATACGTCACCGGCGATCCGGTGGTGAACGCGGTCCCCGGCGCATAGGTATAGTCGACATCGTCCTGGTCGAGCGTGAAGTAGCGCGTCAGCGTATCGGGCGCATATTGCGAGGCGGTGGTGCGGACAAGCGGGTCGAGCGTCGCTTCCCAGAGCAGGAATACCGGCAGGAACGGATCGAGCCGCGCCGGGCCGAACTCGGCGAGCAAGGTCTGCGCGGTGACAGCGGTGCCGTATGGCGTCCAGCCCGTGTTCGCCGGATTGGTGAAAGTGAACGATGCCGTGATCGGCGCAGTGACCTGTTGCACCGCATTCTTGATCGGTAGCGCACCCGGCGCATGGAGCTGCGCATAGAGGCTGTCGGGCTGGCCCGCGGGAGGCTGAGGATCGAGCGGGCTGAGGCCACCCTGCGCCACGGCGAGCGCGCTCGCGAAGGTGACAGGGTTGGCCTTGGCCGGATTCCCGTCGCCGGCTAGTGCCGCGACCGCAGTGGCGACATTGCTTGCGAGCATCGGGATCAGCAGGCCGGCCTCGCCGACCAATGCCTGCATCCCGGCCTGCATCGGCGTTGCGCTGTTGATGCTCGGCTGGCCTGCGATCGAGGCGGCGGGGAGGACGAAGTCCTTGCCTCCGAACGAGACGGTGAGCTGCGCGAGGAGCTCAGACGTGACCCGTGCGGGCGTGTAGGCGACATCGCCGTTGCGGCGGACGGGCTCGATGCGGTCGCCCTCGATCACCAGCACCGGGTCGGTCGGCGCCCAGAACGGGCTGCCGGGGGTCGCCTGCAACGCCCACAGCTTCGGATCGGTGAGCCCGGCAAGCACCGCCTGCCACGCGTCCCACACGCCCTGCGCCAGCGAAGGCGGGTTCTTGCCCCCCGGCTGCTGCGGCGGGTTGAGCCCGGTAATCGCGCCGGTCTCCGAATCCACAACATAATCGAGCATGCCGACCGCCAGCCCGCGAAGCTGGACATAGCTGAGCTCGCAATCCGGGCCGCTGCTGTCGAGGAACGCGATCAGGTCGTTGATCGAGACCTGCAGCCCGCCCTTGCTTGGATCGATATAGGGCGTGATGTAGCGCAGCCAGTCCATGTAGAGCTGGCGCCGGATCGTATCGAGCTCGCCGCGGCCCTGATCATAGGCCTTTTGCGCGGCGTTCAGATTGTGGAGCAATTCGGCGAGCGGCAGGGGCAAAGTCGCCTGCGCGCTGCCCGCATTCGCTTTCTTGGCGCCGCGCGGCTCGATCGACCAGGCATAGCCGCCGAACTGCTTGGCGAAGGCGCGCGAGTGTAGCGTCTCGTCGAGCACGATCAGGCTGTTGCCCGCCGCTTCCATGTCGTGGAGCAGGCCGAGTTGAAGCGCATCGAGCAGCGTCTCGACGTCGGAAAGCTGGTCGGCCGAGGCGCCGGGCGGCGCGAGATCGGTCTTGATCAGTGCCGAAAGCCCCTCGATCGAGGTGTTGCCGACTGCGAGCGATATCTCGTCATCGGTCCACAGCGCATTGGGCTGGCTGCCGGCGGGGTTGTTGAGGAAATAAGTAGTGCCGGGCGCCGCGAGCATGTCCCAGACCAGCTCCTGGCCGATCCCCGCGCAAATCCCCTGCTGGGGCGCATCCAGAGTGGCGAGGGTCTTGTCCGAATTGAGCGTGTAGGCGATGTCGGCGGTGTTGAAGGCGAGCCGGAAATTCTGCCGCGCCAGCCGGTCGAGCTCGTCCACCGGCGTGACGGTGACGTCGGCCTTTTGCGCGGCCGCGGCGACGACATAATCGTCATAGGCCGTGCGCACCTCGTCACCGAACCCGGCAAACACGTCGCTTGCCGCATCGCGGACCCAGCCGAGCACCTGATACGAGGCACGGAAGCGCAAAGCGGCATTGTTCTTGATCGCCGCGGCGATGTCGGGCTCGTCGGCGAAATGATCCCAGAAGCCGAACACCGAATTGCACTCGGGATAATAGGACGCGAAGGACGGGCCGACGAACCCGATCGACGTCAGGTAATTGGGCGCATAGCCGGTCAGATAATCCGATGCCGCGCCGGGGCCGGCCCAGGACGCATAGTCGCGCACACGGCCCATATAGCGATAGGGCTGCTCGCCGGCATTGGGCACGGCCGGCAGCGGCACACTGATCGCGGGCCGGACGACGTTCCAAGGATCGGGAGCGAGCGCCATGGCGATAAAGTCGCTCTCGACGATGAAGCCCTTGCTGCAGACCGCGCCATAGCTCTGGCTGTTCGGGTCGTAGCGCTGGAGATAGCGGATCACGAGCCACGTGTCGGGCGCCGCGGGGAAGAGCGGATTGCCGCCCTCGGGCCCCTGCACGCCGCGCTTATAGACGTCCGGCAATTCCCAATGGACGTGCATCCCCGCCTTGAGCGAAGCGATAGGCGTGGCGCTGCTTTCGAGCGGCTGGACGATGGCCGCGCCGGTGCTTGGGATCAGCGACGTCGAAGTGAAGGGCATCGCCTCGAACTGGGCGACGCGGCCCTTGAACTTGCTGGTCAGCACCGCCTCGTCGTTGGCGTTGACCCGCAAGGCGCGCACGTTCAGCGGCAGGATTGCCTGCGTCATTGCTGATATCCCTTGATGAAGCTGACCATGCCGACGCCCTCGATCATCTCGAAACCCATCTCCGCGGAGTCGATGGCGGGGATTTTGTTGGCGTCGGCGATGCTCTGGCCGAGCGCCGCCATCTTCGCCACGCGCGCGCCGCCGGGGCGGAAATCGGCGGAGACATCGACCGCGACGATATCGGGGCTGAGCGTCACCGTGCCGTCCTGCACCGTGAAGGTATGGACGTTCTTGGTGGCGCTGACCTGGCCACCTGAGTCCTCGTAGCGGTCGAGCCCGTAATGCAGCTGCTCGGGCGGCTGGTGGATATCGACGCGATAGGCATCGCCCGCGACCAGGCAGATCAGCGTATCCGAAGCATCGCCCAGTTTCTCGAAGCGCAGGATATCGAGCAGCACAATCTCGACCGTCGGGTCGCGGTCATGATCGGCTGGCGTATGCCCCTGCGGATAGACATTGACCCCCATTCCGGGCGTGTCCGAAACCACTTTCGAGCGCAGGACGAAGCCGGTAATCGGCCCCGACGGCGCGGGCGCGGGCGTGACGCCAAGCGCCAGCGCGCGCAGCTTCGGGGTGACCGACAGCGCCAGCGGCGCCGAATGCTCGAACGCGGCAGCCTCGAGCGGGATCAGCGCCATATCGGGCTTGTCGCCGAGCGTGCGTCCGATGCTCATCGCGCCATCGACCATCGTCTCGACCCAGCCCTGATCGAGCGTGAAGAAGCGGATCGATTCCGCCGGCAGCATCCGCTCGTCAGGCACCAGATAGGCGAAGGGCACGCCCTTGAGCAGCCGCAGCCGCGCGAGCCAGTCCTGCAGCGGCTGGGGCAGGGGACGTTGCGCGACCTGCGCCGCGATCCGCGAGCGCGAAGCCAGCGCGGAGCCCACCGCCATGAGGAAATTGGTCTTTGCCTGGAGTCGGTCGGCCATCTCAGTCCCTCCCGGCGAGCGCGTGCAGGATCAAATGATGCGCGCTTTCGAAGCTGGCGGTGTCGAGCTCGGGCATGCGCGCCGAGACATGGAGCGGCAGCGGCGTCGCCGCGAGCGCGGTAAGCCGCTGGGCAAGGATCCCGGCCGAGACGCTGGCGAGCAGCTTCTGGTGCAACCCCTGCTTCCAGGCATAAAGCGGTGCCGAAAAGCTCTGGTCCTGCAGCGCCACCATCCGTCCGATCGTCCAGGCGGTGCCGTAGGACATGTCGAACATGCCCGTGGTCGGATCGAAGATCAAAGCAGCGTCGGGCGAAGTCACCGGCAGGTCCGGCGGCACCACGGCATTGGCATAGGGCGCGAGCGGCCCGCGATACCAGGAGAGCGTATCCTCACCGGTGCGCATCACCGTGTCGAGCGGCACATAGCCCATCTCGAACCCGGCCTGGAGCGCGGCGTTCTGTCCGGCATAGGGCAGTTGCAGCACGGTGCGCTTCTCGCCCGAAGGCCCTGCATCGCTTTGGTTGAGCGCCAGCAGCGCATCGACGAAGCTCGCCGGCTGGCCGGTGGTGCGGAAGCGCCAGCTTCGCAGCACTGCCAGACGCAGCAATTGCGATCCGTCCTGCCCCGACTTAGGTGCGCCGCCATCGGGCGAAGTCGGCAGGTAATCCTCGAGCGCCTCCAGCGAAACAAGGTAGCAGCGCGTGTTCGCGCCGTCCTGTGGCAGGCGATTGCCGAACACGATCGAGAAGCTCCCCTCGGGCTGGCCGACGTCGGTGACCGAGGGAATGGTCGGCTTCTGGAGGAAACTGACTTCGCGGACATGTGCCATCAGTCCCAGATCGGCGAGCGTCGGCGCCACTTGCCAGAACAGCGATAGCGGCACGTCCAGATACTGGATCGGGCTGTCCATCGCCTGGCCGGGCTCGAGCGCCGAAGCATCACCGCCGTCCGAGAAATAGGAGGCGACGGATTTAAGCGTGCTCTGCGCATAGACCGAGGCCGGGAACAGGTCGCCGATCACTCCCGTCGCCGGATCGAGCGAGAAATTGCCCGCCTTGGCGTCGTCATCGTCGAGCAGCAGCACATAAAGCCAGGTCGGGATATCGCCGACCGCATCGGGCTCGGGATGCGTCTTGGTCGGGCTGCGGATCCACGGAAGGTTGGAAAGCGGGAACACCGCATGGGGGAACACCGTGTCCCAGGCGCCGCTTGCCGTGTCGGGCGGGAATACCGCGAACACCGCGCTATCGGGCTGGGCGAAGGCAAAGCGATCGCCCGACACCGCGAATTTGTAATCGAGCGCGATCGGGTCCTCGTTGATCGTGCCGCCGCCATCGGCGCCGTCGACCAAAGTCTGGGTCAGCTGCAATTTGTAGGTGCCGGCCTCGAAGCCGGGAATGTCGTTCTGGATGAAGGTGACCACTTCGTTGAGAAGCGGATTGGCGGTGCCGGTGTCGCTCATCGCTTCGCTCCTCTCAGGCGCCGAGCTGGCGCACGAGCGGCCAGTCGGTCATTGCCTTGCGGGTGGCCATGATGGTCAGATCGATGTCGCCCGGCGCCACCGTGCCGAAGCCTGCCGCGACGAGATCGGCGGCTACCGCGCTGCGCTGGCTGGCGACCCAGGGATCGATCAGCGCCGCCAGGTGATACTCTTCGTTCGGCAGCGTCGCGGCATGCGCACCGGTGATGGTGATGGTCAGATCCTCCTGAGGGTCGGGCGTGGACGTGATGCCGAAGCCGGGCACGACGCCCGCGGCGGCATAGGCAAAGCCGGTATTGTTGCCCTGGGTGAACAGCAGCTCGATCATCGGCACCGAGCTGACCTTGTTCGGCTTGCGCGGCACCGGCGACATCACCAGCCCGACCAATGTCGCGGGAAGCAGGGCAGGCACGTTGGGATCGGTCGAGACGTCCTGCACCTTCCACATCGCCGTATTCGACGGGAGCAGTACGGGTGCGACGGTGATGTCGGTGATCGGGTCCGTAAAGCCCGCATCATTATGCTTGAGCAGCGAGATGGCGAGCGTCGAAGTGATGCCCTTCTTGCCCATCGGCGCAACGTCGAGATCGGGGTTCCAGACCTGGGTAGTGCTGAAAGTCTCTGTTTTGGCAGGCAGCGTCAGGAAAGGCTGGCCGGGGATCGGGTCGGCGACCTGCCAGTCTTTGACGTTGTTGTTGAGCGTGAAGACGGCATCCGGCTGCTGCCAAGTCGCGTCGTTGGCGGGAACGGTTGAGGCGATGTCGATCTCGAAGCCGTTGGGCGTGATGATCGCGTCGAAGCCGGGGACCGCGGAGCTGACCAAGCCGGTCTTGACCGTCACCTTGACGATATTGGTCGTGGCGGCGGGCGGTGCAGCGGGCGGCTCAGCATCGAGCGCGACTGCCTTGGCCTGTTTGGGGCTCGCCGCGAGCTTCATCTGCGGCGTCGGCGCTGGCGTTGGCGCAGGGCTGTCGGGGGGCAGGAAGCTCTGCTGGAAGCCCGACCAGCCGACCGGCTGCGGCGCCGTGGCGGCCGATCCGAAGGTGAAGGAGAAGGAGACGACGTCCAGATCGACATCGGCCTTGCCGCCGAAATCCGGACCCCAGATATAGAGGTCGGCACCCGCCTGGAGCTTGAGCGTGAACAGGCCCAGATCGAGCGAAACGCCGATCGTGACGTAGCTGTCCGCCTTATAGGCAAAGGGCGACCAGGCGAAGAGCAAGTCGATCGACGCATCGAACCAGGCGCGGATCGGCCCGGCGTCGAACACCGCGTTCATCGAAATGCCGGCCATCAGCATCGCCGGCGTCAGCGCGAAATAGGCAGAGCCGCTGACGCTCACCGGCCCCAGTGCAAAGCCGATCTTGATCCGCGGCACCATCGGATAATTGGCCGGCTTGTTGAACGAAGGGTAATAGCCACCCACGGTCACTACGAAATCGCCGGCATTTTCGCCCGAGAACCACAGGCACAAAGCGAACCCGCCCTGGATCTTGATGAAGCCGCCAAAGACATAGGATTGCGGCGAGAGCACCCCTTCGAACGAGATCAGCCCGCTCGACGGCGCGAAGCTCGCGACCAGGTCTGCCTCGATATAGGCGACCGGCGTGATCCCCTGGGTAGGGATCGACATCGCGCAGCTGCCGAGGATGCCGAGCTGGAACTCGACGCCGAACGAGACGGTGACGAGCGCGAAGGCCTCGATCATCTCGAACGAACTGAACGCGATCCCCGCCGCGACCCAATATTCGCCGGGTTTGTTGACGAAATACTTTTCGAGCTGCGGCAGCACGGTCTGCACCGTCGAGACCGGGCTCCCCGCAGCAGGCGGCGCATTGTTGGGCAGCAGGATATAGCCGGGGAGCTGCTCGATCGTCGGCAGGATCAGCCTGCGGTTGATGCCGATGCCGCCGGCGATCGCCTTGAGTTGCAGATAGGGCGGGCCGCCGAGCGGGATATTGACGTTGGCGTAGAGGAAGAACGAGGCCGGATCGGCATCGGGGCTCCATCCGCCCAGTGCCGAGAAGCCGATCTTGGAGACCTGGACGACGACCTGGCCGTAATAGCTCGTGCCGGTCTCATCCTTGACCTTGAGGAAGCCGCCGGCGATCCGGATCGGTGGCTTGGAGAAGCTGAGACCAAGCCCGTTGAGCCCGAAGACCGGCGCGAACTTGTCGAGCGGGCTCCCCACCGAAAGCCCGATCATCGAAAAGCTGATGGGGCCGATCGTCACGCCCGCGTCCATCGCCAGCGTCAGCCGGTTGTCGATATAGCCCGCGCCGATCCGGTCGAACTGGAAGATGCCGATCTGCTTGTTGATATTGATCCACTTGTACGCGCTGTCGCCGGTGACGTTGGTGGGCGTCGGCGCGGGTGTAGGCGTTGGCGTGCCCGATGGCGTGGGGCTGGGCGAGGGCGCAGGCGCAGTGGTCGTGATGCTGGGCGTCGGTGTCGGGGTCGCGCTCTTGGGCGGGTTGCCCGCGAGCTGGAAATGCTGGGTCCAGCTCCCCACGCGCACATCCGCGGTGACATTTACGCCCTGGCCCAGGCCCTCCTTCGGAAAGGGCACCACGCCTGACGGCAACAACCCATTGACGGTGCCAATATCGTCCTTGTTAAATCCCGCGGTCGAATAGACGCCCTGGAGGTTGGTGACGGCAAGGGTGAAATCGGCGGGAAGCTTGCTGCCGACGATCGGGATGTTCGACAAGTCGATCGGAATGCCGACGTCGAGGCCGAAGGCCATGCGGTTGGCCTTCGGATCCTTGTAGAAGACGAACTTCACGTCGTGGAGGTCGATCGAGATGTCGAGCGGGATATCCGCCGCCATGCTCGGCGAAATGCCCGCGATCAGCTGCTTCAGCGAGACCGTTTGCCGCGATCCGGAGCCGGGCTGATAGGCGGCGATCAGCGTATCGCTCTTGCCCGTCTGGTCATCGAAGACGATGTCGAACTGATATTGCGAGATCTGGATCGTGCCGCGGAACGTGGTCTGGTAGCCCGGCCCCGGCGATAGCGGAACGACGTCGAGCGAGACGATCAGCGTCAGCGTCACGTCCTCGGCGAAGGGCATCAGTATTTCGGTGCTGAAGTGGAACGACTTCTCTTCGGTGTTGAACTGCAGGCTCAGATTCTCGACGCCAAGCCCGGCAAGGAATTGCGGCACCACCGCAGTCGTGTCGAACTGCTTGACGATGGCGGTGATGAGGTTGCCGATCGGGATTACCTGGCCGGGCCCGGTGTCCCCCGAAAGCATCCATCCCTTCGCGGACGGCGGCTTGATCGCCGCCAGCGTGATGACGATGTCGTCGTCCGGATTGTCGTCCACCGCCATCGTGAAGATGCCGGTGATGCCGCCCGACGTCGTCGGGGTCAGCGCGGGATCGTACATTGCACCGACATCGATCTCGGTCAGCGTGATCAGCGGCACCGGCAGTACCGGCCAGTTCGAGATGATGACTGCGTTGAAGCTGTATTGGCTGGTATCGGGCAGGATCGACAGGCCAAAGGTCTGGACGTCGAACTCTGGAAAGCCGGTGAGTGCGGGCACGAAGGTCGTGAGCACGTCGCTCAGGTGCAGCACGTCGCCGGGCGCCTGCGCGACCGACAGCTGATAGGCGCCGGTCCCCATGGTCTGGAAACCCAGGCTGACGTGGTAATTGTCGATCGCGATCGTGGCCGCCGCGCCATAAGTGACGATGGTCTTGCCGCCGACATTCTGAACGGTCAGCTTGAGGTCGAGCTTGTCGACCGAGAGGTCGGGAATGAGGTGGAAGATCTCATAGCCGCTAAGGTCTACGGTTACGCCCAGGCTGACTGCCGGGAAGGCCAGCTTGGCGGTGTCGAGCTGCAAGTCGATACTGGTCAGCGCGAACGAGTCGGTGACCTTCTTCATCTGGTCCTGGATCGGCTGCGGCAGCGCCTTGAACGGATCGACCCCGCCGATGAAGACGACGAGATCCTCGAAGCTGGTCAGCGTCAGATCGTCGAAACGCGTCGCGATCGTGAGCGCGGTTCCCGCGTCGGGCAGATTGGCGCTGGCAGTGCCGGTGACGCCGCCGATCGTCATGCCGGCATGCAGCGTCGCCCGCGCCGTGGCGACCGGATCGGTGCCTGGCGCGGCGAGGTTCACCGAGGCGAATTCCAGCCATAGCTGGGGCAACGGCACGCCCATCAGGCTAGCATTCGCCGTGACCGTGGTCATGTCGAACAGCGGCAGGGTGGCATCGGTGATCGGGCCGGCCAGCGCCAATGTGGTCGTGCTCGGCAGTACCGCCTGGAGATAGGGCAGGATCGCGACCGGCGCGACGGTGGCGGTCAGCGAGAGGCCCGGCGCCAGCGTGCGGCTGGTCCCGGAATCGGCATAAGGCAGCGACGACAGGATCAGCTTGCCGCCGTCGAGCTTGACCGCAGCCAGCGTCGCATTTCCCTGCGGCGGAAACAGCGCAGTGAGCGCGGTGCCATCGGGCAGGGTGATCACGGCTTCCATCTGGAGCGTACCGCCGGGCTCGGTAAAGCTGACAGCGATCGAGGCGGCCTTTACCGAGCCGATATCGGTCGCGCCGCTCACGGTCAGCGTGTTTCCGTCTCCGGAAAGCACGGGATCGGTGGCGCTGGCGATGACGAGCTTGCCGTCCGCGTCGAGCAGCGTGATGAGGTCGCCGAGCGCCGTGGAGCCCAGCAGGGTGCCGGTGAGCGTCAGCGGCGCGGGTGCCGCTTTGAGCGTCTGTTCGAGCTGTTGCAGGCTCATAGCATGTCCACCCGTCAGTTGGGGTCGTAGCGGAAGAAGTGCAGGCCGAAATGATAGATGCTCTTCGTTTCGGTCTGCCCCGGGTTCAGCACGAGCGTTTGATAGGTGCCGCCTGCGACGTGCCAGAGGTTGATCGTGACGCCTGCGAACATCGCGAGCATCTCCGCCTCATGGACGTAGAGCATCCGGCCGCGGCGGATGCCTTGCAGGTAGGTGATGACCATTGAGGTCCACTCGTTCAGCTGCACGGGGTTGAAATTCGGATTGGCGAGCAGATTCTGGGCGATGCTCAGCCAGTTCGGCACGGTCTGAAATTCGTTGATCATCGAGGCCAGGATGTTCTGCCGGTAGCGCGCGAAATCGACGGTGCCGAAAACGCTCTGGAGCCGGTTGGCTAGCCATATGCGCCGCTGGGGAGCCTGGGCATCGACATAGACGTCCAGATTGTTCGCTTCGCCGAACGTGGCATGGAACAGGCAGTTATTGTCTGCGCCGCTGGTCTCGCGGATCGCGACGCTGCCCATCTTTTTTTCGTCGAGGTTGAAGCTGGCCCAGACGGGCAAGTGATCGCTGATCCCCGGCAGGGCGTTCTGGCCGCGATAGCCCTGCTTGTAACAGACGTACCAGGCGGTCTCGGTGGGGAAATATTGGATCTCCGCCGCGCCGCCGAGCTTCTCGGCCCAATCCAGAATGAAGTCGTACGAGCCGGAATCGCCGTCGAAGGTCAGTGCCGGCTTGAAATCGCCATGCGCTTTCAGGGCGAAGATGTTGTCATATGAGCTGACCGAGCCAAACGGCTTGCTGGGGTCGGCGCTGTAGGTCGTCTTGACGCTCTTGAGCAGGGTGCTGACGCACGCCTCATAATTGGTCGTCAGATTGCGATAGACGTCGGCCGCGCCCGACGCGTCCATTGCGTAATTGCAGTCGCCGAGGAAAATCGTGTCGATCTCGGGCAGTGGTTCTCCGTCATGCCATGTGTAGGTAAAGCCGTTGGAGGTCCGATAGGTGCCGCCGATATCGCTGAGCTGGGCGAGCGCGAAAATGGCGCTGCCGGAGCTGACTCCCTTGGTGGATTGGGTCTTGCCGACCGTGTTGCAGGGGGTGGCGGCGTGGATCGCAACGATATTGATCGGGATCGGTGAGGCATTGGCCTCGCTGGTGACTTCGAACACGGCGGAGCCAGGGCGGCGCCCGGGAAAGGTGCTTTCGTTGGGACCGGGGATGCTCAATATCTCCGGGCTCTGCAGCAGCGCGATCTGCAGCGGCGCATCATCGTGCGACAGCAGCGATCCGCTGGGGGTCTGCTTCCAGAAATAGGCATAGGCATCGCGCATCGATTTCGCGGCTTTGGAATTGTTGACCGGCGAGCAGACCATTCGCCAGTTGGCCGCGGGTTCGAGCCCCTGAAGCTTTGCCAGCAGGTTTTGCAGCCCCAGGACGACGGACGGGCTCACCGGACAGCCAAAGTCCGGCGTGACGTCAGTGCCCGCCTGAACCTCCTGGATGACCACGATGTCCGCGCCGAGCACGTTGACGAGGATCGAGGCGATCTCGTCCATCGCCCCATCGGTCGGAAGCGGATCGCCGAACGTTCGCAGGTTCCAGCTAACGATCTTGAGCGTCTTCATAAGCGGCCCCAGCCTGGAAGGCGGCGGTAGAGCCCGCCGGCGCCTGGGGCGCCGGCGGGCTCTACCGCGTTGTGGACGGTCAGACCGGCTGGATCAGGATATCCACGGGCGTGCCCACGCCCGAGCCTGCCGCGCCCGCCGCGCCCGAATTGCCTTGGCCGCCTGAGCCCCCTGACGAGCCGCCGCTATTGTGCTTGCCGCCCGAACCCGCCGAGCCGCCGCCGCCGCCGGCTCCGCCCGAACCGCCGCTGCCGCCGCCGCCCGGCTGGGCATCCAGCTTGACCTGCATGAACTGGCTAGCCGAGGCCGCCGGCACGAAGACCGAGATGCTGCCGGTTCCGTTCACCGGGCTGCCCCCCTGGCCGCCATTGCCGCCATTGCCGCCCGTGCCCCCCTGCGCGCCCGAGCCGCCGGCGCTGCCGGTGCAGCCGCAGCTGGCGCCGTTGCCGCCATTGCCGCCCTGGCCACCCTTTGCGCCGGTCCCGCCATTACCGCCGACGCCGCCATTGCCCGAGCGTGTCAGCACCGGGATCGGCACCGAGCTCTGGACTGCGGTGGTGATGCGGATCGTGGCCGGGAGCGAGGGCTTGCCAGGCTTGCCGGGATTGCCGTTGCCGCCATTGCCGCCGGTGCTGCCTGGGGTGCCGTTTCCGCCCGCGTCGCCGGCAATGCCTGCCGAGCTGCAATTGCCCGGATTGCCGCTGCCAGCCTGGCCCGGCGGGGTCGGAGTCGTGCCGTTGTCGCCCGCGGTGCCGTCGGTCCCGAGCACGTTGAAAATACCCATGCTATTAGGCGGCGGCGCAGTGCCCTGACGGACCAGCGTGTCGACGGTGAAATCCAGCGTGCGGTTGGAGATGGTGATATAGCCGCCATCCTGGATGGTAAGCGTGCCCAGCGACACGATCACCGGGCCGTCTGTGGATTCCTGGTTCAAATTCCACTGGCTGTTGATCGTCTTGTCGGGCTGGGAGACGACGAAAACGCGCATCGGGAATGCGGAGTCGGCCAGCTCGCGATCCGAGTCCGACAGCGGCTCGCTGTCATAGACGCCGCGCGCAACTGCGTCGCCGACCGCCAGGACATGATCGGCCTGCGGTCCGGGGCTCTGGCCGCCGGAGAGGTCGGCATAAGTCGGCGCGCTGCCCGAAATGTTGAGGATCTCGGAAAGCTTGTCGAGCGACTGGACGGTCAACATGCCGGCAAAGCCGCTTTGCGCCGAAATGCCCAAGGCAGCGGCGCGTTGTTCAAAGGCGTTCATAGTTCATACCCTCCTCGTGATGCGTGTTCAATTCCGTCGGCCCCGCGACACCCGCTCCCGACACCGGCACTTCGTTGACGAAAATTCGTGGCGCTGGCCGTGCGCGGCCCCGGGCGCCGTTGCGCCCTGCCTGGCCGGCCACGCCGCGAGGCGCGCCCGGATGCGCAGCGCCCGCGCGCCCACCCAGGCCGCCGCTCCCGCCGCAGCCTGGCTCGCCCGGCACCGACGCGAGTGATTGGCCCGCGACCCGGTCTCGCGCCTCGGCTGGCACCGAGACATAGATATTGGAGGCGATGCCGCCGCTCCCCGCCGCACCGCCATTGCCGCCGTCGGCGCCGGAACCACCCGCGCCACCGGTGCCGTCCGCGACCTTGCCGCCGACCAGCCAGGGGCCGGCAACTCCATCGCCGCCATCGCCGCCAGCGCCACCCGCACCGCCCGAGCCGCCGTTGCCGCCGGACCCTGCCTGCGCGAAGACCGTCATCGCGCCGGTCAGCTCGCGGATGGAAATCTCGGCGAGCTTGCACATGCCGCCGTTGCGGCCGTGCTCGCCGCGGCTGCCCGGCTCGCCGGGCGTGCCTGCGCTTCCACTCAGCACTTCGGGCCGCAGCGGCTCGCAGCAGCGCGGGCCGATAAAGGTCTCCTCGACATCGAGCGCCCGACCGTTCTGCCCCGCGGTCCCGCTGCGCCCGAGGCTGCCATCCGGCCCGTCCATCGGCCCATCGCCATAATCGACCGAATGCGGCGTCGGCAGGATGCCGATCTGATATGGCGCGCGGGGCTCGTGGACGATCAGCTCCTGGCAGACCATCACCAAGACGTTACCGCGCACGATCAGCCGCGCGCCTGGCGCCAGCTCGAGCGTTCCGACATTGAGGATGACGTAAAGCTCCTCCATGTCGTCATCGATGTCCCAGGCATCGCCCCGGACGCTGACGTCCCAGGTCTCGCCCGCCTCGATCCGCTTGTGCGCGACGCTGACCACCTTGGCATGGAGCGGAAGGTGGACGTCGAGGGCTTCGCGATCGTCGGCGCTCAGATCATATTCGGCGAACACCGATGCTTCGCCGCGATCGTGCAGTCCCTGGCCCAATCGCGCGCGAACATCGATTGCCGGATGAAAGAACGATGTTGCCCGGATGTGCCGATCTTGTGCGCTGGAGCCAAAATGCGGCTGGAATTCCGCGAGGCTGGGAATGAGAATGAAGTGCGTCTGCACTTCGGAATCGGATATATTGTCGATATCGGCGCCCTGAAGTTCGCATTTTTTCAAGAACTCATCGGCAAGCGGCCGATAAGGTGCAGAAGCCAGATTTGCAGCCGTCCTCATGGCGCAGAATCCTCTCGCGAACACATCGTAATATCTGGAACTGGACTAGAGAATCGCTCTGGTCGCCTAATATAGATTTGTTATTCTCCAAATTATTTGGAGTCAACTACCGGATATTTGGAATCAAAGACTCAAATATGACTAAACAATAGCCAATTTGGTCGAACATTCGTCCAAAATGATCTGATATTCATCTTTGTGAATGTTTGGATGTGTCTTGGCTCTGATCGTGCCCGCGCACATAGCTTGGTTCATCGAGCAAGCCCTAGGGCGCTCGACTTCCGGAACGACCACACCAAGCGGCGTGTTTGAGACTTGAGGAGATCAACATGACCGACAAGCAGCCAATGCAGGCGGATGGGGACGGCGCCCCGAAAGCCCCGGACGGCGCGAGCACTCCGCCCGGCAAAGGCGAGAGTCAGGGCGGCGCCTATCCGCACCACAAGAGCGACGAGACCTTCGACGGCGGACAGAGCAACAAGAGCTATGAGGGCCCGGAAAACCCGAACGCCACGACCGACTGATCAGTGGACCGGCTCAGCCTGCCGGCCAGTCCACTCAACCAACCGGCCAATCGCGGGCGTTACCGCCGGTCTAGCTTGAGCGCATCGGCCACCGCTGCCCATGGGACCAGCTTGAAGTTCTGGTTTTCGGGCGGGGAGACATTGCGGCCGTCCTGCGCGACCATCAGCCCGCCTTCGAAGCCGGGGCCGGCGCTCATGTTGGTGACGTCGAGGCCGTCGGTTTCCGAAACACCGTCGATCCCGAGCGCCGCGTTTGCGCCGATCGCGAAGGAGCCGACATAGGCGTTGTTGCCCTCGCGGCGGAAGACTGCATAGCTATCATTGCCCTGGCTCGAGACGACGAGGTAGCCGCGGCCGCCGCCGAGACGGACCAGGCCGATCCCCTCCATGTCGTCCTTCAGCGCGGGATTGTCCTTTACCGCGGCGAACATCTCGCGGGCGCGGCCGCCCGTCGGTTCGGCACCCTGGCGCCACAGCCCGACATCCTCTTCGCCGACATAGAGCATGCCGGTATCGTCGTCGGCGACGCAGCCTTCGACCTGGCTGGCAAAGGGCAAATCGCGGACCAGCTTGGCGCGAACCTTGCCTGCGGGCGTGGCGGCCAACTCCCATTGGCGCATCTTGCCGTCGCCCTGGTTGATGAAGACAAAGGTCTTCCGCGATTTGGCGCTGCGGTACATGCACAGGCCGTAAGGATCATCGAGACCGGTGGCCTGAACGCCATCGGCGACATTGGTGAGGCGGCGCGTGGCGGGATCGAGCGCGTAGATCGCAATGCTGCGATGGGTACGGTCGCTGGCCGTGACGAGGGTAACCTTCTTGCCCCCGAGCTGGAAATCGTTGCGCAAATCGAGATTGTTCATCCGCCCGTCGGGGAGGAACTGGAGCGGCTTGCCGGCCATGTCGTAGACATAGAGGCCTGATTGCTTCTGCGTCGCGATGATCACGCTTTGCGAGGGATCGGTGGGGTGGACCCAGATCGCGGGATCATCTGCCGCGTCGCCGCCGGTTTCGACGGGCACGGTTTCGACGGTCGGCTGGACGGTGGCGATGCGCGGCGGCGCGGCTGGCGCGGGCCGGGGGGCGAGCTTGGCCGAAGCCAATACGGCCTCCCAGGGGACGAGCTTGAGGTTCGCGGCATCGGGCGAATTGTCGTCATCCGCCACGACGAGCGTGCCGCCTGCGACGGCGAGGCCGCCTGGATCGGTGACCGGGTCAGCGGCGCCCGCCGCAATGGTGACCGAGCCGAGATAGGCCATATCCGCTTCGGGATCGTAGAGGTTGAGGCGGTTGGCGGAGGCATCGGAGACGATCAGTCGGCCGTCAGGGGCAATCGCGACACCCTTGGCTTCCTCGGTAATATGGCCGAGGCGGACGGTGTCGACTAGCGCCGGCACGATCTCGGCCTCGGGTTCGACGGCGAAGCGCCAGATTCCGACGACTTCCTGCGAGATATAGACCGAGCCGCGATCGTCGGCGGCGCAATAGCCGGTCTCGGACGCCTGCGAGAAGCGTCGGGCGAGGCGCGCGGTAAAGGCGCCGGTGGCGTCGGACGAAAGCGTGTATTGCGCGATGCCGCCCTCGTCGCCGACCAGGAAGAGATAGAGCGAGGAATCGCGGTGGCTGCGCGAGAGGCACAGGCCGGCGACGGTCATGCCGGGCGCCGGGGCATTGAAGGTAAGCGGCGTGAGCGCGCCATCATCGCCGACGGCGAACAGCTTGGCGGCGTTGGCATTGCCGTCGAGCGCCGCGAGCAGCGCGGCACCGCCGGGAGCGGCGCCGGCGCGAAGATCGAGCGAGCGGATGTCGCCAACACGGGCGGTGGTGCGCCGCTTGCCGCTCGTGTCGTAGATCTCGATGCCCCCGCCCTCGGCCGCGCCGAAGATCATGCCGCGATACAGCACCGGCGAGTCCATGCCGGGGCCTTGGGTGGGATCGGTCTCGGCGCTTGCCGCGATAGGCGCGGCCTGCTGTGCAAGAGCGGGCGAGGAAAGGCATGCGGCCAGGGCAGCGAGCGAGCAGCCGAACTTGAAGGTCATTCTAATTCTCCGAATATATCTTTGGGCGTGCGACCGGGATCAGGGAAGCGCGCGAGCGCGCACCATCCGGGCGAAGGCGGGGAATGTGCAGCCGCGCGCCGCGACCGAATTGCCGCAGCCGGGCAGGGGCAGATATTGACGGAAGGGGGCTTCCTTGCCGGCCAGGCGGCGCTGGTAGCGTAATTGGTCCATCGTTTGCGCGCGATAGAAAGCGCGGACGAAGCGCGCGCCCTTGGCATCGCGGAGCAGTTCGAAGCCGAGCGCGCTGCCGGGGGGCACGTCGTCGGCGGGATAGCTCGGCACCTTCCAGTGCACCCGCATGAAGCCGCCGAGATCGGCGATGTTGGTGTCGTGCCCGCCGAGCAAGGTGAGCTTGGGTCCGCCGCGACCCTCGAACGCAGCAAGGATCTCACGCGCGATCGGCGCGGCGGCGACGCGGGCGACGGGATCGGGGCGGTTCGAATATTTGAACTTGAGCGGATGGAAGCGAAGAAGCTGCTCGATCTGCGCGCGGGTGATGCGGCCCCAGCCGACTTGCTTCATCGGCATGCCTTCGAGATATTCGAGCAGGAAGGTCTGGCTCGCGGTCGAGCCGATATCGGCGGGGCCTTCGAGTTCGGGGCGGTCGTGCGCGGAGGCGACCAGCTCGGTCGGCTCGCGGAGCAGCGGGCAGGCGGGAAGCCGGCAGTTCAGCACCTTCGCCAGCAGCAGCAGATCGGCGCGGTAGAGGCGCATGTCGGCGGCAAGCCCGCCCTTGGGAGCGCCCGCGAGAGACGCACGGTGCGCGGCGTGGCCGTCGAACCAGGCCGGGGCATCGTCGAGACCGTGGAAGATCGGATCGGGGCCGTTTTCTTCCGGGTGCGAAACGGCAACTGCGCAGCCGGGCATGAAGCCCTGGCCCCAGCTTTCGGCAGTACGGATTGCGCGCTGCTTGCTGCTGGCCTTGAGCATTACCGCTCCGGCGGCGGGGCAGCCGCGCTGGAAGAGACCGCGGGCGGCATAATAAGCGCGATCCGCTTCGCCCAGCAGCTTGACGCCCGACGCGCCGCGCGGCGTAAGCAGCCCGAAATCGACGGGCCAGCTCGGCCAGGTCTCGCGCGAGATATTGGCGGGGACGGGCGCGGACTTGGTAGGTGGGCGGATGCCGTGGCGCATCATCATCACCACGCGCTCGAGCTTGAGCGGCGCGGGCGCGGCGGGCTGCGCCGCGACGTGCGGCGCGAAGGCCGATGCGAGGAGCACGGCTGTGGCGGTTGCGAACTTCATCATCGTCTCCCAGAATGTCGTACCGTCACACGGTGCAATCTATTTTCTAATCTATACCATAAGCAGAATATATATTCTACCTATTTGCCGCCGAAATCGCGGCGAAGAAGCAGCCCGATCAGCGGGCGGGTGGCAAGGATACGGGCTTCGGAATAGCGCAACGGCTGGCTCGATCGCGCACCGGAATAAATGAAGCGGTCACGGCGGACTGCGCGCCCGGTGATGTTCTCGGCAAAGACCCGCAGCGTCCAGTGCGCGAGCGGTCGGTATTCGGCAAAGACCGACAGCCGCGCGCCGATATGGCTGCGGCGCACTTCGTTGAAACGGTATTCGGTGTCGGTTTCGGCCAAGACCAGATCGGCGCCCCAGCGAAATCCCATCGTAGGCCGGTCCTGCGTGAAGTGGATTGCGCCATCGACCGGCTGCTCGCCCGAGATCGGCCGCCGCGCGCCGGTGGTCGGGTCGATCACCGAAGTCCAGCGATAGCCGGCATCGAGCTTGATCAGTCCGCCCGCGATCCCGAGCCGGCCCAGCGGCAGGCTCAGGCTCGCTTCGATTTTGGCCTTGGCGCCGCTGCCGATATTGCCCGGGGCATCGAAAGCGAAGCCGGGGCCGAACACGCCCACGCGATCCACCGTATGCGAAATCCATTCGCGGCGCGCCGTGAGCACCAGCGCGCCTTCCTGGCCGAAGCGGCGCTCCCAGGCGAGCGAGGCGCTCCACACGCGTTGCGGTTCCAGATCCACATTGCCGGCAGTGATCGTGCTGGAGGTGAGCGACGTGGAGCTGACGAAATCGCCGAAATCGAGCTGCGAGGCATCGCGCTCGATCCGCGCGCGCCACTGGGTGCGCGGGCCCATCTGCCAGCCCAGTGCAAGCCGCGGCTTGGCGAAGACAAATGCTTTGGTGAGGCTGGAGTCACCCGTCTGGACCAGCCGGGAGGTTTCGACGCGCAGGCCAGCCTCGACCGACAATGCATGCGCCGGACGCCACAATGCCGTGGCGAACCCCTCAGCGCGGCGCTCGGCGACCCGCACATTGGCGGCGGGGAGCGCGACCGCCGCGCCGTTGACAGCGAGCGCCGAGTGGCTGTCGAGATAGTTATACGCGGCCTCCGCGCCGCCCTCCAGGCTGAGCGCGTCGGAGCGCTGCCAGCGCAGCAAGGCGCGCACGATGCTTTCGCCACCGCGGGCATTGGCCACGACGGCCTGGATGTCGGAGCCGTCGTCCGAATTCTCGCTGGCGTCTTCGCGCGTGAAGCGCTGGAGGCCGGTCACCTCCAGCGACCAGCGTGCGCCCAATGCGCGTGACCAGCCGAGCCCGATCTCGGCATTCTGTTCGGTCTCGAGCTCGATCACGCGTTCGAGGCCGGGCGTGGGCGCGAGGAAGCGGAGATCGGTATCGGCGCGTTCGCGGGCGCGCTTGAAGCTCGCTGTGAGCTGGACGCGGCCACCGGCAAGCGCCTGCTCGTGCCCAGCGGAAAGCTCCACGCCGCGAAAGCCGTCATGCTCGTCATAGAGCGCGCGTTCGCGAAGCGACCTGTCGGCATTAGTGCGGGTGCGGGGGCCGCGGCCCTTTTCGTCGTCTATGCTGCGGTAGAGATAGAGTGCGGCCTCGCTCTGCGTATCGCCGCGCCGCCGCGAGACATTGGCGCGAATTGCGGGCGCAGTGCGGCTATCGCCATAGTGCGCGAAGCTCGCCTCGATCTGGCCGCGGACGGCGCTTTCCTGCCGCCGCACAACATTGGCGAGCATCGGGACGCCCTGCATGTCCACGCCGTTCGCGCCGCCGCGGATCAATTCGATGCGGAGCACGGCGCCGGCGGGGATGCGCTTGAGGATCGCATCCAAAGTGTCACCCTTGGCGGCAGGGCGGCGGCCATCGATCAGCACATTGCCGCCCGAGCCGGCGAGCCCGCGCACATCCGAATCGCCGGCATCGAAGGCAAAGCCGGGAACGCGCAGCACCATATCGTAGGCGGTCGCGGGCTGCGCCTCTGCGAAGAAACTCGCGGGAAAGACGAGCAAATCCTGGCTCGCCGTCTGCGCAACAGCAGGCGTGGCGAGCGTTGCGGCAAGGGTCAGCAAAAGGGTGGAGCGGATCATGCCGCTGGCCTAACCTGAACAAACTGACAGGAAGCCGACGGCGAGCGTCAGGCAATTGTCAGCGGCCCCCGTGCATGGAAGCAGCCATGAAAGCATTCCTCACTCTGCTCTCCGCCACTGCCCTGATTGCGTCGCCGGCCGTCGCCCAGGACAAGAAGGCCCGGGAGCGCGCCGATCAGAAGGCGGCCAGCGAAGCGCTTGCCCGCGGCGAAATTCTCTCGATTGCGCGCGTGCTCGAAATCGCCACGGGAATCGTGCCCGGCGATGTGCTCAAGGTGAAGCTCGAGCGCGAATCGTTCGGCTTCAAATATGAAGTGAAGATCCTTGCGCAGAACGGGCGGGTGCGGGAAGTCGAAGTCAATGCCCGCACGGGTAAGCTGCTCAAGATCGAGGACGACTGACGCACATGCGCGCGCTGGTGGTGGAGGACGATCCCGTGGTCGCGGCCGAACTGGTCCGCGCATTGGGCGCGGCTGGCTTTGCCGTGGATCATGCCAGTGACGGGCAACAGGCCTGGTTCGATGGGGATGTCGAGGGATATGACGTCGCAATAGTCGATCTCGGCCTGCCGCGGCTTGACGGGCTTTCGGTAATCCGGCGCTGGCGAGAGGCGGGGCGAACCTTTCCTGTGCTGATCCTCTCCGCACGCAGCGACTGGACCGACAAGGTCACCGGGATCGAGGCCGGAGCCGACGATTATCTCGCCAAGCCATGGGAAATGGGCGAGCTGGTCGCGCGCGTGCGCGGGCTGGTGCGCCGGGCGGCGGGGCGGAGTTCGTCTACGCTGCGGGTGGGCAAGGTCGCGATCGATACGCACCGGATGACTGCGACGCTCAACGGCGCGCCGGTCCGGCTCTCGCCGCTGGAGTTTCGCCTGATCGATTATCTCGCGCACAATCCCGAGCGCGCCGTGCCCGCGGGCGAGCTTGCCGAGCATCTATATGGCGTAGCGGATTCGAGCGACGCCAATGCCATCGAGGCGCTGGTCGCTCGGCTGCGGCGGAAGCTGGGGGCGGAGACGATCGAGACGCGGCGGGGCTTTGGATATCTGCTGCCGGCGAGCGCGGCGTGATACTCGATTCGCTCCGGCTGCGGCTGCTTGCCGGGGCGGCGGTGGCGACGGCAGTGGCGCTGGCGATCGCCTGGGGCGCGATGAATTGGGTGTTCGACCGGCATATCGAACGGCGGGTGCAGGACGAATTGACGGCACAGGCAGTGCCGCTCCTCGCCGGGCTGAGCGCCGCAGGCGGCGTGCCGGCGCTGGAGGAGGAGCCCGCCGATCCGCGCTTCGGGGTTCCGGCGAGCGGGATTTATTGGCAAGTCGATGGGGCGAAGGGGCAGTTGCGCTCGCGCTCGCTATGGGATTCGAAGCTGCCGGCTGCGGCCGTGGCGGCGGACGAATGGGCGGACCGCAGGGCGGCGGGACCGTTCGGGCAAAGGCTGTTGCTGGTCGAGCGGCAAGTGCGGCTCGAACCGGGGCAGCCGGCAGTGACGGTGCGGCTGGGTTACGATCTCGCGCGTCTGGCGCCCGCGCAGCGCGAGTTCGGGCGCGAGATGGCGTTGTTCCTCGTGATCCTGTGGCTCGTGCTGGCAGTGGCGGCCTGGGTGCAGGTGAGTTTGGGGCTGCGTCCGCTCGCCAATGTCGAAGGCGAAGTGCGGCGGCTGCGGCGCGACGCGTCGGCGCGGCTGGCCGAAGCCTACCCGCGCGAATTGCTGCCCCTGACCCAGGCGATCGACGCGCTTGCCGATACGCGCGAGGCTGACGTCTCGCGCGCGCGGCGGCGGGCGGCGGACCTGGCGCACGGCCTGAAGACGCCGCTTGCCGCGCTGGCCGCGCAGAGCGCGCGTGCGCGAGAGGCGGGTGCGACCGAAGCCGCTGATGGCCTCGATGCGGCGATTGCTGCGGTGCGTGGCGCCGTGGACGGCGAACTCGCCCGCACGCGGATCGGGCTGGTCCAGAATGAAGGCCGCGCAACGCCTGCGCTGCCGCTCGCCGAACGGCTGGTGCAAGTGATCGAGGCGACCGAGGCGGGCGAGCGGATCGCTTTTTCGATCGAGGGATCGCCCGATGCGCTGCTGCCGATGGCGGGCGACGATGCCGCCGAACTGCTGGGCCCGCTGCTCGAAAACGCCGCACGGCATGCCCACCGCCGCGTCTCCATTGCGATTATCGACAGCGCCGAAGGCGTCACGCTGAGCGTAGGCGATGACGGCCCCGGGCTCGATGCAGCGCGGCACGGCGATGCCGTGTTGCGCGGCGCGCGGATCGATTCGGCGGGGGACGGGCATGGGCTCGGCCTCGCGATTGCGCGCGAACTCGCCGAGGCGACCGGCGGCACGCTGGCGCTGGCCGAAAGCGCGCTCGGGGGCCTCGAAGTGCGGCTCGACTGGCCCGCGCGCCAGGTCTGATTCCGACTGTCAGCATGGTGTAACAAGTGCGGGCTAGGCGCCGCACAGGTGAAACATGCGTGCCGTTTCAGCGTGCAAGATAAATTCTATTCTTGTTGCAATATGGAATTTTTGTTCGTATTACGAGTCTCGCTGAGAGACTGGGGCAGGTGAAACTGCATCCGGCGCGTTTTTGGGGAGGATTGCATGAGGAAGAATTTCGGCGGTCGCAAAATAGGCCGTGGCTTGATCGGCGTGAGTGCGGGGGCACTGGCGTTGGCGATTGCGGCGCCCGCAATGGCGCAGGACGACAGCGCCGGCGCGAATGCGCAGGACGAGCAGGCCGAGACGATCACCGTCACCGGCCAGCGCGCATCGGATCGCGCATCGTTGCTCAAGAAGCGCGACGCAGACACCACCAGCGAAGTCGTCTCGGCGAATGACGTCGGCAAGCTGCCCGACCAGAACGTTGCCGAAGCCGTCCGTCGGCTGAGCGGCGTCTCGGTGGCGACCGACAAGGGCGAAGGCCGTTACCTGATCATCCGCGGCATCGAGCCCAACCTCGCCAACGTCACCTTGAACGGCCAGACCGCCTCGGCTCCCGAGCCGGAGAACCGCAACGTCAAGCTCGACGACATTCCTTCGGCGCTGATCGGCTCGGTTACCGTCATCAAGACGCTGACGCCCGATCTCGACGCCAATGCGATCGCCGGACAGGTTGATATCGATACGGTGTCGGCGTTCGACAAGAAGCGCCTCTTCGCCAGCGCACGCGGCATCGGCGCCTTCTACGAAGACACCGACCGTACCGGCCGCGAAGGTGATATCGCCATTGGCGGCACCTTTGGCGCCAACCGCCAGTTCGGCCTGGTCGTGGCGGCGAACTATTCGCGGCGCCCGTCTTATTCGGAGGACGTACTTTCGGGCGGCCGCCAGACGGTGGGCGGGTTCGATCTTCCGGTCGAGCTCGATCAGCGCATCTATGATCCCGCAATCCGCACCCGCAAGGGCGCCGTGGCCAATTTCGATTTCCGGCCTTCGGACGATGTGAAGCTGTTCGCGCGCTTCATGTATTCGCAGTTCGGCGACAAGGAGCAGCGCAACCGCTTCCGCTTCTTCTTCCCGACCACCAACACGCCCGCAAACTATTCGTCGCTGTCTGCGGCGGGCGGCACCATCGCCAACACCACGGCGCGCCGTTTGCTCCGCAGCCGCCAGGAAATCACCGACACCAAGACCTATTCGGTAGGCGGTGACTTCAATCTCGGCGGTGTCGAGGTATCGGCTGAATATACCCACGCCAAATCCAACAAAAAGGACCCGATCCGCGACGAAGTGGAATACCGGTCCTTCACCGGGGCGGGCTCCTTCGGTGCGACCTTTACCAATGGCGAGGGGCTGCTCGACAATTTCACGGCGAACGCAACGGCGCTCAACCCTGCCAGCTACCGGCTGAACAACTACAAGCAGGTCTCGCGCCTCGCGGGCGAGACGCTCGACCAGTTCCGTGTCGACGTGAAGATCCCGTTCGATGGCCTGGGCGAGGGCAGCTACTTCAAGCTCGGCGGTAAATATCTCAACCGCGACCGCTTCCAGGACCAGACTGGGCGTACGTTCAACACGGTGGGCGGCAGCGCTGCGGCGTTGCGGACCATTGCCTCGGACCTCGACCAGACGATCGCCACGACCTTCGATGGCGCTCTGACCTTCGGGCCGACGATCAGCTTCGCATCGGCGCAGGGCTATGTCTTCGCCAACAACACCAACACGGCGCTGTTCACGGTCAATGCCGACCAGGTCGCCCAGTCCAAGACCTCCGATTATCAGGTCAAGGAGAAGGTGATCGCCGGCTATGTGATGGCGAACATCAAGGCAGGTGGGCTGACGGTGATCCCCGGCGTCCGCATCGAGAAGACCGAGGGCCGCACTGCGGCGGTGGTCTACCGCCCGGGCATTACCACGCTGACCAGCGCGTTCGATTCGTTCGGCAGCTATGAATATACCGACTGGTTCCCCGGCCTGAACGCCAAGTACGAGTTCAGCCGCAACCTGCAGGCACGCGCCGCGGTGACCACGGCGATCGGGCGTCCGCCCTTCGTAAATCTGGCGCCGACGGTGAGCATCGAGGGCTCGCCCGCGGTGGTCACGATCGGCAATCCGAACTTGAAGCCGCAGCGCGCCTTCAACCTGGATGCCGGCCTGGAATATTACTTCCCAGGCGAAGGCGGCATCTCGGTCTCGGCCTTCTACAAGAAGATCAAGAACCCGATCTTCGCGACCACTGCGCTCAACCAATCGGGCACGTTCGGCGGGGTCGCGGTGACCAATGCCACGGTCAATTCGTTCGGCAACGGCACCGAAGCGACGGTTCACGGGATCGAGTTCGCGATCCAGAAGCCGCTGACCTTCCTGCCTTCACCGCTCGACGGTTTCGGGGTGAATGCGAATTTGACGCTGTCGGGTTCGGACCTGAAGGTGCCGGGGCGGACGATCAAGACGCCGCTGGTCGGGCAGGCGAGCACGATCGTCAGCGGGCAGCTTTATTACGAGAAATATGGCCTCTCGGCGCGCGTCGCATTGTCATACCGCGCGGGCTATCTCGACACGGATGGCGGGCTCAACGTCGCCGACGTGACGGGCAATTCGGATGGCTATTTCGGCAAGATCACGACGATCGACGCCCGCATCGGCTATCGCCCGGTCAAATATGTCGAAGTGTTTGTCGAGGGCACCAACCTTACCGACGCCCAGGACTATTATTACTTCTCGACCCCCGGGCGCTTCCGCGAAGTCGAGAAATATGGCCGCTCGATGCGCGTCGGCCTGTCGCTCACTTACTGACGCAAAAAGGGCCGGGGGTTTGCGCCTCGGCCCGATCATTCTCTCGCTCTGCAGTTGCCTCCTCGGGGAGCCGGTTTCCGGCTCCCCTTCTTTTTGTCAGAGGCGCACGACCTCGTGCGCGGCGGCCGATTGTGCAGCGGCTTCCGCCAGAGCGAGCGCGGCGACGCCGTCCTTATAGCCGATCAGCGGCTCGGCCTTGCCTTCGATGATGTCGGCGAAGTGATCGGCCTCGCGGGCATAGGCAACGGCATAGCGATCGAGGAAGAAGTTCTGGAGCTTGTCGCCGGTCGAGCCGCCATCGCCCCAGGTCTCCACCGTGGTCTCGAGCTGGTTCTGCGCGCGGATCAAGCCCTTCGACCCGAAAGCCTCGATACGTTGGTCATAGCCATAGCCGCTGCGGCGGCTGGAGGAGATGACGCAGAGCTTGCCCGAGGCGGTGCGCAGGATCGTCTTGGCGGTATCCGAATCGCCGGCTTCGCCGATCGCGGGATCGATCAGCACCGAGGCGCTGGCGAAGACTTCGGTGACTTCCTCGCCCAGCAGCCAGCGCGCCATGTCGAAATCGTGGATCACCATATCCTTGAAGATCCCGCCCGAGACTTTGACATATTCGACCGGGGGCGGGGCGGGATCGTGGCTGATGATGTGCAGCGTCTCGAGGCTGCCGACTTCGCCACTCGCGAGCCGCGCCTGCAGCGCCGCGAAATTGGTGTCGAAGCGGCGATTGAAGGCAAGGAACAGCTTCGCGCCCAGCGCATCGAACCTGGCCGATGCAGCACTGGCCTTGGCCAGATCCTGATCGAGCGGCTTTTCGCAGAACACTGTCTTGCCGGCTTCCGCCGCGCGCAAGCTGTATTCCAGATGGGTGTCGGTCGAGCTGGCGACGATCACACCCTTGATGGCAGGGTCCGCCAGCGCGTCCTCCAGCGACGATACGTCAGCGCCATAGCTGTTTGCGAGCGCAGTCGCCGCATCGGCGAAAGGATCGACGACCCTGGCGAGGCGGAGGCGCGGATTTGCCGCGGCGTTGGCGGCGTGGATCTTGCCGATCCTCCCGGCGCCGATCAGGGCGATATCGTGCATTCTATCCTCTCTATAAATGGAACGAACGTTCTTTAACGCAGGTGAGCGACAAGCGCGATAGTTGCGTTCCAAAAATCGAACAGATATTCCGCTTTTCGAACCGGGGAGATTCTTGCCAGATGTCAGACGCTTCGATTGCCCCGGCGACCGCCGAACAGCTTCGTGCGGAGATCGTGCGCCGGTATGAGACGCTGAGCAAGCGGCTCAAGCAGATCGCGCGCTACATCCTGGACGAGCCCAATGATATCGCATTGGAGACGCTCGCGGTGATCGCGGCGCGCTGCGGAGTCCAGCCCTCGGCGATCGTGCGCTTCGCCAAGAGCTTCGGATTCGAAGGCGCGAGCCAGATGCAGCGGCTGTTCCGCGACGGGCTGCTGAGCAACAATGCCGCGCTCGGCTATTCGGAGCGCGTTCGCCAATTGGGTGAGACCGCCAACGATCATGGGGCCGATCCCGCAGAGCTTCTGGCGGAGTTCGTCGAGGGTAATACGCTGGCGATCCAGAATCTGATGCAGACGGTGAGCGGCGCGGAGATGAAGGCCGCGGTCGATGCGATCGCGGCGGCTGAAACCGTCCATGTCGTCGGCTTTCGCCGCTCATTCCCGGTGGCGTCGTACATCGCCTATTCGCTGCTCCAGGCGGGCAAGCGGACGATCTTCATCGATGGCGTCGCGGGGCTGGCGCTGCAGCAGGTTCAGTCGATGCGCGAAGGCGATCTGCTGATTGCGATCAGCTACCAGCCTTATTCGGAAGAGACGGTGGCGATCGTCGAGGCAGTGCGGTCGCGCGGGCACGATGTGCTCGCGATCAGCGACAGCCTGGTCAGCCCGGTCGCCAAGCCGGCGCAGCACGTGCTCCAGGTCCGCGAATCGGAAGTGCGCAAATTCCGCTCGCTTTCGGCCTCGATGTGCCTCGCCCAGGCGCTGGTGATCAATTTCGCCTTCGAGGCCAACCGCAAGCCCGCGAAACGGCGGACAAAGTCCAAACAGGACGAGAAAAAACATCTGTTCCAACCATAGAAATTTCTGAAACAGATGTTGCAAATAGAACGGGGTTGGAATAGGCGTTACAGACCACGGAGAGGCGGTCTGACAAGCAAATGGCTGAGGGCATGGGGGCATCAGGCGGAGAGCGCCGGCTCGATCTGATCACGCTGGGGCGTGCCGGGATCGACCTGTATGGCGAGCAGATCGGCGGCCGTCTCGAAGACATGGCCAGCTTCGCCAAATATATCGGCGGCAGCCCAACCAACACCGCGATCGGGGCATCGCGGCTTGGGCTCAATGCCGGGCTGTTGACGCGGGTCGGCGACGATCATTTCGGGCGCTTCATCCGCGAGGAATTGCGGCGCGAAGGTGTCGAAACGCTGGGCGTGAAGACCGATCCCGAGCGGCTCACTGCGCTCGCGATCCTCGGCATCCGCGATCCCGATACTTTCCCGCTAATCTTCTACCGCGAGAATTGCGCGGACATGGCGCTGGCCGCGGACGATGTGGACCCCGCATTCGTCGCGCAGGCAAGCGCGCTGCTGGTCAACGGAACGCATCTTTCGCAACCCGGCGTGTTCGCCGCGAGCATGAAGGCCGCCACGCTAATGAAGGCGCAGGGCGGGCGCGTGGTGTTCGACATCGACTATCGCCCCGTGCTGTGGGGCTTGGCGGGCAAGGCCAATGGCGAGGATCGTTTCGTCGCCAGCGGCGCGGTGACGGCCGAGCTGCAGAAGGTGCTGCCATTGTGCGACCTGATCGTCGGCACCGAGGAAGAGGTCCATATTCTGGGCGGCACGACCGACACCGTTGCGGCGCTCAGGGCGATCCGGGCGAGCAGCGATGCGTTGCTGGTGTGCAAAAGAGGCCCCAAGGGCTGCGTGGCATTTCCTGGGGACGTGCCGGACGATCTCGACGCTGGGATCGTCGGGCGCGGCTTCCCGATCGAAGTGTTCAACGTGCTGGGCGCAGGCGACGCATTCATGGCGGGGTTCCTGCGCGGCTGGCTGCGCGGCATGCCGGTCGAGAAATGCTGCGAGATGGCCAATGCCTGCGGGGCGATCGTCGTGTCGCGGCATGGCTGCGCGCCGGCCATGGCGTCGTGGGAGGAATTGCAGGTTTTCCTGCGCGGAAGCTGGCCGCACCGCCTGCGCGAAAGCGCTGAGCTCGAGCAGTTGCATTGGTCGAGCAACCGGCATGGCGAACATGACGATCTGACCGTGCTCGCGATCGACCATCGCAGCCAATTCGACGATCTTATTGCCGATCTCGGCACGGGCGATGCCGAACAGGTCTCGCACTTCAAGAACCTTGCGCTCCAGGCCGTCGAGCGGCTGGCGCGGGGCGACCGCCGCTATGGCATGCTGCTCGACGGCCGCTTTGGCGCACGTGCGCTGGAGGCGGCGGGGGACCTGCCTTATTGGATCGGGCGGCCGATCGAGCTGCCGGGCTCGCGCCCGATAGAATTCGAAGGCTCGCCCGATGTAGCGATGACGCTGCGCGAATGGCCGATCAATCATGTCGTGAAGTGCCTGGTCTTCTATCATCCCGACGACGATGCAGAGATGATCGCCCGGCAGGACCGCCAGATCCTGCGGCTGTTCGACGCATGCCGGGCGACGCGGCACGAATTCCTGCTTGAGATCATCGCGTCCAAGCATGGCCCGGTGGACAGCCAGACGATCTCGCGGGTGATCGACCACGTCTACGCGCTCGGTGTCTATCCGGATTGGTGGAAGCTCGAGCCTGCCGAGAACGATGCGACCTGGGGCCAGATCGAGGCGGCGATCCTGCGCCACGATCCGCTCTGCCGCGGCATCGTGTTGCTCGGGCTTTCGGCGCCGCAGAACGAATTGCTTGCGGGGATCACGACTGCGGCGCAGTTCGAACTGGTCAAGGGCTTCGCAGTCGGGCGGACGATCTTCCACGATGTCGCAGCGCAGTGGCTCTCGGGCGATATCGACGATGCCGGCGCGGTGGATGCGCTCGCAGAGAATTTGCGGGTATTGGCGGATGCATGGCGCACGGCGCGTCAATGCAAGGAAGTGGCGGCCTGATGAGCAAGACTGTGCGCCTGACCACGGCACAAGCCCTGACCCGTTATCTCGCGGCGCAATCGGTGGAAATCGATGGTGCGGTGGTTCCCTATTTCGCCGGCGTCTGGGCGATCTTCGGTCACGGCAATGTCGCTGGCATGGGCGAGGCGCTGGCGGGGATGACCGGCGAGCTGCCGACCTGGCGCGCGCATAACGAGCAGGGCATGGCGCATGCCGCCATCGCCTTCGCCAAGCAATCGCGGCGCCAGCGGGCAATGGCCTGCACCACTTCGATTGGGCCGGGCGCGACCAATATGGTGACCGCGGCGGCGCTGGCGCATGTCAACCGGCTGCCGGTGCTGTTCCTGCCGGGCGACGTCTATGCAACGCGGCGGCCCGATCCGGTGCTCCAGCAGATCGAGGATTTCGCCGACGCTACCGTGAGCGCGAACGACTGCTTCAAGCCGGTCTCGCGCTATTTCGATCGGATCATGCGGCCGGAGCAAATCCTCGACGCGCTGCCGCGGGCAATGGGCGTGTTGACCGATCCTGCGAGCTGCGGGCCGGTGACGCTTTGCCTATGCCAGGACGTACAGGCCGAGGCCTATGACTATCCCGAAAGTTTTTTCGCGCCCAGGATTTGGGGCCAGCGGCGCGTGCGGCCCGATACGGGCGAGCTGGCTGCCCTGGCCGATGCGATCAAGGGGGCGAAGGCGCCGCTGATCGTGGCGGGCGGCGGCGTGCTCTATTCGCGAGCGGAAGGCGTGCTGGCCGAACTGGCTGGGCGCACCGGCATTCCGATCGCGGAGACGCAGGCGGGTAAGGGTGCGCTGGCGTGGGATCATTCGCAGGCATTGGGCTCGATCGGCGTGACCGGAACCAGCGCCGCCAATGCCGCGGCGGAGGCGGCAGATGTCGTGATCGGCGTCGGCACGCGGCTACAGGACTTCACGACAGGATCGAGGACATTGTTTGCGGGCAAACGTCTTTTCCAGGTGAATGTTGCGCAGCATGACGCGGGCAAGCATGCCGCCGAGCCGGTGCTCGGCGATGCGCGCGCGGTGCTCGAAGAACTGGGCGCTTTGCTCGGCGGCTGGCAGGTTCCGAACGACTGGCGCGAGGCAAATGCTGCAGCCGTCGTCGAGTGGAATTCGGCTTGGGACGCAGCAACCGGAGCGGGAAATGCGCTGCCTTCGGACGCGCAGGTGATCGGTGCGGTGTGGCGGCAGGCGGGCGAGAACGCGACCGTGGTGTGCGCCGCAGGCGGGCTTCCCGGCGAACTGCACAAGCTTTGGCGCTCGCACCGGCCCGGCGGCTATCATGTCGAATATGGCTTCTCGTGCATGGGCTATGAAGTCGCGGGCGGACTGGGGGTCAAGATGGCCACGCCCGATAACGACGTGTACGTCATGGTCGGCGACGGCTCATATCTGATGCTCAATAGCGAGCTGGCGACTTCGGTGATGCTTGGCCAGAAGATCACAATCATCCTGCTCGACAATCGCGGATATGGCTGCATCAACCGGCTCCAGCAGGGCACCGGCGGACGGCCGTTCAACAATTTGCTCGCCGATAGCCAGTACGAGACGATGCCCGATGTCGATTTCGCCGGACATGCGCGCAGCCTTGGTGCGACTGCCGAAAAGGTGACCGGTGTCGCCGATCTAGAAGCGGCGCTGGTCCGCGCCAGGGCATCCCCCAAAAGCTATGTCATCGTCATCGACACCGATCCGATGATCACCACCGAGGCCGGCGGCTATTGGTGGGACGTGGCGGTGCCAGAGATCTCGGAGCGCCCGCAAGTCCAGGCCGCGCGCCGCGAATATGAAACCAGGATTTCCGGAGAGAGAAAATGAGCATCCGCTGGGGCGTTAGCCCGATCGCATGGTGCAATGACGACATGCGCGAGCTGGGCGGCGATACCACGCTCGACGAGCTGCTGACCGACGTGAAGGAAATCGGCTTCGACGGGGTCGAACTCGGCAACAAGTTTCCGCGCGATCCCGAGGCGCTGGCGCCGATCATGTCGCGCTACGGGCTGGATATCGTCGGCGGTTGGTATTCGTCCAACCTGCTGACGCGCGATGCCGATACCGAGATTGCCGCGCTCGGAAATCATCTGGCGCTGCTCGAATATATGGAATCGAGCGTGTTCATTCTCGCCGAGACTTCGAACGCCGTACATTGCGACCGCTATGGCAGCCGGCTCGACACCCATCCGGTGCTCGACGCGGGCGACTGGAAGCAGTTCGGCGAGCGGCTGAATACTGTGGCGCGCTTCATCAATGATCGCGGGCTTCGCTTCGCTTATCACCATCATCTCGGTACCGTGGTCGAGACCAAGGACGAATTGGAACGCTTCTTCGATGCGACCGGCGATCATGTCGGGCTGGTGCTCGATACCGGCCATGCATTGTTCGGCGGGATCGAGCCGATCGACGTGATCAAGGCGCGCCCCGAGCGCGTGACTCACGTCCATTGCAAGGACATCCGCCAGTCCAAATATGACGCCTTCCGCGCCGATGGGACGAGCTTCCTCAACGGCGTGGTCGGCGGCATGTTCACCGCACCCGGCGACGGCGATTACGATTACGCGCCTTTCATGCGCGCGCTGGCCGGTATGGACTATTCGGGCTGGATCGTGATCGAGGCCGAGCAGGATCCCGCGATCGCCAATCCGCGCGATTATAGCCAGCTTGGGCTCGATACGCTCAAGGCGCTCGCCAAGCAGGCCGAGCTCGCCTGATGTCGCTGCTGGTCCATTCGCGCGAGCCCGCTGCCGACGGAACGGTGCTCGAAGTCACGCCCGAGAGTGCTGGCTGGGAGTATGTCGGGTTCCGCGTGATCAAGCTCGCCGCGGGCAATGCTTATGCGCATCGCGAGGAAGGCCGCGAAGCTTGCCTAGTGGTGCTCTCAGGAAGCGTCACCATCGAAGCCGGGGGCGAGCGCTTCAACGATCTGGGCGGGCGCAAGTCTGTTTTCGATGGCGCGGCGACTTCGGTCTATCTGCCGTCTGGTACCGACTATGCGATCACCGCCGAGAGCGATGCCGAAGTGGCGATCTGCACCGCGCCCGGCACCGGCAAGGGCAGAGTCCGCGTGATCTGCTCAGACCAAGTCGAAATTCGCGGCAAGGGCAGCAACACGCGGCATGTCCGCAACATCCTGTCGGACACCGACGAGGCCGAGAGCCTGCTGGTGGTGGAAGTGATCACCCCCGGCGGGAATTGGTCGAGCTATCCGCCGCACAAGCATGACCGCGATGCGTATCCCGAGGAGACCTTCCTCGAGGAAACCTATTACCACCGCCTCTCCCCGCCGCAGGGCTTCGCCTTCCAGCGCGTCTATACCGACGAGCGCGATATCGACGAGACGATGGCGGTGGAGGATGGCGACTGCGTGATGGTGCCGCGCGGCTATCATCCGGTCGGAGCGCCGCATGGCTACGACCTTTATTACCTCAATGTGATGGCCGGACCCCGGCGCAACTGGGTGTTCCGCAACGATCCCGCGCACGACTGGATCGTGCGCTAGCAAGGAAGACTTTGGTGAGACAGATCGACCATTTCATCGCCGGCGGGTTTGCCGGTGCGGCATCGCGCAGCGGCGACGTGTTCAATCCGAGCACGGGCGAAGTGCAGGCGAAAGTCGTGCTCGGCGCGCAAGCTGAGCTGGAAGCGGCCGTCGCAGCTGCGGCGAAGGCACAGCCGGGCTGGGCGGCGACCAATCCGCAGCGCCGCGCGCGCGTGATGTTCAACTTCAAGGCCCTGGTCGAAGCCAATATGGAGGAGCTGGCGCGGCTGCTCGCCTCGGAGCATGGCAAGGTGATCGCCGACGCCAAGGGCGATCTCCAGCGCGGTCTCGACGTGATCGAATTCGCCGCGGGCATTCCGCATGCGCTGAAGGGCGAATATACCCAGGGCGCAGGACCTGGAATCGACGTCTATTCGATGCGCCAGCCGATCGGGATCGGTGCGGGGATCACTCCGTTCAACTTCCCGGCGATGATCCCGATGTGGATGTTCGGGCCGGCAATCGCGACGGGCAACGCCTTCCTTCTCAAGCCCAGCGAGCGCGATCCGAGCGTGCCGGTGCGGCTGGCGGAATTGATGATCGAGGCCGGGCTTCCCGAGGGTATCCTGCAGGTAATCCACGGCGACAAGGAGATGGTTGACGCGATTCTCGATCACCCGGCCATCGGCGCGGTGAGCTTCGTCGGATCGTCCGACATCGCCCATTACGTCTATTCGCGCGGCGTCGCGGCGGGGAAGCGCGTCCAGGCAATGGGCGGCGCCAAGAATCACGGCATCGTCATGCCGGACGCCGATCTCGATCAGGTCGTGAACGATCTGTGCGGCGCGGCATTCGGCTCGGCCGGCGAGCGCTGCATGGCGCTGCCGGTGGTGGTGCCCGTCGGAAACCGCACCGCCGATGCCCTGCGCGAGCGGCTGATCCCGGCGATGGCGGCGCTCAAGGTTGGCGTGTCGAGCGACGCGGATGCGCATTACGGTCCCGTCGTGAATGCCGCGCACAAGCAGCGCGTCGAAAACTGGATCCAGACCGGCGTGGACGAAGGCGCAGAGCTGGTTGTCGATGGCCGCGGTTTCCAGCTCCAGGGCCATGAGCAGGGCTTCTTCATCGGACCGAGCCTGTTCGACCATGTCACCACCGACATGCAGGCCTATCGGGAGGAGATTTTCGGCCCGGTCCTTCAGATCGTCCGCGCACCCGATTTCGAGACCGCACTGCGCCTGCCGAGCGAGCACCAATATGGCAACGGCGTCTGCATCTTCACGCGCAACGGGCATGCCGCGCGCGAATTCGCGGCACGCGTAAATGTCGGCATGGTCGGCATCAACGTGCCGATTCCGGTGCCGGTCGCCTACCATAGCTTCGGAGGCTGGAAGCGCTCGAGCTTTGGCGACACCAACCAGCACGGCATGGAAGGCGTTCGCTTCTGGACCAAGGTCAAGACAGTCACTCAGCGCTGGCCCGATGGCGGCGGCACCGGCGACAGCGCCTTCGTCATCCCGACGATGGGATGACGCCGCACACATGAACCAATAGGCTCGCAAAGACCGCAAAACGGCGGCGAGGGGGAGAGGACAGGATGCTCAAGGCTTTCGCGACCGGACCGGACTTGCCGCTCCGCACCGACATCGACGTGGATGCCGCGTATCGGCGGCATCGCACGAGCATCATCATCGCGATCACCGCCGGCTATGCCGTAAGCTATATGTGCCGGCTGGCGATCAACGTGGTCAAGAAGCCGCTGATCGATGGCGGCATCTTCACTCCCGAAGATCTAGGCCATATCGGCTCGGCGCTCTTCTATGCTTACGCCGCGGGCAAGCTGATCAACGGCTTCGTCTCCGACCATGCCAATGCCCGCAAGTTCATGGCGATCGGCCTCGCAATGTCGGCACTGTGCAACATCGTCATGGGCTTTTCGACGACGGTGCTGCTGGCGACGATCGTGTGGGGGCTCAACGGCTGGTTCCAGAGCTATGGCGCGCCGGCCTGCGTGGTCAGCCTCGCCAGCTGGTTCTCGAATAAGGAACGCGGGCGCTATTATGGCATCTGGTCGACCGCGCATTCGATTGGCGAGGGGCTGACCTTCCTGGTCACTGCCTCGCTGGTCGCCGCTCTGGGCTGGCATTGGGGCTTCTGGGGACCGGGCATCGCGACGATGGTTGCCGGGGTCGCCACTTATTTCGCGATGTCGGATCGTCCGCGCACGATGGGGCTTCCGGCGGTCGCCGATTGGAAGGGCGACCGCTACGAGCCGACCGAGGCCGAAGCCGCGGCGATCGCAGCGACGCCCCCCAAGGGCGTGTTCGCGACGCAGCTGAGCATCGTCGCCATCCCCGCAGTGTGGATAGTCGCAGTCTCCAGCGCGCTCGTCTATGTCACGCGCTATGCGATCAATAGCTGGGGCATCCTCTATCTGCAGGAAGTGCGCGGCTATTCGCTGATCGAGGCAGGATCGATGCTGACGATCAGCACGCTGGCGGGAATCGCGGGCGCGGTGGCCTTCGGCTTCATCTCCGACAAGTTCTTCGGCGCGCGGCGGCCGCCGGCCAATCTGATATTCGGTATCGTCGAGATCATCGGGCTGGTGCTGTTCTTCTATGGCCCCGACGGCGTGCTCTGGACAAGCCTGTCGATGGTGCTGTTCGGGCTGGGCATGACCGGCTTAGTCACCTCGGTCGGCGGACTGTTCGCGATCGATATCTGCCCCAAGCGCGTCGCGGGCGCGGCGCTCGGGATGGTCGGCGTGTTCAGCTATCTGGGCGCGGGCATCCAGGAGACGGTCAGCGGCAAGCTGATCAATGGCGGCATGACCATGGTCAATGGCGTGCGCCACTATGATTTCACTGCGGCGATCTATTTCTGGATAGGCGCTTCGGTGGTGTCGGTGCTGCTTGCATCGACGCTGTGGAACACGCGCTTGCGCGACTGAGGAAGACCCATGAACCGACGCAAATTTCTCTGGGGTGCCAGCACCCTGACGCTATTGGCTGGCCTGCCCGCGCGCGTTCTCGCCGCGATTGCGCCGGGATATCCGCGCCTGCTCGAAGGGCCGATGATCGGCGCCTCGACCACGCAGAGCTTCACGGTGTGGAGCCGGGCAAGCGGGACATTTGGCGTCGCAGTCGAATATGCCAGCGACCGTGCGTTCAGCGATGCGAAGACCACGCCAGTGGTGCAGGCGGATGCGGCGGACGATCATGTCACGCGGATCGACGTGACCGGCCTCAAGCCCGACACGACCTATTATTACCGCATCAAGACCGACGGCATCGCCGATCGCAATCAGCCGATCCCGTTCCGCACGCGGACTGCGCCGGCGGGCAAGCGCCCGATTCGCATCGCCTTCGGGTCGTGCTGCCGCGTGCAGATCGACCAGCATCAGCCGGTATGGGACGCCATCACCGCGATGGAGCCCGACCTGTTCCTGTGGCTCGGTGACAATATCTATGCCGACAGCGATGCAGAGGCGGCGTTCACCGACAATTATGCGCGCCAGCGCGCGGTCTCCAGCCTGCAACCGCTGCTCCGCTCCGTGCCGCAGCTGGCGACGTGGGACGATCACGATTTCGGCTATAACGATTCGGACGGACGCAATCCGGTCAAGCCGATGACGCTCAAGCTGTTCAAGCGCTGGTGGGGCAATCCGACGGCGGGCACGGCGGAGACGCCGGGCATATTCTTCCGCCACAGCTTCGGCCCCGTGGACATCTTCGTGCTCGACGGCCGCTACCACCGCGATCCGCCCGCCGCGCCGAACGGTCCGAACAAGACGATGCTCGGCGCGGGGCAGAAGGCCTGGCTCAAGCGCGAGCTCAAGGCATCGAAGGCGACCTTCAAGCTGCTCGTCTCGGGCACCGGCTGGTCGTGCGCCGAGAGCGGCGGCGACAGCTGGGCGATGTATCTCGACGAGCGCAACGAACTGCTCGACTTCATCCGCGACAACAAGGTCTCGGGCTGCCTGGGGATTTCAGGTGACGTTCACATGGGCGAGGCCAATTGCGTACCCTGGAGCGAGAAGGGCGGATACGACTTCTACGATCTGGTCAGCTCGGGGCTGGCGCAGTTGCTCAGCCCCAAGTTTGTCGATCAACTCCCCGAAGTGCGGCTGCGTGCGCCTTGGGTGGGCAGCGCCAATTTCGGAGTACTCGACTTCAGCTTCGATCCCGAGCCGAAGGTCGAAATGAGCGTGCGCAACGTGATCGGGTCGCCCGTGTGGGATCCGATCGTGGTCAAAGGCGCCGATCTGGTGAACGGCCGCTCCAGCTGGAAGACGGCCATCGATCCCAAGGAGCAGAAGCGCCGTGACCGCGTGTCCGCGGGCGGCAGCTATTATGGAGTTGAGAAGTGATGCGTTTCGAAATGGTGGCAATCACCCGCGAGGAGTTCGAGGCGATGAAGGCGCGGCTGCCCAAGGCGACGTCCGAAGGATTGTTCGACACCTACCGGATCAGCCAGAACACCTGGTACAAATTGCGCGATGGACTGCCGGTCAAGCGCAAGACGATCGAGCAGCTCCGCGCCCGCTACGCCCAGGTCGCGACGCTATGAGCAAGCGTCCGCTCCGCATCGCATTGATCGGCTCGGGCTTCATGGGCCGGGCGCATGCAATGGCCTTTGCGGCAGCGGGGCGGACGTTTGATCTGGCCGTGGAGCCGGTGCTGGAAATCCAGGCGGACCGCGATGCCGAGACTGCGGCCAAAGCCGCGGCGCAGCTTGGCTTCGCGCGCTCGACCGGCGACTGGCGCGAGGCTGTGACGGATCCGGCGGTCGATCTGGTGGCGATCGCCACGCCCAATCTGCTTCATGCGCCGATCGCGCTGGCGGCGCTGGCGGCGGGAAAGCCGGTCTATTGCGAAAAGCCGCTGGCGGCGACGCTGGCGGAATCGCAGGCGATGGCGGATGCCGCAGCGGCTTCGGGCCTGCCGACGGCGGTGGGGTTCACCTATCTGTACAATCCGATGATTACGGTTGCGCGGGAGCTGATCGCTTCGGGCGAGGTCGGTGAGGTCACTGCGTTCCGCGGCATCCATGCCGAGGATTTCATGGCCTCCGCGGATGCGCCGTTCAACTGGCGCTGCGAGCCCGAACAAGCGGGCGGGGCGCTTGCCGATATCGGCAGCCACATCATTGCGATGGCGCGGCACCTGCTGGGCGAGATCGCCGAAGTCTCAGGCACGTTGCACACCGCGCATGCGACGCGGCGCACGCCCGACGGCACCGCGCGCGAGGTGCGCGTCGACGACCAGATGGACGCGCTGGTCCGCTTTGCCGGCGGCGCCACCGGCACGTTATCGGCAAGCTGGATCGCCACTGGGCGCAAGATGGGGCTGGGCTTCGAAGTGAGCGGGACCAAGGGCTCGATCGTCTTCACCCAGGAGCGTTTCAACGAGCTCCAGCTGTACCGCGTTGGGCCGGGGATCAACAATGGCTTCACGACGATCATGGCGGGTCCCGGACACGGCGCCTATCGCGATTTCTGCCCGGCTTCGGGGCATCAGATCGGCTATAACGACTTGAAGACGATCGAAGTGAAGGCGGCGATCGACGCAGTGCTCGGCGAACTCGAGCAACGCCAAGGATTTTGCCGACGCGCTCAAGGTCGAGCAGGTCGCCGACGCGATCCGGCGCTCGCACCGCGAAGCGCGCTGGGTGGCGCCCTAGACCCGGGCGAGGGCGACCAGCAGCTCGCCCTGGAGCGCGGGGGTCGCGGCGAGCACGGTCCCGCCCATCAGAGCGAGGGGCTCGCCCAGCGTGTTGGTCACCAGCCCGCCCGCTTCGCGCACGATCACGGCACCCGCGGCCATGTCCCACGCGCTGACCGACTGCTCCCAATAGGCATCGTGCCGGCCGCACGCGACCCAGGCCATGTCGATCGCCCCGGCGCCGAGGCGCCGGATGCCGGTGACCTTGTCGGTCAGCCGCTCCATCTCGGCATGGAATTGCGCGTGGTCGGGCTTGGTCGCGAAGGGAATTCCGACGCCGAGCACCGCTTCGCCCAGCGTTGCCCGCGAAGAGATACGGATCGGCGAATCGTTTAGCCACGCACCCGCGCCCTCCTCGGCCCAGAACAGCTCTTCGAGCACTGGCACATAGGTCACGCCGGCAATCACATGCCCGGCGCGAGCGAGCGCGATGTTGACGGCGAACAGCGGCGATCCGGTCAGGAAATTCGTCGTGCCATCCAACGGATCGACGATCCACACATGCTCCCCATCCTCGCCCTCCTGAAGCCCGCCCTCCTCGCCGAGAAAGCCGTAACTCGGCGCATGCGCCATCAGCGCGGCCTTAACCGTTTCCTCGGCGCGCACGTCCGCTTCGCTGAACATGTCGGCGACGCCGGCCTTGTTCTGGATGGTGAGCGAAGCGATCCGCGCGCGGTCTTCGATCAGGCCGGCACCGGCACGGCGGGCGGCGGCGATCATGGCGATGATGTTTTGCGATTGGGTCATGGCGCTATGAACATAAATTCCAACTGAATATCAATATGGAATATTTTTTATCAGACACGGCGCGACGCATGGATCAGGCTCGGCGGTTCGCCGTCCATTCGCTGATGCTGGAGAAAGTGGTGCCCGGGGACGGATTCGAACCGCCGACACTGCGATTTTCAGTCGCATGCTCTACCAACTGAGCTACCCGGGCATCTGGTCCGGCGAACGCCGGAAGCGCGCTCTTAGTCAGGGTCGCGGGCGCTGTCCACGGTAAATGCTTGTGGGTCCACCGGCTCGCCGGGAACGCGGTAGCCCTCGCCCAACCATTGCAGCAAGTCGCGGTCCTTGCAGCCGCGCGAGCAGAAGGGCTTGAAGTCGTTGGAGGGCAGCTGGCCACAGATCGGGCAGCCGTTACGCTTGGCCATCATACTTCCTTCGCCGATACGAATTGCATCGCACTGCCGGTCCTCCGCGCCAGTTCGGCAGTCCAGGACGGCTGCTGCGCGAGACGGCGTGCGATTCGCTGGCTCACCATATGGGTAGCCGGAAGCGGCGGGGGAAGGCGTTCGGCGCGGCGCAGTTCGGCTCGGGTCTCGGCGCCCGTCGGATCCATGCGGAGCAGTTCGGGCAAGGAGGGGCGGAGGCGGCGGCGCACGATCTGCAAGAAACCGAAGCCGTTGACAGTGGTGCGCTCGAAGGGCTGGGGAAGCGCGGCGTCGATCGCCTCGGCCACGGCCTGGCGCGCCGCCTTGCTGGTGAGGGTCGGGAAGTCCACGCCGATCGATCCGGCGATGCCATGGCGTTCGCAGGCGCGGGCAACGGCGTGCGCAGCGGCGACGGCGAGCGCATCGTGCGGGGCCGGACCATCGACGTCGAACAGCGCCATTGCGGGGGTCGGCGATAGGCGGAGCGCGCCGCCGGCAAAGACGATCTCGCCGGTGATCGCTTCCTCCAGGACTTCGGACCAGCCCGCTTCCTCCAGCATGTCGGGCTCATGCGCGCGGGCGGTGCGCACGGGCAGACCGGAGGCGGTGATTTGCGCGAGCAGGTCGGGGCCATGCCCGAGCGGCTCGTCGGTCGGTACTGCCTTGGGGAGCTTGGGCCGGCCGGGTTCGGGGATCGCCTCGCGCACGATCAGCGCGCGGAAGCGGCCGCCCTGGGTTACCTTCGGAAGCGGCGAGCACAAAGCTTCGCCCCCGTCTTCGAGCGTGATCCGCGCGGTCGAGCGGTCGGTCATCCGCGCCTCGACGACGCTGCCGACGCGTGGGCCCGAGCCTTCTAGTTCGATCCGTGCCTTCCAGATGCCCCCGCGCGAAACCAGCGCAGCGCGGTTTTCGCCGATCCCGGCTTCGTAGAGCCACTCAGCCAAGAGCGAGTCCGGCGCTCAGCAACAATGCGCGGGTCTCGAACACCGGCAGCCCGACGACGCCCGAATGGCTGCCCGAGAGGAAGCGGACGAACGCCTCGGCCTTGCCCTGGATGGCGTAACCGCCAGCCTTGCCCATGCCTTCGCCGCTGGCGACGTACCAGTCGATCTCGGCCGGGGTCAGACGCTTGAAGGCCACCACGGTATCCGAGATGCGGGTGCGCGCCTTGCCGTCCATGCCGATCGCGCACACCGCCGAATAGCAATGGTGGCGGCGGCCCGAGAGGAGCGCGAGCATGCGGCGCAGATCGGCTTCGTCCTCGGGCTTGGCGAGGATGCGGCGGCCGACCGCGACGGTGGTGTCGCCGGCGAGGATGATCTCGTCGTCAGCGCGTGCCACTGCCTGTGCCTTGGCGATGGCGATTCGCAGCACATAGGGGCGGGGCAATTCGCCCGGCAGCGGGTCTTCGTCCACATCGGGGGCGGCGACGCGCGCAGGCTCGATCCCGATTCGCTTGAGCAGATCGAGTCGGCGTGGCGATGTAGAGGCAAGGACGAGCTTCAAATGACCATTCTTCCGTCATGCTGAACTTGTTTCAGCATCCATCTATCCAATCGCAAACATGCCGCTTGTGGCGCGATGGATCCTGAAACAAGTTCAGGATGACGGCCCGCAGGCCGTCACTTGAAGCGGTAGGTGATACGGCCCTTGGTCAGGTCGTAGGGCGTGAGTTCGACAAGGACTTCGTCGCCGACCAGCACGCGGATGCGATTCTTGCGCATCTTGCCGGCGGTGTGACCCAGGATCTCATGATCGTTTTCGAGCTTAACGCGGAACATGGCGTTGGGCAGAAGCTCAACGACCTGGCCGCGCATTTCAAGCAGTTCTTCTTTGGCCAAAAAATACCTCTTACGGTGTGACGCCCGCGTAAAATCGCGGTGCCTTTACTCTGTGACGGGGAAAAAGGAAAGCACGACTGCCACTTGCGCTGGCTGCGGCGCTCCGGCACTTACATTGGTGTAAGTACTGCCCCGTTCAAGGGGCGGCGGGAGAGGCGGATGGCAGAGGCATATATTGTCGCGGCGACGCGGACGGCGGGCGGGCGCCGGAACGGCAAATTGATGGGCTGGCACCCGGCCGATCTGGGCGGCGCGGTGCTTTCGGAGATCGCGGCGCGCAGCGGGATCGACCCCGCCGCGATCGACGATGTGATCATGGGCTGTGTCGGCCAGGCCGGCGAGCAGGCGCTGCATATCGGGCGCAACGCCGTGCTCGCCTCGACATTGCCGCAGAGTGTGCCAGCAGTGTCGATCGATCGCCAATGCGGCAGCTCGCAACAGGCGATTCAGTTCGCAGCGCAGGCAGTGATGTCGGGCACGCAGGACGTGGTGATCGCGGCGGGCGTCGAGCATATGAGCCGGGTCCCGATGGGGACTTCGGTGGTCGGCGCCAAGCCGTTCAGCCAGAAGGCGCTCGATCGCTTCGGGGTGCGCGGGTTCAGCCAGTTCACCGGCGCCGAGATGATCGCGCGCAAATATGGCTATGACCGCGAGCGGCTCGACGCTTATTCGCTGGAAAGCCACCGGCGGGCGGCCGCGGCTGTCGAGCGGGGTGATTTCGACGACGAGATTCTGGCGCTGGAGATTGGCGACGGGGAGCTTCATGCACAGGACGAAGGCATCCGCTTCGACGCGAGCATGGAAGGGCTGGGCAGCCTCAAGACGCTGACCGAGGGCGGGGTGATCACTGCGGGGAACGCCAGCCAGATCTGCGATGGGGCATCGGCGGTGATGGTGGTGAGCGCGGCGGCATTGAAGGCGCACGGCCTGACACCGCTGGCGCGGATCCACAATCTGACGGTGACTGGCGGGGATCCGGTGGTGATGCTCGAGGAGCCGTTGTTCGCGACCGACCGGGCGTTGCAGCGCGCGGGGATGCGGATCGAGGATGTCGACCTGTACGAAGTCAACGAGGCGTTCGCGCCGGTGCCACTGGCGTGGCTTGAGCACACGGGCGCCGATCCCGAGCGGCTGAACGTCAATGGCGGGGCGATCGCCTTGGGGCATCCGCTGGGGGCCTCGGGGACCAAGCTGATGGCGACGTTGGTGCATGCGCTGCGCAAGCAGGGCAAGCGCTACGGGCTGCAGACGATGTGCGAGGGCGGCGGGATTGCCAACGTGACGATTGTCGAGGCGCTCTGAGGCGATGGTACCGCGCCCTCTTGATCCTCCCCGGAACGGGGAGGGAGACCAGCCGCAGGCTGGTGGAGGGGGCGTGCTGCGAAGGAAACCCTATGAGGAGAGCCCCCTCCGTCAGCCCCGGAACAAGTCCGGGGCTGCCACCTCCCCGTGCGGGGGAGGATCATTTTAGTGGGCGTTCTCACCGGCATTCGAATCATCGAGTTTGGCGGGATCGGGCCGGGACCATTTGCGGGGATGATGCTGGCCGATCATGGCGCGGAGGTGACCCGCATCGAGCGGCCGGGGGCGGTATTTGGGCCGCATGCGCTGGCGCGGTCGCGGACGGTTGTAGGGATCGAGCTCAAGTCGAGCGAAGGCGTGGAGCAGGCCCGCGCGCTCTGCCGCGGCGCCGACGGGATCATCGAGGGGTTTCGGCCCGGGGTGATGGAGCGGCTCGGGCTCGGGCCGGCAGTGCTGATCGGGGACAATCCGGGCCTTATCTACGGCCGCATGACCGGCTGGGGTCAGGATGGGCCGCTCGCCCATGCGCCGGGGCATGACATCAATTATCTCGCTGTGGCTGGACTGCTCGACGGGATTGGGGTTCCCGGCCAGCCCCCGGTGGTGCCGGTCAATTATATCGGCGATTTCGGCGGGGGCGGGATGCTGCTCGCCTTCGGGATGGTCAGCGCTTTGCTGGCGGTGCGGATGGGCGCGCCGGGGCAGGTCGTCGACGCAGCGATGACCGATGGCGCGGCTTTGCTGGCGAGCATGAGCTGGGGGTTCAAGGCGGCGGGGATGTGGCGCGACGGGCCGGCGGCGAATCTGCTGAGCGGGGCCGCACCTTTCTATCGCTGCTATGCCTGCGCCGATGGCCGGCATGTCGCGGTCGGGGCGATCGAGCCGCAATTCTATGCGGCGCTGGTGGCCGGGCTCGGCGAGGACGGGGGATCCCAGATGGACCCCAGCCAATGGCCTGCGCGCACCGAGCGCTTCGCTGCAATCTTCGCGACGCGCGGTCGCGACGAATGGGTCGCGCATTTCGCGGCCGAAGCCTGCGTGTCGCCGGTACTGACTTTCGACGAAGCGGCGACGCACCCGCACAATCTTGCGCGCGGCACCTTTGCCGGCGGTGCGCCGTCGCCGGCGCCGCGCTTTTCGCAAACACCGGCTTCGGCCCCCCAACCACCGAAATGGAGAGACGCATGAAATTCGAAGGCACGGCCGCCGTGGTCACCGGCGGGGCATCGGGATTGGGCGCGGCGACGGCACGGGCGCTGGCCGCGGCCGGGGCCAAGGTCGCCTTGTTCGACATGAACGCCGAGAAGGGCGAGGCACTGGCGGCCGAGCTTGGCGGGGTGTTTTGCAAGGTCGATGTCCGTTCGGACGATGAAGTCGATGCGGCGTTTGCCAAGGCGCGCGAAGTGCATGGCCAGGAGCGGATTCTGGTCAACTGCGCAGGGGTCGGCAACGCCTACAAGACCGTCAGCCGCGACCGCAATACCGGCGAGATCAAGCAATTCCCGGCGGCGGCGTTCGATTGGGTGATCCAGGTCAATCTGGTCGGCAGCTTCCGCTGCATCGTCAAGAGCGCGGCGGGGATGCTGACGCTTGAGTCCGATGAAGCCGGCGAGCGCGGGGCGATCGTCAATACCGCGTCCGTCGCCGCCGAAGACGGGCAGATCGGGCAGGCGGCCTATTCGGCATCGAAGGGCGGGATTGTCGGGATGACGCTGCCGATCGCGCGCGACCTTTCGGGCGAGGGGATTCGGGTCAACACGATCCTGCCGGGGATTTTCGACACCCCGCTGATGAACGCCGCGCCGCCACAGGTGAAGGACGCGCTGGCGGCGTCGGTGCCGTTTCCGAAGCGGCTCGGCAATCCGGATGATTATGCCAGCCTGGCGCTGGAGATGCTGCGCAATCCCTATTTCAACGGCGAGGACGTCCGTCTCGATGGCGCGATCCGCATGGCGCCGCGGTGACGATGCGGGCCACGGCTCCGGATCCACCGCGCCGCATCATCCGGACTGACGCGGCGCTTGCAATGTAGGATTTCAAATGCTTGGCTTACGCGGCTGGCGCATCGCGGCCGCTCTTTGACAGTGCCGGTCCCTCCTTCGTCAAGGCCCATGGTCAGTGCGAACATTGGGAACATTCGCGGCGAGAGCGACGGAGAAGAGGTGGGGATGGCAGGTAGCAATTGGCGCGACGATCCCGAATTGGTGGCGCTGGCCGATGGCGCGGCGCGCTTCTTCGAGCGCGAAGCGCCGCCTGAGCGAATCGCGCAATGGCGCGAGGCGGGGCAGGTCGAGCGGGCGTTCTGGCGGCAGGCAGGCGAGGCCGGTCTGCTCGGGGTATCGATCCCGGCCGAATATGGGGGCTCAGGAGGCGATTTCCGGCATGACGTGACCTTGGTCGAGCAGGTCGGCAAGCATGGGGTCGAGGGGTTCGCACTGTCGCTGCACAATGTGATCATCCTGCCCTATGTGCTCGCGCACGGCACCGAGGAGCAGAAGCAGCGCTGGCTGCCGAAACTGTGCTCGGGCGAGAGCGTGGCGGCGATCGCGATGAGCGAGCCGGGGGCGGGATCGGATCTGCAATCAATCCGCACCACTGCGCTCAAGGATGGCAACGGCTATCGGATCAACGGCGCCAAGACCTTCATATCCAATGGCCAGATCGCCGACTTCATCATCGTGGTGGCGAAGACCGATCCCGAGCAGGGCGCCAAGGGGGTGTCACTGCTGGTCGTCGAGACCGGGGAGGCGGAGGGCTTTCGCCGCGGCAAGGCGCTCGACAAGATCGGGCTCGATGCGCAGGACACCAGCGAATTGTTCTTCGACGATGTCTGGGTGCCGGCGGATAACCTGCTCGGCACCAGCGAGGGCCAGGGCTTCCGCCAATTGATGGCCGAGCTGCCGCGCGAACGGCTGGTGATCGCGATTTCGAGCGTGGTGACGATGGACAAGGCGGTGGAAGTCACCGCCGAGTACACCAAGGATCGCAAGGCGTTCGGCCAGCGTGTATTCGATTTCCAGAATACTCAGTTCAAGCTCGCCGAGTGCAAGGCCAAGGCCGAGATCGCGCGGGTCTATGTCAATGATTGTATCGAGCGGCAATTGGCGGGGACGCTCGATCTGACCAGTGCCGCGATCGCCAAATTATGGGTCACCGAGGCCGAGGGGCAGGTGGTCGATGAATGCCTTCAGCTGCACGGCGGCTATGGCTATGTGAACGATTATCCGATCGCGCGGATGTGGCGCAATGCGCGGGTTCAGCGGATCTATGGCGGATCGAGCGAGATCATGAAGGTGCTGATCGCGCGCTCGCTCTAGGGCTTGGCCGGGTCTGCCGGATTGTGCTTGGCCAGGAAGGTCTCGAGCCGCTTGAGGAAGTCGATAATGTTGGCGGGCTCGTCCAGCCCATGCCCCTCGTCCTTGTAGAAAATGGGCACGACTTCGCTGGGCGTGCCCTTGCGCAGTGCCAGCGCGGCAACGAACTGGTGCGCCTGCTTGGCGGGCACATTGGTATCGCGCTCGCCATGCGCGATGAGCACCGGGATATTGAGGCGCGCGGCCTGCGCCAGCGGTGACAGGGCCTTGAGATCGGTCTCCTTCTCGCCGCGTACCCGTTGCTCCCATTGCTTGAAGTAGCGCGGCGCGGCGAACATCTTGCGATCGTGCTTGAGCATGCCGGGCAAGTCGGTGACACCGGCAAGGCTGACGGCGCAGCGATATTTGTCCGGGTTCCGGATTGCGCCCCACAAAGCGACATAGCCGCCATAGGATGCGCCCATCGTGCAGACGCGCTTGGGATCGACCACGCCCTGCTTGACCAGCCAATCGACGCCGTCATCGACGTCGTCCTGCATCTTGCGGCCCCATTGGCCATAACCCTGCTCGACGAAGCGCTTGCCATAGCCGGTCGAGCCGCGGAAATTGGGCTGGAGCACGGCATAGCCGCGGCTGGCGAGAAACTGGACATAGGGATCGTAATTCCAGCTGTCGCGAACGAACGGCCCGCCATGCGCCAGCACGACGAGTGGAAGCCCCTTTTCACCTCGGCCGAGCGGCAGCGTCAGATAAGCAGGGATCGCCAGCCCGTCGCGGGCGGAATAGCCGACCGGCTTGACCGGTGCCAGATGCATCGCCGCCAGCTTTTCGAAGGGCTGGCTCAGGCGTTCGAGGCGCCGCGCGGCCTGGTCGAACAGATAGAAGGTGCCCGGATCGGAAGCGCTTCCCGCCCAGATCAGCAGGCGATTGCCGTCGAGGCTACGGTCACGAATCTGCACTTCGGCGCCGGGTAGCGCCTTGTCGAGGCGCTCCTGGACCTTGCTCATTGCCGGTTCGACCCACGCCACCCGTGAGCGATCGTCCTCGTACGAAACCCCGGCGATGCCGCGGGTCGCCGGATTGGCGACGATTGCCGTCACATCGACGCGAGGATGCTCGTAGATCACATCGCCGGTCGCGCCGGTGCGGAAATCGAAGCGATAGGCGGCAAACCGGTCCGAACGGGCATTAGTGATGATCGCCCCGCCCGCCTCGCCGGGAAAGAAATAGACTGAATCCACCGTGCCTGCCGTCCCCTTGATCTCGGGAGATTTGACCTTGGCAAGCGGCGCATTGGGCTGTTCGCGGTACCACATCGTCCAGCGGTCGCCGTCATAGGCGATGCCCGCGCGGACCACGCCCGCACTGTCGGCAAACCAGTTCCAGACATTGGGCCGCGCTTTTTCGACATAGGTCGCGATGTTCGTGTTGAGGTCGATACGCTTGACCCAAGGCGTGCCGCCGATCGATTTCTGCGTCGCGAGGAGCAGCCAATCGCCCTTGGGATCGATATGGAGGATTTCGCCGGCGAAGGGAGTCCTGCCCTCGGGATCCAGGTCCCGGTGTGCCTTGGTCTTCAGATCGACGACACTGATGTTCGAGATCGTCATCTGGATGCCGAAGAAATTGAAGATCGTCGCGTTGGTGACGAGCAGACGTCCGGATCCGGCCCAGTGGATGGTGGCCATGCTCGATGCGGGGGCTTCGTAATATACCGGTTTGCGAGTGCTGGCATCGGCCTCGAACACCACGAGCCGGGATTTCGAATTACCGTTCTCCACTGCGGCGATCTTCTGACCGTCGGGTGAGAGCGACAGTCCCGTAAAGGCCGGCTTTTCGGCAAAGGCCGCCGCGTCGGGCATCTTGGGTGTGGCTTGCGGCGTGGATTGCTGTGGCGCCGCCGCGAGATGCGCGGTCGCGATTAGAAGCGCAGCCGAAGCCGCCAGCAGCGATAGCGCGCGCATCCAGATGCCCCCCGGCCGCCCGCGTTGAACCGCAGGCGGTGACCCAAGCTAAAGACAAATTCCGATTGGGCGCAAGTCCTTAGGCGGCGAGCTGCATCCTGTTCTTCGATAGCTGTGCGAGCAGCGAGATATTGTTGAAGAACCACATCCGATCGATGGCGAGATCGCTATATTTCTGGATGGTGTTGGCGAACGTATAGGGCGTGTACCAGACATTATGATCAGGGTGGACGACCTCCACGAAGGTCTGGCTGTTGGCGATGTAATCGAAATGGCGGCCGCCGCACTGGAAGGCATCGGGCACCGAAATCAAGAAGGTCTCGGCGTCCACGCCTTGCAATTCGGCCAGGAATTCCTCGACATTGGCGACATGCTCCATCACTTCTGGGACGAGCACGAGATCATAGGAGTCAGTGGCTTCGCTCACGCTGGAGAAGAGGCGCCCCTTTACGTGCGGAGCTAGAATTTCGAGTGCTTCGGTGTGCGGATCGACCCCGTCGAGCGCAGCGCAGGCCGGCTCGAGGTACAAATGCAGCGAACGGCTGAGATCGGTGATCGGCCAGTCTGCGCAGCCGACATGCAGCACGCGCTTCCCCGCGCAGAAATCGCGCAGAACCTTGCCGCGGCCCTTGCCGGCGAATTCGTTGCTGACGTTGACGCGCTGGACGAAATAGGGGGCGTGCAGCGCTTCCAATGCGGACGAAATCGGCGCTGCTTCCTCCGCCGCGGGCTCCGGCTGGAGCGCCGGCGGAGCGACCGGCTCGGGTGCGGCGCTCACGTCGCGCGCGTGAATTTCGTCATAGGCGCGCAGCGTCGAGCCCCACAGCTGATCGGCATAGACCGGATCGCTGCCATCATAGGTCTGGCCGGTGAAGTGCGTCGGAATGAAATAATGGCTCGGATAGATGCGCAGCTTGGAATAATTATATTTGCGGTAGCTCTCGCTCAGCCGCATCGGGCCGACGGTCTTCCAGGCCTTGGCGTGCGTCACGGTCGGATCGTCATGGATGTCTCGGATGATCTGCTCAACGAACGAATTGCCCGCCTCGCATCCGAAATAGCCCGCGGCGATCAGGCCGGGGCGCATGATCTCGTTTTCCCAGCAGGCGAACGCCTCGCAATCGAGCAGATGATCGTCGAGCGGGCGCAGCGCGATGCTGTCGGCATCGACAACAACGCCGCCTTTGGCGTGGAGAATCTCCCAGCGCATCATGTCCGCCACGCCGTTGAGTTCGCGGCCGTACATGTCGGCCATGTGCTTGGCGTTGAACCAGTCGGCGCTTTCGAAATCCGAATTGTCCCAGAGCAGAAACTCCCAGTTCGGATTGAGCGCGCGCCAGGTGTCCATGCAGTTGGTCGGGCACTTGGTCTCGTCGCCTACCCAGATGAAGTGCATCAGCTTGGGGATCATCGTCTCTTCCTCGCGTCACCGATCGTGCGTGCAGACGACGGTAAAGCGGCATGGTTAATAATTTTTTCGCAATGTTCCCGCCATTCCGGTTTCGACACGAACGAACGGGGACGCGCAGATGCGCAGCAAGGCAAGGCAACGGCCCAGTATCGCCGCGGTACTCATCGTCCGCGACGAAGCGCGGTGCATTGCGCGTTGCTTGGAAAGCATTCGGCCGCATGTCGATCGCATGCTCGTGCTTGATACGGGCTCGCTCGACGACACGCCGGCCATCGCCGCGGCTGGTGGGGCGCAGGTGCACCACCTCGCCTGGCCCGGCGACTTCTCCGCCGCGCGCAACCATGCGCTCGGGCTCGCCGATGCAGACTGGAACCTGGTGCTCGATGCCGATGAATGGATCGTCTCGGGCGGCTCGGCGCTTCGCCGATGGTGTCGCGGACCGGCGCGACTGGGGCGGCTTTGCGTCCATAGCGCCGTGGATGGCGACCATAGCCCTGCCGGAGCTTCGCGCCGCAACTGGATGACCCGGCTGCTGCCGCGCGGCGTCCGCTATGAAGGGCGGGTGCACGAGCAAGCGGTATCGGAACTGCCCCGCGAACGCATCGAGCTTCACGTCGCGCATGACGGCTATCTGGAGGACCAGCTCGACCGCAAGCGCGACCGCAATGGCCCGCTGCTTCTCGCCGATCTGAACGAGCGACCGGGCGACCCCTACATCCTCTATCAATTGGGCAAGGATGCGGAGATGCGGGACGACCTGACCGCGGCTGCCGGGCATTACGCTGCCGCGCTTCCCGGCACGGCGCCTGCCGACAATTGGCGGCACGGGCTCGTCATTCGTCAGATGCGCTGCCTCGGCAAAATAGGCAGGCAAGATGAGGCGCTGGCTCTGGCCAATTCGGAAATGCCGCATTGGGAAGGTTCTCCCGATTTCTTCTTCGTGCTGGGCAATCTCCTGCTCGATCGCGCCGTGGTCGATCCTTCCCGTGCAGTCAGCGACTGGCTTCCTTTGGCCGCAGGCGCCTGGGAGCGCTGCCTGGTGATCGGCGAACGCCCCGATCTCGAGGGCAGCATGCAGGGCTGCGGCAGCCATCTCGCCCGCCACAATCTGGAGGCGGTGCAGACTCAGATGACGCTGCACGCGGTACGAAGCGAGCTTGCGCGGATCTGCAACTGAAAACGCCGCACCTGATCGATTTTCTGATTGGTACTGGTCGAGTTTAGTCGTTTCCGGGAATGCCGCTCCAAGCCTAGTCTTTCGCGCAGATAAAGCGACGAGAGGATCAGGCCATGGACGCAGAGACTGGATCGATCGAGGGCGGCTGCCCGATGAAGGGCGACGGCGGGGTCCGCGCGTTGCTCGGCCGCACCAACAAGGACTGGTGGCCCGAGATGCTCGCCACCGAAATCCTCAATCCCAATGGCCCGACCAATCCGATGGGCAAGGACTTCGACTATGCCGAGGCCTTCAAGGCGCTCGACTATGATGCGCTCAAGGCCGATCTCACTGCGCTGATGGCCGATAGTCAGCCTTGGTGGCCGGCAGATTACGGGCATTACGGCCCCTTCTTCATCCGCATGGCCTGGCACGCGGCGGGCACCTATCGCACCGCCGATGGCCGCGGCGGCGCCAATAGCGGCCAGCAGCGCTTCGCCCCGCTCGACAGCTGGCCTGACAATGGCAATCTCGACAAGGCCCGCCGCCTGCTTTGGCCGATCAAGCGGAAATACGGCAAGAATATCAGCTGGGCCGATCTGTTCATCCTCACCGGCAATGTTGCGATCGAGAGCATGGGCGGGCCAGTGTTCGGCTTTGGCGGCGGGCGCGCCGACGTGTTCGAGCCCGAGCGTGACATCTATTGGGGCTCGGAGGACAAATGGGTGAACCAGGGCGTGCAGACCCGCATCGCCCCCGAGCATGGTATGCACGAACTGGAAGGACCGCTGGCCGCGATCCAGATGGGCCTCATCTACGTCAATCCCGAGGGGCCGGGCGGCAATCCTGATCCGCTTCAATCGGCGCGCGACATCAAGGCGACGTTCGAGCGCATGGCGATGAACCATGAGGAGACCGTGGCGCTGACCGCGGGTGGCCATACCTTCGGCAAGGCGCACGGCAATGGCGATGCCTCGCTTCTGGGCAACGCGCCTTCGGGCGGCGATTTGGTGGGGCAAGGCTTTGGCTGGGTCAGCACGCATGAAAGCGGCGGCATCGGCGAGCATACGGTGACCAGCGGAATCGAAGGATCGTGGGTCAACACGCCGACCGAATGGAGCGAGAATTTCTTCCGCCTGCTGCTCGACTATGACTATGAGCTGGTCCGCTCGCCCGCGGGTGCGCAGCAATGGCAGCCAATCAACCAGAAGGAAGAGGACAAGGCGCCGGCGGCCTGGGATTCGTCGAAGAAGGTGCCGACGATGATGACCACCGCCGACATGGCGTTGAAAATGGATCCGGAGTTCCGTGCGATCAGCGAGCGGTTTCGCAACGATCACGAGGCGTTCAAGGACGCCTTCGCGCGCGCGTGGTTCAAGCTGTGTCACCGCGATATGGGGCCTCGCATCCGCTATCTCGGGCCGGAAGTCCCGGCAGAGGACCTGATCTGGCAGGATCCGGTTCCCGCGGGCACCACGCCTTCGGACGCGGACGTGCAGGCAGTGAAGGCCAAGATCGCTGCGAGCGGGCTGACCGTGAGCCAGCTGATCAAGACTGCCTGGGCCTCGGCCAGCACCTATCGCAAGTCGGACTATCGCGGCGGCGCCAATGGGGCGCGAGTCCGGCTGGCGCCGCAGAAGGACTGGGAAATCAACGAGCCGGAGATGCTTGCGAAGGTGCTCGACACGCTTGAGGGCCTGCGCGGCAGCATGTCGATGGCCGATGCGATCGTGCTGGGCGGCGTGGTCGGGCTGGAAAAAGCGATCAAGGACGCCGGCTCGAGCGTCGCTGTGCCGTTCGCCGGCGGCCGCGGCGACGCGACCGACGCGCAGACCGATGCCGAAAGCTTCGAGGTGATGGAGCCGCAGGCGGACGCTTTCCGCAACTACCTCGGCAAGAAGAAGCTGGCGGTGAAGACCGAGGAAATGATGCTCGACCGGGCATCGCTGCTTGGCCTGTCCGTCCCGGAAATGACCGTGCTGATCGGGGGCCTGCGCGTCCTCGGAGCTAATCATGGCGAGCGCGGGCACGGCCATTTTACCAAGCGTTCCGGCCAGTTGACCAACGACTTCTTCGTCAATCTGCTCGACATGACCAATGTCTGGAAGGCAGCGGAGGATGGCAACGACCAGGACTATGTCGCCACCGATCGCGCCGAGGGTCACGAAACCTGGCGTGCGACGCGGGCGGACCTGATCTTCGGCTCGAATTCCGAGCTGCGCGCAGTGGCGGAAGTCTATGCCGAGAGCGGGCACGAGGAAAAGTTCGTGCAGGACTTCGTTGCCGCCTGGACCAAGGTGATGAACGCGGATCGGTTCGATTTGGTGTGAGGAGATAAAAGCCCCTTCCCTGAAGGGGAGGGGCATTAAAGGAGAGGCGATGCGGCGTGCGGACGTCGATCTGCTGGACTCACGCCGCGCTTATTGGGTGCCGAGCGTAGTCGCGCCCTGCCGCGATTGGGCGGGTGTGCCCGGCTGCACCCGCGGCGCGCGCTTCCTGGTCGACCGCCACACGCTGCGGGCAAACCGTAGCGATTTCGCCGCCTTTGCCAGCAAGCCGAGCTGCATGCGCTGGATCATGCGCCACCGCGCCGAGCTTAACACCGCATTGCCCGACGCGCCAATCAGTGCCGTGCGCCTCGATCGCTGGCTGCTCGGTCTGGACTGAGCACTTCGAAGTTCATGCGAATTCGGCGCCATGATTTGGCGCATGCGCGGTTGCGCCAATCAGGCGCACCCCATAGTCAACTTATAGTTATCTATAGTTATATTGTTTCGAAGAAGACTCTCTTTGACTCCAGGCTGGAAGCATGACAGGCATATATAAATAGAGTTGCCCAAAAACTGTCTTCGGTGAGTCGGGTTCGACTCTAGCGGAATTTACGGATAATTCCGACTCTACTCACCCTGTGCAAGTGTATCCTTTTTCTGAACTCGTCGGGAGGATAATCATGAGCATTTCCAAAGGTAAAGAAGTGAAACTTGGCGCGGCGGCACTGCTCGTTGCCGCGGCCGGACTTGGTGTGGCCGCCGCCCCTGCGGTCGCCGATCCCCGTTCGGATGCTACGCAGACCAAGGTGGCTGCCGCGCGCGCGACGAACCTGAGCGCGAAGGGATCGGAAACGCAGCTGCGCAGCCAGATCGCCACGTTGCAGCGCACCGATCCGGTGAAGAGCGCGATCCTGCGCTCGGCGCTGGACCAGGCGAAGGGTCGTCCCGGGTTCAATCCGGCGGCGATCAGCATCTCGTTCGGTTTGAAATGGTGACAGGGTTCGGGAAGGCCGCGGTTCGCCGCGGCCTTCCCGGCCTGCCGCACCGATGTTCACATCCTACATTCTCAAGCTGACTGGTTTCTGCAATCTGAACTGCAGCTATTGCTACATGTTCAATAGCGAAGATCGCGGCTTCACGCGAAAGCCCGCGGCGATGACCGCGGATATCGCGCGTCAGGCAGTCCGGCGGATCGCCGAGCATGCCCGCGTGCATGCGCTGGGCGAAGTCCAGATCGCATTGCACGGCGGCGAGCCGACCTTGTGGCCGATCGCCGACTTCCGCGCGCTGTTCGACGAAATCGCCGCCGTTCGTGCCGAGGGGCTAACGGTGCATGTCGCCCTCCAGACCAATATGCTGAAAGCGCCCAAGCCCGAACTCATCGCGATGTTCGAGGAAATGCAGGTGTCGATGGGCATCAGCCTCGATGGACCCCAGGCAAGCAACGACAGTGCGCGCGTGGATTTCGCCGGGCGCGGTTCGTACCGCCGGATCATGCGCAATGTGGATGGGCTGGTAGCTGCGGGGAAGGGGGGCCTGATCGGCGGCTTTCTTTGCGTGATGCGGCCCGAGCTGCCGGCGGGCGACTTCCTCGCCTGGCTGGCGGGCTTGCCGGTGACGCGCGCCACGTTGCTCTGGCCGCTCGACCCCAATCAGGACCGGCCTCCCTGGACCGATGCTGCCGCTTATGCCGAACAGCCGCTGCTCGGGACCTGGCTCACGCAATTATACGAGGCATGGCTCGATCTCGATCAAGTCGATGTCGAGATCCGCTTCTTCAACGAGATCATGCAGGCGCTACTCGGCGCACCGCCCCAGCGCGACGATATCGGTCCCTGGTCGTTCCACTCGCTCGTGGTCAACACCGATGGCGCGATCGAGCTGACTGACTATCTTCGCACTTCGGCCGACGGCGCGGGCGAGACGGGCTTCGACATCGCCGAAAGCGCATTCGATCAGGTCGCAGCGAGCTTCTTTTATCGCTCGCGCAGGATGGCAGCCGAACGCCAGCCGGTACGCTGCGGCGGTTGCAGCTTCTGGGAAGCCTGCCGCGGGGGTACCCTCGCCGGGCGGCTCGATTCGGCAGGCACGATCACCGATCAACCCTCGGTGCTGTGCCCCGACCATCTTCATTTGTATCGGCACGTGGCGGACCGGCTCGCGGGCGCGCAGGCGGCCTGAGTTGGGGAAGCAACATGACCGAAGCCACCGACTTGCGAATCCTCCTTGAGGGAGGCCAGCTGCGCACGACCGAGCAACTCATCGCCTTCTCGGCAATCAATCGCCTCGGCGATATCGAGAGCCTGCGCAAAGTGTTCGACTGCGTCGGCGGGATCGAGCGCGGCGCGGCCGCATTCGGCGCGCTGGCGGATTCGCTCGCGATGAGCAATCCGCAAAGCGACCCGCGGCTGACCTCACCGGTGCTGGGCGGCTGGCTGAGCGATTTCGGACGGATCGCAGACTGGTCCGACGCCGACGACCCCAATCTGCTCCGCCAGCTCGACAAGGCGGCCAACATGCAGTTCGGGCTGAGCGACGATGGCGAATGGACTGCGCTTCTCGCAGTCGAACAGGGTGTGCTGATGACTGCGGACTGCGCCCTTGCGGTCGCGGGCATTCCCGGGAGCTTGGCGGGTGCGCAGAAGTCGGGCGATCGGCTTGCGCTGGTCGACGAAGACGGGACGCGGCACGATTTCGACCTCGCCGATCGGGAGGACCCGCGCATTCTGCGCGCGCCCTCGCTCGCGGGGCTCGACACGCTGGTCCGCAACGACTTGCCCTGGCTCAGGCTGTCGCTCCGCGAAGGCGCAGTGCCGACGCGCGAGGCCGGGGTCATTCCGTGGCAATTCGATGCGCGCGAACCCTATTATGCACCCGGCGATATCGGAATGCTGCGCGAAGCCGCAGCGACGATCGAGGCGTGCTGGCCCGAGCGTTACGAGGAGATGGGACGCACGGTGCGCGTGTTCATTCCTCGCACTGCGCCTCCGGGATGGAAGGTGGAGGGCTTCACGGTGTCCTCGCATCAGGGCGCCATCTGGATGGTCATGACCACTGTGACCGACGGGTTCGAATCGATCCTCCACGAAGAGGGGCATATCCGCCTGCGCTATATCGAAGACGCCATACCGATCCTCACGCCCGACCAAACGGAGGAGTGCTTTCAGGTGAGCTGGCGGGAAGACACGCGCCCGATCGTCGGCATCGTCGAAGGGGTGTTCGTGCACAGCCAGATCGCGGAGGGTTTTGCTCGTGCGCTGGATCGCGGCGTGTTCACCGGCGCGGCGCGCGACGATGCCGAAGCGCGGCTGGCGGAGGTGCGTGCCGAAGTGGCGGAAGCTGTCGGGCTGCTGCATGCGCACGGCAAGTTTACGCCGGCGGGGCAGGGGTTTCTCGACTGGGCGGATGCCGTGGTTGCGAAAGGCGAGACCGTCTCAGTCTGATCTCTCGCGTGCGTATCGAAAACCCCGCCCGGATCGCCTCCGGACGGGGTCCCAACTACGGACGGGCCGTGGGCTCGATAGCCCAGGCCCAATTCCTGTGCGGATCGTTAGATGCCGTTCGACAGGTTGGTATCCGCGTCATGGGTGCGCAGATCCTCGGCCTTCTTGTCGCCCGTCTCGCGGGCGGCGTCGGCCTGGTTGTTGAGGCTGTCCGCGGCGGCGCCGGTCGTGTTGTCTGCCGCGGCCTCAAGCGTGTCGGCGGTGTTTTCCGCATTTGCTTGGATGTTCTCCGCGGCCTGCTCGCGCGGGCTGGTGTTGCACGCCGAAAGCGCCAGCAGGCCGATTGCTGCGCTTAGAACAGACATTTTCTTCATGGACTACCCCTGTCGTTGTTGATCTCGATTCCGCACGGGTGCGTAGGGGTGAAGAAGCACCAGTACGATATTTTGTTCCGTAGGTGTAACGCCATCAACCATGTTCTTCGTATCCCTGCGGAGCCGAAAGAAAACCCCCGCGCGGAGCGATCCGCGCGGGGTTTCTCATGCACCAGTGAGCCAGTCGCTAGCCGACATGTCCCGCCAGCGCCGCGAGCAGCAGCAATGCGACGATGTTGGTGATCTTGATCATTGGATTCACTGCCGGGCCGGCAGTGTCCTTATAGGGATCGCCCACGGTGTCGCCGGTCACAGCCGCCTTGTGCGCTTCCGAGCCCTTGCCGCCGTGATTGCCGTCTTCGATATACTTCTTGGCATTGTCCCATGCGCCGCCGCCCGAAGTCATCGAGATGGCCACGAACAGTCCCGAGACGATCACGCCCAGCAGCATCGCACCCAGCGCCGCAAAGCCTTCGCCCTGGCCGGCCACATAAGTGATGATGAAGTAGACAGCGATCGGGCTGACCACCGGCAGCAGCGAGGGGATGATCATCTCCTTGATCGCTGCCTTGGTGACGATGTCCACCGTGCGCGCATAATCGGGACGGCTGGTCCCTGCCATGATGCCGGGATTGTCGCGGAACTGGTTGCGGACGTCCTCGACTACCGAGCCCGCTGCGCGGCCGACGGCAGTCATGCCGAATGCGCCGAACAGATAGGGCAGCAACGCGCCGAGCAGGAGCCCGACGATCACGTACGGATTGCTCAACGAGAAATCGACCCGCACATCCGGGAAGAACTCCTTGAGGTCGGTCGTGTAGGCACCGAACAGCACGAGCGCGGCCAGTGCAGCCGAGCCGATGGCATAGCCCTTGGTCACTGCCTTGGTGGTATTGCCAACCGCGTCGAGCGCATCGGTCTTGTGACGCACATCGTCCGGAAGCCCCGCCATTTCGGCGATGCCGCCAGCATTGTCGGTGACCGGACCATAGGCGTCCAACGCAACGACCATGCCCGCCAGCGCCAGCAGCGAAGTTGCGGCAAACGCCACGCCGATGATGCCTGCGATCTGGAACGAGGCGATCACTGCGACGACGATCACAAGCGTCGGCAGCGCAGTCGATTCAAGGCTGATTGCCAAGCCCTGGATGACATTGGTGCCGTGGCCGGTTTCGGATGCCTTGGCGATCGACTTGACCGGGCGATAGTTGGTGCCGGTGTAATATTCGGTGATCCAGACCAGCAGGCCGGTCACTGCGAGGCCGATCATCATGCAAAGGAACAGGCTCATGCCCGTGAATTCCTTGGCAACGAGCGAAGCCAGGTCGCCGTCACCAGTAATGACCGCGTTGGCATCGACCGGAAGCGCGCCGACGACGGTGTTCATGTCGCCCATCAACTCGCCGGTAAGGGCATAGCTGGTCGCCACATAGATCGCCGGGATCGAGAGGATCGCAGTGGTCCAGAAGCCCTTGTAGAGCGCGCCCATGATCGACTGGCTCTTGCCGAGGCGGACCATATAGGTGCCGATGATCGAAGTGATGATGCACACGCCGCCGACGATCAGCGGAAGCGACATCAGCCGCATCAGCGCCTCGGCGCCAACGCTGGAGAGAAGGAGCGCGATCGAGACCATGGTGAGGCCGATCGTCACGACATAGGTCTCGAACAGATCGGCCGCCATGCCTGCGCAGTCGCCGACATTGTCGCCGACATTATCGGCAATTACGGCCGGATTGCGGGGATCGTCCTCGGGGATACCGGCCTCGACCTTGCCCACCAGATCGGCACCGACATCGGCGGCCTTGGTGAAGATGCCGCCGCCGAGACGCGCGAAGATCGAGATCAGCGAGGCGCCGAATGCGAGCGCGGTGAGTGCGGCGATGATCTGACGACGGTCCGCCAGTTCGCCAAGATCCATGCCGGCCTGATCGATCAGATACCAGAAGATCCCGGCGATCGAGAGCAAGCCGAGGCCAGCCACCAACATGCCGGTGATCGCGCCCGAGCGAAAGGCGAGCGTCAGGCCGCCCTGCAGCGAGCCGCGCGCGGCCTCTGCGGTGCGGACGTTGGCGCGCACCGAAATGTGCATGCCGACGAAACCGGCGACGCCCGAGAGGATCGCGCCGATCAGGAAGCAGGCCGTCGAGAGGCCGCCCAAGGTGAAGAAAATAATGACGGCGACGATCGCGCCGACGATTGCGATGGTGAGGTATTGGCGGCCCAGATAGGCCTTTGCGCCTTCCTGGATGGCGGCGGCGATACTCTGCATCTTCTCGTTGCCCGCAGGCGCGCTGAGCACCTGCTGAGCAGTCAAAATACCATAGAGCACGGCGATAAGGCCGCAGGCTATGGCGATATAAACGATCGTCATGTCGGTGAAGTCCTTCCCCTAGACTTTGAAAGTCGGAGCCATGCCGATCTTGCCGTCGGTCTTGGCTTGGGTGAAAGGTATAAGGAGGCTTCTAGGGAGCGCAAGCGCGCTCAGCGGTGTTCGTAGCCCAACTTTTCGGGGGGAAGTGCGCCGTCGAGCAGGAGCGGCGCGGGGCCGCGGGCCGTTAAGGCACCGATGCGCGTGGCAGGGATAGGGGGCGTGAAGGCAGCAGCCGTGGCGAACAGCAGTTCGTAATCGTCGCCCCATGTGGCGGCAGCCAGGCGATCCTCTACACCGGCGGCGAAGGGGATTGCATCGAGGCTGATCTCGGCGGTGCAATTGCTGGCAGCGGCCATCCGGCTGGCATCGAGCAAAAGGCCGTCGGAGACGTCCATCATCGCGTGCACATGCGGCGCCAGCGCGCGGCCTTCGGTAAGGCGCGGGCGCGGACGGAGATAGGCGGGGCCGCCTTGGGCGAAGTCGCGCATAGCGGCGCCGATCTGTCCGGTTACCCACAGGGCATCACCAGGCTTTGCACCGGTACGCATCGGCACGGCGGTGGCGCGGCCGATCGCCGTGCAGCCGAACACGGCCGGGCTGGTGGCTATGGTGTCGCCGCCCAGCAGTGGGACGTTATAAGTTTGGAGGACTTCGCGCAGCCCTTCGACAAAGCGATCGCTGCTGGCGACCAGGGTGGCGCCGATCAGCACGCCGATCGGCTCGGCGCCCTTGGCCGCGAGGTCGGAGAGATTCACTGCGACCAGCTTCCAGGCGATGTCGGCGGGGTCGGTCCCGGTGCGGTAATGCACGCCTTCAGCAATGGCATCGTGGGTAAGGACCAGCGTTTCGCCGCCGATGCTGAGGGTCGCGGTGTCATCGAGCAGGCCGTGTGCGCCCGGGTGCAGCGGGAGGGTGCGCAGGGCGGCGATGAACTCGGACTCGGTCATTGCAACTTTCCTCCCTCGCGAAGCGGGGAAGGGGGACCAAAAATTGGTGGAGGGGGTCTATCCGCGAGCGGCGTCTTCGCGGCGAAGCCCCCTCCGTCGCGCTGCGCGCGCCATCTCCCCCGCTTTGCGAGGGAGGAAATATTCAAGAGCGCACGTCCTTTGCGATGGCGTCCAACAGCCCGTTGACGAAGCCCTTTTCGCGGCGGTCGTAAAAGGCGTCGGTCACATCGAGATATTCGCTGATCACGGCACCGACGGGCACATCCTTGCGCGCCATCAGCTCATAGGCGCCGGCGCGCAGGATCTGTCGCATCGGCTTGTCGAGCCGGTCGAGCGACCAGTCTGCCGAAAGTTTGGAGGCAACCAGCGTATCGATCTCCTCGCGGCGCGCATCGACGCCCTTCACCACATCGTCGAAGAAGGTGACGTCGGCATCGGCATATTCGACGTCTTCGATCGTCGCGCCGAGGCGGTGCTGATGGAATTCGTGGAGCAAAGCGGTGATCGGCGTGCCTTCCATCTCGCGCTGGTACAGCGCCTGGACGGCGGCGAGCCTGGCAGCGGCGCGGGCCTTGGAACGGGTTCTGGCAGTAGGGCTGGGCATTATTGATCCTTGAGCCGGATGGAGACCGACTTTGCGTGAGCGGGGAGTCCCTCGGCGTTGGCGAGGGCGATGGCGGCAGGGCCGATCGCGGCGAGGCCTTCGGGCTCAACGCTCAGGAAGCTGGTGCGCTTCATGAAATCGAGCACCGAGAGCCCGGAGGCGAAACGCGCGCGGCGGCCGGTGGGAAGGACGTGGTTGGGCCCGGCGACGTAATCGCCGATTGCTTCGGGTGTGTGGCGGCCAAGGAAGACTGAGCCGGCGTGGCGGACCTGCTGGAACAGCGCCTCGGCCTGGTCGCAGGCGAGTTCGAGATGCTCGGGGGCGAGGCGATCGCACAGGGGGATCGCGTCGGCGAGCGTGGGCACGACGATGATCGCGCCGTTGGCGTCCCAGCTGGTTCGCGCGGTTTCGCGGGTGGTCAGTTCGCCGATCTGGCGATCGACAGCTTCGGCGACTTTGTCCGCGAAACCCGCATCGTCGGTGAACAGGATCGACTGGCTGGTGGGATCGTGTTCGGCCTGGCTGAGCAAATCGGCCGCGATCCATTCGGAATCGTTGTCTGCGTCCGCGACGACCACGATCTCGCTCGGCCCGGCGACCATGTCGATGCCGACGACGCCGTAGAGCTGGCGCTTGGCTTCGGCGACCCAGGCGTTTCCGGGGCCGGTGACGACGTCGACGGGTGCGATCCTGTCGGTCCCGTAAGCCAGCGCCGCGACCGCCTGTGCGCCGCCGATCCGCCAGATTTCGTCCACGCCGGCGAGATGCGCGGCGGCGAGGACCAGCGGGTTGACCTCGCCATTGGGCGTGGGCGTGACCATGATCAGGCGGCCGACGCCCGCGGCGCGGGCGGGGAGGGCGTTCATCAGCACCGAGCTGGGATAGGCGGCGCGGCCGCCGGGGACGTAGACGCCTGCCGAATCCACTGGCCGCCAGCGTGCGCCGAGGCGAATGCCCTGCGCATCGACTTCGTCACTGTCGGCGGGGCGTTGCTTGGCGTGGTAGCTGGCGATGCGTTCGGCAGCGAGTTCGAGTGCGTCGCGCAGATCGGGGGCGAGGCCTTCCCATGCGGCGAGGCAATCGGCGCGGTCGATCCGCCAGCCAGTGGCGTCGAGATCGTGCTTGTCGAACAGGCGGGTGAGATCGCGGACTGCCACATCGCCTTCGTCGCGGACGCGCTTGATGATGTGGGTGACGTTGCGCGCGACGTCCTCATCGGCTTCGCGGCGGGCGTTGACGAGTTGCGTGAAGGCCCCGGCAAAATCGGGCGCCGAGGCATGGAGGCGGATCATCTTAAAGCCCCTCCCCTGAAGGGGAGGGGGCCGAGAAGAAGCCCGCGCTTCACGCCACGGCCTTCCGGAAGGCATCGACCAGCGGCACGACTTCGCCGGCGCGCATCTTGAAGGCGGCGCGGTTGACGATCAGGCGAGAGGTGACCTGGGCGATCACTTCGACTTCGACCAGCCCGTTTTCCTTGAGCGTGCGGCCCGAGGAGACGAGGTCGACGATGCGCGGTGCGAGACCGAGCACTGGCGCCAGCTCCATCGCGCCGTTGAGCTTGACGCATTCGGCTTGCACGCCGCGGGCCTCGAAGTGCGCGCGGGTGATGTGCGGATATTTGGTCGCGATGCGGACATGGCTCCAGCCGCGCGAATCGTCCTTCTCGGCCATATCGGCGGGTTCGGCGACTGAGATGCGGCAATGGCCGATGCCGAGATCGACGGGGGCATAGAGCTCGGAATACGCGAATTCGGCGAGCACATCGGAGCCGACGATGCCGAGTTGCGCGGCGCCGTGGGCGACGAAGGTGGCGACGTCGAAGGCGCGGACACGGATCAGGTCGATCGCGGGGCTGCCGGTATTGAAGCGCAGCGCGCGGCTATCCGGGTCGGCGAACGCCGGCTCGGGGATGATCCCGACAGCGCTGAGCAGCGGCAGGCACTCTTCGAGAATGCGTCCCTTGGGCACGGCGAGGATCAGCGGTTCGGTCATGTGTGGCGGGGCTTTACTTGCCAGGGGGTGCGGGCGCAACAAGCCGCCGATGGCAGACGAAGCGACCAACCGGGAGGCATATCGCCTCCAGCATCATTATTGCACCGCGATGGATGCGCCGATCACAGCGCGCATCTGCCTCGCGCTTGCCGACTGCCTGAGCCGCGAGAGCAAGACGGGCGCGCGGGCGCTGGACTGGCCGGGCGACCCGACCAAGGCGGCGCTGCCGCTGCGGACGGTGGGTGGGCTGCATTCGCTGGCGCTCAAGGCCGCGGCGCTGACCACGATTTTCGACGGCAGCGTGACCGACCCCGAGGCGGTAAAGACCGCGCTTTCGGCGGCGCTGATTGCGCATGACGACGAGCTCTATGGCTGGCTCGACGGGCCCCCGCAGACCAACGAGCCGGGGCGCTCGGGGGCATTGATGTGCGGGCTGCTCGAAGTGTCGAAGCGCTTCGGCCAGCCGCTCGAGATATTGGAGATCGGATCGAGCGCCGGGCTCAATTTGCTGATTGACCGCTATCGCTTCGATCTTGGCGGGACTGCCGTAGGCCCCGAGGATTCGCCCGTGACGATCCGTCCCGAATGGCGTGGGACCCCGCCGCCGCAGGTGCCGGTGCGCTTTGCGAGCGTGCGGGGGTGCGACCAGGCGACGGTCGATGTGATCGAGCCCGCGGCTGCCGATCGACTGCGTGCCTATGTGTGGGCGGACAATCACGAGCGCCAGGTTCGGCTCGACAAGGCAATCGCGATGATCGCGGAGAAGCCGGTGCGGCTCGATCAGGCCGATGCCGCGGACTGGCTGGAGGCGCGGCTGGCGGAGCCGCAGCCCGAGGGTGTCACGCGGGTGCTGATGCATTCGGTAGTGTGGCAATATCTGCCGCCGGAAACGCAGGCGCGGATCAGCGCGGCGATGGAAGCGGCGGGTGCGCGCGCCACGCCCGAGCGGCGGCTCGCCTGGGTGGAGATGGAGCCTGACCGGACCCTGCATCGGCAGGAAATCTGGGTGCGGACCTGGCCCGACGCCCCGCCGCGCACGATGGTCGCAGCATCGCAGGCGCATGGCGCGTGGGTCGAGGGCTGGAACGCGAATGTTCCCAATCTTCGCAGTGACCAAGGGGGTTGCTGGAACTGAAGAAAGGAACGCCAGCAAGCATCGAATTGGCGGTTTCAAAGGGCGGCCGGCAGTGCCGGCCGAATTAGCCAAGCAGGCGAAATCCTACATTGCAAGCGCCTTGTAAGGGCGCTGCTGGGGGGCGTGCTATCACCCTCACCCTCCCGGCGCTTCGCGCCTCCCTCCCTCCCTCCCTCCCTCCCTCTCTTGACGGGAGAGGGAAGGGTGAGGGTGATCAGTTCATCTGGCGAGCCACTCCTGCATCGCCTTCGTCACCGGCTCGGGCTTTTCCCAGGGGACGAAATGGCCGCCCTCTTCGACCCTTACCAAGGTCAGGTCCGGGACCAATGCGTCGAGGCCTTCGAGCTGGACGGGGAGCAGCGCCTTGTCCTTCATTCCCCAGATTACCAGGGTCGGCTGGGTGACGGGGGGGAAGGGGGCATCTAGCCATACCGGGCGTTCGGCCGGTTCGTCCTCGCCGGGCACAGTGATGCTGGAAGCGCGATACCAGTTGAGCATGGCGGTCATCGCGCCGGGCTGGCCCCATTCGTCGAGATAGGCGGCCTTGTCCTCGCCCGCGACGCCGCCGACGATGTGCTGGACGAAGTTGGACGCGAAGAAGCGTTCGAGTCCGGCGCCTACCAGTCCCTTGTCGATGCCGGTGTCGCGGAAGCGGGTGATGTACTGGCTCGCCTTGCGCTGGGCCGGGTCGTCGAACAGGCTTTTCTGGAAGATTTTGGGGTGCGGGGCGTTGATGATGATCAGCTGCGCGACGCGCTTGGGATGCTGAAGCGCTGCCATCCAGGCGATCGCGCCGCCCCAATCATGGCCGACCAGCGTGAAATTGCCCACGCCGAGATGGTCGGCGAGCGCGAGCAGATCGGCGACGGGCTTGTCGGGGGAATAATTGTCGACGCCATCCGGTTTGGACGAGCGGGCGAAGCCGCGCTGATCGGGGGCGATGACGTAATGGTCCTCGGCCAGCGCGGGGATCTGGTGGCGCCAGGTTCGGTGCGATTCGGGAAAGCCGTGGAGGAGGATGATCGGCGGGTTGGCGGGGTTGCCGGCAATGGCGACGTCGAGCTCTACGCCGGTGGGGAGGGGGATGCGGGTGAGGTCGGCCATTTTATTTCCCTCCGTCATGCTGAACTTGTTTCAGCGTCCAACGTGCCACGAGCGATATCGCTCGCGGAGAATTGGACCCTGAAACAAGTTCAGGGTGACGGCAACATCAGGGGTAACTCACGGTCAGGGGCACTTCGGGAATGGGAATCCATTCCTTGTCGTCGTTCGGCACCTTGGGGAAGGCGCCGGCCTTCCAGTCATGCTTGGCCTGGTTGATCCGCTCGCGGCTCGACGAGACAAAATTCCACCAGACATGGCGCGGCGTGGTGAAGGCTTCGCCGCCGCATAGCGAGACGCGGGCGCCGCGGTCCGAGCGCAGCGTCGCGGCGATACCTGGGCGGAGGACGTAGAGCGTCATCGGCTCGAGGTTCATGCCGTCGAGGCTCGCCTCGCCCGTCGCGACATAGACTGCGCGCTCGTCCGCCGAGGCATCGATCGGGACGCTGCCGCCGGCGTCGAGCGCGATGTCGGCGTAGATGGTCTGGGCATAGGTGGTGGTCGGCGCGGAGACGCCCCAGAGATCGCCCATGATTACGCGGCAGGTGGCACCGTCGCCTTCGATCACCGGCAGGTCGGCGGCGGCGACATGCTCAAAGGCGGGATCGACTTCCTCATATTTCTCGGGAAGCGCCAGCCAGGTCTGGAGGCCGGAGAGCTCGGGGCCGACCGCGCGCTCGGCACTGGGCGAGCGTTCGGAATGAACGATGCCCTTGCCGGCGGTCATCAGATTGACTGCGCCGGGCTGGATCGTCGCGAAGGTGCCGAGCGAATCGCGGTGGTCGATCGCACCGGCATAGAGATAGGTGACGGTCGCCAGATTGATATGCGGATGCGGGCGCACGTCGATACCGGTGCCGACTTCGAGGCGGGCGGGCCCCATCTGGTCGAAGAAGATGAAGGGGCCGACCATCGTGCGCGGGCGCGAGGGGAGTGTGCGGTGGACCTTGAAGCCGCCGAGATCGTGGGTGACCGGCTCGATGGTCTGGAGGATGAGGCTGTCGTTCATGGACCTGAGCTTAGCGCTCATCCGCGCCGCCGCAATCGCCAGCCGTGAAACGCTGCTATTCTGGGTCGAGCTCGGGATAGTGGCGGAAGATGCCCTGTTCGTTGAAGCCGATGCGGCGATCGCTGACGAGATAATCGTGGATGCCGGGCAGGGCCGCGACGCGCGTGCGTATCGCGAGGAGCTTGGGATAGTCCGCTTCGATCGCCCTCATGCGAACCGGGAACATGTAATGCAGCCCTTCGATCAGCTGGAAGATCGAGGTGTCGCCATAGGACCAGCGGTCTCCCGCCAGCCATTCGCCCTCGACCGAGCGCTCGAACCAGCCGAGGAATTTGGGCATCCGCTTCTCGCGAAACTCCGTGGCGATGCGAGCGGCCTCGGTTTTCTGATCCTCGTAATAGGCGCCGACGCCGACCGGGTGGTGGACCTGGTGCACCTCCGCGACGAAATCGGCGATGGTCAGTTGGACTTCGTGGAGCCAGCGCCGTGCGGCCTCGTCCCTGGGCGCGATCCCGTGCCGTTCGCCGAGATAGAGCAGTATGTTGGCGACCTGGGCGATCACCTGCTCGCCCGTGTCGAGATAGGGCGGGGCGAAGGGCGGGCGGTCGGAGCGCGCCTTCATGTCGGCGATCAGCGCATCGCTGCCCAGCTCGCGTGCCATGTCGCGATAGGCCACGCCCCCGGCCTCCATCGCCAGCCGGACGAACTCGCCCCGGCCCTGGATTTCCGCCCAGTACCAGAGCTTGTACGTCGTCATGTTCATTCTCCCGGGGCGCGAGCCTTTATCGCCAGCGCATGGATGCGGGTGACGAGCAGATCGGCGAGCGCGTTGTTGATCAATCGCTGCCGCTGAACGCGCGAGACGCCGGAAAAGGCTCCGCTTTCGACGACCACAGTCCAGTGCGATTCACCCGATCCGTCGTCGCCCATATGGCCGGAATGGTGGTGACTGTCGTTGATCACTTCGAGGTGAGACGGATTGAGTGCGGCGTTGAGGCGGGCCGTGATGATTTCGGCCAGCGGCGCGGTGGCGGGCAGGGTCATCGCGACTATATAGGCGGTTTGTTCGAGAGAGTCGCGTGGCCGATAGCCATCCCAGGAAAGACCGACCCAATGCCCGCTTCCATGGTCGCGTGGAGGCGGAGGGGCGCATGTGCGCCGAGCCGGGCTGCCGTGAGCCGGGCGAATTCCGCGCGCCCGCAGTCGAAGGCGCCTATGGCGGGCGCGACGGGCCGCCGCCCTTTCGCTGGCTGTGCCTCGATCATGTCCGCGAATTCAATTCGGGATATAATTTCTTCCGGGGGATGAGCACCGACGAGATTCACGAGGCGCAGCATCCGATGGCCGGGTGGGAACGCGAGAGCCGTGCCTTTTCGGGCAATGGCGGCGCGGACCGGCCGCCGCGCTGGGCCGATTTTAGCGACCCGCTCGACGCGATCGGCGCGCGCTTCCGCCAGCGCATGCAGGACCAGGCGGCGCGCAAGGACGGCACGCCGCTGTCGGGCCGCGACCGCGAGGCGCTGCGGGTGCTGGCGCTGGACCTGGACACGGACCGCATGGGACTGCGGCGGCGCTATTCGGAATTGGTGCGGAAATATCATCCGGACCGGAATGGCGGGGACCGGTCTCATGAAGCCAAATTGCAGGCGGTGATCGAGGCGTATCAGCAGCTCAAGGGTTCGGCGGCGTTTGCCTAGCCGACCTTAGTACCCTCCATCCCCGTGAAAGCGGGGGCCCAAGGTTACTCAGCGATGACCTGCTTGGCTATGGGTCGCCGCTTTCGCGGGAATGACGATTGGGCCTAACCCTCGCGGGCCAACTTTTCGCGGCGGGCCTTTTCCTTCGCATTGAGCTCAGGCGTGGCGAAGGCGCCGGTTTCCACTGGTCCCGCGCGATCATAGGTGCCGATCGACATGCCCTTTTCGCCGGTGCGATGCTCGACCAGTTTCCACGTGCCGGAGGGGGTGCCCTGGCCGAACAGGCGCTTGCCGCTGCCGAGGATGAGCGGTGCGACGAGCAGCACCAGCCGGTCGAGCAGACCGTGTTCGAGGAGCTGGGGATAGAGCGTCGAGCTGCCCTGGATAATGAGGTTCGGGCCCTCGCCCTGCTTGATCGCGCCCAGCGCATCGAGATCCGGGACGCGCTCGCTCCCCTGCCAGTCGAGCGCCATATGGGAGCGGGTCAGGACATATTTGCGGCAGTCGCGGAAGGTGGTCGTGATCGGGCCGTCGTCCCGCATGAAGGGCCAGTGCGCCGCGAAGATCTCCCAGGTCTTACGCCCCAGCAGCAGATCGAAGGGCTGGAGAAAATAGCTCATGATCTGGTTGTTGAGCGCCTCGTCGGCGACGGCGGGGAGCCAGCCGCCGAGCTTGAAGCCGCCGGTCGGATCCTCGGTCGGCGCGCCCGGGGCCTGCATCACGCCATCCATCGACAGGAAGGCCACGCCGATAATCTTACGCACCGGCGGCGACTCGCCTGGCCATGGCTTCCCATTGCTCAGCCATAACGCCCCAGCCTGCCTCGAACCCCATGGCCTCGTGCTGCTTGCGGGCCTCTTCGGTCCAGTGACGGGCGCGGCCGCGGAACAGCGTCTTGTCTCCCTGCGGCTCGAATTCGAACGACCCGACCATGAAGGGGCCGGCGGGGTTCCAGCCGGCGGTGAATGCGTCGGTGAAGACGATCTTCCGCTCGGGCACCACTTCGAGATAGACGCCTTCATTGGGCATCACTTCGCCGTTCGGGCCGTACATCGTCACCGCCGAACGCCCGCCCGCACGCAGATCCATCTCGACCAGTTCGGCGCGCCATGGTGGCGGGCAGAACCACTCGTTCAAGTGATCGGTATAGGCCTTCCACAGCGCCGACGCAGGCGCATCCATCAGCCGCTCGATGACGAGTTCGTGCTCTGACATATCAGCCTCCATCTTCCGGCGCGACGAGGCCGAAGGGCACGCCCTCGGGATCGCTGGCGCTAATCACCCATTCGCCGCCGGGGACCTGCATCGGCCCCATGCGGACCGTGCCGCCGAGTTGCTCGACGCGGGCCTTGCCCTCGGCGATGTTAGGCACGCGGAAATAGAAGTGCCAGCCGGGATGCCCGCCCGGAGGCGTGGGCATGATCGCGCCGACTGCATCGCCAGCCGATTCGCCATTGGCGATGAAGCTGTATTCGCCCATTTCGCCCATCGGCATGCCGCCGACCTTAATAATGCCGAATAGCTTGCCGTAGAAATCGAGCGCGCCGGCATCGTCGGGGGTGAGCAGTTCGTTCCAGCTGACATGCTGGAGCCCTGTCCGCTGATAGGCGGTGCTGCTCTCCGGGCTGCTGCCGCGCATCACATAAAAGGGCACGCCCTGCGGATCGGTGATCATCGCGGCACGACCGGCGCCGGGAATGTCGAAGGGGGCGAGGTGGATTTCGCCGCCCGCTTCCTCGACCGCGGCGGCGCTGGCATCGACATCGTCGACGCCGAGATAGCCGAGCCAGACGGGTTTGGCGCCGCCCGCGAGCATCTGTTCGCTGAGCTGCATCATGCCGCCGGCCATGCCGTCATGCGCCTTGATCATGCGGTAATCCATGCCGCCCGGAGGCGCCTCGGCGTCTATGTCCCAGCCGACCACACCGTCATAGAAGGTCTTGGCCGCCTTCGCGTCGCGGGTCAGCAGCTCGTACCAGATGAAGCTTCCATGCTGATTGGGCATCGGCTCGCTCCTCAGCTGTTCGCGGTGTCGAGGATCGGGGCGAAGCCGCCCCACATCATGCGCTTGCCATCGAAGGGCGAGTCGCCGTCGGGCTTCATCCGATCGTCTTCCATGATCTTGCCCCAGCCGGCGTCGCGGGTCGCCTTGTCGGGCCATTCGACGAAGCTGTAGACCACGCGCTCGTCGGGCTGCTTGAGCGTGGCGCGGTTGTAATCGGTCACTTCGCCGTCTGGCGTGTCCTCGCCCCAGGCCTCGAGCACGCGGACGGCGCCATATTCCTGAAAGATCGGTGCGCATTTCTCGGCCAGCTCGCGATAGGCCTCTTTGTTGGCGGCGGGGACGGCAATGACATAGCCGTCGATATAGCCGGTGCCCTGGGGGCTGCCCGCTTCGACGATGGACTCGAAGCCCGCGAAGATCATCCGCTTGCCATCGAAGGGCATGTCCTTGCCCATCTCGGCCATGGCGGGGTCGCTCATCATCTTCTGATTGGCGGCGTCGCGCGTCGCCTTGTCGGGATATTCGAGCCAGCTGAACAGCACGGTCTCGTCTTCCTTGAGGTTCACCGATTTCTTGAGATCGTTGATCTTGCCGTCGGGCACGTCATCGCCCCAGGCCTCGACGAAACGCGTCGCGCCGAGGCCCTGGAACAGCGGGATCGCGCTCTGGGCATGCTTGAGATAGGCCTGCTTGTTGGCAGTGGGAACGGGGGTCAGGAATCCTTCGACATAGGTCATCGATTCTCTCCTAAAATCCGGTTTCAATTGGCGTTTGCGGCGGCTTCGATCGCAGCGATGTCGATCTTCTTCATCGTCATCATCGCCTCGAAGCCGCGCTTGGAGCGCTCGCGGTCGGGATCGGTCAGCAAGTCGAGCAGGATGCGGGGACTGATCTGCCAGCTGAAGCCCCATTTGTCCTTGCACCAGCCGCACTGCGATTCCTGGCCGCCATTGCCGACGATCGCATTCCACAGCCGATCGGTCTCTTCCTGATCCTCGGTGACGATCATGAACGAGACGCTCTCATTGGGCTTGAAATTCGGGCCGCCGTTGAGGGCGGAATATTTGCGGCCGGCGAGGGTAAAATCGACGACCAGCACACCGCCTTCCTGCGTGCTCGGATTATCCGAGGGCGAGCGGATGACATTGTCGATGCGGCTGTCAGGCAGCAGCGAGACATAGAAGTTGGCGGCTTCCTCTCCGACATGGTCGAACCAGAGGACGGTGGTGATCTTATCGGACATCTTGCTCTCCTGTCTTCTGCGGCTCAGGCCGGCTCGTGGGCGGGGCCTTCGGGAAAGGCGGCCATCGCGGCTTCCAAATCCATGTGCATCGGCTCGAACATGTGGCCGTCGGGATCCTCGAAGGCACGACTATACATGAAGCCCAGGTCCTGCACGGGGCGAACGTCGGCCCGCCCTCCGGCTGCGGCAGCCCGTTCCACGATCGTATCGACATCGGCGCGGCTCTCGCGCGAGATGCAGAGCAGCACTTCGGTGACTGCACTCGAATCGGCGATCGGCTTGGGCGTGAAGGTCTTGAAGAAGTCGTGGCCGAGGATCATCACCACGATCGTGTCCGACAGCTGCATGGCAGAGGCCATCTCGTTGCTGAAGCGTTCGTCCTTGGTGAAGCCAATCGCTTCGTAAAAGGCAGTCGACCTGGCGACATCGGCCACGGGAAGGTTCACGAAGATCATCTGCGTCACGGGGACATCCTCTCTCTTTTCCGAATCACTATTTGCCTTTCATCGCGGCATGAGTTATAAAAAGCAACCATGAAGTTAAAAAAAGTGACTCAGAGTCGTAACGCCACGCGAGTGCGCTGGTATGACGATGCGTGCGGCACTGCGCTCGCGCTCGAACTGGTGGGCGAACGCTGGTCGCTGCTGATCATCCGCGAGCTGATGTTTGGCGGGCGGCGCTTCGGCGAACTCAAGGCGAGCCTGACCGGGATCAGCGCCAACATCCTGACCCAGCGGCTCGAATGGATGGAAGCCTCGGGCATCCTCACCAAGCGCAAGCTGCCCCCGCCCGCCTCGGTCCAGGTCTATGAGCTGACGGCCTGGGGATATGAGAGCGAGCGCGCAATCCAGGAATTGGGCCGCTGGGCAGTGCGCAGCCACGATCATGACGTAACTCTGCCGCTGTCGGCGGCGTCGATGATGATGTCGTTCCGGACGATGTATGCGCCGGAACATGCGCAGGACCTGATCGGGCGGACGATCGGGTTTGCCATGGGCGCCGAGCATTTCATCGCGACGCTCGAGGCGGAAGAGATCGCGATCCGCCGGGGCGACGCGCCCGCGGATCTGCGCTTCGAGACCGATCCAATGACGCTGGCATCGGTGGTTTATGGCGGGCGGCCGATGGCGGATGCCGAAGGTGCGGGGGCGCTGACGGTGGGGGGCGATTGGGGGCTGGCCGAGCGGTTTTTGACTCTGTTCGTGCTGCCGGAGAAGATTTGAAAAATCCCTCCCCCGCCAGGGGGAGGTGGCGCCGAAGGCGACGGAGGGGGAGGACTCGAAACGATAGCGCATCGCTTACCTCCCCCCTCCGTCAGCTGCGCTGACACCTCCCCCTGACGGGAGAGAAATGATCTCATTCACCGCCGGTTGCAAAACCCGGGCTTGCGGCCGCCGTTCGAGCAGCCCTCGCCGATCTTCTCGCGCAGATCCTCGCACGATCGGTCGGCGGTGCAGCTGCGGTCCCAGCGGCCGTTCACGACGCGGCATTGGCGGACCAGATAGGCCGAGGCCGAGCCGCCCAGTTCGGCCGCGCAGCTCTCGCCGCGGCGCCGGTTGGGCCGCCCGTCATTGTCGCGCCAGCCGCCTCCCTGATTCCAGTCGCGCGAATGGCGGGGCCGGCGCGGCGCGGTCTTTACCGGCTGGTGTGGTCTGGGCGTCCAGGTCGGGCGCGGCCCGGGGCGCGCATAGCCAGAGAGATAGCGGCGATAGGCAGTGGCGACGCACGCAGCGTCGTCGCAGCGATTGCGCTCGCTGAGCAATGCTTCCTGCTGGCGGCGCATCACACGGATCGCGCCGCGCTCGGCGCCGTGACGGGCTTGGGCCCATTCGTCCGCCAGCGTCCGGTGCAGATAGCGCAGATGCTTGTTGTCGCAGAGCAGCCATTCGCCGCGGCGCAGCGATCCGCGGCATTCGGGATCGGGCGTGATCCAGTCCACCCGTTCCTCGACCACCGGACGCGGGCGTTCGTGATCTGGGCGGGGCGGGGGCGGCGGCGGTGTGGCCCGCCACCAGTCGCACGCACCGAGCGAAGCGCTTGCCAGCGCAAGGAACATCAGCTGCCTGATCATCGCCATCCTCTCGCCGAGAGCGTTTCGATAGCGTCATAATCTCACGAATGGGCTCCGGTGGAAAGCTCTGGGCCGCTTTGGCGTTGCGGCGGGGGGCGTGACGCTTTAGTCGCACGGGCGAGACAGGATTTGAGACATGGCCGACATTCCCAACACCCAGCCTGATAGCCGCGACACCACCATCCTCGATGCGCCGGACAAGACGATCAGCGTGCGCGAGATGTTTGGCATCGACACCGACATGATGTGCCCGGCGTTCAGCGAGGCCGACGAGCGCGTGCCCGATCTCGATCCGGCCTATGTGTTCGACGGCGACACCACGCTGGCGATCCTGGCGGGCTTTGCGCACAACCGCCGCGTGATGGTGCAGGGTTATCACGGCACCGGCAAATCGACGCATATCGAGCAGGTCGCGGCGCGGCTCAACTGGCCGTGCATCCGCATCAATCTCGACGCGCATATCAGCCGCATCGACTTGATCGGCCGCGACGCGATCGTCCTCAAGGACGGCCAGCAGATCACCGAATTCCGCGAAGGCCTGCTGCCTTGGGCACTGCAGACGCCGACGGCTTTGGTGTTCGACGAATATGACGCCGGCCGCCCCGACGTGATGTTCGTGATCCAGCGTGTGCTGGAGACCGAGGGCAAATTGACCTTGCTCGACCAGAACCGCGTGATCCGTCCGAACCCTTATTTCCGCCTGTTCGCGACCGCCAACACGGTCGGTCTCGGCGATACCAGCGGGCTTTATCACGGCACCCAGCAGATCAATCAGGGCCAGATGGATCGCTGGAACGTGGTGGTTACGCTCAATTATCTGCCCGCCGCGGTCGAGGCGCAGATCGTTCTCGCCAAGTCGGGGGAATATGACCAGCCCGACGGCAAGGCCGTGGTCGAGAACATGGTCCGCGTGGCGGATCTGACCCGCAAGGGCTTCATCAACGGCGATATCTCGACCGTTATGTCGCCTCGCACGGTGATCACCTGGGCGCAGAACGCTTTGATCTTCAAGGATGTCGGCTTCGCGTTCCGGCTGTCGTTCCTCAACAAGTGCGACGAGGCCGAACGTGCGCAGGTGGCGGAATATTATCAGCGCGTGTTCGGGACAGACTTGCCCGAGAGCGTGGTCAAGAAGGGTTGAGCGGAAGCCCTACCGAGGATGATCCGCTCCACCCTCGACGGTGGCAGAGCAATCCGGGCGGACCGATCAGCGGCGAGGACTATGCCACGCTCAAGGACCTGATTCACTCGCGGATGGGGTTCGAGACCGAGCGGTTCAGCGCGATGAAGCCGGCTGTAGCGCCGCTTGGCCGCTGGGCGCGGTTCAGGGCGTGGCTGCGCGATAGCTGATTCCAGCCTTGCGCTGGCGGTGGTGGATCTTCCACTCGCCCGTCAGCCAGTCGAACTCGCCGGGCTTGCCATTGCCCAAGCGGGGCGCCGCCGCGGCGGGAAGGGCAGTCGCGAGCGCGAGGCCCGTAGCTGCTTGCAGGACATTGCGGCGCGATGCGGTCATTTGGTTTCTCCAGTGTTCGGGATGGTAATGCGCGCGGCCACCTGACATTCTGTGTCAGTTATGCGCGCCAGCCGGCTACTGTCGATTTTAATCCTGCTTCAGCTGCGCGTGCGGCTGACGGCGGAGGCGCTGGCGCAGGAATTCGAAGTCTCGGTGCGGACGATCTATCGCGACGTGGATGCGCTGAGCGCCGCGGGGGTGCCGGTCTATGGCGATCGTGGTCCCGGCGGCGGCTTCCAGCTGCTCGACGGATATCGCACCAGGCTGACCGGGCTGCAGGGCGACGAGGCCGAAGCGCTGACGCTGATTGGCATGCCGGGACAGGCGGCGGCCCTGGGACTCGGACCCGCGGCGGCGCGGGCGCGTGGGAAAATGCTCGCTAGCCTCGCGCCGGTCATGGGCGTGGATGCCGGCAAGATGAGCGCGCGCTTCCATCTCGATCCGGTCGATTGGTATCGCGAGGGCGAGCCGGTAACGCACTTGCCCGCGCTGGCGCGCGCTGTGCTCGATCAGAAGCGCGTGGGCGTGCGCTACGAAAGCTGGGCGGGGGTGCGCGATTGGGCGCTCGAGCCGCTCGGGCTCGTGGCCAAGGCGGGCAGCTGGTATCTGGTCGCAGGGGCGGACAAGCCGCGGACCTTCAAGGTCGCCAACATCCTCTTGCTGGAGACTGGCGACGAGAGTTTCGAGCGGCCCGCCGGGTTCGACTTGCCGGCTTATTGGGCCGAGTCGCTGGCGCGGTTTGAGGCCGGGTTGCGGCCCGAGACTGCCTTGATCCGCGCGACTCCGCTCGGCCGCAAGCGCGTCGCCGAGCTGGGTGCGTATGCCGCGCAAGCCGTGCGCGAAGCGGAAGAGGGCGATATCCGGCTGCCGATCGAGAATGTCGAGCAGGCCGCATTGCTCGTGCTGGGGCTGGGGGTGGAGGCGCAAGTGGTCGCGCCGCCCGAGCTGCGCGCCCGGGTGCGTGCGCTGGCCCTTGCGATTGCCGACGCTGCCGCTCAATAGGCAGGCATGGCCGCCGACACTCCGATCGAACAGCTTCGTAACGTCCTGGGCGGCGCCGCACGGGCGCTTTCGGGGGAGGCTGAGGCCGAGCTGAGCTTTACGGCCGATGCGCCGCGGCAGGATGGGCGGCAGATCAAGGTGCCGATGCCGTCGCGCTCGTTGCCGGCCGATCAGGTGGCGGAAGCGCGGGGCTTTGCCGACAGTTTCGCGCTGCGCCTTCGGCACCATGATAACGGGCTGCACTTGCGCGGGGCGCCGAGCGAGCCGGTAGCGCGGGCGGTGTTCGATGCAGTCGAGACTGCGCGGGTCGAGGCGCTGGGCGCGCGCGGCTATAAGGGCATTGGCGATAATCTCGATCATGCGCTTGAGATGCGGCTAAAGTCCGATCCGATCACGCGGGCGCGGGGGCGCGACGAAGTGCCGCTGTCGACTGCGGTGCAGTTGATGGTGCGCGAGCGGCTGACGGGCCGCGGGGCACCGGCGAGCGCGGCACTGGGCATGGCGCTGGTCCGCGAGTGGATCGAAGAGAAAGCGGGCGGCGATCTGGATGCGCTACGGCTGGCGGTGGACGATCAGGCGGCGTTCGCCGATCTGGCTTCGAAGCTGCTGCGCGATCTCGAACTGGTCGAGGGCGACATGATCCCCGACGAGGCCGATGAGGGCGGCAACGAGGACGAGGGCACCGACGAGCAGGACCAGCCCGGCGACGAGGAGGGCGACAGCGAGGCGCAGCAGGGCGAAGGCCAGATGGAAGCGCGCGGCGAGCAGCGCGAAACCGAGACCGGCGAGGATGGCGACCAGCAGGCATCCGACGCGATGGACGATGGCGATGGCGAGCCCGGCGACGAAGGCCAGGACGGGATGCTGCCGACGCGTCCCAATCGCCCGTGGAGCGACCTGCCGCCGCAATTCGAATACAAGCCCTATACCCGCCAGTTCGACGAGGAGATCGCCGCCACCGAGCTTTGCGATCCCGAGGAGCTCGATCGCCTCCGTTCGTATCTCGACCAGCAATTGGTGCATCTGCAATCGGCGGTGACCAAGCTCGCCAACCGGCTGCAGCGGCGGCTGATGGCGCAGCAGAACCGCAGCTGGGACTTCGACCAGGAGGAAGGCATCCTCGACGCGGCGCGGCTGGCGCGGGTGATCGTCAATCCGATGCTGTCGCTCAGCTACAAGTCCGAGCGCGACACCGAGTTCAAGGACACGGTGGTGACGCTGCTGATCGACAATAGTGGATCGATGCGCGGGCGGCCGATCTCGATCGCGGCGATCAGTGCCGATATCATGGCGCGCACACTGGAGCGGGTCGGGGTCAAGACCGAGATCCTCGGCTTCACCACCCGCGCCTGGAAGGGCGGGCAGGCGCGCGAGAAATGGCTGGCGGACGGGCGACCCGCGCAGCCGGGCCGGCTCAACGATGTGCGCCACATTATCTACAAGCAGGCCGACGAGCCCTGGCGGCGCGCCAAGAAGTCGCTCGGGCTGATGATGCGCGAGGGGCTGCTCAAGGAGAATATCGACGGCGAGGCTTTGCTCTGGGCGCATAATCGGCTGATCGGCCGCCCCGAGGACCGCAAGATCCTGATGGTGATCTCGGACGGTGCGCCGGTCGACGATTCAACGCTGTCGGTGAATTCGGGGAGCTATCTGGAGCGGCATCTGCGCCAGGTGATTGCGTGGATCGAGTCGCGCTCGCCGGTGGAGTTGGTCGCGATCGGGATCGGGCATGACGTGACGCGTTATTATGCGCGGGCTGTGACGATCATGGACGCCGAGCAGCTTGCGGGGACGATGGTCGAGCAACTCGCTGCGCTGTTCGACAGCGAGTGACGCGTTCACCAGCAAAAATAGGGACAGTCCCCATTTTCCTTCGAGGCTTGTCGGCTCTCGCTGCGGACTGTCTCGGAAAATGGGGACTGTCCCTATTTTCGGGAAGCGCATGAACATCGATCCGCCGACCGGCGGCTTTCACGGCCCGATCAAGCGCTCGGTCACCATTGCCGGGCACCAGACCTCGATCAGCCTCGAGCCGATTTTCTGGGAGGCGCTCGAAGCCGCTGCCGCGAAGCGCGCATTGCCGCTCAATGCGCTGGTCGCGGCGATCGATCATGCCCGGATTTCGGCCGAAGACCCGCCCAATCTGGCCAGCGCGATCCGGAGCTGGCTGATGGATCTGCGCCATCCCGACACATTTTGCGACAAAATTGCGAACCACTCGCATTAGCGTTGACTCTGCGAACGCTTCGCAATAGCTGAGCCCGTAACAACCGAAGGGGTTTACGTGACTCGCATTGCTTCCGCTGCTTCCGGCCGTACACCGGCCTATCTTGCGCTCGCCGCCGTTGGCTTCATCGCCACCGCGCCCGCGCATGCCACGCCCGATCCGGTGACGCCGGCCGGCAATAATGCCGACGACGATCAGGACCGCGCCGGCCAGGAAGTGGTCGTCACCGGCGAGCGCATCGAGCAGGCCTCGCCCAAGGCGACTGCGCCGCTGGTCAACACGCCGCGTTCGGTCGTGGTGCTTCCCGCCCAGGTGATCGAACAGACCGGTTCCGCCAGCCTTGCAGAAGCGCTGCGCACCGTGCCCGGCATCACCTTCGGCGCCGCAGAGGGCGGCAACCCGATCGGCGACCGCCCCTTCATCCGCGGCTTCGATGGCCAGGGCTCGACCTTTGTCGACGGCGTGCGCGACATTGCGGCGCAGACCCGCGAGGTCTTCGCGACCGACCAGGTCCAGATCGTCCGCGGATCGGATTCGACGCTGGGTGGCCGCGGCAGCGCCGGCGGCTCGATCAACATCGTCTCGAAGCTGCCCGTCTCGGGCGATTTCGTGCGCGCCAATGCCAGCTACGGCACCGCTGATTACAAGCGCCTCACGGTGGATGTGAACCGCCAGCTGGGCAGCAATATCGGCGTGCGGATCGCGGCGCTCTATCATGACCAGGATGTCGCCGGGCGCGATGCGATCTGGTCGCGCCGCTGGGGCGTGGCACCTTCGATCACGCTTGGCCTCGGCTCAGACACGCGCCTGACCGCGGCCTATTATTACCTCGAAAGCAATGAGCTGCCCGACAGCGGCATGCCGTTCCTTTATACGATCGGCAACGCGCCCGGCACCGGCGAGATCGAGACCGGCCCCGCAATCGGCCGCATCACGACCGCAGGCGGCGTGACCGGCACGGTGGCGCGCACCACCTTCTACGGCCTCAAGAACCGCGACTTCCGCGACGCGACGACGCACCAGGCGAGCCTGCGCGTCGAGCATGATTTCGGCACGGTGACGCTGCGCAACACATCGCGCTTCTCGCGCAACGACCAGGAATATATCTTCCTGCTGCCCGACGACAGCCAGGGCAATGTCTATGGCACGGCCGCGACCAACCCGACCACCGGTGCCGCGGGCACGCGCGGCGACGTGCTGACCGGCGGGCTCGTCTGGCGCCGCGGCAATACGCGCTATGGCTACACGACGGCGCTGACCAACCAGACCGATCTGTTCGGCAGCTTCGAGACCGGATCGATCCGTCACAGCTTTGCCGCCGGCGTCGAATTCAGCTGGGAAAAGGCTCGCCGCGGCGCGCTGGTCTCGGCGAGCGGCTCAACGGTCAGCCCACGCTGCAACACCGCGACGATCGCGCGCTTCTATTGCGCCAGCCTGTTCAATCCGAACCCGAACGACGCTTGGGTCAATTACGCCAGCGACACTTCTAGCGTCGTGACGCCGATCGTCCGCGGTACGCCGATCACCGAGACGCAGAACGAGGCGAAGACCGTCTCGGTCTACGGGTTCGACTCGATCACCCTGCTGCCCTCGCTGATCCTCAACTTGGGCGTGCGCTACGATCGTTTCGACACCAAGGTGGCGCCCGGCCAGGCGGCGACCGCGACCAGCAGCTTTACCATCGGCCGCACCGACAATCTGTTCAACTGGCAGGCCGGATTGGTGTTCAAGCCGACCGCCAATACCAGCCTCTATGCCAGCTATGCGACGGCAGCGACGCCGCCGAACGCACTGCTGGGCGAGGGCCAGGAGGGCAACGGGCTCGGCACGACCAACACGCCGGCGGCATTGGCGCTGCTCGACAGCCTCAAGGTCGAGAAGACCCGGTCGTACGAAATCGGGGCCAAGGCCGATCTGTTCGACAACAAGCTCGCACTGACGCTGGCAGCGTTCCAGACGGACACCGACAATGCCCGGGTCACCGGCCCGAACAACACGGTCGAGTTCATCGGCCAGCGCCGCATTCGCGGTGTCGAGTTCAGCTTCAATGGTGCGATCACCAACTGGCTGACTGTGTTCGGCGGCTACACGCATCTCGATCCCAAGATTATTGACGGTGGCTTCACGGCGCTCACGGCAGCGGCAGTCGGCGCGCAGGCGGCGAAGGTGGTGCTGGTGCCCTCGGTCAATACCGGCCGCATGGCGACCCAGACCGCGCGCGACAGCTTCACTTTGTGGGCGGATGTGAAGCCCTATCAGGGCCTCAGCTTCGGCGGCGGCGCGTTCTACACGAGCAAGCAATATGGCGGCTATTCGGACAATCGCAGCGCGACGCAAACCGTAGCGGGCGTGGTGACAGTCAACCCGGCGACCAAGGTGCTTTCGCGGACGATCCCCGAATATTGGCGCTTCGATGCGCGGATCGGCTATACGATCAGCCCGAATGTGGAGCTGAGCGTCAACGTGCAGAACCTCACCGACAAGGTCTATTTCACCCAGGCCTATACCAATCATTATGCGGCAGTCGCGCCGGGCCGCTCGGCCTTTGCGACGATCGGGCTGAAGTTCTGAACGACGCGCTAGACCAACTCTCCCCCCAGGAGATCGCCGCCCGCTTGTCCGGTTCGCCGGAAGAGCGGGCGGCGCTTGTTCGTGAGGGTGCCGAGGCGGGCGTGGCCGAGGCACAGGCGGTTCTCGGGCAGATGCTGCTCGATGGCGGACAGGCTGCGGAGGGCTTTGCCTGGTTCAACAAGGCGGCGGCGCAGGGGCATCTGATGGCGCTCAACATGGTCGGGCGGTGCTACGATCTTGGCTGGGGCGTGGCCGTTGCCAAGGTGCGGGCGGCGGAGTGCTTTCGCATTGCGGCCGAGCGCGGGCTGGAATGGGGCATGTATAATTATGCAACATCGCTGACGCTGGGCGATGGCGTGGCGGAGGACAAGGCCGCGGCGCTGGGCTGGTTCGAGAGAGCGGCGGAGTTGGGCAATGCCAAGGCGCTGAACTATATCGGCAGCTTCCATGAGGATGGCTGGGTGGTGGCGAAGGACATGGCCAAGGCGGCGGAATTCTATGCGCGAGCGGCGGAGGGTGGCGACTTTCGCGGGGCCTTCAACCATGCCCGGATGCTGGCCGGTCAGGGCCGAATCGACGAGGCCCGGCAATGGGTTGCGCGCTCGTTCGAGACGGCGACCCCGGCCTTTGCCGACAAGGCGCGGGCCTTTCTGGCGGCGTCGCCCTGGCGGGAGCTGCACACATGCTGATCGCGATCCCCGAGCTGCTTACTGCGGAGGAAGTCGCGCAGGTGCGGGGCATCATCGACGCGGCCGAATGGGTGGATGGCAACATCACTTCGGGCGCGCAATCAGCGCTCGCCAAGCGCAACGAGCAACTGTCTGAGGGGACCACGGCGCACGCGCAGGCGGGGGCGATCATCCTCGATGCGCTGGGGCGTTCGGGGCTGTTCGTGGCGGCGGCGCTGCCGCTCAAGGTCTTCCCGCCGCTGTTCAATCGCTATGCCGGCGGGCAGGCGTTCGGAGCGCATGTCGACAATGCCATCCGGATCCAGCGCGGGAGCGATTTCCGGATTCGCAGCGATCTTTCGATGACTCTCTTCCTGGAAGAAGTGGACGCCTATGTTGGCGGCGAGCTCGTCATCGAGGGGACATTCGGCGAGCAGAAAGTGAAGCTGCCTGCCGGGCATGCCATTCTGTATCCTTCATCCAGCGTGCACCGTGTCGAACCGGTGACGCAGGGCATGCGCGTGGCGAGCTTTTTCTGGATTCAGTCGATGGTCCGCGACGACAATGCGCGGCGGCTGTTGTTCGAGCTCGATCAGGGCGTTCAGGGCGCCGCGGCGGCGATGGGGCAGGACGATCCGTCGGTGATCGCGCTGACGGGTACGTATCACAATTTGCTGCGGCGCTGGGCGGACGCCTGACTCGATCCTCCCCCTCCGGGTGAGGAATGGTTCAGCCGATCATCTCGCCAAGCTTGGGCGAGAGATGTTCTTCGGACCCCGCGACTGCCATGTGCACCGCCAGCCCCTGGCGTTCGGCGAGGGCCATTCCGGCGGAGCCGAGGACGGTGAGTGCAGTCGCCCAGGCGTCGGCGAGCATGCAGCTCTTGTGGAGGACGGTTACAGAGGCAACGCCATTTTCCAGCGGTCTCCCCGTCCGGGGATCGAGGGTGTGCGGGTAGCTCTTGCCGGCATGGGTGAAGGTGCGGCGGTAATCGCCTGAGGTGGCCACCGAAAGGCCGTGCAGCGCTACGCGGATCGGGGCTAGCGAGCTGGCGGGCGGGGCTTCAAGATCGACCCACCAGGGTTGGCCGTCGGGCTTGATCCCTTCGCCGCGGAGCTCGCCGCCTATTTCGACGAGGAAGTCGGGGTGGCCGAGGCCGCGCAGGCGCTCGGCGACGGCATCGACGGCATAGCCCTTGGCGATGCCGGAGAAATCGAGCTGCGCCTCGGCATGGCGGCGGGCGCGGCGGCCATCCTGCTCGATATGGCGCACGCCCGAGTAGGCCAGGGCTTCGGAGATGGCAGCGTCGGTAGGAAAGGGCTGGGGGCCGGCGGGCCCGAAGCCCCAGAGATCGGCGAGCGCGCCCATTGCGGGATCGAAGGCGCGCTGGCTCGCAGCGGCGACTTCAATCCCCGCCGTCAGCACTGTTTCGAAGTCACGCGGCAGCGGCTGCCAGCGGTCGGGATCGCTGCGGTTAAAGCGGCTGAGGTCCGAGTCCGGCTGCCAATGGCTCATCTGCGCGACCACGCGATCGAGCACGCTTTGGATCTCGCCCGCCAGTTCAGGCGCGCCGGCGACGATCTTCGCCGACCAGCTCGTTCCCATCGTCTCGCCCGAGAGCGCGAGCAACGGGGCTCCCGCGCGGCGACGATGGAATGCCGCCGGCGAGAGCCCGGATGGAATTGCGGCGCGTGGGCTCAGTGGCCGAGCACTTCGAGCGTGGTGGTGTAGGCCATGCGGCGCTGGGGCGGGCCGGCGGGGCGGGGGCCTTCCATGGCGGGTCCGCCTTCGGGCACGGCGTTGAGCCAATACATGCCGGCATCGGGCCAGTTGATCACGACCTTGCCCTGCGCGTCGGTCTTGAGATCGATCTGCTTGAGCGCATCGCGGTAACGGATGCCGCCGGGGATCGCGATGATCTTGAGGTTCGCGCCGGGCTTGCCATCGACGAGGAATTGGAAGGTGGCAGCTTCGCCCGCGATCAAATCGTTCGGGTGCGTCACCGGCACGAGCTCAATGCCGCGGCCGACGGTCTTGAAGACGGTGTCGGTCGGCGCGCCCTGGGTGATGAAGGTCTCGTTGCGCGAGATCGACTCCGAGGTCTGCACATCGGTCGCGCCCGCCGGGATCGCGGCGGCGAGCGTCGCGGTGGTGGTGCCGCGCGGCAGCTGCTTGGTTTCGCCGTTCAATTTGTAGCTGCCGAACACGCCTTCGTTGAGGATAGACAGGCGATAGGTGCCCTGCTGGGTGAGGTGGAGATCGAAGGTCGCGCGGAACTTGCCGACCGAGTGATTCTCGATCTTCCCCTCGCTCCCGTCGGGCTGGAACACGGTCGGGATCTGCGCGAGCGGGCGGTGATCGAAGAAGAAGACTTCGTTCGACGCCGCGGCATCGACCGTCACCCAATTATCGGTGCCCGAGACAGTGGTCGAGGAAGGCAGCAGCCAGGCGCGGTGCGCATAAGCAGCGGGAGCGGCGACCATCGCCACGGCGGCGACGGCGATCAGCGAGTTGCGGAGCTTCATGGTCGTTTCTCCTTAGGATCAGCGCTTGAGGGTCATGGAGACGGCGCCGAGCTCGTGGCTGCCCTTGGCACTGCCCGAAACGGCGGTCCTGCCGTTCCAGTTGAACGGGATCGCGACGACTTCGCGGCCGCCGGCCTCGCGCGCTGCCTCGATCATCAATTTGTAATTGCCGGGCGTAAGGTTCGGCATCGCGCCGCGCCCCCCGACTAAACCGACCTTGTGCGTGCCGGGCGCGCGGGTGGCGCCGGTGATGCCATCGGCGGGGAAGGTCAGGCCGCGGCCCGAAGCGCGCCACCATTGGCGCACGTCGCGCAGCCATTTGGTGCCTTCGCCTTCACTGCCCTTGAGATCGAAATCATACCAGACCGCGATGGTGCGCGGCGCAACGCCTTCCTTTTCGAGCCAGATCGCAACGTAGGGCCGGTGATATTCGGCAACAGTCAGCTTGGGGATCGCGAGCGACAGATCGAGCGTCTGCGCATCTGCCGCGGCGGGCGAGAGCGCGACGCCGCCCAGCGTGGCGAGGGTCAATCCGGTGATGCGGAACTGCATGAAGCGTACCTTTGCCTAGTGGATCAGGAAGATGGCGATGAGCGCCGGGATGAGCAGGCCGAGCCCGACCAAAGGCCAGGTGCTCTTGCGATGCCGGGAATGCATCTGGAGCAGGACGAGGCCGGTGAGCGAGAAGATCACGCAGGCGAGCACGAAGATATCGATGAACCATTTCCACGCGGTGCCGGCGTTGCGGCCCTTATGGAGATCGTTGAGATAGGCGATCCAGCCGCGCGAGCTGACTTCGCTGGTGACCGCGCCGGTTTCGCGATCGATCGAGATCCAGGCGTCGCCGCCGGGGCGGGGCATGCCGAGATAGATTTCGTCGGCACGCCACTCAGCCTCGCCCTTCGCCTCCATCTTGAGGTTGGTCGAGAGGAACTGGGCGATATCGGCGGGGAGGGGCTTCTTGGTGTCGGGTGCGTCGTCTGGCTTCACTTTGGCGAGCAAAGGCGCGGGCAATTGCGCCGCGGCCTCGACCGATTTGGGCCACGCCTCGATCTCGCCGGCATGGTTGAGCGTGAAGCCGGTGATCGCGAACAACATCAGCCCGATCAGGCTGATCGCCGAGCTCATCCAGTGCCAGGTATGGAGCTGCTTCAGCCAGAAGCTCTTCCGGCTGCGCTTTCGAGGAGCCGGTGCGGCGGTTGCATCCATTGGGCGGGGTTCAGACTCGGGAGGGTTGGGCTGGCCCGGCATTAACGCGAACGATTCGCAATTGCAAACCTTTGGGAGCCGAAACTACATCGTCACCACGGCCTTGTGCCGGGGTCCACCATGCGACTTGGCGGGAGCCCAGAGCCGCTTGCTACTTGCTCGCGGAAGACTGGGCCCCGCCACAAGGCCGGGGTGACGAAGGTTCTAAGCGACTCCTACTCCCGACCCAACAACACCCGCGCTTGCCCCGCGATCTGCGCGAGCATGGCGGCGTTGGGGACAGCCGATTGGCGGGCGCGGCGGATGAGGTTGGCGAATTGCTCGACGCGGGCTTTGTTGTCCGCCAGCCAAGCATCGACCGCGGCTTGCGGATCGGTGCCTTGGACGCGGCCGAGGAATTCAAGGCGGAGCTGCTGGAAATCGCGGGCCAAGCCGGCGATGAGCAGGCGCTCCCACGGATCGCCGGTGGTGATCCGCGCTGCGGTCGACTGCGCCCAGTCGAGGCCCAGCGCTTGCCCCAGCGAAGTGAAAGCGCGGGTGAGCACGGTCTCGTCGATCTCGCGGCGGACGCCCAGTTCGGCCAAGCCGACTGCACCGTCCAGCTCGAACAGGCGGATGACCTTGGCGACCAGTTCCTTGGTCGCGCCGGCGGCTTCGAGCTTGTCGGCGATGCGATTGGATTGGGCGCGTACTTCGTCGAGTAGCAGCGCCTTGGCCTGGCGATCGAGCGCGTCGATGCCGGGCTTCAGGCGCTCGATGACCTTGGCCGGGCTGGCGCCGGGGCGGGCGATGCGCAGCAAGTCCGCGATCTGGCCGCGCGCGGCGACCGCGACCTCGTCGAGCAAGGCAATGCGCGCGCCTTCGCTGATCTGCGCCGTCTCGACCGCTTCCCAGATCTCGGGCAGCCCGAACAGCCGCTCGGCGACTGCGAACATGCCGGCAATGTCCGCCATCGATGCGCCTTCCTCTTCGGCAAGCTCGAAGGGGTGGAGGACGCCGAGGCGATTGATGACGCGGTTCGCCAGCTTGGTCGCGACGATCTCGCCGCGCAGGCGATGCTCGTCGATCGCCTTGCCGAAGCGCTCCTGCATCGCCTTGGGGAAGGCGGCGTGGAGATCGCTCTCGAGCGCTGGATCATGGCCGAGATTGCCATGCTCGATCGCGTCCTGCAGCGCGAGCTTGGTCGAGGCGAGCAACACCGCCAGTTCGGGGCGAGTGAGCCCACGGCCGTCCTGCGCGCGGCGGAGCAATTCCTCGTTGGTGGCGAGCCCCTCGACGACGCGGTCGAGCCGCCCCGAGGCTTCGAGGATCTCGATGACGCGAACATAGGAGGGCAGCGACACTGCGCCGTCATTTTCGAGGAAGGACAGCGCCAGCGTCTGGAGGCGGTTATCCTCCAGCACGAGATGCGCGACATCGTCGGTCATCGAAGCGAGCAATTGGTTGCGGTCCTCGAATTCGAGGCGGCCCTCGATCATCTCGCGATTGAGCGCGATCTTGATATTGACCTCATTGTCCGAGCAATCGACGCCGGCCGAATTGTCGATGAAATCGGTGTTGATGCGTCCGCCATGCGCGGCGAAGGCGATGCGGCCGGCCTGGGTGACGCCGAGATTCGCGCCTTCGCCGATGGCGCGGCAGCGAAGCTCTTCGGCATTGACGCGCAGGCGATCGTTGGCGGGATCGCCGACATCGCCATGGCTCTCGCTCGCGGCCTTGATATAGGTGCCGATGCCGCCGAACCAGAGCAGGCCGACCTGCATCTTGAGAATCGCCGAGATCAGCGACGTCGGGTCCATTTCCTCGGCGTCGACTCCCAGGAGCGCGCGGACTTCCGGGGTGAGCGGAATTGACTTTTCGGTGCGCGCGAAGACGCCGCCGCCCTTGGAGATCAGCTTGGGATCGTAGTCGGCCCAGCTCGAACGGGGCAGGGCGAACATCCGGTCGCGCTCGATCCAGCTTGCCGCCGGATCGGGATCGGGATCGAAGAAGATGTGGCGGTGATCATAGGCGGCGACGAGCTTGATCGCCTTGGATAGCAGCATGCCGTTGCCGAACACGTCGCCCGACATATCGCCGCAGCCGGCGACGGTGACGGGCTCGGACTGGATGTCCGTGCCGAGCTCGAGGAAGTGGCGGCGGACCGAGACCCAAGCGCCCTTGGCGGTGATGCCCATCGCCTTGTGGTCATAGCCGACCGAGCCGCCCGAGGCGAAGGCGTCGCCCAGCCAGAAATTGCGTTCGGTGGCGATGGCATTAGCGACGTCGGAGAAGGTGGCGGTGCCCTTGTCAGCGGCGACGACGAAATAGGGGTCCTCGCCATCGAGGATCGCAACGCCCTCGGGGTGGATCACCTTGTTCGCGACGATGTTGTCGGTGATCGACAGCAGCGAGCGGATGAAGATGCGGTAGCTCTCGGTGCCTTCGGCGAACCAGGCGTCGCGATCGATGGCGGGCGAGGGGAGCTGCTTGGGATAGAAGCCCCCCTTGGCGCCGGTGGGGACGATGACGGCGTTCTTGACGCGCTGGGCCTTCATCAGGCCGAGGATCTCGGTGCGGAAATCGTCGCGGCGATCGGACCAGCGCAGGCCGCCGCGGGCGACCGGGCCGGCGCGCAAATGGATGCCCTCGACGCGGGGCGAATAGACCCAGATCTCGCGCCACGGCAACGGGGCGGGGAGACCGGGGACCTTGGCCGAGTCGAGCTTGAAGGCGAGCGCTTCGCGGGCGGCAGGAGCGAAGGCGTTGGTTCGGAGCGTCGCCAGCACCACGCCGCGCAGCGCGCGGAGGATGCGGTCGTCGTCGATCGCCGAGACGTCATCGAGCCCGGCATCGATAGCGCGCTTGGCGGCGTCGATGGCGTCGGTGTCGCCACCGCGGGCAGGGTTATGCGCGGCATCGAAGCGCTCGATGAGCGCGGCCGAGACCATGGGGGCGCGGCGCAGCGCGTCGACCACGGTGCCCATGCCATAGCTCATGCCGGTCTGGCGGAGGTAGCGGAACCAGGCGCGGAACAGGACCACCGCGGCCGGGGCCATGCCGCCCTCGACGATCAGGCGGTTGAAGATGTCGTTCTCGGCGGTGCCTTCGAGCACTGCGGCGATGGCGTTTTCGATGATGGTCAGGTCGCCGGCGAGATTGGCCGCAGCGACTTCGAAATCATGGACGAAGGCGCCGCCTGAAAGCTGGGTCGGCACTTCCTCGATCACGCGGAAGCCGAAATTCTCGAATACCGGCACCGCGTCGGACAGCGCTAGTGCGCTGCCCTGGGCATAGAGCTTGATGCGATATTCGCCGTGATTCTTGCCCGGAGTGATGCGCACCGAGCGGTCGCCCGGACTCTCCAGCGTGGCGATGCGGAGGATGTCGCGCGCGGCCTCTTCGGGCGTCGCCGTGGTGCGATAGGCGGCGGGGAAATTATTGGCAAAGCGCAGGGCGAGCCGCGTCGATGCGGCGCCGGCCTGGTCGCTCAGCGCGGCCTCAACCGCAGGCACCCAGCCGCGCATCATCCGCTCGAGCTGGTCGTCGAGCGGGCCGGCATCGGGCATGGTCCCGCCCTGGCGCAAATCGAGCGTGTAGCGCAGCAGGGCGACGACACCGTCCTCCAGCGCGATCGACCAGTTGATCAGCTTGGCGCCTGCTGCCTCTTCAAGCATCGCTCCCACTGCCTCGCGGCGGCTGGTGGTAATTTCGTCGCGCGGCAGCCAGACGAAGGCGAACAGATGCCGCCCGAGCGGGCTCTTGACCAAAGCGAGCTTCGAGCGCGGGCGATCGGCGACCGACATCGACGTGAGCACGAGATGTTCGAGTGACTCAACGTCGAACGCCGTGGTCAGATCGTGCGGCAGCGCCGTCAGCGCATGTGCCATTGCCTTGCCGGTATGGCCGCGCGGATCGAAGCCGAACTTCTGCTCGAGCCGGCTCAGCCGCTCGCGCAGCACCGGCACTTCGTCGGGCGCCGCAAACAGAGCGGCGCTGGTCCACAGGCCGGCATGGATCGACAGGCCCGTCACCTGGCTGCCGGTGACGATCGGCAGCACGACGATGTCCAGCGGCACGCGGCGGTGCACGGTGGAGATCGAATTGGACTTGAGCAGCAGCGGGGATTCGCCCCCTTTACGGAAATATTCCACCGCCGCCTTGCGCGAAGCCTCGGCGAGGATCGGCGTCTCCAGTGTATAGCGCGCGAGGCCGAGCTGATCGCTCGATCCGCCCTCCGCGCTCCAATTCTCGTGCGCCAGCAAGGTCATCGCGCCGTCGTGGAACCAGCGCAGCAGCTTGCCGCCTTCCTTGCTGGGGATCGCCGCCGCATCGGCCGCCATCGCGGTCTGCAGCGCGCGCCAATCGTGCACCGCGTCGCGGACCTGATCGAGCATCCGCTCGAGCTCGGCGACGAGATCGCGCCGGGTGCGCGCATCGCCGCGCTCCATTTCGATATAGACCATTGATTCGCGGCGGGCTTCGGCATCCTCTCCGCCGATCGCGGTCAGCTTGCCCTCCGCGTCGCGCGAGACCGTGATCACGGGGTGCAGGATGCGGTGGATCGCAATGTCGTGGACGCCGATCGCCGAGGCAATCGAATCGACCAGGAAGGGCATGTCGTCGTTGACGACGGCGAGGCGCATCCGCCGGCGCTCGCCCGCCATGAAGGTGGTGAGTGCGATCCGCGGCGTTCCGGCGCCGCGCACCGCGGCGGTCTCGGCGACGAATTCGGCCGCCTCCGCGCGCTCGGCCTCTCCGAAGCCTTCAAGCTCACCCGGCAGCGCCCCTTCGAGGAGCCGCGCTTCGAACGCTCGCGTCAGCGACGTCATCATGTTCTTCATGGAAGAATGCGCTACTCCCCCAGAGTCAGCGCTTCAAGGCTTGTGAACCGGTAACAGGTGAAACTATTTTGCCGTCGGCTTACGCGGCGGCCTTGCGGATGGCGCGTTCGGTGAGCGGACTGTCGGCAACCTGCGCGACGATATCGAGCCCGTCGCCGCCTTTGCGCGCAAGCAGCACGACAAATTCGCTGGCCGCCGAAAGATCGACATGCGCGATCGGCGGGCGGCTGCGTAATTCCTGGGCGATCTGCGCAAACAGATCGGGCTTGGCGGCGGGGCGGCGATGCGCACGCTCGGCGGCGACCACGCCCTTGATCCCGCCCTCTGCCATATCGAGGAAACCGTCGAGCCCGCCCGAAGGCACCCGGCTGCGCTTGGCATGGCTGAGCACGGCGGCGAATTCGGTAAGGCGGGTCTTGTCATAATCGGCGCCGAAGACAAGCTTGACCGCGGGGGTCATCGGCGCGCGCGCCTGGACCTTGAGACCGGCATCCTGGAGCAACTCGGCATAGCCGACCTCGTCGCTTTCGGCGGCAAGCGCGAAATCATAGCCGCGTGCCAGTGCGCGATAGAGCGACGAGCGGCTGCGCGTATCCGAAGCGCGCGCGGCGGCGGCCGATTCGCGGGCGAGCATCAGGCGATCCGCCAGCGACGAATCCGCTGGCAGCGACGCATCGGAGGCTGGCTCCGCGATCACCAGATCGTCGGTCGAATCGAAGCCGGCGCTGGGGCCATCGGCCCAGACCGGTGCCGCGGCGACCGGCGCAGGCGCGGCGCGGCGCGATTCCTCGATCTCGGCATTGAGCTTAGCCTGGGTGGCCGCATCGACCAGCTCCTTCCAGTTGATCACGCCATAGATGAAGTCGATCTGCTCGCCGTTGGACGAGAAGGGCATGAGGATGCCGCGATACATGGTGTTGTGCCCGCGCGTGCCGACGAATTCGGCCTCGAAGCCGATCGGTGCGCGATTGGCGATGATCTGGAGATAATGGTCGGTCAGGCGCGACAGCAAGGAGCGACTGGGCACCTGGCCGACATGGGTGAGGATCGGATCGACTCCGGTTTCTTCGCGCAGAGCCTTGCCGAGGAAGCGAATCGCTGGATCGTCGACGCCCTTGGAGAAATCGAGCAGCACCGAATGCGCCCCGAAATCGGCGATATTGCCGGGATCCAGATCCTCGATCGACGGATAGGGCCGGCCGTGGAGCAACGACACCCAGTGATTATAGGCGCGGACATGCATCCGCCGCTCGTCGGTGCCGATATCTAGCGGGCGATCGGAAACGGCCTCATTGGGCTCGCTTTCCCCCCGCCAAGCGGATCATTGATGCCGCGAGACATATCCATGCACATGCTCCACTCCGGGCGAACAATGCCCTTGCGTCCTTATTCGAGCGAGTTGTGCACCCCATGTGGTAAACGCCGCGTAAAGTCGGTGCGCAAAGGCGCGCATGCAAAACAACGCTTTGGCAACGCTTGTCAGCTAGAGAGACTGCTGGTAAGCGCGCCGCTCCTCGGGGGCGATGCCTTCGATACCAGGCCGCTTTAGCTCAGCTGGTAGAGCATCGCATTCGTAATGCGGGGGTCACAGGTTCGAGTCCTGTAAGCGGCACCATTTCCCTATTCGCCAATGTGCGCCAGCGGTTGCAAAAACCCGCGGAGATCTGCCAAAAATTCGTTGGAAACGGTCGCGATCGGGCGCGGCCGTGCGTCAACATTCGCGGTCCGCTGGGGGTATGTCAGGGGGTATTTTCCAAAGGGCATTTTAAAATACCCTCAGATTGCGCGGGCGATGGAGAACGGAGGTGCTCAATGGCATTGACGGCGACAGCGTTGAAGAACGCGAAGTCCAAGGCAAAACCGTATAGATCGAGCGTGACCGGCTGATCTCCTTGAACGAGGTCATGATTCTGGTCGGCCTGGGTAGGACGACCATTTACAAGATGATCGGGGAGCGCAGTTTTCCGGCCTGCGTGAGGCTGGGGCGTGCGTCTCGCTGGATTGAGCGCGAAGTGCTGATCTGGCAATGCGCACAGATTGCTGCCCGAAACGAAAGCCAGTGACCGTCGGACAATGGCTGGCGTCTAGCGAGCGGAATGCCGGCGATGCGAACGGACGGTGGCTCCCCGAGTTGGGATCACGCGTGCATATGACGATAAGCCTCTTGCGATGGACTCTTGGCGGCCGAATTCGAGGTCTTATCGAGTTTGGAAGGGCAGCTGTGCGCCCTAATTGCCGCCGTTCGCGTTCAGATCGCCCGGCGTCCAAATCGGACGGTCCGCGCAGTAGGCAGGGGCGCTCAACTGTATGTCTGCAAGTGGGGGGAAGCTGCCACTTAGGGCTGGAGCAATTTCGAGGCCGCTCTCGATTGACGGATAACTAGCTTTCTAACAGACTCGCCGCAACATTGGCAGCAGATGCTTGGGGACAGGATATGTTTCAATCCAAAGGGGCTAAGAGTATCAGCACGCTTGTCGCGGCCATGGCCTCAGCAGCATTGATCGTAGGTGTCGCTGCTGCCGAACCCGAACACGCGAATCCCGAAGGCTTCGTCGCCACGGGCTACAAGCGCGGAGCAGCTATTGCGGGCGACTTGAAAGCTGATCGCCTGCTAGGACCGACTGCTATCTGGAATGGTAACGCCTTCTGGCAGATCCATACTTTCTGCTCCTCCATGCATTCATCAGAATCTGCTCGCCTGTTGCAAAACGGCGGTGCCACCGCACAAGTCGCCGAGCAGAACAAATTAGCAAGCATGTATTTGAAGCGAGCGGTAGATCGTCTCATCGCTGATCGCAAAATCGACCAAGCCGCAGCGTTGAAGGGGTTCGTAGAGGCCGAAGAGGTTTACTGGGTCACCCATTTCGCTGGCAGGGATTGGAGTCTCGCGCTGGAAGCGGCGAAATGTCGATTAATGTCAGGCCGCGATCCGAACTCAGTCCGCGCTGCCGGCTAAGGCAACGACTGCAACTGGGTCGTTTGCCGACTGGCCGCCGTCGGGAAGCCGCAGCCAGCGCCGCGACGGCGTAAACTGCGTGGAAAGTTGCCGTTGCCAAACGCTAAAGGCTGAGGCTGTAGGTGGAGGACTAGAGGCGAAATGGTGAACGTCAGAAAACCGATTTGTATGGCCGCTGGGGCAATGCTCGCTTTCGGGCAGGCGCACGCCTCACCATTTTGCGAAGGGTTCGAAAAGATCGCCCGCGCTGGGATGGAGCCGTCGCCCTTCGCCTCTCTCAAAGGGAAGCCGATCAAGGGCGAGGGTCAGGCATTTGCCGCGAAATCCAGCCTACCTGGCTTTACCCAATGCAAGATTACCGCGATCCTTACTCGCTTCGAATGCTGGACCATGGGCCTGAACGAGGCGTCAGCCGCCGCCCTGGAAGCAAGCACGAAACAGGAGCTAGAAACGTGCCTTGAACAGAAAATGGTGCGGGATGGCAGTATTTCTCTGGAACCCTGGGCGTTGCGGCAAGGCCCGGGGACCTATCCGCTTATCACCTTAAACAAGGTTGCAGGATCGACCGGTACGATGGTCTATGTAGATTTGCAGATCAAAAGGTGAAGTCGTGCCGAGGGTCGTGCTGTCCGAAACAACCGAGAATGAAAGGTTGCGCGAAGGTCTCGATTGGGCGCTCGGCGTGAATGTCCACTTCAAGAAGCCCGAGGAAGCGCGCCTTCGCCGAGGAGGTAGAGGCGAAGCTCCTGAGGTCCATTAAGCAGCATTTTGACGGTGCCCGCGACAGCCGGGGCTAATGTCCGCTTCCCACCCAATTCCAGCCATTGCCGGCGGATCACGCCGCGCCAAGAGCGGTCGGGCCCGTGACGACCCAGTTGCGGACATTCATTGAACGACCAGCGGCCTGCCTACATAAGCTATCGCCTTCTCCGCAATTTGATCGGTGGTGCCGATGAAGTCGATAGGCCCGTCATAAGCAATGGCGTTCCCCGGCATTCCGCGCGGACCGGAATTCGGAAGTACCACCATGGTCATGCCGCCGGCCTTATGAATAGCTGCGAGCCCACGTGAGCCGTCGTCCAACGATCCCGACAGCACGATCCCGATGGCGCTCTCGCGAGCAAACTTCGCGAGCGAGCTGAATAAGAGGTCGACGGTGCGATTGCGATGCGCCCGGCTGGGGTCATGATCGAGTGCCCCGAAGCTGTTGCTTACCAGATGCAGGTGTGAGCCCGGCTCACCTATGTAACAGACGCCTCGCTCAAGTTTCATGTCGTTTTCGGCAAGCAGGACGGGCATGAGCGTGGTGCGCTGGAGGATCGCTTGCAGGTTGCTCGGCTTGTCGAATGGCCGATGCAGAACGACCATCACCGTCGCCTTCGAAAGTTCTCCCAAAGCGCTCACCAGGCGCTTCAAGTCGATCAATCCCTCCGCCCCTGAAGCGCCGATGGCGATGAAACAGTGGTCTGTGCGTGAAACGGCGAGCGCCTCGAAACAGTTTTTCATTGATCCTTATCAACATCGCGAGACACCTGCGCAATCGCTGAGCAACCGCTTTCCACCCAATTCCAGACATTCGGTCCGGCGCTTCGTGGCAGAAGCGAGTTGGTAGGCGCGACGCATGACCAAGCCGATTATCCTTTTGGCGTGCCTCGCGCTCGGCCTGCCCGGCGGCGCTGACGCAGGACCAATGGGGCTCGCCAAGCGTCGCCACGCAAATGGCCCCGGCGAACGAGAGCGCCACTGGCAAGGGCTTTACTCCCACGCCTTGGGGCGAAGGAGGCCGACCTGCAGGAGGGCGGGGAAGGCACGGTCGAAATCTAAATATTTTCCGGTAATTCAATCCTGATGACCGCGCTTTGCGACGATGCCCGCGCCGATTTGGACACGCAGGTGTTGGACCCGAAGGGCAAGACCGTCGACGCAGACGTCGCGAGCGACAATGCTCCGACCGCGCTGTTCACCGCCTCGGCCGAAGGCTTCTTCAAAATACGATTGATGATGGTGAAAGGCTCGCGGCCAAGCTGCGCGGTCGGTGTGAAGGGCTTTTACAAAAAGGGTACACCGCGGGTCCAAGTTGCCAGCGAGGGACGGAAGGCCATGCCGAAGATCATGGTCGTCGCTGCGGACAAGCTCCGATGATGTTGGTAGGACTCACCGGATTCGGCCCTCCTTCCAGCCTGACCAAGCTCGAAGCCGCTGCTGCTGCTGCAGGGCTCACCGTCACCGCGCGCGTAGTCGGGAGGAGCAGATCGACAATACGACCATCGTTTTCGGGGTCGGAAGCGATGCTGCCCGCGCGCGCGATTTCTATCGTAAGACCACTCATGACGGGTTCGGCTTTCTGATGGTTCAGCCGCTCATTGTCAGCCCCGACGTCCCGCTGGGCCGCGTTACCAGCGCGGACGTACAGGACGTGGATTCGGACAAGGTGAAGGAACTATAGAGGTGCTAATCGAGCGCAGACCGGGACGTGGCCGACGGGTTGGGGCACTCACGCCCAGTGCCCGCAATTGAACTCCGTCGCGGTCACCGGGGCGGCTGTAGTTCGCGTACTTCCGGCGATAGCGTTGACGTGACTGAAGTTGGCGAGGGGAAGCGCGTACCCGCGATAGCGGCGTTCGACTTGCGCCGCGTCTGCTGTTGTCTCCGCACCTATTACAAATCGCGTTAACGTTGGAGGGCTCGCTTGACGGGCCGCAGACTGTGGCACAGCCTGTGCCATAATTGTCTCGGAGACCGGTTATGCTGCTGCGCCACATCCTGGTTTCACTCCTGATTGCTGCCGGGACAGTTTCGATGCCCGCGTTCGCCCAAAGCCCAACCGACCTGACCGAGAGGGTCAAGGCGGGTGAAGGCTGGCGTACGACCGCTGTGACCCGCGGCGAGATTGCCTCCTGCTGGGCGACGCTAACCGTGCTTCGCGCTCACGTCGCCGACAACGGTCGCGGGAGCCTTCCGGCGCATTACACCACCGCCGATCTTGACCGCCGGGTCGCGGAGTGGAGCAAGGCTATGGACGTAGCCTTTGCTGATCAGCCTGAATACCGCAAGGAGGACGCCGACGAAGCGCTTGCTGCGGCTCGGCGCGACATCGAGGGGACCGGGCTCGGGTCGCGCGCTGAGCAAGCGGGCGGGTGCACGAGGCTTCCCGGCGCGCCGCCGCCCACATCCGCGCCCCTCCCCATTGCCGCTTCGACGGCAGCGGCACCAAAACCCCTTTCCGCGGCATCCGGGCCGGCGACTGTCAAAGCGATGGCGCCTGACACGAACATTGGCTGGAGCGTCGCGCTTGAACGCAAATGCGCCGCGCGGGACGCAGTTGCCTGTTGGCAGCTTGGCGAGGCACATGAGCTTGGGCGCGGCACCCTAAAGGATACAGCCAAGTCATTCACCGCGTTCTCCGGCGCCTGCAAAGGCGGCATCGCGGAGGCATGCTTCATCGCCGCTAAGGTCAAAGGACAGGGCGAGGCACCAGCGGACCAGGCCGCCGCCTTCGCGCTGTACAAAGCGGGCTGCGAGGCGGGGTCCGGAGATTCATGCTTGTGGACAGCAGTTCGGACTGAAACCGGGCGCGGTGCGGCCAAAGACGAAGAGCTCGCGATGACGATCTATGATCGCGCCTGCTCGCTGCGCGAGGGGCGTAGCTGCCTGTACATGGCGCAGCTCTGGGGGAGCGGAGAAAACGTCTTCAAACGCACCGACGGACCGTTGGCGCTGAAATACGCGGCCGCCGGGTGCAATGCCGGATCGGGAGAATCGTGCGGACTCGCTTCGCACCTCGCAAAGGGAAATTACGGCGCGCCGCGCGATCTCTCTGCGTCGGATCTCTATGCCGCGAAGGGTTGCGAGCTCAACCATTTCGGCGGCTGCATGAATCTCGGCTTCGCAGCGAATGAGCGCAAGCAGCACATGGAGGCGCTCCGCTGGTATCGCAAAGCCTGCGCGCTCGGCGGTCAGCAGAACAGCTGTCAGGCGGTTCGCACGCTCGAAACATACATGGCGGACGTAGCGGCAGGCGGCGCCGCGCGGCGCCGGTGGGACGAGGCGCAGGCAGCGGGCGGGCTCGCCGTCGGGCAGTTGCTGGCCGCAGGCGATTATGCGGGCGCGATGCAAAAGGCCGCCTATGTCATGGGAAGCGTCGACGAGGTCAATCGCGTGCTCCTTGCGTCATCGTCCGCGGGCCGCATCGCCGACATTCCCGACATTTACTTCGTTACCTTCCAAACGTGGCAATTGAACTCGCGCGCTCGAATGATCTTCGATGCCGAGGCGCGGGCGCGCGTGCAGCGTCAACGCCAGGAATCGCAGATGCGACGGGCTTCGGCGGCGTCCGCGCGATCGGGCTGGGGATCGGGATCTAGCTGGGGCTCATTCAGCTCCACCATCACGCCTGCGACCTATGCGGCCATACCGAGCATCAGCGAAAGTGCGATCTACAAGAGCGCGCGTGAGAACGTGAGTCGAAGCTATTGCAGTGCTGGCTGGGGCTGCCGCTAAGGCCGCCCGCTACCGGCGCGGACTCCTTGAATTGGCCGATGCGGCATTATTGCAGGGGGTCTGTAAGCGTTAGCAGGGGAAAACAAACGACTGCTTTCGGATCGTCCCGGACGACACAGGAAACGGCCGTTATTGGGGCGCGTTGCTGACTGGCAGGTTTTGGGCCAAGAATGGCCGAGCCATTCTCGGCCGGTCGCCGAGCAGCTGCTTTCAGGTAACGGAGTGCGATAGCCACCATCCGACACGCTTTCCCGCTGTTCCGATCGCCACGTGCCACATCGGGCACGCGTCGGCGTGGCGACTGGCCTTCGGCTCGTGAAACGATCGACAAGTCTAGATCGCGACGGCTACGCGGATCTGTTAGGCAAGGGGCTCAATCTAGGTTTGTCGGCCGCGATCACGTAATTGAGCCCGCTAAGGACGCAAAAACAAGATGTCCTTTGCTCCACCCCAAAGTAGATCGCGACCAAGGGCTGGCAGGTGCTCCACCCCTGTGGTCAGGCGCAGAAACGGATTACCTGCAAGCTGGCCTGCCTTGCTGGCAAAGCGGGTGGGTCCGTAAGCAAGCAAGATTTCAGTTTCGCTTACGCCGCCAGGAAAGAGCAGGAAATCCCCTGGGGCTGGAAAGCTGGTCGGGTTCTCTGGCGGAAGCGCGAAGTCAGTGTTCCCAAGCGGAATCCAGGCCGCCTCTCCACTCCAACGGACATGAATGATCCGCTTCCGGTAAGGCAGCATCGAAAGAAAGCGCTCGCAGGTCAGTGGCGCAGCACTGAAATCCAGGTCGGCGTCGAACATCCTGTCGCCGATCGTTACGCATACCCGGCGCTCAAGCGCATTCGGCTCCGGTACCAGACTGACATCTGCAGCCGGCATGTTCATGCCGCGATTTCAGTCGCAACCTGGGCTGGCGTGCGCCCTAGCACAGCCCGGAACGATCGGATCATATGACTTTGGTCGCAAAACCCTGCTTCGAGCGCGATCTGTGCATGCGTTGCCGCGTCCGCACGCAGCATCGCGGTGGCTTGTTCCACGCGACGGCGGCGCAAGGTCTCCCCCACACCCTCTCCAACCGCGCGCCGGTATCCATGGGCGAGCCAACCGGGATGCATTCCCAGGCGGTTAGCGATCTCAATGGTGGAAAGTGGGCTTTCGGCCTGCAGCATATCCGCTACTTGCGAAACCCAGTCGGGCGCTGGTTCGACCGGCTGCTGTAGCGAACCCTCGATAAGCCTTCGTGTCGCTGCGGTGAGTAGCGCCTGGTCTTGGCACCCCTGCATCCACAGTGCAGCAAGCTTACGTGCCGAAATCGCGATTGGACCTCCGATCCAACACTGCACCGGCAACAGATCGCGGGTGTTCAGACCAACCCATGATGGATCGAACTCGATATCAATCTGCTCGGCTCCTGCATCGCTCACCACGCTACCATGGGGGGCGCCCGGCGCATGGAGCACAGCCGCCGGCGAGCAAATCCGTGTAGTGCCCATCTCGCTAATCTTCGTGTAGTCGCCCGCGATGAAGAGTGACAGGATGGGCCAGTCATGACTGTGTTCGCTAACGAGGGCGCCGCCCTTGTCCACGATCCGAACCGCGCGTGCGCCTGAGACCGTGGCGATCTCGTTCTCGATGTCCCGCGGATCTCGAGCCGAGCCGTCGCGGCTGACCATCATGCCTGCCATTCGCATCCTCATCGTTCGCGCGGCGTGAGCAACGCCCCTAGCCGATCAACCTCAGTTGGGACTCGCTCGAGCCGCGGATACCGAAGACCCCCTTTGTAATTCAAGGAGATCGCGCGATCTCTGCCCCGATTGTTCACTGTCAATCGGATCGGGTTTGTCCCTTGACGGTTGGCCTGTATCGCGGCTTCGAGGCGCTGCGCGGTATATGGTTCCCCGTTCACGGTCAGGATCGTCGCACCGGGGGTGATCTCCGCTGCGAAAGCGGGACTGTCCCACACCACCTCGGTCACCGAACCGGCGGTGCCTGCGCGCAGCACCAGCCCGAGCGAGTTGCGCAGATCGGTCCGGTTGGTTCGCCTTTCGTGTTCAGCATAGGCCGGCGTCGGTACGGCACGGAAAGCAAGGCGGTAACCGGACCTGTTGAGCCAAGCTGCCGGTACATTGGGCGTTACTTCGTGAACGCGTGCATTGAGGAAGCTCGCCCAATCGTAGGGCTGGACGCGGTTCAAGGCCACAACGACGTCGGTAAAGGTATATAGCGCCGGCCGTTCGCCGCCACCGGCGAAAAACGTGCGGGCAAAATCGTCCAAGCTGCGTTGCTCGCCGGACAGTTCGCGGATCAGGCCATCCGTCTCGATCCACATGAGATCGGCTTCGGAGTAGCTGTCGCTGAGCGAGCGGCGCCAGCTCGGCCACGGCTCCTCGACCAGATCACGCGTGATGATCGCGTCATTGCCGGTATCGCCAAGCGGACGCCACCTGCGTCCCGGTTGGGCCTCGTAAAGGGCCGCGAGACGCGCGAATACGTCGAACACTTGCTCGCGAGTCATCAGCCCACTTCTGGCTGCAAGCACAAAGCCCCAAAACTGCGTCTGCCCCTCGTAGAGCCACAGCATCGAGTTGCGCATCGGCTGGTTGAAGTCGGCAGACCAGAGGTCGGCAGGCCGACGCGCCTTGCCATTCCAGGAATGTGCAAACTCATGGGGAAGCAGCGCTCCGCCGGTCCAGTTAGAGAGATAGTCGGTCGGTCGCGTGTTTTCGCTCGATCCGAGATGTTCGGTCCCGATACCGCCCATCTCCTTCGTCAGTGCGAGCATGAACCGGTAACTTCCAAACGGGGGAGCGCCGAATAGACGGCCCGCCTGTTCCACCAGACGCCTGTGCGCCGCGACGGCGCCTATGCCGGGCGCAAGATACTCGGGGGAGTCTGCGACGACGTCGAGGAAAACCGGGGCGTTATCGATCTGGCCGAGCTCGAAGCGCTTGAAATGCGCCCCGGCGAAAACTGGGGAATCGATTAGAGTTTCGAAGTCCAGCGGCCTGAAATGGACCACGTCGCCGCTGCGGCGCATGACCTCGAGCTGCGAGCTTAACTGCCATCCGGCGGGCAGTCGCACGCTGGGTTCGATCGAAATTCCGCGCGAGTAATAGCCAGCGGGTGTGGCTGCCAGGGAGAACCACTGGAGATTCAGCATTGCCGGCGTCGCAACGACGCGCCCCTGCTCGGGGCTGGTCGGCGTCAGATACTGAAACTCCACCTCGATCTGGCGCGCGTCTAGTGGAACCTCGATCCGAAACGCGTGCATGTCTACGGGATCGCGCGTCCACGCGATGCGGCGTCCGTTTGCGCTGACGACCAGCCCGGCGAGCCCTTCTAGGCGCGCGGTCGGCGCATGATTGCCGGGAACCCATTTCGGGAAGAGCAGCGTCAGCGCGCCGGCGCCGCGCACCGGCACAATCTCGCGGACGCGAAAGATTCCTCGCTCCACGTCCCTGGCGTCCACGGCGAGGCTGATCGTGCCCGGATAACGAAGGTCGCGAGGGTGCCAATCGGACGCGGGCGCGATCTGCCCAAGCGTCACGCTCGGGGCCACGCACGCCAAGGCCAGCAACAGACTTCTGCCCAAGGTTTGCAACTTTGCCAATTCCATCTCCGCGATCAGCCAGGAATGGCACCCTCGACCCGCCATCGTATTGGACAATTCAAAGGCGGAAGTCCCTCGTGGCCGGCACGCGAGAATGAGTTACCTTCGAATCGTCCAATCCGCCGATACCGAAGCCGGTAAAGATGCGGATTCAACAAGCAAGGATTGTGTCTTGAAGCCGCTGATTCCCCTTTGTTTCGCGTTCCTTGTTGCCGGATGCGTCGCTACGCCACCACCAGGGAATCTGCGCGGACCGGTGGTAGCTGCGCACCAGCATCTCCTCAGCCCGGAATTCGCCCTGATCGTAAAGGACGAGCCGATTGACGCTGCCGCTCTGCTGCGAATGATGGATGCAGCGGGATCGAAGCGCGCCGTCATCCTCTCGATGGGATATTCGTTTTCGGACGAGCGCAAGCAGCTGAGCAATCCCGAGGCGCGCACGCGGCAGGAAAATGACTGGACCGCCGCGCAGGTTGCGGTTGCGCCGGCCAGGTTGCGCGGCTTTTGCGGCGTCAATCCGTTGATGCCTGGCGCCTTGGCCGAAATCGAGCGCTGCAACCGCCTTCCGGGAATGCGCGGGCTCAAGCTCCACTTCGGCAATAGCGGCGTGACCTTGCGTAACGCCGATCACGTCGCCCGCATGCGCGAGGTCTTCGCACTCGCGGACCGCTTGAGAATACCTATTGCGGTGCACCTTAGGTCGCGCGGCGGTGCTGGTTATGGACCTGAAGATGCGCGGCTCTTTATCGACAAGCTGCTCCCGGTGGCACCGCACATTACCGTTCAGATTGCGCACCTTGCCGGTGCTGGACCAGGTTATGACGAGATCGCGAATTCGGTCCTGGGGGTTTTTGTCGATGCGATCCGCGCCAAGGACGCGCGAACGCGCAGCCTGATCTTTGATCTTACGACGGTGGTAGCCCCCAATTCGACTCCGGAAGACGGTGCGCTGCTTGCGGCGCGAATTCGCAGCATCGGGCTGGATCGGGTCGTATTCGGTTCAGATTTCCCGATCGCAGGAAATCCGCCGCTGGCCGAAGCCTGGGCATTGTTCCGCGCGAAGGTTCCGCTCTCAGCCGCTGAGATTGCACACATAGCGAGGAACGAACCTCCTTATCTACGCAAATGAGATGGGAGATGAAGCTGGCGCATGCCACTTACCTCGCCGATCGAAATGCATTCATCCGTCCGCCCGAAGTCATTCGGCTCGGGCTGTCTGGGCTGGCGGCGTGGACCTCGCTGACCGGATGTGCCGCGACAAGCCTTCAGGGAACACAAGAAAGACTCGTCTCAACGGTCGCGCCTGAGATCAGCCGATATGCCGATGATTTGAAGCGCCAGGGGTTTTCGGGTGCGATCCTCGTCGCGCGGCGAGGAGCGCCGATCTTATACCAAGGCTTTGGCTGGGCAGATCGTGAAGAGAAACGAGCAATTCTGCCGACCACCGTCTTCCATTTCGGTTCGATATCCAAGCCTTTCACTGCGACCGCCGTTCTAAAGCTTGTTCAGCAAGGTAAGCTTTCTCTTCGAGATCCTGTCTCGCGCTTCTTCACCAATGTCCCCGCGGATAAGGCGGGCATCACCATCCACCATCTGCTGACCCATTCGTCCGGCCTCGCCATGACCAATGGGCGCTGCACCGACGCGACTACGCGCGATACCTACATCGCGAGCGTCTTGGAGACCCCGCTACTTTTTGCGCCCGGCGAGCGCTACTCGTACTCAAATCAAGGGTTCAATCTGCTTGCTGCGATCGTCGAGCAAGTGAGTGGCCAACCCTATCATACGTTCCTTCGCAATGAAGTCTTACGCCTGGCCGGGACGCCGATGCTTGGATTTACGCTGCCAACTTGGCCGCGCGAGGCGATTGCAATTGGCTATCGAAATGGAAGCCGCTGGGGCACGGTTTATGAGAAGGTATACGGCTATGATGCTTGGCCGGTGCGGCAACGAAGCGGACGAGAATGGTGTGGCATCGGCGCCTCCTCAATCAACGGATCGATCTCGGATCTCTACCGGTGGTATCGCGCGCTGGCATCCGGCAAGATACTAAATCGCGCCATGCTCAAGCTTCAGTTTACTCCACACGTTAAGGAAAAGGCGGATTCGTCTTCCTCAAGCTATTATGGATATGGTTGGACGACGCGGATGTCTTATGGCCACACCATGTGGGGCCACAATGGAAGCGTGATCGATATTTTTTCATCCGATCTCCGGGTATTCGACCGAGACACGGTGGTGATTACAATGGCGACCTCGCAAGCCGAGGGATTCGACGCATCAGTAATGGCAGACCGGATCGCTAAGATCCTTTACAACAAGACCTAGCCCCCACCCGCCGTTCGCTAGGTGGGGACGCGCGATCCGAGCGAGACATGTCACCCCTCAGCGAGTGGACCGTCAGGCCCATTGTCGCGCTGTTACACCGAGGATGGGCCGGAAGCCCTTGGATTGCGGTTCGGCAAGCGACGATCCCCGAAGTGCTATCGTCGTTTTAACATAGCCGTTTTGCACACAACGCCGTCAGATGGTCCGCCGTTGTAAGGCAGCTTTCGGGATCGCCGGGCGCACAAGTTGAACGGCGACAATTGGGCGCTTAGCGGCCAAGTGTGGCCTGGATGAATGACCGTCTGTAGTTGGGAAGCGGGAAGCCCAGAAAAATGAAACCCAACGCGCTTCGGTTTCTGGAGAGCGCTTGCTCTAACGTTCGCGGTTAGAGCAGGGTTTAAACCATGCCCCTTCAAGAGGCTCTGCTGCGCGGCAAAAGCGGATGCGGCGCCTGCAAAATTGTGACCGAGCAAACTCACCCCCCGCAAGACTCCCGAACGATCAGCTCGGTCGGCAGGCGCTTGCTTTCCTGGTGCTCGCCGTCGTCCATGATCCGGGAGACCAATAGCCGGCCGGCTTCGAATGTGTCCTGGCGGACGGTGGTCAGGGTGGGGGTGCTCAGGCGGCTGAGCAGCATGTCGTCATAGCCGACCACGGAGACCTGCTGCGGCACAGAGATGCCGCCCTGGCGCAGGGCCTGCATAGCGCCGAGTGCGATGAGATCGCTGGCGGCGACGATGCCGTCGAACTGAACGCCGCGTCGCAGCAGGCCGCTGACGGCGGCATAGGCCGATTCGAGCTCGAACTCGACCGCCACGATCCGCTCCGGATCTTCCTCGAGGCCGCTTTCGGCGAGTGCGCTGAGATAGCCGCGGCGGCGCTGGGTGGCTTCGGGATCGCTGCCGCCGAGGAACAGGATCTTGCTGCGGCCGAGCCGGGCCAGGTGCCGCGTGGCGCGGTGGCCTCCGCGCAGATTGTCGGTGCCGATCGAGCAATAAAGCTGCCCGGGAAGCTGCGCGCCCCACACCACGAAGCGGGCATTGGTCGCCGCCAACCGGTTGAACTCGTCGTGCAGCGTGCTCTGGCCGAGGAAGATGACGCCATTGGCGCGGCTGGTGGTCGTCGCGACCACCAGATCCTCATAATTCACCGGGGAGGCGTGGCTGACGGTGAAGTCGCAATCCCGCTCGCGCGCGGCTTCGCCGATATTGGCGAGCAGTTCGAGGAAGAAGGGGTGCGAAAGCGGCAGCGGGCGCCCGCGGGTAACGGGCGTGACGATCGCGATCGATCCGACGGCGCCGACCGGCGCGCTGGGCATGCTCAGCTTGAACGGGTAATCATGATCGCGCGCCAGCTGCCAAATGCGCTGCTTGGTGCGCTTGCTGATCAGCGGGTGATCGTTGAGCGCGCGCGACACGGTCGACACCGACACCCCTGCCAGTTCCGCCAAATCCTGCAGAGTCGTGCTGTTATTGCTATTGCTGCCCATCGCATCCAAGCTGCCTGAAGGGCCGCGTTCGGCAGTCATGAAGCATCGAGAGGGGTCCTTTGCAAGTAAGCGGGGAGGGACCGGGCGAAGCGGCGCGATCGCCGCGCCTGCCCGGCAGATGGCTTCTCTGGAACATGTGCCTCGGTCTGTTCGGGGTGCAGGTCGTCTGGGGTCTCCAGAACGTCAACACCAGCCGCATCTTCCAGACACTGGGCGCGAATGTCGACGAACTGGCCCTGTTGTGGATCGCGGCGCCGATCACCGGGCTGCTGGTCCAGCCGGTGATCGGCCACCTCAGCGACCGGACCTGGACGCGGCTGGGCCGCCGGCGGCCATATATCCTGGCCGGGGCATTGCTGACCGGGCTGGCGCTGCTGGCGATGCCGAGCGCCACGACCCTGTGGTCGGCCTCGCTGATGCTGTGGGTGCTGACCGCCTCGATCAACGTGGCGATGGAGCCGTTCCGCGCGCTCGTCGCCGATACCCTGCCCGAGCCCCAGCGCACTTCGGCTTATGCGTTGCAGGTGTTCTTCATCGGCGCCGGCGCGGTATTCGCCTCCGCGCTGCCATGGATGCTGACGCAATGGGCCGGGCTGAGCGCCACTTCGACATGGAGCCCGGTCAGCGCCGCTTATGCCATCGGGGCCGTCGTGCTGCTGGCGACGGTCGGTTGGACCGTCGCGACCACGCCCGAGCGCTCCCCCGGCGAGCTCATCGCCAATGCCGATCCTTCCGATCATCCCGAAGTGCCCAGCGCCAGCGGATCGGCGGCGCTCAAGCTTAGCGGCCTCGGCTGGATGCTGGGCGGCGCGGCGCTGGCGCTGGCGACGTTCCTGCTCGAGGCCGCGCGCGAGCTCTATCTGGTGGCGGGGATCGCCGCGGTGTTCGGGCTGCTCCAGCTTGCCGCGGTGATGCTGCGGCGGACGGGGCGCACCTCGATCGGTGTGGTGGTGATCGTTGAGGACATTCTTCACATGCCGCCCGTGCTCAAGCGACTGGCGCTGGTGCAGTTCTTCACCTGGTTCGGGATGTTCGCTTTGTGGGTCTATGCGATCCCGGCGATCGCCGCGCTCGACTTCGGCACGCTGGATGCGTCCTTGCCGGCTTATGCGGAGAGCGCCGATTGGGTGGGCATGCTGTTCGCCGAATATAATGCCGTTGCCGCGTTCGCGGCGCTGACGCTGCCGCTGATCGCGCGGAGTCTCGGCCGGCGGGGCTGCCATGCCTTGTGCTTGGCCTGCGGCGCGCTGGGAATGTTCGGCTTTGCGACCTTCCACGATGCCGCCAGCCTGTGGCTGCCGGCAATCGGCGTCGGGGTGGCCTGGGCAGCGATCCTGTCGCTGCCCTATGCCATGCTGTCCGACGGCGTGCCGGCGCAGAAGATGGGGGTTTATATGGGCATCCATAACATATTCATCGTCCTGCCCCAGCTGGTTGCGGCCGCGAGCCTGGGTTTCATCATGCGCACCTTGTTCGCGGGGCAGGCCGCCGGCGCATTGCTTGCCGCTTCCGCTTCATTGGCAGTCGCCGCATGCCTCGCGCTTACCATCCCGAAAGCTCCCCGCTGAATTTATGCAAAATTGCATAAAGTGATTCGCGGTGCAAGTGCGCTGTTGCACACTAACATCGAACCTCGGCGCCCAATACCGCATATTACCTTTATAATTCAACGCTGACAGCGTTGTAAGAAGCCTATTGCGCTCAATGCAAATATACGCAATATTGTGCAACGAACTGGACGCGGGTCAAGCCGTGCGTCCGCCAACGCATCCGCGGCAAATGCGGAGCTACCAGGGGAGGGGTGCATGACAGCGCTCAAATCGGGACGTGGGTTTCGGACACTCAAGGGCGGCGCGTCGCTATGCGCGCTGATCGCCATCGGCCTTGCCGGCGCAGCGCAGGCGCAGGACCAGACGGCCGCCAGCGCGGTGCAGGATGAGGGTACGCAGGACGAGAGCGTCGTCATTGTCGGCGTCCGCGCGGCGCTTGGCACTTCGCAGAACATCAAGAAGAACAGCGACACCTTCGTCGATTCGATCACCGCGACCGACATCGGCGCCTTCCCCGACAAGTCCGCCGCCGAAGCCTTGCAGCGCGTGCCGGGTATCACGGTGGGCCGGCTCCAGTCCGCCGACGACAGCACGCACCCCTCGGGCGAGCCCGCCAGCGTGCTGATCCGCGGGCTCACCCAGGTCCGCACCGAATTCAACGGCCGTGACAGCTTCTCCGCCGACAGTGCCCGCGGTCTGCAGTTCAACGACGTATCGCCCGAGCTGCTCGCCGGCGTCGACGCCTACAAGAACCAGACCGCCGAGATGATCGAAGGCGGCATCGCCGGCACGGTCAACCTGCGTACGCGGCTGCCCTTCGACCAGAAGGGCCTGCTGATCACCGGCAATGCCAAGGCCAATTATGGCGACCGTTCGGGCAAATGGACTCCCGAATTCTCCGGGCTGATCAGCAATAGCTGGGAGACGCCGGTCGGCCGCTTCGGCCTGCTCGCATCCTATGCTTGGAGCCATGTCATTACGCGCACCGAAAGCGTGATCATGGACAAGATCGACACCTATTGCTCGGCAGGCTTCGGCACGCCGCAGGCGGCTTCGATCACCAATGGCGCGGTAAATTGCACTGCCAACCCGTTCGGCGGCACCGGCTTCCGCTATGCGCCGGACGGCATCCGCTATTCGGAAGTCGACTACGATCGCAAGCGCCACGGCATGTCGCTCGCCGCGCAATTCGAGAGCACCGACGGCTCGGTTCGCGCCAATGTCCGCTATCTCGATTCCCACTATCGCAATGCCTGGTACGAGCGCGCCAGCCATACGATCCTCGACGGCAATTATTTCGGCACGCCCGCCTTCAATCCGCGCACCGGCACGACCCTGGGCGCGGCCGACGGTACGCCGGCTCTGGTGTTCGGCGCCGATGGCATGCTGCAATCGGGCGTGCTGACTCAGCCGCACGGCAGCTTCAGCGGCACCTGGGAAAGCGTGCAGGCGGCGATCAACGCGGGCTCGGCGGTACCGGGCATCCCGTTCGTCAACAATTGCGCGGCGCCATCGGTGTGCACCACGCTGCGCGACGGCCTGTATCTCCAGAACGAAGCGCGCAACTTCGCGCACAAGGAAGGCACGCGCGACTTCTCGGGCAACATCCAGTGGGACATTAGCGACCGGCTGCACCTAAATCTGGACGGTCAATATGTCAGCGCCTCGACCTATAATAATGACATCATCGTCACGACCGGATCGATGGCGAATTTCCAATATAGCGTGAACGAGGACGGCACTCCGCAGGTCAAGCTGCTGCCCGGCTCCAACGTCAATTACGCGGCGGGCAATCTCGCCAATCCGCACAATTACTGGCTGCCCTTCATCCAGGGGCATGTCGAGGACAATGACGCGACTGAGACCGCGCTGCGCGGCGACCTGGAATATGAGCTCGGCGAAGGCAGCTGGATCGACTCGCTCAAGGTCGGCGTGCGCTACGCCGACCGCAAGCAGAAGGTCCGCTATTCGACTTTCAACTGGACGCCGATCGCCGCGAACTGGAATTGCAACGGCCCCGGCTTCAACATCGACAACACCACGGGCGGCGCATACCCGACCAACACCGGAAATTGCGGCGGCAATACCGGCCATCCCCCCTTCCAGGGCTATGGCGCCGGGATCTGGGAAAGCTACAACATGAACGGCTTCTATGATGGAGCCGTCTATGAAAATGGCCCGCTGGTCTTCATGAACCGCGCCACGCTCAACGATTTCGGCAAGCTGATCACCTCGGTCGGCGCGCGCACCAATTCGCCGCTCCCACCGGGATATACGGCGATCTGCGACCGCATCGAAGCGACCGTCGACGACTGCTTCACTCCGGGCGAAGTGCTCGAGGTGCGCGAGCGGACCACCGCCGGCTATGCGATGCTGCGCTTCGGCGGCGACGACAAGACGATCGGCGGCATGAGCGTGGTTGGCAATATGGGCGTCCGCGTCATCAAGACCCGCGAAGACAGCGTCGGCAGCGTCGCCTTCCCGGCGGCGTCGATCTTCACTGGCCTGCCGGCCTGCGGCACGCCGCTTTCTGGCACTGCGATCGTCAATCCGCGCTGCTATGTCACCCCGGCGCTGCTCGCCTTTGCTAATGGTGGCGTCACGCCCAACACCTATCGCGGCTCGCACACAGAATGGCTGCCGAGCTTCAACGTGCGGCTTGGGCTGGACGACAAGAACTTCATCCGCTTCGCTTATTCGCGGGCGATGGCGCGGCCCGATTTCGGCTGGCTGCGCAACAGCGTTTCGATCAACGCGCCGGTGATCAACACCGGGCCGGACTCGCCCTATATCGTCTATAATTCGCCGACTGCGGCGCACACTGCGGCGAACGTGGTTGGCTACAACTTCGTGTTCCAGGCGAATTCGGGCAACGCCGCGCTGCAACCGATCATGTCCAACCAGTTCGATCTGTCGTTCGAACGCTATATGGGACCAAGCAGCAGCTTCACGCTGACCGGCTTCTACAAGAAGCTGGAGAACACAGTCAGCTATGGCCAGTTTGCGCGGACGATCAGCAATGGCGCATCTTCGCAGACCGTCCAGATCCTCGGGCCCAGCAATACCAAGAATGGCGGCGAGCTGATGGGCTTCGAAGCGGCCTTTCAGACCTTCTTCGACTTCCTGCCCGGCGCGCTGAAGGGCTTCGGCACGCAGCTCAACTACACCTATGTGAAGCAGAGCGGGATCAGCAATTCGAACCTGATCAATGCTTCGTCGGGCGGCGATGTCGGCGCATTTGGCGCGGGACAGCAGGCGCTGGGCGGCACCGGCAATGTGATCGACTCGCATCGCCTCGCGGGCATCTCCGATCACACGTTCAACGCTGTCCTGCTCTATGAGCGTGGCCCGGTGGGCGCTCGCGTCGCCTATAATTGGCGCTCGCGTTACCTGACCCAGAACCTCGATTGCTGCATCGGTCTGCCGGTGTTCCAAAAGGCGAACGGCTTCCTTGATGCATCGCTGCGCTTCTCGGTGAACCGCTTCCTCGAACTCTCGGTCGACGGCTCGAACCTGCTCAACACGACCTCGGTTTATCAGCAGCAGATCTTCGGCGACTCCCCGGCCACGCCGGGCGCCAAGCCGGTCTATCGTGACTCTGCCTGGAGCCGTGTCGATCGCCGCTTCCAGGTCGGCGCACGCGTCAAGTTCTGATCCTCCCTCCCGCGCCGCTGTGATGCTATCACGGCGGCGCGCCTTTTTCCGGCGCCGAGGAGACGCCAGCAATGCCATCTGAAGGGGATCAGAATCAGCCGGTCAGGATCACTATTCTGGGCGGAGGAACCGCCGGCTGGATGTGCGCCGCGGGATTGGTGCGGCATCTCGACCCGCGCGATTATTCGATAATTCTGATCGAATCCGACGAGATCGGCACCGTTGGCGTCGGCGAAGCGACACTGCCGCACATCAAGATCTTTAACGACATGTTGGGGATCGACGAAGCGCGGTTCATGGCCGAGACCAAGGCGACCTTCAAACTGGGCATCGAATTCGTCGGCTGGGACCAGCCGGGCGACCGTTACATCCACCCCTTCGGTGCTTTCGGCGAGCCCTGGGGCGGGGCCGAGTTTCAGCATCACTGGCTGCGTGCGCGGCTCAACGGGCGGCCCGTCCAGCCGCTCGACGCCTATTCCTACGCCTGCTCGGCGGCCGCCGCGCGCAAGTTCGAATTTCCCAATGAGGACCCGACCTCGATCCGCTCGACCTTTTCCTACGCCTATCATTTCGATGCCGGGCTCTACGCGGAATTCCTGCGCCGCTGGGCAATCGAGCGCGGCGTCACCCGAATCGAAGGCAAGGTGCGCAACGTTGCCCGTGCCGAAAATGGCGACATAACTGCGCTCGACTTGGAAAACGGCGAGACCGTCGCCGGCGATTTCTTCGTCGATTGCTCGGGCTTTCGCGCGTTGCTGCTCGGCCAGACGCTCGGCGTCGGCTGGGAGGATTGGAGCGAATGGCTGCCCTGCGATCGCGCCTTGGCAGTGCCCACGGCGCGCGCGGAGGATTTCACGCCCTTCACTCGCGTCACTGCGCAGGAGGCGGGCTGGATCTGGCGCATCCCGCTCCAGCACCGGACCGGCAACGGCTATGTCTTCTCCAGTCGCTTCACCGACGAGGAGCGCGCGCGTGAGGTCCTGCTCGACGCCATCGAGGGCGAGCCGATCGCCGAGCCGCGATTGCTGCGTTTCTCGGCGGGGCGGCGCGAGGACGGGTGGCGCGGCAATTGCGTCGGGATCGGGCTGGCCAGCGGCTTCCTCGAGCCGCTTGAATCGACCAGCATTTTCCTGATCCAGGCGGCGGTGCACGATCTGATCACCTTGATGCCGTCGCGCGGCAGCGAGGGAATCGACCCGCGGCTCGCGGCCGAATTCAACCGGCTGTGCGCGATCCAGTACGATCGGGTGCGCGACTTCCTGGTGCTCCATTACACCGCCAACCGGCGCATCGGCGAGCCGCTCTGGGACCATGTCCGAAGCATGAAGCTGCCGGACAGCCTGGTGCATAAGATTGAGCTGTTCGAGGCGCGCGGCGCGGTGCCCAATTATCAGTTCGGGCTGTTTGCGCGCGACAGCTGGCTTTCGGTGCTGATCGGGCAGGGGATCGTGCCGCGTACCTATGATCGGCTCGCCGATGCGCTCGACTTGGGCGAGACGGAAGAGCGGCTCGACGATTTCGCCAGCCGGATCGCGCTCAATGTCGGCGCGATGACTTCGCATCAGGATTTCATCCAGAGCTATTGCGCCGCGGGCCGGGAGGTTGCGGCATGAGCGCGCCTTCGCATGCGATCGTGGTCGGCGAGGATGCGCCGTTGTGGCTGGCAGCAAGTGCGCTGCACGCGGCGCTCCGCCGCAGCGGCGTCACCGTCGAAGCCGTTGAATTGCCCTCGCGGGTTGGGGCGCCGGGCGTGCATGTCACCCAGCCGTCGCTGGAAGCCCTGCACAACCGGCTCGGCATCCAGGAAGGCAAATTGCTGCGGGCGACGCGCGGCAGCTATGCGCTGGGCCAGAAGTTCGTCGATGCGCTGGGCGGGCAGGCGCCCTTCTTTCATGCCTATGGCGCCTATGGCGTGCCGATCGAGGGCCAGCAGTTTCTCGCTTTCTGGCTCAAGGCGCGCAGCCACGGGCTGCCTGCGGGATTCGAGGATTTCAGCTTGACTGCCGCCGCTGCCCAGCAGGGTCGAATGCTGCTCCCCGATGCTGATACCGAGACCTTCGGGCGCACCGATTATGGCTATCACTTGCCGGCTGGGGCGTATGCGCGGAGCCTGAAGGCGCTGGTCAAACAGGACGGCTTGGCGGTGCATGAAGCGGATGCGGTGGAAGTCGAGCGCGACGCGGAGGGCCGAATCGTTGCGCTTGTTCTCGGCAGTGGCCGGCGGATCACCGGCGACTTCTTCATCGATGCCAGCGCTGCAGGTATCCTCGCAGCCGATGCCGGCTGGGTGGATTGGAGCTTCGCTGCTGATCGCGTGCTGCACGCGCGCGGGCCACGAATGCAGGCGATCCCGGCTTACGGGCAAGTTGCCGCGGTCGATTGGGGATGGGCGAGCCTGCATCCGTGCCAGGACGCCACGCATGTTATCGCCGCTTTCTCGGCGGCCGACGAGGCGCGGGTGATGCAGAGCCTGCCCGCCTTGTGCGGCTTTGCCCCGGCCGATGTGACGATCTCGGTATCGCAGCCGGGCCGACGCACAAGCGCATGGACCGACAATTGTGTGGCGATCGGCGGCGGCGCGGCGCGGTTCGATCCGTTGCACGGGGTGGATCTGCTCGGCGTCCAGCTTGGGCTGGTGCATTTGCTGTCGCGCTTCCCGGTCGCCGATGATTTCGCCGCTGAGCGCCGCGATTACAATCAGGCGATGGCCGGATTGTTCGATCGGTTGCGCGATTTCCAGTCGGCGCATTACCGGCTGGCGCGCTATGCCGGGGCATATTGGGAGGCGGCACGTGCGCGCGCGATTTCGCCCGAGCTTGCGCACAAGATCGAGACTTTCGCGGCGCGTGGCGAGCTGGCGATGCTCGAGGAGGAAAGCTTCCTGCTCGACAGTTGGCAGGCCTTGTTCCTCGGCCATGGGCTTGTGCCCGACAGCTGGGCGCCTGCGATCGACCGGACCTCGCCCGATACGATGCGCGCCGAGTTCCGCCGCCTGCTCGGCTTCATCAAGAATAAGGTGCTCGTCCAGCCGCTGCACGAGCGCTATCTGGCGGAGCAGGGCGCATGATCGCGCTCGACGATCTGCCGCCCGTCGCGGAAGGCGAGGCTGCGGACATCGTCAGCCTCGTCGCCGAAGGGCGGCCCGCCGTCATTCGCGGAGCTGCCCGCAACTGGCCCGCCTTCGCCGCCGCGCAGCGATCGCCCGCCGCGCTCAACGCCTATCTGCGGGCAATGGGTGAGCATGTGTCGGCGCCGGTGATGGAAGCGCCTGCCAGCGCGCGTGGGCGCTTCGCCTACGGCCCCGATCTGCGCGAGTTCAGCTTCACCAAGCGCCAGCGCCCGCTGGGTGAGACGCTCGACCGGATTGCGGCGCTTGCCGAACAGGATGACGGCCCGGTGGTCGCGATCCAGATGATGCCGCTGGCGCAGCTGCCGGCCTTCGCCGCCGAAAATCCGATGCCGCTGTTGCCGGCCGACGCCGCGCCGCGATTATGGCTAGGCGGTCCGGTGCGCACGCAGATTCACAACGATACCGATCATAATCTCGCCGTCGTGCTCGCCGGAAAGCGGCGCTTCGTGCTGTTTCCGCCCGATCAGCTTACCAATCTTTATATGGGCTCGCCCGATAGTCCGCCGCGGCTGTCGCTGGTCGATCCCGAAGTGCCCGATCTGGCGCGCTTCCCGCGCTTTGCCGATGCGCTTGCCAGCGCGCAGGTCGCGCATCTCGAGCCGGGCGATGGCGTCGTCATGCCGCGTTACTGGTGGCATCACGTCACTTCGCGGGACCCGTATAATGCCATGGTCAATTACTGGTGGGATGCGCATCCCGCCGGGATCGGCAATCCCCATGACGCATTCCTCACGGCGCTGCTCGCGCTCAAGGATCTGACGCCGTCCGAGCGCGAATATTGGCGCGCGATGTTCGCGGCGCATGTTTTCCAGACCGAGGGCGAGGTCCTCGAGCATCTCCCGCCCGCATTGCGCGGCTCGCTCGGCGCGATGAAGCCGCGTGACCGCGAGGGGCTGCGGCAGAAGCTCAAGGAAAATGCGCTCCGCTCGCCCTGAGCCGCTTTCAATTCACCGAAAGGATAGTCGATGCTTCGTACCCTTGCCTTCTCTATTGCGCTTCTCGCGCCTGGCGCCGTTTTCGCGCAGGCGCGCGAGTGCGCCCAGTCGCCGGGCAAGGTGATCGAGCTCTGCGTAGAGGTGCAGGATGGCAGGGCGCTCTACTCGGTCAGCCGCGGCGGCACTGCGGTGCTCGCGCCCGCGCAATTGGGACTGAGCTTCGAAGGCGAGAGTGAAGCGCGCTTCACCGCGATGGGAGATCCTGAGCGCAAGTCGGTGGATACGAGCTGGGAGCAGCCCTGGGGCGAGCAGCGCCTGATCCGCGACCGTCACAACGAGCTGAGCGTGACGCTGACGGGGGACACTGCGCTCAACCGCCAGGTCGGCATCACCTTTCGCTTGTTCGATGACGGGATCGGCTTCCGATATTCCTATGGCGTGCCTGCCGGACAATCGGTGAAGGTCACCGCGGAGCGCACGGAGTTCAAGCCGGTCGGCAGCTATCAGGCCTGGTGGTATCAGGGGCTCGGCCAGGAGCGGGACGAGTATCTCTATTCCCAGACCGACGCGCGCCGCATCACGCTTGCCGAGACTCCGCTGACGCTCAAAGGCGACAACGGGCTGTATCTGTCCTTCCACGAAGCCGCTCTGGTCGATTTTCCCAGCATGCTGCTCGCGGGCAATGGCTCGGGCACGCTGACGGCATCGCTGATGCCGGCGCCAGACGGCACCGCCGCTACCAAGACGGGCGCCTTCACTACGCCGTGGCGTACCGTGCTGATCGGGGATTCGCCCGGCGCGCTGGCGGACAGCCGCATCGAGCTCAACCTCAACGAGCCCAACAAGCTCGGGGACGTCTCGTGGTTCAAGCCCGGCAAATATGTCGGAATCTGGTGGGAGATGCACCTCGAGAAATCGACCTGGGGCAGCGGCCCCAAGCACGGCGCCAACACTGCCAACGTCAAGCGCTACATCGATTTCGCCGCGAAATACGGTTTTGACGGGGTGCTCGTCGAAGGCTGGAACCAGGGCTGGGATGGGGATTGGATCGCCAATGGCGACAAGTTCAGCTTTACCACGGCCTATCCCGATTTCGACCGTGAGGCGATCGCGGCATATGGGCGCGCCAAGGGCGTCAGGCTGATCGGGCATAACGAGACCGCCGGTGCCGTCGAGAATTACGAAGCCCAGCTCGACGAGGCGATGCAGCAATATCAGAAGCTCGGCGTCAATGTCGTCAAGACCGGCTATGTCCGCCACAGCGGTGACATCGTCGATGGCCAGGGCGGCAAGCAATGGTTTGCCGGGCAATATATGGTCCGCCACAATCTCCATGTCGCGCAGGTCGCCGCGAAATACGACATCGCCATCGACGCCCATGAGCCGGTCAAGGATACCGGGCTGCGCCGCACCTGGCCCAACATGGTCAGCCGCGAAGGTGCGCGCGGGCAGGAATTCAACGCCTGGGGCAACCCGACCAATCCGCCCGAGCATCTCGCCATCCTGCCCTTCACGCGCATGCTTGCCGGGCCGATGGACTTCACGCCGGGGATCTTCGACCTGACCTTCGGCAAGAGCGAACTCACGCGCCGCGTTCAGTCGACATTGGCGACACAGCTTGCCGAATATGTCGTTCTCTATTCCCCGGTGCACATGGCGGCCGACCTCCCCGAGAATTATGAGAAGCACCTCGACGCGTTTCAGTTCATTCGCGACGTGCCGACCGATTGGGAAGTGTCGCGCACGCTGCAGGCGGAGATTGGCGACTATGTCGTCGTCGCGCGCCAGCAGCGCGAGGGCAAGGACTGGTTCCTGGGCGCCATCACCGATGAGAATGCGCGGACGCTGGCGCAGCCGCTTGCTTTCCTGGCACCTGGCCAGCGTTACGAGGCGCGCATTTATGCCGATGCGCCCGATGCCGATTATCGCACGAATCCAGCCGCATATCGCATCGAGACGCGCATCGTTACCAGTGCCGACACGCTCAGCCTGTCGCTGGCCCCCGGAGGCGGCGCGGCGATCCGATTTCGACCGGTAAAATAGGTCCACGCACAAGCATCAAAGTTGGAGTCCATCTTGCGCATCGCGCGTTAGGGCGTCGCTAACCACATTTGAAAAGCGATGATCGAACGTATCTACCCGCGCAAAATCGTCTGCCGGGGGCGCAAGCGCTCCTCGGTTTGGCATGTCCTCGCCGTGCTGCTGATCCTGGCGAGCGGATTGCTGGCAGTTGCGATGCAAAAGGCGCAGGCGACGCGGCATGCGTCGGCGGCCGTGCATGAGAGTGCGTCGGCCGGCCATACCCATGTGCCGGGGTCGATCACTCTGGCGCAGATGATCGAGCGACAGCGGCTCGAGCGAATGCGCGCGGCGTCGACGGCCGCTGCGACGATAGCGCCTGCCGCGGCGGAGGAGGGTGGAAATTGGCAGATTCAGTTCGGCGCCTTTGCGTCGGCAAACGCGGCGCGCGAGCTTGAGGCGCAGCTGAACGCGCGGCCTTTTGCAGCCGACGCCACGACGTCGCCGGACGCGAGCGGGGGCCTGTTCCGGGTGCATCGCTCGATCGAGGACCGTGCGGCGGCGATGAGCCTTTGCGAGAGGGCAAAGGCTGAAGGCTTCTCTTGCTTCGTCAGGGAACGTTGACGGCACTGCGGCACCGGGATCGTCAGCGCCAAGTCATGTTACTGTGGCTTTTCCAGCCGAAAGCAAATGGTTAGAAGCGCGGCATGATGGATCTCAACTCGGCGACGGACGCGCCCGCCTTTCTGCGCGTTGGCGGTGAGGCGGCGGCATTGATGCGGGAGCTTGATGCGACTCAGTCGCCGCTCGGTTCTCCGAATAGCTGGCCCCAATCGCTGCAATCGGTGGTGGCGCTGATGCTCGGGTCAGCCTTCCCGATGTTCGTCGCCTGGGGCCCGGAGCTCGGCTTCCTCTACAACGACGCCTATTCGTCAATATTGGGCGCCAAGCATCCCCAGGCCATGGGCAGACGGTTCGAGCATGTCTGGAGCGAGATTTGGTCGGACGTGGGGCCGCTCGCACGCCGGGCGCTGGCGGGCGAGGCTACATGGATCGAAGACCTGCCGCTGACGATGACCCGCAAGGGCTTCGAAGAACTGACCTATTTCACTTTCTCCTATTCGCCGGTCCGCGACGATGACGGCCAGGTCACCGGCATGTTCTGCGCCTGCACCGAGACCACTGAAAAGATTGCGGCGGAGCGGGCGCTTCGGGAAAGCGAAGCGCGTCTGCGGCTTGCCATCGAAGGCGCCAAGATCGGCACCTGGGATTGGGACATGCGCGCGCTTCGAGGCTCCTGGTCGCCCCGCACGATGGAAATTCTCGGGGTCGAGCAGGGCGAGAATGTTTCGCTCGAACAGCGCAACGAAACCATTCATCCCGACGACCGCAGCCGCGTCTGGCAGGAAGTAACCGCAGCAGTGTCCGCGGGCGACGATCTGTTCAGCGAGTATCGCGTGCTTCGGCCAAACGGCGAAGTCCGCTGGATCGCGTCGCGCGGCGCCATCGAAAGGGATGGGGAGGGCGCGCCGGTCCGCGCCGCCGGGATCGTTCTCGACGTCACCGACAAGAAGGCCATGGAGTCGATGCTGCGCGAGAGCGGCGCAGCGGCGGAACGCGAGCGCCTGTGGAGCCTCTCGCAGGATATGCTCGCCCGCGCCGATTATAGCGGGATGATGTCCGCGGTCAGTCCGGCCTGGAAGCGGGTGCTGGGCTGGGACGAAGCGGAACTGCTCGCGCGCGGCTATGCGACCTTCATGCATGAAGACGATATGCCGCCGACGCTTGCGGCGATCGAACGGATGGCTGTCACCGGGCAACCTACGCGTTTCGAGAACCGGATCGCGACCATCGATGGTGGCTGGAAGCCGATCGAATGGACGGTCGCGCCGGAACCCGATGGCCTCAACTTCATTGCCGTCGGGCGCGATCTCAGCGACGCCAAGGCGCGCGAGGCCGAATTGCGCGCCGCCCAGGATGCCTTGCGCCAAAGCCAGAAAATGGAGGCGATGGGCCAGCTCACCGGCGGCGTCGCGCACGACTTCAACAATCTGCTGACGCCGATCGTGGGCGCGCTCGACATGCTTCGCCGCCGCGGCCTCGGCGGAGAGCGCGAGCAGCGGCTGATCAACGGTGCAGTCCAATCGGCTGAACGCGCCAAGACTTTGGTCCAGCGACTGCTGGCCTTTGCCCGGCGGCAACCGCTTCAGCCGATACCCGTCGATCTCGGAAAGCTGATCTCGGGCATGGCCGACCTCGTCGCCAGCACCACCGGGCCCCAAGTGCGCGTGGTCGTGGACGTGTCGGCGGACCTGCCGCCGGCTAAGGCGGATCCGAACCAGCTCGAAATGGCACTGCTCAACCTGGGCGTGAATGCGCGCGACGCGATGCCGGACGGCGGGACGCTACGCATCTCCGCCGTGACGGAGGCCGTGACCGACAGCTCGCGCCTGGGCATTGCCCCCGGTACCTATATCCGCCTCTCGGTGGCGGACACCGGAATCGGCATGACCGAAGCGACGTTGCAGCGCGCCGTCGAGCCATTTTTCTCGACTAAGGGGATCGGCAAGGGCACCGGGCTTGGCTTGTCGATGGTGCATGGCCTTGCGAAGCAGCTGGGCGGCGAGCTGACGATTCAAAGCCGGCCCGGCCTTGGCACCAATGTCGAACTCTGGCTTCCCGTCACTGACGCGCCTGCCGAAGCCGCGGAAGGCGTCTCCGACGCGCCTGCCGCGATCGAAAAGGCCGGCACGGTGCTCCTAGTGGATGACGAGGAGCTGGTGCGGATCAGCACCGCGGACATGCTGAGTGATCTCGGCTATTCGGTGGTGGAAGCGGCGTCCGGCGAGGACGCCATCGCTCTGATCCGGCAGGGGCTTCGTCCCGACCTCCTGGTAACGGACCATTTGATGCCGGGAATGAGCGGGACGGAACTCGCCCGTGCGGTGCAGTCCGAACAGCCCGAGATCAGGATCTTGATCGTCTCGGGCTATGCCGAAGCCGAAGGGATCGAGCCCGATCTTCCCCGCCTTGCCAAGCCCTTTCGAAACGACGAACTGGCGGCAAGCATCGTCGCGCTTCGCACGTCCTGCTCGCGCCCGGCGCCGGCGGCCTAGCCGCTGCTGCCTGGCCGTTGGTCAGAAGGGGTTTACGTTGATCTGCAGCGTCGATGCGAAGCGGAGCAGCTCTTCCTGGTTCTCGGCGGCCGCGTCGATCGTGATCCGGTCGATGCGATCATAATAAGCCTCGGGCTGGTATAGCGCGGCGCTGTCGCCCAGACCGACGGTGCTGCCGTTGATCGCCACCTTGAGCGCTCCCAGCGTGCCGTCGCTCCGGCCGCTCACCGACAATTCGTGGCTGGTGTTGCAGGTGCGGTGGACATCGACGATCACCTGACGACCCCGCACGCTGGCGTCGAGCACGTCCATTGTGCAGTGCACGGGCACGAACGCGACGAGCCTGATCACAGCCTGATCGCTGGCAGCATAAGACGGGGTGGCCAGCAAGGCCGCGAGAGCGCAGGCGGTAAGACGTTTCTTCATGGATCACCTCGGTGACCCAGCTATGGATTCGCTCGCGTTTCGATAGCGTTAATAGACGAAGCGACGAAAAATCAGTTCTGGCGAACCTCGACGGTGATGACATCGGTGTAGCGGCCGGCGAAGACGCCTTTGAGTGAACCGATCTTGATGCCGAGTTGATAAGCGCCGCCGACGATGCTCAATGGGGGATTGCGCACCACACTGGTTGGAAAGGTCACCGGTGCGCCATCGAAGGTGGCGGTATAGGGCACGCCGGGCGCGGAAATCTCGCCGTCGAGCAGCAGTTGCCCGTCATTTTCGGAGCGGAGCGACACGCTGACCGGCCCATTCGACCAGACATTGACATAAGCGCGGCCGACCTGACCCTCATACATCGTGCCCAGGTCGATCGATGCAGGGGCGAGCGACGCCGACGACAAATTGGTGCTCGGCGCGCCCGAAATGCTCATCTCGACACGGCCCTGGACCTGAACCAAGACCGGGAAGCCCCCACCGGTGAGAGTCACCAGCCCCTGGCCGACCGGTTCTACACGCGCCACGAGGTCTGCGGTATAGTCCGCGCGGGGCACAACCTGCTGCTTGGGGAGGACCATCTGTACCTGCACGATCGTCGACGCGCCTGCGGTGAGTTCGACCGGATAAGGACCCGCGCCGCTCCCCGATGGCAGGCCGTTGAAACGATAGGACAAGGTCCCGCCAGCGCCGCGCAGCGTGCGGCTGCCATCGACCGGATCCACATACAGCAATGCGGCGCATTTGCCGGCGCTGTTGTTGGTCACGCGCAGCTCGAGATCGACCACGGTATCAACGGCGGCAAATGGCTCATAGGGCGTGAGCAAGCGCGAGACGCTTTGCATCGACAAATCGCAGTCGGCCGCAGCGGCGGGCAGGGCGGCCAGCCCCAACAGGCTCGCCAGGATCATTGCAAATGCCTTCATCACCGCCTCCTACGCAATGTGCCGATGTCGACCGGGCCCTTCGGATCCTTGGGCACTTCGATCTCGCCGACGGGTTCGGCACTGCCGTTGAGCATCACGCGGTAGCGGCCGGGCGCGACGCGAGTCGCGACCAGGCGGCCGTTGCGATTGGTGAAGAACTGCGCCGATGCCGCCTCGCTGCCCGAAATCGGCTCAAGCGTGCCTGCCACCAACGGGATCGGCGCGCCGTCCTTGCCTTCCAGCCGGCCGAGGACGGTGTTCGAAGCGGCGGAGCCGATCCTGAACCGATATCCGCTGGCCGCGCCGGGGACGATATCGAAGCGCCCGGCGCCGATATCGTAGCCGTCGGGCAGATTTTCGACTGCGATGCGGATTGCACTGGGCTGATACGGCCGGCGAATCCGCAGCAGTGCCGGGCCAAGATCGTCTGCACGCGCGACCGGCTGGTCGGCAAAGCCGTCACTTACCAGGACCGTCGTGTCGCGCAGGGTGCGGTGGCGCTCGACCAGGACAAAGCCGGGATAGGCGTCGCGGCCGAGGGCGACCCGGTCTTCGGTGAAGCCGAGGCCGAAGCTGAGTGCGGCGTCGGTGAACTGGCTGATGCGCGAACCGGTGTCGTCATAGGAGTGCCGCAGGCCCGCGCGGAAGCGATTGGCATAATAGACCATCTCGGCATTCGCGGCGACGCCATCGTCGCTGCGCGCGGCGTTTGCGTGGATCTCGGTCTGGCCGAGCCCCTCGAACCCCTGGAGATCGTAGCTGGCCGAGAGGCGGTTGCGATCGGTTTCGTAAGAGGTGCGCGCATATTCGCGGCGCGATAGCGGCATGCTGAGCGAAAGCACGCCGCGATGCTCGACGCGATTGGGCTCGTTGCGATAGGAATAATTGAGGCCGACATTGATGCGGCCGAAGCGTCTGCTGAGCCCGGTGCTGATCGTCACCCGGTCGCGGATTCCGCGGCGCCCCATCGAATAGCCTGCGCTCAAATTGACGAACACCGAACTCGTCAGCTGCGCCTGGACCCGCCCGTTGAGCTCGAGGCTGTAGAGATTGATCGCCGTGGTCGCGCGCGCCATCGGCGAGAAGCGCCGCCCGACATGCCGCACGTCGAAATCCAGATTGAGGATGCGGTTGTTGCCCGTGGTCGCGCGAAGCCGATAGCCGGCATTGGCGGCGAAGGCGCCCGGGGCATTGCGCTCGGCATCGGCGGCGCCCTCGAACACGAAGGTGCCAAGCTTGGTGCCCAGCACGGCCTGACCGGTGAACAGGAGATTGTCCTTGTCGAACTGCAGCGCGGTGCCGAGCGTGAGCCCGCTCGTCAGGCCGACCTGGTAATGGCCGGAAAACTGCGCTGCATTTCGATCATAGCGATTGACTACGAACGAGCCGGACTGGCGCCGTGGGAGACCAAGCGTGGCCGAAAAGGTCGAGACCCCCGCATCGAGCAGCTGTGCATCCGAGAAGAAGGAGAGGACAATCGTATCTTCGCGCCCCGCCGCATCGCGCACGACGAGCCGCACGTCGTTGACGCCATCGAGATAGGGAAAATCGCGCAGATTATAGAGGCCGGGGGCCAGATCGAGCGTGCGGTACACGGCGCCATTGACCAGCACATCGACGCGCGACGGCGTTTCGAGGGTCAGGCGGCCTTGTCCCGAGGGGCGGATGTTGCGGAACGGCTGGATCGTCTCATAGAGGCGCTGGACGCCGATGCCGAAGACGCTTTCCGAGCCAGCGAACGCCCCGAAATATTGCGGATCGACGTCGCCCGCGGAGTAGCGGATGGCGCGCGAGACATCGTCATGAAACAGCGTGGTGCGCCCGCGGACGAGTCGGCCGCGCTCCTGATAGCCTGCCTCGTAGAGCAAATTCACCCCGCCGACGCCGCCCGTGTTGATGAAGCCTTGGGCGAGGATGTTCAGCGGATCGCGGCGGATGTCACCGGCATTGGCTACGTGGCGGAAGCGGTTTGCCAGATTGAAGGTGATCCCGCCGGAAAAGGCTGTGGGGGGAACGGCGTTGCCGCTTATCGACGGAGTCGTGACGATCGAGAGATCGTTGACGCTGCGCGATGCCAAAGCGACGTCGACGTAGAGGCGCAGTTCGGCCATGTCGAAGCGCACGCGCAGCGGCGACCCGGCGAACTCCGCGATCGACACCAGCTCCGTCGTGCCGAGCTGGCGGCGCAGATCGTTGAGCGCGGCGGGCGCGAGGATGGTCTGGACTTTGGCGAGCAAAGGCGCGGCGGCGACCCGTGGATCGCTGCCGTCCGTCCCGACCTCGATTGGCACTTCGCCTGCGGGCGCGCCATTCAGGATCGTAGTGACGGTGATGCGGACGCGGCGCGGCGCGGCCTGCTGCCGGGCTGGCGGCGGCGCCGGGACATCCTGGACACCCGGCATGGTCAGCGCTGTCGCGCTCAGCAAGGAATAAATCGAAAGCACCCCCCGGCGGCCGTCTTCAGCGCGTGTCGGGGAGCTGATAGTCGGCGCGCGCGCCGCTACGGTTGAACCCGGCGCTCACCGGCAGCTCGATGATCCGGCTCGAACCTGCTTCGATCAGCGGCTGTGCAAGCGCCGCGTTTAGCGTTTCGCCATCGAGCGTCTCGGCCTTGCCGTCGGCCGTAGTGAACGTCCAGCGGCCGTTGCGCATGCGAGCATAGCGCGTGCCGCGGTTCTCGACCGTGATGCGCAGCTTGCCTTCCTCGCCGGGCGCCACTGCAGTGACGACCAGATCGGGCTTCGAGCCGACGGGGGAAACTGCGGCCAAGGTGCCGATGTTGAACAGCAGCTTCACGCCCGAATCGCCGTTGCCGGTGGTATCCACCGGAAGCTGCGAGACGATGACCGAATAGAGCGCCGTGCGCTCAAGCGCGGGGCCGGCATATTGGACGCGGAAGGTCTGGAAGCCGTTGGCAGGAACCACGCCCTGCGGCGGAAAGATTACGAAATCGTCATCGGCGGGCACGCTCGTGGTCGTGCCGTCGGGGTGGACCGTGCGGCGCTCGACGCGCAACTCCACGGGCATCGGGCCGTCGCCGGTATTCTGCACGCGCAGATTATGGACGGCGCCGGCACCGCTCGGGGTGAGCTCGAACGACATCGGCTCGACACGGATGCCCGCGATCGCGACCACCGAAAACATAATCGCGACTGCGCAGGCGAGGCCCGCCGCGGCCTTGGTCACTTGGCGAAACATGGTCTGAGCGTCCCGTATCTGCGCGGCGCTTGCCGCTCCCCCGCAGCCGAAGCGCGGTTTTCAATTCGATGTGATGGCGATGGTCACGGTGTCGGAGTACTCGCCGGCAATCAGGTTTGCGGGCAGGGTTCCGATACTTGCCTGGAGGATGCCGGTGCTGCCCTCGATGACAGCCGCCGAGCCCGGCACGATGCTGACGAGCGGCGCGGACAAGGGGGAGGTGCCGAAGCCCAGGCCGCCTATGCCGCTATGCGAAATAGTATAGGGGATTGCCTGGCTTCCCCGCACGAGCCGGCCGCCGTTGAGCGACGATATGGCGCGCGTGAAGCCGCCTTCGACGTTGCAGACGTAGGTGACGGCCGTCACTTCCTGCGAACCGCCGGAGGACAGATCGATATCCGCCTGCGAGACGGCGGTGTCTACGGTGCAGACCTCGTCCAGCTTGCCGGAGATAAAGGTGGCGCCGGTGGACGATTGGGCGAAAGCCGGGCCGGCAATCACCATCGCCAGCGAAACGCAGCAGCCGATCTTGAGCATGTGCGTCCCCCATCAGGAGAAAGGGAGGGGCGGCAATCCGCCCCTCCCCATCAACTTAGTTGGCCAGAACCGACATGCGGATCGTGTCCGAGTAGGTGCCTGCGAACTTCGAACCCGAGATCGTGCCTACCGAGATGTTGAGCGGGATCGTCTTCTGATCGACCGAAGCGCTGTAGCTGGCGACCTGAACTGCGGTCGTGCTGAGCTTGGTGCCGCCCTTGACGCCGTTCGGGAAGCTGACGGTGTAAGGAAACGCGCTGGTTGCGGTGCTGTGCTTCAGAGTGCCGTTCTGGTCCGAGCTCGCCGAAACCGAATAGCCGTTGGCGCTGTTGCACTGGACCGAAACGTTGGCGAGGCTCTGGACGGTCGAACCGAGGTCGAGCGCCAGGCTGGTCGGCATGTCGATCGTGCAATCGGTGGCAACGCTGCCCGAAACCGTGGTGCTGTCGCTGGTCTGAGCGAACGCAGGAGTCGCGAGAACGGTGGCGGCGAGGGCCGCAATAACAATCTTCTTCATTAGCTTCTTCCCCAAAATATAGGATGGTCAGTCAGGCTGGCGGCCCGTCTCCATAGGGTCGCCAGCTTCCCCCCGGACACCCTAATTAGCTGGGAAAACTCCCCGACTCGGTGCCCCGTTGGTAAACAATCAATTAAATGCGACTCAAAATGGTCACATCCCCAATATTGGGGAGGGCGGCCCGGAATCTCCCTGTTAACTACAATGTTGCGGTAGTGTACCATTTCGGGATGGAGGCTGGAATGCCATCCGTCGAGATGGCTGTTCGTTAAAAAAATTGTTTTATTGCGTTAATTCAGAAGGTTTTGTAGCAAACCTAAAATTTGATATGAGGAAAATCCTCAATTCCTGAACGCATCGCATGCGTGTGAATATTCGCATTATTGCAGTAATAGCGGAGCGAATTATTTTTCAGGAAGTAATAGTCGTCTGTATCGAGGTTTGAACCGGGTGGCGGAAGTATTACCTGTAGATTTGCCGCGTTTTTTATTACGTTGGCTAGAGACCGCTTCCACCCCCTGCGCAATCATCGATCGTCGAGCGGCATTATACTGGGCCAACAAATCAGCGGCGTCGGCCAGCGTTGGTGCGCTGGAGATCTACGACAACATGATCCGTGCCCGCCGGCGCGTGCATCAGGAGCCCCTGGCGGCGGCAATCGACAAGGCCTCAACTGATCCGACGACGATCGTATTGGCTGGGGACGAGGGCCACACCATGGTTCGGCTGGCCGATGTGGGGGATCCCGCAAAGCCGCTGATCGCGATCAAATGGTGGCTTGCCGACGGCAATTTCGAGGTTCGCTACGCCGAACTCGACCAAGTCTTTCAGCTCACGCCGGCCGAGCATTCGATTCTGCTGCAATTGGCGCAGGGTCAGACGGCAGACGAAGTGGCCACGGCGGTCGGGATTTCGCTACAGACCGTGCGCTCTCACATCCGCCAGATTTATGCGAAGCTCAATGTTCGCTCGCGCGAAGAGATGTTCTTCCGCATCCAGCCGTTCCGGATCTGAGCGCTCAGGAAGCGAAGGACGTGGCGGAAGGCGGAGCTATTTGGAGACGGCTCCGAATGCCTTCCAACCACGTCCGTGCGTTATAGGGAAGAAGCCGATATCGCACCGGCGAACGCTAACACGCACCCTTTAGCGGCTCAACCGGCAACAAATAGTAAAAAAACATGAGTGGCATTTTTGTCGCGCGGCGAGGCGGTGGGGCCATCGTGCGCCCTATATTTTCCGGAGGCTGGAGCGAGCGGGGAGCGCGCGCGTTGAACGCGGCGACGCTATCCTATCACCCGGAGTTTCTCATGAACGACGTAACGACCGCGCCGCTTACCGGCGGCGAGCCTGCCGCGAACGATGCCGGCACCACGCAGGTCTCGAACGGCAAGACCGGGCTGACCGACGCCTTCCGCACGCACTTTTCCGGGGACGCCCCATTGACTGAGAAGGCCAAGGGCTTTGCCAAGGCGCGGCCCTGGACGAGCGCGGCGTTCGTCGGGATCGCGGCGATGGCAGTGCTCAACACATTGCGCGGTCGCCGCTGAGCGAACCGCATCGAGCGTCGAATTAGCCGGCATCCGCCCACAGGCTGGGGGCGGATGCCCGGTTCTGCGCCGGGAACGGGATGCGGCTGCGGAAATCATCGTCGAACACGCCGTCCACGCGAATGCTGAACGATAGTGCGCCGCTGGCATCCGCGCCGTGGAACTGGTTCACAGTGTCGAACCATGCCGCATGGCCGGCGACATAGGCGCGCTCGCCAGTGTCGGGATCGAGCATGTAGAATGGCTTGCTCAGGTTCGTTCGCATCCAGATGAACTCATGGCAGAGCTCGATGCTGTCATGGTCCTTGTGCGCCGAGACGGCGCGGCCTTGAGGATCGTACATGATCAGCATTCGCCCGGTCGCCTTGAAGGGCAGGGTGCGAATGAACTCCATCAGCGGCGCAAACTCGCCGGCCGCTGGCGTCGGCCCCCAGATATCGGTGCGGTCGAGGTCATAGTAATTCTCGGCCTCGCGCGATTGAGTGAGCTCGATCATCTGCGATCCGGGCCGGTCGAGCGCATCGGGATCGAGCAGGAACGGGCCGGTATAGAATTGCCGGTCGGCGGCGGCCGCGAGCCGGGCCTGCAGCTTTTCGGTTATGAATCCGTCAAGCGCCTTCAGCTGCTCCACATGGATGAACGGGTCCATATCCTTGTAACTGGGGTAGTGAACTTCAGTCATTCGTGCGGAGTTACATAGATCAATCCGGCCAAACCATAACCCAGGTTATATATTATTTTCCGGAACTTAACCCGCGTCATGGCGGTTATTTATATATCTAAATAAGCCCCGATGGAGTTCGGCTCTTCGCCGCCACCGCGCCTCTCCGCGTGATTTCGCGGGCGGGGCGTCTGTTCTGTTTTATTCTTGGAAGTCCTATGAAAATCTATGTGAGCGGGCTCTATGCCGGCGGCAATCCGCAGCCCGGCGTCGGGATCGTGCGGTCGCTGCGCCAGGGCTATCCTGATGCCACCATCGTCGGCGTCGAATATTCCAATCGCGTTTCGGGCATTCATTACGAGGAGCTCGACGAGCTCTGGATCCAGCGGCCCTGGGGCGAACTCGATCTCGACAGCTATGGCGAGAAAGTGCGCGCGGCGCTGGACGCGGGCGGCATGTGGATTTCGGGCAGCGACCTTGAGGCGATGTGGCTGGCGAGCGTGTTCCCCGATGGTCATCCCAATCTGCTCGCGCCGCCGATGTCGGGGATCAAGCGCATCACCAAGCCGGTGGTCGAGGCAGCTTCCGGCCTGCCGGTCAGCATTCCGACCTATCTTTCGACCGAGCATAGCGACTGGGAACTCCACGCATTCTGCCGCGAGCATAACTGGCGCGTGTGGCTGAAGGGCCCCTATTACGACGCATCGCGCACGCCGACCTGGGACGCGTTCACGGCGATCCGCAATGCGCTGAGCAAGGTCTGGTCGACCGAGAAGCTTTTCCTCCAGGCGCATGTCAGCGGATATGAGGAATCGGTGATGCTCTCGGCCTATAAGGGCGAGCTGCTCGGCGCCGTCAGCATGCGCAAGCGCGACATCACGCCCGAGGGCAAGACCTGGGCCGGCGATGTTTCGGAAGTGCCAGCTTCGTTTCTCGATCCGCTGCGGCAGATGGTACGCGACACCAACTGGACCGGGGGGGGCGAGCTCGAAATGGTTCGCGACGCGGCCGACAAGCTGTGGCTGATCGAAATGAACCCGCGCTTCCCTGCCTGGGTGCATGGCGCGACGATCGCGGGGCATAATCTGCCGGCGTTGCTGGTGGAGGCCGCGAGCGGCGTTCCCGCGCAGCATGCCCCGGCGCATTCACCCGAATTCACGCGCGTGGTGCTCGAAGTACCGGTGCGCGCCGATTATCCGCTGCCGCCGCTGCCCGAGCCGTTCGCTGGTGCGGTCGGGCATTCGATGAAGCATCCCTCGGGGCTGACGGCGCTTGCCGCGCGGCTGCACAAGATCGATCCAGACATGCTCGATGTTGCGCTCGATCCCGAGGGCGGCGAACCGCCGAGCGGCGTCGCCACGCTTCCCGAAAGCTTTGTTGCCGATATCGCGGCGCAGGACTTCGGCAGCATGCAGACCCCGCAATACATTTATATGGACAGCACCGCGGCGGGCCTGTTCGGCCAGGCGGCCGATCGCGCGCATCGCTTGAGCACCAACGGTGTCGAGGTCATCAGCGGTTATTCGATCAAGACCAACCCGGACAGGCGCCTGATCAAGCTTGCGCTAGACAATGGCTTCTATGCCGAAGCGATCAGCCTAGGCGAAGTACAAACCGCGCTGGAGGTGGGCTTCCGCCCCGATCAGGTGATCCTTAACGGTCCCGGCAAATGGTGGCCGGAAGGGCTGATGCCGCGCGAGCAGATGCACGCCGTGTTCTGCGACAGCGTGGCAGATCTCGATCGCGTGGTCGCCGCCGTAGAGGCGGGCGAAATGTCCGCCAAGCATATCGGCATCCGCATTCGCACCCCGAACATCACCTCGCGCTTCGGAATCCCGCTCGACAGCCCAACGACGTTCGGTAAGCTGATCGCGGCGGTCAAGCGGCTTCCCATCGATAGCAAGTTCGGCATCCACTTCCACATGGCGAGCAGCCATGTCGGCGTCGCCCAATGGTGGCATCTCTTCGAATCGATGCTGCGCTGGTGCCGCTCGATCGAGCGGCTGACCGGGCGCACGATCGAGATGCTCGATATGGGCGGCGGCTGGTATCCCGACGACTGGCATGCGGACGAAACCTCGAAGATCGCGCATGCGGTCGAGCTGGTCTGCGCGATGCTGCCGGGCGTCCGCCAGATCGCTTCCGAGCCGGGCAAGGCAATGGCCCAGCCCTCGATGGCGCTGGCGATGCGTATCCTGGAAATCCAGGAACATGAGGAGGGCATGATCGAGGCGGTGGTCGATGCCTCGATCGCCGAGATCCCGATGCACTTCTGGCAGCCGCATCGGATGGTCCGCCAATGCGGCGAAACCGGCGAACTGCAGCCGCTGGGCCGCGGCAAGACCTATCTGATGGGGCGGTTGTGCATGGAGCACGACATCATCGCCTCCAACGTCCAGCTTCCCGAAGGGACCCGCGCCGGCGACCTTCTGATCTTCTGCGATGCCGGCGGCTATGACAGGAGCATGTCCTATGTATTTGGTCGCGGATAAGGCCAAGGCCGACAAGCGTGATTTCGATGGCACCGCGGCGCTGATCAACCCGGCGGCATCGCCCGGCGGCAAATGGGAGACCTTCCCCAACAGCCTGATCTCGCACCATGGGGCGGCTTGCTGCGACATCGCGCATGAATGGCTGATCGCGTTCGACTTTGCGCAACTGAACGGCGGCGATGTGCTCTCGGGCCCGCGCTGGATGCGCGAGCATTCGGCCTGGGGACCGTCGGCCTGGCCGATCCACTGGTGCGAGGCAGTCGACGCCAAGACCGTCGATTGCGGCGTGCACGCCGCGATCGCGCACGAAGCGTTCACAGCGCGCGGCGTCCGCGCATTCCGTGCCCAGTTCATCCAGCGTTACAGCGCGGATGCCGCGGCTTCGTGGCGCGAGAATTGGGGCAGCAAGAACGTGTCCGATCATTGGATCGACGGCGACGCGATATATCACGAGGGCAATGCCGTTCTGGTCGGGGAAGACGCAGTCAAACTGTGGGACGGGTCCGCCGGCTGGTGGATCAACCCGCGCCGCAACAGCGGATATGGCAGCCTTGCCGCAGTGCGGATCGAAGTCGAACCCGGCGCCTATTCCGACGGGCTGCAATGGGGGGAGCACCGCATCGAGCCCAATCAGTGGGTTGCCGTCTGATTCCAATCTCTAGCGTTCGGCAGGGGCTAGGGGCGCATCAAGCTGAGCCACGCGGCAGGCTTCCGCCCGGTTTCCTGGGCCAAGCGGTCGCGCAGCGCTGCGTAACGCGGGTCCAGCCGGGCGGCGAGGGCATAGGTTCCGACGGCGTTGGCACGGTTCCAGGGGTGCGGCGCATATTCGGACTGCCCGGCCGACGCGCGGTCGCGGTCGAACTGGATCTTCGAATTCGCGAACTCGATATGGGTCTTCGCGCCCTTGGCATAGGGCTCGAGCCAGGCGACGGCCTTTTTGAGGCTCGCGCCGTCCTTGGCCTGCCAGCCGTACCAATCCTCGCCATGCGCCTTGGCCGCCAGCGCCGCCATCAGCATCGGATCGAGATTGTAGGTGACGTAATGGAGCGCGTCGCGTTCTTCGAAGTCGAAAACCGAACCGTCGGGCCGCATATTGCCGGTGATTTGCTTGCGGAAGGCGTCGCGCGCGCGGGCGATCAGCGTAGCGTCGCCGGTCTGGAACGCGGCCATCGCCGCGAGCTTGACGCGGTGGCTCTGCCAGTTGGTGTGCGAATTCTTGGGACTGCCGTCCATCGCATCGAGATAGCCCGCCGCCATTCGCCGCCAGAAGCCATCGAGCTTGGCTCGGAGTACAGACGGCAGGTCCGCCTCGGTCAGGTCGGTCGCCAGCAGTAGCGTGTCGAAGCCGGTCTCGTCGATCGGATTGAACGACATTTCGTAGATGTCCGCCCAGGCCTCGAGATAGCGGCCCGTCTGGTCGAGAAAGCGGCGGTCGCCAGTCAAGCGCCAGGCGAGCGAAAGATCGAGGACGATCGGCTGATCGCGCTTGGCGATCAGGCTGATCTCGCGGATGCCCTTGCCGGGCAAGGTGCCTTCGGTGTGGAGCTTGGGGATCGCACCCGGCGGGCGCGCGAGCGCTCCGGTCGCGCGCTTGACGATTTCGTCGCGAATGCCCTGATCGGCTCCGCTTCGCGCATAATCGGAGGCGAGGATCGCATGGTCCTGCGCAACGCCCGGCGGCGCGGCGAAAGCGAGGATTGCCGGGCCAAGGGCGAGAAACAGCTTCATGGATACGCCTCGATGAACAGGGAAGGCGACCGCAAGGCCGCCCTCCGGATTGATCAGAACCGCGCGCGGATCGTCGCGGTATAAGTACGGCCGTCATAATCGATGCGGCGGGGCAGCATCGGATCGCTTTCATATTCGGAGCGCGTCGCGTCGGTGAGGTTATACGCGTCCACCGAGAGCGACAGCCATTTGGTGACGTTGAGCGAAGCGGAGGCATCGAGCTGACTGCGCGCCTTCACCGTGCGGGCATCGCCGACGAAGCTGTTGCCCGCGGCGAGATCGTACTTTCCGCGACGGTTGAAGACCACGCGCAGCCCGAACAAGTCCGTCTCGTAATAGCCGATTAGATTGACGTTGTGCTTGGCGACACTGGGCAGGGTGATCGGGTTACCCGCCGTGTCCTTGCCGTCGATCTGGGTGTAGGTGTAGTTCGCCGCGCCGCCTAGATGCTTGAGGAGGCCCGGCAGGAAATCGAGGTTCTGGGTCACCGACAGCTCGACGCCGCGGACGCGCATCGGCTGCTGGTTGGTCAGGCCGCTGGCGCGGACGATGGCATTGACCAGCCCGCCGCTTGCCCCCGAAAACTGGTTCGAACTGACGCAATTGGGGCCTGCGATAGTCAGCGTGCCAAGCCCGTAATTGACGCCGTTGATCAGGCCGTTTGCCGGGCAAAGCTGGTTCTGGTCGGTAATCGGCCCGATATAGCCGTCAATGTTCTTCTGATAGACTGCGATCGCAAAGGCACCGCCGGGGCGATTATACCATTCGAGCGAAATATCGAACGAGTTCGAAGTGTAAGGCCGAATACCGGTCGCGCCGAGCGTGACGGTATAGACCGGATCCACGGGCGGAGTCTGGCTTTCGGGCGACTGTACAAAGGTGATCGGGATCGTGTCGCGCGGCTGGGGGCGGACATAGGTCTTGTAATAAGCACCGCGCAGGATGAGCCGCTTGGTGATGTCCGCGGCGAACATCGCCGAGGGCAGGAAATAATCGTAATCGTCCTTGTAAACCCGACCGATCATCCGGTGGTTGATCGGCGGTGCGGCGATCGTGGAAAGCCCGCTGGCGCAATTCTGACAATCGAGCGCGTCGATACGCTGGGTAGTCCCCTCATAGCGCACGCCGGCATTGCCTCGGACCCGCATGCCGAGCAGTTCGCCATCGAATTTGATCACGCCATAGGCCGACATGATCTTCTTCTCGTTGCGGAAATTGTTGTTCCAGTAATTTGGATCCCAATAATTGTTGGTCAGGCCATAGGGCGTAAGGAAGACGCCATATTGCTCGCCGAACACGAACTGGCCCGGCAGACCGTTGGGATTGGCGGTGCTGCGCGGCAGGGTGTTGACCGGCGTGATCGCCTTCAACGCCGCTGCGATGTCGATGTCGCGCCAATTGCTGGTGTAGCCCGCGGAAGTGCCGCCGAAGAAATCGGTGGCATAAGGAATGGGGGACGACATCCCCTGAGTGATGTTCACGGTGTTGGCGCCGAGCGACGTGTTGCGTGACCCGGTGGAGATATATTTGCTGCGCTCATAGCGCATGCCGACCTGGATGCCGGAGAAGAAGCTGTCGGCAAAGCTGCGTTCGATATCCAGCTGCCAGGAATCGAGTTCGTTCAGTCCGCGCCCGTTAGTGCCGGTCACGCCGAAGCGATCGCCCTGGGTGCCCGCCGGTGCGCCCGGCATTTGCGCATTCGCCTGCGTCGCCTGGTTGGCAGCGGAGGGGAGCGGATAGCCGCCCAGCGGGATGTGCGACGGATTGGGCGTGTTCAGGATGAAGATCGAATTCGAAAGATCGGTTCCGCCGGTATAGACCGAGGCCGTGATCCCGTTCAGCCCCGCTGCACCCAGATTGCGATAGGGATTTTGAATAATATCGAATTCGATCTGATCGGCCCGCGCTTCGGCGCGCGAGATCGTCGCCTGTGCACTGACGCGCCAATCGTCGTTCTTGAATTCGGCGGTGGGCGTGATCGCCCAGGTCCGCTGCTTGGCCGGCTCGGAGCGGATCGAATCATAGGTCTGGTTATTCTCGACCGTGAAACGATTGATATAGGCGCGCGTGCCATTCGCGGTCTGCACCACATAGGGCGTGCCGAGGCTGGTGAAATGCGGCACTGCCGAAGCGGCGACCAACCCCGGATTGGTGGCAGCGGTGGCCGCGTTGTTGCCTGCTGCAGTGTCGATATACAGCAAGTGATTGGTGCCCTGATCGAGGTTCCGCTCGGTGTAAAACCCAGTCGCCCCGAACCGGAAATTGTCGGACGCCTGCCATTCATAGCCGCCTGCCCCGGTGAGCAGATGACCGCGATTGTATCGCACGAACTGGCGCACCTGGCCGGGATAATAGACGCCGCCGGGATATTGAGCGAGCAGTGCCTGATAGGTCGGGTTGGTCGCGGCAGCCTGCTGGTTGCCGACCTGGATCGCGCCAAGGCGATTGGCCCAGGTGTTCACCGAGATCGAATCCCGGCGAAATTTCTCGTCCTTGTATGCCACGACGCCGAACACGGCGAAATCGTCCGAGATATGCCAGTTATATCCCGCCGAAAGCTGCGGGCTGCCGAGCTTGCCGAGCTCGTTATATTCGTATGACGACTTGATCCAGCCGCCTTCCTTGCGCCCGAGGGCGGGAGCGATGCGCAGGTCGATATTGCCGGAAAGACCGCCGGCAAGGTTCGAGGCCGAGGGCGACTTGATTACGGTGATCGACGTGAAGATGTCCGAATTGAACGAGCCGAGCGGCGTCGATGCGGCATTGGTTGCGCTGCCCAGGATCGGATCGGCGAAGCCGACGCCGTTCAGCGTGGTGCGAGCGAAGGTGCCGGGCAGGCCGCGCAGCGAGATCGTGGCGTTGCGCGAGTCTGCCTCGCGGTTGATCTGTACGCCGGGAATACGCTGAACGGCTTCGCCGACGTTGAGATCGGGGAAGCGGCCAAGGCCGTCGGACGAGATCGAGTCGGTGATCTGGTCTGAATCCCGCTTGATGTTGAGTGCGTCGGCATAAGCGCGGCGGAAGCCGGTAACGACGACTTCGCCTTCGGCCGGCGCGGTCTGCGCTGCGTCGGCGGGCGGTGCGTCCTGAGCGTCTTGCGCGTAAGCCGGGGCGCCGGCCAGAAAGATGCAGAGCGCAGTGCCTGCGTATAGCGTTGCCTTGTTCATTTTTCGGTCCTCCCCTTGGCCCGGCTCGATTTTTCAAACCGGTGTCATTGTGATCCTTGTCTGTATCGCAGCAGCACGCGGCCCTTTGCCGCGTGCGGATAGGCGCCGGGTCCCCAAATAGCGTCGGCGCGCATCAGCAGCGCGTCGAGCTCCTCCGCCGGCCAGTCCAGTTCCTTGTATTTCCAGAGCTCGGGCTTGCCGCGAAAGGCGGCGAGATAATCGGTCGCCTTGCGCAGCGATCGGCCCTTGGAATCCGCGTAGCTCCACAGGTCGGTGCCCAGGCAGGTGGCGAGGTCCGCCACATCGTAAGCCGGCGCGATCGCGAAGATCGAATAGTGCATGCTGCGCGTGCGGGCGAGCTCCACCGGCAGCGCGCCGGTCGTGTCGAGCTGCGCCGTGATGCGTGCTTTCGGGAACGCGGCGACGGTCTTGCGCGCAATTTCGGGCCGGCGCGCAAACAGGGCGAACATCGTCAGCTGCGCATCGTACCAGATGCCGTGATTGTTCTTGGCGGCCTGTTCGCCCTTTCCATTCGGGCTGGTCTGCATCCACTCGATATAGCGCGCGAACCAGTTCTCGAGCTTCTGGGCCTCGGCCGCAGTCAGCGCCCCTGACGGCCCGATCAGTCCGGCTGCGTCGATCACTTGCATGAAGCCGCTGGTGTCGAGCACGCCTTCCTTGCGGCCATTCTCGCGCCCGGGCACGGCCTGGGCGTAGTTCATGTTCGGGTTCATCGCCGTAGCTGGATCGAGGAACCAGGTGCGGATCACCGCGGCCGCCTTCTCGGCATAGCGCTTGTCGCCAGTATAATAATAAGCCAGCCCGAGCGTATCGGCATCGGAGACCATTCGCCCCAGCGCTGTGCGGTCGAACGACTTGGTGTCGCGCTTTGGATTCACCTCGCCGTCGCGGCGGATGTACGGCCCCTTTGGATTGGCCGGATCGGGCCACCAATAGGGCGCGAGGCTTAGATAATCGTGGCGATCGTCGGAAAGCGGGATGGTGGTCTTGTCCATCACCGATCCGGGCTTGCGGGCAAGCGCCGCGTCGGCAGCGGCAATCAGATCCGCCAGCGCGGCCTTGACCGGCGCCGATGATCCGGCCGCCTTGATTGCCGTCAGTTCCGCGGGCTTGAGAAGGAAGGTACGGCGCCCGTCGAACGCCGCCGAATAGCCTTCGACGCCATTGCACTGCAAAGCCCTCGCCGACGCCGCGCCCGAAAAATCCGCCGCTGCGGGCATGACGCCCACAGCGGCGGCAGCAGACAGGACCAGGAGGCTGGCGGTCCAGTCAGTTCGGGTCACAGGCGGATCCGGAAGCCGAAGAAGTATTGCGTCCCGCTGTTCGAGACTTCGGCGACGCTGTCGTATCCGCCCTTGTACATGATGTCGTTGGTGCCGGTGACGTTGAGCGCCTGCGCCTTGATCTGGACGTTCTTGGTCAGATTGTACTGCGCGGAGAGGTTGAGATAGCCGGCGTCGCGGATCTCGCGATTGGTGCCGCCGTTCGGCTTGTAATAGCCCGAGCGATACCGGTAGCTGGCGCGCAGCGAGAGACCCCACTTCTCGAAATAGGCGGAGCCGCTGGCGGTCCATTTAGAAAGGCCGATCAGGTTCGCCGGCTCGAGATACGCCGCGATCGGCGAGGTGTCCGGGAACTGGAAGTTCGCGAAGGCGCGGTTGACCGAGCCCTGGAAGCCGAACCCGTCGAGCGGGGAGGGAAGCCAGGTAAGCGCGTGGGCGACGGTTGCCTCGACACCATAGAGGTGCCGCGTCTCGGTATCGTTCGCGGGACCGACCGGGTTGATCGTCAAATTCTGCGTCTGGCGCGCGCCGCCGTCGCGGATCGTCGTGACGGTGATGTCGGTCGGAACCGGCTCGCTGCGCCCGATCACCGTGCCGGTGGCCCATTTGTAATAGCCCGCGACTGCGATAATCGTGTCTTTCGAGGCATAGAGCTCGAGGCTGGCATCGGCATTCCACGAACGCAGCGGCTTGAGGTTCGGGTTGCCCGTCGTCGCGTTGAAGATGATGTTGTTCGAGCCGGTGCCGGTCGAGGGCGTCAGGTTGATGCCCGCGCCGAAGCTTTCGATGCCCGAGCGCGCGATCGCCTTGTAAGCGGCAAGGCGCAGCTTGAGTTGCCCGGTGAGATCGAAGGCGATGTTCGCGCTGGGCAGCAGATAGCTATACGAACCGCGCGAGGTGTTGGTGGTGAGCGCCCCCGCGGGGTCGACTGCGGTGACATAGGTGTCCGCACCGGAGTCGATCGTGATCAGATAGGCCTGGCGATAGCCGACCGAAGTGATGTCGGTCTTGATCCAGCGCAGGCCGACATTGCCGCTAAATGGCAATGCGCCATGCGAGCGGAAATTGGCCATCGCATAGGCGGCATAGATCCGCTCGGTGACGTCGATGTCGCTCGGATCGCGGCCGTCGGCGGGGTAGGGGAGCGCATCGTCGCTGCCGGTGAAGGTGCGGAACAGGCAGTCATTGTCGAAGGTCGCCCAGCGCGTGACGTTGGTGCCTTGGCCGGCCATGTATGACGTGGTGGTGAAGGGGACGCGGCAATTCTGGTTCGCCGCAGTGATGATCGCCGCTGCCTGCGCCGCCGTGCCGGGGATCGTGTTCAAGTCGTTGTTGCGCGCATTGTCGTTGGTGCGGTGATGATCCGAGATGCGGCCGCCGACCTTGAGCGAGGTGAGGAAGCCATCGAGCTCGCGCGTCGCATCGAAACGTCCCGCCAGGATCGTGTCTTTGCGATCGGTGACAAAGCGGTTGCGGGCATAAACGGCGTTGGCCGCGGTCGCGAGGAAATTGGCGGGATCGGAGATGTCGAAATTGTCGAACGCCACGTTCGGGACGACATTGTCGCCCTCATAGGTCAGCGTGTAGCCAACCCGGCGCGTCGAGCGCATGCGGGTCTGCTTCTGCGTCTCGGTTCGGTGCGAGTTCGAATAGGATGCGTCGGCCGAGATCGTCCAGCGCTCGGGCGTCCAGATCATGCTGATCCCGCCGCCCTTATATTCCTCGTTGCGCTGGCGGGTTTCGAGCTGGTCTTCGAGGTTCGAGTTGCCGCGATAGCTGATCAGCGCGCCGTTCGAATATCCGTTCGAGCCATTGCCGATGACCAGCGGCTGGATACCGCGCAGACCCTCGGTGATCTGCAGGACGTTGCGGTCCTCCAAGCTGGCGCGGTTCGAATATTGGCCGTCGATCGAGATTTCGAAATCGGGGGAAGGACGCCATTGCAGCGCGCCGATCAGCCCGTCGCGGACCTCGGCGGTGGTCTGGGTGCGGAAGCTGCGCGAGGAATTGGCGAAATAGGTCGCGCCTCGCGTCTCGCCGACCACCACCAACGGCTGGCCAGTAGCGGGCGCCACCGAACGCGGGCCGGAGGCAAGGGTGCAGTTCTGGCTCGATCCGGCGGCAACCTGCGCGGCGGCAGTGCCGGTCAGCAGCGTGGGGTTGAGCGCCGAAGTGTTGCACGGCTGGAAGGTGGCATTGGCGTTGTAATAGTCTTCCGGCGCAGTCGTGTCCTGGCGCTGATAGCCGATCGAGATGCCAATATCGCCGATGCCGGTCTTGAACTGGTCGGTGTACGAGATGTTGGCGCGGTATCCGAGGCCGTCATGCTGGTAGACGTCGTCGTCCTTGGGCTGGAAATCGCCGCGGATTTCCATCTGGATGCGGCGCTTGCCGTAATCGAGCGGCTTGAGCGAACGCAGCTCGATGACGCCGCCGACGCCGCCCTCCAGAAAGTCTGCCTGTTGCGACTTGTAGACCAGCACACCGTTGACCAGCTCCGACGGGAATTGCTGGAAGGCGACCGAGCGGTCCGGGCCCGCAGTCGAGACTTCGCGGCCGTTGAAGGTCGAGAAGCTCAGCGTCGGGCCGAGGCCGCGGACCGAAAGCTCGTTGGCATTGCCCTTGAAGCGATCGGCGGAAACGCCGGTGATCCGCTCGAGCGTGTCGCCAACCGAATTGTCCGGGGTGGCGCCGATTTCGTCGCTGACCAGTCCGTCGACGATCACCGGGGCATTGCGCTTGAATTCGATCGAGGTGCGCTGCGTCGCGCGCGCGCCGGTGATGACGATGCCCTGTTCCTGGGCCGCCTCGCTGGCAGCGGCGATCGGATCGGCTGCGGGTGCCGCCTGGTCCTGCGTGTCCTCGGCCGCTCGTGATGTCGTGCTGCTGGCCGGTGCCTGTTGCGCCCAAGCCGGCGCTATAGCCAAAGCCGCTGCGGATGCCAGCAACGTTGCCTTCAAAAGCGGCAACGATGCCGTCGTAACCCTGTACATTGCAAACTCCCCTGATGTTCGAGCCGCTTAGTTTCGCGGCGCCGTGACCCGATTGTTACCGGTGTCAGGCAGATGTATTACAACTTGATCGCGCCGAGTCAATCGCAACAATGGCTAGTTGTATGATAACATCCAGCGCAGCGTGATCGTGCCGTCGCGAGCCGGTTTGGCTTGACCAGAGCACGCAACCACCTGCGCGAACGGGCCTGTGGGCGCTGCCGTGCGTTCCCCGGCCTGCCGGATCGTGCATTGGCCGTAGCCCTCGGCCGCGAAGCCGGTGACCTCGCCATGCGCGAACCGTGCCGTGCCCGACCCGCCTATCGAACCGCCGCGCGAGAAGGTCGGGAACTCCATATCGAGCCGCACGGGTCCGTCGCCGTCGACCTTGAGCCGGTCCTCGCGGGTAATCCGGCCGGGCGCAAAGATGTAACGCGTCTCGATCGTGCCACGCGGATCGGGCTGGGCATCGTTGCCACCCATCCGGTTGAGCGCATCCTGCCGCCATCTGATCTCGGTCACCGCGCCGCGCCGTGTGACGTGTGCGTTCTTGAAGAACGCGAGCGGCATCAGCGCCGTCCCGTCCGCCAAGGTCACTTTCGGCAGCAAGTGCGGATAGTCACCGTCGGGAATACCTTCGAGCATGCCGGGCGAGAAGGGCACGGGAAAATAGGGCGCGTTCATATGCTGCCCCTCGGCCCCGTTGATCAGCGGCAGGCCGATCACCCGCCCGCGATCGCGCAGCGTGAACAGCGCGCGGTCATAGGTGCCGCGCGCGAACCAGGTGGTGGTGAGCTTTGGCAGGGTTGTCAGCCAGCGGGCATAGCCGTGGTCGGGCGCCTTGCCGCGATAGCCGAGATCGTTCCAGATCGCGTTGGTGTAGATATATTGGCGGGCGAGGCTGAGATTCTCGCCGAACACGCGATTGACGCCGCGATAGACGTCGGTGCGGCGGCCCTGGCCCCACATGTCCACCGATCCAGTGGCGGGATTGATCCAGAAATCCATGTAGCGCGCCGCAATGCGCGTCGAGAAGGCATAGGCCATGCGCTCCTCGACGGGGCTCAGCACTTTGAGCCGCGCGGCGGCGGTCAAGACTTCGAGGAAGGCAGTCTCGCCATAGGTGCCGATGCTGCGCCCGAATTCGAAGCCTTTGCCGGTCAGGTTGAAGCGCGGCAGCAGCACATCGACCGAGCGGCGGAGCCAGGCCTTCACTTCGGCGCTGGGCGTCATCCCGCTTTCGACCAGCCGCTGCGCGATCTCCCCGATCAGCAACACCGAGTAGCGGTCGAACCGCCCCTTGCCCTCGGTCTCATCGGCAAAACCGAATTTGCCCGAATAGAGCCGGTAATGATCCAGCATCCGCGCGAGCAACTGCTCGCTGGCGGCGGCGTCTTCCCAGCCGAGCCGGTAGCGCAGCCGCGCGATCGAGAAGGCCACGCCGTAATAATTGTTGGGGAGCGCAATCAGCTTGAGATCGCGATCGACGAAACGCCGCCAATCGAGCTTCGCCCGCAATTTCGCCAGCGTCGCCGCCGGCAATGCGCGTTCGAGCAGCCCGCGTCCGTGGAGCGCATCGAGCGCAGTCATGTAATAATAGATGCCCCAGCTATCGTTGGGGTCCTCGACCGTTAGCGCCGCGACTTCGGCGAACTCGGAGAGGCGCTGCACCAGCCGCGGATCGCCCTCGGGCAGCTCGGTGACGCGATAAGCCATCGCCACCGAGAGTTTGCCCGGCAGGAACTTGTCGTTGCTCTCGAAGATGCGAATGCCGGCCAGCATGGTGCCGCGCTTCTCGCGAAGCAGTTTCTGGATCAGCGCCTCGACCTGGGGCATCAGCCGCGTCTGCACGGTCACGTCCATCGGCGGCGCAGTTACCGGATAGACGGGGCCGTGCGGGCGATCGGCCCAGCGGTCCTGCTTCGGCGCGGCGCCGGCTAGGAGGAGCGGCAGCGTGGCCGCGATCAAGGCGGGCATCAGCGGCCGCGCTTGCGCGACAGGTCGTACATGGCGGTGCCAGCGAGCAGGAACGCGCCGGTCCCGTAATATTGGGTCTCCGCCGCCGCCACCGAATCGGGCCGGTCGCTGACTTGCTGCACCCAGCCGAGCATTCCATCGGGCTGGATCGCCCGGCCCAAAGCTACCCAGCCGCGTATCGTCGCGGGCTCGTAAGTTGCGCGATCGAGGATTCCGGCGCTGACTCCCCAGGCGAAGGCATAAGTAAAGAAGCCGGTGCCGCTCGATTCGGGCGGCGTGCCGGGATCGGTATCGAGCAATGACGGCGCCCAATAGCCATCGGGCTTTTGCAGCGTGACCAGCTTGGCCGACATGTCGCGGAACAGCTTGAGATAATAAGGCCGGTTGGGATCGTTTTTGTCGATCGTCTGCAGCACGCGGACCAGCCCGCCCATCACCCAGCCATTGCCACGGCTCCAGAACAGCTTGCGCCCCTTGGCATCGCGGCGATCGAAGAAGCGACTGTCGCGGAAATAGAGCCGCTCGGCGGGGTCGTAGAGATAGTCGGTCGTCGCGCGGAATTCCTTGTGCGCGAAATCGGCATAGCGCGTGTCGCCGGTCATCTTGCTGAGCTTGAGCAGGCTCGGCGGCGCCATGAACAAGGCATCGCACCAGCACCAGCGCTCGACGCATTCGGAATCGCCGCTGCCCGGTGCCTTGGGCACGAACGCCAGCGAGCCGCTGCGCGGATTGGCGAGGATATTGTCGAAATAGGCGCGTTGTGGCTCCAGCGCCTTGGGTCCGGCGCCGTGGCGCGCAGTCCATTGCCAGGCCTGGGCGATCAACTGGTCGTCTGCGTGATAGCCGCGCCCGCCGAGCTTGTAGCCCTCGGCTGCGCCCAGATCGAGAAGCGTGGCGCCATATTTCCTGTCTCGATCCGCAAGTTCGGTGAGCGCGACCCAGAACGTCGCCTGCTGCCAGTCGCGCGGATTGCGCACGCTCGGGCGCGCCACAGGCATGTGATCGAAGCGATTGCGGTTGGCGATCTGCCAGTCGGCGACGCGGCGGGTCTGGGCCAGGATCTCGGACGAGTGCGGTAACGCGGGCTGGGCCGTGGCGACAAGCGCGACGGGGGCCAGCAGACTGAGCAACATCATCCATCTCCCGATTGCGTCAGGCTCTTGCCTATGACACCGATAGCAATCTCTTTCCTTTTCCCGCCGATGTGTCAATAAGGTTGTCACACAACTATGAAGAGTGCGGGGGAAGGGTGATGAACAGGGGGATCGCAGCGCTGCTGCTGGCGGCGGCCTTGCCCGGCGTTGCGAACGCGCAGGAAGCCAAGCTGCGCGAGGCGACGCCCGCCGAGAAGGCGCAGCGCGCCGCGGTGGTCCACGCCGATTATCGCTACGACGATATCCTCTGGGAAAACGACCGCACTGCGCACCGCATCTATGGCCATGCGCTGGAGGCTGCCGAGCCCCCTTCGACCTCGGGAATTGACGCCTGGGGCAAGCGCGTCCGCTGGCCGTTCATGGATCGCCAGCTGCGCACCGGCAAGCAGCATGACGATCATGGCGAGGGACTCGATTTCTATAATGTGAACAGCTTCCGCGGTGCGGGCGGGCTGGGCATCTGGCACGACAACAAGCTGTGGGTCTCGCGCAATTATGTGCGCTATCGCATCCTAGCGACGGGCGGCGACAAGGCCGGTTTCAGTGTCGATTACGCGCCCTGGCCGGTCGATGTGGTCCGAAAGGCGTGGGAGACGCGGCGCTTCACGCTTCCCGCGGGGACCAACTTCACGCGGATGGAGTCTACGATCGGCTCGGACAAGAAAAGCGAGATGATCGTCGCGATCGGAATTTCCAAGCGGGCGACCAGTACCACGCAATTGGGCGCACTCAGCAAGGATGCGGCCCAGGCGCGGATGAGCTGGTGGGGGCCGACCGATCCGGCCAAGGGCACGATGGCCGTGGCCGTGATGGTCGATCCGGCCGCCTTTGCGGGCTTTGCCGAGGATAGCGACAATTACCTGATCCTCGTCCGCGTGAAGCCGGGCAAGCCCTTCGTCTATTATATGGGCGCGGCCTGGGATGGCGGGCCGGATTTCAAGACGCGCGCGGACTGGCAGGCCTATGTCGATGCGCAACGCCCGGCGTTCACGTCGCTTCGCACTGACCGCTAGCCACTGGGGATGCAAAGATGGTAACTTCCCCGGCCATGGCGATGACCAAGGCAGCCTCGCTCGCAGACGATCTGGTGCGGCGCTTCGAACAGAAGATCGAAAGCGGCGAGATGCCGCCCGGATCGCGTTTCCCGACCGAGAAGCAGATCACCGAGGATTTCGGGCTTAGCCGCACCGTGGTGCGTGAGGCATTCGCGCGGCTCGCGGCGCGCGGCATGCTGGTCTCGCGGCGCGGATCGGGGGCCTATGTCGCCGATGGCGCGCAATATCGCGCGTTCGAAATGGCGCCGCCCGACGTGCGCGTGATCGAGGATGTGTTGCGGCTGCTGGAAATGCGCATCGGCTTCGAAGTCGAGATGGCGGGCCTGGCGGCGCAGCGCCGCACCGACGACGATCTCGCCGAGATCCGCAAGGCGCTGGCGGCAATGGATGCGAGCACCGATGTCGATTTGTCGGTCGCGGCCGACGCGGCCTTCCACGCCGCGATCGCGCGGGCGACCAAGAACGAATATTATCTGCAATTCACGCAGTTTCTGGGGGTCCGCCTGGTCCCGTCGCGGCGGCTGTACCTGCGCTCGGACACAGCCTCGACCCACCAGCGCTACGCCCGCACGATCAACCGCGACCATGAGGCGATCTATGCCGCGATCGAGGCTGGCGACGCGCACAAGGCGCGCCGCGCAGCGCGCGCGCATATGATGAAGTCGATCCAGCGGCATCGCGCAATGACGGCATTGGCGACCAAGGCGCTGCTGGAAGCAAGGACGGCACCCGACTGAACCTTCGATGCCGGGGCCGGATCGATAAGGGGCCTCTCCCACTCACGACCTGACGCCCGGCACCCCGCGGTGCGAAGCCGCGGAAACTGTCGTCAGTTCGCTACCCAGACCCGCAGGTTCATCCCGCCCGCCGCGACGACATTGCCGCCGCCGGCCGCAACAACATTGCCGCCACCCGCCGCGACGACGCCACTCGCGCCGTTGACGACAGGATATTCCTTGCCGTTGACATTGACCATCGCATGGCCGTCCTTGATCGTGATCCGGCTGCCCTTGGGCACCTGCAGCGCAGTCTGCTGCTTCTTGTAATAGGGATATTGCGGGCCGTTATTATTGTCCCACGGCGCGCAGCCCCAGACGAAGATATTGACGACGCCGTTGCAGCCGGTGCCGGCATAAGCCGGCGAGGCGAAGACGCTGGTGGCTGCGCAGACGAGGGCGGCAGCGAGAAGTTTGGTGCGCTTGGTCATGGTTGCTCCTGAATGTTGTTCGAGGCGGATCGGGGCGCCCCCTGCTCCAGGCTCTCCTGCAGGCGCAGTGGATCAACCAGCGCGACGCGACGGTGGCTCTGCTGCGAGCGACGAAATTCCCTTCCGCCGGAAATGCGCCGACCGGTCGCAGGCGGAGCGGGATTTGTCTGACTGACGGACCTTGGCCGCTGCGCTCGGCATTCCGATCGCGAACCGCTGGCACGATTGCTGCCAGCCGTTCAGCTATTCGTGCCCTGCAACGAAGGTGACTATGGATGGCTGAGTCCACAATGCCCGCCTTGCGGCGATGCTCCAGGATACTGGGGTGGACGCTCTTCGCGGGCTTCGAGCTCCTCATCGTCGCACTGGCGAGCATCGCCGCATCGATCCGCTGCTGCACTTCCAGTGCAGGCGCCGCCCCGCAATCGGCGAGCGAGTGGGTGGGTTTGGGGCTATTCGCCGGGGCGATGCTGCTGCTCGGCGCGGTGGTGGGCCTGGGCGGGGCCTTTGCGATGGAGGGCTTGCTGCGCCTCATCGGCAAGATCAGGGAGCGGTGCGAAACCGATCGATAAAGCATTGGATCGCCGCCATCGCTTCGCGGCGGACCGGCTCCTGCTCGCGCAGCAATTCATGTGCGATGGCTCGCCCGAAGCGCAGCACTGTGGTGTCCGGCAGCCGTTTGGCGAGGCGGAGCGCCGCGGGGCTGTGCGTGAGGCGGTCGTGATCGGCGACCATCATCAGCAGCGGCACTTGCAGTGAAGCCAGATCGGAGCTGGCGCGCAGGCGGCGCGTCGAAGCGAAGGCCTCGGCCAGCCATCCCCAGCTTGGCGGGCCGAGGCGGAATTCGGGGTTTTCCTGAAGCCAGAATTGCTCGTCGAGATAGCGCTCCAGATCGCTGGTCATCATCTTCATGCTGTCTATGCGATTGGCTTCACTGTCGCTCTCGCGCCATGGACTCAGCGCACCCTTGCCGCGGCGGACTTGCAAGGTAGCGATGGCTTCGCTGAGCCTGACACCGAGGGGAGTGCGGATGCGGAGCATCGGTGAGAGCAGAACTGCGCCGTCAGAGGAAAAGTGCCGTTCGGCGAGGGTGCGGAGGAGCAAATGGCCGCCCATGGAATGGCCCATGACGATGTGCGGAGCGGGGGTGCGGGCCTGCCAGGCCAAGGCGTAGTGAGTGAGGTCGGCGACGAGGCGTTCGAAGCCGGCGCTGTGGCCGATCAGTGGATCGTGGGTGAGGCGCGGGGAGCCGCCATGGCCGCGCCAATCGAACGCATCGACTGCCCAGCCATCGGCCCGCCATTCGGCATAAGCCTCTAGATATTTCTCGAAAAAATCGCCGCGACCGCCGAGGAGCAGGATCGATCCGCGCGGCTCGGGCGGGGCCGTCTGGAAGGTGCGGAGGGCATAGCCGTCATCGACCAGATGCGTGCCGATCCGGGCGTCGTGCGGAATCGCGTGGCGGAACAAGCGGGCACCGATGTTTGCACCCGTCACTCTTCGGGCTTCCCGGTTACCGCGGCGATCGCAGACGCACGATACAGCGGTCCGACGGGCACAAGGCTGTTGTCCGAAAGCGTGAAGGTCGTGGCCTTGCCGCGGCGATGGACCTCGCGCACCGCCGAAGGGCGCACGAAGGCGGAGCGATGCACCCGGATCAGCCCGCCCGCCGCCATGCGCGGCTCGAGTTCGGCCATGGTGATGCGGTGGAGATAGGCGCGCTCGTCGGTGTGGAAATAGACATGGTCGCGCGCCGCCTCGACCCGCTGGATGCTCGCCACTTCGACGCGGGCGACGCCCTTGCGGACGGGAACCCAGAAGACGTCTTCGGATCTGGGCTGGGCGTGGGGCTCGGCGGGGCTCGGCTGGGCATCGGCGCGGCGGGCGAGCTGGCGCTGGCGGACGCGGGCGAGGGCCTTGGCGAGGCGGGGGCGGCGCAGCGGCTTGAGGACATAATCGGCGGCGCCCAGTTCGAAGGCATCGACGGCGTGATCCTCGTGCGCGGTGAGGAAGACGATGTCGATATCCTGGGGGACGAGATCGATCGCAGTCTGGATGCCGTTGCGGCCGGGCATGCTGATGTCGAGGAAGATGGCATCGGGGCGATCGCGGGCGATCTGGGCGAGCGCGTCCATGCCGTTCCCGGCCTCGCCAATGACTTCGACATCCTCGACCTCGTCGAGCAGGCAACGAGTCAGCTCGCGCGACAGCAACTCGTCGTCGACGATCAGAAACCTCATGCCGTCGCTCCCGCGGTCCGCATCATGCGCACGCCCGATCCGGGCAAGTCGATCGTGACGCGATAGCTATCGAGCGCAGGGCCATATTCGATCGCGGCGGCATCGCCATAATGTAGCGCAAGGCGGCGGCGGGTATTGTCGATGCCGATGCCATGGCCCTTTTGCGAGGCGCTCGCGCCGATTGTGTTGCGCAGATCGATCCGCGCCCTTGCGCCATCCGCCCGCACCGAGACAGCGATCCGCGCCGGACCCGCGGCCTCGGCGACGCCGTGTTTGATGGCATTCTCGACCAAGGGCTGGAGCAGGAAATTGGGGACGTGGAGGCCTTCAGCCGCGGCATCGATATCGATTTCGACCTGCAGCCGCTCGCCGAAGCGGGCGCGCTCGAGATCGAGATAGGCGCGGACGGTATCAAGCTCCTGTCCGATCGGCACCATCGCATCGGGCTGCGAGATCAAGGATGCGCGCAGGAAATCGGCGAGCTGGCCGAGCATTTCCTCCGCTTCCTCGTCACGCTTGCGCACGACCAGGCTGGCGATGCCGTTGAGCGTGTTGAACAGGAAATGCGGATTGAGCTGGAGACGCAGCGCCGCGGCTTCGGCGCGGCTGGCGGCGGCCGCGAATGCCGAGGCTCGCGCCTCGCTCAGCCGGGCGAGATCGGTGGCGCGCACGGCCCAGACCAAGGCAATCGAGAGATAGATGGTCCAGCAATAGAGGATGGCGATCATCGCCAGCCGCTGCGGCTGGAAATCGACGGCCCATGCTTGCCAACTCGGAACCAAAGTGAGCGCGAGCAGCCGCAGCCAGGCGTCGTCCGCCGCGGTCTGGATCAGTGCCGCAACCAGCCCGGCGCCCGCCATGATCAACCAGCGGATATGGCCCGGCCGATCCTCGAGCTGATCGAACACCAGGCTGAGCGCCACCGATTGGGTGATGCCGAGCAGCATCAGCGGCAGGTTTGCCGCGATCATCATGCCGCCGGCGAACCGGCCTTCGGCAGCGGCGCTCGCCACCACCAAAGCATAGCCGAACAACCAGAGGATCGCGCAGAGCCGAAGGGCCGTCCCGCGCATCACACTCCGCAAGATTCGCTGCACAGATATCGCTCCCAAGCGATTGATCGATGCGGCAATTTGGTCGCGCTGCCAAGGGCATTCGTCGCGCGCTGCGCGCCCTGGACGATCAGCGGACTGCCCTTGTCGCGCGCGTCTCGCAGGCGGCTCCACGCGCTGCGATGCGGCAAGGCCAACGCATCGAACGAGGGGCCTGATGATACGCAATCTTGCAGCAATGACATTGTCCGCCGCGGTGATCCTGAGCGGATGCACCGGCCAGGATTTCGCCGACTTGCCCAAGGACGCGAAGGAGCGCGCGATGCTCTGCGCTCGTGCCGGCGTGATGCTGATCGGGATGACGCGGAGCGAGGACAAGGCCCGCTTCGATCGGCTCGCGGAGAAGGTGCGCAAGCTATCCAACCAGAACCATTTCTACGAGCTCTTCCCCGAAGGCAACACCGACCCGGCTAAGGTGCTGGGCGACGAAGCAGCGATCCAGAGCGCAGTGGGATCGCATTGGCTGACCACGATTAACACCTGCTTCCGCGCTTACGGCATGGAGGAGGAACCGGTCGCGGCGCTGCCCGAGCCGGCCTATAACCGCGCCATCGCCTGTGCCGCCTCGCTGGCGTTCGACAATCTCGGCGCGAAGCCGCTCAACTCGCAGGCGCGCGTCGCCTACGATCCGCAGGCGGGATATTTCATCCATAAGGCGGCGGGCTTTGCCGGGGGCGCCGAGCAATTGGTCAAGGCCAGCGATGACGCGACCACGCAATTCCAGCAGGCGGCGCAGACCGGCACCGCCCGCGCCTGGGCCAATCAATGCAAGCAGGAAGATGCGAAGGCAGTGATGGCGACGGGCAAGCTGCCCGAGGATGCGCCGACCGCGCTGCTGGCCTGCGACGATGTGCTGAGTTTTGCGAAGGAAGGCGGGCTCGCGGTTAATGCCGCGCAGTCCGAGGCGGCCAAGCGCTATGCCGCGGCTTATGCCAAGGTCCATGCGCAGCTCGATGCGGCGCCCGCCGCGCGCGACAACAAGGCTGCCGTCGAGGCCGCGATCAAGCATGTCTCCGAATCCGGTCGGCTCGATCAGGTGGCGGACACCTGCATCGCCCGGTTCGGCTCCTGAGCCGCAGGGGGGCAGCAGACATGGAGATCTTTACCGCCATCGGGGCCGGGCTGGTCCTGATCGGACTGCCGCTCGCCTGGTATGGCATGCACCGGCATCGCAAGCTGGGCGCGCTTTATGCGCAGGCGAAATCCCGCTGGGTTCATAGCAGGGGCGTGGTGATCGACGCGCGGCTCGATGAGCAGGAGAGCGCCGACAGCGATGGCGATTCGACCATTTGGTACGAACCGCGGCTGCACTATCGCTATGTGGCGGGTGACAGGATGCTCGAGGGCAAGCGGGTGGCTTTGTGCGATCCGCCGCGCTTCTGGCAATTCGACCTCGCGCAGGACTGGCTGCGCGCGCATGCGCCGGGTGGGGAGATTGGCGTGTGGTACGATCCCGACCGGCCGCAGGAGAGCGCGGCTTCGCTTGATAAACCTAGTCTGTTTGGGGCGGTGGCTATGGTGTTGGTGGGGTTGGGCTTTGTGGGGGTGGGGGGCGTGATGGTGTTGGGGTTGGTTTGAGCCCGCGAGCACGGGGGGAGGGGTGCCACCGTCGTAGCGCGCGCCGCTACACCAGCCCTACCTTCCAGGGAGGGAGTCAGCGGGCATGCGGCACGGCTCAGCTTCAATATTGGGTTCTCAGGCTCCCCTCCCTGAAAGGGAGGGGCTGGGGGTGGGTGGACGCCTGGGACATCGCTCTGATAGTTTTCCCTCCGTGCAGCGAACACCACCCGAGCTGACGGCGTCCGCGCGGGCGTTGAGGACCAACGCAACCGATGCGGAGCGCCGTTTATGGAGCCGGCCGCGCCAGGTCCGTCCTCGGTTCACTCGGCAACTTGTCGTCAGCGATTACATCCTAGATTTGCATGCCGCTCGCTGCCGATCGCAATCGAGGTCGATGGCGGCCAGCACGCGCTTCGATGTGACGCGGACGCTGCCCGCACCGCGTATCTCGCGCAAGACGGCCGGAACCTACTGCGCTTCTGGAACAATGATGTGCTGAGCAATGTCGATGGCGTGATGGAGGAAATCACGGCGGCGATATCCCTGGCTTCTACCCACCCCCCAACCCCTCCCTTTCAGGGAGGGGAGCGGGTAGCGGCAGCGAATTACGCCTCAGTTGCTCACTAGATAATACGAAGCCGGCGCGGTGCCTAGATTCACAACGCGAATCTGTACGCGGTTCGTGAAGATCGGGATCCAGTCGCATTTTACGCGGGCCTTGGCGGCGGCGCGCTCGCAGATGGGTTTGTCCTTGGTGGCGACGCGGATGGTGAGGGTGCGGCCGGGCTGGGGGACGAGGGCGATCTCCGCTTTTTGGCCGGCGAGGAATATCTGTTCGGTCGAGAGCGTTGCGCCGGGGGCGAGCATGCCGCGGCTATAGGCGGGTCCGAGGGCGCGGCCGCGGACGGGGGGGGCCTTGTCGCGGACGCGGCGGGCGAGGGCCTGGCGGCGCCAGTCCGCGGCGAGATCGGGTTCGCCCTCATTGGGCTTGGCGCCAAGCGCTTCGAGGCTGCGGGCGGCGGCGAGCATGGCGCGGGCGTCGCCCTTGCTCTCAGCGGCCATGCCGCGCTCGATCGCCTGCGAGGCGCTGTCGGCGGCGGTTTGGGCCATGGGCCAGGGCGCGAGCAAAGCGAGAAGCAGCATCATTGCTTTCCTTCGGGTTCCAGCACGAATTCGGCGCCGGGAGCGGCATCCTGGCAGGAAATGCGCAGGCCGTGGCGCCCGGCAATGGCGCGGACCAGCGACAGGCCGAGGCCATGGCCTTCGCCGGCATGAATGCCGCGGGCGAAGCGATCGAAGATGCGTTCGCGCAAGGGCTCGGGGACGCCGGGGCCGTTGTCGCGGACAATGATGCGCGGGCCGGGGGCCAGGATCAGCGCGATGCGGGCGCCGGGGCCGGCATATTTGAAGGCATTGTCGAGGAGGTTGGAGAGCAAGCGCGTCAATTGCATCGCATCGCCGGCAAGCGTGACGCCGGGGGCGATGTCGGCGTGGAGATCGAGGCCCTGATCGGCGGCGCTTTCCGCATAGAGATCGACGAGGCTGGTGGCGATTTCGGAGAGATCGACCGACTGGAAGCCGCGGCGGTCTCCGCGGCCGGCTTCGCTGGCGGCGATGTCGAGCAAAGAATCGAGAAGATCGGCGATGCGGCGGGAATCCTGGCGGATCTGGCCGAGCGACGCGGTCAGTGCGGGATCGACGCTGCGCTCGATCAGACGGAGCAGATGCGTGTCGAGATGCATCAGCGGCGTGCGAATCTCGTGCGCGACCTGATCGGTGACGTCGCGCTGGGCCTGGACGACTTGGGCGAGGCGCGAGACCAACTGATCGACATGCGCGGCGAGTTCGTCGAGTTCGTCGCGCGCATCGGTGCCGGCGAGGGCGTGGTCGAGATTGCCGGCTTCGATGGCGCGCAGCCCGGTATTGAGCGCATCGACCCGGCGGCGAAGGCGGAGCGCGGCGAGCCAGCCGAGCAGCAATGCCGCGGCGAGTATCGCGGCGCCGGCGAGGAGGAAGGCGTTGCGAATGTGCCCAAGCAATGCGCTGCGCCCGCCATATTCGCGCGCGGCGACGAGGCGGAGGCCGGGGGCGAGCTGGGTGGCGCGGGCGAAGACCGGGGTGCCGCCCGCCAGCGTGACGAAGCCGGCCTGGCTGTTCTCGGCGGAGAGCATCGGCCAGCGCGGGATGTCGCCCGCGATGGGCCGGCCGCTCTGATCGGAGAGCAAGTAATGCGGCTGGTCGCGGCCGGATGCGCGGAGCGCGAGGCGATCGCGCAGGCGGGCGACCAGTTCGCCGCGGCCGCCAGTGGCGTGGATGTCGGCGAGCGCGGCCACATCGGTGTCGACCGTGGCTTGGAGCGCCGCCTCGGTCTCGCTGCGGATGACATTGGTGGTGACGGCATAGAGTAGGGCAGTGGCGGCGAGGGCGAGCGCGGCCACCGCCAGCACCAGCGGCGTGGTCAGCGAGGAACGGCGCATGTCAGCCTGCCACCAGCCGATAGCCGGTCCCCCAGATCGTCTCGAGCACCGGCGTGGCGAAGCCCTCTTCCAGCTTACGGCGGAGGCGGCCAACATTGACGTCGATCACGTTGGTCTGGGGGTCGAACGAGAGGTTCCAGACGTTGCGCAGCAGCATCTCGCGGGTGACGACTTCGCCGGCATTTTCCATAAGATAGCGGAAGAGCGTGAATTCCTTGGGGCTGAGCGGGATGTGGCGGCCCTGGCGGTGCGCGGTGCGCGCCTTCACATGGCATTCCAAATCGCCGAACAGGATGACGGCGCTGTGCGCCAGCCCCGCGGCGCGACGGTGGAGCGCGCGGACGCGTGCCGACAGCTCGGGCGGATCGAAGGGCTTGGCCATGTAATCGTCGACGCCGGCATCGAGCCCCTCGGTGCGGTTTTCGGCGCGGCCAAGGGCGGATAGCATCAGCACGGGCGCGGCAACCCCGGCTTCGCGGAGTCGGCGGACAATCTCGATGCCCGAGAGATCGGGAAGCATGCGATCAAGGATAACGACGTCGAACGAGGCGCTGGCGGCGCGCTTGAGGCCCTCCTCGCCGCGATCGGTCCAGGTCAGGCGGTGACCGTCGGCCGCCATCAGCCGCGCGACTTCCTCGGCGAGCCGCACATCGTCTTCCACATAGAGGAGGTTCAGCCCCGTCATTGTGGCTAAGCTACATCAGGCGCAGAGCGGTTGGCAGTGAAAAAGGCTGTTAGTTGAGCCCGCGCCTCAGACTTTGGTCACCCCCTCAACCGCGTTAGAAATGTCCGCTATCCCCGATTGCGAACCGATGAAGAATAAAGCGAGAATCCAGCTCATGTTAGCCCTCCTTCGAAGGCGTGCAGTCTTGCACAGTTGATAATTTGCGCAAGCAATTGCGTGTCGCGCCCAATTGGCTAGCATGAGGCATCAACTGGGGGGCTTGGGGCAGCATGTGGTTGTATCTCGTCGTTGCGCTGCTCTTTTCGGGGCAGACGAGCGGTGCTCCGCCGCACAGTGGGTCTCAAACGATCAGCCTGGAAGCGCGGCTGAAGGCGCTCGATACAATCGACCTCTCCGACAATCCCGAAGCCAAGCTGGCCGAGATGAAGGCCTTGCTCGTGGAAGCCAGTGCGGCGAACGATGTCCCTGCTGCGACGCTCGCAACCATTCAGGGCAACATTGGCGGAGCGCTCTTTTACCTTCGCCGATATGAAGAGGCGGTAGCGGCCAATGACGCCGCGATGGCAATTCTACAGCGGGCGGGGCTAGGAGATGGCGCCGAAGTTGCCTCCCTGCTCTCGAGCAGCGCAATCATCCTAGCCGACCGTGCGAATTACGAGAGCGCCCTGCAGCGTCACCGTAGATCGCTCGCGATCCGCAAGCGCTTGCAAGGCGAGCGCAGTCTGGAAGTTGGTAGCACCACCTTCGGCATCGGCTATGTGCTGTTCCGCCAGGGCAAACTGGAGGAAGCGCTCGACTGGCTCCGCCGCGGCGCGGAAATGCAGCTTGAGTTCGGCCGTCCTGAAGATCCGTTAGGAGTAGTGCGCCAGACTTCCTATGCTTCCGTCCTCGGGACCACTGGCCGTTTCGAGGAGTCGATCGTGGCAGCTCGGAAAGCCGTCGATCACGCCGAAGCCCATCTACCCAAGAACCATGCGATGGCGGGCGTGGCGCTCAATAATCTGGGCAAAGCGTTGAATAATAACGGCCAGTTCGCCGAAGCGGTCGGCGTATTCCGCCGCGCGTTGGATGTGCGAGTGGCAGCCCATGGGGAACAGCATCCGAACACGGCGATCGCGCTGACGAACCTTGCCTTGCCCCTTTATGCAATCGGACAAAGGGAAGAGGCGGAAACGCTGCTGATCCGCGCGGCCGACATCTATGCAGCATCGAAGGAGACGGCAGATCCTACCGCGCTGGGAATGATCTTGTCGAACGCTGGGACAATGGCAAGCGGGCGGGGCGACTGGGCGCTGGCAGAGACACGACTACGCAGCGCGATTTCGTCACTCGAGAAAAGCGCCGGCACGAGCCATGTCGCCTTGGTCGAGCCCAGCACCGAGCTTGCGAATCTGCTGTTGCAGCAGGGCAAATTGGACGAGGCGCTGCCGCTTGCGACGCGTGCGATCGAGATTGCCCGGGCCGATTATCCCGAGGATCATGCCGAGCGAACCGGTGCGGCGATTGTTCATGGCCGCCTGATCGCGGCGCGCGGCGATGCGGCCGCCGGCTTTGCCGAGGCCGAGGCGGCGGCGCGATCGATCGAGCGGCGGATGCTCGATGCTGCGGCTTCGAGCAAGGATGCGATCACGCTGGGGCCGGTCCATCGCCGGCATCTAAGCCGGTTCGCGGCGTTCGCGCTGGAGACGGGGCATGGAGCGGCGGCATTCCGGACGCTTCAACTCGCCAACCTGACCGAGACCGCGGCAACGCTTTCCGCCGTCGCCGCGCGGGCCGCGACGCGCGACCCGCAAGTGACAGTGACGGTCCGTGCGCTGCAGGACCGTGCGCGGCGAGGGCAGCAGCTTCGTTCCGAACATAGCAAGGCACTGGCGGCGAAGGACCATGCGACGGTCGAGCGGCTGTCCGGCGAGATCGCCGTGAACGATGCGTTGCTGCGTAGCGCCGAAACTGCGCTCGACGCGCGCTTCCCCGAATATCGTGCGCTCAGCCGGCCCGCGCCGATCGAGCTGGCGAAATATCAGGCGCGCCTCGATCCCGGCAGTGCGTTGATTGCGCCGTTCACTGTCGACGGCCGCTTCGTGACCGTGGCGGTTACGCGCGCCGGGCTGGAATGGGCGCGCAGCGACGGCAGCGACCGCGATGTGAGCGCGGCGATCGACGCGATCCGCGCGTCGGTGGACGATTCAGGCCCTCGCCCGGCTTTCGGTCGGCGCGCGGCGCATCGGCTTTATACCTATCTGCTCCCGCCCAAGCTGCAGCGGCATATCGCCAAGAGCGACACGCTGCTGCTGTATGGCGGCGAGAAACTGGCGTCGCTGCCGCTCGGGCTGCTGGTGACGCGAGCACCCGCTGGCCGCGACGATGATCCGGCGGCGCTGCGGCGCACGGCGTGGCTGATCCGCGACAAGGCGGTGGCAGTGCCCGTGACGCTGGCGCCGGCGCCTGCACGCAGCGCCGCAGTCAATGCCCGCTTCGTGGGCGTGGGCGGGCCGACACTGGCGCCGGCCTCGGCCCGGCTCGAAGTCGCGAGCCTGTTTCGCGGCGGGGCGGTAAATGTGGATGCGGTGCGCAGCCTGCCTTCGCTCCCCAATGCCGAGCGCGAATTGCGCAGCATCGCGCGGGCGCTGGGCGGGAATTCGGTGGTGATCGTCGGCGACCAGGCGACCGAAGCGGCAGTGAAGGCGCTCGACCTGGGTGGCGTATCGGTGATCGCCTTCGCCACGCATGGGCTGGTCAATGGCGAGATGACCGGGCTCGGTGAGCCGGCCCTGGTGTTCACGCCGCCGTTGACTCCCCAAGGCAGCGATGACGGGCTGCTGACCGCATCCGAGATATCGGTGCTCAACCTTACCGCCGACTGGATCATTCTCTCGGCATGCAACACCGCGGCCGGAGCCAGTGGCGGGAGCCCGAGCTATTCGGGACTGGCGCGCGCATTCCTGCATGCCGGAGGACGATCGTTGCTGCTGTCGCATTGGGCGGTGCGCGACGATGCCGCGGCGCGGCTGACCGTGGAGACGGTGCGCAACGCCGATGGCGGCAAGCTCAGCCGGGCGCAGGCGCTTCAGAAGGCGATGGTGGCGATGATCGACGACAAAAGGATTGCCGGCGGATCACATCCGGCGGTCTGGGCGCCCTTCGTCATAGTCGGCGAATGAAGCGCGGCTGAGCGTCGACTCTGCGGGGTCTGCCATGGGGCTGGACCGCGCCGAAGCTTTACGGCAAGCTATGCCGGCGCTTTATCGGAGATCCAAGATTCCCGGCGATGCGCACCGCCGTGTGGGCGCCTTTCGCCCTGATCGGCCAATAAACGCAAGAGGACGCCGCCCGCTCCTCCCAGCTGGCGGCGTCCCCCCTTCGATAGCCTGGGCCGGGGTCGCAATCTGCACAGGCGCTCTACTTGGCAAAATCGCTGGAACGCGATCTTCAACTGCGGATTAGCGCGGCATCGGTCGCCCGGCTGCTGCCCAGGCGGCTGCCGCAAGCAATGCCGATCCCACGAGCACTGCGCCTAAGGCGCGCTTCCAGTTCCGCCGCATCGTCTTTTCCTTCTCAAATCCTGCGGGTAAGTTTCCCCGCGGACTGCCCGGCACGCCAGTGACAAGCGCTGCCAGTTCGATGACAAAGCGCGTCAGAATTAATGCGAAGATGGGGGCGAGCGAAAAAAAGGCGCCGCCCGCTTGCACGGACGGCGCCCGAAGTTCCTGCGTCGGGTCGCGTCAGCGCAGGTCTTCCACGGAAACCCATCCCTTGGTGCCGTAACCGTCGGTAACTTCGACGAAGAGGCCTTGGCGCGCCGCGCCGGTGGGGGTCAGGCTGGTTGCGGCACGGAGAGCGCGGAGCGGCGTGCCGGATGCCGCCGCCGTCGCCCACAGCTTGGTATCGACCGCAACGGTATAGCCTGCAGCCGCGGCGGGCGCCGGGCGGGCGGCGGCGAGGACATCGCGCTGCTCGACCAGGCCGTTATACGCTTCGATAAAGGCACCGACGAGCATCTTTCCGTCCGACGAGCCGGCATAGCCGCCCATGTCACCCGCGGCGGCGGTGCCGCCCCAGCCGCCAGTGTCGATGATCTTGATGAAGGATTTCTTGGATTCGCCGGTGCCGGTGACCAAGGTCTGGCCGGTGCCGGGGCTGATCACGCGGAGGCCGGCAAACACGGTCTTCTTCTTGCCGCCGAGACCGCCAAAGGCACGGAAGATCGCGCCGCCCATCGGCACCTTGGTCAGCAACTGGCCCGCGGCGCCCGAACGGATCAGTCCTTCGGTCAGTGCGCCCTTGGCGAGGTTGACCGACTTGTCGACTTCTTCCTTCGAGCCGGCGATTGCGCTCATCAGGAAATCGGCGGGCTGGCCGCTCGCCGGATTGTGCAGCGTGAAGCAGCCCGATTGCTCGATGAGCTTGCCGAGCATGCCGCGCGGGCTGGAGAGCTTGAACTGCGTCCAGCCCTGCTGATCGCCATCGGTGATGGCGATGGTGCCGGCCGAGGCATCGCACTTAGCGAGCTGGACCTGCTTGTCCTTGTCGCCCGCCATTGCCGGCGATGCGGCGCCGGCCAGCGCAAGCGCGCAGGCGGCCGAAAACCAATGATGCTTATTCATCGCGATGTCCCCTCGTTCGATGAAGCAGGCCTGAGTCTGCTGTGATCAGATTGGGATCGCGCGGCGCGGGGCTCCAGTTACAAGCGTGGTCAGAATAGTGAGGAAAGCTGACAGGAATTCGGACGCGCGGGAAATTTTGCCTGCCGCCAGCGGCTTTTCCCCTTCGCTTGCGTTTGTCGGCAGATCGCACCGCGTCCGCGCTGCCGAACTGGAAGGATCTGAATGACTTCGATCGCGTGGACCGCGGCGCAAATGGCGCGTGCGCTGGAAACCGAAGACGTGATCTACCTCGCCGACGACGACCAGCAGGCGCAGGCGCTGACCACAGCGCTGCGGGCGATGCTGCCGGAAGCTCCCATCTTCTTCGTGCCATCGAGCGACGCGCTGCCCGGCGATCTGGCGCCGGCATCCCCGGCCAATATCGGCGTGCGCGTGGCGGCGCTGCATGCGCTGCGGATGGCGCAGCAGGACGGCGCCCGCGGGCATTTGGCTTGCGTGATGAGCGGCGAGGCGGCGGCGCGGCTCTATCCGCCGCCGGCAGCGTTCGATCAGGCACTGCCGCGCATATCGCTGGGCGATGCGCTGGCCATGGAGGAATTGTCGGCGATGCTTGAGGCGATCGGCTATTTCGCCGACGACCGCGTCGACGAGCCGGGCGAAATGGCAGTGCGCGGCGAGGTGGTCGATATCTTTCCGGCCGATGCCGGGCTGCCGGCGCGGATCGAGATCGCCGAGGGCAAGGTCGCCTCGATCCGATCCTATGACCCCGTCACCCAGCGCAGCGTCGACGAACTGGTGGCGCTCGAGATCGGGCGCGCGGCGGAGCCTTCGGGCGAAGGCGAAGCTTCGATCCTGGCGCATGTGAAGCCCGGAGCGATCGTGTTTTCGGAGAAGGCCGACAAGCGGCGGCAGCGATTCCTCCAGCTCGCGTCGGATGCGGCGGGGGCGCGGAGTGGCAAGATCGATGCCGTGGCCGAGGCGGATTGGGCGGCGGCCTTGTCCGAATGGCGGCAGGTGGCGTTCGATGCGGCGTCCGAGGCGGTGCCGCGCTTTGCCGAGACGCGCTCGCCGCTGGCGGCGCTCGCGCGCTTCGCCAAGCCACTCCTGGAGAGCCGCGCATTCGTGCTTGCCGGCAGCGCGCGCGATTTGCGCTTCCTGCGGACGCGGGTCGCCAGGCGGCTGGGGGTGGAAATGGCGGCGCTCGGCGATTGGGGCGAGGCCGGGGCGCTTGCTGCGGGACATGCCGGCTTTCTCGAAATGCCCGCCGATGCTGGCTTTATCGGAGAGGGCTTAGTCCTGGTTGCCGCCGCCGACTTGCTCGGCAGCCGCGCGCTGAACGGCGAGGGTGCGGTCGCCAGCGCCAATCCGTGGATGATCGGCAGTGAGATCCGCATCGGCGACGTGGTCGTCCATGAGGATCACGGCGTCGGCGTGGTCGTAGGACTCGAACTGGCTCCGGCTGCGGGCGGGGAAGGCGGCGAGATGATCGCGATCGAATATGCCGGGGGCTCGCGGCGGCTGGTGGCAGTCGACGAGGCCGACCGGGTCTGGCGCTATGGCGCGGACGCCGACGCCGTGACGCTCGACAAGCTCGACGGCTCGTCCTGGCTCAAGCGCCGGGGCGAGATCAATGCCGCGATTGCCGAGAGCGCCCAAGGGCTGGCGGCGCTGGCGGAGGCGCGGGCCAAGCTGACCGCGCCGGTGCTCGATCCCGATCCTGCGGCCTATGAGAGATTCGCCAGCGACTTCGCGTTCAACGAAACCGCGGACCAGGCGCGGGCGATTGCGGCGGTGCGCGCCGATCTGGCGAGCGGCAGGCCGATGGACCGGCTCGTCGTGGGCGATGTCGGCTATGGCAAGACCGAAGTGGCGCTGCGCGCGGCGGCGCTGGCGGCGCTGGCCGGGCACCAGGTGGTGGTCGCGGCGCCGACCACCGTGCTCGTCCGCCAGCACTTGGCCAGCTTCGAGCGGCGCTTCGAGGGGACGGGGCTCGAGGTTGCCGGTCTCTCGCGACTGTCGAGCGCGGCGGAGAAGAAGGCAGTCAAGGCAGGGCTCGCCGATGGCTCGATCCATGTCGTGATCGGCACCGGCGCAGTGATGGCCAAGGGCGTTGAATATGCGCGGCTGGGGCTAGTGGTGATCGACGAGGAGCAGCGCTTCGGTGCCGCCGACAAGGCCAAATTGCGCGGATCGGGCGACGTGCATCTGCTGAGCCTGAGCGCCACGCCGATCCCGCGGACGCTGCAAATGGCTTTGGTCGGGCTGCAGCAGATCTCGATCATCGCCACCCCACCGGCGCGGCGCCAGCCGATCCGCACCAGCCTGGATCAATATGATGATACGCGCATCCGCACCGCCTTGCTGCGCGAGAAGGGCCGGGGCGGGCAGAGCTTCGTGGTGGTGCCGCGGATCGAAGACATGGCGCGGCTCGCCGAGAAATTGCGGCGCGCAGTGCCCCATCTCGCTCTGGTCGAGGCGCACGGCAAGATGCCGCCGGCCGAGATCGATGCCGCGATGGTCGGCTTTGCCGAGGGGCAGGGGGACATCCTGCTCGCAACCAACATCATCGAGGCCGGGCTCGACGTGCCGCGCGCCAATACGATGATCGTGTGGCGCGCCGACCGCTTCGGGCTGGCGCAGCTCCACCAGTTGCGCGGGCGCGTCGGGCGTGGGACGCGGCGCGGGCAGGTCATCCTGCTGACCAGCGAAGAGGAGACGATCGGCGAGCGCACGCTCAAGCGGCTGCGTACGCTCTCCACGTTCGATCGGCTGGGTGCCGGGTTCGAGATCAGCGCGCAGGACCTAGACATGCGCGGGGCGGGCGATCTGCTGGGTGAGACCCAGGCGGGGCACATGAAGCTGATTGGCATCGACCTGTACCAGCATCTGCTCGGCCAGGCGCTGCGCGCGGCGCGGGGCGAGGCAGTCGATCGCTGGACGCCCGAGTTGCATCTGGGGGCAAAGGGCGCCTTGCCCGAGGAGTGGATCCCTGAGGCCGATATACGGCTGACGCTTTACGTGCGGCTGAGCCGGCTGGTCCATGAAGCCGAGATCGACGCATTCGAGGAGGAATTGATCGATCGCTTCGGGCCCTTGCCCGAGACGGCGGCGGCGCTGATGGCGCACACGCGGCTGCGTCTCGCGGCGCGGACCGCGGGCGTCGCGCGGGTAGATGCCGGGCCGTCGGCGATCGCGCTGACGCCGCGACCCGATTTCGGCGGCGATGCGGCGCGGCACGGGCTGACGGAGAAGAACGAGCGGCTGTTGCTGGTCGAGGCGATCGACGAGGATCGGCGGGTCGAGCGGGTTCAGACCCTGCTGGAGGCGCTGGCCGCCTGACCGGTCAGGCGCCCGAAACGCTCGCCCAATCCAGCCCGAACCGCGCCAGATATTTGCGCAGCCGATCGGCATCGTTGGCGGTGCTGCGGCGGGTGCGGGATGCCGCGAACAGCGCGCGGCCGGCTTCGGACAGCGAGCGGCTGGCGCGGCAGACCCGGACGGTTTCGGCGAGTTGGACGCGATCGAATGGGTCGATTTCGGCTAGGGCATCGGCATCGAGGATTTCCGGCAGTGCGCCAAGGTCATCGTCCTGCTGGGCGGACCATAAACGCTTGAGCCGCGCGATCTCGGCCTGGACGCAATCCAGGTCGATGCGGCCCTTGGGGCTGAGCGTCGCCATCCGCGTGACGCTGGCGGCAAGATCGCGGAAATTGCCGGCCCAGAGCGCCTCGGGGGAGGTCGCGAAGGCAAGATAGCGCTGGCGGGCTTCCTTGTTGAAGCTGGCGCGGTCGCCCTCGCGCTCGGCATAGCGATCGAGCTCGTAATCGAGATTGGGCTCGATATCCTCGCGGCGCTCGGCAAGGCCGGGCAACTGGAAGGTCCAGAGATTGAGGCGCGCATAGAGATCGTCGCGGAACGCACCCGCGGCGACGGCTTCGCCAAGGCTGCGATTGGTGCCGGCGATCAGCTGGAATTCGGACGCGGCTTCCTTGTCAGAGCCAACGGGGAGGAAGCGCTTGTCCTCGATTGCGCGCAGGATCATCGCCTGTTCGTCGAGGCCAAGTTCGCCGATTTCGTCGAGGAACAGCATGCCCTTGTCGGCAGCGCGGAGCAGCCCGGGCCGGTCCGCGACTGCGCCGGTGAACGCGCCCCTGCGATGGCCGAACAGCGCCGACATCGCGCCATCGCCCTTCAGCGTCGCGCAATTCACTTCGACAAACGGCCCGGCAATCTGGTGCTTGAGCCGCTTGAGCTCGTAGATGCGGCGGGCGAGCTGGCTCTTGCCGGCGCCGGTGGGCCCCATCAGCAGGATCGGCGCCTTGGAACGCAAAGCGACGCGCTCGATCTCGTCGATCATCCGGTTGAAGCTGGCGTTGTGCGTCTCGATGCCCGACTTCAGGAACGAATTGCTCTCGGCGCTGGCCGCGGCGAAGCGCGTGGCGATGCTGTCATAGCGCGAAAGATCCAGGTCGATCGTGGTCCAAATGCCGGCCGGATTGAGCGTGCCGCGCTCAGGCTGGGTCTGGAGCAGGCGGCCCGGCAGGTAGCGCGCCTCGGTCAGTAGGAAGAGGCAGATCTGCGCGACATGCGTGCCGGTGGTGATGTGGACCAGATAGTCCTCTGCCTCGGGATCGAAGGGCTCGGCGCGCGCGAAGTCGAGCAGCTTGCCATAGACTTCCTCGAAGTCCCACGGATCGCGGAAATCGAGCAGGCGCAACTCGACGCTGGTTTCAGGCGAGACTGAGGCGATATCCTCGGCGACATATTCGGCGAGCCGCCGATGCCCGCCGCCATGGATGAGAATGAAGCGATCGACGCGCAGATCCTCGTGCATCGTCACGCCCACGGTCGGGCGCCACTTGCTCCAGCGCGACGGGCCGAACTTGCTGGCGTCCAGCGTCGATCCGAGGAATCCGATCACGGTGAGTGGCTTCATGATTAGATCGTAGGATAAAACTTTAGCTGTTGCGATATCAAATGCGGTGGCAATTCAAGGCAGCAGGTGCCACTATAACGGGACCATCAAGTAATATCTAATAGTATCAATATGTTAAATGGCCAAATCATAGGGGTCGCGAAAACTGGCACACCTCCTGCGATAGGGTCCTGCGTCGGACGGAGCGGTCGAACCTCCTCCGGCAGGACGCGCGAGGGGCGGCCGGAATGGGCCGGCCGCCCCAAGAGGCTCGAGTGATTTCGCACTCCGCCGTCGTCGCGCCGGGGCTGTACTGATACCAGATGCAAGGGAGGTCGAGATGACCGAGACGACCTATGACTATCAGCATGTCGAAGGTGGCGTGCCGATCAAGATGTGGACCCGCGGCGTGCCGGTGGAAGACGGGGCTCGCGCCCAGTTGGCGCGCGCGGCGCAGATGCCGTTTGTGTTCAAGCATGTGGCGGTGATGCCCGACGTCCATGTCGGCATCGGCGCGACGGTGGGCTCGGTGATCCCGACCAAGGGCGCGGTGATCCCTGCCGCAGTGGGCGTCGATATCGGCTGCGGCATGATGGCGGCGCGCACTTCGCTGATGGCGAGCGACTTGCCCGACAATCTGGAGGGCGTTCGCTCGGCGATCGAGCAGGCAGTGCCGCATGGCCGTTCGGTGGGGCGCAGCAAGCGCGACACCGGTTCGTGGGGGTCGCCTCCGCCCACGATCGTCGAGGCCTGGGCGACGTTAGCGGCGCGCTTCCAGCGCATCGCCGACAAGCATCCGCGGCTCAAGAACACCAACAACCTGGTGCATCTCGGGACGCTGGGCACCGGCAACCACTTCATCGAACTGTGCCTCGACGAGGAGCAGCGCGTGTGGGTGATGCTGCATTCGGGTTCGCGCGGCGTGGGCAATGCCATTGGCACGTTCTTCATCGAACTGGCCAAGCAGGACATGCGCAAGTGGCACGTCAATCTGCCCGACGAGGATCTCGCTTATTTCCCGGAAGGGACCGATCATTTCGACGACTATGTCGAGGCGGTCGGCTGGGCGCAGGACTTTGCCGCTCTCAACCGGCGCATGATGATGACCAACGTCATCCGCGCGCTCCGGGGCCAGATCGCCAAGCCGTTCGATGCGGAACTGGAGGCAGTCAATTGCCACCACAATTACGTCCAGCGCGAGAACCATTTCGGTGAAAACGTGCTGGTCACCCGAAAGGGTGCGGTTCGTGCGGCCAAGGGCGTGATGGGGATCATCCCGGGTTCGATGGGCGCCAAGTCGTTCATCGTCCGCGGGCTGGGCAATCCGGACTCGTTCGACAGCTGCTCGCACGGCGCGGGGCGCGTAATGTCTCGCACCGCAGCGAAGAAGCTGGTGACGCTCGACGAGCATATCGCCGATACGGCGGGCGTCGAGTGCCGCAAGGACATGAGCGTGATCGATGAGACGCCGCGTGCGTACAAGCCGATCGAGGCCGTGATGGCCGCGCAGGCGGATCTGGTCGAGATCGTCCACACGCTCAAGCAGGTGGTGTGCGTCAAGGGCTGATGCCTTTGGCGTGCACCGCCATCACTCGAGGAGCCTACGATGCGAAAGACGCTCCATTGCGCCGGGTGCGACGCGGCTCTTGCGCTGGCGCTGGAGGTGCTTTCGAGCAAGGATCCGACGGTGACGCAACCTATGCACGAGGATGGTAAGCCGCTCACCGATGCGGGCGTGGCGTTCAAGTCGTTCCAGCCGATCGAACGATCCCAGACCGACATGCCCGGCCGTCTCGAATTCGTCCCGCAATATTGGCTCAACCCGGCAGATTTGACCGACGCCGTGCTGCTTACGCGCAAGCGCGATCGCCTGAATGGCTGTTGCGGGCTGGCCGGCATCGACGGGCCGAACCAGCTATGCCGCTGCGGAGCCGAAATCGGCACCTTGCGAACGGACTGCTGGACGCCGCGCATATTCATTCCACAACCGGCTGCGACCCGATGGGAGGATGCGCCGGACATCTGATAACGAGTAGAGCGATGATCACTGATTTGACGGACCCCATCCCCGACGCCGTCCGGCGCGAGATCGAGACGCGGCTCGACGCTGTCGAGTCTGGCGACGGAGTGCGTTTGCTGATGGCGATCGAATCCGGTTCGCGGGCCTGGGGCTTTCCGTCGCCTGACAGCGATTACGACGTGCGCTTCGTCTATGTGCGACCGCGCGACTGGTATCTGTCGCTGGTGCCGGGGCGCGACGTGATCGAGCAGCCGATCGTGGACGAGGTCGACTTGAACGGCTGGGACGTGCGCAAGGCACTCGGCCTGTTGCTCAAGTCGAATGCCGTAGTCAGCGAGTGGATGCTGTCGCCGATCCGTTACCGCGCCGACGATCCGTTCATCGGGAAGCTTGGCGAGCTCGCCGATGCTTTGCTCGATCCGCGAGCACTGGCGCATCATTACGCCAATCTCGGTCGCGCCGCTTCGAACCGCTGGCTCGATCGCGCTTCGGGCGATGTGCCGGTGAAACGGTATTTCTATGCGCTGCGCCCGGCGCTGGCGGTGCGGGCGGTGCGGCTAAATCCGGCAATGCGCCCGCCGATGAACCTGCAGGCGCTGATCGAAAGGTGCGACCTCTCGGCTTCGTTGATCGCGCAGATCGAGGATCTGGTCGAGGCCAAGGCGCGGACCGACGAAATGTCGAACGGCACCCGCGTGCCGGCGCTCGAGGCGCTGATCGCGAACGAACTGGCGCGCGCATCGGAACTGCCGGTATCGCAATTGCCGGCCGATGCCATGCAGCAGGCGAGCGACCTCTTTGTGGAACTGGTGAATTCATGATCATCATCGATGGAGCGGAAGGCGAGGGCGGAGGGCAGGTGGTGCGCAATGCGCTGGCGCTGTCGCTGATCACCGGCCAGCCCTTTCGCATCACCAACATTCGCGGGGGACGCGAAAAGCCGGGGCTGATGCGCCAGCATCTGACGGCGGTGGAGGCCGCGTGCGCGATCGGCGGCGCCGAATGCGAGGGCGTGTCGGTCGGATCGCCGGAGATCGGCTTCACGCCGGGCCGGGTCATGCCGGGCGAATACCGCTTCGCGGTCGGCACTGCAGGCAGCACCAGCCTCGTGCTCCAGACCGTGCTGATGCCGCTGCTGCTGGCCGACGCGCCTTCGCGGCTGGTGTTGGAAGGGGGCACGCACAACATGATGGCGCCGCCGTTCGAATTCATCGAGCGCGCGTTTCTGCCTGTCATCCATCGCATGGGGCCGCAGGTCTCGGCGCGGCTGACGCGGCATGGCTTCTTTCCGCGCGGGGGCGGGCGCATCGAAGTCGATATCGTGCCGGCGAAGCTCGTGCCGATCGACTGCGTCGAGCGTGGCGCATTGGTGTCGGTCTCGGCGACGGCATTGTTTGCCGGCCTGCCGTTTAGCATCGCCGAGCGCGAGCTCGCGACGGCGCGCAAGCTGCTGGCGGACTGGCCGGAGGAGGCGTTCTCCGCGCGTCAGCTGCCCGAGGAGCAGGGGCCGGGCAATGCGCTGATGCTCGAGGCGGTGTTTGAGCATGCCACCGAAGTGGTGACCGGCTTCGGCAAGCTCGGCGTGTCGGCGGAATCGCTGGCCAAGACCGCGGCCCACCGGATGGCGGGGTTTCTCGGCTCGGAGGCGTTCGCCGGGCCCTATCTGGCGGATCAATTGCTGCTGCCCTTCGCGCTGGCGGGGGGCGGGAGTTTCACCACGGTGAAGCCGAGCCAGCATGCATTGACGGCGCGCGACATCATCGAGCGCTTCACCGGCCAGCGCTGGACCTTCCAGCAACAGCCAAACGGTTGCCATCTGGTTCGATTGCAGGGCAGCGAATAAAGCCAAGCTGGCCGGTCGCGCGAATTCGGCTAGGCTTTTGGCCAAGCTGATCCGGAGACCATCGCTATGACCCATGCCTATATCTGCGACGCGGTGCGCACGCCGATCGGGCGCTATGCGGGCGCGCTGGCGCAGGTCCGTGCCGACGATCTGGCCGCGATCCCGATCCGCGCGCTGATCGAGCGCAATCCCGGTGTCGACTGGGGCCAGGTGGACGATGTCGTGCTCGGCTGCGCCAACCAGGCGGGCGAGGACAATCGCAACGTCGCGCGGATGGCGGGGCTGCTCGCGGGGCTGCCCGACAAAAGCGGGGGAGTGACGCTCAACCGGCTGTGCGGCTCGGGGCTCGACGCAGTGCTGACCGCGGCGCGGGTGATCCGCGGCAGCGAGGCCGAATTGATGATCGCTGGCGGTGTCGAGAGCATGAGCCGCGCGCCATTCGTGATGGCCAAGGCCGAGGGCGCATTCGATCGCAATGTGAAGATGTACGATACGACGATGGGGTGGCGGTTCGTCAATCCGGCGCTCAAGAGCGTCTATGGCGACGACACGATGCCCTCTACGGGCGAGAATGTCGCCGAGGCGTTCGAGGTGAGCCGCGAGGACCAGGATGCCTTTGCACTGCGCAGCCAGGAGCGCGCGGGGCGCGCACAGGACAGCGGCCGCTTCGACGCCGAAATCGTGCCGGTCAGCATCGTGCAGCGCAAAGGCGATCCGCTGATCGTGTCGCGCGACGAGCATCCACGCCGCACCACGCTGGAGGCACTGGCGAGGCTCAAGCCGGTGGTCCGGCCCGACGGCACCGTCACTGCTGGCAATGCATCGGGGATCAACGATGGCGCGGCGGCGCTGATCGTCGCCAGTGAGGCCACGGCGCGCGCCAATGGCCTGACACCGCGGGCCCGAATCCTGGGCGGGGCAGTGGCGGGCGTGCCGCCGCGGATCATGGGCATGGGGCCGGCGCCCGCAGCGCAGAAGCTGCTCGCCCGGCTCGGCCTGACGATCGGACAGATGGACGTGGTCGAGATCAACGAGGCCTTTGCCGCGCAGGCGCTGCCGGTGCTCCGCGAACTGGGGCTGGCCGACGATGCGGCGCATGTGAACCCCAATGGCGGTGCGATTGCGCTCGGGCATCCGCTCGGCATGTCGGGCGCACGGCTGGCGCTTACTGCGACCGGAGAATTGCACCGCAGCGGTGGCCGCTATGCCTTGTGCGCGATGTGCATCGGCGTAGGGCAGGGGATTGCGGTGGTTATCGAGCGGGTTTGAGGCTTGCGGATAGGCCCGGGCAACGCGGGCATCGCGTTTATCAATACACGCTGAGACTGGGGCACAACCTTCGCCAGGGTAGGGCTGAGGTTCGCCACACAAGCGAATTAGCTCACTCTCTCGCCAACGTTCACTCTTGTGAGAATTAGTATTGCCAGGCCGGAAGCTTTGCGGCATCCTTCAGTCATCGTGCCGAAGAGCGCGCCTGAGAGGAGCTAGGGAGGGTTTCATGACGAATCGGATGTTGTGGCTGAGCGCATCGGCGCTGGCATTCGCGTGGTGCGGTTCGGCTGCGGCGCAGACTGCGGCACCGGCACAGAGCGCCCCGGAGGCCGGGGCCTCGCAGGACAATGAAGGCGAAATCGTCGTCACCGCGACACGCCGCGTCGAAAATCTGATGACCAGCGCGATCTCGGCGTCGGTGCTCTCGGGCACGGATCTGGAGAATAAGGGTGTCGTCAATGTCGACGCGCTGCAGTTCGCGATGCCCTCGATCGTCGTCAACAATTTCGGCCAGGGCAATGATTTCAACGTCCGCGGCATCGGCAAGGCCGAGCACAACACCCAGACCACGACCGGCGTGATCACTTATCGCGACGGCGTGCCGAGCTTCCCGGGCTATTTCCAGATGGAGCCCTATTACGACGTTGCCAACATCCAGGTGCTGCGCGGGCCGCAGGGCACGATCGTCGGCCAGAACGCGACCGGCGGCGCGGTGTTCGTTAACACCACCGATCCGATCATCAACGGCGGCAATCATGGCTATTTCAACGTCAATTACGGCAGCTTCAACGAGGCCGGATTCCAGGGCGCGGTGAACCTGCCGATCAGCGACACCTTCGCGGCGCGCGCGGCGGTCTATACCTCGCGGCGCGACAGCTTCTACGACATTACCGGTCCCGGCGGCGCGCCCTATGCCTATGAAGAGGGCAAGGTCGGCATCCTCTCGGCGCGGCTCAGCCTTCTCTGGAAGCCGACCGACAGCCTGACCTTCAGCTCGAAGACCGACTATTCGTGGCTTGATCTTGGCGCCTATCCCGCAAGTCCGGCGCTCAATTTCTACAAGACCCTGCCGGGCACCAGCACGCCCAACCCAAATTATCGCGACCTGTTCGATGTCTCGTACAACGCGCCGCAGGGTGCGCGCGACAATATGATCCGTCAGGTCTTCAAGGGCGAATTCGAAACGTCCGGCGGCGTCAAGCTCCGCTCGGTTTCGAGCTACCAGTGGGGCAACACGATGTATCGTGCGGACCTCGACGGCACGGCGACGGGCTTCAGCAGTTTTTACGACAGCGTCGACGAGCAGCAGGTCACCACCGAATTCAACGTCATCTCGCCCGACAACCAACGCTTCACCTGGCTGCTCGGCGCGTTCGCCGTGTGGAACGATTATCACTTCAAGCGGCCATACCAGTTCATCATCGACACGGCCTATCCGTTCAACCTGCCGGCGGCGCAGTACAAGCTGCAGGGCAACAATCTGACGCACAGCTATGCGGCGTTCGGGCAGATCGGCTTCAACATCACGCCGAGCCTCAAGCTCGAAGCCGGCGCACGCTATACCGAGAGCAAATCGACCAACGAAGTCGATGTGATCCAATATGGCGCGCCGATCGTGGCTAACCAGTCGGTCAAATCGGACAATATCTCCTACAAGGTCTCGCTGGGCTGGAAGGCGAGCGACGATCATTATTTCTACGGCTTCGTCGCCACCGGCTTCCGTCCGGGCGGCCTCAACCTGCCGGTCGGCCTGGGCAACCCCGCGCCGTTCGAGCCCGAGGAAGTGCGTTCGTACGAAGCCGGCTGGAAGGGCAATTTCGCAAATGGCCGCGTCCGCACCACGGTCAGCGGCTTCTATAACGACTATAAGAACTTCCAGGTCATTATCGGCTATCCGACCTTCCCGACCTTCGGGATTGAGCTGAACGTGAAGAACCCGACCAAGATCTATGGCTTCGAAGCGCAGGCCGATGTGCATCTCGGCGGGCTGCGTCTTGGTGCCGGCATCAACGTGCTGCACTCGGAGCTTGGCCAGTTCTACGCCAGCGATCCGCGCGGTGCGGCGACCGGCGCCTGCGATCCAATCGTCGGCGGTCCGCCCGCAGCGACCAACTGCATCAATCTGAAGGGCCGCCGCCAGACCTATGCGCCGGATCTGACCTTCAACTTCAGCGCCGAATATACGCTGGAGCTGGGCAATGGCGACAAGATCATCCCCCGCGCCAATTTCGGGCATATCGGCCAGCAATGGGCGACCTTGTTCGAGAATGTCGCGCGCGGCGACAGCATCGTCGAGCGCAACATCCTCAACGCCCAGCTCGCTTATCAGCACAAGAGCTGGACGCTGACGGCCTATGCCACCAACCTGACCGACCAGCATTATCCGGCGGCGCTCAACAGCGGGCTCTATTTCGCCGGCCCGCCGCGCCAGTACGGCGCCAAGCTGCTCAAGACCTTCTGATCACCACGCCTTGGCCGCCGTCCGCCTCCCCGGGCGGCGGCCATCTTTCCCGGCTCGCGAACAGCTTGAAAGTGTCATGCAACCCTACGGCCTGACGGTAGACAAATTCCTCGACCATGCTGCCAAATGGTTCGGGGATCGCGAGATCGTTGAGGCCGATGCAGGACGCGTCGCCGCACGCTTCACTTATGCCGAGCTGCGCGAGCGGGCGAACCTGATGTCGGGTGCGCTGCTGGCGCTCGGGCTCGAACCGGGCGACCGGGTCGGCACGCTGGCGTGGAACACGCGCCACCATCTCGAAACCTATTATGCCGCAATGGGGGTGGGGCTGGTCTGCCACACGCTCAATCCGCGGCTGACCGCAGCGCATCTGGCAACGATGATCGGCGAGGCCGAGAACCGCGTGCTCGCGGTGTCGGCGGATCTGATGCCGCTGGCCGAGGAAGTCGTGGCGCTGTGCCCGACGATCGAGCATGTCATCGTGCTCGACGCTTCCGCTCCCGACACCGGGCTGATGGCGACGCGAATCTGGGACTATGAGGCCTTGCTCGCAGAGCATGGCGCGGCTGCGATCTGGGGTGGGTTCGACGAGAATATTCCGGCCGGGCTCTGCTATACTTCGGGCACGACCGGTAGCCCCAAGGGTGTGGTCTATACCCACCGCTCCAATTATCTCCACACGCTGCGCGCGCTCCAGGCTGACGCGGTCGGGCTCACCAATCGCGACGTGTTGATGCTCGCAGTGCCGATGTTCCACGCCAATGGCTGGGGCATGCCCTTTGCGGCCCCCGCGGCGGGCGCGAGGCTGGTGCTGCCGGGACGGATGCTCGACGGCGCGAGCCTGGCGCAGGTCATGCGCGACGAGGGCGTGACGGTCGCAGTCGGTGTGCAGACGGTGTGGCTGGGACTGATCGACCATCTCGACGCAACCGGCAGCGACCTGCCGGCGCTTCAGCGCGTGCTGATCGGCGGCTCGAACTGCCCTGATGCGCTGCTCCGCCGGATGGAGGAGCGGCTCGGCGCCGAAGTCCAGACAAGCTGGGGGATGACCGAATTGTCTCCGGTCGGCACGATCGCGCCTCCGGGCACGCCGGCCGACGCGGTGCGCGCCTCGGGACGCCCGCCGATGGGGCTCGATCTCAAGCTCACTGATGCCGAGGGCAACACGTTGTCCGATCAGCGCGGCCCGCTTGGGCATTTGTGGGTAAAAGGGCACAGCGTGCTCGGCCGCTATTTCAAGGCCGCAGAAGATGCGCTCGATGCCGAGGGCTATTTCGATACCGGCGATCTCGCGACGATCGATGCCGACGGCAATCTCACGATCTGCGGGCGATCGAAGGATCTGATCAAGTCGGGTGGCGAGTGGATCAACCCCGCCGAGATCGAAGCGGTGATCGGCACGCATCCTGCGGTTCGCCACGTCGCGGTGATCGCGCGGCCCGATGCCAAATGGGGCGAACGCCCGGTGCTGATCGTCGAAACCGAAGGCGAGGACGATCCGCGCACGCTGCTCGAGCTGCTCCGCGGGGAGATCGCCGACTGGTGGATCCCTCGCGAAGTGATCGGCGTGGCGGCGATGCCGCTGGCCGCTTCGGGCAAGATTGACAAGCAGCGCCTGCGCGCGGAGTTCGCGGCGGGACGGCTCTCAGGCGCAACCGCGGCGGCCTGAGCCACCAACCTGTCACCCCGGCCTCGTGCCGGGGCCCAGTCTGCGGCTAAATGAGAGGCTGCAGGCCGGTCAGTGGCCAATGCTTGGACCCCGGCACAAGGCCGGGATGACGGGGTTTCCCGCGCGAGTGAGGGCGAAAATTCGACCTTTTCTTCCTCCCTCGCGAAGCGGGGAGGGGCCACGAAGTGGTGGAGGGGGCACCTCCGTCACCCTGCGCGTGCCACCTCCCCCGCTGAAGCGAGGGAGGAAAGGAGGTCAATCGCAGCCTGCAACCTTGGGCGGCAGCTTCGGCGAGATCACGCTGGAGTTCCACATCCACGGCGTCTTTCCCGTCGCGCGGCGGCGGCACATCACGGTTTCGTGGAGTTCGTACATTCCCGGGATCAGCCCGGTCTGGGGGCGGGGCGTATCGGCAAAGTGCATGAAGGCGCGGTTGCTGCCGAAGGCGGGCCAAGCGGGAGCGTTGGCGGCCTTGGGCGTGCCGGTGGCGGCGAAGCTGGTCCAGTAATCGAGCATGGCGTTGGACAGGCCGTGTTCGGCAGGGGTGTCGGGGATCTTGGGCCAGAGCGGGCCCAGGCGATCGAACGTGCCGAAGACATAGGGCAGTTCGCTGGCGTGGAAGGCGTGGAGGTTCTTTTCGTCCATCGCCGGATAGCCATGATCGAACAGATAGACATAGGCTGGTTTGCCGCCCGCCTGCTTGCGCGCCAGCCGCTCGGTGGTCCAGCCATAGAGCGTGTCGCGCGCAGTGAGCAGGATGCTCTCTTTATAGTCGCTGGCAGGATAGAGCTTGAGAAAGGCATCGGCGAGCTCGCCGTAGCGCGCGCGGATTTCCTTTTCATAGGCGTCCGCCGTGTCCGGCGCCTTGGGCGCGAGCATCAGCAGCGAGCGGATCTCGCCCTGGTTGAACCCCGTCAGGATCGGCACCGGCGCCTGCTTGACGCGTCCGAAGGCGTCGACCATCTGCTCGGGCAGCGCGAAGCCGTCGACCACGCCCCAGGGCGCGAAACCGAGCGCCGCGGCCTTGTTGGTCAGCTCACCCGCTTCGATCCCGCGCAATGCCTTGAAATCGGGCGCCTGCAATCCGGCCTCAACCATCTGCCCTACCGCTTCGCCCGCGGGCAGGCCGTGGACGCCTTTCTTGAGGTCCGGCATCGGCAGCATATAGGCGCTCTGGGCGATCGCCTTGTGGAACAGCCCGCGCGCGATTGGCGATTCCATGAGGTACATAACGCTGAGCGCACCCGCCGATTCGCCCGCGATCGTCACGTTCTTGGGATCGCCGCCGAACGAGGCGATATTATTGCGCACCCAATAGAGCGCCATCGCCTGATCGAGCAGGCCGTAATTGCCCGAGACCTTCTGCGCGGTCTCGGCGCTGAGCTGCGGATGCGCGAGCCAGCCGAGCACGCCGAGGCGATAGTTGATCGAGACGACGATCACGCCGCGCTCAGCGAGCTTCTTGCCGTCATACATCGGCTCGCGGCTCGATCCGGTGACCAAAGCACCACCGTGAATCCAAAAGAAGACCGGCGCATTCTTGGCGCTCTTGGGCGCCCAGACATTGAGCGTCAGGCAGTCCTCGCTCATCGGCAGCGGCTCGGCCGGCGAATAGACGTTGGGAGTCTTGCTGACCGGCTGGACGCAGGCCGCGCCGAACTGCGTGGCGTCGCGCGCGCCCTTCCACTTTGGCATCGGCGCCGGCGGCTGCCAGCGGCGTTCCTTCACTGGCGGCAGGGCATAGGGAATACCCTTGAACACGCGCATCTCACCATCGAGCGAGCCGGTCACCTTGCCGGCTGGCGCGTCGACGCTCGGGGTCTGGGCCAGCACCGGAGTGGCGACCGCGAGGCAGCCGAGAGCGAGGAGGCGAAACGGGTTCATGCAGCGGTCTTTCGTTCGGCCCGCAGATAGCGGGCGAGCCACAGGAAGAGGAAGATGGCGATCAGATAGAAGGGCGTGATCGAATAGAGGGCCAGCTGGAGCGTGTTCTGATACTCATGCGCCTTCAGCCAGTCGCTCGCCGCGCCGACATAGGTAGGGCCGAGGCCCAGGCCGATGAAGTTCATTACCAGCAGCAGCAAAGCGCCCGCGAGCACGCGCTGATTGGGCTTCACTTCGTCCTGCACCAAAGCGACCGAGGCCGAGAGATAAACATAATTGAACAGCATCACCACGGTGAGCAGCGCCAATGCCAGCGGCCAGCCCGGCGCCCAGACGAATGCGACATAGAAGGGCAGGGCGATGGCCAGCGAGATCGCCGGCGCGGTCGCATAGCCGGTGCGAGAATGCCGGGTCAGCTTGTCGAGCACCCAGCCCGAGACGATCATGCTGCCGCCCATGCCGATGAGCACGGCGATGGCGTACCAGATCGCGACCTGGCCGAGCTGCATGCCCTTGCTCTCCATCAGGAACAGCACTGCGAAATTGCCGAGGCCATAGGTAACGAACTGGGTGGCGCCGCTACCCAGCGCCGCGAGGAGCAGCACCGGATTGGCGAAGAACATCTTGGTGGTCGCCCAAAAGGGGGCCTTTTCATAGGCCGGGACGACCTGTCCGGCGCGGACATCGAGCCCGCCGCGCGGCGGATCGCGCAGGATGATGCGGACGAGCACCGCAGTGACGATGCCGATCACGCCGATCGTCAGGAATGCCTCGCGCCAGCCATAAGCGATGGCGATCCAGCCGCCAAAGGCGATACCGAGCGCCGCGCCCGCGGGTGGTCCGAAATTATAGATGCCGAAAGCAAAGCCGCGCTTGCCGGGCGGGAAAGTGTCGGTGATGATCGCATAGGAAGGCGGCACGCCTCCCGCTTCGCCGAAACCGACGACCATGCGGGCGACGACCAATTGGGTGTAATTCTGCGCCATGCCGCAGGCGGCGGTGGCGCCACTCCAGATGCCACAGGCCAAAGCCAGCACCGATACGCGATTGGTGCGGTCGGCGAACCAGCCGACGGGGATGGCGATGAAGCAATAGAAGCAGGCGAAATAGAAGCCGCCGATCAGCCCGAGCTGGCCATCGGTGATCTGGAGCGAATCCTTGATCGGCTTGGCAAGGAACCCGAGCAGCTGGCGATCGAGGAAATTGATGACATAGACGAAAGTCAGCACCGTCAGCATCAGCCATTGGCGCCCGCTGGTGGGTGGAGCTTCGGCGGCATCGGGGATGGCGGCGGCTGCGGTCACGGTCCTCTCCTTGGCAGTTTCATCTGCCTTGTCCGTATCATGCGGGCTAGGCCGCAAGCCTGTCAACACACACTATCACGCGTGTGAATAACCGTATCGCCGCTTGACGCTGAGCCCGCCAACCGGGAAGGACAGGAGCGTGACGACCGCCAAACCTGTAAAACGCACTCGCAAGGCCGAGCAACGCGCCGAGACGATGGAGCAGATCCTCGATGCGGCGGAGGATCTGTTCTCGCAGCATGGCCTTTACGGCGTGACGCTCAAGGACGTGGCCAAGCAGGTCGAGGTCCATCACACGCTGCTCAATTACTATTTCGCCGACAAGAAGGCGCTGTTCGACGCGGTGTTTGCGCGCCGCGCCGTGGTCACCAGCGAGCGGCGGATGCGCGCACTCGACGACTATGAAGCCGCATGCGGCGACAGCCCGACCGTCGAAGGCGCGCTACGGGCATTCCTCGACACCGATCTCGACACCTATATCGAGGGCGGCAACGGCTGGCGGAATTACGCCAAGCTCGGTGCCCAGGTCGCCAACACCCCCGAATGGGGGGCGAGCCTGATGGACGAGCATTTCGATCCGGTCGTGCTGCGGCTGATCGACCTGCTCAAGAAAGCTTTACCCGATTGCGACGAGCAGGACATCTTCTGGGGCTATCACTTCGTCACCGGCGCGCTGATGCTGACGCTGGCGCGCACCGGCCGCATCGACAAGCTCTCGGGCGGGCTGTGCCGCTCGGAGGATTTCGGCGCAGTGAAGCGGCGCATGGCGAGCTTCATGGCCGCAGGCTTCCTGCAGATCTGTCACAAATAGACGCGGCCCGTGCTGTTTCATTCACTTGCTAGTGAATAAGTGCGCGGTTAGACCGGCCCTCCAATTCAAGGAGAGTGCAATGTCGCTGGCGGGCCGGATAGCTATCGTGACGGGATCGGGCGGCGGTCTGGGCCGCGCGCATGCGCTGTATCTAGCGCGGCAGGGTGCGAAGATCGTCGTCAACGATCTCTTGCAGGACAATGCCGACGCCGTCGTCGCGGAAATCATCGCCGCCGGCGGCGAGGCGCTGGCAATCGCCGCGTCGGTCACCGACGAATGCGCGATCGCGGCGATGGTCGAGGAAACGCTCCACAAATGGGGGCGCATCGACATTCTCGTGAACAATGCCGGCATCCTGCGCGACAAGAGCTTCGCCAAGATGACGATCCAGGACTTCCGCCTTATCGTCGAAGTCCATCTGATGGGCGCGGCGATCGCCTCCAAGGCCGTGTGGGAGACGATGCGCACCCAGGGCTATGGCCGCATCGTCATGACCACTTCGTCCTCGGGGCTGTACGGCAATTTCGGCCAGGCCAATTACGGCGCGGCGAAGATGGCGCTGGTCGGGTTGATGCAGACGCTAGCGATCGAAGGCGAGAAATACGGCATTCGCGTCAACAGCCTCGCGCCGACCGCGGCTACGGGGATGACCGAGGGCGTCCTTTCCGAGCAGAGCCTGCGCCTGCTCGATCCGGCCATGGTTAGCCCCGGCCTCCTCGCCCTGGTGGGCGACGATGCGCCGACCCGCGCGATCCTGTGCGCAGGGGCGGGGCATTTCGCCACGGCCAACATCACCCTGACCGAAGGCTTCCAGGCCAGGCCGGGCGACGATGCCGGCCAGGATCTTGTCGCCAATTGGGATCGCGCCGCCGAGCGGGAAGGCGAGATCGTTCCCGCTTATGGTTTCACCCAGGCCGAGCGCGAGCTCGCCAGCGCCGGGCTTTCCGAGCCGGTCGCGGCGACGGTGCGCTGAGGGCCTAGACCGTATCGAAGTTTGGTCCCGTCATATTTTGGCACCCCAAAATGGGGGCGGTCCCCCACTTCCCTTCGAGCGACGTCCTGTCGCGTAACCGGAGTTGGGAAAAAGGGGACTGTCCCCATTTTGCTTGCAAGCCAGAACCGAATGTCGCCTAGCTAGCGCACTGCCGCCGCGAGCAACTCGACCAGCTTCCTGCGGACCAGCGCGTCCCCGCTCTTCTGCAGACTGTCGATGCCCATGGTGTTGAGCACTGCGCTGCCCATCATCACTGCGAGCACCAGCGCGGCGCGTAATTCGGCGCCTTCGCCGTCGAGCATCTGTTCGACGGGAGCGAGCACGCCTTCATGCAGGGTTTCGCGGACGATCTGCGACGCCTGGGTCGAGCCCGCCGAGTGCATCACGATCAGCAACCACTCGGCTTTTTCGGCGGAGACTTCGCAGGTCGGCTCGGTGAGCAGTTCGGCCAGATATTCGGGCAGCGACTCGGCGGTGACGCCGGCGAGGAACTGGCCGTCATCGGGATGCCGCAGCACTTCGCGGAACAGGCCTTCTTTGCTGCCGAAATAGCGGCAGACCAAGGCCGGATCGACGCCGACTTCGCGCGAAATCTCCCGCAAGCCGACATTTCCATAGCTTTCGCGCGCAAATTGGCGGCGCGCGGCTTCGAGCATCGCCTGACGCGTGGCCGCGGCGTTGCGCGTGCGGGGCGCGGGACAGGCAAATGCGGGCATGGTATAAACCTATGCCTTTGCGGGCTAAAGTCAACATTTGATGACTTTTATGTCCACGGTCGTTGACAAGGTCTCGTTACGCCTCTAGCGCACCGTCGCTCCAAAGCCGCCTCAGAGCGACACGGGTCGAGGATGACTGGCGGGCGGCAATTCAAGCGCGGACATATCCTGATGACACGACAGATGCTCACGGTTGCGGCGGCTGCGCTCGCATTGACTCTCGCCGGATGCGGCGGCGGCAAGGAAGCGCCGGGCGCACCGCCCGCGCCCGCGGTCACGGTTGCGACTCCGTTGGTTCAGGAAATCGTCGATTGGGACGAATATGTCGGCCGCTTCGAAGCGGTCCAGAATGTCGAAGTCCGCCCGCGCGCAACCGGCTTTCTCGCTTCGACTCACTTTCAGGACGGGCAGTTCGTGACCAAGGGGCAGTTGCTGTTCCGCGTCGATCCGCGCCCGGCCAATGCAGCACTTGCCCAAGCGCGCGCCCAGGCGGCGCAGGCCCAGGCCTCGCTCGCCAACGCCCGCACCGAATTCGCCCGCTCGCAGACGCTGGCAGCCCAACGCGCCGCCAGCCAGGAAGAACTGGAATCGCGCCAGTCTGCGCTTCGTGCCGCGCAGGCCCAGGTCGCCGCAGCCGGGGCAGTCGTCCGCGCCCGTGAGCTCGATCTTGCCTTCACCCGCGTGACTGCGCCGATCAGCGGCCGCATTTCAGAGCGCCGCGTAGATGCCGGCAATGCAGTGACGGCGGACCAGACGGTTCTCACCACGATTGTCTCGATCAATCCGCTTCACTTCGTGTTCCAGGGCTCGGAGGCGCTGCTCCTCAAGTATCAGCGTCAGGGCGCAGGTGTGCAGAACGGCACCCCGGTCCGGGTCAAGCTGAGCGACGAGGCCGATTACAGCCGGGCAGGGACGCTCGATTTCGTCGACAACGCAATCGACACCGGCGCCGGCACGATCCGCGCCCGCGCGGTTATCCCCAATCCCGGTGGCTTCCTGAAGCCCGGCATGTTCGGCAATCTGCGGCTCGAAGCTTCGCGCCCCTATCCGGCGCTTCTGGTGCCCGACACTGCCGTTAGCGCCGATGCCGCCCGCCAGGTCGTCTATATCGTCGACAAGTCCGGCGCAGTCGTGGTGCGTCCGGTCCAGACCGGGCCGCTGGTCGGCAACCTTCGCGTCATCCGCAGCGGCATTGCCCGTGAAGACCGTGTGATCATCGATGGCACGCAGCGGGCGATGCCGGGGCAGAAGGTGCAGGCCAAGCAGGGCAAGATCCAGGCAGCAGCACCCGCCGTCAGCGCGGCCCCGGGCTCGTCCGCACCGCCATCCTCGACCGCACAGCCGGTTGGCCGCTGAGGCCCGATCCATGAACATTTCCAGCTTCTTCATCGAGCGCCCGATCTTCGCGGGCGTGATCGCAGTCTTCATCACGCTGATCGGCGCCTTTGCCTATCCGCTGCTGCCGCTGTCGCAATATCCCGAGATCGCGCCGCCGACGATCGCCATCCAGGCGGCCTATCCGGGCGCGTCGGCGGAAACCGTCGCCCAGACCGTGGCGGCGCCGATCGAGCAGGAAGTCAACGGCGTCGAGAACATGCTCTATATGAGCTCGTCCTCGAGTCAGGGCGCCGCCCAGGTCACCGTCACCTTCAAGCCCGGCACCGATCTGGATGCCGCTCAGGTGCTGGTGCAGAACCGCGTCGCGCTCGCCGAGCCGCGCCTGCCGGAGCAGGTCCGCCAGGTCGGCGTGACCGTGAACAAGCAGGAATCGGGCTTCCTGATGATCGTGGCGCTGACGTCGCCCGATAAGAGCCTCGATGTCGATTATATCGGCAATTACGCCAACACCCAGGTCCGCGACCGTCTGCTCCGCCTTGAAGGCGTGGGCGGCGTGCAGGTGTTCGGCGGCGGCAATTATTCGATGCGCGTATGGATCGATCCCGACCGCGCCGCCGCGCGCAATCTCACCGCCAGCGAGATCGTTGGCGCACTGCGCGCGCAGAACGTCCAGGTTGCAGGCGGTGCGCTCGGCCAGTCGCCTTCGGGCACCAACAACCCCTCGTTTGAAATGCCTGTCGACGTACAAGGGCGCCTGACCACGGTCGAGCAATTCTCGAACATCACGCTCAAGACCGATCAGGCGGGTGGCGCGATCACCAAGCTGCGTGACGTTGCCCGCGTCGAGCTGGGCAGCCAGGATTATTCGATCCGTGGCTCGTTCGGCGGCAATCGCGGCATTGCGCTCGCAGTCATCCAGCAGCCGGGGGCCAACTCGCTTTCGGCGGCCGATCTCGTCCTCAAGGAAATGGACACGATCGCCAAGACGCTGCCTGCCGGCATGAAATATTCGGTGCCGTACAACCCGACCGAATATGTCGCCTCCTCGGTCGAGGCCGTGCAGGAGACGCTGATCGAGGCGGTCGTGCTGGTTGTGATCGTCGTGCTGATCTTCCTCCAGACCTGGCGTGCCGCAGTGATCCCGATCATCGCCATCCCGATCGCATTGGTCGGAACCTTCGCGGTGCAGCTGGCGCTCGGCTATTCGATCAACTCGCTGTCGCTGTTCGCACTGGTGCTCGCCGTGGGCATCGTCGTCGACGATGCGATCGTGGTGGTCGAATCGGTCGAACGGCATATTCGCGAGGGGCTTGCTCCGCGCGAGGCTGCGCATCGGACGATGCGCGAAGTCTCGGGTGCGCTGATCGCGATCGGGCTGGTGCTGGTGTCGGTCTTCGTGCCGACCGCGCTGGTGCCCGGCATCCCCGGCATCTTCTATCGCCAGTTCGCAGTGACGATCGCGGCGGCGGCGACGATCTCGCTGATCGTGTCGCTGACGCTTTCGCCGGCAATGGCCGCCCTGCTGCTCAAGCCGCATCACGAAACCGATGTGGACAGCGGACCGCGCTGGATGCGTCCGGTCAAGATCGGCGCGACCAAGTTCAATCAGGGCTTCGAATGGCTCTCCGATCGCTATGGCCGTTTCACCGGCCGCGTGGTGCGGATGGGGCTGATCATGATGGTGATCTACGCCGGCCTGCTGGCGCTGACCGGCTGGCGCCTGACCGCGACCCCGACGGGCTTCATTCCCGAGCAGGATCAGGGCTTCCTGATCGGCGTGGTCCAGCTGCCGCCGGGCTCCTCGCTCGATCGCACCACCGAAGTGGTGGACAAGGCCTATGCCATCGCCAGCAAGACCGAAGGCGTGATCGACGGCGCATCGTTCGCCGGCCTAGACGGCGCCAGCTTCAGCCAGGCGTCGAATGCGGGCGTGTTCTTCATCAAGCTCAGCGACTGGGCGGAGCGTGGTGCCGAGAATTCGGCCGAAGCGCTGGCCGGCAAGCTGACCGGCGCGATCGCCGGGCAGATCGAGGGCGCCAATATCTTCCTGCTGTCGCCGCCGGCGGTGCAGGGGCTGGGCAACGGTTCGGGCTTCGTGATGATGATCCAGGATCGCTCGGCCAATGCCGGCTATCGCGGGCTCGAGGGCGTCACCGGCGCGATGATGGGCGCGGCGATGAGCGACAAGAACGTCACTCAGGTGTTCTCGCTGTTCAACACCGGCACGCCGCGAATCCGCGCCGATGTCGATCGCGACAAGGCGCAGCTGCTGGGCGTCCAGCCGCAACAAGTGTTCGACGCGATCGGGACCTATATCGGCTCGACCTATGTCAACGACTTCAACCTGCTCGGCCGCACCTTCCGGGTGACGGCGCAGGCGGAGCCGGCGGCGCGCGATGATATCGCCGATGTCGGGCGCCTACAGGTGCGTTCGTCGACCGGAGAGATGGTGCCGCTGACTTCGGTCGCGACTTTGGTGCGCGATAGCGGACCGTCGCGCGTGGTGCGCTACAATCTGCTTCCCGCGGTCGAGCTGCAGGGCGCTGCGGCTCCCGGCGTCTCGTCGGGCGCGGCGCTGGAATCGATGGAGAAGCTGGCCACGCAGGTCTTGCCGCAGGGCTATACCTATGAATGGACGGGGCTGGCCTATCAGCAGAAGGATGCCGGCGGCAGCGCCGCACTGATCTTCGTTCTCGCGGTGGTCTTCGTCTTCCTGGTGCTGGCGGCGCAATATGAAGCGCTGACGTTGCCGCTGGCTGTGATCCTGATCGTGCCAATGTGCATCCTGGCGGCATTGCTGGGCGTCAATCTGAGAGGGATGGACAACAACATCCTGACCCAGGTCGGCCTGGTGGTGCTCATCGCATTGGCGGCGAAGAACGCGATCCTGATCGTCGAGTTCGCCAAGCAGGCCGAAGAGGAAGGCATGAACCGCTTCGATGCGGCGGTCCATGCGGCCCGCACGCGTCTGCGCCCGATCCTGATGACCAGCTTCGCGTTCATCTTCGGCGTGGTCCCGCTCGCGATCGCAACAGGGCCGGGGCAGGAAATGCGCCAGTCGCTGGGCACCGCCGTGGTGTTCGGCATGATCGGCGTGACGGTATTCGGTCTTATCTTCACGCCGATCTTCTATGTGCTGATGCGCAAGCTCGGGCGCGATCGGAAGGACCGTGACAGGAAGGACGGGGCGCAGCCGCAATTGCCGCTGACGTCGGGAGAAGCACAGTGATGCGTACCGTGATTGCACTCCTGGCCGGGGCGGCGCTGAGCGGCTGCGTCGTGGGCCCCAACCATGTCTCGCCCGCCGCCACGGCGCCCTCTCAGGCCGGGTTCGTCGGAAGCAACGCCCCGGCGTTCGTGCCCGCCGAGCCGCCCGCCGAATGGTGGAAGCTGTTCGATGCGCCGGTGCTCGACACGCTGGTGGCGGAGGCGCTGCGCAACAATACCGACCTGCGCGTCGCCGAGGCGAATCTGCGCGAGGCGCGAGCGCGGCTGCGCGAGACGCGCAATGCGCGGCTGCCCTCGACCGAAGTGAATGCGAGCGCCGGCTATGGCCAAGTCGCGGGATCGACGGTCGGCGTGAATGGCGCCGGTCCGCGCGGCGAGAATTACGATGTCGGGATCGATGTCGGCTACCAGATCGACCTGTTCGGCCGGATCAGCCGCGCGATCGAGGCGGGACGCGCCGACGTCGAGGCGGTGCAGGCGGCGTACGACCTGGCCCGCGTGACCGTCGCGGCGGAGACCACCCGCGCTTATGTCGATGCCTGCGCCAATGGCCAGCAGCTCGCCGTGGCGCGCGAGACGCTGCGCGTACAGGAGCAGACGTTCGACCTTACCCGCCGCCAGTTCGAGGGCGGCCGCGGAACGGCGCTGGAGACCAACCGCGCCGGCGCGCTGCTTGAGCAGACCCGCGCCGATGTTCCGACGCTGGAGGCCGAGCGCCAGGCCGCGCTGTATCGGCTGGCAGTGCTGACCGGGCGCCCACCCGCCGAGTTTCCCGCAGAGGTGGCGTCGTGCGAGATCTCGCCGACGCTCAACAGCGCGGTGCCCGTCGGCGATGGTGCGAGCCTGCTCGCCCGCCGTCCCGACATCCGCGCCGCCGAGCGCCGGCTGGCCGCGGCGACTGCGCGCGTCGGGGTGGCGACCGCCGATCTCTATCCCAGCATCAATCTGGGCGGATCGATCGGCTCGACTGCCAATTCGGTCGATGGCCTGTTCTCCAACTCGGGCTTCCGTTTCGGGCTGGGGCCGCTGATCTCCTGGACCTTCCCCAATATCGGCGCCGCCCGCGCGCGGATCCGTCAGGCCGAGGCCCAGGCGGATGCGGCGCTGGCGACCTTCGACGGCACCTGGCTGCGCGCGCTTGAAGAGACCGAATCCTCGCTCAAGCGCTATGCCGGCGAAGCCGATCGCATGGCGGCGCTGCTGCGCGCGCGCGACCAGAGCGCCGAGGCGGCGCGGATTGCGCGGCTGCGCTATCAGGCGGGTGCCGAGAGCTTCCAGATCGTGCTCGACGCCGAGCGCTCGCTGGCCGCATCCGAGGCGCTGCTCGCGCAATCGCGTGCGCGCTATTCGGATCAGGCGGTGACTTTGTTCCTGGCGCTGGGCGGTGGCTGGCAGGTGGCCTCAAACTCCTGACGGCCAAAAAGCACTAACCGAACAGCGGCATCTCTTTCGGTGCGTCGAAGTTCGAGACGGTGACGCCGACCAACCTTATGCCCTTGGGTGTCGGCAGCACCGAGCGGATCAGCGCCAGGCTTGTTTCGCGGAGGCGCTCATAGCTGTCGATCAGATCGCCATAGCTGCGGCTGCGGGTGATCTGCTGAAAGTCCTGATATTTGACCTTCACCGTCGCGGTGCGGCCGAATTCCTGGTTCTTCGCGCACCACGCCCAGACTTCCTCGGCCATGCGCAGCACGCCGGCTTCGATCTCGGCGGGCTGGGTCAAGTCGCGGTCGAAAGTAGTCTCGGAGCCTGAGGATTTGCGCTCGCGGTTCGGGTTGACCGGGCGGTCATCCTCGCCGCGGGCGATCGCATGGTACCATTCCGCGGAGCTGCCGAAATGCTCGCGCAGGAAGGCCATGGATTTGGCGCGCAAGTCGCCGCCGGTCTCGATCCCCAGCGACTGCATCTTGCGCGCAGTGACCGGGCCGACGCCGTGAAATCGCGATACTGGTAGCGTCTCGACCCAGGCCTCGCCCATGTCTGGCGTAACCGCGAACTGTCCGTTGGGCTTGCGGTGGTCCGAGGCGAGCTTGGCGAGGAACTTGTTGTACGAGATGCCCGCCGACGCCGTGAGCCCGGTTTCCTCGAGGATACGCGCGCGGATCGCCTTGGCTGTCGCCCAGGCGGTCGGGATGCCTTGGAGGTTCTCGGTCACGTCGAGATAGGCCTCGTCGAGCGACAGCGGCTGGATGAGCGGCGTGAACTCGGCGAAGATCGCGCGGATCTGGTTCGAGACCGCGCGATAGACTTCGAAACGCGGCTTGGCGAAGATGAGATCGGGGCACCGCCGCAGGGCCGTGACCGACGGCAGAGCCGAGCGCACCCCGAATACCCGTGCCTCATAGCTGGCTGCCGCGACCACGCCACGCGCCGCGGGATAGCCGACCGCGACGGGCTTGCCACGCAGTGCCGGATCGTCGCGCTGCTCCACCGATGCGAAGAACGCGTCCATATCGACATGGATGATCTTCCTGACGGGCGGCGCGTCCATGCCAGCGCTCTAGCCCAGCGCGAACAGAGACGGAACACCCAAACAGCGCTTCACGCTGCGGCGCAGCAATGCTAGGGGGCGCCATGCTCAATCTGACCGATATCACGGTGCGCCTTGGCGGGCGTACGATCCTCGACGGCGCGACCGCGAAACTGCCGCCGCGCGGGCGGATCGGGCTGATCGGGCGCAACGGCGCGGGCAAGACGACTCTGGTCAAGGTCGTGGCGTCGCAGCTCGAGCCCGATGCCGGCACGATGGACATGCCGCGCGGCGCGAAGCTCGGCTATATCGCGCAGGAAGCGCCGCACGGCGATGCGACTCCATTCGAGACGGTGCTTGCCGCGGATACCGAGCGCGCCGCCCTGCTGGAGGAGAGCGAGTCGAGCCACGATCCGGACCGGCTCGGCGAAGTCTATGAGCGGCTGATGGCGATCGACGCCTATACCGCGCCCAGCCGCGCCTCGCAGATCCTGGTCGGTCTCGGCTTTGACGAAGAGATGCAGCACCAGCCGCTCGACAGCTTTTCGGGCGGGTGGAAGATGCGTGTTGCGCTGGCGAGCTTGCTGTTCTCGCAGCCCGACCTGCTGCTGCTCGACGAGCCTTCGAACCATCTGGATCTCGAAGCGGTGCTGTGGCTGGAGGACTTCCTGAAGTCCTATCCCGCGACGATCCTGCTCGTCAGCCACGAGCGCGACTTCCTCAACAATGTCGTCGATCACATCCTGCATCTGGATCGCGGCAAGCTGACGCTTTATCCCGGCGGCTATGACGCGTTCGAGCGGCAACGGGCCGAGCGCCAGGCGCAGCTCGCGTCGGCGCGCGCCAAGCAGCAGGCGCAGCGCGAGCATCTGCAGGAATATATCGCCAAGAACTCAGCGCGCGCCTCGACTGCGAAGCAGGCACAGAGCCGGCAGAAGGCGCTGGCAAAGATGCAGCCGATCGCCGAACTGCTTGACGATCCGACGCTCACCTTCGACTTTCCCAATCCCGACGAACTGCGCCCGCCGCTGATCACGCTCGACTTGGCCGCGGTCGGCTATGCGGACAAGCCCGTGCTCAAGCGGCTCAATTTGCGCATCGATCCCGATGATCGCGTGGCTTTGCTCGGGCGCAACGGCAACGGCAAGACGACGCTGGCGCGACTGCTCGCGGCGCAGCTGGCGCCGATGGAAGGCGCGATGAATGCATCCGGCAAGATGCGCGTCGGCTATTTCACGCAGTATCAGGTGGAAGAACTCGAGCGCAGCGAGACACCGCTCCAGCACATGACCGTGCTGATGAAGGGGGCGACCCAGGGCGCGGTGCGCGCGCAGCTGGGGCGGTTCGGATTTTCTGGGCAGAAGGCGACTACCGAAGTCGGCAAGCTTTCGGGCGGCGAGCGCGCGCGGCTGGCGTTGGCGCTGATCACGCGTGACGCCCCGCACATGCTGATCCTCGATGAGCCGACCAACCATCTCGACGTCGACGCGCGCGAGGCGCTGATCCAGGCGCTCAACGATTATACCGGCACGGTCGTGCTGGTCAGCCACGATCGCCACATGCTGGAGATGACCGCAGACCGGCTCGTACTGGTCGATCAGGGCACGGCCAAGGAATTCGACGGCAGCCTCGACGATTACATCGCGTTCGTGTTGAGCAAGGAAGGCGCCGGCCCCAAGCTCTCTAAGGCCGACAAAAAGGAAGCCCGCCGCGTCGCCGCCGAGGCCCGTGAAAAGGGTACCGAGCTGCGCAAGGCGGCCAAGGATGCCGAGGCCCAGCTCGCCAAGCTCAACGAGCAGCGCAGCGCCGTAGACCGGGCGATGTTCGATCCATCGACAGCCGAGGCATCGCTCGCCAAGCTGGCCATGACCGATTTGATGAAGCGCCGCGCGGAGCTCGAGGCGGCGATCGAGACGGCCGAAGCGACGTGGATGGCGGCGAGCGAGGCTCTGGAGCAAATCGCCGCCTAGGCCCGCATCTTTTCCCGACCCGGCACGTTTTCCCGTTCTTCCGAGCGGCAAGGTGCCGAGACCATTTTCCAATCGCTTGTTCCCCTGGCTCCGCGATGATGCGGCATGCGTCCGTCCGACCGCTGCCCGGTACGCTTGATGGCGCGATCGACCGGCTCGCTTTGTGCGACTTGCGCGCCGGGGAGCCCTTCGAGGCGGAGGGCGGCGAGGGGCTGACCTTTCACTGCGTGCTTGCGGGCGCGATCCAAACCGAAATCGACGGCGAGCCTGCTATCGTCGTGCCGATGGGTTCGGCCTTGCTGCTCCCTGCCGGGAGCGCCATCAAGGTCGCCGCGGACGTGGCGGGGCGCAAGAGCCGACGCGCACGCGGCCCCGATGCCCGCGCGATGATCGGCAGAGTTAGCCCGCGCGCCGCGGCTACGCTCGGCCTGGGCTCGGTCGCCGGGCCGATCGTATACGAAACCAGCCGTGCGCCGGGTGCTTCGGCAATGATCGCGGCATTGGTGAAGGAACTCGACCGGCCGACGATAGGCACGATCCCGCTGGCTTCCGCGCTTATGAAGCTGTGCCTGATCTATGCGGCGCGCGACATGGCGCAGGGCGTCCCGGTCGGCAGTTCGCGGGTCGGGCGCGCAGTGACCGCAGTGTTGACCGATCCCGGCGCGCCGCACAGCATTGCGTCGCTCGCAGATCTGGTGCGGATGAGCCGCGCGACCTTCATCCGTCATTTCAGGAAGCTGACGGGCTCCAATCCGATGGGCTTCGTCGCGAAAGCTAGGCTCGATCACGCAGCTGAGCTGCTCCGCTCGACCGACCTGCCGATCAAGGTCGTCGCCAATCGCATCGGGTTTCAGAATCACAGCCATTTTGCACGCGCGTTCCGTCGGGTGCACGGCGTCGAGCCCAGCAGCTTTCGCAGGATGCCGGACCAGACCCCTGAATCTAAAGCGGAATCGAATAGATTTACGCGAGCGACTGAATAAAATTTACAAACATAGGTCGTCAGAAATTCATTGGCGGACCTCAGAATATCACTTCGGTTGCGCAACGGACGAGGATCCCTGTCCGACATGATCGTAACCAAATCGTTGATATAGGCGGCTTGTTTCGGGAACGTAACCAATCAACGGCGTTGCAACCACTAATCCATATGGGCGTTTTGGAGGCAATGGGTGTCGGAACGACTGTGACATCGAGAGGGTTTTATCAACGCGTTCCAAGGGACGTGCCCCCAGTAAGACACAACTAAACTCTAGGAGAATTATTATGGGTCCCCTCAGCGACATCTTCAGCAGCAACGAAGACTCCTCGAGCAATTCGACCGATGACTCGAGCGGTTCGCTCGATGGCATGCTCAACAACACGCTCGGCCTCGATGCCAACTCGAGCAGCGAGAATTACGAGCAGGACGAGGATGGCAACACCTCGTATGATTCGAGCGACAACAGCCTGAGCCTCGACAACGACACCGATGGCCTGCTCAGCGGCGTCACGGACTCGATGTCGTCGGCTTCGCAGACCGACGAGGGCTAAAGCCGGATCGCGAGGGCGGGCTGGAGATCCGGCCCGCCCTTCGCACATATTCCCTCGGGGGGAAGAGGCGAGTGAATGGACGACCCTATCCTCTTTAATCCTGAGAACCGCCTGCTCGGCGGCGCCACGGGCGATTTCAGCCTCTATGGCGGCCAGAGCGACCCCAAATTCTCGATTCACCAGGCGCGCGATGACGCGCCTTCGTCGCAAGAGCCGCCCTCCGCGAGCACATCAGGCGCTACGTCTGCCGCCCCCGAGGAAGCCGAGCTCACGGCCCTAATCCTGAGCGACACCCCCCCCGACGCGACCGAAAGCGGCGCCGGATCGCTTTCACCCGCTGCGTTCCTGGTCTCGGCGCCCGAGGCACCGTTCGAGCCGGTCACCATCGCCGCGCCTGCGACCGGCGGCCCGGGACTTGCCAACGCGACCGTCGCCCCGGTCGGCGCGGGTTCGCCGATCCCCGCGCTCGGCGAGGAAAGCGCAGCCGGATCACCCGGCCCGGCGCCAACCGAAGCCCCGCTGACGACCGCGGTTACGGACAGTCTCGCGACAATCGCCTCCGGCAACGTCGCCGCCACCGCGTCCGCCGTTACCGGCACGGTCGATACCGTCGTGGATGGTCTCGCCGACACTGTCGCAGTCGTAACCGGCACTGCCGACGCGTTGCTCGACAATCTCGCCGCCGTCGGACCTGAGGTTACGACTGCGATTTCGCCGATCACCGGCGCAGTCGGCCCCGTGATCGATACGACGATCGGCGCGGTCGATGACACGCTCGAGGGTCTGGCAGGCAGCGATCCGCTCGGCGGGGTCGCGACCCTGGTCAATCTGATTTCGGTCTCCGACATGTTCGACCTCAATCCGGTCAATGCGCCGCCTATTGATGCAGCGGGCGATTCCGGGCTGGGCCTGGTCGACGCGCTCGTCGGCGAAGACCTGCTTCCCGATACGCTGCTCGGCGCCACCCATGAGGATGGTCTGCTCGGCGGCGATCATCTCGATCATCCGCTCGGCCTGTGAGAAGAACCGCATGAACACCAACGAGCCGATCAATCCCAGCCAGGCGCACGAAGCCCAGGACCGGATCAGCGACGCAACTGCCGAGGTCATCGCGCTCGATAGTGCGATGCGCTCCGCTGAACTGAAGCATGGCGACGAATTCGCCTCGGCGCTGTCGCAGTGCAAAAAGCTGTTGCTGACTGCGGCGCTGTTCAGCGGCGGGGTCAATCTGCTGTTCCTCGCCTCGCCGATCTATCTCGTTCAGATCTACAATCGCGTGATCCCCAGCGGCAGCGTCCAGACGTTGGTCGGGCTGAGCTTCGCGCTGCTGCTCGCCTTGGGGACGATGGCGGTGTTCGACGCCGTCCGTGCGCGCATCCTGATTCGCGCCGCGGCACGGCTCGATCGCATCCTGGCGCACCGCGTGTTCCAGGCGACGATCGACGGCGCACCCAAATCCGCCGCGGGCATGCGGAACGCCCAAACCTTGCGCGATCTCGATCTTTTCCGCTCGGCGCTGGCGGGGCAGGGCGCGCAGTTCTTCTTCGACGTGCCGTGGATGCCGCTGTTCCTGCTGGTGCTGTTCCTGATCCACCCGCTGCTGGGCGGCGTGGCGATCGCCGGCGCGGCGATCCTGCTCGGCCTTGCTTTCTGGAACGACCGGGCGACGCGCGAAAGTTCGCAGATCGCCAGCGAGGCGGCAAACCGCTCTTATGCCTTTACCGACAGTGTCGCGCGCTATTCCGGCCCGGTCCGCGGGATGGGCATGGCCGATCGCCTCGCGGTGCGCTGGCACGTCGATCGCGACACGATGATGCGCCGCCAGGCCGAAGGCAGCGATCGCAATGCCGATTTCGCTTCGTCGATCCGCTTCCTGCGGCTGGTGCTGCAGAGCTCGATGATCGGGCTCGGTGGCCTGCTGGTGGTCGAGGGGCAGATCCTGCCGGCGAGCATCTTTGCAGCGAACATGCTGCTGGGTCGCGGGCTGGCGCCGCTAGAAGTCGCCGTGTCCGGCTGGCGCGCCATCGCCAATGCTATCCAGGCGGGCCGGCGTGTCCAGGCGGCGCTCAAGCACACGCCGCCGCCGGCCTCACGGATGAAGCTGCCCGATCGCGACGTCGATATTTCGATCCGCGACATGAGCTACACGCCTCCCGGCGCTTCGCGCCCAGCGCTCGAAAAGATCAATCTCGAGATTATCGCCGGCGAGGCGATCGGCATTGTCGGGCCTTCTGGTGCGGGCAAGTCGTGCCTGGCGCGGCTGCTGGTGACCGCGACCGACCCGAGCGAGGGCAAGGTGTTGCTCGGCGGTATCGAGGGACGGCATTGGACCGCCGAGAATCTGTCGCGCTATGTCGGCTATCTCTCGCAGAATGTCGGACTGTTCCCAGGCACCATCCGCGACAATATCGCCCGCTTCACCGACGCGCCCGACGACGAAGTCGTGAAGGCCGCCCAGCGTGCAAATGTGCACGACATGATCCTGTCGCTGCCGGAAGGCTATGAGACCGAGATCAACGCCGGCGGCTTCGGCCTTTCCGGCGGCCAGCGCCAGCGCATTGGGCTGGCACGTGCAATGTTCGGCAGCCCGCGGTTGCTCGTGCTCGACGAGCCCAACGCGCATCTCGATGCCGATGGCGAGGAAGCACTCGCAGCGGCGCTCTGCACGCTGAAGGCCGAGGGTTCGACGATCGTGCTGATCGCACATCGGCTCAATCCGATCGCGCATGTCGATCGGGTGATCGTGCTGTCGGGCGGGCAGCTGCAACTCGACGGACCGCGGGCGCGCGTCTTCCGCAAGGTCCGCACCGACATCGTCCGTTCGATCGCGCAGGAGCCTGTGATGCCCGAGTCCATCAAAGAGGTCGCCGAGCAATGAAACTCGAATTTCCAGGCTTTGGCGGCTTCGGCAACGGCGCCGCTCTTCCGCTCCCGCGGCGCTTCATCGAGCGCCGCATGCGCCGGCTCGATGTACGCCCGCTCGACGACGCGACCCGGCCGATCCGCATCGGGCTGATCGGCGCCGGGCTGTTCTTCGGCCTGTTCCTGCTGTTCGCGATGTTCGTGCCGATCTCGGGCGCGGCGATCGCAACGGCCGAGGTTTCGGTGAGCGGCTCCAAGCTGGTGATCCAGCCGGCATCTTCGGGGATCGTCGCCGAGATATTGGTGCGCGAGGGCCAGGCAGTGACTGCCGGCCAGCCGCTGGTGCGGCTCAACGGAGTTCGCTCGGGCGCGACGCTGCGCCAGGCCCAGGCCAAGCGCGACGCGCTCCGCGCCGCCGAAGCGCGGCTGATCGCCGAGCGTGACGGCAAGGACGTGCTGCTCTTCCCGGGCGACCTCGCGCAACGCTGGAACGATCCCTCGGCGCGCGATGCCATGGCCTCGCAGCGCGCCTTGTTCGACAAGCATCGTGCGGTGCTGGGCGCAGACCGCGGCATTTCGGGTTCTCAGCTTGAGGCGGCACGCGCGCGGGTCGCCGCATCGGAGCACCAATTGCAGCTGATCCGCGACGAGCTTCGCGACTATCGCTCGCTTTTCGCCAAGGGCTTTGCGCGCAAGACCACGATCCGCTCGCTTGAGCGGACCGAGGCGCAGCTGCTTGCCGATACGCTGACCGGCAAGGCCGCGGTCGAGCAGGCGGAACTCTCGCAGGGCAAGACCAATGACGGGCAGCAACTCGCCCTCGTCTCTGAACTGCGCGAAGTGCAGGACCAGCTGGCCCAGCTCGAGCCGCAGCTCGACATCTCCAAATATTATGCCGATCTCGATTTGATGCGCGCGCCGGTTGCCGGCCGCGTCGCCGGCGTGGCGCAGGTCGGGCCCGGTACGGTGGTGAGCGGCGGGCGGACGCTGATGGAAATCGTTCCCAATGGTCGCGCGCTGATCATCGAAACCCAGGTCAAGCCGCAGGATATCGACGATGTCCGCATCGGCGGTGATGCCGTGGTGCGCTTCTCGAGCGTCAATCCGCACGGCCAGACCGCGTTCGACGGCAAGGTCATCACGCTGTCACCGGCCCGCATTGGCCAGGAAGGTGGCCAGCCCGGATATTATCGCGCACAAATCGTGCTTAACGACCCCGATGCGGTGCGTCGGGCGGGTGTGGAGCTGCAACCCGGTATTCCCGCGAGCGTTAATATCAAGACGAAGAACCGGACCTTGATGGACTATTTGCTCGCACCGTTCAGCGATGCGCTCAGCAAAAGCTTCCGAGAGGAATGAAGATTCGGACGGGATCGGGGACATTATACTAAAGGAGTATTTGCGATGGCATATACCGAAGCTCCAGGAGACCAGCCAATTCAAGACGGCGGTCAGCCCGGTCAAGGCACCAACGGCAACGGCACGAACGGCGGCACCACCGGCGGAATGGGTGACGGCACCAGTGGCGGTACGACCGGCGACGGTTCTGGCGGCGGTACGACCGGCGATGGCTCGAGTGGCGGAACCGGCGGCGGCACGACGGGTGACGGCTCGGGTGGCGGAACCGGCGGCGGCACGGCGGGTGACGGCTCGGGTGGCGGAACCGGCGGCGGCACGACCGGCGATGGCTCGGGCGGTGGCACCGGCGGCGGCACGACGGGCGATGGCTCGGGTGGTGGTACCGGCGGCGGCACGACGGGCGATGGCTCGGGTGGCGGCACCGGCGGCGGCACGACCGGCGATGGTTCGGGTGGTGGCACCGGCGGCGGCACGACCGGCGATGGTTCGGGTGGTGGCACGACCGGCGATGGCTCAGGTGGCGGCACCGGCGGCGGCACGACCGGCGATGGTTCGGGCGGCGGAACCGGTGGCGGCACGACGGGTGACGGCTCGGGTGGTGGCACCGGTGGCGGCACGACCGGCGATGGCTCGGGTGGTAGCGCAGGCGGCGGCACGACGGGTGATGGCTCGGGTGGCGGAACCGGTGGCGGCACGACTGGCGATGGCTCGGGCAGCGGCACAACCGGCGGCGGCAGCGGCAATGGCTCGGTCATCGAAGTCGATGCCAGCGGTGGCCAGCCGCTGGACATCAATCCCGATGGCGATTCACTCGCGACCGTGACTACCAGCAATGATGGCAGCGGCGATGCCGCCGATGCGATTGTCGGGCTGGATACCAGCGGCGATCCGTTGCTCAATATCGATCCCAACGGCGAGGAATTGCTGTCGATCGACGATAGCGGCGGTGACGGCAATGGCGGCAGCTCGTCGAGCACCAACAGCAACAGCATCGAGCTGACCAACGGCACCGACGCATTGCTGTCCGGCAACAATGGCGATGAGGATTCGTCCAACGCCAGCGACCTGGCCGGGCTCGCCAACGTCAATGCGCTGGTCAATTCGGAGAGCAGCGACAATCAGAATGCCGACGGATCGAGTAGCAGCAGCGACTCGCTGACCGCCGATCTCGGGGTCGACGCACTGATTGATGGCGACACCCAGAGCAACGATTCCGATAGCGGAGAAGGGAGCAGCAGCAACGATGCGTCCTCGATCCTTGGCGATGTCGGCGTCGATGTGATGGCCGGCGTCTCGAACAGCGAGACCGATGACGGGAACGGCAATTCGAGCAGCGATTCGTCGATCGATGCCGATCTGGACATCGACGCACTGGCCGAGCTGCAGAATAGCCAGAGCGAGAGCAATGGTGACGGCAGCAGCAGCGGCAGCAGCGATGCGCTTTCGATATTGGCCAGCGATTCCGGCAGTGGCGGCGGTGGCTTCTGGAATAGCGGCAGCGAAGGCGATGGTGACAACGGGTCGGCGCTGATCGACGCCGATCTAAGCGGCGATGGCCAGTTGCTCGACGTCAATCCCGAAGCCGAGTCCCTGCTTTCGCTCGATACCGGCTTCGACTCCTTCGATGACGGCGGGTTCGGCACCAGCTGATCGCGGCTAGATCGCTGGAACGGCAAGTCCCGCCGGCCCGCAATGGCCGGCGGGATTTTGCGATCCGCCCGAAAGGGTCCCAAATCTCCTATCAAAATGGCTGAGCCTGTGTGAGCCTCCGGTTCGCTGGTCTTCGGACCCGCGGTGTCTTGCGTTCCGGAAAGCGGGGGAAGCTCAGGATGCGCCAAACGACCTTGTCCGTTGCGCTCGAAGTAAAGCCGGAAAGTGCCGACCATTTGTCGCGCCTGCTCGACAACCTGCGCGACCGGCGCAATCCCGATCCGTCGGGCGGCACCGGGCCTTTCGCCGATTTCCTGACGCTGGTGCCGGCGCTGCATTTCATGTCGCTCAGCGTCTTTCCGAGTGGCGAATACGATCCGCTTTTCGTGCTGGAAGCCAATTTCGACGGAACGCCCGGCCCGTTCTGGGCGCAGTTCGAAGCCGCGATCGGCCCCGATCTCCGAACCTTCCTGCGCTGTTGCAAGCGTCCGCTCGACAATGACGGGCCGCTGTTCGATTCGATCACTGCGCGGCATAGCCGCGCCCCGGTCGCGCCCTATTTCGAGCGGCGCGCGCTGACGCCCACGGTGTTCCACCACGGCAATCGCGGCATGACCCGCGACCGCATCCTTGCCGAGCATTCGCTGTTCCTCGGCACCCGCGCCGAGCTGGGCGATCCGGCGGGTGGGCGCACGCCCTATCACCGGCTGACTCCGGTCGAGATCCACAACCGGCTTCGCACAGCGCTGCTGCCCAGGTTCGACTGGCTCAATCAGAAGGCGCCCGCGCGCATCCCCTTCTGGCAGGGGTTGATGGATTATGTCCACCTCACGGTCTTCGTGCTGCTCGTGGTGTTCGTGCTTTCGCTGCCCGGGATGATCGTCAAGCTCGAGATGCCGTGGGAGCGGTATCTGATCCTGCTCGGCGTGTTGTTCGCGATCTTCGCGGCACTGCTCAAGAAGATAGGCGTCGCGCTGCCGGGAACCGCGACGCCCACCAAGTTCAGCTTCATCAAGCTTTCGATCCAGACGCTGGTGCCGACGCTGATCTTCCTGGGCATTTATGTCGTGGTCGCCGCGGCGGCGGGAACCGGCATTTCGATGCTGATGACCGGGCGCAGCCTCGCGCTTGCATGGAAGGATATGCTGATCTGGCTGGGCTGGGGCTTGGTCAGCCTGCCGGTAACGCTGGCGGCTTTGGTCTTCTGGCTGCGCTGCCTTGAGCGCGCCGATGCATCGCAGGATGCGCCGCCGGTCGATCCACAGATGCTGCGCGAAATGGCGCGGCGCGAGGATTGGATCCCGCAGAACCATATGGGATCGGTCGTGCTGATAAAGCCCGGCATATTACGCATGATCATCATCCGCGCCGGGCATCACGGATTGGGGCTGGCGCTGCGGATCGTCGCGCGCAGCGGCTATCTCGGCTCGATGCGCACCATTCACTTCGCGCATTGGGCAATGGTCAACAACAAGTCTCGGCTGATGTTCTTCTCGAACTTCGACCAGACCTGGGAGAGCTATCTCGACGACTTTATCGAGAAGGCGCATGGCGGGCTCACGCTTGCCTGGTGCTGCGGGGTGGGCTTCCCGCCCACGCGCTTCCTGGTCAAGGACGGCGCCAGCCATGGCCGCCAGTTCAAGGAGTGGGCCCGCCATTCGATGACGGTCAGCCGCTTCTGGTATTCGGCGTATAAGGACCTCACCGCCGAGCAGATCGAGCGCAATTTCCGCATCGCCTGCGGCCTGCGCAAACCCAGTCTATCGAGCAAGGAGGCGGCGTCGTGGATCAACGACCTGTGAGCGAGCCGGGCGGTTCGCCGCCAAGCTGGCGCCTCGCCAAACCGCACGACACGCTGACCCAGGGACTGGTGGTGAGCGGCTTCGCCTCGCTGCCCACGGGTCGCGCGCTGTTCTTCGAATTCGGCTGGAGCGGGGTCCGCAAGAAAAGCGGGGGAGACTGGCTGAGGGCGCTCGCCGAAATCGCGCCGGTGACCGACGCCGACGGGCGCGACGAAAAATGCGCGGCGATGGGCTTCACGTTCGAAGGCCTGCGCAAGATGGGGCTGAACAAGAACACGCTCGCCTCTTTCGACCGCCCCTTCAAGGAAGGCATGTTCCAGGAGGACCGGCTGCGCCGGCTGGGCGACCGCCGCGGCGAGGAGTGGCTGCAGACGGTGATCCCCGGCGGGCCCAAATGGAGCGGTAACACTCCGCTCGACGATGCCGCGAGCGACGACGAAATCCGTCCGTTCGACGATATCGACGAGCATACCAGCGAGACGCGGATCAAGACCCCGGTGACGGTGCACGCGCTGCTGATGCTCTACGAGAAGGACGAGGATGCGGCGGAGGCGTGGTGCGCCCAGGTAAGCGCCGCGCTGGCGCCGTTCCAGGTGACGGTGGTCCACCGCCTGCCGCTCGACCTTAAGCTAGACGAGCATGGCATCGCGCGAGAGCATTTCGGCTTTGCGGACGGCATCTCGCAGCCGGTGCCGTATGAAGACGATGTGGTCGTGTACAAAGGCGGGCAATCGGCGCCGCACGATTATTGGAATGGTGTGCCGTTGGGCGAGATCCTGATGGGGCACATGAACGGCCATCACGAAGTCGCGCCCGGGCCCGTCGTGCCCGACACGCCCGAGGGCCGCGCTGCGGGACTGCCTGAGCATCCGAGGGCGGAGGGCTTCCTCGATCTCGGGCTCGACGGCAGCTACATGGTTGTCCGCGAGCTCAAGCAGGATGTTGTCGCTTTCTGGGCATCGATGCGCGCGGGCGCCGAGCGCATCCGGGCCAGCGATCCCGAACATTCATCGCATGTAACCACGACGTGGCTCGCCGAGCGCGTGCTCGGGCGCGACACCAAGGGCAATCTGCTCTGCCCCGCGGGGGTGCTCCCGGTCGACAAATATGGCCAGCCCGACAATGCGTTTGGTTTCTTCGACCGCGACTTTCATGGGCACGGCTGCCCGCTCGGGAGCCACGTTCGCCGCGCCAATCCGCGTGACGGGCTCGCGCCCAAGCCGGCCGACAAGCAGACGCTGCTCGACGCCGCGAACAATCACCGAATTCTGCGCCGCGGCCGCAAATATGGCAGCGTGGTCAGCATGCCGCCCAAGGAGGACGGGGTCGATCGCGGGCTGCTGTTCGTTGCGCTCAACACAGATCTCACGCGCCAGTTCGAATTCATTCAGCAGACCTGGCTGCTCAACTCGAATTTCGCCTTTCTCTATGACGAGACCGATCCGCTGCTCGGCCCGAAGGGATCGATGACGATCCCCGAGGACCCGCTCCGCCGGATCGTCGATGTCGAGACCTTCGTGCAGATGGCGGGTGGCGAGTATTTCTTCCTGCCGAGCATGCCGGCGCTCCGCTATCTGGCAGCGCTGTGAACGCGCTCACCTCGCGCGAAGTGCTTCGCCCGGAGAAGAAGGGGCTGGGCGGGCTGATCCAGCGGGTGATGTTTGCGGGCATGCCCTATGTCTTCGCCTTCCTGCGGCGGTGGAGCCCGATCACCAGGCTGGGGAGCATGTACGTGACGTCGCGTTACGACGATGTCCGCGAGGTCTTCGCCACCGATCCGGCGTTCGGCGTGCCGTACAAGCCCAAGCTCGACGTGATCATGGGCGGCCAGCCCTTCTTCCTCGGCATAGGCGACACGCCCGAATATCATCACGATACCGATGCGATGCGCAAGGTGATGCGGCGCGATGATCTGCCGATGCTGGGCCGCCAGGTCGAGGCTATGGCAGAGAGCATCGTCGCCGCCGCGCCCGGTCGGATCGAAGTGGTCGATACGCTGGTCCGTCGCGTCACTTTCTCGGTGCTCGGCGACTATTTCGGCGTGCCCAATCCGCCCGGCGGCGATCTGCGCGTGTGGGGCACGCGATTGTTCGAATTCCAGTTCGTCGGATCGATGAGCGACAAGGAGTTGCGTGCCGAAGTCGATCAGATCGCCCCGGCGCTGCGCACACACATCCAGAGCGAGATCGAGCGGCGCCGCGCGGCGCCCGGCAAGGACGACATCCTGTCGCGGTCGCTCGCTGAGCAGATAGCAGGAACGAGCGGTTTCAGCGACGACCAGATCCGCACTGCCTTGATGGGATTTATCGTTGGTGGGCCGCCCCAGCCGCCGATGGTTGTGCCGCAGGCGATGGAGCAATTGCTGCGCCGTCCCGATGCGCTCGCCGGCGCCCAAGCGGCCGCGCGTGCCGACGATGACGATTTGCTCTGGCAATATGTGCAGGAAGCCATGCGCTTCGATCCGCTGGCGCCGGGGCTGCCCCGCAATGTGCTGAAGGATTGGACGCTGGCCAAGGGTACGCCGCACGAGCGGACGATCCCAGCGCATTCGACGGTGCTGGCCGCCTTTGCTTCGGCAATGAAGGATCCGCGCCGGGTGGCGGATCCGGGCCGCTTCGATCCGGATCGTCCCGCGAGCGATTATATTCACTTCGGCTACGGCCTGCATCAATGCTTCGGCATCCACATCAACCGCGCGACCCTGCACCTGATGCTCAAGCCTCTGCTCAAGCGGCCCAATCTGCGGCGTGCGCCGGGGCGGGCAGGGCGTCTCCACAAAAATGGTCCATTTGCGGCGTCGCTTTCCATCCTTTTCGGCTGAGTCGGCACCGCCAGCGCTGTCAGATAAACTCGGACAAGTCTGGCCGCATTGCAGCAATTAATGGTGCGGAGCGGTAAGTGCCTGCAGCAAATCAGAAATAAATGGCGGCAAATGTATGAGTTGACAGACATAACCCTCCGTCATAGCAAATGTGACCGCTAACATCGCACTTTTGCGGTGGAACGGCACGGCCCGTCAGAGGTCATATTGGAGGGGACTATGCGCACTCGTTCTGCGACTGATTTCACTGCGCGCCGTGCTGCAATGCTGGGCGCCGTCCTGCTGGCGGGAACGGCCTGGCCCGCGCTCGCCCAGCCCGCTGCCGATCCCACGCACGATCCCGTGACTGCGCAGGATACGCCTGCGGCACAGACGGCCGATCAGGGCGAGGAAGTCGTGGTCAGCGGCTATCGCGCATCGCTGCAGAGCTCGACCAATGCCAAGAAGAATTCGACGGGCTTTGTCGACACCATCTTCGCCGAGGATATCGGCAAGTTCCCCGACACCAATATCGCCGAATCGTTCAATCGCATTCCCGGCATCACGATCAACCGCGAAGTGACCGGCGAGGGCCTCAACGTCGCGATCCGCGGGCTCGGCACCAATTTCACGCGCGTGCTGCTCAACGGCGCACCCGTAGCGGTCGCATCGACCGGGCGAACGGATTCGCAGAACACCAATCGCGAAGTAGATCTCGATATGCTGCCCACCGAGCTGTTCACGCAGCTGACGGTGAACAAAAGCGGCATTGCCAGCATGGTTGAAGGCGGCGCCGCGGGCACGGTCAACATGCGCAGCGCCCGCCCGTTCGATAATCCGGGCATGCACCTGACCTATGGCGGCCAGCTGACCAAGAACACCAATTCCGATCGCTGGGGCTATCGCGGTTCGATGCTGGCCAGCGCGACCTTCGGCGATTTCGGCGTGCTTGTGGGCGTGGCTGGGGTGCGGAACTACGTCCGCACCACCGGCTATGAGACGATCGGCTGGACCAACCCGGCGCTGACCGCGGCGCAACGCACCAGCGGCACGCTCAATTCGACTGGTGGCGGTAACTGGACGATCCCCGCGACTGTTCCCGCCAATGCCGGCAATGGCCTCGTTACCGGCACTGCGATCGACCAGGCTTTCCTGCTGGCGCGTAATCCGGGCGCGACAATCGACCAGATCGACAATGGCATCATCCCGCGCCTTGGCCGTCCGATGGACGAGTTCGGCACCAAGGAGCGGCTCAACGCGATCGCCAGCCTGGAATATAAGGGCGACGGTTTCCACGCTTATGTCGATGCGCTCTATGGCAAGAAGGACAACAAGCTCGAGCGCGTCGACGTCAATTGGGTGGGCCGGAACGGCGCGGCGATCCCGCTGAACACGACCTATGATCGCAGCGATTGCACGACCGGCTGCGTGGTCAATACCGGCACCTATGCCAATGCGCAGTGGTTCCTCGAATATCGCCCGCATCTCGAGCAGACCGAGTTCTGGGGGATCAACCCGGGCTTCGACGTCGAGATCACCGACGATCTCAAGCTCCAGCTTCAGGGCAATTACACCAAGAGCGATTTCCATCGTGAATCGCCGACCGTGCTGGTGATCACTCCGGCAAGCTCGGGCGTCACGGTTTTCTATGACAATACCAAGGGTGACATGCCGAGCGTCACCACCAACATCAATCTCAACAATCCCGCCAACTTCGGCTGGCCGGGTGGGCGCGTGAACATCCAGGACGAGCGCCGCAACACCGAGACCAAGGGCGTGCGCGGCGATCTCACCTGGGGCAGTGACCGGCTCAACCTGCGGGTCGGCGGCGCCTATGACGATGTGTCGCGCCGCATCCGCGCATTCGACAACAGCCAGAACTGGCAGAACGCGGTGTGCGGCAACCGGCCGACTGTGAACCTGCCGGGGCCGAACACCCAGCCGGCGTGCCAGGGGCTCAACGTCGCCGGCATGGCTGCCCAGGCCAATGCTGCCGCCAATGCGCTCTACGGTGTGCCCGGCACGCCTTATTATCCGTCTTATCCGGCCTATGGAACGGGCTCGACCACCGGTTCGACCGGCCCGGTCACCTATCAGGGCTCGCTGATCCCCAATGCCGCGGTGCCCAGTTTCCTCAGGCCCGGACCCAGCGGCTTCGTGACCGTGGACTGGGAGCGGTTCAAGGCAGCCTCGAACTACGACGCCTTCCACAACGCCGCCGGTGAAGCGGGCTCGGCAAATACCGGCGCCAATGGCGGCTATGTCCGCGAGAAAACCAAGGCTGTGTTTGCCGAGGTCAATGGCGATCTGCCGCTCGGTGGGGGCAACGTGCAGTTCAACGCCGGCCTGCGCTATGTCGCCACCGATCAGACGATCGGCGGGCGGGTGACGATCACCGATCCGCGCAACAATGTGGATCCGGACGGCGTCGGCCCGCTTCCCGCGGCCTGCCCGGGCGGCGGTGCCAACCTGCGGGACGGCTCATGCTATCCGAACATCGTCAATTTCGTCTACACGAACGCCAAGTACGACAACTGGCTGCCCTCGGCGAGCGCGGCCTTCCACATCACCGACAATGCAGTAGTGCGCGCCGCGGCATCGCGGACGATGACGCGGCCCAATCCCAATACGATGCTGCCGGGCCTAGCCTTCACCAGCCCCTCGGCGGACATCGGCACGGTCGGCAATCCCTCGCTCACGCCGTATATCTCGACCAATTTCGACCTTGGCTTCGAATATTATACCGGCCGAGAAGGCTATATCGGCTTCACTGCCTTCCGTAAGGCCGTGACCGGCTTCACGACCAATGGCAGCGTCACCGTGCCCTTCGCTTCGCTGGCGGCATATGGCGTGACCTATGACACGCTTTCGCCGACCCAGCAGACCGCGATCAATTCGCGCGGCGGTCCCGGCACGGCGACGGTGGTGCTTAACCAGCAGGTCAATGCCAGCGGCACGCTCAAGGTCAACGGCCTCGAGATCAACTGGGTGCAGCCGCTCGACTTCCTGCTCGGCGGCTTCGGGCTCAACGGGTTCGGCTTCAATGCCAATCTGACGCTGCTCGAACAGACCGGATCCGGCGCCGCACCGGCAGTGGCGGTGGGCGTGTCGCCGGTGACGTACAATGTGACGGGCTATTACGAGCAGGGCGGGTTCAGCGTACGCCTGTCGACAACCTTCCAGAAGGGCACGCTGACTTCGGACCCGAACCAGAACGGCATCGCGCTGGCACGGCTCTACTCGGACGATTACCAGCAGTTCGACTTGTCGGCGAGCGTCGACTTTGCCGAGATCCTTGACGTGAAATGGGCGCCGCAGCTGACGCTAGACGTCCAGAACCTAACCAAGCGCAGCCAGCGCAGCTACTTCCAATTCGAGAACGCTGCCTTCACGCTCTACAATCCCGGACGTCAGGTGATGGTCGGGCTCCGCGGCCGCTTCTAGGAGCACCGCGGCAAAAGGGGGCGTGGCGGCCGGGAGTAACCGGCCGCCGCTGCCTACTCCGAAACTTCCGCATCTGGAGCCGTACTCGGACGGCCTCTTTTTTGTGTGCGCCGCTTGGGCTAGCCCGAGGAATGACATCCTCTCCGTTGATCGCCGGCCTCGAGCTGGGCGGCACCAAATGCGTCGCGATCCTCGGCACCGGGCCGGACGATGTGCGGGCGCGCGAGACGGTGCCGACCACCGATCCGGCCGCGACGCTCGCGGCGATCGAAGCGGTGCTCGATGGCTGGCAATTCGATGCGCTCGGCATCGCCAGCTTCGGACCGGTCGAGCTCGATCCGGCCAAGCCCGATTTCGGCTCGATCACTGCGACGACCAAGCCGGGCTGGACCGGGACCGACCTGACTCGCCGGCTGGCGGCGCGCTACGCCAAGCCGCTGGCGATCCAGACCGATGTAGTCGGCGCGGCGCTGGCCGAGGCGCGCTGGGGCGCGGCGCAGGGGCTGGCGACGCATGCCTATATCACCATCGGGACCGGAGTAGGCGTCGGGCTGATCGCCGGAGGCATGCCGGTGCAGGGAGTTACGCATGGCGAGGCAGGGCATATGCGGGTGCCGCGCGCGGCGGGGGATGGCTTTGCGGGGTGGTGCAGCTTTCACGGCGATTGCGTCGAGGGACTGATATCGGGGCCGGCGCTGGCGGCACGGTTCGGCTGTCCGGGGCAGGGTCTGCCGGAGGACGGGCCGCAGTGGGACTTGTTCGTCCATGATCTGACCGGGCTGCTCCACAATCTCGTCACGACCGCGGCGCCCGAACATATCGCCATCGGCGGCGGCGTGATTGCGGCGCGCGAGCATCTCTTTCCGCGCATCCGGGCGCAGCTTGCGCGGAGCATTGGCGGCTATGGTTCGCTGGCAGCTTATGGCGAGACGCTCGACCGGCGGCTCGGCCCGCCGGGGCTGGGCACGCTGGCCGGGCCGATGGGGGCGATCGCGGTGGGGCTGGGGGCGATCGGCGCTTAACCGCCGCCGAGCTGCTTTTCCAACTTGGCCGCTTCATCCCAGCGCTGGGTGCCGCGCATGCGCTCCAGTGCGGTCTGGTTGCGGATATCTTCTGCTTCCCACTCGCTAACGGTGCGGCAGCTGACCTTCTGCATCAGCGATCCGGTGGTCATCGAGCGCTTGCAGACACGCTTGTTCTTCTTGTTCTGCGTGCCCGTCACGACGACGCTGCCGTCCTGTGGTGCGGTGGGCATGTCCTGGATCAAAGGCGAGGAAATCCCGAGCGCGGCCATCAAAACAATAAGCAGCATCTGATCCTCCACAGTCAGCGTGACGCGCCGAATTGATTCAGGGCTTGCCGAGCAGTTCCTTCTCGCTGGCGGCAGCGTTGCGCCAGCGCTGATCGCCCTGCATCCGCTCCATCGCGGTCTTGTTGCGGATATCCTCGGCCTCCCATTCGCCGAGCGTGCGGCAGGTGACCTTCTGCATCACCGAACCCGTAGGGGTCGAACGCTTGCAGACGCGCTTGTTCTTCTTGTTCTGCTCGGCCGTGATGACGACGCTACCATCCTGCGCGATGGGCGCATCCTGGAGCGGCGACACGGCCGCGAGCGACGCAGTCATCAGAATAGTAAGCAACATAAAACCTCCATGCCCCGATCGGCGAACACGCTATTTCGGGAGATCTTCCTTCGGCCTGAGATCGTTTTCGTATCGAACCGCTTCGCGCCAGCGATCCTCGCCGCGCAGACGATCGAGGGTCGAGATGGCCTTGTCGGTATCCGCATTCCACTCGGCCGCGGTGCGGCAAGTGACTTTTTGCATTACCGAGCCGGTCGCGACCGAACGCTTGCAGACGCGCTTGCTGGACTTCGCCTTTTCGCCCGTGACGACAACGCCACCATCCTGCGCAGGCGCGTCTTGTACAGGAGCCGAAATGGCCGCCAGCGACGCCGCGAAAACAAGATTTAGAATCATCGAGCCCCCAAGCCCCTCCGAGCAAGCGGCGGGAAATACAGTATTTGATGCAGGTACGCTACCGGCTTTGATTCCGGCATTTAGATCACATCCATGTCGACCTTGTAATGGTGCCAGGCGAAGATTGCCGCGGCGCCACGGTGCGGGCGCCAAGCTTCGGCGATTTCGCGAATGGCTTTTTCACTGGGGCGCTCGGCATGGCCGAGCAGGCGGCCGATCTCGATCTGAACCGCCAGGTCGCCGGCGGGCCAGATGTCCGGGCGCCCTTCGGCGAAAAGCAGGTAGATCTCGGCCGACCAGCGGCCGATTCCCTTGATCTTGACGAGTTGGGCGATCGCCTCTTCGTCGTCCGCGGGGAGATTATGGAGATCGAGCCCGCGGTTGCTCACTTCCTCGGCCAGGCTGCGCGCATAGCTGGCCTTTTGGCGAGAGAGCCCCGCCGCGCGGAGAGTTTCATCGGAAGCAGCCGCGACGACCACGGGATCGGTCAAATCGCCGACTCCGGCCTCCAGCTTCTTCCAGATTGAGGCGGCCGCGGCGACGCTGACCTGCTGGCCGATGATCGTGCGCAGCAACGTTTCATAGCCGCGATCGCGCAGCCGCGGCTCGGGATAGCCGGCGCGCTTCAGCCCCGCGGCGATGGCCGGCTCGATCCTGGCGAGCGCATCGAGCGAGGTCTTCAGCTGTTCGGCGCTCAGGCCCATCGGTCATGTCCTTGAAACGGAGCGGCGAAGGCGGCATGGGACGCCCAACCGGAGGAGTATCGCATGCCCAAGCTTATCGTCGTCACCCGCGATGGGGAAGAACGCGAAGTCGCGGGAACCGCCGGGCTTTCGGTGATGGAAGTGATCCGCGAGAACGGTTTCGACGAATTGCTGGCGCTTTGCGGCGGCTGCTGCAGTTGCGCGACCTGCCACGTGCATGTCGATCCGGAATTTGCGGCCAAACTGCCGACGATGAGCGAGGACGAAAACGACTTGCTCGAAAGCTCGGCCGACCGCGACAGCCGCTCGCGCCTCTCGTGCCAGATCCCGTTCACCGACGAGCTCGACGGGCTGCGCGTGACGATCGCCGACGAGGATTGAGGCGAGCGGCCCGCGAATGTTCCCAATCTTCGCACTGACCAAGGGGTCTGCTGGCGGACGCGGGGACCGGGGTGATTAGGAAGCCGGGTTCGGGGTGCAGGTTCGGCATGGAGCCGAACGAAAGCAGAACAAATCCTACAGCGCAAGCACGATTTACGCGCTGCTCCCCTCCCTGAAAGGGAGGCGTTGGGGGGTAGGTTGCAAGCCAAGGGCGAGCCCGGGGCAAACAGAAATGGACGGGGCATCGAGCCCCGCCCATTTCTAACCCACCCTTGCCCCTCCCTTTCAGGGAGGGGAATAATTCAGATCCCCCGCAGCTTGAGCACGGCCATTGGGGCGTCTTCGCTGGTGGGAGTTACCTTCCAGGTGATCGACTTGTTCGCGCCGCTCGCCGTGGCGCCATCTTCCTGGTTCTGGCTGACGATCTCGGCATCGGTGATCAGCGTGAAAGTGCCGTCGAGATTGGCGGTGGCTTCTTCGCCCCCACCCATCGAATTGGCGCTGTCGTCCTGCTTGGCGAAGCCGGGCGCCTTGATGCGGACCTGATCCTTGCCGCGCAATTCGACGGCGACGAAGGGGAAGATCAGCCCGGTATCCTGATTATAAGGGAAGACGAAATTGTGAGTCAGCGTGCCGCTGATCGCATATTCGACATAGAATTTACCCTCGCCGCGATATTCGACCAGGCTGTAGCCCGCTTCCTTGACGAGCTTGGCAGCGACATCGCGATATTTGGCGTCCTTCTCGGCCTTTTGCTCGGGCGTGTCTTCGAGCGAGGGCATTGCGCTGTTGGCCAGCGCATCGCCTTCGCTTTGGTTTCCGCTTTCATTGGCGAAGGCCGAGGCGAAGCCGCCCACCGCCTTGCCCATCAGCCCCGCCACATCGACGGCGAGGACTTCGCCCTTGTAGCTATAAGTGAAGCTGCGATCGGCGTGGATCGTCATCACCGACACGAACTTGCCCGGCACGAACAGGCACGCGGCCAGCGCGAGCGGGATCAGGATCACGGCGGCAAGCGCCTTCCAATGCTTCATCTTGCTTCCCCCCGGAAATGTTCAGCCGCGCGTGGCGACTGCATAGAGCGCGATCGCCGCGGCGTTCGACACGTTCAGGCTCTCGACCTTATCCGAGATCGGAAGCTTCGCAAGCTGATCGCAATGCGCCTCGGTGTTCTGGCGCATGCCTTCGCCTTCTGCGCCGAGGACGAGGCAGATGCGCGCCTTGCCCATGACCTCGGCGAGGGTCTTGTCGGCATGGCCGGTGAGCCCGATCCGCCAGAAGCCCGCTTTCTCGATCTCTTCGAGCGCTCGGGCGAGATTGACCACGCGGACCCAGGGAACGACTTCGAGCGTGCCCGCCGCCGAGCGCGCGACGGTGCCTGATTCGGGCGGCGCGTGGCGGTCCTGCGTGACGATGCCGAGCGCATCGAACGCCGCTGCCGAGCGCAGGATCGCGCCGACATTGTGCGGATCGGTGACCTGATCGAGCACGATCAGCGGTCGGTCATCGCTCTCGCCCTGCGCAAGCAGATCGCCCAGCCAGATATCCTCGAGCGGATCGACATCCATGACCAGCCCCTGATGCGGCGCATCGCCCGGCACCAGCCGCCCGAGATCGGCGGCATTGGCATAAGTGACCTGGATGCTGGGCGGGATCTGAATCCCTTCCAGCGCCTCATGCGTGCCCCAGATCTGGCGCACGGTCCGCTCGGGATTGTCGAGCGCGGCGAGCACGGCGTGACGGCCATAGAAACGTGGCCGCGACGCCGGCGCCTTGCTCGGGCGATGTCCGCGCTTGGCCATTACTGGCCCGCCGCCGGCGCGGTGTACGGGTAGAGATCGCCTTCGTTGGGCTTGGTGGGGACGGGCAAGCGGGGCAGCGGCTTGTCTGCATTCGCGGCGTTGACCAGGAAGGCGGCGAGGATGATTGCGCCCTGGCGCATATCCTCGGCCTTCAGCGCATCATAGGTATCGAGATTGGTGTGATGCCGCAGGCTTCCGTAATCGAGCGGATCTTGGATGAACTGGAAGGCAGGCACGCCGACGGCATCGAAGCTCATATGATCGGTGCCGCCGACCTTGCGGATCGCGACCGTATCTGCGCCCATCGAATGGAAGGGCTTGAGCCATTCGGCGAAGATCGGCGCGACGGCAGCGTTGTTCTGCACATTGATCCCGCGGACCTTGCCCGAGCCATTATCGAGGTTGAAATAGGCGGCGAGCTGGCCATGGCCGGCGAGCGGGGTGATCGGCCAGCCCGAATTCTTGCGGCCGTTTGCCTCGGGACGGCTGGCGAGGTGGCGCTGGACATAATCCTGGGAGCCGAACAGCCCCTGCTCCTCGCCCGACCACAAAGCGAAGCGGATCGTGCGCTTGGTGCGGATCCCCGATGCCTTGATGATCCGCGCGGCTTCCATCACCATCGCGCTGCCCGCGGCATTGTCTGCAGCGCCGTCGCTCGCGGCCCAGCTGTCGAGATGCGCGCCGGCCATCACATAGCCTGCGCGCGGATCGGTCCCGGCGATATCGGCGATGACGTTATAGCCCTTGGTGTCGGTATCGTCGAAGCGGACCTGGCTGCCGAATTCGACCACCGGGGCGGCGCCCATCGCTGCCAAGCGGGCGAGGCGGCGATAATCCTCCTGCGCGATCTCGATGCCGGGGAGCGGCGAGCTATCTCCCACGCCGAAGCGCGAGCCCTGGCCGTGGACGATCTTGCCGGGGCGCATCGACATGGTCGCATAGCCGACTGCGCCCTCTTCCTTGAGAAAGGCTTCGCGGGCGCGGGCGAGGATTTGGCGCGTGCCGAAGTTGAACGGCGGACGGCGGGTGAAATCGAAGCTGTCGAATTTGGCGAGCTCGCTGTCGCTCCAGCGCTTGAAGGGTGCGTCCTCCAGATCCTTGGGCGCCTCGGGATCGCTGATCAGCACCAGCTTGCCCGCCAGCTTGCCCTTATATTGCTGGAGCGAGGCGATATCGGCCATCGGCGCGACGATGATCGGCGCGCGGACGGTGCCCTCCGTGCCCTGCGTCCAGACGATCGGCGCGATGGTGAGCTGGATCGGACGCGGCTCGACCATGCGCATGAACGAGCCTTGCGATTCCCAGCCGCGGCCGAAATCGAAGCCTTCCTTGTGGACCGCAGTGAGCCCCCATTCGCGGAACTTGGCGGCGGTCCAGTCCTCGGCGCGGCGCATGCCCGGCGAGACCGTCAGGCGCGGGCCGATCACGTCGGTCAGATATTGGGCGATGCGCATCACTTCGGAATCGTTCGTGCCTTCCGCGACGATTCGCGCAGTCTCGGGTGCGACGGTCTGCGCGGCGAGGGGGAAGGGGGCGATGAAGGCGGCGGCAGTCAGGAAGGTTGCAAAAGCGCGCATGAAACAGGGCCTCGCGGAAGGGAAAGGAAAGCGCGGACGCTAGGAGCGGCGGCGCGCGCGCGCAAGGCGTTGACAGCCGGGCAATGGGGCGGCAATGGACCGCGCTCGCCAAGGGCGCCCAATGGACAGGTGGCCGAGTGGTTAAAGGCAGCAGACTGTAAATCTGCCCGTGCAAGCGTACGCTGGTTCGAATCCAGCCCTGTCCACCATACAGTCGCGGTTTCCGGCTTGGGAAATCTGAGACGCCGCAAAGTCGCCGGATTGCGCGGGACACACCCGTGCATTGTCAACCACAGAGCATAATTCCGCCGCGCGAAAAGCCCATTGTATGGGCGCTTTCTCCGCCCGTATGTTAGGTGGTTGACACTCAAAATGGGCACTGGCTGGTTGATCGCGATGGGCCGGATGTGGGCCGCTAGGCGACTGTGTGGTTTTAAGACGAGGGCCCCGGTAAGGGCCGTCCTCCTAATGGTCGAGACGACGCGCCCGCCCACGAATACGCTGGGCAGCAGTTACAACTTGCGGAGGCTGAACGAGAGGCAACATCAATCTCCTGAACAACCGTAGCTCGTTCCTTGGCTTAGTTACTCTCTGGCTGTAGAGCCGCGCGAATTCGATCAAGCGCCACAACAGCTGGAAGCCGAGCTAGCATGCAAATCATCGTTCGCGACAACAATGTCGATCAAGCCCTCCGCGCTCTCAAGAAGAAGTTGCAGCGCGAAGGCGTTTATCGCGAGATGAAGGTGCGTCGGCATTATGAGAAGCCTTCGGAAATGAGAGCGCGTGAGCGTGCAGCAGCAATAAGCCGTGCGCGAAAGGCCGATCGTAAACGTGCGGAAAAAGACAAATAACGAGAAATCGCCACCGGGGCCTGTAGTCCGAGACGCTGCACACTGACTAGCTCGTCATGACGATTGAGATCCGCATGTCCAAAATTTCAAACGGTGCGAGCCTGCAGCCCAATTCAGGCCGCCCTCCAAAGCAGATCATCCTGCTCCTCCATGGCTACGGCTCCAATGGTGCCGATCTCATTTCGCTTGCCCCACATTGGCGGCGCGCATTGCCAGATGCCCTGTTTCTAGCTCCCAATGCGCCTCAGCGCTGCGGTGGGATGGAATCTGGTTACCAGTGGTGGCCGCTTTCAGCATTTACGCCCCAGGCCTTGGCATTGGGTGCAGCCAGCGCGGCCCCGGCGATAAATGCCTTTATCGACCGGAAGCTAGCTCAGTACGGCTTGGAAAATGCCGACTTGGCAATCGTCGGATTCAGCCAGGGCACCATGATGGCACTCCATGTTGGGCTGCGGCGCGAGACCCAGATTGCAGGAATATTGGGATATTCTGGCATGCTGACCGGCGCCGCAGATCTTGCTCATCAAAAGATTACGACACCACCAGTACTGCTCGTTCACGGCGCAGCTGACTCAGTCGTCCCCGTGTCAGCATTGCACGCGGCCGAACACGCGCTGCGCCGACTTGGGATCAACGTCGCCACCCATGTGTCGGCCGGGCTTGGTCACAGCGTCGATCCTGTTGGGCTAAGTATGGGGGCCGAGTTTATCGCGAGGGTCCTCAACCGGGAATTCTCCTCCGAATAGCGTAACTAACGACAGCTCTTGGGCCGTCAGCGGACTGACCGCTCCGGAACGGCTAAGCGAGATAGTGGACGTGCCCCGACAGCACCTATCGCCGCCTCTAGAGAGCCGGATGTTTAACTGATACTGCGCCGCCCGACGGAAAGATGCCCGCGGACAAAGCGACCTGCAGAAGCTCCATCAAAGTGCTCGCGTTCAGCCGGTTCATGACGTGCGCGCGATGCAACTCGACCGTGCGGGGACTTATCCCGAGCTTCCGTCCGATCGACTTGTTCGTTCCGCCCTCGACGAGGCCCTCCAGCACTTCGCGTTCCCTAGGGGTCAACCGCGCCAGGCGGGCGCTGGCGCTTTCATCGTTGGTCATCGGTCGCATGGCCCCCACGCATTCCGCCATAGCTGCGGGAAGCCTGCAGCGGAGATTTGCTTCCTCCACGAGAAGGACGTCGAGGGCTCCTGCCTTCATTGCGCCGACGGCCGCGCCGACGTCCGCCCCCGGTGCTTCTAGCGCTATCGTCGGCAATGGGATCGTTCGGGCTTTGAGTTCGCGTGGAATTGAGAGCCCGTCTTCTCTGGCTTTGCGAAGGTCGACGAGCACGCACCCGGGAGCGAGCACCGGGGCCATTTCGAGAAAGGCCGAGGCATTTGTGAAGATCTGCGCGCGATAGCCTTCGGCTCTGACGATCGATGCCAGCCGGCGCGCCTCTGCTGCCCTGCTACAGACGATATAGGCCTGACGAACATCTTCCTGCGTCAGGTCTTCCGTGATCCCCCCAATCTGAGCAACGGCGCCTTGCTCATCGAGTATCGGAAAGCTCGTTTCGCGAAGCGAGCGGACGGAGCCATCTGGCGGGCGGACGATCCGATATTCGAATTGGGCGACTTCGCCGGCCTTCACGACCCCAAGCGCGTGTTCGACCTGCTGCCGGTCGTCCGGATGGACGTCGTCCAACCACTCGGCGAAGCGGCTGGGCGCTTCGGCACAAGGCACGCCCCAGATCCTCTCATAGGCGGCGCTGCGATAGACGATCGTGTCCTCCTTGGGGTCGCCGATCCAGATAAGGTTGCTGCTGTTGTCGGCGAAGCTGCGGAACTGAGCTTCGCTTGCGCGGATCGCTTCCTCGTTGCGGCGCTGCGCAGTGACTTCGATCGCTGCACCGATGAACCTGGTGGCGCGACCTTGCGAGAAAGTCGTCTGGCCCGACGTGGCGACGTGGCGAGTGACGCCGTCGCGCCCGATGACGCGATATTCAAGCTTGTAGCGGCCGTCGCCCGATGGATCGATGCATGCGGCGATGGCGCGCTGGACCCGCGGCAGATCATCCGGGTGGATGCCCTCTTCGAATACATCCATGCTCACTTCGACGTCGGGTGACAGGCCCAGATCGCACGCAGCCTTTCGTCCCATTCCAGCGCGCCGCTAATCGGATCCCAGGAATAGATTGCGAGGCCGGCCAGCTCGGTCGCCGCGCTAAGGCGCGCCTCGTTGCTTCTCAATTCCTCCTCGATCGAATGGCGCTCGCTCGTATCGCGCGACACGCCGACAACCAGTTCGACGGTGCCGTCCTCGGTGCGCGCCGGTCCCCACAGGAAGTCGAAATAGGCGCCGCGCCCGGTCGGGCTGCGGTAAAAGACCTCGTCCTCGACCGTGACTCCGTCTTTCAGCACGCGATCGATATGGCCGTTGAGCCGATCGGCGAGATCCTTGGGATAATCCAAGTCGGCGAAGGTCTTGCCGAGCAGTTCGTCTGCGGAACGCCCGAACAGGCTGAGCATGGCAGGGTTCGCATAGGCAAAGCGCCGCTGCGAATCGAAGGCATATACATAGTCGGGTATCGCCGACAGGGTAGCCGCGGCCACGCGAGCTGGCGGGCTCGGCGCGTCACTCACGACGGCCGCCATCGACTCGCCCATCTCCTGCAGAGCTGAATCGAATTCCATATCGGTGGTCCGAATGTATCGCACGTGCCGGCCCTCGAGCGTTTGCCGGCGGGCCGGCAATGACCGGCACCCCCGGAAGGTTCCCTAGGGATCGTCCGGATGCGCCCCGCTGTCATTCACATAGATAGCGCCCCTCCGCACATTCGGAGGAGATTCGCATGAAAGCTTTAGTCTGGCACGGGAAGGAGGATGTCCGTTACGACACGGTGACCGATCCCGAGATCGAGGATCCGCGCGACGCGGTCATCAAGGTGACGAGTTGCGCGATCTGCGGCTCCGATCTCCACCTCTTCCATAACATGATTCCCGCTTTGCTGCCGGGAGACGTGCTCGGCCACGAGACGATGGGCGAAGTCGTCGAGGTCGGTAGCGCGGCCAAGAGCTCGCTCAAGGTGGGCGACCGCGTCGTCATTCCCTTCACCATCCAGTGCGGCGAGTGCGATCAGTGCCGCCGCGGCAACTTCTCGGTATGTCAGCGGACCAACCGGAAGGGCGAACTTGCCGACAAGGCGTTCGGCCACCGGACCGCGGGGCTGTTCGGATACACCCACCTCACCGGCGGCTATCCCGGCGGCCAGGCCGAATATCTGCGCGTGCCCTTCGCCGACACCACCCACATCAAGGTGCCGGACGGCATCGAGGACGAGAAGCTGCTGTTCCTGTCCGACATCCTGCCGACCGGCTGGCAGGCGGCGGTGCAGGCCGACATCCAGCCGGGCGATACCGTCGCCGTCTGGGGCTGCGGCCCGGTCGGGCAGATGACGATCCGCTCGGCGATCCTGCTCGGCGCGGAGCAGGTGATCGCGATCGATTACTTGCCCGAACGCCTCTCGATGGCGGCTGCCGCCGGCGCGATCACCCTCAATTTCCTGGAGGAAAGCGTCATCGAGCGGCTCAACGAGCTGACCAATGGCGAAGGCCCGCACAAATGCATCGATGCGGTCGGCGCGGAGAGCCATGTCACCCCGAGTCAGCCCGACACGCTGATCGATCGCGCCAAGCAGATGCTGCTGGCAGAGAACGACCGCCCGCACGTGCTGCGCGAGATGATCTATGTCTGCCGGCCTGGCGGGGTCATCTCGATCATCGGCGTCTACACGGGCCTCGTCGACAAGATTCCGATGGGCCAGGCGATGAACAAGGGGCTGACCTTCCGCATGGCCCAGGCGCACGTCCCGCGCTGGACCGACGACCTGCTGCGCCGGATCGAGGACGACCAGATCGATCCGTCCTTCGTGATCACTCACAAGGTCGATCTTTCCCAAGGTCCCGAAATGTATCGCACGTTTCGCGACAAGGCGGACGGCTGCATCAAGGTCATGCTCCAGCCCTGAACGATCCCCATTTCACACGAGGTTTCATCATGCCACTCACCAATGCTACCCAAATAACCCGCTCGGAAGGGGATCCCCGCGTCGAGCAGAAGGGCCCAAGCTCGCTCCCGAGCGCAGATCGGCTGGCGCGCGCGCTGGGCTGGTTCTCGATCGGCCTGGGCGTCGCCGAACTGGTGGCGCCGGGCAAGCTGGCCCGCACGCTCGGGCTCGACGACAAGGAAGGCCTGATCCGCGCTTATGGCGCGCGCGAGCTGGCGAGCGCCGTACCGACGCTGTCGGTAGACAAGCCGGTGGGCCTCGCCGCACGGATCGCGGGCGATGCGCTCGATCTCGGCACGCTCGCCACGGCGCTGCACCGCGACAACCCCAAGCGCCGCAACGCCGCGATCGCCACCGCCATGGTCGCCGGCATCACCTTGCTCGATATCGTCGCCTATACGGGCACCAAGGCCGCGCATCGTCGCGAGCCTGGCAGCGACCGCGATTATTCCGATCGCAGCGGTTTCCCGCGCGGCGCCGAAGCATCGCGCGGCCTTGCCCGCAGGGACTTCGAAACCCCGCCCGACTACCGCGCCGAGGGGACGGTAGCGGACGCGCTTCCCGAGCTGGTTGCATATTGAAGCGCAAGAGAGGCATCGATCATGACTCTCGAACAGATCGGCGGGGCGGGCGTGATGGCGCTCTTCCTCGCCGACATCTTCCTGACGGTGCTCTATGCACGCGCTGGCACCGGGCTGCTCGCTCCGCACTGGAACCGGGCGGTCTGGGCGGCGCTTAGCGGGGTGGCGCGATTGTTCGGCCGCCGCCGCGGCGCGGTCCTGTCGTTCGGCGGGCCGCTGATTGTCATTTCGCTGATCGCCTTCTGGGCGCTCGGGCTGACGGTCGGCGCCGCGCTCCTCATCCGGCCCGAACTGGGCACCGCGATACGGCCGAGCAGTGGCGACTCGCCGACGGACTTCGTCACCGCGCTGCTCGTCGCCGGCAACAGCCTGTCGATCGTCGGCGGCGGCGATTATTCGCCGCACACCGCCGCTACCCGCATCCTTTACCTGCTTAACTCGCTGATCGGCGCCTCGGTGCTTTCGCTGGTGTTGAGCTATCTCGTCCAAGTCTATTCCGGGCTGCGCGAACGCAACGCCCTGGCGCTCAGCATTCACGTGATGACCGCCGGCACCGGCGATGCGGCCGAGATGCTGGCGAGACTCGGCCCGGACGGCGATTTCAGCGATGGCGCCAGCGAGCTCGGCAATCTCGTCCGGCCGCTCACCGCGACCAAGGAGGCGCACCATTTCTATCCGCTGCTGTTCTACTTCCGCTTCAGGGAGCCGATATATTCGGTGTCGCGGTTCAGTTTCATCCTGCTCGACCTCACCACGCTGATCGATACCACGCTCGATCGGGAGAAGCACAAGAAGCTGATCCGTTCGGCACCCGTCGAGGCTCTGCGCCAATGTGCCCGATTTCTGCTGGAGACATTGGACCGCAATTTCCCCACGACGGACGAAAAGCATGCCGGGCCGGCGGATGCTCCGCATCACGGCGAAAGCTATGCCGCGGCCATGGAGACGCTGCTGCGTGCCGGCATCGAGGCGCGGCCGGATCGGCTTAGCTATGCGGCGCAGCGCAATGACTGGGAACCGCTCGTTCGCCGGGTCGCGCCAGCTCTGGGCTATACGATGGACGAGATCGACTGCCGCCGGCCTGAGGGATCGGCGCGCGCGCCGGAATAGGTTCGCGCCCCGTCCCAAGGCCAAGGGAAAGCGACCGTCACACGGTCTAAACTGCCTCGAGATTCTCCGAGGCTTGAGGCGCGGACTGCCGCAGGGCTCGCGCGACGGCCTCGCCGACTCCGCGAGCACTGGCCGGGTTTTGCCCCGTGATCAACAGGCCGTCTTCCACGACGTGCTTTCCGAACGGCATCAGTGCCTTGGTATAACGCGCGCCACGCGCCTTCAGCTCTTCCTCGAGGTTGAACGGCACCACATCGTCGCGATTGTCGGCCTTTTCCTCCGCCCAGGAGAAGGCAGTCAGATCCTTGTCCTGAACGAGCCAGCGGCCGTCGCCCAGCTTCGCATCCAGGAAACCGACAAGGCCGTGGCAGACGGCCGAGACGACCTTGCCGCTTTCGTAGAATTCGGTGAGGAGCCGCCCGAGGTCGGGCGAGCGGAAATCCCACATCGTTCCGTGACCGCCGGCCAGATAGATGGCGTCGTAACCCGCCGCGCTGACCTCGGCGAGCGGCAAGGTGTGGTTGAGCCGATCCATGAACTGCTTGTCGCGGTAATGATTAGTGACGTCGCCGCCGAGCCGACTGTTGTGTCCCATCTCGGGCATCATCAATCCCTGCGGATCGAGCGGCACCCAGCCTCCGGACGGGCTCGCGATATCGCTTCGGAATCCCTGTTCTTCGACCGCGTCCCAGAAATGCGTGAGTTCGCCCAGCCACAGGCCGGTTCTGAAACCCACACGATCATATTGGTCGACGTTGGTCACGACGATGAGGATGTTGCCGGTGCGGTCCATGATGTCCTCTCAGTGTTCTGAGTGATGCGAGCCTCTTCCAGGGCGCGGGAGCGATATCGGCATGCTCGCACGCTGGGGGCATTCGGGTGATCCCTAAGGAACCTTCCGGGGCCGGCGGGCATTGCCGGTTCTCCGGCAACCTTGGCCGCATCCGCGACGGTTCTGACCGTCATCTCATCCGAAGAGAAACATCAGAAGCCGTGTCGTGGAGAGGGATGGTGAAGCAGAAGTCCGCGCCTCCGCGGCCATTCTGCTCGGCCCATATCTCGCCGCCGTGATTTTCGACGATGGTTCTGCAGATCGAAAGCCCGAGTCCCATGCCTTGCGGCTTGGTCGTAAAGCTGGCTCTGAAGATATCGTTCTTCAGCGCTTCCGGCACGCCGCCGCCTCCGTCGCTCACCCGGACGAGCGCCATCTGCCCTTCCGCAGGCAGCGCCGAGACCAGAATCCGCTTGGTCGAGCCCGATGCTTCGCTCGCCTCGCAGGCATTTCGAAGCAGGTTCAGCAAAACCTGCTCGATCTGGACCCGGTCGATCAGAACGGGGTCAGCTGCCGCGTCGATCTCGAGGCCGATTCCACGTCTTCCATTGACCTTGTGCCCGCACAAGTGGATCGCTTCGCCAATCGTTTCGCGCAGGCTGTCGGGTTTGCGTTCCGGCGCGGCATCGCTCGCCTGCTCGCGCAGCTTGCGGACGATGTCGGCCGCAAATTGCGCACCGCGCTCCGCACCCTCGATCGCCTGCAGGGCGGCGGCGCGCTCGCCCGGTTTGCCGCCTTCGACATAACGCCGGATGCCGCCGACGAAGCCCGAGATCGCGGTCAGTGGCTGGTTGAGCTCGTGGGCGAGCGTCGTAGCGAGCGCACCCATCGCGCTGAAACGCGAAAGATGCATGACCTCGGACTGCATGCGCTGGAGGGCAAGCTCGGCCTCCATGCCGCTCGTGATATCGAGGTTGAGCCCGACGAAGCGAGCCGCCCGGCCGCGGGATTCCGGCACCAGGCTCCCCAGTCCGAGCACCCACCGGCAATGTCCGTCCGCCGCCATCGTGCGGTAGCGGATGCACAGGCCCGTCCGGGCCCGCACCGCCTCGTTCAGCGCGTCCCGTGTGCTCGCCAGATCGTCGGCGTGCAGGCATGCGCTCCACTCGCCATTGCTCAGCTCGGCTGGGCCGTCTGGCACCAGCCCATGCATTTCTCGGCTGCGCGGACAGAGGCGGAGACCATAGGTATCGAGATCGAGATCCCATGTGCCGGCGCCGGCATTGCTCTGCGCGAGCGCGAGCCGCTCCAGCGCTTCCCTGGCGCGAGCGTCCTCGGCCTTGCGCTCGCTCACGTCGCAGGCGGTTCCAACCATTCTGAGCGGCGCGCCAGTCTGCGAATCGCGGGCGACGACACGTCCCCGATCGAAGTTCCAGCACCAGCTGCCGTCGCGGCGCCTGAGGCGATATTCGCAGGAAAAGGTGTCGCTGCGGCCGTCGAGATGGTCCTTCAGGCGCTCATCGAGAACGGGCCAATCGTCCGCGTGGACCAGTTCGCGGACCGCATCCAGGTCACCGCGCAATTCGCCCGGCGAATAGCCGAGGTGCTGGACGAAGCGGCCTGACATCGCGATCGTGCCGGTCTCGAAATTCCAGTCCCATGCGCCGTCCCCCGCCGCATCGAGCGCCATGCGGAGGGTTTCCTCGCTCATCTGCAGCGCCACGTTCGTCTGGCGCTCGGCGGTGATGTCGCGAAACGCGACCTGAAGGCCATGCGTCACTGGGCAGACGTTCACGTCGAACCAGCAATCGACATCAGGTTCGAAGAACTGAAAGCGGCTGGGCGTCTCCTGGTGGGCCGCGCGATGAAGCTCCGCCCAGCCCAGCGTGTGCACCGCCAAGGGGAAGCTGTCCCAGATGACTGCCCCGCGCAGATCCCTGCCGCGGCCGATCTTCTCCACGGCGTTCCGGTTCAGATAGGTGAAGCGCCACTCGCGATCGAGCAGGAAAATGCAGTCGATCGCACCCTCCAGCAGTTCGTCGGCCGGAGGCAGTGGCTCCGGCGCGCCCGAACTCGCGGGGGTTTCGGCTTCCGGCGCTAGCGTGGCGATTGGCGGGCTCGCGGGTTCGACACTCGCTCCGTTGAGCGGCGAGAGCCCGGCGTCGATCGCAATGCGAACCGCCTCCGGCAAGCTGCCGCAACCCAGATCCTCCATCATGCGCGCCCGGTGCATCTCTACGGTTCGATGGCTGAGCTCCAGATGACGCGCGATCGCCTTGTTGCTCAGGCCGCCAAGCAGTCCCTGCAGAATTTGGAGCTCACGCGGAGAGAGCTTCTCGATCCGGGCGAGCGCGTCCGAACGGCCCTGGGTGCGGCGGCGCTCCTGGGCACGCAGATCGAGCGCCCGGGCGACGGCGGCGAGAAGCTCCTGCTCCTTATAGGGCTTCTCGATGAAATCGACGGCACCAAGCTTCATTGCCTGGACCGCAGTGCCGAGATCGCCATGGCCGGTCATCATGATCGTCGGAATCGCGGTGCCTCGTTCCGTCAGCCGCGCCATCGTGCCGAGGCCGTCCAGGCCGGGCATGCGCAGATCGAGCAGCACGCACCCGCGCGCCAGGTTGGCGTGCTGCAGAAACTCCTCCGCGCTCGCATAGACTTCGGTTGGATAGCCGTGACTAGCGAGAAGATAACTGGTCGCGGCGCGAACGTGCGCGTCGTCGTCGACGATGTGGATCAGAGGCAACGCAAACACCTGACAGAGATGAACAGCCATTAGCCCATCTCGTTGCTAAAGCACGACTAATTCACATACCGTAGTTTTGCGGTACCGGATCGTGGAAGGCGGAGACTGGGCGCGACAGCCGGGTCCGGTTGGCCTCATTCATGCCGGTAGCGTAAACAGCTTCTTACGAACGCCATCGTAGCCGGTACGAATTGTTCATTCGACTGCCACCCTGCACCTTGGCCACTGGAGCAAAGGGGTATGTATGGCAACGAAGAAGGAAATTGGGCTGGGGCGGGCCGATGTCCCGAGCGCCATGGTCTGCGACATCAGACTGGCTACCGTCAACCGGGTCGCACGTCTGTTTGCGGGCGATGAAGCGGGGCTGGCGCGGATTCACTCGATCTCGAATGGCGGCGTCGAGCTCTCGTCGATGATGGATCTATCGATCGGCCAGAAAACCCGGCTCGATCTCTCGGAGACGGTTTCGATGGCTGCGACCATAATCGCGCGGGAGGGCAAGCGCCATTGCCTCGCCTTCCAGCACAACATCAACTGTGCCCATTTGTTGCGGCAATTGGTGGCGGAAGCACGCTCCAGCCGAGCCCGGCCCTTGCGCCTCCGGACGCCGCCGATGCGGGCGAGGTTTCAGAGCATCAAGGGTATCCACCAGCTCGAGATTCAAGACATCTCACAGCGAGGAATGCGCGTGCGTCACAATGAGCTCTTTGAGCCTGAGCTGCCGCTAGTGATTCAGCTGCCAAATGGGCGGGAATGCCGAGGCGTGGTGCGGTGGACGAAAAATGGCTCCGCAGGCGTGCAGCTTGTGGACATCCTCTCCGCCGATGACTTGGGGGCGACTAGCCGCTTGGATGCCGAATGGCAGATCCTGCATGTGGAACGCAAACTGTCGAAGTCCGCTTTCAGGGAGCCGGCGAGGGAGACTTAATGACTGAAACTAGGGCGCAAAGTGGTCATCGCGCTCATCCTCCGAACACCCCCGCTTGGCTATTCCAGCATTCAGAAAATTGGGTCCGCATTAAAGTTCGCGCGTAGAATTTAGCTGGTTGGTCGCCGGCGACGATGCGCTCGACGATGCGCGGCGACAGAAACGCGATGCGCATGGCGTTGGAGAGATAGGCTCGGGTCAGACCCTCCTCGCGAGCAAGGGCAGCGACATTGGTCTCGCCGTCTTTCAGTCGCGCCCACCACCGATGCGCTTTCGACAGGAGGCCAATCAGTGGCTCGTCAACGCGAGCCCCGCCAGCTCGCTTCCCATTGGTCTGCACTAAACGCATCGCTCTCCCGGATCGTGATAGTCGGGCGTCAACGCGGACACTGACCATCGCGTCTTCATCTGCCCGGCTAACGTTCAACGCCGCCGCCAGAATGTGAGACGAGATCTGTAGGCGTGCGCCGTCCGCATCCATGCGGACGCTCGATACAAGCTGCCGGATCAGTTCGCGGTCGCGCTGCCGAACCCGGGTTGCGAGGCCAGCGGCTGTGGCCCGGATGCCGGATAGGTCGATCCCATCGAGCCGAAGGGCTGCGTCAGCGATGAGCGTGATCGGTTCGTCGAAGGCGGCAGCGAGCCGCTCGACGAGGGCGCCCTCAATTTCCAGCGCGGGAATACGAATGATCGCGTGCTGTGGCTGCTCGTTTTCAGGGTCCAAGTTCTTGCTAATATAGTAGCGATACCGCCGCGTTCCCTTGTTGGCGTGGGTCGCGATCATCGGTTCATTACGAGGATCGAAGATCAATCCAGCCAGCAGGCTGGGGTGCGCCGCGCGCGGTTTGACGGGATTGCTGGCGTAATCGCCGAGCCGCTGCTGGACGGCATCCCATAGCGCGCGATCGAGCAGGGCAGGGTGCTGACCGGGATAGATCTGGCCCTTGTGCTCGATCTCGCCGACGTAAACGCGGTTCCTGAGCATCAGATATATTTGCCCGCGACCAAACAGTCCGCCCCCAAGCTGCCGGCCGGATACTGTCTGACGGAAGGGGGTGAGGATGCGCTCGGTTGCCAAACGGCGCTGGAGCTGCGGCACGGACCCGACTTCCAAATACATTGCGAACAGGCGCCGCACGACTACGGCATGATCCTCAACGATAGCCAGCGTGCGGCCCGCTGGCTTGTAGCCCATCGGCGCGACACCACCCATCCACATGCCTTTTGCCTTCGACGCCGCAATCTTGTCGCGAATGCGTTCGGCGGTGACCTCGCGTTCGAACTGGGCGAACGACAGCAGCATATTGAGCGTCAACCGGCCCATGCTGGTCGTTGTATTGAAGCTCTGCGTTACGCTGACGAAAGACGTGCCCGCGGCGTCGAATGTCTGAACCAGCTTCGAGAAATCCATCAGCGACCGGGTCAGGCGATCTACCTTATAGACAACCACGGTGTCGATATTGCCCGCGGAAATATCGACAAGCAGGCGCTGGAGGGCGGGCCGGTTGAGGGTGCCGCCTGAGATCCCGCCGTCATCATATTCATCCGGCAGCAGCGTCCAGCCTTCGCTGGCCTGGCTCATGACATAGGCGGCACATGCCTCCCGCTGGGCGTGGAGGGAGTTGAACCCCTGCTCCAGTCCATCGTCGGTAGATTTGCGTGTGTAGATGGCGCAGCGAATTTTGATCATCGCATCTGCCCTTCCTTGAGTCCGAAGAAGCGGGGGCCGGACCAGCGCGTGCCGGTGATCGCGCGAGCCACCTCGCTGAGGCTCCGCCAGCTGCGCTCATTCCACAGGATGCTGCGATCCTCGGCGATCGTGACGATGTGCACTTTCCCGTTCCATTCTCGGGCGAGACGCGTTCCAGGTGGGATGGCAATTGTCCGCTTCCTTCCTGCGCCATGATCCTCGAGGACGCGGCGCGCATCCCGCGACAAGCCGCCCAGCGCTTTCGCCTGCAGCTCGTAGGCGAGTGCCATGCGCAGCATGCCGTGACTGACCTTAGGGACGGGCGATCGGATGAGAGTTGCCCATCTGGAGCGCAGCTGCGCCGGCGACATCGTCGCCAGCGCAGCCAGTTCATTTTGCAGCCGGTCCGAGCTCACGCCTGTGCCACCACACGGTAGCAGGTTGCATCGTCGCGCTTGCTCTTCTCGAGGTCATGGCCCTTCTTACGCAGGCCGGTCAGTGCTGCGCGCGTCGTGTGCCGAAGCCATCCCGTTGCGGTGACCAGTTCGTCGAGCGTCGCGCCGTCAGGTCGCTTGAGCATGTCGAGTAATAGGCTAGCCTTGGTAACTTTCGGCGCTGTTTCAGGCTTCGGTGGGTTGGCGGTCGAGAGCGATTGCTTCGGGTCAACCTCGTCGGTGCCGATGGCGGCCCGGCCCGCATCGGTGATGCGCACGCCAATGAGCTTGCCGTCCTCCTCGCGCCAGCAGAATTGTGCCTCGGTAACCGGTCCCTCTTCCGCGAGCACCTTCTTGATCAGCGCCGCGATTGCCTTGGTGGCGCGGTCGGCTGCGCCGCCGAGCGTGTCGGGGAGGGGCATCAGGCTGCCATTGTCGCGCTGCGAAGCAGTGGCGAGCAGGATCAGCTGGGTGTCGTTGAGCTTCATGACGGTGGTCCTTGTTCAGGCGAGCGGCACCGTGCCGCTCCCACCGCCCAAAGCCCCGCCAGTCGCGCTGGCCGGGGGTGGCAGCCGGTCAATGCCGGCTGCGATTCACACGAACACCAATGCTTGCGTTCGCCGCCAAGTCGAATGGAATGTGCAGCGATAAAGCTGGTTCTGGACTTCGTCGGGCACTTCGTCACTTCGTGGGGCAGAAGGAGGCCAGCCAGTGGACGAGGATGAGCGGATCGAGCTGGCCAGACGCATGTTCGCGGAGCTAACCGGCATGCTGGAAGATCCGGCGGAAGTGGCCGTCGAAGGGCAGGGGCGCCGTGGTCTGTCGGCCTACGCTGAACTGGCCGAGCGCCTCCGAAGTGGAGGCGCTCGGGTTGCGCTGATCGCGGAAGCTGCGGCGGCTCTCATTAGCCAGAAGTAGATAGGCAGTTTGCAGTGTTGGCTGCCGTTACGCCTCGATCAATCAATCAGACACGGCGGGACGCTCACTGCGCGTCGCTTTGAAGCAAACGCTGCTTTTGATTGGTGAATTCAGCTTCTGAAAGGGCCCCGGCCTGATGCAGTTCCCATAGCTTCCCGATCCGCTGACCAAGCTCCGGCGTTGGTAGTTCAGCGGCGGGCGATGCCAACGGCAAACGATCGCGCCCCGTCGTGCGCATGGCGTTCAGCAGGAGCGCATGAAAGTGCTCGAGCTGCTGAGCAGGCCCGGCAAGTTTGCGGGCGTTGGGCTTCACTCCTTTTCCACCGACGCGGAAAAACACCACACGGTGGGATGGGCGCGAGGGGTGCTCGATGACGATCTTCAGGGAAAGGTCGTTCACCCGCTGGCGCGTCGCCTTCGACCCTGTGAGGCCGCCGAGCAGTAGACCCATCGGGCCCAGCAAGACATTGCCAACCACGCCGCCCAGCACCTGTGAGCCGCGGTTGGTTGTAGTCAGCGACGTGCCGTTGCTTTCAACCTCAACCCGGCACAGGTCGTCCCAAGATGCCTCAACATGATTGTTGAGGGATCCGACCACGATGCTGCGATTGTCTGATCCGATCGCGAGCAGCGACGGGTCCAGGATCGCGTCTGACATGAAAATCTGCCAGCCCTGATGTTCGCTCGTGAATGCCAATTTTTGCTGCGCGACGCGCTTGTTCACTGCATTGCCCTTGATGAGCAACCAGACGAACCCGCCGCCCAGCAATATTAGAAGTATCAATCCCACAAACGTCTCCTGTCGACCATCAGTGACGTAGCAATGCTTGGTAGGCCGGGGCAGTCAACCAAATTGTCACTGATCGTCTGTAGATCGATAGGCGACAGGCGCGTCAGTCAGGCGCGTGGATATTCGCAAGCGCCTTGGTTCAAATGTTCGCCGCCTTCGCGAAGCGAAGGGCTGGAGCCAGGAGCGCTACGCCGATGAGGCGGACATCCACCGGACCTATGTCAGTGACATCGAGCGCGGTGCGCGCAATCCGACAATCAGTGTAGTGGAAAAGCTGGCGAAGCCGTTTGGAGTATCGACAGGATCCCTTCTGAATTAGCCGCACGTGTCGGCTTTGCGCCCCAGTATCAGTCGTTCAGTGAGTTTGGGGCAACGCCTGAAAGCGGCTGTTCGAAATCATCTGGTGAACGTTCAAAATGACCGCTGCGCTGCCATTTCCATCTGCACCGCATCTGCATGGGATGACCGCACAAAACAAACCGGGATCACCCGCTGATCGACACCTGAGAGTGCGATGACACTCCCCGCCACAAGGGAGAATGTCGCATGTCGTTGAAGGTCATATCCAGCCTTGCCGCCAAGGCCGCCGCCGCGGCCGGGCTGGTGATATTGGGCGACGTGCTGTTCTGGAGAGGCGGCGGGATCGGCTCCAATCTCGGCCTGTTCGCATTTGCCTGGACCCTGGTCACATTGCTGCTGACCCCAATCGTCTGGCGCAAGCGCGGAAGCTGGCTGGCAACCGGCGCGGCATTGCTGCTGGCGGCCGTCCTGCTCGACCGGCCCGGGCTTCTCGCCTTCATGCTCTTCTGGTCCGCGCTCACCATGGCGGTGCTGCTGCCGCGCTCCGCCGGGTTCGATCATGCCGGCCGATGGGCGCTGCGCCTCGCGCTCCACGGCGTCGTCAGCATTGCCGGTCCCTGGCTGGACCTGTTCCGGATGCGCAAACATGCCGATGGGCGCGCGCAAATCGCCCCTTTGCTGCCGCTATTGCCGCTGCCGCTGATCGGCGGCGCGGTGTTCCTGGCGTTGTTCGCCAGTGCAAACCCGCTGATCGGCAATGCGCTGCTGCGGATCGGGGCGCCCGATATCGACTTCTTCACGGTGGTCCATGTCGTCTTCTGGATGCTGCTGCTCACCATGGTGTGGGCGACGCTGCGGCCGCCGCGTCCCCGGATCGAACCCATGATCGAAAGTGACGACGTCATCCTCGATATTCCCGGTATCTCGGTCGGCTCGGTTACGCTCTCCCTGCTCACCTTCAACGCGCTGTTCGCGGTGCAGAACGGTCTCGACCTTGCGTTCCTGTGGAGCGGAGCACCGCTGCCCGCGGGCGTGACACTGGCGGATTATGCGCATCGCGGCGCCTATCCGCTCATCGCTACGGCATTGCTCGCCGGATTGTTTGTGCTGGTCGCGCTCAGGCCGGGATCCAACACTGCTGCGGTGCGCGCGATCCGGTGGCTGGTCGTGCTGTGGATCGCCCAGAACCTATTTCTGGTCGCCTCGAGCATCTTGCGCACGCTCGACTATGTGGAAATCTACTCGCTCACCCGGCTGCGCATCGCGGCCTTGCTGTGGATGGCGCTCGTAGCCATCGGGCTGGTCCTGATCGTCTGGCGGATGCTGCGCGGGAAAAGCGCGGCGTGGCTCATCAACGCCAATGTCGCCGCGGCTTTACTCGTGCTCACGGCATGCAGCGCAGTCGATCTCGGCTCGGTCGCTGCCGCCTGGAATATCCGCCACGCGCGCGAAGCCGGGGGCAAGGGCGCCGATCTCGATCTGTGCTACCTCGATCAGCTCGGGCCCTCGGCGCTCGTTTCGCTGGTCCGCCTTGAGGCGCGCGGGAGGCTGTCGCCGGCATTTGCCGAACGCCTGCGCTGGGTACGGCATCGGGTGCTGGCGAGCACGATCGAAGGCCAGGGCCGCGGAGGGTGGACCTGGCGCAATGCTAGGCGGCTGGAGCAGGTTCGGGGGCTCATTGGCGGGGCCACGCTCGCGGCGCCGCCGGCTGCGGGCCCGACCGGCCGGGGTTGCGACGGCGTGCCCTTTCCACCGCCCCCTCCGAGTGTCGATCCCGCAGCCTTAGCCACACCGGCCGCTGCGCCGGCGATCCCGGTCACGCATGCCGCCCCGGCACTATCGCCCATCCCGCCATTGACGAATGAGCCCCAGCGATGATCATGGGCCCCATGCCGCGCACCATCCTGATTGCCGACGACGATCCGCACATCCGCCAGCTGCTGGCGTTCGCGTTCGCCAAGGCGGGTCTCGACACCGTCGAGGCGGATGATGGCGAGGCGGCATTGCAACTGGCCGCCGATCGGGCTGTCGACCTTGTCGTGCTCGACATCAACATGCCGCGGATGGACGGCCTGGAGGTGTGCCGGCGGCTGCGCGCCACGGGCGACATGCCGATCCTGTTCCTCTCCTCCCGCAACGACGAGATCGATCGCGTCCTCGGGATCGAGCTCGGGGCGGACGATTATGTGGTGAAGCCTTTTTCGCCGCGCGAGGTGGTGGCCCGGTCGATGGCCATCCTGCGCCGCGCCGGTGCCCGCCCGGCGTCGCTCGACAAAGGCAGGCGGATCGAGCATGGCCGGCTGTGCCTCGACATCGAAGGCTGGCGGGCGACCTGGGCGGGCGACGAGATCGCGCTGACGGTCACCGAATTCTCGATCCTGCGAACGCTGATCGCGATGCCGAGCAAGGTCTTCAGCCGCGACGCGATCATCGACCGGCTGCACGGTCCGGGATTCGCTGTCACGGACCGGACGATCGACAGCCACATCCGCAATCTGCGCAACAAGTTCGTGCGCGCGGGCGGCACCGACGTGATCGAGACGCGCGCGGGCATCGGCTACGGACTTGGGAGCTGCACGGGCGCTCCGCCGTGATCGGTGCGCTGAAAGCCATGGTCAAACGGCATTGGCCGTCGCTCCGGCTGCGCACCATCCTGTTCGGCACCTTGCTGTTTACTGCGGCGCTGCCCGGTGTGGGCGCGGTGTTCCTGCGCGTCTATGAAAATACGCTGGTCCGCCAGACCGAGGCGGAGCTGGTAGCCCAAGGGGCCGCGCTGGTAGCGACTTCCCAGGCGCTGTGGACCGATGCGCGCCAGGCTCCCGCGGCTCAGCCAGCGGCCTCGACAATCGATCTCCGGAGCACGCCCGTGCTGGGCGAGCGCCCGCAAGCATCGCGACCCACGATTCCGCCCGATCTGAAGGCGCTCGAAGCCGCCGCCAGGCTCGCCCCGATCATCGCATCGACGCAGCAGGCGACGTTGGCGTCGATCCAGTTGGTCGACCGCGGCGGCATCGTAGTGCTCGGCCATGAGGCTGGCGGCTCTTATGCGCAGGTGCCGGAAGTGTCCGCCGCGCTGCGCGGCACGATCGGCACGGTGCTGCGACAGAACGGTGCGTACAGCCAGCGCTACGCATTCGAATGGCTCAGCCGCGCTTCGTCGCTGCGCATCCATCATATCCGGCCGATCGTCGTGGATGGCCATGTGGTGGGAGCGTTGCTGCTGTCCCGCTCGCCGCGCGCCTTGTTCCGCGGACTGTATGAGGATCGGGGCAAGATCATATTCGGCGTGGTTCTGATCTTCCTCACGCTTGTCGTCCTGACCGGATTGCTTTCGCGCGGCATTGCCCGGCCAATAGAAGCGCTGGCCAAGGCGACCCGCGGCGTCGCGGCGGGCACCGGGACGCTGCCCGAGACGCCGGTCACCGCGGCGATCGAGATACGCGGGCTGTTCGAGAACTTCCGGACGATGGCCGCCGCAATCGACCGGCGCTCAAGCTATCTTCGCGATTTCGCCGCATCGGTCAGTCACGAATTCAAGACCCCGCTGGCCGGCATCGCCGGGACGATCGAGCTGTTCGAGGATCATTCCCAGTCGATGACCGAGGAAGAGCGCGAGCGCTTCCTGGGCAATATCAAGGCCGACGCCGAGCGTCTCGCGCAATTGGTGACGCGCCTGCTCGACCTCGCCCGCGCCGACATGGCGCAAGCGGATTCCCGGATCGCCGTCGAGGCCTTGGCGGTCGTGCGGCCGGTCGTCGATGCGTTCGACGCGCCCGATTTTCGCGTGGTGATTTCGGCTGAGGGAGAAACCTTCCCCGTAGCTGTCGCCGCTTCAACTATCGAAGCCGTGCTCGGCGCCCTGCTCGACAATGCGCGCCAAGCCGCTGCCAGCCGCGTCGATATAGAGGTGGCGCGGCGCGGAACCCACATCGAGCTCACGGTTGCCAACAATGGTGCGGAAATACCGCCTGCCGACGCGCAACGAATCTTCGAACCGTTTTTCACCACCCGCAGGCAGACCGGTGGCACCGGATTGGGACTCGCCATCTCGGCTTCGCTGCTTCGTGCAGGCGGAGGCAAAATCGCGGTCACGAACACGACAACGACGGGGCCATGCTTCCTAGTGACCCTACCGGTGGCGAATACGAATGGCGGCTAAGCGCCCCAATTGCAGTCATTTATGCGCTGCTCGGCACGCGCCGAAAGCGGACGGTCTGTTTAAGATGGTGCCAGGCACGGCCAAACGTCTGGAAGTGGGTGGGAAGGTGACTGGCAGCTTTGAATGCCGGGAAGGTTGTTTGCAGCCGCCGCAGCGCTCTTGTTAGTAGGAGCGGCCTCATTCAAACTCATGAGATGGTAAGCGAGTCCCAGATCGAAGCTGCCTTGGACAAGCGCCACGCGGCTGCCAATGCGGCATTCGCGAGCAGGGACGTGAAGGCATACCAATCCATTTTCAGTAACGCCCTTCAGTATACCAGGCGCGACGGCCTTACGATCGATCGAAGCCGACTAATGCAGGACGTCAAAACGCAGTTCAGACGGCTGAATCATTCTGAGTCCAGCTTTGAGCGCGAGACGCTGATCGTTGATGAAGGGCAGGTTACTGAAACCTTGCTCCAAATCGCGACCGTGGGAGCATCAGCTTTCGGCTTTCTTCAGCGCAACTGGCGTGTCCAACGCCACGGCCATTACACATGGGCGATGGAGGACGGGGAGTGGAAGATCGTTCGAGTTCGTGTGTTGACTGAGACGGTCGCGAGCCGTTGGAAACTCGGTCGTTAGCGGAGGCGTCCGCTTCGCAGCATTTCGATGATCGCTGCGAATGGCCGCTATTGGGTCGCTAGCCGACCGTCCGCTTGTAGCGCGGCGCGAGCATCCCCGGTATGGCCAAAACTGGGTGGTTAGCTGCCGCAACCTCGCGGCGTCGAACTACCCCTCTCGGTGCGGTCACTCGTAGCGAACTGGCGCGACAGCCGGTAAAGAGCGACCGCAGCCGTCGCGTCGTCAGAATAGCGGTTACCCAATGCTTCCGCCTGTGCTGCCTCCGCGGCAGAACAAAACTGACCTTCCTCAATGGGGGGTGAGTAGGCGCGATAGCCGGTGACTACGCACGCATCACCGCCGAAACAGCGGGTGACCGGGACAATGCCAGCACAGGCCTCCATGTTTGCACTTAGCTCTTTGCCAAGTGTAGCGCCTACCTCCTCGAAGGCTTGCCAGCAGCGTGCCTTGCCGTCCGCGCTGGCCTCAAGTCGCGCGCACCGGCACGATTGCTGCGCAAGTGCCAGGAGCGGAGGGTGACGAGGTGCGGAAGATACGAGCCAACTCGGAAGTGCAATCGCGACCACGCCAATGAAAGCCGCCACTAATGGCATAGAACCAGCACGGAAAGGCGAGGCCACGGGCGACGCAGAACTTCTGTTGGCCATTTGGGGAGGATTGCATGTGAGGGAAGCGTCCGCAATTGGGTCGTTAACTGCCGGGCGGCTTCTAGCGCGTTGCGATCACCGCAGGGACGGCCAAAAGTGGGTGGTTAGCTGCCGGTCGGCTTCGCGCGACGCTCCCATAGGATTACCTTGCGGCGATCGAGCGCCATGTTAAGTCTACGGGATGAATGACGGAACGGCGCGCCTTCTTGCTGGAATGCTAGCGGTTGTCGTTCTCGCTTTGCCTGGCTGTGGACGCGCCCAGGATACGGGGCTCATACCTGCGCTCGAAAGCCTTGCCCAAGCTGGAAATGCCGAGGCGATCTATCATCTGGGCATGGCATACCAAACCGGCTCGGGTGTCGCGGAGGATCATGCCAAGGCACTTGATGCTTTCCGCAAGGCCGCAGCTCTAGGTGATCCCTTGGCCTCCTATAAATTGGGTTGCTATTATGACGGACAGGGCGCGGGTCTGGTCGAACCTGACACGAAATTGGCTCTTCAGTATAAGCTCGTCGCTGCGAAGGCCGGCTATGCGCTCGCGCAGCAAGACGTTGGCATCCTCTTCGCTCGCGGGGGAGATTTGCAGGAAGGACTGGGTTGGCTGGAGCGCTCAGCAGCTCAGGGTTGGTCGGGCGGCCTGATGGCTCTCGCTTCAGCCTACAACGGAGCGGCCGGCGTCAAGCCAGATGCCGTGAAAGCTGCCGCTTTCTTTCAGCTTTTTCTTGTCCGTTCGGAGCCAAGCGACACGCAGATGAAGTGGTTGAAGGATTTTGAAGCGAGGCTATCACCCGACGAACGAAAACGGACTAAGGAGATTGTGCGCGATTACCGGCCAGCGCCTACTCAACTCACGATAAAGGCACTCTCCGGACAACGGGCTGCGCAATCCTTGGTTCAAATGAGCGGTACTAGGTGACGGCTCTTCGGAAGCCGGCGCATCGCCGATAAGGTCCGCAAATGGGTCAGTAGCGGACCGACTGCTATCGGGTCAGCCGCATGAGCGTCTGAGCGACCTGAAGTGGGTGGAAAGCGGTCATTTAGTGAGCGGCCAGTCCGCCGCCGCCGAGCGCGATGATTGTAAGCTCCTTGCCGCCAGCCGGAACCGAAGCCTGCCACCCCTCGAAGCCCGACGAGTTGTTGAAAATATCGAGGCGAGCGCCGCCGTCGAACTCGATCCGTAAATCCGCTGTCTGCTCGTCAAGTTCAACGCCATTGACCCTTTGCCCGTGTAGCAGTTCGTTGGTGCGGGCTTCGCCATTCACAGGGCGAGCAAGTCCGAACCACTGCTCGTCATCCTCATCGCCGTGGACAATGCGGCCTCCACTGACGACGCGCCACGGAACAGACACAGCGATGTTCAGACGCTCGCCGAAGTCGAAGCTCCAGTCCGCTTCGCGCGGATTGACGCGACAGGTTCGTCCATAAAGGGCGGCGGAGAGGGTGGCAGCAGGTGTATCCATCGCTCGACCATCCCACGCGGCATCAACGTCTGCAATTGGGTCGGTAGCTGTTAGGCGCCTTGTGGCCGCCGCCCCGCGCGGCCGTTATAAAAGGCGCGCGGCATGATATATGGGCGGCGAGCCAGCGGAAGCTGCGTCGTCACTTCGGGTGGTCGTGCGCCTAGGTCCGCTGGCTCACCCTCTCAAATTTCAAACTGAGACACTACCGGAGTTACCGTTTGGTGGAACGTCAGCAACTGGGTCGTTAGCGGCCCGACCGCTCATGGCGCCGCACGCTCAGCGCTGAACGGCAACATTTGGGTGGGTAGCTGTCCTTTCGCTGATCAAACCAAGCAGACCTTCACGTGCTTTATCGGCACCGCTTCGCCGTTTATTGGTTCCTCGCGCAAATGGCTGCCGCGCCAGCTTTCGGCCATCAAGTGACAGATCGCCATTGCCCTGAGCATGCATGCCTGAGGCGATCACCCATGGTGTTCCGGCGAGTTCGACCATATCCTCGGCGCGGCTCGGGCCGCAGACGAAGCGCATGTCAGGGACGGAGGAACAGGTGCTCGGAGCGACCATGATGGGCTCGTATTGCGCGTTTGCAGGTCCGCCGCCTGCGCCAAGCGCGAGGCAGGCCAACGCGGTATATGCGTGCCTGAACAGACCCACGCGCTCTCCTGACTTCATGCTATCCCATTATAGAATAGCGCGCACGCCCGGCTGTGCGAGCCAGCTATTTGCTATCGTTGCGATACAGAAACGTACGCATCACTATGCCGACCTTTGCATTATGTCCTGACGACCGTTTCGGAGGAGGGCGAACATGGAGATGCGCACGCTGGGCTCGCAGGGGCTGCGGGTATCGGCACTGGGCTTGGGCTGCATGGGCATGTCCGAATTCTATGCAGGCCGCGACGATGCCGAATCGGTGCGAACGATGGAGCGGGCGATTGGGCTTGGCGTCACGTTGTTCGATACGGCCGACATGTATGGCGTCGGAGACAATGAGAAGCTGCTGGGGCGCATGCTGCGTGGGCGCAGCGAGGCGGTGACCGTCGCGACGAAGTTCGGCAATGTCCGCGGCGAGGATGGCAGCTTTCGCGGTATCAACGGCCGGCCCGATTATGTGCACGCGGCTTGTGATGCGAGCCTCCAGCGGCTGGGGATGGAAGTGATCGACCTCTATTATCAGCACCGCGTCGATCCCGACGTGCCGATCGAGGACACGGTCGGCGCGATGGCGGAACTCGTGGCGGCGGGGAAGGTGCGCTATCTGGGGCTTTCGGAAGCCGGGCCGGAGACCATTCGCCGCGCGCATGCCGTTTATCCGATCAGCGCTTTGCAGACCGAATATTCGCTTTGGAGTCGCGATCCGGAAGCCGAGATCCTCCCGGTTTGCCGTGAGCTGGGCATTGGCTTCGTGCCCTATAGCCCGCTGGGCCGCGGCTTCCTGACCGGCGCGTTCAAGACGCCGGGCGATCTGCCCGCCGACGACTATCGCCGGCATTCGCCGCGATTTCAGGGCGAGGCCTTCTACGACAATCTCAAGCTGGTTTCCGAGATCGAAGCGATCGCCGCGACGAAGGCGTGCACGCCGGGGCAATTGGCGCTGGCATGGGTGCTGGCGCAGGGAGACGACATAGTACCGATTCCCGGAACCAAAAGGCGGCGCTATCTCGACGAGAATGTCGCTGCGTTGAACGTGGCTTTGTCGGCTCAGGATATTGCCCGCATCGATAAGGTGCTTCCGCCGGGTGCCGCCAGCGGCACGCGCTATGCGGCGGCGCAGATGGCGTCGCTTTCGCGCTAGGCCAGATGCTGGGCGCGCGATGCCCGATCGGTGGGCATCAGTGGAATTGCACCAGATCCGTCACCGGGCTGCGCTGCGGGCGCACCGCGGTGCTCGGATCTGCTTCGTCGGCAAGGCCGAAAGAGATGCCTACCAATAGCCGGCCCTCCTCCTCGAGCCCAAGCCCTTCGCGAACGATTGCTGGATAATCGCTGAGCGACCCTTGCGGGCAAGAGCCGATGCCTGCCGCTGCCAGCGCCAGCATAAACGTTTGGGCGAACTTGCCGCAATCGGCGACTTCGCGAACACCGCCATCCGCGGGAATGAACAGGAACGCCGCATGGGGCGCGCCGAAGAAAGCATAGTTGCGCAGGAAGGATTTCATCCGCGCCTGCTTGTCGTGCCGCTCGACGCCCTGCGCCTGGAACAGGCGAATAGCGGCGTCGATCTGGCGATCGCGATACTTGCCGCGATAGGGCTGCGCATGCTCGATCTCGGGCTCGCGGGGAACGCCCGTCATCGCGGCTTTCACCAGCGCCTCGCCCAGCCGGGCGAGCGTTGCGCCCGATGCGATATGCAGCTTCCACGGCTGGGTATTGCAGCTCGACGGGGCGGTTCCGGCGGCGGTCACTGCGCGTTCGATCAAGCTGCGGTCGACAGGATCGGGCAAGAAGGCGCGAACCGAGCGGCGTCGGCCGGCTATCGCTTCGAAAATTTCAAGATCGGACCGCATCGTGGATAGCTAGGCGCGGGCTGTATTGTCGGGCAAGCCCAGGCGATGGGTATCGCGGCTATAGCAATCTGCGATTTGACCATCTGCTCTCATCCCGGCCAGCGTCTCTATCGGTGCCTGAGAGCGGTCTAAAATGGATGCATTGCTCTAGGCAACGCAAGCGCGCATGCTTCGTGCGGGAGCGATGCCGGAAGAGCATCGCCATCAGGGCGGGATCTTTGAATGGAATTGCGTCAGCTTCGATATTTCGTGTCGGTCGCCAAGAATGAGAGCTTCAAGAAGGCGGCGATCGAATTGCGTATCGCCCAGCCGGCCCTCAGCCGCCAGATCGGCTTGCTCGAGCATGAGCTCAAGACACCGTTGTTCACGCGCCACACCCGCGGATCGATACCGACCGAGGAAGGTCGGCTGCTGCTCGAAGAGGCCGAGCGGATCCTGCATTTGACCGAACAGGCCAAGCAGAAACTGTTGTTTCATCGCAGCGTGATCAGTGGGCAGGTCGGGGTCGGACTGGCGCCGACGCTGGCGGAATGGATCGCGCCGGAGATGATGGTCCAGGTGCGGGAGAAGCACCCGGAGGTAAGCCTGCGCTTTGCCGAAGGTCTGTCGCCCCGGCTCCGGCAGATGCTGGTCGGAGGTACTGTCGACGTTGCGGTGCTGTCGCTGAATGTCGATCCCGCGCATCTGGTACTCGGTAGTTCGATAACCGAGCCGATCTCGCTCGTAGGCCGCGCCGGCGATCCGTTGTTGGAGGGCGAAACGCCGCTCAAGCTGCATGAACTCGTCGATCTGCCGATCATCCTCTCAGGCATTCGCAAGGAAGGCATTCGCGACATCGTCGATCGCGCTTTTGCCGAGGCCAGCCTGACCTTCAACAACGTGGTGGCCGAGGTCGAGACGATGTTCATGGCACGGCCGATGGTTGCCCGCGATCTGGGATATATCGTTAGCCTGGAAAGTGCTGCAGAGGCGGGCATCCGCGATGGCGTGCTTGCCACTCGCCGCATCGAATCGCTCAAGATGGAGCGCATCGTCGCGCGCTCCGCTGAGCATTCGCCGTCGCGCGCGGTACTGGAAGTGACCAAGCTGCTGACGTCGATCCTGCGCGAGCGGTTCCCGCGGCCGCGAGGATAGGCATCGCGCCGCTATGCCTGCGATCACCAAACGGCATTTGAGACGCTTTTGAGGGCAACCTAACCCGCTGACTATGTTGAGGGGCAGAACCTCTCGACGCACGAGAGGATCAGATGGACTTCACGCTCAGTCCCGAAAACGCCACGCTCAAGGCGGAGATGCGCGCCTGGATCGCAGAGGCGCTGCCCCAGCGGCTCCAGAAACGCGCGACCAACGGTTTTCACCCTGCCAAGGAAGACATTCGGGAGTGGATGCAGATCCTCAACGCCAAGGGGTGGATCGGTCGCAATTGGCCCGAAGAGTTTGGCGGGCCGGGCTGGGACACGACCCAGGTGGACATGTTCGTCGAAGAACTGGGCCGGGCCGGCGCGCCGGGGGTGAGCAATCTGGGCGTGTTCATGGTCGCGCCGGTGATCTTCACCTTCGGCACCAGGGAGCAGCAGGATCGCTATCTCAAGCCGATCGCCAATGGCGATGTGTTCTTCTGCCAGGGCTTTTCGGAGCCCGGCGCGGGATCGGACCTGGCATCGCTCACCACCACCGCCGTGCGTGACGGCGATCATTATATCGTCAACGGCGTAAAGGCGTGGACCAGCGACGGGCATTTCGCCGACAAGATGTTCACGCTGGTGCGCACCGATCCCGATGCGCGAAAGCAAGCCGGGATCAGCTTCCTGCTGATCGACATGAAGGCACCGGGCGTCGAGCTGAAACCAGTGCACATGTACGACCATCAATACACCGTGAACGAAGTGCACATGACCAACGTGCGGGTGCCCGTGGACGAGCTGATCGGCGAAGAGAATAAGGGCTGGGACTATGCCAAATTCCTGCTCGCGCGCGAGCGCGGGATGGTCGCGCAGAGCTGGCTGATCCGCCACGATCTCGAAAATGTGAAAACCTATGCCCGCGACCAGCAGGACGGCGCGGGTTCGCTCTACGACAATGCCAGCTTCCGGAAGAAAATCGCCAGGCTGGAAATCCAGCTCAAGTCGCTGCGCTGGCAGATGCAGCGAATGCTGACGGAGGCGGCGCCGAGTTCGGCCGCATCGACCGCGGCGATGAAGGTGCAGGGTGGCGAGGCACAGCAACAGGTCTCGGCGCTGACCGTCGAGGCGCTGGGGCAATATGGCACCGCGTACTTCCCCAATCACGAGCCCGGCGTGGAGCATGATCTCGACCAGAGTCCCTTTGGCCAGGACGAGGCTCCTGCGTTTGCGCCGGATTATGCCCGCGGCAAGCTAGGGCATTTGATGTTCCGCCGCGCAATCACGATCTTCGGCGGATCGAGCGAAGTGCAGCACGGCATCATCGCCAAGACTTTGTGGGGGTATTGAGGTGGATCTGAAGCTTTCTCCCGCCGAAGCAGAGCTGCAATCCGGCCTGCGCGCCTGGCTGGATGCCAATTACGATTTCAATGCATTGCTCAAGCGGACGCGGAGCGCGCAGACCCGCGACCCGAAGCTGTGGCAGGGGCTGATAGAGGGCGGCTGGATCGCCCGCGCGCTTCCGCGCCGCGACGCCGTGCAGCAATCCGCGATCGACGCCAGCATCGTGGCCGAGGAATTCGGGCGCGCGCTGGTGGTCGAGCCTTTCCTGCGCTCGGCCTATCTGGCGGCGTCGCTGATCGTAGAGGCGGTGAACGGCGCCGAGGGTGACGCGTTGCTGGCGAACATCGGCAGCGGCGAGAACCGTTTTGCCGCGGCTCTCTATGAGCCCGATGGCCGTTTCTGGCTGAACCGGATTTCGACGAAAGCTGTCGAAAGCGGCAATGGCTGGCGATTGACCGGGCGCAAGGCGATGGTGATGGACGGCGTGGACGCCGATCGCATCCTCGTCAGCGCCACCACCAGCGACGGCAGCACCGGGCTGTTCCTCGTCACCGGAAATTCCACGGGAATGACGCGCACGCTGTTTCACAGCATCGACGATTTCGCCGCGGCGGATATCGCTTTCGACGGCGTCGAAGCGGTGCCCGTGGCGATCGGCGCGGATGTGTTGGGTGCGATCCAGGCGGCGGTCGATCGCACTATCGTCGTGCTGGGCGCGGAAGCGGTCGGCGCGGCGCAGGCGGCGATTGACGAGACCGCTGCCTATGCCGGGAAGCGCGAGCAGTTCGGCCGTGCCATCGCCAGTTTCCAGGTGGTCGCGCACCGGCTGGCGCGGATGTTCATCGAGCTGGAAGGCTTACGCGGCAGCGTCATCGAAGCTCTTTCGAATGCCACGTCTTGCGCGGAAGATCGCGCGATGGCGGCGGCGGGCGTGAAGGTGATGATCGGCGAAAATGGCCGCTTCGTCGTCAACCAGGGAATTCAGCTGCATGGCGGTGTCGGCACGGTGGACGAATATAAGGTCAGCCACGCCTTCAAGCGCGTGTTCGCGATCGAGACATTATTCGGAAATGGCGACTTCCATCTTGAGCGCTACGCCAGAGCGATGGCTTAGGTTTCCCTCGTCTTCCCGGCCTTGAGCCGGGATCCCCGCTTCTTCTGTTCCGGGGGTAGCGGGGGCCCGGCTCGAGCCCGGCATGACGAAGAAGGGTGCGTAATCTGATGCGGGACGCAAAACGATGATGCGATTGACCCAGTTGCTCGATGCCTCGCGCCGCCACGATGGCAACAAGGTGGCGATCATCGATGGCGAGCGGCGGCTGACCTATGATGCGCTCTACGAGCGCAGCGGGCGTTGTGCGGGGATGCTGCAGGGGCTGGGCGTGGGTGTTGAGGATCGCGTCTGCATCCTGTCGCTTAATTCGCATCGCAATCTGGAAGCCTTGTTCGGCACGATCTGGGCGGGGGGTATCGCCGCGCCGCTCAACTATCGGCTGGCGCCGGCCGAGCTGGCTGGTATCCTCGAAATGGTCGAAGCGCGGGTGCTGCTCGTCGATGACGAGTTCCTCGCGCTGGGCCAGCAATTGCGCGCGCAATCGGGATGTGTCGAGCATCTGGTGCTGATGTCGGACGATGCGGCCGGCGAAGGTCTGGTGGATTACGAAGCCGGACTGGCGGATGCGCTGGTTCCGCCAGACGCGATGCGGGGCGGCGAGGATGTCGCGACGATCTTCTTCACCGGCGGCACGACCGGGCTGCCCAAGGGGGTGATGCAGACCCACAACAACCTCGTCACCTCGGCGCTGATGTATATCGCGCGGTGGAGCTGGACGAGCGACATGATCCTGCTGGGGTCCGCGCCGATGTTCCATGTCGCCGCCGCCGCGGTGATCCCGCCGGTGCTGATGGTGGGCGGGCAAGTGGTGATGATGACCAAGTTCGAACCTGGCGGATATGCCGAGCTGATCGAGCGTCACCGCATCACCTTTGCCAATGGCGTGCCCACGATGTTCAAGATGATCGTCGATGCGCCGGGCTTTGCCGAGCGCGACCTGACGAGTCTGAAGGGCATGAATTTCGGCGGCGCGCCGATGCCGCGCGCGCTGCTCGAGCGGCTGGTGGAAGGTTTTCCGAACTGCCGCTTCTACAACACCTATGGCATGACCGAGACGACATCGGCTTCGACGGTCAGCGTCGGCGTGACGCGGCAGTCGCTGCCCGATGAGGATTGGCAATGGGCCACGATCGGTTCGCCGACGCCGCTGACCGAAGTCGCCGTGTTCGGCCCCGACGATCGCGAGCTTGCCCCCGGCGAAGTCGGCGAATTGCGGATGCGCGGGCCGCTGGTGATGAAAGGGTATTGGAAGCAGCCCGAGGCCACTGCGGCTACGATCTGCGACGGCTGGATGCGCTCGGGCGACCTTGGCTTTTCGGACGCGCATGGCAATTTCTTCCTGGTCGATCGGATGAAGGACATGATCATCACCGGCGGCGAGAATGTCTATTCGACCGAGGTGGAAGCGGCGATCCGGGCGATGCCGGGCGTCGCCGATGTCGCCGTGGTTGGCGTGGCGCACGAAAAATGGGGCGAGATGGTCCATGCCGCAGTCGTGCCGCTCGCCGGGGTTTCGCTCAGCGAGGATGCGGTGATCGCCCACTGCCGGTCGCTGATCGCGGGATACAAGACGCCGCGCTCGGTAGAGATCCGTTTGCTGCCGCTGCCGGTGAGCGGGGCGGGGAAGATCGCCAAGAATGTGCTTCGCGCCGAACGCGAGCGGACTCGGGCAGATGTCGCCGGTTAGGAGGTCTGCCGGTTGCAATGTAGGATTTTGTCGGCTTGACTAAGCCGGTCGGCACGGCCGTCCGCTCGTTGAAATCGTCGCTGCAAAATCCCCGATGGCCAGTGCGCCCACTGAGGCCATTCGCGAAGCGCACGCTGCGCCTTCTAAACTTCTCCTGAACTTCACGCCGCACTCCGGCTCGGGGCCGGGATGCCGCATGGGGGGCACTAGCCCCGCTGGCTGAACCGCCGCCCCACCAAAGCCCCGGCGATATTCACCTTCTGGATGTCGATCGCGCCGCCGGCGATACCCCAGCCATAGCTGTCGCGGAATTTCTGCTCGATGCCGTATTCGCGCGAATAGCCATAGCCGCCCATCAGCTGCAGCGCGTCGGCGCAGACCGTGCGGGTCATCTCGTTGGCGAAGCATTTCGCGATCGATGCTTCCTGCGGATCGGGCAAGCCATAGCCGGCATTCGAAGCCGCGCGGTGGATCAGCAGGCGCGCGGCTTCGACCTTGACCGCCATGTCGCCCAGGCGGAGCTGGACCGCCTGGAAATCGACGATCGGCTTGCCGAATTGCTTGCGCTCCTGGACATAGGCGGTGACCGTTTCTAGCGCGCCGGCGGCAACGCCAAGCGCCATGGTGGCGTTGCCGAGCCTCTCGATGTTGAACAGGCCCATCAGTTTCGCGAACTCACCGGGGCCGGCGAGCAGATTGGCTTTCGGCACGCGGACATTGTCGAGGTAGATGTCGGCCGAGGGCACGCCGCGGAAGCCCATCAGCTTTTCCTGCTCGCCGAAGCTGAGGCCCGGCGTGTCCATCTCGACGAACACTGCGCCAATGCCCTTGGCGCCGGGGGCATTGTCGAAACGGCAGAACACGACATAGCCGCCCGAATGGCCCGCGCCCGAGCACCAGCGCTTGGTGCCGTCGAGAACGATATCGTCGCCGTCGAAGCGCGCCGCGGTCTTGAGATCGGTCAGCGCAGTGCCGGCATCAGGTTCCGACATCGAGACTGCGACGAGGATGTCGCCTGCCGCGGCCCGCGGAACGATCCGCTGCTTGAGCTCATCGGTCGCCAGGCGCTCGACGATGCGGACCGGACCCGTGCAGCATTCGAACACCGGGAACGCCACCGCGACCGATATCTTGGCGAATTCCTCCATCACCAGCAGCGCATCGAGCAACGGAAGCCCGAGGCCGCCCAGAGTCTCGGGCGTGTTGACGCCCAGAAAGCCCATTTCGGCGTAGCGGTGCAGCCAGTCTTGCGGGACCGGCTCGGCATGTTCCTCAAGCCTGCGGGCGAGTTCGGGCAATTCGGTGGCGGCGAATTTGCGCGCTGCGTCCTGCAATGCGAGCTGTTCGTCGGAGAGGCGGAAGTCCATTATGCAGAGGTGTCCTGGCCAGCGTCGAAATGGAAGCCGATTGCCTTCAGCGCCTCCAGTGTTTCCTCGCCATATTGACCCGCGATCTTGGGCGCGACGCTGGTGGCGAAGGCGACGCGATCCTGCTGATCCTCGCCGAGCGGCTGGATGATCGCGAGCAGGCGCGCGGTTTCGTCGGTAATGTTCAGGAAGGTGCGATTGACGTTCGGCGGGATCGAAATGAAGTCCATCGGCCCGAGCTCGAGGCTGTGCTGGCCTTCGTCACCCCAGATGATCTTGAAGCGGCCGTTGATGACGAAGAAATTCTCGATCGCGGTATCGTGGGCGTGGAGCGCCGGCGCATTGCCTGGCGGTGTCTCGGCGATCGAGATAACTGCGCCCGGAATGCTCTTGATCGGCGCCGCCGAGCTGCGGCCGGTATAATTGTGCGGCGCCATAATCGATAGCACGCGGCGCGCGGTCAGCTGCTCGAATACCGACGGATCGATCGAATCGGTGTGCTGGCGGCCATAGGGTACCAAGTCGGCGTAGCGGGCCACGCGCTTGTTCATTTCTTCCGGCGAAACGTCGACGGTTTTCATCGGGGGAACTCCTGTCGTTCAATGTTGGCATCCGCCAGAAAGGCGGCGGTGGTGCGGAACAGCGCGGCGCGAGCCGGCTCGAACACAGTGAAATGGGTGCCGCCGGGGATCTCGGCGTAGAGCCGGGCGGAGGTGCCGAGCCGGTCGAATACCTCGCGCGCCAGGGCGGGCGGCGTATCGGTATCCGCACTGCCGACCACCACCAGCGTCGGCACGACGATAGTGGCCGGATCGTAGCCGGGCTTGCCGGCCATCCAATAAGCGGCAATGTCGCGCGCGCTGCCATTGGGGACCGAGATCGGCTCGCGTGCGGCGAGCGTGCGTTGCAATTCGTCCTTCCAGTCGCCGAGCGTGGCGCGCACCCCCGGGTCGATGCGGCCCAGCCACCGCTCGACAAAGACCGGCACATCGACGGTGCGATACGGCTCGGACATGGTTTGCGGGGTCACCATCGGGGACGGCGTGTCACGCAGCCATTGAGGCGCGTGCAGCACCAGCCGACCGAGCTGGCCGCCGCGGGCTGCGTACGTGGCGGCAACGCTAGCCCCCCATGACCAGCCGACGATATCGACGGCATCAGCGTCCGTTTCGCGCTTGATGAACGCGACTACGGCGGCCACGTCCTCGATCGCCTGTTCGGTATCGGAAACGGGCGCGCACGGGCGGTTGCCATCGTCCGCGGGCTTCCAGGAATTGCCATAGCCGCGAAAATCCAGCGCCCAGGCGTCATGACCACGCGCGGCCAGGTCGCCGAGCCAGGACCGGCCACCAAATGCGAGCGTGTAGGCGATGCTGCCGGGAAGCGTGGATCCATGCAGCAGCAGCACCGGCCGATGCTGCGAAGATTCGGCCGGCCGGGCACGCAGCAAGTGGAGGCGGTGATCGCCTTCCTCTCCTGTCGCGGTATATTCTTCTATGTCGATACTGGCGGCGGTCATCTTGCTAGCCCCTTGCCCTTGGCGGGATAGAGGGACGGGCGGCGCGAGAGGCTTACTATTTCCGCATAATGCGCTTTGTAATTCGGCATAGCCCCGGCCTAAACCAGCAATGGCATCGGCTAATCACGGCACGACGATTGGAGCGTTTATGAGCACCGCCTTCCCCGCAACCCTGGGCATGTACATTGATGGCGAATGGGTGTCGGGCGGGCGCGATACGCATGTGCTGCTCAATCCGGCCACGGGCGCGGGACAAGCCGATCTGCCGCTGGCGACCGCCGCCGATCTGGAGCGTGCGTTGGAAGCGGCGCAGCGCGGCTTTCTGGCATGGCGCGCGGTGGCGCCCGAGCAACGCGCCCAGGTGCTGCGCAAGACTGCCGAGTTACTGCGCGAACGTGCCGGCCATATCGCCCGTGTCGCGACGATGGAGCAGGGCAAGCCGCTGGCCGAGGCCAGGGGCGAAGTGCTGGGCGCCGCCGGACTGATCGATTTCCACGCCGGCGAGGCAGTGCGCGTCTATGGCCGCGTGCTGATGCGCCCGGCGGGGATGCGCTCCATGGTGCTCCACCAGCCGGTTGGGCCGGTCGCGGCGTTCTGCGCCTGGAATTTTCCTGCGCTCAACGTGGTGCGCAAGGTCGCGCCAGCGGTGGCCGCGGGCTGCTCGATCATCCTGAAGCCAAGCGAAGAAACGCCGGGCAGCGCGGTCGAAGTGATGCGCTGTTTCCAGGATGCGGGCTTGCCGGGCGACGTTGCCCAGATCGTGTTCGGCGTGCCCGACATGATTTCGCGCCAGCTGTTAGCTTCGCCGGTGACGCGCAAGCTGAGCTTCACTGGGTCGGTTCCGGTCGGCAAGCATCTGATGAAGCTGGCCAGCGACAGCGTGATGAAGATGACGATGGAGTTGGGCGGCCACGCGCCGGTCCTGGTGTTTGACGATTGCGATCTTGAGAAGACGCTCGACACCTTGGTGGCGCACAAGTTCAGGAATGCCGGGCAGGTCTGCGTCGCGCCGACGCGTTTCCATGTGCAGGAGGGAATCTACGAGGCCTTCGCGCAAGGCTTTGCCGAGCGGACGAAGCGAATGAGCATCGGTGACGGGTTGGATGAAGCCAGCAACATGGGGCCGATGGCCAATGCGCGCCGGCCGGAATCGATCGAGGCGCTGGTCGAAGATGCGCGCGATGCCGGGGCGCGGGTGCTGGCCGGCGGCGGGCGCGGTGGCAGCTACGGGTTCTTCTTCCAGCCCACGGTATTGGCGGACGTGCCACTGGCTGCCAAGGCGATGAACGACGAGCCATTCGGCCCGGTCGCGTTGCTGGCTCCGTTCGGAACCGTCGAGGAGGGAATCGAGCAAGCCAACCGCTTGCCGTTCGGGCTGGCGGCCTATTGTTTCACCGAGAATGGACGGCGGCAGAACCTGCTCGGCGATTCAGTCGAGGCAGGAATGGTGATGATCAATCAAGTCCGCGCGACATGGCCGGACAGTCCGTTCGGCGGCATGAAGGAGTCGGGCTTCGGCTCAGAGGACGGACCGGAAGGCGTTGCCGCGCACCTGATCACCAAGGCGGTTCACATCGCGTAACGAACCGCTATGTCCGGCTTCGCGAATAGGCATTGGCCGCTATTCCAAGCCGCATCTTATAGCCCGGGCACCTTCGAACTGGCCGAGGGGCGGGGAGAGTGATGGCGGGAATGGCGAATCAACGAACCGCGGCGCGCATTCTCGTCGATCAATTGATAGCGCAGGGCGTGGAGCGCGCGTCCTGCGTGCCGGGCGAAAGCTATCTCGCCGTGCTCGACGCGCTGATCGAGAGCGATATCGACCTGCTTACCTGTCGGGCCGAGGGCGGCGCGGCGATGATGGCCGAGGCCTATGGCAAGCTCACCGGCAAGCCGGGCATCTGCTTCGTGACGCGCGGACCGGGGGCGACCAACGCTTCGCCGGGGCTGCATATCGCCGCGCAGGATTCCACGCCGATGATCCTGTTCGTCGGACAGGTGGAGCGCGGAATGCGCCACCGTGAAGCGTTCCAGGAACTGGATTACCCGGCTACCTTCGGGGCGATCTGCAAATGGGTGGTCGAGATCGACCGGGCGGACCGCATCCCCGAGATCGTCGCGCGCGCCTTCCGCGTGGCCACCCAAGGCCGGCCGGGACCGGTGGTGATCTCGCTGCCCGAGGACATGCTGGACGATATGGCGAGCGTGGCCGATGCGCCGCTGGTCGTTCCCGCCGAGACTGCGCCCGCGCCTGCCGATGTGGCGGCACTTGGCGAACTGCTGGCGAAGGCGAAGCAGCCGCTGGTGATCGTTGGCGGTTCGCGCTGGTCGCCAGAGGCGTGTGCGGAGCTCGTCGCGTTTGCGGGCCGTCTCGATCTGCCGGTCGCCACCGCCTTTCGCCGGGCGCATCTGTTTCGCGCCACGGACGAGCATTTCGTCGGCGATCTCGGCATCGGGCCGAATCCGAAGCTGGCCGAATATCTCAAGGGTTCGGACCTGATCCTGCTGATCGGCGGCCGGATGTCGGAGATCGCCTCTTCCTCCTACACGCTACTCGAAATCCCGACGCCGAAACAGACTTTCGTCCATGTCCATCCCGATCCGCTGGAACTGGGCCGGGTTTATCAGCCGACCATCGCGATCAACGCGACGCCGGCAGCATTTCTGGAAGCAGCCAGGTCGCTCGATGCAACAATGCCCTGGGCCGCGGCGCGGGCCGAACTGCGGGAGAGCTATCTCCACTGGTCGGGCAAGCCGGGCACGGTGCCGGGCGATTTCCAATATGGCGACGCGATGGCGTGGCTGCGCGAACGGCTGCCCGCCGATGCGATCATCGCCAACGGCGCAGGCAATTTCGCCGGCTGGATCCATCGTTATTACCGTTTCCGCGATTTCGCCACGCAACTGGCGCCGACCAGTGGATCGATGGGCTATGGCCTGCCGGCTGGGGTGCTGGCCAAGCGGCAGTATCCCGGGCGTATCGTGGTGACGATCGCGGGTGACGGCGACTTTCTGATGAACGGCCAGGAGTTCGCAACCGCCGTGCATCACGGCATTCCGTTGCTCGTTCTAGTGATCGACAACGGCATCTACGGCACGATCCGGATGCACCAGGAGAAAACCTTCCCCGGCCGCGTCTCGGCAACGACGCTGACCAGTCCGGATTTCGCGATGCTCGCCTGCGCCTATGGCGGGCATGGCGAGACCGTGACCAATACCAGCGAGTTCGCGCCTGCATTCGAGCGGGCGCTGGCGAGCGGCAAGCCGGCTATCGTCCATTGCCATCTCGATCCGCAGGCGATCACACCAACCGCGACGCTCGATCAGATTCGCGCCGCGGCCCAGAACCAATAAGGGAGAGTCGAATGACCGCGGAGAAGCTGATGGAGGGCAAGGTCGCCGTGGTGACGGGCGCCGGCAACGGCGTCGGCCAGGCGATTGCGGTGATGATGGCCGCGCACGGCGCCAAGGTGGTGATCAACGATATCGGCGTGTCGCTGACCGGCGAAGGGGGATCGGCGAGCCCGGCCGAGCAGACGAAGAAGATCATCGAGGATGCGGACGGCGAAGCCGCGATCAGCACCGACAGCGTTTCCGATCCCGAAGCGGCCAAGAAGATCATCCAGTGCGCGCTCGACAATTTCGGCCGCGTCGATGCGGTGGTCAACAATGCCGGCATCCTGCGCGACATGATCTTCCACAAGATGAGTCCCGAAGATTGGCGTGCGGTGATCGACGTTCACTTGAACGGCTCATTTTACGTCTCATCCGCCGCAGCGCAGGAATTTCGAAAGCAGGAGAGCGGCGCGTTTGTGTTCATGGTCAGCGCCTCGGGGCTGATCGGTGCGGTGGGGCAGGCGAACTATGCCGCGGCCAAGCTCGGCATGACCGCACTTTCCAAGTCGATCGCGCTCGACATGAAGCGCTTCAATGTTCGCTCGAACTGCATCGCGCCGGTGGCGTGGAGCCGGATGGTCAGCTCGATCCCGACCGACACGCCCGAGCAGCAGGCGCGCGTCGACAAGATGATGACGATCACGCCGGAAAAGAATGCGCCGCTGGCGGTGTATCTGGCATCCGATCGCGCCGCCCATGTGAACGGGCAGGTGTTCGGCGTGCGCAAGAACGAGATATATCTCTACAACCAGACCGATCTGGCGCGCGTTGTCGCGGACAAGGAGGGCTGGACGCCGAACAGCATCGCCGATCGGGTGATGCCGGCCTTCGTATCAGCCTTCAAGCAGCCGATCACGGCGGCGGGGCTGTTTCCCTGGGATCCGATCTGATGCCAAGCGAGATCCTGCTGGCGCGCGATGGTGGCGTGGCAATTGTCACGCTCAACCGGCCGGAGCGGATGAACGCCGTGCATCTCGAAATGATGATCCAGCTCGGCGATCTGCTTGCCGAGCTGGAAGCCGATGACGAAGTCGGTGCGATCGTGCTGACCGGGGCGGGACGGGGCTTCTGCTCTGGCGGCGATGTGAAGGCGATGGCCACAAGAGGCCCGCGCAGCTTCGAGGGACGGGTGGCCGACTTGAAGCGGATGCACCGCGTGCCGCTGGCGATCCGGTCGATGCCCAAGATCGTCATCGCCGCGATCAATGGCCCGGCGGCGGGGGCCGGATTCGGTCTGGCGCTGGCCTGCGACCTGCGCTTCGCAGCCGAGACCGCGAAATTCTCGACCTCGTTTGCCAAGGTCGGCCTGTCGGGCGACTTCGGCGGTTCGCACAGCCTGCAGCGGCTGGTCGGGCCGACGATGACGCGCGAGCTGTATCTCACCAGCCGCAGCGTCGAGGCCGAGGAAGCCTTGCGGATCGGGCTGGTCGGACGCGTTCTGCCGGGCGAGCAATTGCTGGGCGAGGCGATGACCGTGGCGCGCGAAATCGCCAGCGGGCCGCGCGTCGCCTACGGCCTGATGAAGCGCAACATGCTGGCGGCCGAGAGCGAGCCGTTCGCGACGATTCTCGACCTGGAAGCCTTCCATCAGGCGCGCAGTTCCTCGACCGAGGATCATGCCGAAGCCAAGCAGGCGATCGCCGAGAAGCGAGCGCCTCAGTTCAAGGGACGATAGCATGGCGGTCGATCACGATACGCTGATGGCACTGGAGGTGCCGGACGTCACGCAACGCTACACCGCCAAGGACTCAATCCTTTATGCGCTTGGCGTGGGCATGGGCGCGGACCCAATGGACGAGGACCAGCTGCGTTTCGTCTATGAAAAGGGCCTGCGCGCGGTTCCGACCCAGGCGCTGGTGACGGCGCTGCCCGGCATGTGGGTGCGCGATAGTGGCCTGGATTACGCGAAGGTCGTCCATGGCGAGCAGGCCGCCGAATTCCACGCGCCGTTTCCGCCCGAAGGCGAAGTCAGCGCGACGTTGCGCATCACCGATGTTATCGACAAGGGCGAGGGCAAGGGTGCGCTGGTCTATGCCGAGCGCGTGCTTACCGATGTCGCGACGGGCGTGAAGCTGGCGACGCTGCGCCAGTCGATCTTCGCGCGGGGGGATGGCGGGATCGGTGGCCCGGCGGCTGCACAACCGGCGGTGCATGTGCTGCCAGATCGTGTGGCGGATGGCACCGTCAGCCTGTCCACCGTGCCGCAACAGGCGCTGATCTACCGCCTGTCGGGCGACTGGAATCCGCTTCATGCCGAGCCCGCGGCGGCGCAACGCGTCGGCTTTTCAGGGCCGATCCTGCACGGCTTGGCAACCTTCGGCGTTGCTGCCCATGCGCTGCTCAAGGGGGTTTGTGGCTATGATCCTGCCCGGCTCGCATCGATCGCGGGTCGCTTCACGGCCCCGGTATTTCCGGGCGAGACGTTCGAGACCGATTACTGGGTCGATGGCGAAGTGGTGAGCTTTCGCACGCGCGTGCCCGCGCGCGACGTGGTGGCGATCAACAATGGCCGTGCCACGATCCGCTAAGCCCAGCCCAGATCACCGTCATGCTCGCCGATCCGCGGGGAGCCCGCGGGATGCATCATCGGGACGCCATCGATCAGTATCGGAGTGCGCAGCCCTGGAACGCTTCCGCCCGCCGCGGCGGGCATCGGGATATCGATCTGCATCTTGCGGTGCCGCACTTGCGGATCTTCGAACACGTCGGCGATTGTATTGATCGGGCCGGCCGGGACGGTTGCACCCTCCAGGCGCGCCAGCAGATCGCCGCGAGTGAAGCCCAATGTGCGCTGGGTGATCTGGACGATCAGCGTCTCGCGGTTCTCGACGCGCAACGCATTGGTGGAGAACTGATCTGCGGCACCCATTTCGGGCGCGTCCAGCGCTTCGCATAGCCGCCGGAACTGGCCGTCATTGCCCACCGCGATGATGATGTGCCCGTCGCTGGTCGGGAATACCTCATAAGGCACGACGTTGGGATGGGCGTTGCCCAGCCGGGTCGGGGTAACGCCCGAGACGAGATAATTGAGCGCCTGATTGCCCAGCACGCTGACCTGGCTGTCCATCAAGGCGCAATCGATCCAGGCGCCTTGGCCGGTCTCGTCGCGTCTGCGGAGCGCGGCGAGCACGCCGATCGTGGCATAGAGTCCGGAGAAGAGATCGGCGACGGCATAGCCGGTCTTGGTCGGCTGGCCGGCGGGATCCCCGGTGATCGACATCGCCCCGCCCATGCCCTGGATCAGGAAGTCGTACCCGGCGCGAGGGGCATAGGGCCCGTCCTGCCCGAAGCCGGTGATCGAGGCGTAGATCAGCCCCGGATTGATTGTGGCGAGCGATGCATAATCGAGACCGTATTTGGCGAGACCGCCGACCTTGAAATTCTCGATGATCACGTCTGCGGATGCGGCGAGCTTCTCGACCAAAGCGCGGCCCTCCGCCGTGGTGAAATCGGCGACGATCGATCGCTTGCCCCGGTTGCAGGCGTGGAAATAGGCGGCCGAAAGGTCTCCGCCATCGGCCGCGCGCACGAAGGGCGGCCCCCAGGTGCGCGTATCGTCGCCCTCGGGACTCTCGACTTTCACGACATCGGCGCCCAGATCGGCCAGCGTCTGCCCCGCCCAGGGGCCGGCGAGAATTCTGGCCAGCTCAAGGACCTTCAGTCCGTTCAACGGTCCCGACATGTATCATCTCCTGCGAAGGCACGGCCATCGTTCGTCGCCGCTTCGCCAACCAGAACGGTTTTGAAATCGCACCCATAACGACTTGCGAAGTGATCCCCCCGAGGGGCGGTGTTAGCCGGATGACAGATAGGGGCAGCGTCCCTCGGCATGTAGCCGGCGAGCGCGAACCCCGCGGAGGCAAAGTTCCGCAATCAAGTCATCGGAAATTTGGGGAGGAAGTCATGAGCAAGTTTTTCCGGACCGGATCGAGCCTCGCGATCGCAATCGCGGCAATGGCATGCGGGACCGCACAGGCGCAGACCGCCGATACTGCCCAAGTTGCCGAAACACCCGCGCCTGTTGCCCAGGACGAAGAATATGCCGGCAACGAGATCATCGTCACTGCTACGAAGCGCGCAGAAAGTCTTAGCGACGTCCCCATGTCGATCACGGCGATCTCGGGCGCAGCGTTGCAGGAAAAGGGCATCAACAATGTCCAGGATCTGGTAAAGATCACGCCGGGTCTAAGCTTCGTCGACAGCGGCCTCGGCACCCCGGTCTTCTCGCTGCGCGGCGTCGGCTTCTTTGAAACCTCGATCGGCGCGCGTCCGACCGTCTCGGTCTATGTCGACGAAGCGCCGTTGCCGTTCTCGGTAATGGCGCAGGGCGCGGCGTTCGATTTGGAACGCGTCGAAATCCTGAAGGGCCCGCAGGGCACGCTGTTCGGCCAGAATTCCACCGGTGGCGCGATCAACTATATCGCCGCGAAGCCCAAGGACGTGTGGGGCGGCGGGCTGACCGCCAGCTATGCGCGGTTCGGCACGGCGGACATCCAGGGCTATGTCACTGGCCCGCTTTCCTCGAACCTGAATGTACGTTTGGCGGCGCGCACCGTGCAGGGCGGCGGCTGGCAGAAGAGCTATACGCGGAACGCCACGCGCGGCGGCCAGAACTTCACCCAAGGCCGCGTGTTGCTCGATTGGCAGGCAAGCGAGCGGCTGAAGATCTCGCTCAACGCCAACGGCTTTATCGACAGGGGTGATACCCAGGCTGCTCAGCTGATCGGCATTCTCTATGTCGGCCCGGCGCGCGCAGGCGAAGTGCCGCTGCTCGGCACCTATCCAAAGGCTCCGGCGAACGCGCGTGCGGCAGATTGGGACGCAAATCCCCAGACGCCATATGTGCGGGACAACCACTTTTACCAGGGCGTGATTCGCGCCGATTACGAAGTAAACGACGACATCACGTTCACGTCGCTGACCGAATGGTCGCGGATCGGGATGGACCAGAATAATGATGCCGACGGCACCGCGCTCGCATCGAGCGACCTTGCGGTGGTTGGCAAGATCACGTCCTTCTCGACCGAAGCACGCGTGGCCGGCGATCATGGCGCGCTTCGGTGGATCGTCGGCGCGAGCTACGCGAAAGAGCATTCGATCGAGAACGACTATCTGCACTTCCCGTACACATCGTCGCGCCACGCGTTTACGCCGCTGTACGACTATACGGAGACCAACCCGTACACGACGCAGGACTTCAAGACGACGGCGGTGTTCGGCAATCTCGATTTCGACATCGGCAACTTCACGCTGCACGGCGGCTTGCGCTACACTAAGGCCGATCTCGACTATACCGGCTGCACCAAGGTGAACGACGACTCGTCGGGCGCCGCGATCACCACACTGTTCAACGGTCTGCGCGCGGCGCGCGGCCTTGCCGCATTGCCATTCCTTCGCAAGGGCCAGTGCCAGTCGCTCGACGCGACGCTGACGCCGAACCTGCGCGTCGGCACGTTCGACCAGGATAACCTTTCCTGGCGTGCGGGCGTCGATTTCAAGCCGAACCGCGACGTGCTGCTCTACGCCAATGTCAGCCGTGGCTATAAGGCAGGCAGCGTGCCTGCGCCGGGCGCGATCAACCTCGAAGAGTTCGATCCGGTGAACCAGGAGTCACTGCTCGCCTACGAAGCCGGTTTCAAGCTGTCGCTGGCGCGCCGCACGATCGATATCACCGGCGCGGTTTTCTATTATGACTATACCGACAAGCAGTTGCTGGCGCGCCGAATCACCACGCCGAATCTGCTGGGTGCTTTGCCTGCGTTGATCAACGTGCCCAAGTCCGAGATCAAGGGCGCCGAGGCGCAGATCTCGTTCTACCCGACCAAGGGCCTGACGTTCACCGCGGCGGGCACCTATCTCGACAGTGCCGTCACCTCCAACTTCGTCAACTACACGATCCTGGCGACGCAAGAGAACTTCAAGGGCAATGCGTTCCCTTATACGCCGAAGTGGCAGGTGGTGCTGGATGGCCAGTACAAGTTCCCGGTAAGCGAAGGGCTGAACGGCATGGTCGGCAGCAACCTGAACTATCGCAGCGCGACCACCGCGGGTTTCGGTACCAACGCCTTTCTGGCGATCGACGCCTATACGCTGATCGATCTGCGCGCCGGGATCGAGGATCCGGACGGCAAGTGGAGCGCCCAGATCTTCGGGCGCAATATCACCGACGCATATTACTGGACCAATGTTGCCAAGTTCAACGACACGGTTCGTCGCTATGCGGGCCAGCCCGCGACCTATGGCGTGCAAGTCGGCCTCAAATTCTAATCAACGCGCAAACCTTCCGAGGGGGCGGCCGGGAAACCGGCCGCCCTTTTTTGCTTTTGCAATCGCAGCAATGCCGACTTGCGAAGTGATCGCCCGAGGGCGTAGCGCTAGCCCTTGAAGATGCCCGATGTGATCAAGCCGGCAGAAGACTTTCTGCGCTTCCTTGGCGAAGGCCGCTTCATGATCCAGCGCGCGCGGGAATCCGGCCGTCATCTTTTTTACCCGCGCGTCGCCGAGCCGCGCACCGGCGGAGACTTGGAGTGGGTCGAGGCGAGTGGGCGCGGCACGATCTATGCCACCACCGTCCAGCGATCGAAGCCGCCTGCACCCGATACCAATGTCGTGCTCGTTGATCTCGATGAAGGCCCGCGCATGATGAGCCGGGTGGACGGGATCGCGCCGCATGAAGTGAAGATCGGCATGCGGGTGACCGCGAAGATTGTCAGCATGGAAGAGGGTCATCCCTTTGTGGTCTTCGAGCCGGACGCCGCCGCATGAGCGAGGCATTTCCCCGCGGCAAGACTGCGATCGTCGCCACCGCGACACATGCGATCGGCGAAGCACCTGGCTTCGCCGCCATGGATCTCCTCGCGCAGGCCAGCATCAAGGCGCTGGCCAAGGTCGGGATGACGCCGGGCGACGTGGACGGCTTGTTCGCTATGCTGCCGGTCGATTTCGTATCGGGGCTGAGCGTCGCCGAGTATCTCGGGATCCAGCCGCGGATCACCGACAACAACCGCACCGGCGGGTCGGCTTTCCAGACCTATGTGATTGCGGCCGCGCTCGCGCTCGATGCCGGGCTCTGCGACGTTGCGCTGATCGCTTATGGCAGCACCCAGCGGACCGCCCCCGGGATGATCCCGGCCAAGCCCGATCCGTATGAGGGTGCTTACCAGGCGCGCTATCCGATGTCGGCCTATGCGCTGGCCGCCTCGCGGCACATGCATGAATATGGCACGACGCGCGAGCAACTGGCTGAGGTTGCAGTGGCAGCGCGGCATTGGGCGAACCTGAATCCCCAGGCCTATGCCCGCGGGCCGCTGAGCATTGACGATGTGCTGGCGTCGCGCATGGTGTGCGACCCGCTGTCACTGCGCGATTGCTGCCTGGTGACAGATGGTGCGGCGGCGATCGTGATGACCCGCGCCGACCGTGCCAAGGATCTGTGCGTGCGCCCTGCTTATGTGCTGGGTGGAGCTGCGGCCACCACGCATAACCGGATCGCGGCGATGCCCGATCTCACCATCACAGCCGCGGTCGAAAGCGGCAGTCGCGCATTCGCGCAGGCGGGCTATGCGCCGGCCGAGATGGATGCGCTGCAATTGTACGACGCCTTTACGATCAATCCGATCCTGTTTCTCGAAGACCTTGGCTATTGCGCAAAGGGCGAGGGCGGGGCTTTCGTATCGGGCGGGCGGATCGCGCCCGGCGGCGCGCTGCCGGTCAACACCAATGGCGGCGGCCTCTCCTGCGTGCATCCCGGCATGTACGGCCTGTTCGCGCTCGCCGAGGCGAGCGATCAATTGATGGGCGTATGCGGAGAGCGCCAGGTGGCCGACGTCAATTTGAGCCTGGCGCATGGCAACGGCATGCTCCTGTCCAGCCAGGCGACGATAATCCTTGGGTCGCAAGCAACACTATAAATGCCGCAATGGCGGTGGAGAGATGACCGACATGGCAAGTAGCCCAAACGATGCGATCGGAGGTCCGGGGCCGATCGACACGGCCCCGGCGCCCGAAAAGAGACTTGGCTACAGCTATTATGTCGTTGGCCTGCTTTCGGTCGCTTATATGCTCTCGTTCATGGATCGGACGCTGATTAGTCTGCTGATCGCGCCGATCAAGGCCGAGTTCCTGCTTAGCGACACCGAAATCGGCATGCTGATCGGGTTTGGGTTCGTGGTGTTCTATTCGCTGCTCGGCTTGCCCTTCGGCGCCCTGGCCGATCGCACCGATCGGCGCTGGCTGATCATCTGGGGCCTGGTCGCGTGGAGCTTGGCGACGAGCGCGAGTGGGTTCGTCGGCGGATTCGCCGGATTGATGGCAATGCGTACCCTGGTCGGGGTCGGCGAGGCGACGTTGTCGCCGGCCGCATATTCGACCTTGGCCGATCGCTTCCCGCCGCAACGGCTGGGCATCGCGATCGCGATCTATGCCGCGGGAGTCTCGGTCGGCGGCGGGCTGGCGATGGCGTTTGGCGGCGTGCTGGTTGAATGGGCGAAGCATGCGACGATGACGCTGCCGCTGATCGGGGAGATCGGCGGCTGGCGGCTTGCATTGTTTGCGGTCGGGCTGCTCGGCTTCCCGCTTGCCTTGCTGATGGTGCTGACGCTGCGCGAAGCACCCCGCAAGGTGCGTAGCGCGCCGCCGCCGCTCAGCGAGCTCTGGCGCTATATCGGCAATCGCAAACCCGCGATGATCGGGGCGCTGACGGCCTTCGCCTTTGCCAATGTCGCCAATTACGTCGTGTTCCTCTGGGCACCGGCCTTGTTCATGCGCGTCCACGGTCTGGACGCGCGCACCACCGGGCTGGTCATGGGCGCGATCGTCGGAGTGTTCGGCAGCGCGGGCATGGTGCTGGGCGGATTCGCGGTCGATTGGCTGACTCGGCGCGGCGTGCGCGATGCGACCGTGAAAGTGATCTTCTGGTGCATCGTCGCGCAGATTCCGATCATGCCGATCGCGTTCCTGGTCGGCAACTATACTCTGGCCTTCGCGCTGATGGTTCCCACGATGATGCTGACCACCGCTGCCTCGAGCGTACAGGCGACGGCGTTGCAGCTGATGACGCCTGCACGGATGCGCGGCCGGATCATCGCCATCTATTTGCTGGTGGTGACGATGGTCGGCATGGGTCTGGGGCCGCTGATGATCGGCATCCTCTCAGACAATGTCTTCACTGCGAAGACGGGCCTCGCGCCGTCGATGGCGGTGGTGGCGCTGAGCGGGCTGGTGCTGGCAACACTGACGATGCTGATAACACGCGGTGCGGCCCGAGCGGTGATCGTCGAGCAGGCGGAAGCCGCCTAACGGCCCTCGAAGATGGGCGGCCGCCCTTCCAGCGCGGCCGCCATCCCTTCCTTCTGGTCGGCAGTGTCAAACATCGCGATCCAGGTTTCGTGTTCGAGTGCCGCTGCCTCCTGCAACGGCAAGTCCGAACCTGCGGCCAGCAAGCGCTTGATATTGGCGAGCGATAGCGGGGGCTGCGCTGCTAGGTGGCGGGCGATTTCGATGGCTTTGGCCTCCACCTTTCCCGGCGCGGTGAGCTCGCAGACAAATCCCAATTGCCAGGCGCGTTCTGCCGAAAGCGGATCACCTGTCATCAACAGATAGCTGGTCATCTGCTTGCCCAGCGTCCGGATCATGCGCTGTGATCCACCTGCGCCGGGCATTACGCCCAGGCGGCTTTCGGGCTGTGCGAATTGCGCGGCCGGATCGGCAACGATGAAATCGCACATCATTGCCAGTTCGCATCCCGCGCCCCACGCCAGTCCGGCCACGGCAGCGATCACCGGCTTGGGACAGTCGAGCAAGGGTTTCCAATAAGCGTGGAGGTCGAGCGCCTTGATGTCGGTGGCATGCTTGTCGGCAAGCATGCCGACGTCGCCCTTGATGAAGATATCGGGTCCGCCGCTGACGACGATGACACGGACTTGTTCGTCCGCGGCCAATTCGGAGAAGGCGGCCGCCATCGCGGCGCGCGTCGGCATGTCGAGCACATAGGGCGAAGTGAAGCGGATCAATCCCACGCCCGCATCACGCGTCACGGCAAGCGAATCGCTCATGCGCTTTGCACCAGCGTGTCGCGGCCGATCCCGGCGACGCTGCGGTTGCCGGTCAATATCATCGCGGTGCGCAGTTCGGCCTCCAGGCGCGCGAGCATATGCCGCACGCCTGCCTCGCCGCCGCTCGCCAGTGCATAGATCCAGGCTCGCCCGAGCAGCACGCCCTGTGCGCCGAGTGCTAGCATCCGTACGATATCGCTCCCGGTGCGCACGCCGCCATCGGCCAGCACGGTCAGCCTGTCGCCCACGGCATCTGCGATCGCGGGCAAGGCACGCGCGCTCGATGGTGCACCGTCGAGCTGGCGCCCGCCATGATTGGAGACGATTAGTCCGTCCGCGCCGATCTGCGCCACTGCCTTGGCGTCTTCGGTATCGAGCACTCCCTTTACGATCAGAGGGCCATCCCATTCCGAGCGAACCGCCTCCAGGTCCTGCCAGCTGACGCCGGGGTCGAAATTGGCACCCATCCAGGCGAAGAAATCCTCAAGCCCGGTGCTTCCGTTCAGCACCGGCGCGATATTGCCGAGATGGTGCGGCCGGCCGTGCAGACCAACATCCCATGCCCAGCGCGGACGCGTCGCCGCCTGTGCGAAGCGGCGCAGCGAACCGGCAGGTCCCGACGCACCAGCCAGCCCGGAGCGGTAATCGCGGTATCGTATTCCGGCCACGGGCATGTCGACGGTGAAGACCAGCGCCGAACAGCCGGCCTGCTTCGCCTGGGCCAGCAGATCGCGCATGAAGCCGCGGTCACGGATCATATAGAGCTGGAACCAGAATGGCGCCGCGGCCTGCGCGACCTCTTCGATCGTGCAGACCGATACGGTCGATAGCGTGTAGGGCACGCCCGCCGCTTGCGCGGCCCGCGCCGCCTGAACCTCGCCGCGTCGCGCATACATGCCGGCCAGGCCGATCGGCGCCAGCGCCACCGGAAGCGCTAATTTCTGGCCAAACAACTCGGCCGAGAGGTCTATCGCATCGCTGCCCGCCAGGATGCGCTGGCGCAGCGCCACTGCTTCGAGATCGGCGACATTCGCGCGTAAGGTTACCTCCGCGTTCGCCCCGCCATCGACATAATCGAACAGGAAGCGCGGCAGGCGGGATCGGGCGCGTTCGCGATAATCGGCAACACTGATCGGCTTCGCCATGCGCGTCTCCCCTGGATCACCCTGCCGTGCCTGCCAGGCGCGAGCGATTATCAAGGCAGCATCGCGGCGATACGCGATTGCGACTTGCGGCGAGAGGGCCGCGCGAGAAAGCTGGCGCGATGAGGGCTATCCAGATCTCCCGCTATGGCGGACCCGACCAACTCGTCCTGACCGAGGTCGCGAAGCCCGAACCCGGACCGGGCCAGGTTCTGATCCGCGTCGCCGCCGCCGGGGTCAATTTCGCCGAGACGCTGATGCGCGAGGACAATTATGTCGCATCCTACGCGCTGCCCGCAATACCCGGATCGGAAGTCACCGGAACCATCGAGGCGCTCGGCGAGGGTGTTGCGGAGCTTGCCATCGGCCAGCGTGTCGGTGCGATGCTCGCTGCGGCGAGGACGCTAACGGGTGGCTATGCGGAATATTGCGTCGCCGATGCCGCGGTGACCGTCCCGTTGCCTGATGCCTTAGGATTTGCGGAGGGCTGTGCGCTGCTTGTCCAGGGCCTGACCGCGCTGTACCTGACACGCGAGGTTAGTCCGGCCGGCCGCGACGTGCTGATCACGGCGGCGGGTGGTGGCGTGAGCTCGCTCCTCATCCAACTTGCCCGCCACGCTGGTGCATCGCGGGTATTTGCGGCCGCGAGCAACAAGGCCAAGCGCGAGCTGGCGCGATCGCTGGGGGCCGATGAAACGCTGGCCTATGAGGATCTGGGCAGCATCGCGCCGACCCTGGTCTATGACTCGGTCGGTGGTGCGGTCTTTGAGAAATGTTTCGAGATCCTCGCCCCGAAGGGGGTGCTGGTCGCCTATGGTGCACTCAATCTTCAGTCTTTTTCGCTCGGCGTACCCGAGCTCAAGCGCATGGTGTTCGGGAACCAGACGTTCCGCGGCTTCGCGTTCGGCGCCCTAATACAGCATGACGAAATGCGGCGCGACCTGGCCGATCTGTTTGAGATGACAGCGATAGGGCAGCTGATCATAACCATCGGCGGCCGCTACCCGCTTGCCGAAGCCGCTCAGGCGCATCGGGACCTTGCTGAGCGAGGTACGGTTGGGAAACTTATCCTGCTTCCGTGACGCCCCGTGCGCGAGCGTGACGAGGCAGTGCGGTACATGGCGATGGCATCCACAGCCGGCATGGCTTTGGCATGCGCTCCCAAGCGAAGTCATGGACATGCGCAGGGGTGATGCGTCAAGCGCGACCTGGTCGAAACGCTTATTATGGGCGCGGCCCCGCAATCCTTCCTCCCGCCAGCGACGCCGCCAGGTGGCTGCGCCAGCCAACATTTTCATCCAGCACGAACATGTTGCTGAAATCATGTAATCGCGCCGGTGGTAGGGCGAAGACCAGCACGACGAGCCTGCACATGCCGAACGTCGGCTCATTGCCTGGCGAGGGACCAACCGAGGATCAGCGCCCTTTCTCGCGGTGAGAGTTGAGTTCAAGGACCGCAAGCTGCCCAAGATCGATGGCTGCTCTTGGGGGCAGTCCAAGTGCTCCGGGCCGACCGGGTCTGGGTGGAAAGCCGACGTTCTCACAAAATGACAAATACTGTAGGCGGATGCACTTCTTGACAGCGCACTTCGTCCTGGCACTCCTGCCAATGAAATCAACGGAGAATCTGATGTCGACGTTCCGCTACGCTCTGCTCATTGCGTTGTTGATCGTGGGTTTCTCTGCGCCTCCCGCGCAGGCGCAGGCGCAGGCGCAGGCGCAGGATCAGGCGGCGTCGGCGGGTTTGCCCAATGACCCTCGCGAACTGTCTCTCCTGTGCTCCGCACATCTAATGACCGCCACGTTCGAACGTGCCGACGACGGCTCGGCGTGGCCGTTTGATGAGGCTACATTGAAGCGTGTGGGAAATGTCTGGTTGGAAGATTTTGCGCGACGCGCAGGAGTGACAGCCGGCGATGCGGCAATTGGGACTGTGGGGGAGCTCGGGGAGACACTTGAGGCACTTGATCGTTCAAAGCGCACTGCGCCTGTAAACTGGTGCTTGAAGCACGCTCCGGCCCGTTGAGCGGCTCCCAACAAAGCGCACAGAGGCATTGGGTGTGATCATGGCAATCATCGAAGCGATTAGGTTTTGCGAAGCCGTCGTTTGACCGCAACCGGCATCGCAGCGATAGGGATCCGCATCCACAAAGTACGCCCGATCGCTTTATCTCTGCGGCGAAGGGGGCCGGCCGCCGCGCCGCCTCGCTGACGCAGCGCCTGCTGGCCTTTTCGCGGCGGCAGACGCTCGATCCCCGGCCGACCGACGTCTATCGGCTGATCCGCGAACAAGCGCCTCGACCAGCGCGCCGCTGCTCAGCACGACATGGAGCCGGGCGAGTATCTGTCCATCTGTGTGACCGACACCGGCACGGGCATGGCGCCACAAGTGATCGAACGGGCGTTCGAGCCGTTCTTCACCACCAAGCCGCTCGGCCAGGGTACGGGCCTCGGTCTCTCGATGGTGTACGGCTTTGCGCGTCAGTCCGGCGGGCAGGTGCGGATCTATTCCGAGGTCGGCCTGGGCACGACCGTGTGCATCTATCTGCCGCGGCACGATGGCGATGCGGTCGATGTCGGTAGCGACGGCTCTTCTGCGGAACTCATCAGGGCTAGCGGGGAAACGGTGCTCGTCGTCGATGACGAGGCGACGATCCGCCATCTGATCGACGAAGTGCTCGACGAGCAGGGCTATACCGTGATCGGCGCGGCGGATGGCGCCGCCGGCATCAAGGTGCTGCAGTCGGGTGCCAAGATCGACTTGCTCATCACCGATGTCGGGCTGCCGAACGGCATGAATGGTCGGCAGGTCGCCGATGCTGCCCGAATGCTTCGCCCAAAGCTAAAAGTGCTGTTCATCACCGGCTATGCGGAGAACGCCGCGGTTGGGAACGGCCATCTCGAACCGGGCATGGAATTGCTGACCAAGCCCTTCACGATCGAAGCGCTGACGACCAAGGTGGCGGGTATCTTGGCGCAAGGGTAGACAAGCCAGTCCCGAGCCGCCGCGTAGTGACCAGACCAAAGCATTAGTCCACCTTGCATGACCGCTGGTAAACCAGTAGCGCAGTCTCAGACCGGGCGAATCCGGCGAGAGCGGGAGTGGCGAGATGATGCGTGCGGCGATTGCAGGGTTGGTTTTCTCGATTGCCGTTCCAGCGCACGCCGCTGACTTTCTCGTCCAGACGCCGGCTGAATATAATGCCACGGTGAAGCGCGCCCAGCCCGGCGACACGATCGTTCTGCGCAACGGCGAATGGCGCGATTTCCAGATCCTGCTTGTCGGCAAGGGCCTTCCGGGCAAGCCGATCCGCCTGACCGCGCAGACCAAGGGCGGAGTCATCCTCACCGGCCAGTCCAATTTGCGGCTTGGCGGCGAATATCTCGAAGTCTCGGGGCTCGTCTTCAAGAACGGCCATACGCCGACCGACCATGTCATCGCGTTTCGCAAGGATTCGAAGACCTATGCGCGCAACTCGCGCGTAACCGAGGTGGTGATCGACCGTTTCAATCAGGCCGATCGCCGCACCGAGGATATGTGGGTGGCGATCTATGGTCAGGACAATCGCGTCGATCATTCGCATTTCGAAGGCAAGGCAAATGCCGGCGTCACGCTGGCGGTGATCCGCGACAAGGGCCACCCCGAAGCCAATCGCGCGCGGATCGATCACAATTATTTCGGACCGCGTCCGGTGCTCGGATCGAATGGCGGCGAGACGATCCGTGTCGGCACCAGCGATGAATCGCTGACGGATTCAAAGACGATCATCGAGCGCAACATCTTCGACCGCTGCGATGGCGAGGTCGAGATCGTCTCGATCAAATCGGGCGGCAACGTGCTTCGCGAAAACCTCGTGCTCCAGTCGCAGGGCGCGTTCGTGCTCCGCCACGGCAATGGTAACCTGGTCGAGCGCAACGTCTTCCTGGGCGGCAACAAGCCGGACACCGGCGGCGTGCGGGTGATCAACCGCGATCAGATCGTGCGCTTCAACTATTTCCAGGACCTGGCCGGCAAGGATCTGAAAAGCGCGCTGGCCGTGATGAACGGCGTGCCCAATTCGGTGATCAACCGCTATCATCAGGTCCACAACGCCGTCATCGAGCGCAACAGCTTCGTCAATATCGCACGCGTCACGCTGGCCGCGGGCGCCGACGACGAGCGCAGCGCGCCGCCGGTGGCCAGCCGTTTCGCCGATAATCTCGTAATCGGTGCCGGGGGCAAGGACCCCATGACCGCCGTGGGCGACGCATCGGGGATTGCGCAGAGCGGCAATGCGATGTCGGCCAAGCTGGTCAAGGGCGCGAATGGCCTGATGTATCCGCAGAACCTAAAGGCCGGTGCACCGCGTGATCTGAAGCCGGTTACGCGCGGCGAGGTGGGGGCCAGCTGGTATGTCACGGCGACGACTGCGCATGCGCCGCGGACCATTCCGGTGCTGCCCGGCGAGAGCCTGAGCGCGGCTGTCGCGGCATCGGCGGAAGGCGATTCGATCAAGCTCGAGGCCGGCGACCACCGGGCGGATGCGCCGATCCTGGTGACCCACAGGCTTCTCATTCGCGGCAATCCGAAACAGGCGACGCGGCTGTCGTTCAGCGGCCCCGCTTTGTTTCGTGTCGTGGGCGGGAGCGGGCTGGCACTGGAGGATCTGGAGATCGCCGCCCCCGCGCCGGTCATCGAGATCGCGCCGAGCGCACGCGCCAATTATGCGCTGACGCTCGACCGGGTCTCGGTGGAGGGCGGCAACCGGCGTTTCGATGTCATCGCCACCGCGGCCGGGACCTTCGCGGATCGCATCGCGGTCACGAAAAGCCGGTTCCGGGGCATTGACGGAACCATCGTCGCCGCGACCGCCGAACAGGGCAGCAAGGGCTGGTATCCGGTGGAGAATCTGGTGATCGGCGAAAGCGAATTTGCCGATGTCGGGATGGTCGCCGATCTGCTGCGGCGGGGCACGGACGAGAGCACGTTCGGCCCCTATTTCACCCTCCGCAATTCGAGCGTTTCGCGCAGCGGCAAGGCTGCCGGTGCATCGGTGCGGTTGTCGGGCGTGCAATGGACGACGATCGCGGGCAACAAATTCGCGGCGAGCGCGCCGATCGAAGTGACGCATAGCGTCGGCACGCCTTGGACTTTCATTACCGATAATGCCTTTGCCGCAACGCCGGCGCCGCTGGTCCGCGAGCTGAGCTTCAAGGGCCCGCAGCGCGCGGTGATCGTCCGCAATCGGGTGGGCTCGTGATGCGCAATCTTGCACTGATCGCAGCCCTCGCGCTGGCGGCGCCGGCCTTCGCGCAGGCGCCCGCGCTGGTTTCGGAATTGCAGTTCCAGGAGTTGGCGCGCGATGGCCAGCGTTACCCGCTGTTCGCCGCCGAGATCACGCGGATGCGCGCCGAGGTCGACGGCGCCATTCGCGCCGGGATCAATGTTCCGGTGCCCAAGGATCCGGGCGGCGGCTTCACGCATGAGCAGCACAAGCGCAATTATCGCGCGATCTATGGCGCCGGCCTGCTGTATCGGATCACCGGCGAGAAGCGCTATGCCGAGCATGTCCGCGCGCTGCTACTCGAATATGCCAAGCTCTATCCGGGGCTCGGGCCACACCCGGCCAAGGCCAACCAGACCGCAGGCCGCCTGTTCTGGCAGAGCCTGAACGACAGCGTGTTCCTCGTCCATGCGATTCAGGGTTATGACGCGGCCAAGGCGGCGTTCAGTGCGGCGGATCGCAAGGCTATCGAGGACGGCGCGCTGCGTCCGATGGCGCGCTTCCTGTCCGAAGGCTCGGCCGAAAGTTTCGATCGCATCCACAACCACGCGACTTGGGCCTGCGCCGCCGTGGGCATGACGGGCTATGTGCTGGGCGACAAGGATCTGGTCGACAAAGCGCTGCTCGGGCTCGACAAGAGCGGGAAGACCGGCTTCCTGCGCCAGCTCGACCTGCTCTTCTCGCCCGACGGCTATTATGCCGAAGGGCCCTATTACCAGCGTTATGCGCTTCAGCCCTTCGTCGTCTTCGCCGCGGCGATCGAAGCGAACGAGCCTGCGCGCAAGATCTTCGCCTATCGGGGCGGCGTGGTGCTCAAGGCAGTGCGGACGGCGATCCAGCTCAGCTATCAGGGCTATTTCTTTCCAATCAACGACGCGATGCCCGACAAGAGCCTGCGCACCGAGGAGCTCTATCAAGGCGTCTCGATCGCTTATGCGGCGACCAGGGATCCGGGGCTGCTCGACATCGCCAAGTGGCAGGGCCGCACGGTGCTGTCGCCCGGCGGGCTGATGGTCGCGCGCGACCTGGCGGCCGGCAAGGCCAAGCCGTTCGCCTTTGCCTCGGCGTTGTTCGGCGACGGACCCGAGGGTAATGACGGCGCACTCGCGGTACTACGTTCGGGACCCGAGGCGGACGCTAGCGTGGTCGTCGCCAAGAACACCGCGCAGGGCATGGGTCACGGCCATTTCGACAAGCTCAACTGGCTGTTCTACGACAATGGCAACGCCATCGTCACCGATTACGGCGCGGCGCGGTTCCTCAATATCGAAGCCAAGGATGGCGGGCGCTACCTCAAGGAAAACGACAGCTGGGCGCAGCAGACGATCGCGCACAACACGCTGGTCGTCGACGAGGTCAGCCATTTCGCCGCCAAGGAAAAGATCGCCAACGAAACGCCCCCGGCGCAGCTTTCCTTCAATGGCGAGGGCGCGACGCAGTGGTCGATCGGCGAAATGAAGGGTGCCTATCCGGACGTGGCGTTCCGCCGCGCGCTGGTGACGCTCAAGATCGAAGGTTTGTCAGCGCCGATCGTGCTCGATGTGCTGCGGGCGAGCGGCAGCAAGCCGCACCGCTATGATCTGCCGCTGCATTTCACCGGCCACATCATCGATACGGGCTTCCCGCTCCGGTCTAACACCGCCGAACGGCCGCTGCTCGGCAAGGGCTTCGGCTATCAGCACCTCTGGATAGATGCGACGGGCACGCCGAATGCCGATAATGGCAGGCTGACCTGGATGACGGGCAACCGATTCTACAGCTATCGGATGCTGCCCCCGGCGGGCGGACAGGTGATCCTGGCCGAGAGCGGCGCGACCGATCCGCGCTTCAACCTCCGCCGCGAGCCGGCGGTGATCCAGCGGGTGGATGGCGTTAAGGACGCCGTGTTCGTCAGCCTGCTCGAGCCCCATGGCGCGTACGATGCGGGCGCCGAGACTGTGGTTGCCAGCGCGTCGCGCGTGACTGGCCTCAAGCACCGCCGCGACGGCGCGATCGATCTGGTCACGATTACGCTGGTCGGCGGCAAGACCGTCCATATCGCGATCGCCGACGATACCGCGTCAGGCGCGCGGCACAGCGCAACGATCGATGGCAAGCAACAGAGCTGGACCGGCCCCGTCGGCCGGTTCGGCAAGTGAGGGTCAGGATATGAAGAGCGGGCTTCGCTGGTGGGTGATCGCACTGATCGCCCTTGCCACCGTCATCAATTATATCGACCGCAACGCACTCGCCGTGATGTGGCCTGAAGTCTCGAAAGACATCGGCGCCGACAAGGCGGATTATGCGCTGCTCGTCACTGTGTTCATGCTCGCTTATGCGTTCGGCCAAGCGCTGTTCGGGCGCATCTTCGACGTGATCGGCACGCGGATGGGCTTCGCGGTGTCGATCATCGTCTGGTCGATCTCGATCGGGCTGCATTCGGTGGCGCGCGGACTGGGCGTCTTCGCGCTGCTGCGCGTGACGCTGGGTATCGGCGAAGCGGGCAACTGGCCCGGCGCGGCCAAGGCGAATGCCTTGTGGTTTCCGGCGCGGGAGCGTGCTTTCGCGCAGGGCATCTTTAACGCCGGTGCATCGCTGGGCGGGATCATCTCGGCGCCGTTCGTCGCCTTGCTTTTTGTCGGTTTCGGGTGGCAGGGGACGTTCCTGATCATCGCCGCCTTCGGCTTCTTGTGGCTGCTGCCCTGGCTGTGGCTCTACCGTTCCGATCCGGACACGCATCCCTGGCTGAGCGGGAACGAGCGCGCGCATATCCTGGGCAATGCCGGCGCGGACGATATCGTCGCGACCGCTGCGGTCACCGGCTATTCGCCCGGTTTCGTCGAGATGCTCAAGCATAAGCAGAGCTGGAGCGTCATCGTCAGCCGTTTCTTCCTCGATCCGATCTGGTGGCTGTTCGTCTCCTGGCTGCCGATTTACCTGGCCGAGACCTTCGGTTTCGACGTCAAGCAGATCGGGCTCTTCGCCTGGGTGCCCTTTGTCGGGGCGATGCTTGGCAGCCTCTTGGGGGGCTATTTCTCGGGCTTCCTGATCGGTCGGGGCTGGAGCGCGCTAAATGCCCGGCGCTGTGCGATCACGATCGGCGGGGCAATCATGCTGCCTTCGCTGCTGCTCACCATGCAGGCGGCCGATCCGCTTTATGCGGTGCTGCTGATCGCCGTGGTGCTGTTCGGCTTCCAGGTCGCCATCAACAATATCCAGACGCTGCCCTCGGACTATTTCGGCGGCGGCACCGTGGGGTCGCTTGCAGGCATTAGCGGCACCGCCGCAGTTGCCGGCACGCTGATCACCACCTGGCTCGTGCCCGGACTCACCCAGGTGAGCTTCGCGCCGATCTTCGCCATCGCTGCGGGCCTCGTGCCCGTGGCCGTTCTCTCGGTGTGGCTGCTCGGTGGCCGCACTGCTCCCATCCAGCCTCAACAGGGCCAAAATAAGCAGGGAAATCCATGAATCTCGAAGGTAAAGTCGCGCTCATCACTGGCGGCGGCCGTGACATTGGCCGCTCGGTCTCGCTGCGGCTCGCGCGCGAGGGCGCGCATGTCGCGATCAACTATCTGAACGACGCGGCATCGGCAGAAGCGACTGCCAAGGAAATCCGCGATGCCGGCGGGACCGCCGAGGTTTTCCAGGCCGACGTGACGCAGGCAGATCAGGTTGCGGCGATGATCGAAGGCGTGAAGGCCAAGCTGGGCGGGCGGATTGATATGCTCGTCAATCTTGCGGGCGGCATGGTCGCGCGCAAGACGCTCGACGACATGGACGAAGCGTTCTTCGACCATGTCATGACGCTCAATCTCAAGTCGGCTTTCCTGGTCACCAAGGCTGCGAAGCCGCTGATGGGTCAGGGCAGCGCGATCGTGAACGTCTCCTCTCTCGCGGGTCGCGACGGCGGCGGGCCGGGTGCGTCGATCTATGCCACCGCCAAGGGCGCAATGATGACGTTGACGCGCAGCTGGGCCAAAGAGTTCGGACCGCAGGGCATCCGCGTCAATGCAGTCTGCCCGGGGCTGATCGGCACCAGCTTCCACGACATCTTCTCCAAGCCCGAAGGCCGCGCTGCAGTGGCGGGCAACACGCCGCTGCGCCGCGAAGGCCATCCGGACGAAGTCGCCGATTGCATCGCTTTCCTGGCGTCGGACGAGGCTCGGTTCCTAACCGGCGTCTGCATGGATGTGAACGGCGGACTGGGGTTCTCCTGATGTGCGGTCTCATCACTCTGGCCGGTGCCGCCGTATTGGTCGCCGGCACGGCGAACGCGCAGACGCGTGAACGCACCGACGCGCCGGCGCTGTCGCCGTACAAGATCATCCTAGTCGGCGATTCGACGATGGCGCCGCACAGCGGCTGGGCCTCGGCCTTTTGCGCGAAGCATGTGAAGTCGTCGGTTGCGTGCCTCAATGCCGGCCGCGGCGGGCGTTCGACGCGCAGCTATCGCCAGGAAGGATCATGGGACATCGCGCTCGCCGAGGCCAAGGTCCCCGGCTATCGCGAAACCTACGTCTTGATCCAGTTCGCGCATAACGATCAATCGAGCAAATCCGAGCGCTGGACCGACCAGACCACCGAGTTTCCAGCCAATTTGCGCAAGTTCGTCGACGAAGTGCGCGCGGCGGGCGCCGTGCCGGTGCTGCTGACGCCGCTGACCCGGCGCGAGTTCAAGGACGGCAAACTCAACAACACGCTGGCTTCCTGGTCTGACCAAGTGCGCAAGGTTGCCGCCGAGATGACGGTGCCGCTGGTCGATCTCAACGCGCGCAGCGCGATGCTGGTGGAGAAGATGGGCGCCAAGGACGCAACCCAGCTTGCGCAGGCAGCCCCTGACGCCGCCGAACTCGCCGCGGCCGAAAAGGGCACCACGCTTCCCCCCAAGGAAGCGCCGGCGACCGACCCCGCGCCGCCCGCCGACACCAAGGCTCCACGCGGCACCGTGACGCGCAAGTTCGATTACACTCATGTCGGCGACGTCGGCGCAGCCGTGTTCGCGCGGCTGGTTACGCGCGATCTTGCCGCGGCCGTACCGGACTTGCGTAGCCAACTCGTGCCCTAACGCACTGTCTGGCACTGATACATACCAATTTGCTTGACAGTTTGGTCTAACCAGGCCAGCGGTTGCATAAAATAACATTCAGGGAGAGAAGGCTCATGCGTTCCGCGCACGCCCCCATCACGACGATTTTCCGCCGCAGCCTGCTGACCGGTTCCGCGCTCGCCGCCATGGCGCTGGCCGCGCCCGCTTTCGCGCAGGATGCGACGGTGCCCGCCACGCAGCAGCAGGATGAAGTTGCCGACGACGAGGAGATCATCGTCTCGGGCATCCGCGAGACGATCCAAAGTTCGATCGCCGTCAAGAAGAACGAAACCGCGATCGTCGACGCTTTGTCGTCTGAGGATATCGGCAATCTGCCGGCGGTTTCGGTGGGCCAGGCGATCCAGACCATCACCGGCGCGACCACGCACCGCGAGAAGGGCGATGCTTCGGAAATCGCGCTGCGCGGGCTAGGGCCGTTCCTGTCGAACTCGACGTTCAACGGCCGCGAGGCGACCAATGGCTCGGGCGATCGCTCGGTCAACTACAACCAGTTTCCCTCCGAGCTGATCAATCAGATCAAGATCTACAAGTCGCAGCAGGCCGATCTGGTCGAGGGCGGCGTTGCCGGTACTATCGAGCTCGGAACGCTGCGCCCGCTCGACGTGAAGGGGCGCCGCATCCAGGGTGAGGTGAAGGGCACCTATCTGCCTTATAGCGACAAGATCACCGGCAACAGCGCGTGGGGCTGGCGCGGCACGCTTTCCTATGTCGACCAGTTCGACGTGGGTGCACTGGGCCAGATCGGCATCTCGCTCGGCTTCCAGCGCAATGAGGGCTCGAACCCCGAAGAGACCGTGGCAGGCAGCTCGACCTGGACCGCCTGCTCGACCACTGTGGTCGCCAATGCCAACTGCACCGAGCTGACTCGGGCGCAATTGGCAGCCGGCGCCAACTTCTACCTCGTGCCGAACTCGCTTGCCTGGCGCCAGATCAGCGAAGACGACCGCCGCGATGCATTTTTCGGCGCGATCCAGTGGCGTCCGAGCGACACGCTCGAGATTAATGTCGATGGGCAATATTCTACGCGCGTTTTCACCGAGCACCGCCGCGATCTCAACATCTCGGAAATGCGGTTCGGCCTCACCAATGTCGTGTTCGACGCCGACCATGTCCTGCGCAGCTTCAACGGGCTCAGCTCGCTTGAATCGACGGCGTCCGAACTGTCGCGCGACGAGGAATATAAGGGCGCCGGCGCACAGGTGAAATGGTCGCCCGGCGACCGGCTGACCGTGACTGCGGACGCATCCTATTCGCAGACGGTCCGCACCGAGATCGAGCGCAATGCGCGCCTGCGCACCGACCCGTTCGACGTCAACAATACGCGCAACTTCTATTCGGTGACGCCGGGCTTCGCCGCCAACAACATGCGCGTGCCCTATAGCTATTCGCTGCCGGCCGGCGAATATGTGCCGGTGATCACGATCGATCCGCGCTTCAATCTCAACAACCATAATCTGTTCTGGGACGATGCGCGCATGCGGCGCGACGAGAGCCGCCGCGACAACAAGATCATCGCGGGGCGCATCGACGCGCGGTACAAACTCGATGGCTTCATCAGCGCAATTTCGGTCGGCGGGCGCATCTCCGAGCTCAAGTTCAACGACTATGACGACCGCAAGGAATTCAGCCTCAACCCGGCGATGACCGAGGACCGGCGGATCAACAATCTCTGCCGCACTTCCTTCCCACAGCGCGATTTCCTGAGCGCAGCCGAGCGCAACACTGTCACGAGCTGGGCGACCTTCGATCCCAATTGCCTGTTTCGCGAATATACCGGCAGCGAGGACCCCGGCCGCAACGCCGATGTCCGCTCGGTCGCCAATCGCGACGTCACCGAGCGGGTCTATGCCGGCTATGTGATGGCCGATTACCGGAGCAATATCGGCAGCCTGCCGATCCGCGGCAATATCGGCGTACGCTTGGTCAATAGCCAAGTGACCTCGAACGGCCTGCGCAGCGATCTGGACGTGATCACCAATCCGGACGGCAGCATCCGTCTGGTCTCGACCGGCGATTTCGAAACGGTGACGATCAAGAACCAGACGACGCGGGCCCTGCCCAGCATCAACGCGATCTTCGATCTGCGCGACAATCTGGTGCTGCGCGCCGCCGCCTATCGCGCGATGTCGCGTCCGGCGCCGAGCAGCCTGGGCGCGGGGCGCACGATCACGCTGGAAGCGGGAACCTCGTTTACGACGGTCCAATCGGCGATCGATGCAATCACCGCCAATGGCAGCCCGCGGCTCGAGCCGCTGATGTCGTGGAACGGCGACCTGGCACTTGAATGGTATCCCAACCGCGACTCGCTGCTTTCAGGCACGATCTATTACAAGCAGTTCAGCGGCGGCTTCGTCCCCGTGGTGATCGACGAGACCTTCAATGTTGGCGGCACCAATGTGACGATCCCCGTCACCCAGACGCAGAACAGCAACGACAAGAGCCGCATCTGGGGCCTTGAGATCACTGCCGCGCATCGGCTGAGCTGGCTTCCCAAGCCGCTCGACGGGCTGGGCTTCAAGGTCAGCTACAACTTCGCCGATTCAAACTATCAGTCGCACGACATTCGCTATGGCGATCAGGTCGATGCAGTGACCGGTGCGGTTTTGCCGGGCGTGATCCCGGCGGCAAACCTGAGCGGCTATTCCAGGCACGTGGTTTCGGCGCAGGCATATTACGAGCTCGGGCCGGTTTCAGTGCAGGGCATCTACAATTTCCGCTCGAAATATTATCAGGACTTCGTGGGCGGCAATACGCAGCTGCGCTATGTCGACGACAACAATACCGTCGATTTCCGCGCGTCGCTCAATCTGATGAAGGGCGCCCAGCTTCGCTTCGAAGCGATCAACATCTTCGATGAGCCCAAGGTCACCTACATGCCGGTCGAGGGCAGCTCGCGTCAGTTCCATTTCTATGGGCCGCGTTATTTCCTTGGCCTGCGCATCCGTCTCTGAAGTTGCCTCCCCTGGGCCGGGCCGGCTGAAAAGCTGGTCCGGCCGCTTCTTGCCAATGAGAACAGGTGCGGTATGACAACGGCGGACTAGCAAAGGGAAGCTACCGAGCATGGCCGAACGCCGGCTGTTTCAGGAGATTGCGGATCGGATCGTAAATCTGATCCGCGAAGGCGCCTTCCCCCCGGGATCGCGGCTTCCGGGGGAGCGTGAGCTTTCCGAGCGTTTCGGCGTCAGCCGCGTCACGGTCCGCGAGGCCGAGATCGCCCTTCAGGCAGCCGGCTGGATCAAGATAAAGACGGGTGCCGGTGTCTATGTGCTGGGCGGACCCGAGGGCGCCGGCGGCGATTTGCCCAAGGTCAGCGCATTCGAACTCACCGAGGCGCGCTCGCTGTTCGAAGGCGAGGCCGCGGCACTGGCTGCGACGACGATCAGCGACGTGGATATTGCCAAGCTCGACGCGCTGCTGGCGGTGATGGGCAGCAACGAAGCCGATGCCGAAGCGATCAACCAGGCCGATCGCGAGTTTCACATGACGATCGCCGGCGCATCGGGAAATCAGGCGATCATCTACATGATCCAGTCTCTGTGGCGGTTGCGCACCGAATTGCCGCAGGTTCGCGCCAGCCATGCCGCGATCTGCCAGCAGGACGGCGCCGCGCGCGATGCCGAGCATCGCGCGATCCTGGATGCGCTGCGAGGCCGCGATTCGAACGGCGCACGGCTGGCGATGCGCCGGCATTTCAACCGGCTGCTCGAATCGATGCTGGTGGCGACGGAGGAGCGCGAGCTTCTCGAATTGCAGCGTAGATCCGCCGAGAGCCGGGCGCGCTTCCTGACGACTGCGCACCTCGCCTGATCCTTTGACGGACGGGGCGGTCATTTGACGGGCCCACTCGGCGTGGGCGCGTGCTCAACTATCTCAAATCAGACGCCGCACGCGCGCCGCATCCATGCAACTGGTCTGCAGAATTGGTATGCGCACTGGTCTGTGGTTTTGGAATACAAATAGGTTGACATATCTGCGAAACCACTCAAGCTTCCTGCCATAAGAAAACAACAATCAGGGAGGGGTCTATGACTCGCAAAGCTCAAGCGGCGGCCGGTTTCGGTGCAAAGCGTTTCGCAGCAATGCTGCTGGCCGGAACGGCGATCGCGATGATCGCGAGTCCGGCCTTGGCGCAGGATACCGCCCAAGATCCGGCGGCAGTTCAGGACGAGACGCAGGGCGACATCGTCGTGACCGGCATCCGCAGCTCGCTGGCGACGGCGCTCAACGAGAAGCGCGCGTCCGACAATCTCGTTGAAGTCATCCAGGCCGAAGATATCGGCAAGCTGCCCGATCAGAACCTGGCCGAAGTGCTGGAAAACGTCACCGGCGTTCAGATCACGCGGCAGGCCGGTGTCGGCAATGCCGTGCAGATCCGCGGGACCGACGCCAACCGTACTGAAATCAACGGCGTTTCGACCGTGGGATCGGGTGCCGGACGCTCGGGCATCAGCTTCGAGGATCTGCCGGCGGCGCTGATCGCCTCGGTCGAGGTGACCAAGGTGCCGACTGCGCAGACGATCGAAGGCTCGGTCGGCGGCACGATCAATCTGCGGACGCTCCGCCCGCTCCAGCTCAAGGAGACGCTGATCGCGTTTCGCGGGCAAGCGGAGAATAGCGACCTTGCCAAGACGACGCTGCCCAGGCTTTCGGGCACGATCGGCAGCCGCTGGGATACTGGCATCGGCGAGTTCGGCGTGGTCCTGAGTGGCAGCTATGCGCGCCAGGATGTCGCCAATTTCGCGCCACGCGTCGATCGCGACGCCGTCGTGCTGCCGGGGCAGGGGCCGAGCGCCCAAAGCTATCCGTTTCTGCGCATCCAGTTCTTCCAGCAGGGACTCGACAATTACGAATATGAGACGTGGAACGGCACCGGTGCGCTCGAGTGGAAGCCGAGCGACAATCTGAGGCTATATTTCGACGCGACGATCAACAGTCAGCAGCGCGCGCAGGAAAGCCACCGCGTGCAGATCTCGGGCACCGCGACGCAATCGGTGATCGACGCTACCACCAACACGGCGTTCGAGACCGTCAATTTCGGCACGCTCGACGGGCCGAACGGCCCCATCAATCTGGGCACGGTCCAGGCCGCACTTGCTGGCCGGATCGGCATTGGCGGGACCACCGGCGCTGTCGTCGATCCCAATATGCGGACTTCGAGCGACACGGGTGCGCGCATAACCAAGAGCCGGGTGTTCGACCTGGGCGGGGAATGGCATGCGGGCGACCTGACGGTACGGGCGGAGGCCTCGCTGTCGACGTCCAAATCGGACTTCCCGAATTTCTCGACGACGCTGGATTTCATCAATCCAAGGGGGCCGCAGCCGGCCATCGGCAGGAGCATCGACAATGGCGTTCCGCTCGAGTTCGACCTGCGAGGTGGCACGCTGCAATTCGGCATCGACCAGTCTAGCCCGTTCGCGCCGACCACGGCTGAGCTGCTCAATCCGGCCAATTACGACCTGCAACAGGTCGCCCAGGGCGCCAACGCGACCGACAATAAGGAGAAAGCGGCGCGGCTCGACCTCTCTTATGATTTTTCCAACATCGTACCGTTCATCGCTTCGATCGACGCGGGCTATCGCTGGAACCGGACCTCGGCGGTCAACAGCGTCTTCTCGAACAATGTCAGCCTGACCAACACCACGACTTCTTGGAACCGACCCTCCGGCAACCTCTTCTCCGATATCCTGATCGCCGGTCCGAACAACTTCAATTCGGCGGACGGGCGCCGGCTGTTCTTCCCCGATTTCCTGCTGATCGACGGCGGCCGTGCGTTCCAGGATCCGGCGGGCGTGCTCAGTACGCTCAACGCTGCGATCGCGGCGAGCAATGCTGCCCGGACGACAGGCCCGGCAGTTGCACCGCTGACCACGCCGACCGAATCCTTCGCGGGCTTCTTCGGGATCCAAGAGACAACCAACGCCGCTTATTTCCAGGCGAATATCGATGGCGAGATCGGCAGCGTCCGGGTGCGTGGCAATGCCGGCGTGCGCTGGCTGAGTACCAAGCTTGCTTCGACCGGCAACAACATCGCCAATGGCGCGGTGACCGGGCAGAGCGTGACGAGCAGCGCGTATAATTTCTGGCTGCCGCGCTTCAGCCTGGTCGTGGAGCCGGCCGAAAAGGTCTTGGTCCGCGCGGGCGTGGCGCGGGACATTCGCCGGCCCAATTTCGACACGCTGTCCACCTCATTCTCGTTCGGCACAGGCGCGAACACGCCGGTTGCGGTCGGCAATCCTGGGCTGGTGCCCGAGGCGGTGTGGTCGTTCGATCTTTCGAGCGAATATTATTTCGCGCGATCGAGCCTGGTGAGCATCGGCATCTTCCACAAATCGCGGACGAACCTGTTTGCCGCGCGGCAGGAGGATCCGGCGCCCAATCTGGATTCGAGCGGCAACCTCAATATCGATATCACGCCGCCTTGCGAGAATGGCGGCATCTACAATCCCGTGGCCAATCGCAACATCAACAATCCGGTGCAGGGCGTCGGCATCTGCGTGCCTTTGCTCTCGACCTTCAACGTCGGCGGTACGACGACGCAGACTGGCATCGAGATCGCGTTCCAGCATGATCTGTCGGCATATGAAGACGCGCTCGGCTTCGCTTCGGGCTTTGGGTTTATCGGCAATTTCACCTACCAGAAGACCGGTGGATCGGCGCGTGAATATCGTGCGGCCGATGGCCCGCGGACGGTCTTCACGGCCCTGGGCAAGCCCAATTCCCAGGACCTGATCTCGCTGACCAACCTGTCGAAATTCTCGTACAACGCGACTTTGTTCTACGACAAATTCGGGCTGAACGCGCGAGCGCGTTATACCTGGCGCTCAAGCTTCGTTTCGAACGATCCGTTCTTCTTCGGCCTGCCGCTGATCAACGGCGCCCGGGGCCAGTTGAACGCCAGCATCAATTACGACATCACTAGGAACATCAATATCGGTGTCGAGGGCATCAATCTCCTCCGCGAGGACCAGAACCAATATTGCGTCAACGACAAGGCGCTGTTGTGCTTCCAGGGCCTTACCGATCGCCGGATCACGGCGGGGATCAGCGTGAAGTTCTAATCTGCCTGAAGACTAAGCCGCCCCGACGCAAGTCGCGCTTTACGGACCTTGCGTCGGGACGGCCTCGGGAATTGATTCCTATGATTACCAGTTCCCCGCCAGGGGCTTCGACCTGACCCCGCATAGCTGAGCTACCGGCACCTTGTGCCGTGGGCGCGGACTTGTCTCCGCTTCTGCCTGATCATCCGGAACCTATCCCGCAAAGGGCGGTTTTCGGATAAAGTAGCCGATATCAGGAGCTTAACTTAGGTAAGTCTGGCGGGCCGCGGCCTTCGCCGAGGCGCGCCGTGTCGCGGTGGCGCCCGCGCAACATCGAGGAAAAAGCATGCTGGCGATGGACTATCGCGGACCGTATCGCGTCCGCCTCTCGGAAAAGCCGATGCCGGAGATCCTGCATCCCCAAGACGCGATCGTGCGCGTGACGCGATCGTGCATCTGCGGATCGGACCTGCATCTCTATCACGGCATGGTGCCGGACACGCGGGTGGGCATGACCTTCGGCCACGAATTCTGCGGGATCGTCGAGGAAGTCGGCGAAAAGGTTCGCAACCTCAAGCCCGGCGATCATGTCCTGGTGCCATTCAACATCGCCTGCGGCCAGTGTCATTTCTGCCAGCAGGGGCTGTTCGGCAATTGCCACGAGTCCAACGCGCAGGCGACCGCTGTGGGCGGCATCTTCGGCTATTCGCACACGGCGGGCGGCTATGATGGCGGGCAGGCCGAATATGTCCGCGTGCCCTATGCCGATGTCGGGCCGACGATCATTCCCGACTGGATGGACCCCGACGATGCCGTGCTGCTGACCGACGTGGTCCCCACCGGATACCAGGCGGCGGAGATGGGCGGCATCCAGAAGGGCGATACCGTCGTGGTGTTCGGCGCCGGGCCGGTCGGGCTGATGGCGGCACGCTGTGCCTGGCTGTTCGGCGCGGGGCGCGTGATCGTGTTCGATCTGATCGACTATCGGCTTGAATTCGCGCGAACCTACTGCCCGGCGGAAGTCTATAATTTCCAGGAAGTCGACGATGTCGTGGTCTTCCTCAAGAAGACCACCGACGGCCTCGGCGCCGATGTGTGCATCGATGCTGTTGGCGGCGATGCCAAGGGCAATTTCCTCCATACGTTGTTCGGCACCAAGCTGAAGCTGGAGGCGGGATCGGCGATCCCGCTGCATTGGGCGATCAACGGCGTGAAGAAGGGGGGGATCGTCTCGGTCGTCGGCGTCTATGGCCCCACAGGCAACATGGTCCCGATGGGCAATGTCGTGAACAAGGGGCTGACAATCCGGGCCAACCAGGCCTCGGTCAAAAGGCTGCTGCCGCGCCTGATCGAGCATGTCCGCGTTGGTAATATCAATCCGAAGGCGATGATCACACACAAGGTGCCGCTCGCCGACGTGGCGGACGCCTATCACATCTTCGCCGCAAAGCTGGACGGCTGCATCAAGCCGGTGCTGGTGCCCAATGGCTGATCAGGAGGCCCGCATGAACCTTCCCGTAAAGACCCGCAGCCCGCATCTGGTCGATACCTCGGCGATCCCCGGTTGGGGCGTGGATGCCGACCGGGAGAACGATCCGACCTGGCCGATGCGCGACCAGACACAGGATCGCGGGCTGAGCAAGGACTGGGACCGGCCCGTGGTGCAGCGGCCCGACGTCGAGATACTCCAGTCGATCGAGCATATCCGCCAGCCCGCAGTGGTCGGCACTTCGACGCCGCCGCGCGGCGTGAGCGGCGTGCTGCGCCGCCTGGCCTTTCGCTGGAGCGAATCCAATTGGCTGCACTGGCTGATGCTGCTCGGCGCAGACCGGATCAACGTGGTCGAGGGCGTGGTCAGCGACCTGGCGCATGCTCGCATTCCGAACATCCCCGCCGAAATGGGCATCCGTTCCGAGCTCACGCACAACAAGGCGGGCTTCGCGAAGAAGGTCGCGGTCGTTGGCTTGGTCTCCGCCGTTGCGGTCGGCCTGCTGATGCGCCGGAACAATGCCAAGACGGACGCGGAAACCTGAATACGTCCGCATCGCGCAAAGAGTTCGACCTGGCACTCGTGCTGAGCGGCGGCAACGCGCTCGGCGCGTATCAGGCGGGCGCATATGAAGCATTGCACGCGCACGGGCTGGAGCCCGATTGGATCGCGGGCGCTTCTGTCGGCGCTATCAACGGCGCGTTGATATGCGGCAATCCTGCCGAGCAGCGGCTCGAATGCCTTCGAGAGTTGTGGACGCCGTCGTCGGATCGCGGAGAGGCGGCGATGCAGTCGCCTGCGATTATGGAAGAAGCGCGGCGCACCGCCGCAGTCGCGTGGAACATGGTGGGCGGGCGGCCGGATCTGTTCGTGCCGCGCAATTTGCTGGGGCCGTGGTGGAATCCGTTCGGCAATCCCGAGCCTTCGAGCCTTTATGATGCGACGCCGCTGCGTGCGACGCTCGAGCGGCTGATCGACTTCGACCTGCTCAATCGCGGAGCCCAGCGTTATTCGGCGACCGCGGTGGATGTGGAGACTGGCGAGGACGTGGTGTTCGACACGCAGGCGCAGCGGGTGGGCGCCGATCACATCCGCGCGAGTGCGGCGCTGCTTCCGGCTTTCTCACCCGTCGAAGTGAATGGGCGGCTGCTCGGGGATGCCGGCATTTCGGCCAATTTGCCGCTCGACAGCGTGCTGGGCGGCATATCCGAACGGCCGCTTCTGTGCATCGCCATCGACTTGCTGCCACTGCGCGCGCCGCGGCCGCAGACGCTGGGCGAGACCGTGACGCGGATGCAGGATCTGCTTTTCGCGACGCAAAGCCGGCGCGCGATCGCGGCATGGCAGGCGATTTTCGGCGAGCGTGCCGCGCGGGGCGGTTCCGCGTCGGTCACGCTGATTCATATCGCCTATTCTGACCATAGCCGCGAAGTGAGCGGCAAGGCCTTCGACTTTTCCCCGCAAACTTCCGCTGCGCGCTGGGAGTGCGGGCGGCGGGATCTCGCCGCGGCGCTGGCGCAGATCGATGCGGGCGACGTGCCGCTGGGGGGAGCGGGACTTTCGGTTCTGGCGCCGTCGCAGGCGGGCCCATTGGAGAAAGTGCATTGGCCGCTCGCGCCCGTCCAAGGCTGAACAATCCGGCACTATCGTCGCAGTTTGAGATAAACCTTCGTAATTGTACAAATAAATGAGATGACGCCTTCGTGCGCGTGCCCTAGAGGGCGCATAACCCGGGGGTGGGGCGCGTATCTTGTTTTGGGTAATGGCGGGACAGGATTCCGCCGCACAATCACAGCATGTTCAGACCGTGCCGACAGCCAAGCTGCCGACCGCCGAGGCGCGTCCGCTCGACATCGATTTCTCGCAGGACCCTGTGCTGGCGCTCCGCCGCCACCAGACCGACCGCGCGGGTTTCGAGGAACTGGTGGGCGCGACCGTGCGGCGGCATCCTGCTGCGATCGAGGCCGAGGCGCTTGAGGATGTCGCCGCTGTCCGCGTGCGGCAGGAACGCGCAGGGCTGTTGCCCTCGCTTGACGCGTCGGTGACCAGCTACCGGGTGCTTTCACGCGACTTCTCGAACGATCCGGACAATATCATCGAGCGTTCGCGCGCCAAGCAGCGCACCGATGCGAACCTGTCGCTTTCGCAGACGGTGCTCGATTTCGGGGCCACGACCAAGCGAATCGGCGCCGCCAAGGACCGCCGCGAGGCCGCGACCGCCGATACCGAATCCACCGAGGAGCGCGTCGCGCTCGACACGATCAGCGCCTGGTATCGCGTGTTTGGGATGCGCGCATTGGTGCGGCTGGCCGATGCCTTTGCCGCCAGCCAGCGCGATTTGCGCCAGGGCGTCGAACAGCGGGTGAAGGAAGGCGCTTCGGCCGAGGCCGATCTGGCGCGCGTCGACAGCTATATCGCCGATGCCGATCGCCAGCTCGCCGGGTTTCGCCGCGCGCTCGCCGATGCCGAGGCCCGGTTTCGCGAGCTGACCGGGATCGAAGCACCCGCGACGCTCGAACGCGCGCCGGTGCCCGACATATTGGTCTCGACGCGCGAAGAAGCGATCGAGGCCGCGCGCGACGTTCCCGACGTTCGCAGCGCGCAGGCGAGCGCACGCGCGGCACGCGGCGATACCGATGCGGTCAAGGCGAGCAAGCTTCCCAATGTCTCGGCGGGGATAGATGCCGGGCGTTATGGCGTGATCGAGAACGACCGCGATTATGACGTGCGCTTCCGCGTGACGATGCGGCAGCGGCTATTTGGCGGCACCGAGACGCGGACGGACGAATATCGTGCGCGCGCCCGCGCTGCCGATGCGCGATCGGATCGGGTGCGCGAGGAAGCGGCCCGCGATGCGGCGATCGCCTGGTCCGACGTCCAGGCGCTCGAACGCCAGCTCAGCGCGCTGGAGAATGCATATACCGCGGCGCGGCGTTCGCGCGATGTGATCGTCGAGCGCTTCCGCGCCTCGCGCGGGTCGTTGATCGACGTGCTGGACGCGCAGGGCGCCTATTTCGCCAGCGCAAGCAGCTACATCCAGGGCCTGACCGAGCTCGACGTCTCTCGTTACATCCTACTCGCGCGGACCGGAAAGCTATCGGCGGAAATCGGGCTCGAACCAAAGGAAAGCGCAAAGTGAGCGCGGATGAGCATGTGAAAATGCCGCGGCCGCGGCTGGCCGAGTGGCTGACCGCGCCGATGCGGCGCAACCGCGCGACCTATTGGAAAGTCGCGCTCGCCGCGGTTTTCATCAACGTCTTCAACCTGCTGACGTCGATCTTCTCAATGGTAGTGTATGATCGCGTGGTTCCGAACAATGCGATCAGCTCGCTTGTCGGCCTGTCGATTGGCATCGGGCTGATCATCGTCTTCGATTTCGTACTCAAGCTGCTGCGCGCCTATTTCGTCGATCTGGCGGGGGCGGATATCGATCGCGACGTGGGCGGGCATGTCTTCGCGCGGATGATCGCGATGCGGCTCGAACTGAAGAAGGGTTCGACCGGTTCGCTCTCCAGCCTGATGCGCGAGCTGGAGGGGCTGCGCGAATTCTTTGCCTCGGCGACGATGGTCGCGATTGTCGACGTGCCGTTCATCCTGATCACGCTGCTCGTCGTGTGGTTGATTGGCGGGGTGGTGGTGTTGGTGCCGATCGTGCTGGCGGTCCTCGTCATCCTGGTGGCGCTGTTCACCCATCCGGCGCTCGAGCGCCTTTCGGCGCGCACGCTGGGTGAAGGCATGGCCAAGCAATCGGTGCTGGTCGAGACGATCGGCAGCCTGGAAGTGGTCAAGGCGAGCGGGGCGGGGCCGATGCTGACGCGGCGCTGGCTGGGCGCGGTGAGCCAGCAATCCGACAGCTCGATGCGCCAGCGACTTATTGCATCCATCGGCATGACTTTCGCGGGATCTGCGGGGACGCTTTCCTATGCACTGGTGGTGGTCGTCGGCGTGTTCGAGATCGCCGCGGGCAACATGACTACCGGCGGGCTGATCGCCTGCTCGATCCTGGCCAGCCGGGCGATCGCGCCGCTGGCGCAGATCACGCAATTGCTGACGCGGATGACGGCGACGCGCACTGCCTATCGCCAGATCGACGAAATGATGGAGCATCCGATCGAGGGTCCGGCGAGCGGTGGGCTGCAGCTGGCCCGGGTCGAGGGCACGGTCGAGTTCCGCAACGTCAGCTTCCGCTATCCCGGCGCGCCCGAAAAGGTGCTCGACGGGATCAGCTTCCGGATCGAGCCCGGCGAGCATGTCGCAATCCTCGGCCGCGTCGGTTCGGGCAAGTCATCCTGTGCGCGGCTGCTGCTTGGGCTCTACCCGCCCGAGGACGGGCTGGTGATGATCGACGGCACCGACCTGCGCCAGTTCGAGCCGGCGAGCCTGCGCGCCGCAATGGGCGCGGCGATGCAGGAGAGCACTTTGTTCACCGGCAGCGTCCGCGAGAATATCGTGCTGGGCCGCGAGCATGTCGATGACGAGGAAATGCTGCGTGTCGCCGATCTTTCGGGCGCGCATCAGTTTCTCGGCCAGATCGCCAATGGCTATGATCTGCGCCTGTCCGACCGCGGCGAAGGACTTTCGGGCGGGCAGCGCCAAGCGATCGCGATCGCACGCGCGCTGGCGGGCCGGCCCCAGATCGTGCTCCTCGACGAGCCGACCAGCGCCATGGATCAGCAGACCGAAACGATGCTGATCGAGCGTCTATCGACCGAACTCAAGGACCGTACCCTCGTGCTGATCACGCATCGCCCCCAGCTCGTTCAGCTCGTCTCGCGCATCATCCTGCTCGACAAGGGCCGTGTCGTGGCAGACGGGCCGCGCGACGAAGTGATGGCGCGCCTCCAGCGCCCGCGGGCGGTGGCCTGAGATGGAGCATAACCGTCTCGAGGAGCTGACCGCCCGGGTTCGCCCGTCGACTGCGTCCAATGTCATGCTGTGGACGATCGTCGGCTTTGTCGTGATCTTCTTCGTCTGGGCTTCGCTCACCCAACTCGACCGCACCGTCCGCGCGATGGGCAAGGTGATGCCGAGCGCGCAGCTGCAGGTGGTGTCGAACCTCGAAGGCGGCATCGTCCAGGATATATTGGTCAAGGCAGGGCAGCAGGTGCCGAGCGGTGCCGAGCTGATCCGGCTGGACCCGACCCAGATGGGATCGGAGCTGGGCAGCGGCGAAGCGACCAGCAATGCGCTCCAGATCAAGATTGCGCGGCTCACCGCCGAGATCATGGGACGCGATCCGGTCTATCCGGCAGCGGCCAACCCGCAGACGCTCCAGCAGATCGAGATCGAGCGGGCGCTGCATCTCTCGCGGATGGGCGAGCTTGCCCGGGCCAGCGAAGCCGCGGCCGCGCGCACGCGCCAGGCCGAGCAGGCGGTGGCCGAGGCGGCGGCGAGCTATCAGGCGCGCGTAGCGGTGCGCGATTCACGCGTCTCGCAGCTGGCGACGATCCGCTCGCTGGTCGATCGCGGGATCGAGCCGCGCATGGCACTCATCCAGGCGCAGGGCGATGCCGATGCAGCGCGTGCCGATGCTGCCAGTGCCAACGAGTCGATCGGGCGGGCACGGGCGCAGGTTGCCGAGGCACGCGCACAGCTGGCGGTGACGCGGCAGGATTGGCGCGCCAAGGCGGCGGACGAACTGGCGACTGCGCAGGCCGAGCTTTCGGCGCGAAGCCAGACGCTTCCGGCGCTCGCCAATCGCGTCGAGCGCACCGTTATCCGTGCGCCGATGAAGGGGCGGGTCAACCGCGTCCTGATCGCGACGCGGGGAAGCGCCGTGCAGCCGGGGCAGCCCCTGGTCGAGATCGTTCCCGACGACAAGAGCCTGCTGGTCGAGGTTCATGTCCGCACGCAGGACGTTGCCGCGGTGCATATGGGGCAGCGCGCGAGCGTGGCCATCACTGCCTATGACCGCTCGGTCTATGGCACGCTGAGCGGGCGCGTGACGCAAATCTCGCCCGACGCGGTGACGCAGGAGCGGACCGGCGAGAGCTTCTATATCGTCCAGGTGCGGACCGACACGAGCGGGCTGCGCATGGCTGATGGCAGCACGCGCCCGATCAGCGCCGGCATGGGCGCCGAGGTTGATCTGCTTGGCGAAAAGCGCAGCGTTCTGGCGTACATCCTGACGCCGATCACCCGGCTCGGCGAGACGGCTCTGCGCGAGCACTAAGCGCTTGGATTGCTACCCTCGTAGCGGGCCGCGACTCGACTGCACGATTTTGCACAGATGAAGAGACGCATCCCATTTTGGGACCGGATCGATCAGAGCAATTACGGTTAAGCACTTATTTTCCCAACAGTAACGATCTTCCGAAAGCGCCGCTTGCGGGGGTTTTCGTCCAATTTGGGCATTTGCGCCGCTGGCTTGAGCGATGCTCGCCAGAAGATGCAGATAGTAATTGGTTTCAACACCAATAGCTCTGTGCGCACCAAATTATGACGGTGTTGTCAGTAAACGCACTAAGAAATCGCACATGATTTAAATCATAGGCTGGTAACCAGGCTTCTTTATTGTTGAAGACGAGGCAGTATTAGAGAATTGTAAGGAAACATGTCTGATATTTATTTTTACAGAAACACATTAGACTTGATTGACCCTGCGCGGCCTATCGCATTACAAGGCGACCACATTTTTGGGTGGGGTAAATCATGGCTACGTACAACGGCACCAACGGTGACGACGTAATCAACGCGTCTGCTGGCAACAACACGATCAATGCGGGCAACGGCAACAACCGGGTGACCACGACGGGGACGGGCAAGCAGAAGGTCACGGCCGGTACGGGCAACGACACCATCACCACGGGCGACGGCGACGATTCCATCAATGCTGGCGCCGGCAACAATGTGATCAACGCCGGGGGCGGCAAGAACGACATCACCACGCTGGGCGGCAACGACACGATCACCAGCGGATCGGGCGATGACGACATCGATGCGGGCGACGGGCGCAACCTGATCGACGCAGGCAATGGCGCAAACTGCGTCACGACGGGTTCGGGCGACGACCAGGTCAAGACGGGTACCGGCAACGACCAGATCTATGCCGGCGAGGGTCACAACCTAATCAACGCGGGCGACGGCACCAACACCGTCACTGCCGGTGCAGGCAACGACACGATCACCACCGGATCGGGCAACGACCAGATCAATGCCGGCAACGGCAACAACATCATCGACGCGGGCGCGGGCAACAACATCGTCAATGCCGGCACCGGCGACGACTGGATCCGCACCACTGCGGGCAATGACACGATCAACGCCGGCGATGGCCGCAACGACATCGACGCGGGCAACGGCACCAACATCGTCAACACTGGCAAGGGCGACGACACGATCGTCACCGGATCGGGCAAGGACACGATCAACGCGGGCGACGGCCGCAACGACATCGACGCGGGTGCAGGCGACAACCGCGTCAACACCGGCCGCGGCGATGACGACATCACCACCGGCGGCGGCAACGACGTGATCAATGCCGGCGACGGCATCAACATCATCCGCGCAGGCGATGGCGACAACGACATCACTTCGGGTTCGGGCGCCGACACGATCACCTCGGGCTCGGGCGACGACCAGATTCACGCCGGCGAAGGCGCCAACGTGATCAACGCCGGCGACGGCTGCAACGAAGTCACTACCGGTGCCGGCAACGATCAGATCACGACTGGTTCGGGCAACGACGCGATCTATGCCGGCGAAGGCAATAACGTCGTCAACGCGGGCAACGGCCACAATGCCGTCTATACCGGCGCGGGCAACGATCAGATCACGACCGGCTCGGGCAATGATGCGATCTACGCAGGCGAAGGCAATAACGTCATCAGCGCCGGCGACGGCATCAACCTGATCTATTCGGGCTCGGGCAACGACCGCATCATCACCGGCTCGGGCAGCGACATCGTCTATGCCGGCAATGGCGACGATTTCGTCGATCTCGGCGGCGGGAGCGACCTGGTCTATCTCGATGGCGGCAACGATACGTACCGCTATGTGATGAGCCAGCACACCAACACGATCGACGTGGCTTGGGGTGGCAGCGGCACCGACACGCTCCAGCTCGTGCTGACCGACGCCCAGGCGCGCGACACGCGCGTGCTCTCGGACATCCAGCGCTTCAACACCGATTCGGACGGCAATGGCCTGTGGGGCTGGATCTTCGGCTTCCAGTTCACGGCGTTCAACCTCTCGGTCCGCGACTTCGAGAATATCGACGTCATCGCGCCGGTCGATGCCATCAACGACGCCGCGACGGTGAACGAGGATTCGCAGGTCACGGTCAATGTGCTCGCGAACGATCTTGACCTTGGCGAGGCGAACAACAGCCAGCTTCGCGTGATCAGCTATGACGCAGCCGGCGTTCCCGGCACGCTGACGCTTGCCAACAACCAGTTCACCTTCGTCCCAGGCGCGGCCTATCAGTATCTGGCTGTCGGCCAGAGCACGACTGTCAGCTTCACCTACACAATCGGCGACAATGAAGGCTTCACCGATACCGCGACCGTCACGCTGACGATCGTCGGCAGCAATGACGGCCCCGTCGCCGTCGCCGATGTCGCCGCCATCACCGAGAACCAGGCCGTCACGGTCGACGTGCTTGCCAACGACACCGATGTCGACGCCAACCACGTCTTCACGCTGGTTTCGGCCGGCGCCCCTGCGGGCAAGGGCCTGGCCACCGTCGTCAACAACAAGCTGGTCTTCACGCCCGGCACTGCCTTCGATCACCTCGCGGCAGGCGCAACCGAAACCGTCGTCGTTACCTACACGATGAAGGACGATCAGGGCGCGACTTCGACTTCGACGCTGACGGTCACGGTTACCGGCACCAATGACGGTCCGGTCGCCGTTGCCGACGTTGCCGCGACCACTGAGAACGCAACGATCACCGTGAACGTGCTCGCGAACGATACCGACCTTGACGACGGCGCCGTGCTCACCCTGACCGGTGCTGCGGCTCCGGCCGGCAAGGGCTCGGCTTCGGTGGTCGGCAACAAGCTGGTCTTCACGCCCGGCACTGCATTCGATCATCTCGCCGCCGGTGCGATCGAAAAGGTCGTCGTCACCTATACGATGAAGGACGATCAGGGCGCGACTGCGACCTCGGCCCTTACGATAACCATTACGGGCACCAATGACGGCCCGGTTGCTGTCGCCGACTTCGCTGCGACCACCGAAAACGCTGCGATCACTGTGGATGTGCTCGCCAACGACACCGATCTCGACGATGGCCATGTCTTCACGCTGACCGGCGCAACCGCTCCGGCAGGCAAGGGCTCGGCTGCGGTTGTTGCCAACCAGCTGGTCTTCACGCCCGGCACTGCGTTCGATCATCTCGCCGCCGGCGCGACCGAAGTGGTCACGCTCAGCTATACGATGAAGGACGACCAGGGCGCGCAATCCGTGTCGACGGTCACTGTCACGATCACCGGCACCAATGATGGGCCCGTCGCAGTCGCCGACACTGCCGCGACGACCGAGAATGCGGCGATCACCGTTGACGTGCTCGCCAACGATACCGATCTCGATGACGGCCACGTGTTCACGCTGACCGGCGCAACCGCTCCGGTGGGCAAGGGCTCGGCTGCGGTTGTTGGCAACCAGCTGGTCTTCACGCCCGGCACTGCGTTCGATCATCTCGCCGCCGGCGCGACTGAAGTGGTCACGCTCAGCTACACGATGAAGGACGACCAAGGGGCGGAATCCGCCTCGACCGTGACTGTCACGATCACCGGCACCAATGACGGCCCGGTCGCAGTCGCCGACAGCGCCGCGACGACCGAGAATACTGCGATCACCGTCGATGTGCTCTCCAACGACACCGATCTCGACGATGGCCATGTCTTCACGCTGACCTCGGTCGCTGCCCCTGCGGGCAAGGGCGTCGCCTCGATCGTGGGCAACAAGCTGGTCTTCACGCCCGGCACTGCATTCGATCATCTCGCCGCCGGGGCCACCGAGGTGGTGACCGTGAGCTATGCGATGCGCGACGACCAGGGCGCTGTTTCGACTTCGACGCTGACCATCACGATCACCGGCACCAATGACGCGCCGGTCGCGGTGGCGGATGTGGCTGTGGCGATCGAGGACGGCGCAGTCGTCACCGGGTCGGTTGCGGCCAATGACAGCGACGTGGACGATGGAGCGACGCACAGCTTCGCGCTCGACGCACCGGTTGCGGGCCTGACGCTGAATGCGGACGGCAGCTACAGCTTCGATCCTTCGAACCCTGCCTATCAGGCGCTGGCCGCCGGCGAAGCGCTCGCCGTGGTCGCGCATTATACAGTCACCGACGATCAGGGCGCGACTGCGCAGGCGACGCTGACGATTTCGCTGACCGGCACCAACGACGCGCCGGTTGTAACCTCGACCGCTGGCGATGCCGCGGGCGCAGTGCGCGAAGCCGGCACGAACGACGCCGGGAATCCGTCTGCCGCAGGCCAGCTGGCCTCGTCGGATGTCGACCATGGCGCAACCGCGACCTGGTCGGGCTCAGCGAATGGCGCCTATGGTAGCTTCGCGATCAACGCTGTGGGTGCGTGGACGTACACGCTCGACAATGCGCGCGGCTCAACCGATGCGCTGGCGGCTGGCGAGACGATCACCGAGACCTTCCTCGCGACGATCACCGACGATCAGGGCGCGACTTCCACGCAGACCGTCACCATCACCGTAACGGGCACCAACGACGCACCGATCGCGGTTGCTGACGCGGCCGCCGGCACCGAGAACCAGGTGCTGACGATCGACGTGCTCGCCAATGACACCGACGTGGATCACGGCGCGAGCTTCACGCTCGTTTCGGCGGCCGCGCCTTCGGACAAGGGCGGTGCCGCGGTTGCGAACAACCAATTGGTCTTCACGCCCGGCATGAGCTTCGATCATCTGGCGGCGGGCGCGACCGAAACCGTCACGCTGACCTACACGATGCGCGACGAGCAGGGCGCGGAATCCGCCTCGACCGTGACTGTCACGATCACCGGCACCAATGACGGCCCGGTTGCGGTCGCCGACGTTGCTGCGACGACCGAAAACGCCGCAATCACGGTGGACGTGCTCGCGAACGATACCGATCTTGATGACGGCGCGGTCTTCACGCTGACTTCGGCAACTGCGCCTGCGGGCAAGGGTGCGGCTTCGGTGGTGAACAACCAGCTGGTCTTCACGCCGGGCATCGACTTCGATCATCTCGCCCTGGGCGCCACCGAGGTGGTGACCGTCGCCTATGCGATGACTGACGAACATGGCTCGGAATCCGTCTCGACGCTGACGATCACGATTACCGGCACCAACGACGGTCCGGTGGCTGTGGCGGACACCGCGGCAGGGACCGAGAACCAGAACTCTTACGATCAATGTTCTCGCGAACGATACCGATCTGGATGACGGCCACGTCTTCACGCTGACGGGCGCCGCTGCGCCGAACGGCAAGGGTCTCGCCGCGGTCGTCAACAACCGCCTGGTGTTTGCACCGGGCACCGATTTTGATCATCTGGCTGCGGGTGTCACCGAGACCGTAGTGCTCACCTACGTCATGACCGACGAGCATGGCGCGCAATCGGCCAGCACGGTCACCGTGACCGTCACCGGCACCAACGACGCGCCGGTCGCCGGCTTCGACGCCGCTGCCACCACCGAGAATGCTGCGATCACGATCAATGTGCTCGCCAACGATACCGATGTGGACGATGGCGCGGTGCTCACCGTCACCGGCGCACTGGTCCAGCCGGGCCAGGGCAGCGTTGCCGTGGTCGCCAATCAGCTGGTGTTCACGCCGGGTGCTGACTTCGACCATCTCGCTTTGGGCGACACCGCGGCGGTCATCGCATTCTACAGCATCAAGGACGACAAGGGCGGCCAGTCGGCTGCTACCGTGACGATCACCGTAACCGGCACCAACGACGCGCCGATTGCAGTCGCGGATACGGCAGCGGGCACCGAGAACCAAGTGCTGACCGTAGACGTGCTCGCCAACGATACCGATGTGGATGACAACCACGCCTTCACGCTGACCGCCGCCACTGCGCCTGCGGGCAAGGGCGCTGCTTCGGTGGCGAACAACCAGCTGGTGTTCACGCCGGGCACCGACTTCGACCATCTCGCCGCGGGCGCGACCGAAGTCGTCACGCTCAGCTACACGATGCAGGACGAGCATGGTGCGGCTTCGAGCTCGACGGTCACCGTCACGATCACGGGCACCAACGATGCGCCGGTTGCCGTCGCAGATACGGCAGCGACGACCGAGAATGCTTCGGTCACCGTCGACGTGCTGGCGAACGACACCGACGTTGATGACGGCCATGTCTTCACGCTGACTTCGGCGACTGCGCCTGCGGGCAAGGGCGCGGCTTCGGTGGTGAACAACAGCCTCGTCTTCACGCCGGGCACCGACTTCGATCATCTCGCTCTCGGCGCCACCGAAGTGGTGACCGTCGCTTATGCGATGCGCGACGAACATGGCTCGGAATCCGTCTCGACCGTCACGATCACGATTACCGGCACCAACGATGCGCCGGTAGCCGTGGCGGACACCGCTGCAGGGACCGAGAACCAGAACTCTGACGATCAACGTTCTCGCGAACGATACCGATGTGGATGACGGTCACGTCTTCACCCTGGTCGGCGCCGCCGCGCCTAGCGACAAGGGCCTCGCCGCGGTCGTCAACAACCGCCTGGTCTTCGCACCCGGCACCGACTTCGATCATCTCGCAGCAGGCGCAACCGAGACTGTCGTGCTCAGCTATGTGATGCGCGATGAGCACGGTGCGACTTCGGCCAGCACGGTTACCGTGACGGTCACCGGCACCAATGATGCGCCGGTCGCGGGCTTCGACGCTGCGAACACCACCGAGAACGCCTCGATCACGATCGATGTCCTCGCCAACGACACCGACGTGGACGATGGCGCAGTGCTCACCGTCACCGGCGCACTGGTCCAGCCGGGCCAGGGCAGCGTTGCCGTGGTCGCCAATCAGCTCGTGTTCACGCCAGGCGCGGATTTCGATCATCTCGCCGTCGGCGACACCGCTACGGTGATCGCATTCTACAGCATCAAGGACGAGAAGGGCGGTCAATCGGCGGCGACTGTGACGATCACCGTCACCGGCACCAATGACGGCCCGGTCGCAATTGCCGACACGGCAGCGGGCTATGAGAACCAGACACTCACCGTCGACGTGCTCGCCAACGACACCGATGTCGACGACAACCACGCCTTCACGCTGACTGCGGTCGGCGCGCCCGCGGGCAAGGGCTCGGTCTCGATCGTCAACAACCAGCTAGTCTTCAACCCCGGCACGTCGTTCGATCACCTGCGCGTCGGCGCAATCGAAGTGGTCGAGCTGACCTACACGATGCAGGACGAGCACGGCGCGACTTCTACTTCGACGGTCACCGTGACGATCACCGGCACCAACGATGCGCCGGTCGCCGTCGCGGATGTGGCTGCAGCAACCGAAGACACGGTCATCACCGGCACGGTTGCCGCGAACGATACCGATGTGGACGATTTCTCTAGCCGCACCTTTGCGCTCAATTCGCCGGTCGCTGGCCTGACGCTCAACAGCGACGGCACTTACAGCTTCGATGCGGGCAACGCCGCGTATCAGAACCTCGCACAGGGCGCGACGCGCGTCGTGACGGCGTTCTATACCGTCACCGACAATAATGGCCTCACCGATGCGACTTCGCTGACGATCACCGTCACCGGCACCAACGATGCCCCTGTGGCGGTCGCGGACGTCAATGCAGTGCTCGAGGACAGCAGTGTCAGCGGCAATCTGCGTACCAACGACGTGGACGTCGATACCGGCGCAGTGCTGACCTACAGCCTCAACGCACCGGTCGCCGGCCTGACTCTCAACGCCAATGGCACCTACAGCTTCAGCGCAGCAAATACCGCCTATCAGGCGCTGGCGCTCAATGAAGTCCAGATCGTGACCGCGGGCTACACCGTCACCGATCAGTTCGGCGCGACCTCGCAGTCGACGCTGACTATCACCGTCACCGGCCGCAACGATGCGCCGGTCGCGGTGGTCGATACCGCGACTGCCATCGAGGACGGCGCAATCGTCACCGGCAATGTCGGTGCCAATGACAGCGACGTCGATCATGGCGCAGTGCTGACCTATCAGGGTACCAACACCGTCGCCGGCCTGACGATCAATTCGGACGGCAGCTACAGCTTCGATCCGTCGGTCGCGGCTTATCAGAACCTCGGCGCAGGCGCGACGCGGGTGGTCACTGGCACGTACCGCGTGACCGATCAGAATGGTGCGATCGCCAATTCGCAGATCAACATCACTGTCACCGGCACCAATGACGCGCCCGTGGTGGGCAATGTCACGCTGCTCGCCAATCGCCTTGGCAATGGCGGCTTCGATGCCACGCCGAACTTCGCGGGCTGGACTGTCAACACCGGCTCGACCGGCACCGTCGGCGGGTTCACCAGCACCGCGACGATCGACCGCACCGGCAACGTGATCCCGGGCGACACTGCAGTGGCGGTGCTCAACTACAGCGCGACCACTTCGTCCTTCGGCACCGGCTATGGCCCGAGCATCAAGAGCGACGCCTTCGCGGGCAATGCCGGCGATACGGTGAGCTTCACCTACAAGCTCTCGGCAGGCGGCGACCAGGCGGTCGGCCGTGCCTATATCCGTGATGCGACGACCGGCGCGATCGTCCAGACGATCTTCAACTATCAGGTGCCCTTCGTCGGCTCGACCGGGGTCCAGACGGTCAATGTCGTGCTGGCCTCCAGCGGCAGCTACACGATCGACTTCCAGGTCGGTTCGTATGACGCGACCGGCGGCACCGCGATCGGCGCCCGCCTCGACATCGGCTTTGCCGGCATCCTGGCGAACGGGATTTCTGAAGACCAGGCGTTTACCTTCAGCAATGGCCGCAGCCTGCTGCTCGCCAACTCGACCGATGTCGACGTCGGCGACACGCTGACCGTCGCGCCGTTCACCACCACCAGCATGATGGGTGCAGTGGTGACCCTCGCGGCAGACGGTTCGCTGGTCGTCGATCCGCGCGGCTCGCTGCAGATCCAGGCGCTCAAGCAAGGCGAAAGCGCGACCGACAGCTTCACCTTCACCGTCTCCGACGGCAAGGGCGGCTTCACCACCGGTACTGCCAACGTTACGGTGACCGGCGCCAATGACGGTCCGGTCGCCAATGCCGATACCGCGACGACCAATGAGAACCAGGCCGTCACGGTCAACGCGCTGGCGAACGACACCGATGTCGATCACGACGCCGTCCTCACGCTCGTCTCGGCCGGCGTCACGCCGGGCAAGGGCAGTGTGGCAGTCGTCGGCAACCAGATCGTCTTCACCCCCGGCGCGGCATTCGATAACCTGGCGGCAGGTGCTTCCGAGGCCGTCGTCGTCACTTATGTGATCAAGGACGAGTTCGGCGCGACTTCAACGTCGATTGCGACGATCACCGTCATCGGCACCAACGACGCGCCGGTTGCCGTTGCAGACTTCGCGGCAGTCAGTGAAGATGCGACGATCACCGGTACCGTTGCCGCTAACGACACCGATGTGGACGACGGCGCGACCCGCACCTTCGCACTCAATGCACCGGTTGCCGGGCTGACGCTCAATGCCGACGGCAGCTACAGCTTCAACGCCGGCAACGCCGCCTATCAGCATCTCGCGCAGGGCGCGACGCAGCAGGTGACGGCGAACTACACCGTCACCGACGACAAGGGCGCCACCGCGACCTCGACGCTCACCATCACGGTCACCGGCACCAACGATGCTCCGGTTGCGCTGGCGGACACGAAGGCCGTCACGGAAGATATGACGGTCAACGGGTCGGTTGCGACCAATGACAGCGATGTGGATGACGGCGCGGCGCTCAGCTACGCGCTTAACGCGCCGGTTGCAGGCCTGAGCCTCAACAATGACGGCAGCTACAGCTTCAACGCAGGTAACGCCGCCTATCAGCACCTCGCGCAGGGCGCGACGCAGGTTGTCACGGCGAACTACACAGTTACCGACCAGCAGGGCACGAGCGCGACATCGACGCTGACGATCACGGTCACGGGCACCAATGATGGCCCGGTTGCCAATCCGGACACCGCCTCGAGCACTCCGGGTACGGGTGGGACGGTCACCGGCACTGGCGAAGCGACGCCAGTCGGTGATGATTTCCTGATCAGCACGGTGAACTATGGCGACGACAATCAGCCGTCTGTCACCAAGCTTGCCGATGGGGGCTTCGTCGTCACATGGCAGAATTATGATTACAATAACGGCCAGCAGACCATCCATGCGCAGCTGTTCAGCTCGGCAGGCACGAAGGTTGGCAGCGAGGTCGTTACCAATGGTGGCCAATATAGCTACGAGCCCGAAGTCGCGTCGCTTTCGACCGGCGGCTTCGTGATCGCTTGGTCGGGTTCCGACCCTTATACCGGCCAGCAGGTTATCCAGGCGCAGAGCTTCGACAGCTTGGGCCAGGAACTCGGCAACGCCGTCACCCTCGCGCCGCCTTCTGGCTATTATTATTACTATGAATCGCAGCAACAGCCGTCGATCACGGGCCTAGCCGGGGGGGGCTTCGTCGCGACCTGGTATGATTATGAGTATTACGGTTACAGCGGCGATCCGGATTCGATCCACGCTGTAATCTACGACGCTGCCGGCAATGCGGTCGGCGGCGAAATCCAGGTCAATACGACCACTACTTACACGCAGTACGAGCCGGCGATTACGGCACTGGCGGATGGCGGTTTTGTCGTAGTCTGGCGGGACGATAGCGGCCAGTCGCAAGGCAATCAGACCTATAGCGACATCCGCAGCCAGCGTTTCGATGCCAGCGGGAATGCGGTCGGTGGCGAGATGCTCGTCAACACCACCACCTATTACTCGCAGTATGAGCCCAGCGTGACGACGCTCAGCAACGGCGGATATGTCGTGCTGTGGAACGATGATTCGAATACCCAGAATTCGAACGTCAGCGGCCAGCTGTTCGATGCGAATGGCGCCAAGGTCGGCGGCGAATTCCTCGCCAACGCGACGACCGCCGAATATCAGGGCAGGTCTTCGGTAGCTGGGCTGCCCGGCGGCGGCTTCGTCGTCGCATGGCAGGACAACAGCTCTTATGCTCAGGCCAATTATACCCGCGGCGCCGATGTGCGCGCCCAGGTCTTCGATGCTGCCGGCAACAAGGTCGGCGGCGAGTTCCTGGTCAACACCGAGACGCTGTACGATCAGTATGATCCGTCGGTCAGTGCTGTCGGCAACGGTCAGTTCGTCATCACCTGGACCGGCAACGGCCAGGTGTTCGGCGACGGTGTCGGCAACTCCATCATCGGCCGCCTGTTCACGGTCGGCGTGACCGGCGACGATTCGGCCTCGACCGTGATCGATGTACTCGCCAACGACACCGACGTTGACGACGGCGCCGTGCTGACCGTGACCTCGGCGGCAGTTGCCGCCAACCATGGCAGCGTCTCGATCGTCGACAACAAGGTCTCGTTCAATCCCGGCACCGACTTTGCGCATCTGGCGCAGGGCGTTACGGAAACCGTCACGATCGTCTATTCGATCAAGGACGAGCATGGGGCGACTTCGAATTCGGTCGCAACGGTCACTGTCACCGGCAAGAATGATGGCCCGGTCGCAATCGCAGATACCAAGGCGGCTGCGGAAGACGCAGTGGTCACTGGCTCGGTCGCGACCAACGACAGCGACGTAGATGACGGCGCAATTCTGACTTACACGCTCGATACGCCGGTCGCGGGTCTCACGCTCAATGCCAATGGCAGCTACAGCTTCAACGCCGGGAACGCGGCGTATCAGTCGCTGGCGCAGGGCCAGATTCAGACCATTACGGCAAACTACACCGTCATCGACGAGTTTGGTGCGACCGCGTTCTCCACGCTGACCATCACGCTGACCGGAACCAACGATGCGCCGGTCGCAGTGGCCGATGTGCGCGCACTGAACGAGGATTCACTCCTCAGCGGCTCCGTTGCGACCAACGATAGCGACGTGGATGCAGGCGCGGTCCTGACCTATGCTCTTGTTTCGCCGGTTGCCGGCCTGACGTTTAGCGGCACCGGCGCCTACACCTTCAACGCAGCTCATTCCGCCTATCAGTCGCTGGCCGCCGGCCAGACGCAGGTCGTGACCGCGAACTATCTCGTTACCGATCAATATGGCGCGACTGCGGGTGCGACGCTGAAGATCACGGTCACCGGTGCCAACGATGCCCCGGTTGCCGTCGCGGACATCGCTTCGACCACCGAGAATTCCGCGGTCACGGTCAATGTGCTGGCGAACGACACCGACGTCGACGCCGGACACTATTATGTGCTGCTCACGGCGGCGGCCCCGGCCGGCAAGGGGGTGGCTTCGGTTCTGTTCAACGAGCTCGTCTTCACACCCGGAACCGATTTCGATCACCTCGCCGCTGGCGCGACCGAAAAGGTTGTCGTCAGCTATGCGATGCGAGACGAATTCGGCGCGACGTCGAACGCGACTGCGACCATCACCGTGACCGGCACCAACGATGCGCCGGTGGCAGTGGCGGACAGCAAGGCCGCGACCGAGGACACCATCGTCACCGGTTCGGTTGCGACCAACGACAGCGATGTCGATGACGGCGCGGTCCTGACCTACACCCTCAATGCACCGGTTGCGGGCCTGACGCTCAACAGCAATGGCAACTACAGCTTCAATGCCGGCAATGCGGCCTATCAGTCGCTCGCAGCGGGACAGGTGCAGGTCGTCAACGCGAGCTACAAGGTCACCGATCAGTTCGGCGCGACCTCGACCTCGACCCTGAGCATCACGGTGACGGGCACCAACGACGCACCAACCCTCAGCGCCAGCGCAAATGGCTCGGGCGCGGCCAGCTTCTATGCCGGCGAAGGCAATGTGCTCGACTCGAACGGCAACAATAACGGCACCAGCACCGGCGTCGCTTATTCCGCCGGCCATGATGGGCAGGGGTTCAACTTCACCGGAAACAACTACTTCACGATCGCCAACCAGCTGACGTCGAACTTCACGATTTCGGGCTGGATCCGCACCACGCAGACCTCGCCCACGGGCAGCGAATTCTACCAAGGTGCGGGCATCGTCTTTGGGGACGTGCCGTACGAAGCAAACGATCTCGCCGTGGTCTTCCTCAACAACCGCATCGCCTTCGGCACCGGCGGCGGCGGCGCGCACACGGTGATCTCGACTTCCGCGGTCAACACCGGTGAGTGGGTGAACTTCGCTGCGGTACGCAGCGGATCGGTCATCAGCGTCTATATCAATGGCGTTCTCGAAGCATCGATGGACACCGGCTATTCGGGCCTGCTCAACTCTCCGGCATCTTTCACGGTTGGCGCGAACACCCCCGGCGGTGCTTATCTCGTCGGCCAGATGGACGGTCTCGCCATCTACAACTATGCCCAGTCCGCAGCAGAGATTGCGCAAGCGCAGTCCCTAAGCACGGCGACCTTGCTCGAGCAGTCGGGCGTAACCGGTTCGACGGCTACCGACACCGCACAGGTTTCGATCGCTCTCAAGGATGTCGATCTGACCGACACGCACACCGTGGCGGTTTCCTCGCCGACGCTGACGCTGTCGGGGGGCGCGACCGCTCCTCCCGGCCTGTCCGCCGCGCTGCTGAACGCGGTGAGCACCACGCTCACCGACAGCACGGGCACCGGCGCCGGCTCGGTCAAGGCGACGTTCGCCGCACAGGATCAGCTGTTCGACTTCCTGGCCGCGGGCCAGTCGTTGACGGTCGCCTATTCGCTGACGGTTAGTGACGGTAAGGGCGGTACGTCCACCCAGCCGGTCAACTTCATCGTCACAGGCACCAACGACCGTCCGGTCGCGGTAGCGGACACCAGCGCCGCTACCGAAGACACGACGATCACGGGCTCGGTCGCGGCAAACGACAGCGATGTCGATACCGGCGCGGTCCTGACCTACACCCTCAACACACCGGTCGCGGGCCTGACGCTGAACAGCGACGGCACCTATAGCTTCAACGCCGGCATCGCCGCCTATCAGTCGCTGGCGCAGGGCCAGACGCAGGATGTCGTCGCCAATTACACGGTCACAGACGACAAGGGCGCGACCGCCACGACGGCGCTGACGATCACCGTTACTGGCACCAACGATGCGCCGGTGGTCACTTCGGCCGCAGCAGCGGCGCAGGGCTCGGTGGTCGAAGCGGGCGCGCTCAACAATGGCGGCACGCCTTCGGCAACCGGCACGCTCACGTCGAGCGACGTCGATCAGAATGCGACCGCTGCGTGGAGCGGCAATGCCGCCGGCGTTTATGGCAGCTTCGCGATCAACGCCGCGGGCGTGTGGACCTACACGCTCGACAACGATGCCGCCGCGACGCAGGCGCTGAGCGAAGGTCAGATCGTCACCGAGAGCTTCACCGCAACGGTCAGCGACGGCCTTGGCGGGACCGCGAGCCAGCTCATCTCGATCCAGGTGACGGGCGCAGTCGATAACCGTGCTCCGACGGCGGAGGCAGTCTCGGTCACGACCACCGAAGATACGGTGTCGCTGATGGGTCAATTCACGGCCACAGATCCCGATGCTGGCGACACGCTGATCTACGAAGTGCTCAGCCAGCCGACGCTTGGTACGGTGATCAACAACGGTAACGGCACCTTCGGCTTCCAGCCGGGTGCGGCGTTCCAGAGCCTCGCCGCCGGCGAGACTTCGGTACAGACCTTCACCTATCGCGCAGTCGATCAGGTCGGCGGCGCATCGGCACCGGCCACGGTTACCATCACCGTCACCGGCAGCAACGATACGCCGGTGATCACATCGTCGGCAGCGCTCGGCAATGCGGTCGAGGCGGGTAACCTGGACGACGGCACGGCGGTTGCGGGCAACGCGCTAAGCGGCTCCTTCGCTGCCAGCGACATGGACAATAACGCCACCCAGACTTGGAGCACGGTCGGCAGCACCGCGGGCACTTACGGCAATTTCGCACTGGGTGCGGATGGACAGTGGGCCTACACGCTCGACAACGCCAAGGCGGCAACGCAGGCGCTGGCCGAAGGCCAGACCGGCACCGAGAGCTTCACGGTGCGCGTCACCGACGATCAGGGTGCATCCGTCAACCAGATTGTGACGCTGAACGTGATCGGCACCAACGACTCACCGGTCGCGGTCGCGGACATCATTGCCGGCGGCACCGGCGCAGCGACGGCGCTGACCGGCGAAATTCTGGTCAATACCGCCACCAACAGCCAGCAATATTTGAGCGCGGTCACGGCATTGTCGAACGGCAATTTCGTAGTCACTTGGGCGGACGCCAGCCTTGTGGGCGGCGACGCCTCGGGCTTGGGTATCAAGGCGCAGCTGTTCGACGCGGCAGGCTTGAAGATCGGCGGCGAGTTCATGGTCAATACCCAGACCACCAGCACCCAATATCAGCCGCAGATCAGTTCGCTGGCGAATGGCGGGTTCGTAGTGAGCTGGAGCGACTCGAGCACGATCGGAGGCGATGTCTCCGGCTACGGCATCAAGGCGCAGATGTATTCGGCTGCGGGCGCGAAGGTCGGTGTTGAGTTCCTGGTCAACACGAACACCACGAACAGCCAGTACGAGTCGTCGATCACCGGCCTTTCCACCGGCGGCTTCGTTGTCACCTGGACCGACGCCAGCCTTGCCGGCGGCGACGCGAGCGGCAGTGCCGTCAAGGCGCAGATCTACGATGCCGCGGGCGTCAAGGTCGGCTCTGAGTTCCTGGTCAACACGATCACGGCGGGCGCGCAGGCCACAGCGACCACGACCGCATTGGCGAGCGGCAATTTCGTGGTGACCTGGGCCGACTCCAGCCTGACCGCACCGGACACCAGCAGCCAGGCGATACGGGCGCAGATCTTTACTGCCACGGGCGCGAAGGTGGGCAGCGAGTTCCTGGTCAACACCGCGATCTTCAACACGCAGAATCAGCCCGCGATCACTGCGCTTGCCTCGGGTGGATTTGCGATCACCTGGAGCGACGCGTCCGCCACTGCGCCCGATACGAGCAGCTACGGCGTGCGCGCCGCGGTGTACGACGCGGCCGGCACCAAAATAGTGAGCGACTTCCTGGTCAATGCCAACACTGCCAATGTTCAGATACAGCCCGCGATCACCGCAGTTGCCGGTGGCGGGTTCATGATCACCTGGCAGGACAGTAGCGCGATCGGCGGTGATACCAGCAGTTATGGCGTGAAGGCACAGGTCTTCACCGCTGCCGGCGTCAAGGTAGGCAACGAATTCCTGATCAACACCGCGGTCACGAACGATCAAAGCGATTCCGCGATCACGACACTCGCCGGCGGCAGCACCGTCGTGGTCTGGACCGATAACAGCTTTCAGGGTGGCGACGCCTCGTCGAGCGGCATCAAGATGCGTCTCTACTCGACCGGTCAGCAGACTAGCGAGAATAGCGTCGTCACTGCCGATGTGCTCGCCAACGATACCGACGTGGACACCGGCAAGGTGCTGACATTGATCAGCGCTACCACGCCGGCGGGCCATGGCACCGCCAGCATCGTCGCGGGCAAGCTGGTGTTCAATCCGGGCACCGACTTCGATCACCTCGCACAGGGCGCGACCGAGACGGTGGTGGTCAGCTACACGATCAGCGACGAGAAGGGCGCAACCGCGACCGGAACCGCGACCCTGACCGTGATCGGCACCAATGACGTGCCGGTCATCACCTCGCCTGCTTCGGCAGCGACGGGTGCGGTCGCCGAAGACGGCACCGCAACGGCTACCGGCACACTCACGAGCAGCGATCTGGATGACGGCGCCACCGCGACCTGGGGCATGGTCTCGAACTCGACCGGCACCTATGGCAGCCTGACGATCAACGCCGCGGGCGTGTGGAGCTACACGCTCAACAATGCTTCCGCAGTGGTGCAGGGCCTCGATGGCGGTGAAACCGTGGTCGACAGCTTCACGGTCAAGGTTACCGATGACAAGGGCGGGGTCACCAACCAGGTGATTGCAGTCAACGTCACCGGCGCCAACGATGGGCCGGTCGTGTCGGGTGCGGCTGCCCTGCCGGGCAACTTCACGCTCGTGGCGAACCGCCTGACCAATGGCGACTTCTCCGCGACGCCCGACCTGACCGGCTGGACGGTCAACACGACTTCGACGGGCACCACGGGCGTCAGCACGTCCAACGTCGTCATCAACCGGGCGGGCACGATCATTCCGGGTGACGCCGCCGTGGCGCAGTTCAACTACTCGGCAAGCGTCACTTATGGCGGCGCGGCGCCGTATCAGAGCGGGTTCGGCCCCTCGATCAAGAGTCAGGCTTTCGTTGGGAATGCCGGCGACACGATCAGGTTCGTCTACGTCCTGGCCTCTGGGGGGGATCAGGCGATCGGCACCGGCTATATTCGCGATGCATCGACGGGAGCGATCGTTCAGACCATCTTCAATTATCAGGTGCCGGTCGTCGGCACGACCGGGGTCCAGACGGTCGAGCTGACGCTGGCGAACTCGGGCAATTATACGATCGAGTTCCGGGTTGGCTCTTACGACGCGACCAATGGCGGCGCGATCGGCGCAACGCTCTATATCGGCACTGCCCAGATCACTTCGACCGGCATTTCGGAAGATGTGGCCTATGCCAACGTCAATGGCCGCACGCTGCTGCTTGCGAACGCAACCGACGCCGATGGCGACACGCTGGTCATCGCGCCGTTCACCACCACGACCGCCAATGGCGCCGCGGTAAGCTATCTGGCGAACGGCACGCTGACGATCGATCCGCGCTTTGCTCCGCTTGCGCAGGCGCTGTCCGATGGCGAGAAGCTGACCGACAGCTTCACCTATACCATCTCGGATGGGCATGGCGGCTCGGTCACGGCTTCGGCGACTTACACGTTGGTGGGCATCAACGATGCGCCGGTCGCAGTCGCGGACTTCGCCAACACCGGCCAGAGCCAGTCAGTGACGGTCAATGTGCTGGCGAACGACTATGACGTGGATCACAGCTCGGTGATGACGCTCAGCGCAGTCGGCGCGCCGGCAGGCAAGGGGACGGTCTCGATCGTCAACAACCAGCTGGTGTTCAATCCGGGTTCGGCATTCGCAGGCCTAGGCGCAGGCCAGTCGGAAGACGTGGTGGTCAGCTACACGGTGAAGGACCAGTTCAACCTGACCTCCACCTCGACTGCGACGATCCATGTGACAGGCCCTGCGGCGGCAGGCTTCGCGGCCGGTGGCAGCGAAGATCACCTTGCGGTGATGTCAATCTACGACGACAGCATGGTGACGACGGACGACGGCAGCGTTGGCGTGGCGAGCAACCAGTCGGGCGGGGGCAGTGCAGCGACGCTCGAGGAGAACCTCGCCTCGGTGTCGATCGCGACACTGTTCAATGCGGACGAAGCACCGAGCCTCAACCTGCCTTCGGTGGAAGCACCGGCAGCGGGCGATCTCGGCCGGCCGACGCTGGACGGTACGCGCATCCAGTCGGCTGCCGGCGTCGACACGCTGCACGGTACCGATGGCGACGATGTGTTCGTCTTCCACGCCGGCACGGCGGACGGCGATCATGTCCTCGACTTCTCGGGCCTCGCCTCGGGTGGCGGCGACAAGATCGAGTTCATCGGTTTTGGCGAGGAAGCGATATTCACCCAGATCGACGGCACGCATTGGCAGCTCGATTATAATGGTGGCGCGCAGCACGAAGTGATCACCTTCGAGAATGCGGTGCCGATCAACACGCAGGATTTCACCTTCGTTTGATATAGGTTAGGGGTCGTTCTTAGCCGAACGGCCCCTGTTAATCCCGACACTGGAAAGCATCTGGAGAAGTCCTTGCCGATGCCCAATCCTGATCGAGAACTCACCCGTTGATCGAGAGCGGCACCCACACGCCCGGCATTCCTCCGGAGGTCTTCGAAGGCCCGCCGGGCTCGGGCTTGCGCCTGGAGCGGCCCGATCCGCGCGTCGCCGATTTCGTCAGCGAATATTACGTCCACGACTCCGAAGGGCCGGGGGTGATTGGCGCGATCGAATGGTCCATGCCCGGATCGGCCAATCTACGCTTCTATTTCGGCGATCGGCCCTACAATGTGTGGATGGGTCCGCGCGCGTTCACGCCCGTGCCGGTGGCCGCACTCTACGGCCCGACCAGCCGCGCCTCACGCTTCGAAGTGTTCGGCGGGGCGACGGTGGGGATGAGCCTCACGGCGCTGGGCTGGGCGCGGCTGATGCGCAAGCCCGCGCAGCAATATTGCGACCGGATCGTGCCGGTTGCGGAGGCGATACCCGGCGATTTCGGCCAACGCCTGTTCGATACGCTAGCGGCATCCGACAAGGGTCCGGAAGTGAAGGGCGTGCTCGACGCGTTCTTCCTGGAAAATCTGGGCGTGCCCAATCCCGATGAGCCGATGATCGCACGCATCATGGCGCTGATCGTCGATGAGACCGTGGATGGGCTCACGGAGATTGCCGAGCGGGTCGAGCTGACGCCGCAGCAGTTGCGGACGCTGTCGCTGCGCTATTTCGGCTTCCCGCCCAAGCGGCTGCTGCGGCGCGCGCGCTTCCTGCGCTCGCTGCTGCGCATGTATGCCGCCGGGGGCGAGGCGGATTACAGCCTGCGCGCGCACAGCTATTTCGATGTGTCGCACTTCCTGCGCGATGCCGACGAGTTTTTGGGGACCACGCCGCGGCGGTTCATGGGCATGCAGGCGCCGTATCTGCGCCACGTCATCCGCGCGCGGACCGCCATGTTTGGCGTGCCGGCGCAGGCGCTGATCCCGATCGGGGCGGATCTGCCGGAAACGGACGACGGCTAGGCTGCGCCCTGCCGGCCCCGCGGTGCGGCCGCCACGACGAAGGCGATGGCCGTGCCGATGCAGAGCTGGAACGGGAAGGCGAGGTGGCGGAACGCCTCGGGCAGGCCGATCATCGTCGCGATCGCGGGCTGGAGCAGCAGCACGGTCACGAAGCCGGCGATCAGCGAGGCGATCACCGATCCGCTGGTGCCGCGGGGCGTGAAAATCGCAGTCAGATACACGCCGAGCAGTCCGGCATAGGCGAAGACCATCACGCTGAGCGCAAATTCGAGCAGGCCCATCTTGGCATAATGCTGCCAATAGAAGGACAGGACGGCGACGATCAGCATCGCGACCCCGATCACCCCCATGCCGGCGCGTCCCGCCTGAACATAATGATGTTCGGGCGCCGATCCGCGCTTCTCGCGCCAGGGGCGGTAGAAATCCTCGATCAGCACCGAGCTCATCGCATTGAGCGCCGAATTGGTGGTCGCGACCGCCGCGGCCATGATCCCGGCGGTGACCAGCCCGCGCAGCCCCGGCGGCAGCTGGGTCAGGATATAGTGCATGAAGATGCTGATCTTCTCGCCATCGAACGCCTTACCCGCGCTCGCCGTGGCGCCGCCCATCAGCTCGGGGCGATCGTAGAAGACGTGGAGCAGCAGCCCGATGCTGATGAAGATGCTCACCACCGGCACCGTGGCGATGACCGAGACATAGAGGCTGCGCGCGCCGGTCTTGGCGTCCTTGCAGGCGAGCAGCCGCTGGGTGGTGTCCTGATCGAGCCCGGACGACGCGATGTAGAGCAGGGCGATGCCGGTCACGATCGCGAGCAGCGAGAAGGGCTTGGAGAGATCGGTCGTGAAATCGAACAGCCGTAATTTGTCGATCTCGCCCGGCGCATTCGCCAGCCCGGAGAGGATCTCGGCATTGGAGGCGGGGATAGAAAGGCGGAGGAAGATCAGCACCGTGATCGCCGATCCGACCATGATGACGAATTGCACCAGATCGATCCACAAGACCGATTTGAGTCCGCCGACAAAGGTGGACAGGAATGCCGCGGCGACGAGGAGGGCTGCGGCAATGAAGATGCCCTGCGCGCTGACCGTGGATGCCATCACCATCGCCACCGCGATCGCCGCAAGGTAGATGCGCGCGCCGCCGGCAAGCACGCGGCCGAACAGGAACATGCCGCCGGTCCATTTTGTAGCGCGCGTGCCGAAGCGGAGCGCCAGCAACTCGTACACCGTGGTCACTCGCGCGGCATAGAAACGCGGGATCAGCACATGCGCGACGACGATCGCGCCGAGCAGCCCGCCCAGATTGGTGCCGAGATAAGTGAAGTCGCCGTGATAACCGAAGTCCGGTCCGCCGAGGAAGGTGGCGGCGGATTGGGTGGCGGAAAGCACCGAAATCGCGGCGAGCCAGACCGGCACGTTGCCGCCCGCGAGGAAATACTCCTTCGAGGTGCCCGTATGCTTGGGGGTGAACAGCCACGCACCTGCGGCGAGCAGACCGAGATAGAGGAGGATCACCACCCAATCGGTGGTGCTGAAGGGCAGGTACATCGCCGGTCCCCTAGTAAAGCAGATAGCGCGCGCGGCGGGCTTTGAAGCGTTTGAGCTCGGCCTGCCAGCCTGCAGCGATCGCGCGCGGATCGTCGCCGGCCTTGATACGGTCGAGCACCGCGCGGTTGCGGAGCAGGCGATCGACCTTTTCGATCTGGAAGGTCTCGCCATAAAGCTTCCAGAGTGCGGCTACTGCCTCCACGCCCAAGGCGGGCGCGTCGAGCTTGGCCCGATCATGGATGATCACTTCGACGCCCTCGATCCGCTGGCCGGCAAAGGGATAAAGCTTGTCGCTGGCGGCGACATAGGTGACCGGCAGGAACCTCACGCCCGCGATGCGCCGGGCATTAAGGTGTCCGGCCAGTTGCCGCCCCTTGATCCATGGCGCGCCGAAGCGGAGGAAGGGCGCCTCGGCGGGCCCCTTGATGTTGATATTGGTGCCTTCGAGCAAAGCCGTGCCGGCATAAGCGGTGGCCTGGGTCAGGCTGCGCAGATTGGGTGAGGGATTGATCCACAGCAGCCCGGTCGCGTCATACCAGTCGGTGCGTTTCCACCCTGTCATGCGGATCACGGTAAGCCGTGAGCCGATCCGGTCCTCGGCATTGAACATGGTCGCCAGTTCGCCCAGCGTCATGCCCGGGCGCATCGGTTCGGAATGCGGGTTGGTGTAATCTTCGCGGCCGGGGGTCGAGACCGGGCCCTGGACCGCCATGCCGCCGAGCGGATTCGGCCGATCGAGGATGATTACTTCAACGTTGTTCGCAGCGGCGGCCCGGAGGAAATATTTGGTCAGCGTCTGGAAGGTCCAGTAGCGCACGCCCGCGTCCTGCAGGTCGATCACCACGGCGTCCACGTCCGCAAGCTGCGCTGCGCTGGGGCGCTTGTCGGCGTCGGTGCGGCCATAGAGGCTGTGGATCGGCAGGCCGCTCTTGCTGTCGATCTTGTCGTCGATGTCCATGTCGTCGGTGAGAGCATTGATGCCGTGCTCGCCGCTGAACAGCTTGATCACTTCGACGCCGGGGATCGCGGCTTCGCGCAGCACATCGATAGTGCGGCGGCCATTGCCGTCCACGCTGATCGGATTAGCGAGGATTCCTAGCCGCAGCCGCCCGCCATGGCGTGCCGCGATTTCGCGCAGCGGCTTGAAGCTCTGATCCTGGAGCACATCGATCCCGGTGCGGACCTGGGCGGAGGCGGGAAGGGCGGCGAAGAGGGCCAGCACCAAGAGGAGGAACCGGATCATTGCTTCGTCTCTCCATCGAGCGCCGCCAGCACTGCATTGTGGACGGCAGGCCGGGCCTGGTTGATCAGCAGATTTTCGCGCGTCGGGTTCACGCGATTGGTGAGCAGGATGACGAAAGCGTCGCGGTCCGGATCGATATAGATCGAGGTGCCGGTGAAGCCGGTATGGATGATCGCGCGCGGCGAGGCGTGCGAGCCAGCCCAGCCAGAAGGTGCGGGCATGTCCCAGCCCAAAGCGCGGGTGCTGCCTGCGGGCATACCCTGAGGCGAGCGGAACAGCGCGACGGTGCTGGCGCGTAGTAGGCGCTTGCCGCGATAGGCGCCGCCACCCAGATAGAGTTGCGCCAGCCTGGCGAGGTCGCTCGCGGTCGAGAACAATCCGGCATGTCCGGCGACACCGCCCATCAGATAGGCGTTCTCGTCATGGACGACACCGCGGACCAGCGCGTGGCGGAGATTGTCGTCCTGCTCGGTGGGGGCGATGCGCGGCGAAAGGCGGGGATTGAAGCCGGTGTCGCGCATGCCGAGCGGGCCGAATATCTCGCGCTCGACGAAGCGGTCGAGTGGCTGCTTCGAGACGCGTGCGACGATTTCGCCGAGCAGGATGATGTTGATGTCCTGATATTTGGCGGCGGTGCCCGGCGGAGTGCCGACCGGCATGGTGTAGATCTGCTGGAGGATGCCCTGCCGATCATGGGCATGCTGCCAGAGGACGCCCGAGGGCTTGAGGCCCGAGCTGTGGGTGAGGAGGTGGCGGATTGTGATGCCTTCATGCCCGGCCCCCGCGAATTCGGGAAGATAGCGGGCGACCGGCGCGTCGAGATCGAGCTTGTGGCGGTCGTAGAGGATTGCGGCGGCAGTGGTGGTGGCTATGACCTTGGTGAGCGAGGCCAAGTCGAAGATCGCGTCTACCGGCATGCGCGGCGCTCCTTCCGACACATCGAGCCGGCCGAAGGATTTGAGCGCGACCAGCCGGCCATGTTGCCCCACTGCGAGCACTGCGCCCGGAAAGGCCTTTTGCGCGATCCAGCCGTCCACTTCGGCAAAGGCGCCCGCAAAGCGCGCGTCCTGCTGCGCGTTCGCGGTCTGCGCCACGACCGAGCAGGGCTGGACGCACAGGAGCAGTGCGCCCGCGACCATTGCCCATGCCTTTGCGACCTTTTCGTGCTGCATCCGCCTCTCTCGCTAGCCTGCAGCATGGCCGCCGGGCGGGCGCGGTCAAGGGGATGGGCTTCGGTGCCCTATTCCCTGACGCTATTTGACCGGGCGCTTCTCGAGCTTTCGTGCAAGCGTCCGCCGATGCATGCCAAGCCGGCGCGCGGTTTCCGAGATGTTGAAGTCGGTCGCGGCCAGCGTTTCGTTGATCATTTCCCACTCATGCGTCTTGAGCGAGGAGGGGCGGTGGCCGAGCGGCACGTCGGGATTGCCCGGCGCCTTGCCGAATGCGGCTTCGATATCGTCGGTATTGGAGGGCTTCACCAGATAGTGCGACGCGCCGAGCTTGATCGCCTCGACCGCTGTGGCGATGCTGGCATAGCCGGTAAGTACGACGATCAGCATGGCCGGATCGTGCGCGTGGAGCTTCGCCACGCAGGGGAGGCCCGATGCCGTGCCGAGCTTGAGATCGACGACCGCACGATCGGGCGTGCCCTTCTCCAGCAGGGTGTCGAGTTCGGCGGGGCTGGCGGCAACGCGGACGCTGTATCCGCGTCGTTCGAACGAGCGCTGGAGCGTGCGGGCGAAAGTCGCGTCATCCTCGACGATGATCAGGCTGGGTTCGTCCATCTCAGCGCTCCGCTTTGGCCAGTGGAAGCAGGATCCGCACCTCGGCGCCGCCCAATTCGCGGTTGCGGGCTTCCAGCCGGCCACCGAGCCTGCGCGCGACGTTCACCGCCAGGAACAGGCCGAGGCCATGGCCGGCGCCCTTGGTCGACTGGTAGATCTGCCCGACGCGGCCGAGCGCTTCGGGGGCGAAGCCGGGTCCGCTGTCGCGCACCGCAATGGCGAGCATGCCGTCCTCGATTGCCGCGCTGAGGCCGATGCCGGCGGGTGATGCTTCGGCGGCGTTGTCGAGCAAATTCCAGATCGCCTGGCGCAGCGCGGGATCGACTGCGATCACCGCGGTGCCGGCGCCGGAGCCGTCATAGTCGAAAGCCAGATGCGGATGGGTCGGCTGCCATTCCTCGGCGACCGTGTCGAGGAATGCAGCCGCGGGCATGCTCGCCATTTCCTCGCCGCGAGGCTGTCCCGCCGAGTGGAGGATATCCGAGACGATTGCCTTGCAGCGCTGCACCTCGGCCTGCATCTCCTGCACCTCGGCGGCCAGCTCGGGATCGTCGGCGATCTCGGGGATGCGGCGCCAGTCGGCGAGGATCACCGAGAGCGTGCCGAGCGGCGTGCCGAGCTCATGCGCCGCGCCCGATGCGAACAGGCCCATCCGGACGATGCCTTCCTCCTCGGCTGCGTGCTGGCGCATGTCGGCGAGGTGGGTGTCGCGCGCGCGCAAATTTCGGCTGATCCGGGTGATGAACAGCACCAGCAGCCCGGCGACCATGATGAAGGCGATCCAGCGGCCGATGGCGAAGAGGTGCGCAGTCTCGGCGATGAGGCCCGCGGGGAATACTAGCGGCAAATACCGCACGCTGAGCAGTGCGTAGCTGAGCGCGCTTGCCGCAGCGAGGAGTGCGGCGGCAGTGGGCGGCAACAGGATCGCGCCGAGCACGACCTGGAGCAGATATAGCGACACGAATGGATTGGTCGCGCCGCCGCTGAAATAGAGCTGGAGCGTGAGCGCAGCCATATCGACCAGCAAGGCGATCACGACTTCGCCGCGCTGGACGCGGTGGCGGGGCAAAGCGAGGGTGGCGAACAGGTTGGCCGCGGCGAGCGTGAAGGCGACCCCGAGCATCTCGACGAGCGGCAGCGGCACGCCCAGCCCGAAATGGACTGCGAGGATCGCGAGTGTCTGTCCGGCGACGGCGATCCAGCGCAGCTGGATGAGCTGGCGCATGTTCTGCGCGGCGGCGCTCTCGGCGGAGGGGCCGCTTGGCGCGCCGGCGCGCCTGCGGGTGAGGGCGAGGAGGGGGGTGTCCATCAGCTGCGCCCCGGCTTGCGCAGGAGCAGGATCGTGCCGGCGAGGCTCAGTGCGGCTAGGCCGAACCAGGTGATGGCGTAGATCAGATGGCTGTTGGGAAAGCGCACGACGGTAAGCCCGCCGATCGGATAGTCCCCGGCTGCTTCGGCATCAATGAAGAAGGGTGCGACCGGGCCAAGGCTGCGCGCGCGGGCAATCGCTTCGACGTCGCGCGAATACCATCGATTCTGAGCGGGGGCGTTGGCGCGGAGGAAACCGCCTCCGGGTTCGCTGACGCGGAGCAGGCCTGTGACGGTCACCGGGCCTTCCCTCTGATAGCTTGCGCGGGTTTCGGGCGCGCGCTTCTCGGGAGGCACGAAGCCGCGATTGATCAGGACAATGCCCGCGGAGGTGCGCAGCGGCGCCAGCACCCAGAAGCCGGCGCCGCGCGCAGTCAGCGCCTGTACGAAGGTCTCGTGCGCATGGTCGAAAACCCCGCTCGCCTGCACGCGCCGATATTCCTCGGCGCGCGGATCGGCATGCATCGGCAGGGGGACCGGCGGCGCGTGAACCCGCGCATCGACGCGCGCGATCAGGTCGCGCTTCCAGCCCAGCCGATCGACCTGCCACACCCCCAAAGCGGCGAAACCCGCGGCGAGGACCAGCGTCAACGCCAGCAGCAGGCGGCGCTTCAGGATGGCGCCCCCATTTCGGCCATCGGCATCATGTTCGCATCCAGATGGTACATGATCCACAAGGACCCCGCGATCACGATCAGCACGATCACCGCGGTGAAGGCATAGGCCAGCAATGTCCACCCGCCCTCCGAACTGGTGTTGACGTGGAGGAAGCATATGGTGTGGACCAGGATCTGGACCACCGCGAAGGCGACGATCACCGCCGCGGTGACCTGTGCGGTGAGCGGCCCGGTCATCACCAGCCAGAACGGGATCGCAGTGAGCACCACCGACAGGAGGAAGCCGATCAGATAGGTACGGCGCGAGCCGTGGGCATGGGGTTCGCCGTGATGGACAGCGTCGCTCATCGCAGGACTCCGAGCAGGTAGACGAAGGTGAAGACACCGATCCAGACGATGTCGAGGAAGTGCCAGAACATGCTGAGGCACATCAGCCGGCGTTGGTTGTCGGGGTGGAGCCCGCGCTGGCCGAGCTGGAAGAGCATCACCACCAACCAGATGATCCCGAAGGTGACGTGCAGCCCGTGGGTGGCGACCAAGGTGAAGAAGGCGGAGAGATAGGCGCTGGTCTGCGGCGTCGCGCCTTCGTGGATCAGCTCGCTGAACTCATAGAGCTCGACCCCGACGAAGGCCGCGCCGAGCAGGCCGGTGACCACCAGCCAGAAGCGCACGCCGTTGAGCTTGCCCTCCTGCATCGCGATCATCGCGAAGCCATAGGTGATCGACGAGACCAGCAGGATCGCGGTGTTGAGCGCGACGATCGGCAGCGCGAAGATCTCGCGCGGCTCGGGTCCGCCGGCAAAGCTTCCGCTCAACACGCCATAAGTGGCAAACAGCGTCGCGAAGATCAGCGCGTCGCTCATCAGATAGATCCAGAAGCCGAGCATCGTCGCGCCGCCGGGCTCGTGATGCTCCTCTTCCTCCACGTAGAAGACGGGCGCTTCTTCCAATGCTTGTGCGGCCATGATCAGGCTCCAGCCGCGAGCAGCTTGGTGCGCGCGTCCTCTAGGGCGGCGACTTCTTCCGCAGGGATGAAATAGTCGCGATTGTAATTGAAGGTGTGGCCGATTGCGACGACGAACAGCCCGATCGCGGCGAGTGCTGCGAGCCACCACATATACCAGACCATGCCGAAGCCGAGGACCAGCGCCAGACCGGAGAGGATCACTCCCGCGCCGGTGTTGCGCGGCATGTGAATCGCCCGGTAGCCGCTGGTCGGGCGCTCTGCGCTGCGGTCCTTCATATCGTACCACGCATCGAGATCGTGGACCTGCGGCGTGAAGGCGAAATTATAGTTAGGCGGCGGCGACGAGGTCGCCCATTCGAGCGTACGGCCGTCCCAGGGATCGCCGGTCAGGTCGAGATGATCCTTGCGGCGGACATAGCCCATGACAATGCTCATCACGAAGCCGAGGATACCGACCAAGATGATGACGGCGCCGATCATCGCGATCACGAACCAGATCTGCAGGCTGGGATCCTCGAAGTGGCGCACGCGGCGCGTGGTGCCCATCAGCCCGACCACGTAAATCGGCGTCCATGCGACCCAGTATCCGATCACCCAGCCCCAGAAGCCGACCCGGCCCCACCATTCGTCGAGCTTCCAGCCGAAAGCCTTGGGGAACCAGTAGATCATGCCGGCAAACAGCCCGAACACGACGCCACCGATGATCACGTTGTGGAAGTGGGCAACCAGGAACAGCGAATTGTGGAGCACGAAATCGGCAGGCGGCACGGCGAGCAGCACGCCGGTCATCCCGCCGACCACGAAGGTGATCATGAAGGCGATCACCCACATCATCGGCAGCTCGAAGCGGATGCGGCCGCGGTACATCGTGAACAACCAGTTGAAGATCTTTGCGCCGGTCGGGATCGAGATGACCATCGTGGCGATGCCGAAGAAGGAATTGACGCTCGCGCCCGATCCCATCGTGAAGAAGTGGTGGAGCCAGACGAGATAGCTCAGGATCGTGATGACGACCGTGGCATAGACCATGGACGAATAGCCGAAGAGGCGCTTGCCGGTGAAGGTCGAAGTGATCTCGGAATAGATGCCGAAGACGGGCAGGATCAGGACGTACACTTCCGGGTGGCCCCAGATCCACACCAGGTTCCAATACATCATCGGATTGCCGCCGAGATCATTGGTGAAGAAATTGGTGCCGGCGTAGCGATCGAGCATCAGCAGCGCGAGCGCGCCGGTGAGCACCGGGAAGATCGCGATCGCAAGGACGTTGCTGCAAAGCGCGGTCCAGCAGAAGATCGGCATCTTCATCATGCCCATGCCCGGCGCACGCATCTTGATGATCGTCACGACCATGTTGATCGCCGACAAGGTCGTGCCGACCCCGGCTATCTGTAGCGCCCATAGATAATAATCGGGCCCGGTATCGGGGCTGTTCTGGAGGTTGGTGACCGGCACGTAATTGAGCCAGCCGCCGCGCGAGAATTCGCCGACGAACAGCGAGATCATCACCAGCAGCGCGCCCGCGACGGTCAACCAGAAGCTGAGATTGTTGAGATAGGGGAAGGCCACGTCGCGCGCGCCGATCTGGAGCGGCATGACATAATTGACGAGCCCCACGACCAGCGGGATCGCGACGAAGAAGATCATGATCGTACCGTGCGCCGAGAAGATCTGATCGTAATGGTGCGCGTTCAGATAGCCCTCGTTTGCGCCGAAGGCCATCGACTGCTGGAGCCGCATCATCAGCGCATCGGCAAAGCCCCTGAGCAACATGATGATGCCCAGGATCAGGTACATGATGCCGATCTTCTTGTGGTCCACCGTGGTGAACCACTCGCGCCATAGCCAGCCCCACAGGCCAAACTTGGTGACCGCGCCCACCAGCCCGAGGCCGAGCAGGGCGACCACGGCGAAGGTCACGAGCAGAATCGGCTCGTGGATCGGGAAGGATTCGAAGGTCAGGCGGCCGAAGATCGTGCGCGCCAGCGATTCGTTGAACATTTAACGCTCCTGGTGCGAATGCGGTGCGGGGCTGGGCGCGGCGCCGGGATTGGGTGTGACGCTCTCGCCGCGGCCCTTCTCCTCGCCCTGCTTCATCAGCGCGCCCTCAGGCTTGCCCTGTTCTGGATGGCGGCCGCCATGCATTCCGCTCAGGCAGGGTGTGCCGGGCTTTACGCAGCGCTTGTAGATGCGGTCGAACAGGCTGGTGTCCGCGGCGGCGAAATACATCGGCGGCACCTTCTCGCTCGGCTTTTCGAGCTCGAGGAAGCGATTGGTGTCGAGCGCCTGGCCGCTGGCCTTTACGCGGCCAACCCAGCCGTCGAACCCGGCCTGGTCGACCCCGTACAGCTTGAAGCGCATGCTCGAGAAACCGGCGCCGCTATAGTTTGCGGACATGCCATCGAACTTGCCCTGGCGGTTGAGCACTGCGTGCAGCGTCGAGCGCATACCCGGCATGGTGTAGATCATCCCGGCCAGCGTCGGCGCGTAGAAGGTGTTCATCATGTTGGTCGAAGTCAGATCGAAGCGCACCGGGCGATCGACCGGCAGTGCCAGCTCATTGACCGTCGCCACACCCTGCTCGGGATAGATGAACAGCCATTTCCAATCGAGCGAGACAACTTGGACAACCAGCGGCTTGACGTTGGGATCGACGGGCTTGCCCGCCGAGATGCGGTTCACCGGGCGAAACGGATCGAGGAGGTGCGTGCTCCACCAGGTCAGCGCGCCCAGGCAAATGATGATCAGCAGCGGCGCGGACCAGATGACCAGCTCCAGCGAAGTCGAATGGTCGAACTTCGGATCATAGGTCGCGTCCTTGTTGCTCGCGCGATAGCGCCAGGCGAACACGATAATCAGCGCGATCACCGGGACGATGATCAGCAACATCAGTGCCGTCGAGATATAGATGATGTCGCGCTGCTGGAGGGCGATATCGCCCGCGGGATCGAGCACGGCGCGGTCGCAGGCCGAAAGCAAGGCGGCGAGCGGCAGCAGCGGGAGCATCCGGCGTACAATGGACAGTGGCGTGTCTTTGCGCATGGTCTCCGCCTATCCCGACGCGCCCCCGCGCCGACATTGGACATTTTGTCCTATCCCCGCCGCGGCGCTTTTCTGGTGCAAGGGGCGTTGAAACGCAATAACATCAGCCCAGGCTGCCGGAGCGAAACGCATGAGTGCACCGATCGCCGCGTCCAATTCGACGCCTCTTGAACGCGACGCGCGTCTCGTCACTGCGCGCGAGCACCGCGTCGCGCCGGGCGAAATCGCCATCGGCGTGATCGTCGGGCGGACAAGCGAATTCTTCGATTTCTTCGTGTTCGCACTGGCCTCGGTGCTGGTCTTCCCGTCGCTGCTTTTCCCGTTCGTCGATGCCGTTACCGGCACGCTCTATTCGTTCACCCTGTTTGCGCTTGCCTTCGTCGCGCGGCCGTTCGGCACGCTGATCTTCATGTGGATCGATCGCCATCACGGCCGTGGCGTCAAGCTCACCATCGCTCTGTTCCTGCTCGGCGGGTCGACCATGTCGATGGCCTTCCTGCCCGGATATGCCGATATCGGGATCACTGCGGTGTGGGTGCTCGCCCTGCTGCGCATCGGCCAGGGCGTGGCCCTGGGCGGCGCCTGGGACGGACTGCCGTCGCTATTGTCGCTCAACGCGCCTTATGAGCGCCGCGGCTGGTATGCGATGATCCCGCAGCTCGGCGCTCCACTCGGGCTGATCGTCGCGGCCGCGCTGTTTGCCTTCTTCCTCTCGACGCTTTCGCCGCAGGATTTCTTCTCCTGGGGCTGGCGCTATCCCTTCTTCGTGGCATTCGCGATCAACGTGGTGGCGCTGTTCGCGCGGCTGCGCCTGGTCGCCACCCCCGAATTCCAGGAGTTATTCGAGAATCGCGAGCTCCAGCCCTCGCCGGCTTTCGCGACTTTGTTTAGCCAGTGGCGGACGATCGTGCTCGGCGCTTTCGCCCCGCTTGCCAGCTTCGCGCTATTCCACCTCGTCACGGTGTTCCCGCTGTCCTGGGTGACCTTGTTCAGCAGCGAGGAGCCGGTGCGCTTCCTGGTGATCGAGATCGTCGGCGCAGTAGTCTGCGTGCTCGCCATCCTCGCTTCGGGGCTGATCGCGGATCGCGTCGGTCGTCGCGCGGTGCTTGGCGTCTCGGCGGTGCTGATCGGCGCCTATAGCGGCTTCGCGCCCCAATTGCTGGGCGCGGGGAGCTTCGGCGAGACAGTCTATATGCTCGGCGGATTCGTGTTGCTTGGTCTCGCTTTCGGCCAGTCCTCAGGGGCGGTGAACGCATCGTTCCCAAGCGAATATCGCTATACCGGTGCCGCCATCGTTGCCAATTCGGCCTGGCTGCTGGGCGCGGGCTTCGCGCCGCTGGTGGCACTGTTCCTTGCCAGCCGCTTCGGGCTCTGGTCGGTTGGCGCGTATCTGCTCTCGGGCGCGATCTGCACGCTGGCGGCGCTCGGCATCAACAAGGAATGGGCCAAGCAGGTCGAGGCGGCGCCCGTAGAGCCTGCGCCTCAGCGCTAACCCCGCGTACGACAGCAATCCCTCACCCGTTCGCAGGGACGATGGACCAGCCCTTGACCTCACCCTGTTGCTGTACTAGTGTTCCGGTACAGCGGTTGGGAACCACAGTTGCAGCTCATTATCGATCCTCGGGCAGCCAGGCCCATCTACGTCCAGATCATGGACGAAGTGCGCCGGCTGATCGTGACCGGCGAACTCCGTGCCGACGAACTCGCTGCCCTCGGTCCGCCAGCTCGCGGCTGACCTTCGCGTCAATCACAACACCATCGTCCAAGCGTATCGCGAGCTCGAGCGCGAGGAGGCCATCTATGTGCGCCGCGGCCAGGGCACCTTCGTCGCGGCACAGCGCACACCCCAGGTGCAGCGTGAACGCGTGCTTGCCGAAGTGGCCGAGCGCGCCGCCAGCGATGCGCGGCGGCACGGCATCGCGATCGAGGAACTGGTCGTGGCGCTCAACAGCAAGGATGCGAAGAATGGATAGCGCCGAACCGCAGGCGATGGCGGTGCAGACCGAATGGCTGGTGAAGCGCTACGGGCGCGAGACCGCGCTTGCCGGGATCAATCTCGCGGTGCCGGAAGGCGGCGTATATCTGCTCGCGGGCACCAATGGCGCCGGCAAGAGCACCTTGCTGCGGACGCTGCTCAACCTTGAGGCAGCCGATCACGGCACCAGCACGGTGCTCGGGCTAGACACCCGCACCAACGGGCCTGCGATCCGCGCGCGCACCGGCTATGTGCCTGAGACCGGCGCCAGCAATTATCGCTGGATGCGGGTCGGCCGCTTCCTCGCCCACCAAGCGAGCTTCTATCCCGGCTGGGACGCGCAATATGCCGCGCATCTGGCGAGCGTGCTCGAAGTACGGCTCGAAAGCCGGCTAGGGTCGCTATCGAAAGGCCAGGCGCGCCGCGTTCAGATCGTCGCCGCGCTCGCGCATCGTCCGGCGCTGCTGCTGCTCGACGAATTGACCGACGGGCTCGATCCGCTCGCACGCGACGAAGTGCTTTCGCTCCTCGCCAGCCATTTCGCGGACACCAGCTGCACTGCCATCCTCTCGACGCACCTTGTCAGCGAAGTCGAGACGCTGATCGACCAGATCGGCGTGCTCCGCGCCGGCAGGCTGGTGGCGCAGGCCCCGACCGAGCGGCTGCTCGAACGGCTGCAACGCTATCACCTCGATGCGCCGGAGGGCTGGTCCGCGGCGCCGCTGGAAGCATTTACCGTGCGCAGCGAGGCCGGGCTGGGCAGGGCGGCAAGGCTGGTTGCCAGCGGCGACGAAGCCGAAATCCGCGCCGCGATCCAGGCCGCAGGCGCTGAAGTGCGCGAAGTATCGCGCCTCAGCCTCGCCGAAGCCGTGCCTATCCTGCTCCGTTCGGAGAAAAATCATGCATTCGCCTGAAACGCTCCACCAGTCCTTCCGCGCGCTGTTCGCCGAACAGGTGCGCATCATGACGCTGGCGCTCCGGCGCGAGGCCATCCTTGCGGCGGCAGCACTGGCAGGGGTGTGCCTGCTTACCATGATGATGGGACTCAGATATAACGAGCAACTCGACCTGACGCCGGACATCCTCCTGCCAACCCTGCTGGTAGCGCTATTGCTGCCGTTCGCTGTGTGGAAGGGCGATCCGGTCTTCGGTGGCGCGTTCCTGTGGACGATGCCTGTCCGCCGGCAGACCGCGGCGCTCGCCAAGATTCTCGCGGGCGCCTTCTGGCTGATGGCAGCGATGCTGGTGACACTGGTGGCGCTCGCGCTGGCGGCATCGACAACGGGGGGCACTATCGGCGTTTCGGTGGTCCGCCTGGTCGGCAGTGATCTCCACAGTGCCGCGCAAGTTCCCTGGACGACTCCCCATTGGAGTTGGCTGTTGCCGTTCGTCGGTGCCTTGCTGCTCTATTTGCTAAGCAGCGCAGCAGTGCTCGGGCTTCGTCATCCGATCCGGTGGCTTGCCGGTGTGGCGGTGATTGCAATCCTGCTGATGTTCATCGGCGTAGCGTTCGGGCCTGACGGAGCATTCGAGCGCATGATCGAACAGGTGAGCGATCCCTTGCTGCACGGCAAATATGGGTTGGAAATTGCGCTGACGGGTGAGTCATCGAGCCTGATTCACGAAATTCGCAAGCCCGATCGCGGATCTTGGTTAGTGTGGACTTCATTGCCCGACTTCGGCCGGTGGGCGATGGCGGCCTCCGCCTGGCTGTGCGGCGTGCTTCTCGTGCTGGGGCTGGCGATCCGACGACACTGGGAACGCTGACCTAGGGCTTCAGCCGGCGGCAGGGCCCTTGCGCCCATAGCCAGGTGAGGCGGTGCATTAAAACACTATTACACTATTTCGTTTTCAGGCGTATTTCATCAAGGCCTCACCGATCGCTCATGCCGCTCATCTTCGAGTGCGTCAGCAGGGAAGGGTCAGTTTTCAAAGGGCGGGACGACCAATGTACCTCAATCAATTCCACCTCCGCAGTTCGACGATCGCAGTGGCGGCATCGCTGCTCGCGCCGGGCCTTGCGCACGCACAGAGCACGCCGGCGCAGCCCGCGCCGCAGACTGCGCCCGCGCCCAAGGCGGGCGACAATGTCGTCGTTACCGGCACCCGCTCCGATGTGAGCTCGGCGCCGGATCGGCTGAGCTTCAACGTGGCGAATGATCTCAATGCGCAGACCGGTACGGTGGCCGACGCGCTGCGCGGTGTACCGGGAGTGGAAGTCGATCTGGAGGGGCGCGTGAGCCTGCGCGGCGATTCCAACGTCACCATCCTGATCGACGGACGCCCGTCGGCGATGATGAAAGGAGAATCGCGCGGAGACGTATTGCTGGCGATGCCCGCGGGGTCGCTCGAGCGCGTCGAAGTGATCACCAATCCTTCCGCGGCGATGAGCCCCGAAGGATCGGGCGGAGTCATCAACCTTGTCAGCAAGCAGGCGCGCAAGGACACCACTTCGGGCACCGTCCGCGCGACGATCGGCGAGCATGGCCGCGGCTCGGTCAATCTCAACGGCGCGCATTCGCGCTCGGGCCTGACGGTGACCGGCGACCTCGGCTATCGCCGCTTCAAGGGAGAGGCCGAGGGAATCCAGGAGCGCTCGCGCCTCGATCCCCTTACCTCGACGTTCGTTTCGACGCGCCAGGATACGCTTCGCGAGATCGTCCAATCGGGCAAGAGCGCGCGCGCGGCGATCGACTATGATATCGACAAGAAAATCGCCTCAGCACCGAATTCGGCTTCCGCAAGGCTAATGTGGACATCGACCAGCGCGACGTGTTCGCCGGCCAGACCGCGGCTTCGTCCTACGTCCGCAATTCGGACGCGGACATCAGCAATCGCGGCATTTCGGGCCGGGCCTCGTGGCGCCGCAATTTCGGGAGCGAGCACGAGCTCGTCGCCGATCTCGAATATGAGAATAGCCGCTTCGAGCGCGAGATCGATGCGGTCACCACCTTCGGCGGCCCGGCCGCGCCGAGCTATGAGCGCATCACCAATATCGGCGTCCGCGACGAATATGGCTTCAAGCTCGATTACAAGCGTCCGATGGGCGAGGGGCAGTCGCTGAACGCCGGATATGAGCTCGATCTCAACCGCAACGACTTCAACTTCACCGGCGCTCGCGGGACGAGCTTCGCCGCATTGGTGCCGGTCGCCGCGCTCACCAACGTCTTCGAATATGATCAGACCATCCATGCCCTGTACGGCACCTATCAGGCCGATCTCGGCAAGTTCGACGTGCAACCGGGGCTCCGCCTCGAGCAGGTCGAAAACACGATCGCACAACCCGCCGCCGGACCGCCCGTGCACAGCGATTATTTCCGCGTCTATCCGACGCTGCATGTCGGCTACGAGCTGAGCAACACGCAGAAATTGCGGAGCAGCTACAGCCGCCGTATCCAGCGCCCCTCGCCGCAGGATCTCAACCCGTACACGCTGTATATCGACCCGCTGAACCAGCGCCGCGGCAACCCCAATCTGCGCCCCGAGGTTACTGACTCGTTCGAGTTGGCCTGGCAGATGCGCGACAAGGGCACCTTCTATTCGCTGACGGGCTTCTATCGTCAATCGCGCGGCGGCGTGACCGATGTCGTCACCGATCTCGGCGGCGGCGTGTTCCTCTCGACGCGCGCCAATCTTGCCGCTGCCAAGCGCGCCGGAGTCGAGGCGATCGCCAATGGCAAGCTTGGCAAGACGCTGGGATATAATATCTCGGGCGGCTTCCTGTGGAACGAGATCGACCCGCGCGCCGCCGGCATCTTCGCGCGGCGTTCGGGCACGACCGGCTCGGTGCGCGCCAACTTCACCTGGCAGCCGACTCCCAAGGATTTCTTCCAGGTCAGCGGTTTCTATTCGGGCAAGCAGCTGATCGCCCAGGGCTATCGCGAGTCCGGGGGGATGTTGAATCTCGGCTATCGCCGCAAGTTCAACGATCGCTTCAGCCTCGTCCTGACCGCGCAGAATGTACTCGACACGGCCAAGCAGCGCGTTGTGATCGACACGCCGACGATCCGCGACCGCATCACCCAAAAGGGTCCGGGGCAGATTTTCTTCGTGGGCGTGACTTATAACCTCGGCAGCCAGGGCGGCCGCAAGCGGTCCGATGCACCCATTGACTTCGATCCCGGCGCGGGCGCGGTGCCGCAATGATGTGAGCGTGCGCGGGGTTTGCTCAGGTGAGCTTCGCGCGCACTTCGCGGACCAGCGCTTCGGCCATCGCGGCGTAGGTCTGCGCGCCTTCCTGCGCGCTCGCGGCGGCTGGGTCGCCGAAATAGGCGTCCGGGCCCCCGGCTTCGGTGAAGGTCGTGGCGCCCGCCGCGAAGGCAGTGACCAGGCTCGCGGGGTTGGCGGCAAGCGCTTTGCCTCCCTCGCGGACCGTTTCCGGGCGGTCGGCCAGCACGAGGCTCGTCTCGAACTGGCCGGCGTGGCACGCGCCCGACTGGAATTCCTCGGTGAGCGTTTGCGCCAGCGCGCGCCGCGTGAAATCGGGGAAGGCGACCGGCAGTCCCAGCGCTTCGATCTCGGGCACCGCAGCGCGCAGCATCGCGACGTTGGCGGGGTCGAAATGGCTGTTGGCAAGCGCCAAACAGGCAAAGCCCTGCGCCTTGAGGCTGGCGGCGATATCCACCAGCAGCGCCTTTGCGGTTTCCGAGCGGATCGAAATCGTGCCCGCGAACTCGGCGGCATATTCGGCCGGGGCATAAGCGAGCGTGGGGAGCACGAAGGCGCGGACGCCGCTGGCCTCGAGATCGGCAGCGGCACGCTTGGCCATGCCGTCACTGATGATCATATCGGTGCCGAGCGGCAGATGCGGGCCATGCGCTTCGACGGCCCCCAGTGGCATGATCGCCACCACCGGCGCACCGCCTGCGAGCGCGTCGCGGATCTCGGTCCAGGGCAGGTCGGCGTACATCAAATCTCCCCCCGCAGCCGCTTGCGATCGATCTTGTCGCGGTCGTTGCGCGGCAGCGCGTCCTCGCGAAACAGGATCGCGTGCGGCACCTTGTAGCGCGCCAGCCGCGCCTTGGCGAAGGCGATGAGCTCGGCTTCCAGGGCTTGCCGGTCGTGCTCGCCCGAGGGCACCACCAGCGCCATCGGCTTTTCGAGCCCGTTGGCATCGGCCTTGCCGAGCACGCAGCATTCGCCGACGGCAGGATGCTCGGTTAGGCAGGCTTCGACCTCGACCGGGCTGACATAGATGCCGCCGCTCTTGATCAGATCGTCGCCCCGGCCTTCGAAATACCAATAGCCCTGCTCGTCCTGCCGGAACTTGTCGCCGCTGACGATCCAGCCGCCGCGCAAATGCTCGACCGATTTGGCGTAATCGGCGTGATAATAGAGCGCCGCGCTGTCGCCGCGGACGTGAAGCGTACCGACGCCGCCCGCGGGCACCGGTGCGCCGTCATCGTCGAGCAGCTTGGCTTCATAGCCGGGGACGAGCTTGCCGAGACTGCCCGGGCGGATATCGCCGGGGCGGTTGCTGATATAGATATGAAAGCTCTCGGCGCTGCCGATCCCGTCGATGATCGGCACGCCGAACGCGGCATCCCAGCGCGCATGCAAGTCGCGGGGCAGGGCCTCGCCCGCGCTCCAGGCGAAGCGGATGCTGGAAAGATCGGGCGGGGCATCGCCTGCGCCTTCGAGCATCTTGTTGATGAGCGTGGGAACGGCGGTGAGCACGGTCGGCTTGTGGCGTTCGATCAGCGCGAACAGCCGCTCGGCGCTGGGGGCTTCGCGAAACAGCACTGTCGTCGCGCCGACCGAAAAGGGGAACATCAGGTTCGTGCCGGTCGCATAGCCGAAATAGAGCCGCGCGCCGGAGAGCGTGACGTCGTCCTCGCTGATGCCGACGAAGTCCTTCGCATAGACTTGGGTGTTGAACGGGAAATGCGCATGGCTGTGAACGGCGCCCTTGCTCTGCCCGGTGCTACCACTGGTGAACAGCCACACAGCCGGATCGTCGGCGCGGGTCGGCCAGGGTTCCGGGTCTTCCAAAGTCTCGGCGAGCCATGCGTCCAAGTCATCCGCGGCAATCAGTTCGGGTTTGAAGCGCGACGCAGCCCGCGCGGTTTGGAATGCATTGTCGCTCGCTTCATCGAGGAACGCGAATTGCGGCTTCACATAGTCGAGATAATATTCGTAATCCGCCACTGGCAGCAGCGGATTGACCTGGGTCACCACTGCGCCGGCCTTGATCGCCCCAAACCATGCATAGGCGAATTCGGGCCGGTCCTGCATGCAGAGCAATACGCGCTGCTCGGGGAGCAGCCCGCCCGCGATCAGCCGTGCGGCGACTGCGTTGACCTTGCCCGCGACCTCGGCATAGGTGATCGCCTGGTCCTCGAACAGGATCGCAGTCTTAGCCCCGCGGCCGGCTTCTATGTTCGAGAAGACGTAATAATCGGCGAGGTTGAAGAGCTCAGCCATTGGGGATCACCGCGGTGGTTTCGATCTCGATCTTCGCGGCGGCCTCCATCAGCGCGACGACCTGCACCACGGCCATTGCGGGGAAGTTCTTGCCGATGATCTCGCGATAGGCGGCGCCGATGGCGGGGAGGCTATCGAGATATTCCTCCCGGTCGGTGACGTACCAGGTCATCCGCACGATATGCTCGGGGCCCGCGCCGCCCTCGGCGATGATCGCGACGGTGTTTTGGAGGACGCGGCGGAACTGCCCGGCCATGTCCTTGTCGGGAAAAGTCTCGTTTTCGTCCCAGCCGACGACGCCGCCGGTCCAGACGGCGCGGCCCTCGGCGAGGATGCCATTGGCATAGCCCTTGGGCCGCGGCCAGCCGGGGGGAGGAGCGTGCGGTGCGTTGTCATGCGAGCGCCTCCAGCCGGGTCCGCCATTCCTGCGGCCAGGGCGCGGCCTTCATCGTCGCCAAGTCCATCAGCACGATCTTGAGCCGCGCCGCGAAGCGCGGTTCGCCGCTGCTGGTGACGTTCGCTTCCAGAATCAGCGATGTACGCCCGATCGCGCCCGCTGCGATCGCCACATCGAGCAAATCGCCGTGGCGCGAGATCGCAGTGAAGCTGGCGTTCAGCTCCACCGCCGGCGTGCCCAGCGCCATGTCGCGGTGCATCGCCGCGCGCGAGACGCCTAGCGCGACGTGGGTCCAGTCCTCGACCGCGGCATCGACGATTTCGAAATAGCGGGGATAATAAGCGATCCCCGCCGGGTCGCAGTGCGCGAAGCGGAGCGGGGTCTGCATGGTGAAGGTCATTGCGCGCCCTTCAGATGCTGGCGCGCGATCACCATTTTCTGGACTTCGGATGCGCCTTCATAGATGCGGAGTGCGCGGATCTCGCGGTACAATGCCTCGACCGGCACGCCGCGCACCACGCCCATCCCGCCGAACATCTGGACTGCCTTGTCGATCACGCCTTGCGCGGCTTCGGTCGCGTGGAGCTTGGCCATCGCGGCTTCGCGCGTGTTGGCGCGGCCCTCGACATCGCGGACCCAGCCGGCGCGGTAGATAAGCAACGCCGACGCGTCGATGTCGAGCGCCATTTCGGCCAAGTACGACTGCATCACCGCATTGTCCGCGAGCATGCCGCTGCCCTGCTTGCGGGCCAGCACACGCGAAGTCGCCTCGTCGAGCGCCCGCCGCGCAAAGCCCAAGGCGGCGGCGCCGACGCTGGTGCGGAAGATGTCGAGCGTCGCCATGGCCTGCGCGAAGCCGCGACCCGCCTCGCCGAGCAGTGCGTCGGCGGGGAGCCGCATGTTCGTGAAGCGCAGGGTGGCCAGCGGGTGTGGCGCGATCACTTCGATCCGCTCGCTGGCATCGAGCCCGGGCGTGCCCGTCTCGACGATGAAAGCGGAAATGCCCTTCGCCCCCGGCGCCTCGCCGGTGCGCGCGAACAACACGTAGAAATCTGCGATGCCGCCGTTGGAGATCAAGGTCTTGACGCCATTGATCACCCAGCCATCGCCATCTCGGGTCGCGGTGGTGGTCATCGAAGCGACATCGGATCCCGAATCCGGCTCAGTCAGCGCGAAGGCGGCGATCCGTTCGCCGGTAGCAACGCCGAACAGCCATTCGCGCTTCTGCGCATCGGTGCCGAACAGGCTGATCGCGCCCGATCCCAACCCCTGCATTGCAAATACGAAATCGGCCAGTCCCGAATAGCGCGCCAGCGTTTCGCGGATGATGCACAAAGAGCGGACGTCGAGCCTCTCGTGAATGCCGCCAAAAGCTGCGGGCACGCAATAATTCAGCCAGCCGCCGGCGCCTAGACGCATCGCAAGATCCACGCACTCTGCGTCGACATTGTCAGCATGCACCTCGGTCAGCTCGGCGCGGCTCCAGGCATCGAGCCGCTCGGCAAGATCGCGATGCCCGTCGTCGAAGAACGGCCAGGCGAGGAAGCTGCGGTCGGCCATCAATCGCCCTCGAACATTGGGGTCTGCTTCGCTGCGAACGCTTCGAATGCGCGGCGGAAGTCGTTGGTCTGCATGCAGATCGCCTGCGCCTGCGCTTCCATCTCGATCGCCACGTCGAGGCTCACCGCCCATTCCATGTCGAGCTGGGTCTTGGTGATGCCATGCGCGAAGGTCGGACCTTCGGCCAGGCTGCGCGCCAGTGCCTGCGCCTCGCCGATCAGCGCGTCGGGCTCGACCAATCGGTTGTGGAAGCCCCAGCGTTCGCCTTCCTCCGCAGTCATCACGCGCCCGGTGAAAAGCAGTTCGGCGGCGCGGCCCTGACCGATGATCCGCGGCAGGATCGCGCACGCGCCCATGTCACTGCCCGCCAGCCCGACGCGGGTGAACAGGAACGCCGTCTTGGCGCGTGTCGTGGCGATGCGCAGGTCGGATGCCATCGCTACGATCGCGCCCGCGCCCGCGCAGATTCCGTCGATCGCGGCGATTACCGGCTGCGGGCACTGCCGGATCGACTTGACCAGATCGCCGGTCATCCGCGTGAAGGCGAGCAATTCGGGCATCGTCATCCTGGTGAGCGGCCCGATGATTTCGTGCACGTCGCCGCCCGAGCTGAAATTGCCGCCCGCGCCGGTGACGATTACGGCCTTTACCTCCGGGGCGGTTACAAGATTGCGGAAGGTATCGCGCAATTCGGCATAGGATTCGAAGGTCAGCGGGTTCTTGCGGTCGGGCCGGTTGAGCGTGATCGTCGCGACGCGATCGGCATAATGCCAGCCGAAATGCTCGGGCGCGAAAGTCTCGGGGTTCATGCGGGTTCCTTGGCGGTTGCGAGCGAAGTCTTGAGGGCGCCGAGCGCGGCATAGAGCAGGGCATGGTCCTCGCCGCCAAGCGCGGCAAACAGCGTGTCGATGCGGTGGTGATGCGCGGCGGCGAGCTGGGCAAAGTGGCTGTGGCCCGATTCAGTAAGGCGGGCGCGAGATACTCGGCGATCCTTGGGATCGGGCGCTACCTGCACCAGATCGTCCGCCGCGAGCTTCTGGACCAGCTGAGTGACATTGCCGTTCGAGACGAGCAGCGCCTGTGAGAGCTCGCTCATCGTCAGGCCGTCCGCGGCGCGTTCGAGCGCGGCCATCACATCGAAGCGGGGCAGGGTCGTCCCGCGCTCGGCGAGCACCCGCTGCACCGATTTCTCGATCGTCATCGTGCAGCTCAGCAGGCGCAGCCAAAGCCGCACATCGGCATGGTCGCCCAGCGCGCCATCGTGCTTCTCGGCGATGGCGAGCGCTTTGCTCATGCGATCTCCACCGCTTCGCCATTGCGGTCAGACAGCACCAGCGCCACCAGCGCCTCGGCAATCTCCTCGGGCTCGGTCAGCCGTCCGCCAGGATTGAAACGGGCAAGCTCGGCGCGGGCATCTTGCTCGCTGCGCCCGGTCTTCTCGCTGATATTGCGCGCCGCGGTGGCGACGATCTCGGTATCGGCATATCCGGGGCAGATCGCGTTGGCGGTGATGCCCTTGCCTCCCAGCTCGGCGGCCAGCGCGCGCATCAGCCCGACCGCGCCGTGCTTCGCGGCGACATAGGGCGCAGTGTAGGCCGATCCGCGCAGCCCTGCGATCGAGGCGATGGTGACGATCCGCCCGTGCCGCGCCTCTATCATTCCTGGCAACGCCGCCTGGCTGCAGTGGAACACCGCGTCGAGGTTGACGGCCAACACCTGGCGCCACGCCGCTTCCGTCACCCTGGCGAAGGGCGCGCTTTCGGCCAATCCGGCATTGTTGACGAGGATGGAGATCGCGCCATTTTCCGCACTTGCTTCGGCAAAAGCGCGGTCCACTGCGCTGCGATCGGTCACGTCGGCGGCGATGGCCAGGCCGCCGATCTCGCCGGCGACCTGCTCGATCGGCTCCAGCCGCCGGCCCACCAGGCTTAGCTTCGCCCCCTCAGCCGCGAGCGCGCGGGCAATCGCCGCGCCGATGCCGGTGCCGCCGCCAGTGACCAGTGCGTGTTGTCCGGCGAGCCTCATGCCAGCAATTCCTGCTCGCGCTGCAGGTTGCGCGCGAGCTGCGCCTGGCCGCTAAGATAGGGCAGGGGCACCGCGACATCGCGATAGCCCTGCTGCGCCGCGGCGCGCAGTGTCCAGCTCGGGTCGATCAGGTGCGGGCGAGCGAGCGCGACCAGGTCGGCGCGGCCTGCCGCCAGGATTGAATTGGCATGGTCCGCCTCGAAGATATTGCCGACCGCCATCGTCGTCAGCCGCGCTTCGTTGCGGATCTGGTCGGCGAAGGGCGTCTGGAACATGCGGCCATAGATGGGCTTGCAATCCGCCCAGGTCTGCCCGGCCGAGACGTCGATCAGATCCGCGCCCACTTGGGCAAAGGCCTGCGCGATCTCGACCGCCATTTCCGGGGTAACCCCCGCATCGCCCATCCAGTCGTTTGCTGAGATGCGCACCGACATCGGCCGCTCGGCGGGCCAGGCGGCACGCATTGCGGCGAATATTTCGAGCGGGAAGCGGAGGCGGTTTTCCAAGCACCCGCCATATTCGTCAGTGCGACGGTTGGTCAGCGGGGTGATGAAACTGGAGAGCAGATAACCGTGCGCGGCGTGAAGTTCGATCATGTCGAACCCCGCCTCAATTGCGGCGGATACCCCCGCGACGAACTGGTCGCGCACCGCATCCATGTCCGCGCACGTCATTGGACGGGGCACCTGGTTGTCAGCGCTCCACGGCACATCGGACGCCGCCATCAATGGCCAGTTGCCCGCCTCCAGCGGCACGTCATAGCCTTCCCAGCCGACCTTGGTGGAGCCCTTCGGCCCCGAATGACCGAGCTGGAGGCAAAAGCGCGCGCGGCTGTTGGCGTGGACGAAATCGACGATACGCTTCCACGCGGCGACCTGCTCGGGCGTGTAGATCCCCGCGCATCCTGGCGTGATCCGGCCTTCCGCCGAGACGCAGGTCATTTCGGTGAACACCAGCCCCGCGCCGCCCTGTGCTCGGGCGCCGTAATGGACGAGGTGGAAGTCGGTCGGGCGGCCGTCTTCCGCCGAATAGGTCGCCATCGGCGAGACAGTGATGCGGTTCTCCAGCGTCATTTCGCGCAGACGGAACGGCGCAAACATCGGCGGCGCGGCCTTCTCGCCGCCCTGGAACCAACGTTCCAACCCCTCCAGCCATTCGGGATCGCGCAGCCGCAAATTCTCGTGGCTCACTCGCTGTGACCGCGTCAGCAGCGAATAGGCGAATTGGATCGGCTCGAAATCGAGATAGCGCTCCAGCGTCTCGAACCATTCGGTCGAATTGCGCGCGCTGTTCTGGAGCTTGAGCACCTCCAGATTGCGCTCGTCGCGATACTCGATCAGCGCCGCCTCGCGGTCGAGGCCCGGCCGATTGAGCACTTCGGCTAGCTTGATCGCGTCCTCAAGCGCCAGCTTGGTCCCCGACCCGATCGAGAAGTGCGCGGTATGCGCGGCATCGCCCAGCAGCACCAGGTTGCGATAGTGCCAGTGATCGCAGATGATCCGGCGGAAATTGAGCCACGCCTGCGGCCCTGGCAGGTGCTTTGCGCTGGACATCAGCGCATTGCCGTCCAGATACTTCGCGAAGATCGCCTCGCACTTGGCGATGGCCTGCTCCTGGCTCATCCGGTCGAAGCCCAGCCCAGCCCAGGTCTCGGGCTCGCATTCGACGATGAAGGTCGAGAGCCCATCGCCGAAGCGATAGGCGTGCGCCCAGATCCAGCCCGCCTCGGTCTGTTCGAAGGCGAAGGTGAAAGCCTCGAACACCTTGTGCGTGCCGAACCAGAAGAACTTGTTCTTCCGCATTTGGATGTCGATGCCGAAATGCGCGTCGTAGCGCGTGCGAATTTGGCTGTTGGCGCCGTCTGCGGCAACGACCAGATCATAGTCCGACCAGTCGTCGAGATCGGCGCTCCCCTCGTGCTCGAAATGCAGGTTCACCCCAAGTTCGCGGGCGCGGTCCTGCAAGATTCGCAGCAGCCGCTTGCGGCCGATGCCGATAAAGCCGTGCCCGGAGCTGCGGATGCACTCGCCGTGGATGTGAACGTCGATATCGTCCCAATGCGCGAACTCATCGCGGATCGTGCTCCCGCTGACGGGATCGTTCGCCATGAGGTTTTCGACGGTCTGGTCCGAGAAGACCACGCCCCAGCCGAAGGTGCTGTCGGCAGCATTGCGCTCGAACAAATCGATCTGATGCGCCGCGTCACGCAGCTTCATCGATATGGCGAAATAGAGCCCGGCGGGGCCGCCGCCGAGGCAGGCAATGCGCATCCGATCCTCCCAATTGCTTTAGGAGTAAAATATCTCGGTGCCGTCCGCAATGGCTAGCTGTCGAGCAGGTCCCGCACCCGGGTCGCCAGCGAGACGAACGTGAACGGCTTGGAGAGCAAGTCCACGCCCGGCTCCAGCCTGCCGTCCTGCATCATCACGTCGCGCGTATAGCCCGAAGTGAAGAGCACGGCGATCTCCGGTTGCACAACGCGGGCGGCATCCGCCAGCTCGCGGCCGGACATCTCCGGCATCACTACGTCGGTCAGCAGCAAGTGGATGGGCCGTTCCTGGCGTTCGAGCAGCCGCAGCGCCGTTGCGCCGTCTTGCGCCTCGATCACGCGATAGCCGAGCTCGCGCAGGATTTCGACCGTGTAGCTGCGAACATCGTCATCATCCTCAACGACGAGAATGCTCTCGGCGCCGCTCGCACGCGCCGCCTGGGTGCGATGCTCCTCGACCTCTTCGCCCGCAGCATGGGTCACCCGCGGCAGGTAGAGCCGCACAATCGTTCCTGCGCCCAGTTCGGATTCGATCGTGATGTGCCCGCCCGATTGCTTGGCGAAGCCATAGACCATCGACAACCCAAGCCCGGTGCCCTTGCCGACTTCTTTGGTCGTGAAGAACGGATCGAAGACCCGGCCGATCGTCTCGGCGCTCATTCCCGAGCCGGTATCGGCGACCGAGATGACGACATAGGAGCCGGGGGCAAGCTCGCCCCTCGCCTCGCCAGCAGCGATCATGGTGTTGGAAGCGCGGATCGAAAGATCGCCGCCGTCCGGCATCGCGTCGCGGGCATTGACCGCAAGATTGAGCACGGCGTTTTCGAGCTGGTGCTGATCGACTTCGATTGCCCACAGGCCTGAATCCGGCTGGACGAGCACCGCGATCGCCTCGCTGATCGAGCGGGTCAGCAAATCCGACATTCCCGCCAGCAGCCGCGCGACATCTGTTTGCTTGGGATCCAGCGGCTGGCGGCGCGAGAAAGCGAGCAGGCGCTGGGTAAGCGCGGAGGCACGTTCGGCCCCCTTCAATGCGTTTTCCAGCGAACGCTGCATCCGCGGTTCGGATCCAGGCTCGAGCCGCCGTATCACCGTATCGATATTGCCGATGATGATCGTCAGCAGATTGTTGAAATCATGCGCAATTCCGCCCGTCAGCTGGCCGACCGCCTCCATCTTCTGGGCCTGGCGCAGCGTTTCCTCGGTCTGCTGCCGCTCGAGGATCTCCGCCGCAACGCGCGCCTCCAGCGTTTCGTTGAGCTCGCGCAGCCGCTCCTCGGCGAGCTTCGAGGCCGTGACATCATAGATCACCCCGATGAAGCGGTAGCCGCTGGTCTCGCTATCACGCACCACTTCGCCGCGCCGCGCGATCCAGCGGGGTTCGCCATCATCGCTGCGCTCGATGCGGAATTCCCGATCGAGCTCCACCATCGCCGCCGCCCCGTCGCGGTCGCTGTCCGGGATGATCGGCAGGCCGCCTTCGCAGACCACGCCGTTGATCGTTCCGATCGGCAGCACGCGCGCCGGATGCAGCCCCAGCAGGCGACAGAATTCGCTCGATACCGAGGCTGTCGCGAACCCGTCATTATATTCGAATGTGCCGATGCCGCCAGCGCTCTGGGCAATGCGCAGCCGCTCCTCGGTACGCTTGCGCTCGGTGACGTCGACGAGCAGCCCGGTGAAGCGAACCGGGCGATCATGGGCATCGAGATGCCCCTGGCCGCGGCCATGCATCCACAGGACATTGCCGTCGGGCGCGCGAACGCGGAATTCCTTGGAAAACAGCTCGGCGCCGCCAAGGATACCGGCCACGGCAATCCGCATCCGCGCGCGATCGTCGGGATGAATTGCAGAGAAGAAGGCCGCGGTCGCGCAGCCCTGGGTGCCGGGCTCGGGATCGAGTCCATAGAGTTCGGCGAAACGCTCGTCGAAATGCAGCCGGTCCCCGGTGATGTCCCAGTCCCAAGTGCCGCTCGCGCCGGCTGCGGCGAGGACGGCGCGCAGCCGGTCCTCGGTCTCGGTCAGCCGCGTGTCAGCCATCTTCCCCGACTACCCGCTCGATGAATTCGCCGAGCAATTCCTTGAGGGTGGCGAGCGACGGCAAGTCCATCAGCATCGCGATATAGCCGCGGATGTCGCGCTTGCGGACCGCGAAATCGATATAGAGGAACAGCACCAGGCCTTCCTCTTCGCCGTCGCTGATCTCGAACAGCGAGGCGCCGGTGCCGCGCACGACTTCCGGAATGGTCATCGTCAGCGAGCGCTTGAGCATGTTCGCCATGGTAGCGAGGCACGAATTGAGGATGACGTTGCCCGTCTCGCCCAGCGCCTCCTGCTCCATTTCCAGCACTTCTTCCGGGCTCAACTCGTCCCCGGTAACTGCGCGGACGAGCTCCAGGCTATTGGCCTCGGGGAAGATCAGCAGCGCCCGCCCTGAGAAAACGCCCGCGAACCCCTGACGCACGGCGATCAGTTCGCTCACTTCGCGCTCGCTGATCAGACGCGCGGCGCGGCGCTGCGTCACCACTTCGATCGACGGGACCGAGAGGTGGACTTGGTCGCCGATCATTTTCCGCAGGTTCGAAGCGGCGCGGCTGACTCCGATATTGACGATTTCGGTGAGCGCGTCGGATTCGAGCTCGTTCAGAGCCACGTCCTGCGGGATCATGCCTTGGGTCTGAGCCGCAGCGCCGCGCCCGACAGGAAACCCTGGAGCCCCTCCGCAGTGACCGGCTTGGGCACGAAGGCGGCGCCGATTTCGCGCGCGCGCGAAACGACTTCGTCCTGAATGTTGGCGGTGATGATCGCGAGCGGCAGTTCGGGATGCAGCGCCCGCAGCTCGCCTGCCAGCTCCAGCCCGTCTTTCTCCGCCATGTTGAAATCGATCAGCGCGACGTGGATTTGCTGCTCGGCAACGATCTCGAGCGCCTGCGCGGCGCTGCCCGCCTCGACGCGCTGCCACTCAGGCTGAAGCTGCGCCAGCGCCTTTCCGGCAACGATCCGCGCCAGCTTGCTGTCATCCACGATCAGGACGGTAACGGACATTCTCTACTCCGGCTCGGAAAGGCTGGTCATTGAATCGGCGGCCAGGTCCGCGATCGTTCCGGTAAAGGTACTTTCCGCCCCTGCGTCAAGCACATGGGGTACCACCCACTGGGCGGCGAACGAATTGAGCGGACTGCCGAGCACCGGGCGGCGCGCGGCGATAAGGATCTGCGCGACTGCGGTGTGGAGCCGTCCGCAGGCGGAAAGATCGATGGGGAGCGCTGGCGCCTGGACGAGCAGACCCAGCAAGGTCTCGGCTTCCTCGACCGGGCAATCGCCCACCAGCGCGATTGCATCCTCGGTGCGGCGCACGGTCATGCGACCAGTTCCGCCAGATCGAGGACGAGAAGCACGCCGCCATCGCCGAGCAGCGTCGTGCCGGCTACGCCGGGCACTCCGGCTAGCAGGCCGCTGCGGGGGCGAACCAGCCCGTCGATCCGCTCGCCAAAGCCGTCGACAAGGATGCCGACCGACTCGGACGCGGCTTCGGTGACCAGCAATTTGACGAAGGGCGAGTCGGTAGCGGTTACGCCGAGCAACGTCGCGAGATTGAGAACGGGCAGGGTTCGATCGCGCAGCACGCAGGCCTGCCCGCCGCCTACCGCCAGGATGCGGTCGCTCGCGACGTTCGCGGTCTCGACGATGCGATCGAGCGGCACGCCGTAGCGATCCTCGCCGACGCGGACGATCAGCAGCCGCGTCATGATTGCGTTCAAGGGAAAGCGCAGGCGAATCGTGGTGCCGCTGCCGATCGTGCTGGCGATATCGATGCTGCCCCCCAATTGCTCGGTCGCGGCCTTGACGGCGTCGAGCCCGACGCCGCGGCCCGAGACGGCGCTCACTTGTTCTGCGGTCGAGAAGCCGGGCGCGAAGATCAGGCGCGTCGCGTGCGCATCGTCCATCGCATCGGCCACTTCGCGCTCGATCACGCCGCGCGCGACTGCCACGTCGCGAATCCGGGTGGGATCGATACCGGCGCCATCGTCCGAGATCGCCACCACGACATGATCGGCGTCACGGCGGACGTGAAGGCCAAGCGTCGCGACCTCGGCCTTGCCCGCCGCGTGGCGCTGCTCGGGCAGCTCGACGCCGTGATCGAGCGCATTGCGGACGACATGGAGCAGCGGCTCATACAAGGCGTCGGCGATCCCCTTGTCGACTTCCATGCTTTCGCCGCGCATTTCGAAGCGCACCGGCTTGCCCAACGCTTCGGCAGTCTCGCGGATCACGCGCGGCAGCCGGCGCAACGTCGGCGCGAGCGGCACCATCCGCACTGCCATCACTGCGCGGCGCATGTCGTTCACCGCGCGCTCGATCTCGGCATGGGCGGCGCGGACGCTGGCGCCGATCCGCGCGTCCAGCCGGTCGGCCTTGTCGGCGGCGTGGGCCAGTATGTTGGTCGCCACGATCAGTTCGCCGACGCCGTCCGCCAGCGCATCGATCCTTGCGGTTTCCACGCGCAGCGATTTTTGCGACGCGTGGGGGAGAAAGGCTTCTTCCTCGTCGGGAATATAGGCAGGCACCGCCGCGAATTGGGCCTGGTCCGCAACCAGGCGCAGTGCTCCCCGGACGTCGCCGACGGGAGCTGTGCTTAGTCCCTCCAAGACGACGTTGCAGCGATACGGCTCCAAATCGGCAAGCGCCGGCCAGGGCTCGGCGGGGAGAATCGCGAAGGCAACGATGCCCGGCACGGCGCCGGCGATCGCCAGCGGATCATCGCCGCGGAAGAAGCATTCGGAATCCGGGGCGTAGCGGAAGGCGACGAGCTCGGTGACGGCTGCCTCGATCCGCTCGGCCTCACGCGTGCGCAACGCATCGAGCCATTCGGGCGCGGCTACGGGTGCGGCGGCTTGCCGAATTTCGGCCTCGCCGCCGGCAATCCGTGCCACCAGCCGGTCTGCCATAGCCTCGGCCGAAGCGGGCAGCACGCCGGTCCGCTCCATCGCGTCCACCCAGCGGTCGGTCTCGTCGAGCACCGCTACCAGCGCCGCCAGTGACGCCGCGTCGAGCGCCGCGGCGCCGCTCCGCGCGCTATCGAGCAGATCCTCCGCGGCATGCAGTGCACGCCCGGCGGGCGCCATGTCGAATATCGCCACCGAGCCCTTGAGCGTGTGGATCGCCCGGAATGCGCTGTCGATCACGGTGCGATCGGCGGTGTCGCGCAGCAGCCGGCCGAAATCGTCGCCGGCCTGCGCGATCAGCTCGCGCGCCTCGATCAGGAACTGTTCGAGCAGCTCGTCCATCAGGCCCGACGATAGACGATTGCATCGTCAAAACGAACGAGTGCGAAACGATCGCTGATCCGCGCCATGGATTCGCTGTGCCCCAGCGCCAGGACGCCGTCCGGATTGAGCGCGGCGTGCATATTTTCCGCAGCCTTGGCGCGCGAGGATTCGTCGAAATAGATCAGGAGGTTACGGCACAGAATCACGTCGAACCTGCCTTGCGCGGCAACGCTGGCGGGATCGACCAGATTGCAATGGCTGAACAGTACCGACTCGCGCAGATCGTCGATGATCTTGCGCTTGTGGCGCTTCTCCGGCTCGAAATATGCCTCGCGCACGTCATCGGGCAGCCGGGCGAGCGAGCGTGCCGCAAATTGCCCGGCCCGTGCCGCTTCCAGCACCTTGGTGTCGATGTCCGAGCCCAGGATCTCAATATTATACGCGTCGACGAGCCGCCAATGCTCGAGCAGCCAGATCGCGATCGAATAGGCCTCCTCGCCGCTGGAGCACGGCATCGACCAGATCCGGATGCTGTCGCCCGGGCGCTTGCGGGCGGCGATCTCGGGAAGGATCGAATTGCTCAGCGCGGCAAGCTGATGCTCCTCGCGGTAGAAATAGGTTTCGTTGACCGTGAAGGCATTGATCAGCCGCTCGGCCTCGGTCCCCTGCGACGCAAGCGCTAGATATGCGCGGAGATTGCCCGCCGCCGTCGCTGCCATCCGGTCAGCGATGCGCCGCTCGATATAATAGCGCTTGTTCTCGCCGAAGGTCATTCCCGTCAGGCGGTGAATCAGCGCCGTCACCTGGTGCAGCTCTTCGGGCGCAAGATGGAACGTGGCCAGATTCACTTCGCGGGCAACGAGGCAATGAGTTCGGCAGCGATCCGATCGAGCGGGAGCACCGCCGATGCCCCGCCTGCCTTCACCAGCGCGCCCGGCATCCCCCAGACCACGGCGGTATCCTCCGCCTCCGCGATCGTCCTCCCGCCAAGAGCATGCAATTCGCGCATTGCCGCTGCGCCATCGGCACCCATGCCGGTCATCAGCACGCCGATCAGCCGCTCGGGCGCGACCAGTTCCATCGCACTGGCAACGAGCCGGTCGGCGCTGGGATGCCAGGTAAAGTCCGGACTGCTCGGCGCGGCCATGGCGACAAGGCCGGAGGGGCGCCGCGCGATTACCAGATCGGCATCGCCGCGCCCGATATAGACGTGCCCCGGCTCCAGCGCCACGGGGCGGCTCACTTCGCTGATCGTGACGGCGCAGAGCCGATCGAGCCGCTGGGCAAGCGGACCGGTGAACGATGCCGGCATGTGCTGGGCAACGACGATCGGCCAGGGAAAGTCGGCGGGCAGCGGCCGCAGCAAAGCCTCCAGCGCGGGCGGGCCGCCGGTCGACGTGCCGACCAGCACCAGCCCGTCCCCCGTCAATCGCGCTGCCGCGGGCAAGCGCCTTACCACCGTGCGGCGCGCGGGCGGAGCCGCACCAGGCAAAGCAGCGCGCAGCCGCACGCGCTCGGCGAGCCGCATCGTCGTCGGGATCCGCGCCTGCGCCGCTGCGCGCACCTTTTCGATCAGGGGCGGCGCCAGCGTATCGATGGCGAGCGATACCGCGCCGCTCGGCTTGGCGATGAAATCGACTGCGCCCAGCGCCATCGCCTCGAGCGTCTCGTTCGCTCCTTGCGCCGTGAGCGCCGAGACCATCACCACCGGCGTCGGCTTTTCCAGCATGATCCGGTCGAGACAGGCGAGGCCGTCCATGCCGGGCATGTGCACGTCGAGCGTGATCACTTGCGGGGCGAAGCTGTGCAGCTTCTCGATCGCCTCCTCGCCGCTGCGAGCGACCTGGATGTCGAAATCGCCCGCCTCGCTGAAGGTCTCGCTCAGCACGCGCCGCATCAAGGGGGAATCGTCGACGACGAGCAGCCGAGTCACGATCCGGCGGTCATCGCGGCAAGCAAGTCGCGTTCGGCGCGGTCGAGCAGTTCCTGCGGCTCGACGATCAGGATCATCCGCCCCGCATCCTCGAGATTGGCGACGCGATCGAATATGCGGGTGCGATCGTCGCCAAGCTCGGGCGCCGGGCCGATTGCGTCCACCGGCACGCGCAGCACTTCGGATACGGCATCGACGAGAAACCCCGCCTCGGTCGCGCCGAGCCCCGCGACGATGACGCGCCGCCGCTTGCCCTGGGTCGCAGTCCCGTCGAAGCGCCGGCCCTGGTCGATCACGGGAATGATCTTGCCGCGAAGGTTCATCATGCCTTCGATGAAAGCAGGGGCCTTGGGCAGGCGGGTGAGTTTGGCCGGCACGATCGTGACTTCACGCACTGCCGAAATCGGCATGCCGAAATCCTGCTCGCCGATGCGAAAGATCAGGAACTGCTCGGTCGCGGCCTCGCCATCGTCGCTCGCCATCAACTCTTCCCCAAGGGCCGTTTCCTGCAACAAATGGCTGGTCAGCTCGGCGCGAAGCAGATGCTCGGTCGCCAGCACCGAGACCAGTCGCGCGCCGCCGTCGAGCCGGCAGATCGCCTGGATGCGCGCCTCCGCCGTGCCGCGCACCAGCACAGCGGGCACCGGGTCGATCGCGCTTTCGGGAACGCGCAGGATCGAATGGATCGCGTCCACCACCAATCCTACGCTCTGCGCCCCGATCCGCGCGACCAGCACTTGCGGGCGCCTGGTCGTGGCCAGCGGTTCAAGATCGAGCAGCAGCCTGAGCGACAACAGCGGCAACAGCTTTCCGTGCCGCGCGACCGTGCCCAGCGCGACTGCATCGGACTTCGGCAAGATCGTAATCTCGTCGGGCAGCCGCGAAACTTCCTCGATCTGGCCGATCGGCAGCGCATATTCCTGCCCGCTGATCGAGAAGCTCAGCAGGACGACTTCATCCGCTGCGATCTCGCGGCGCTCGATTCCCGTCACGGCGCTCGGTCGGGCGCCGCGCCGCACCGATCCGCCTTCGAACGCCTTCCCGAGCAGCGGATCGAGATCGATCAATCGTGCCCGGTCTTCGGCATCGCTGCTGACTGCGGAGACCGCGTCAACCAGCAGCCCTACCGGATCGGCGCGTTCGAGCACGATGACGCGGCCGCCGCTGGTCACTTCACGGTCGATCAATGCGCCCAGCGCCACCACGGGCAGCACCTTGCCGCGCAGATTGACCAGTCCGACCAGGCTCTCGGGCGCGTGCGGCACCCGCGTCGCGCGCATCGGCCGCACGACTTCGCGCACGGCGCTGGCGGGCAGGGCGAAGCGCTCGCCGGCCACCCGGAAGGTCAGCATCTGCTCGGCCGCCGGGGCGCTCGCCATATGCTCAGCCCGCGCCGTCGATCAGTGCCGCGGCGAGCGAGGCGATATCCTCGATTGCCGCCGCCAGCCCCTCCGCCGCCTGCGCCTGCTGCCGTGCCGCGATCCCGGCCTGGCGCGCGGCAGCGCCGGCTTGCTCTGCGGCCGCCGCGATCTGCTCGGTCCCGCTCTGCACATCGCCCACTGCGCTGAAGATCGCCTCGGCGCCGCGGACGATCGCTTCGCTCGATGCCTCCGCGCCCTGCAGATCCTCGACGATCTGGCCGAAGCGCTCGATCACTGCGCGGTTGCGCCCGATCTCGGCCTCGCTGGCGATGACGAGCTGGTCGAGGTCGCGGCGTACCGAGAAGATGCCATCCTGGATCGCGCGCGTTACGTCCTTGGCGCGCTCGGCATTTGTGGCCGAGTCGCGCGCCAGCTTGCGGATGTCGCCGGCGACTGTCGCAAAGCCGCGCCCGGCCTCGCCCGCGCGCGTCGATTCGACCGAGCCACTGACGGCGAGCATGTTGGTCTGCACCGATACCAAGGCCAGCGTGTCGGTGATCTTCTCGATCCGCCGCACCGTATCGCTAAGGCCGGCGATCAGAGTCAGGATTTCGCGGGTTTCGGAGAGCGAGCGATCGACGCCGGCGATCAGCCCCTCGACCGTATCGCGGCCTTCGCGGGCCGAGCCCGAGATCGCGGCAATCCGCTCGAGGGCACCGCGCGATGTTTCCTCTGCGGATTTGGCCGAGCGCTCGATCTGGGTGATCGCGCTATTGGCCTGCTGCGTCGCCGCAGCCTGGATCTGCGCGCCGCGCGCAATCTGCTCGACCGCGACGAGGATCTGGCTCGATGCGCCCGATAGTTCCTGTACTGCCGCCGACAATTCCTCCGCAGCCGCGCCGACTTCCTCGGCAGCGCGTTCGCCACCCGATCCGTCTTCGAGCCGGCTCGTCTGTCCAGACAGCGCCTCGGCGGTTTGCTGGCTCTGGTCGAGCGAGACGCTTTGCTGCGCTACCGCCTGCTGTGCTTCCGCCGCCGCTGCCGACTGTTCTTCTGCGGCGCTTGCCACTTGCTCGGCGCCGCGCTGCGCCTCACGCACCGCGCCATCCGCCTCGATCGCCGCATGCAGGATCAGCTGCGCGCCATCGGACACGTCCGCCAGCGCGCCGCGCGCCTCGTCGAGCACGCGGACCACGTCGCGGCCCGATTGGGCTTCGCTGCGGGCGCGCTCGGCACCGGAGCGGATTCGCTCGGCGATCGCACGGATTTCCTGTCCGACACCCTCGGCCATGGCCTGGATATCGCTGGCGCTGGCTTCGGAGGTTTCGGCCAGCGCGCGCACTTCATCGGCAACTACCGCAAAGCCGCGCCCATCCTCGCCCGCGCGCGCCGCCTCGATCGTGGCATTGAGCGCGAGCAGGCTGGTCTGGTCCGAAATATCCGCGACCGCCTGGCCGATATCGCCGATGCTCGCCGCCGAAGCCTCGAGCGCAGTCACTGCATCGACCGAGCCGATCTGGCGATTGGCATTGAGTTCGATCGCCGCGATCGAGCCATCGATCATCGCGCCGGCTTCAAGGAAGGCGGACTGGACGGCATCGACCTGGCGGCGCGATGCTTCGGCACGCTCGCGCGCTTCGCGGAAGCCATTGGCCAGCGCGCCGATCAGCCCCAGCGATTCCTGGGCTGCCCCGGCCGCTTCCTCTGCGCCGCTGGAGATCTGGTCCATCGCCGCCTGCAGCTGGGCCGCGGCGGACGCCGATTCGGCCAGCCCGCTCGCAAGCTCCTGAGTGGCGGCATCGATTTTTTCGAGCGCAGTCGAAGCCTTGCCGCTCGCGCGCGTAGTCGCGCGGCGCGGCGGCTTGGGGGCCGGTCTGGGCTCGGGAGCCTCGGGCGCAGGCGCCTTCGATCGAGCGCCCAGGCGCGACTTCTTGACTAGGGCCATCGATGCGATCTCGAACCTGAAGGAAATGGTTTCAGTGGATTAGCGCAACGATCCGGGACGCGCCAGCGGGCGCGGCCTAGCTGAGTACGGCGGCAACCAGTTGGTCGAACGCCTGCGCGCGGTGGCTCATCGCGTGCTTGGCGTCGGGCTCCATCTCGCCGAAGGTCTGGGTATAGCCATGCGGCACGAACATCGGATCATAGCCGAAGCCCTTGTCCCCGCGCGGTGGCCAGACCAGCGTGCCATCGACGCGCCCTTCGAACCATTCGACATGCCCGTCGGGCCAGGCCAGGGCGAGCGCACAGACGAAATGCGCCTCGCGCGGAGTCTCGGGGGGCAGCTTGGCGAGATTGTCCTCGACGCGGCGCATCGCCTCATTGAAGTCGCGGCTCTCGCCGCCCCAGCGCGCCGAGAAGATGCCGGGCTCGTTGCCCAGTGCCTCGACGCACAATCCGCTATCGTCGGCGAGCGCAGGCAGGCCGGACAGATCGGCGGCCTGCAGGGCCTTCAATTCGGCATTGGCGACGAAAGTGGTGCCGGTCTCCTCGGGCTCGGGCAAGTCGAGTTCGGCGGCCGAGACGGGCTCGATCCCGAAGGGGCCCAGCAGCGCGCGGATTTCGCGAACCTTGCCTTCGTTATGGCTGGCGATGACCAGCTTGCCGGGCTGCAGCTTGCGGATCGCCTGGGGAGCGTCGCCGCCAATACCTTCGTCGGGTCCGTTCATGCGACAGCCTTTAATTGCGCTTCGAAGATCCGGCCGCAGCCGATGCGGGCCAGGCGGAGCAGGCGGAGCAGCCCTTCCTCGTCATAGCATGCGCCTTCGGCAGTTGCCTGCGCCTCAGCGATCTTGCCATCCGAGAGCAAAACGAAATTGGCGTCGGCATCGGCATTCGAGTCTTCGTCGTAGTCGAGATCGAGCACCGGATTTCCATGATAGATGCCGCACGAAACCGCCGCGACCTGCTGCTGGATCGGATCCTTTTCGAGCAGCCCGGCTACGAGCAATTTGTTGACCGCGAGGCGCAGCGCGACCCAGGCGCCGCTGATTGCCGCCGTCCGCGTGCCCCCATCGGCCTGGATCACATCGCAATCGAGCGTGATCTGGCGTTCGCCGAGCAGCTTCAGGTCGGTGACCGAGCGCAGCGATCGGCCGATCAGCCGCTGGATTTCCTGCGTACGCCCCGATTGCTTGCCCTTGGCGGCCTCGCGGCTGCCGCGCGTGTGCGTGGCGCGGGGAAGCATGCCATATTCGGCAGTGACCCAGCCTTCGCCCTTGCCGCGCAGCCAGGGCGGGATCCGCTCTTCGATGCTCGCGGTGACCAATACGCGCGTGTCGCCAAAGCCGATCAGCACCGATCCTTCGGCGTGACGCGTGAAATTGGGCTCGATGCTGATCGCGCGCATCTCGTCTGGGGCGCGGCCGGATGGACGCATGTGCTTCATTCTCCCTACAGGTTTGGTGCGCGACGTAGACGGAAGCAAAGGAACGCGCCAGTGTCGGCGCGGGTCCGAAGGGAGGCTGGCAATGCACAAGCGGTTGATGATCTCTGGCGCGATCGGGCTCGCATTGGCGGGTTGCGCCTCCAATCGTAACACCACGGGCGTGCCCGAACCGGTTTCCGCCACTGCGATCGAGCAAATCGAATATGAAACCGGCCCGTGCTTCGGCACCTGCCCGGTGTTCCGCTTCACGGTCTCCGCAGACGGCAAGGGCAAGTTCGTCGGAATGCGCCACACCGAAGTGACCGGCGAGCGTCTCTTCACCGTGACTCCCGCTCAGTACCGCGCCTTTGCCGATCAGATCGCGCAATACCGCCCCGGAATGGGTGACCGGATTTTCCAGCCGGGGACCGATCTGTGCAAGCAAGTGGCGACCGACATGCCGAGCATCGACGTCCATTGGCGCACCCCTCGCCAGCTGCAGCAGCGCCTTTATTTCTATTATGGCTGCGACATGGAGAAGAATGCCGAAATGGCCTCCGCGCTCGGCGACGCGATCGAGGCACTGCCCCCGCTGGAGGCATTGGTGGGCGAGCGGCCGTGAGCCCTCGAAAAATGGGGACAGTCCCTATTTTCCTGTGCTGCTCGTACTCGTGTGATAGCGCCGGAAAGAAAATAGAGACTGTCCCCATTTTTAGGATCGGGGGATGACGGTTGAGGGTGCGTCGGGACGCGCTACATAGGACCCAATGACCACACCTCCCATCCACGAGCTGACCGACCGCGCCCGCGACGTATTCCGCATTGTCGTCGATTCGTATCTGGAAACCGGCGCGCCGGTCGGCTCTCGGACGATCTCCAAAATCTCGGCGCTCAATCTCAGCCCCGCCTCGATCCGCAACGTCATGCAGGATCTCGAGGAACTCGGCCTGCTCGCCGCGCCGCATACCAGCGCGGGGCGGATGCCGACCGAGACGGGCCTGCGCCTCTTCGTCGACGGGATGATGCAGGCCAGCGCGCCCTCCGCCGAGGAGCGCGCGGCGATCGAGGCGCGGGCAGGGCAGGCCGGGCCGGTCGAGGATGCGCTGGCCAGCACCACCGCCGCGCTCTCCGGCCTCTCCGCCTGTGCGGGGCTGGTGCTCGTCCCCAAGATCGAGCCGGTGCTGCGCCAGTTCAGCTTCGTGCCGCTGGGCCGCGACCGCGCGCTCGCGGTGCTGGTCGGCGAGGACGGCTCGGTCGAGAACCGCGTTGTCGAACTGCCGGGCGGGATGGACCCCGGCGCGCTCAACCAGGCGAGCAATTATCTGACGGCGATGCTCGCCGGCGCCACGCTCAGCGAGGCGCAGCGCCGCGTCGAGCGCGAGCTCAAGGACCACCGCGCCGCACTCGACAGCGCCGCCGCGGCCCTTGTCGAGCGTGGGCTGGCGGTGTGGAGCGAGGATCATGGCCGCCGCCCGGTGCTGATCGTGCGCGGCCAGGCCCGGCTGATCGACGCGACGGCCACCGAGGATTTGGACCGCGTGCGCCAGCTGCTCGACGAGCTCGAAGGCAAGGAAGAGATTGCCCGCCTGCTCGACAGCGCCCGCGAAGGCGAAGCGACGCGCATATTCATCGGATCGGAAAACAAGCTCTTTGCGTTGTCCGGTTCGTCGGTGATCGCAAAACCCGTGCGTGCGCTCGATGGGCGCGTGGTCGGCGTGGTGGGGGTGATCGGCCCCACGCGGTTGAATTATGCGCGGGTAGTGCCAATGGTAGATTTCACCGCGGCCACGCTGGCCCGATTACTTGCTTGAACAAGAAGAGATATGGCGAAAGACACGAAAATGGACAGTGCCGGCGACACGCAGGACGAAGCTGTTGACCTGCGCGAAGAGACTGCTGAGGCGGCCCCCGAAGTCGCCGAACATGACCGAATGAGCGAGCTTGAGGTCGAGCTGGCCGAAGCCAAGGCGGCAGTGATGTATGCCCAGGCGGAGACCCAGAACGTCCGCCGCCGCTTCGAAAAGGAAGCGCAGGACGCCAAGACCTATGCCGCGACGGCCTTTGCCCGCGACGTCCTTTCGGTCGCCGACAATCTCTCGCGCGCGCTCTCGGTGATCCCGCCGGAATTGCGCGATGACGAGAAGATGAAGGGCCTCGTCGTCGGCCTCGAAGCCACCGGCCGCGAGCTGGACTCGGTCTTCGCGCGCCATGGCATCTCGAAGATCGTCGCATTGGGCGAAGCGCTCGACCCCAATCGCCACCAAGCGATGATGGAAATGCCCTCGGCCGATGCCGAGCCGGGCACGATCGTCCAGGAAATCCAGACCGGCTACATGATCCGCGACCGGCTCCTGCGCCCGGCGCTGGTCGGGGTGGCGAAGAAGGCGGACTAACGCTTCCCCTCCCTGCATGAGGGGATCGAGGGGTGGTCCGTATCGCGAGCACTCGACCCACCCTAGTCCCTCCCTGGCAGAGAGGGGAGTAGTAGGGTGACGAATAGGGAGAACCGCCCTATCTCCCTCTCATGTCCTCCCGCTTCGACTCCGTCCCCAACCGCCGCGCGCTGATCGATCGCCGCGGCGTCGCCGAGCGGCTGGCGGTCCTGGAGGCCAAGGACGGGACCAGGCTCCGCCAGGCCGCGACTGCCGAACTCAGGGCAGCACTCGATGCCGGCCGCGCCGAGATCGCCCGCCGCCTCGCCGAGCATCCGTCCAAGGGACTTGAAGCCGCCGCCGCCGGCGCGTTCCTGATCGATCAATTGCTCCGCTTGCTATGGGATTTCACGACCGAGCGGCTTCATCGCAATTCCAATCCGAGCACCGCCGAGCGCATGACGCTGCTCGCAGTCGGCGGATACGGCCGCGGCGAGATGGCGCCGCATTCGGACATCGACATCGCCTTCCTCACTCCGTGGAAAGTCACCGGCTGGAGCGAGCAGGTGATCGAATCCATGCTGTATTCGCTGTGGGACATGCAGCTGAAGGTCGGCCATTCGTCGCGCTCGTTGGACGAGATGGTCCGCCAAGCCAGAGGCGACGTCACGGTGCGTACCGCTTTGCTGGAAGCGCGCTACGTCTGGGGCGACACCGACCTCTATGAAGAGGCCTCGCGCCGCTTCAAGGCCGAGATCCAGCAGGATACGGCGCGCGCATTCATCGCCGACAAGCTTGCCGAGCGCGAAGTGCGGCACAAGCGCATGGGCGACAGCCGCTATGTCGTCGAGCCCAATATCAAGGAAGGGAAGGGGGGGCTGCGCGACCTCCACACGCTCTTCTGGATCGGCAAATATGCCTATAATGTCCGCGAGCCCGCCGAACTGGTCGAGGCCGGTTTGCTATCGGCGCACGAATTCCGCCAGTTCCGCCGTGCCGAGAACTTCCTTTGGGCCGTGCGCTGCCAGCTGCATCTGCTCACCGACCGTGCCGAGGACCGGCTGACCTTCGACGTCCAGCGCGAGATCGCCGAGCGGATGCGCTATTCGGACCGCCCGGGGAAGTCGAAGGTCGAGCGCTTCATGCACTTCTATTTCCTCCAGGCGAAGATGGTGGGGGATCTGACCGGGGTCTTCCTGGCGCATCTCGACGAGAAATTCGCCGCGCGCGGCTCGCGCTTCGGGCTGCCGACCTTGTTCAAATCCCCCCGCAAGCTCAAGGGCTTCACCCTTGAGCGCGGTCGCCTGGCGATCCCGCGCGACCGGTTCTTCGCCGAAGACCCGGTCCGTCTGATCGAGCTGTTCCAGCTTGCCGATCTCCACGGGCTGGAAGTCCACCCGCTGGCGATGCGCGCCGCAGCGCGGGACGCCAAGCATGTCGACGATGTTCGCGAGGATCCGCGCGCCAATGCGCTGTTCCTTGACGTGCTGACCTCTCCTCGCGATCCCGAGACAGTGCTGCGCTGGATGAACGAAAGCGGCGTGTTCGGCCGCTTCGTGCCCGAGTTCGGCCGGGTTGTCGCGCAGATGCAGTTCGACATGTATCATCACTATACCGTCGATGAGCATTCGATCCGTGCGATCGGCTTGCTCAGCCAGATCGAGAAAGGCGACCTCAAGGACGATCACCCGCTTGCCACCGGCATTTTCGAGCAGGTCGTCAGCCGCCGCGTGCTCTATTGCGCGGTGCTGCTTCACGATATCGCCAAGGGGCGCGGCGGCGATCACTCGGTGCTGGGCGCCGAGATAGCCGAGCGGCTCTGTCCGCGGCTGGGCCTGAGTGCTGCCGAGACCGAGAATGTCGCCTGGCTGGTGCGCTGGCACCTGCTGATGTCCGCCACGGCGTTCAAGCGCGACCTCAGCGATTTCAAGACGATCCTCGATTTCGCCGAGATGGTGCAGAGCCCCGAGCGCCTGCGCCTGCTGCTGATCCTCACCATCGTCGATATCCGGGCAGTCGGCCCCGGCGTGTGGAACGGCTGGAAACGCCAATTGCTCGGCGACTTGTTCGAAAGCGCCGAGGAGGTCCTCCGCCTCGGCCACAAGCAGAAGGGCCGCACCGAGCGCGTCGCCGCGAAACAGGCGGCGCTGACGGAGATGCTCGGCTGGGACGAGCAGCGCATGGCACGGCTCAAGAAGCGGATGACCGAACCCTATTGGATCGCCGAGCCGCTGGACGTGCTCGAACGCAACGCAAGGCTGGTCGATGCCGCGGGCGATGCCCAGCTGTCGGTAGCCGCGCAGGTCTATCCCGAGCGCGGGGCCACGCTGGTGACGGTCTATGCCTCGGACCATCCGGGGCTGTTCTATCGGATCGCGGGCGCAATTCATGTCGCCGGCGGCAACATCATCGACGCGCGCATTCACACGACGCGCGACGGCATGGCGCTCGACAATTTCCTCGTTCAGGACCCGCTCGGCCGCCCTTTCGACGAAGATGCGCGGCTCGAACGCCTCAAGACCAGCATCGCCGATGCGCTGGCCAACCGCTCCAGATTGTCCGAGCGGCTCAAGGGCCGTCCGCTGCCGCGGCTGCGCGCCGATGCCTTCAACATCGAGCCCAATGTGCTGATCGACAACAAGGCCTCGAACCGATTCACGGTGATCGAAGTCAACGCCCGCGACCGGCCCGCTTTGCTCTTCCACCTGGCGCAGGGGCTGTTCCAGTCGAAGGTGACGATCCACTCGGCGCATGTCGCGACCTATGGCGAGCGCGCAGTCGATACTTTCTATCTGACCGACCTGATCGGCGACAAGATCGAGAGCTCCGCGCGGCTGAAGGCGATCGAGCGGCGGTTGCTTGACGCGGCTTCGGGCGACGGTAGCGTAATGCAGGCAGCATAGGAGCGGGGCGATGGGCGTAGTCGGAATGGGTGGATTGTTCTTTCGGGCGAAGGACCCTGACGCGCTCAACGCCTGGTATCGCGAGCATCTCAACGTCGGCGGCGGCTGCGACGGCAGCGGCGAGGGCGTGGTCAACGAATGGGTCTGGACCACCGCCGGCGGCCCGATGGTCTTCGCGCCCTTCAAGGCCGACACCGATTATTTTGCAGCCGACAAGCAGCACATGATCAATCTGCGCGTCACCGATCTCGACAGCCTGCTCGACCAGCTAAACGCCGCGGGCATCGAGATCATCACCAAGCCCGAATGGAATGATCCCAGCACGGGCCAGTTCGCCCGCATCCACGATCCCGAGGGCAATGCCATCGAATTATGGGAGCCGCCTGCGGCCTAGCGCGGCTTTCCCCGCGCGGCCTTGAGTGCCGTCTCCAGCACCTCGTCCCGCCCCGCGCGCATCCCGGCAAGCGTCGGCGCCACGGCGATATCGGGCTGGATGCCCTTGCGCTGAAGCTCGCGGCCATCGGGAAAGCGAACGCTGTGGCCGGTGAAGCTGACCATCAGATTGCCCGGCAGGTTGATCGTCGTGACGTCTCCATTCGCGCCGGTGGTCGGCGAGCCGACGAAGATCGCGTCAGGGCGTGCTGCCTTGATGAACAGCCCGGTATGCTCGGACTGGCTGATCGCCCGGTCGTCGATCATCACCACCACGCGGCCCTTGTAGCGTGGCTTGTCGGTCGGCGGCACTTCCTGCTCGAAGCTGCTGGACAGCGCCGTCGGCTGGCCTGGCCCGCGATATTGCGGGCGGCGGAACAAGGCGGCGACGCGCGGTGCATCATCGGGCGCCAGGCGCGGCGCGATGACCCAGGCCGTGCCCTGCGGATAGCCGCGCAGGTCGAATATGATTGCCTTGGTGTCGAGCAGATCGTCCATCGCCTTATTGGCGTCCATCCGCGTCAGGCGCTGCAGGTCGATAAAGCCGATATCGCCGGCGAGCCGCCGCCAGGCGGGCGACGTGTCGGCGGGTTCGCTGCGCGCGGTCCAGAATTCGAGCGTCCGCGGCAGCGCCACTTCGAATGCCTTGCCGTCGCGCCGGAGTTCCAGCCGCGCGACGCTGTCCTTGGCGCCCGCGATCAGCCGCCCGGCGAGGATTCCATTGGCCGATTGCGGCGTCGAGGCGGCGGTGAGGGCGCGGGCCTCGGCGAAAATCTCGGTCACCGGCCGCCCGTCGACGCTGAGCAATTCATCGCCGATCGCCACCCCGGCAGCGCGCGCAGGGTCGTGGATCGCGGCCACTGCCCAGCCCTTGCCGATCGGCCGGATGTAGAGCGGCGGCGCGAAAAGGCCGGCGTCGGAAGAAATCCCGCGCACCCCAACATGGGTGTCGTCGGTCTTGTGCGTCAGCCGCCGGAGCGCGGTCTCGTAATCGGCGCGCGTGGCCGCGCCGAGAAAGACTGGGACGAAGGCATCGAGTTGATCGTCCCAGGGCTGGTCGAGCAAGGCGCGATAGGGATTGAAATAAGTCAGCGCCCCCCAGACCTTGGCGAGCGCCAGTACGCGCTCACCGATCGATGGCAACGGGAAGGGTGGGGGCGCTGCACCGGTCGGCGCTGCCTGCGGAACGGGGCGGGAGGGAGTCGCGGCGCATCCGCCTCCTGCCTCGGCCGGGTCCAACAGGGCGATCGCCTTGGCGAGCCCGGCGGCGGCATCGCCCGCTGCCACGCAGGCGTCGGGGCGCATCCCGTCGCGGCCGTCCGGTGCGACATAGCGCGCCGTCAATATCTCGACGCGGACATGGCGCAGCATCAGCGCGGTACGTTCGGGCGTGACGCCATTGCCTTCCACCACGACGCGCGCCAGCCCTGCCGATTGGGCCGCGGCGGCAATGGGCAACGCTTCGGGCGGCGTGGTCGCGTCGAACAGGAAGGTCATGCGCGCCTTTACGCCGCCGGGCCGCCCGGACAGCGGCGTGATCGCGACGTTCGCCAGGCCGGCTTCATAACCGCCGGAAGTGGCGCCGCTCTCGGGCGGATAGCCGTCGTGGAAGCGGACCTGGCGAAAGCCTGCGGAGACGGGCACTGGCGTCGCAGCCGAGACCAGGCTGCGTGCCCATTCCACGCTGTGGAGCGCCTGGAAATAGCGCTGCTCGCCGCGCGCGGCGAAGTGGCGGCAATCGACCACCATGCCTTTCTGCTCGATCGCCGGGCGGACCGAAGCGACGGCTTCGGCGAGCGATTTGCCGGATATGCGCGCCGCACCGATCGCCGTGCAATCGGCCACGGCCACGCCATCGACGATGCGGAAGGTCGGAGCGGCCGCCGCCGTGGCCTCGGCCGGCGGCAAGGCGCCGAGCACCGAGGCGCGCGAGCCGCCCACCTTGGCGAGCATCCTGTCCACCACTTCTGCAAAGGCGGCATCGTCCGCGGTGGCAAGCGTGGGCTCGACCGCCGCGACCAGCGCCGCATTCCACTCGGCTTCGGTGCCGGCGAGATCGGGATGGAAGAGCCGCGTAAAATACCAGGCGCGGATCAGATCGGTGATGCGGTCCTCGGCGGGCGACAGCCCCGGTGCCTGGCGCGGCGGCGCGGACTGAGGAACAACCGGAGAGGCGGCTGCCGCGCCGGGCAATATCGCAAGCGTTGAGAAGGCAGCAAGCAGGCGCGCACGGCAACGCATCATCGAAATCCTCCCAAACCGCCCCCGGGCCCAGGAGTGCTAGCGAATTACGTCACCAATACGGCGGCTTAGGGCTTCTGCCAAACCCGCACATATTCGACTTCCATCTTCGCCGGGAACGCCTTGTCGTCGATTCCCATCTGCCCGCCCCAGCCGCCGACCGCGACGTTGAGGATCAGATATTCGGGCGTGCCGAACGGCCAGGTCTTGGGATCGCCCTTCTTGTCATTGTCAAAGCGCATATGCGCCCGGCCATCGACGCCGATCAAGATGCGGTCCTCATTCCAGTCGAGCTGGTAATTGTGGAACGCCTCACACACGTCGGGGATCTGCGTGTAGCTGCCCTTCTGCGTATTGATCGTGTGGTTATAGGCGCCAGTATGCACCGTGCCGAACGAGCGGCCCTGGTTCCAGCCGACATGCTCCATGATGTCGATCTCGCCCATCGCCGGCCAGCCCATCTTGCCGTCAGAAGCCAGCATCCAGATCGCCGGCCAGACGCCGCGCCCGCAGGCAAGCTTGGCGCGGATTTCGAAGAAGCCGTATTTGAAATCGGCCAGCCCTTTGGTGACGATCTTGCCCGAGGCATAATCCTGCCCGCCGAAATCGGGCTTGCTCGAAAGCCGCTCCTTGCGCGCCTCGATGACCAGCTTGCCGCTTTCGACGCGGACATTCTCGCGGCGTTTGGCGGCGTAATATTGGAGTTCGTTATTATGCCACCCCTGCTTGTTGCGGCTGGTGTCCCAGCCCCATTTCTTTGGGTCGGGCAGGCCGGGCTTGTCGAACTCATCGGACCAGACCAACTTGTGATCCGCGGATACGGCCAGTGCCTCGTCCGTACCGGCAGTGATCGGAGGATTGTGCACCGTCTGCGCGGCCGCCACAGGCGGCACCAAGGTCGCGACAGCCGCCAGCCCATATCGCCACATAACCGCACCCTCTCGCCGACATCGTTGTCAGCATAGTCGCGCCGAACCGCCGCACACGCAAACGAAAAAGGGCGGAGCCGCGGCCCCGCCCTTCAAACTTCTCAGCCGTGCCGCGCGCTTATTTCGGCGATAGCACCATCAGCATCTGACGGCCTTCCATGCGCGGATAGCTTTCGACCTTGGCGTCCTCGACGGTGTCGTCCTGCACGCGCTTAAGCAGCGCCATGCCGAGCTGGCCGTGGCTCAGCTCGCGGCCGCGGAAGCGCAGCGTGATCTTCACCTTGTCGCCTTCGCCGATGAACTTGTGCACGGCCTTCATCTTCGTCTCATAATCATGATCGTCGATGTTGGGACGCATCTTGATCTCTTTGATCTCCTGCGTTTTCTGGCTCTTGCGGGCGAGATTGGCCTTTTTCTGGGCCTCGTATTTGAACTTGCCGACGTCGAGGAACTTGGCGACGGGCGGATCGGCATTGGGCGACACTTCGACGAGGTCGAGCCCTAGCGCATTCGCCTGCTCCATCGCTTCGCGCGTGAACATGACGCCGAGATTTTCGCCCTCATGATCGATCACGCGGACCTTGGGCGATTGGATGAATTCGTTGAACCGCGGACCATTCATCGGCGGTGGCGCCAGGGGGCGCCGGGTCATTGGAGGACGTATAAGATTTGCTCCTAGGTGATTCCGTCACGCGATATAGTCATTAGAAGCGCACTTTGGAAGCAGGAGCGAGCGGCCGCCGAAAAGGCCGCTCGCTTTTGCCTTAGCGGATCGCGTTGGCGATCACCGAAGCGATGATGCCGCTGCCGATCGCGACGAGCACCGCGTCATTATCCGAGCGGACCCAGCGATAGCCGCGGGGCGGCGCGCGCAGGCCGCGATACTTGCGATAATCGACCTGCTGGTAATAGCGCGCATTGCGCTGGTTGAAGCGCTCACCCTTGCGCCACTTCTTCCAATTGCTGCGGCCGCGATCGTTGCGATTGTTGTGCGTGTCGCGGCGATCGTTCTGCGCGCCGTGGCGCTGCTGCAGGTCGGGCGAAGCGGCGGCGCCTGCCACCGGTACGATCGCGACCGAGGCGGCGAGCGCCAGTCCTAGGATGGTCTTCATGATGTTCTCCTTGTGCGAGTGCTGGAGCGAACTCGGATTAGCGAACGTCACGAGGGCTTCTTCGTTTCTATGTTTCAGCCTGAAATATTGTCGCAAAACATGTCAGGTCCCCGGCGCGCGGCGGCGCAAGTGGATCAGCGGGTAGGGTCGGCCCTGCGGATCAGTCTCGCTGCGCCCGATGATCTCGAAGCCGCGGGCGAGGTAGAAGGGCGGGGCATTGTCCGCCTGTTCGCTGGCATCGACCGTAGCGTTCGGCGAAAGCGCTAGCGCGTGGTTTAACAGCGCCGTGCCCACGCCCCGGCCATGCGCCGCCGGATCGACGAACAGCGCATCGATCATTTCGCCGTCCATCACCAGGAAGCCCTTCACGCCGCTTTGGTCTTCCGCAACGATCAGATCGACCGCGGGAAGGAACTGCTCGGCGACCAGCGCATCGATCTCGGCGCGATCCTGAGGCGTTAGGAAGCCATGCGTCGCATCGACCGCCGCCCGCCAGATCGCCAGCGCGCGGGGCACGTCCGCGGCAGTGCCGGGCCGGATGCTGGTCACCGGCGTCCCGCGAGAATGACGACGCAGCCGATCACCGCAAGCGCCGCGCCGCCCAAATCCCACCGTGTCGGCGGCACCCGCTCGACCAGCACCAGCCAGCCGAGCGAGGCGAGGATGTAGATGCCGCCATAGGCCGCATAGGCCCGGCCTGCGGCATCGGCGCTGCTCAGCGTCAGCAGCCAGGCGAAGAGCGCCAGCGAGAGGCCGCCGGGCAGCAGGAGCCACCACGGCTTGTCGAGCCGGAACACTGCCCAGAAGGCGAAGCAGCCCGCAATCTCCGCCAGCGCGGCGGCGGCGTAGATTGCGAGCGTCGCCGGCATCAGCGCAGATCGGGCGGAGTCGCCTCGGCCGTCAGCTGCGCGATCGCCTCGTCGAGAGTCAGCATCTGCTGACCCTGCGAACCCAGTACGCGCAGCGCCACGGTGCCTTCATCGGCCTCGCGCTTGCCGACCACCAGCAGGTTCGGAACCTTGGCCAGCGAATGCTCGCGTACCTTGTAGTTGATCTTCTCGTTGCGCAGATCGGTCTCGACGCGGATGCCCGCGGCCTTGAGCTTGGCGGTCACGTCCTTGGCATAATCGTCAGCATCCGAGACGATCGTCGCGACAACCGCCTGAGTCGGCGCCAGCCATGCCGGCAAGCGGCCGGCGAAATGCTCGATCAAGATTCCGATGAAGCGCTCGTACGAACCGAAGATGGCGCGGTGAAGCATGATCGGGCGGTGGCGCTCGCCATCTTCGCCGACATAGGACGCATCGAGCCGCTCGGGCAGCACGCGGTCCGACTGGATCGTGCCGACCTGCCAGGTGCGGCCGATCGCGTCGGTCAAATGCCATTCGAGCTTGGGCGCATAAAAGGCGCCTTCGCCGGGCAGCTCTTCCCAGCCATATTCCTCGGTCGCGAGGCCCGCCGCGACGACTGCGTTGCGCAGCTCGGTCTCGGCCATGTCCCACATCTCTTCGGTGCCGAAGCGCTTCTCGGGGCGCAGCGCCAGCTTGATCGAATAGGTGAAGCCGAAATCCTTGTAGATCCGGTCGGCGAGCGCACAGAACGCTTTCACCTCCTCGACGATCTGGTCCTCGCGGCAGAAGATGTGCGCGTCGTCCTGGGTGAACTGGCGGACGCGCATCAGCCCGTGCAACGCGCCATGCGGCTCGTTGCGGTGGCAGCAGCCGTTCTCGTAGAGCCGCAGCGGCAGGTCGCGATACGATTTGATGCCCTGCTTGAAGATCAGGATGTGCGCTGGGCAGTTCATCGGCTTCAATGCCATCCAATCGGCATCGTCGCTGACGATCGGGCCTTCATCCTCCGTGTTGGGAACCTCGTCGGGGATGACGAACATGTTCTCGCGATATTTGCCCCAATGACCGGACTGCTCCCATTGGCGCGCATCCATCACCTGCGGTGTCTTGACCTCGCGATAGCCGGCATCGTCGATCGCGCGGCGCATATAGGCTTCGAGCGCGCGCCAGATCGTGAAGCCGTGCGGGTGCCAGAAGACCGAGCCATGCGCTTCGGCCTGCAAATGGAACAGGTCCATTTCCTGGCCCAGCTTGCGATGGTCGCGCTTGGCGGCTTCCTCCAGCCGGGTCAGATGCTCGTCGAGCTGCTTCTTGTTGAGCCAGCCGGTGCCATAGATGCGGCTGAGCATCGCATTGGCCTGGTCGCCGCGCCAATAAGCGCCCGAGACGCGCGTAAGTTTGAACGCATTCGGATCGACCTTGCCCGTGGAGGCCAGATGGGGCCCGCGGCACATGTCGAGCCAGGCGTTTTCGCCCTTGCCGGCGCGATAGACCGTCAGTTCCTCGCCCTCGGGAAGCTCGGCGGCCCATTCGGCCTTGAAGGTCTCGCCTTCCTTCTGCCAGCGCGCGATCAAGTCGGCGCGCGACCAGACTTCGCGGATCAGCGGCTCGTCGGCAGCGATGATTCGGCGCATCTCGGCTTCGATCGCGGGCAGATCCTCCTCGGTGAACGGGCGATCCTTGGGCGCGAAGTCGTAATAGAAGCCGTCGTCCGTCGAAGGCCCGAAGGTGATCTGTGTGCCCGGAAACAGATGCTGCACCGCCTCGGCCAGGATGTGCGCATAATCGTGGCGCGCGAGCTCCAGCGCATCGGCTTCGTTCTTTGCCGTGACCAGTGCCAGCTGCGCGTCGCCCTCGAAGGGCCGCATGATATCGCGCAACTCGCCGTCGACGCGCGCGGCAATCGCCGCCTTGGCGAGCCCCGGACCGATCGCCGCGGCAATGTCCGCCGGGGTAGTCCCCGGGGCTACCTCGCGGACGGAACCGTCGGGCAGCGTAATGCGGAACATCTCGGACACGGAATCAGCGCTTTCGTTGGAATGAAGGAGCGGGGCTTATGCCTTCGCTGGCGCAATATAGGAAGCCGCTGTCTTAGCGCGACTTGAAGGGCAGGATGGTCTCATATTGTGCAAGCGGCGGCGCGCCTTCGATCAGGATGCGGTGGCGCAGCAGAAAGGCGTGGCGGACCAGCTCGGCCTGCTGTTCGAGCCCGTATTTCTCGAACTTCTGCCCCGGCTTGATCGCATAGTCGTAGCGGCAAAAGGGATGGCGCTTGAGCGGCAGGAAGATGCCCCTTTGGTGCTGCCAGATATGGACCATCTCATGGATGAAAAGCCCCTGCACGCCGATCGGCGATGTCGAGAAATCCCGGCTGTAGATACCGCTTTTGGGATGGAAGTGGATCGTCCCGCGCGGCGCCATGGTGGTGTGGGCGGGCTGGAAGAATATCCATTTCGAATTGGCGACGCGCGCTTGGGCATAGTCGATCGCATCGCCAAAGACCGAGGCAGCAAGCGCGGTTTCGCCGGGCGTGAGCGAGCGGATCATCCGGGCCTTATGCCGCGCTAGCCGCTGCGCCGCCAGCATTGTAGACCGGCGGAACAGGGCGATTTGGAGAAGTTTGATGGATGGGGTCGAACTGGGCAGTGCCCGCATATTGCGCGCCGGCAAGCTGCGCTGGTTGCGCGCGCTGGCCTGGATGGTCGCGCTATTCGTGGCGCTCATGCTCCTCTTCGTGGTCTTCGTGAATCTGGGCCTGCGCGCCGGCGTGATGGCGAGCGGCGGCGCATTTACCTCCGCTAAGTACGTGCCCGAAGGCATCAAGTTCGCGGTGATCGCAGCCGGCGCGGTTCTAATGCTGTGGCTGTACGACCGCGCCGTGCGTCACGGTGAGGATCGCCGCCCGTCCGAATTGTCGCTCCGCCAATTGCCTGCCGAACTGCTCGGCGGTCTGGTGATCGGCGCGCTGCTGATGGCCGCGTCGATCGGGCTGTTATGGGCGGCAAACTGGGCAGTGGTGACGCCCCAGCCGATCGCCCGGCTGCTTCCGGCGATCCGCGAATCGATCCAGTCCGGCGTGACCGAGGAGATCATCTTCCGCCTGGTCGTGTTCCGGCTCACCTGGCGCGCATTTGGCGCATGGTGGGCGCTTGCCATTTCGGCCTTGCTGTTCGGCGGGCTCCATCTCGGGAATCCCAACGCCACGTGGTTCGCCGCCTTGTGCATCGCGTTCGAAGCCGGGATCCTGCTCGCGACCTTCTACATGCTCACCGGGCGGATCTGGGCCTCGATCGGCGTGCATGCCGGGTGGAACTTCACCCAGGGCTGGATCTTCGGCGCCGCGGTATCGGGCGGGACCGGGCCGTTCGCCGGCGGACCCCTGCTCACCCAGCCTGCCGAAGGCGTACCGGCGATACTCTCGGGCGGCAGCTTCGGCCCGGAAGCGTCGCTCCCCGGCCTGCTGGTCTGCACTGCCGCCGGCCTGAGCCTGTTATGGCTCGCTTGGCGCAGGGGGCAGATGGCCGTGGCCGACTAAGCCGGCTCGCCGAAATCCTCGTGCACCATGTCGATCTCGCGCACGCCGCGGGTGCGCCGCGCCGCATCGACCAGTTCGCGCAGTTTCTCGCGGCGGGCGCGGGCGTGCTCGACGTCGCGGATTACGAGCGGCGCCTCGCGCGTCGTCTCGTCGGATGACGTGATCGTGATCGCGCCGATATCGGCCATCTGGTTGACGATCGTGAAGTCGATGCGCACGTCCTTGACGCGGTAGAGTTCGATCTCGTCGATCGACTTCACGAGGATACCCTTGTGGAGGATCAGCCGCTCGGCGGTAACCTCATAGGTGGTAGCGAGGTTGCCGATCCACTTGACCAGCACGATTGCCACGCCCGCAATCAACAGCGCCGGTGCGATCCAGGCGCTGCCGATAAGCGTGCCCTGGGCCAGGAAATAGAAGGTCGCGATCAACCCGGCGGCAATCAGCAGCATCGTGCCCCAGCCAGCAAGTGTGCCGCGCAGCCAGCCCCAGGTCGAGGAACGGAAACGGTCGATCATACGCGGCCTCCTGATTGGCTGGCCAGGATAGCGCCCCGCATGCGGCGCGTCACGTGGCGGATTCCTCCAATATAGAGAAGGGAATATGCAGGATAACTGAGGAAAGGAGATTCCCATGCCAATGATCGCGCTCGCTCTCGCCACGCTCGTGTCTCAAACCGGCCCCGCGCTCCAGCCGGGCGAAATCCTGGAAAATGGCGGTGGCCAGCAGATGAAAGTGCTGCGCTGCAAGCCGACTGCGTACAGTTGGCGCGAATGCGAGACCGTTGTCTGGAAGAATGGCGCCGCGGATTCCAATCCCGCCTGGTGGAACGAAGAGGATCTGATCAAGGGCGACACGCGCGTGCGCGAGGCCCTGGGCATGGCGCCGCGCCGCGGCGCTCCGACGGCGGGGATGCCCCCGGCAACCGCGGCTCGCCCGCGAGCGATGCCTGCCCCTGCACGGCCTGTAGAAGGCGGCCGCCGCATTCCTGACGGCACCTACAAGTGCATGACCTGGATGGGCTCGAGCTATGTCAGCATGGGGACGCTGCGCAGCGTCAACAATTCGCTCGATACCGGCTTCCTGGCGAAGGTCGGCGCGACCTTCACCGGCGCGGCCCCGACGGCGGACGGCGTGACGATTTCGTACACCACCCGCAGCGGCTATCGCGAAAGCATGGATTGCACCCGGCAATAGCTATTGGGCCGGCGCTGCATCCCCGGCGCCGACGACCATCGCTTGGACCTCCAGCGTCTTGCCGCCCGCAAAGGACAGGCGAAGCGGAATGCGCTGCCCGGCGGCCACGCGCGGGCCAAGATCGAACAGCATCACATGTTTGCCGCCGGGCGCGAAAGCGAGCGTGCCACGCGCCGGCACGGCTATGTCCTTGATCGGCGCCATCGCCATCATGCCCTGCTCGCCCTTCTTGGTTTCGTGCAGTTCGGAACGCAGCGCCGCGGGCGTCGTGACCGACAGCAGCGTGTCCGCAGCGTCGCCGCCATGCACGGTGAAATAGGCCGCCCCCGGCCGCCCCGCGGCCGCCGGAAGGCGAACCCATGCGCCGTCCGCCTTCAGCTCGGCCGGCTGCTGGCACGACGCGAGTAGCGCCAGCGAAACGATCCCCAGAAATGCACGCATCCGCTCAGTCTCCCAATTCGGGAAAAGCAGTAGAAAGCCGAGTGTCTTGCGGCAAGCGCAAGCGCACCTATATCGCTTGACGGAATGGTTGCCTGCGTCGCCTGATTTCGGGGCGCAGCTTCCTAAGTTTTTGATTTTATAGGGGCCAACGAGGGACTATGGCTAAAGTAATCGGTATCGATCTCGGCACGACCAACAGCTGCGTCGCAGTGATGGAGGGCGGCAAGCCCAAGGTGATCGAGAATGTGGAAGGCGCGCGCACCACGCCGTCGATCGTCGCCTTCGCCAAGGATGGCGAGCGCCTGATCGGCCAGCCGGCCAAGCGCCAGGCAGTGACCAATCCGGATTCGACCGTGTTCGCGGTGAAGCGCCTGATCGGGCGCCGGTTCGACGATCCGATCACCAAGAAGGACACCGAGCTGGTGCCCTATTCGATCGTGCGCGGCTCGAATGGCGATGCATGGGTCCAGGCGGGTGGCGAGGATTATTCGCCGTCGCAGATCAGCGCCTACATCCTTCAGAAGATGAAGGAGACCGCCGAATCGTATCTGGGCGAGACCGTCTCGCAGGCAGTGATCACCGTGCCGGCTTACTTCAACGACGCCCAGCGCCAGGCGACCAAGGACGCTGGTCGCATCGCGGGCCTCGAAGTGCTGCGCATCATCAACGAGCCGACGGCAGCTGCGCTGGCATACGGCCTTGAGAAGAACGACGGCAAGACGATCGCGGTCTATGACCTTGGCGGCGGCACGTTCGACGTCTCGGTCCTCGAGATCGGCGACGGCGTGTTCGAAGTGAAGGCGACCAATGGCGATACCTTCCTGGGCGGCGAGGATTTCGATTCCAAGCTCGTCCAGTTCCTCGCGGAAGACTTCCGCAAGACCGAAGGCATCGATCTCACCAAGGATAAGCTGGCACTCCAGCGGCTCAAGGAAGCCGCCGAGAAGGCCAAGATCGAGCTGAGCTCAGCGCAGACCACCGAAGTCAATCTGCCCTTCATCACTGCCGACGCAAATGGGCCGAAGCATCTGGTGAAGACGATCAACCGCGCCGAGCTGGAGCGTTTGGTCGAGGAGCTGATCCAGCGCACGCTCGAGCCGTGCCGCAAGGCGCTGGCCGATGCGGGCGTCAAGGCGTCCGCGATCGACGAGGTGGTCCTGGTCGGCGGCATGACTCGCATGCCCAAGGTCCGCCAGATCGTGAAGGAGTTCTTCGGCAAGGAGCCGCATACCGGCGTGAACCCCGATGAGGTGGTTGCGATCGGTGCGGCGATCCAGGCCGGCGTGCTTCAGGGCGACGTCAAGGACGTGCTCCTGCTCGACGTGACTCCGCTGTCGCTCGGCATCGAGACGCTGGGCGGTGTGTTCACGCGCATGATTGATCGAAATACCACAATTCCGACTAAAAAGTCCCAAGTCTACTCCACAGCTGACGACAATCAGCAGGCAGTGACGATCCGCGTCTTCCAGGGCGAGCGCGAAATGGCGGCGGACAACAAGATGCTCGGCCAGTTCGACCTGGTCGGCATTCCCCCGGCGCCGCGCGGCGTGCCGCAGATCGAAGTCACGTTCGACATCGACGCCAACGGCATCGTCAACGTCTCGGCCAAGGACAAGGGCACCGGCAAGGAGCAGCAGATCCGCATCCAGGCCTCGGGCGGTCTCAGCGATGCTGATATCGACCAGATGGTCCGCGACGCCGAGCAGTTCGCCGAGGACGACAAGAAGCGTCGTGCCGCGGCGGAAGCCAAGAACAATGCCGAAAGCTTGGTGCACACCACCGAGCGCCAGCTCGCGGAGAATGGCGACAAGGTCGATGAGTCGCTGAAAAGCGAGATCCAGGCGGCGATCGATGAGACCAAGGCTGCGATCGAAGCGGGCGATGCCGACGAGATGCAGGCCAAGTCGCAGAACCTGGCGCAGGTGGCGATGAAGCTCGGTCAGGCGATCTACGAGAAGCAGGCGGCCGAACAGGCCTCGCCGAGCGCCGATGGCGCTCCAGAGGGTTCGGAAGCCGGCGGCGAGGAAGTGGTCGACGCCGAATTCTCCGAAGTCGACGACAACAAAGCGTAAAAGGGCAATGTCTCGGCTCCGTCATCTTCGTGAGAGCGCGGGTGACGGAGCGGGGACGCGGGGGCCGAGTGCATGACCACCGAAGTGGATTATTACGAGCTGTTGGAGTGCGAGCGCACTGCCGATGAGGCGACGCTCAAATCCTCGTACCGCAAGCTCGCGATGAAGTATCATCCCGACAAGAATGGCGGCTGCAAGGACCACGAAGCCAAGTTCAAGTCGGTCAGCGAAGCCTATGAGGTCCTGAAGGACCCGCAGAAGCGCGCTGCGTACGATCGCTATGGCCATGCCGCGTTCAAGAATGGCGGCGGGGGCGGCCCCGGCGGCTTTGGCGGCCAGGATTTCAGCGGCTTCAGCGATATCTTCGAAAGCGTGTTCGGCGAGTTCATGGGCGGGCGCGGCGGCGGCCGGCCCAGTCGCCGCGGCGCCGACTTGCGCTACGACATGGAAATCAGCCTCGAGGACGCATTCCACGGGCGGGCCAGCGAAATCACTGTCGACGTCTCGGGCGTCTGCGAACCGTGCGCAGGCTCGGGCGCTAAGCCGGGCACCGTCGCGCACCAGTGCAAGCAATGCGGCGGGCATGGCAAGGTGCGCGCGCAGCAAGGCTTCTTCATGGTCGAGCGGACCTGTCCGGTCTGCCACGGCGCGGGCGAAGTGATCGCCGATCCGTGCAAGGAATGCCGCGGCGAAGGCCGGGTCGACAAGACCAAGACTTCTCAAGATTAACGTGCCCCCCGGCGTCGACGAAGGCACCCGCATCCGGCTGCAGGGCGAAGGCGAGGCCGGCGGCCGCGGCGCGCCTTCGGGCGACCTTTACATCTTCCTCCACGTCCAGCGGCACGCGATCTTCGAGCGCGAGGGTACCAATCTGCACGCGCGCGCGCCGATCAGCTTCACCACTGCGGCGCTTGGCGGCGAAATCACGCTGCCGGGGCTCGATGGCGAGAAGCATGTCGTGAAGATCGCGCCGGGCACGCAGAGCGGCCGCGAAGTGCGCCAGCGCGGCGCGGGCATGCCGGTGCTCCAGGGACGCGGGCGCGGCGATCTGGTGGTCGAGCTGACTGTCGAGACGCCGACCAAGCTCAGCGCCAAGCAGCGGGAATTGCTCGAAGAATTCCGGTGCACCGAAACTGGCGACGAATGCCCCGAGAGCCAGGGCTTCTTTGCCAAGCTAAAATCGGCGCTGGGCTGAAGGTTCGATCCCTGAGCCTTGTCTGCGCAACATTGCAGACGCATACAGGGTTAAAGGCAGCAACATGATCAATGCTCCTATCCCCGCAGACGATTCGGCGACCTTGCTCGTCGTAGACGATGATCGCGACATTCGCATGTTGCTGGCGAACAGCCTCGGCGCGCGCGGTTACCGCGTCGAGACTGCGTCGAACACCCGCGACATGGACCAGATCCTTGCGCGCACTTCGGTCGATCTTGTCATCCTCGACGTGATGATGCCGGGCGAAGACGGGCTTTCCGCCTGTCGCCGTATCTCTCGCGCCGATGGTCCCGAAATCGTCCTGCTGAGCGCGCTCGGCGAGGAGCAGGATCGCATTCTCGGCCTCGAAGTCGGCGCCAGCCATTATTTGCCCAAGCCCTGCAGCCCGCGCGAGATCCTCGCCACCGTGCGCGCGGCCCTGCGCAAGCGCGGCGCGACCGCCAAGCCCGATAGCGACGTCTATGGCTTTGACGGCTGGCGGATCGATCTCGGCAGCCACGAACTGTTCGATCCGAACGGCGTTCTGGTCGGCCTCACCGACGGCGAATTCGCAGTGCTGCGCGTCTTCATCGAGCGCCCGCGCCGGGTGCTGTCACGCGAGGCGCTGTTGGCGGCGGCGCGCGGCCCGGATTCGGACGCGTATGACCGCGCGATCGACGTCCAGGTCAGCCGCTTGCGCCGCAAGCTGCGCTCGAGCGGTGACGAGATCATCCGTACCGTTCGCAACGAAGGCTATCTCTTCGTCCCGCGAGTCGTCCGCGCGTGAAGCTTCGCGGGGTGGGGCGCTCGCCTCTGTTCCTCCGCGTCTTCCTGCTGATGCTGATCTGCGTCGCAGTCGTCCAGCTGATGAACCTGGCTCTGCTGGTTGCGGTCCAGTCGCCCGCCGCCCGTCTGTCTACGGTCGGAGAAGTTGCCGATGCGCTGGCGCGGGGCGTCGACAATGTCGGCACCTTCGATGTCGAACGCACCGACACGCTCGAATCCTTCAAATGGAATCCTCGCGCCGAGCGGCTAGGGCTCGCCCTGGCGACTGCGATGCGCGTCGATCCGACGCGCGTGGAAATTCACTTTCCCACGCCCTTCCTCCAGCGCGAACAGGTCTATAACCGCGCCGGCATTCCCGCGCCGGTCGCGCCGGCCAGTGCCGATGCCGCGCGCACTGCGGTGGTGACCGGTGACTTCGTGGCATCGCTGCGCCACCCCGACGGCACCTGGACGGTCGTCCGCTCGGGCGGGTTCGAGCCGTGGCGCTGGTTCGTATTCCTGTGGCTGGTGCTCTCGGCGGGCGCAGTCGCTCCCTTCGCCTGGACCTTGGCGCGGCGGCTGACCAAGCCGATCGCGACCTTTGCGGAAGCCGCCGAGCGGCTCGGCCGCGATCCGCGCGCCGCGCCGATCCCGATTCAAGGGCCCGCCGAGATCGCCGAGGCGGCGTCGGCATTCAATCGGATGCAGGCGCGGCTCAATCGCTATGTCGACGATCGCGCAGCCGTGGTCGGTGCAGTCGCGCACGATCTGCGTACGCCGTTGATGCGGCTCGGTCTTCGGCTCGAGGGCGCACCCGAGGATCTGCGCCAGGCATGCGAGCGCGACATCCGCGACATGGAGGAAATGGTCGCCGCCACCCTCGCTTATGTCCGCGACACCAACACCGTTCTCGAACGCCGCCCCCTCGATCTGCGATCGCTCGCCGAAACGGTGGTCGACGATATGAGCGACCACGGCGCCGACGTCTCGCTCGAGCCCGGTGAGCCGGTGGTGATCGACGGCAATTCGGCGGCGCTCAAGGCGATGCTCTCCAATCTCGTCGGCAATGCCGTCAAATATGCCGGCGGCGCCGAAGTGCGCATCGTGGAAGAGGAGGATCAGGTCCGCGTCGAGGTCTGCGACGAAGGACCGGGCATGCCCGCCGAGGATATCGACCGCGCTTTCGAGCCCTTCTTCCGCGGCGAGCGTTCGCGCAATCGAAACACGGGTGGGATCGGCCTGGGCCTGCCTAGCGCCCGGGCGGCCGCCCGCGCGCATGGCGGCGACCTTACGCTCGGCACCCGCGAGCCGCGCGGCCTTCTCGCCATAGCCTCGCTGCCGCTCTGATCAGGGCCGCGCCGTCGTTGCCACGAACGCCGCATTGATGGCGTTCTGGAGCAATTTCGGCTGGAAGCTCGCATCATAGGGGCAGGGCCGGCGCGGCTGGCCGTCGGCGCGCGGCTCAAAGCCCTGCAGCCAGCTGTATTTGTCGCACATGCCCCAGGCGAGCACGTCCTTGAGCTGGGGATAGCCAAACATCAGATCGAGATAGGCGCGCGCATACTCCGCCACTGCCTGGTCGCGCGCCGGTAGCGCTACGGCAAGCCCAGTGTCGCGCACGTCGAACTCGGTGATGACCAGCTTATAGCCAAGCGCCACCACCGCATCGAGAAACGTGCGCCACGCCGGCGTCTGTGCCGTCACGAGATCGGCCACCGGCATATTCGAATAGATGCCGATATGGCTCTGGATCCCCAGCGCATCGACGGGGACGCCGCGCGCCTTAAAGCCCTGGAGCAGCGCCAGCACCCCGGCACGATGCGTGGCGCCGCCGCTCTCCCAGCTCATATAGTCGTTATAAACGAGCTGCGTGCTCGGCAGCTCGGCCCGCGCGGTGCGAAAGGCGAGGTCGAGCGTGGCCTCGGCCCCTCCCAGCGCAGTGCTGAGCGCAGTTTCGTAAAGTCCGCCTGTCGCCGGATCGACCGCTTCGTTGACGACATCATAGCTGACGATGTTCGCCCCATAGCGCCGCATGACCGTCTGGATATGTTCGGTAAGGATGCGCCGCGCCTCGGCCACGCCCGCCGCGCCCGTCCCATAAGGATGGCTCTCGGCCCAGGCGGGCATCCAGCGGCGCTGGTGCCAGAGCAGGGTGTGCCCCCGCATCGCCAGGCCCTTCGACTGCGCATAAGCGAGCATCGCATCGAAGCGAGTGAAGTCGAAGGTTGAAGCACTCGGCCGGATCGAGGGCCATTTGAGCTCGTTCTCCGGCACCAGGATCGCGCAATCCCCTTCCAGCAGCGCCGCATAACTGGGATTGGCAAACGAGCCCGCGTCTGCCCCCACCGCCGACCACGCCACCGCCGAACCGAAGCGCATGTTCTTCGCCGCGGCGCTGGCCTTGATCGGGGCCGCGGTGATTGCGGGCGTCGGCGTGGGGGATGCGCTCGCCGTGGGAGTCGGAGCCGGCGTCACCACCGTTCCTCCGCCCGAGCTGCCGCTCCCCCCGCCGCTGCAGCCCGTCGCGGCCAATGCCAGCATCAGCCCCAGGCTTTCCCGCCTGGAAATCGCCTCGTCCATCATCGCTCTCCCAAGCCGGCAGCTTTGCACCGCCCCGCATACGTGGTAGCGCTAACAAACGCCGGAGTTGACGCGAAGTCAACCGCGCACGACAACGTTGGCGGAAAACGCCGTGGCGACTTTGGGAGAGGGCCGGCAATGGGGATCATCGGCACGCGTCGGGATATGCTCGGGGGTCTGGGAGTGGGGTTGGCCGGCGCCGCGCTGCCGCTTTTCGCCTGCAGCGCCCAGCCTCCGAAGCGCAAGCTCGGCTATGCGATCGTCGGGCTTGGCAGCTACGCGACCCGCCAGATCATGCCGCGGCTCAAGGATTGCGAGTTCGCCGAGCTAAATGCGCTGATCAGCGGCACGCCCGCCAAGCTCGAGCGATACGGCACCGAATACGGCATCCCGAAGACGCACCGCTATTCCTATGCCGATTATGATCGGATCAAGGACAATCCCGATATCGACCTGGTCTATGTCGTGCTGCCCAACAGCCTGCACGCCGAATATTCGATCCGCGCCAGCCAGGCCGGCAAGCATGTGCTGTGCGAGAAGCCGATGGCGATCTCGGCCGCCGAATGCGAGGCGATGATCGCGGCGGCGAAGCAGGCGAACCGCAAGCTGATGATCGGCTATCGCTGCCATTTCGAGCCGCATAACCGCCGCGCGATCGAACTGGTGAAAACCGGCTTTGTCGGCCGCCCGACGCTCGTCACTTCCGAACATGGCTTCTTTGCCCAGCCCAACCAATGGCGCCTCGACCGGCCCTTATCGGGGGGCGGATCGATGATGGACATCGGCATCTACAGCCTCAACGCCGCGCGCTATCTGGCGGGCGAGGAGCCGATCGAAGTCAGCGCAATGGAATCGACGGACAAGAGCGACCCGCGCTTCAAAACGGTCGAGGACCGCATCGATTGGCAGATGCGCTTCCGCTTGGGGCTAATCGCAAATTGCGTCTCGAGCTACAGTTCGGCGCACAACGCTTTCCGCATCACCGGCACCAAGGGCTGGGTCGGAATGGAGCCGGCCACATCCTATGACGGGCACCAATTGTGGACGCGGACCGAAGGCAAGGCCGAGCAGATGCTCCTGCCGCCGCCGGCCAAGAACCAGTTCGTGAGCCAATTGGATCACCTCGCCGAATGCGCGATCAGCGGGCGCGAGCCGATCGTCTCGGGCGAAGAGGGGCTGCGCGATATGCGGCTGATCGAGGCAATATATCAAAGTGCACGCGAACACCGCGCCGTGAAGGCCGCGGCGGCGTGATCGCCAAGCCCGCCGCGGCCATGGAATCGGAAGTGCGCGTCGCATGATCCCCGAGCCGTGGAGCACGCTCCTGATCGTGGCGGCGAGCATCGCTGCGGTGATCGTGCTGGTGCTGCGCGTGAAGCTTCAGCCATTCCTCGCCTTGCTGCTCGTCGCCTTGATCACCGGCCTTGCCTTCGGCGCCGACCCGCAGGCAGTGATCGCCGCGGTGCGCAAGGGCACCGGCGAAGCGCTGGGCTTCGTCGCGGTGGTGATCGGCCTGGGGGCGATCCTCGGCGGACTGCTCGAAGCCTCGGGCGGCGTCAACGCCATCGCTCATCGGCTGCTCGACGCATTCGGCGAGCGGCGCATCCCCTGGGCGCTGACTGTCGTGGGTATCATTGTCGGCATCCCGCTCTTCTTCGACGTCGCCTTCATCATCCTCGCGCCGCTTCTGACCACGCTGGCGATGCGCGCGGACCGGCGCGTGACCTATTTCGCTGTGCCCCTGCTGGCCGGCCTGCTGACGATGCACGCCTTGCTCCCGCCGCACCCGGGTCCGGTGGCAGTCGCCGAACTGATCGGCACCGATTACGGGCTGCTCGCCTTTTACGGGCTGGTCTGCGGCATCCCGGCAGCGATCATCGCCGGACCGGTGTTCGCTCGCCTGGCCCACTCCGCACCCGGCTGGGGCGACCAGTCCCCACCGTCGATGCTCGACGAAGGCGCGCCGCAAACCGCCCCGATCGGCTTCTGGCCCGCCCTCGTCGCGATGCTCGTCCCGCTCGCCCTGATCCTGCTCGCGGCCGTGGCGGGTCAGTTCATGGCGAACGGCCCGGCCAAGTCGGCGCTCCAATTCATCGGCCACCCTTTCACCGCGCTGATCCTCGCCACGCTTTCGGTCACCGCATGGCTGCGCTTCCGTGTCCATGCCCCGCTGGAGACGATCTCGAGCATCATGACTCGTGCGCTCGAGCCCGCCGGGCTGATGGTGCTCGTGGTCGGCGCGGGCGCTGCTTATAAGGAAGTGCTGATCGAGAGCGGGGCAGGGCAGCAGGTCACCGCCGCGGTAGCCTCGGCACAAGTCTCGGTCCTCGTCTTCGCCTTCCTGCTCGCGGCATTCGTGCGGATCGCGCAAGGCTCGGCCACTGTCGCGATGGTCACCGCCGCCGGGCTCGCCGCGCCGCTCATCTCCGCCGCCACTTTGTCGCCCAGCCGCGTCGCATTGGTCACGATCGCCATCGGCGCCGGCGCCTCGATCGCCAGTCATGTCAACGATACCGGCTTCTGGCTGGTGAAGCAGTATCTCGGGCTGACCGAGGCGCAGACCTTCCGCAGCTGGACGCTCTGCGCCACCATCGCCGGCGCAGTGATCTTCACCTGCACCGCTTTGCTGTGGAATTTCGTGTGAGGGGAATGAAGATGATCCAGACGACCCGCCGCGCCGTCCTCGCCGGCATGGCCGCTGCGCCGCTCCTCCCCGGTCTTGCGCACGCCGAGACTGTCGGCAGCATCACCAAGTTCGACAACGCCTTCGATGCAGTGGTGGACGTGAAGTCCCCGATTGAAGTGCTCGCTACCGGCTACAAATGGGCCGAGGGCCCGGTCTGGGTGAAGCAGGGCGGCTATCTGCTATTCAACGACGTTCCCTCGAACGTCTGCTACAAATGGCAGAAGGGGAAGGTCACCAAGTTCCTCGATCCCTCCGGCCTGCAGGGACCCATCCCCCCAGGCATCCGCGAGGCGGGCGCCAACGGCATGGCGATCGATGCCCAGGGCCACTTGATCATGGCCGATTCGGGCACCCGAGCGATTGCCCGCGTCGATCTGAAGACCAAGCAGAAGACGATCGTCACCGACCGATATTTCGGCATGCGCTTCAACAGCTGCAACGATGTCGCGATCGGCCGCGACGGACTGATCTTTTTCACCGATCCGCCTTATGGACTGGCCGAAGGCGATGCCTCGCCGCTCAAGGAAATCGGATATAACGGCGTCTATGATTTCCGCCCCAGCACCGGCGAAGTGTCGCTGATCGACAAGAGTCTGTCGCGGCCGAACGGCATCGCCGTCTCCCCGAATCTGATGTATCTCTACGTCACCGTCTCGGATCCCGCTCGCCCCGAAGTCCGCATCTACGAGCTCGCCGCCGATGGCAGCGCGATGGACGAGGGCCGCGTGCTCGACGATTTCACGGCCGAGGTTGCCCAGAAGCTCCCCGGCCTGCCCGACGGCATCAAGACCGACGCGGCCGGGCGAATCTTCACCACCGGCCCCGGCGGCGTCTATGTCCTCTCGCCCGAAGGCAAAAGGCTGGGCCTGATCTCGACCGGCAAGGCGACCGCAAACTGCTGTTTCGGCGAGGATGGCAAGACGCTGTTCCTCACCTCGAGCGACATGATCGCGAAGGTACGGCTGAAGACCAAGGGCTGGTGACCCGCGCCTTCGCGGCCTAAGCGGGCGGCATGTCCGAGCCAGACGTGATTCCTGCCGCGACGGTGATCGTGATGCGCGAAGGCGCAGGCGCGCCCGAGCTGCTGATGGTCGAGCGCGCCGCCGCGATGTCGTTCGCGGCGGGGGCGCTGGTATTCCCGGGCGGCCGCGTCGATCCCGGCGACCATGCGTTGGCGGCGACGCTCCGAGGCGACCCCGACGACCTGGCGGCACGCGTCGCCGCCGTGCGCGAGACGCTGGAGGAAGCCGGGGTCGCGGTCGGCGCCGATGTCCCCGCGGACGCAGTCCCGGATCTCGGCCGGCGGCTTTACGCCGGTGAGCCGCTGGAAGCGCTCCTGGAGGAAGTCGGCGGGCGATTGCGGCTAGAGAACCTCATCCCCTTCGCGCGCTGGCTGCCCCGCGGCGTGCATCACAAGGTTTTCGATACGCGCTTCTATCTGACATTGGCGCCCGCGGGCGCCGAGCCGGTGGTCGATGGCAACGAGAATGTCCGCGTGTTCTGGGCGAGCGCGCAATCGGTGCTCGATGCCGCCGATCGCGGCGAGACCAAGATCATCTTCCCCACCCGGCGCAATCTCGATCGCCTCGCATTGTTCGGCTCGTTTGCCGATGCCGTTGCCGATGCGCGGGCGCACGAGGTCCGCACTGTCACCCCTTGGATCGAGGATCGCGGCGGGGAGCAGTTCCTCTGCATCCCCGACGATCTCGGCTATCCGATCACCGCCCAGCCGCTCGCGGAGGCGAGCCGGGTGTGAGGACGGTCCGGCGCGTGATCACCGCAATGCTGATCTTCATCCTGCTGGCGGGCGCGCTGCTGCTGGGCTTCGCGATGCTGCGCGGGCGGCCACAGGATCTGCCCTGGACGCGGCTCGATCTGGGGGCGCCGATCGGCGCATTCACCGGGCGCAAGCTCGCCGGGCTCACGAGCGAATATGCTCAGTGCCGGGCGCTGCTGCGGGCGGCGGGGGTGCGTTATACAATGCTGCCGCCGGTCAGAAGCGACGGGCAATGCGGCTATTCCGACGGGCTCCGCTTCGACGAGGGCGGGGCGCAGCAGATCGATTACAGCCCGTCCGGTCTCGGCACTTCATGTCCGGTCGCCGCGGCACTCGCGGTGTGGGAATGGAACGTCCTTCAGCCTGCGGCGCAGCGCCATTTCGGCGCGCGGGTAACGCGCATCGATCATCTCGGCAGCTATTCGTGCCGCCGCATCTATGGCCGCAGCGCCGGCGATTGGAGCGAACACGCCACTGCCGACGCGGTCGACATCGCCGCATTCCGCCTCTCGAACGGCGAGCGAGTCAGCGTGCTCGATGATTGGAAGGGCGGAGGCGAGAAAGCCGCATTCCTCCGCGAGATCCGCACCGGCGGGTGCAAATTATTCTCCACGGTGCTCTCGCCCGATTACAACGCAGCGCACCGAGATCACTTGCATCTCGACCAGGCCGAGCGCGGCGAAATGGGCTGGCGGGCGTGCAGGTGATTCCTTTTCCTCCCTCGCGAAGCGGGGAGGGGGACCATGAAGTGCTGGAGGGGGCCTCTCAACGAGCAATAGCGCCCGCCGATAAACCCCTCCGTCAGCCTATCTCTGCGTCCCCCCCTGCGCGAGGGAGGAATAAAACTGTCAGTTCGACATCGCCGCCGGATCGACCTTTTCCACCCATTGCGGAAAAAACGCCGGCTGGCGGTTCGACCAGCCCGAGGCAGTCGCCGCGGCTTCGCTGATCGACTGGAGCAGCTTGCGGCGCAGGTCCGGATGGAGGTGGGGCAGCGCCGCCGCCGCGCAGAACGCGCCCGGCAGCCACGGCCGAACCTCGGCGCCGATCAGGCGCTCGTAAAGGAAGCGGAATGCCGAGAAGGTGGTGATCCGGCCTTGGCCCAGATCGAATGCGGCGATGGTGATGAGCGGCGCCATGAAAGGCTCGATCGAAACCAGATCGGCATCGTCGGGCATCAGCGCGCGAACTTCGTGGAGCCGATCGTAGATGCGGGCCTGGGCGCGGATGCTCGCGGCCTCGGTGCCGTCGCGCGACCAGCGTTCCAGCGCGTCTTCACGCTCGAGGCCGATGTCGAGCGAGCGGCGAACATAACGCTGCGTCGCCGCGCTGAACCCTGCAAATTCCTTCATCTCGGCCAGCGTCATCGCGCCTTCTGCCGGTTTCATCTTAGCGCCCATGCTCTTCGACTCCCACCCCGGAACCAAACCCTCCGAAATCACTATGCCGCGCATTGGTTAACGGGCGGCTTAACGACTTGTCTTCCCCGGTTCAGAATGGAGCGCGAAAGCTGCTGCGGCGCAACATTGCTTGCGACGAATGGAGGGCGGGAGCATGAAAAGGTCGGCAGGTGATGCCTTTGCGCAACTAAGCTCAGGTACGTAACGATCGCCTACCAGTTGAACAGCGTGCCGTCCTCGAGCCGGTTCACGGGCAGATAGGCGCGCTTATATTCGTATTTCGCGGCCATTTCCTCGTTGATATCGACCCCTAGCCCAGGCGCTTCGCCGGGGTGCATCAGGCCCTGATTGAGGCTGTAGCCATGCGGGAAGACGGCGTCGGTCTCGGCCGAATGGCGCATATATTCCTGAATGCCGAAATTGGGCACCGACAGCCCGAAATGGAGCGCCGCGGCCATCGTCACCGGCGAGAGATCGGTCGCGCCATGGCAGCCGGTGCGGACCTGATAGAGATCGGCGAGGCTGGCGATGCGGCGCAGATGGGTGAGCCCGCCGGCATGGACCACGGTCGCGCGGATATAATCGATCAATTGTTCCTCGATGAGCTGCTTGGCGTCCCAGATCGAGTTGAAGATTTCGCCCACTGCGAGCGGAGTCGTAGTGTGCTGGCGGATGAGGCGGAAAGCGGCCTGATTCTCCGCAGGCGTCGTGTCTTCCAACCAGAACAGTCGGTACGGCTCCAGATCCTTGCCAAGCCGCCCCGCTTCGATCGGGGTGAGCCGGTGGTGAACGTCGTGGAGCAAGTGGATATCCCAGCCCAGCGCGTCTCGCGCCTTGTCGAACAGCTTGGGGACGTGGCGCATATATTTGCTCGTCGACCACACCGCCTCGTCAGGCAGCGAGCCCTTGGCCGGCTCGTAATAAAAGCGCTCGCCCGATACGCCATAAGTGGTCGCGATCCCCGGCACGCCCGATTGCAGGCGGACGGCCTTGTAGCCCTGCTCCAGATATTCCTGGGCGCGGTCGATCGTCTCTTCAATATCGGTGCCGTTGGCATGGCCATAGACCATGCAGCCTTCACGGCTGGCGCCACCGAGCAACTGATAGACCGGAAGCCCGGCGATCTTGCCCTTAATGTCCCACAAAGCCATATCGACCGCGGCGATCGCGGACATAGTCACCGGCCCACGCCGCCAATAGGCACCCTTGTAGAGATACTGCCAGATATCCTCGATCCGGTGCGCGTCGCGGCCGATCAGACAGGGAATGACATGGTCGGTAAGGTAGCTCGCCACCGCCAGCTCGCGGCCGTTCAGCGTCGCGTCGCCGATCCCGTAAACGCCCGCGTCAGTCTCGATCTTGAGCGTTACGAAATTGCGGCCGGGGCAGGTGACGATGACGCGGGCATTGGTGATGCGAGGCAAGAATTCTCTCCGATGTTGTCAGACAATATCGCGGCAGGACGGCGCTATCGTCAAGCTGCCGCTACGGCAAGCGCCGCTCCTGCGGAGCTTACGGTTTTCCGCCGATTTTGCATGTTACCTCTCGCCCAAATCGCTGGCGCTTGCTAAGGTGCCAGCGTGAACGCAACCGCCCTTCCCTATGATTTCCAGGTCGATGTCGATCAGTCCGACATCGATTTCATGGGGCATGTGAACAATGCCTCCTATCTCAAATGGGTGCAGGCGGCGGTGATCAGTCACTGGCAGCATGTCGCTCCGGTCGAGGCTGTCGCCCAGCATATGTGGGTCGCGCTCAAGCACGAGATCACCTATCGCCGCCCGACTTTCCTGAACGACGATGTCGTTGCCACCGTCCTGCTCGAAAAGGTGCAGGGCGCGCGCGCGTTTTACGAAACGGTGATCAAGCGCGGCGGCGAAGTGCTCGCCGAAGTCAAATCGAGTTGGTGCTGCCTGGATGCCGAAACGCTGCGTCCGGCGCGGCTGGCCAAGGATGTGATCGATAAATTCTTCGTCGCCAAGGCCGACTGAGCGACGCCTATTGGTGACGCATCGGCGCAGAAGCCGACGAGTTGGTCACGATCAGATGCATCACGAACAGGATCAGGCGGCTGGTATCGGTGACATCGACCCGCCATTCCTCATTGGCCCAGATTACCGCGGCGTGGTCGCGCAGCAGCTCGCCGACGAACCGCGCCACTTCGATGCGGAGTTCGGTTGTATCGTTCTTCTCGATGGAGAGCGTTTTCCCACACGCGGTCCTGCGTCCGAAGCTCGATATTATATTGAAGCATTGGGCAGGCTCCGCACAGGGAGCCCGTGCCGCGCGTGGCGAAAGTCGCCAAGGCCGGAAAATATCGCGCAAAAAGCCTCGTTTCGCGCGCCGCTGGGCGTGCGCGCGCGGGCTACATCGCCAGCGCGGCGTCGCTTGCCAGTCTGTCAGCGCGCTCATTCGCCGGGTGTCCGGCATGACCCTTCACCCAAACCCATTCGACGCGGTGCACCTTCGATGCGGTCAGCAGCTCCTGCCACAGATCGGCATTCTTGACCGGCTTCTTATCCGATGTCCGCCAGCCATTTTTGAGCCAGCCGTGTATCCATTTGGTGAGGCCGTCCATCACATAGCGGCTGTCGGTCGATAGCGTCACGCGGCAGGGGCGCTTGAGTGCCTGTAGCCCGCGGATCGCCGCCATCAGCTCCATGCGATTATTGGTGGTATGCGCCTCGCCGCCCGACAACTCCTTCTCGGTGCCGCCGATGCGCAGCACCACGCCCCAGCCACCGCGGCCGGGGTTGCCCTTGCACGCGCCGTCGGTAGCGATTTCGACATGGGGAAGTTCGGTCATGCGAAGAGGTCGGCTCCGTAGCGTTCGTAGAAATCGAGGCGGCGCAGATAGGCCAGCGGATCCTTGCGTGTCACCATCGCGTCGGCGGGGGTGTTGAGCCAGTCCCAGGCGCGGCTCAGCAGGAAGCGCAGCGCACCGCCCTGCGCGAGAAGTGGGAGGGCGGCGCGTTCATCGTCGCTGAAGCCGAAGCGCAAAGAATAGCCCTCGATCAGCGCATGGCCGATCGCAAGATCGAAATTCCTGCCCGTCCCGTCGAATGCCCAGGCGCCATGCATCACCGCAAGATCAAAGGCGCGAATATCGGTGCAGGCGAAGTAGAAATCGATCAGCCCGCTGACCTTTTCACCGAGCATCAGCACATTGTCAGGGAAAAGATCGGCGTGGATTGCGCTTGCCGGCAGTTGCTGGGGCCACTGCGCCAGAACCCGCTCCAGTGCATTGGAAACGCGGTCGAAAAGGCCGGGCTCGATCCTGTCCAGGCTGGGGCCGCAGCGCGCAAGCAGCGGCGCCCAGGTGCCGGCGCCCATCGAATTGGGCCGAGCCAGCGCGAAATCGGCTACGGCCTCGTGCATCGCGCCCATCGCCTCACCCGCAGCGCGCGCTTGTGCCGGCGTGGGATGCGACACTGACACCCCCGGCAGGAACTTGATCAGGCAGGCGGGGCGGCCTTCCAACTCGTGAATCTCCCGCCCCTCGCGGTCCTTGATCGCCGGCGGTACGGGCAGGCCCTTTGCCGCGAGGTGATCGAGCAGCGCCATGAAATAGGGCAAATCGTCCGCCGCCACGCGCTTCTCGTAGAGCGTCAGGATGAAGCGGCCCTGCGAGGTGTCGACCAGGTAGTTGGAGTTCTCGACTCCCTCGGCGATCCCCTTGGCGGAGACGAGTTCCCCGACATCGAAGCCTTGCAGGAAGACTGACAAGGCCTCGGCCGAAACCTGCGTGTAGACGGCCATCGCCTAATCCGTCATCCCCGCGAAAGCGGGGACCCAGGGTTGCAGGCGAGCAGCTTTGAACTCTGGGTCCCCGCTTTCGCGGGGATGACGGGAAGGGGTGCAACTGTGCACGTGGGCTAAGCCGCTTCGAGGCCGCGCGGCAGCTTGAACACCACATTTTCCTCGATCGTCTCGACTTCGCGCTCGATCACTTCGAAGCGCTCCGAGAGCTTCTCGACCAGCTCGCGCACCAGCAATTCGGGCGCCGAGGCGCCGGCGGTAATACCCACCGTGCCGACGCCGTCGAACCACGAAAAATCCAGCTCATCGGCGCGCTGGATCAAGGTCGCGCAGGTGCCGTTGCGCACCGCGACCTCGACCAGCCGCATCGAGTTGGACGATTTGGGCGAGCCGATCACCAGCATCAGATCGACCGATGAGGCGATCGCCTTGACGGCGCCCTGGCGATTGGTCGTCGCGTAGCAGATATCGTTGGGGCCGGGCGCCAGGATCGACGGAAAGCGCCGCTTGAGCACCGCCAGCGTCGCCGCGGTATCATCCACCGACAGCGTCGTCTGGGTGAGAAATGCCAAATTCTCTGGATCCGGCACCTGCACCGTCTCGGCACCGGCGGGGGTCTCGACCAGCGTCATCACGCCTTCGGGCACCTGGCCAAACGTGCCGATCACTTCGGGATGCCCATAATGGCCGATAAACAGGATATGTCGGCCTGCCGCGACCAGCCGCTCGGCCTGGCGATGGACCTTTGAGACTAGAGGGCAAGTCGCGTCGAGAAATTCGAGCCCGCGCTCGGCTGCCTTGGCCGGCACTGCCTTTGGCACGCCATGCGCGGAAAAGACCACCGGCACGCCGTCCGGCACTTCGTCCAATTCTGTCACGAAGATCGCGCCCTTGGCCTTGAGCGTGTCGACGACATATTTGTTGTGGACGATCTCGTGGCGGACATAGACCGGCGCGCCATATTTCTCGATCGCCAGCTCGACGATGCGGATCGCGCGATCGACACCGGCGCAGAAGCCGCGCGGCGCGGCGATCAGGAGTTCGAGGACGGGTTTGAGTGTGGCGTTCATTGTGCGCCAGCCTCTACGCGATTGCTTGCGTGGGCGGAAGGTGGTTCCTATGGTGCCCGCCGTTTCCGGGGCTGCCCGGTGAAGTGTTTCGAAAGGTGCCCCCAACTTGGTTCGCAAGCTCGCAATCTCCGCCTTGATCCTGCTCGCCGCCGGCGGATGCAGCCGCACCGGCGAGATCACCGATGGCGGCATCACCGCTTTGCGCTCGGCCTGCCCGCGCGTCGGCGTTCCCGCCGGCACCGGCGACGTCACCCAGTTCAATCCGCCGCAGAGCCGCGAGGCCAAGGCGATCGACATCAGCGCGACGCTCACCAACGTCACCTCGACTTGCGACGAGGCGGGCCCGCAGATCGTCACCACCGTCAATTTCGACGTGCTCGCAACCCGCGCCCAGGCCGGCGAAGCCCGCGATGTGAGCCTGCCTTACTTCATCACCGTGGTGCGCGGTGGAACTTCGGTGATCGCCAAGAGCATCGACCGCGTGACGCTGCGTTTCGAAGCCGGCCAGACCCGCGCCAGCGCCAAGGGCACTGCCGTCAGCCGCGTCGATCGTGCGGCGGCGACTCTTCCCCAGGACGTTCGCGATCGCCTGACCGAGAAGCGCCGGGCCGGCGATCAGGCCGCGGCGATGGACCCGCTCGCCGATCCCGCCATCCGCCAGGCCGTGCTCGCCGCGACCTTCGAGGCGCTGGTCGGCTTCCAGCTGACCGAGGACCAGCTGAAGTATAATCTCACGCGATAGCCGTTCTTCCCCTCCCTTCCAGGAGAGGAGTTTGCCGTTGACTCGAATCATCCCCACCGCCAAGGCCTTCCTTGTCGATAGGCACGCGCGGGAGAGTGTGAAGGAGCAATCCTTCTCCGCCGAAGGAGCAACCGCCCCGGAATCTCTCAGGCATCAGGGACCGCGCGTACACGACACTCTGGAAAGCACCGCTCCGCAAAGGGGCGGTCACCGAAGGGGTAAGCTCCGGGCATCCGGAGTGAAAGCTCTCAGGTTCCCGTGACAGAGGGGGCGATGGACTCGGCGCTTGGCGAAGCGCGGGCTCGTCGTTGACCCATTGCCGCGGAGCGTGACCGATGAGCCGAGAAGTCCATAACGGCCCCACCGACGAATTCACCCAGGCGCGCGGCACCGAATATTCAGGCGATCCCGATGGCGGGGAAGGCGAGCCGGCGCTGGCCAAGCTCCCGCTCGACGCCTGGCACCGCGCCCGCGGTGGCCGGATGGTGCCGTTCGCGGGTTACGAAATGCCGGTCCAGTATGAAGGCATCATGGCCGAGCATCTCTGGGTGCGCGAGCATGCCGGATTGTTCGACGTGTCGCACATGGGGCAGCTTGTATTCTCTGGCGAAGGGGTCGAGGCCGCACTCGAAGCACTGATGCCGGCAGACATCGCCGCAGCCAAGCCCAATCACCCACTCTACTCGCTCCTTCTCGCCGAGAATGGTGGCATCCTCGACGATCTGATGCTCACGCGCTGGGAGGACGGCAGCGTCTATATGGTCGTTAACGGCGCGACCAAATATGACGATATCGCGCATTTCCGCGAGCATCTCGCCGACGAGATCACGCTCAATCACCTGGACGAGCAGGCGCTGCTGGCGCTGCAAGGCCCCAAGGCGGTCACGGCGCTGGCGCAGCTGATCCCGGGGGTCGAGGCCTTGGTGTTCATGCAGGGTGCCGCGTTCCAGTGGCAGGGCCATGATCTGTGGATCAGCCGCTCGGGTTACACCGGCGAGGACGGCTTCGAGATCTCGGTCCTCGCCGCGGCCGCCGAAGCGCTTGCCGATGCGCTGACCGCGCAGGATTCGGTCAAGCCGATTGGGCTGGGCGCCCGCGATTCGCTCCGCCTCGAAGCGGATCTCCCCCTTTACGGCCATGATCTCGACGAAGAGACGACGCCGGTTTCCGCCGCCCTGGGCTTCGCGCTCAAGAAGCGCCGCCGCGAGCAGGGCGGCTTCCCGGGCCATCAGCGGATCATGCTCGAGCGCGAGAACGGCCCGATCCTCAAACGCGTCGGGCTGATCGTCGAGGGTCGCCAGCCGGTCCGCGAAGGCGCTGCAGTGGTCGATGAAGACGGCACCACCGTCGGCAAGGTCACCAGCGGCGGCTTCGCGCCCACGGTGCAGAAGCCGATCGCCATGGCCTATGTGCCTGTCGCACTGGCCGAGATCGGCACCAAAATCACCCTTGCCCAGCGCGGCAAGATCCACACCGCGGAGGTCGTGCAGATGCCCTTCGTCCCCCATCGCTATGTCAGAAAGGGAGCCTGATGAGCCGCTTTTACACCGAAGATCATGAGTGGGTCGAAGTCGATGGCGACATCGGCACCGTCGGCATCAGCGAATATGCCCAGAGCCAGCTCGGCGACATCGTGTTCGTCGAGACCCCCGATGAGGGCAAGGACGTGACCAAGGGCGACGATGTCGCCGTGGTTGAATCGGTCAAGGCCGCTTCCGACGTCTATTCGCCAGTCTCGGGCACCGTCCTCGAAGGCAATCCTGCGCTGGCGGACACGCCCGAACTGGTCAACGAAGACCCCGAAGGCGATGGCTGGTTCTTCAAGATCACACTGAGCGACGCCAGCGAAGTCGAGAGCCTGATGGACGAAGCTGCATACGCCGAGTTCGTGAGCAAGCTTTGAGTTTAGCCGTCATGCCGGACTTGTTCCGGCATCCATCGTGCCGCGCGCGCGGAGCAGGAAGTTCCAGCGCATCCCTCGCGGCTTGATGGACCCCGGCACTTCGGCCGGGGTGACGGGTGTTTTGTTTGGCCGCCGGTCGGAGACCCAAATGCGCTACCTGCCCCTTACCCCCACCGACCGCACCGAAATGCTCGGCGTAATCGGCGCCAAATCGATCGACGATCTTTTCGTCGATGTGCCCGGCGTCGCCCAGCTCGACGGCCCGATCCACGGCCTGCCGATGCATGCCAGCGAACTCGCGGTCGAGCGCCACATGAGCGCACTCGCGCGCAAGAACCTCGCCGCTGGCGACGCGCCGTTCTTCCTCGGGGCAGGGGCGTACAAGCATCACGTGCCCGCCAGCGTCGATCACCTTATCCAGCGCGGCGAATTCCTCACCGCCTACACGCCGTACCAGCCCGAAATCGCGCAGGGCACGCTGCAGATGATGTTCGAGTTCCAGTCGCAGGTCGCGCGCCTGCTTGGCTGCGACGTGGCGAACGCATCGATGTACGACGGCTCGACTGCGTGCTGGGAAGCGATCGTGATGGCCCGCCGCGTCACCCGCCGCGGCAAGGCGATCCTCTCGGGCGGACTCCACCCGCATTACGTCTCGGTCGCCAACACCATGGCCAAGTTCACCGGCGACCAGCTGATCACCTCGGTGCCGACGCTGACCCCGACCCCCGACACCGACGATCTCATCGCGCAGATCGACGACGACACCAGCTGCGTGGTCGTCCAATACCCTGACATCCTCGGCCGCATCGCCGATCTCTCCAAGCTCGCCGAAGCCTGCCACGCGAAGAAGGCGCTGCTCGTCGCCGTCGTCACCGAACCGGTGGCATTGGGCGCGATCAAATCGCCCGGCGAGATGGGCGCGGACATCGTCGTCGGCGAAGGACAGTCGATCGGCGTCGGCCTCCAGTTCGGCGGGCCGTATGTCGGCCTGTTCGCCTGCTCGGAAAAGCTCGTCCGCCAGATGCCCGGCCGGCTTTGTGGTGAAACGGTCGATGCCGAAGGCAAGCGCGGTTTCGTCCTGACGCTCAGTACCCGCGAGCAGCATATCCGCCGCGAAAAGGCGACGTCGAACATCTGCACCAGCTCGGTGCTGTGCGCTTTGGCCTGGTCGATCCACATGACCCTGCTCGGCGAAAAGGGCCTGCGCCAGCTCGCCGCGATCAACCATGCCGGCGCCTCCGCTGCCGCCGACACGCTCGCGGCCGTCCCCGGCGTTGAACTGGTCACCCCAAGCTTCTTCAACGAATTTACCCTCAAGCTCTCCAAGGAAGCCCGCCCGGTCGTCCGCGATCTCGCGAACAACGGCATCCTCGCCGGCGTGTCGCTCGGCCGCCTCTATCCGGGCGAAGCGAGCCTCGAAAACGGCCTGATCGTCGCCGTCACCGAAACCACAACATCGGAGGACGTCGAGACACTTGCCTCCGCGCTCCGGGAGGCGCTGGCATGAGCAGCATCAACGCAGGCGGCTGGCGTCCGACCACGCCTGAAAAGGGCGAGAGCGACGCCGCCACCTTCACCGGCAATCGCGCGCTGATGCTCGAGGAAGCGCTGATCTTCGAGATCGGTTCGCTCGGCACCACGGGCGTGGACTTCGCCGAAGTGCCGGCAGGCGCATCGCGTCTCGCCGGTCTCGAGCGTCATGCCGACATCGGCTTGCCCGGACTGTCCGAGCCGGAGACGGTGCGGCACTACACCCGCCTCAGCCGCCAGAACTATGCCATCGATCTCGGCCTGTTCCCGCTCGGCAGCTGCACGATGAAGCACAATCCGCGCCTCAACGAGCGCATGGCGCGGCTGCCCGGCTTTGCCGACCTTCACCCGCTGACCCCGGTCGATTGCGCGCAGGGCGCGTTCGAAGTCATCGACCAGCTCGCGCACTGGCTAATCACCCTCACCGGCATGCACAGCGTTGCGATGAGCCCCAAGGCCGGTGCCCATGGCGAGCTGTGCGGCGTCCTCGCGATCCGCGCGGCGCTCGATGCGCGGGGCGAGCAGGCGCGCAAGATCCTGCTGGTGCCGATCAGCGCGCACGGCACGAACCCGGCAACCGCGGCATTCGCGGGCTTCACCGTCGAAGACATTCCCGCGACCGATGATGGCCGTGTGGATCTGCAAGCGCTCAAGGCGCGACTCGGCCCCGACATCGCCGGGGTGATGATCACCAACCCCAATACCTGCGGCCTGTTCGAGCGCGACATGCGCGAGATTTCGGACGCGGTGCATGCAGCGGGCGGCTACGTCTATTGCGACGGCGCCAATTTCAACGCGATCGTCGGTCGCGTCCGTCCCGGCGATCTCGGCATCGACGCGATGCATATCAACCTGCACAAAACCTTCTCGACTCCGCACGGCGGCGGCGGCCCAGGCTCGGGCCCCGTGGTGCTTTCCGAAGCGCTCAGCCCTTATGCGCCCTTGCCTTTCGTCGAGAAGACCGCGGACGGCTTCCGCCTCGTCGAGGAGGAAACCGCCGAGAAGCATCACGCGGGCACGTTCGGCCGCATGACCGCCTTCCATGGTCAGATGGGCATGTTTACGCGCGCGCTGACCTATATTCTCAGCCATGGTGCCGATGGCCTGCGCCAGGTCGCCGAGGATTCGGTGCTCAACGCGAACTACATCCTGCGCTCGATGGAGGACGTGCTCGACGCGCCCTTCGCCGAACTCGGGCCCATGCATGCACGAAGCCATCTTCAGCGACCGCGGACTCCCCGAAGGCTTCTCGACGATCGACATCGCCAAGGGCCTGATCGACGAGGGCTATCACCCGATGACGGTCTATTTCCCGCTGGTCGTGCACGGTGCTATGCTGGTCGAGCCGACCGAGACCGAAAGCAAGGCTGCGCTCGATCAATTCATTGGCGCCTTCCGTTCTGTCGCCGAACGGGCTAAGGGCGGCGACCCCGCGATCAAGACCGCGCCGCATTTCGCCCCGCGCCGACGTCTCGATGAGACGCTCGCCGCACGCAAGCCGGTCCTCGCGTGGAAAGAGCCCCTCGGGGCACAGGCGGCCGAATAGCCGCGCAGGAGTTATGATCGAAGTATGACGTATAACGACACTTTCCGAGACCGCGCCGACCGTTCGAAGGACGCCAAGAAGGCGTTGCTCGAGAAGCTCAAGGCAGCGCCCAAGCTGAGCGAGGCCGAGCTGGCCGAGCGCCGCGCTGCGCGCGAGAAGAAGGAAGCCGAAGAGGCCGAGGCGCGCGCCGCGAAGAAGGCTGCGATCGAGGCCGCCAAGGCTGCGAAGGAAGCCGAGGAAGCCGCTGCAAAGGCGGCCGCGGACGAAGCCGCGCAAGAGGCGAAGGACAAGATCGCCCGCTCGTTCATGCTGCCTTCGGCCGAAGAGCAAAAGGCTAAGCGCGACGCCCGCTACGCCGCCCGCAAGGCGCGGAAATAATTTTCTAGATCCTCCCCGGAACGGGGAGGGGGACCGCCGCGAAGCGGTGGTGGAGGGGGCATGCCGCGAGCGAGTCTCGCGGAAGCCCCCCTCCGTCAGCCTATGGCTGCCATCTCTCCGTGCCGGGGAGGATTTGGGTTCAAATCCATCGCCGCACGCTGGCCTTGTACGCCAGATACGGCGCGCCGAACTTAGCCGCCAGATACGCCTCCTCCGGCTCGATCACTTCCTTCTGCAGCACGAACAGCAGCGGCAGCAGCAGGCAAAGCTGCGTCCCGCTATCGTTGAGCATCGCCACGCCGAGATAGGCCAGCGCCAGCCCCAGATACATCGGGTTGCGCGACCATTTGTATACGCCATCGACGATCAGATTGCTGCCGGTCTTCCACGGCCGCGAATCGGTCTTCGAGCGCAGGAACAGTCCCTGCGCCGTCAGGATGATCGCGGCACCAAGCACCAGCGCGATCATGCCCAGCGTGTGGAGCAGCGAATAGCGGATCACCGGGATCGCCGGCTCGCCGATCCAGCGCTCGAGCACCCATCCGGCCAGCAAGGTGCCGATAAAGGCGAGCGGCGGCGGGAATTTGATGCGCGGGCTGTCTGGGTCGATCTGCATGACGGCGGCGTGATGAACGCGAAACGATCGAACCGCAACGGCTTGTCATTCGTGCCCGAAGCGTAATGATGCAGCCCCATGAATATCGCAGCGAAGCGGCATGCGCCCGCAACCGAGCGCAACCGCGAGGCGATCGTGGCATTGCTTGCCAAGATCCTGCCGGCGAGCGGCCTCGTGCTCGAAGTGGCGAGCGGTACGGGCGAACATTGCGCCTTCTTCGCCGATCGCTTCCCAAAGCTCGAATGGCAGCCGAGCGATCCCGATCCAGGCGCGCTGGCGTCGATCGCCGCATGGACCGAAGGGCTGGCCAATGTCCGCCCGCCGCTGGCGCTCGATGCCGCGGGCGAATGGCCGGTGCATGCCGCCGACGCGATCCTGTGCATCAACGTGGTCCATATCAGCCCCTGGGCCGCGACGCTTGGCCTGCTGGCGGCAGCGGGGCGGCTGTTGCCGCAGGGCGCGCCGCTGATCCTCTACGGGCCCTATCGCCAGGCGGGCGTCGAGACTGCGCCCTCCAACGAGCAGTTCGAGCTCTGGCTCAAGGACAAGTCGCCTGAATATGGCCTGCGCCAGGTCGAGGATGTGACCCGCGCCGCCGCGGCGCATGGCTTGACGCTGGAGCGGATCGTGCCGATGCCTGCCAACAACCTCATATTGGTGTACCGCCATGACGCCTGAAATCACCAAGCGTGTCGATAATTTCACCGACGCCGCCTTTGCCTTCGCGGTCTCGTTGATGGTGGTCGGCGCAGGCGGATCGGCAGCGGATTCGTCGACGCTGGAAAGCGCCGTCGCCGCCATCCCCAGCTTCGCGATCGGCTTCGCCATCATCAGCCTGTTCTGGTTCAGCCATCTGCAGTGGCGCGCACTGCGCGGCAGCGGGGACGGGCGATCGTTGCTGCTCACCCTGCTGTTGGTCTTCATGGTCCTCGTCTATATTGTGCCGCTGCGCTCGATGGCGGTGTCGTTCGCGGCGTTCCTCTCGGGGGAGGCCGCAGTCTATCGCGGCAGCCTTGGCCAGCTTTTCACGATCTACGGGATGGGCTTCACCGCAATGTCGGCGATCACCGTGCTTCTTTTCCGCGATGCGCTGCGCAATCCCGATCTCGGCCCCGAAAAGCGGCGCGAGGCGGCGGGGCAATCCTGGATCTGGGTGATCCTGACGGTCACCGGCGCGGCGTCCACTGTAATGGCGATGATCCCGGGTCCGCACATATTCGCGCCCTTCCTCTATGCGACGCTGCCGATCTCGATCGGGCTGTTCGCGTGGCGCTGGAGATGGGCCGGCTGATTAGAGTTGCAATGTAGGATTTCGAATGCTTGGGCTGGGTCGTCGGCAGTGCCGGCCCGTTCTTTGAAACGCTCAAACATGCGTTCCGCCAAGGCCCTTGGTCAGTGCGAACATTGGGAAGATTCGCGCCTCGGCGCCTGCTCAGAGTCCCGCCTCGACGGTCTTTTCCTGATGCCGGAGGCGCTCGCGCCAGACGATGTAAAGCCCGCTGGCGATGATCAGCGGCGCGCCGATCCAGGTGAAGGGCGTCGGCAGCACCGCGAATAGCAACCATCCATAAAGCGTCGCCCAGATCAGGCTCGAATAGTCCATCGGCAGCACGGCCGAGACCGGCGCGAAGCGCAGCGCCCCGGTAAGCGCCAATTGGCCGATGCCGCCGACGAATCCGGCCGCGAGCATCGTCGCCCAGACCCAGGCCGCATGCGGCTGGATGAAGAACAGATAGGCCAGGCCCAGCGGTACGAGCGACAGCAACGAGAACCAGAACACGATCGTGCCCGTCGCCTCTGTCCGGCTCAGCTTGCGAAGCTCGATCGAGACCAACGCCGTGAACACAGCGCCCGCCAGCCCGACCAGCGCGCCGGTCAGCCCGAAATGTCCGCTCCCCGGCTGGGCCACGATCAAGATCCCGACGAACCCCGCCGCCACTGCGCCCCAGCGATGCCAGCCGACCTGCTCGCGCAACACCAACGCCGCCAGGATCGTCGCGAAGATCGGCACGGTGAAGCCCAGGGTCGTCGCCTCGGCGAGCGGGAGCAGCAGCACCGCGCCGAAATTGCCGATCATCCCGCACAGCCCGATCGCCGTGCGCTTGGCATGCGATCCCAGCCGCTCGGTGCGGATGCTGGCCAGCCCCGGCCCCCTGGCGAGCCAGATCATCACAACGGGCAACGCACAGGCCTGGCGGAAGAACAGCAATTCGGGCAGCGTCGCGCCGCCAGATTCGGCGAACTTGATCAGCGCCATCATGCTCGCCAGCGCGAAGACCGCGATCAGGCGCAGGCCGATGCCCTTGGGGATATGGTCGCCCATGGCGCAGCCCTTGCGGCACGGTGGACCCAGCGGCAAGTCCCCGCTAATCGCGCTTCCATGATCAAGCATGCTCTTCCCGTCACCCGCGAAGCCGATTTCGCAGCCTGGTACCAGTCCGTCATCTCGGAGGCCGATCTGGCCGAGGAAAGCGGCGTGCGCGGGTGCATGGTCATCAGGCCATGGGGCTATGGCATCTGGGAGCGCATCCAGCGCCTGCTCGACGACCGGATCAAGGCGGAAGGGTATGACAACACCTATTTCCCGCTGTTCATCCCGCTGAGTTATTTCGAGAAGGAAGCCGCTCATGTCGATGGCTTCGCCAAGGAAATGGCGGTCGTCACGCATCACCGCCTGATCGCAGACGGCAAGGGCGGGCTGATGCCCGACCCCGCCGCGAAGCTTGAGGAACCCCTGGTCGTGCGCCCTACTTCGGAAACGGTGATCGGCACGGCGTTCTCGCGCTGGGTGCAGTCCTGGCGCGATCTGCCTGTGCAGATCAACCAATGGGCCAATGTCGTCCGCTGGGAGATGCGCACCCGCATGTTCCTGCGGACCTCGGAATTCCTGTGGCAGGAAGCGCATTCGGCCTATGCCAGCCCCGAAGAGGCCCGCAAGGCAACCCTGATCGGCCTCGAAGTCTATCGCAGCTTTGCCGAGGGATGCGCGGCGATGCCGGTCGTCGCGGGCGAGAAGCCCGAGAACGAACGCTTTCCCGGCGCGGTCGCGACCTATTCGATCGAAGCGATGATGCAGGACGGCAAGGCGCTCCAGGCAGGCACTTCGCACTTCCTCGGCACCAATTTCGCCCAGGCGCAGAATATCCGGTTCCAGAATGCGAACGGCGAGTTCGAGCTGGCCAACACGATCAGCTGGGGCATGTCGACGCGGATGATCGGCGGGATCATCATGGTCCATGGCGACGATGATGGCATGCGCGTGCCGCCGAGGCTTGCGCCGCATCAGATCGTGATCGTGCCGATGCTTCGCGACAATGACGAAGACGCGCCCTTGATCGATTATTGCAAGGCGCTCCAGGCCGATCTGGCGAAGCTGTCGGCGCTCGGGGAGCCGGTACGCGCATTGCTCGATCTCAAGTTCGGCAAGCCCGCCACCAAGCGCTGGAACTGGGTCAAGAAGGGCGCACCGATCGTCATCGAAGTCGGCGGGCGCGACATGGCAGGCGGCAACGTCTCGGTGATCCGCCGCGACCGGCTCTATCGCGAGGACGGCAAGCTTGACAGCGCAGTGGTGGCCAAGGGCGATTTCGTCGGTCAGGCCGCGGCGATGCTGGAGGAAATCCAAGGGGGGCTCTATGCCGAGGCCCGCGCGCGGCTCCATGCCAATATCCGCCGCGACGTCACCGACTTTGCGGGGCTCGAAAAGGCGTTCGAGGTCGGCAAGCCCGGCTGGGTCGAGGTCAATTGGGCCAAGCCCACCGGCGCCGAGCTCGACAAGGTCGCGGAGCGGTTGAAAGCACTCAAGCTCACCTTCCGTAACGTTCCCGGCGATGCGGCGCCTGCCGAAGGCGCGTGCATCTTCACCGGCGCGCCTGCGGTCGAGCGGATTTTGGTCGCGCGAGCCTATTGATGCTGCGCCGCGGCTTTCTCGGCCTCGCCGCCGGAGCGCTCGCCGCGCCCGGGCTCGCGGTGGCGGAGGAGCAGTGGGACGCAATCGTCGATCCGCGCACTAGCACGCTGGGCGAGGCGCTCAAGCGCGCGACCGGCGCGCCGTTCCGCATCCTGGTGCGCAAGGGGCTGCTGGTTGAGAAGCTGACGGTCGCGACCCCGAACGTCACCATCGTCGGCGAACCGGGCGCGGTGCTAAGCTTCGGCACCTATGCCGGCCTGCCGCATCCCGATGGCAAGCCCTGGGGCACCGGCCGCACCGCGACGCTGACCATCGCGGCCTCCGGTGTCACGCTGCGCAACCTGACGATCCGCAACAGCTTCGATTACATCGGCGCCAAGCGCGATGGGTCGAACACCGGCGCGCAGGCAGTGGCGCTGATGATCGGCCGCGATGCCGATCGTACGCTGGTGGAGGACTGCCAAATCGAGGGCTATCAGGACACGCTCTACGTCCAGAGCCGCGCGCATCTGTCGCGGTGCCGGATCAGCGGCGGAGTCGACTTCATCTTCGGCGGCGGCGCCGCGTGGTTCGACCGGTGCGATATTGTCACGCGCTTCGTGCCAGGCGCCGAACAATCGGGCTATATCGCCGCGCCGAGCACGCCTGCGGACCGGCCTTATGGCTTGGTCTTCTCCCGCTGCTGGCTGGCCCGCGAACGCGGCGTTTCCGATCGCTCGGCCTGGCTGGGACGGCCCTGGCGGGCAGGCGGCAACATGGCGCTCACCGGCCAGGCTGCCTTCCTGAGCTGCTGGATGGATGCGCATATCGCACGCGAGGGCTGGGCCTGGATGGGCTATAAGGGCCCGGATGGCGAGCAGCGCCGGCTGGTGCCCCAGGAAGCGCGGCTGTTCGAATTTGGCAGCCGCGGCCCCGGCGCGAGTCCCGCTTCGCTCACGCGCCGGAGGCTCGATGCCGCCACCGCGGCGCACTTTACAAAGGCCAATGTGCTGGGGGATTGGAACCAATGACTGTGCGCCCGCTCTTCGCGAGCTTGCTCTACCAGGCGCCGCTTGGCGATGCCGAGCTGGTCGCCGAGCTCGAGCAATCCTGCCTCGCGCTCGCCGAGGACGACATCGCCGGCAAGCGCTGGGCGAAGGAGCATGGCTATAAGGGCTATACCAGCTACGCCTCGCTCAACGATCTGCCGATCCGCGATCCCGCCTTCGCCGATCTCAAGCGCCTGCTCGACAAGCACGTCGCGGTATTCGCCAGGGATGCGGCGTTCGACTTGCAGGGCAAGAAGCTCAAGCTCGACAGCATGTGGGTCAACGTCCTGAACGGCGGCGGCGGGCATTCGGGGCACATCCATCCTCACAGCGTCGTCTCCGGCACGCTCTACATCGCCCTGCCGCCCGGCTCGCGCGGCCTGCGGCTGGAGGACCCGCGGCTGGCGATGATGATGGCCGCACCAACCCGGCAAAGCGATGCACCCGAGATGCTGCGCAGTTTCGTCGAAATCGTGCCCGAGGTCGGCACAGTGCTGCTCTGGGAAAGCTGGCTGCGGCACGAAGTGCCTGCAGGCACAGGCAGCGCCAAGCGCATCAGCGTGAGCTTCAATTATCGCTGGTAGCTCAGCGCCGAAGAATGCCTTTCCCCGACCTTCGCCGGTGAAACGCCCAGGTGATCGCCGTCTACCCCCGCAACACCGCCTCAACCCGCTCCGCCAATCCCGGCGTGGCATGCAGCCCGATCTTGCTCCGCCGCCACAGCACGTCCTCCGCGCTCCGTGCCCATTCGCGATCCCGCATCCAGCGAACCTCGATCTCGCTAAGCCCGCCGCCCAGATCCGCGCCCATCCCCGCTTCGTCTGTAACGCCGCGCAGCATGTCCTCCAGGCAGCGGCCATAAGCATGCGCCATGCGTCGGGCGCGATATTCGCCAAGGAACGGCCAGCGCGTACGGACCTTGGCAAGGTAGCTCTCGAAATTGGCGATCGCGCCGCCAGGAAAAACCCGGGCCCGCGTCTTGTGGCGAGCCTCGACGCCCAGCAATGGCCCGATCTTCTCCAGAGCTTCCTCGGCCAGCGCCCGCGCCGTGGTGATCTTGCCGCCGAACACCGAAAGCAAGGGCGGACCGTGCGCATCGACTTCCAGCACATAATCGCGGGTGACGTTCTGCGCGCGCGCCTCGCCATCGTCGTGCAAGGGGCGCACGCCCGACCAGGTGGTGACGACATCCGCAGTCGTCACCTGCCGGGTGAAATAGCGATTCACTGCCTCACAGAGATAGCGGATTTCCTCGTCTGAGCAGATCGCCTCCTCCGGCCGCTCGACTGGAATGTCCGTGGTGCCGATCTCGGTGAACCCGCCTTCATAGGGAATCGCAAAGACGATGCGCTTGTCGGGCTGCTGGAGGATATAGGCATGCTCACCCTCGAAGATTCGCGGCACGACGACATGGCTGCCCTTGACCAGCCGGACGCGCGACTTGGTGCTGATATCGAGGCGTCCGAGCAGCGCCGCGACCCAAGGCCCGGCGGCGTTGACCAGCATGCGTGCGTCGATAGTGCGCCCATCGGACAGCTTCGCGCGCCAGGCATCGCCGTCGCGTTTCGCCGAAACCAATTCAGTCCGCGTCGCGATCTCGGCCGCGTGCATCGCCGCGTCGGTCGCGTTGGCCAGCGTCAGCCGGGCATCGTCCACCCAGGCGTCCGAATAGACGAAGCCCTTGTGTGCGCCTCTGAGCGGATCGGTGAACGCGCGGTCCTTCGTCCGCAGTCCGCGCGAGCGAGGCAGCGAGGATTTGCCCGCCAGCGCATCGTAAAGCCACAGCCCGGCGCGCACCATCCACCACGGCCGCACGGCGTGGGCGTGTGGCAGTACAAAGGTCATCGGTCGGATCAAGTGCGGCGCGGCGCTCAGCAGCCGCTCGCGCTCGTGCAGCGCCTCGCGCACCAGCCGGAACTCATAGGTCTCCAGATAGCGCAGCCCGCCATGGATCAGCTTGGTCGACGCCGAAGAGGTATGGCTGGCGAGATCGTCTTTTTCCACGAGCAGCACCTTCAGCCCATGCAGGCTCGCCTCGCGCGCGATCGCGCAGCCATTGATCCCGCCGCCGACGATGAGAAGGTCATATTGCACGCTCACTGCGTACGGCGTTGGATAATTCGCCGCGAGTCCTTATCTTGAGGATCAATGACAAAGCCAAAAACCAGATCCGGGCTGCCGACCCGGCAGCAGATCCTCGACTTCGTTTCGACCACCGATACCCCCGCTGGCAAGCGCGAGATCGCCAAGGCGTTCGGCCTGCATGCGCAGGATAAGATCGCGCTCAAGCAATTGCTCAAAGACATGGCCGATGAGGGCCTGATCGACAGCGCCCCGGGCCGCGCCTTCCATAAGGCCGGCGGCGTGCCCAAGGTCACCGTACTGCGCATCGTCGACGCCGAGGGCGACACGATCTGGGCAGTGCCCGAGCGCTGGGAGGCCGAAGGCATTCCCGAGCCGCGGCTGCGAGTCCGCGAGCGCGAACGCAAGGGCGCGCTCGGTGTCGGCGACCGGATCCTCGCGCGCACCGAAGAGGCCGGTAACGGCTGGATCGCGCATCCGATGAAGAAGCTCGCGCGCGGCGAAGAGCAGATGCTCGGCGTCGTGCACGAAGAGGGCGGGCGCCTGTACCTCCAGGGCATCGACAAGAAGGATCGCTCGAGCCTGCCGATCTCGGACCGCAACGAAGCGATGCCGGGCGATCTGGTGCTCGCCGAAAAGGCCGGGCGCCCGCCGCGGATCTTCGCGCGCGTGACCGAGATATTGGGCGATCCGTTTCAGCCGCGCAGCTTCTCGCTGATCGCGATCCACAAGCACGGCATCCCGAATGTGTTCTCGGACGATCTGCTGGCCGAAGCCGAGCGGATTTCGAAGCAGCCGCTCGGCAAGCGCGAGGATCTGCGAGATTTGCCGATCGTCGCGATCGATCCGGCAGATGCGCGCGACCATGACGATGCCGTCTGGGCCGCGCCCGACGACGATCCCAAGAACGAAGGCGGCTGGAAGGCCCTCGTCGCCATTGCCGATGTCAGCTTCTACGTCCGCCCCGGATCGGAGCTCGACCGCGAGGCCCGCAAGCGCGGCAATTCGGTCTATTTCCCAGACCGCGTGGTGCCGATGCTGCCGGAAATCCTCTCGGCCGAAGTCTGCTCGCTCAAGGAAGGTGAGGACCGCGCGGCGCTGGCCTGCCACTTGCAGGTCGGCAGCAATGGCGAGCTCAAGTCCTGGCGCTTTACCCGAGCAGTGGTCAGCATCGCCGCCAATATCGCCTATGACGATGCCCAGACTATCATCGACGGCCTGACGACCGAGCGCGCCTTGCTCGACGAGCGGTTCGCCCCCGGCGCAGAGAAGCGCGTGGAGATCGAGCCCGCGCTCAAGCATCTGTGGGATTGCTGGGCCGCGCTCAACAAGGCTCGCCAGAAGCGGGAACCACTCGACCTCGACTTGCCCGAGCGCCGCATCGTCCTTGACGAGAAGGGCCGCATCCTCTCGGTCGCTCCCCGCGAGCGGCTTGATGCGCACAAGCTCATCGAGGATTACATGATCGCCGCCAATGTCGCCGCGGCCAAGGCGCTCGAGGCCAAGAAGGCGCCGGTGATGTACCGCATCCACGAGCCGCCGAGCCGCGAGAAGCTCGTCGCGCTCAAGGATTATCTCAAGACCTTCGAGATGGAGTTCGCGCTAGGCCAGGTGATCCGCCCCGCGACGTTCAACCATATCCTCAAGAAGATCGAGGAAAGCGACGCCCGCGACGATATCATGACCCAGGTGCTGCGCACGCAGACGCAGGCCTATTATGGTCCCGAGAATGCCGGGCATTTCGGGCTCTCGCTGGGCAGCTACGCGCACTTCACGTCGCCGATCCGCCGCTATGCCGATCTGATCGTGCATCGCTCGCTGGTGAGCTCCTACGGGCTCGGCGACGGGGGCCTTACCGCGGGCGAGGCGGAGGGCATGGAGCGGATTGGCGAGAGCATCTCGCAGCTCGAGCGCCGCGCGATGGAGGCCGAGCGCGACACCGTCGATCGCTATGTCGCAGCCTATCTCGCCCAGCATGTCGGCGAAGTGATGGATGCCAAGATCACCGGCGTGCAGAATTTCGGCTTCTTCGCGACCGTCGAAGGAATCGGCGGCGACGGGCTGGTGCCTGCGCGCGATCTCGGCAGCGAATATTTCCGCTACGACGAAGCCAGCCAGCGGCTGATCGGCGAACACACCGGCGAATTCTTCGCGCTCGGCATGAAGCTCAAGCTGCGGCTGGCCGAGGCCAATCCGGTTACCGGCGCGCTGCGCTTCGAGCTTCCCGATGGCAAGGGATCGGCTGGCGGCAGTGGCGACGAACGGCGCGGGCGCGGTGGACCCAAGCGCGTGATCAAGCATCGCGGACGCCCGGCCAATATCCGGCATCAGGGGCGTAAGCGATAAGCGATTGAGCGGACCTGGCTTTCGTGGCAGCTTTGCTCCGAAGCAGGGGAGGTCTCATGATCGCAGGTTCACCGGCACCGGCCATCGCGGCAATGGTGATGCGCGCGCGGCGCAAGATCGCGGGGCATTTCTTCGTCCACCACGCGACCAGCGCCGAGGACGCAGTCGCTTTCGTGCCCCAGCGCCCGATCATGCGCCGCCAGTTCGAGCGGATGCAGGCACGTGGCGTGGTCCGTCAGGCGGGCGCGGACAAATACTGGATCGATACCGCCGCCTATCAGGCGGACATCGACCGGCGCCGCCGGATATTGGTGCCGGTGGTGGTTGTGCTGGTCGTAGTGGCGTGCGTGGCGATCATGCTCGCCGGGTATCAGGGCTGACCCCCGATAGCAGGGGTCCACCGGGTCAGATCGATCGAAAAGCTCAGTCCCGCGCGCTCTTCCAGCCGCTTCTTGAGCGGCTCGGCCATCAGCGCGCCGGGCGTCCACACGCCTCCTTCGCCCTTCACGTCGCGGATCAGGCAAAGCGCCGATTCCGCGATCATCTTGCTTGTCGAGCCATAGCCGGGATCGCGATCGCCCTTCACGGTCGAGGTAACCCGCTCGCCCGAGGGCATCTCCGCGACGAAGGCGATGTCGTAGAAGCCGGTTTCACGTTCTTCCTTTGAGGGGCCTTCGCCGGGAGCGGGGCCCTTGTCGGCGTTCATTGGGTTCATCTTGGCGATCGCTTCCGCCGCCGCCTTGCCCAGATCGCCCAGGCCGGGCGCGACCATCATCTCGTCATATTGGAAGTCCTGGCCATAAGGGTGTCCGGCCAGGAAATTGGTGCGGTGGACGTTCTTGGTGTTGATCACCGCCATCATGAACGGCGCGACCCAGGCGCCCACTGCTTCGTCATATTCCGGCATCATGCCCTTGGGCTGCGATGGCCCCTCGAAGCCGGGCGTGAGCGAGAATGGATCGATCAGCGCCTTGAATACTGACGGGTCCTTCATCGCCGCGGCGGCGGTCGCCTTGCCGCTGGCGAAGGTCCCGCCTGAGAAGGTGCCCTTCATCGCGCGGACGCGACCTTTCACGCGCGGTGCGGGCCTGCCGAAGCGGCTGATGCATTCCTGCTCGACGGTCCACACGCCGAGATCGAACGGGATCGAATCGAACCCGGACGAGAAGACGATCCGCGCGCCGCTGGCCTGCGCCGCGGCGTGATATTTGCCGATCATGGCGTGCATGAAATTGGGCTCGCCGCAGAGATCGACATAGGCCGTGCCGGTCTCCACGCAGGCTGCCAGCAGGGGCTCGCCATAGAGCTGATAGGGGCCGACCGTGGTGATGATCACCTCGGCGCGGGCAGTGAGCGCCTTTAATGCGGCAGGGTCGTCGGCATTGGCGGTGAGCAAAGGCGTATCCGCAGGCGCGCGGATCTCGTCGCGGACTTCCTGCAATTTGGTCAGCGAGCGCCCGGCCATCGCCCATTTCACATCGCTATAGTTGGCCGCAAGATATTCGGCGACCAGGCGCCCGGTGAAGCCGGTGGCGCCATAGACGATGATCTCGAATTCGCGGGCTGCCACAAGCGCTCTCCATACCGGTTTTTCTAAACCTGGGTTCAAGCAGAGATAGGCGAGGTTGGAAAGAGGCTAAGCGGGGTCGTTGAACTGCAGCGCCGCGAGCCGGGCATAGAGCCCTCCCTTCGCCACCAGCTCAGCATGGGTGCCGGTCTCGGCGATGCGGCCTTCGTCCATGACGATGATCCGCTTAGCGGCGCGGACGGTGGCGAGGCGGTGCGCGATGACCAGGGTGGTGCGGTGCTCCATCAGCCGCTCGAGCGCGTCCTGGACGAGGCGTTCGCTCTCCGCATCGAGCGCAGACGTTGCCTCGTCGAGCAGCAGGATCGGCGCGTCGCGGAGCAATGCGCGGGCGATGGCGATGCGCTGGCGCTGGCCGCCGGACAGACGCGCGCCGCCTTCGCCGAGGAAGGTGTCGAGGCCCTGAGGCAGATCGCGGAGGAAATCGGCGGCGTTGGCGGCTTCCGCGGCGGCCCAGAGCTGCTCGTCGCTCGCTTCCCAGGCGCCGTAGCGGAGGTTGTCGCGGGCCGAGGCGCCGAAGATCACGGTATCCTGCGGCACGAGCGCCATGCGCGCGCGGACTTCGGCAGGGTCGGCTTGGCGGAGCGGCACACCATCGACGCGGACTTCGCCGCTATCGGGATCATAGAAGCGCTGGACCAGTTGGAAGAGCGTCGACTTCCCGGCGCCCGAAGGGCCGACGACGGCGACGGTTTCGCCCGGCTGCACGTCGAGCGTGAAATCGGCGAGCGCGGAGACTTCCGGACGGGTAGGGTAGCGAAAGATTACATTGTCAAACGTGATCCGGCCTTGCGGCGGCTGGGGCAGGGGAACCGGATTGGCGGGCGGGGCGATGTCGGGCTGCTGGCGGAGCAGTTCGGCGAGGCGGCTGGCGGCGCCCGAGGCGCGGAGCAAATCGCCATAGACTTCGGTCAGCGCGCCGAACGATCCGGTAACGAGCCCCGCGGTGATGACGAATGCCGTGATCGCCCCGCCCGAGATGCGGCCCGCGGCGACGCCCGAGACGGCGTCCCACATGATCAGCGTGATCGCCGTGAACAGCAGGCCGATGACCAGAGCAGTCATGATCGCGCGCAGGGCAAAGCGCTTCTTGCCTGCGGCGAAGGTGCTGGCGACGGCGGCCTCGAAGCGCTGGCCCTCGCGCTTTTCCTGACCGAATGCTTGGACAATGCGCATCGCGCCGAGCGTTTCGGAGGCGATCGAACCGACATCGGCGACGCGATCCTGGCTGGCGCGTGACAGCGTGCGAATGCGTCCGCCGAGCCAGACGATCGGGAGCACGACGAGCGGGATACCGATGATCAGATAGGCCGCGATCTTGGGCGAGAGCGCGAAGAGATAGATTATGCCGCCGACGCCAGTGAGGAAATTGCGCAACGCGATCGAGACCGTCGAGCCGACGACCTGTTCGACGATCGCAGTGTCGGACGTGAGCCGCGAGGCGATCTCGCTCGGGCGGTTCTCCTCGAACCATTTGGGGGGCAGGCGAAGTAAATTGCGGTGCACTGCGGTGCGAAGATCCGCGACAGTCTTTTCGGCGACCCAGGAGACGAAATAGAAGCGTACCGCAGTCGCGAGCGCAAGGACTGCGACGACCAGCAGCAGGCCCTGGAAATAGATGCCGATCCGGCTGGTGTCGGCGCCGGCCGCGAAGCCATTGTCGACGATCAGCTTGAACGTGGCTGGGATCAGCAAAGTCGCGGCGGAGGAAGTGAACAGCGCCAGCGTGGCGATGGCGAGCTGGAGCGGATAGCGGCGCGTAAAGCCCCAGATCACCGCCAGGTTGCTGAGCTTGCGGTTCGGTTGCGGGGCGGGTTCGGCCATGGCGGGGGCCTAGCGCTATTGCGGGGGAAGGGGAACACCCGAGCATACTCTCACGTTGGTGAATTCCCGGCGTTGCACTGCAGCAAGGCGCCGCTATAACAACCTACCCCATTGCCGCCTGGTGATAGGGGAAGGTGAAGGATCGCAATGCTTTACAACGCCTATGAAATTCAGCGCTCGCTGCTCGCAGGTGCCAGCGCGATGGCGAATTTCAGTGCGGGGCTGCTCAACAATCCCGCAAATCCCTTTGCCTATTTCGGCGGCGGACCGGTTCTTGGCTCCGCGCTCGAGGTTTTCGCCCATGCGTCGGCTCCACGCGGCAAACCCGAATTCGGGCTCGACCGCACGACCGTCGATGGCCGCGAAGTCGATGTCCATGAGGAGATCGTGCTGCGCAAGCCCTTTGGCCAGCTCAAGCATTTCCGCCGCGAAGGCATGGAAGGCGGCCCCAAGCTGCTGATCGTCGCGCCGATGTCCGGCCATTATGCCACGCTGTTGCGCGGCACGGTCGAGCGGATGCTGCCGCGGCATGACGTCTACATCACCGATTGGCGCGATGCGAAGCTGGTGCCGATGGCCGACGGCAAGTTCGATCTCGATGATTATATCGATTATATCATCGAATTCCTGGCGTTCATCGGCAAGGATGGCGAGGCGCGGCCGCACATGCTTGCGGTGTGCCAGCCCTCGGTGCCGTGCTTCGCCGCGGCTGCGCTGATGAGCGCGGATAAGCACCCCAATCGCCCGGCGACGCTGACGATGATGGGCGGCCCGATCGACACGCGCGAGGCGCCGACCGCAGTCAACACGCTGGCAACCGAGCGGCCGCACAGCTGGTTCGAGAACAACGTCATCGCGACGATCCCGATGACCTATCCGGGCGCGGGGCGGCGGGTCTATCCGGGCTTCCTGCAGCTCGCCGGTTTCATGACGATGAACCTCGGCAGCCACATGGTCAGCCATTGGGAGATGTTCAAACACCTCGTTCAGGGCGACGGCGAAGGCGCTGATTCCACGATGAAGTTCTACGAGGAATATCGCTCGGTCTGCGACATGACCGCCGAATTCTATCTCCAGACCATCGATACGGTGTTCCAGGATCATTCGCTGCCCAAGGGCACGATGACGCATCGCGGACGCCCGGTGGATCCGGGCGCAATCACCGATGTGGCCGTACTGGCAATCGAAGGCGAGAAGGACGATATTTCGGGCATCGGCCAGACCGAGGCGGCGCTGACACTGTCGACCGGTCTGCCCGAGGCGATGAAGCACTATCACCTCGCCGCGGATGTCGGCCATTACGGGATCTTCAACGGCTCCAAATGGCGCAACCGGATCGCACCGGTGGTCGACCAGTGGATCGCGGCGCATAAGGGCTAGCCCGCGAATCTTCCCAATCTTCGCAGTGGCCATGGGGGTCTGAGCGAGCGGGAATTCGGGTGGCATTCGGGGCAAGGCCTGGCGCCTTGGCGCGTTCGCTGCTGCCTGATTTGCGACGACGATGAGAAAGAGCAAAGGGGGACTCTTTCAGACGATTTCCTACATTGGAAGATGTTTCTGCCGCTGAGGCGCTGAACCCTCATTTGTCATCCCCGCGGAAGCGGGGACCCGGGTGCCGGAGCGGGGCTGCTTGGCTCTCGGTCCCCGCTTTCGCGGGGATGACAATTAATTGTCTGCGCCGCCCGGCTCGGCGATCTTGCGGTGGGCCTCGGCCTTCATGGCTTCTGGGGTGACGCCGGCGCCCAGGACCTGGACCTTATTGGCCAGCCCCGAGACGATATGGCCCTTGCCGGCCAGCATCGCCTTCCAGCCGTCGGCCGCCACGCCCGCCGGATCGGCTTTTTTCGCCTGGCCGATTTTGGTGTCGAGCATGCCCGCGCGTTCGAAGAACGGCGTTTCGGTCGCGCCGGGCATCAGGGTGGTGAGGGTCACGCCCTCCACATCCTTGAGCTCGTTGCGCAGTGCCTCGGTGAAATTGTCCACATAGGCCTTGGTGGCGTTGTAAACCGCGTTGAACGGCCCGGGGACGTAGCCGACGATCGAGCCGGTCACCAGCACGCGGCCTTGCCCCTTCGCGATCATTCCCGCCAGCACGCGCTGGACCAGCAGGAAGGTGCCGGTGATGTTGGTATCGATAATGTGGCGCCAGGTCGCGAAGTCCTGCTCCATGAAGGCACCGCCCATGCCGGTGCCCGCATTGGCGCAGAGCACGTCGACGTGGCGCCCTTCCGCCGCCGCGAGCAGGCGTTCGACACCCTCGGGCGTGGCGAGGTCCGCCTCCACCCCGACCGCGCCCAGTTCGGACGCGGCGGCGTGGATCTCGGGCTCGTTGGCGGCGATGATCAGCTCATAGCCGTCCCTGGCCGCGCAATCGGCCAGCGCGCGGCCGATGCCGGTCGAGGCGCCGGTGACGATCGCGAGGCCGGTCACTCCTTGCCAGTGCCCGGCTCGGCCATCTTGCGGTGCATCTCGGCGGGGACCGACTGCGGCATGATGCCCGAGGTCGCGACCTGAAGCTTGTTCTTCCAGCCCGAGATGATCGTCGCCTTGCCCGCCATCAGCGCATCCCAGCCATCCTTGGCGACGTCGGCGGGATCGGACTTGCTCTCCGACTGGCCGACGCTCGTGTCCATCATGTCGCCACGCTTGAAGAACTCGGTCTCGACCGGGCCCGGCTCCAGCGTCGTGATCGTGATGCCCTCATGCTCCTTGAGCTCGTTGCGGATGGCGGCAGTGAAATTGTCTACGAATGCCTTGGTGCCGTTATAGACCGCCTGGAAGCTGCCGGGGACCCAGCCCGCAATCGAGCCGGTGACCAGCACTTTGCCCTCGCCGCGCGCGACCATCTGGTTGAGCACCTTCTGCAGCAGATAGACCGTGCCGGTGATGTTGGTGTCGATCACGTGACGCCATTCGGCGACATCTTGCCCGAGGAAATCGCGGCCAAGGCCATGGCCGGCATTGGCGCAGAGCAAGTCGACCTGGCGCCCGCCAGCCGCGTCGAGCAGCCGATCGACACCCTCGAAGGTCGAGAGATCGACTTCGAGCGTCTGGGCGCCGGGCAGGTTAGCGGAAGGATCGACGAACGGCGTGTCGGCGACGAGGAGCATTTCGTAGCCCTCGGCTGCGGCCAGCTTGGCGAGTTCGGCGCCGATGCCGGTGGATGCGCCGGTGATGATCGCGAATTTGGACATTGGGTGGTCCTTCTGTTTCTTGCTCCTCTCCCTGCAAGGGAGGGGCGGGGGTGGGTCGAGTGCTCGCGTTACGGCGCCGCGCCGTTCAGGGGTTCGGTAGCGTCAGGAGGCTACCCACCCCCCGACCCCCTCCCTTGCAGGGAGGGGGAGAAGAAGGGCTATTCCGCCGCGAGCGCCATGCCGGGCTTGAGCACGACCTTGGTCACTTCATTCTGGTTGTCGTGGAACATCTTATAGCCCTTGGGCGCGTCCTCGAGCGGCAGCGTGTGGCTGATCAGGAAGGTCGTATCGATCTTGTCCTCCATGATCGCGTTGAGCAGGCCCGGCATATAATGCTGGACGTGGGTCTGGCCGGTCTTGAGAGTCAGGCCCTTCTGCATGAAAGCGCCGAGCGGGAATTTGTCGACGAAGCCGCCATAGACTGCGGGCATCGAGACGCGGCCGCCCTTGCGGCAGGCAATGATCGCCTGGCGGATCGCGTGGATCCGATCGGTGCCGAGGAAGGTGCTCGCCTTGATCTGATCGATGACATTGTCGGCGAAGAAGCCGTGCGCTTCGAGTCCCACAGAGTCGATCACCGCATCGGGGCCGATCCCGCCGGTCATCAGCATCAGCGCCTCATAGGTGGCGGTTTCCTCGTAATTGATCGTCTCGGCGCCGAACTTCTTGGCGAGCTCGAGCCGGTGCGGGAAATGGTCGATCGCGATGACGCGCTCGGCGCCCATCAGGAAGGCCGACTGGACCGCGAACAGCCCGACCGGACCGCAACCCCACACCGCGACGGTGTCGCCGGGCTCGATATCGGCATTCTCCGCGGCCATCCATCCGGTGGGGAGGATGTCCGAGAGGAACAGCACCTTCTCGTCCGCCACGCCGTCCGGGATGACGATCGGGCCGACATCGCTGAAGGGCACACGGACATATTCGGCCTGGCCGCCGGCATAGCCGCCGGTCATGTGGCTGTAGCCGAACAGGCCGGCCATCGGATGGCCATAGGCCTCCATGGCGATGTCCTGATTGTCGGCGGGCAGACTGTTTTCGCACGCCGAATATTGGTGCTTGCCGCAATGATAGCAGCCGCCGCACGAGATCGTGAACGGCACGACGACGCGCTGGCCCTTCTTTAGCGTGGAATTGGCGCCGATTTCGACGACTTCGCCCATGAATTCATGGCCGAGAATGTCGCCCGATTGCATCGTCGGGATATAATGGTCGTAGAGGTGAAGGTCCGAGCCGCAGATCGCAGTCGAGGTGATCTTGATGATCGCGTCGCGCGGGTTGAGAATCTCGGGATCGGGCACAGTGTCCATGCGGACGTCGTGCTTGCCGTGCCAGGTGAGTGCGCGCATCAGTTCCGCTCCTCTTGGAGTTGCTGGAGAGTGTAGGAGCCGGTGGCGATTTCGCCGGTTTCCATGAGTTGCTTGAAGCGGCGGAGGTCGCGGCGGGCCTGGATGGCGGGCTCGCGCTGAAACATCTTGGCGACCAATTTGCCGATCGCGCCGCCGGGGGGATCGTAGAGGATCGTGGCGGTGACCACGGTGCCGCGGCTGCCGGCGTCGCGGAATTCGACGCGGCCGCTATTGGGTACGTCGGCGCCTTCTTCGGAGGCCCAGGCGATCAGCTCGCCGGGGCGCTCGTCGGTGATCACCGAATCCCATTCGACCGTTCCGGTCGGCGATTTGACCACCCAGTGCGAGCGCTTGTCGTCGATCACTTCGATGCGCTCGACATTGTCCATGAAGCTCGCGAGATTGGCGAAGTTGCGCCAATAGGCGAAGAGCTCGTCGCGCGGCCGATTGATCGTCTGTGCGCGCGCGGAGACCGAGCTGCCCTGTGCCTGGGGGAGGGTGCTGGCTGTGGTCTCGGCAGCGGAATGTTTGGACGTTGCCGAGGGGGCATCGTCCTGCGGTCTGTCGAGCGTATCGCCCATTGCTTGTCCTTTCCGGAAGATTGTTCCGGCTCAACAAGGCGATTGGGGCTACGTTCCTATCGTTTCGGGGGCGCTGAACCCAGGTTAGTCAAAAGCGCTGGTGGCGGTGATGCTCCACATCAGCCAAGCCGCCGCGGCCCAGATCGCGACGATGATCGCCACGCCGATCCAACTGACCGGGCGCTCGGTTTCGATCGCGGCGCGGGCGCGGTGCTCGGTCATGAGATCGGCGGGGACGAGCTTTTCGAACAGCCAGATGCCGAGCGGGATGATCACCGCATCGTCGAGCAGGCCGATGATAGGAATGAAATCGGGGATCAGGTCGATCGGCGACAGCGCATAGGCCGCGACCAATAGCCCGACCAGCTTGGCCGAGAGCGGCGTGCGCGGATCGCGGGCGGCGAGCCAGATGGCATGGGCTTCAGTGCGGATGCGGTGGGCGAGGGTTGGGCCGGGCATGCCCTACGGGTGACCCGCTGGGGCGCAGCGCGTCAATCAAAACCGTCATCCCGGCGAAAGCCGGGATCTCATGCGGCTCCTGTCCCGCTCCATCGCACGAGATCCCGGCTGTCGCCGGGATGACGGTTTGGATCAGCTTTCCGCCGTCGTCCCCACCACGGCGTGGCTGCCTTCCTCGCTGCCCTTGATCTTGCCGCCGAACAGCATCTTGAGCTTGCCCGAGAGGCTCATGTCGCTTTCCCACAATTCGGCGCTGTCGATGTCGAAGCGGAGCAGCGCGAGATTGGGATCGTCCTTGCCGCCCGGAAACCAGGCCTCGACCTGGCTGTTCCACAATTTGTCGATCTGGGCGAAGTCGTTGTCGATCGCGGCCGTGCCATCCAGGCAGGCAAAATAATCATGCCCCTTGGAGACGAAATGCGCCATCGCCGGGCCGCCCTTGGCGAGGCGATTGTCCCTGCCGACGAAGAAGAACAAAGTATCTACCTGGTCCTTGTCGAGCTGCGCGGTCAGCGGAATGTGATGCTCGTGGCTGTCCATCAGGCCCATCATCAGGAAGGGACTTTCGGCCATCTTCTTCCACAGATCGGCTTTGAGTTGGGCGTTGTCGGCCATCGGCTTGCTCCTTCGGGATTGATTTCCCTTTGGTAACGAGCGGCTCGGCTCAGGCGTTCCCGAGCGCCGCGGCGGCGCCGAGCAGTTCGAGGTCGTTGCGATTGACCAGCGCGACGGGAACCTCGGCAAGCTGGCGGCGGAACGCGGCCTTGCCCTCCATCCGGCGGCGGAAGCCGGGATCGAGCAATTGCGGCTGGAGCGCGCGGGCGATCGCGCCGGTAAAAAACACCCCGTCCCACGCCCCGAACGCCATCGCCAGATCGCCGGCAAAGCTGCCGAGATGCTCAACGAACATCCGGACGACTGCAGTCGCGGCGGGATCGCGGCCGATGCCCCGCGTAACGTCTTCGGGCTTTGCCAGCTTCTGACCGTCCGACAGCGCCTCATACGCGAGAAGCAGACCGGATGCGCTGAGCAGCAGTTCGACATCGACCGGCATGCCCTTGCGCGCGCAGAAATCGGCGAACTTGCGCTCGTCCGGCGTGACGGCGGCGAAGGACATGTGTCCCGCCTCGCTCGATATCGGGACCAGCCGGTCGCCGGCGCTGATCAGCGCGGAGACACCGAGGCCGGTGCCGGTGCCGATCACGACATAATTGCCGCCGGGCTCGACGGCGCGAGGAGCGGGTCCGTGCAACGAAGTGAAGGCTGAGATGGGCAGCAAGGTCAGCGCCAGCGCATTGGCGGCGCATTCGTTAAGCGCCCGCGGCGGCACGCGCAGCACGGCCTCGACCCCGGCCAGGGAGATATACCAGCGGCTGCCGGTCAGGTTGATCAGGTCGCCGCGCGCCGCGCCCGCGACCGCGAGGACGCTCGGCAAGCGTGCCTCGCGCAGGCCGACATCGGTGAGATAGGCGACGAGCGCGCTGGTGAAGGTCGGATGCTCGCTGGTCATGAAGCGGCGGACGTTGCGCGGCTCAAGCCCGGCGTCTCCGCCGGTCAAGCCAAACCGCACCGATTGGCGCCCGATATCGGCGACCAATGCCAAGTCGCCCATAGGCGCGCCCTCTCCCAGCGGCTTCCCTGTCGGATGTCCGCAAACTGTTATCGCTAACACTCGTTACGAATTCAACAAAGGTTAGTGAGTGGCAGCGTTGTCAGGATGGTAATGCGCAAACGTGCGGGGATGCAAGGGCATTGGCCGCGAACCGTCATCCCCGCGAAAGCGAGGACCCAGAGCCAAAAACGGCGCTGCCAGTTAACCCTGGGGCCCCGCTTTCGCGGGGGATGACGAAAGCTTAGAGAACCTCGAACAGCCCCGCCGCGCCCATGCCGCCGCCGACGCACATCGTCACGACGACATATTTCGCACCGCGGCGCTTGCCTTCGATCAAAGCGTGGCCGGTGCAGCGTGCGCCGGTCATGCCGTAAGGGTGGCCGATCGAGATCGAGCCGCCGTTTACGTTGAGCAGCTCGCCCGGAATGCCGAGCACGTCCTGGCAATAGAGAACCTGGACGGCGAAGGCTTCGTTGAGCTCCCACAGGCCGATATCGTCCATCTTGAGGCCAAAGCGGTTGAGCAAGGCAGGGACGGCATACACCGGGCCGATGCCCATCTCGTCGGGCTTGGTGCCCGCGACCGCCATGCCGACATAACGGCCAAGCGGCGTGAGGCCGCGCTTCGAGGCGAGCGATTCCTCCATGAGGACACTGGCGGAAGAGCCGTCCGAAAGCTGCGAGGCGTTGCCCGCGGTGACCGTGCCGTTCGGGAGCACGGTGTTGAGCGACTTGAGGCCTTCGAGCGTGGTGTCGGCGCGGTTGCCTTCGTCCTTGGTGAGCGTGACTTCCTTCTGCGTGACTTCCTTGGTCTCCTTGTTGACCAGGTTCATCGTCGCAGTGACCGGCACGATCTCGTCGTCGAACTTGCCCGCCGCCTGGGCGGCGGCGGTGCGCTGCTGCGACTGGAGGGCATATTCGTCGCAGCGATCGCGACTGATGCCGTAGCGCGCTGCCACGACTTCGGCGGTCTGGAGCATCGGCATATAGACGTCGTTGTGCATCGCCAGCAGCTCGGGATCGGGCTGCACGCGCATCTGCGGGGTCTGGACCAAGCTGATCGATTCCAGGCCGCCGCCGATCGTCACGTCCATATTGTCGACGATGATCTGCTTGGCGGCAGTGGCGATCGCCATCAGGCCCGAGGCGCATTGGCGATCGAGGGACATGCCTGAGACGCTGGTCGGCAACCCGGCGCGGAGCGCGACCTGGCGGGCGATATTGCCCGCGGTGCTGCCCTGCTGGAGCGCGGCGCCGAATACGACATCGGCAACTTCGCCGCCCTCGATCCCGGCACGCTCGACCGCGGCCTTGACCGAATGGCTGCCGAGGGTGGGGGCGGGAAGGTTGTTGAACGCACCGCGATAGGCGCGGCCGATCGGCGTGCGGGCGGTGGAGACGATGACTGCGGAGCGGGACATGGATTTTCTTCCTTCTGCGGAATTAAACGTAAATCAGGCTGATCCACTCGGCGATCAAGGCGGGCTTCTCCGCACCTTCGATCTCGAGGGTATATTCGTTGATCTGCTCCCAAACACCGGGCTTGCGCTCGGTGAAGCTGAGCAGCTTGAAGCGCCCGCGCACGCGGCTGCCCGAACGGACAGGCTGCATGAACCGCGTTTTGTTACCCCCATAATTGACGCCCATTTTCGCCCCTTCGATCCGGGGCGTGTCGGTCTTTGCCGCCAGCATTGGCATCAGCGAGAGCGACAGGAAGCCATGGGCGATGGTGCCGCCGAACGGCGTCTGCGCGGCGCGGACGGGATCGACATGGATGAACTGGTGGTCGCCGGTCGCCTCGGCGAAGGTGTCGATCATCTTCTGAGTGACTTCGACCCAGTCGGAGACGCGCTCGGTGCCGACGCTTTCCGCCATTTGCTGAACGGTGATCGTATCCACTTGAGACTGCCTCCCGCGCGGGTTTCTCGCATAGCGCCCAGCATCCCTAGAGAGATTGGCGGGGCTAGAGCAAGCCTCGCAAGACCGAGAATATGAAAATGGCGACTGACGTAGCGTCTGGCGCTCGCGCAGTTGCCGGATGGCGGCTCCATTAAAGCGGACCCGATCTTCTAAACGCTCTTTGGGCGGTGCGCGCTCGTTCGAGTCGATCTGTCGCATCTTCGTCTAGCCGGTCGCGTGGCGGTGGCGCGGCCGGGGGTGCTCATGTTTTTTCCGAGGCAACGAAAGACCAGGGAGAAGACCGATGATTTTCCATGTTTCCACCGACGCTCAGAATCCGCAACGCGTCGCCAGCGTGATCGCCGAGCTTTGGGATGGCGTCGCCACGCCTTTCCCAGCCGTGATCGAGGATAGCTGGATCGCAATGGCGGGCGACGAGCGCAACAGCGCGATCGAATTTTACCCCGCGGGCACCGAATTGGTGCAGGGCGAAGGCGCTGCCGGCGGGCACGGCGTCAAAGGCGCGAACGGTCAGGGCTCGTCCGTTCATTTCGCGATGGCGACGGCGAAGACTATCGAGCAAGTCCAAGCAATCGCCGCACGCGAGGGCTGGCCCGCCAAGGTATGCAGCCGCGGCGCCGCGTTTCGCGTGATCGAATTCTGGATCGAAGGCACGCGCATGATCGAAGTGCTCACGCCCGAGATGCAGGCCGAATATCTCGCCGCATTCACCGTCCAGAACTGGCAGGGCTTCCTGGCGCAGCACGCGATGGCGCAGGCCGCCTGATCAAACCTCGCCGTTTATGTGGAGGATATTTCCGTCCGGATCCTTGAACCAGATCGCACGGAACTGGTCCTTCACATGGAGGCCGTCAGTGACGCGATCGAACCCGTCGGGATATTCCTCGAGCTTCACGCCCTTGGCGCGTAGATCGGCGGCGATCGCCTCGACATCCGCGCCGCCATCCCAGACGACGGCATTGGCCCGATTGGTGCCGGCAAAGTCGCTCTTGTAGACATGCAGCTGCGTGCTGCCGGTCTGCAGCGCGAAGATGTCGCCATGGTCCGCGACGAGGGGCAGTCCTAGCGCTTCGGAATAAAACCCCTTGGCGGCGGCCACATCGCTGCAAGCGACGATCGCTGCCGAACTCTTGTCCTTGAGCATTGCCTCAGTCCTTTCCGGGCGGGTCAGGTTTCGTCGGGATCCTTATCGACGCGCATCACCGGCTGGACGTCGGGATAGGGCATGATCAGCGTTCCGTCCGGCGCCGCCGTAAAGGCCGTCTGGATCGGGTAAGGCAGGTTGATACCCTCTGCGGCGAATCGGGTGAGGATCGCCGTGACGACTGCATCGCGGGTCTTGTTAGCCGCGGTCCAGTCGCTGCCGTCCAGCTCGATAATGAACTCGTAATCGAGTGTGCTGGCATTGAAATTGGCGAAGCCGGCACGCGCCGTCCGCACGCCGAGCCCGTCGCCGATTTCGGTGAGGATCGCGGGCAGGCGGTTGAGCGTCTCGGGCGCGGTCTCGTAGGCGACGCCGAGCATCCAGTTGAAGCGGATCAGGCGGCGATCGCTGTGGTTCTGGATTTCCTTGTCGAGCAGCTGGCGGTTCGAGATGATCCGCAGCTCGCCAGTGACCGAGCGAATGCGCGTGGACTTAAGCCCGATCGCTTCGATCGTGCCGTCGGTGCCATCATATTTGATGTGGTGGCCGACGCGGAAGGGCTTGTCGAAGATGATCGACAGCGCCGCGATCAAGTCGCCGAAAATGCCCTGCGCGGCGAGGCCGATGGCGATACCGCCGACGCCGAGACCCGCGACAAGGCCCGTCACGTTCACGCCGAGGTTCGACAGCACCATCACCAGTGCGATCGCGAACAGGATTACCGTGACGAGCATGCGGATGATGCCCAGCGCGCTGGTCAGACCGGCGCCGTGATAATCCTCCGACGTCGTCTTGTGCTCGATCGCGCCGAAGATGACTTCGCGGACCCAGATCGCCGCCTGGAACACTGCCGCGACGGTGAACAGGAATGTGATCGTCGTCGCAACCATCACCGGCGGATTGGCATAGCCGCTGACCAGCTTGATCGACGTGATCAGGATGAAGAAATGGCCGGTCTTGGAGAGCGCGCGGCCGAGGATCGAATACCAGTTGGCGACGCCCGAGCCCCGCTCGCACAGCCGCATTCCCCAGCGGCGCATTGCATGGAGTCCGAAGAAGATCGCAACGGCGATCGCAGTGGCGATCAGGATATTGAGCCAATGCCCCTGCACCCAGATCGACGCGTCGCGGAACAGCGTCTGCACCTGCGCCTGGAGCTGGTCGCCGGAGGGTAGTTTGGGGGCTTTGCTGGTTGTATTGGTGGTCATGCGGCCTTTTTACGGCTGGGAGCGGGGATCGGTTCCTCCAGATACGCAATCAGGCCGCGTTCGTAACGGCTGAGATGTGGGGTCTTGCGGGGAAGCGACAGCGTTTCGCGAAAGGCCGCCTGGGCCTGCTTGTCCTTGGCCAGCCCGATCAGCCGCGGATGGACATAGGATTTGCGCGCGATCGAGGGGGTGTTGCCAAGCGCCGCGGTTACCGGCTCGAGCAGCGATTTGATGCCCACGTACGAGTTCGCAGTGGCGAGCGCCTGATACGCCAGCACGGTCGCGCCCCAGGTGCGAAAATGCTTGGCGGTGAAATCCTCGTTCATCGCTTCGCGGATGTAGCTATTGACGTCGGTCGAGGTCACCGGATGCGCCTCGCCAGCGTCGTCGAGCCAGCGGAACAGGTGCTGGCCGGGCAGGTCCTGCATCTTCTTGACGAAGCGGCTGAGCGAGCCGTCGGTGATTGTCATGATCCGCATCTTGCCCGATTTGGCGCGGAACTGGAGCTTGAGCGACGAACCCTTTACCTTGGCGTGGCGCTTGCGCAGCGTCGTCGCGCCGAAGCTCTTGTTGGTCTGGGCGTAGCTCTCATTGCCGACGCGGATCGTGCCGAGATCGAGCAGGCGGACGACCGCGGCGACGGCCTTGTCCTTGCAAAGCCCGCGCACCTTGAGATCGGCCTCGACCTTGCGGCGAAGCCGGGGGAGGTGCTCGCCGAAGATGGCGCAGCGATCGTATTTGGCGGCTTCCTGCGCCTCGCGGAAGCCGGTGTGATAGCGATATTGCTTGCGGCCTTTATCGTCCCAGCCGACCGCCTGGATGTGGCCGGCCGGATCGGGGCAGAACCAGGCATTGGTGTAGGCCGGGGGCAGGCCGATCGCGTTCAGCCGGTCGATCTCGTCGCGATCGGTGATGCGGTTGCCTTCCGCATCCCAATAGCCCCAGCCATTGCGCACTTTTTTCCGGGTGATCCCGGTCTCCTGATCATCGACATAGACGATGTCTGTCTTGGCCATGGGCTCCCCTCGCAACGTCGCGCTCAATGCGCGGCCCACCTCTTCGTTCCGGAACCGTGCGGCTGGCCGCGCGCTTGGGGGCAAACACCATTGGAGCTTCCCATGACCGATCTCGTCAAAACCCGCGTTCTGATGCTTGCCACCGACGGCTTCGAGCAGGACGAATTGTTCAAGCCCCGCCAGGCGCTGATCGATGCCGGCGCGCAGGTCACGCTCGCATCGCTCAAGTCCGATCCGATTACCGGGGAGAAAGGCGGCGAGAAGGGCGAGAGCATCACGCCCGACACGTTGATCTCCGAAGTCGATAGCGAGGATTTCGATGCGCTGGTGCTGCCGGGCGGAGTCGGCAATCCGGACAAGTTGCGGATGGACGACCGGACGGTCGATCTGGTCGAAGAGTTCATGGACGACAACAAGATCGTCGCGGCGATCTGCCACGCGCCATGGCTGTTGATCGAGGCCGATGTCGTCGATGGGCGCACCGCTACGAGCTGGCCTTCGATCCGCACCGATCTGACCAATGCCGGGGCCGATGTGGTCGACCAGGAAGTCGTGGTCGATGGCAACCTCATCACCAGCCGAAAGCCGGACGATATCCCGGCGTTCAATCAAGCGATCATCGCGGCGCTTTCAAAGGCCGATTAGGGCCGGAAGGGGCTCGAGAATTTGGCGTCGGCGGTGAGCGCGGGGTCGTTGAGCGTCTGCAGGAAGGCGACGAGCGCGGCCTTGTCTGCCGCCGACAGGTTGAGCCGGATCGGCACGCCCCCCGGGCGCAGGCGGTTGTCGAGCGCGGGGCCGTTCTGCACGCCAGAATCGTAATGCTCGATCACTGCGGCGAGCGTGGCGAGGCGGCCGTCATGCATATAGGGGCCGGTCAGCGCGGCATTCTTGAGCGACGGCGATTTGAAGACAATGGTCTCGCCGGCATCGAGGCCATTGCTGCGAGAGTTCTGGTCGAGCCCGAAGGTCGGCGCCTGGTGGCAGGCGGAGCAGCCTGCGCCGCCGCCGGGGGCGTTGGGCGGCGCGAAGAACAGCGCACGGCCGCGATTTTCCTGGGCAGTGAAATTGGGCAGATCGAGGTTGAGCCCGCGATTGGGCAGAGCGGCGCCGAACACGCTGGCATATCCCGTGTCCCAGCGGCTCGTGGTGGAGACCATCGCGCGCTCGAACATCGCCAGCGCCTGCTGGATCCGCCCCTCGCTGATCGCGGGCGTCCCGAAAGCGAAGGTGAACAGCTCGGAATAATAAGCGATGCCGTTCATCTTCGTGATCAGCGCAGGAATCCCGCCGGCGCCGGCGTCCCAGCCCATTTCGACGGGGTTGAGGATCGGCTGGCTCGCCTGCAGCTCCACGCTGGCGGCGCGGCGGTCCCAGAACATCGATCCGGGCCGGAAATAGCGGACATTGCCTAGCCGCATCGAATGGGCAGTGGTGAAGGCCGCGCCGTTGACTCCGGTCGAGAAGCGGCGTGGATCGGTGAAGCCCGATGCCTGCTGATGGCAGGAGGCGCAGGAAATCGTGTCGTTGGTGCTGAGCCGGCGATCGTGGAACAGCACGCGGCCGAGCGTGGCGATGCGGTTGTCGAGTGCCTGGCCGACGGGCGTGTTGTCGTCGCCGTTGATTGTCGCGTCGTAATAGGCCGGTAGGACAGGCGCGTAATTGGCGAGCGCGGCCAGATCGAGCGTCGTGAAGGTGACGACTGCGGTGGTGGGAGTTGGGGTGGGCGCGGCGGGCGTGGGTGTCGGAGTGACCGCTGCGGTGACGACGGTTCCGCCGCCGCCGGCCGTCTCCCCGCCGCCGCTGCTGCACGAGACCAAGCCCGAGGCGGCAATTGCCGCGATGAAGATAGGATAGCGCACAGGCCTCTCCCCGAGTGCTGATCCCGTTACGCTATAGCAATGATCTGGAAACGCGAGGGCAATGTTGTATCAAATTGTCGCGGCGCTTCTTCGTGTGAATTTCCAGTTGTTTATGGCGCGCTGTGCAGGTCTTTCGATCCAATGGTAGAGCGCCGAGGAACTGGCGAGAACGAGTAGCAGATACAGTGCGATGAGCGGCAGCGGGACTGCGTGGGCGTTATCGACAAGGAAGAGCTTGAAGGCGAACCAGAGGAGATAATGGCCGAGATAGGTCGCGTAGCTGATCTCTCCGAGATAATGGATGGTGCGCCCTTCGAGCGGCGAACCGCGGACAAGGGCGAGCGCCAGCAATGCGGCTGCAAAGGCGGTGGGGACGGCGAGGGTCTCGGGCAGCACGCCTGCGATAGTCGCGGTGCCGAGGGCCAAGGCGAGCGTGGCACTCAGCGCCGCCGGAGCGCGCCACGCCTCGCGCCAGCGCAGCCACAGCGCGCCGATCGCAGTGCCGCTCGCAAATTCGAGGATGCAGCGGATCAGGCCCAGCTGCGGGATTTCCTGGCCGAGCGACGTCGCGCCGCGCAGCGCGAAGACGGTGTGGAGCAAGGTCAGCAATGCTGCGATCGCGGCGAGGATCGCGGGCGTCGGCACGCGGCGCCAGTCGATCGCTAGCGCCAGGAAGGGGAACAGCAGATAGGCGCCGAGTTCGCACGAGATCGACCAGGCAGGATCGTTCCAGGCGAGCGTTTCGGTAAAGCCCCAATTCTGGAGCAGGAAGACGTGGAGCGGCAGTTCGGCGAAGGGGAAATGCTCGGCCTCACGGCCGGTGGCGAGCATGGCGAGCGCAAGCGCGACGCCAAAACCGAGCATGAACAGATGCAGCGGCCAGATCCGGGCGATGCGGCGCTTGAGGAATTCGGGGACGACCGCAAAGCCGCCTTCGCGGATGCGCGGCGCATAGCTCATCCAGATAACGAAGCCCGAAAGCAGGAAGAAGAAGTCGACCGCGAGATAGCCCTTGGCGAGGATGGTCAGGCCGAGCTCGGGCAAGCCCTGGATCGATGTGCGGATGTGGAACAGGACGACCAGCCAGGCGGCGATCCCGCGCACGCTGGTCAGCGCGCGAAGCTCTCCGCTCATGCCGCCGCCAATCGCGGTTTGCGCAAGGGGCGCCACGCCGTCTCCTCGCGCTTGCGGGCCAGATAGGTGTCCAGACCGATTTGCGCGCCGATCAGCATGTAGACGAAGGGCTGGAAGGCGATCGCAATGAAGCAGCTGCCGAGCATATAGATGATGTGCGCGCTCTGCAGCGCGCTGGCGAGCGGAGCGATCCATTGCTCGCCTTCCCCGGCCTTCTTGTAGCGGCGGCGCAGCACTTCCATCCGGAAGATGCCGATCATGTTGATCAGCAGCCAGATGATCAGGCCTGCATAGCCCTGTTCGCCGAGCATCTCGAAATAGGAGCTGTGATAGGCACGCGCCTTGTCGATTTCCCAGCTGCGCTTGATGGTCATATGGCCTTCGCCATCATCGACCATCGCGACCTTTTCGTAGCGAATCTGGTTCTGGCGATAGGTTTCGAAGCCGCCACCCATCGGATGGGTTTTCACATATTCCATTGTCCACTTCCAAACCTCGATGCGCGTCGAGGCGGAGGCGTCGGCCTGGTAGGTCTGGATCGTCTCCATCCGCTCGGTAAAGGCCGAGGGCAGGAAAGGGATGGCGCAGAGTCCCAGCGTCCCGAGCCCGGCGAGATAGACTATCGGCCGCTTGAAATCGCGGATCATCAGGATCGCGAGCAGCGCGATGCAGAGCAGCCCGGTACGCGTCGAAGTGCCGACCGGGATCAGCAGGCAGGCGAAGATCAGGCAGTAGCAGAACGTCTTCACGCGCCAGTCGGGCGCGAAGATGGTGCCGAATTTGGTGAACCACAGGATCAGCGGGATGATCGCGATCGCCACCATCGAGATGGTCGAGCCCTCGTACAGCCCCGAATTGTTGGTCACCATCAGATTGAGTTCGCCGTAACCGCCGCCCGAGCCGACGGTCTTGATCCCGCCGACGATAATGATCGATGCGGCCGAGAGGATCATGAACAGCAACAAGCTTTCGATGCGGAGCTTGGTGCGCAGCGTCAGCGGCAGGAAGGCGGCGAAGGCCAGCGCCTTCCATACCCATTCCCATTTGTCCCTGGCCTCGAGCGGGAAATCGGCGTGCATCGTCGTATAGAAGCAATAAGCGAGCAGCAGAACGATAAGCCCCTGGCGAGGGGCGACGCGGACGTCGCGCTTGTCGTCCATCGCCAGCCACCCGACCACCGCCAATCCGACTGCGATCATCGAGATCGGCACCGAATTGAGCAGGATATAGGTCAGCCGCTGAGGCGAGACGATATCGATATAGGCATAGGCCAGCACGAACAGGAACGGGCGGCGAAAGCCCGTTGCGAACAATGCAGCCAGGAAGGCAACGAAGACGAGATCACGCACCGGGCTTGCCCCAGCGCTTCTTCTTGGGGCTGTCCTCGCCGTCGTGCGGGCTCGGCTCGACGTCCAGGTCGTTCCGGCGCAGCAGCAGGATTGCCGCAAGCAGCATCAGCCCGTGCGAGATCGCGAGCGATAGATTGTCGATCATGCGGGTTCCGCGCGCTCCTTCCAGTGCGGCTGTAGAGCAGGCCAGTTGACGCGCCGTTAAGGGCTATCGTGGCAGGAAAATGCGATGCGCATCCTCCACATCCTCGATCACGGGCTGCCACTGCATAGCGGCTACACCTTTCGGACGCGGGCCTTGCTCAAGGCGCAGATTGCGCGGGGCTGGGACGTGGCCGCCGTCACCGGTCCGCGACACGGCGAATATGACGCTGCAGACGAAATGGTCGACGGGCTGCAATTCTTCCGGACGCCGCCGGTCGCTTCCTCGCTGCCAGTGGTGAGCGAGTGGCGCGAAGTAGGGCGGTTTGCGCGCCGCATTACGAAGGTCGCCAAGGCGTTCCAGCCCGACATCCTCCACGCCCATTCGCCGGTGCTCGATGCGATGGCGGGGCAGCGGGCGGCGGACCGGCTGGGGCTGCCCTTCGTCTATGAAATCCGCGCCTTTTGGGAAGATGCCGCAGTGGGCAACGGAACCGGGCGCGAGGGTAGCTGGAAATACAATATGACTCGCGCGCTCGAGACCAGGGCAGTCAAGCGCGCCGATGCGGTGGCGGTGATCTGCGAAGGGCTGCGCGCCGATCTGGGACAGCGCGGGATTGTTCCGGGCAAGATCTTCGTCTCGCCCAATGGCGTGGACCTCAATGTTTTCGGCGAGCCGCTGGCCTATGACAAGGCGCTGGCCGCGGAACTGGGCGTAGAAGGCGGCGAGGCGATCGGGTTCATCGGCAGCTTCTACGATTATGAAGGGCTCGACATTTTGATCGATGCGATGCCCGAACTGGTGCGGCTGCGTCCGTCGATGCATCTGATCCTGGTCGGCGGTGGGCCGGCCGAGCAAGCCTTGCGCGCCCAGGCCGCGGCATCACCGGCAGCGGGCCGGATCAAGTTCATCGGCCGCGTGCCGCACAGTCAGGTCGACCGCTATTACAGTCTAATCGACGTGCTGGTATATCCGCGCAAGAAGATGCGGCTGACCGACCTGGTGACGCCGCTCAAGCCATTGGAAGCGATGGCGCAGCGCAAGCTTGTCGCCGCATCCGATGTCGGCGGCCACCGCGAACTGATCCGCGACGGCGATACCGGCACATTGTTCAAGCCCGATGACCCGAGAGCGCTGGCGCATTCGGTGGCCAGAGTGTTCGGGGATCGCGATCATTGGGAAGCCCGGCGGGCGCGGGCGCGGGCATTCGTCGAAGCCGAGCGAAACTGGTCGGTAAACGTCGCGCGTTATGAATCTGTTTACCAAAAACTCGCAATGTCGGCGGCAACGAAACCTTCTTGGTCGCACAGGACAGTGAAAGCGTGAATTTACCTCTGGCTCCTCTGGCAGCAGCCATACTCGGTGCGGCAGCGGCGCTTGGCGTGATCGTCATGCCGGTGCCGGTGCTCGAGGCGCTGGTGATGGATTCGGGAATTCCCGCAGTGCTGACCGCTGCCGAGCCGCCTCTCGGCTTCACGGCACGCGCAATCCTGGCGGCAGGGGCCGGTGGCGTCGCTGCATTGCTTGGCTGGTTCATGGCATTCATTCTGGTCGGCACGCGCGGGCTGAGCGTAGGCAAGGAGGCCGAGGCCGAAGCCGAAGCGCCGCACACGCCGATCATCCGCCGCGCCGATGCGCACCCCGATGCGCCGCCGCGCCCGCCCTTGCTGGCGACTCGCGACCTGGGCACACCGTTCCTCGAAGTTCGGGCGCCCGAAAAAAAAGCCGAAGCCCTCGATCTCGTGGACGCGGTCGAGCCCCCCGCTCCCGAGCCGCTGCTAGAGCAGCCGCTGCCGCGCGATCTCAATCAGCCGCTGGCGGCATTTGACCCCCAATCACTCCCGGAACGTCCGCGGCCCAAGCCGGTACCACTCGCGCCGCTGCGCCGAGAACCGCGCCCTGCGATATTCGACGAGAGCGAGCGCTTCGAAGTGTTCGAACTGACTCCACCGGTGCGCCCCAAACCAGCACCGGCGATGCGCATTCCGGTGCCCGCCGAGCCAATCGCGCGGCCCGAGACCGATGCTTCGGTGCATGCCCTGCTCGAACGGCTTGAGCGCGGCGTGATCCGCAAGGGGCTGGCTGCGGGGATCGATCACGAGCCGCGTCCGCGCGATGCCGAGCGCGGGCTGGAAGACGCGCTGGTCACGCTGCGCAACCTGGCGCGCCGCGCCTAACGCTCCTCCACCGTAAGTATTTCGAGTTCAGCCGTGACGGCGTCGCCGTCGCGAGAAACGCGCGTCACGACGAGATCCGCGACGAGATGCCCGCGCAGCGCGAACTCGGCTTCGGGCAGGCCGGCCAGCCAGGCGTTCAAGTCGGGCGATTGCGTTGCCGCCACGGTCAGTGCGTGCTGCGCGCCGATAAAGGTGGCGCTTGCCCACCGGCGGACCACCGATCGCGAGATCGTCACCGGGCAGCTTGCGGCGTCGGCACTGGCAGCAAGCGCGCGCTCGATTTGCGTCGCCGCATCGGGACCGCGGCTCACTTGCCGCGCTCCCCGGCGATGAAGGCCTCGATCCGCGCGGCGATGGCCTCACCGGGCTCGCGGCCCCGACGCAGGTCGTGGACCAGCCGCGGATCGCGTACCGCCAGCCTGCCGAATTTGCTGGCCGACATTTCGCTTCGTTTCAGAAATTGCTCAATCTTCCAATGCACCGACATTGCCATGCTCCTCGATTCGCTTGTCGATGATCATGATTTGTTCTCATTTCCTACTTGTCTAGGAAAAATCCTACGATTATGGTTCAAGTGTGGATGCGGATGCGCAACGAGCGGCCCTGGCGGCGCTGATGGACGAACAGGGGCGCAGCTTTGCCGAGCTTTCGCGCGTGGTCGGGCGCAACCCGGCATATCTTCAGCAATATCTGAGGCGCGGGACGCCGCGCATGCTCGCCGAGGCCGATCGCGGGCGACTGGCGCGCTATATGGGCGTGCCCGAGGCGCGGCTAGGCGGGCGCGGGGCGGAAGGCGTGGTCGAAGTCGCGCGGCTGGACGTGTATGCGTCGGCGGGGCCCGGACGACTGGTCGCGGGCGAGGCGCGGCGCCAGCCGGGCATGTTCCCGCCCGCGATGCTGCGCCAGCTCGGCGTACGGCCCGATGCTGCCTCTATGATCTGCGTCGAGGGCGATTCTATGTCGCCGCTGCTCGAGGATGGGGATGAGATATTGGTCGATTGCGACCAGCGCATTGTCGGGCGCGGTGGGGTGTTCGTGCTGCGGCTGGGGGGCGAGCTGATGGTCAAGCGGCTGCGCGCGGCGGTGGGCGGGCTGGAGGTGGTCAGCGAGAATCCGGCCTATCCGTTGCGCTTCGTGCGCGCGGGCGAAATCGAGGTGCTGGGGCGCGTGGCGTGGCTGGGGCGGGCACTATAGGCCTGCTTTTGCGATCTAATTTTTATGATAGAGGGGCGTCATGACCAATCCATTTAGCGATTCAGAACGGCAGGCCGCGGCCAAGCCGGCGGCGGACGGCGCACCCGGCGCCACTTTCAGCTCCAAAATGCGGAGCCTGGTGTGAACGGACATCCTTTGGAACGCGCATTCGAACTCGCGCGGAGCGGAACCGTCACGTCGATCGACGACATCAAGCGTAAGCTGTCCGCCGAGCATTTCGCCAATGTCGACAGTCATCTGAGCGGCCCGGCGGTGCGCAAGCAACTCAAGGCGCTGATGGACGAGGCGCGCTAGTGGCTGACGGGACGGAGGACCATGGAGGTGCCGGACGGCTCGATTTCGATTTCGTCCAGTTGCGCCAATAGGTCCTCGAACATCCCGTCATCCAAAACGGGGATGTGCCGCGTGAAGGTCGAACCCAAGCGGCGCATGTCGTTCTCCGTGAGAAATCCCACGGCTACTATCCGTTCGCCGGTCACGGTGAAGCTCCTTTGGCCCCCTCAACGTCGCGCGCCGGACATCGTTCAAACCGTTGCGCTATTAACCTACATTATTCGGGCAAACCGGCTTTAGGCGCTCAGGCCCGCCGGCGGTCCACCAGCCAGACGAGCAGCAGTCCGGCGAGGCCCACTCCCAGGCCCCAGATGAAGCCCATCGAAGCCTCGCCTTTGGTCATGCCGACGAACACGCCGACGATCAGGGCGATTGCGAGGATGAAGCCGCCGGCCATGGGAGTGCGAGGTGCGTTTGCCATGCCGCGCCTTTGCCACGCATCGCTGCGCGGCGCCACAATTGATGGTTTAGACCTGCTTCACCTTGTTGCGGCGCGAAAGCTTCAGCTTCCTGTGCGAATTGGAGGGCATGACCTTCAACGAGCCCGGCGCGGCGAGCGCTACCCCCGTGCTTCCCTACCTCGCCGATACACTCCAGGTGGCGGACGCAACGCATCTGATCGCCGCGTTCGGCGACAATGCCGGCTGCGAGGCGGCGGCGCGCGCGGATCATTATCGGGATCTCGGCAATCACATCAATTTCTGCCGCTGGCGCCAGATCGAGCGGCTGATTGTATTGCTGTCGATCGGGCGGGCCGTGGGTACGGTTCATTAAACCTGCCGGAGCGGAAGTCTGGCTTGCGAGTTAGGGCCTGACGTCCACTCGTGAGGCCCGATGACCCTTCCCCAGATGCTGTCCGTCGCCGTGCTCGGCGGGATGATGCTGCTCTTCATCTGGGGGAAGCTGCGCTACGACGTCGTCGCGGTGATCGCGCTGCTCGCGGCGCTGGCGGTAGGGGTGGTCAGCCCCAAGGAAGCGTTTAGCGGCTTTTCGGACGATATCGTAGTGATCGTCGCCTCTGCGCTGGTGCTTTCGGGCGCGGTGCAGCGATCGGGCGTGATCGAAAGCGCGATGCTGATGCTCCAGCGGCGGGTGAGGCGCATCCGCTCGCAATTGCTGCTGCTGTGCGCCAGCGTGGGGTGCGCCTCCGCCCTAGTCAAGAATATTGGCGCGCTGGCGATGATGATGCCGGTGGCGTTTCAGATGGCAAAGCGATCGAACGCCGCTCCCGCGGTGTTTCTGATGCCGATGGCATTCGCGTCACTGCTGGGCGGACTGATCACGCTGATCGGCACTTCGCCCAACATCATCGTCAGCCGGGTGCGCGAGGAGATGACCGGCCAGCCATTCGGCATGTTCGATTATGCGCCGGTAGGGCTGGGGCTCACCGTGATCGGGCTGATCTTCCTGCGCTTCGGCTATCGGCTGCTGCCCCGCGACCGGCGCGCTGCGGCGACGCTCGGCAAATCGCTGGATATCCAGGATTACGTGACCGAGGCGAAGATCTCGCCGGGATCGCCGGCAGTGGACGAGCCGATCGCTGCATTCCTGCAGCGCCATGACGACGATGTTACCGTCACTGCGATCCTGCGCGCCGGCATTCGCAGCGCGCCCTTTCCTGACACCAGGCTGCGAGAAGACGACCTGCTGATCCTGACCGGGGCGCCCGACAGTCTCGAGCGCGTGATCGCTACCGACGGACTCGAACTCGTGGGCCAGCATCGCGACCGGCCCAAGGAGGGCGGCGACGATGTCGGCGTGATCGAGGCGGTGATCAGCACCGGGAGCGTGCTGATCGGCCAGACCGCGGGGCGGCTGCATCTGCACGAGCGCTTCGGCGTAAATCTGATCGCCGTATCGCGGCAGGGCGAGCGGATCGCCAAAAGGCTGGCCGAAGTCCAGCTGCGCGCAGGCGACGTGATCGTACTGCAGGGGCCGCTGGAATTGCTGTTCGAGCGATTGAGCGAACTGGGCTGCCTGCCGCTCGCCGAGCGCACGCTGCGGTTGGGGAGCGCGCGAAAAGGACTGATCCCGCTCGTGGCGCTCGGCGTGGCGATGCTGGCGACGGCGCTTGGCTATGTGCCGGTCGCGGTCGCGTTCTTCGCGGCGGCGGGCCTAGTGATTATCAGCGGCGCGCTGCCGGTGCGCGAAGCTTATAATTATATCGAATGGCCAATTCTGGTGATGCTTGGGGCGCTCATCCCGGTTTCGGATTCGCTGCGCACTACGGGGACGACCGATCTCATCGGCGATCAACTCTCGGCACTGGCATCGGTGCTGCCGCCCTGGGGCGCCGTCGCATTGATCCTCGCTGCGGCGATGGCGGTCACGCCGTTTCTAAACAATGCCGCGACGGTGCTGGTAATGGCGCCGATCGCGGCGACTTTCGCGACTGGGCTGGGGTACAAACCCGAAGCTTTCCTGATGGCGACGGCGGTGGGCGCAGGCTGCGATTTCCTCACGCCGATCGGCCATCAGTGCAACACATTGGTATTCGGGCCCGGTGGCTACCGCTTCGGCGATTATGCGCGGCTGGGTGCGCCCTTGTCGCTGATCGTGTTGCTGGTAGGAACGCCGCTTATCCTATGGGTATGGCCGGTATGACGAAAGCACGCGCAGCACGGTTCGAGCGGACCGGGGGTCCCGAAGTCATCGAATGGGTCGATGTCGATCTTGCGCCACCGGGGCCGGGCGAAGTGCGAATGCGCAACAGCGCGGTGGGGCTTAATTTCATCGACACCTATCACCGTTCGGGTCTCTACCCCATTGCGCTGCCGAGTGGGCTTGGCGGGGAAGCGTCCGGCGTGATCGAAGCGCTGGGCGAGGGCGTCGAGGATTTCGCGGTGGGGGACCGGGTGGCGACTTTCGGCCCGGCGCTGGGCGCGTATTCGACTGCGCGCAATGTGACGGCGGCAACTTTGTTCGCGCTGCCCGATGATGTCAGCGACGAGACTGCGGCGGCAGCATTGCTCAAGGGGTGCACCGCCGAGTTCCTGATCGAGCGCTGTGCGCGGGTGCAGCGGGGATCGACCGTGCTGGTCCATGCCGCGGCGGGTGGCGTCGGGCAGATCGCGGTGCGCTGGCTCAAGGCGATCGGGGCGCAAGTGATCGCGACGGTCGGCAGCGAGGCGAAGATCGCGCTGGCGCGCGATGCGGGAGCGGATCACGTGCTGGTTTCGCGCGGCAAGGGCATTGCCGAGTTCGTGCGCGATGCCACGGCCGGCGTGGGCGTGGATGTCGTGCTCGATGGTGTCGGTAAGGCGACGTGGAAGGAATCGCTCGCCTCGGTCAAAAGGCGCGGGGTGGTGGTCAGCTTCGGCAATGCCAGTGGGGCGGTCGAGGGCGTCGGGCTGACCGAGCTGGCCCGCGCGGGATCGGTCTTCGTCACGCGCCCGACGATGTTCGACTATTATGTCACGCCCGAAGAGCGTGCCGCCGGCAGCGCGCGGCTGTTCGAGATGCTGCGCTCGGGAGCGGTGCGCGCCGACATCGGCCAGCGTTTCGCGCTGGAGGACGCAGCCGACGCGCACCGCGCGCTGGAGGCAGGGAAGACGACGGGATCGACGATCCTGGTGCCTTAAGCCAGCGCGTTCACCAGCGACTTCACTTCCATGAACTCTGCAAGCCCGAACTTGCCGTGCTCGCGGCCATTGCCCGATTGCTTGTAGCCGCCAAAGGGCAAATCGGGGCTCGGCTGGCCGCCATTCACATAGACCATGCCGGCGCGCAGACGCGGTGCGACGCGGCGGACGCCTTCGGGATCGCCGAACAGCACCGCGGAGAGGCCGTAATCGGTGTCGTTGGCGATGCGGATTGCGTCTTCCTCGTCCTTGTAGGGGATGATCGTCACTACGGGGCCGAAGATTTCCTCGCGGGCGATCGTCATGTCGTTGGTCACGCCCGAGAACAAAGTCGGCTTGACGAAATAGCCGGTCTCGACGCCATCGGGGCGGCCGGGTCCGCCGGTCTCCAGCGTCGCGCCTTCCTCCATGCCCTTGGCGATCAGGCCCTGGATCTTGTCCCACTGCGCCTTGTTGACCACCGGGCCGAGATGGCGGCCTTCTTCCGACGGATCGCCGGTCGCGGTGGCCTTCATCATCTCGGCGGCGATTGCCGTCACTTCGGCGGCCTTGCTTTCAGGCACGAGCAGGCGGGCCGGCGCGATGCAGCTCTGCCCCGAATTCATCAGCACCGAGAACAAAGTGCCCTTCACTGCCGCTGCCGGGTCGGCGCTTTCGAGCATCACCGAGGGCGACTTGCCGCCCAATTCCTGATGGACGCGCTTGACCGTGTCGGCAGCGTTCTTGGCGACCATCACGCCCGCGCGGGTCGAGCCGGTGAAGCTGACCATATCGACGCCCTTGTGCGTGGAAAGCGCAGTGCCGACGCCGGGCCCGTCGCCGTTGACGAGGTTGAAGACGCCGGCGGGAACGCCTGCCGCGTCCATCACTTCGGCGAAGATCATCGCGCAGCCCGGGGCTTCCTCGCTGGGCTTGAGGATCATCGTGCAGCCCGCGGCGAGGGCGGGCGCAACCTTGGAGACGATCTGGTTGAGCGGCCAGTTCCACGGCGTGATCATCGCGACCACGCCGATCGGCTCGTGGACGACCAGGCTGCTGCCGATCTGCTCCTCGAACGTGAATTCGCGTAGCGCGCTGATCGCCGACATCAGGTGGCCGATCCCCGAGCCGACCTGCGCAGTGCGTGCGAGGCTGACCGGTGCACCCATTTCCAGGCTGATCGCCTCCGCCATGTCGCCGGCGCGGGCCTTATATTCCTGCAGGATGCGCTCGATCAGCGCGATCCGCTCGTCCACGCTGGTGCGCGAGAAAGTCTCGAAGGCGCGTTTGGCGGCCGCGACTGCCTTGTCGACATCGGCAGCGGATCCCAGCGTGATCTCCGCGGTGGGCGTCTCGGTCGCCGGGTTGATCACGTCATGGCGCGTGCCGCCTTCGCTTTCGACCCATGCGCCGTCGATATAATGGCTGAGATAGCTGCGCATTTACCCGCTCCGATTTTTGAAGTTTCGGTATGCGAGATGGCCCGCCACGCGGGAGGTTGCAAGATGCAACCTAGCCGACGGTGATCATGAACACTTCGCCGGCGATATCGACGATGTAGAGGTTGCCCGCATTGTCCTGGCCGAACGAGGCGAGGCTGTCGATCGTGCCGGCATCTGGCGTGAAATCGGCGTTGCGGCGCTCATATTGCGCGGAGGGGAACAGCGACCCTTGCGTCAGCGATGCCGCGGGCAGCGTCCACAGATTGCCGCTGACGAAATCGCCGAACACATAGAGGCCGGCGAGCGAGGCAACCGGACCGCGATAGACATAGCCGCCCGTGATCGACGAGCCCTGGCGCGGTCCGGTTCCATGGCCATATTGGCTGACCGGTGCCGTGAGCCCGGCGGGCGCCGTGCCGTTATAGGGCTGGGTGCCCTCCAGGAAGCGCCAGCCGAAATTGAGCCCCGGCTGGCTGGTGTTGACGATATTGATCTCCTCGATCGCGTCCTGGCCGACATCGGCGATGATCAGCCGGTTGCCATCGAACGAATTGCGGAAGGGATTTCGCAGGCCATAGGCGAAGATGTAAGGATCGCCGCCGCCGCCGATAAAGGGGTTGCCGGGCGCGGGCGCGAAGGTCGCGCCAACCGAGAGCCGCAGGATCTTGCCAAGCCGGACACTGACGTTCTGGGCGTTGTTGCTCGGATCGCCGCCGCTGCCGCCATCGCCGATCGCATCGTAGAGTAGCCCGTCCGGGCCGAAGCCGATCCAGCCGCCATTATGGTTGTTGGCGGCGGAGTGCGGCGTCGAAAGCGCCAGCCGCATCGCACCAGTGACGACATTATATTCCCGGATCTCGACCGCGCCACCCGCGCCCGTCGCATGGACGAAGACGATGTTCGAGGTGGCGAAATCCGGACGCGCAGCAAGGCCAAGCAGCCCGCGCTCGCCATCCGTGGTTAGCCCGCCGGCCGTGAAGGCGAGCGTCTTCGCGCCGGTCGCGGGGGTGAGGTAATAGACCGCGCCGCCCTTCTCGATGACGAAGACGCGGTTATTGTCGCCGGGAATCGCCGCGACATAGAGCGGCTGGTTGAAGCCCGTGCCCACCCGCTTGACCGCAATGCCTTCGCGGCTGTTGGTCACGGTGACCTGGAGGGTCAGCGTCGAGCTCAGGCTTCCGTCGCTGGCGCCGAGCTGCACTTCATAGATATTGTCGCCGTTCGCGTCGGCCGGCAGCTCGAAATTGGGTGCGGCCACGAAGGTCAGCGCGCCTGCCGCCGTGATCGAGAAGCGCGCGGCATCGGCGCCGCCCGCGACCGAATAGGTGATGGCATTGCCCTGCGCGTCGGTCGCTGCCGCCTGGTAGGAAAGGGCGGCGTTCTCGACGAGCGTTGCGGTGGTAGCGGAAGTGAAACTGGGGGCGGTGTTCGGTGCGGAAGGGGTGGGGGTCGGAGTGCTGCCGCCGCCCGAGCCGCCACCGCCGCTGCATGCGGCGAGGAGGAGCAAAGGGAAGGCAGCGCAGGACCGCATCGCTGCGTAACGATGCGTGGAAGGCTCGGTTCCCAATATCCCTCTCCCGGCGGGAGAGGGATTGGTTACCTCTTCTCCCGCGCCAGCCGGCTCATCAGGATCGCGCTGCGCTTGGCCTGCGCCGCAATGCTCGGCACTTCCAGCCATTCGCCCTCGGCATGCAGCGTGCCGCCGACCGGACCCATTCCGGCAAGCGTATCGGCATAGGCCGCGACGAAGCTCGAATCCGCAGCGCCGCGCTTGGCTGGCGGGAATTCCGGCATCTCAGGCAGACCGAGATCGCGATTGATGGCGTTGACCCGGGTGAGCAGCGCACGGTTGCCTTCGGTCGGCGCCATCGGGGGCGTGTTGTCCTGGAAGGTGAGCGTTGCGCCGGTGCCGGGCAGATGCTTGGCGACGATCGCCTGCATCCTCTGGCGCGCCTTGGCATCCTGGTCCGGGGTGAGGCTGCGCAGGTCGCCGCGCGCGATCGCCTGGGCCGGGATCACATTGGTCTTGCCTGCCGCCTCGACCTTCACCCCGTCCGCGTCGATGCTCGCGGGCGTTCCGCCGGCGATCACGCCGACGTTGAAGGTGAGGTTTTCCTCGCGCAACTCATTCTGCCACGCGGTCAGGATGCGGCTGATCTCGTAGATCGCGCCATAGCCGAGATCAGGGCCGAACACGCTGCCGCCATGGCCGGTCTTGCCGGTGGCGGCGAGTGTCCAGTTATTCGCGCTCCGCCTCGCGACGGTGCCGAATTCCTTGCCGTCCTCCTTGGCCAGGTTTTCGAATTCGAGCGCGACATCGGCCCATTTGCCCGCCTCGATCAGCCCCGCACGCGCGACCGGGATCGGGTCACCGGTCTTCTCTTCGTCGCCGGTAAACATCACCTGGATATCGGCCTGTTTGAGGGTGCCCGCAGCCTGCATCGCCCGCAAAGCCGCGACGATCACTGCGATCCCGCCCTTATCGTCGACCACGCCGGGGCCGACTGCCCGATCACCGTCGCGGCTGAACTTCTGGAATGGCGAAGCTGCTTCGAAGACCGTGTCGACATGCGCGATGAGCAGCATGCGCTTGCCCTTGCCGCTGCCCTTGTGCGTCGCGACGAAATGCCCGGCGCGCTTGGTTTCTGGCAGCTGGATCCATTCGACCTTGAAGCCCAATGCTTCGAATTCGGGGCGCAGCATCTCGCCCATCGCGCGAACGCCCGCGAGGTTCAGCGTGCCGCTATTCTGGTTCACCATCCGCTCGATCAAGGCGAGGGTGCGATCGCTCTCCTTGTCCACCGTGGCGACCATCGCGGCCTCCTGCTTGGAGAGCTGGGCGGCGGCGGGGGTGGCGGCGCAGAGCGCGGCGGCGGCGAGAAGGATACGGAGCATGGGCGCAGCCTAACCGCTTGCCCCGCGCGGTCCAAGGCACTTGTCGCCACGCCATGCGCGTGGGAAGCAGGCGCATGGTCGAGCGCACCTATACGAACCGGGTCTATGCCGAGGGGCTGGGCCGTGCCTTTGGCGGCGCCATCATCTTCGGCTTGCCGCTGCTGATGACGATGGAGATGTGGTCAATCGGCCTTTATGTCCATCCGCTGCGGCTGCTGCTGTTCCTCCTGCTTAATTTCGTTGTGCTGATCTTCCTCTCGCGCTTTGGCGGGTTCGAAAAGACCACGACCTTCATCGAGGATGTGCTCGATGCGCTTGCGGCGTACGGCGTCGGCATACTTTCTTCGGCGGCGATACTCTCGCTGTTCGGCCTGCTGACGCCGGGCATGCCGCTCGCGGAACTGGCGGGGATGATCGCGATACAGTGCGTGCCCGCGAGCTTCGGGGCGATGATCGCGCGCAAGCAATTGAGCGCAGGCGATGCGGATGAGGACGAGGAAAAGGCCGCGCGCTCGGCGGGCTATGGCGGGCAATTGTTCCTGATGCTGGCGGGGGCGCTGTTCCTTGCCTTCAACGTTGCGCCGACCGAGGAGATGATCCTGATCGGCTTCAAGATGTCCGCCGTGCAGAGTTTGTTGCTGATGCTGGGATCGATAGTCGCGCTTCACTTGCTCGTCTTCGCCATCGGCTTTGCCGGGCAGAAGGACGCGCCGGAGGGCTATGGCTTGGTGCGGCGCTTCGTGATCTTCACGATACCCGGCTATGCGATCGCGCTGGTCGTCAGCCTCTACGTTCTGTGGACCTTCGGTCGCGCCGACGGCGGCGATCTGGCGGGGATCGCCAGCACGGCGGTAGTGCTCGCATTCCCGGGCGCGATCGGCGCTGCGATCGCCCGACTGGTGATCTAGGAGAAGATATGGCTCAGGAAGTGAAGGGCGTCGCCAATACCCCACCGCTCGAATGGATCGCGGCGGCTATCGGGCTTGCGCTGACCCTTGCGGTAGCGGGGGTGATCGCGCGAGACGCCTTTGCGGGGCGGGGGTCGGATCTCCCGGCGATTGAAGTGCGTGTACTGCGCGTCGTGCCCAGCGCGGCGGGGCATGTCGTCGAGTTTGAGGCGGTCAATTCGGGCGCCGGGACCGCGGCTGCAGTGACGGTCGAGGGGAAAGCAGGCCACGAAACCAGCATGGCGACCCTCGATTATGTCGCGGGCCATGCCAGCACCAAGGGCGGGCTGTTCTTCCGGCAGGATCCCCGCGCCGGCTTGGAACTGCGCGCGACTGGCTTTCAGACGCCCTGACATGAAAAGGGCGCCCGGATCGCTCCGGACGCCCCTTCAACCTGCCTGACGGAATCAGGCGCTATAGTACATGTCGTATTCGACCGGGCTCGGAGTCATCTCCCAGCGCGCCACGTCGCCGCGCTTGATCTCGATATAAGCGGCGATCTGGTCGCGGGTGAAGACGTCGCCCTTGAGCAGATAATCCTGATCGGCTTCGAGACTGTCGAGTGCTTCGCGGAGCGAGGCGCAGACCGTGGGGACCTGCTCGAGTTCTGCCGGGGGCAGATCGTAGAGGTTCTTGTCCATCGGATCGCCTGGATGGATACGATTCTGGATGCCGTCCAGGCCCGCCATCAGCAAAGCCGCATAGCAGAGATACGGGTTCGCCAGTGCGTCCGGGAAGCGGAATTCGACGCGCTTGGCCTTGCTGCCCGCACCATAAGGGATGCGGCACGAGGCCGAGCGGTTACGGCTCGAATAAGCAAGCAGCACGGGCGCTTCATAACCCGGGACCAGGCGCTTGTAGCTGTTGGTCGAGGGATTGGTGAAGGCGTTCAGCGACTTGGCGTGCTTGATCACGCCGCCGATGAAATAGAGGCACATGTCGCTGAGGCCGGCGTAGCCATTGCCGGCGAAGAGCGGGTTGCCCTTGTCCCAGATCGAAAAGTGCGTGTGCATCCCCGAGCCGTTATCTTCCTTGATCGGCTTGGGCATGAAGGTCGCAGTCTTACCATAAGCATGCGCGACCTGGTGGACGACATACTTATAGATCTGCATGCGATCGGCGGTCTGAACCAGCGTGCCATAGGTCAGGCCAAGCTCATGCTGCGCGGCCGCGACTTCGTGGTGATGCTTGTCGCAGGGCAGCCCCATCTCGATCATCGTCGAGACCATTTCGCCGCGGATATCGACCGCCGAATCGACCGGCGCGACGGGGAAATAGCCGCCCTTCGCGCGGGGGCGATGGCCCATATTGCCGCCTTCATATTCGCGGCCCGAATTGCCCGGCAATTCGATATCGTCGATCTTGTAATAGCTCGCGGAATAGCTGTTCTCGAAGCGGACGTCGTCGAACATGAAGAATTCGGCCTCGGGACCGACATAGACGGTGTCGCCGATGCCGAGCGTCTGGAGATAGGCTTCCGAGCGCTTCGCGGTCGAGCGCGGGTCGCGCGAATAAAGCTCGCCGGTCGAGGGCTCGACCACGTCGCAGACCAGGATTAGCATCGGCGTTGCCGAGAAGGGATCGATCCAGACCGCGTCGAGATCGGGCTTGAGGATCATGTCGCTCTCGTTGATCGCCTTCCAGCCCTCGATCGAGGAGCCGTCGAACATCAGCCCGTCGGTCAGCTCGTCCTCGCCGACCACGGAAGCGACCATGGTGAGGTGCTGCCATTTGCCCTTGGGATCGGTGAAGCGCAGATCGATCCACTCGATCTCGTTCTCCTTGACCATCTTCAGAACGTCGCTGGCCGAATTCGCCATTTTGGAAACCCTTTCGCTTTGTAATGCAGGCCCTTGCGGGCGATATTGATTAGATTGCGTTCTCGTTGCGCTCGCCGGTGCGGATGCGCAGTGCGGTCTCGACCGGGATGACGAAGATCTTGCCGTCGCCGATGCGCCCGGTCTGCGCCGCGGCGGCGATCGCCTCGACCACGCGCTCGGCAAGCGCATCCTCGACGACGACCTCGAGCTTCACCTTGGGAAGAAAGTCGACGACATATTCCGCGCCGCGATACAGTTCGGTATGCCCCTTCTGGCGGCCGAAACCCTTGGCCTCGGTCACGGTGATGCCGCTGACGCCGACTTCGTGCAGCGCTTCCTTCACTTCATCGAGCTTGAACGGCTTGATGATCGCTTCGATCTTTTTCACGCGCTTGATACCCCGCTGGAATTCGGACGAACCCTTCTTCCCCATCGCGCGTCTTACAACAAGCGTGCCAGCCTGATTCCGCGATCTTCCCCAGCGCGAGAGCATAGTGGGCGAGTTAACAACTGCCTAACAAACGGGCACAACGCTGCTGCCTGCCCGATTGCGTGGCATAAGACGGGAACAATGAGTCCTGATCTGTGTTATAGGCGTTGTGAGACGTGGGGTGCGTGTATGCAGCTTCTGCCCATGGATGTGCCCGCCGAGATCCATCGCTGGGTGGCGCTGGACGCGCAGGACGTGGTCGTCGCGAGAGGGCCGCTCGTCATTATGGCGCATGGGCTGATGGCGCTCGATCCCAATGAGCGCGGCACATGCTGGATCAGCACCGCGGCCGGCGACCTTACGCCCGGAGAAGCCGAGGAAGCGCTACGCGGCTGGTCGAAGCGGCACTGAGCAGCTCAATAAGGCGGCGCGTTCAGGCCCTTGGGGCTTTGTGTGAAGATCTCGCAGCCGGCTTCGGTGATTCCGATAGAATGCTCGAACTGCGCCGATAGCGAGCGGTCGCGCGTCACTGCGGTCCAGCCGTCATCGAGCAGCTTCACGTCGGGACGGCCGATATTGATCATCGGCTCGACGGTGAAGATCATGCCGGGGCGCAGCTCGGGGCCGGTGCCGGGGCGGCCGACATGGACGACTTCGGGCGCATCGTGGAAAAGCTGGCCGACGCCGTGTCCGCAGAAGTCGCGGACCACGCCGTAGCGATGCTTTTCGGCATGGGTCTGGATCGCGTGGCTGATGTCGCCGAGATGGTTGCCGGGCCTGGCCTGCTCCAGCCCGAGCATCAGGCACTCATAGGTCACGTCGACGAGACGCTTGGCCTTGATCGCTACGTCGCCGACCAGAAACATCCGACTGGTGTCGCCGTGCCAGCCATCGACCATCGGCGTGACGTCGATATTGACGATGTCGCCGTCCTTGAGCGTTTTTTCGCTCGGGATGCCGTGGCAGACGACATGATTGATCGAGATGCAGCAGCTATGCGTGTAGCCGCGATAGCCGAGCGTCGCCGGTACGCCGCCGCCTGCGATCGACATCTCGCGAACGATATCGTCGAGCTCCGCGGTGGTCACGCCGGGAACGACATGGGGGACCAGCGCATCGAGGATTTCCGCGGCCAGCCGGCCCGCGCGGCGCATGCCCTCGAAACCCTCGGGCCCGTGCAGCTTGATCGCGTTGCTGCGGATGCGCGGCATGTCCGCCGTGACGGCTACATATTCGGTCATGGCGCGCGATATAGGCGTTTGCGCGGGGCTTTGCGAGGGCGTACGCAGCGCGGATGAGCGAGCGCGTCTGGACTGCTGCACTGTTGGTGATCGGCGACGAGATCCTCTCGGGGCGCACGCAGGACAAGAACATCGCACAGCTCGCCACGTGGCTAAACGTGCAGGGAATCCGCCTCAGCGAAGTGCGCGTGGTGCCCGATGTGCAGGACGCGATCGTCGAGGCAGTGAACGCCTTGCGCGTGCGCAACGACTATCTCTTCACCACCGGCGGGATCGGCCCGACGCATGACGACATCACCGTCGATGCGATCGCGGCCGCGTTGGGCGTGGGGGTCGTCATCCACCCGAGCGCGCGGGCGACGCTTGAGCGCTATTACGAGACCCGCGGCGGGATCACCGATGCCCGGCTGCGCATGGCGCGTGTGCCCGAAGGCGCCGAACTGATCGTCAATCGCGTATCGGGCGCACCGGGCATCCGCATTGGCAACATCTTCATTCTGGCAGGCGTGCCGCACATCGCGGCCGGAATGCTCGACGCGCTGACGGGCACGCTGGAGGGCGGGTTGCCGGTGCTTTCGCGCACCGTGGGAAGCTGGGTCGCCGAGAGCGAAATCGCCGATTTTCTGGGGCAGACCGAGCGCGCCTATCAGGACGTGGCGATCGGCAGCTATCCCTTCTTCCGCGACGGGCGGACGGGGGCGAATTTCGTAGTGCGCGCGACGGATCAGGCCGTGCTCGATGCCTGTGCCGATGCGTTGATGGCGGGGCTGGAAGGCAAGGGATACGAAGCCATAGACGGCGGCATTTAATTTCCGGGGGGAAAATGACGGATACTAGCAAGCGGCCATTCGGCTTCTGGACGGCGACTGCGCTCGTCATCGGCAACATGATCGGATCGGGCTTCTTCGCGCTTCCCGCGCAGCTTGCGCCGTTCGGCTTCACCAGCGTCGCGGCCTGGGCGGCGGCGATTGCGGGGGCAATGGTGATTGCATGGGTCATCGCTGGCCTGTCGCGCGCGATGCCCGAGGCGACGGGGACGCTGGCGATCTGCGCGAAGGTACTGGGGCCATTGCCGGGCGTGCTGATCGGCTGGAGCTTTTGGGTGGGCGTGTGGTCTGCCAACGCCTTCATCGCGCTGACGGCGGTGCGCTATCTGGCGGTGTTCTGGCCCCCGCTCGCGGCTTCGGCGCTGACCCTGGTGCTAGGCGCTGTGGTGCTGTTGTGGCTGATCACCTTGCTCAATCTGCGTGGCGCGCCCGCGGCGGGGCGCTTCCAGGTGGCAACGACGCTGATCAAGCTGCTTCCGCTGGTCGCGATCATCGTGCTGCTCGGGCAATTGGGGGTGGGCGGCGATCTCGCGCTGGATGCGCACCCGCACGCACCCTTCGATCCGGCACAACTGGCGCCGGCGGTGACGATGGCGTTCTTCGCGATGGTCGGCTTCGAATGCGCGGGCGTGGCGGCCGAGCGGGTCCGCGATCCGGGCCGCACGGTCACCCGTGCGACGCTCACCGGAGTCGGGCTGACCGGGCTGATCTATCTGATCGCCTGTTCGGGGATCATCTTCGCGATGCCGCAGGAAATCGTGGCGGGCGCCAATGCGCCGGTCGCCTTGTTCGTCGAGACCTTCTGGGGGCGCGGCGCCGGGCTGGCAGTGGCGGGCTTCGCCGCGGTGGCGGCGATCGGCGCGCTCAACGGCTGGGTGCTGCTCCAGGGCGAAGTGCCGCTCGGCATGGCGCGCGCGGGCGTGGTCCCCGCGGCGATCGGGCGAACCAGCCGCCGCGACGTGCCGGTGGGGGCGCTGATCGCGTCGACGATATTGGCGAGCGTGCTGATCCTCAGCAACGCCTCACGCGAGACCTCGGCGATCTACGATTTCATGCTGCGCGTGACGACCGCCGCGACCTTGTGGTTCTATGCGGGGGCATGCGTTTCCGCGCTGGTGATCGGGGTAGCGCGGCCGGCGGCGGCGGTGGGGCTGGTCTTCGCGCTATGGGCGATCTGGGGGGCGGGGACCGAGGCGGTGGTGCTCAGCCTGTTGCTAATGGCGACTGCGGTGCCGCTCTATTTCCTGGCGCGGCGATCAACGAAACAGCCGTCCCAGCAAGCTCCGGCCGCGTAGGATCTCGCGCGCGGCGTTGTGCCCTGGCGCGCCGGTGACGCCCCCGCCGGGATGCGCGCCCGAGCCGCACATATATAGCCCCGCGATTGGCCCGCGATAATCGCCATGCCCGAGCACTGGTCGCGCCGCCCAGAGCTGATCGAGCGACATGTGCCCGTGCATGATGTCGCCGCCGATCAGCCCGAACTTGCGCTCCAGATCGAGCGGGGAATGGATTTGGCGGGCGATGATCGAAGATTTGAAATTGGGCGCGTGCTTCGTCACCGTGTCGATGATCCGGTCGGCCGCAGCTTCGCGATGCGTGTCCCAATCATGGCCCGGCGCGAACTGCTGGCAGAAGAGCGCGGCAACATGTTGGCCGGGCGGGGCGAGGCTGTCATCGACCGTGGAGGGGATGGTGATCTCGACGATAGGCTCGTCGGACATGCCGTTCGCCTTCGCGCTGGTAAAAGCGCGGTCCATATAATCGAGCGTCGGGCAGATCATGATGCCGGCATTGTGGTGTTCGCCCTTGCCGGGGAGCACGGTGAAGTCGGGCAGCTCCGAGAGCGCGACGTTCATCCGGAAGGTGCCCGAGCCGGCCTTGAAATGGTCGATACGCCGCGCGAAGTCGGCGGGCATGTCGGTACGGTCGACAAGCTGGCGGTAGAGCAAGGCGGGGCCGACATTGGCCGCGACGATCTTTGCCGCGATCTCCTCGCCGCTTTCCAGCCGGACGCCCGCGACCTTGCCCCCATCCACCAGCAGCTTCGCAACCGGCGCTTCGAGGCTGATCTCGACCCCCGCCTCGACACATGCCTCGGCCATCAGCTGGGTGATCGTGCCCATCCCCCCGATGCTGTGCCCCCAGGCGCCCTTCTTGCCATTCACTTCGCCGAAGACGTGGTGGAGCAAAACATAAGCGCTGCCGGGCGTATCGGGGCTGGCATAATTGCCGACGACGGCGTCGAAGCCGAACGCGGCCTTGATATAGTCGTTCTCGAACCAGCTATCGAGAAAGTCGCGCGCCGATTTGACGAACAGGTCCATCGTGTCGCGCTGCGCTTCCAAACTCATGCCCGCGAGCTTACGTCCCTGCCCGGCCGCGGCGAGCAGCGCGCGAATTCCGCCGCCTGCATTCGGGGGCGTCTTGAGCGCCATGTCGCGCAACACTTCGGCTACGCGCTCCAGCGCCGCCTCATAGCCCGCAAGCGCTTCGGCATCCTTGTTCGAAAAGCGTGCGAACTCGGCGCGGGTGCGCTCGGGCCCGCCGCCGATTTTCAGATAGCCTCCGTCATGCGGCAGGAAATTCGAAATCTGTCGCTCGATGACGCGCCAGCCGCGCTCGTAGAGCCGCATGTCGGCGATGACCTTGGGGCGGAGCAGGCTGACGGTGTAGCTCGCGGTGGAGTTGCGGAAGCCCGGCGCGAATTCCTCGGTGACTGCCGCGCCGCCGACCACATGCCGCCGCTCGAGCACGCGTACCTTCATCCCGGCGCGCGCCAGATAGAATGCGCAGACGAGCCCGTTATGCCCGCCACCGATGATCAGGGCATCGTAGCGGGCAGTCATGCGCTTACTTCGCAAGCTCTCTAAGCATCGCCCGGTAATAGACGATCGATGGCGCGATTTCGCTCAGCGGCGTGCGCTCGTTGAGCCCGTGCGCAAAGCCGTCCGACGACTTCATGAAGATCGGGCTGATCCCATAGCTCGGCACGCCGCGCGCGCGGAACCACATGCTGTCGCTCGCGCCGGAGGACATGCTCGGGGTGACCGGGACGCCGGGGAAGCGTGCGTGAATCAGTCTGGTGACCAGCTTCATCAGGTCCGGCCTGAGCGGCGAGGCGGGGCTGGCGACCGACCCGGCATCGAGCGTGACGATCTTGAGCTCGGGATCGCCCACCACCTTGGTCAGCGTTTCCTGCACTTGCGCCATGCTGGTGCCCGGGAAGATGCGGCAATTGATGTTGGCGGTGGCGCGCTGGGGCAGGGCGTTGGTCGCATGGCCGGCATTGACCATCGTTGCGACGCACGTCGTGCCGGTCTGGCCGATCAATCCCGGATAGGAGCGCAGATAGGCCAGCGCCTGCGGGTCGTCCTTGTTGGCGAGGAAGCGCCGCGTGGCCTCCGCCATCGGCTTGTCCGAAGTGGGAATCGCCGCCTCGAAGCTCGCCCGCGTGATTTCGTTGATCTCGGCGGGGAATTGATAGGCGGCGATTTTTTCCAGCGCGCGGGCTAGCGAGTAGATCGCATTGTTCCTGCTGGGTGCGCTCGAATGTCCGCCGGGATTGGTGAAGGTCAGCTCGTAATCGGCATAGGTCTTCTCGGCGCCCTGGATGCCGAAGCCGACCGCCTTGCCGGTCTCGTCGATCTCGCCGCCGCCGCCATCGATATTGATCAGCAATTCGGCATCGTGGAATTCCTCGGCGAGCTTCTGCGTCGTCTTCATCGAGGTTTCTTCGTCGCCCGAGGCGAGGAAGAGGATATCGCGGCCGGGCTTGAAGCCCTCGCGCTTGAGCTGAATCAGCGTCGCGACCAGCGTTGACAGATCATACTTCATGTCGCTGGCGCCGCGGCCCCAGATATAGCCTTTCTCGATCACCGGCGTGAATGGATCGCGGGTCCAGTCGGCAGGCTTGGCCTCGACCACGTCCATATGGCCTGAGATGTAGATCGGCTTCCTGGCCGGCGCAGTGCCGCGATAACGCGCGACCAGATAGGCGGTATCGCCCAGCTTCTCGACGCGGACATCGGCATCGGCAAAGCCGCCCGCGACGAGCTGGGTTTTGAGATAATTCGCATAGTCGAGCGTCTGATTGCCTTCGCCGGCAACGGTGCGGAAGGCGATGCCGCGCTTGAGCATCTCCAGCGCCTGCGCTTCGGCCTGTGGATTGGGACCAGCTGGAGCCTGGGCATAAGCAGCCGGAGCCGCAGCGAGCGCCAGTGCGAGGAAAGCCGCGGCGTGGCGCATGGGGAGGCTCCGAATCAGGGGACTGGAGCGGGTGAAGGGAATCGAACCCTCGTCGTAAGCTTGGGAAGCTTCTGCTCTACCATTGAGCTACACCCGCCCGAGGCGCGGAAATCCAAGCTTTCTCGGCTTGTGTCAAGCGCGCATTCCGACGCTTTGCTTGTCGAAATCCCGATGCGGCAGCTCAGGCGCGAACAAACAGATTCTTGAGCCAATGCGGGCCGGTGCGGGTGGCTTCGCGCCAGTCCGCCGCTTCGCCCTCGGCATCGGGATCGAAGCTCCACGGATCGAGCAGCTTGATCCGCCCGGTGCGGAAGGCGCCCGTGCGGCGCGTGGCCAGGGTTAGGCTGTGCTCGGCAGCGGTCGCGGCGAGCAGGCCGTCGCGGATCTCCGGATAGCCCAGGCGCGCGGCGCGGAGGGCGATGGCGCTGTCGACGGGCAGGATGCGGCCCTCGAATGCCGGGAGCAGTTGTTCGTTGAGCCAGGCCTGCCAGGCCGCGCCGCCGTCCTTGCTCCGGCGCGTTGCCCGGGCGCCGGCATATTCGAGTTCGAGCAGCGCCATTGCGGAAAGGAACAGGCTGTGGCGCGGGGTCATTGCCGCCCAGGAGAGCAGGCCGGCGCTCGATCCCGCCAGCTTGCGGTCGCGCAGCACGAGGAGGATTTCGGTGTCGAGCAGAAACATCAGCGCCTTCCCCAGGCACCCTGCAGATCGGCCGGATCGAGCGCCTCGCCTCCCGATGCGGCGAGCAGATCGGCGAGATTGTCGGCCTGGCCGCTCATGCGCTGATAGGCATCGATGCTGAGCAACACGTGCGTCGGGCGGCCGCGATCGGTCACTATCACCGGCTCGATCCGCGCAAGCCGCTTGGCCAGGCTGACATCCTGGTTGAACTCGCGGCTGGTCACCATTTTCACTAAATCGCCCTCCCGAACCGTAGGTACATTACTAGTTGGCCGGGCGCGGGCAACAAATATGCGCGGCTCTGCTAGCAAGGAGGTGGGACAATCGGTCCACTGGCAGCGCCGATTGCGAGCCGGTACGGTGGGGCGCACCCGTGGAGCCCGAGATGCAGATCACCGAAGACGATATCGCGAGGCTGGTTCCGGCCTTTTACGACCGCGTTCGCGCGGATGCGGCGCTCGGCCCGATCTTCAACGGCGCGATCGAGGATTGGCCGCATCATCTCGCAAAGCTCCGCGCCTTCTGGTCGTCGGTGATGCTGACGAGTGGGCGTTACAAGGGCCAGCCGATGGTCGCACACGTGAAGCATGAGCAGCACATGACACCTGAGAATTTCGCTCGCTGGCTGGCACTGTGGCAGCAGACGGCCACCGAATTGCTCGGACCCGAAGCGGCTGCGTTGTTCCAGGAAAAGGCAGACCGGATCGCCGAGAGCCTGCAGCTGGGCGTGCAATTCTATCGCGACCGCAAGTCGCCTGACGCCTGACAATTCGCCGTTTCGGCAATGGTTTATCCCCTTCGCGGGGTTGCCACGGCTGGCCTCAACCTTAAGGGTGACCTGCCGCTGCCCAAGGGCCGCGACCACCGAAGAGGAGAGCCGGTGTCGAGTGACGCTCTATTATGGTTGATGCTGGTGCTCCCGTTTGCGGGGAGCCTTGCCTCCGCGTTTCTGCCGGTTCGTGCGCGCGATGCGGCGGGTTTGCTGGCGGGCGCGGTGGCGCTTGCGGGGGTGGTTATCGCCGGCCTGCTTTATGCCCAGGCGTCGGGCGAGCGGGTGCTGCGGACCGAAATGGAATGGCTGCCCTCGCTGGGCCTCAACCTGGTTCTGCGTCTCGACGGGCTGGCCTGGATCTTTGCTTTCGTGATCCTCGCGGTCGGCTTCCTCGTCGTCATTTACGCGCGTTATTACATGTCGCGCGAGGATCCGGTCCCGCGCTTCTTCTCGTTCTTGCTCGCCTTCATGGGCTCGATGCTGGGGCTCGTCCTGTCCGGAAACCTCGTCCAGATCGCCTTCTTCTGGGAGCTGACCAGCCTCTTCTCCTTCCTGCTGATCGGCTATTGGCACCAGAACCAGAGCGCGCGCGATGCGGCGCGAATGGCGCTGATCGTCACCGGCACGGGCGGGCTGTGCCTGCTGCTCGGCATATTGCTGATCGGCAAGATCGTCGGCAGCTATGATCTCGACGTGGTGCTGGCCGCGGGCGATCTGATCCGCGCGAGCGACCTCTATACCCCGGCCCTGATCCTGATCTTGCTCGGTGCCTTCACCAAGAGCGCGCAGTTTCCGTTTCACTTCTGGCTGCCGCGCGCGATGGCGGCGCCGACGCCGGTATCGGCCTATCTCCATTCCGCGACGCTGGTGAAGGTCGGGATCTTCATCCTGATCCGCTTGTGGCCGGTGCTCGCCGGAACCGACACCTGGTATGTCATCGTCTCCAGCATCGGGCTTGCGACTTTGTTGTTCGGCGCCTGGGCGGCGATGTTCCAACAGGATGTGAAGGGGCTGCTGGCTTATTCGACGATCAGCCATCTCGGGCTGATTACGCTGCTGCTCGGGCTAGGCAGCCCGCTGGGGCTGGTGGCGGCGATCTTCCACACGCTCAACCATGCCACGTTCAAGGCATCCCTGTTCATGGCGGCGGGGATCATCGATCACGAGACCGGAACGCGCGACTTGCGGCGGCTGAGCGGGCTCTTCAAGTTCATGCCGATCACGGCGACGCTGGCGATGGTGGCCGCCGCGGCGATGGCGGGCGTGCCCTTGCTCAACGGTTTCCTGTCGAAGGAAATGTTCCTCGCCGAAGCGCTTGAAAACCATCGCGGCACGGTGATCGATCAGGCGCTGCCGGTGCTCTCCACACTCGCGCTGACCTTCAGCGTCCTCTATTCGGTGCGCTTCATTCATCAGAGCTTCTTCGGACCGCCGCCAAAGGATCTGCCGCACCAGCCCGAGGAAGCGCCGGTCTGGATGCGGCTGCCGATCGAAATCCTTGTCCTCGCCTGCCTCATCATCGGCGTGGTCCCGGCGATGACCGTCGGCCCGTTCCTCGATGCGGCGGCGCGATCGGTGCTGCACGATCAGACCCCTGAATACAGCCTGGCGATCTGGCATGGGTTCACCGCGCCGCTGCTGCTCAGCGTGCTGGCGCTAGTGGCGGGCACGATCGGCTATCTGGTCTTCCGCGACCGGCTGAACCGGCGTGAGAGCGCACCGCTGATGCGCCGGGTGAAGGGCCGCAAGGTCTTCAATTCGGTGCTGGCCACGATCATCTCCGCCGCGCGCACGCTCGAGCAACGGCTCGGCGCTCGCCGCCTCCAGACCCAGCTGCGGGTGCTCGTCTCGATCGCATTGCTCGCGGCGGCGCTGCCGTTCGTGCGCTATGGCTATAGCTTGGGGAGCCATCCGGGCACGATCATCGATCCGGGCTTCGCAGTGATCTGGGTCGTCGGCGGGGCATGCGCGATCGGCGCTGCCTGGCAGGCCAAATATCATCGGCTCGCGGCGCTGATCCTGATGGCGGGCGCGGGGCTGGCGAGCTGCGTCAGCTTCGTCTGGCTTTCGGCACCCGATCTGGCGATCACCCAGCTGCTGGTCGAGACCGTCACCACCGTCCTGCTGCTGCTCGGGCTGCGCTGGCTACCCCCGCGGGTCAAGGACGCGTGGCCCGAAGGCCATTCGCCGTGGAAGGTGCATCTGCGCCGCAGCTCGGATCTCACCATCGCAGTGCTGGCCGGGGCGGGGATGGCGCTGCTCTCTTATGCAGTGATGACGCGGCAACTGCCCGATACGATCTCGCGCGAATTCATCGCCCGGAGCTATTCGGAGGGCGGCGGCACCAATGTCGTCAACGTAATCCTCGTCGATTTCCGCAGCTTCGATACGCTGGGCGAGATCAGCGTGCTGGCGATCGTCTCGGTCACGGTGTTCGCGCTGCTGCGCCGCTTCCGGCCTGCCGTGGAGAGCATCGCGCCGCCGCCGCAACAGCGGCTCCAGAATGCGTTCGACCATGTCCAGGACGATCGCCGCGTCGGCGATACGCTGCGCGACTATATGTATGTGCCGCGGGTGATCATGCAGTGGCTGTTCCCGGTCATGCTCCTGCTTGCATTCTATCTGTTCCTGCGCGGGCACGACATGCCGGGCGGCGGCTTTGCGGCGGGTATCACGCTGTCGATCGGCCTGATCCTGCAATATATGGCGATGGGCACACGGCAGGTGGAAAGCCGGCTGCGCGTGCGCCCGATCCGCTGGATCGGCAGCGGGCTGCTGATCGCGACCGCGACCGGCGCGGGAGCGTGGCTGTTCGGCCATCCCTTCCTGACCTCGTGGTTCCGCTATCTCGACCTGCCGATCGTCGGGGAGGTGCCCGCGGCGAGCGCTCTGCTGTTCGATCTCGGCGTGTTCATTCTCGTGGTCGGCGCGACGGCGCTGATCCTGGTGGCGCTCGGCCATCAATCGAGCCGGACTGCGCGCAAGAGCGTCCAGCCTGCCGCAGTGAGGGAAGACTGATGGAAATCGTCCTCGCCCTCGCCATCGGCGTGCTGACCTCTTCCGGGGTGTGGCTGATCCTGCGCCCGCGCACCTTCCAGGTCGTGGTCGGCCTGTCGCTCCTCTCTTACGCCGTGAACCTGTTCATCTATGCGATGGGCCGCCTGCGCGTGGATGCACCGCCGATCGTCGAGAGCGGCGGTGTGGCCGATCCTTCGAACTATGCCGATCCGCTGCCCCAAGCGCTGGTGCTCACCGCGATCGTGATTTCCTTTGCGATGACGGCGCTGCTGCTGGTCGTCCTGCTCGCCTCGCGTGGGCTGACCGGCACAGATCATGTCGATGGCAAGGAGCCCGATTGATGGCACTTGTCGATCAGCTCATCATCGCGCCGATCCTCGTGCCTCTGGCCGCGGCCGGCCTGCTGCTCCTGCTCAGCGAGCGGCGTGTTCGGGCGAAGCGCGCAATCAGCATCACCGCGACGCTGCTCCTGATCGGCATCTCCATCGCGCTGCTGCGCGAGGTCATTGCCGTCGGGCTGGACGGCGCACCCGCAACGCGGACCTATCTGGTGGGAAATTGGCCGGCGCCGTTCGGCATCGTGCTCGTGATCGACTGGCTCTCGGCGCTGATGCTGGTGCTCACCAACATCTTGGGCTTCGCCTCTCTGGTCTATTCGATAGCGCGGTGGGACACGGCAGCCCCGCGCTTCCATGCATTGTTCCTGCTCCAGCTCGTCGGGCTCAACGGCGCCTTCCTGACCGGCGACCTGTTCAACCTGTTCGTCTTTTTCGAGGTGCTGCTTGCGGCGTCCTATGGCCTGATGCTCCACGGCTCGGGCGCGGCGCGGGTTAAGGCAGGGCTGCATTATGTGGCGATCAACGTTGCCGCATCGCTGCTCTTCCTGATCGGCGTGAGCCTGATCTACGGCGTTGCCGGCACCCTCAACATGGCCGATCTGGCCATTCGGATCCCGCAGATCGCCGGGTCGGACATGGCATTGTTCCAGGCCGGGATGGGCGTGCTCGGAGTCGCCTTCCTGCTCAAGGCGGGGATGTGGCCGCTCGGCTTCTGGCTGCCGACCACTTATTCGGCGGCAGCGCCTCCCGCGGCGGCGCTGTTTGCGATGCTGAGCAAGGTCGGCGTCTATGCCGTGCTGCGTGTGTATCTGTTGCTGTTCGGAACCGAGAACAGCCCGATCGCCAGCTTCGGAGGCGAATGGCTGCTGTACGGCGGCATGGCCTCGATCGCCTTCGGGACGATCGGCGTGCTTGCCACGCGCACGCTTTCGCGGCTGATCGGGTTCAGCGTGCTCATCTCCTCGGGCACGTTGCTCGCCGCATTGGGATCGGGGGAGGGCGCGGTGCTCGGCGCGGTGCTCTTCTATCTGGTCAGCTCGACGCTGGTCATCGGCGCCTTCTATCTGCTCGCCGAACTCGTCGACCGCCAGGAAGCCGGCCCCGATGCAACCGCGCCTTTCGAGGCCGTGTTCGACGATGAGGACCCGGTCGTCCTCGACACGCCGGATAACGAAATCGGCGTCGTCATCCCCGGCACGATCGCGATCCTGGGGGGTGGTTTTGCGCTGTGCGCGTTGCTGCTTGCTGGCCTGCCGCCGCTCTCGGGCTTCATCGCGAAGTTCGCGCTGATCGACGGGCTGCTCGGGCTGGACGAGCAAGTCGCACCCTCGACCTGGACGCTGATCGCATTGATCATCGCCTCGGGCCTCGCCACGCTGATTGCCACCAGCCGTGCCGGGATCGACTTGATCTGGACCCCCTCGGAGAGGCCCCAGCCCGCGCTTCGCCTCGCTGAGGCCGCGCCGGTGGGGCTGTTGCTGGGAATATGCCTGGCGCTGATGGTCTTTGCGGGGCCGGTGATGCGCTACATGGAGCGCACCGCCCATTCGCTCGAGGACCGCGAGAGCTATATCCAGTCGGTGATGCAGGCGAGGGGCCGATGAAGCGCTGGATCCCGCACCCGCTGCTCGCAATCGCGCTGCTGGTAATGTGGCTGCTCCTCAACCAGTCCGTGTCGCCCGGCCATATCTTGCTCGGCGCGATCGTCGCGCTGCTGGCGTCGCATGCGCTGGCGGCGATGCGCCCAGAGCCGGTCCGCTTCGCCGCCGCCGGGCCTGCGCTGGGGTTGGCTGGTCTGGTGCTGGTCGATGTCGTCCGGTCGAACTTCGCAGTCGCCAAGGTCGTTTTGTTCTCCCAGCAACGGGGTTCGGGTTTCGTCCGCGTGCCGCTGGAGATGACCAACGTCCATGCGCTGACGGTTCTCGCCTGTATCATCACGGCGACCCCCGGCACGCTGTGGGTCCAGTTCGATCGCGCCAATAGCGTCCTCCTCCTTCACGTCCTCGATCTGACCGACGAGCAGGCCTGGATCGACCTGATCAAGAGCCGCTACGAAGCGCGCCTGCTGCGAATCTTCGCGCAATGACGACGCTTGCCCTCGCCATCGCGATCACTGCGGCGCAGATTATGCTCGGCCTCGCCATGGGCTGTGCCGCCTGGCGCGCATTGATCGGCCCGCGCGCGCAGGATCGAATCCTCGGGCTCGACACGCTCTATGTGAACGCGATGCTGCTGCTGCTCACCTTCGGGATCCAGACCGGGCGGACGATCTATTTCGAAGCCTCGCTGATCATCGCCTTGCTCGGCTCGGTGGGCACGGTGGCGCTCGCCAAGTTCCTGATGCGCGGGGAGGTAATCGAATGATCGAGGCTCCGGATCTTCCCAGCTGGGCTGCATTGCTAGTTGGGCTGCTCGTTCTCAGCGGCGCGGCTTTCACTTTGGTCGGGTCGCTCGGACTGCTCCGTCTGCGCAGCTTCTACGAGCGCGTCCACGCGCCGACGTTGGGCACCACGCTGGGCGTGGCGCTGATCATCCTGGGTTCGATGCTGTGCTTCTCGGTCCTCCAGACCAAGACGCTGGTTCACGAGCTGATGATCCTGATCCTGGTCAGCCTGACCACCCCGGTCACCTTGATGCTGCTGGCGAGGGCCGCGCTCTACCGCGACCGCACCGCGGGAAGCCGCGATGTGCCGCATACCGACGATGACGCCAGCAACTGAGCGTCAGTTGCCGTTGTTGGCGACCATGTCGATATCGGTGCCGCCGTCGCTGCGCGAGGTGAGGAAGAGCACATAGGCGCCGCCGTCGCGCTCGCGCGTGCCGCCCAGGATATGCTGTTCGCCATCCACCTGATGCTCGGACGTGTAACCCGATTTGGTGGCGCGGGTGTAATACCAGTCGAGCATCGCCTGCATCGGCTGGGCTGCCGAGAAGCTGACTGCGCGCAGGGCGCATTGGCCGGCTTCGCTACCCGCGGCTTCGGTCACGCGCGCCTGTGGGAAGAGCGGAAGATCACGCGGCAGGCGAGTCGCCCAACCGGCGCCATAGCTCAGCGATGCGGCGCATTGGCTGGTGCGGCCATCGCGCTGGCGTGCTGCGAGCCCGCCCAGCGTCACGCTTTCGCGTGCCGCGGCGCACTGGGTGCAATCCTTGCCCGCCTGGGTGGGGGCGGGGGCTTTCATCAGCCCGGCCATGTCGACCTGGTCGGTATTCGCGGCGACGCCGTCATCGGGAACGCCGGCCGAATAGGGCTGGGCCGGCGGACGGACCGCGTCGCCATTGGCCTGACGGCCGAGCTGGGGATCGACCATGATCTGATCCTGGAGCGCGCTCGCCAGTGCCGGATCGGCGGCGTTGCCGCTTGCTTCGTCGACATTGGGAATGCTGCCCGCGCCACCGCATCCCGCCAGCGCAAGCGGCAAGAGGAAAGGCAATAGATAAGCTCGGCTGCGGGCCATTCACACGCTCCTTTGGGCTCCAACGTCATGGGCGAGGAAGGTTAAGGAAGCGTTGGAAAAGCTGGCGGAGCGGCGAATTTCGCGTTAACCATTCGGAACCCCGGACGGATCGAGTGCGTTTTCCGCAATCGAATCAAAGGGCATTCCATGCATCTGAACGCGAAGTTCGTCGGCGGCGGCGTCGCCGCTACCGTGGCGGCCGGTATCGGCTATCTGCTGCTCTCGCGTGGCGAACAGCCGGCATCGTTCCGCACCGTCGCACGCGAAGGCGCGTTCAGCGTGCGCGATTATCCGCGGTTGTGGGTCGCCGAAACCGTGATCGAGGGAATGCGTGAATCCGCAGTCGCGCGCGGGCTCGGCCGGCTGGCGGAATATCTGTTCGGGCGCAGTGGCGCGTCGCGGGTGACTATTCCGGTGCTCGCCGATGGCGACGAAGACGGGCGTGGCTGGCGCACCCGGCTGGTGATGCCAGCGCGGATGCATCCTGAGAGTCTTGCGCCTGAAGAGGGCGTATCGCTGCGTGCCTTGCCCGCACGCAGGATCGCAGCGTTGCGCTTTTCGGGCGAGAGCGACGATCACGCGCTCGGCGCGCACGAGGCGGAACTGCGCCAGTGGATGAACGCCCGTGGCCTGCGCGCGGCCGGGCCGGTCGAGCACGCTTTCTACAATTCGCCGCTCACCCCGGCGCCGCTCCGCCGCAACGAGATACTGATCCCGCTCGCGGCGTGACTGCTTTATCTTGCTAACACACTAGCCGGACCCTATAGTCGCATCATGCTAAACATCCTCTCGATCCTCATCGGCATCATCGCCTTCCTGATCGCTTTGGTCGGGATCGTGCCGATTCCCTTGGTGCCGCTGCTCAATTGGATCGCGCTGCCGATTGCGATCGTCGGCGCGGCCCTTGGCGTCGTTTCCGGCCGCACCTCCGGCCGCAATCTAAATCTGCTAGTATGCATAATCAGCGGCCTCCGCCTGTTTTTGACCGGCGGCCTGATCTGATCGAGTAGCTGTCGGGCAGCTCCGTCTTCCCCGCTTGTACGGGGTCAAGTACGCGGCAGGTCCGGAAGCGCGAACTGACCTCTCGAACACGGCAAAAGGCCCGGCGGTTTCCCACCGGGCCTCTCTCGCCTGCGTGGCTGAGCTTGTTAGCGGCAGCGAACGTTGTTGCGGTCGACCGACGAGCCGAGCGCAGCACCGGCAGCCGCGCCGAGCAGCGTGCCGAGCGTGGAATTGCCACCGCCAGCGATCGCGTTACCGAACAGGCCGCCTGCCACACCGCCGACGATCAGGCCGGTGGTGCCATCCGAACGGCGGCAATAATAGCGTCCGTCGCGGCCGCGATAGACCCGGTCATTCCGGCTCAGGCGGCGTTCCTGGTAATAGCGGCCGTCGCGATAATAATCGTCGGCATAATATTGACGCTCGCCCGGGGGCAGGCGGTTGTAATCATAGCTGCGATAACGGCGCCAATCGCGCTGCCACGCACGATTGTTGTTCTGGCGCATGTCGCGACGATCGTCCTGACGTGCTTCGCGGATGTCTTCGCGGCAATCGCGGGCTTCACGCCGCACTTCGCGGCGGGTGTCGGCATTGCGCAGGTCACGCGCGCAATCGGCGCGGGCTGCACGTTCATTGTGGTTCTGGGCCATCGCCGGCAAGGCCGGGATGGTGACCGCCGCGATGGCCGCGGCAATAAGGATACGCATGGAAACTCTCCTGTTCGTTTCAGGTGCGGTTCTAACGTACCGACGCGGGACGAAGTTGCGTGAACCCGAAACTACATCCCGTTCATCGTGCCGCCATGCATCAGATTCGTGCGTCTCCGGGATAGGCGAACAGCAAGTCGCTGCCGGCCTCGGCCACCAGCTTCGCCGAGCCCTGAACGGTCAGGCATTGCCCCGCCTCGAACGCGACCCCGTCGATGCTGCCGGCGCCAGCCAGCGGCACCAGCCATGCCGTGACCCCTTCGGCAAGCACGATATCGCGCTTTCCCGCACCCCAGCGTTCGAGCACGAACTTGGGGCCCTCGACCAGGATCGTCCGTCCCTCGCCGACCTTGCCCGGCATCGGATGCGGCACGAAGGGCACCGGCTCGGAAACTGCGACGCCGTCCTCCAGATGCAATTCGCGCGGGCGGCCATAATCATAGAGCCGATAGGTGGTCTCGCTATTCTGCTGGACCTCGACCAGTGTGATACCCGCACCGATCGCGTGGATCGTGCCCGAGCCCGAATAAAAGAAATCGCCGGCCTTTACCGGCTTCCAGTCGAGCAGGTCCTCGATCGATCCGTCGAGCGCCGCCTCGCGCAGCGTTTCGCGGTCGGTGGGGAATTTGGTGCCCAGCGCGATCGTCGAATCGGGCTCGGCATCCAGGATCACCCAACATTCGTCCTTGCCACGCGGCAGCCCGGCGGCGTGCGCCTGCTCGTCGTTCGGATGGACCTGGACCGACAATTTCTCGCTTGTGAACAGATATTTGATCAGCAGATCCGGCGTGCTGTCCCCCGGCGTCTGGAACCAGATTTCGCCCACCGGCTCACCGTCGGGCGAGGGGTCCTCAAATCCCGGCCACAGCTTGTGGCGGCCCCAGGGCTTTTCGACGCGGTGGGTGGCGAGAAGCGTAGCAGTCACTCGGAATCCCTCATCTCGATTGGTGTTTCCTGGGCAACGCGCATAGCGCGCAAGCGCTCCCGCCCCAATCCCGCCGCGAAAAGGATTGTTTGAAGCCATGCGCCCGGTCTAAGACCACCCCATATGCGTACATCATTCCGTCGCGCCCTCGCGCTCGCCATCGTTCCCGTGCTCGCTTTCTCGGTCGCCGGGTGCGCCAAGAAGGGCAAGACCGATCTCCCCTATGTCGCGCGCGACGTGGGCACGCTCTACAGCACGGGCAAGGAAAAGCTCGACCAGCATCAATACAAGCTGGCCGCCGCCCTGTTCGACGAAGTCGAGCGCCAGCATCCCTATTCGATCTGGGCGCGCCGCGCGCAGCTGATGGGTGCGTTCAGCTATTATCTGAACCAGGATTACACCGACGCGATCGCCTCGGCGCAGCGCTTCCTGGCGGTCCATCCCGGCAACCGCGACGCGCCTTATGCCTATTATCTGATTGCGGTCAGCTATTACGAGCAGATCAGCGATGTCACGCGCGATCAGAAGATCACGCAGCAGGCGCTCGATTCGCTGGGCGAACTGACTCGCCGCTATCCGACCTCGCGCTACGCATCCGACGCGCGCCTGAAGATCGACCTTGTCCGCGACCATCTCGCCGGCAAGGAAATGGAGATCGGACGTTTCTATGAAACGCGCGGCCAGTGGCTCGCGGCGTCGCTGCGCTTCCGCGCCGTGGTCGACAATTACGAGACGACGACGCACGTTCCCGAAGCGCTGCTCCGCCTGACCGAAGTCTATCTCGCGCTCGGCGTGCCTGCAGAGGCGCAGAAATCGGCCGCGGTGCTCGGCGCCAACTATCCCGGCACGGACTGGTATGAGCGCGCCTTCAAGCTGATGCAGCAGAATCAGGACAAGCTCGCCAAGGCGACGCCGACAAGCTGATCGCGAAGTGGTTGATACCACTTCCGTTCTTCCTGTGTTCCTGCGATAGGCTGCGCCCATGCTGACGGCGCTTTCCATCCGCGACGTAGTGCTGATCGAGGCGCTCGACCTCGAGTTCGGCCATGGGCTCGGCGTGCTCACGGGCGAGACGGGGGCGGGCAAGTCGATCCTGCTCGACGCGCTGGGCCTTGCATTGGGCGCGCGCGGCGAGACCGGGCTGGTCCGCCAGGGCGCAGCACAGGCCGTGGTCACCGCGACTTTCGATACGCCGAATGCCGAAGGCGAGGTCGCCAATATCTTCGCCCAGAACGGGCTTGAGCTTGAGCCCGTTGAACCATTGATCGTGCGCCGCATCGTCAAGTCGGATGGGGGCAGCCGGGCGTTCCTCAACGATCAGCCGGCATCCGCCGGACTGCTTCGCGAGCTGGCGCCGCATCTCGTCGAGATCCATGGCCAGCACGACGATCGTGGGCTGCTCAACGCGCGCGGCCACCGTGCGCTGCTCGATGCTTTCGGGCGGTGCGATTCGGGGCCGGTGGCGATTGCGCATCGCGCGTGGCGCGATGCCGAGGGTGCGCTGGCCGCCGCGCTTGCCGAGCAGGATATCGCCGAGCGCGACCGCGAATGGCTCGAACATGCCGTCGCTGAACTGCGCACGCTCGCGCCCGAACCGGGCGAAGAGGAAAGCCTGGCCGAGCGCCGGGCGGCGATGCAGCGCGGCGAGAAGATCGCCGGCGAGTTGCAATCGATCGCTGACCTGCTCGAAGGCTCCGATGGCGGCCTCACCAAATTGCGCCAGGCCGCACGCGTCCTCGACCGGATCGGCGAGGATCATCCGCTGCTCGGTGAAGCGCTGACTGCGCTTGATGCCGCGATCAACAATGCTGCCGAGACGCAGGACAAGGTCGATGCCGCGGCGGAGGCGCTGGCCTTCGATCCGGCTGCGCTGGAAGCCGACGAGACCCGGTTGTTCGATCTGCGCGGAGTTGCGCGCAAGCACCGCGTCCAGCCCGATGATCTCGCCGCCTTGCTCGACGAGCTGTCGGCCAAGCTCGAACGGCTCGAGAGCGGCGGCGCCGGAATTGGAGCGCTCGAAATGGCGGCGCAGGAGGCGCATCGCGTCTATCGCGACGCCGCGCAGGCGCTGTCCCGGGCGCGGACCGATGCGGCGTCGCGGCTCGACCTCGCCGTGGAAGGCGAACTCAGGCCCCTCAAGCTCGATGCCGCGCGCTTCCAGACCCGAATCGAGCCGCTCGAAGAAGGGCTATGGTCGTCCTCGGGCATGGACCGTGTCGAATTCCTCGTCTCGACCAACCCCGGCGCCCCCTTCGCGCCGTTGATCAAGATCGCATCTGGCGGCGAGCTTTCGCGCTTCATCCTCGCATTGAAGGTGGCGCTCGCCGAAGAGGGTGGGGCGCACACGCTGATTTTCGACGAAATCGACCGCGGCGTCGGCGGTGCAGTGGCGAGCGCGATTGGCGACCGGCTGGCCCGCCTCGCAGGCACTGCGCAGGTGCTGGTGGTCACGCACAGTCCCCAAGTAGCGGCGCGAGGCAGCCGGCATTTGCTTATCGCCAAGTCGCATGATGGAACGGTCACCCGCACGGGCGTCACGCCGCTGAACGATACCGAGCGCCGGGAGGAGATCGCGCGCATGCTCTCGGGGGCCGAGATCACCGACGAGGCCCGCGCCCAGGCCGAGCGGCTGCTGGAGCCCGCCTGAGCTTCCTGAACGAACCCGCCGGACTTGCGACAAATCGTGACACAAAAGCCGGGTGCCCGGTACATCCTGGCGACAGGGTGCCTCCATATATGTCCACAGGCCGCTGAGGCGGTCAGGATTTGAAAAGAGGAGTACAGTCATGAAGAAGATCACGCTTATGCTCGCCGGCCTTGGCATCGCTGCCGCGGCTCTTCCCGCCACTGCGATCGCCGCTGCGCCGCAGCCGAACGCACCTAGCTTGCAGCGTGGTGGTGCATGGCAGAACATCAACGCTCGCCAGAACCGTATCGAGGCGAAGATCAATCAGGGCATCCGCTCCGGCGCGCTCACCCGCGGCGAGGCAGTTCGCCTCCGCGCAGAGTTCCGCCAGATCGAGCGTCTCGAAGCCAGCTATCGCCGCTCGCGGCCCGGCCTGACTGCCGGCGAGCGTCTGGACCTCGATCGCCGCTTCGATCGCCTGGAACGCAGCATCCGCGTCCAGAAGAACGACCGCGATGACCGCCGCGGCGGCGGTCGCCGCTACTAACAGAGCTCCCCACGGGGGGTGAGGACGGGCTCCGCCGAAAGGCGGGGCCCGTTTCCTTCTGTCAGCGAAGCGGCTTGCCGCTGTCTTTCCACTTGTCGAGGATTTGCGACTCCGCATCCTCGCGCCGCGCCTGCGGACCCATCGGCGTCCCGCTCTGCGCATAGGCCGGCTGGACCGCCGGGATCGGCGTGGGCACTGCCATCAGTTTGCCTTCCGGAACCGCGGTAACCGGTGCCGATGCATTGACTGCCGCGACGGCGCTCGGATGCGGACCGGGGAAGGGTTCGTTACCGCGATAGACCGAACGAAACGCGTCGGCAGTGCCCCAATAGCCCTTCCACCGATGGAAGAAATGCGCGCCATAAACGCCGGTCATCACCAGGCTGCGATTCCACGAAGGCGTCACCGCATAAGTATGGTAATGCGTCGCCATGCCGACAGGCGCGAAGACGCTGCCGCTCAGCGCATCCGCGGCCACTCGTGCTGCCCGGATCCAGGCGTCACGCGCCGGCTGGCCGCGGCTCATTGCCCCGTCACAGGCGAAGCTGAACTGACAGCCGCGCTTCTCTGAACCCTGAAACACGACGCCGCACACCGTCGATGGGAAGGTGGGATGGCGCACGCGGTTGAGCACAACCTGCGCAACTGCGCGCTGGCCATCATCCGGCTCGCGCGCGGCTTCGTAATAGATCGCAGTCGTCAGGCATTGCAGCGCACGCGCCTTGTCGTTTGGCGTTCCGGCAAGCCTGAAGGGCGAAGCAGGCTGGATCGAGCCATCTACCACCGCATTTTCGGGCACTGGCATGTCGGGCAAGTCGACCGTGCCCGTGGTCCCCGCCATCGATTCCTGCGCGGCGGCCTGATCCTCATCGATCGCAGTGTAATAAGCGGCGCCGGGGAAATGATCATCGGCGTCATAGCCGGCGGGTGCAGCGACTGCGACGGGCTCGGGAAGTTCAGGGCCGATCGCCTGCGCCGAGAATCCGGCGCCGATCAGTGAGACAAACGCCGCCGCCGCTATCCCTCGTGCTTGTACCTTGGTGAAACGCCGCCAGAACACTGCCTAAACCTCACTCGCCGAGCAGAGAATATAGCTGCAAAAGCTAATGCTTTCGCCCTCGATTTCGGACGCGTCCCGCGGCGAAACACTTGATGGTTAAGGTAATTCTTAGCCGTTCTTGGAGGTGACGTAGGCGGCCCGGAAAGCGCTGGCGAACTCCGCCAGCTGTCCACTCGCAATCGCCGCGCGCAGATCGCTCATCAGCACCTGGTAAAACCACAGATTATGCTCGGTCATCAGCATCGCGCCGAGAATCTCGCCGGCGCGCACCAGATGGTGGAGATAGGCGCGGCTGAAGCTGTGGCAGGTGGGGCAGGGGCATTCCGGATCGAGCGGCCCCATGTCTTCGCCGAACTTGGCGTTGCGGATGTTGATCGGACCCGTCCGCGTGAACGCCTGGCCTGTGCGGCCGCTTCGCGTGGGCAGCACGCAATCGAACATGTCGATGCCGCGTTCGACGGCGCCGACGATATCGTCGGGCTTGCCGACGCCCATCAGATAGCGCGGCTTGCTCGCGTCGAGTTGCCCCGGCGCATAATCGAGCACGTTGAACATTGCTTCCTGGCCTTCGCCAACCGCAAGTCCGCCCACGGCATAGCCATCGAACCCGATGTCGAGCAGTGCATCCGCCGAGGATTTGCGTAAGAATTCGTCAAGCGCGCCCTGCTGGATGCCGAAAATCGCGTTGTCGGCAGCATGCTCCTCCGCGGCGAAAAATGCGTGCCGCGAGCGCTTGGCCCAGCGCATCGAGCGCTCCATTGCCGCGGCCTGCACTTCGCGGGTCGAAGTCGTCGGCACCAGCTCGTCGAACGCCATGGTGATGTTCGAGCCGAGCAATCGCTGGATTTCCATCGATCGTTCGGGGCTGATCAGATGTTTGCTGCCGTCGAGATGCGATTTGAATGCCACCCCCTCTTCGCTGCGCGTCGTCAGCTCGGACAGGCTCATCACCTGATAGCCACCCGAATCGGTGAGGATCGGCCGATCCCAGCCCATGAACTTGTGCAGTCCACCCAGCCGCGCGACCCGCTCGGCGCCGGGGCGGAGCATCAGGTGATAGGTGTTGCCGAGGAGGATATCCGCGCCGGATGCACGCACATCGGCGGGTTTCATCGCCTTGACGGTCGCGGCGGTCCCCACCGGCATGAACGCCGGCGTGCGTATCTCGCCGCCGCGCATTGCGATGGTGCCGGCGCGCGCCTTGCCGTCGGTCGCGTGGATCGTAAACTCGAAGCGGGGAGCAGTTGCAGTCATGGCGCGTTGCCCTACGCAAGTTGCCGCGCAACTGTCGAGGGAACATGCCCAACGAGACGACCGAAAAGCTTCGCGAGATGGCTACGCACCGCGGGCTCAAGCTTATCGCCTCTCGCCGTCGCAAGGAGGGCGGCGACTTCGGCAAATACGGGCTGTCCGACGCAGACGGGAAGCAGGTGTTCGGCTTCGAGGGCGACGCCCTGAGCGCCAGCGCGGATGAGATCGAAACCCATTTGCGCGGCGCAGCGAGCAGTGCTTAGGGCAGTTCGGCCAAGGCGATCAAGGCCAAGCCTCTCCCTAAGCCGAAACCCCTGCCCAAGCCCAAACCCAAGCCGCGCTTCAAGCCCAGGATCGAGAACCTCCTGGGAAAGCTCCCCGCCGCCAAGCGCGCCGAGGCCTTTACCGAACTCCTAGCCCGCCCCCGCATCCGCATCGAACGCATCGTCTCGCGCGGGCAGGCAACGCCCGAGGATGCGCCGATGGTGCAGGAGCAGGACGAATGGGTGCTGCTGCTCGAAGGCGCGGCGCGGATGCGAATCGAGGATTCAGCCGAAGTGACGCTGGCGCCTGGGGACCACTTGCTGATCGTGGCGCGTCAGAAACATTGGGTAACCTGGACCGCAAAGGACCGTCCGACCGTTTGGCTCGCAGTCCATCTGCGCTGAAAGGAGCCGATCATGCCCGACCAGATCAATCCTGGTGACGATGCCCCTCCCGGCACGCCGGGAACGGGCGAGAATATCTGCCCGCGCTGTGCTGGCTCTGGCGAGGCTAGTGGCAGGGAGTGCCCGGAATGCGGGGGAACGGGAAAGGTCATCGAAGGAATTGGGGGAGGGTAATCCCGCCAATCTTCGCGAGCGCGGGGCCAGAATTGCCCAGGCCCCGCTACTAATCACCCGCGATGCGCCGCCACATAATCGAGGATGTCTTGCGGTGCGCGGAACAGCGCATCGGGCTTGGTCGCGGCGAGGGCCTGTTCATGGGCATAGCCCCACAGCACCGATCCCGCCTGCATCCCCACTTCGCGCGCGGCATCCACGTCTCGCGTCTCGTCGCCGATCGCCAGCGTCTCCCGCGCCGGCACGGCCAGACGCTTGAGCACGCGGCGGAACTTGGGCGCCTTTCCGAACAAGGATGAGCCGCAAGCGAAAAAGGATATCTGAGCCGCGTTCTCGGGGCCGAGGATTCGCCGAGCATTGTCCTCCGAATTGGAAGTCACCAATGCGATCTGCACGCCCATCGAATTGATCTGCTGGAGCAGGTCGGGGGTCCCTGGAAACAGCTCGATCTGCCCCACGTTGCGCCCCACCAGGCGGCGGACATACCAAGCGATGAAGGGCAGCTTCCAGCGCGCGATCTGGAGGTATTTGATCACTTCGCGCGAGCTCTTGTGCCGCAGCATCTCGATCTCGTCGCCCTTGACCGTGCGGAAATGGAAGATGCCCGCCAGATGGTCGATCACCGAGATGAACCAATCGCCGCTATCCGAAAGCGTCCCGTCGAAATCAAAGATCACCAGCCGGACCGGATCGCGCGCGGGCGCAGTGGGCGCCTCAGTCATGCGCGTGACCGTTTCCATGCATGCGGCATTCCGCTCCGTCGCCCAGTTCGATCTGAACTGTGGTGTGGTCGATGCCATGATCGTGCTCCAGTCGATGCTGAAGGTCCATCAGGAATGCGTCACCCGGATGACCATCGGGCATAATCAGGTGCGCAGTGAGCGCAGTCTCGGTAGTGCTCATCGGCCAGATGTGGAGATCGTGGACGCGCGTCACGCCGGGCAGGGCAGCAAGGCTGCGCTCGACTGCGCCGGCATCGACGCCCTTGGGTACTGCCTGGAGGAGCATGGTGAGCGATTCGGCGAACAGACCCCAGGTGCTCCACAGGATCACGCCGACGATGATCAGGCTGATGGCCGGATCGACCCATGTCGCGCCGGTGAACAGGATCACCGCTCCGCCAATGACCACGCCGGCAGAGACCGCCGCATCGACCGCCATGTGGAGAAAGGCGCCGCGAATGTTGATGTCGCCCTTGCGCCCACGGGCGAAAAGCATCGCAGTGCCGAGATTGACGGCGATTCCCACGCTTGCGACGATCATCACGATGCCGCCCGGCACCGGGGCTGGTTCGGACAGACGCTGGATCGTCTCGAGCAGGATCGCGCCCACCGCGACGAACAAGAGCACTGCATTCGCAAGCGCCGCGAGGATCGAGGAGCCGCGTAGGCCATACGTGAAGCGGGCGGAGGCAGGGCGCTTGGCAAGCTCCGCGCCGCCCCAGGCAATCAGCAGCCCCAGTACGTCCGAGAGGTTGTGCCCGGCGTCGGCCAGCAGCGCTACTGAATTGGTCCACAGCCCGGCCCCGCCCTCAACGATTACGAAAGCGAGGTTGAGCGCAGTTCCGATTGCAAAAGCGCGGCCGAAATCCGCCGGGACATGATGGTACCCGCCGTGCTGATGCCCGATATGCTCGTGATCGTGATGCGCAGCCATTCAGACGGTTCTTAGCCGCGTGCGGGCATGAGATACTAGCGCTTGCGGCGCTGCCTGCCGAAGTTCTGAGCGGGCATCTGCGGGCGAATGGTGACCAGCTCACTGCGCGTCAGGACGCCATCCTTGTCCGCATCGAAGCGTGCGAACAGCAGGTCGAAGCGTGCCGCCAGCTCGTCCAAGCTGATCTTCTCGTCACCATCGCGGTCGGTCTCGAACGGGCTGGGCAGGGTGTTGCGATCGCCGAGCCAGCGTTCGGACCAGTCGGAAAAGCCGATATAGCCGATCAGGCCGTCGCGCGGCCTGGCGCTATCGAAGCTGTCGCGCAGCCCGGCGGCAAACTCCGCCCGGGTCACGCGGGCGTCGCCGTCGCTGTCGAACGCGGCGATCATCATCGCCACGGGTTCGACGATCACGGTGGCGGCGGGCTGCGTCGTGGTGCTGCTGCCGATCGGACTGCTGGTATCGCGCTCGCCAGTGGGGATCGCCGTGCGCTCCGGCCGCGGCTGCGCGATGGCCGGCGCGGCGGCGGAAAGCGCGAGCAGCAGGAGGATCAGGCGCATCGTGAACCTTTCAGGGAAGCAGCAGCGAAGCATCGCCATAGCTGTAGAAACGGTAGCCGGTCTGGATCGCATGCGCGTAGGCTGCCTGCATCGTATCCAGCCCCGCCAATGCACTGACCAACATGAACAAAGTCGAACGCGGCAAGTGGAAGTTGGTGATCAGGCCGTCGAACTCCCCGGAAGCGGTAACCAGGAGTGATGAAGATCGCGGTGTCGCCTTCGAAGGGCTGGATCTGGCCGTCTTCGCATGCGCTCTCGATCAAGCGCAGGCTGGTGGTGCCGACTGCGATCACGCGGCCGCCTTTTGCGCGCACGGCATTGAGGCGCTCGGCGGTCTGCGCGTCGATACGGCCCCATTCGGCGTGCATCCTGTGCGCGTCGGTATCCTCGGCCTTGACCGGCAGGAAGGTCCCCGCGCCGACATGCAGGGTTAGGGTGGCATGCCCGATTCCAGCTGCTTCGAGCGCAGCGATCAGATCGGGTGTGAAGTGCAGTGCCGCGGTCGGCGCAGCGACGGCGCCGGGCTCGCTCGCGAACATCGTCTGGTAATCATCCGCGTCGCGCGCATCGGTGGGGCGCTTGGAAGCGATATAGGGCGGCAGCGGCATGCGGCCACAGCGCTCGATCAGCAGTTCGACCGGCTCGTCTCCGGCAAAGTCGAGCGCGAAGCTGCCGTCCTCGCCGCGGTCCGACGCCAGCGCCGTCACGCCCGCGCCGAAATCGACGGTTTCGCCTTCGCGCAACTTCTTGGCGTTGCGGATGAAGGCGCGCCAGCGCCGGGGGCCTTCGCGCTTGTGCAGCGTCGCGCCGATCTTGGCCGCGCCGCGCATGCCTTCGAGCTGCGCCGGGATCACGCGCGTGTCATTGAACACCAGGCAATCGCCGGGGCGCAGCGCTGCGGGCAAGTCGCTGACCAGGGCATCGCGCATTGCGCCGCGCTCGACGACCAGCATCCGCGCCGAATCACGCGGCGAAGCGGGCCTGAGCGCGATCCGCTCGGCCGGCAGTTCAAAATCGAAGAGATCGACGTTCATGGGTCACCCGCCGAAGCGGTCAGGGTACCAGGGTCGCGGGCTTTTCGCCTGCGGGCAGAGCCTTGGGGGCGTCGGCCTGGGGAGCCTGATAGGCCGGGGGATTGTCGGCGAGAACATAGGCATGAAGGATCTTGGTAGGGTTTGCAGGCGGCTCGCCGCGTTCGATCTTGTCGACCCATTCCATGCCGCCGATGACGCGGCCGAACACCGTGTATTTCTGATCGAAGCCAAGCCGCGGGCCGAACATCAGGAAGAACTGGCTGTTGGCGCTGTTGATGTCCTGCGTGCGCGCAGCGGAGACCGCACCGCGGACGTGCGGCAGCGAATTGAACTCTGCAGGAACGTTGGGAAGGTCAGAATTGCCCGTGCCGGTGCCGGTCGGATCGCCGGCCTGCGCCATATTCTCTTCGCCTTCGATGACGCGGTGGAAGATCACGCCGTCATAGAATTTCTTGCGGGTGAGCGTCTTGACCTGCTCGACCATCTTCGGCGCCGCATCGGGGCGCAGGCGGATCAGCACGCGGCCGCCGGTCGAGAGATCGAGCACCCAGGTGTTCTCAGGATCGGCCGGGACCACGGCGGGCAACGGCTTGGCATCGGCTGCATCGGCCGCGACGCCGCGAAACGGTTCGGCCGCGGGCTTTGGCTTCCCGCCTTGCGCCAGTGCGGGAGAGACTGTCAGCGTCGCCGCCACGGCGGCCAGAATTGCCAGAAAACGCATCACATCCCCACTCGATCGGAAAATTGTTCGGCGCACGTCTAAAGCAAAGCGGCACGCGCGCAAAGCCGGGTTCAACTGCCCTTGCGGCCAATCGAATTGACGCGATCGACCACCTCGACCTCGACCTGTGTAGGCACGAATTTGCGGATGTCGCCGCCATAGAGCGCGATTTCCTTGACCAGCCGGCTCGCGATCGGCTGGAGCGAGACGTCGGCCATCAGGAAGACCGTCTCGATCCGGTCGTTCAGCTGCTGGTTCATTCCCGCCATCTGATATTCATATTCGAAATCGGCGACGGCCCGCAGGCCGCGCACGATCACGCTGGCGCCGCAGCGCTCGGCGAAGTCCATCAGCAGCGAATCGAAGCTGACCACTTCGATGCCGTCGATATCCGCGGTTTCGCGCACGACCATCGCCATCCGCTCCTCGACCGTGAACATCGGCGATTTGCTGGGATTGGTGGTGACGCCGATGACCAGCCGATCGACCAGCTTCGCGCCGCGGCGGATGATGTCCATATGGCCGAGCGTGAGCGGATCGAAGGTGCCGGGATAGACGCCGGTGCGGTCGGTCATTCGGGTTCCCCTATCTGTCGCGTTCGAGCGTGTAGCGCGCAATATCGCGCAGCAGATCAGCCTCGGGGCCGTAGGATTTGAGATGCGCGATCGCCCGATCGACGAGCAGCGTGGCCTGTTCGCGCGCGCGCGCCGGGCCGAGCAGGCTCAGGAAGGTCTCCTTGCCGGCCTGGCCATCCTTGCGAAGCTTCTTGCCGGCCACTTCCTCGTCGCCCTCGGCATCGAGCAAGTCGTCGGCAATCTGGAAGGCTAGGCCAACGTCGCGGGCATAGCCGCGCAGCCCGGTGCGGCCCTCGGGAGGCAGCTTGGCAAGGATCGCCCCGCTCTCGACCGAGCAGGCAATCAGCGCACCGGTCTTCATTGCCTGGAGCCGCGTCACGGTCGGCAAGTCGAAACTGGCTTTCTCGGCCTGCAAATCCATCATCTGCCCGCCTGCCATGCCCGAGGGCCCCGAGCTAAGGGCCAAGCACCCTACCAACTCGATGCGGACGAAGGGATCGGGATGCGTCACTTCGTCGGCGAGGATCTCGAAGGCGAGCGCATGGAGGCAGTCCCCAGCCAGGATCGCAGTCGCTTCGTCGAAAGCGCGGTGCACGGTCGGCTTGCCGCGGCGAACGTCGTCATCGTCCATCGCCGGCAGATCGTCATGAATCAGCGAATAGACGTGGATGCACTCGAGCGCGGTCGCGACGCGCGCTGCGCAATCCTTGTCGACACCGAACAATTGCGCGGTGGCAGTAACCAGCAGTGGGCGGAGGCGCTTGCCGCCGCCGATCGTCGCGTGGCGCATCGCGCGATACAGGCTCTCACGCGGGTCGCCGGGAATGGCGAGCAGCCGATCGAACTGCTTGTCGATTTCCGCGGACACCTGCCGCAGCGCGGTCTGCAGCGCGAGGCTGGCTTCGGCCACCGCCGCTACTCAGTTCGCAGCGAAGGGAGCGGTGCCGGCCGCCCGGCCCTCGGCGTCGGTGCGGATCGCCTCGATCTTGGCCTGCGCCGCGTCGAGCCGCGCGGCGCATTGCCGGCGAAGCTGGTCGCCGCGCTCGTATAAGTCGATCGCCTCCTGCAGCTGCGCCTCGCCGCTTTCGAGCCGGCCCACGATCCGCTCCAGTTCCTTGAGTGCTTCCTCGAACGAAAGCCCCGCGATATCCGCTTCTTCTGCCATGGCAGCGCTATGCGGCAGGCAAGCGGGGGATTGCAACCTGGCATGCGCGACACATCTTGTGCGAGCGACGCGAGACGAAAGGCCAGTCCCAATGTTCACCAGTATCAATCCCGCCACCGGCGAAACCGCCGGCACGCACGAGGAACTGGATAGCGAGGGGATCGAACTGGCGCTGACTCGTGCGGCTACTGCGTTCAAGGCGTGGCGCAATTCCTCGCTGGATCAGCGCACCGAACTGCTCACCAAGATTGCGGACCAGTGGGAGGCGAACAAGCAGCACCTCGCCGAAATGGCAGTGAAGGAAATGGGCAAGCCGGTCAGCGGAGCGATCGCCGAGGTCGAGAAATGCATTCTCGGCTTCCGGCACTATGCCGAGCATGGCCCGTCCTATCTGGAGCCGGTGCGCGTGGAGACGCCGGGCGGCGGGCATGCCGATGCGCGCTGGTTGCCGATGGGGGCGGTGCTCGCGGTGATGCCGTGGAACTTCCCCTATTGGCAGGTCGTGCGCTTCCTCGCGCCGACGATCATGGCGGGCAATGTCGCGCTGCTGAAGCATGCTTCGAACGTCCAGGGCTGCGCTACGCTGATCCAGCAGCTGGCAAGCGCCGCGGGCGCGCCCGACGGTCTGTTCCAGAACCTCGCGATCAAGTCCGACAAGGTCGCCGACATCATCGCCGACAAGCGCGTCGTCGCGGTGACGCTCACCGGCAGCGAAGGCGCGGGCGCCAAGGTCGCGCAGGCGGCAGGCAAGGCGCTCAAGAAAGTGGTGCTCGAGCTTGGTGGGTCGGACCCGTTCATCGTCATGCCCTCGGCCGATCTTGATGCCGCGGCGAAGACAGCGGTGACCGGGCGCATCCAGAATGGCGGGCAAAGCTGCATCTGCTCGAAACGAATGATCGTCCATGCCGAGGTCTATGACGCGTTCATGGAGCGCTTCGAGGCGGGTATGAAGGCAGTCAGGATCGGCGATCCGACCGACAAGGCCAGCGAGATGGGCCCGCTATCGAGCGTCCAGCAGCGCGATACCGTGCTGGAGCAAGTCGAGCGCGCCCAGGCCGAGGGCGCCACCCTGTTGTTCGGCGCGGAGAAGATCGAGCGCGAGGGGGCGTGGATGACTCCCGGTGTCCTCGTGGGAGTCGATCCCGAAAGCGATGTCGCGAAGGAGGAGATTTTCGGGCCTGTCGCGGCGGTCTACAAGGTCGCCGACTTGGACGAGGCGATCGCGCTGGCCAACGACGTGCCCTACGGGCTGGGCTCGTCGGTCTGGACCAAGGACGATGCCGAGGTCGAGCGCTTCGCCCGAGACATCGAAGCGGGCATGACCGCAGTCAATTCGCTGGTCTCTTCGACTCCCGCCGCGCCGTTCGGTGGGGTCAAGCTGTCCGGCCATGGCCGCGAACTCGGTCCGTGGGGGATGCATGAATTCATGAACCTCAAGGCGGTGATGTTCAGCGCGCCCGCGATCGTCGGCGATTGATCCAGGGCAAAGATTACAAATCCTGTCGCAAATCGCCTCGCGCTTGACGGCACCTGGCACCTCCCAGCAGTTTGCGGGCGACTGCTTGCTGCTTGTTGGAGGGCGCGATGAAACTAATGGTCTTGGCCGCCGCGTCGCTCGCGCTTTCTGTGCAGGACGCCGATCTCGCCGCGCTCGTCGCCAAAGGGGAGGGCTGGGGGACCTCGGCAATAACCAGCAGCGAGATCATGCGCTGCTGGACGACGTGGAGCTACCTCCGCGAACAGGTCGCAGCGAATGGGCGCACGAGCTTCCCCGCCGACTATAGCGTCGCCAATCTGGACAAGCGGATTGCGGATTGGGACCGCGCAGTGACGGCGGCCTATGCCGAGGATCCCCCTTATTATCGGACCGATGCCGCAAAGAAGGCATTCGGCAAGGTCCGCGCCGACGGCCTCGCGACCAACGCGGAATGGTCCGGAGCATGCAAGAAGCTGCCGAAAGGAATCGCTTCGTCGGTGGCCAATGTCGTCACGGCGGTGACCCCTGCGGCATCGGCGGCTGGGGAAAACCCGGCGGCGTGGCGCACACGGGGCAGGGCGTTTTCGAAAGGCGAGGGCGTTGCCAAGAACCCTGCTCAAGCTTTGTTGTGGACGCGCAAGGCGGCGGAGGCAGGCCATGCCGGCGCGCAATATGATCTCTCGACCTATTATTATCAGGGCATCAATGGCGTGCCCGAGGATGCGGCCGAGTTCATCCGCTGGACCAAGGCTGCCGCCAACGGAGGGGATGCAGCGGCGCAGTATAATCTCGGCCTCGCTTATTATCAGGGCAGCAATGGCGTGAGCCAGGATCTGCCCGAATCGGTGCGCTGGTTCCGCCTCTCGGCGGAGAATGGCGATCCCGATGGGCAGAGCGATTACGGCTCGAGCCTGTGGTGGGGCAAAGGAGTAGCGGTAAACTATCCGGAGGCAGTGCGCTGGTTCCGCAAGTCCGCGGAGCAGGGCCATGCCGATGGGCAATTCTGGCTTGGCAATGCCTATCGCCGCGGGCTGGGCGTGGAGTTCGACATCGCCCAGGCCCGCTATTGGCTCGGCAAAGCCAAGGCGCAGGGGCATGAAAACGCGCCCGGCATGCTGGCCTTCATGGATCAGGTCGATCGCGAATTTGCCCAGCGGGGCCCCGCGGCGCAGCGCGAGACGCGCGACGGCAATTCGCTGTGGAAGCAATATTCGGAAACGATGGAGCGGCAGCGTCGCGAGAATTGCGCCGCGGCCGCGCAGGGCCGCAACCGCGTGTGTGACCAGTGGTGACGGCAGGATGCCGGGTCTATTCCGATAGGCCTAAGCCGGGATGGCCTCCGCACCCTGCGGCGCCATCGGCTGCTCCTGGACGTCATGGGAAGGCAACCTCCCGTTCAGCCAGTGCGCCAGCCAGATCGACATGGCGGCCAGCGCGATGCCGATCGGCAGATCCACGATATAGTGGAATCGATTGGCGATCGCGCCCACCAGGATGAAGGCGAAGAGCGGCACATAGACGGGCAGGAGCACCCGGCAATGCCGGTATGCGAACCATAGGAACAGATAGCCGCCGGCGGCATGAAGCGAGGGCATCGCACCGAGCGGCGCCACGAACTCGCGGCCGCCATTTGCGACAAGCCATTCCCTGCCGCCCGCGATCGTCGCCTCGCGAACCGCGAGCATATGGGCCTGCGCATCGCTCAGCATCGGATTGGCGCCGGCTTCGTACAGGAACGGCCCGATCGCCGGAAACAGCAGATAGGAGATTCCGCCAAGACCCTGAAGCAGCAGCGTTGCCAGGAAAAGCACCCGGAACTGCTCCGGCGTCTTCATCGAATGGACGATGAAGCTGCAATAGAAGAGCAGCATGAAGCCGTTCATGTAGAGGCTGTCGATCCCCGGCACCCAGGCCAGCGAGCGCCGGATGGCGAGGCAGGCATCGACGATGAAGCGCATTTGCTCATCCATCGCCCAGAATTGCGCGTCATAGCTGATCGGATTGATGAAGGGCGCCCATGCCTTGATATTGAAATGCAGCCACAGCACGAAGGCGTAGCAGGGCAGGGCGATCAGCGCGTAGTGATAGGATTTGCCCCGCATCCCGACAAAACCGATCAGCGCCAGCAACCCGATCAGGGGGACGAGATAATGCACACCCACAAAGGTCGCGCTATATGCCGATGGCAAAATGAAGGGCAGCTGGTACGTCCAGGCCAGGAGCAGGCACACAACTAGTAAAAGCGCGGTAAACCCTATTTCGTTCGCGCCTGTCTTGATCACGCCCGCCCCCCAAATCTAACTGGGACGTTATTGGGCCTCAGGTTAAGCGAAGATTATCGCCGCATAGAAATACGATTTCCGGAATGTTTCCCTCCAGGAAATATTATTAGGCGGCCTGGACTTCCAGCAATAAATCCTTGCGGCTAAGCTTGCCGATCATCGTTTTCGGCAGATTTTCACGAACGATCACTTCCGCAACGCGCTCATGCTTGCCTAATTGCGGATTGAGCCAGCGGCAAAGCTCGTCGCCGGTCGGCTCCGCGCCCTCGTCCAGCGTCACATAGGCGTGGGGCAGTTCGCCATGATAGGAATCGGGCAACCCGATCACGAGCGCCTCCTTCACGGCGGGATGCTTGTAGAGCACGGCTTCGATCTGGCTCGGAAAGACCTTGAAGCCGCCGACTGCGATCATGTCCTTGAGCCGATCGACGATGCGGATGAAGCCGTCTTCATCGATGGTGCCGACATCGCCGGTGCGCAGCCAATGGCCATCGACAAAGGTTTCCGCGTCGGTATCCGGCCGGTTCCAGTAGCCGCGCATGATCTGCGGACCGGAGACGACGATCTCACCGGGCTCGCCTGCAGGAGGCGGGCGCGTCGGGTCTTCCTTGTCGACCAGCCGTACGCGGGTGCCGATCATGGGCTGGCCGATCGTCCCGGTCTTGTTGAGCCCCTCATAGGGATTGCACGACACCACGCCCGAGCTCTCGGACAGACCATAGCCTTCGATCACGCGGGCGCCGGTGGTCTGTTCCCATTCGGTCTTGAGCGTTTCGGGCAAGGGCGCGCCGCCCGAGATGCAGAACTGGACCGACTTGAAGTCGCCCGGCTTCATCCCCTTCGCATCGAGCAGCGCCTGATACATGGTGGGAACGCCCGGCAGCGAGCGCGGGTGCGTCCGGCGCAGCGCCGCCAGTGCCTGCTCGGCATTGAAGCGCGGCAGCATCACGATCTCGCCCCCGGTCAGCACGGTGCGGTTGAGCACGCAGGTGTTGGCGAAGACGTGGAAGAAAGGGAGGATGCCGAGGATCGTGTCCTTCGACTGCCCCATATGCGGATCGAGCCGGGCGACCTGGCGGGCATTGGCCGACAGGTTCTGGTGGCTGAGCATCGCGCCCTTGGGAACACCGGTGGTGCCGCCGGTATATTGGATCAGCGCAAGATCGGACTCGGGATCGATCACCGGCGCATCGAAGACGCCCGGATTGGCGATCAGTTGGGAAAACGCCTGGACGCGCGAATCTTCCGGCCGCGGCGTGACTTCGCCGCCCTTGAACAGCCGGTAGAAGAGCGACTTGGCCGGCGGCAGTGCGCCGGCCACCGATCCGACGACGAGGCGCTCGAGCTTGCTCTGCTCGAGCACCTTGAGCGCGGTCGGCAGCAATGCCCTGGCGGAGATGGTGAAGAGCAGCCGCGTGCCCGAATCCTCGACTTGAGCGGCGAGTTCTTCGACCGAATAAAGCGGCGAAAAATTGACGACCGTCGCGCCGAGCTTGAGCACGCCATAATAAGCCGCGACGTAATGCGGTACGTTGGGCAGGAAGAGCCCGATCCGGTCACCCTTGCCATAGCCCAGGGCCTGCAGCCCCGCGGCGACGCGGTTGGCGCCGTCTAGCGTCTCGCCATAGCTGTATTTGCGGCCGAGAAAGTCGAGGAGGTTGGCGTCGGGATGCGCAGCGGCGCTGGTCTCGAACAATTCAACCATCGAGAGGGGCGGGAGATCGTCGTCCCATCGGCCGGGGTGGCGGAAAGCGGTTCGCCAGACATACTCGGGATCGTTCATTTACATTAGTGTAAGCAAGGTCCGGAGCCGGTCAATAGGTGAGACGCTTGCTCCACGTCACCAGCACCGAAACTGCGATCACGCCGAGATCGACTGCGGCTTCAACCTTTTGCGGCGCGAGATCGCCAGGGCGCTGCATCGCGACGGTGATGCCCGCGCGGCGATCGGGGGCAAGCGACATCAGCAGCAGCGCAGCTACTCCGAGAGCCAGGATGATACGGTTGCGCTTGACCATGACCATGTTTTGATACGCGAGCAGAATGAGCGCCGCAATCCGATAGCGCCATTTGCGACGAAAAATCGACGGATCAGGCGGCTTGGCGTATCGTGCTGCGGGCGCGATCACGCCCCGCGGACTTGGCCTCGAACAATGCCGCATCGGCGCCGCGATACAGCGCCTTCCATTCGACATCGCTGGTAAGTGGCCCACGGCAACCGCCGATGCTTGCAGTCACGAGCAGATCGAATGGCATCCGCGTCTGGCGGAGCCTGGCGAGCAGTGCATCGGGCTCGACCGGCTCGGAGACGGAAGAAAGAATCGCGAATTCCTCGCCACCCATTCGCGCCACCAGGGCGCCGGCAGGGACATGCGTGCGCAGCAGACGCGCGAACAGCCGCAGCACTTCGTCGCCACCATCATGGCCCAGCGTCTCGTTGACGCGTTTGAAGTGATCGAGATCGGCGACGAGCAATTGCTGATCGCCCGCGCGCCCGATCGCCTGGTGGAGGAACGCGCGGCGGTTAAGCAGGCCGGTCAACGGATCGGTATCGGCCAGCCGGCGCGCCATCACTTCGCTCGCGATCGCCCAGTCGCGCTCATCGCGCAGCAGCTTGATCCGATAGGCGATAGCCAGGCTCGACATCAGCGCCTCGACCACCATCGAGAGCATCGTCGAATTATCGAGCCAGAAATTCCAGGGAATGAAGTGCAGGCCCGCCAGGGTGCGCAGGATCGCAGTGAGGATCGGGACACCCCAGCCGATCGCAAACAGCCAGAGGAAGTTGCTCCGCTTGCGCCATGCCTGCCACAAGGTCGGGCCGACCACCGTCGCGAGGCCGAGGAACACCATGGTGAACACCGAATCGGCAGTGCGGACGGAGAAGGGGGCGGAGACGAAGAAGAGGATTCCGGCGCCGGCCATCGCTGTGGCCACGACGGCCGTGTACTTGCCGAGCCAGCCGGCAAAGACGCGCTCCTCGAAGAAGCTGCGCGCGAAGACCAATGCCGAGGCGCCGGTTAGGCCGAGCAGCAGATAATTGACGCGCAGCCGATCGTTATTGGCGATCTCCGGCATCACCCAGGCGAGCACGCCCGAGGAGGAGAAGGTGTAGCCCAGCAGGGCGGCGACCATCGCGCAGTAATAAAGCTGGAAACGGTGCCGCAGCGCACCCCACAGCGCGAGATTATAGATGATCAGTGCGATACAGAGCCCGGCGAAACCGGCATAGATCGCGGCCATCGTCAGATTGGCGCGCGAGCTCTCTTCGGCGGTGGCCAGGCGGGGCGCGAGCACGATCCCGCGCGCATTCGCCGATCCCTGGACGTGCCATAGCAATCTGACGATCTCGGCCTGCATGCGCGGCAGCGGATATTCGACGAGGGCGCCAAGCTGGATCAGCGGCGTCACCCCGCGCGCGTCGGTCGGCATATCGACCATCTTCCCGTCCGCGTAGAGGACGTGCAGCGCCAGCTTTTCCTGCCAGACGCTGGCGGTGCGGGCTGACAGCGGCTCACGCGAACGCGAGCGCTGGTTGATATCCTTCGAGATCACCCAATAGTCGCCCGAGCCGAATTCGTGCTGATCGGTGGTGCAATCGAAGCGTTCGGGATGCCGGATCAGCTCGGCTGCGTTCATCCCGCCAGTGTCACGCAAGACGCAGACTTCCAGCGGGCGCCCGGTGATTGCGGACTGGGCGTTTGCTGGGGCAGGAAGCGATAGAAAGCCCATGCACGCGATCAGCGCCGCGATCATGCGGTAAAGATGGGCCCGTAACATCGATCCTTGCTACGCCGGCATGACGAACAACCGGTTAAAGATGCCGGGAAAACAGTGCCTTTGCTTACCTCCCTCGCTTGGCGAGGGAGGTAAGGCCAGAGCTAGCAGGCGCCGCCGCCGGTCAACGCGCCGCGGAGCATTCCGCCCAGGCCGGGCTTGCACTGCTTGGCGCGCGGCTGGGGGCGGCTCGGACGGTAATTATCGTCACCATCGTCACCGCCGCGCATTCCGCTCATGTCGGGCATATCGGGCATGCCGGTCATGAAATTCGCGATCGAGCGATAGCGCACCTTGGCGGTCCATTTCGGCTTCCATGGCGTCTTGGGGTTCACCGGGCGCGCCGGGAAAGCGAAGTTCGCTTCAGGGCCATAGGCATAGACGAAGCCCATCATGTGCTCGCCGGCGATCTTCTTGACCTCGGCAGGAACGGTGCAACTCGTCTGGGTGCTCGGCATCACGACCTTCTGGCCGATCAGCCGGTTGACGGTCCCCGGCGACAGCCAGTTCCACAGCCCGCCGCCGAACTCCTGGCTAGCCGAGGACGACCACCAGACCATGTCGCTGCCCCCGTTCCTGCCGGCGCCGGCGCTGCCGCCCATGTCCTGGCCGCCCATCGCCCAGGCATAATAGCCCGTGGCGTTGTTCAATCCGTTCCAGCTGAGTGCAGTCGAGCCCATGCCGCCGTTCGATGCGCGGACCTTGAGGCCGGCCATGAAATCCTGATCGAGACCGAAAGCGATTTCGGGGCTGTAATTGCCGGCAATGCGGTGCTGGCCGAGCAAAGAGCTTTGGGGGCTGATGCTCTTGCCGGTCATCCCGTTTGGCCAAGTGCCGTAGCTGCGGCTGTTTTCCGGCATCGGGCCGTTTTCCCTCGGCACCTTGGTCGAGAAGAGATTGGCGGGCATCTGGCCCTTGGCGAGCTTCGCGAAGTCGATCACGACCGGCTGGCCGGGGCCCGCGCGCTCGCCGCAGCCCCAATAGAGCAATAGCCGACCCTTGGGACGCTGGAACTGACCGGTATAGTCGGCGCCCGTGCTGCGCAGCGGCGATTCGAGCGGCACCGAAGCGCCGAGCCGCGCGCCCTGGGGCATGAAATGGTCGGCCTTGGGCGCACCGCTGGCGGTCACGCGCGAGCCGAGCCGCAGCGTCAGCTCGTGGCTGCTCGGCTGGCCCATGAAGCCGCCGATGGTGCCCGCATCCATCACGTAGCGCGCCTCGGGCTGGGCATCGTCACCGGCTGCCAGAGCGGCAGTGCCGCTGACGATGCACAGGGTCGCGATACCCGCGGCGAGCGCCGCCTTGCGATCGAGCGACATGCTCAGATTCCGGCCAGGCTCTGCGTGAGCAGGGCAGTGCCGGAGAGGATGAAGAGCGTTGCGAAACTCGCGGCAACCGCCGCCTTGCTATGGAGTGACATTTCCCTGAACCTTTCGAATATTTCTTATGGAAATGCCGATAGCGGGGGGCGAGATCGATCCCAGCGTTACGAGACAAGGGCGACCAGTGTGCGACGGAAGCGGCGACGAGCGGGCACGCAAAAAGGGCCGGAACTTGCGCTCCGGCCCCTTGTGGTTCGATGAAACCGGTTAGTTACTTCGCCTTGGCGGTCACCGCCTTCTTGCCGCCCTTGCCCTTTGGCTTGGGCGCGGCCGGGATGGTCTCGAACACCAATGCCCCGTCCTTGAGCTTCACATTGACTTCGCCGCCATGGATCAGCTTGCCGAACAACAGCTCTTCGGCGAGCGGCTGCTTGATCTTCTCCTGGATCAGGCGACCCATCGGGCGCGCGCCATAGAGCTTGTCGTAACCGCGCTCGGTGAGCCAGGCCTTGCTCTCATCGTCGAGCTGAATGTGGACGCCTCGGTCCGCCAGCTGCAATTCGAGCTGGAGGATGAACTTGTCCACCACCCGCGCAACGACTTCGCTCGGCAGATAATCGAACGGCACGATCGCATCCAGGCGATTGCGGAATTCGGGGGTGAAGAGCTTCTTCACGGCCTCTTCCTGCACGTCCTCGCGCCCGCCCATGTCGCCGAAGCCGACGCTTTCGCGTGCCATGTCGGACGCGCCGGCATTGGTGGTCATGATCAGGATAACGTTGCGGAAATCCACCGATTTGCCGTGCTGATCGGTCAGGCGGCCATTATCCATCACCTGGAGCAGGATGTTGAACAGGTCCGGATGCGCCTTCTCGATCTCATCGAGCAGCAGCACGCAATGCGGCTGCTGGTCTACGGCATCGGTGAGCAGACCGCCCTGGTCGAACCCGACATAGCCGGGAGGGGCACCGATCAGGCGCGACACGCTGTGGCGCTCCATATATTCGGACATGTCGAAGCGCTGGAGCGGAATGCCGAGCAATTCGGCGAGCTGCTTGGCCACTTCGGTCTTGCCGACGCCGGTCGGGCCCGAGAAGAGGTAATTGCCGATCGGCTTCTCGGGATCGCGCAGCCCGGCACGGCTGAGCTTGATCGCCGAGCTCAGCACTTCGATCGCCTTGTCCTGGCCGAACACGACGCGCTTCAGGTCCTGCTCGATATTGGCGAGCACGCGCGTGTCGTCGGTCGAGACCGTCTTTGGCGGGATGCGCGCCATCGTTGCGATGACCTGCTCGATCTCACGGCTGGTGATGGTCTTCTTGCGCTTCGAGGGCGGCACCAGCATCTGCATCGCGCCGACTTCGTCGATCACGTCGATCGCCTTGTCGGGCAGCTTGCGATCGTTGATGTAGCGCGCGCTCAGCTCGACCGCGGACTTGATCGCGTCGGGCGTATACTTGACCTTGTGATGGTCCTCGAACGCAGTGCGCAGGCCCGCGAGGATCTTGATCGTGTCCTCCACCGTCGGCTCGTTGACATCGATCTTCTGGAAGCGCCGGAGCAGCGCCCGGTCCTTCTCGAAGTGGTTGCGGAACTCCTTGTAGGTGGTCGAGCCGATGCAACGGATCGTGCCGCCGGACAGCGCCGGCTTGAGCAGGTTAGAGGCGTCCATCGCGCCGCCGCTGGTCGCCCCGGCGCCGATCACCGTGTGAATCTCGTCGATGAACAGCACTGCGTGGGGCAGTTTCTCGAGCTCGTTGACGACTTGCTTGAGGCGCTCCTCGAAATCGCCGCGATAACGCGTGCCGGCGAGCAGCGCGCCCATGTCGAGCGAATAGATCACCGCTTCCTTGAGCACTTCGGGCACTTCGCCCTCAACGATCTTGCGCGCGAGGCCCTCGGCAATCGCAGTCTTGCCGACGCCCGGATCGCCCACATAAAGCGGATTGTTCTTCGAACGGCGGCAAAGGATCTGGACCGTGCGGTCCACCTCGGGCCCGCGGCCGATCAGCGGATCGACCTTGCCGGCCTTGGCCTTCTCGTTGAGATCGACGGTGAACTGCTTGAGCGCGCTTTCGCCCTTGCCGCTCTTCGCCTCGGACTTGGTCGCGGCCTTTTCTTCCTCGGCGCCCTTGGGCGTCGAAGTGTCGCTGGGGCTGCTGCCCTTGCCGACGCCGTGGCTGATGAAGCTCACTGCATCGAGGCGGCTCATGTCCTGCTGCTGAAGGAAATAGACCGCATAGCTCTCACGCTCGCTGAACAAGGCGACCAGGACGTTGGCTCCGGTGACTTCGTCGCGGCCTGAAGACTGAACGTGGAGAATGGCACGCTGGACGACCCGCTGGAAGCCGCTGGTGGGCGAGGGGTCAGTCGCCGCATCGACCTTGAGTGCTTCGAGTTCGGTATCGAGATAATTGGCGACGGTGCTGCGCAGATCATCGATCTCGACGCCGCACGCGCTCATTACCTTGCTGGCATGCTCGTCGTCGACGAGGGCGAGCAGCAGATGCTCGAGCGTCGCATATTCGTGGCGACGCGCGCTGGCGGCTTCGAGGGCCTTGTGAAGAGTTGATTCGAGCGCTGAGGCAAAACTAGGCATTCAGGTAACTCCAGTCGGGCCAGTGAGATACGCGGCCCGGTTTCCCATTATGTCGGGATGCAGGACCCTCGCATCAAGCGGGGCGGCCCAACACCGGAGTTTGTGGCTTGTCGCCCCAGTCTCCGGTGCAACGCTCATCGCTTGAATAGGGCGTCGGCGCTTGCGCGATGGTTAACGGCGCGTTGCATTTTCATATTCGTGCGCGCGATTTCTGCTTCGAGAAGCTGAATGCGCTCCTGAAGCTCCTCGACCGACAAGGGATCCAGATCCTCTCGGCCGAGTTGCGTCGCAAGATCGTGCTTGCGGCGCGGAAGATTTTCGTCTGCGTCCATCGCAATCCTAACGTTGACCGGCACCCACGCGATGTCAATAAACGCCCGCACTCCTGCTTGCCCGAAAGCGACGAGCCGATGACCGTCCCCGAAACGATGCGCGCGATCGATCCCGAAGCTCCCGGCGGCCCGGAGGTGCTCGTGCTTGTCGAGCGCCCGGTGCCCCAGCCAGGCGACGGCGAAGTGCTGATCAAGGTTGCCGCGGCGGGGATAAACCGCCCCGAAGTAATGCAGCGCAAGGGGCTGTATCCGCCGCCGCCCGGCGCGCCCAGGATCTTCGGGCTCGAGCTTTCGGGCACGATCGTGGCGCTAGGGGAGGGCGTGCCGCGTGAAATGCTCGGCCAGCCGGTCTGCGCGCTGGTCGCGGGCGGCGCGCAGGCGGAATATGCAGTCGCGCCGGTGGGCACGTGCCTGCCGGTTCCCGAGGCGCTCAGCATGATAGAGGCCGCGGCGATGCCCGAGACGCTGTTCACCGTGTGGACCAACTTGTTCGAGCGAGCCTATGCCGTGGAGGGCGACGTGGTGCTGGTCCATGGCGGGACCTCGGGCATCGGCACGATGGCGATCGCGCTGTGCAAGCTGTTTGGCGTCGAGACGATCGTCACTGCCGGCTCGGACGAGAAATGCGCCGCGGCGCTCGCGTTGGGGGCGGGACATGCGATCAATTACAAGTCCGAGGATTTCATAGCGCGGGTGAAGGAAATCACCGGCGGCAGGGGCGTCAACATCGTCCTCGACATGGTCGGCGGCGATTATGTTCCGCGCAATCTGCAATGCCTGGCCGAGGACGGGCGCCACGTGTCGATCGCGGTGCAGGGCGGAATGATGGCAACGGTGCCGCTGTTCGAGATCATGCGCAAGCGGCTGACCCTGACCGGCTCGACGCTGCGCCCTCGCTCGGTCGAGTTCAAGACGCTGCTGGCGGATGAGATTCACCGTAACGTCTGGCCTTTCGCGGCAGCGGGTCAGCTCAAGCCGGTGATCGACATGACTTTCCCGCTGGCAGAAGCCGCCGACGCGCACCGGCGGATGGAAGCTGGCGACCATGTTGGGAAGATCGTGCTGGTGGTGGAGGAATGACGTCCACGTCACCCCGGACTTGTTCCGGGGTCCAGGATGCCGATAGGGTAGCGCAATACTTCGGGGCCGTTACCAAGCTGCTAGGTGGACCCCGGAACAAGTCCGGGGTGACGGGAAGGGGGATCCGGTGACCACGCTTATACTCCACGAATACGCCGCCTCGGGGAATTGCTACAAGATCCGCCTCGCTGCCGCGCATGCGGGCGTGACCCTGGAGCGGCGCGAATACGACATCATGGCGGGCGCCACGCGCACGGCCGAGTTCCTCGGTCAGGTCAATGCCAACGGCCGCATCCCGGTGCTCCAGGCAGGGCCGGACTTCCTCCCCGAGAGCAACGCCGCCGCCTTCTACGTCGCCGACGGCACTGCGCTTATTCCTGCGGGCCACTTCGAGCGCGCCGACATGCTGCGCTGGATGTTCTGGGAGCAGTATAATCACGAGCCCAACATCGCGACGGTGCGCTTCTGGAACACCTTGGTAGGGTTCGAGAACCTCACCGACCTCCAACGCGCCAATCTTCCCGCCAAGCAGGCCGGAGGCGAGGCGGCGCTGGCTTTGATGGACGAGCACCTCGCCAGCCGCGATTGGCTGGTTGGCGATGGGCTGACGCTCGCCGATATCTGCCTCTACGCCTATACCCATGTCGCGGAGGAGGGCGGGTTTGGCCTTTCGCCTTATCCCAATGTTTGCGCCTGGCTCGCCCGCGTCGCCGCCACGCCCGGCCACATTCCGATCACTGCCTGATGAAGGCTCAGCGGATCGCGATCGTCACCGATGCCTGGGAGCCCCAGGTCAACGGCGTCGTGCGCTCGATCCAGGCAGTCAACGCCGTGCTCGAGCGCGAAGGGCACGAGATCGCCGTGATCTCGCCTGATCTGTTCCACTCGCTGCCCTGCCCGACCTATCCCGAGATCCGGCTCGCGCTGACCCGCGTCGCAACCGTGGGCGCGATGCTGGAGGATTTTGCGCCCGATGCGATCCACCTCGCCACCGAAGGGCCGCTGTGCATCGCCGCGCGGCGCTGGTGCATGCGCCACAAGCGCGCCTTCACCACGGCTTATCACACCCAATTTCCCGATTACGTCTCCGCCCGCACCCGACTGCCGGCCGAATGGTTCTGGCGGTACATCCGCTGGTTCCACGCCCCCGCCGCCGCGATCCTCGCCGCGACCCCTTCGATCCGCGAATTGCTCGCGGCGCATGGACTGACCAACGTTCGCCACTGGGGCAGGGGAGTCGATCTCGCCAATTTTCGCGAGGGGCTGGCGCCGCATCCGGAGATGGTGGGGCTGGAAGGCCCAGTGCAGCTCTATGTCGGCCGCGTCGCGATCGAGAAGAATCTCGAAGCCTTTCTCAAGACCGGGCATGCGGGGACCAAGGTGATCGTCGGCGACGGCCCTGCGCGCGCGCAACTTGAAGGGCGCTATCCGGAAGCCAAATTCCTCGGCGCCATGTTCGGCGCGGAGCTGGCCTCGGCTTATGCCGCAGCCGATGTCTTCGTCTTCCCCAGCCGCACCGATACGTTCGGGCTCGTGATGGTCGAGGCCCTGGCATGCGGCGTGCCAGTCGCGGCCTATCCGGTGACCGGACCGGTCGATGTGCTCACCGCCGAAGTGGGGGTGATGGACGAGGATCTGGAGGCGGCAATCGCCCAGGCGCTCATGCGGGATCGCTCCGCCTGCGCCGCTTATGCCCGCCAATTCACCTGGGAAGCGAGCGCGCATCAGTTCCTGGAGGCGGCCACCGCTGTACCCTGAGCGGTGAATGAGTGTTGCCCTTGCCGCCACCACGCAGTAAGCCGTCCCCCATACCGGCCGCCCGTGATGGGCGGCCCTTTCTATTTCTGGAGACAAAAAGTGGCCCAGCCGCTGATGCCGCATGCGACCGCTTCCTGGATGGTCGACAACACCGCGCTCTCGTTCGAGCAGATCGCCGAGTTCTGTGGCCTCCACATCCTCGAGGTCCAGGCGATCGCCGACGACACCGCCACCGCCAAGGTGATGGGCCGCGATCCCGTCCGCGCGCATGAGCTGACCATGGAAGAAATCGAGAAGGGCCAGGCCGATCCCGATTACTCGCTCAAGATGCTCAAGGGCCCCGAACAGGTCCGCCGCACTAAGGGCCCGCGCTACACGCCGGTTTCGAAGCGCCAGGACAAGCCGGACGGCATCGCCTGGATCCTTCGCCATCATCCGGAGATTTCGGACGGCGCGATCGGCAAGCTGATCGGCACGACCCGCACCACGATCACGGCGATCCGCGACCGCAGCCACTGGAACATCGCCAACATCACGCCGAAGGATCCGGTGACGCTCGGCCTCACCACCCAGCGCGAGCTGGATGCGCTGGTCGCCAAGGCCGCCAAGGCTGCGGGCATCGAGGCGCCGGTCGACAATCGTCTCGAAGGCGACCGAGAGGCGCTGATCGAGCAGCTCCGCGCCGAGCGCGTTGCCGCCGCCCATGCTGCCGACGCCGCCGAGAATGGCGAAGTCGCGGCACCTGCGGAGCACACTGCCGAGAGCCTGTTCAAGAGCTGAAACGCAGGTCACCCTCACCCTTCCGGCGCTTTGCGCCTCCCTTCCCTCTCCCGACGGGAGAGGGAAGGGCCGGCCGCTGAAGGCGGTGGGAAGGGTGAGGGTGACCCGAGCGCCCCATTTCATTAGGCTCCCGGAACGCCAAGCGACTCGGGAGCCTTTTGATGTGTGACGAACATACCGACGCAGACAACCGCGCGCTCCTGGGCGGCATCACGCGCCGCGACTTTGCCGCCGGCGGCGCAGTCGCCGGGCTCGCCGCGATGCTGCCGATCCCTGCCAATGCCAGGGCGGTGAAGGGCCGCGACGTCTCGATCGTCACGCCCGACGGCACTTGCGACGCGCATTTCGTTGCGCCGGACAAGGGCAAGCACCCTGCGGTCATCGTCTGGCCCGATATCTTCGGCCCGCGTCCGGCTTTCCGCCAGATGGCCGAGCGGCTTGCGCAATCGGGTTATGCGGTGCTGACGGTCAATCCGTTCTACCGCTCGACCAAGGCGCCGTTCACGACACCGGGCCAGCCCTTTGACGACGCGCTTCGCACCAAGGTCGGGCCATGGCGCGCGGAGCTGACCCCGGAGGCGGCGGCGCGGGATGCCAAGGCGTTCGTGGCGTTCGCCGATGCGCAGAACGAAGTCGATACCAAGCGCGGCGTGGGCACGACCGGCTATTGCATGGGCGGGCCGCTGGTGATGCAGACTGCCGCGGCGGTGCCGTCGCGCGTGCGTGCCGGCGGGAGCTTCCATGGTGGCGGGCTCGCTACCGATGCGATGCTCGCGCTGATCCCGGGAATGAAGGCGAGCTTCCTGATCGCTATCGCCGAAAATGACGACGCCCGCGCCCCCGAGGACAAAAACAAGCTGCGCACGGCGTTCGACGCGGCCAACCTGCCTGCCGAGATCGAAGTCTATAAGGGCGCGATGCACGGCTGGTGCCCGCCCGACAGCCAGGTCTACAATCAGGCCCAGGCCGACCGCGCCTGGGAGCGGCTGCTGGCGCTGTTCGGGAAGGCGCTGGCGTAGCGCTTGCGCCACTATGCATTGTTCGCTATTTGTTCCGATAATGCAATGATATGTCTTGGGGGAGAGATGCGATGGCTGCCGACCTGATTTTCTATACCAATCCGCAGTCGCGCGGCCGCATCGCGCGGTGGATGCTGGAAGAAGTGGGTGCACCTTATGAGACGGTGGTGCTCGATTACGCTTCTTCGATGAAGGGTGCCGAATATCTTGCGGTCAATCCGATGGGGAAGGTTCCGGCGATCGTGCACAAGGGCAAGGTAGTGACCGAGGGCGCGGCGATCTGCGCCTATCTGGCCGATGCCTTTCCCGACGCCGGGCTCGCGCCGAACGACGAAGAGCGCGCCGATTATTATCGCTGGCTGTTCTTCGCGGCAGGGCCGGTCGAGCAGGCGGTGACCAATAATTTCGCCAAGTTCGTGCCGAGTGCCGAGCAGGGCCGGATGTTCGGCTATGGCAGCTACGACCAGGCAGTCGATGTGCTCGAAAAGGCAGTGACGGCGCATGCGTTCATTGCCGGCGAACGGTTCACCGCGGCGGACGTCTATGTCGGCTCGGCGATCGGCTGGGGCACGATGTTTGGCACGCTCCCCAAGCGCGATGCCTTCGCGGCCTATTGGAACCGGCTGACTGCGCGCGAAGCGTATAAGCGCGCGGGCCAATTGGACGACGCGCTGGCGGGCTAGCCCTCCAGCTGGGCCATCCGCTGCGGCAGTTCGTCCATGATAGCAGCGCGAGTATGGGCATCGGTTTCGCCCCAGCCCGCGATTTCGTCGATCGTTCGGCCGCAGCCGAGGCACCAGCCGGTGTCGCCGTCCATCACGCAGATATCGACGCAGGGGCTTTCGATGATCGGGACATATTCGGTCACGGCTTGGCCCAGCGTGCTAGCCAGGCCGCCATCTGGGGCGGGGAGAGCAGAGATGCCTCGCCCAGCGCGAATATCTCGGCGCGGTTGAGCAGCTTGCCGGTGCGGGGATCGATCACGAAGATCGCCGGGACTGCGTCGAGCGAGACCCCGTAGCTGGCGGCAATGTCGAGATTGCGGTCAAACTGGCCGACATCGACCGTGACCAGTTCGAAATGCTGCGCGATCCAGCGCCGCACCTCGGGCAGTTCGGCAACGCTGGCGAAGACCCGGCAATCGATGCACCAGTTCGCGCCGAAATCGATCAGCAGACGCTTGCCCGATTTACGTGCCCGCGCTTTCGCAGCGGCGATCGCGGCGCGCGGACTAGCCGCCGCATCATAGGGTGCGGCCAACGGGCGGGGCAGTTGCGAGACGGTGCGCGCGGTGAGTTGCGGCGGCGCTATTTGTGCGAGTGCAGCGCCCGGCAGCGCAAAGGCCGCCAGCGCCAGCAGCCCGCCGAGCGCCCGGATCACTCGCCCAGCGTGAAGTTCAGGAAGTCCGGCATCGGGCCGTTCCAGCCGTCATCCGGACCGTCATCCTCGGCAGTGCGGCGCGGTTCGTCGCGGCGGCCCTGGTCGCGGGGCGGGCGAGTGTCACGTTCCGGACGCGGCGCCCGGGCGGGGCGCTCCTCGCGGGGCGCACGTTCTTCACGTGGTGCACGATCCTCACGGGGCGTACGTTCTTCGCGCGGTGCACGCTCCTCACGGGGGGCACGGTCTTCGCGGGGCGCGCGCGCCTCACGCGGCGGACGTGCTTCGCGGGCCGGACGCCCCTCGCGCTCGGGCTGCGCTTCGGCCTCGGGCTCAGCCTTGACGGGCTTGCCGCGACTGCGGCCGCGCTTGGGCGCTTCTTCCGACGAAGCCTCGTCACGCGCTTCGGCAGGCTTGCCGGCGGGTGCGCCGACGCGCTCGATCTTCATGCCGGTGAGCTTTTCGATTTCCGAGATGTTCTCGGCATCCTCGGGCGTCACCAGCGTGTAGGCGATGCCCGTCGCGCCCGCGCGGCCGGTGCGACCGATGCGGTGGACGTAATCGTCGGGATGCCAGGGTGCGTCGAAATTATAGACGTGGCTGACGCCCTTGATGTCGAGCCCGCGCGCGGCGACATCCGAGGCGACGAGGATATTGACGGTGCCGGCCTTGAACCGCTCAAGCTCGGCAATGCGCTGCGACTGTTCCATGTCGCCATGGATTTCCGTCGAGCGGAAGCCCGATTTCTGCAGGCTCTTGTTGAGGTCGCGGACCGTGGTCTTGCGATTGCAGAAGATGATCGCGGTGGTCACGTCTTCGCTGCGGAGAAGATCGCGGAGCACGCCACGCTTGTCCGAGGCGGCGACCGGGACCACCCATTGCTTAATGTTGACGTTGGCAGTCGCGGGCCGCGCGACTTCGACGCGCTTGGGATCGGTCAGGAACTTGTCGGCGAGCTTCTTGATCACCGGCGGCATCGTCGCCGAGAAAAGCAGGGTCTGGCGCTGCTTGGGCAGCTTGGTGCAGATTTCCTCGATATCGGGGATGAAGCCCATGTCGAGCATCCGATCGGCCTCGTCGATGACGAGCAGGCTGCAGCCGGTGAGCAGGATCTTGCCGCGCTGGAACAGGTCCATCAGGCGGCCCGGCGTGGCGATCAGCACGTCAACGCCCGATTGCAGCGCCTTGACCTGGTCGCCCATCTGCACGCCGCCGATGAGCAGCGCCATCGAGAGCTTGTGATTGACGCCGTATTTGTCGAAATTCTCGGCAACCTGCGCCGCGAGCTCGCGGGTCGGCTCGAGGATGAGGCTGCGTGGCATCAGCGCGCGGGTGCGCCCTTCGCCAAGGATATCGATCATCGGCAGCACGAAAGCCGCGGTCTTGCCGGTGCCGGTCTGAGCGATGCCGATCAGATCCTTACCCATCAGGACGGAAGGGATCGCCTGCTTCTGGATCGGCGTCGGCTCGGTATAGCCCGAGTTCGTGACTGCGCGCAGGAGTTCGTCGGAAAGGCCGAGATCGGCAAAGCTCATGAATTTGTCCGGAAATTTGGCATAGGAGGCCCATGCCGCCAAGCCTGCACGCGCTTGCGGATTTGCCTCAAAATGTCAAGGGAGAGGGGTTATTTGGTGGGAACGAGGCTGCGAAAACCCTCGACGCTGCACGACCTGCCCGAACGCGAGCGAAATGAGTCGCGACCCGCGCAGATTTTCCTGTCCTTGTTCGGCTTGACGTAGAAGCCCGAATAGAAGCCCAGCGCCGGGCAATTATCGCCAAGATTGACCCGCAGCAGCTTGCCGTCGTTCAACAAGAGATCGATGCTGTTGGTACGATTGACTGCGTAGCCGGCGATCCGCTCGATCTTTACGCAATCGTCGGCCTTCTTTTCCTTCATCGGCACCGGAACCGGCGAGCGCATGATGATCGTCGTCGTCATCGTCACGCGCGGCACATGGATGGTGACGTGCTGCTGCTGGAACATCTCGACAGCGCGCGCCCAATCCGGCGGCCCGGACGATGCGCCCGGGGCCACAAGGAACAGCAACAGGGAAGCGGCGGCAAACGGCGTGTTCAACATCTCGACTCTGGCTTGTACGGCAAAGTTTTGAACAGTGGATGAACTGTTGCGTGAATTGGGGCGGGCCGCGTGTTACCTGCCGCTGCCATGACGCCCGCGCAAGCCCAGCTCGTCGAGACCGTCCGCCAGCGCTTCGGCGACAAGGGCGTGACGGTGGATCCCGACACCATCGCCCCATGGCTGAGCGACTGGCGCGGTCGCTATTCAGGAAATTCTCCTGCCATGCTGATGCCGGCATCGCGCGATGAAGTGTCGGCGATGGTGGCGCTGGCCGCCGAAGCGCGCGTGGCGCTGGTGCCGCAAGGCGGAAATAGCGGGATGGTAGGTGGGGCGACGCCCCCCGCGGACGGATCGGCGCTGTTGCTGTCGCTGCGCCGGATGAACCGCATCCGGGCGATGAGCCCGGAATCCAACCTCGCAATCGCCGAGGCCGGCGTGATCCTGGCCGATTTTCGCGACGCGGCCGAGCAGGCCGGCCGCCGCTTTCCGCTCGACCTCGGCGCGCGCGGCAGCGCTACGATCGGCGGACTGGTCTCGACCAATGCAGGCGGCACTCAGGTACTGCGCTTCGGCAACATGCGCCAGTTGGTCGCGGGCGTCGAGGCCGTGCTGCCCGATGGATCGGTGCATGACGGGCTCGCGCCGCTCAAGAAGGACAATCGCGGCTATGATTTGAACCAACTGCTGATCGGTGCCGAGGGGACGCTGGGCATCGTCACCGCAGCGACGCTGAGGCTTGCGCCCGGCATGGTGTCGCGCGCAGTCGCCTGGGTTGGGCTCGAAAGCCCCGCCAGGGCGCTGGCACTGCTCCGCGCGATCGAGGCGAAGACCGACGCCGTCGAGAGTTTCGAGATTTTGCCGGGGGCAGTGCTCGATCTGGTGCTGGGGCATGTGCCGGCCACGCGCGCACCGCTCGAATCGCGCCACGCCTGGCATGTGTTGATCGAAGCGGTCGCCACCGATCCCGCTGCCGAGCCGCCCGCCGATCTGCTTGAGCGCCTGCTCGCCCCCGCGCTCGAATCCGGGCTTGCCGGAGACGCAGTGATAGCGGCGAGCGAAGCGCAGGCGGAGGGGTTCTGGAAGATTCGCCACTCGATCTCCGAATCCGAGCGCGCCGCGGGTCCCGCGGTCCAGCACGACATCTCGGTGCCGGTCGACGACATGCCGCGCTTCATGATCGACGGCGCCGCGGAGGCCGAGCGGCGCTTCCCGGGCACGCGCACGATCGCATATGGCCATCTCGGCGACGGCAATGTCCATTTCCACGTCCGTGCGCCCAAGGGGGCCGACCCTGCTGCCTTCTATGCCGGTGACGCTCCTGCGATCACGCGATTTGTCCACGACATGGTCGTAGCCGCAGGCGGGTCGATCTCGGCCGAGCATGGGATCGGCCAGATGAAGCGTGCCGAACTCGAACGGCTGGGCCCGCCGAGCCGGATCGCCGCGCTGAGGGCAATCAAGGGTGCGCTCGATCCGCTGGGGATTCTAAATCCAGGTAAACTCGTGACGCTTGCGCCGGACGCCGCCAAGCCATAGACCCCGCTTCCGCATTTCACGTCATTTGCAGATTTCCCGTTTCATTGTTCAGGAGAGTATGATGGCCACCGCGCCACAGCAGTCGCTTCCCTTGTTCTACAAAGAGCTCGAGCCGCTTTCGAGCCAGACCCATGGCGATTACAAGGTCCGCATCGCTGACAAGGCTCCGTTCCTTGTCAACCAGCATGCCGTCCCGGTCACGGTCGAGGAATTCCCGATCGTCCAGCGCCACATGCCGATCGTGTTTTCGGCCGGCGAGGATCCCGTTCCGCTCGCGCTGATGGGCCTGAACGAAGGTGCCAACGTCTTCATCAACGATGATGGCGGGCTGATCGAGCCCAATTTCTACGTTCCGGCCTACGTCCGCCGCTATCCCTATCTGCTGGCTCGCCTGCGTCCCGAAGCCGAAGAGCTGTCGCTCTGCTTCGATCCGACTTCGGACACGATCGGAAAGTTCGAAGACGGCGACGCGCTGTTCGAGAATGGCGAACCGAGCGAAGTGACCAAGAACATTCTCCAGTTCAACGAGCAGTTCGAGCAGGCCGGTCAGCGCACCAGCATGTTCATGAACGACTTGAAGGAACTCGGCCTGCTGACCGACGGCGAGACTTCGATCCAGCCCCAGGGCGCCGAGCAGCCCTTCGTCTATCGCGGCTTCCTGATGGTCGACGAAGCAAAGCTCAACGAGCTGCGCGGCGATCAGCTTCGCAAGATCGTGCAGAACGGCATGCTGCCGCTCATCTATGCGCATCTCTTCTCGCTGCAGCTGATGCGCGACATCTTTGCCAAGCAGGTCGCGCTGGGCAAGATGCCCGAGCCGCAGCTCGTGCCGCCGGCCGCGTGATGCAGTTCGAGCGCGGCGATCGCTACAGCCGGGGGGCCATCGCCTTTCACTGGGTGATCGCCGCGCTTGTCCTCTTCAATCTCTGGCTGGGCCTGTTCCACGATTCGCTGCCGCGCGAGTGGAAGGTGATGCCGGTGCACAAATCGGTGGGCATCACCGTGCTGGTGCTGACCCTGGGCCGGATCGCGTGGCGATTGACGCACAAGCCGCCGCATCTCCCTGATCATATGGCTGGCTGGGAAAAAGCCGTGGCCAAGGCCACACACTTCATTCTCTATGCCTTGCTGTTGATCATGCCGCTGAGCGGCTGGATCTGGTCGTCCAACCCCGAAAAGCCGCGCCCCTTCCAATGGTTTTTCACGTTCGACATACCGCTGCTGCCGTCGACGCCGTCACTAGCTAATGTAGCGCATGAAGCGCATGAAATCCTTGGCTGGACGATGGCGATCCTCGTCGCGCTGCATATCCTGGGGGCGTTGCGCCACCATTTCCTGCTGCGCGACCGCGTGCTGGCCCGGATGCTGCCCTGGGCCGGTCGCAACGGCTAATCGCCCTGCAGGCACGGTCCCCCGCAGCCCCTTGAACTATCTGGCCTGCCATCTATATTTGTCTTGTACGACCTTGTGTCCCCCCTTTCGCGAGGTCGTGCGGCACGCCTTCGGGCGTGTCTCCTCCCTGAACCTTGGCCACCTCGTGGGTAACCGCGAGGTGGTTTTTTATGCGCTGCTCATTCGGCGGCAAGCGCGGCCGGAAGTGCCTCGTCGGCAACCGCGTCGATGATCGAGCGCAGCAGCATGACTGTTGCGGCGAGGCCGGGGCCGGGCAAATCGAGCGCAGGATCGAGATAGAGCGTGCGATCGAATTCGAGCTGGACGGCATGCACGCCGCGCCGCGGATCGCCGTGGCGCTCAAGGATATACCCGCCCGAATAGGGCGCGTTGGCCGCGCAGGCGACGCCGTGCGCCCGGGCCACGCCTTCGATCCGCCCGATGAAGCGCGCCGCCGCCGATTTGCCGAAACGATCGCCGAGCACGAGGCGGGGTGCAGTGGCGGGATCGCCCAGCGGCGGCATCGAATGCACATCGATCAGCACTGCCACGCCAAAGCGCGCCCGGGCCGAAGCGAGCGCGGCGGACAGCGCGGCATGATAGGGGCGGTGATCGTCCCGGATCCGCGTATCGACTTCATCGCCAGACAATCGGCGCGACCAGATGTCGCCCGAATTGCTCACCCGGCGCGGCACCAGCCCCAAGCCACTGCGCAGCTTCGCCGATAGCGGCGGACCGCCGGAGCGGGCGCCATCGTCGAGCCGCGGATCACGCTCGTGCTCGCTGCGGTTCAGATCGATCCAGGCGCGCGGGCGTTCCGCCACGAACAGCGTCTCGATTTCGCGCGCGCGCAGCGCCAGCGCATCGGCATGTCGGTCCTCGAGCCCGCGGATCGCCGGCAGCGGCACCCGCAGCGCCGCGCGCAGCGGCAGCGGATAATCGCGCCCGGCATGCGGCACCGAGAGCACGACCGGGCTCTCGGGCTCGCGCGCGCCGTAAAGTTGGAACGGGGAGGGGGTAGTCACGCGGCAAAGCCTAGGCCCGGCGCAGGGCCGCGACAATGCGCACTGGCCCGCAATGGCTGGAAAATCTTAAGTCCTTAGCGCATAGGATACGGCCCGAGACTTTGGGGTGGGGACGAGATGATCCGGATTTTGCTGGCCGAGGACGATCGCGTCATGCGGGAATACCTCACCCGCGCGCTCGAGCGTTCGGGCTATGCCGTCAGCGCGGTCGACCGCGGGACCGAGGCGATTCCGCTGCTCGAAAACGAGCGCTTCGATTTGCTGCTGACCGACATCGTCATGCCCGAGATGGACGGGATCGAGCTTGCGCAAAAGGCCAGCGAGATGGCGCCGGACATGCGCGTGATGTTCATCACCGGCTTTGCGGCGGTTACGCTCAAGGCCGGCAAGCAGGTGCCGCAGGCGCGGATCCTCTCCAAGCCTTTCCATCTGCGCGACCTCGTGCTCGAGGTCGACCGGATGTTCGAGGCCGAGAATGCCAGCCTGAATTAAATAGCGTTTCGGGCGCTTGCGCGGGCCAGAAAGCCCCGCTAGAGGCGTCCGACCATTGGGGGCGTGTAGCTCAGTGGTAGAGCACTGTGTTGACATCGCAGGGGTCGCAAGTTCAATCCTTGCCACGCCCACCATCAAAAAACCTCGCCAACTCTGGTAGTTGGCGAGGTTTTTTATTTTGGTGCCCGACAGGTTGCTAGTCGCCGCTTGGGCGGTGTGAACAGGACGAAGGTTCGGCGGCCTCCATGGCCACGTCTAGCCGCTATGCCCAATGCTTGGCGCGTGAAGTTTTGCCGATGCCCGGATTGAGCCGGTTGGTGGGGTCGAGGTCGCGGTAATGCTCGGCGAGGGCGGGCTTGGCGGCATATTGATGCCCGACATTGTGCTCGGCGGGATATTCAGCGCGCCGGGCATCGAGCAAGGCCAGCATGTCTGCCTTAAGCGCGGCGACATTCGCGCCTTTCGCCACGACATAATCCTGATGGAAGACGTGGCAGAAGAAGTGCCCGTAATAGAGCTTGGCGACGATCTGGCAGTCGATCTCCGCCGGCAGTTGCTCGAACCAGTCGCGATCGTTGCGGGGCAGGGCGATGTCGAGCGCGAGAATGTCTTCGACTTGGGCGCGGTGGACTTCGCGGTAGCGCACCGCCGCGCCGGCGGCTGCGAAGCGATGAAGGAAGGCCTTGCGCGCTTCGTCTGCCGTGCATTCGAACCAGTCGCCCTGTGCGGTCGGAAAGCGGCGGGTGAGGAGCGCCCGCGCTTCGCCGATTCCGGGGCCGGCCATCTTCAAAAGCAAGTGATGCTCGAAGCGATCGCGCGACTCGCGCATGCGTGGCGGCAGATGCCCGGGCAGCAGATTGACGGCGCGCTGGAGCAGGCGGTCGGAGAAGCCCGGACGGCGGGCCAGCGCATCGAGCTTGTTCTTCATCGCGAACAGCCAGGGTAGCCGATCGGTGCCGAGCCGCTCGATCGCGACGAAGGTGTCCTTGCCGTAGCGCGCTGCGATGTCGAAGGCAGTGCGGTGGATATATTCGCCGGCGACCGGCAGGGCCTCGAATCCGCCGAGAATGTCGCGGCGCAGCTCGGCGAGTTCGGACGCGTCGTTGGTGCCGATATAGAAGGTGGCGGTGGCATCCTCGCGCGCGAAGGTGTCGAGCCGGACTGCGAAGAGCACCAGCTTGCCGGCGCTGCCGGAGGCTTCGAACAGACCGTTGGGATCGGCGTTGAAGCGCGCGGGGGTGTCTGCATCGACATCGCGGACGCGGGTGGCATATTCGGCGTCGGAAGCCACACGGGAGGGGTCGTGGGCGATGGCAGCGAAATCGCCGCGTTCCAGCCGATCGAGGATCGTCTCGGCCTCGCCGCCCAGCTCGATGCCGAGATGATTGACCAGTCGAACGCCGTCATCAGCGGCAATCTGCGCGTATAATGCAAGCTGGGTGAAGGCAGGGCCGCGCTGGACCAGCGCCCCACCCGAATTGTTGCAGACACCGCCGATCACCGATGCGCCGATGCACGACGATCCGATCACCGAATGCGGCTCGCGCCCGAGCGGCTTCAGCATGCGTTCGAGATCGTAGAGCGTCGATCCGGGGAGGCAGACGACCTGCTTGCCGCCGTCGAGTAAATGAATGCCCTTGAGCCGCCGGGTGCTGAGGATGATGACAGGCCGGTCATAGGCCCCGCACGGCGTCGATCCGCCGGTGAGGCCGGTATTGGCCGCCTGGAGGATCAGGATCGCATCGGCGGCTATGCATGCCTGCACCACGCGCCATTGCTCGACCAGCGAACCAGGGCTGACCACTGCCAGCGCACTGCCCTCCGCGGTTCGATAGCCGGTGCGGTAGCTCCGCGTCGCCGATGCGGAGGTCAGGACGTGGCGCGGCCCCACGATTGCTCGCAGGGTCTCGACCAGCGTCTGCTCGGAAGCCATCGCGCTAATGGAACTGCAGGAGGTCTTCGAGCGGCATGCGCTCGGGGCGGACCGTGGCGCTCGGGTCTTGCTCGTCCGCATAGCCGAACGAAATGCCCATCAGCAGCCGGCCCGCTTCCTCCAGTCCGAGCACGTCGCGGACGATGCCGGGATAGTCGCTGAGCGAACCCTGGGGGCAGGAGCCGATCCCGGCCGCGGCGAGCGCCAGCATGAAGGTCTGGGCGAATTTGCCGCAATCGGCTGCCTCGCGCAGACCGCCATCGGCGGGGATGAACAGGAAGGCCGCATGCGGCGCGTCGAAAAAGGCGTAGTTGCGCAGGAACGATGCCATCCGCGCCTGCTTGTCGTGCCGTTCGACTCCCTGCGCTGCGAACAGCCGCACCGCCGCATCGATCTGTCGGTCGCGATAGGCGCCGCGATAGGGCTGGGCATGGTCGACTTCGGGCTCGCGAGGGACGCCGGTGACGGCAGCTTCGACAAAGGCATCACGCAGCCGTGCGAGGATTTCACTCGAGGCGATGTGCAGCTTCCAGGGCTGGGTGTTGCAACTCGACGGCGCGGTACCCGCCGTGGCGACGGCACGCTCGATCAAAGCGCGATCCACCGGATCGGGAAGGAAGGCACGGACCGAACGGCGCCGGCGCGCAATCGCTTCGAAGGTATCGAGATCGGCCGCCATCGCGGGAACAGCTAAAGCGCCTCCGAGCGTTTCGGGCAAGCCTTTGCGACCAGCATCGCGGCGATGGCAGCCCCGGATTATTGTGGATTGGGCCTGCCCAATACTTTGACCTAGCGGGCTTTTTGATGTCTGGCTTCCGGCCATGAACCCGACCGACACCGCACTACTCACGCTTCTCCAATCGCTCGACGCCCGCGGCTATCATTTCATTACCCCCACGCCCGCCACGCATGCGCGAGTGTTGGCGAGGCCCGCGCGGGCGGAGGCGCGGTCGCTGGAGGATGTGCTGGGCTGGAGCCTGCCCTTCGCGCCCGGTCTTCTCGACAGCGACACATTGCGGCTGCTTCGCGAAGGCGATGCCGTCGAGCCGGCGGGGGAGGGGCTGCTGCGCGCCACGATCCGCGTCTCCTCACTCAAGGGCCGGCTCTATCTCCACTCTGCCTATCCGACCGAAGCCGAGGATTCGGTGTTCTTCGGACCGGACAGCTATCGCTTCGCCGATCTGATCGAGGCCGAATTGGGCGAAGGCGCGGGGCACATCGTCGATATCGGCACCGGTGCCGGTGTCGGCGCGATCGTCGCGGGGCGGCTGCGGCCCGGCGCCAAAGTCACGATGACCGACATCAATCCCAAGGCGCTGCGTCTCGCTGCGATCAATGCGCGGGCGTCTGGCGTCGCCGCGCAGGGAATTGAAGGTGCCGATCTGAGCGGCGTCGATGATCCGATCGATGTGGCGCTCGCCAATCCGCCTTACATCATCGACGAATCCGATCGGACCTATCGCAATGGCGGAGAGATGCTCGGCGCGCAGGTGTCGTTCGACATGGTGCGCATGGCGCTGGCGCGGCTGGTGCCCGGCGGACGCGTGATCCTTTATACCGGCAGTGCGATCGTGAATGGGCATGACGGCCTGCGAGAGGCGCTGGAAGGGCTGGGCGCAACGCTGCGATACCGCGAGATCGATCCCGACGTCTTCGGTGAAGAGCTGGAAGAGCCGGCCTATGCCGAAGCCGATCGTATCGCGCTCGTCGCAGCCATCCTCACGAGGTAATTTCGCTCCTGCCAGCCAGCGCGTCATCGAGTACCTTAGCGAGAGCTTCCAGCCGATAGGGCTTGAGCAACACTGGCCGGCCCCCCGCGCCTGAGCGCGCGATCTCGTCGCTATAGCCGGTGGTCAGCACGATCGGTGTGTCGGGATAGAGCCGGTCGAGCGCCTCCGCCAATTCCAGCCCGCTCATTGCCGGCATTACGACGTCGGTGAACACGACATCGAAGCGCGCCACCGCGGCGATATCCAGCGCTTCGCTGCCCGAGCGTGCGCGTGTCACCTGATGCCCCAGCTCGCGCAGCAGCGCCTCGGCGAATTCGCCGACTTCTTCATTGTCCTCGACCAGTAGCACCGCGCCTGTGCGGCTTGTTCGTCCAGGGCCATCGGGAGCGGTGGGGGCAATGACCTCCAGCCCGGAGCAGGGCAGCAAAATGGTCACGGTCGTTCCTTCGCCCGGCGTGCTGTCGATCCGCAGATCTCCGCCCGATTGCGTCGCGAAGCCATAGACCTGGCTGAGCCCAAGCCCGGTGCCCTTGCCCGCCGCCTTCGTAGTAAAGAACGGCTCCATCGCGCGTTCGATGGTGTCGGCGTCCATGCCGGTGCCTTCGTCATGCACGCAGACCGCAATCATCGGGCCGTCCTCGCCCTCATGCACCGCACTCGCGATCCTGAGCGTGCCGCCATCGGGCATGGCGTCGCGGCCGTTGACGGCGATGTTGAGGATTGCGGAAACCAGTTGGGCGCGGTCGGCCTCGACGGTGCAGACGCCTTCCGCCAGGTCGGTCTCGATCTTGACGCGCTCGCCCAGCGCCCGGTCGAGCAATTCGATCATGCCCTCGATCATCGCGTTGACGTCGATCACTTCGGGCTGGAGCGGCTGGCGGCGGGCAAAGGCCAGGAGTTGCCCGGTCAGCGCCGCGGCGCGCGCAGCTGCCTGGACGATGGCGTCGGCGAAGCGCTTGCGCCTGTCTTCGGCAAGGTTGGGCCGTTGCAGCATGTCCGCCGAGCCCTGGATCACGGTGAGCAGATTGTTGAAATCGTGGGCGATCCCGCCGGTCAGCTGGCCGAGCGCCTGCATCTTCTGGGCCTGGCGCAACTGGTCCTCGGCCTTGGTCCGCTCGGCGATCTGGTATGTGAGTTCGGCATTGGTCTCGGCCAGATCCGCGGCGCGCGCCTCGAGCTCCAGATTGGCGCGGCGCAGCATCGACTGGGCCATGCCGAGCACTGCAACCACGATCGCCGCCATCAGCACGACCAACGCAATCATCGAATAACGCCCGGCGCGGGTGTCGAGCGGCTGGCGATCGGTTGCCAGCCGGACAGTGCCGATCTGTTTGCCCCCGCTTATCACCGGAGCCTCGGCGACGATTCCGGGGCTGGCGAACGCACGCGATTCGGCGAGCGTGGCTTTTGGCACCTGCCCGTCGCGGCGATACCCCGCGACGCGGTTGCCGGCGCGGTCGTAAATACCGACGCCGCGGATCTGGCGATTCACCCGCATCGCTTCGGCCGCTTCCTGCGCGGCGACCGAATCGCCGAAATCGAGGGCTGCGACGATGCTCGCTGCCAGGATCTCACCTTGAACCCGCGTCTCTTCCTGCTTCTCCTGCTGATAGGAAGATTCGCTCTGGACGATGATCGCCGTGCCCGCCGCGAGAACCACGAGAGCGACCAGCCCGGCGGCCATTGCCGAGGGCAGGTTGCGCAGCCATGCGGCGCTGCGCCCGGCAATGCGGCGCAGCGTCACTGCGTCACCTCGACCGCTAAGGCGAGCAGTCGCGAACTGATCGCGATCCCGCGTGCCGTGGCGTTGCCCTGATCGATATGGAAGCGCACCCGCCCGCCGACCACAGCGAAGTGAACCATCCCGCGCGCCTTGCCCCACCGCCCGTCGGTCACGGTAAGGGTCGACTGGCGCCGCAGCACTGCCAGCATCTGCATCGTAACTGCGTCGCTGGGGCCCGAGACATAGGCGATGTGGCAACCTGCGACCGCGGCCGAATCGGTGCTGGCAAAGCGGCGCACCGCAACCGGATGCCCCTCGATCGTCTCGCTGCCCGCAGCCTTATCGACCATTGCCCGGAAGGGATCGCGGCCGATCAGGCAAAGATAATAAGGTTGGCCTTCGGGGGGACGTGCCGAGGGTGCGTCGATGTAGCGCGCGAATTTGGGCAGGAACGCCGCCTTCACTGCGTCCTCACTGGCCTGCGCATGCGCTGGCGAGGCGGCGATGGGCACCGCTGCGGCCAACGTAAAAAGTGTCCAGAAGAGCCGGGCGAGCATCAGAAGCGCAGCCGCGTCCCGGCGTAAACGCTACGCTCGATCCACTGCGTGCGATTGGCGTCATTGCTCTCCAGATGCCTGTCGTGGAGCAAATTCTCGCCCGCGACGAACAGCTCGACACTGTCAGACACGCTATAGGCAAGCCGGGCGTCGGCCTCGACATAGCCGGGGATCGCCGGGCTATCGAGCCCGTCCACGGCGCGGAGACCGACATCGAAGCGGATGTTGTGCGGCAGCGTCACCTGCGATCGCAGCGACAGCTGGTAGTTCGGGTCCTGGCCCAGCGATGCGCCCGCGGTGACGTCGATCCGGCCGGGTCGCACCGTAAAATCCTTCTCCAGCCAGGTCGCGCCGGCGGTAACGCGCCACCAGGGCAGGATTTGCTGGGTGATCGTCGCTTCCACCCCGTAGGTCTGGCCGCGCAGATCATTGGCGAGCTGGATCGGCAGGAGCACCGGGACCGGCCCGATGAAGCGGGCGCTGCGCAAGTCGCGATAACGATTGTAGAAAAGCGAGAGCGACAGCGACGTCGAAGACGCCGGCTGCCCGCGATAGCCGAGCTCGAACGCCGTCAGCTTCTCGGAGGCGAAGTCGGGTGCAGAGGCGAGGATGCCCGGGGCCATCAGATCGCGATCGATGCGCGAGGGCGTGCGGACGGCGCGTGAGACCGCGCCCCAGATCAGCGCACGCTCGCTCGGCTGCCATGCCACGCGCAGATTGGGAAGCACCTGCACTCCGGTATAGGACGAACCCTCGAGCTTGACGCCCGCGGTCACCGAAAGGGTCGGGGTCAGCGCGAACCGATCCTGCAAAAAGGCATTGCCGATCCACAGCCGCTGTCGCTGCGGATCGAGATTGAAGGCATTGAGCGTGTTAACGAACTTGTCGCGCGTCGTGCGCACGCCAGCGCCGGCAACCAAACTATGTGCGCCGCTGCTGAGGTTATACTGGACCTCGGCATCGACGGTTTCCAGCACGTCGACCGTGCGCAGCTCGTGCCGCTCGAAATAATCGTAATAGGCCTGAAACTGCAGCGAGGAATTATCGGAGAGGTCGCTCCGCCAGCGCCCGAGCAGATTATGCCCGCGATTGCCGTCGCCTGCCGTGAGGAAGCGGTCGCTGCCGAAAACGTCACCCTGGAGCGTGACCAGGCTGCTTTCGCCGCGAACATCGGCGCGGAAGCCCGCCTGCCAGCCGCGGATGCCATCGTCGATATTGCCGGGGCCAAGCGGGGACCCGGCCATATCGGCGCGGTCGTACCAATTGCCATAGACCCGCATCGCGGCATTCTCGCCAAGCTTGAAGCCGTATCGCGCGCCCGCGGTCTTGTCGTTGGCGCCGGCCGTCCCGCGCAGCAGCACGCCTTGTGCATCGAAGGCGCTCTTCGACAGGATGTTGATCACCCCGTTGACCGCGTTGGGTCCGTATAACGTGCCGCCGGGGCCGCTGATCACTTCGATCTGCTGGATGTCCTCCAGCAGCGGCGAGCGGAGATCCCAAAACACTCCCGAATGCAGCGTCGAATAGACGCTGCGCCCGTCGACCAGCACGAGGAGCTTGTTAGAGGGCTCGTAGCCACCGAACCCGCGCGCGCTGATCGCATATTGCGTCGCGTTGACGCGCTGGACGTCCAGCCCCGGCGCCTGGCGCAACACCTCAGGAATCGAAGTGGCGGCGGAGCGCGTAATGTCGTCGTTGGTGATCACATAGGCTGCGTTGGGAACCGAACTGAGCGGCTCTTCGCGCTTCGATGCCGCGCTGACCGGGATCTGCGCCAGCTCCTCGATCGACAGGTTCGAAAGGTCCTGCGGCTCCTGGTCGTTCGCCATCGCCGGCAGGGGCGTCAGCGCGATCAGGGACAACCACCATCGCTTTGCCATCGTTACCAAAACTCTCGCGTTGCGGCCCCCCGGCTGCAACGACCTAGGTAATTCGGCGCCCCGGGGTCAAGCACCCAGCAGGATACAATTTATCCCGCTACGCTTGCGTAACGACATGTGGCCGCAAAGGGTTCCCCGCTTGCTTCGCGAATAATGCCCGCCTAGAGGCGCCTTTGTGACAGGTTCCCCGGCAACGGGGATGAAAAGGGAACTCGGTTCGATACCGAGGCTGCCCCCGCAACTGTGACCGGCGAGCCGTTTCGCCAGACTGCCACTGGGCGAAATCCCGGGAAGGCGGCGGAGCGGCAATGACCCGGGAGCCAGGAGACCTGCCCGTCACAGTCGATTCCTTTGCGCGGGCGGGGTGCACCGGGCGAACGAGGGGCGAAACCCCTCGCGTGAGCGACACCGAACCGGGTCGCGCGCGCCTTTTTTCGGCAGGGCGGCCCTGAGCAAAGGGTGTCTTGTTATGAACTTCAGATTTCTTCTCTTCGCGTCGGTGGCCTTGTTGCCTGCCTTTCCGGCTTTCGCGCAGGACCGCGTGGATGACGACGATACGGTCGTAGTCACCGCAACCGGCGTGGCCCAGCCGATCGACCAGGTCGGCCAGGCAGTCACGGTGCTCGACGCCGACACGATCCGCACGCGCCAGGAAGTGAACGTCGCCGATTTGCTCGCGACCACGCCCGGCGTGCGCTTCAGCCGCAACGGTACCACCGGTTCGGTCACCGGCGTGTCGCTGCGCGGCGCTGAGACCAACCAGACGCTCGTGTTGGTGGATGGCGTGAAGGTCAACGATCCCAGCGCGATCGGCGACGGCTTCGATTTCGGCAATCTGCTGGTTGGCAATATCAGCCGGATCGAAGTGCTGCGCGGATCGAACTCGGTGGCCTATGGCAGCCAGGCGATCGGCGGCGTGGTGAATGTCACCACCGCCAGCCCGGTCGATGGCGTGGCAGCGAATGCGTCGGCCGATTACGGATATGCCAACACGGTCAACGGCAAGGCGAACGTCGCCGGCGGCAGCGGCATGTTTTCCGGCTCGGCGGGGATCGCCTATTTCGACACCGACGGGATTTCCTCCGCAGGGCGCGCGTTCGGAGCGACCGAGAAAGACGGCTATCGCAACCTCACCGGCAATGCGAAGTTGAAGGTCGCGTTCACCGAGGCGGTCAGCCTCGATCTGCGCGGCTATTATATCGATGCCGATCTCGATCTCGACAGCTTCTTCGGCGCGCCCACCGATACCCCCGACGTCAGCAAGTCGGAGCAATATGTCGGCTATGCGGGGCTCAACGCCGCCTTGTTCGGCGGGATGCTGAGCAATCGGCTGGCGGTCACCTATTTCAAGCACGACCGCGACTATTATTTCGTGCGCGGCACTGCGCCCGATTACGGCTATTCGGGCAAGACGCTCCGCTACGAATATCAGGGCGTGCTTCAGCCGGTGGACCAGGCCAAGCTGATCTTCGGCTATGAGCATGAGCGGCCCGAATATGATTTCTTCGGCTTCGGCTCGACCAGCACGGCGAAGGCGGATCTCGACAGCTTCTATGCGCTCGCGGTCGTCCAGCCGGTCGCCGGCCTCTCGGTCACCGGCGGCGTGCGCCGTGATGAGCATAGCCAGTTCGGCGGCGCGACTACGCTCGGCGCCAACGCCAATTACTCGCCCAATGGCGGCGCTACCAATCTCCGCCTGAGCTATGGCGAAGGTTTCAAGGCGCCGTCGCTGTATCAGCTCTATGACAGCTTCAGCGGCAATCGCGCGCTCCGGCCCGAGCGTTCGAAGAGCTACGATATCGGGCTCGACCAGAATCTGGGCGCGCGGGCCACGGCTTCGGTCACGCTGTTCAAGCGCGATACCCGCAGCCAGATCAATTACGACAACGCCACCTTCACCTACGGCAATATCGATCGCACCCAAGCCAAGGGTGCCGAAGTGTCGCTGGCGCTGCGCCCAACCGATGCGCTCAGCTTCACCGCCGCTTATTCGTATATCGACGCGCACGATCGCTCGGCGGGCATGCCCAATTTCGGCAAGCGCCTCGCGCGCCGCGCTGAACATGCAGTCAGCGTCTCGGCCGATTATGATTGGGGCTTCGGCCTTTCGACCGGCGTCACGCTAACGCATGTCGGCGACAGCTTTGACAATGCGGCGAACACCCTTCGGCTCCAGGGCTATGTTCTCACCGGGCTGCGGGCATCGCTGCCGATCGGCGAGAATTTCGAGATCTATGGCCGCGTCGATAATCTCTTCGACGAGCAATACAGCACCTCCTATGGCTTCGGCACCTATGGCCGTGCCGCTTACGGCGGCGTGCGCGTGAAGCTCGGCAAGTGAAGCCCACGATCCTACCGACCGCTCTTGGGCTCGCGCTCGCGCTTGCGGGCTGTGCCCAGCCGAAAGGCATGAGCGGCGGCGGGATCGTATCGACCAATCCGTGTGCGGACGCGATGCTGGTGGAACTGGTCCCGCCCCAGCGGATCGCCGCGCTCAGCCATTATTCGCGGGACCCGGTCTCGACTTCGATCCCGCTCGAAGTCGCGCGCCGCTTCCGCGTGACGCACGGCACGGCCGAGGAAGTCGTCGCGATGCGACCCGAACTGGTGATCGCGAGCGCTTTCACATCGCCCGCGACGCGCGAGGCCTATGCGCGCGCCGGGCTCCGGACACTCTACCTCGATTCGCCCGTCACGATCGAAGCGAGCAAGGCCCAGGTGACCGAGCTTGCCGCCGTTCTCGATGTGCCGGGGGCAGGGGAGACGATGAATGCGCGGATCGACCGCGCCGTGACGGCTGCCGCCTGGAGCGGCCCGCAAATCTCCGCGCTGATCTGGATCGGCGGCAACCTCGTCTCGGGCGGCGGGAATCTGCTTGATGAGATGATGACGCGGGCAGGCTTCTCCGATCACGCTGCGCATTACGGGCTGCAATTTACCGGCTATCTGCCGATCGAGCATGTCATCGTCGATCCGCCTAGGGTGATGCTGATCCCCGACGAGCCCGGCCGCGCAGCTTCCTCGCGCGCGGCGCAACTCCGCAGCAAGGCGCTCGCGCATCTCGGCGCGAAGGTCGAGGAAGCGCGGTTTCCGCGCGAGCTGGTCAATTGCGGTGGCCCGGTGATTGCGAAAGCAATGACGCGGTTGGCGGAAGTGCGGCGGAGTGTGGGGCGATGATGAAGCAATCCAGCCTCATCCTCGCGCTAAGCGTCCTGGTCGCCCTCCTCTTCGCCGCCTCGCTGATGGCCGGCAAGGCATGGGTACCCTTCAACGCCTGGCTCTCCGCCGACCCGCGCTGGTGGATCATCGCCGAACTTCGCCTGCCGCGCGCGATCCTCGGCCTCGGCATCGGCGCCGCGCTCGGCCTCACCGGGGCGGTGCTCCAGGGTTACCTCCGTAACCCGCTCGCCGATCCCGCGGTGGTCGGAGTCTCCTCCACCGCTGCGCTGGGCGCAGTCGCATCGATCGTCCTCCTCTCCGCCAGCGCGCCGCTCGTCATCTTCGGCAGCGCCATGCTTGCGGCCGGGGGTGGGATGGCGCTGCTCGCGGGCCTCGCCTGGCGCTCGCAAAGCTCGGTCGCATTCATCCTCGCCGGCACCGTGCTGGCCAGCCTCGCGGGCGCGCTGACTGCCTTCCTGATCTCGATCGCGCCCAACCCTTATGCCACCGCCGAGATCATCGACTGGATCATGGGTTCGCTCACCGATCGCAGCTTCACCGAAGTCCAGTTTGCAATTCCCTTCATCGTCGCCGGCTGCGTGGCCTTGCTCTTCACCGGGCGCGCGCTCGACGCGCTGACCCTCGGCGAGGATGCCGCCCGCTCGCTGGGCATGCGGCTCGAGCGCACCCAATTGCTGATCGTTCTCGGGGCGGGGCTGGCAGTCGGCGCCAGCGTCGCGGTGACCGGGGTAGTCGGGTTCGTCGGGCTGATCGTCCCGCATCTCCTGCGCCCCCTCACCGGCGCCAGGCCCTCAGCGCTGCTGCTGCCCTCGGCGCTTGGCGGCGCGGCGCTGGTTCTCGCCGCAGACAGCCTCGTCCGCCTCGGGCCCGGCGCGACCGAAATCCGGCTCGGAGTCGCGATGGCGCTGATCGGCACCCCGTTCTTCTTCGCGCTGCTCATCCGGATGCGGAGGTCGGCATGGATCTGATCATCGACCGCCTCTCGATCAGCCTCGGCAAGCGCCGAGTGCTCGAAGACGTCAGTGCCGTGCTCCGCCCCGGTCGGGTCACGGCGATCCTCGGCGCGAACGGTTCGGGCAAGACCACGTTGGTCAAGGCGCTGGCCGGGCTTCTCCCCGGCGAAATCCGCCTGGGCGATCGGCGCGTCGATACCCTCGACCTTCGCGAACGCGCACGGTCGATCGGCTATTTGCCCCAGGAAGGCGCCGTGCATTGGGACGTCACTGTAGAGAGCCTGGTCGCACTCGGCCGCCTGCCGCACCGGGCGCCCTTCTCCGGGCTCTCGCCCGATGACTGGCTCGCAATCGATCAAGCAATGACGGCGACCGAAACGCAAAGCTTGGTAGGTCGTCTCGTCGCCGAACTCTCCGGCGGCGAGCGCGCTCGCGTCCTCCTCGCCCGCGTCCTCGCTGGCCAGCCCGCATGGCTGCTCGCCGACGAACCGCTCGCAAGCCTCGATCCCGTCCACCAACTCGGCCTGCTCGAACGCCTTCGCGCGCTGGCCGCCGAAGGAATGGGTGTCGTCATCGTCCTCCACGACCTCATCCAGGCCGCCCGCGCCGCCGACGATGTCCTGCTCCTGCGCGAAGGCAAGGTCGTCGCTTTCGCGCCCGCGGCCGAAGCGCTTTCCTCCGAGCATCTCCGCACTGCCTTCGGTGTTGAAGTCATGCAGGTCCGCGACGAAGCGGGACGCATCCTCCCCGTGCCGATCGGCAGGAACCGCTGACAGAGCGGTTTCGCTGTGCCAAAGTAATTTAATTACAAACGCGAGTCGGGCAATCCGGCGCCGCGGCAGGAGAGCGTTTTGCGTATCATCGACCATGTCATCGCCGGCACCTCTGGTGGAGCCTCGGGCCGTTCGGGCGACGTCTTCAATCCCAATACCGGACAGGTTCAGGCGCGCGTGAACCTCGGCACTCAGGTCGATCTCGACCGTGCCGTCGCCGCCGCACAAGCCGCGCAGCCCGCCTGGGCCGCGACCAATCCGCAGCGCCGCGCGCGCGTGATGTTCAATTTCAAGGCTTTGGTCGAAGCCAATATGGACGAGCTGGCGCATCTGCTCTCCTCCGAGCACGGCAAGGTGATCGCGGATTCGAAGGGCGACATCCAGCGCGGCCTCGAAGTCATCGAATTCGCCTGCGGCATCCCGCACGTCCTCAAGGGCGAATACACGCAAGGGGCAGGCCCCGGCATCGATGTGTACAGCATGCGCCAGCCGCTCGGCATCGGCGCCGGTATCACCCCGTTCAACTTCCCGGCGATGATCCCGCTCTGGATGAGCGGCGTCGCCATCGCCTGCGGCAATGCCTTCATCCTCAAGCCCAGCGAGCGCGATCCTTCGGTGCCCGTCCGGCTCGGCGAGCTGTTCCTTGAGGCCGGTCTTCCGGAGGGCATCTTCCAGGTCGTCCATGGCGACAAGGAAATGGTCGACGCGATCCTCGATCACCCGGCGATCTCGGCAGTCAGCTTCGTCGGTTCGTCGGACATCGCCCATTACGTCTATCGCCGCGGCGTTGATGCCGGAAAGCGCGTCCAGGCGATGGGCGGTGCCAAGAATCACGGCATCGTCATGCCGGACGCCGATCTCGATCAGGTCGTCGCCGATCTCTCGGGCGCGGCCTTCGGCTCGGCGGGCGAGCGCTGCATGGCGCTTCCGGTCGTCGTCCCGGTCGGAGACAAGACCGCCGATGCGCTGCGCGAAAAGCTGATCCCCGCGATCGCCGCACTCCGCGTCGGCGTGAGCACCGACAATGACGCGCATTACGGCCCGGTCGTGAACGCCGCGCACAAGCAGCGCGTCGAGAATTGGATCCAGACCGGCGTCGACGAAGGCGCCGAGCTTGTCGTCGATGGCCGCGGCTTCACGCTGCAGGGCCACGAAGAGGGCTTCTTCATTGGCCCGTCGCTGTTCGATCGCGTCACGACCAGCATGGAGAGCTACAAGGAGGAGATCTTCGGGCCGGTCCTTCAGATGGTCCGCGCGCCGGACTTCGAAACCGCGCTCCGCCTCCCCAGCGAGCATCAGTACGGCAATGGCGTCGCGATCTTCACCCGTAATGGCCATGCCGCGCGCGAGTTCGCCGCGCGCGTCAATGTTGGCATGGTCGGCATCAACGTGCCGATCCCGGTGCCCGTCGCCTATCATTCCTTCGGCGGCTGGAAACGCTCCGCTTTCGGTGACACCAACCAGCACGGCATGGAAGGCGTCCGCTTCTGGACCAAGACCAAGACGATCACCCAGCGCTGGCCCGATGGCGGCGTCGGGGATGGCGCAAATGCCTTCGTGATCCCCACGATGGGCTGATGCAGTGATCCGTCTGCTCCTTTTTATCGTCGCCTTGATGTTCGTGGTCCGCGCAGAGCCGATCGCGACTGTCGATGCGTCGGTGTCGCGGGAGCAGAAGAAGCTGATCGCCTTGAGCTTCGACGATGTGCCGCGGATGCCCGGCGCGTTCCTTACGCCGCAGCAGCGCGGGGAAAAGCTGATAGCCGTGCTGAAGGAAAAGCAGGTCGATCAGGCGGCGTTCTTCCTCAATCCCGGTCAGCTTACCGAATATGGCACGACCAAGGGCGCAACCCAGCGGATCAAGGACTATGTCGCCGCAGGGCATGTGCTCGCCAATCACAGCTTCACGCACCCCCGGCTGCGGGGGACCAGCGCGGCGGACTATCTGTCGAATATCGACGCCGCCGAGCAATGGCTCAAGAAGCAGCCAGGTCACCGTCCCTGGTTCCGCTATCCGTTTCTCGACGAGGGCGGCAAGGACATGGCCAAGCGCGACGCCATCCGCGCCGGGCTCAAGAAGCGCGGGCTGCTCAATGCCTATGTCACCGTCGACGGGTCCGACTGGAATATGGAGGATCAGGCGCTCAAGGCCACGCGCGCCGGCAAGAAGATCGACATGGACGCGCTGCGCGATCTCTATGTCGAGACGCATGTCCAATCGGCCGACTTTTCCGACGCCCTGATGGTCCGCACGCTCGGCCGCAGTCCGCCGCACATGCTGCTGCTCCACGAAACCGACATGGCCGCGCTGTTCCTCGGCGACCTCATCGACGCGCTGCGCAAGCATGGCTGGGAAATCATCTCCGCCGACGGCGCCTTCGCCGATCCGATTTATCGTGAGGCCCCCGAAACTCCCTACGCTGCCGGCACGTTGGCCGAGGCACTGGCATGGGAAAAGGGCATCAAAGGCCCGCGCTGGTATGATCGCAACAACGTCAACATCGCCAACGCGCTCTTCGCCGAGCGCGTGCTGCATGAGGGCGGGAAGGCATCGCCTGAATGATCATTCTATCCCTGGCGCTGCTGCTGCAGGATGGGCAGCAGCGGATCGTAAAAGGGCCAGGCCTTGGCTGCGGACGAGCATTTGCGATCTGGCTCAAGGAAAGCGAGTCGCTGAGCTGGCAGGACAATGGAATGGATTTCATCGTCTATCGTTTCGGCCACGGGGATGAGACTACGACGATTTACGAAGGCAACTTTCCACAGGATGGCGGCGTAGTTCGCGAGACAGATCTTACTTGGCCCCGGAAAGTCGTCATCCACGACAGCGCAGAGATTGCTCAGCGCGTCGATACCAGCAAAAGCGCGCGGATTACGTGCGCGAACAAGGACAAAAAATGAGTCAGTTCGAACTCACAGACGAGCAGCTCCAGATTCAGGAAATGGCGCGCCAGTTCACGGCTGACGCCATCGCCCCGCATGCCGCGGAGTGGGACGAGACGAGCACTTTCCCGCGCGACACGATCAAGTCGGCCGCCGAGCTGGGCTTTGCCTCGATCTATGTCTCCGAGGAGTCGGGCGGGATCGGGCTGGGGAGGCTGGAGGCGGCGCTGATCATGGAGGCGATGGCCTATGGCTGCGTAGCCACCAGCGCGTTCATTTCGATCCACAATATGGCGACCTGGATGATCGACCGGTTCGGCTCGCAGGCAGTGAAGGACAAGTATCTCCCGTCGCTGATCTCGATGGAGCGGATGGCGAGCTATTGCCTGACCGAGCCGTCATCGGGTTCGGACGCCGCTGCGCTCAAGACCAAAGCGGTGCGTGACGGCGACCATTGGGTGGTCGATGGCTCGAAGCAGTTCATCTCGGGCGCGGGCGTCAACGACATCTACGTGACCATGGTGCGCACCGGCGTCGAAGGGCCTAAGGGCATCACCTGTCTGGTGATCGAGAAGGACATGCCGGGGGTGAGCTTCGGCGCCAAGGAACGCAAGCTAGGCTGGAACGCCAGCCCGACCGCGGGGGTAACCTTCGAGAACGTCCGCATCCCCGCCGAGAATATCGTCGGCGGCGAGGGCGAGGGCTTTCGCATTGCGATGATGGGGCTCGACGGCGGCCGGCTCAACATCGGCGCGACCTCGCTCGGCGGCGCCCAGCGCTGCCTCGACGAGGCGATCGCCTACACCAAGGAGCGCCAGCAATTCGGCAAGGCCATCGCCGATTTCCAGAACACCCAATTCACCCTCGCCGACATGGCCACCGAACTCGAAGCGGCCCGCGCATTGCTCTATCTCGCCGCCGCCAAGGTGACCGCCAACGCCCCCGACAAGACCAAGTTCGCGGCGATGGCCAAGCGCTTCGCCACCGACACCGCGAGCTCGGTGACCGATCGTGCGCTCCAGCTTCACGGCGGATACGGCTATCTCAAGGACTATCCGATCGAGCGCTTCTGGCGCGATCTCCGCGTCAATTCGATCCTCGAAGGCACCAACCAGGTGATGCGGATGATCGTCGGCCGGGAGCTTACCCGCCAGTGATCCCGGATATGACCAAGCGCCTGCAAAAGGCGATGGCGGCGATGCCCAAGGGGCAAACGCTACCCTTCGATCCGTTTGCTATCGCACAGGCGACCACCGAATTCGCGACCAGCCTCGCGATGAAGCCCAGCGACCTGCTCGAAGTCCAGCTTCAGGCAGCGCAGCAATGGGGCGAGTTCTGGACCCGCGCGATCAATCCGATGGCGCCAGCGACCGACAAGCCGCGCGACCGCCGCTTTTCCGCGCCCGAATGGCAGGACGATCCCTATTATCGGAACATCCGCGACGCCTATCTGCTCGCTTCCGATCAGCTACGCGGCTTGGTCGCCAAGGGGGAAGGCGGGGCCATGGTCCGCTTCATGCTGGATCAATATCTCAACGCGATCGCACCCAGCAATTTCGCCGCGACGAACCCTGAAGTCGTTGCGCGAGTCTCCGAAACCGGCGGCGCGAACCTCCTAAATGGCTTCGCGAACCTCCTGGAAGACGTATCAAATGGTCAAGGCATCGTCCGCCGCCGCACCGATCCCAACGCGTTCGTCAAGGGCGAGACCATCGCCGCGACCCCCGGCCAAGTGGCCTATCAGAACGAGCTGTTCCAGCTGATCCAATACGATCCCGCCACCCCGGATGTCGCCGCCGAGCCGTTACTCTACGTGCCGCCGCTGGTGAACCGGTTCTACATGATCGACCTCGTGCCCAAGTCGAGCTTGGTCAAATGGCTGGTCGATCAGGGCCGCACGGTGTTCGTCGTCTCCTGGGTCAACCCCACCGAGGCGCACCGCGACAAGGGCGTGCAGGACTATGTGCTGGAAGGCGTAGTCGAAGCGATCCAAGTCGTCGCCAAGCGCACCAGGGCCAAACCAGATCTCTTCGCCTTCTGCCTGGGCGGCACCCTCGTCGCGATCGCGCTGGCATATCTCGCCGCAAAGGGCCGCGCTGACGAAGTTAATTCGGCTACCCTCATCGGCTCGATGGTCGATTTCGCCGATATGCGCGACTGGTCAGCCTTCGTGCACGAGGGGCATCTGACCGCACTTGAGGATCATCTTGAAGCCCAAGGCTTCATCGATAGCTTGGAGCTTCAGCGCCTGTTCGCGGCGATGCGCGCCAACGATTTGATCTGGTCGTCGGTGGTGAACCATTATCTGCTCGACAAGCCCGCACCGCCAAGTGACCTGCTCTACTGGTTCGAGGACGGCGCGCGTATCCCGGCAACGTTCCTGAAGTCGTACAACCGCGACATTCTGTTCGAGAACAAGCTGACCTCGGCCGGTTTCGTCGTCGACGATACCCCGATCGATCTAACGGCGATCAACACCCCGATGCTGGTGATCGCGCTCAAGGACGATCACGTCTCGGCCTGGTCCGCTGTCTATGACGGCGCGCGCCTGCTGGATGCCGATTATATCCTTGGCGGCTCGGGCCATAATGCCGGCGTCATCAACCCGCCCGCCGCCAACAAGCATGGCTATTGGACGAGCGAGGCCAAACCCGCGACGGCGGCGGAATGGCTGGAGAGCGCGACCAGGCATGAGGGTTCGTGGTGGCCGCACTGGCAGCAATGGCTGGCCACGCACGGCTCGAACGAGCGGGTACCCGCGCGAAAGATTAAGGATGGGCTTGAACCCGCCCCCGGTTCCTACGCTAAGGCCGGCTGATGACTGCAATGTACGACGAAGTCCGCGCCCATACAGACGGGCAGGCCGGCCGCCTGCGCCTCAATCGCCCGCGCGCGCTGCATTCGCTCGATCGTTCCATGGTCCAGGCGATGACCAGCGCGCTGCTCGAATGGCGCGATGATCCGCAAGTCCGCATCGTGTTGATCGATCATGCCGAGGGCAGGGGCTTCTGCGCCGGCGGCGATGTCGTCGGCATCGCCAACAGCGTCGAAGGCCATGAAGAGGCCGCCCGCGCCTTCTTCTTCGACGAATATCGCCTCAACCATTTGATGTACACGTACCCCAAGCCGGGCGTGGCCTTCATGGACGGCGTGACGATGGGCGGCGGCGTCGGCATCTCGTGCCCCTGCCGCTATCGGGTCGCGACCGAGCGTACCGTCTTCGCGATGCCAGAGACGACGATTGGCATCTTTCCCGACGTTGGCGGCGGGCGCTATCTCTCGCGGCTGCGCGGCCGCCTAGCGCAATATCTCGCGCTTACCGGCGCGCGCCTCAACGGCGCCGAGTGCAAGGCATTGCGGCTGGCGACGCATTATATCCCCTCCGAACGCCTCGAAGCGGTCAAGGAGCGCATCGCCGCCGACCCTTTCCGCGTGGAAGCGATCCTCGACGAGGCGACGGACTACGAAGTCCCACCCGCGCCGATCACGGCCAGGCTGCCGCTGATCGACCGCTGCTTCGCTTCGGACGATCTCGACCAGATCCTCGCCTGCCTCGATGCCGAGCAGGACAAATGGGCCGCCGAGACCGCCGCGACGATCCGCGCCAAATCGCCCACCGCCTGCAAGGTGTCGCTGCGCATGCTGGTCGAGAGCCCCAAGCAGCCGCACTTCGTCGACGAGATGCGGATGGAATATGGCCTGATGGTCCGCATGATCCGCTTTCCCGATTTCCGCGAAGGCGTCCGCGCACTGCTGATCGACAAGGACAATACGCCGAACTGGGCGCCCGCCGCCGACGTGGCACAATTCTTCGAACCGCTCCCCGCCGATGAGGTGTGGAGCCCGCTATAATTACTTCGTCATGCTGAACTTGTTTCAGCATCCAGGGTGCGTCAAGCGGCACCATCGCCCGCGGAGGGTTGGACCCTGAAACAAGTTCAGGGTGACGGTTTTGGGAGAAGACGATGTCGAATTACGAAACCATCCTCGTCGAGCAGCGCGACGCCGTCACGCTCGTCACGCTCAACCGGCCCCAGGCGCTCAACGCGCTCAACAGCCAGATCCTTTCCGAATTGCTCGACGCGATGGCCGCGTTCGACAAGGACCCAACCCAGGGCTGCGCCGTCATCACCGGCAGCGAAAAGGCGTTCGCTGCGGGTGCCGACATCAAGGAAATGCAGGCCCAGGGCTTTGCCGAGGTGTACGGCCATGATTTCTTCGCCGGCTGGGACGCGTTCACGCGCACTCGCAAGCCGATCATCGCGGCGGTCTCGGGCTATGCGCTCGGCGGGGGCTGCGAGCTGGCGATGATGTGCGACTTCATCCTTGCCGGCGACAACGCCAAGTTCGGCCAGCCCGAGATCAAGCTGGCGGTCTCTCCCGGAATGGGCGGCTCGCAGCGCCTTACGCGCGCGGTCGGCAAGGCGAAGGCAATGGAGATGTGCCTCACTGGCCGGATGATGGACGCCGCCGAAGCCGAGCGCGCCGGGCTGGTTTCGCGCATCCTCCCTGCCGCCGACCTAGTCGAGGATGCGATCAAGACCGCCGAGCTGATCGCTTCGATGGCGCCGCTTTCGATCCTCGCGAACAAGGAAATGGTCAACGCCGCGTTTGAGACCGGCCTGTCGCAGGGCGTCGCTTTCGAGCGCCGGCTGTTCCACGCTTTGTTCGGCACGGCGGATCAAAAGGAAGGCATGAGCGCCTTTGTCGAGAAGCGCCCGGGCAACTGGACGGGGAAGTAACTTCTTCTCCCCTCCCGCTTGCGGGAGGGGTCGGGGGAGGGCTTGTATTGGGAGCGTGCCGACAGGCCCTCCCCTAACCCCTCCCGCAAGCGGGAGGGGAATAAGGAAGAAAGAATGGCACGCGTAGCATTTATCGGCCTGGGCAATATGGGCGGCGGCATGGCCGCGAACCTCGCAAAGAACGGCCACGACGTCCGCGCCTTCGATCTCAGCCAGGGCGCGCTCGACCGCGCCAAGGCCGCGGGCTGCCTGCCTGTCGCTTCCGCCGCCGAGGCGGTCGCCGGCGCGGAGGCAGTTGTCACGATGCTCCCCGCGGGCAAGCACGTCGAGGCCGTCTATAACGACACTGTCTTCGACGCAGCGGACGCGGGCGCGATCCTGATCGATTGCTCGACGATCGACGTCGACACTGCCCGCCGAGTCGCCGAAGCCGCCCAAGCACGCGGGCTCACTGCAGTCGACGCCCCCGTGTCGGGCGGCATCGCCGCAGCCAATGCCGGCACGCTCACCTTCATGGTCGGCGGCAGCGCCGCGGGTTTCGAACGCGCAGAGATTTTCCTGTCCGACATGGGCAAGGCCGTGATTCATGCGGGGGCAATGGGAGCCGGCCAGGCCGCCAAGATCTGCAATAACATGCTTCTTGGCGCGACGATGATCGCTACGTGCGAGGCATTCGCGTTGGCCGAAAAGCTCGGGCTCGACCTTCAGAATTTCTATGACATCGCCTCGGTAAGCTCCGGGCAAAGCTGGTCGATGACGAGCTATTGCCCGGTTCCCGGCGTGGGCCCGGAGACGCCCGCCGATCGCGATTACACGGGCGGTTTCGCGGCACCCTTGATGCTCAAGGACCTCCGCCTCGCGATGGAGGCCGCGGCGAGCACAGGCGCGGACACGCCGATGGGCAAGCGCGCCGCCGAACTCTACGAGGCCTATGTCGCGGGCGAAGGTGCCGACAAGGATTTCTCAGGTATTATCCAGACGCTGCGCTAGTCGTCACCCCAGCGAAAGCTGGGGTCTCTGGGGCCGCACAACATCCCAGCTTTCGCTGGGATGACGATACGTTAACCCGGCGCAGCGCATATTCCCCTCATGCGCCCGCTCATCCTCCTCCTCGCCCTCGCTACCCCCGCCGCTGCGCAGCAAGCGCGCGCGCCTTTCACCATCGCCGAGACCGGCCAGGGCTTCGCCACGCTCGACGAAGCTGTCACCGCGGTTCGCGATAACGACGCGACGATCCTCATCGCGCCGGGCACCTATCGCCAATGCACCGTCCAGCAGGGTGGCCGCATCACCTTCAAGGCCGTCCAGCCCGGCACCGCAATCTTCGAAAGCGAAACCTGCGAAGACAAAGCCGCCTTCGTGCTCCGCGGCCGCGGCTCCGCGGTCGATGGTATCGTCTTCCGCGGATACAGCGTGAACGATGGTAACGGCGCGGGCATCCGCATCGAAATGGGAGACCTGCTCGTCACCAATTCGATGTTTCTCGACAGCCAGGAAGGCATTCTCGGCGGCGGGCACGAAACGGTGCGCAACATCACGATCGATCGCACCACCTTCTCGGGCCTCGGCCAGTGCGAGACCGAGAATTGCAGCCACTCGATCTATCTGGGGCTGCAGGGCAAGGTCATCGTGCGCAATTCGCGCTTCGAGCGGGGCACCGGCGGGCATTACGTCAAGATCCGCGCGCCGCAGGTCGAGATCGTCGACAACAGCTTCGACGATAGCCGCGGCAAGGGTACCAATTACATGATCGACTTGTCCGAAGGCGGGGCAGGGCTCATCAGCCGCAACACCTTCGTCCAGGGGCCGAACAAGGAAAACAGCTCCGGCCTGATCGTCGTCGCGGCGGAGGCCAAGACCTATGGCTCGAACGGGCTGACCGTGACCGACAATGTCGCCAGCATGGGCCCCGGTGCGCCGGGCAACCCTGCCTTCGTGGCGGATTTGAGCCGCTCGAACATCGTCCTTCAGGGCAACCGCCTGACTGGCATGCGCGAGTTCGAGCGGCGGTAGTTTTCTCCCTCTCCCGATGGGAGAGGAATTATTTGCAGCTATCTCCCGGCCCTGAATCGAGATCCAGGCACTTGCCGTCCACTTCCACAGGCACCGGGATCCGCAACAGCGCCGCGAGCGTCGGCGCAATGTCGACCGTCTCCACAGCAAGCGGCTGCTCGAACCCCGTCATGCCCTTGCGCCAGAACAGGATCGGCACGCGGCGGTCGTAATCCCATGCGCTGCCGTGCGTGGCGACGGCGCTCTTGCTCGGGTCGACGATCGGCGTGATCCGCGGCTTGAGCACGACCAGAAGATCGCCCGAGCGCTCGGGATCGAAAGACTGGCTCAGTTCCTCGATCAGCGTCCAGTTGTCGGGCGGTCCCTTGGGCTTGGCAACCGCGGCGACCTGCGCCTTGGTGAAGACCGCCTGCACTTGGGGGTGGGCGGTATAGCGTGCCGTAGCCTCGGCCAGTACCGCCTTGCGCTGGGCCGGGGTTAGCTTGGGGTCGACATAGATGTCGCCGAAAGATCCGCCGTGGAGCACGGGCGCGGTCAGCCCCAGCTTGGCCGCGATTTCCTTGCCCATATTGCCGGCGATCAGCCCGGCATCGACGCGCGCGCCGCCTGCCGAACCCATCTCGCCGCTGCGTTCCGGCAAATCGAGACCGCCATGATCGGCGGTGAGCACCACGGCATAGTCCACCCCCGTCTTGTCCAGCGCAGCAAAGAACTGTCCGAGCGCGTGATCGAGCGCGAGCAATTGCAGGCACATCTCGCTGCCGCGCGTGCCGAGATTGTGGCCGACATAATCGGTGGCCGATGCCCCCACGATCAGCAGATCGGTGGAATCGCCTTGGCCGAGCTTCATGTCGGCGGCGAGCCCGGCGCCCAACGCCAGGATCGATTCGTCATATTCGGGCGAGTTTCGGAACTTGCTCCACTCACCGGCGGCGCGGGCGAAGCGGCCGTCGCCCACGGTCTTGCCTCCACCTACTGCGATTGCTCGGCTACGAGCCTGGCAAAAGGCGGGCAGTTCCATGGGCTCCTGCGCCTGGCCGACACGCTGGGCCACGCCGGCGTTCATTCGCGTCACCATCGGCGGCGCGGCGAGCCCGGGATAGGAAGTGAATTCCTTGCCTGCGAACCACCAGATCTCATCGGTCTTGTGCCCTCCCATCATCACCGCCGCCCGGTCCTTGCCGGCGACGGAGACGACGCGGCTCGCGGGATTGGCGAGTTTCATCCACTCGCCAAGGGTTGGCACCTTCAGCGTCTTGGCCGACACAACATAGCCGCCTGGCACCGCCGGGGTCGCACTGGCGTCCTCGGCGCAATAGATCGTCTTGTCTGTGCGCCCGACACTGAAATCGATCCAGTCATTGGCGATGATTCCAGTGCGGGCGGGGCGCGCGCCGGTCAGGATCGTCGAGTGGCCGGGGCAAGTCTCGGTCGCGGCATGGCTCTGATAACCCGAGGGGAATACTGCGCCCGACAATAGCCGCGCAAAGCCCTCGCGGAACTGTCCGCGATATTCGGCGAACAGGTCGGCCGAGAATTGATCGACCGATACCACGACCACCAGCTTGGGCGGGGGAGCTGCTGCTGGTGTAACCTGCGCCATTGCGGGCGCCGCGAGCAAGGCGAGAGCGGCAGTAAGAATTCGCTTCATGGGCTTGGGCAACCTTCCGGCGTGGTCAAACGGGGCGGGGCCGCTATTGTCGATAAGCGACGGGCACGGCAAGGACGCGTGATGAAGGCTTGGTGTTTCATCCTTGTGTCGCTCATGCTCGCTTTGTTCGGCGCGCCCGTGGCCGCACAGCCGGTGGGGCCAGGGCCGCATGTCCGCATCGAACTGATCGCCGAGACCGACCGCCCGGCACCGGGCAGCGAAGTGACGCTGGCCTTTGCCTCGCGGCCCGATCCGGGCTGGCATGCCTATTGGGCGAACCCGGGCGACGCCGGCTACCCCGCGACCGCCGCATGGACTTTGCCCCAGGGCGTGATCGCCGGCCCGATCCGCTTCCCCGTGCCGCAGCGGCTGATCATCGCGGGGCTGATGAACTATGTCTATGAAGGCCCCTTCGCGCAGCTCGTCACGCTCAAGGTGCCCGCGGATGCCCGCGGAGAAATTCCGGTCGCAGTCACGCTCAGCTATTTGGTCTGCACCGACGCGATCTGCGTCCCCGAAAAGGCGGAGCTGTCCATGCGGCTGACGGTAGGGGATGGCGCAATCCTCGCCGATCGCCGCGCGCGCTTCGACCAGTGGCGAAAGGCGCTGCCCAAGCCGCTTGGTTCGCAGGGGACCTACCAGATCGAGGGTGGCCGCATCCGTATCGCAATCCCCTATCCGGCGGATGCGCCGGGGGGCGACGCCTATTTCTATCCCCTCACGCAAAACAATCTCGACCACGCCGCGCCGCAGACAGCCGCCCGCGATGGCGACAGGTTGGTGATCGAGACCGCCGCCAAGGGCAATCTCGCCGCGCTCGAAGGCGTGTTGGCGGTGGGCGGGCAGGGGTTCATCGTCTCGGCGAGGCCGGGCACGGTGCCGCTTGCTAATACCAGCTTCCCCTGGGCTGCGGCGCTGACGGCGTTCTTCGGCGCAGTGCTCGGCGGGCTTTTGCTCAACGTCATGCCCTGCGTTTTCCCTATCCTCAGCCTCAAGGCGCTGAGCCTTGCCAAGGCCAATGACGGCGCGGGCAATCCGCGCGGTGAGGCGTTGGCCTATACCGCGGGCGTGGTGCTGGTCTGCCTCGCGCTGGGCGGCATGCTGCTGGCGTTGCGCGCAAGCGGCGCGACGCTCGGCTGGGCGTTTCAGCTCCAGGATCCGCGCGTCATCCTCATCCTGTTGCTCCTGGTCACCGGCATCGCGCTCAATCTGGCGGGGCTGTTCGAGATTTCGGCTCCGCGCTTCGTCAATCGCGCCGCCTCGCGCGGCACCGGAGGCGCTTTCGCGACCGGCGCACTTGCGGCCTTCGTCGCGACGCCGTGCACCGGCCCGTTCATGGGCGCGGCACTCGGCGCGGCGCTGATCCTGCCCTGGCCTGCGGCGCTCGCCGTGTTCGGCGGCCTGGGCCTCGGCATCGCGATTCCCTTCCTGGCGCTCGGCTTCATTCCTGCACTCCGCCGCCGGCTGCCGAAGCCTGGCGCCTGGATGGAGCGGCTGCGGCATATCCTGTCGATCCCGATGTTCCTGACTGCGCTAGCGCTCGGCTGGGTGCTCTGGCGGCAGTCCGGCGAGACGGGGCTGGCGATTGGCCTCGGCGCCACGTTGATCGCCGCAATCGGGCTCTGGCTGACCGGTCGCGCCCAGCGCCGCGGTCGCGAGCGCGCCTGGCTCCTCAGCCTTCCGCTGCTTGTCGCCGCACTTTCAGCGGTCGCCTTCATCCGCCCCGCCGTCCACGCGCAATCGCTGGCCTATGGCGAACCATTCAGCGAAACGCGCCTCGCTCAGCTCCGCGCCGAAGGCCGGCCCGTCTTCGCCTATTTCACTGCAGACTGGTGCCTCACCTGCAAGGTCAACGAAAAGGCAGTGATCGAGACCGCCGCGGTCGAAGACGCGTTGGAGAAGGGGAATGTCGCGGTTCTGGTCGGCGACTGGACCGATGGCAATCCCGAACTCGGTCGCTTCATCGAGCGGCACAATCGCGCGGGCGTGCCGCTCTATCTCTGGTACCAGCCGGGCGCGTCCGAGCCGCAAATTCTGCCCCAGATCCTCACGCAATCCACGATGACCGAACTAGCCGCCGCCCGCTAATCTACTTGTGCGCTGCAGCAAACCGTTGCAGCATGGAACCAGTCGGCTTTTCGGCACTTTGGGGGCGCATGGCAGCGAACGGGGCGTTTGACGAAATCTGGGGGCATGGCGGGCCGGAACGCCCGCGCGCGGAATTTGCAGCGCTGTCGCAATGGGTCGCGGACACGCCGGCTTCCGAATTGCAGCGCCGTCAGCAGGCCGCCGAGACGGCCTTCCGCCAGCTCGGGATCACCTTTGCCGTCTATGGCGACAGCGATGCTGCCGAGCGCATCATTCCGTTCGACATCGTCCCGCGCATTTTCCTCCAGAGCGAATGGCAGCGGCTGTCCGAAGGGCTCATCCAGCGCGTCGAGGCGATCAACGCCTTCCTCGAAGACATCTATTGCGACCGCCGCATCCTTGCCGAGGGGATAATCCCGCCCGAGCTGGTGCTGATGAACGATCAGTTCCGCCCAGAAGTCGCCGGGATCCGGCCGCCGCATGGGGTCTGGGCGCATATCTGCGGGATCGATCTGGTCCGCACCGGCCCCGACGAATTCTACGTGCTCGAGGACAATGCCCGCACGCCTTCGGGCGTTTCGTACATGCTCGAAAACCGCGAGGCGATGCTGCGGCTGTGCCCTGAGCTTTTTCGCGACTTCCGCGTAGCGGCCGTCGATAGCTATCCCGACATGCTGCTCGAGACGATGCGCTCGGTGTCGCCCGGCAGCAAATCGAACCCCGTTTGCGTCGTGCTCACGCCAGGTCATTTCAATTCGGCCTATTACGAGCATAGCTTCCTTGCCGATGCGATGGGCGTTGAGCTGGTCGAGCCAGCCGATCTGGTGGTGGACGACGATTTCGTCTGGATGCGCACCATCGGCGGGCGCGTCCGCGTCGATGTGATCTATCGCCGGATCGACGACGATTATCTCGATCCGCTCGCTTTCCGTCCCGATTCACTGCTCGGCGTGCCCGGGCTGATCGCCGCCTACCGTGCGGGCAATGTCGCGATCCTCAACGCGCCGGGGAATGGGATTTCGGACGATAAGGCGATCTACAGCTACATGCCCGAGATCGTTCGCTTCTATTCAGGGGGCGAAGCCAAGCTCCCCAATGTCGAGACTTTCCGCTGCCGCGAGCCCGAGGCGCTCAAATATGTACTCGATCATTTGCCCGAACTGGTCGTGAAGCTGGTCGATGGATCGGGCGGCTACGGCATGCTGGTCGGCCCCACTGCGAGCCGCACCCAGATCGAGGAATTCCGCGCCGCATTGATCGCCGAGCCGCACCGCTACATCGCCCAGCCCACACTGGCGCTGTCGACGGTGCCGACCTTGGTCGATGCCGGACTCGCGCCGCGCCATGTCGATTTCCGGCCGTTCGTGCTGACCGGAAGCAAGGGCGTCCAGGTCGTCCCCGGCGGCCTTACTCGCGTGGCCTTGCGTGAAGGTTCGCTGGTGGTGAATTCGAGTCAGGGCGGCGGGACCAAGGACAGCTTCGTGCTGATGGACGACGGGGCAGGTGCGCGCCAGTCGCAGTCGCAGAGCCAGGGAGCGTAGCCATGCTGATGCTCTCCCGCACCGCGTCGGCGCTCTATTGGCTCGGCCGCTATATCGAGCGTGCCGATTTCATCGCACGCCTCGTCGAAGCCACGGTCCGCCTCGACGCCCTCTCGGCGCGCCCGGCGGGCGAAGCGGCGTGGAAGAGCGCGCTCGCGGTCAGCTACACCGACGAAGCCTTCGCAGCGACCGGCAACCCGTTGACGCAAGCGCATGTCGCGCGCTTCCTCACGCTCGACCCCAACAATCCCGGCTCGATCGTCCGTTGCCTCGAAATGGCGCGCAACAATGCCCGCGCTGTCCGCACTGCGCTCACGCGCGAGGCCTGGACCGCGATCAACCGCGCTTGGCTGCATTTCCAGAACCGCGCCTCGACCGGCGGCACCACCGCGACGCTCAATTTGGTCGAACAGGTCAAGGGCGAGACCCGCGGTTTCGAAGGCGCGATCCACCGGATGATGCGCAACGAGCCGACGCTGCTGATCCAGCTCGGCTCGGCAGTCGAGCGCGCGGACAACACTGCGCGGCTGGTCGATGTAAAATACCATCTGTTGCTCCCCAAGGGCGAACCGGTTGGCGGCGTGGTCGATCGCGATCAATGGACGACGATCCTCCAGACCGTCTCGGCCGTGAACGCCTATCGCTGGGTGTATAATGACGGGCTCCAGCCGCGGAACGTCATCGATTTGCTGGTCAGCCGCGCGGAGCTTCCGCGCAGCCTTGCCGCCTGTGTCGAGGAGACTGTCGACTTGCTCAGCGCGCTCGCCAAGCGCACCGGGCTCCAGGGGGAGGCCGATCGCATGGCCCGCGCGCGCATGGCCCGGCTGCAAAAGACCAAGACCTCGCAGATCATCGTCAGCGGCCTTCACGAATATCTGAAGGCGTTTATCGCCGAGAACGCGATGCTCGACGCCGCCATCGCCCGCCAGTTCCGGTTCGCCTGATGCGCATCGCGATCGAACACCGCACGCACTATCGCTTCAGCGAGCCTCAGGCGCGGCTCGTCCAGATGCTGCGCCTCACCCCCTGCGACACCCAGGACCAGACCGTGGTCAGCTGGCATATCGGCGTGGATTGCGATGCCCGGTTGCGCGACGCCGTAGATGGCTATGGCAACGCGATCACCATGCTCTACGCCGAGGGGCCGATCGAGGCGATCGACATCACGGTGACCGGCGAAGTGCTGACCAACGAGGCGACTGGCGTGATTCGCGACGCGGTCGAGCCACTGCCGCCCTTATTCTATCGCCGCGTCACTGCGCGGACGCTTGCCGACATCGACTTGATCGACTTCACCGCGCAGAGCGCGGGCAGCGGCGATCCGCTCGACCGGATGCACCGCCTCAACAGCGCGCTTCATAGACGCTTTCCAAGCGCTCCCGATGCCCCGGATACCGGCGCCTCTGCAGTGGAGGCATTTGCTCGCAAGACTGCCACTTCGCGCGATGTCGCCCAGATGTTCATCGCCAGCGCGCGCAGCCTGCATATCCCGGCGCGTTACGTCTCGGGCTATCGCAGCGACGGCGAAGCCAATCACAGCGCGCCGCATGCCTGGGCCGAAGCGCATATCGATCGCATCGGCTGGATCGGCTTCGATCCTGCGACCGGCCTTTCGCCCGACGCGAGCTATGTCCGGGTAGCCGTCGGCCTTGATGCGCTGGGCGCAGCATCGATCGCCGGAATGCGGGTGGGACCGGGCAAGGAAGAGCTCGACGTGGACCTTCACGTCGATCGAGTGGGCGGCGAGGAATAAACGCCTAGGCCGCCGCAGCCGCCATTCGCGTCGGCATCGGCATCGCAATCGTCTGGTCCTCGTCGGCCAGCACCGTCCAGCCGTTCGGCCCCAGAACTTCGATCGGGCGATAGCGCGTCTTGTACGCCATCCGCTCGCTGCCCTTCACCCAATAGCCGAGATAGACATAAGGGAGCCCAGCGGCGCAACTGCGCATGATGTGTTCCATGATGATGAAATTGCCCAGCCCCGGCCGGGTCGCTTCGTCGGCATCGAAGAAGCTGTAAATCATCGACAGGCCATCGGCCTGCTGATCGGTGATGCAGGCGCCGACCAGCTTGCCGGGTTCGCCGTCCACCGAGGGCTCGCGATATTCGATCACATAGGAGCTGACCGGCGATTGCTCGACCATGTCGGCATAATCGTTCTCGTCCATCGCAGCCATGCCGCCTCCCGGATGACGTTTCGCGAGATAGCGCTGCAGCAAGGCGAACTGCTCTTCGGTAGCCCAGGGCTTGCAGGCCGTGATCTCGAGGTCCGCATGCCGCCGGATCAGCTTGCGCTGCGTCGAATTGGGGATGAACTCGCCCGCGACGACGCGGACCGAGACGCAGGCCGTGCATCCAGCGCAGCTCGGGCGGTACGCTACTGATTGGCTGCGGCGGAACCCGATGCGGCCGAGCGCATCGTTCAATTCACCCGCATGCTGGCCGGTGAGCTCGGTAAAGATCTTCCGTTCCTGCTTGCCCGGCAGATACGGGCAAGGGCTGGGGCTCGTCACAAAGAACCTTGGAAAACGGGAAAGTGCGGTCACCGCGTATACGCCCCTATGCTCATCCGAACCGCCCCCAGACCGGCTCGTTGAACGCGACTATGCTGCGGAAGAAAGAGGATGAAAAGCGGCTTTACCATGAAAGAGAGTTAACGCCGCCGCTCTGAGGAAATGGCCCCCGGCGTTAAGCATTTGGCGGCAGCTGGACGTGCGCGAAACGATCCCCGGAAAAGCGATACTACGCCCAATTGGGCTCGCTGTGAATCGACCGGCGACTCGCTTCGCCGCATCTGCGATTCCATTCGGCGCTATCAGGCGAGTTCGACCTGGCTCACTTCATATTGCGCGCGGCGCAGCGCCACGATCAGCCGATCGAGGTGCGCCCGGTCGCGTGTTTCGCACTCGACATCGGTGATCAGCCCCTTGGCCGGCAACGTCGTAAACACGCGCTGGTGATACACTTCGATGATGTTCACGCCCTGATCGTGGAAGATTCGCGCGACGTTGAACAAGGCGCCCGGCCGGTCCTGCAACACGATCCGCAGCCGCGCGAGACGGCCCGAACGCGCCAGATCGCGCAGCAGCACGTTGGCAAGCAGCCGGGTGTCGATATTGCCACCGCACAGGATCGTGCCGACCTTCTTGCCCTTGAAGCGCTCGGGCTCGGAAAGCAGCGCGGAGAGTCCCGCGGCGCCGGCGCCCTCGACCACGGTCTTCTCGATCTGGAGGAGCAGGCTGACCGCTTCTTCGAGCCGGCGTTCGCTGACCAGCACGATATCGTCGACCAGCGCCTCGACCATCGCGCTGGTGATGCCACCCGGCTCCTTGACCGCGATGCCCTCGGCCAGCGTATCGCCTGCGCAGGGCATGTCGGTGTGATTGATGCGGTTGTACATCGAAGGATAAAGCTCGGCCTCGACGCCGATCACCTGGAGATTGCGCCCTTCCGATTTCGCCACGACTGCGCAGCCCGAGATCAACCCGCCGCCGCCGATCGGGATCACGAGGCAATCCAAATCGGGGACATCCTCGAGCATCTCGATTGCCGTCGTGCCTTGTCCTGCGATGATCCGCTCGTCGTCGAAAGGATGGACGAAGGTGTAGCCATGCTCGGCCTCGAGCTTGCGGGCGTGCGCGTGCGCAGCATCGAAGGTTTCGCCCTCCAGGATCACCGTCGCGCCGTGGCCCTCGGTCTGGGTGATCTTCACTGTCGGCGTGTTCTTAGGCATCACGATCGTGCTGGGGATGCCCAGCCGCGTCGCGTGATAGGCGAGGCCCTGTGCGTGGTTGCCCGCCGATGCCGCGATCACGCCCTTCGAGCGTGCCTCCTCATCCAGCTGGAGCAAAGTGTTGAGCGCGCCGCGTTCCTTATAGGCCGCAGTGAATTGGAGGTTCTCGAACTTGAGATAGACGGTGGCGCCGGTCAGGTCGGACAGCGTCTTGCTCACCAGCGTCGGGGTGCGGACGATTGCGTCGGCGATGCGGCCGTGCGCGGTGCGGACATCGTCGATGGTGACGGGAAGCTGCGCGCCTGCGCTGATCGTCTTGGTTGCCATGGCACGCGCCTAGACCATCTGGCGCGGCGGGGAAACTGCCCCTATCGCTTGGGGCATGACCAAGCTTCTCCTCCGCCTGATCGCGGCCGCCGCCCTGTTCCTCGCGCCAGCGGCCCATGCCGACGGGCTGGTCGATAACGTCAACGGGATCACCCTTGACGAGAAGGGTGAAGTCGTCCGCTTCACGGGCATCCTGTTCAATCGCGAAGGCAAGATCAGCCTGCTGCTCAAGCGCGGCGACCGCCGGCCCAAAAAACCCGAGTGGAAGATCGACATGGGCGGAAAGACGCTCGTGCCCGGCATGATCGACGGCCACGGGCATGTGATGGGGCTTGGCGATCAGCTGCTCCGCCTCGATCTTTCCGCCACCAATTCGCTCGACGAAGCACTGGGCAAGATCCGCACCTATGCCGCGGCGAACCCGACCAAGTGGATTCTCGGCAGCGGCTGGAACCAGGAGAAATGGGGCCTTGGCCGTTTCCCGACCGCCGCAGAGCTGGACAGTGCCGTCGCCGATCGTCCGGTCTGGCTCGATCGCGTCGATGGCCATGCCGGCTGGGCGAACAGCCGTGCGCTCGAACTCGCTGGGGTAAGTGCGGCGACCAAGGATCCAAATGGCGGCCGGATCGAGCGCGATGCCAAGGGCGCGCCTTCGGGCGTGTTCGTCGATGGCGCAATGGAACTGCTGACCAAGGCGATCCCGCAGGCCACCCCGCGCGAGCGCAACGCTGCCTTCCTCGCTGCGCAGGAACGCCTGTTGTCGCTGGGTATCACTGCCTCGGCGGACATGGGCACAACGGTCCAGGACTGGCTGACCTATCGCCGCATGGGCGATCTCGGCCTGCTCAAGATCCGCATCATGTCTTATGCCGGCGGCGTCGAGACTGCGTTGACTGTGGGCGGGCAGGGACCGACGCCTTGGCTCTATGGCGATCGGCTGCGGATGGGCGGGATCAAGCTCTATGTCGACGGCGCCCTCGGCAGCCGCGGTGCGTGGCTCAAGGCCGATTATGCCGATGCGCCGGGGCAGAAGGGGCTGGGCTTCCTCTCCGACGATCAATTGCTCAACAGCATGATCCGCGGCGCGATGGATGGCTTTCAGCTCGCCGTCCACGCAATCGGCGACCGCGCCAACAATCAGGTGCTGAACGCGATCGAAGTTTTGTCAGACACCTACAAGAACGATCGCCGCTGGCGGATCGAGCACGCCCAGATCGTCGATCCCAAGGATCTGTCGCGCTTCGGCAAGTTCGGCACGATCGCCTCGATGCAGCCCGTCCACCAGACCAGCGACCGCGTGATGGCCGAGGCGCGGTTGGGTCCGGATCGCATGCAGGGCGCCTATGCCTGGCGCTCGATGCTGCAGAACGGCTCGCGCCTAGCATTCGGCTCCGATTATCCGGTCGAGAGCCCCGATCCCTGGGCGGGCTGGGCAACATCGTTCACGCGGATGGACGCGGCGGGGCAGCCATTCGGCGGGTGGCGTCCGGAGGAAGCAGTGACGCGCGAACAGGGCTGGGCGGGCTTCACCACCGGCGCTGCCTATGCCGGGTTTGCCGAAGACAAGATCGGGCGCCTGGCGGCCGGCATGCGCGCGGACTTCCTGGTCCTCGATCGCGATCCGCTGCTGGCATCGCCCGCCGATCTGCGCGGCACCCAGGTGCTGGAGACCTGGATCGGCGGCGAGCGGGTCTGGCAGAAGAAGTAGCGGGCCCGGCCGCGGCCGGGCCCGAACCGGATCATTCGTACTTGGCGCTCGTGACGTTCGTGTTCGCATTGTAGAACATCGTGATCGTCGAGATATTGCAGAGATCGATATTTTTCCAGACCGCGTTGGTGCCGTCGTCGTAAACGGCCTTCAGATCCCATTTGCAGGTGTCTTCCGACTTGCTGAAGTCGATGTCCACGCTGCTGTTGGGCTCGAGCGAGTCCTGGCCAAGAATGTCCTCTTCCCAATTGTCGGTCGAGGTCGGCGCGATATAGACTTCGGAGATGGTGTAGCCGGTGCGATTGTTCAGGTGCAGCGTCTCGTCGCCGGCGAGTGCCGGCGCGGCCGTCATGGCGAGCAGCAGTGATGCTGCGAAAAGCGACTTCATAAGGACCCCCCTTGAGTGCTCGAGGATCGAGCGAGCGCCTTTTGACAGCTTTTCCGCGAAATACGACGAATTTTTATAGGATTGCAGGTCTTTGCCCGGGCCCTGCGATCCTCGACGAAAGGCCGCGGTTCTCTCGAAACCGGGCCGCGCGCTGGAGGAGCGGCCGCGCCCAATGGGAGGGAGGCGCGGCCGCGGGCATACTCAGCCGACGGTGAGCGTACCGTTCATCCGGACGGGCCGGGCGATGTTGAAGTAATTGGGCGAGGTCGTCATCACGTTGCGGTGGATCGCCTCGAACTGTTCCTTCGAGCCGTTCCCGACAATCCGCACGACATAGTCGAGCTGCTCATATCCGGGCGCGATCGAGTCATCGAGGCCCAGGAACCCGCGCAAATCGAGCTGCCCCGTGGTTTCGATCTCGAGACTTTCGAGCGTGATCCCCTCCATTGCCGCGCCGGCGACATAGCCGACCGTCATGCAGGCATTGACTGCCGCCATCAGCAGTTCCTGCGGGTTGGGCGCCTGGTTCTGCCCGAGCAGCTCCTCGGGCTCATCCGCCACGATCTCGAAATCGCGCGCGATCTTCTCGCCGCCGAGCAAGATCTGGGTCACTTTCGAACGGCTTCCGACTTGTCCAGTCCAGCGCGTTGCCACGGCGAAGCGTACCAGCGCCTTGCTGGCGTCCTTGCCGATCTCACCCACCACCGCGTGCAGTGCGTCGAGGTCGAGGCCGTTCACGACATTGCGTTCCATCACGTTATTCATCGTCTTTCTCCTTGGTTGAAGCTTACGAAAAGGCCGGCGCCACGGCGTCGATGCGCTCGAGTGCGGTGGGCGACATGGCGGCAAGCGCCTTGCGGAATTCGGGGTGGACCATCCCGCTACCGAGATAAGTGAAGCGCGCCGCCTGGTGCTGCTGCGCGATCAGCGCCTCGCGCGCCGTCGCATCCAGTGTCCGCCCCGCGGCAATTTCGAAAGCCGCGAGATTCATTTCGGTCTGGCTCTTCAGCCCGCCATCGAGGAACATCCCGATTTCGAGATATCCGTCGATCGCAGCCTGGATGCCGGCCTCGTCGCGACCCTCGGCCAACGCCTCGACCATCAATGCATCGAGCTTGGCGTGCTGCGCTTCCTCGATCCAATGGTGCTTGAGCAGGCTCTTGAAGAGCGGGTCGATCCCGGTGTTGTCGCGGACGCTGTCGAGATAATGCGACTGCGTCATCCATTCGATCTGGAGGATGACCAATGCGACGCTGAGTGGATCGTGCCGCAGCACTTCCGCGGCGATCGCCTCGGACGGGCCGATCACGCCGCAATCCATGCCGAAGCCCGCGACGAAGGTTTCGTGGAAACGCTTGAACAAGTGGATGTGCTTGGCTTCTTCGCCGGCGAACTGGAGCAGCGCGCGCACCCGGTGATCGTCGTCGCGAAGCATCGGCCGGATGTGATCGAGCACGAAGGGTAGGATGAATTCCTCGACCAGCCCGAAGATGCACAGATATTCGTGGCCGCGGATCTGGTTGAGGAGCACGCGCTCGTCCTTGCTCAGCGCATCCAGCGCCGCAGTGCGTGCGAGCGCCTCTGGCATGAAGCAGCGTGTGAAATCGAGCGTGGCGCCGGGCGCGATCACATCGTCGATCTGCCAGGCGGCGGCGCGGCTCGAAGTCGCGAGCACGCTTGGATAGGTAAAACTATGGAACATCATCGATCTCCTGGGTGAAGTTGATAGTCAGGCGATGAGCAGGCTGGTGAAGCCGAGCACCATCCAGCTACTCAGGCAGGCGCAGAGCAAAGCAGTCAGCCGCCCACGAAGTTGGTTCGAATTGGAAAACACGGTTCGTCTCCGTCTATTCTTGGTCGATGGAGAGCTAGTTCACGCATCCCGGCGCCGATATGACCCAGCCAACGGAAGACTTGATCGGTCGACCGTACCTTTGGGGAGGTCGCATGGATGTGCTCACTGAGATGCTGCGATCGCTGCGCCTGTCGGGCGGGGTGTTCGTCGATGGCGAGTTCAGCGCGCCCTGGTCGGCGCCTGCGCAGATGCGACCCGAAGATTGCGCGCCCTTCTTTCCGATGCCGCAGCAGCTCATCTGCTATCATTTCGTCCGCTCGGGTTCGCTGACCTGCCAGATCGGCGACGGCCCCGCGGTCGAGGTTAGCGCGGGCGAAGTGGTGCTGCTCCCGCAAAACGTGCCGCATTGCCTCCACGGCCCCGGACCGCGGCCGACGCCGCTCGATACGCACGGGATGATGCGCAAGGTCGGCCCCGATCCGATGATCCGGATGCGTGGTGGCGGCAGCGGCGCGCGCACGGCGATCTATTGCGGCTATCTGGGCACCGACATGCCCGACAATATGATGCTGCAGAACTTGCCGGCGATGATGGTGATCGGCGCGGATGCGGCGGATGGCGACTGGTTCGCCCGTTCGATCGAATTCGCGGCCGAGGGGCTATGCGGCCATTCGCCCGAGATGGTCGGCAAGCTTGCCGAGGGGCTCTTCGCGGAAGCGGTGAAGCGCTATGTCGCCGCGCTGCCCGAGAATGAGCGCGGCTGGCTGGCCGGGCTGCGCGACCCGGCAGTGGGCAAGGCGCTGGCGCTGATCCACGGCCGCTTCGCCGAGACTTGGACGGTCGACGATCTGGCGCGCGAAGCGGGCGTCTCCAAGACCGTGCTGACCGATCGCTTCCGCGCGCTCATCGACGAATCGCCGATGCAATATTGCGCGCGCTGGCGGATGAAGGTCGCCGCGGACCTGCTCCGCGACAATCGCCAGAATGCGTGCAGCGTCGCTTATTCGGTCGGGTTCAATTCCGAAGCGGCGTTCAACCGCGCGTTCAAGCGCGAATATGGCACCCCGCCCGGCGCGTGGCAGCGCGAGGCCATGGCGGCCTGAAACGCCAAGGGCCGCGGCTCTTTCGAACCGCGGCCCCGACAGCCCCCGCTGGGCTCGTAAACGCGTCGGTCAGGCGACCTGGGTGATCGCCTCTTCGCCGCCCTCGGGCTCGCGCAGCACATAGCCGCGGCCCCAGACGGTCTCGATGTAATTCTCGCCTTCGCACGCCATGCTGAGCTTCTTGCGCAGCTTGCAGATGAAGACGTCGATGATCTTGAGCTCGGGCTCGTCCATCCCGCCATACAGGTGGTTGAGGAACATTTCCTTGGTGAGCGTGGTGCCCTTGCGGAGCGAAAGCAGCTCCAGCATCGCATATTCCTTGCCGGTCAGATGGACGCGGGCGCCATCGACTTCGACGGTCTTGGCATCGAGATTGACTGCCAGCTTGCCAGTGCGGATGACCGACTGCGAGTGACCCTTCGAGCGGCGGACCACGGCGTGAATGCGCGCGACCAGCTCTTCGCGGTGGAAGGGCTTGGTGACGTAGTCGTCGGCGCCGAAGCCGAAGCTGCGCACCTTGGAATCCATTTCGTTGATGCCCGAGAGGATCAGCACCGGCGTCTGCACGCGGGCGACACGAACCTTCTTCAGAACGTCATACCCGTGCATGTCGGGCAGGTTCAGATCGAGCAGGATGATATCGTAATCATAGAGCTTGGCGAGGTCCAAGCCCTCTTCGCCCAGGTCCGTCGTATAGACGTTGAAGCCTTCGGTCGTGAGCATCAGTTCGATCGCCTTGGCGGTCGTCGGCTCGTCCTCGATCAGCAGCACGCGCATGCCAGTTCCCCTTGCCCACCGGGCGCCGCCACCCTCGTGGTGGAGCATCCTGAGCGATTTATTAACTAAAGCGGGTCTGAAGGCAAAAGGTTAATTTCTCGCTAACCCGCATAAATCCACGAGTCGCGTAAATCTACGTAGGACGTGGACTCGTTTCGGGCCCGGAGTCGAGTCTCAATGCGCTTCGCCGCACATCCGCCTGAGCCGATCCGAGAGGAATTCGATCAGCGCCTCGACGCGCGCCGGGCGGAGTGTGCCCGGGGGAGTCATCAGGTGCAGCGCCGCCGCGCTCACCGACCAGTCTGCAAGCACGCCCTCCAGTGTGCCCTTTGCCAAATCCTCGCTTACGAGGAAGCCAGGCAGGCGGGCCACGCCCAGCCCTGCGCGGAGGGCCGGCAGCATCGCGTCGCCGCTATCGGTGCGCATCGGCCCTTCCACGCGGACGACCGCCTCCTCGCCGCCGGCCTTGCGGAAGCGCCAGACGTCGGGATTGGCGGTGTTGGTATATGTGAAGCAAGCATGCCGGGCGAGATCTGCGGGATGTGCCGGGCGCCCGGCCTGCTCGAAATAAGCGGGCGAGCCTACGATATGCGTCGTCACGGCGCCGAGCCGGCGTGCGCGAAGCGAACTGTCGGGCAATTCGGCGATGCGCAAGGCGATATCGATCCCGTCGCCGACGATATCGACGAACGCATCGGAAAGGCGGAGATCGATCTTGATCCCCGGGTGCAGCGCCATGAAGTCGCCAAGCGCCGGCGCGACTGCCTGGATCCCGAAGGTCAGCGGGGCAGCGATGCGCACCAGCCCGGCAGGCGCACTTGCCGATTCAAACGCCGCTTCCTCTGCCGCTTCGCCTTCGCTTCGGATGCGCTGGGCATGCTCGGCCAGCGCTCGCCCGCTATCGGTTAGCGTCAGGCGGCGCGAAGTGCGGTGAAACAGCGTCGTGCCCAGCCGTGTCTCGAGCCGGCTGATCGCCTTGGAGACGGTGGCTTTGGACACGCTTAACATGTCGGCCGCGGCGCTGAACGACCGGTGCTCGACGACTGCGGCGAATATCGCCCAAGCTTCAAAATCCGGTAGCTTCATTTGAAACAATCCGTTTCCAACGTTTCCATTTACGCGCTGATACAGCTTCCTATCTTGGGGTTCAAGAACAGGAGGTCATCATGATCGACACCAAGCAGATCGACCGGCGCCCCTTCGAGACCCTCGGCCATGCTAATCACGGCTGGCTCAACGCGCGCCACCATTTTAGCTTCGCCAGCTATCACGATCCCGACCGCATGGGCTGGGGCGCGATCCGCGTGTGGAACGACGACGAGATCGCCGGCAACAACGGCTTCCCGCCGCATCCGCACCAGGACATGGAAATCATCACCTATGTCCGATCGGGCGCGATCACCCATCAGGATTCGATGGGCAATAAAGGCCGCACCGGCGCAGGCGACGTCCAGGTGATGAGCGCCGGAACCGGGGTTCGCCACGCCGAATATAATCTCGAGCCCGAGACGACGACGCTGTTCCAGATCTGGGTCATTCCGCGGGAGCGGGGCGGTCAGCCGAGCTGGGGCGCCAAGCCCTTCCCCAAGGGCGATCGCTCGGGGCGGTTCGTGACGCTGGCTTCGGGCTTTGCCGAGGACAGGGATGCGCTGCCGATCCGCGCCGATGCCCGGGTGCTCGGCGCAACGCTCGAGGCCGGCCAGACCGTGACCTATGAAGTGGGCGAGGGGCGGCACGCCTATCTCGTCCCGGCAGTCGGTGCGATCGAGATGAACGGCGAGCGTCTCGATGCGCGCGACGGCGCAGCGCTTTCAGGCGGCGCCTACACGATCACTGCGATCGAGAATGCGGAAATCGTCCTGGTCGACGCCGAATAGTCCCTCGTTTGCTACGCCTTTCCCGAGGCGTGGCGGACACCCCATTTTTCCCAAGGAACTCGAAATGCCCAAGGTCCTCGTTCTCTATTACTCGTCCTACGGTCACATGGAGCAGATGGCCGACGCGGTCGCCGAGGGCGCGCGCGCTGCAGGCGCCGAAGTCGATATCCGCCGCGTTCCCGAAACCGCGCCGCCCGAAGTGGTCGCCGCTGCCGGCTTTAAGGCCGACACGCTCCACCCAGTCATCGAAGGCCCGGACGCTCTCAAGGGTTATGATGCGATCATCGTCGGTGCTCCGACGCGCTTCGGCCGGATGGCAAGCCAGATGGCGAGCTTTTGGGACACCGCCGGCGGTCTCTGGGCGACCGGCGCGTTGAACGGCAAGGTCGGCGGCGCCTTCACGTCCACCGCTACTCAGCATGGCGGGCAGGAGACAACGCTGTTCTCGATCATCACTAACCTGCTGCACTTCGGCCTGACCATTGTCGGTCTTGATTATGGGCATGGCGAGCAGGGCCGCATCGACGAGATCGTCGGCGGTGCGCCGTATGGCGCAACCACCATTGCCGGCAGCGATGGCAGCAGGCAGCCGAGCGAAAGCGACTTGAACGGCGCGCGCTATCAGGGCCGCCGCATTGCCGAGGTTGCCACCAAGCTGGCCGCGTAATCCCCCTGACGCGGCTGGCGAGGCGGCGGCTGGGTGTGCCCCCCGGCCGCCGCCTCTTTCGTTGCGAACCCGTATCGATTGCGGCATGAGGTGCTCGACCATATTTAGGAGGGGCACGCATGTTCTCACCGATCCGGGGCACCGTTTGTGCCCTTGCCGCGATTGCCTGCGCCGCACCCGCGCTGATTGCACCGGCCGTCCAGGCAGCGGTCCAGCGCGGCGTTGATGGCAACAATGTCAATTTCGTCCGCGTCGAGCGCGGCGCCACCTTCGTGGAAACCTCGCCTGGCCGCTGGAACCAGTATGAGCCCAACGGGAATCTCTGGTCGCGGCTGGAAGAGACGCGCCGCGATTCAACGACGGTATTGCTCAAGGACCGCGGCCGCGGCGTCGAAGTGCTGCTCGATCTTCGCGCCCGCGAGGTTCGCGGCACAGATCCCGGCACCAGGCGCTGGCGCCGGTTCTATTCGATCCTCGATGTCGAGGCGAGGGGTGGGGGCGGTGACAATTGGCGGGATGACCGGCGCGGCGACCGCTGGGATGGGGGTGACCGCCGGGATCGCGGCGGCGCTCGCGATATCGAAGTCGGCCCGATCTGGAACCAGGCGGATGCCGAACGCAAATGCCGTGACAAGGCCCGCGACCTGCGCGGCGAGTGGAACGGTAATTGGCATACGACGCAGCCCGGCCGCATGTCGGTCTGCGCGATCGAAACCGGTGGGCGCGCCGGCAACGGACGCTGGCGAGACGGTGGCGATACCCGCGACATCGACGTTGGCCCGATCTGGAACCAGTCCGACGCCGAGACGAAATGCCGCAACAAGGCGCGCGAGATGCGTGGGGAATGGACCGGCCAGTGGCGCACCACCGTGCAGGGTCGCATGTCGGTCTGCGAGATCCGCTTCCGCTGACCTCGCGCATTCCGTCCGAAAGTGTATAGGGCGGGCCATGTTCAAGGACCGCGTACTCTTCATCGACGGCGAAGCGCTGGTGATCGACAAGCCTGCCGGGCTGCCTGTCGATCGACCGCGCGATCGCTCGCAAAGCCTGGAGGACATGCTCGGCGAGCTGACCTTCGGCTTCCAGCGCCTGCCGCTTCCCGTCCATCGGCTCGACCGCGACACCAGCGGCTGCCTGCTGCTCGCGCGCAATCCCAAGGCGCACAAGCGCTTCGGCCAGGCGTTCGAGGCCGGGCTCGTCACTAAGCGCTATGTCGCGATCCTCGAAGGCGAGCCCGCGGAGGATGAAGGCGCGATCGACATGCCGCTGATCAAGATTTCCTCGGAAGAGGAAGGCTGGCGGATGACCGGCGCCAATAACGGCAAGTCCGCACGAACGCGCTGGCAGGTCCTCGAGCGCAAGGGCGGTCGCGCGATGCTCGCATTCTTCCCGGAGACCGGCCGCACGCACCAGATCCGCGTCCATGCTGCAGAAGGGCTGGGGATGCCGATCGTCGGCGATCCGGTGTACGGCAAGGGCGGCCCCGCCGTGATGCTCCATGCCGCCGAGCTGACGATCCCGCGCGAAGGCAAGCCCGACGTCCACGCCGAGGCGCCCTTGCCGCTGCGCTTCCACAATATCGGGTTCGGGCGTGGCTGAACTGCCGGAGGAGGCGATCGTCGAGGAGAAATTCCTCGCAGCCTCGGGTCCTGGCGGACAGAACGTCAACAAGGTGGCGACAGCCGTTCAGCTGCGCGTGGACGTGTTCCGGCTGGGGCTCCCGCCTTATGCCTATCAGCAGCTCAAGACGCTGGCCGGCACCAAGATGACGAGCGGCGGCGAACTGGTGATCACCGCGCGGAAATTTCGGACTCAGGATGCCAACCGCGCGGATGCCCGCGAACGAGTGGCGGAGCTGATCGAGAAGTCGCTGGAGCGCCAAGCGCGCCGCCGCCCCACCAAGCCGAGCAAGGCCGCCAAGGCGCGCCGGGTGGACGAAAAGAAGGGCCGCTCGACGATCAAGGCGGGGCGGGGGAAGGTCTCGTTCGATTGATACCTTGCGCCGTGCCCCGACTGGCGGCACCTTTGCGCAAATACTTACGGAGAAACGAAAGATGACGAGAACGGCGCGCATGCTCGTGACCGCGGGGCTGATGATGGCGCCGCTACCGGCTTTGGCCCAGCAGGCGCTTTCCGCCGAGCAGGAAGCGATCCGGGCGCATATCGCCTATCTCGCATCGGACGAACTGCGCGGGCGCGAAGCCGGTACGCCGGATTACGATCGCGCGGCGGAATATGTCGTCAAGCAGATGCAGGCGGTGGGCCTGAAGCCCGCGGCAAAGCAAGGCTGGCTGCAGCCCGTGCCATTGCTGAGCGCCAAGCTCGCCGAGCCGCCGGTGATGTCCCTGACCATCGCCGGCAAGGCCGTGCCGCTGGCGTTCGGCACCGATTTCACGGCAACGCGCGCGACGCCGGGTCCGGCCCATATCAATGCCAATGCCGGCGTGGTGTTCGCCGGTTATGGCGTGGTCGATCCCGCTTCGGGCATCGATGATTACCGGGGGCTGGACGTGCGCGGGAAGATCGTCGCGCTCGTCTCTGCGGCGCCGCATGGGCTGAACAGCGAAGTTTCCGCGCATCTCAGCCACCCGATCGTGCGCGCCCGAGAGGCAGCGGCGCGTGGCGCGATCGGCGTGGTGACGATCCACACGACGCGAAGCCGAATGCCGTTCGCAACCTCAGCGCGCAGCTGGGACGTGACCGCAATGATTTGGGTCGGACCCGACGGCAAGCCGCGTGACGGCGGCGCGCCGGCGCTTGGCTTGCTCAGCGATGTCGGCGCCGCCAAATTGTTCGAGGGCGCACCGTTTTCCTATGCCGACGTTGTCGCGGCAGACAAAGGCGGGCAGAAGCTGCCCTCCGGGCCGCTTGCCGCGACGATGCAGGTCTCGCAGCATTACACGGTCGCGCCGGTGAAAAGCGCCAATGTCGTCGGTGTGCTGCCCGGATCCGATCCCAAGCTGCGCGGCGAATATGTCGTGCTGTCGGCGCATCTCGACCACATCGGCATCACCGCGCCGGTCAATGGCGATTCGATCAACAACGGCGCGATGGACAATGCCAGCGGCATCGCCTCGATGATCGAGGCGGCGAAGCTGCTGGCAAAGGGCAGGCGGCCGAAGCGCTCCATTCTTTTCGTTGCGGTGACCGCTGAGGAGAAGGGGCTGGTCGGCTCGGACTATTACGCAGCGTTCCCGACCGTGGCCAAGTCCAGCCTGGTGGCCAACGTCAATCTCGACATGCCGATCCTGACCTATCGCTTCGAGGATCTGGTGGCGTTCGGCGCTGATCGCTCGGACGTCGGACCCCACGTCGCTGCAGCCGCAAAGTCGCTCGGCTTCGTGCTGTCCCCGGATCCTGCGCCGGAGCAGGCTTCGTTCGTGCGCACCGATCACTACAGCTTCGTCAAGCAGGGCGTACCGTCGGTCACGCTCGCGCCGGGCGCGAAGGGGCCGGGGCTGGCGGCACTCACGGCGTTCCGCAAGAATTATCATCAGCCATCGGACCAGATCGATCAGCCATTCGACTGGACAGCGGCGGCGAGCTTCGTCGCGGTCAATGCGGCGCTCGCGCGGGGGATTGCCGATGCGCCGGAGCGGCCGCGCTGGGTGAAAGGCGATTATTTCGGAACGCTGTTCAAGGGGCCGGTGGCGAAATAGCCGCCGCGTCCTACATCCCGCAAATGTACGATTTCACCGTCACCGCCGCGTCCAAATCCGAGCTCTATCGCGATCTCGCCGCCGCGCTTGATTCGCTTACTGCCGAGGAGCCCGATGCCGTTGCCAACATGGCCAATGTCTCGGCGCTGATCTGGCAATATCTCCCCGATCTCAATTGGGCTGGTTTTTATCGCAATATAGGCGGTGAGCTCGTTCTCGGCCCGTTCCAGGGCAAGGCGGCCTGCATCCGCATCCCCTTCGGCAAGGGCGTATGCGGCGCCGCGGCTTCGACGCTGGAGACCCAACTTGTCGAGGATGTTCACGCCTTTCCCGGCCACATTGCCTGCGACGCCGCGAGTCGCTCCGAACTCGTTGTGCCGATCGTCCATCAGGGCGAATTGCTGGGTGTGCTGGATCTCGACAGCCCTAACCCGGCGCGCTTCGATGCGGGGGACGCAGCCGGCTGCGAGGCGCTCGTCCGTATCCTCGCGCCTAGGCTTGCGCGGGACTGATCCCGGATCGGGACGCCGTTAAGCAAACCTCGTCATGGCTGTGATGCAACCAACGCGGTAATCTTTCGTCAACCATCCTGAGCGGGGCGGCTCGGTGGGCGAAGGAGTTTTGTAATGCGTTACCTGTTGATGGCAGCCATTTCGGCAGTGGCGCTGGGCGCCGCGGGGCCGGCTGCGGCCCAGGTCTATGGCGCGCCGATTCCGGCGCCGGGCGGCCAGGTCTATGCGCAGCCTTATGGCGGGCAGGTCAGCGTCCAGCCGCCGTACGCCGCGCAAGGACCTCAAGTGCCAAGCGCGGGTCCGCGCGTCTGGCAGAACGGGCGCTGGATGGCGTTGCCGCCTAGCCAGAACATCGCACGGCAGAACGATCCGAACCGCTGGGGCTATGACAATCACGGCCGGTGGGATGCCGGATCGCGCGCGCCGGGCGGCTGGGGTGCCTATCGCCGCCTCGGCCGCGGCCATCGCATGCCGCAATATTGGCTCGGCGGTTCGTTCTGGATCAACGACTATCTGAACTTCGGCCTGGCCGCGCCGCCCCAGGGCTATCGCTGGATGCGTTACTATGACGATGCGGTGCTGATCGATTATCAGGGCCAGGTCTGGGATTCGGTAGGCGGCATCGCCTGGGCTGGTGCGGGCGGCTATGCGGGCGGCGGCCACTCCAATTCGAGCAGCTACAGCTATTCGAGCAGCGGCGCTTCGATCCAGCCGGTCGATCCCAATGCCTATTATGAGCAGCAGCAATACCCGGGGGGGTATGCACCGTCGGTGGCCTATGCGCCGCCGGCGGCGCAGTATGGCTCGGGCCATGGTGCGCAATATGGATCGAGCTATCAGCAGGGCAGCTATTATTACGGCGCGCCGACCAGCTCGACCGTGTCGAGCGTGGTGATCATCCCGACTACCACGACCACCACGATCGTGGAGGAAGAGATCATCGAGGAATCGGTGGTAACGACTTCCTATGTGCGGGCCACACCGCGCCGCATCGTCCGCCGCGCTGCTCCGAAGCCGCGCCCCTATCGTCCGCGGGCAAAGCCGGCGTGCTGCCGCTGCGTCTGCCGCTGATCCATTAGCTGAGGCGGTCGATCGCTTCCACGTCGAGCGAGCCGGGGATGATCATCACCGGCACGCTCAACGTGCCGGCATCGGCGCCCGAGAAATGCGCGACCAGCGGTCCCGGTGGGCCGCTGGCAGCTGCGCCGAGCACCAAAGCGGCGATCTCGCGATTGGCCGAGATCATCTCGCGAACGACTCCGGCGCCATCGCCTTCGCGCAGCGTAATCGACGGCGAGATTCCCGATTCGGTCAGCAAAGTGCCTGCCGCGCGCGCGACCAGTGCCTCGGCGCGCTGACGCGCTTCTTCCTCGATCGTCGCCATCACGCCGCCCCAGGCGACGAACTCCTGCGGCGGGAGCAGCGCCAGTATCTCGACATTTCCGCCGGTCTTCACGGCCCGCCGCGCCGCAAACCGCAATGCGATCTCGGCTTCCGGGCTTTCGTCGATCACCACCAGATACGTACGCATGGGCTTGATCCCCTCCGTGGGAATGAGTGCCGCGCGATTGCTTGTCCTGCAAGTGGCTTGACCCTGCGGCAGGGCGGGGCGAAAGGGCATGGCTCAGCCTGAACACGGGAAGCCCCATGGGAATCGAAATCAAGATGCCGGCACTTTCTCCGACGATGGAGGAGGGCACGCTCGCCAAGTGGTTGGTGAAGGAAGGCGATACAGTGAAGTCGGGCGACTTGCTCGCCGAGATCGAGACCGACAAGGCGACGATGGAATTCGAAGCCGTCGACGAAGGCGTGATCGGCAAGATCACCGTCGCCGAGGGAACCGACAATGTGAAGGTCGGCACCGTCATTGCGGTGATGGCAGGCGAGGGTGGCGAGACCGCCGCTGCCGCCCCAGCACCTACCGAGGCGCCCAAGGCCGAGGCTTCCAAGGCGGAAGCACCCGCACCCGCACCCGCACCCGCACCCACACCCACGCCCGCGCCCGCCGCAGCGCCGAAAGCCGAGGGTGACCGCGTCAAGGCGAGCCCGCTCGCCAAGCGCCTTGCCGCCGAAAAGGGCCTCGACCTGTCCGGCGTGACCGGCTCCGGCCCCAATGGCCGCATCGTCAAAGCCGACCTCGAAGGCGCGAAGCCCGGCGCAGCGCCGGCCGCCCCAGCGGCTGCCCCGACTCCGTCTGCGGCTCCCGCTGCGGCGACGACGCCCGCTCCCGCCGAAGCCAAGGCCGTCTGGTACGACGAGTCGATCCCGCACGAGGAAGAGAAGCTCTCCAACATTCGCAAGACGATCGCGCGGCGCCTCACCGAATCGAAGCAGACGATCCCGCATATCTATCTCACGGTCGATATTCGCCTCGACGCGTTGCTCAAGCTGCGCGGCGAGCTCAACAAGGCGCTCGAAGGCCGCGGCGTGAAGCTCTCGGTCAACGATCTGCTGATCAAGGCGCTCGGCGTCGCGCTGATTCAGACGCCCAAGTGCAACGTCACCTACACCGGCGACAAATTGATCAAGTATAGCCGCGCCGATGTTTCCGTAGCGGTTTCGACCCCCACAGGCCTGATCACGCCGATCATCCGCGATGCCGCAGGCGTGAGCGTCTCGTCCATCTCCACGCAGATGAAGGACCTCGCCGGCCGCGCCAAGGAAGGCAAGCTCCAGCCCGCCGAATATCAGGGTGGCACCGCCAGCCTCTCCAACATGGGCATGTTCGGCATCAAGCAGTTCGAGGCAGTGATCAATCCGCCCCAGGGTATGATCATGGCGATCGGCGCCGGCGAGAAGCGGCCTTATGTGATCGACGATGCGCTAGGCGTGGCCACGATCATGTCGGCGACCGGCAGCTTCGATCACCGCGCGATCGACGGCGCCGACGGTGCCGAGCTGATGAAGGTCTTCAAGGAGCTGGTCGAAGCGCCGTTCGGAATGATCGCCTGAGGGAGCGGGGCCGATGCGCGTGCTGATCGAAGTGCTGCACATCGTGGTCGGGCTGCTCGCAGCGCTGCTGATCGCCGCGCTTGCCGCCTGGTCCTATCCGCTCGCCAGGCACGATATCTGGCTGGTGACTTATGTGGCGATGGCGGCGGTGGTGCTGATGGGAATCGGCCCGATCCGCCGCGCTTTTGCCGAGGACAAGGCCCGGATGCACGGCACACCCCTCGATGGCTGATACCCCGCCCACCGGTCAACCGGCGATCCGCGTCAGTGCGATGCCGGCCGATGCCAACGCTTATGGCGACATCTTCGGCGGCTGGCTGATCGGCCAGATGGATCTTGCCGCAGGCTTGGTTGCCGCGCGCAAGGCAAAGGGCAGGGCGGTCACCATCGCCATGGACGGGATGCAGTTCCACGCGCCGGTCCATGTCGGCGACGAAGTCTCGGTCTATGCCGATCTGGTCAAGGTCGGCCGCACCTCGATGACGATCGCGGTAGAGGCATGGAGCCGCTGCCGCCACGGCGAGGAGATGGAGAAGGTGACCGAGGCCAGCTTCATCTTCGTGGCGATCGATGAAAACAGAAAACCCCGCCCGGTAGTGGCGTGAAGAAGGAATGACCCGTGGCTGAATCCTACGATCTCATCGTCCTCGGCTCGGGCCCCGGCGGCTATGTCGCGGCGATCCGCGCGGCGCAGCTGGGCCTCAAGACCGCGATCGTCGAGCGCGAGAATCTGGGCGGCATCTGCCTCAACTGGGGCTGCATCCCCACCAAAGCGCTCCTGCGCTCGGCGGAGATCTTCCACTATATGCAGCACGCTAAGGATTACGGTCTCGCCGCCGAAAAGATCAGCGCGGACTTGGATGCCGTGGTCAAGCGCTCGCGCGGTGTTGCCAAGCAGCTCAACCAGGGCGTCACGCACCTGATGAAGAAGAACAAGATCGCCGTGCACATGGGCACGGGCAAGCTCACCGGCAAAGGCAAGCTGAGCGTCACTGACAAGGACGGCAAGGCGACCGAGCTTATCGCCAAGAACATCATCGTCGCGACCGGCGCGCGTGCCCGCGATCTTCCCAACCTCCCGGCCGACGGCAAGCGCGTCTGGACCTATCGCCACGCAATGACGCCGAGCGAAATGCCGACAAAGCTGCTCGTCATCGGATCGGGCGCGATCGGGATCGAATTCGCCAGCTTCTATAACGACATGGGGTCCGAGGTGACCGTGGTCGAGATGATGGACCGCATCGTGCCGGTAGAGGATGCCGACGTTTCGGTTTTCTTGGAGAAGTCGCTGACCAAGCAGGGCATGAAAATCATGACCTCGGCCAAGATCGACAAGATCGCCGCCGACGCCAATGGCGTGAGGGCGACGATCACTGCCAAGGACGGGAAGGCCGAGGCAAGCGAGTTCAGCCACGTCATCGTCGCGATCGGCATCGTGCCCAACACCGAGGATCTCGGCCTCAAGGAACTCGGCGTCGCAATAGACGAGCGCGGTTTCCTCAAGACCGATCCCGCCTGCAAGACCAATGTCGATGGGCTGTACGCCATCGGCGACATCACCGCGCCGCCCTGGCTCGCCCACAAGGCCAGTCATGAGGGCGTGATCGCGGTCGAGGCGATCGCCGGCAATCACCCGCACGCGATGGACCCGCGCAACATACCTGGCTGTACCTACTGCCACCCCCAGATCGCCAGCGTCGGTCTGACCGAAGCCAAGGCCAAGGAAGCCGGCTACACGGTCAAGGTCGGCAACTTCCCCTTCATCGGCAACGGCAAGGCCATCGCACTCGGCGAGGCCGAAGGCTTCATCAAGACCGTGTTCGACGCCAAGACCGGCGAGCTGCTCGGTGCGCACATGATCGGCGCCGAAGTCACCGAACTGATCCAGGGCTATACCATCGGCAAGACCCTCGAGACCACCGAGGCGGAGCTGATGGAAACGGTCTTCCCGCATCCGACGCTCAGCGAAATGATGCATGAAAGCGTGCTCGGCGCATATGGCAAGGCACTACATATCTAGCTGGCTTCGTCCGTTTCGGCGCGATCTTCTCTATTGTTACTAAGCGGTTTCGATATCCTGGTCTGAATAGATCGGGGGATCGGAATGACGTCGACACTAAAGTTTCTGCCGCTTGTAGTTGTAAGCGCTGTATCTTTGTCTGCATGCGCGTCGTTCGATGGCGCGATCGAGTCGACCGTGCCGACCGAGACGAAGATAGCGGAAGCCCATGCCGGAAATTACGGTGAGGCGGCTGCGCCGGTCTATATGGCTAAGCTTACGACCGATGCCGATAAGAAAGAATTCCGGAACCTCTATGTGCGCATGCATATGCGGGCGCATGATGCGCGCTACGAGGATTATAAGCGCAGCCTCTCGCGTCAGATGAAGGGCAGCGGTTTCGGATTCGAGACCGCGATATTAGCGCTCACCGGGATTGGATCGGTCGCGACGGGCGATGCGCCCAATTATTTGTCCGCCGCCGCCGCCGGGCTGACCGGCACCAAAGCGGCGCTGTATCGCGAAGTCTATTTCCAGCAGACTTTCCCCGCCTTGATGCTTAGCATGGACGCCAAGCGCTTGAGCGCGAAAACCGCGATCCTGCAGAAATTGCGGATAAAGTCGGTTACCGAATATCCGCTCTCTGAGGCGATGATCGATCTTGACGGCTATGAGGCCGTTGGCAGCCTCACGGAGGCGATGAGCGAAGCGGTGGGCAAGGTCACGACGATGCGACGATCGATAAGGCGGCCGCGACCCAGGCATACGAGAACCTGATCGAAGCATGCACGGTGGAGGCCGGAACACCAGTCATCTGGGCGAATATCGCCGGCGGCCTGAATGCCTTGTCCCCCGCCACCGACGAGCCCCTTCTCGATGAGGTCAGCGATGTGCTGGGCACCGATAAATCCGGCACATTTGCGGACCAAAAGGATGCAGTCCTGACCAAGCTCGGCACTTCCTATTGTTCGAAGACGGCGGCCGAGACGCTGCTGTCCATGCTCCGCCTCAAAACAAAGTTGGTGCTCCAATGATCCGAAACGGAAAATTCCCGGCGTCCTATTCGCTCGCCGAGCTCGCAACGCAGCTCGACGCCTTCGAGATCATCTGGGGAGGCGTGACGGAGATCGGCAATCAAGATGCGTCGACCATTGCAGTGTTCGACAGCACCAAGTCGGGAGCCGGCACTCTCATATTGCGACCCGGGGAAGGACCGCCACAGGCGGGCGAGACGAAGGTCGATTCCGGAATGGTGTTCGTGACCGGGCAGAAACAGACCGTCACGCTGTTTCGCAAATAGATCGAAATTCAGCGCGCCGAGGCACGCTAACGCGGATGGTGGTAAGGCTCGAATGGCTTTGGTGCCGTAACGCGCTTATGGCCGGCCGGCCATGCCTGCGCAAAAAAACGATCACGACACAGTCTATAAGAACTTTCACGATGCCGTGAACATGACGGCGGCCGAGATAGAGGAATGGCTCGAAACCGAAGAAAGCACGAAAGTCGGCTTCAGGAAACCGGGCGCCAGCGAGAGCATAGGTCATGCGTCAGGGCGGCGTATCGTGCAGATCCTTCGCACGCGGAAGCCGGCGCTCGACGGCGGGGATTACGCGCATATGCGCAAAGTTGTCGGCTATGTGAGGCGCCACCGCGCACAGGGGCCGCACGACGAGTTTCGGATTCCCACTTCGCGCTGGCGCTATTCGCTGATGAATTGGGGTCACGACCCGCTGAAATGAGCCGCTCAGCCTAATCCATGTTTGCTTTCAAAGGTTTATTCCACGTCAGTAACGGCCAACGCGGAACAGCGCGGGCAATTCGACGTTTGGGGTCGCACAGGAGGATTCCCACATGAACAAGCATTTGATGGCCCTTGGCCTCGTTTCCACTCTCGCGCTCGCAGCGTGCGCCGGCAATGGCGATAACACCACCGCCCCGGTCGATAACACCGCGCTCGACACGACGATGTCGGCAGACAATGCGATGATGGGCGACAATGCCATGATGAGCGGCGTTCCCGCATCGCCCGGCCAGGCCTTTGCCAATACGGTAGGGGCGAGCGACTATTACGAAGTCGAGGCCGGCAAGCTTGCGCAGGAAAAGGCCACGACCCCGGCGCTCAAGGATTTCGGGGCGATGATGGTCAAGCATCACAACGAATCGACCGAGAAGCTCAAGGCCGCGGGCGGCAAGGCCAATCCGCAGATCGTGCCGGATCCGGCGCTCACCGCCGAGCAGGAAGCCAATCTGGCGGCACTTCGCACCGCCGAAGGGACAGCCTTCGACACCGCCTACAAGGCGCAGCAGGTAGCGGCGCATCAGAAGACGCTGGCTGCAGTGAAGGACTATGCCGCCAATGGCGACGTGCCCGAGCTCAAGGCCTTCGCGGCGGACGCCAGCAAGATCGTTCAAATGCACCTGGACAAGATCAAAGGCATGTAAGCTCGCGGGTATCCGCAAGCAAAAAAGGCCGCGTTCCCCCCGGGGACCGCGGCCTTTTTGATCGGTCGAGTCTCGCCTCAGGCAGCGTGCTCGTTCGCTGCAGCCAGATGCGGCGGCGCAACTTCGACCGGGCGCGGCCCGGCCGGCGCGGCGGCCGGCTGCGGTACAGTGCTCATATGCTTGAGGCGCCCGTCGATATGGCCGCCATTTTCGATGGTGATGTTCTCATATTCGACATCGCCGCTGATCTTGGCCGAACGCTCGATCGTGAGCTGGCGAACGCGGACCGTGCCTTCGATCGCGCCGGCCAGGCGTGCGCTCTCGGCGGTCACGCTGCCGAAGATCTGGCTGTCGGCGCCCTGTGCCAGGCTGCCGCAATTGACGTCGCCCTCGACACGGCCGTCGATGTGCAGGTCGGCGCTGGCCGTGACGTTACCGGTGACGATCACATCGGGTCCGAGCACCGAGAACATGCCACGCTTGGTTCCACCCGGCTGGGGCGGCGGCGCCGGCGGCATTGCAGGACGTTCGTCGCGATTACGATTGCCATTGAACATTACGCTACTCCCCAAGACCCGGATTCGGAATTCCCTCTCCCTTGGATTGTAGCATAGCCTGCATGGAGGTGCAGAGACCAGATTTCTTCGAGACGTTCCATTGAGGGATTGTCGTTCGCGGCGATGAGCGCCGACCCCCGCAGCGATAGCCATGCAGCCGCCGGGATCATCGCGCAGGCAAATGCCCCCAGCAGCGGACTACCAGCGGCCGCGAAAAGCGCCAGCGCGCCGCTCAGCACTGCCAGCGCCGCGTGCCGCTGCTCCGAGTCGCGCGCCGCGCACCAGATCGCCAGCCCGCACGGCACGATCAGCGCTGCTATACCTATGGATGGTATCGCCAGCGCGAGCATCGCGGCGGGCAGGGCGGTGCCGGCCAGTCCCGACGCGCCCGCCGGCGTCACGCTCAGCCGCGCCAGATGCCAAGCAAGCATCCCCGCGCATCCCGCCAGCAGCAGCCCGAGCCCGCCCCAGCCGAACAGCGGCACCACCCCAGGCAGCGCCGGACCCGCCAGCCCGAGCGCTAGCGTGCATGCCAGTGCGCCAAGCGCAGCCAGGGGACGCCGCCAGCGGCCGAGGGGGTTGCATATCATCATCCTCTGCTGCTTAGCCGCGCGGGAGTTGACGCATCCTTAGCCCGCGGCAGATTCCATGGGGCAGGGCGGTTGACCGGATCGGGCCCCACCGCTATAGGCGCGACCGTCTCGAACCGGGCCGGCCAAGGCCAATCGCCCATCGGGACAAGAGCTGAACGTTGCTGGAGACGCAATGGCCCGGGGGGTCGAGAGACACCCGGGGCCTTTTCGTATTCTCAAATTCAGGGCTCCAGCAAAAGTAACCGCCGGATATCCGGTAACGAAAAGGTGAAGGGCTTCATGCCGACGATCAACCAGCTGGTCCGCAAGGGCCGCGAACCGCAGAAGGCCAAGTCCAAGGTCCCTGCGATGGAGCAGAACCCGCAGAAGCGCGGTGTTTGCACTCGCGTTTATACGACGACTCCGAAGAAGCCGAACTCGGCACTCCGCAAGGTTGCCAAGGTCCGCCTGACCAACCAGCGCGAAGTCATCAGCTACATTCCGGGCGAAGGTCACAACCTTCAGGAGCACTCGGTCGTGCTGATCCGCGGCGGCCGCGTCCGCGATCTTCCCGGCGTTCGCTATCACGTCCTGCGCGGCGTGCTCGATACGCAGGGCGTCAAGGATCGCCGTCAGTCGCGTTCGAAGTACGGCGCCAAGCGTCCGAAGTAAGCCAAAGTAAGCCCCGGACAGGTTCCGGATCGGCTGAAGATTAGAAGGAATTCAAAAAATGGCACGTCGTCGTCGCCCAGAAAAGCGCATCATCCTTCCTGATCCCGTTTACGGTGATGAGGTTCTCTCGAAGTTCATGAATTCGGTCATGTTGGACGGCAAGAAGTCCGTCGCCGAGAACATCGTCTATTCGGCGATGGAAACCGTCGAGCAGCGCGCCAAGCGCGAGCCGATCGGCGTGTTCCATGATGCGCTGAACAACATCAAGCCGGGCATCGAAGTCCGTTCGCGCCGCGTTGGTGGTGCGACCTATCAGGTTCCCGTCGAAGTGCGTCCCGAGCGCGCCCAGGCGCTGGCGATCCGCTGGCTGATCACGTCGGCCCGCAATCGCAGCGAGCACACCATGTCGGCGCGTCTTTCTGGCGAGCTGCTGGATGCAGCCAACAACCGCGGCAACGCGGTCAAGAAGCGCGAAGACACCCACCGTATGGCCGAGGCGAACCGCGCCTTCAGCCACTACCGCTGGTAAAAACACTACCTATATCCTGGGGAGCCGCTTCAAACGGCTCCCCAAATCGCTAAGGAATAACGATCATGGCCCGCAGCCATCCGCTCGAGCGCTATCGCAATATCGGCATCATGGCGCACATCGACGCCGGCAAGACGACGACGACCGAGCGTATCCTCTATTACACCGGCAAGTCCTACAAGATCGGCGAAGTGCATGAAGGCACCGCGACGATGGACTGGATGGAGCAGGAGCAGGAGCGCGGGATCACGATCACGTCCGCCGCAACGACGTGCAAGTGGCGCGCCGAAGAGGGCAAGGGCGAAGAGCATCTGATCAACATCATCGACACCCCCGGGCACGTCGACTTCACCATCGAAGTCGAGCGTTCGCTGCGCGTGCTCGACGGTGCCGTGGCTTGCTTCGATGGCGTTGCCGGCGTCGAACCGCAGTCCGAGACCGTGTGGCGTCAGGCCGACAAGTATGGCGTGCCGCGCATGTGCTTCGTCAACAAGCTCGACCGCACCGGCGCCGATTTCTATTTCTGCGTCAATTCGATCATCGATCGCCTCGGCGCGCGTCCGGCGGTGCTGTATCTTCCGATCGGCATCGAAGGCGGCTTCAAGGGCCTCGTCGATCTCGTCGAGAACCGCGCGATTATCTGGCTCGAAGAGTCGCTCGGCGCGAAGTTCGAATATCAGGATATCCCTGCGGACCTCGCCGACAAGGCAGCCAAGTATCGCAGCGATCTGATCGAGATGGCCGTCGAGCAGGACGACGATCTGATGGAGGCGTATCTCGAGGGCAACGAGCCGTCGGTCGCCGACCTCAAGAAGCTGATCCGCAAGGGTACGCTCAACATGTCGTTCGTGCCGGTGGTTTGCGGCTCGGCGTTCAAGAACAAGGGCGTCCAGCCCCTGCTCGACGCCGTCGTCGATTATCTGCCTTCGCCGCTCGACGTTCCGGCCATTAAGGGCGTGCTGCTCGATGGTGAGACCGCGGACGAGCGTCAGTCTTCGGACGACGTGCCGTTCTCGGCGCTGGCGTTCAAGATCATGAACGATCCCTTCGTCGGCACCCTGACCTTTGCCCGCATCTATTCGGGCAAGCTGGAGACCGCTTCGCAGGTCACCAATTCGGTCAAGGACAAGAAGGAAAAGGTCGGCCGCATGCTGCTCATGCATGCGAACGAGCGCGAGGACATCCAGGTGGCCTATGCCGGCGACATCGTCGCTCTGGCGGGTCTCAAGGACACCACGACCGGTGATACGCTTTGCGCCATCAGCGCTCCGATCATTCTCGAGCGGATGGAATTCCCCGAGCCGGTGATCGAGCTGTCGGTGGAGCCGAAGACCAAGGCCGACCAGGAGAAGATGGGCGTCGCCCTCAATCGCCTGGCGCGCGAAGATCCGTCGTTCCGCGTGTCCTCGGATGCAGAGAGCGGCCAGACCATCATCAAGGGCATGGGCGAGCTCCATCTCGAGATCCTGGTCGATCGCATGAAGCGCGAGTTCAAGGTCGAGGCCAATGTCGGCGCTCCGCAGGTCGCGTATCGCGAGTATCTGAAGAAGCCCGTCGATATCGACTACACCCACAAGAAGCAGTCGGGCGGCACCGGCCAGTTCGGCCGCGTCAAGGTCAAGCTGACCCCCGGCGAGCGCGGTTCGGGCTTCGTCTTCAAGGACGAGATCAAGGGCGGTAATATTCCCAAGGAATATATCCCCGCGATCGAGAAGGGCTTCCGCGAGACCGCTGAAACCGGTTCGCTGGTCGGCTTCCCGATCATCGATTTCGAAGTCCTGCTGTATGACGGCGCATACCACGACGTCGATTCGTCGGCGCTGGCGTTCGAAATCTGTGCCCGCGGCGCAATGCGCGAAGCGGCTCAGAAGTCGGGCATCACGCTGCTCGAGCCGGTCATGAAGGTCGAAGTCGTTACCCCCGAGGATTATCTCGGCGACGTCATCGGCGACATGAACAGCCGTCGTGGTCAGATCCAGGGCACCGACAGCCGCGGCAACGCGCAGGTGGTCGAGGCTATGGTCCCGCTGGCGAACATGTTCGGCTATGTGAACTCGCTCCGCTCGTTCACGCAGGGCCGCGCACAGTACAGCATGCAGTTCAGCCATTACGACGAAGTGCCGCAGAATGTGGCCGATGAAGTCAAAGCTAAGCTAGCGTAACTCGAAATAGGTCGCTAAGGGGCCGCGTTCGCGTGGCGCCCTGAAGGCCGCGAATCAGAATCCAGAAGGTAGGAATCCAATGGCGAAGGCAAAGTTTGAGCGGAACAAGCCGCATCTCAACATCGGCACCATCGGTCACGTCGATCACGGCAAGACCTCGCTGACCGCAGCGATCACCAAGATCCTGGCAGAGAACGTCGCCGGCAACGCCGCTGTCGACTTCGCCAACATCGATAAGGCTCCGGAAGAGCGCGAGCGCGGCATCACCATCTCGACTGCGCACGTCGAGTATGAGACCGAAGCACGCCATTACGCCCACGTCGATTGCCCGGGCCACGCCGATTATGTGAAGAACATGATCACCGGCGCAGCCCAGATGGACGGCGCGATCCTCGTGGTTGCCGCGACCGACGGCCCGATGCCGCAGACCAAGGAGCACATCCTGCTCGCCAAGCAGGTCGGCGTGCCGACCATGGTGGTCTTCCTCAATAAGGTCGATCTGGTCGACGACGAGGAAATCCTCGAGCTGGTCGAAATGGAAATCCGCGAGGAGCTCTCCAAGCGCGAATTCGACGGCGACAACATTCCGATCATCCGTGGTTCGGCGACTGCCGCGCTTTCGGGTTCGGATGACGTCCTCGGCAAGCAGGCGATCCTGGCTCTCATGGCAGCGGTCGACGAGTCGATCCCGCAGCCCGAGCGTCCGCTCGACAAGCCGTTCATGATGCCGATCGAGGACGTGTTCTCGATCTCGGGTCGCGGCACGGTCGTCACCGGCCGCGTCGAGACCGGCATCGTCAAGGTTGGCGAGGAAGTCGAGATCGTCGGCATCCAGGAAGCAGTCCGCAAGACCACCGTCACGGGCGTCGAAATGTTCCGCAAGCTGCTCGATCAGGGCCAGGCTGGCGACAACATCGGCGCGCTGATCCGCGGCGTTGGCCGTGAGGAAGTCGAGCGCGGCCAGGTTCTCTGCAAGCCGGGTTCGATCAAGCCGCACACCGACTTCCAGTCGTCGGTCTACGTGCTGTCGAAGGACGAGGGCGGCCGTCACACGCCGTTCTTCGCGAACTATCGTCCGCAGTTCTACTTCCGCACCACCGACGTGACCGGCACGATCACGCTGCCGGAAGGCACCGAGATGGTCATGCCGGGTGACGAAGTCGCGCTGGGCGTCACGCTCATCGCGCCGATCGCCATGGACGTCGGCCAGCGCTTCACGATCCGCGAAGGTGGCCGCACCGTCGGTGCAGGCGTCGTCGCAGAGATCTCGAAGTAATTTCCACCCTTTGGGGTTGAGATGAAGAAGGCCCGGTTCCCATAAGGGAGCCGGGCCTTTCTTTGTTCGAACGAGACTCCAGCCGCGCTGCTGCTATGAGCAGTGCCAGGCAATCCAGGCAGACCCATGGCCCGCAAGAAACACGATCCGTACGATCACCTGCCGCGCGACGACGAGGCTGCCGAGCCGGCGCCCTTGTGCTGGCTGTGCGGCCGCCCGACCGGCAAGACCATCGTATGGCATCACCCGGTGCCCAAGAGCCGCGGAGGGCGCGATGTCGTGCCGATGCACCCGATCTGCCAGCAGACTCTGATGGCCAACTTCACCAATTCCGAACTCCAGCGCCACGGGCTGGATGTCGAGGCGCTTCTGGCCAATCCCAACATCCGCAAGTTCGTCGATTGGGTCGCCAAGAAGGAGCCCGACTTCACCGCGGCGATCACGAAGAAGCAGCGCTGACTATGGTGGGGTCCCTCAGCGGATAAGGCTTCCCCTAAGCCCGCCACCTCGTCATCCCCGCGCAAGCGGGGACTCAGGGTCACAAGCGACCCTATTTTTGGCTCTGGGTCCCCGCTTCCGCGGGGATGACGGACAGGCATATTCGAAACTCAGCAAAATCCCCGTCTCAAGCCCGCCAAATAATCCCCACGTCCGGGGTTGATTATCTCCGGCCTTCCGAGTAGTGGCCCGCCTTCAGTTTTTAGAGTTCAACAGCAAGAGCCTCGGTCACGGGGCCCGCTCTTTCGCATCGGCAGGAAAACCATGGAAACGCAGAATATCCGCATCCGCCTGAAGGCATTCGATCATCGCGTGCTTGATCAGGCAGCCGGCGACATCGCCGACACCGCACGCCGCACTGGCGCGCTTATCCGTGGTCCGATCCCCCTTCCGACGCACATCGACAAGTTCACGGTCAACCGTGGCCCGCACATCGACAAGAAGAGCCGCGAGCAGTTCGAGACGCGCACCTACAAGCGCATGCTCGATATCGTGCAGCCGACCCCGCAGACCGTGGATGCGCTGATGAAGCTCGATCTTGCCGCCGGCGTCGATGTCGAGATCAAACTGGCATAAGTGCCAGTTTGTCGCTCCCGCTACGGCGGGGGTGGACAGGGAAGCGTTGCTGACGTAAAGGCGCGCCTCCACACGAGATTCGCGGTTCTCTTCAAGAGATTCGCGCAGTTCCTCAACCGGATCGATCCCGATCCAACGCCAGGAACGGTAAGGGCGCCAAGTGCGCACTGACCAACGAGATAGGGATACCGCCGGCCTCTTCGGAGTGCTGGGTCTGCGTCCCCCGTCCTCCGCTTCGGCGGGGCTCAGCCCAGACGGGGGCTCGCATCATATTTGGGGCTGAAGCACGCACCCGAGGGAATGGTCCCGAGGGTGCCTCTGTATGGGAGCATTTGATCATGCGCACTGGCGTGATCGCGAAGAAGTTGGGGATGACCCGCCTGTTCCAGGACGACGGCCGCCACGTGCCGGTAACCGTCCTGAGCCTCGAAGGGCTGCAGGTTGTCTCCATCCGCGAACAAGATCGTGACGGCTATACCGCCGTCCAGCTCGGCGCCGGTTCGGCGAAGAGCAAGAACCTTTCCAAGCCGCAGCGCGGCCATTTCGGCAAGGCCGAAGTGGAGCCCAAGGCTGTGGTCCATGAATTCCGCGTCGATGCCGACGGTCTACTCGAAGTGGGCGCTGAAATCTCGGCTGCGCATTACGTCGCCGGCCAGTTCGTCGATATCCAGGGCAAGACCCAGGGTAAGGGCTTCCAGGGCGGTATGAAGCGCTGGGGCTTTGGCGGTCTGCGCGCCACCCACGGCGTCTCGGTCTCGCACCGTTCGCTCGGTTCGACCGGTCAGCGCCAGGATCCGGGCAAGGTCTTCAAGAACAAGAAGATGGCCGGTCACATGGGTGACAAGTTCCGCACTCAGCAGAATCTCGAGATCGTCGGCACCGACGTCGAGCGCGGCCTGATCTTCGTCAAGGGTTCGGTCCCTGGCTCGAAGGGTGGCTGGCTGTTCGTCAAGGATTCGATCAAGATCGATCGTCATGCCGATGCGCCGTTCCCCGCCGGGATCCGCGATCCAAAGCATGCTGGCGAAGAGCATCACATCGCTGAGATCGAAGAGGGTGCCGTGCATCCGATCGAAGCTTCGCCGAGCGCAGAAGAAGTTGCAGCAGGCGTTGCCACTGCCGACGCCCATGGCGCCGGTCAGAGCGATGCCGAGATCAGCGCCGCCACCGATGGCGACGCCACCACCGGCCAGGAGGGCTGAACGTGAAGGTCAAGGTTCAATCCCTCGACGGCAGCGCTGCAAAGGGCGCCGAGCTCGAGCTCAATGATGCGATCTTCGCCATTGAGCCGCGCGCGGACATCCTGCACCGTGTCGTCACCTGGCAGCTCGAGAAGCGTCGGGCCACGGCACGCGGCACGCGTGAGCGCGCCGATGTCGCTCGCACCGGCAAGAAGTTCGGTCGCCAGAAGGGCGGCGGTACGGCTCGTCACGGCGATCGCCGCGCTCCGGTGTTCATCGGCGGCGGTAAGGCGCACGGCGCTCGCGTTCGCGACTTCAATCCGTCGCTGAACAAGAAGATTCGTGCGCTCGGCCTGAAGATGGCGCTGAGCACCCATGCCAAGGCCGGCTCGCTGGTCGTCATGGACAGCCTCACGGTCGAGAACAACAAGACCAAGACGCTGGCGGGTAACCTCGCTTCGCTGAACTTCGGCAAGACGCTCGTCATCGACGGCGACATGGTCGAGAACAGTTTTGCGCTGGCAGCGGGCAATTTGCACACGGTGAACGTGCTCCCAGCCCAAGGCGCCAACGTCTATGACATCCTAAAGCACGACACGCTGGTCCTGACCCGCGCTGCCGTCGAAATGCTGGAGGCGCGCTTCAATGGCTAAGAAGCAGAAGGCCGCGATCGACAATCGTCATTATGACGTGATCGTCGCGCCGCACATCACCGAAAAAGCGACGATGATGTCGGAGCACAATGCGGTGGTGTTTAAGGTGGCGGGTGACGCGACCAAGCCCGAGATCAAGGCTGCCGTCGAGGCGCTGTTCTCGGTCAAGGTCACCGGCGTCAACACGCTCGTCCAGAAGGGCAAGACCAAGAAGTGGAAGGGCAAGCCCTACACGCGGTCTGACATGAAGAAGGCCATCGTGACGCTCGCCGACGGCGATCAGATCGATGTGACCGCGGGGGTCAACTAACCATGGCACTCAAGAATTATAATCCGACGTCGCCCGGCGTCCGCGGCCTGATCCTGGTCGACCGTTCGGGCCTTCACAAGGGCGGGCCGATCAAGGCCCTCACGGAAGGCAAGCGCAAGACCGGTGGCCGTAACAACAAGGGTCATGTGACATCGCGCGGCATCGCCGGCGGCCACAAGCAGCGTTATCGCATCGTCGATTTCAAGCGCCGCCTGTGGGATGCCGAGGGCACCGTCGAGCGGATCGAATATGATCCCAACCGGACCGCCTTCATCGCGCTCGTGAATTACGGCGCCGACGAAGCCGGCAAGGATCGTCTGGCCTATATCATCGCTCCGCAGCGTCTCGCTGTCGGCGACAAGGTGATCGCGGGCAAGAAGACTGACGTGAAGCCGGGCAATGCCATGGAGCTCGCATCGATGCCGGTCGGCACCATCGTCCACAATGTGGAGATGAAGCCGGGCAAGGGCGGTCAGATCGCACGCTCAGCAGGCACCTATGTGCAGGTCGTTGGTCGTGATCGCGGGATGGTGATCGTTCGCCTGAACTCGGGTGAGCAGCGTTACATCCACGGCAATTGCATGGCGACGGTCGGTGCGGTGTCCAACCCGGACAACCAGAACACCAACCTCGGCAAAGCAGGCCGTAACCGCTGGAAGGGCATCCGCCCGCTGACCCGCGGTGTTGCAAAAAACCCGGTCGACCATCCGCACGGCGGTGGTGAAGGCCGGACCTCGGGCGGCCGCCATCCGGTTACGCCGTGGGGCAAGCCGACCAAGGGTGCTCGCACTCGTCACAACAAGTCGACCGACAAGATGATCATCCGGTCGCGTCATTCGACCAAGAGGAAGGGCTAACATGGCTCGCTCAGTCTGGAAGGGTCCGTTTGTGGACCTCCATCTGTTGAAGAAGGCGCAGACCGCGCAGGAAACCAACGCGCGTTCGCCGATCAAGACCTGGTCGCGCCGCTCGACGATCCTGCCCGATTTCGTCGGTCTGACCTTCAATGTCTATAACGGCCGCAAGTTCGTGCCGGTGTCGGTGAATGAAGACATGGTTGGCATGAAGCTCGGCGAGTTCGCTCCCACCCGCTTCTTCCCCGGCCACGCAGCCGACAAGAAGGGTAAGCGCTAATGTCTAAGCCCAAGGCTCCCCGTCGCGTCGCCGACAACGAGGCTCTCTCGGTCGGCACGCAGATCCGCGGTTCGGCGCAGAAGCTCAACCTGGTTGCGGGCCTGATCCGCGGCCGCAAGGTTGGCGATGCGATGAACATTCTTCAGTTCTCGACCAAGGCAATGGCCGTGGACGCGCGCAAGGTTCTCGCCTCGGCGATCGCCAATGCAGAGAATAACCATAACCTCGACGTCGACGCACTCGTCGTCGCCGAGGCGTCGGTCGGCAAGTCGATCACGATGAAGCGCTTCGCGACCCGCGGCCGTGGCAAGTCCACCCGCATCCTGAAGCCGTTCAGCCGTCTTCGCATCGTCGTCCGCGAGCAGGAAGAAGCATAATGGGTCACAAGAGCAATCCGATCGGCCTGCGCCTGCAGATTAACCGTACCTGGGATAGCCGCTGGTTCGCAGAAGGCGCCGACTATGGCCGCCTGCTGATCGAGGATCTGAAGATCCGCAAGTACATCATCAAGACGCTGCCCCAGGCTGCGATCTCGAAGGTGGTAATCGAGCGTCCGGCCAAGCTTTGCCGCATTTCGATCTACGCTGCCCGCCCCGGTGTTATCATCGGCAAGAAGGGCACGGACATCGAGAAGCTACGCAAGACGCTCGGCGAGATGACCAGCTCGGACGTGAGCCTGAATATTGTCGAGATCCGCAAGCCGGAGGTCGACGCAAAGCTCGTGGCCCAGGGCATTGCCGATCAGCTCGAGCGCCGTATTGCTTTCCGTCGCGCCATGAAGCGCGCGGTCCAGTCGGCCATGCGTCTTGGTGCAGAGGGCATCCGGATCAATTGCGGTGGCCGTCTCGGCGGCGCCGAGATCGCGCGTTCGGAATGGTATCGCGAGGGCCGCGTTCCGCTCCACACGCTGCGTGCGAACATCGATCATGCCGAGGCCGAAGCCCACACCGCTTATGGCGTGTGCGGCGTCAAGGTCTGGATCTTCAAGGGCGAGATCCTTGGCCACGATCCGATGGCGACCGATCGTCTCAACATGGAATCGCAGACTTCGGGCGTTCGCCCGCAGCGCGACGACCGTCGCTAAGGCTAGGACAGAGCAATGTTGCAACCGAAGAAGTTTGCGCACCGCAAGCAGTTCAAGGGCCGCATCCATGGCGACGCCAAGGGTGGCACGACGCTGAACTTCGGGTCCTATGGCCTGAAGGCGATGGAGCCGGAGCGGATCACCGCACGCCAGATCGAAGCGGCCCGCCGCGCGATCACGCGTCACATCAAGCGCCAGGGGCGTTTGTGGATCCGCATTTTTCCGGACGTTCCGGTTTCGTCGAAGCCTGCCGAAGTCCGCATGGGCTCGGGTAAGGGCGCGCCGGAATATTGGGCCGCTCGCGTCAAGCCCGGCCGCATCCTATTCGAGCTGGACGGTGTGCCCGGCCCGCTTGCGGCAGAAGCGTTCTCGCGTGCAGCGATGAAGCTGCCGATCAAGGTCAAGGTCGTTGCCCGTCTCGGCGACACCTCGCACCTGGAGGGTTGATAAGAATGACCAAGGCTAACGATCTTCGTGCGAAGACCGAGGACCAGCTGGGCGAAGAGCTCGGCAATTTGAAGCGCGAGGCATTCAACCTCCGCTTTCAGGCCGCGACCAGCCAGCTCGAGAAGTCGAGCCGGGTTCGCGAAGTCCGCCGTGACATCGCCCGCATCAAGACGCTGCAGAACGAGCGCTCGCGCTCGACTGCCAAGTAAGGACAAGAGACATGCCGAAGCGCGTGCTGACCGGGCAGATCGTGTCCGACAAGGGCGACAAGACGGTGGTCGTGAACGTGGAGCGCAAGGTTAAGCACGCGCTCTACGGCAAGATCATCCGTCGCTCGAAGAAGTATCACGCCCATGACGAGGGCAATGAATACAAGGCCGGCGAGACTGTGCGGATCGAAGAGACCGCGCCGATCTCGAAGCTGAAGACCTGGAAGGTGATCGATCGGGTGAACACCCATGCGACGCCCGAAAAGGCCGACAACGCCTGAACGCCATTCGGCCCCAGGGCCGTGTTTTAGTGGAACCCCCGGGACGTGTCCCGGTAGGCCAAGAGAGAAGGAACCGGATCGATGATCCAGATGCAGTCCAATCTCGACGTCGCTGATAATAGCGGCGCGAAGCGGGTGCAGTGCATCAAGGTGCTGGGCGGCTCGAAGCGTCGCGTGGCCGGTGTGGGCGACGTCATCGTCGTCAGCATCAAGGAAGCAGCACCCCGCGGCAAGGTGAAGAAGGGTGACGTGCATCGCGCCGTCATCGTCCGCACCGCCAAGGACATCCGCCGCGCCGATGGCACGGTCATTCGCTTCGACGGCAATGCTGCTGTCCTGGTCAACAAGAACGAGGAGCCGATCGGCACTCGTATCTTCGGGCCGGTGGTTCGTGAGCTCCGCAACAAGGGCTTCATGAAGATCATCAGCCTCGCGCCGGAGGTGCTGTAAAATGGCGACCGCCAAGATCAAGAAGGGTGACAAGGTCATCGTCCTGTCCGGCAAGGACAAGGGCCGTACCGGCGAAGTCACCCAGTCGATGCCCAAGGACGGCAAGGTCGTCGTTGCCGGCGTCAATGTCGCCGTGCGTCACCGCAAGGCCTCGCAGGCCAACCCGCAGGGTGGCCTCGAGCGTTCGGAAGCGCCGCTGCATGTCTCGAAGGTCGCGCATGTGACTGCCGACGGCAAGGCGACCCGCGTCCGCTTCGAAGAGCGCGACGGCAAGAAGGTTCGCGTCGCCGTCAAGACCGGGGAGGTCATCAATGGCTGATAAGTATACGCCGCGTCTCAAGAAGATGTACGACGACTCGATCGCCAAGGCGATGACCGAGAAGTTCGGCTACAAGAACGTCATGGAAGTTCCGCAGATCGACAAGATCGTGCTGAACATGGGCGTTGGCGAAGCCACCCAGGACAAGAAGAAGGTCGAGCAGGCCGCTTCTGAAATGGAGCTGATCGCAGGCCAGAAGCCGGTGATCACCAAGGCGAAGAAGTCGATCGCGCAGTTCAAGCTGCGTGAGGGCATGCCGATCGGCGTGAAGGTCACCCTTCGCCGCGAGCGCATGTACGAGTTCCTCGACCGCTTCGTCACGATCGCGCTTCCGCGCGTTCGCGACTTCCGTGGGCTGAACCCGAAGAGCTTCGATGGCCGTGGCAACTATGCGTGCGGCCTGAAGGAGCAGCTCGTGTTCCCCGAGATCAACTATGACCGCATCGACAAGGTGCGCGGCATGGATGTGATCGTCACCACCACTGCGAAGACCGACGACGAGGCTCGCGAGCTTCTCCGTCTCTTCGGCTTCCCGTTCCCGCTCGACGCGGACGGCGAAGCGCAGGCAGCGTAACAAAGAGAGCTTAAGTCCATGGCGAAACTGAGTTCGATCAACAAGAACGAGAAGCGCAAGCAGCTGGTGAAGAAGTACGCCAGCAAGTACGCGAAGCTCAAGGCGACGGCGAACGACAAGTCGCTCGACGATACCGAGCGCCTGATTGCGCGTCTGAAGATGGCCGAGATTCCCCGCAATGGGAATCCAACCCGCATCCGCAACCGTTGCGAGATGACCGGCCGTCCGCGCGCTTATTACCGCAAGTTCCGTCTCGCTCGCGTGATGCTCCGCGATCTGGCCAATAAGGGCCTGATCCCCGGCGTCACCAAGTCGAGCTGGTAAGGATAGAGATCGATGGCATTGACCGATCCCCTGGGTGATATGCTCACCCGCATCCGCAACGGCCAGCGTGCGCGCAAGGACTTCGTCCTGACGCCCGCGTCGAAGCTGCGTGCGCGCGTTCTCGATGTGCTCCAGCGCGAAGGCTACATTCGTGGCTATTCGCAGGAGCAGATGGGCCCCGCCGCCGGCATCCGTATCGAACTGAAATATTTCGAGGGCCAGCCTGCGATCAAGCATGTCGCACGCGTCTCGAAGCCGGGCCGCCGCGTCTATTCGGGCAGCCAGGAGCTGCCGCGGGTCCGCAACGGCCTCGGCATCACCATTGTCTCGACGCCTCGCGGCGTTCTGTCGGACGCGGAAGCGCGCGAGCAGAATGTCGGTGGCGAAGTGCTGGCGGAGGTGTTCTGATATGAGCCGCATCGGCAAGAAGCCGGTCTCCGTACCGGCAGGCGTCACCGCTTCGATCGAAGGCCGCGTCATGAGCGTAAAGGGTCCCAAGGGCACCCTGACGTTGCAGATGCGCGACGAGATCAGCTACGAGGTCGAAGGCGACGGCATCACCGTCAAGCCTGCGAACGAGACCAAGCAGGCACGCGCCTTTTGGGGCATGCAGCGCACCCTCGTTCAGAACCTGATCACCGGCGTGACCGAGGGCTTCTCCAAGAAGCTCCTGATCACCGGCGTCGGCTATCGTGCGGCTTCGCAGGGCAAGGTGCTCAAGCTCCAGCTCGGCTATTCGCACGACGTCAATTTCGACATCCCCGAGGGTATCGAGATCAAGACGCCGGATCAGACCACCGTCGAGATCTCCGGCATCGACAAGCAGAAGGTCGGCCAAGTGGCCGCGGAAATTCGTCGCTGGCGCAAGCCCGAGCCGTATAAGGGCAAGGGCATCAAGTACGACGGCGAGTTCATCTTCCGCAAGGAAGGGAAGAAGAAGTAATGACCAAGGGTCTCTCCCTCTTCGCGAAGCGGCGCCGCCGCAATCGCACCTCGCTCAAGGCACGTTCGGGGGGCCGCCCGCGGCTCTCGATCCATCGCTCGGGGCGTCATATCTACGCTCAGGTGATCGACGATGCCGCCGGCAAGACCGTTGCTTCGGCTTCGACGCTCGAGAAGGACGTGCGCGGCCAGGCCGGCGCGACCGTCGCGGCAGCTCAGGAAGTCGGCAAGCGCGTTGCCGAGGCAGCGAAGGCTGCCGGCGTGACGCAGGTCGTCTTCGACCGCGGTGGCTTCCTCTATCATGGCCGCGTCAAGGCGCTGGCCGATGCCGCTCGTGAGAGCGGACTGGAGTTCTAAGAATGGCCGACGAAATCAACACGAACGGCGCTCCGGCCGAGGCGCAGGACGCTGGTCAGCCGGCTCCCGATCAGCAGCAGCCCCGTGGCCGTGGCGGCCCTGGCGGCGGCCGTGGTCGTGGTGGTCCTGGTGGCGGCGGTCAGAACCGTGGCGGCCGTGACAATCGCGGTGGTCGCGACAATCGTGGCCGTGGCGGCCCCGGTTCGGACGATGGCGGCGAAGAGCTGATCGAGAAGCTGGTTCACATCAACCGCGTCTCGAAGACGGTGAAGGGCGGCAAGCGCTTCGGCTTCGCGGCACTCGTCGTCGTCGGCGATGGCAAGGGCCGTGTCGGCTTCGGTCATGGCAAAGCGCGCGAAGTGCCGGAAGCCATTTCGAAGGCGACTGCTGCTGCCAAGAAGACGATGGTCCGCATTCCCCTCAAGGAGGGCCGTACGCTGCATCATGACGGCAACGGCCATTTCGGCGCCGGCAAGGTGACGCTGCGTTCGGCTCCGGCCGGCACCGGCATCATCGCGGGTGGCCCGATGCGTGCCATCTTCGAATCGCTGGGCGTGGCTGACGTCGTGACCAAGTCGGTCGGCACGTCGAACCCCTACAACATGATCCGCGCCACCTTCGAGGCGCTGAACGAGCAGACTTCGCCGAAGTCGGTCGCTCAGCGGCGCGGCAAGAAGATCGCCGACCTGCTCGGCCGGGGTGGTTCCGCAACCGCCGAGGCCGATGCCGCAGCGATCGCGGAGTAAGCGACATGGCAACCATCAAGATCAAGCAGACCGGCTCGCCGATCCGCCGCACCAAGGATCAGCGCGCAACGCTGATCGGCCTGGGCCTGAACAAGATGCATCGCGTCAGCGAGCTCGAGGACAGTCCCGAAGTCCGCGGAATGATCCGCAAGGTGCAGCACATGGTCGAGGTGCAGGGCTAAGCCCTCACTTAACCAGTGACAGACAGAGGGGAGGGGGCTAATGGCCCCCTTCCTATTTTACACCAGTCAACTTTGGCGCGACAAAAGCGAAAGCGAGTGCACGACATGAAATTGAACGATCTCCGCGACAATGAAGGTTCGCGTAAGAGCAAGATGCGCGTCGGACGCGGCATTGGCTCGGGCAAGGGCAAGACCGCAGGCCGCGGCCAGAAGGGCCAGACGAGCCGCTCGGGTGTCTCGATCAACGGCTTCGAAGGCGGCCAGATGCCGCTCCACATGCGTCTGCCTAAGCGCGGCTTCAACAACATCTTCGCCAAGGATTATGCCGAGGTGAACCTAGGCGCGATCCAGAAGGCAGTCGATGCCGGCAAGCTCGATGGCTCGGCGACGATCGATCAGGCAGCGCTCAACGCCGCGGGCCTCACCCGCGGTGGCAAGGACGGCGTGCGCCTCCTCGCCAAGGGTGAATTCTCGGCCAAGCTAGCGTTTGACGTTGCCGGCGCATCGAAGACCGCCAAGGAAGCGGTCGAGAAGGCTGGCGGCTCGGTGAACATTCCTGAGATCGTTCCTGCCGCCGAGAAGCATGCTGCGAAGCATCGTTCGGTGCAGAAGGTCATCGCCGCCAAGAAGGCCGGCGGCAAGCCCGCCTGATTGCTGTTCCCCGGCCGCGCAGGCCGGGGCCAGCATCGGGCCGCTCGACGCTGGATCCCGGAGATACCGGGGGACAAATTGCTCGTCAGGTTAGACAACCGGACGAGCGTGCCTATATGAGCGGCGGGGGCGTGTTCAGCGTCTGCCGCCGTTTCTGTTTCCGGGACCAATAAACTCATGGCATCCGCATCTGATGCGCTCGCATCCAACATCAGCCTGAGCAAATTCGCGCAAGCTACCGATCTCAAGAAGCGTCTGTGGTTTACGCTGGGCGCGCTGATCATCTTTCGCATGCTCAGCTATGTGCCGCTGCCGGGTGTCGATCCCACGCAGCTCAATCTGCTCGCCGAGCAGACCCAGGGCGGCGTGCTCGATTTCTTCAACAATTTCACCGGCGGCGCGCTCAGCCGCATGTCGGTCGTCGCGTTAGGCGTGATGCCTTACATCACGGCCTCGATCGTGGTGCAGCTCGCGACTTCGCTGAGCCCCCAGCTTAACGCCATCAAGAAGGAAGGCGAAAGCGGGCGTAAGCGCCTCAACCAATATACCCGCTACGGCACGGTCGGCCTGACTGCCGTCCAGGGCTATTTCATTGCGGTCGGGCTTGAGAGCTTCGGCGCGACGCAGGGCCTTCAGGCCGTGATCGAGCCCGGAATGCTGTTCCGCGTCGGCGCAGTGATCAGTCTTGTCGGCGGTACCTTGTTCCTGATGTGGATCGGTGAGCAGATCACCAGCCGCGGCATCGGCAACGGCATTTCGCTGATCATCATGGCCGGGATCGTCGCGCGCTTGCCGCAGACGATGGTCCAGCTGTTCGAGAGCGGTCGTCAGGGCACGATTGATCCGCTGCGCTTGATCATGATCCTGATCGGCGTCGTCGGCCTCGTGCTGTTTATCTGCTTCATGGAGCGCGCCCAGCGCCGCATCCTGATCCAATACCCCAAGCGTCAGACGGCGCGTGGGGTCCAGGCCGAGCGCAGCCATCTGCCGCTCAAGCTCAACACTGCGGGCGTGATCCCTCCGATCTTTGCGTCGTCGCTGCTGCTGCTGCCGCTGACGATCACGCAGTTCGCCGGCAACATGACCGCGGGCGAGAGCGCGTGGGGCGATTTCATCATCAGCATGAACACCTGGCTGCGTCACGGTTCCCCGCTGTACATGACGCTCTACGGGCTCGGCATCCTGTTCTTCACCTTCTTCTACACCGCGGTTGTATTCAATCCGGAAGAGACGGCGGAGAATCTCAAGAAATATGGCGGGTTTATCCCGGGCATCCGTCCGGGCAAGCACACCGAGAAATATTTCGATTACGTGCTCAGCCGCATTACTGTGATCGGCGCGATCTATCTAACCTTCATCTGTTTGGTGCCGGAGTATCTGATCGCGAACATGGGCGTGCAGTTCCTGATGGGGGGCACCAGCCTGCTCATTGTCGTCAACGTGACGATGGACACGGTCACGCAGATCCAGTCGCATCTGCTGGCGCATCAGTATGGCGATCTGATCAAGAAGGCGAAGCTCAAGGGCCGCACGCGCTAAGCGCGGCGATATCAAACAGGGAGAGCGTCGCGTGAACATCATCCTGTTGGGCCCGCCGGGCGCAGGCAAGGGTACCCAGGCGAGCCGACTTGAGGCGACGCGCGGCATGGTTCAGCTCTCGACGGGCGACATGCTGCGCGCGGCGGTCAAGGCCGGGACGCCGGTGGGCCTCCAGGCCAAGTCGGTGATGGATTCAGGTGGCCTGGTCTCGGATGAGATCGTCTCGGGCATTATCGGCGAGCGGCTCGACATGCCGGATACGCAGAAGGGTGCGATCTTCGACGGCTATCCGCGTACCGCCGCGCAGGCCGAGGCGCTCGACGCGCTGCTCGTCGAGCGCGGCCGCAAGCTCGACCATGTTATCGAGCTCGCAGTAAACGAAGATGCGCTGGTCGAGCGTATCACCGGCCGTTTTTCATGCGCGCAGTGCGGCGCGAATTATCACGACACGTTTAAGCAGCCGAAGGCCGCGGACACCTGCGATGTTTGCGGTGAGCACGAATTCAAGCGCCGCCCCGACGACAACGAAGCCACCGTCCGCACCCGGATGGAGGAATATCGCGCCAAGACCGCGCCGATCCTGCCGATCTACGACGCCCGCGGTCTCGTCCACCGCATCGACGGCATGGCCGACATGGACCATGTCACCGCCGCGATCGAGGCGATTCTCGATGGGCGCTGATCTGCAATAAAGCGGACATCGGCGCTAACCCGCGTTTAAGCCGGGCATGGCAAATTGCGCGCTATGTCTATGAAGAGAAGCTTGCTGACCGCTGCATCGCTGACGGGCCTGTCCCGGCTCGCCCGTCAGGCGACGGCGCGGCAGCTCCGCATTCTCTGCTATCATGGGCTTTGGCTCGGCGCCGACAAACCCTTCGGAAACTGCCTGTTTATGCGTCCCGAGATGTTCGAGAGCCGCATGGCGCGGCTCCGTAAATCGGGTCGTCCAATACTCGGGCTGGGTGAGGCAGTGGAACGGCTCGCCGCCAATGATCTTCCGGCAGCGGCGGTCGTCATCACGATCGATGACCGACGGGCATCGACGCAATCGCATTCGCCTTGAAGCGCCGCGTCGCGCCGCTGCCGCGTCGAGCATGCTGCTCTGCGCCGTTTGACGTGTCGCCGGTGCTTTCCTGAAACGAGATGCCGTCTGAGAGCGGCGCTTGGCGACGGAAGCATCATGGTGTATGCATCCGGTCCCGACGAAAGCAACCCGCAGCGCTTGACAGTGCCTATGCGGCTGCATATGTCGCGCATCTTCCGAAACAGCGGTTTCACCGGCAGCGCTTTAACGCGCATGCCGCGCAACTGCATTTTCGGAGCAACGCTGAGAGATGGGGTGCGCGCTGCCATGCAGCACCCTGTGGAGCTGGGAGAAATGCATCATGGCACGTATTGCGGGGGTTAATATCCCGACTAATAAGCGCGTGGTTATCGCGCTTCAGTATATTCACGGTATCGGGCCGGCCAAGGCCAAGGAAATCACCGAGAAACTCGGCATCGCCGTCGAGCGTCGCGTGCAGGACCTTTCGGACCAGGAAGTGCTCCAGATCCGCGAGACCATCGACGCAGGCTATGCCGTGGAAGGCGATCTTCGCCGCGAAGTCGCCATGAACATCAAGCGCCTGATGGACCTCGCTTGCTATCGCGGTCTTCGTCATCGCAAGGGCCTCCCGGTCCGTGGCCAGCGCACGCATACCAATGCGCGCACCCGCAAGGGCAAAGCCAAGCCGATCGCCGGCAAGAAGAAGTAAGGGAGCGCTGAGATATGGCACAGGCACCACAGCGCATTAAGCGGCGCGAGCGCAAGAACATCACTTCGGGCGTCGCCCATGTGAATGCGAGCTTCAACAACACGATGATCACGATCACCGATGCCCAGGGCAACGCGATCAGCTGGTCTTCGGCCGGCATGATGGGCTTCAAGGGCTCGCGCAAGTCGACTCCGTATGCGGCGCAGGTCGCAGCGGAAGACGCGGGCAAGAAGGCCGCCGAGCACGGCGTCCGCACCCTCGAGGTCGAAGTCAAGGGTCCGGGTTCGGGCCGCGAGAGCGCACTTCGCGCCCTCCAGGCGGTCGGCTTCCAGATCACGTCGATCCGCGACGTGACTCCGATCCCGCACAATGGCGTCCGCCCTTCCAAGCGTCGCCGCGTCTGATTTGCCATTCTGTCCGGCTACCGGACCCGGGTGCGGGTTCGGGGCCGGACAGCGATTTACTGGCGAGGCAAGCACCAGCCCCGCCCAAATACGAGGAAGCCCATGTCGGTGAACCCTAAGAACTGGCAGGAACTCAAGAAGCCCAACGGCCTCGACAAGAAGCCCAGTGGCGATCCCAAGCGCAAGTCGACCTTCGTCGCCGAGCCGCTCGAGCGTGGCTTCGGCCTGACGCTCGGCAACGCGCTGCGCCGCGTTCTGCTGTCGTCGCTCCAGGGCGCCGCAGTCACGTCGATCAAGATCGAGAACGTCCTGCACGAATTCTCGAGCCTTGCCGGCGTGCGCGAAGACGTGACGGACATCGTCCTCAACGTGAAGCAGATCGCGATCCGCATGCAGGGCGAAGGCCCCAAGCGGCTCCAGCTTTCGGCAACCGGCCCGGCTGAAGTCAAGGCCGGCGACATCGCCGTCTCGGGCGACATCGAAGTGATGAACCCCGAGCTGGTGATCTGCCATCTCGACGACGGCGCGACGCTCAACATGGAGCTGACCGCGGACACCGGTAAGGGCTATGTCCCGGCCGCGTCCAACCGTCCGGCGGATGCGCCGATCGGCCTGATCCCGGTCGATGCTTTGTACAGCCCGGTCCGCCAGGTTTCGTACAAGGTGGAAAACACCCGCGTCGGCCAGGAGCTCGATTACGACAAGCTCACGCTGACCGTCGAGACCGACGGCACGATCACCCCGGAAGACGGCCTAGCTTACGCGGCGCGCATCCTCCAGGACCAGCTCGCGCTGTTCGTCCACTTCGACGATTCGGCAGTTACCCGCTCGGCTCCGATCGGCATGGCGGCTCCGGCTGCAGGCACCGAGGCCGCGGGCGGCGCTGGCGACACGGCGCAGATCAACCGTTACCTTCTCAAGAAGGTCGACGAGCTGGAATTGTCGGTGCGTTCGGCAAACTGCCTGAAGAACGACAACATCATCTATATCGGTGACTTGGTCCAGAAGACCGAAGCCGAGATGCTGCGCACCCCGAACTTCGGCCGCAAGTCGCTCAACGAGATCAAGGAAGTGCTTTCGAGCATGGGCCTGCGCCTCGGGATGGAAATCCCGGGCTGGCCGCCCGAGAACATCGAAGAGATGGCGAAGAAGCTCGAGCAGGAGATTATGGGCTGAGCTGCACAGGATTAGCGACGCTAATCCTGAGACAGCGACAGCCCGGCCGGCGGGGCAACGCCCCGACCGACGACGGACCCCGGCTTTTGCCGGGGTGCGGCGGGGACCGGTAGAAGAACGAGGAAGGGCCGTCCCGGGAGGGGCGGCCTTTTTTGGGTTAGGCTAAGGAAAGTCATGACCGTTCTTGGGCCGTTAGTCGAAGGTCGGCTTCGCGTTTGGGCAGCGTCGGGAGCGGACACTGGCGAAGTCCACCCCGCAACAAAATGGACAATTTTGTTGCATGAAATCGTTTAGATTCAGTACTTTAATTTAATGAGCGCCGTCTCAGCTACGCAACTCTTGGTCGGCTTGCCTCGGAATCAGAAAACGTTGGTTATTCTAATACGATGCGGAGGAGCATGTGGCCTATCCAGCTGATTACGCTAATCGGTAGGCAATAAGCGATGAACGTCAGCAACACTGCGAATCGCGAACGCCAAGGATTGCGGAAAGGGCTAACAGCAAAGCGCACATGGGATCGGGAAAAACGACGCCACGATCCCTCCATCTTCTTCAGTGGTGCTAGAAGACGCTGTTCGGATATCAACCACTGATAGAGCACGAGCATACCAATTACGGTGAATACCGGCAGCGCGTAGGGATAGCCCGCGAGGAAATCCGCTACCGGCCCGGCCCAGATCGACGCTTCCCCTTCCTTGGGATGGTTGGCGATGGCGTTGGTAGCGAGGATAGATGACATACCGACGGCCACCACCGATCCGGCCATTGCCGCCTTTAGACCGAGGTCCCAACTGTGCCGGTCGAGCATGATCCGCACCGATTCGCGGAACGCCTTGAAATCGTAGCGGTGAAAGTCAGAAACCTTCACAAATTGGTTAAGTTTGCCGCGCTTGCGCACCAGCCCGGCCAGCACCGATTGAAAACTCTCGGCATAGGCTATGATACCCAAGGCGTTGCGAAGACGCTCGCGCTGACCGCGGCGTACGAGCTCCTCAATCGAGCGTGACAATCCCCACAGCGTTTCCCGCTGCCATTTCAACTCGGTCAGCGATGGATCGTCCTGGCCTTCTGTCAATTCATCGGTAACGGCTGTCTGGTCGGGATCACCGATCACAAGCGGCACCATCTGGTCCGAGCTTCCAGCGTGGTGGACGTGGAAGTGAGTCACGTCCTTAATGAAATAGAACGCTTGACGCAGCAACGTATGCGACCTGGGGATTTCCTGTCCGCCAACATATTGATCGTCGCGCTGCACCGGATTCAGCAGGTCGCCGTTTTCATCCTTGGGTTCAAGCTTCAGAATCTCTCTGTCATCGAGCCAGAGATGAACCTCGCCCGTGCGGAACAAGGCGAATTGAACCTCAATTTTATCGAGGTGATGCTCGCCTAGCTCTTTGATTTTCTTCTCAAGCTCGCCAAACACCGCTGGCTGGTCCGGCCTCCGGTGGGATCGCAGAATATGGCGAATTTCGCCGCAGATGCGCTTGCGCTCGACATCTCTCGGACCGCGGGAAAACACGCTTTTCACGGCCGCGAACCTATCGTTCAAACGGCCCTGATAGGGGATATAGAGAATGCGCCCGCGTAGCATCCCCTGCTGGTCGAGAACGTCATGCGGATGCCGGCGGTCGGTTTCGTATCGAGCGGGTTGCGTCGTGCCGTCGATTAGCCAGTGATGCCGAGCACTCCGCATGAGCTTGCGGAACAGCCAAGGTATGTCCTGCGAGGTTCGATTTTGGAAGACCGCGACTTGCCGCTTCGATCGGATATTCGGACTGTCGGCAACCGGCATCGAAGCCGAATAGCGCGAACAGGTCGGGCTAACTCCGGATCCGATAAGACTGAAAGAAAGATGGCCGTCCGCGCTGGGTATCCAGCCGGTACCATGCAGCGTGGTCTCCGCCCATGGGGGAGCCTTTGCCAAAATGCCCTCTGACACTGAACGGTCAGTACATTTCGGCGCTGATGGTCCGGGTTTGTTGGATATCTACGCTGCCGCCTTTGCCGATTCCCAGCAGACCTTCCTGAGTGGCTGCAGACGAACTGGCTGGCTGGCGCTGCAATGATCCTGTCCAGAATTCGGTAGGGCCGAAGCCAGCGCGATCGATTTCGTCGGCTACATCTGTACCGTCACCGATTACTCGCAACGCGCCGACTAGAAATGTCGTTAGTAAGAGCGCACACAAAGCACACCCGACAGTTGCCAAAAGAACCTGCATTCAATCTTCCAATCGTTTCCGGAAACCGGACGTTCTGGAGGAAGCCCCCCCGAGACTCGTGCCGAAGTAACCTTCGACTATCAAGCCGCGACCAGCGCGCATTGGACAGAATCTGCTGGGCCGCGCAAGGGGGTATCCTCTTTCATCCGCTTTTTGTTCCCTATATGTACCTTTCAATCACTCTTTTCAAGTCAGGCGCAGACTACGCGCCGGTGGTAAACCGGTTCCTAAAACAGATGCATTTTGGCGATGGCCGGCCCTAACACGTAAAATTTTGCGCATTCGTAGCGCTACAATTAGGTGCTGAAAGAGGAGTCGCCGGGGCGTCATGGGATCGGCCGGTAGGAGTCTGCCAATCGAGTATGCATAACAGCGCTCGGAATGGAGAATCTATTCGCGCAACCCTATTGCCCATTTTGTTGCACGATCGCGTCTTGGAGCGAAGGTCCGGTTTCAGGACTCGTGGGCGTGGCGCTGTACGTCCGGGATTGGGCGCAAAGCTGTCGCAGCCCTCACGGAAGCAAATAATTCCGGTCGGCTCTCGGCTTTGCCGAGCCCGGCCGGCCTGGTGCGTTTTGCTTCCAGCTGCGCCGGGCGCGTGCGCAATTTCCTTGACATCGTCACGCTAATCTGGTACAAAACGGGAACGATAGCCGTCCCGCGCCTCCCTGGCGCCGGGCGGTTTTTTCGTTTCGGGAGGGTGCGATGGCGAAGGCGAAGGACGAGGCGAAGCAGCAGGTGATCCGGCAGGCGAAGAACGGCAATACCAAGGTGATCCGCACCAAGGGCAAGCGCTGGTCGCAGGAGGCCGAGGCGGTGTTTCTCGAGGAATTGGGGGCGACGTGCAACTTCACTTCGGCGGCGGAGGCGGCGGGGTTTTCGACGGTGGCGATCTATAACCGGCGCAAGAAATGGCCGGCGTTTCGCGAGGCGTGCGACGCGGCGATCGACCAAGGCTATGCGCGGATCGAGGCGATGCTGATCGAGAATGCGACCGACAGCCTGGCCGGCGCCGCGATCCCGGAGGAGCGGCCGGTGCCGCGGATGACGATCGCCGATGCGCTCAACGTGTTGCGGCTGCACCGCGCCACGGTGCGCGGGGGCTGCCGCAGCGTTATGACGCGCGGGCCAGGGCGCCGGACTGGGATCAGGCGCGCGCGAGCATCCTGCGCAAGATCGATGCGATCGTGAAGGCCGATGCGCGCAAGGCCGCGAAGGCTGAGGCGGAGGGGGAGACCGCGGCGGGGGGAGCGGCTGGGGCAAAAGGGGAGGAGCGGGCATGACGATCGTGATGCCACAGATGCTGGGGCTGGATGCGCGGCAGCGCGCGCGGCTGATGCGGGCGCTGAACGAGGACGAGGCGGGGGCGTGGAACGCGGCCTGGGAGGAGTGGGCGCATGACGGGCAGCGCGAGCCCGTGGGCGACTGGCGGACCTGGGTGATGATGGCGGGGCGCGGCTTCGGCAAGACGCGGGCGGGGGCGGAATGGGTGCACGCGCTGGTGCGGGGGGCGCGGGAGCCGCTGAGCATCGCGCTGGTGGCGGCGACGGTGGACGAGGCGCGACGGGTGATGATCGAGGGGCCTTCGGGCATTCTGGCGGTGACGCGGCATGCGAGCGAGCGGCCGGTGTTCGAGCCTAGCCTTGGGCGGGTGACGTTTCCGGATCAGTCGGTGGCGACCTTGTTTTCGGGGGCGAACCCGGAGGGCTTGCGCGGGCCGCAGCATGACTTTGCGTGGTGCGACGAATTGGCCAAGTGGCGGCATCCGGAGGGGACGTGGGACATGCTCCAGCTGGGGCTGCGGGTGGGGGAGCGGCCGCGGGCGCTGGTGACGACGACGCCGCGGGCGGGTTCGGCGGCGCTGTTGCGGATCCTGGCGGGGAAAGGCGTGGTGCTGACGGGCGGGTCGACGGGGAGCAATGTGCATCTGCCCGAAGCGTTTTTGGAGGCGATCGAGGCGGCCTATGGCGGGAGTGCGCTGGGGCGGCAGGAGATCGAGGGCGTGTTTGCCGCGGAAGTGGCGGGGAGCCTGTGGCCCGCGGCGCTGATCGCGGCGTGCCGTGGGGAGGCGCCGGGGGAGGAGGGACTGCGGCGGGTGGTGATCGGTGTCGATCCGCCGGGGAGCGCGGGCGGGACTTGCGGGATCGTGGCGTGCGGAGTGGACGCGGCGGGGGTGGCGCATGTGCTGGCGGACCATTCGGCGGGCGGGCTCTCGCCCGAGGGCTGGGCGGCGAAGGTGGCGGGGGCGGCGGCGGCGCATGGCGCGGACCGGGTGATCGCCGAGAAGAACCAGGGCGGGGACATGGTGATGAGCGTGCTCAAGGCCGCCGGGCGCGCGCTGCCGGTGCGGCTGGTGAGCGCATCGCGGGGCAAGGCGGCGCGGGCCGAGCCGATCGCGGCATTGTTCGAGAGCGGACAGGCGCGGCTGGCGGGGCGCTTTGCCGAGCTCGAGGCGGAGCTGGCCGGACTGGTGGCGGGCGGGGGCTATGCCGGGCCGGGCAAATCGCCGGACCGGGCCGACGCGATGGTCTGGGCGATGTGGGCGCTGATGATCGAGCGGCGGGGCGAGCCGGGGGTGAGAATTCCTTGACTTTGCGCGGGGAATCGGGTTGGAGCCGCGCTCGGTATTTGGCGGCGACCGTTAACGCTGCCTGGTCTGGGGTACCTCATACGGCCCCTTAACGAACGAAGGAATGACACATGCGCCATCGCGTAGGCGGCCGTAAGCTTCAGCGTACCTCGGCCCACCGCCTTGCCCTGTTCCGCAACATGAGCGCCGCGCTCATCAAGCACGAGCAGATCACCACCACCGTCGCCAAGGCCAAGGAGCTTCGCCCGTATGTGGAGAAGCTGATCACGCTCGCCAAGAAGGGCGGCCTTTCGAACCGCCGCCTGGCGCATGCGCGGTTGCTCGACGATACGCAGCTGATCAAGCTGTTCGACACGCTGGCGACGCGCTACGCGGACCGCAACGGTGGCTATACCCGCATCATCAAGGCCGGCATCCGCGCATCGGACGCATCGCCGATGGCGATCATCGAGTTCGTCGACCGCGACGTTTCGGCCAAGGGCCAGGATTCGGGCCCGGTCATGAACGACGACGACTTCGCCGACGCCGCGTAAAACCCCTCACCGGGTTGCGAAACAGGAAGGGCCGGGCCATTTGGCACCGGCCTTTTCTGTATCTGGAGCACCTGCGTGACCGATCCGATCCATTACCCCGAAACCCGCCGCGAAGATCTGGTGGAGCAATTGTTCGGGGTGGAGGTCGCCGATCCCTATCGCTGGCTCGAGGGGGATGTCCGTAGCGACCAAGAAGTCGCGGACTGGGTCGCGCGGCAGAATGCCGTGACCGGCGCCTATCTGGAGACGCTGCCGGCGCGCAACTGGTTCCGCAGCCGGATAAAGCAGCTGTTCGATTATGAGCGCTTCGGGCTGCCCGAGAAGAAGGGCAGCCGCTATTTCTACATGCACAATTCGGGGCTGCAGCAACAGGCGGTGCTGTTCGTCCGCGAGGGGCTGGACGGGGCGGCGCGGGTGCTGATCGACCCGAACGGCTGGTCCGCGGACGGGGCGACGGCGCTTTCCGAATGGAGCCCTTCCGAGGACGGCTCGCACCTGCTCTACGCAGTGCAGGACGGCGGCAGCGACTGGCGCACCGCCAAGGTGCTCGACGTGGCCACCGGCCGCGACACCGGCGACGTGATCGAGGGGATGAAGTTCACCCTCGCCGCGGTGTGGAGCAAGGACGGCAGCGGCTTCTTCTATTCGCGCTACCCGCAGGTGGCCGAGGGCGAGAAATTCCAGGCGCTCAACGAGAACCACAAAATCTATTTCCACCGGCTCGGCAATCCGCAATCGGCGGACCGATTGGTCTATGAAACCCCCGCGCATCCGAGCCACAGCCATTATGCCCAGATCACCGATGACGGGAACTGGCTGGCGATCACCACCAGCGAAGGCACCGACGACCGCTACCAGATCACGCTGATCGATTTGCGCGAGCCCGCCTGGCCGGCGCGGACGATCGTGCACGGGCTCAACCATCATTGGAGCCTGGCGGGCAACACCGGCACGCGCTTCTATTGGACTACCAACAGCCATGCGCCGCGGATGCGGATCGTGACGATGGACGTGGCGACCGGCGAGCACCCCGAGGCGCACGAACTGGTGCCCGAGGACAAGGCGACGCTGGAGGGCGCGGCAATCATCGGCCACATTCTGATCGCTTCCTACCTGGTCGATGCGCGCACCGAGATCCGCCGCTTCGCACTGGACGGCAAGCCGCTTGGCGCAGTCGCGCTGCCGGGCATCGGCACCGCATCCGGTTTCGGTGGGCATGCAGACGATCCCGAGACCTTCTTCGCCTTTACCAGCTTCAACGAGCCGACGACGATCTACCGCCACAATGTCGCGACCGGCGAAAGCACGCCCTGGGCCGCGCCGAAGCTGCTCTTCGATCCGGCGGAATATAGCGTCGAGCAGCGTTTCTATGCCTCGAAGGACGGCACCCGCGTGCCGATGTTCGTGGTGCGCCGCAAGGATGTGCACGGCCCCGCGCCGACCTTGCTCTATGCCTATGGCGGGTTCGGCATTTCGGTGACGCCGGCCTTCGCCTCTTCGCGGATCGCGTGGATGGAGCAGGGCGGCGTGCTCGCGGTCGCCAACATTCGCGGCGGCGGCGAATATGGCAAGGCGTGGCACGATGGCGGGCGGCTGGCGAACAAGCAGAACAGCTTCGACGATTTCATCGCGGCGGGGGAGTATCTGCTGCGCGAGGGGATTACCGGGCAGGGCCAGCTGGCGATCCAGGGCGGGTCGAATGGTGGGCTGCTGGTCGGCGCAGTCGTCAACCAGCGCCCGGACCTGTTTGCGGCGGCGCTTCCCGCAGTGGGGGTAATGGACATGCTGCGCTTCGATCGCTGGACCGCGGGGCGCTATTGGGTCGACGATTACGGCAAGCCGGGCGAGGCGGCGGACTTCGCGAATTTGCGGGGCTATTCGCCGTACCACAATGTGCGCGACGGGGCGGACTATCCGGCGATCCTGGTGACGACCGCCGACACCGACGACCGCGTCGTGCCGGGGCACAGCTTCAAATATGCGGCGGCGATCCAGGCGGCGGCGGTGGGGGACAAGCCGCATCTGATCCGCATCGAGACGCGCGCCGGGCATGGATCGGGCAAGCCGACGGACAAGGTGATCGAGGAGGCGGCGGATTTGTGGGCGTTCGCCGCGGCGTGGACTGGGTTGGAGATCAAGGCGCGATAATTCCTCTCTCGCTTTGCGAGAGTGAATGTTGGGGCGCTGCTCGTGCGATTTCGAACGACTGGGGGGCTCTCCGCCAGCGATTTGCTTGGGGCACGCCCCCTCCACCAGCCTACGGCCGGCCCCCCTCCCCGTGCCGGGGAGGACCGTATTCGTCGCATTTTCGTCGCGGACCGCGCTCGGTTCATCGCCGCGACAGCCGCGCGCCCATAATCTCGTTTCACATAAGAAACGGGGAGGAGCAGTCATGAATATCCTGAAACTGACCGGCGGCGCGGCCGCAGTGATCGCGACCATGGGCCTGGCAGTGCCTGCCGAAGCGCAGCGCTATCGCGGCGGGGACCGCGGGCACCACGGCAAGCGTCATCATCGTGGCGGCGAGAAGGTCGATGCCGGTGGGCTGATCCTGGGGGCGCTGCTGGTCGGCGGGATTCTCGCGCTCGGCAATTCGGAAAAGAAGCGCCGCGAGCGCGCCGAGGCCTATGAGGCCGATTACGACGCCACCGCGCCCGAGACCGGCTCACCGGTTGCCGAAATGCCGGCGCCCAACGCGGCCGAATATGACGGGCTGTACGATGTCGAAGCCGCGGGCGACCGCTGCGCCTCCGAGGCCGAGACGTTGGCGCAGAATTATGCGCGGCTGACGCGGGTTTCGGGGATCAGCAGCACGACCTGGAGCTTCGGCAAATGGATCGTGAAGGGCAAGGTGCAGCTGGCCGACAGCGAAGACGATGCCGCCCCGCGCACGCACAAGTTCCGCTGCGCGCTCAAGGCCGGCACCGCGCCGCAGGTGACGTTCGAGGGGCTCTGATACGATCGGCGGCGGGCGGCCCCAAGCGGCCAGGCCGCTGCCGACCCATTAGCAGTCGTTCCAGCAATCATAGTTCCGAGATGATTTTAGCGATCAGGGGATCGGTAAATTGCTCGACGGGGTTATCGCTCTTATCCTCCCGCCGATGAAACTCGCCTGCATCGAACGCGCCGTAAACCTCCTCAAATCTCGTCGGCCACACTTCCTGTCCGACATCGACGTGCCGCCCTATGAGAACTCCCCACAGGTCGTTCACTATCTGATCGCAGAACTCGAATGTTAGCTTCCCGGCATGATATAATTTGGCCAGTTCAATGCCGCTTTGATCCAGAGAGCTAGCGAAATCGCCGACAGATTGAGCACGTAGCAAGTCGAACGCGCTGTCAGTTAAGACTGGCCCGCCCTGCTCGTTCCATCGAGCGGCGATTTCTTCGAAAGGGATTATCATCGAGCCATCATAAGCGACCGACTTCCGCTTTCCACCCAATTTCGGCCGGTCCCGCGCTGGTGCGGTCCGCCTGACAGCGGTCGGTCAGCTAACGACCCACTTGCAGACGTTGACGCCCAGTGCCAGTTTCGGGCGATGGGCATCGCAAAACTCATAAGCTACCTGATGCCACGCCGACCGACGACCGAGGCGCGGGCAGTTCGAGCGATGGAGCGTTGTGGAATATGCCCCGACGCAATCGCATGGCGGGTTAGCACGGACGGAGCTTTTGCATTTGGCCGGAAATCGGCTGAGGATGCTGGCCTAAGCGGTGCGCAGTTTAATTGCCTTATGGAGTGGACCCGCAAAGAGCGCGTCAAAACGGGCTTCATTGGGTGGGTATCTGGCGAAAGCTGACGTTCTTCTTTCCACCCACTACCCGCCGTTCGTTGCCCAATGTCGAAACGCTTTTAGCAGGGAGAGTAAATGGAGCGGTCCGCCAGCACCGTTGAAGACGTTGCCTTCGGTCCAACACGTCCACCAGTCGGTTTCATGATCGAGATTATGAGCGACGCGATCAAGTCTACGGCCGTCGCAATCCGTGCCAACTAGGTCGATCTTTAACGACCAGCCCGGATTGTCGATGGTGTCTATCTGCACGCCCGATTGGTGTTCCCAATCGCCATCGCACTGCGCTTCATACCAATTTTGCAGCCACTCAAGAATATCCATCGGCCAAGGCTATCAAGATCACACGCAACCTGCAAAGCAACGGCAGCTATCCACCCAACTTCTGCCGTTCCGGGATCACGATGCGGACACCGGAAGCGGACAGACCGCTACCGACCCAGTTGCGGATTTCCTTCGTGTCAGGCAACACATGGCAATGCCAAAGAGCCCTAAGACACCTCAGGAGAAGAAAGAGCTGAGCCTGCGGAAGGATCGACGGCAGTCCTATTTCGCGAGTGGTCAGAAGGGCGCGCGAAAGGCCGTGCCTTTGCGGAAGAGACTAGAGAACCGCCGTATCCGGCATAAGACAGATCAGGCGCTTGAAGTCGCCCTCTCTACTGATGATCTGGCGCTCGACTTGGCTGAAAGCTCGGCCCGTAACGATGTTCATCGCGCTGGCGGGTGGCGGAAGGGCGCAGACCGACCGTTGGGCGAAGCAATAGCGCTCCAGCAGGAGAAGCGTGAGTATCGCTTCGGTCGCAAAGATCGGGCAAAGGCGGAGCGGAGCTAGGTCAGCTTCCCACCCAATTCCCGCCGCTCAAACGTTGACCCCGCCTATCCAGTAGCGGTCGGGCCGCTGACGACCCATTTGCTGTCGTCCCGTAAGCCTGACAGTAAGGCTGCATGCCGACCCTGTTTGTTGAAGCCGACGAACCGCTGCTGGTTTTCCCCTCGGTAGAAGCGGCTGAGCGATACCTCGAAGCGGAAGACGTGCGTCGGGGCACTTATCCTCGGGCGTTCGGTCCACTGGGCGAGCAGTTTTCGATAATGACGAGTGGCAAAGCGGTCATCATTACATCGCTCGACGCCCCTTTGGACGAAGACGGGCTGAAGGCGCTGCTGAGACGGTCTTTAGCTGTTGTGGGCGAACCAGTTTCGGAGGCTGAGCAACTACCTGATCTTGTAGCCGCAGCAGAGGCGTTCTGGCATGAGCGCGACCCGATAGGCGACCGCTTCTCAAAGCCTATACCGTGGTGGGGCTGCTTAATCATCGTCGCCTGTCTAGGCGCACTAGCGGCGTGGATTTGGCAATAGCTGCCATTCCGCTTTCCACCCATTCGCTGCCGTTCCAGCGCCGATAGCCGCGTGCCAAAAGCTGCCGGTCTGCTACCGACCCAATTTGCTCTCGTTCCATTATAGTCGTTCTGAAGCCGCTGCCGCCACGAAGGCGACGGCGTCTGCGCTAAGTTTCCGGCGCACATCCCGCGGACAGCGCGCGTTGCACGCAACGGTATGACGCACGCTCGCATCGCCATCGTGGGCGAGGAGTGCAAATAGCGGTTCGTCAAGTTTACGCTTTGCCCCCACTGCCGAGCGAACCTCCGCGTCTGGGTCGGTCGCGAGGATTCTAAGGACGGGTAACGACACTTGCTTATTATGAGCTACCCAGGGACGCATCTCTGGAAACCGCGCGATCACGTCGAGCCACACGGCGTCGGCGGCGGCTTCATGCGCCGCCCGTCGGTAATCCTCGGGTTTCTCGCTCGTCCGAAGACGAACGAATTCTTCAGCGGTTTCCAACATCCACCCTGCTTATCACAAAGCGGCAGCTAACCACCCATTCGCTGCCGTTCCAGCGCCGATAGCCGCGTGCCAAAAGCTGCCGGTCTGCTTCCGACCCACTTGCGGACATCGAGCAGGTGTCAGATGTTCTGCAGGTGAAGGCTTATTCGATCTCGCCGACGTTCGATTTCTCTGACGAGAGCGACGCCCGCTTGCCAATTTACACTTTAATCGTTGCGGCGCTGATCGTCGAACGGCTGCGAGCGGGAGGTGACAGTTTTCACTATGTGGTAGATTGGCGTGATCCCGGAGCGCCGCCGTGGCAGGGCTGGACCGAAGGACTCGCCGAGCCGCACGTAATAGCCCTGAGCGAAACGGACACCCTCACAGAGGTAGTGCGACTTTCGATTGATCCATTTGTGCCCGGCGGCGCGTCGGTCATCCGATCAATTGCCACATGTCGCGCGGTGACATTCGGTTATGATGGCAATGCCTTCCTCTGCTTAAGGCATGAGGATGATCCACCAATCGCGCTCGATAGCAATTTCGTGTCGATCGATGAGCGGTCTGACCTCCTCGCGGAGTCAGACTATTTTGATGGTTGGGTCTCGGGCAACGACGAACCGCTGGACGGCAGCTAACCACCCAATATCGGCCGTTCCCGCGATAGCGGCGCCCCCGGTTCCCGACCGGCTGCTAACGACTCATTTGCGGTCACCATCGCCCTGCGCCATCATAACGGAATGGGACGGCGTCCTGACCGCTACGACTATGGCTTCCAAGTGCTGGGAGGTGTCCTCACCTACCTGTTTCTTTTATTTGCAAGCCAGCGGGGGTGGTCGTGGCTATTTTCCATTGGCGCACTGATCGCGTTCTCCATTCCCGCCGGCTTGGCTCTGGGGTGGCTAAAGTCACGACTACAGGCACGGATACGGAACTGCAGCTAACCAGCCAGTTCTCGCTGTTCGCGCTGCCGTAGCAGGCATCAGAAGCCACGGGGTCGGCAACCGACCCACTTGTGGACGCTGATTGCACGACTATTGTCGTGAAATGGAAGGCATGTTTCTTTTAGACGCGGCAGATGCCCTCGTTCGCTATGTCCACGAAAAGTTCGGACGGGCAGCCGCATGGTTGGTCGCTGCGTTGATGTTAGTCGGCCTGCCTGTGGCAGTGTTTTTTGCCATCATATGGTGGTTCGCCTGACCGTTGAGCGCGCTCGTTGTAGCATGAGCGTGCACGGTGGCATTTTTTCAACACGCCTTGGCGAGGTCCGCTATCCACCCAATTGCGGACGCGATGCCTCTTGCCATGCAAGTCGGCTGCGAGCATCGCCTAGATCTGCGCGCTGATGCACTTCCCATGCGGCGCGGTTCTGCTAAGCGCGCTGGGCATGGACCATCATGCAGACTCGATCCTGATCGTTGATTTCGGGAGCCAGGTGACTCAGCTCATCGCCCGCCGGGTGCGCGAGGCGGGGGTTTATAGTGAGATCGCTCCGTTCACGACTGCCGCCGAAGCCTTTGCGCGGATGCAACCGAAAGGCATCATTCTCTCCGGATCGCCGGCTTCGGTGCTCGATGCGGGGAGCCCGCGGGTGCCGCAGGAGATCTTCGATTCGGGGCTGCCGATCCTGGGCATCTGCTATGGCCAGCAAGTGATGATGGAGCAGCTTGGCGGCACGGTGCAGCTGGGCGACAGCGGTGAATTCGGCAGCGCGTTCATCGATATCGAGGACAGCTGCGTGCTGTTCGACGGGCTTTGGGCCGAGGGCGAGCGGCATCAGGTGTGGATGAGCCATGGCGACAAGGTCACCGAGCTGGCGCCCGGCTTCCGTCCAGTCGCGGTGAGCCCAGGATCGCCTTATGCGGTGATCGCCGACGATGCGCGGCGCTATTATGCCACACAGTTCCACATGGAAGTGGTGCACACCCCCGATGGCGCGCGGCTGCTCGCCAATTTCGTGCGGCATGTCTGCGGGCTGCATGGCGACTGGACGATGGCCGAGTTCCGCGCCGCCAAGATTGCCGAGATCCGCGAGCAGGTTGGCGACGGCCGGGTGATTTGCGGGCTTTCGGGGGGGGTCGACAGCGCGGTGGCGGCAGTGCTGATCCATGAAGCGATCGGCAGTCAGCTGACTTGCGTGTTCGTCGATCACGGGCTGATGCGCTCGGGCGAGGCCGACCAGGTCGTCTCGCTGTTCCGCGGCCACTACAATATCCCGCTGGTCCATGTGAATGCCGAGACGCTGTTCCTGGGCGGGCTGGCCGGGCTGACCGACCCCGAGGCCAAGCGCAAGTTCATCGGCAAGACCTTTATCGAAGTGTTCGAGGACGAGGCGAAGAAGATCGGCGGGGCGGATTTCCTGGCGCAGGGGACGCTGTATCCCGACGTGATCGAGAGCGTGAGCTTCACCGGCGGGCCATCGGTGACGATCAAGAGCCACCACAATGTTGGCGGCTTGCCCGAGCGGATGAACATGAAGCTGGTCGAGCCGCTGCGGGAGCTGTTCAAGGACGAAGTGCGGGCGCTTGGGCGCGAGCTGGGGCTGCCGGACATCTTCGTCGGGCGGCATCCGTTTCCGGGGCCGGGGCTGGCGATCCGCATTCCGGGCGAGGTTACCAAGGAGCGCTGCGATATCCTGCGCAAGGCCGATGCGATTTATCTGGAAGAGATTCGCAATGCCGGGCTGTATGACGCGATCTGGCAGGCATTTGCGGTGCTGCTGCCGGTGCGCACCGTTGGCGTGATGGGCGACGGGCGGACATATGATTACGTGCTGGCGCTGCGGGCAGTGACTTCGACCGACGGGATGACGGCGGTGGCGTTCGAATATCCCGGCGGCTTCCTGCCGCGGGTGGCGACGCGGATCGTCAACGAGGTCCGGGGTGTCAACCGGGTGACCTATGATTATACCTCGAAGCCGCCGGGGACCATCGAATGGGAGTGACGGGGATGAACAAGCCGATATTGTTTGGCGCGGCGGCGATGCTGCTGGCGGGGTGCGGCAGCGAGCCGGCGAACAATGCCGTGAGCAATGTTGCGACGGGCAATGTGGTGGCGGCGGTGCCGGTGGCCAATGTCGCCAGCGCCGAGCCGGCCGCGGCGGGGCCGGCGCTTAACCTCGCCTCGGACGAACTGACGCTGGTGCTGCCCGACGGGACCAGCCGGCACATCGCCTTCGGCATGGACAAGGCGGCGGCGACGCAGATGGTCGCGGCTTCGCTGGGCAGCCCGATCGAGCAGGCAACCAACGAGGAATGCGGGGCGGGTCCGCTCGATTATGCGGCGTTCCGCGAGGGGCTGTCGCTCTATTTCCAGGAAGGCAAGTTTGCCGGCTGGGATTTGGATGGGCGCGAGAACGGCAAGTTCGCGACTGCCGACGGCGTGGGCATCGGCTCGACGCGCAAAAAACTCGAGGCGAGCGGGCCGGTGACCGTCGAGGAATCGACGATCGGGCAGGAATTCATGCGCGGCGAGATGTCCGGGCTGCTGAGCTCGGCGGGGGCGGACGGCAAGGTGACCAATTTGTGGGCCGGCGTGACCTGCATCGCGCGGTGATCGAGGCGGCGGGGGCGGGGGACCGCGCGGCGGTCGTCGGCTTGTGGCGTGCGTGCGGGCTGACGCGGCCGTGGAACGATCCGGATGCGGATTTCGCCTTGGCGCTGGCTACGGATACCAGCGCAATGCTCGTCGCGCGCGAGGGTGATACGGTTGCGGGCAGCGTGATGGTCGGGTTCGACGGGCATCGCGGCTGGGTCTATTATCTCGCGGTATCGCCCGAGCGGCGGCGCGGCGGGCTGGGCAGGGCGCTGATGGCGGCGGCGGAGGCCTGGTTGCGCGAACGAGGGGCGCCGAAGATCCAGCTGATGGTGCGCGGGAGCAATGACGCGGCGCTGGCTTTCTACGCAGCGCTTGGCCTGGAGCGGCAGGACGTCGTAACGCTGGGGCGCTTCCTGAAGGACCCGGCATGCGCGTGACGATCTACGGCATCAAGAATTGCGACACGATGAAGAAGGCGCGGACTTGGCTGGCGGAGCATGGGGTCGCGGCGGAGTTTCACGACTATAAGGCCGCGGGGATCGACGCGGCGCGGCTGGGGCAGTGGATCGAGGCGGCGGGGTGGGAGAAGCTTCTCAACCGGGCGGGGACTACCTTTCGCAAGCTGTCCGATGCGGACAAGGCGGACATGAATGTGGAGAAGGCAGTGGCGCTGATGCTTGCCCAGCCCTCAATGATCAAGCGGCCGGTGGTGGAATATCCAGGCGGGCTGCTGGTGGGGTTTGCGCCCGATCGCTATGCCGAGGCTCTTCTCTAGGCACCAGAATTCCGATACGCATGCGTCACGTTGCAGATTTCGGGGAAAAGCGGTGACCATTGCGAAGCGGCCTGGCTGGTTCATCATCCTGGTGGGCGTGCTGATCCTGTGGGGCTTGGCGGGGTGCGCGGCATTCTACATGCACGTCAAATACGGCCCGGCGATGGACCCGGCGGCGACCGACTGGGACCGCGCTTATTTCGCGGCGCTGCCGGCATGGTTTACCTGGGACTATGCGATTGCGATCGGCGCGGCGCTGCTCGGCTCGATCGCGTTGCTGGCGCGGTCGAAGGCGGCGGGGCCGCTCTATGTGGTCTCGCTGATCGCAGTGGTGATCCAGTTCGGTTACGTGTTCTTCGCGACCGACTTGCTCGCGCATAAGGGCGCGGCGGCGACGGTGCCGTTCCCGGCGTTCATCCTTGCGATGGCGGTGTTGCAGGTATGGCTGGCGGGATATGCGCGGGACCGGAATTGGGTGGGGTGACTTTCCGACACGCCTAAAAAATAGGGACAGTCCCCAATTTCTCTCGAAGCGGCGGCGCGAGGCCAGCGGTCGGCAGGAAAATGGGGACTGTCCCTGTTTTTGTACCGCATGGCGCCGCACGAAAATGGGGACTGTGCCTAATTTCCCCGAGCATCGTCGCAGGTGGAGGGGGCGCCCTCTTCCTCCTACCGCCTCGGCGGCGGCCCCTCCCTCTCCCATCAAGGGAGAGGGGTTTGCCCTAATCCTCCCACTGGAAGACTTCTTCCAGCGGCTTGCCGAAGACCCTTGCGATGCGGAAGGCGGCTTGGAGCGTGGGGGAGTATTTCCCCGCTTCGATCGCGGCGACGGTCTGGCGGGTCATGCCGATCTTCTCGCCGAGTTCGGCCTGGGTCATCTCGCCTGCCATGAAGCGCAGGGTGCGGACCTGGTTGGCGATGTGCGATTTAGCCAAATCAGCCTCCGATCCTGTAGCCGATGGCCTTGGCGCCGAAGCGGACGGCTTCGCCGAGGATGAAGACGCCGATCAAGGCGAAGATGACGTTGGTGCCGCGCAGGCCGACATGCATCCAGCCGATCACCCCGGCGATCGCCACCAGCACGACGCCGTAGGCGATGGCGCTGGCGCGGCGGCCGAGCAGGCGATCGCGCTCGTCGGGAGCGGCGGCCGCTTCGCCCGGGGCGATCAGCGCCGATACTGCCGCGACGGCCCCCAGCAGCACCGCCTGCGCGCCCGCGGCGGCGATGAACAGGAAGAACAAGATCGGATCGTGCGATCCGCCGGGCCGAGTGACGACGACCGTGAAATAGGCGCCCCAGGTGAGCAGCGTCGTCATGAACGCGGCCCAAGCTATCCTCTCTCGAAACGACAAATCCATTCTCCCTGTCATCAATGCTCGACTCGATGTAAAAGATATATAACATTGAGTCAAACCAGGATGACATTGGCTTGTGCTTTGCTTCCATCGTTCCGCCCCCGGCGCTAGAGGGCGGCGATGTCCCACATGACTCTCGATACGGCGACGAGCCGCGCCAACCCCACGCCTGCGCCGATGAAGCGCGTGACCGTCCCCGCGATCCGCAAGCGCAAGGCGGAAATCGCGGAGGGCGCCGAGCCGCTGGTGATGCTGACCGCCTATACAGTGCGCACCGCGCAGATCCTCGATCCGCATTGCGACATGCTGCTGGTCGGCGACAGTCTGGGCCAGGTGATTTACGGCTTGCCATCGACCGTGCCGGTGACGCTCGAGATGATGGCGGCGCATGGCGCGGCAGTGGTGCGCGGCAGCTATCATGCGCTGGTGGTGATCGACATGCCGTTCGGCAGCTATGAGGCATCGCCCGAACAGGCATTTGCCAGCGCCGTGCGGCTGCTCAAGGAAACCGGGGCGGCGGCGGTCAAGCTGGAGGGCGGGGCGGCGATGGCGCCGACGATCGCTTTCCTGAATGCGCGTGGCATCCCGGTGGTCGCGCATGTCGGGCTGACGCCCCAGGCGATCAACACGCTGGGCGGCTATGGCGCGCGCGGGCGCAGCGAGGCCGAGCGCGCCAAGATCGTTGCCGATGCCGAGGCGGTTTCGGAGGCCGGGGCCTTTGCGCTGGTGATCGAAGGCGTGGTCGAGCCGATCGCAGTGGAGATCACCCAGAAGGTCGCCTGCCCGACGATCGGGATCGGCGCATCGGCGCAGTGCGACGGCCAGGTTCTGGTGACCGAGGACATGCTGGGGATGTTCGAGCGGACGCCGCGTTTCGTGAAGCGCTTCGACGATATGGCTGGCCGCATTTCCGCCGCGGTTGAGACCTATGCCGCAGACGTTCGCTCCCGGGCCTTTCCGGGTGCCGAACAGGTCTATGCGGCGCGGGATTGAACGGCTAGGCAAGCGAACTTTCCCAAGGCCGTGTCCCTCGCTAGGGTCGCGCCTTTACGAGACCGATGGAGTAGATTTTGGCGCTTCCCCCCTCCGGCACGACAGATGAAGCCTTTGTCCGCGAAGTCGATGAGGAGTATCGCCGCGACCGGATGGTGAACATCTGGCGCAATTACGGCCGCTGGATCGTCGGCGCCGTCATCCTCGCTCTGCTGGCGCTCGCCATTTATCTGTACATGGGCCACCGCGCCACGCAGGCCGCCGGCGTCCAGGGCGAGAGGTTCGACGCCGCGATCCGCCTGGTCGAAGAGAACCAGCCGGACAAGGCGATGCCCGAATTCGAGAAGCTCGCCAAGGAAGGCGATGAGGGCTTTGCCGCCCTCTCGCGCATCACGCAGGGCAATCTGCTGCTCCAGAAGGGTGACGTGAAGGGCGCTACCGCCAAGTTTGCCGAAGTGGCGGCGACGAGCGGCTATCCGCAGCCCTATCGCGACCTGGCGCTGCTTCGCCAGACCTCGACCGAATTCGACACGCTCAAGCCCGAACAGGTCATCGACCGGCTCAAGGGTCTCGCCGTCTCGACCTCGCCATGGTTCGGCACGGCCGGCGAAATGGTCGCCGCATCCTATCTCAAGCAGGGCAAGCGCGGCGATGCCGGCAAGCTTTACGGCCAGATCGCCCAGGGTGGCGAAAACGTGCCCGAATCGATCCGCCAGCGCGCAGTGACGCTGGCCGGGGTTCTCGGCGTCGACGCCATCGATCAATCCACAGGAAATACTACGCGATGAACAACAAGGTGAGGGTGGTAGCGGCGATTTCGGCGCTCGCGCTGGTCAGCGGCTGCGGGATTCTGAAGGGCGGCGGCAAGAAGACCCCGGTGCTCGGCGAACGCGTTCCGATCCTGCTGTCGGAGAACGACATCGTCGCGGACAGATCACTGTCGGCAGTCGAAGTGCTCGTGCCCGAAGCGGCGGCCAATGAGAGCTGGAACCAGCCCGGCGGCAACGCAGCCAAATCGATGGGCCATCTGGCGCTCGGCCAGAACCTGACGCGGGTCTGGTCGAAGTCGGTCGCCAAGCCTTCCAAGCGCGCGCGGCTCGCGGCATCGCCGGTCGTCTCGGGCAACAAATTGTTCGTGATCGACACCGATGGCGTGGTTCGTGCCCTGGCCGCCGATACCGGCGCCGATCTGTGGCGCGCCGATACGGTGAAGGAAGACGGCAACAAGCCCGCGCGCTTCGGCGGCGGCGCCAGCGTCGAGGGCGACCGGGTCTTCGCATCCAACGGCCTGGGCGACCTGGTCGCGCTCAACGCGGCCGATGGCACCGAGATCTGGCGCAAGCGCCCCGGCGGCCCGCTGCGCGGCTCGCCGACGGTTGCCAATGGCAATGTCTATGTGATCACCCAGGACAACCAGCTGTTTGCGCTGTCTCAGGAGAATGGCGACACGGCATGGCCGGCCTCGATTTCGGCGAGCCTGGAATCGCAGGGCGTTTTCGGCGTCGCGGCGCCGGCATCGGCGAACGGCACCGTCGTCGCCGGCTTCTCTTCGGGCGAGCTCAATGCCTATCGCTACGAGAATGGCCGCTCGCTCTGGGCCGAAGTGCTTTCGCGCAGCTCGATCTCGACTTCGGTCTCGTCGCTTTCGGACATCGATGCCGAGCCGGTGATCGATCAGGGCCGCGTCTATGCCGTGGGGCAGGGCGGGCGCATGGTCGCGATCGACGTGGCCACCGGCCAGCGCATCTGGGAACAGAATATCGCCGGCATCTCGACGCCCTGGGCGGCGGGCGAATGGCTGTTCATCGTCACCGACGATGCCCGCCTGCTGGCGATCTCGCGCGGCAGCGGCAAGGTCCGCTGGATCTCGCAGCTGACGCATTACCGCAACGAGAAGAAGCTCAAGGGCGAATATAGCTGGGTCGGGCCGGTGCTCGCCGGGGGCAAGCTGATCCTTGCCAATTCGGAAGGCGAGCTGGCGTTCGTATCGCCCGCGGATGGCAGCGTGACTTCGACAATGGACGTGAAGGCGCCGGTGTCTCTGCCGTTGGTGGTGGCGAACAGCATGCTCTACGTGCTCGACGACAAGGGCCAGCTGACGGCGTACAAGTAACCGCCTGCTTCCCCGTCACCCCGGCCTTGTGCCGGGGGCCAGCGGGAGGGAAGCGAAGGCATAGAGTGTCGTGGCCAGCCGGTGCGGCACGATGGACCCCGGAACAAGTCCGGGGTGACTTCCCAATACGACACGTACAGGTCGCCTCATCGCTGGAAAAATGGGGACAGTCCCCATTTTCCCTCCGGCCGATGATCTTGTTACGCCGCTCAGCCGCGAAAATGGGGACTGTCCCTATTTTTGGTCGCGCCCGTTTCTTTTGTTCGTGAAGCAAATGAGTCTATAGGCGCGCCATGCCCCAACCTACCGTTGCCATTATCGGCCGCCCCAATGTCGGCAAATCGACGCTGTTCAACCGGCTGGTCGGCAAGCGCCTGGCGCTGGTCGACGATCAGCCGGGGGTGACGCGCGATCGGCGCGAGGGCGAGGCGGTGCTGCTGGGGCTCGAATTCCGGATCATCGATACCGCCGGCTATGAGGATGACGATGTCGCCACTTTGCCCGGCCGTATGCGCGCGCAGACCGAGGCGGCGGTGCGCGATTCGGACGTTTCGCTGTTCCTGATCGATTCGCGGGTGGGCATCACGCCGCTCGACGAAGAGATCGCCCGCTGGCTGCGCAGTACCAATCGTCCCGTTGTGGTGATGGCCAACAAGGCCGAGGGCAGGGCCGGCGAGACCGGCATCATCGAGGCGATGGCGCTGGGTCTCGGCGATCCCATCCCATTCTCCGCGGAGCATGGCGAAGGCGTGGTCGATCTGTTCGAGGCGCTGCGCCCGCATATCGAGCGCGACGAGGACGAAGCGGAGGACGAGGAGGATGCAGATTCGCCCGACGCGATCCTCAAGCTCGCCATTGTCGGCCGGCCCAATGCGGGCAAATCGACCCTGGTCAACAAGCTGCTCGGCGAGGACCGGCTGATCACCGGGCCGGAGGCGGGGATCACCCGCGATTCTATCTCGGTCGACTGGTCGTGGCCCGATGACGAGGGGCAGACCCGCAAGGTGCGCCTGATCGACACCGCCGGGCTGCGCAAGAAGGCGCGGGTCGAAGAGAAGCTCGAAAAGCTTTCGGTGATGGACACGCTGCGATCGATCGACTTTGCCGAAGTCGTGGTGCTGCTGCTCGATGCGACGCGCGGGCTGGAAGTGCAGGACCTCAAGATCGCCGACCGCGTGCTCCAGGAAGGCCGGGCGCTGATCATCGTCCTCAACAAATGGGACGTGGCGGAGAATGCCTCCAGCCTGTTCAACGGGGTCAAGGGCGCGCTGGAAGAAGGGCTTTCGCAGGCCAAGGGCATTCCGGTGCTGACCGTGTCGGCGATCACCGGCAAGGGCCTCGACGTGATGATGAAGGTGGCGTTCGAGACGCGCGAGGCCTGGTCGCGCCGGGTTTCGACCGGGCAGCTCAACCGCTGGTTCGAGAAGGCGATCGAAGCCAATCCGCCGCCCGCGCCTGGCGGCAAAAGGATCAAGCCGCGCTATGTCACGCAGAACAAGTCGCGCCCGCCGAGCTTCGTGCTGTTCGGCACGCGAGTCGATCTGCTGCCGGTCAGCTACCAGCGCTATCTGATCAACGGCCTGCGCAAGGAGTTCGACTTCGGGGCGGTGCCGGTGCGCTTGAGCCTGCGCGCGTCGAAGAACCCATTCGATCAGGACAAGAAGTAGACACAGGACCTACGCAATTACCCATATCGCTCATATCAACCTGCTGTTTACTTCCGCGGCATAAGAATGGCGCCGTGCCTGAGTGTGCTGAGTTGGGGTAAAATGCGATGATCGGCGGCGATCCTCTAGTGAATTGGGCGATATTCGGCCGCGCGCGTGCCGAGCTCGGCGCGAATTTCGTGCGCATTCTCGGTTACTTCCGCGAGGATGGGGTCAAGTCCGTGTCGCAGATCGAAGAGGCGATGCGCGCATCGAGCGCCGCGGCGATGGTGATCCCCGCGCACACGCTGAAGGGCGAGGCACACCAGTTCGGCGCCGAAGTGCTGGGCGACCTGGCCGAGGAAATCGAGACGATCGCGCGGCTCTGCGTCGAGCGGCAGGACACGCCGACCAATGCGCTGGAGCAAGTCGTCAAGCTGCGGCCGCTGTTCGAGGAGACGCTGCAATTGCTGGAGCGCGAGGCCAACCCGCTGGTCGAGCGGCGGCCGGCGTTCGGGCGGCGGAGCTTGGCGGGCTGAGCGAATTTCACCCCTCCCTTGCAGGGGGGGACAAGAGGGGCTAGTCCCCGTCTGCTTCCGGCTTGCTGTTGAGCTGGATGTAATTCTCCAGGCCCATGCGCTGGATCATCTCGAACTGACGCTCGAGCGTGTCGACATGCTCTTCCTCGCTGTCGAGGATGCGGCGGAACAGGTCGCGGCTGACATAGTCGCGGACCTTTTCGCTATGCTCGATGCCGTCCTTGAGCACGGCGATCGCCTCGATCTCGAGTGCGAGATCGGCGCGGAGCGCTTCCTCGACGGTCTCGCCGATGCGCAGGCGGCCAAGCAATTGGAAATTGGGCAGGCCATCGAGGAACAGGATGCGCTCGGCGACCATGTCGGCATGCTTCATCTCGTCGATCAATTCGTGACGCTCGAACTCGGCGAGGCGCTTGACGCCCCAATGATCGAACATGCGGTAATGCAGCCAATATTGGTTGATCGCAGTGAGCTCGTTCTTGAGCACCTCGTTGAGATACTCGATGACTTTCGCGTCGCCCTTCATGATGCCCACCTGTCGCTGAATTCAGGCGTGACAATACGCCCGCGGTGGCGCGTTGGACAGCTAAAAAATGGCGGAAATCTGCGGTTTTTCGTACTTGCGACTGTTACGCAGCAGCACGCTCTTCAGCGATAATGGCTCGCGCGAACGGGACGCACTGGCCGCATTTGGGCTGGCGGCCGAGCGCCCGATAGGCCTGGCAAGCACTGACCGCGCCCTCGCGCGCAGCTTCGCGCACATCATGTTCCCGGATTGCATTGCAAACGCAGACGACCATCGAACCCTCACGCCTAATGATCCGCATCTAGGGCTATTGAGACTGATTCGCAAGCCTATTGCGAGGCATTCGCAGGCTCAGATGGCGGCGGGTCCGCGGATCGGTTCGAGCCGACCGCGAGCGAGGCTGCGCCACAGCCACTCGAACGGGCCGAATCGGAAGCGCGCCAGCCAGGGCCTGGACCAGAGCAGCATCAGTGCCCACATCGCCGCGACGACCAGATAAAGCTGCCAGCGCGAGAGATAGCCGAACCAGCCAAAACCATAGCCGTAGAAGAAGGTGGTGCAGATCAGGCTGGTGGCGAGATAATTGGTGAAGGCCATCCGCCCCGTGGCCGCGATCCGCTGGGTCAGTGCACCGCCGGAGCGCGCAAGCAGCATGATCAGGCATGCCCAGCCGACGAACATCAAGGGGCGGACCGGGGTGGCCAGCAGCATCACTGCGAGCACGACCGCAAAGATGTCGAACTGCGCGTGGACCAGATAGACGGCCAGCGCGACATAGACCGGGAGCGCGATGCCCCAGCAGACCAAAAGCCATTTCGCGTAGCACCGCGGCGCCCATTCGCCGCGCAGCATGCCGCTCTTCAGCCCGGCCATGCCGAGCAGCATATAGGCCAAGGTCTCCGGTCCGAAGAACCCGAGCGTGGCGAGCGGCATGACGGCGTCGTTGCCGACGCGATCGGCCAGGATCGTCATGTAGTCGCCCCGGTGCAGCGCCAGGCTATTGGCGATCTCGCTCGCCGGGGGCACGCCGAAGCCGTTGACGAACTCGGCCAGCATCTTTGCGTTCTTCGCTGCCTCGGCGGGGTTGGCGGCGGGCAATTGGAGCTGGTGGATCAGGAAGGGCAGGCCGGAGAAGATCAGCGTGCCGAGGCAGATCAGCATGACCGCCAGGATCAGCAGCCGCGGCACCGGCATCCGGCGCATCCCAAAGGCGATCATGCCGACCAGCGCATAATGGGTAAGGATATCACCGTGCCAGACGAGGAAGAGGTGCGCGAGGCCGAATACCAGCAGCCAGATCATGCGGAGATAATGGACGCGCGCCGGGCTGCGCCCGCTTTCCTCCGCGCGCTCGATCACCAGCAGCATCGATGCGCCGAACAGGAACGAGAAGAGCCCGCGCATCTTGCCATCGAACAGCACGAAATTGACGAGATAGACGCCGAGATCGGCGCCGTGCCACCCGCCATAGGCACGCGGGTTCATATAGGCGGCTTCGGGCATCGCGAAGGAGACGATGTTGAGCAGCAAGATGCCCATCACCGCGACGCCGCGGACCACATCGAGCGATTGGAGGCGCTGGCTGCCCATGGGTTCGCTGCTCATCTGCCCCGCCTCATCCCCGTTCTGCCTGCCCTTTGGAAACAAGCTAACAGCATTTGTCAGTCTGCCCCAATCCGGTGTTACGCTATTCCCGGCGCCGGCAGGATTGCCAGGAGGAGCCACGATGATCATCTCTACATTGCTCGCAATGTCGCTTGCCGCACAAGCGCAAGAGACCAGCCAGGTCTGCGCCTACAAGCCAGGTTCGAAGAAGCTGGTGCATGTCGCGGCGCGGATGCGTAATTTCACGCCGACCGGGGTGGTGATCCTCAATGGCCGTGATGTTCCGTGGGAGAAAAGCGGCTTCGTCGATTCAAACGGCAAGAGCTGGGCGATCAACAATGAGCCGATCAAGTTCGGCGGCAAGACCTATGTCAAATACGGCTTGCCGCGCGTGCTTTCGCTCAACGAAGTCGAGTGGGCCGGAGAGAAGGACGGCGCGGCGATCGCAGTCGAGAAGGGCAGCAGCGCCCGCGCAGTGATCTATCTGCTCCACCGCGGCCTGGAATGCGCCTTCCAGCCTTATCAGGTCCAGCGCTGAGACTCATGCGAGCGCGGCAGCAGTGGCTGAGGGTGTTTGAGCACGATCCTGCCCCCGGCAGGATCTGCGCGATGCTGGGGGGCATCGCGCACTCAAACGCCCGTAGCCACTCCCATCAGCGCGGGGAAGAAGCCTTCGTGCGCGGCGCGGAGATCGGCGAGGGTGACGCAATAATCGCCTTCCTCGAGCTCGAAGATCAGCCGGTCCTTGATCGTGCGGCCGATCGGATCGGCGGCGAGGCCGGCCTTGTCGGCCGCAACGAGGAAATCGGCGAGCAATTCGTCGCGCACGGTGATGACGTAGAGCCCCTGATCCTCGCCGAACAAGCTGCCGGCCACGCCGAAGGGCTGGGGTGAATCGAGGATCGCGCCGATGTTCGAGGCCAGCGCCATTTCGGCGAGCGTGACGGCGAGGCCGCCGTCCGAAACATCGTGGCAGGCAGTGATGCAGCCGCTGCCGATCGCCGAACGGACAAAGGCGCCGGTGCGGCGTTCGGCCATGAGATCGACCGGGGGCGGCGGGCCTTCTTCGCGGCCGTGGATTTCGCGCAGCCAGATCGACTGGCCGAGATGGCCCGAGCGCTCGCCCAATGCGATGATGATGTCGCCGGTGCCCTTAAAGGCGATGGTGCAGCTCTTCGACCAATCCTTGAGCAGGCCGACGCCGCCGATCGCGGGGGTAGGGAGGATCGCGCTGCCGCCGCCCGTGGCCTTGGACTCGTTGTAGAGGCTGACATTGCCCGAGACGATCGGGAAATCGAGCGCGCGGCAGGCCTGACTCATGCCATCGAGGCAGCCGACGATCTGGCCCATGATCTCGGGGCGCTGGGGATTGGCGAAGTTGAGGCAATTGGTGATTGCGAGCGGCGTTGCGCCGACCGCCGAGAGGTTACGCCAGGCTTCGGCGACCGCCTGTTTGCCGCCTTCGACCGGGTCGGCAAAGCAATAGCGCGGCGTGCAATCGGTGGTAATCGCCAGGCCCTTTTGCGTGCCATGGACGCGGACCACCGCGGAATCGCCGCCGGGGCGCTGGACGGTGTCGCCGCCGACCTGGCTGTCATATTGCTCCCAGATCCAGCGGCGGCTGGCGATATCCGGCGAGCCCATCAGCTTGAGCAGGTCCGCGGCGGGATCGGCGCTCTCGGGCACATCGGCAAGCGGCGGCTGGGGCGGGGTCGGGACGTGGGGACGATCGTAGAGCGGGGCTTCGTCCGCCAGCGGGGCGAGCGGAATGTCGGCGACGGTCTCGCCCTTCCACTTGAGCACCATATGGCCGGTATCGGTGACCGTGCCGATCACTGCGAAATCGAGCTCCCATTTGCGGAAGATCGCTTCGGCGAAATCCTCGCGGCCGGGCTTGAGGACCATGAGCATGCGCTCCTGGCTCTCGCTCAGCATCATCTCGTACGGGGTCATCCCGGTTTCGCGCTGGGGCACATCGTCCATGATCAGCTCGATGCCGACGCCGCCCTTGCTCGCCATCTCGACCGAGGACGAGGTGAGCCCCGCCGCGCCCATGTCCTGGATCGCGACGATGGCGTCGGAGGCCATCAGCTCGAGGCAGGCTTCGATCAGGAGCTTTTCGGTGAAGGGGTCGCCGACCTGCACCGTCGGTCGCTTTTCGTCGCTGTCCTCGCCGAAATCGGCGCTGGCCATGGTCGCGCCGTGGATACCGTCGCGGCCGGTCTTCGAGCCGACATAGACGATCGGATTGCCGACGCCCGAGGCCGCCGAATAGAAGATCTTGTCCTGATCGGCGACGCCGACGGTCATCGCGTTGACGAGGATGTTGCCGTCATACGCGGAGTGGAAATTGACTTCGCCGCCGACGGTGGGGACGCCGACGCAATTGCCATAGCCGCCGATGCCGTGGACGACGCCGGCGATGAGATGGCGCATCTTGGGGTGATCGGGGCGGCCGAAGCGCAACGCATTCATGTTGGCGACCGGGCGCGCGCCCATCGTGAAGACGTCGCGGAGGATGCCGCCGACGCCGGTCGCGGCGCCCTGGTACGGCTCGATGTAGGACGGGTGGTTGTGGCTCTCCATCTTGAAGATCGCCGCCTGACCGTCACCAATATCGATGACGCCGGCATTCTCGCCCGGGCCGCAGATGACGTGCGGGGCTTCGGTGGGGAGCTTCTTCAAGTGCAGCCGCGAGGATTTGTAGCTGCAATGCTCGGACCACATCACCGAGAAGATGCCCAACTCGGTGAGATTGGGCTCGCGGCCCATGGCGTGGAGCACGCGCTCATATTCTTCCGGGGACAGGCCGTGCTCGGCGACGATCGCAGGGGTGATCTCGGTCATGGCGCAGCCCATAGCGATGGTGCGAACGCTCGTCACCCCGAAGCTGGCGGTGCCGGGGATCAGCCGCCGATATTTTCCTCGTAGGTGCTGATGCGGATACGGATCTTGCGGCGCTGGGGCTTGCCCTTGAAAGTGGTGGGCGCGCTGTAGCGGGTGCCGGCGGGATAGGCCGGGCAAATGTCCGGTGGGCGCGGGACATTGTCGAACGGCCGCGGCGCGGGCTCGCAATTGGAGACGATGCCATTGGCCTCGACAGTAAGAACCGAGGAGGCCATCGTCTCGCGGATCCGTCCGCGCAGTTCGATGGTGGGCGAGCCGACTCCGACTTGACCCAAGCCGATCGCAATCAACAATAACGGGGGCATTCCGTCTCCTTTCAGGCGACGCGGCGGGGGGCGAGGGGCTCGCCGCTCAGCAGCGCCTGCGCCTGGGCAAGCGGCATCGGGCGACCGAGCAGATAGCCCTGGATCGCGTCCAGCCCAAGCGCGCGGAGCATTGCCAGTTCGGCTTCGGTCTCGACGCCCTCGGCGATCAGGCGGCTGCCGGTTTCCTGGGCGAAGACCGCGAGCGCCGCGGCCAATGCGCGGCGGCCGGGATCGTTGGCGATGTCCTGGATCAGGGAGCGATCGAGCTTGATCAGATCGGGGCGGACCTGGAGGATCTGCTGGAGCCCCGAATAGCCCGAGCCGGCATCGTCGACGGCGATGCGTATCCCGCGGGCCCGCAGAGGCGCGAGCGCGGCGATCAGCGAATCGAAATTCTCGACGAAGCTGTGTTCGGTGATCTCCAGGACGATGCGTTCGGCGGGATAGTCGGCCAGCGTTTCGGCCAGCGCGTCGCTGAGCACGGTGCTGGGGGAGGCGTTGACCGCGAGATAGACAGGGTCAGGCAGGGTCTCGAGCGCGGCCAGCGCCTTGCGGATCGCGAGCAGCTCGAGCTCGACGCCCTGGCCGACTTCGTCCGCCTCGGCGAACCAGCGATCGGCGGTGCGGCTCGGCTCGGCATGGAAGCGCGACAGGGATTCGAAGCCGATCGGGCATTGTTCCTTGAGGCTCCAGATCGGCTGGTAGACGATCTCCAGCCGATCGGAGGCGAGAATTGCGTCGATCCGTGCGCGCTTCTGACGGAGTTCCTTCGATTCCTCGATGTCGCGGTCGATCTCGAAGGCGGCAAGCTCGGCAAAGGCGCGCATCATCCCGAGATCGCGGGCGTTGAGGCTGGGATCGGCGGCGGGGCCGAGGCAGCAGAACATGCCGTATAGCGATCCATCGGCCAGCCGGAGCGGCACGCTGACATGCGCGCCGATCGGAATTGCCGCGGTGATCGGCATCGCCATCGCCACGGGTTCCTGCGACGTATCCGGGATCAGCTCGGGAAGGCGCCCGGCGAGGATATGGCGGCAATAGACGTCATCGAGGGACTTGGCGTCGCCCGGCTTGATCAGCGCTTCGAGACCCGGCGCATCGACATGACGGAACACTGCCTCCTCGCCGACAAATTCCGAAACATAGGCGACCTGCAGACCCATATGCAGGCGGACGGCCTGGAGCGCGCGCTGGATCATGCTCTGCGGATCTGCGCCCGGACCGGGCAGGATCACGTCGCGGATAGTTTCAGCGGCCAAGGCAAATCCCCATTAAGCACAGGCGTTTCAAGGGGATACATCGGCTAGTGTGAAGAAAGCCTGAGGGCGGCCCTAGAGGATCTCGCGGACGGCTTCGGGTGGGCGGCCGAGGCGGACTCCTTTTGCGGTCTCGACCAAAGGCCGCTCGATCAGGATGGGGTCGGCGGCCATGGCGGCGAGGATCGCTGCGTCGCCGGCGCCGGTCAGTTGCCTGGCGCCGGGCTCGGCCTTGCGGAGCAGCTGCGCGGGGGTGAGGCCGGCGCGGGCGAGCAGGCGGGCGAGTTCGTCCGCGCTCGGCGGGGTCTTGAGATATTCGACGATCTCGATTTCGGCGCCGGCATCGTGGAGGATGGCGAGCGTTTCGCGCGATTTCGAGCAGCGCGGGTTGTGGTAGATCGTGGCTTTCATTGTCTCACTCTTCGGTCACCCTGAACTTGTTTCAGGGTCCAACGCGCTACAGGCGACGGCTTCGATTGTTGCACGATGGATGCTGAAACGAGTTCAGCATGACGGTTGGAATGTTAGACGTCCTGCTTCGCCAGATGGCTGCCGCGCGCGGGAGCGCCCATCCCCCGGATGGTCACTCCGATTCCGCCCGCGCCAGCCATTCCTCGAGCCACTTGATCGTATAGTTGCCGCTCTGGAAATCGGGATCCTCGATCAGCGCCTGGTGGAGGGGGATCGTGGTCTTCATGCCGTCGATCACGAATTCCTCGAGCGCGCGGCGCAGACGGCGGATCGCGCCGGCGCGCGTGGTGCCGTAGACGATCAGCTTGGCGATCATGCTGTCGTAGTATGGCGGCACCTTATAGCCGGCATAGAGCCCGCTATCGACGCGGACATTCATGCCGCCGGGGGCGTGATAGCCCTTCACCAGGCCGGGCGAGGGGGCGAAGGTGCGCGGATCCTCGGCATTGATGCGGCATTCGATGGCGTGGCCGCGGAACTGGATATCTTCCTGGCGCAGCGTCAAACCGTGCCCCTCGGCGACGCGGATCTGCTCGCGGACCAAATCGAGCCCGGTGATCGCTTCGGTGACCGGATGCTCGACCTGGAGCCGGGTGTTCATTTCGATGAAATAGAACTCGCCATTTTCCCACAGGAACTCGATCGTGCCGGCGCCGCGATAGCCCATGTCGGCCATCGCCTTGGCACAGGTGGTGCCGATGCGGGCGCGGTCCTCGGCGCCGAGGACCGGGGAGGGGGCCTCTTCGAGGACCTTCTGGTGGCGGCGCTGGAGCGAGCAATCGCGCTCGCCCAAGTGGATCGCATTGCCCTCGCCATCGCCGAAGACCTGGACTTCGATATGGCGCGGATTGCCGAGATATTTTTCGAGATAGACGGTGGCGTCGCCGAACGCGGCCTTCGCCTCGCTGCCGGCCTGCTGCATGAGCGTCTCGAGCTGGTCCTCGCTGGTGCAGACCTTCATGCCGCGGCCGCCGCCGCCGGAAGCCGCCTTGATGATCACCGGATAGCCGGCCTTGGCGGCGATCGCCTTGGCCTCGGCGACGTCGCTGATCGCGCCGTCCGAGCCGGGGACGAGCGGCAGGCCCAATGCGCCAGCGGTGCGCTTGGCCTCGATCTTGTCGCCCATCGTGCGAATATGCTCGGGCTTGGGGCCGACGAAGATGATGCCGTGCGCTTCGACGATATCGGCGAACTGGGCGTTCTCGGAGAGGAAGCCGTAGCCCGGGTGGATCGCGTCGGCGCCGGAGATTTCAGCGGCGGCGATGATCCGGGGGACATTGAGATAGCTCTCGGCGGCGCTCGGCGGCCCGATGCAGATCGCCTCATCCGCAAGGCGGACGTGCATGGCATCGCTGTCTGCCGTGGAATGCACCGCGACGGTCTTGATGCCCATTTCGTGGCAGGCGCGGTGAATGCGCAGCGCGATCTCGCCGCGATTGGCGATCAGGAGCTTCTCGATCTTCTTCAAGGTTATTTACTCGACCACTACGAGCGGCTGGTCGAACTCGACCGGCTGGCCGTTCTCGACGAGCACTGCCTTGACCGTGCCCGCGGCGCTCGCGTGGATCGGGTTCATCACCTTCATCGCCTCGATGATCACCAGCGTATCGCCGGCGGCAACCTTGTCGCCCACGCTGACGAAGTTCTTCGCCTCGGGATTGGCGGCGAGATAGACCGTGCCGACCATCGGCGACTTGACGGCGTTCACCGACGCGGCTGGCGCGGCCTCGGCTGCCGGAGCCGCGCTGGCGGGGGCAGCGGCGGGCGCGGGGGCGAAGGCAGGTGCCTGGATCATCGCCGGCGCGGCCTGGACGGTGCGCGCGACGCGCACCTTGCGATCGCCGTCCTCGACTTCGATCTCGGTGAGGTTGGTATCGTCGAGGACTGCGGCGAGCTGGCGCACAAGGTCGATATCGACGTGCATCCCCGGCTTGTCGTTGTTTTCGGCCATTTGACTCTTCTTCCGATGAAAGCGCGCGCTCTGTCAGAGTCGCGCGGCGGCTTCAAGCGCAAGCATATAGGAAAGCGCGCCGAACCCGGAGATGGTTCCGCGTGCGGCACGACCCACGAAACTCTCGTGGCGGAATTCCTCGCGCGTGAGCGGATTGGAGAGGTGGACTTCGATTACCGGCGTCTTGATCGATTTGATGGCATCATAGACGGCGAGACTGGTGTGGGTGAACGCGCCGGCATTGAGGAGCACCGCTTTGGCGCCACGGGCCTGGGCCTCGTGAAGCCAGTCGCATAGATGCCCTTCATGGTTAGACTGGCGCATGTCGATCGTCAGGTCGAGCTCGCGGGCGCGGTCTTCAAGCTGGCCGGCAATGTCGTCGAGCGTGTCCGAACCGTAAATCTCGGGCTCGCGCGTCCCCAGCAGATTGAGGTTGGGGCCGTTGAGGACGAAAATCGTATCGGCCAAGCCGGTGCCTTTCGGTTGCGGGCGGTGTGCGGCCCTCCCTATATGAGCCGCGCCCCCCGATCAAATCGCGCTAGGACCCAGCATGCATACCGATGGCACCGTTTCGATCACCGTCAATGGCGAGCACAAGCGCGTGACCGCGGGGCTGACCATCGCGGCGCTGGCCGAGGAGCTGGGGCTGGTGCCGGCAAAGCTAGCCGTGGAGCGCAATCTGGAAGTGGTGCCGCGCTCGACGCTCGATCAGGTGCTGGTCGAGGATGGCGACGAATTGGAGATCGTGCATTTCGTCGGTGGCGGGGATCATGCGGCGCCGCTGGCAGACGATAGCTGGAGCGTGGCAGGCAAGACCTTCCGCTCGCGGCTGATCGTCGGCACCGGCAAATATAAGGATTTCGCGCAGAACGCCGCTGCGGTGGAGGCATCGGGCGCGGAGATCGTCACGGTGGCGGTGCGGCGGGTGAACGTGTCCGACCCGAATGCGCCGATGCTGACCGATTTCATCGATCCCAAGAAGATTACCTATCTGCCCAATACCGCAGGCTGTTTCGACGCCGAGAGCGCGATCCGTACGCTGCGCTTGGCGCGCGAGGCGGGGGGCTGGGAACTGGTCAAGCTGGAAGTGCTGGGCGAGGCGCGGACGCTGTATCCCGACATGGTCGAGACGCTACGCGCGACCGAGATATTGGCGAACGAAGGCTTCAAGCCGATGGTCTATTGCGTCGATGATCCGATCGCCGCGAAGCGGCTGGAGGATGCAGGCGCGGTGGCGATCATGCCGCTCGGCGCGCCGATCGGCTCGGGGCTGGGCATTCAGAACCGGGTGACGATCCGGCTGATCGTGGAGGGTGCCAAGGTGCCGGTACTGGTCGATGCCGGGGTCGGTTCGGCGAGCGACGCCGCGGTGGCGATGGAATTGGGCTGCGACGGCGTGCTGATGAACACCGCCATCGCCGAGGCCAAGGACCCGATCCTGATGGCGGCGGCGATGAAAGCGGCGGTCGAGGCCGGGCGGCTGAGCTATCGCGCCGGGCGGATGGGCAAGCGGATGTATGCCGATCCGAGCAGTCCGCTGGCGGGGTTGATTTAGGGGAGGGCATCCTCCCGCTAGATCGAGGTCACCAGTCCGACGAGCGCTCCGGCTGCGACAATGGCCGGCGTCACCCAGGCACCCTTGACCCGCCATGCCATCAGGAGCGCGGCGCCGAATACGGCCGTAGCCAGCAAGGGATTGGCGATGCGGGGGCCGGTGGCCAATGTCAGCTGGGCGAAGGTGGCGGCGATGATTCCGACCACGGCTGCCGCGACGCCGGCCAGCACCCGGTGCAGCGCCGGGTTCTCCACAAGCGCTTCCAGCCGCTCGAACAGGACCAGCGAGAATGCAAAGGCGGGCAGGAACATGCCGGCAGTGATCGCCATCGCGCCATATAGGCCCCCAGCGACATAGCCGACAAAGGTCGCGAAGATGACCAGCGGCGCGGGCAGCACGCCCGCCAGCGCGATGCCGTCGAGGAAAGTCGCATCGCTGATCCAGCCGCGCCCGACGGTATCGGCGCGGACATAGGGGATCGCCGTGTACGCCCCGCCGAAGGTGAGCAGCCCGCCCTTGAGCCCGGCCAGGAACAGCGCCGCCACCGTCACCGCCCCGCCGGCTTGGCCGGACGGATCGAGGCCGGGCTGCGCTGTCGAGGCTAATTCGAGCGTCCAATGCACGGTGGCTGCGACGCCGGCGGCTGCCGCGATGATCAAGAGCGCTGCCGCGGGACGATGCGACGACATATAGGCCAGCCCGCCGGCGGCGAGGGGAATCCAGAAGGGGATGCCCGCCAGGGTGGCGATCAGGCTGACGGCGGCGATGACGCCCAATAGCCAATCCTCGACGATATGCTGGCCGATCCGGACGACCGCGCGCAGGATGACCGCCAGAACCACGACCTGCACGCCCAGCAGCACCGCGGAGAGGCCGGGATTGCCGGCGATCCAGGCGGTATAGGCCCATCCCGCCAGCAGCATCAGCACGAGACCTGGCAGCATGAAGCCGAGCCCGGCGAGCAGGCCGCCGATACGGCCGCGCGCGATCATCCCGAGATGGACGCACAGCTCATGTGCCTCCGGTCCCGGCAGGACCTGCAGGACGGCAAGCAGCCGATTGAACCGCGCCGGATCGATCCAGCGTTCCTGCTCGACCAAGGCTTGGCGCAGCATGGCGATCTGAGCGACCGGCCCGCCAAAGGCGAGCGCGCCGAAGCGCAGGAATTTGAGGAATAGGACAGGCAGGCTGAGCGCGGGAACGCCGGGTTGCAGCGGGCCGCTCATGGGCGTGCTCCCCGCGCCTGATGAGAGGCCCAGTCATGGGTTTCCCCGCGCGCGTCGCGACACCAGCGATAGAGTGCGTCATATGCCAGCATCCCGGCATCGAGCTGTTCGAGGTCGTTGGCGTAGAGACGCGACAAGCCCAGGGACAGCGCGAGCAGGCCCGCCGCCTCGGGCGCAGCATGCAGCCGCGCCGTGTCTGCGCCGCGCACGATCTGGGCCAGATATTGCAGCGCAGGAAATCCGCTCAGCCCGAACCCCTCGACCATTGCATCGAAGGTGCATTTGTCGCCGTCATGGCTCCATCTGACGCCTTCTATGTCGAACGGCGCGGCCGCGTATTGCTGGGCAATTGCCGGCACTTCCGAAGCCGCGACAAACAGGAATACGGCGCTCGGATCGACGAAGCGCCGGATCAGCCAGGGGCAGGCAATGCGATCGACTTTCGGCCTGGCGCGAGTCACCCAGATCGTACGCCCTTGCCGATCGCGTGGCGGCAGCGCTGCCTCAGGCACCATCGGATGGCCGCCCGCGGCCCAGGCGGCGAGGCCACCCTCGAGGGTTTCGGCATCGGCCCCGGCATGCCGCAGCCACGCCGCAACGCCTTCGCTCGCGGCGCCGCCATTTCCGCACGCCGCAATGACGCTCCGGCTAGCGAATTCGGCTGCCCAGCCGGCGGCGTCGGCTGGGTCCTTGCGAATGGAGCCGGGCAACAGCCGCGGGTCCGCGGCGAATTCATCGGCAGTGCGGACATCGATGATTGCGGGGCAATTGGGCGTGCCGATCAGCTTGAGCAGCTTGTCGACGGATATGGAATTGATCGCGGGCATGATGCGTCCTCAGGAGGTTGGGACGCGATGCTTCGGCATGTCGCCTCGTGGGGAGATCGCTTTCCCCATGGCTTTTCTTCGACGATGCCCGGCGCCTCTGTCAAGGCTGTGGAGCGTTGCGCCTTTCGCCGCTCAATGCCCCTTGCGCACGAACCAGACGCTGCGGCCGCCGACATGCTCATCATCGGGCGCGAAGTCTATTTCGAGCAGGTCCAGATCCTCGAACAGGGCGCGGTATTCGAAGGGGGCAAGGCTGGCATGGTAGATGTCTTCGCCGAACTGGTGGCCGATCGCTTCGCCGCGGGCCGGGCCGCTGTTGAACAGCATGGCGCCGCCGGGCTCCAGCCAGCCGGCCATTTTGGCGATCATCACGGCCTGATCGTCGTGCGGCAGGTGGAACAGGCTGTCCCAGGCGAGGATGCCTTCGAAATTGCGGGCCATGACGGCGTTGCGCATATCGGTGTGCAGCCAGATGTGGCGGGGGAAGCGGGTGCGCGAGAGCGTGATCATGCGGGCGGAGACGTCTACGCCGGTGATGTGGTGGCCCTTGTCGACCAGATAGCGGCCGACCGGCTCGCCGGCGCCGCAGCCGAGATCGAGGATGTGGCCGCCTTTGGGGATTGCCAGCAGGAAGCGATCGAGCCAGCCGCGCTCGACGAAATTCTTGCGGCGCGCGGCATCGAATGCATGCGCGTGCCGCTCATAATGCTCGGCGATCTTATCGGGCATGTTCGGGCCGGTCGGGCATCGTTCGGAACCCCCGCCGGGCGCGGACCGTTTAACCTATGACGCAAACAGCCGGCGCCTTCCGCGCCGGTTCCGTGCCAGGAGGCTGAAATCATGGGTGAACTCACCGACAAGATCAAGGGCAACGTGGACGAGCTGGCCGGCAAGCTCAAGCAGCACAGCGCCGATCCCGAGACGCGCGACGAAGGCGCGGCGCAGGAGATCAAGGGCAAGGGCGAGCAGTTCGTCGGCAAGGTAAAGGGCGCGCTCGGCGACGATATCTGAGCAGACGTACCTAATGAAAAGTTGCGCCGGCAAGGCAGAAATGGGCCGTTTCGCATTGGCGAAGCGGCCTTTTTCTCGCCTCGCCGCACGACTCCACCGCGGCGCCGCACCGGGTTTGACTTAAGGGCGGGCGAGGAGGACACCGCTCATACGCCGACTCAGTCCGGGGGGACGCCATGTATCATTCCCAGCTTGCTTATTCCGACGATGCCGTGCTGCCTTTCGGGCAAAGCGAGATCGCTGAAGTTGATCTCGGGAAACTGGGCCCGACGCTCAAGCGCGCCCGCGAGGCGAAGCGCCTGACGCTCGAGGATGTGGCGGCGACGACGCGGATCAGCCTGCGTTACCTGACGGCCATCGAGAATTCGCGTTTCGACACCTTTGTGGGCGCGGTCTACGCGCTCGGCTTCGTGCGGGCTTATGCGCGGATGGTGGGGATGTCTGAAGCCTGGGCGGCGGATACGCTGCGGGCCGAGGCTGGTTGGCGGTAGCTAGTCCGCGAAAACAGGACAGTTCTCGGGCAGTTCTCCGAAAATAGGGACAGTCCCTATTTTCCGGGCTCGCTTGCGGCATGCCGCTCGCGAAAGATGGAAAATGGGGACTGTCCCTATTTTCTAGGCGTTGCGGATCCCGGTGACGGTCAGTCCCGGCGTGATGAATTCCACATCGGTCTTGAGGTGGAGCAGGCGGACGCCGGTCTCGGCCAGCGCGCGATCGAGCGCGGGGGCGAAGGCCGCGGTCGTCTCCACCGTTTCGGCCCAGCAGCCATAGGCTCGGCCGAGCGCGGCGAAATCGGGATTGCGGAGCGTGGTGCCGGATAGGCGGGCGGGATACTCGCGCTCCTGATGCATGCGGATCGTGCCGTAGGCGCCGTTGTCGATCACCAGCACCAGGATATCGGCTTCGTGCTGGATCGCAGTGGCGAGTTCCTGGCCGTTCATCATGAAATCGCCGTCGCCCGCCAGCGCCACGACCGGGCGATCGGGAGCGCGGAGCTTGGCGGCGACTGCGGCCGGGACGCCATAGCCCATGGCACCCGCGGTCGGCGCGAGTTGGGAGGGCTGGGCGGCATAATGCCAGTAGCGGTGCCACCAGGACGAGAAATTACCGGCGCCGTTGCAGATGATCGCGTCGGGGATACGCTCGCGCATCGCGGCGACGCACTGGCCGAGATCGAGGGTGACACCCTCGCGGGGCTTGGGGGTGGACCATTCGAGCCATTCGGCATGGGCCGTGGCGCCGTCGAAGGTGGGGAGCTCGATTTCGTCCTCGGCGGCAACCGACACGGCGAATTCGAACGGCCGCGCGCAGATCGGCAGATCGGCGAGATAGACGCGGTTGAGCTCATTGGGATCGGGATGGACGTGGATCAGCGTCTGGCCGGGATGACCGGGGGTGATCAGCGTATAGCCGTCGGTCGTCGCCTCGCCGAGGCGTGCGCCGACCACGAGCAGCACGTCGGCCTGCTTGATCCGCTGGACCAGCTTGGGATTGGGGCCGTAACCGAGATTGCCGGCCCAGACCGGCGAGCTGTTGGGGATGGCATCCTGACGGCGGAAGGCGCCGGCAACCGGCAAACCGATGCGCTCGGCGAATTTGGCGAAATCCTGGCCGCTATCCTCGTCCCAACCCGCGCCGCCGACGATCGCGACGGGGTTCTTCGCGGCGGCGAGGATCTCGAACATCTGATCGAGATCATAGGCGTCGGGGGATTGGAGGGCGGGGGCGAGCTCGGGGCGGTCCACGGCCTCGACCATATCGCAGAGCATGTCCTCGGGCAGGGCGACCACGACCGGGCCCGGGCGGCCGGACATAGCCACGTTCCAGGCGCGGGCGACATATTCGGGGATGCGGCGGGCGTCCTCGATCCGCGTCGCCCATTTGGCGATGGGGGCGAAGAAGGCAGTGAAATCGACTTCCTGGAAGCCCTCGCGATCGCGCATGCCCCGGTCGACATCGCCGATGAACAGGATCATCGGCTGCGAATCCTGCATCGCGACGTGAACGCCGATGCTGGCATTGGTCGCGCCTGGCCCGCGCGTGACGAAGGCCACGCCCGGGCGCTGGGTCATCGCCCCGTCTGCGCAGGCCATGAAGCCGACGCCGCCTTCCTGGCGGCAGGTAACCACGTCGATTTGCGGCACATCGTGCAGCGCGTCGAGTACGGCGAGGAAGCTCTCACCGGGTACGTGGAAGATACGGTCGCAGCCTTGTGCTACCAGATTATCGACGAGGATCCGGCCCCCGGTTCGTTTCGCGGTCATGGCACGTGTCTAGACCGGCAAGGCGGGCGGGCGTAACCCCCCGCCGCCTTGCCGCCCTTGGCAAGGGTTCCCCGGGGCATGCCCCAAGGGTATCGCCTTACTGCGCCGGGATCGGCGTGGGCGTGGGCGTTGCGGTGCCGGTGGAGACCGAGGTGGAGCCGGCCGGGGCATCGGGATCGCCGACGGCGCGGTTCATGAAGCCCTCGATAAAGTCCGCGCCGGCATAGCCCGCGCCGAGCAGGGCAGTGACCTGTGCGGCAGTGATCATGATGCGGCCATCGGTGCCATCGACACCGACCAGGCCGATCGCGGCGAGCGCCCCGGCGATCGCGCCGATCAGCAGCGAAGTGAACAAGCGGCTTAACTCGATCACATCGCCGACCGACTTAGTCGAATTGGCGACGCCATCGCTGACTTTCTTCAGGCCGACAATTGCGCGAATGCCCTGGCCAAGTGCGCCCAAGAGGCAGCCCAGACCAATAAGCTGCATCCACACGGTTGCATCTGCAGTACCCATCGAAATTCTCCCCCATCTTCGAGTTCAGTACTTGAGAGGATCACATTCCTGCATGGGAATGCAATAAACCGGGGCCAGGAATTGCAACCGATGTGGCCGCAACGCGAAGTTGAACCGCCATTCAGGTTCGCTTGACCGCCCGGCGCGCGCGGGACTATCGCCCTTGGCAAGAACAGCGGAGAGAATCGGCCGATGAAGAAGCTCTATCCTAACGCAGAAGCAGCGCTGGAAGGGTTGCTGTTCGACGGCATGACGATCTGCGCAGGGGGCTTTGGCCTGTGCGGCATCCCCGAGCGGCTGATCGACGCGATCGAGGCCCATGGGGTCAAGGACCTGACCATCGCCAGCAACAATGCCGGGATCGACGGGCAGGGACTGGGCAAGCTGCTGCGGACGCGGCAGGTCAAGAAGATGATCTCGTCTTATGTCGGCGAGAACAAGGAGTTCGAGCGGCAATATCTGTCGGGCGAGCTCGAGGTCGAGTTCTGTCCGCAGGGGACGCTGGCCGAGCGCTGCCGTGCAGGCGGCGCGGGTATCCCCGGCTTCTATACCAAGACCGGCGTCGGCACGCAGGTGGCGGAGGGCAAGGAAGTCAAGAATTTCGACGGCCAGGATTATATCCTCGAGCGCGGCATCCGCAGCGACCTTTCGATCATCAAGGGCTGGAAGGCGGACGAGAGCGGCAACCTCATCTTCCGCAAGACCGCGCGCAACTTCAACCAGCCGATGGCGACGGCTGGCCGGGTTTGCGTCGCCGAAGTCGAGGAAGTGGTGCCGGTCGGCAGCCTCGATCCCGATCACATCCACTTGCCCGGCATCTATGTGAAGCGGATGATCGTCGGCAGCCCCTATGACAAGAAGATCGAATTCCGCACCGTCCGCGAACGGGTGGAGGCGTGAGCATGCGCCCCGCGCTCGCCGCGCTGATGGCCAGTTCGGTGCTGCTTTCGGGCTGCGTCGTGGCGGCGCTTCCGGTGATCGCCGCGGCGGGCATCGGCAAGAACGCGCTCGACGGCCAGGACGGCAAGAAGCGCAAGTCGCGCAAGCAGGCCAAGCCGCAGGCGCCCAAGCCCGGCCAGGTGATCCGGACCGAGAGCGGCACCGTGACGCTGACCGGTCTCAGTTCGCTACCTTCGCCCAACGGCACAACGCCGGCGGCGGCCAAGGCCGAAGTGCCGCCCGAGATGCAATATCTCTACGGCTCGGGCGAGGCATCGGCGATCAGCCTTCAGGCCTATCGCGCGCTGTGGAATTATCTGCATGTCGAGATCGGCTATCGCCGCGACAAGACCCAGGTCAGCTCGGTGGTGCTCGCCCGCGGGGCGACGCTGACTTCGCCCAAATTCGACTTGTGCGGCAAGCGCAAGCTGGCGGTGGTGCTCGATGTCGACGAGACTTCGCTGCTCAATGTCGGCTTCGAATATGATGCCGCGCGCAATCCGGCGCCCTATGACCAGGCGCGCTGGACGCGCTGGGAGCAGACCGGCGCGAACAAGGTGGTGGCGGTGCCGGGCGCGGCCGAGACGCTGGCGGCGCTGCGCAGCGACGGGATCACGGTGATCTTCAACACCAACCGCTCGACATCGACTGCGGCGCAGACCGCGGCGGCGATCGAAGGCGCGGGGCTGGGACCGGCGGTGCTCGGCGACACGCTGTGGCTGCGCGCGGACGGGACCCCGAGCGGCAAGGACGAGCGGCGCTGGAAGATCGCCGAGACCTATTGCATCGTGGCGATGGTCGGCGACCAGCTTGGCGATTTCAGCGACTTGTTCAATTCGCCCGAGTTCAGCGTCGCGATGCGCCGCAACATGACCAAGGAAAGCCTGCTCGCTCCGCTTTGGGGCGCGGGCTGGTTCGTGCTGCCCAACCCGGTTTACGGATCGGCGCTGCATGGCGGGTTCGACGACGTGTTTCCGGTGGACAAGCAATGGGCCGACGCGCCTGAGGAGAAGAAGTAAGATGGCCTGGACCCGCGACGAAATGGCGGCGCGTGCCGCTCGCGAGCTGCAGGACGGCTTCTATGTGAATTTGGGCATCGGCATCCCGACGCTGGTAGCGAACCACATCCCCACGGGGGTCGAAGTCACGCTGCAGAGCGAGAACGGCATGCTCGGCATCGGGCCGTTTCCCTATGACGATGAAGTCGATCCCGACCTGATCAATGCCGGCAAGCAGACGATCAGCGAGTTGCCGCAATCGGCCTATTTCGGATCGGAGCAGAGCTTCGCGATGATCCGCGGCGGGCATATCGACCTGACCGTGCTCGGCGCGATGGAGATCAGCGAGACCGGCGACATCGCCAATTGGATGATCCCCGGCAAGATGATCAAGGGCATGGGCGGCGCGATGGACCTGGTCGCGGGGGTCAAGAAGATCATCGTGGTGATGGAGCATAATTCCAAGGCCGGCGACCCCAAGTTCATCCCGGAATGCACGCTGCCGCTGACCGGCAAGAACGTGGTCGATATGATCATCACCGATCTGGCGGTGTTCCAGCGGCCCGATCATGACAGCCCGTTCAAGCTGATCGAGATCGCGCCCGGCGTGACCGCCGAGGAAGTGGCCGCCAAGACTACGGCGAAATACACCAGCTGATGTGGCGCTGGGCCGGGCTTGCCGCATTGGCATTGATCGTGGGGCTCGGGATCATGGTGGCATTCACATCTCCTCCGGCCTTGCTGTCGCTCGCCGATGGGGCGATGGGCGGCGGGCAGGGCGCGATCCGCGCCGGGAGCTCGATCCCATTCGGCACGCACGGCCAGACGCTCGATGTGTGGCGGCCGGCGGCGGGGACTTCGGCCAAGCGCCCGGTAATCGTCTTCTGGTATGGCGGTGGCTGGGTGAAGGGCGATCGACGCGCTTATAGTTTCGCGGCGCGAGCCTATGCGCGGGCTGGGTTTGTCGTGGTGGTGCCCGATTACCGCAAGGTGCCCTCCGTGCGCTTCCCGGCATTTCTTCAGGACGGGGCCGAGGCAGTCAAATGGGTTCGCGACCATGTCTCAGGCTATGGCGGCGATCCGGAGCGGGTAGCGCTCGCGGGGCATTCGGCGGGGGCTTACACGGTGGCGATGCTGGCGCTCGACCGGCGCTGGCTGGAGGCGGCAGGAGTCGACCCGGGGATCGTCAAGGCGGGAGTAGGGCTCTCGGGGCCGTACGACTTCTATCCCTTCACTTCGAAGCGATCGATCGATGCGATGCAGGGGGTCGCCGATCCGCAGGCGACCCAGCCCGTCAATTTCGCGCGCAAGGATGCGCCGCCGCTGCTGTTGGTCACATCGGGCAAGGACACGGTGGTGCGGCCGCGCAACGCCATCAATCTGCACGCGAAGCTCAAGGCTGTGGGTGCGCCGGTGGAGATCAGGAACTATGCCGGGCTCACGCACGAGGAAGTGGTGATGGCATTGTCGGTGCCGTTCCGCGGCAAAGGGCCGACGCTGGCCGACAGCGTGGAATTCCTCAACCGCACGCTGCGTTGACTAAGTGCGGGGGAAGGCGCAGCCTTTACGCATGTTAGCCGCTGTTCGCCGCCGGTATCTCGATCTGCTCGGCTCGATCTACATCTATAACGAACATCGCGGCTATACGAGCATCGACCGCGTGCTGGAGGCCGTGAAGGCGCGCGAGCCGGGCAATGCGCGGCTGATCGCTGACATCGAGAGACACCGCGCCGACGAGCGCAAGCATTATGTGATGTTCAAGCGCTGGTTCGAATTGCAGGGCAGGATGCCGCTGAAGGTGGACCGGACCTGCGGGCATATCGACCGGTTCGTCGAGATCGTCTTCAGGCGCACGATTGATGAGCTCGATACGCAGAAGATCATCGCCGAGGATGACGAGTTCGAGAAGCTATGCCGGGTGATCTCGCTGACCGAACAGCGCGGGCACAAGCAGGTGCTGGTGCTGCTCGATCATCCGCTGGTGAAGCCCGACAAGACGCTGATCAAGATATTCCAGATCATCGAGAGGGACGAGCCGAGCCACTGGGCGCCCTATGACGGCTGGCTCAAGGCGAACGGCAAGCGCGATCCCAAATGGTGGGAGCGGGCGATCGATACATTCATCCATTCCGAACTGCTGTTTCTGAAGCTGCCGGTGCTGTTTTTGAACCCCTGGGTGAAGCGGCGGACGGAGTGGCAGGACGCGCACGATCCGGTGGCGGAGCTTGCGCGGGCGGCGTGACCGAGTCGAGGCAGCGGAAATAGGATAGGCCTGGAAAAATAGGGACAGTCCCCATTTTCTCATTCAGCGCAGTCCTGCCGCCGACGCTCAGACTGAAAAGGGACTGTCCCTATTTTCGCTCAGGGGTGGCTTCATTCGTCGCAACTCCGTCGCGCCGCGAGGGACTTTCATTTCGCTGCCGATATGTGCAGGCTTCGCCAAAGGGAGGGCGAAGCATGCGGAAATGGATCGTTCGTGGGTTGATCGGGCTGGTTGGCGTCATCGTCCTGGCGCTCGCCGTGACCTATGCGGGCTCGGAGTGGATCATCCGCAAGGGACGCGCCGCGCCGCTGCCGCAGGTCGCCGCCGACCGGAGCCCCGCGGGCATTGCCGAAGGCGCGCGGCTGGCTTCGGCGCTGGGTTGCCGGGGCTGCCACGGCCCTAACGGAAACGGCAGAGTGATCGCCGACATTCCCGGCGTGGCCCATATAGCGCCGCCGGCGCTGGCGCCGATCGTGGCAGGCTATACCGACGCCGAGCTGGCGCGGCTGATCCGTCACGGCGTCAAGCGGAGTGGCAGTGCCGCGTTCATCATGCCGGTGCAGGGCCATGCCGGCGTCGCCGATGAAGATCTGTCGCGGATCATTGGCTGGCTGCGCACGCTCAAGCCATCGGCCGCTGATCGCAAGGATACGTTGAGTTTCCGCCCGCTCGGCCGCTTTGCCCTGTTGACCGGCGGCATCACGCCCGAAGTGATCGAGGGCACGCGCGCACCGGCGAAGCGCCCGGCAGATACGGGCGCGTACATCGTCGATACGGTGTGCGCCGGCTGCCATTCGCTGCGCGAGGAGCGCAAGGCGCATGACGATGGCCGCCCGGTGCCCGGGCTGGCGGTGATCGGCCCGGCTTATGATTTGCCCGCGTTCAAGAAACTGCTGAGCACCGGCGAAGGGCTGTCGAAGCGCGATCTGGGGCTGATGAAACAGGTCGGGAAAGACGATTTGTCGCACCTTACGCCGGCCGAGGTGGAGGCAGTGCACGCATATCTGAAGGTCGAGGCGGCCAAGCAATAGCGTAACTTGGCGACAGTAAATTGCGGGACGGGTTGCGGGCGCGCACGATTCGATTAGAGCCGGGCCATCATGGCTAGCCGTCCCCTCACGCTCTACGAAAAGATCTGGGCCGATCACGTTGTCGAACGGCGCGAGGACGGCACATGCCTGATCTATATCGACCGGCACTTGGTCCACGAAGTTACCAGCCCGCAGGCGTTTGCCGGGCTTCGCGCCGAGGGCAGGGCGGTGCGCCGGCCCGACCTGACGCTGGCGGTGCCCGATCATAATCTGCCGACGACCGCGCGGGTGGATGCGGCAGGCAATGCGCTGCCGATCGCCGACCCGGAGAGCGCGAACCAGCTTTCGACGCTGCGCGCCAATGTCGCCGAGTTCGGCGTGCCCTATATCGATGCGCTCGATGCGCGGCAGGGGATCGTGCATGTGATCGGGCCCGAGCAGGGCTTTACGCTTCCGGGGACGACTTTGGTTTGCGGCGACAGCCACACTTCAGCGCATGGCGCGCTGGGGGCATTGGCGTTCGGGATCGGAACCAGCGAGGTCGAGCATGTGCTCGCGACGCAGACGCTGTTGCTCCAGCAATCGAAGACGATGGAAGTGCGCGTCGATGGAACGCTCGGCTTCGGCGTCAGCCCCAAGGACGTGGTGCTCGCGATCATCGGCAAGATCGGCGCGGCGGGCGGCACCGGCTATGTCATCGAATTCACCGGCGAAGTGACCCGGGCGATGTCGGTCGAGGGGCGGCTGACGGTCTCCAACATGTCGATCGAGGGTGGCGCGCGTTCGGGGCTGATCGCGCCGGATGAAACCACCTTCGCTTATCTCAAGGGGCGGCCGATGGCGCCCGCGGGCGAGGCCTGGGAAAAAGCGGTCGCCTATTGGCGGACGCTGCCGAGCGACGCCGCGGCGACGTACGACCGCGTCGTCCAGCTTCATGCGAGCGATATCGCGCCTTCGCTGACCTGGGGGACGAGCCCCGAGGATGTCGTGCCGATCACCGGCCAGATTCCCGATCCCGAGAGTTTTGCAGACCCAAGCAAGCGCGTCGCGGCGCAGAAATCGCTCGATTATATGGGTCTCGCCGCGGGCACCGCGATGCAGGACATTGGGATCGAGCATGTGTTCATCGGCAGCTGCACCAATAGCCGGATCGAGGACCTGCGCGCCGCCGCGGCGGTGGTGAACGGGCGGCATGTCGCGGACCGAGTGCGCCAGGCTTTGGTGGTGCCGGGCTCGGGGCTGGTCAAGCGCCAGGCCGAGGCGGAGGGGCTCGATCGCATCTTCATTGCCGCCGGTTTCGAGTGGCGCGAGCCGGGCTGTTCGATGTGCCTGGCGATGAATCCCGATAAAGTACCTAGCGGCGAACGTTGTGCTTCCACCTCGAATCGAAATTTCGTAGGAAGGCAGGGTCCGGGCGCACGGACGCACCTGCTATCCCCCGCAATGGCGGCGGCCGCAGCGGTTACCGGGCGCCTTACCGATGTCAGGGAGCTGATGTCGGCGGATGTGTGAGGGGGTGTCACATGAAGCGCGCGTTGATCGTACTTATCGCCGGAACTGTGCTCAGCGGCCTGGCCGCGGCCTATGCGGGCACGCTGCCCGTGCAGAGGACCGCCGCCGTTCGTTGAACCGGGTTTTGCGGCGCGGGATTGCTGAGCTAGCCTTGGGCTTCCGCCTATGGAGCCCTGCGTCATGCTGACCGCCGCGATTGCCGCTTTGCTTTCACTCGCCGCGCCTGCGCCCGAAATGGCGATGTGGCGGCTCGATTGCGGCAAGTTCCTCAATCACACCGGCCAGGGCCCGGCCGAGATTCCGGTCGGTTGCTATCTGATCCGCCACGGCGACAGCTATTTCCTGTGGGATGCGGGCCTTTCGCGGACGCTGATCGGCAAGCCCGACGTCTCCGAGCAGCAGACGCTGATCCTCGACAAGTCGATCCTCGATCAGCTTGCGCAGATCGGGGTCCGCCCCGATCAAGTGAAGCGGCTGGGAGTCAGCCATTATCATGGCGATCATACCGGGCAGGCCGCCGATTTTCCGGGCGCGACGCTGCTGATCGGCAAGGCCGATTACGACGCACTGACGGCGGAGCCGAAGGGCGAGGGAATGGAGCCCGAGCTGATCGCGCCGTGGATCGCGGGCAAGGCAGCGGTGGTGATGATCGAGCACGATCTGGATGTGTTCGGCGACGGGCGCGTCATCATACTGACCATGCCCGGCCACACGCCGGGGCATATGGCGTTGAAGGTGCGGATCGCGGGCAAGACCTATATGCTGACCGGGGACCTTTATCATTTCGCCTCGCAGATCCCGGACAGCCAGGTTTCGGGCAATGCCACCGATCCTGCCGCCGCCAAGCTATCGATGAAGCGCTTCCAGGAGATTGCGCGCGACACCAAGGCGGCGGTGATCGTCCAGCACGATGCCGGCGATATCGCCAAGCTGCCCCCCTTTCCCGAAAGCGTGCATTGATGGAGCCAGTCCGCCAGGTCGAAGGGCGCGCTTATCCGTGGGGCGCCAAGAATATCGACACCGACATCATCATCCCGGCGCACTGGCTCAAGACCACGACGCGCGAGGGGCTGGGCAAGGGCGCGTTCGAGACAGTGCGTGCGCAGGAAGGCAATGTCTTCGACGATCCGCGCTATGCCGGCAGCCCGGTGCTGATCGCAGGCGACAATTTCGGCTGCGGATCGAGCCGCGAGCACGCCGCCTGGGCGCTGGCGGACATGGGCGTGAAGGCCGTGATCGCGCCGAGCTTCAGCGACATCTTTTCGGGCAACGCCTTCAAGAACGGCATCGTGGCCGTCGTGCTGCCGCAGGAAGCGGTTGACCGGCTCGTCGAAGTGGCGAGGACCGATGAGGTTACCGTCGATCTCGAGACGATGACCGTCACCACGCCGTTCCAGGATCGCTTCCCGTTCGAGCTCGACGCCTTTCGCCGTCAGTGCCTGCTCGAAGGGCTGGACGAGATCGGTATGACACTGGCAAGGGATACCCAGATTTCGAAATATGAATCCGGTGCCGCCGCGTCGCGTCCCTGGGTCTCAGTGGGAGCGGGCAATGAAGGCACTTTTGTCGAAGGCAGTCGGCGGACCTGAAACCCTAAGTCTGGACGAACTGCCCGATCCGATTGCCGGCAAGGGGCAGGTTGTGGTCGCGGTGAAGGCATGCGCGATCAATTATCCCGATGTGCTGATCATCGAGGACAAATATCAGTTCAAGCCGCAGCGGCCGTTCGCGCCGGGCGGCGAGATTGCCGGCGTTATCGAAAGTGTCGGTGAGGGCGTCGAGGGCTGGGCGGTGGGCGACCGCGTGATCGCGGTGACCGGGCATGGTGGGCTGGCCGAGAAGATGGCGGTGCCGGCTGCGGCGCTGTTCCGCCTGCCCGAAAGCCGCAGCTTCGAAGAAGGCGCGGCGCTGCTGCTGACCTATGCGACGACGATCCATGCGCTGCTCGACCGCGGCAAGCTGACCCAGGGCCAGACCTTGCTGGTGCTGGGCGCGGCCGGGGGCGTCGGGCTGGCGGCGATCGAACTGGGCAAGGCATTTGGTGCGCGGGTGATTGCGGCGGTGTCTTCGGCAGAGAAGGCTGAGGCGGCGACGGCAGCGGGTGCGGACGAGACGCTCGTTTATGGCCGCGGCCCGTTCGACAAGGATGCGAGCAAGGCGCTTGCCGAACAGTTCAAGGCAGCGGTCGGCCCGGGTGGGGCGGACGTGGTCTATGATCCGGTCGGCGGCGATTATGCCGAGCCGGCGTTGCGATCGATCGCTTGGGAGGGGCGCTACCTGGTGGTGGGCTTCCCCGCGGGCATCCCCAGGCTGCCGCTCAACCTGACCCTGCTCAAGAGCTGCGACGTGTGCGGCGTGTTCTGGGGTGCGTTCGCGGCGCGCTCCCCGCAAGCGAACCAGGCGCATGTCGAGCGGCTGTTCCGGCTGTGGGGCGAGGGGCGGATCAACCCGCGAGTGACCGAGACCTTCGCGCTGGCGGATGGCGGCAAGGCGATCGCCAAAATGGGCGCGCGGCAGGTGATCGGGAAGGTGGTCGTCAAGATCCAGGGCTAAGCGGTTGCAGGAACCCGGTTTGCGTGGAAAGTTATGCGCGATGGGGGAACAGGCATGCCGCTGAAATGGCCAAGGCTTGGCGAGCGCAGCAGGAAATTCCTGCGCGAAGTCGGCAGCGTGGTGCTCGGCGTGCTCATCGCACTTGGCCTTGGCGCAATTGCGAGCGATATCGGCTGGCGGATGGAAGTTGCCGATGCGCGGGCGCAGCTTCGGTATGAACTGGGCCATAATCGCGAACTGGCGCGCTGGGGTTTCGACGACGTGCCCTGCGTCACGCGGCGGCTCGACGAACTGGCGGCAATCCTCGCCGAGGCCTCTCGCACGCGTCAGCTTCCGCCGTTGGGCCCCATCGGCACGCCGGGCGTCGGCACCTGGCCTCGCGGGGTCTGGGATTCGACGATCGCGGCGCAGACGGCGGCGCATTTCCCGGCGAGGGAGCGCGCCTCGCTGAGCCGCATCTATCGGTTCCTGGAAGGGAACATGCGCAACGACGAGGATATCCGAGGCAGCTGGCAGGCGCTGGACATGATGGCGGGGCCTGGCCGCTCGCTCGATACGGTCACGGAGGGCAACCTCTACGCCGCGCTCGCGATTGCACGGCGGAGCAATGGTCTGGTCGCAGCCCGGTTCGCAGGGCTCGATCGATTTCTGACGACCTTGTTGGGGGTGAATTTTGCGCGGATAGATCCCGCCAATCCGCCTCTGCGCGGCAAGACGACGATCTGTGATCCGCTCGCCCGGGGAGGAGTGCCTAGTTACGGCTCCTATCCACCGGCCGGCCTATCGCCACGGCGTTGATGGCCCCGCGCGCCTCCGAAATAGATGCGCTCTACAGCTTCCGCCGCTGTCCCTATGCCATGCGCGCGCGGATGGCCTTGCTGGTGCGCGGAAAGCCGTTCGCAATTCGCGAGATAGTCCTCCGCAACAAGCCGGCTGAGATGCTGACGGCGTCTCCCAAGGGCACGGTCCCGGTTCTCGTTCTGGCGAGCGGCGATGTGATCGACGAGAGCATAGATATCATGCGCTGGGCATTGCGCGACCATGATCCGGAGGGCTGGCTGGCCGGGGACGACGCCGCGCTGATCGCCACCTTCGACGATCGCTTCAAGCACCATCTCGACCGGTACAAATATGCCGAGCGCCACGATGCCGAGCCCGAAGAGCATCGCCTCGCGGGGCTGGCGATGCTCGATATGTTGGAGAAGCGGCTGAACCTTCACGCCGATCTGTGCCGGGACACGCGCTCGCTCGCGGACATCGCGATCATGCCGTTCGTTCGCCAGTTCGCCGCGGTGGATCGCGACTGGTTCGACCGGCAGGACATACCGCGCGTCATTGCCTGGCTCGACCGGCACCTTGCCTCAACCCTGTTCGAGCAGGCGCTGGTACGATTGAAGCCGTGGCAGGCTCACGACGCGCCGGTAATCTGGCCCGCCTAGCGGTTGCCATGCCGCGGCCGCCCTCCTATCTCGGGCGCAACGGCATCCGAGGGAGCAAGCATGACCAGTTTCGACGATCGCGAGCGCGCATTCGAGGCGAAATACGCCCGGGACGAGGACATGCTGTTCCGCGTCACTGCACGCCGCAACAAGCTGGTCGGGCAATGGGCCGCGGCACGGATGGGCCTCACTCCCGAAGAGACCGACGCCTATGCCAAGGCAGTCGTCCAGGCCGATTTCGAGGAGGCCGGCGACGAGGACGTGATCCGCAAGGTATTGGGCGACTTGCTCGCCGCCGGCGTCGAGGCCGATGACGGCGAAGTCCGCCAGGCGATCCAGGACCAGACCGTCGAGGCCCGCCGCCAGCTGATGGAAGCCAAGTAAGATGCCGATGGCCGCCGCCGATATCGAGGAGCTGATCCGCGCGGGCATTCCCGATGCGCGGGTCGAGATCACCGATCTTGCCGGCGACGGCGATCATTATGCGGCGCGCGTGGTCGCCCCGATGTTTCGGGGCATGCCGCGCGTTCGCCAGCACCAGGCAGTTTATGCAGCGCTCGGCGATCGGATGGGGGGAGTGCTGCACGCGCTTCAGCTCACCACCGCAGCGCCAGTCGAGGAGTAGAGCAATGAGCGATGATGTGCAGGGCCGCCTGAAGGCGCTGGTTGAGGGCAATGACGTGGTGCTGTTCATGAAGGGCAGCCCGCTATTCCCGCAATGCGGCTTTTCGAGCCGCGCGGTCGCGATCCTCAATCACCTCGAGACCGAGTTCGAGAGCGTCGATGTGCTCCAGGACCAGGGCATCCGCCAGGGCATCAAGGCATTCTCGGACTGGCCGACGATCCCGCAGCTTTACGTGAAGGGCGAATTCGTCGGCGGATCGGACATCATGATGGAGATGTACGAGAGCGGCGAGCTGGCGGAGCTGGTGGGCGCGAAGGGCGAGACCACGGCATAGCCGTTCTCCTGCGAGAGCAGGAGCGCAGGTCACAAGCGTCAACCCCGGTTATCCTGGGCTCCGGCTTTCGCGGGAGAGCAGGTGGCCGAGTCGCGGATCTGATGTTGGGAAACCCCGGGGCGGGTGGGCCGACGCGAGACCGGTTAAAGCTGGTCGACCCACCCTTAAATGAAGCGTCAAACGCTCGGGGTGCCTTATACATTGCAGCCCTTGTGCCAGTTCGGCCGAAGCACGGTTTCTCAACGGCTTGGGTGGTTAATGCGCGTTCACCGAACGCTCGCTTTGTAAGCCAATCCGACAGTTTCGGCACCGTTCCGGCCCGCAGCACAGCGAGCTCTCGGATATATTTGTTCAGCCAGCGTTCACCGACTTGACTACAGACGTAATCGAGAAGATTACATAAGTAGTCATACAAGAGGGACCGATGACCGAACGCATCAGCGACGCCGAGCATGCCGTGATGGAAGTCCTGTGGGACAAGTCGCCGCTCACCGCACAGGAAGTCGTCGAGCGCGTTCCCGCCGAGCGCGGCTGGAGCGCCAACACGGTCAAGACGTTATTGGGCCGGCTGCTCGCAAAATCGGTCATTGCGCATGAGGAAGACGGGCGGCGCTATCGCTATCGCCCGCTCGTCGCCCGCGCCGACTATGTCGCCGGCGAATCGCGCAAGCTGATGGACCGGCTATTCGGCGGCAAGCTGACGCCGCTGGTCGCCCACCTCGCCGAGCGCGACGCGATCACCGATCAGGACATCGCCGAGATCGAGGCCCTGCTGAAGGACCTCAAATCATGATCGTCTGGGCAATCGAGACTTTCGTCGCGACCACGCTGTTGATGCTGCTGGTCCTTGCCCTTCGCGGGCAAGTGCGAAAGGTGTTCGGACCGACCATGGCCTATGCCCTGTGGGTTTTGCCGGTGCTTCGTATTCTGATGCCGCCGCTGCCCGGCGATTGGCAATTGACCAAGATCTTCGCGCCCTTGACCAAGCAGGTCGCCGAGGCGCCCGGCGTCGTCGTCGGAGTGATGAACCCTGCGGCGCTTCCGCCCGAGGCCGCGCAGAACGCAGTGTTCGCACAAATGGAGATTGCCGGGCATCAGGCGAGCATGGCCCTGGTTCCACCCACTCCGGTGGCCGGCGGGCCGAGCCTGGCGATCCTGCTGCTCGGCCTGTGGGCGATCGGGGCGCTTGCTTTCCTCGCTTATCACCTGATCTCGCACAATCGCTACTGCCGCAATCTGCTCAGCCGCGCGCGGATCGACCGCACCGTGGCGCAGGGCAAGGTGCGCGTGATCGAAACCGATGCCGCGCACGGGCCGCTCGCATTCGGCGTTTTCCGCAAATACGTCGCCTTCCCGCGCGATTTCTCCGAGCGCTATGACGAGCAGGAGCGCGATCTCGCTCTGGCCCATGAGCTTGGCCACCATGTTCGCGGCGACCTGATCGCGAACTGGGTCGCGCTCATCATCCTCGCCATCCACTGGTTCAATCCGGTCGCCTGGAAGGCCTTCCGCGCCTTTCGCGCCGACCAGGAAATGGCCTGCGACGCACTCGTGCTCGCCGGCCGCGCCCAGGCGCTGCGCCATGCTTATGGTCGCGCAATCGTCAAGTCCGCGCATGGGGGCGCGGTCTCGGCGGCATGTCATCTGCACACGATAAATGAAGTCAAAGGGAGGTTACGCATGCTTTCGAAGACCGGAAAATTGTCCCCCACGCGCCTTGCGACGGGACTGGTGGGCGTCAGCGCCCTGAGCCTGGCCGCACTGGGCCTGACCGCATCGGGCACCCAGGCCGCTGAGCAGATCAAGAACAAGGTCGAGGCTGTCACCGGCGTGGCGCTCAGCCAGGACGTGCCCGCACCGCCGGCACCGCCTGCCGCCGCCAGCGCACCCGAGGCGCCGGAAGCGCCCGAGGCTCCCGAAGCTGGCCGCCGCGTCGAGAAGCACGTCTATCGCTTCAGCGAAGACGGCAAGGACGGCAAGGGCAAGCGCGTCAAGAAGATCGTGATGGTCCATGCCGATGGCAGCCGGACCGAGACCGAAATGCCCGACGTCGACAAGATCATGGCCGACATGCCGCAGATCCGCGACGGCAAGTGCGGCGGCGGTGACGGCAAGCCGACGGTCGAGCACCGCGCCGAGGGCGGCAAGAAGATCATGATCATCTGCACCGATCGGATCGAGCGCATCTCCGTGGACGCCGAGCGCATGGCGCTTCGCGGCAAGCGCCTGGGGATGGAAGGCGCGCTGATGGGCCTGCGCCATGCGCGCCGCTCGATCGAGACTGAGCGCGAGATTAGTTCCGACGAACGCGCCAAAGCGCTCAAGGGGATCGACGAGGCAATTGCCGAGATCGAGAAGAGCAAGGACTGAGGGCTAGGGGAGGGCATCTGCCTTAGTGCCCCTTTCGCAGATGCCCTTCAGGAAGGGGCCGGCTGAACTCCTTCGCAGCCGGCCCCTTTTTGCTGTGCTCTTGTCTTGCAGACGCTTAGCCGCCATTTCGGGATAATGGACACGTTCCCGACTGGCGTCGCGATGGCGATCGACCCGCTGGTCACGCGGGTGCTGGCGCCCAATCCTTCGCCTTTCACTTATACCGGCACGCAGACCTATCTGGTCGGCACCAGCGAACTGGCCGTGATCGATCCCGGGCCGGACGAGCCAGCGCATATCGAAGCGCTGATGGGGGCGATCGGCGGGCGCAATGTCGCCGCGATCGTCTGCACGCATACGCATCGCGACCACAGCCCGGGCGCGGCGCCACTCAAGGCGATGACCGGCGCGCCGATCATGGGCTGCGCGCCCTTGTCGCTTGCCGATGCTGGGCCGCGTGCCGATGCGGCGTTCGATACCAATTATGCGCCCGACCGCGTGCTCGGCGATGGTGAGCAGGTGGAAGGGCCGGACTGGACGCTGATCGCGGTGGCAACGCCGGGGCACACTTCGAACCATCTCTGCTTCGCTTTACCCGAGAGCGGCGCGCTGTTCACCGGCGACCATGTCATGGGCTGGTCGACCACGGTGGTGGCGCCGCCCGATGGCGACATGGCAGATTATATGGCGAGCCTGGCCAAGCTGATGGAGCGCGAGGACCGCATCTATTATCCCGCGCATGGCGAGCCGGTCGAGAAGCCGCGCCGCTTCGTTCGCGGGCTGATCGGGCATCGCAAGCAGCGCGAGGGACAGATCCTGCGGCTGCTCAAGGCCGATGTCGGCGAGATACCCGCGCTGGTCGAGCGCATGTATGCCGGGCTCGATCCGCGCCTGACGGGCGCCGCGGGGCGCTCGGTGCTCGCGCACCTTATCGACTTGCGTACGCGCGGCATGGTCGCCGAGCATGGCGACGAATGGAGGATCGCCGCATGAGCAAGGGATGCGCCGGCATCATCGGTGCGCTCGCCGCGCTGATCCTGGTGGTCGGGGCCGGCTTCTGGTTCCTGGGCGACCAGATCAAGCGGCAATTCGCTTCGCCCAGCCCGGTGACGGTGGCGCAGGCCAGCCTGGAGGGGCTGCGCGAGCAGAACCGCCTCTCGACGTTTGCGGCGCGCTATGTTGCGGTGGTAACCTCGACGCAGAGCCGGCTCGGTCTTTCCGCTAAGAAGACGCTGATCATGCCGGGCATGGTCCGCTACGAAGTCGATCTGTCCAAGCTCGAGCAGCGCAACCTCAGCTGGGATGCGGGGGCAAACCGGCTGACGATCACGCTGCCGCCGGTCGAAGTCGTCGGGCCCGAAGTCGATATCAACAATATCCGCGAATATGGCGAGGGCGGCATCCTGACCACTTTCACCAATGTCGAGGAACAGCTCGATCAGGCCAATCGCAAGGCGGGGCAGGCCGAACTGGTCCGTCAGGCGCGCGAGGAGATGCCGATGCGGCTGGCCCGCGATGCGACGCGCCGCGCCGTCGAGCGCAGCTTCTCCATGCCGCTCAAGGCAGTGGGCGTGACTGCTAATGTCGAAGTGCTGTTTCCCGACGAGACCAAGGGACCCCGCGAGCGATGGGATGTGTCGCGCAGCGTGGAAGATGTGATCGCTAACCGCCGCTGATATTGAGACTCCTTCGTAGCTGCGCTAGCCTGCAGCAGATCGAGGGGAGAAGACGATATGGCAACGATAGCGGGCCCATTGCCGGGATTGGGCCGGGACGACCGCTTTTTCCTGACCATGGCGATCGTGATGGCGCTGACCGTCGTGGCCGGCTTCTCGGTCCAGCTTGCCATGGGCCGCTCGACCTTCGCCGCGCCGGCGCTGGTCCATTTCCATGCGGTGATCTTTTTCGGCTGGATCGTGCTGTATGTAACGCAGAACGCGCTGGTGACGCGCGGCTCGATCGGTCTCCACCGCCGGCTTGGGTGGCTCGGCGCGGTCTGGGCGGCGGCGACGGTGGCGATGGGCATCTTCACGACGATGGTGATGGTCCGGCGGGGCGCCGCGCCGTTTTTCTTCCAGCCGGCATATTTCCTAGTCATGAATTCGCTGAGCGTTCTCGCCTTTGCCGGATTGACCGCGGCCGCGATCCGCCTGCGCCGCCGCACCGAATGGCACCGGCGGTTGATGTTCTGCGGCACGGCGATGCTGACCGGACCGGCATTCGGGCGGCTGCTGCCGATGCCGCTGATGATCCCTTATGCCGAATGGGGCGTGTTCGCCGGGGTGATGATCTTCCCGATCATCGGCATGGTGGCGGACCTCAGGCGCCGGGGATCGGTGCATCCCTCATGGTGGTGGGGCATAGGCGCGATGGTCGTCACGCAAGTGGCGATGACACTGATCGCGCATGGCCCGCTGGGGCTGGCGATCTACGACGCAGTGACGAGCGGCTATCCCGGGGCCTCGGTTCCAGCGCTCGACTTCCCGCCGCCGCCCGCAGGTCCCTTGATCACCGGGGGCCGTGCGTCCATCTGAGGGGCTCATAGTTGGAAGGCCGTTTCAGGATGAATGCAAATGTGGGCCAGGGCGGCAGCCTGGCGGGGCTGGACCTGCGCGCCGAAATCGATCGGCTGCGCAAGGAGCGCAACGCGGTCATCCTCGCGCATTATTACCAAAAGCCCGAATTGCAGGACATTGCGGACTTTGTCGGCGACAGCCTCGATCTGAGCCGCAAGGCCGCGGAGACCGACGCCGATGTGATCGCATTCTGCGGCGTGCGCTTCATGGCGGAGACCGCGAAGGTGCTGTCACCCGACAAGATCGTCGTGCTGCCCGACATGAATGCCGGGTGCAGCCTGGAGGACAGCTGCCCGCCCGACCAATTCGCGGCGTTCCGCGCGGCGCACCCCGATCATATCGCGCTGACCTACATCAACTGCTCGGTCGAAGTGAAGGGGCTGAGCGATATCATCGTGACCAGCTCATCGGCCGAGAAGATCCTCAGCCAGATTCCTCCGGAGCAGAAGATCATCTTCGGCCCCGACCGCAATCTGGGCGGCTACCTGACCCGCACGCTGGGCCGCGAGATGCTGCTATGGCCGGGGGTGTGCATCGTCCATGAGGCGTTCTCGGAGACCGAGCTATTGAAGCTCAAGGCGCAGCATCCCGGCGCGCCGATCGCCGCGCATCCGGAATGCCCGCCGCACATCCTCGACCATGCCGATTATGTCGGATCGACTCGCGGCATCCTCGATTTCGCCAAGACTTTCCCCGGTCAGACGCTGATCGTCGCGACCGAGCCGCATATTATCCACCAGATGGAGAAGGCGCTGCCGGAGAAGAATTTCATCGGCGCGCCAGGTGCGGACGGCAACTGCAACTGCAACATCTGCCCATATATGGCGCTCAACAATATGGAGAAGCTCTACCTCGCGTTGCGCGACCTGGAGCCGCGGATCGAGATCGAGGAAGGCCTGCGGCTCAAGGCCAAGCGGTCGCTCGACCGGATGCTCGAAATGGCGAGCGCCACCGTCGGGCAGGGCGATCTGGGGCCGGTGCCCGCGGTGGGCGGCAACCCGATGAAGGGCGATTAGCCGGCCGCTTTCGGCAACGAAAGAACCGGCACCGGTGGGGGATTTCCCTTACAATCGGTGATCGCTTCCGATTTCGCCTTCGGGCCATTATCATTGACCATCACGCGGACGGCTCCGTTGGCGGCGCGCTCGATCGGAACCGTGATGCATATCGGAATTTGGCAGTGCCCGTCGCAATAAGCGCGCAGGATCTGGTGATCGTCCTTCGTAATCGGGATCATGGCGCCACGCGGAAGCGGCAGACCATAGGGGTTGATGATCGCCCAGTGCGAATGGTCGCGGTCATCCGTTACCTTGGTCAGGCGAAAGGTCCGCTGCTCGGCGACTCCACCAGCGCGGAAGGACGATGCGCCCACTGCGGCAGCCACGCTCAGATGGCCTAAGACTGTGCCCAAGAGCGCGCCGATGACAATCAGCGAAATGCGTTTGAACCGGTCCATCGCGTCGCCCCTCAGCCGCCCGATCAATTGGGCTAGGCGAGATCCCACTGCAGCGCCGAGGATTACTCCGGCACTATCGGCAGCGGGTGAAACAGGCGTCAGCAGCTGCCACCCTGGCCCGAGGGAATAGAAAATTCCGGCAACGAAAAGCGGTGCCAGGATCGTCATCTGCGCCCCGGCCCAATCTCTTGGCCACCATTTCCCGAACCGCATACGGCCGCCCTTTTTCATGCGACGTCGACGCACCAGCGCGCGCGTGCCGGAGGCACTACAGCCACTCGGCGTGCCGCGTAAGCGCTGGCGAATACATGTTCACATATTGCGCGAGGCGGGGGCGGTTGCTGCTATTGGGGCTGGCGCCGTGGGGCAGATCGTTGCGCCAGATGATCAGGTCGCCGGCGCGCGCCGCGATGCGAATGGCGTGCGGGCTGAGGTCGATCGTGCGTGGGTCCTGACCGCCGAGCGCGTCCAGCCATTGGTCGATGCGGTGATGGAAGCCGGGGACCAGTTCGAGCGCGCCCTGGTCCTCGCTGGTGTCGGTCAGATAGAGGATGCCCTGGGTCGCGAAGGGGATCGGGCGAGCGAGGCTTACGTCCCAGTGAAGGCGCGGGGCGTAGAATCGGTTGGCGGAGCGCTCGGGCGGGTTGAAGCTCATGCGGTCGACGATCGACCATAAGTCACTGGTGCCCCAGAGTTGCGCAAAGGCCTTGTGGACGCGCCGGCTGCGGCGGCCGGGTTCGAGCGCTGGGTGCTGGAATTGCTGGACCATGATGCCGTTGGTCCGCCCGGGGCGGTACCAGCTTTCGGGGTCGTTGGGGGTGGCGCCGTTGACTTCCCATAACAAAGCTGTGGCGGCCTCCGCTTCGTCGGGAGCGATTGCGCCGCAGAGGATGACAAAGCCCATCCTCTCCCAATGGTCGAGGTCAGCCTCGTCAAGCACCGGGGCCATCGCGTCGATGGCGGCCAATGATTGGCGGACGGCCTCGGGCAGCGGCATCCCGGCGATTGCGGCCTCGTAGCGGGCTAGCCGCAGCGCGTCGGGCGGTCCGGCGGTGGCGGTGATCCAGTTCGCGAATTCTGTGAATTCCGGCTGGGCCTGGCCGAGATAGGAAAGCGTCTGTTCGAGGCCGAGACCGAGGGCATCGAGGAGCATCTGCTCGTGCATGTCGTGCCGCGGCACGGGCGCAGTGCGGAGCGTGCGCATTTCCCAGAAGGCGCGCAGCCCGGTGGTGTGCAACAAAAGGGAGTCGCCGTCGGCCATGTGCTGCGATGGTGTCGCACCCGCGGCCCGCCTGCGCAACGCGGTTCCTTTGCCGCGCGCCTGGCGCTAATGGCGCTTGATGACCTTTGCGCTTCCCGGCTTCGACCTTCCGGCCTTTGTCCACTCCACGCTTGCCGAGGATCTGGGCGATGGCGGCGACATCACTTCGGCCGCGGTGATCCCGGCCGATGCCGTGTTCGATGGAGTGATGGACAGCCGCGATGCAATCGTGGTTGCGGGGCTCGGGATTGCCGAGGCATTTTTCCGGGCGCTCGATCCGGAGGTACGCATCGAGCGGCTGGTCGAAGATGGCGACCGCGTTGCCGCAGGCAGCGATCTGATGCGGCTGCGGGGCAAAGCGCGGGCGCTGCTCACGGCCGAGCGGTCGGCGCTCAATACCGTCCAGCATCTCTCGGGCATCGCGACGATGACGCGGGGCTATGTCGATGCGATTGCGGGGACCGGCGCGACCCTGCTCGATACGCGCAAGACCATTCCGGGGCTTCGCGTGCTCGAGAAATATGCCACGCGGATGGGCGGGGCGACCAATCACCGCATGGGGCTGTGGGACGCGGCGATGATCAAGGACAATCATGTCGCGGTCGCCGGCTCGGTGGGCGAGGCGGTGCGCCGCGCAGTCATCGCGGGGATCGCCAGCATCATCGTCGAGGTAGATCGGATCGACCAGATCGCACCGGCGCTGGAGGCGGGCGCGACGCATCTGCTGCTCGACAATATGGGGCCGGACATGCTGCGCGAAGCGGTGGCGCTGGTGGGCGGGCGCGTGCCGACCGAGGCTTCGGGCGGAGTGCGCCTCGATACGATCCGCGCGATTGCCGAGTCCGGCGTCACTTATGTCAGCGTCGGGCGATTGACACAGTCGGCGCCGGCGGCCGACATCGGGCTGGATTTCACGGCGGCCTGAAGGGATTGGCGATGCGATCGATAATGACCAGCGCCGGAGCCGCGGCGATGCTGCTGGCAAGCCCGGCCTGGGCGCAGGCACAATCCTGCGTGCCCCCAGCCAAGATCAAGCGGCCACTGCCGGACCTGCCCTCTGCCGATCAGCCGAAGCGCGTGCTGCCGATCGGCAGCTATACGCTGGCGTTGACGTGGAGCCCGGGCTTCTGCCGCGCCAATGGCAAGGCGGCGGACAACCGCTTCCAGTGCGGCGGGGGCAACCGGTTCGGTTTCACGCTGCACGGGCTATGGCCCGACGGCGTGGGCAAGAGCTGGCCGCAATATTGCACCAAGACCGCGATCGTGCCCGACGCGGTGATCCGCGCCAATCTGTGCGCGACGCCGTCAGCGCAGCTGATCCAGCACGAATGGGCGAAGCACGGGACCTGCATGCCCGGAACGCCAGGAGATTATTTCGGCAAGGCGCGGCGGCTCTACGACGCAGTCCGCTATCCGGACATGCAGGCGCTGTCGCGGCGTTCGCTGACGGTCGGCCAGTTCAAGGCCGAGATGGCGGCGGCCAATCCGGGCATCCCGGCAAATGCGATGCGAGTGACGCTGACGCGGCAGAACTGGCTCGACGAAGTCTGGCTGTGCCTCGATACGCGCCTGCGATATGCGCGGTGCAAGGCGGGCACGGGCGGGGCGGCGGACACGGCGCTGGTCAAGATCTGGCGCGGCGGCAGAGGCCGCTGAGGCTTACTGGTCGATCGTCGCGGTCGAGGGGTGGTGCTTGTCGAGATGCTTGCGGATGATCCGCAGATTGCGCGAATTCGAGCGGAAGAAGAAATCGGCCGCGTCGCCCACGAGCGGGATTGCGCCGATCGCAGTATCGAGCCCGACATTGCCGAGCATGCGGATGATCTTGGTCTTCGGCATGCCGAGGTTGCGCGCTTCCCAGACCATGTAGAGTCCCATCGCCGCGGCGATGACGTCGCCGCCGACGGGGATCAGGCCGACGATGAAATCGAGCCCGAATTTCTGGTTGGTGCCGGGGATGGTGAAGCCGCGCTCGAGCAGCTTTTCCATGCCTTCGATCCGGCGGCGCACCGCGGCGGCGTCCCTGCCCAGCGGCAAGTCACGGCCCAGTCCGGAAGCCATTCGCGTCGCCTTTGCCACTGGTTCACCTCGTTTCGTTTCGCAGGTGGTTCAACGGGTGCCACGCCCGACTGTTCCCCTGCCACGCCCGCAGCCTGAGCGCGACGATAGACCAGCGCAGCGGCTGGGCAATCGGAATGTAGCTGGCGTCGGCAGTCAGGGCCAAGTCGGCCTCGGCAATGCGCCGCGCGCGGGTGGGGAGATCGGGGGCGTCGCGGCCGGCCTCGACCAGCGCAGTGGCGGCCTCGTTGCAGGTCACGCAAACCGTCGCGACGAACCAGCGCCCGCTGTCATAGGGCGCGACTGCGTCGATCAATTGCAACTCGGCCTCGTCGGACACACCCATGCGGACGGGTTCGACTCCGATCGCGCGCATCGCCGCTGCGAAATGCGCCCATAGCAGGGTGGCGCCGGGCCCGGAGGGCAAAGCTAGGCGCACCACCGGGGCGGCGTTGTTCGCGCGACGCCAAGCGGCGACGCTTGCGGCGGCAGCGGCACGGCGCGCTTCGAGCGTGAGCGGTGCCCAAGCGGGCCGGGCCGGCGGCACTGCAGAATCGAGCTGGGTGGGTAGGAGCGTCTCGACGGGCGTCCAATCGGAGTTGAGCGCCGCGGTCAGCGCCGTGCGGTCGATAGCCATGGCGATTGCGGCGCGATTGGCCGGATCGGCGAGGAAGCCCTCGCGGCGCACCACGGCGAGCCCGAACAATCCAAGGGCCGGGTCGATGCGGATATTTGCCGGGGCGATCCCTGCGGCGGCGACGATCGGCCAATCGGCGAAGGTGCCGCCCAGGATCAGATCGGATTGGCCATCCTTGAATCGAGCCAGCGCCAGTGCCGCGCGCTCGCCGCGCAGCAATATCGTCTCCTCGGGCGCAGGCGCGGCATCCTCGAGCGCGCCGGGTTCGCGCACCGGGCTGAGCAGCATGCCCCGCCGATCCGAACGCGCGATCCGGAAGGGCCCGCTGCCCGCATCGCCGCGCGCGATCGTCAGCTCGGGCTGGGCGAAGAGCTGGAGCAGATCGGGCCGCGGCCGCTTGAGGCGGACTTCGATCACTTGCGGCGTCATCTCGACGATCTCGTCGATCACCTGGAGGAACGGCGCGAGGACGTTGCGGCTGTTGGGCGCGGCGGCGCGGCGCAGCGCGCGCACGACCTGGGCGGCGGTGACCGGCTCTCCGTCGCTCCATTGCGCCTCGCGCAGGCGGAAGATGAAGCTGCGCCCGTCATCAATCACGATCCAGCGCTCGGCAAGGCCGGGCTCGATCTGTCCGGCAGCGTCGAAGCGCACCAATCCCTGGGCGGTGGCGTTGAGCAGCACGCGCGCGGGCATATCCAGCGGCCCGGCACTGGCATCGCTAGCGCGCGGCGCGCCGCCGATCGCGCTCACCGTCACCGGCGCATCGTCCTTGCGCTGGCCGCTGCCGCCGCAGGCGGCGAGAGCGAGGGCGAGAAGGAGAGGGAGGCGGTTCATCATGCCCGCCTATTTGCCGAGATCGGCGATCCGCGCGCGCTCGGGCTCGGGCACCAGGCCTTCCAAGACCGCCCAGAACCCGCCCACGGCGCCCTGCCCCGCGCTCGAATAGGCGCCGGACATCTTCTCGCGCAGCGCGTCGAACAATTCGGTTTCGAGCTTGGCGCCGGCGGGGGTCAGCCGCAGCAGGCGCTGGCGCCGGTCGCGCTCGCCTGCGCGCGTCTCGACCAGCCCGCGATCGGCAAGCTCGCCCAGCACGCGTCCGAGCGACTGCTTGGTGATTGCCAGCAAGGCTAGCAGATCGCTCACGGTCAGCTCGGGCTTGCGGGCAATGAAATAGAGCGCGCGGTGATGGGCGCGGCCAAGGCCTTGCGCCGCTAGCCCGGCATCGATCGAGCGCGTGAGATGCGCATAGCCGAAATAGAGCAGCTCCACCCCGCGGCGGATTTCGGGCTCGCGCAGGAAGAGCGGCGAGGCGGGAATTGGGGCAGCCATGTTGACCATGTTTGCCACCGCGCCTAACCCTTCGCAACCCAAAGGCGACCCCTCTAACCGGACTAGGCAAATGGCAGACGCGACGATCCTGGACTATGAGTTCGAAGCGCATGCCGATCCGGTATCGCCCGCCGACCGCGCCGGGATCCTCGCCAATCCGGGCTTCGGCAAGAGCTTCACCGATCACATGGTGGTGATCAAATATTCGGCCGATCGCGGCTGGCACGACGCGAAGGTTCAGCCGCGCGGCCCGCTGCAGATCGATCCCGCGTGCGCCGTGCTCCATTATGCACAGGAGATTTTCGAGGGGCTCAAGGCCTATCGTACCCCCGATGGCGGCGCCCAGCTATTCCGCGCCGAGGCCAATGCCGCGCGCTTCCGCGAATCGGCCGAGCGAATGGCGATGGCGCCGTTGCCCGACGAGATGTTTCTCTCTTCGATCCGCAAGCTCGTCGAAGTCGATCGCGACTGGATTCCCGAGATCGAGGGCGGCGCGCTGTATCTGCGGCCCTTCATGTTCGCCAGCGAGGTGTTCCTCGGCGTCAAGCCCGCCAGCGAATATCTCTATATGGTGATCGCATCCCCCGCCGGCGCCTATTTCAAGGGCGGTGCGCCTTCGGTGACCCTTTGGGTGAGCGAGCATTACACGCGTGCTGCTCCGGGCGGCACGGGCGCGGCCAAGTGCGGCGGCAACTATGCTGCGAGCCTGATCGCGCAGAAGGAAGCGATCGCCGAGGGGTGCGACCAGGTCGTGTTCCTCGACGCGGTCGAGAACCGCTATGTCGAGGAACTGGGGGGCATGAACGTGTTCTTCGTCTTCGAAGATGGCTCGATCGTCACGCCGCCGCTCGGAGGCACGATCCTGCCCGGCATCACCCGCGATTCGCTGCTCACGCTCGCACGCGACGCCGGGATCATGGTGCGTGAGGAGCAATACGCGCTCGAGCAATGGAAGGCCGATTCGGAGAGCGGCAAGCTGCGCGAAGCCTTTGCCTGCGGCACTGCGGCGGTGGTCACGCCCATCGGCCGGGTGCGCGGGCGCGGGTTTGAATTCCAGATCGGGAATGGCGGGCCGGGAATGCTTACCGAGCAACTGCGCGAGCAGCTCGTCTCGATCCAGCGCGGAACCGCACCCGATCCGCACGGCTGGGTTGAAAGGCTTTTCTAAGCCCGTATAAGCCCGGCTCCGTTGGGGCGTCGCCAAGTGGTAAGGCAGCGGCTTTTGGTGCCGCCATTCCCAGGTTCGAATCCTGGCGCCCCAGCCAATTCTTCGTAACTTAGGCGCCGTTTGCGCGCGGACTGGTGGTTGCGCGCACGATAAGCTCGGGCATCTGGACGTCGCTTTCGCTGCCCGCGCCAGTGCCTTCGAGCAGCTCGATCAGCCGCGCCACGGCGCGCTCTCCCATTTCGGCGATGCGTACGCGCACCGTGGTCAGGGCGAGATAGCGGGCGAGGGGGACGTCGTCGAAGCCCGAGACGGCGATATCCTCGGGCACGCGCTTGCCTGCGCTGCGGAGCGCATGGAGGCAGCCGAGCGCCATCATGTCGTTGGCGGCGAACACGGCGTCGCATGGCTCGGTGCCTGCTAGGATCGTGCGTGCGGCTTCCTCGCCGGCCTCTTCGTTGAAATTGCCCTGAATGATCCGCGGCTCGCGGCCGTGGCGCTCCATTTCCTGGCAGAAACCTTCGGCACGCTGGCGGGCGTCGGCATTGTTCTGCGGGCCGGAGAGGTGGACGATGTGGCGGAACCCATTCTCGATCAGATGCCGCACCATTGCCGCCGCCCCAGCATGGTTGTCGATCCGCAGCGACGGCCAGGGTCCGATAGGGGCAGGGCTGTTGATCAGCACCGTGGGGAGGGCATGCGGCAGTGTCGCCGCCAGCACATCCTGTTCGATATGCGGGGCCATGACGAGCAGCCCGTCGACGCGGCCGCGCATCGCGCGCAAGGCCTCGACGGCCTGGTCGCTCTCGTCGTGCATGTTGGACAGCAACAGCAGATAGCCGCGGCGGCGGGCTTCGCGGTCCATGCCGCGCACGCATTCCGAGAAGAATTCGCCGTGAAGATCGGGCAGCACCACGCCGATGGCGTGCGCGCGCGCGAGGCTGAGGCTGCGCGCGCCGGCATGCGGGACATAGCCGAGTTCCTGTGCCGCCGCGACGATGCGCGCGCGCGTCTCCGGGCGGACGTTGGACAAGCCATTCAGCGCGCGCGACACGGAAGCGACCGATACTTCGGCCTGCCGTGCCACATCGCGAATCGTTGCCTGCCCCATCTGCACCCCTTTACCGCCTGGCTCTTTCGTCTCAGACCGGATGGCCGATTGCAATGACAGCTTTGCCACGGCTATGTAACCGGTTACGGGAGCATGTCGGCGGCGACGCGGCGTTGCTGATATATAGATTAGTGCGGGCCAGCCTCGGTCCCTCAGGGAGAGAAACACCATGCTCGACACCAGGATTTCGCGGCGCGCCGCGCTACTCGGTGCGAGTGCGGTTGCGGCGTGGGCGGCGAGCCCCGCGCGCGCATTTCTCCGTGCGGCCGGCGGCCTGCAGGTTCCTCCGTTCGTCGATTCGCTCCTCTCGCAGATGACGGTGGCCGAAAAGGCCGGGCAGTTGAGCCTGATGGCATCGGCCTGGGGGGGGGATGCGGCGCCGTCGCTCAACCCGGCTTCGCGCGGCCCGAATTTCGAGGGACAGCTCGAAGAAGTTCGCAAGATGCAGCTGACCGGTGTGTTCAACGGCAACGGCGCCGAGATGGCGCGGCGGATGCAGATGGCGGCGATGAACGATGCGCGGCTCAAAATCCCGCTAATCTTCGCCGCCGACATCATCCACGGCCACCGCACGATCTTCCCGATCCCACTGGGCGAGGCTGCAAGCTTTGACGCCAGCATTGCCGAGCGGACGGCGCGGATGGCGGCCTTCGAGGCCTCGGCATCGGGCATCGACTGGACCTTCGCGCCGATGGTCGACATCGCCCGCGACCAGCGCTGGGGCCGGACGATGGAGGGCGCGGGCGAGGACGTGCTGCTCGGCGAGTTGATGGCCGCAGCGCGCGTCCGCGGCTTTCAGGGCAAGGACCTCAAGGCCAATGACGCGATGCTTTCCTGCGCCAAGCATTTCGTGGCCTATGGCGCGGCGGAGGCGGGGCTCGATTACAATACGGTCGACGTTTCCGAGCGCACGCTGCGCGAAGTCTATATGCCGCCGTTCCGCGCCGCGTTTGATGCCGGGTCGCTGACCACCATGGCTTCATTCAACGAGCTTTCGGGCATTCCCGCGACCGGCAACGAATGGCTTATGCGCGATGTGCTGCGCGGCGAATGGGGTTTTCAGGGCTTCGTCGTCTCCGATTATACCGGCGACGAAGAGATGATTGCGCACGGCTTTGCCGCGGATGCGCGCGACGCGACCAAGCTGGCCTTTATGGCGGGCGTCGACATGAGCATGCAGAGCGGCTTCTACCGCCAGCATCTGCCGAGCCTGGTCGAGGCGGGCGAAGTGCCGATGGCGCGGCTCGATGAATCGGTGCGCCGCGTGCTGGCGATTAAGGCCAGGCTCGGCCTGTTCGACGATCCCTTCCGCCGCATCGACGTGAAGCGCGAAAAGGCGCGGACAAGGACCAAGCCGGCGCTCGATCTGGCGCGGGAATCGGCCAAGAAGTCGATCGTGCTGCTCAAGAACCAGGGCGGGCTGCTGCCGCTGGCCAAGGCGGGCAAGAGGATTGCGATCATTGGGCCGTTCGCGGAAGGCCAGCACGACATCAATGGCGGCTGGGTCGTCTATGGCGACAACAAGCAGGCCGTCGACCTTGCCACCGGCATCCGTGCCGCGGTGAGGGACAAGGCCGGCGTCACGGTTGCGCTGGGCTCGGGGATCGAGGAGCCGCTGGCAGGGGGGATCGAGGCCGCAGTCGCCGCGGCGCAGGCGGCCGACGTGGTGCTCCTCGCGATCGGGGAGAGCGAGAAGATGTCGGGCGAGGCGCAGTCGCGCAGCGAGATCATCGTGCCCAAGCCGCAACAGGCACTGGCCGACGCGATCGCCGCGACGGGCAAGCCTGTGGTGGTGTTGCTCAAGAACGGCCGCAGCCTCGCGCTGGAAGGCGCGGTGGCCGATGCCCCTGCGATTCTCGTCACCTGGTTTCTCGGCACCGAGAGCGGGCATGCCATCGCGGACGTATTGTTTGGCGATTACAGCCCTTCGGCCCGCTTGCCATGCAGCTTCCCGCGCCGTCCTGGCCAACAGCCTTACAGCTATGCGCACAAGCCGACCGGCCGGCCCAATCCTTCGGATGCCAAGCTCGAACCCTATAAGGCGCATTACCGCGAGGCGCCCAATTCGGCGCTGTACCCGTTCGGGCACGGCCTGACTTATGGCGACATTGCCTATTCCGAGATCTCGGTGCCGGAGATGCTGGCATGGGACGGCGAAATCACGGTTTCGGCCAAGGTCACCAACCGCGGCAAGCGCGCCGCCGAGGAAGTGGTCCAGCTCTATATCCGCGACCGCACCGCCAGCGTGACGCGGCCGGTGCGCGAGCTCAAGGCGTTCCGCAAGCTTGCCCTCGCGCCGGGGGCCACCGAGACGGTCAGCTTCAAGCTGCGCCGCGATCAATTGCTGTTCATTGGCCGCGACAATAAGCCGACCGTGGAGGCGGGGCTGTTCGATCTGTGGATCGCGCCGTCGGCCGAAGCCCAGGGCGTCCACGCGCAGTTCACACTTCAGCGCTGAGCCTGGTCCTCGTTGCGAAGCTCGCGCACGATCCGTGCGTGGGCGCCGCGGCCCAGCGGGTTGAGCAGCATCAGCGCGCAGGACAAAGTCAGGAAGGCGAGCGGGACCAGCGCGATCGTCCAGCGCATGCCGGCGAGCGTGCCCGCGCTCTGCGTGACGTTCGAGACGAAGCCCGACGCGCCGAAGCCGAGCCCGAGCACCGCGGTGGCGATGGCGATCGCGACGCGCTGGAGCAGGGAGGCCAGGCCGAACACAGCGCCTTCGAGACGTAGCCCAGTGGTTCGCTCGCCGAACTCGATGGTGTTGGGCAGCATCGCCCAGAAGACGAAATGCAGCCCGACGATCGCCGCCTGCATCGCGACGAGGAAGATCTGCATCGATTGCGTGTTGGCGATGCCGATGGTTGCGAACAGCGTCAGCCCGGTGATGCACAGGCCTGCGGCCAGGAACCAGAGGCTGCGCGTGCCGATCCCGCGCTGGAGCAGCATCCACACCGGGACTGCGACCCCGCTGACCAGCCCCATCCAGGCGAGCGCGCTCTGCCCCGCGGCATCGTCGCCGAGGAAATATTTGAAGTAATAGAGCACCGATTTGTTGAGCACGGTGACCGCGACGATCATGGCCATCATGGCCAGGTTGAGCGTCATGAAGGCGCGGTTGCCGAACAGGCTCTTGAGGCTCGCTGCGATCGAAGGCGGCGGGGCGGAGGAGGGCACGAGTTCCTCGCGATAGGTGGCGCCGACCAGCAGCAGGATCGCCGTTGCCACCAGCGCGAAGCCGATCGCCGCGCCGAGATAGGCGTTCGCGGGCACCGCACTGCCGCTCAGCCATGCCCCCAGCGGCACCGTCGCGCGCGCGACTAGCACCCAGGCCATCGTCCCGAACAGCATCCGCATCCCCGCGACGAAGGCGCGATCCTTGCTGTGCACGCTGATCCGCGCCGACATCGCCAGATAGGGGACGTTCACCGCCGCATAGGCCGTGCGGAACAGCAGATGCCCGATGACGACACAGGCAATGCCGATCGCACCGCTGGTCAAGGGCGGGAGATAGGTGAGGACGCAGGCCAAGCCGAGCGGCAGGCTGCCGAGCATGAGCACGCGGCCATAGCCGCGCCCGGGCTCGCGCCGATCGACGATGGCGCCCGCGATGAAATTGGCCAGCCCGTCCCAGATCGAGGCCAAGGTGTAGATCGCTGCGGCCGTGGCCACCGGCAGGTTGAGCGCCTCGGTATAATAGAAAAGCAGGTAGAGCATGATGCTCTGCCAGTAGAGATTGAACGCGAAGTCCCCGAAGGCGAACAGGACGAGCCTGAGCTTGGGGGGAGCCTCGCGCAGCCGTGCGATCATTTTTCCAGCCAGCCGCCCTTGAAGCCGAGCCGCTTGAGCCCGGTGCGGATATGCGGGTTCTTGCGCATCGTCTTCCAGATCAGCCCGGAGCGGTGGTTCTCGAGCATCGCGAGGATCGGCCCCTGATCGATCCCGAGATGATCATTCGCCACCCAGCCAGTCTGCGGATCGACCGTGCCGCCGCGGTTGGCCTTGTCGGTGAAGGTGAAGCTGGGGTTGAACGCATCCTTGAAGCCGTAGCGGGTGTAGAGCCGCTCGCCATATTGCGCCTTCATGTGCATCAGCGCCGGCAGCGCTACTTCGGGGGCAAAGGCGATCGAGCCTCCTGCCGCGGTCGGCACGATCGTGCCGTCGTCCACGACGCGATTGGGGCTGACGCCGCGCGCCGAATAGCCCATGAAATCGCGCTCGACGCCGTTCACCCGGCGCTTGCCGCCGCCGGGGCCGTCCGAGGCGGTCCAGCCCCAGATGTTGCTCGAATAGCCGGCCCATTTGTTGGGGTTGTCCGCGCCGTACGCGCGCTGCGCCAGGGTCGCGCGGCGGCTATTCTCGAAATAGTCGATGCCCTTGCCGGCCATGAAGCTGTCCTGGATGCCGCGAAAATCGACCCAGACGTGCGAATATTGATGCCCGAACAGCGGCTCGAAGGTCAGATGCTCCTGGCCGTAATAGGTGCCCCAGTCCTTTTGCAGATCGGCCGCCCAGCCCTGGTCCCAGGCGTCCTTGCCCACCGGATGCGTCGGCGATGCAGCCGCCAGCACATAGACCAACATGCCTTCGTTATAGCCGACCCAATCGTGCGTCTCGAAGCCGCGCTCGGGCTTCCAGCCCATCGTGATGCCATGCGAGTTGGCGAGGTTGCGCGCCTGGGTGGCGGTGGTGCTTCGCTGCGCCCATTTCCAGTCGACGCGGCGGTAGATCGCCTCGGCGAGTTCGCGGATGCGGCGCTCGGTGGCGTTGTCGCGATCGTAATAGGATTGCGCGAACAGCATGCCGCCGAGCAGCAGACTCGTATCCACCGTCGATAGCTCGGTGGTGCCGTAGCGCTGGCCGGTGTCGTTCTTCAGGAAATGATAGAAGAAGCCCTTATAGCCGGTGACGCCGCTCGCTTCGGGGCCTTGCGGCGCATCGTGATAAAATTCCATGCAGCGCAAGGTGCGGGCGGCTGCGTCCGCGCGGGTGACGTAGCCGCGCTCGGCGCCGACGGCATAGGCAGTGATCGCAAAGCCGGTCGCGGCGACGCTCGAGAAGGGACTGGAGGGCCAGCGATCGGGCGCCAGGCAATTGGCAGCCGGAGTGGTCTCCCAGAAATAATCGAAGGTCCGCCGGCTGAGATCCTCGGCAAAGGCTGCCTGCGCACCGGCCTGGGGGGCGGGACGGGCGGGCGAGGGCGCCTCCTGCATCGTGCAGCCTGCCAGAGCGGAGGCGAACAGGATGGCGAGGGGGCGCTTGGATTTCATGATGACGCTCCAGGAGTACAAACAAAAATGCCGCCGCGCGAGGGCAAGCCCAGGCGCGGCGGCAAGGAGGACGCTTTTAGAAGTTGAAGCCGGTCGAAAGCTTGAACGTGCGCGGCGGGCCATCGGTGGCCAGGCTGGTGTTGCGCAGCCCGGTCACGTCGTTGAAGCCGTTATAGTTCTTGTCGTCGAGCACGTTGAGCACGTCGACGCGGAACCAGATACTGGTGTTCTCGGTCAGGAAGCCGAGCTTCACATATTTGGTCAGCGCCAGATCGAGCTGGCGATAGCCCCACAGCGCGCCATTGCCTTCGGCTTCCACCGTGGTGACGAAACGCTGGGGCGGCGTGCCGGCGACGCCCACCAGGCGGTTAAGCCAGATCGGAGATGCGATCTGGAACTTGCCCGCCAGAGTGAAGTCGAACGGCAGATCGGCCGTGGCCGCCACGACCAGGCGGTGGCTACGGATGCCCGCCGAATGTGCGAACGGATAATCCTGGATGCTCGGGAAATCCAAGCTGAAGACCTCGCCGAACTTCCGGTTCTCCTCGCCGTACATATAGGTGTAGGTCGCATCCACGCTCCACGGCGAAGTGGGCGTGTAGCGCTTGGTCAGCTTGGTATAGACCGTGTTCGCGCGGGTCTCGAGGCCGTTGTCGCCGATGATGATCGAGCCGAACGGCGATGGCGGGTTGCCGAACGGCGAGTCCGGATTGCCGGTCGCCGGGAAGAAGCTGCCATCCGGGCGGCGGTTGCCGAGCAGATAGACGAACCCGTCATAGCTGTTGACGCGCGACATGCCGACTTCGGCATTGAGCAGGCCGAAGCGACCGCGCACGCCGATGCTGAACTGGTCCGAATAGGGCGTCTTCAGGTCGTTCTTGATGAAGCGCAACTCGCGGCCGGCACCTGCCGGGAGGCCCGCGACCAGTGCTTCGCGCCCTGCCGGAGTCAGATAGACCGGGTTCCAGGCGATGCAGGTGGCACTCGGCACGCAGGTGTTCACCGTGTCGCCGGGATTGTTGAAGTTGAAGGTGCGGCCCGCGGCCTGACCCTGGGCCAGCTCCTGCTGGATGAAGTCGAACTGGGTGCGATCGTACGAACGGCCATAGCCGCCGAACAATGCGAACTGGCCCTCTTCATCGAGTTCCCAGGTGAAGCCGAGACGGGGCTGCCATGCGCCCTTGAACGCCTCCCGCTCGGTGCCGGTCGAGATATAGTCGCGGATATTGTAATTGGCGTTGTTGAGGTTCGGATAATTGGCCGGACCGACCGCAGTTACCTGCGCCGCGGGATGCACGTAATTGAGGAACGCGGGCGTGCTCTCATAATCCCAGCGCAGGCCGAGGTTGAGAGTCAGTCGGTCGGTCACGTCCCAATCGTCTTGGGCATAGATGCCGAACTGGAAGTTCTTCGAGCGCAGATCCGGATCTGCCCCGCCAACCAGCGACTGGAAGGTCATCCGGTAGGGAATGGTCGTGTTGAACGTGCCACCCACGGGCGTGAAGAAGTTGAAGGTCGGGTTGAAACCGTTGAGCTGGAGCGACTGAAGCGTCACCCACTTCGCCTTGACGCCGACCTTGAGCGTGTGGCCGCCAAAACCGGTGTAAGTGAAGTCGTCCGAGACCTGCCAGCCCTTCTGGCCCTTGTCCTGGAAGTTGGTGCCGCCGCCGACGCTGAGCACGTCGCCGCGCCGCGTGCCGCCGCCGGCAACCGGCAATTGCACGTTAAAGACTAGTCGCGGCGCTTCGAGAAACGGACTGGGGTTCCAGCTGACATTCTCATACGCGACCTTGAAATCGTTGTTCCAGGTGTCTTCGCTATGCTGCCAGCGTGCGAGGCCGCGCCATTCCCTGACGCGTGCCAGCGTGCGCGTTTCATAAGCGGCGTTGCCGCTGTTGAACTGCTCGCCGGACTCGTTGCGATACTTGCCCGATATCTCGAACAGGTCCTTGTCGGTCGGCGAGAAATCGATCTTGCCGAAATAGAGGTCCTCGTTGAACGTCTCGTTGGTCGAGCCGAACACGCTTTGATACTGGGTCGGGAAATAGCTCACCGGCAGGTCCAGGCCGGGGGTGATGTCACGCGGATTGATGCGGCGCTTGCCCTCGTAGGTGACGAAGAAGTGCGCGACATCCTTGATGATCGGACCGCCCAGCGCGCCGCCGAACTGCAGATCACGCGTCTTGATCTTGCCGGCCGGGCTCGCCGCTTCGGTCGGGCGCGCATTGCGGAAATTCTGGTTGGTGAAATCGACGAAGCCCTGGCCATGGAACTCGTTGGTGCCGGACTTGGTAACCGCGGTGATCGCCACCGAGCTGACCTGGTCGAACTCGGCCTTATAGTTGGAGCTGATCACGCGATATTCGCCGACCGCGAGCTGCGGGAAGGGATTGCCCTGGGTCGAATCCTGCCCGGTGATGCCGTTCTTGAGGACATAATCCTTCTGACCGACGCCATCGATGAAGATGTTGACCGAATTGCTGTTCTGCGCGCCACCCTGGAGCCGCGACTGATCGCTGCCATTGGTGATGAACTGCACGCCCGGCGCGAGATCGGCGAAGGCGAGGAAGTTGCGGTTGTTCTGCGGCAGCTGCTCGATCAGGCGCTGGGTGATGTTCACGCCGACTTCGCCGCCCTCCATCGAGCGGATGCGGTTGCCGGTGACGACGACGTCGCTGCTGGCGGCCGCTTCGGGCGCCGAGAAATCGAAATCGAGCACAGCATTCTGCGCGACGTTCAACGTGAATTCGTCAGTCGTGCGCGAGCCTGCCGAGGTGGAGATCTCGAGCATATACGTGCCGCGGCGAAGCGAGGCGAAATTATAGCTGCCGTCCGGGCGGACATCGGCATTGCGACGGAAGCCGGTGGCATTCTCGACCGCGACGACCTGCTGGACGGTCGCGCCCTCGCCGAGCGTGATGGTGCCGCGCAACGAAGCATCGGACTGCTGCGCGAATGCCGGCGTCGCCATCACTGCCGCGGCGGATGTGCCGATCAGAAGCGCAGCGGCAAGCCGGAGTGCGCGTCCACGATGAGCAGGGCGCGCCTGAAACACTTGAAAAGACATATATTCCTCCCCGTTGCCGCGCCGGTACCGGTCTCCGCCAGCCACACGCGCAGGAATTGCAATGCACCGCCCGCCACGAGTCGATGGCGTTCGGTCCGATGCGGCTAGCATATGTAACCGGTTTCATATAGAGCAATTCGTATCGGAAGCGGCTGGTGTAACGAGCGCCATTTCCCGCTGCAGCACGCCGCCCGATGCGGTCTTCCATGGAGTAGATGATGCGCGTTGCCCGCTTGCTTGCCGCGATGGCCGCGCTGCTGTTTGCCACTGGCCTTCCCTCCGCCGCGGGCGCGCAGGCGCTGCGGGTGATGACCTTCAACGTGCGCCTGCCGATCGCATCGGACGGGCCCAATGCCTGGCCCAATCGCCGCACGCTCGCTGCCCGCACCATTGCCGCCGCAGCGCCCGACATCATCGGCACGCAGGAGCTGTTCGAGGAGCAGGGCGATTATCTGGTCGAGCAGCTGCCGCATTATGCCTGGATCGGCAGTGGCCGGCGCGGCGGGGACGGCGACGAGCATATGGGACTCTTTTACAGGCGCGATCGGCTGCGCCTGCTCGGCTCGGGCAATTTCTGGCTTTCGGACACGCCCGAAGTGCCGGGTAGCATGACCTGGGGGAACATCTATCCTCGGCTGGTGACCTGGGGACAGTTCCGGACGCGCGACGGCCGCCGCTTCTTCGTCTTCAACACGCATTTTCCCTATCGTGCCGAAGACGATGAGGCCCGCCGGAAATGCGCCGAGCTTCTCCTCAAGCGAATCCACAGCATCGCGGGCAAGGCGCGCGTCGTGGTCACCGGCGATTTCAACACCATTCCCGATAGCGAAGCGCACGCGCTGCTGACCCGCGAACTGGCAGATGTCTGGCTGGGAACGAAGCTGCGCAGTGGCCCGGCGGAAACCTTCCATAACTTCACGGGAAAGTCCGATCGGCGGATCGACTGGATACTGACGCGCGGCTTCAAGATTGGCAGAATCGAGACGCTGACGGCGCATGACGGGGCGCTATATCCCTCCGATCATTTCCCGGTGCTGGCCGAACTTCGCTGGCACTGAACGGGTCAGAAACGTCCCGGAAACAGTCGGGACGCGAAACGGTAAAACTAGACGGTTGCATTTCCTGCAATCACGATTTCTAAGCGATTTACCTTCGCTTTCCGTACGATAGCGGTTGCCAATATGGGTATTCGTCCATAGCTGTCGCGGCGTGAAAGACGATATGATTGCCGTAGTCGACCGAGCGTCGCTGTTCCTGAAGGCCTTGTCCGGACGCAGCCGATTGCTCCTGTTGTGTCACCTCCTCGATGGCGAGAAGTCGGTGGGCGAGCTTGCCCGACTGACGGGCTCGCGCGACACTGCCGTGTCGCAGCAGCTTGCCTTGCTGCGCCGCGAAGGCATGGTCACCGCGCGCCGCGCGGGGCAGATGATCTTCTATTCGCTGGCCAGCGCGGACGCGGTGCGGATGCTCGAAGCAATGCATGCGCTGTTCTACCCGAAGCCCGCTCAGGACGAACTCGCCGCATAAAGTCGCTCGACATCCTCGCGCCGGGCCAGCTCGGTTGCGGGAGTCATCAGCGTCGCCGCACCTGCCGCGATTCCATAATGCAGCGCATCGCCGAGCGGCTTGCCGTGCGCGAGCGCCAGCGTGACTGCGCCGACCATCGAATCGCCTGCCCCGACTGCGCTTTTGGTTTCGACCGGGAGCGCGGGCAGGCGCAGCTCGATGCCATCGGCGACCAGCAACGCGCCGCGATCGGCAAGCGACAGGACGATCACTTCGGCGAAGCCCCGTTCGCGCAGCGTTCGGGCGGCTTCAAGCTCGCCGGCTTCTCCGGCGATCGGCTTGCCGATCAGGTCCTCGACTTCGCGAAGGCTGGGCTTGAGCAGATAGATGCCCGCGCCCTCGCAGGCGGCCAGTGCCGGCCCCGAAGTGTCGACGACGAGCCTAGCGTCGCGGTTCGCGGCAAGCGCGCCGAGCCGCTTGACGATGGCCGGATCGCATCCGGGCGGCAGGCTGCCGCTGACGACGATATGCGATGCCTCTGGAAGCGCCGTCAGCAGCGCCTCGATCTCCGCGGCGCTGAGCTCCGGCCCGGGCAGTACGAAGCGATATTGCAGCCCGGTCTCGCCTTCATCGACAGTGAAACTCTCGCGCGTCGCGCCGGCGATCCCGACCGGTACGATCGGCATGCCGGTCTCGCGCAGCAATGCCTCGAAGGTTGCGCCGGCGGGCCCGCCCCGCGGGAACACGGCGGTCACTTCGCCGCCCAGCGCATGGATCACCCGGGCGACATTGACCCCGCCGCCGCCGGGATCGAGCCGCGGCGCGGTGCAGCGCAATTTGTGCGTGTGCTGGACTTTCTCGGTGCAGGTCGTGACGTCTAGCGCGGGATTGAGCGTCAGGGTCGCGATCATCGCAGCCGTGCCCGATCGACGGCAGCGCGTGCGGCCGCGACGATCGATTCGATCGGTCGGTTGACGCGGATGCGGTGCCAATCGGCAAGCACGCCCACCGGGCGGCGCGATTGCTCGCGCGCGACTTCGATCGTGGCGTCCGAAGCGTCGCCCGCGCGTGCTGCGACGCGCGCCAGCCGGTCGCGTTCGGGAGCCTCCAGCCAGATGCCGACAAAGGGCACACGGTGGCGATGGGCGATCGCCGCGGCGACGTCGCGCTCGCTGCGACTCATGAACACGGCGTCGAGGACCACGCTGTTGCCACAGGCAAGGTGATCGTCGGCCGATTCGAACAGGGTTTCGTAAGTGTGCTGGTCATTCAGCCGAGTATAATGCGCGGGAGGCAGCCGTGTTTCCGGCGGGACGCCCGCCAGCCGCTTGCGGAACACGTCCGAGCGCAGCACGCGCCCACCCGGCGCGCGGCCGAGCCGGGCACCGAGCAGCCGCGCCAGGGTCGATTTGCCCGTGCCCGATAGCCCGCCGATCGCCACGAGGCGGGGTGGGGAGGGGGCGAGTATCGCATCGGCTAGACCCACCTCGCCTGCGCGGAGCGAGAGGTATAGCGGCAGCAACGCCCAGCCGGTCGCGCCCTGCGGAGTCACGTCGAGATAGCGGTTGGCGAGCAGATTGGCATCGGCCGTACGCCCGAGCCCGATCAGGGCGGCGAGCGGCATGGCCAGATCATAGAGGATGTCCTCGTCCCCGGATTCGAGCTGGCGGATGCGGCGGGCCTTGATCCGGCGATCGAGCTGGGGGCGATGCCGCGCCAATTCCTTCCGCTGCACCGGAGTATGCGCAGCGGTATCGAGCATGTGGAGGAAGGCCTCGCTCGGTGCCGGCGCCGCACCGGCATGCTCCGTGCCGAAGCCATCGGCGAGCGCCTGGATCGCAGCCGCGTCGAGCCCGCCTTCGCCCAGCAGGGCGGCAAACCAAGCCTCGCGCTGTGCGGCCGCCGCCATGCTTTCGACCCTCCCGCCGATTCCCTGCACCCTCTAGCAGGTCAGCCGGGTTTCGCGCGGCAATTCGGCGTCAGGTACGTGCGGATGTTGCGTCGAAAGCCTGCTTGATCGCGCGATGCAGTGCCTTGGGGCGGAAATTATCGTCATAGGGGGTGGCGCGCTGATGGGTCTTGTCGGCGCGCGGGTTGAAGCCGTTGAGCCAGCCATATTTGTCGCACATGCCCCAGGCGAGCACATCCTTGAGCTGCGGATAGGAGAACATGATCTCCAGATAGGCGGCGGCATAATTGGCGATGATGCCGTCGCGCACCTTCGCGTCGCTGGGCAGCACCTTGTCGTTCACGTCGAACTCGGTGATCAGCAATTTGTAGCCCATCGCCGTGACGGCATCGAGAAATTCGCGCCACGGCTTTTCCTGCTTGCTCACCAAGGCGCCGACGGTGCCGCCGGAAGTGAGCCCGATATGCGATTGCACGCCCAGCGCATCGCATGGCACGCCGCGGGCCTTGAAGCCCTCCAGCAGCTTGAGCACGCCCCTGCGGTGCGCCTCGTTGCCGGGTTCCCAGCTCATATAATCGTTATAGACCAATTCGGCCTTGGGCATGTGCTGGCGCGCGAGATGGAAGGAGCGATCGACCATCGCATCGGCGCTGCCGAAGGCCCTGGACAGCGAGGATTCGCGCTGCGCTCCCGTCTTCTCGTCGACGGTTTCGTTGACCACGTCGAAGCTGACGATACGGGTGCCGTAGAGCTTGCCGATGGTCTTGATGTGCTGGGTGAGGACTCGATCGGCCTCGCTGGCAGGGGCTGCGCCGAAATCATGCTCGTTCAGCCATTTCGGGAAATATTGGGTCTTGTGCCAAAGCAGCGTGTGCCCGCGCATCGGCAGCTTATTGCGCTCGGCATAGTCGAGCATTGCCGCAAAACGCTCGAAATTGAAGGTCTTGGCATCGGGCCGCAGCGCCTGCCATTTGAATTCGTTCTCGGGCACCAGGATGCCGCAATCGCGCTCCAGCAACGCCGCATAGGCTGGGTTGGCGAAGGAGCCGCGATCGGCGCCGGGCGGGCTCCAGGCCAGGCACGATCCGAAGCGCATGCCCTTGGCGCTGGCGGCGGCATTGAGCCCGGTGCCGGCTGCCTGCGAAAATGCCGGAAGCGCCAGACCTGCGCCTCCCAATGCGGCCGCTCCGCCAAGCATGTCGCGCCGCGTAAATCCCGTCATTTGAGCTTCTCCTGCTCACCAGTTGAACATCGTTCCGTCTTCGAGCCGCGCGACCGGCAGGTAGGCCCGCTTATATTCGTATCGGGCGGCAAGCGCTTCATCGATTTCCACGCCCAGCCCGGGCGCGTCGCCGGGATGCATCATGCCCCGATGGTACGAATAGGCATGCGGGAAGACGGCGTCGGTGGTCGAGGTGTGCGGCATCAGTTCCTGGATGCCGAAATTGGGGACCGAGAGCCCGAAGTGCAGCGCCGCCGCCATGGTGACCGGCGACAGATCGGTGGCGCCGTGGCAGCCGGTGCGGATCTGATAGAGATCGGCCAGCGCGGCGATGCGGCGGATATGGGTAAGCCCACCGGCATGGACGATCGTCGTGCGGACATAATCGATGAGCTGCTCCTCGATGAGCTGCTTGGCGTCCCAGATGGTGTTGAAGATTTCCCCGACAGCCAGCGGCGCACTGGTATGCTGGCGGATCAGGCGGAACGCGGCCTGGTTCTCGGCCGGAGTCGGGTCCTCAATCCAGAAGGGGCGGAAGGGCTCAAGGTCCTTGCCGAGCCGGCCCGCCTCGATCGGCGTCAGCCGGTGATGGACGTCGTGGAGCAGATGCACGTCCCAGCCGAGGACTTCGCGCGCTTTCTCGAACAAGGGCACGACCGAGCGCATATATTTCTCGGTCGACCACAAGCTTTCGGTCGGCAGCGTTCCGTCGGCGGGCTCGTAGCGCTCGCCGGACTTGGCGACGCCATAGACCGCGGCCAGTCCGGGCACGCCCGATTGCAGCCGGACGGCCTTATAACCCTGCTCGACATGCGCGATCGCGGCTTCGATCGTCTCCTCGATCGTCTCGCCATTGGCATGGCCATAGATCATGCAGCCTTCGCGGCTGGCGCCACCGAGCAATTGATAGACGGGGAGGCCGGCGACCTTCCCCTTGATGTCCCACAGCGCCATGTCGACCGCGGCGATGGCGCTCATCGTCACCGGGCCGCGGCGCCAATAGGCACCCTTGTAGAGATATTGCCAGATGTCCTCGATCCGGTGCGCGTCGCGTCCGATCAAGCAGGGGATAACGTGATCGTTGAGGTAGCTCGCCACTGCCAGCTCGCGGCCGTTGAGCGTGGCGTCGCCGAGGCCATATACACCGTCGCGGGTCTCGATGCGCAGCGTCACGAAGTTGCGATCGGGGCAGGTGACGATCACGCGCGCGGATAGTATCTCGGCCATGCGCGCGCTTTGCCCCCTCCTTATCGGCAGCGCTTCGCGAACGGCTGCCTGTTGGTAGCGCTACCAAAAGCAAGCTGCTATCGGCTTGTCAACGGCGGCGTTGACCGTTTGGGCGAGAGGATGACGATGCGTCGGATATTGCTGGCAATTTTGTCTGTGTTTTGTGTTTTTGCCGTGCCGAATCAGGGACGTGCGGAAACCGGCTACGACCTTTGGTTGCGCTATCAGCCGCTCGACTCCGCCGCCAAGGCCCGTATCGGGCGCGTCGGCGCCTATTTCACGGCGCAGTCAGATCGCCCGACGATCGCCGCTGCCGCGGATGAGCTCCAGCGTGGGTTCAAGGGCATGCTTGGCCATGAGATCGTCCAGCGCAGCACCGTGCAAGGCGTTGGCGGGATACTTCTCGGCACCGGCGAGTCTCCGCATATCGCGCCGCTCGGCCTGCCCCTCGCGGATCTCGGCGACGAAGGCTATCTGATCCGCAGCGTCACCATCCAGGGCAAGCGCGTCATCGTCATTGCCGGCAACAAGGATGTCGGCGTCCTTTACGGGGTCTTCGCGTTTCTCAAACGATTCCAGTTGGGGCAGTCGCTCGAGACGATCGACATTGCCGACAAGCCCAAGCTGCAGCTGCGCGTGCTCAATCATTGGGACAATCTCAATCGCCATGTCGAGCGCGGCTATGCCGGCCAGTCGATCTGGGACTGGCAGAAGCTGCCCGGCTATAAGGACCCGCGTTACACCGATTACGCCCGCGCCAATGCCTCGATAGGCATCAACGGCGTTGTGCTGACCAACGTCAATGCGAATGCCGAAGTGCTCAAGCCCGAATGGCTGCTCAAGGTGAAGGCGCTCGCCGAGGTCTTCCGGCCCTATGGCATCAAGGTCTATCTGACGGCGCGCTTCTCCGCGCCGATCGAGATCGGGGGGATGAAGACCGCCGACCCGCTCGATCCAGCGGTGGCCGCCTGGTGGAAGGCCAAGATTGACGAAATCTACACCGTCATTCCCGATTTCGGCGGCTTCCTGATCAAGGCCAATTCGGAGGGGCAGCCGGGGCCCAACGATTACAAGCGCAGCCATGCCGACGGGGCCAACATGTTCGCCGATGCACTCAAGGCGCATGGCGGTGTCGTGATGTGGCGTGCCTTCGTCTATGCCGCCGAGAACGCGCAGGACCGGCATATGCAGGCCTTTGCCGAATTCCAGCCATTGGACGGCAAGTTCCGCGACAATGTGCTCGTCCAGGTCAAGAACGGCGCGATCGACTTCCAGCCGCGCGAGCCCTTCCATCCGCTGTTCGGCGCGATGCCCAGGATGCCGCTGATGATGGAATTCCAGATCACCAAGGAATATCTCGGCTTCGCTACGCACCTCGCCTATCTCGGGCCGATGTGGGAGGAGGCGCTCAAGGCGGACACCTTCCGCCCCGCCAAGGGCAATACAGTCGCCAAGGTGATCGAGACGCCGGTCGATCCGGGGGCGGTCACCGGCATGGCAGGCGTCGCCAATATCGGCAGCGACGTGAACTGGTCGGGCTCACAATTCGATCAGGCCAACTGGTACGCTTTCGGGCGCTTCGCCTGGGATCCCGATGCGTCTTCGCAAGCAGTGGCGCGCGATTGGGCGGCGCTGACCTGGGGCAATGATCCGGCCGTGGTCGATCCGATCGTGGCGATGATGATGGGGTCGCGCGAGGCTGTGGTCGATTACATGACGCCGCTCGGACTTACGCATCTGATGGCGACCGGGCACCATTACGGGCCGGCGCCCTGGGTCGCCGATCTGGCGCGGCCCGAATGGAACCCGGCTTATTATCACAAGGCCGACGCAAACGGCATCGGCTTCGACCGGACCAAGACCGGGAGCGATGCGCTCAGCCAATATGCGACCGAGGTGGCGAAGCTATGGGGCGATCCCAACCAAGTGCCTGAGAATCTGCTCCTGTGGTTTCACCACGTTCCCTGGGACCGCAAGATGCAGTCCGGCCGGATTTTGTGGGACGAACTGGTGGTCCGCTACGACACCGGCGTCGATGCGGTTGCCGCGATGCAGACGCGCTGGGACGGGTTGAAGGGGCGGATCGATGCCCGCCGCTGGGCAGAGGTCCGCGACTTCCTGGCGATCCAGCATCAGGAAGCCGAATGGTGGCGCGATGCCTCGATCGCTTATTTCCAGTCGATCTCGAAGCGGCCGCTGCCCAAGGGCCACGCCGCACCGCCGCATGATCTCGCTTACTATAAGGCGATCAACAACCGCTATGCGCCGGGGAATGGGGAGTAAGCCACTGGCGTCATCCGCGCGAAAGCGGGCACCCGGAGCCAGGCAATGCGTCGCCTGATAACCCTGGGTCCCCGCTTTCGCGAGGAGACGATTAAAGGCCTAAGGCCGCCCCAAGCCTCGCATCAGATATGCCTTGATATAGTCCCGAAGCCGCGGCGTGGGCTCGCCTAGCACGCCGCGACGCTCGGGCGCGAGGTGCGCGGCGGGCTCGCCGTGGCGCTTGAACACGAAATTGTCGAACATCGCGCGCCAGGCGTCGCGCCGGTTGTCGGGCAAGTGGCTGACCGTCAGCACCGCATGCACCACCGCATCGAAGCGCGCGGCCATGTCGGGTGAATCCGCCCACCAGTAATTGACCAGTATGTTGAACGGCGAAAGCGCATCGACCTGATGCCACCACAGCGCAGGAATGTAGATCGCGTCGCCCGGCTCGAGTTCGCCGACCAGAGCATGCTCCAGTGCCTCGCGGAAGCGCGGGTAACGCTCGAAATCGGGGTTGTTGAGTTCGACCATGCTTGCGGGCTGGCCAGCCATGGTATGATCGAGCGGGCCGACATAGAGATTGTGGATCTGATCGGGCGGAAACAGCATGAAGCGCCGCCGGCCAGCCGCGACGACCGCAACATTGTCCGAAGCATCGAAATGGGTGCTGACGGTGGAGGCGTTGCCGATCCAGATGCGCGGATCGGCGCCCAGCCCCTCGACGAGGGGCATCGGATTGGCCTCTGCCAGCCCGGGCAGTGCCGCGGGGGTTTCCAGCGCGCCGGCGTAAACCGAAGGTGCGTCCGGCCTTCCGCCAACTGCGAGCACATAGCGCAGCAGCTCGGCAAGGCTGCCCTTGCGCCGCTCGAAATTGAAGCCGCGGATATCCTCCGCGTAGAAGAAGCGCCCCTTGATCGCGGCAGGCCCGACGAACGCCTCTGCCGCCGCGCCGCGATCGAAGCCGAGAAGGTAATTGACCGCAGCCTGATCGGACTGCGCGGCCGCAGTGACCAGCGGCCAGTCGCGCGCAATTCCGCGCAGCACGATCGGCGCGTAGCCAGGCACGATCTCGGCACGGAAGGTGGCGGGATCGATGCCCGTGCATTCGCGGATCGGAGTCATCGTGCGACTGTAGCGCGCTCGCGGCGCGACGCCAGTTTGCACGACGCAACGAAGCCCTTAGGGTCGCGGACATGAGCGCCCATGATTTGAGCCTGAACCCCGCGGCGGAGCCCAGCCACACGCATATCGGGCGCGAGCGCGAGCCTTTGCTCCAAGTGGACGGGCTCCTCAATCGTCCCGAAGACCTGGCGGAATATGCCGCGACCGAAACCAGCTTCGTGCCCGCTTATGGTCCGGACGGCGGCTATCCAGGCATCCGCGCGCCCGCGCCGTTGGATTATGTCGAGGCCGTAGTGCGCGGCGTCGATCCGCTGCTGCGCCAGGCGTTCGGGCTTGGCCGCGCGCGGCTCACCAATGCCGAGTGCAATTTCTCGCTGGTGACGCTCGCGCCCGACGCGCTCGTCGCTGCGCAGCGCATCCCGCATGTCGACACCACTTATCCGCTGCAATTCGCCTTCCTCCATTATCTTTGCCGCCCCGATCAGGGAGGCACTGCATTCTATCGCCACCGGGCGACGGGTTTCGAAGCGCTGACTCCCGAGCGCGCCCCGGATTACGCCGCGGCGCGGGCGGCGGAGGAGGGGCAGGAGCCTGAGGGCTATATCGGCGGCGATACCCCGCATTTCGAGCAGACCGGCACAGTCGATGCGGCATTCAACCGGCTCGTCATCTATCGCAGCCGCGTGCTGCATTCAGGCCGGATCCCGCCTGGCGCCGTGCTTTCGGACGACCCCCGCCGCGGGCGGCTGACCGCCAATATCTTCGTCACTTACCGGGCCTGAAATCCCTCCGCGGCCAAGAAAAAGGCGCCGCCGGTCCGAGGACCGACGGCGCCAGTGCAGGGTGATTGTCTGCGGTTAGAAGTTGAAGCGGGCGACTGCCGAGAGGCGGCGGTCGTTCATGTACCAGCCACGCGGCACTTCCTTGATCCCGCCGCCGATCGCCGTGATCACGGCGTTGGTGCGCGTGACCTCGTTGGTCAGATTCGAGCCCTGGACGCCCAGCTTGATGTTTGGCGTGATCGCGAAGAACAGCGAAGCATCGAGCTGGCCGGTGGCCTTGTTGATGATCGGATCGAACGGCGTGATCACATCGCGGACCGTAAGCAGGAAGTCGGAGCGCCACGAATAAGTGACACGCGCCGAGATCGGGCCCCAATCGAAGAACGGCGTGATGTTCACCTGGTGACGCGACAGCCCCTGTAGCGGCAGCAGCGAAGTGTCGACCGTCGTCACGCGGCCGGCGGCCACGTCCGGATCGGTTTCCGACAGCGTCGACTGCGGCACGCCCGACGAGTCCACATAAGTGTAGTTCGCCTGGAGCCCCAGGCCCTTCAGCGGCCCCGGCAGGAAGTCGTAAGTCTGCTGATAGCTGACTTCGAAGCCCTTGATCTTGCCGACCTTCGTCGCGTTGGTCGGGGTGGTCACGAGTGCCTCGAACGTCGCGCCATTGTTGGTGAAGCTCTGGCGGACCGTGTCGTTGGTCAGCACGCCATGGAGCTCCTTGTAGAAGCCCGAAATGGTCAGCTGGCCGACGCTCGAGAAATACCATTCCGCCGTAAGGTCGAAGTTATCGGCCTCGGTGGGCCGCAGGTACGGGTTACCCGCGGTCAGCGAGCCCTGCAGCCTGAAGCTGTTCGCGATCGGCGTACCAGCGGCATCGGTATTCTGCACCACACCCAGATTGACGGGGAAATAGTTGCGGATGAAGCCGGTCTGGGGAGGCGAGACGCCCTTGAAATAGGCTGCGCGGAACTGAAGCCCGCCGCCCACTTCGAACTTCACGTTCACGCTTGGTAACCAATAATCGTAACGCAGCTTGGCTTGCGACGCGACGGTTGCACCGTTGATATAGTTGCGGGCCGCGGTGCGCGTTGCGAGGTTGAACGTGCAGAAGGGCGATGGCGTCTGGCCCACGGGGACGGGCGTCAGACAGACGGTCTCGGTCGGGAATGCAGTCGTGTTGTTGAACGACTGGAAGCCGCTCGAGGTGCGGTCCGTTCGCGTGAAGCGCAGCCCGACATTGCCGCTCAGCCGCAGTCCGCCGCCGAATTCGCTGTCGAAGCGTGCCATCGCATAAGCCGAGTAATTCTGCTCGCGGATCGGATTGATCTCGTCGGGCAGGAACGGCGTTCCGGCCACGACGCCGCAACGATTGGCGAGCGCATTCCAGCCGGTGTTGATCGTCCGGCCATCTGAAGCGCAGGTCGTCGTCCCCTGCCATTCGCGAGCGATCTGACCGACATAATCGACCATCTGGTCATAATTGGCGACGGTGTTGCCCGCATAGAACAGACGGCCTGCGCCGATCGGGTTCGTAACGGTGTTGCGGAAGAAGTTGGGGAAGGCGAAGGCTTCGTAGCGGGTCGGCACGGTGCCCTGGGTATGGCCATTGGCATTGTTGCCATCGACCGGGGTGTCAAACCAGATCGGGCCGTTATTGCCCCATTGCTCCGAAAGCACGCCCCAATTGTAGCGCGAGAAGCGCGAAGTCTGGTCGCGATCCGCATAGCGCACGCCGGTGCGGATGGCCTTGAGGAAATTCGAGTCCGGGAAGGAATATTCCAGATCGATGCGGGCCGCGTCCGAATTGCCGGTGCTGCGCTCGATATGGTCCATCGCGGCGCGATAGAAGCTGTTGAACGGATCGACGAAGCTGGTGTGACCCGCGCCGTAATAGTTCGGCATGTTCTGATTGGGATTGTTGACGTCGCCACTGGCACGGCAATCCTGATCGGTGCCGGGAGGATCCTGCGAGTTCGCCGCGGGGCCGCTGCAGACCTGCGGCGGCAGGAAGGCGACGGTCGGGAAATCATCGCCGTTCAGGCGCAGCGAAGCGTTCTGATAGGTCGATGCCCAGACTGTATTGTCGACCAGATCGGTGCTCGAATCGACATGCTGATAGTCGAACACCACGCCGAGCCGATCGCTGGCATCCCATTTGAAGTTGAAGCCGTAATCGTCGGTGACGAGCTTTTGCTCCTGATCGCGGCGGATGTTGTTCGATTGCAGGCCGAGCATTGGCACGCGCGGCGTGATGCCGGCGGGCTGCTGGTTCTGATCGCCGCGCCAGCCGGTCGGGCCGGTGATGGTGCCGCTGGTGAACATCCCGTCGCTGCCAAAGGCGAGCGTAGTGCCGGGAACGCGGCGCGAATCACCGTTGGCCGAGACGTTATCGGTGGTGATTTCAAGCGTGCGCTCGGTCCAGGCCTGGCGCGCGTCCGAGCGCAGGAACTGGAAGACGGCTTCCATCGAGCCATCGTTGCTGCGCCACTGCGCGGCGGCGGCATAACCGTAACGCTGGCGGTCGAACTCCTGCGTCCCGACCACGGCGCCGCGGGGGAAATAGACCTGGCCCGCGGCAGTCGCGCCCGGATTCTGCACCACATCGCCATCCGAATAAAGCGTGCGGATGCGGAAGCTCGAGAGCTGGAAGCGGTCCGAACGGGTCTTCAACTGCGAATAGGAGGCGTTGGCGAGCAGGCCGAATTCACCGATGCCGGTTTCCCAGCGGTTGCTGACGAGGAACGATGCGGTCGGCGCCCACTTCTTGACGAAGTCGCCATAGTTCGCCTCGACCGAGCCCGCGACGACCAGGCCCTTGCCGTCGAACGGCTTGCGGGTGCGCAGGTTGACGACACCGGCGATGCCGCCCTCGATGCGATCGGCCGATGGCGACTTGAACACGTCGACGCCGCCCAGCATTTCCGAAGGCACGTCGGCGAAGCTGAGCGAGCGGCCGTTATTGGCGGTGAACGCCTCGCGGCCGTTAAACTCCGAGCGGATATAGGTAAGGCCGCGGACGGTGACGCCCGAGCCCTCGGCAGTGAAGTGATCGGGATCGACGCCGGCGGCGAAGCGATTGATCGACACGCCGGGAATGCGCTGGAGCGCCTCGGTCACCGAACGATCGGGAAGGGCACTGATGTCCTCGGCGGTCACCGAGTCAACGATCACGTCCGAATTCTTCTTGAGTGCCTGCGCGCTCTGCAGCGAGGCGCGATAGCCCTGAACGATGACTTCTTCGCCCTCGTCCTGTGCCGCCTGGCCGGCTGCCGGAGCATCCTGTGCCCAGGCGGGCGCGGCAACGGCGAAGCACGCCACGGCCGCGGCGGAAACGCCGGCCCGGAGCATTCCGGTACGTACCCTGCCAGCGTTGTCAGCTGTCTGAATTGCATAGAGCTTGCGCATCAAGCCGTCCTCCCCTTGGTTATGTTAGCGCTATCACTTTGTAGCGTCGTTTTATCTGCGTAGAACTTAAATGAGGTTCCTCCAAAAGATCAAGCCGTGCGTGAAACAAATTGGAAAACTCCTGATTTTGTGGCGGATTTGCAACGGTTCTGGCGTCTCAGGCCCGTGCGGACCGGCACCTTCGGCGCGGTTTTGCGCCAGAATCATGCGCTGGGTGCGATTGACCGTTGCGCTTGGGGAGCGCTAACATTTGGGCCAGGGAGAGGGGCATGACCCTATGTTGGTAAAGCGCGTGCTGGTGGTCGGCGGGGGAACGGCCGGCTGGATGACGGCGGCTGCGCTGTCGAACAAATTCGGTGATTCGCCGCTCGAGATTCGCCTGATCGAATCGGTTGAAATCGGCACCGTCGGGGTGGGCGAGGCGACCGTGCCGCACATCCGCCACTACAACGCGACGCTTGGCTTCGACGAGGCCGATTTCATGGCCCGCACCAAGGGCACCTTCAAGCTTGGCATCGAATTCGTGAACTGGGGGCGAATCGGCGATTCGTACATCCATCCGTTTGGGGTGTTCGGCCAGGATTTCGGCGGTGTGCCCTTCCACCAGCATTGGCTCCGGATGCGCGACAATCCCGGTACGCCGGCGTTCGAGGAATTCTCGCTGCCGATCCAGGCGGCGCGGCGGGGGCGCTTCCACCATCCCAATGACGACCCCGCATCGCTGCTCAACACCTTCAACTATGCCTATCAGTTCGACGCGAGCCTCTACGCCAAATTCCTCCGCGAATATTCGGAAGCGCGCGGCGCCATCCGACAGGAGGGCAAGGTGGTCGACGTCACGCTCAACAGCGAGACCGGCTTTGTCGAGGCAGTGACGCTCGACAGCGGCGAACGCATCGAGGCCGATCTGTTCGTCGATTGCTCGGGGTTTCGCGGGCTGCTGATCGAGCAGACGCTCAAGACCGGATATGAGGAATGGACGCACTGGCTGCCGTGCGACCGGGCGATTGCGATTCCCTGCCCAAATGACGGTCCTCCGCTGCCGCTGACGCGCTCGACGGCGCAGCAATCGGGCTGGGTGTGGAAGATCCCGCTCCAGCACCGCTGCGGCAACGGCCATGTCTATTCGAGCAATTTCATCTCCGACGACGACGCGCTCGACGTGCTGCTCGGTGCCATCGCCGCGCCGCCGCTTGCCGATCCCAACAAACTTCGCTTCGTCACCGGCAAGCGCAAGAAGCAATGGGTCGGCAATGTCGTGGCCATCGGGCTGGCCTCGGGCTTTCTCGAGCCGCTCGAATCGACCAGCATCCACTTGATCCAGCTCGCCATCGGCCGGTTGCTCGATTTCTTCCCGACCGGGGCATGGGACCCGCTCGACCCCGAGGAATTCAATCGCGTGATGGTGCTCGAATATGAGCGCGTCCGCGACTTCCTGATCCTCCACTACAACGCCACCCAGCGCGACGATTCGGACTTCTGGAATTACTGCCGGACGATGGATCTGCCGGATTCGCTGGAATACAAGATCGAGTTGTTCCGCGAGCGTGGCGTGGTCGTGAATTATCGCGACGGCATGTTCCTCGAGCCGAGCTGGCTGGCGGTCTATCTCGGGCAGAATGTTCTGCCGCGGGCGCATGATCCGCTGTCCTCGCGGCTTTCCGACAGCGATCTGATCGAGGCGATGGCCGCGCTGCGCACGCGCTACGCAGCGGCGGCGGAGGCGATGCCGAGCCATGACGCGCTGCTCGCCGGCCTGGCGGCGGCGGCCTGAACATGACGGCGATCCGGCGCATCGTGATCCTGGGCGGCGGCGTGGCCGGTTGGATGAGCGCGCTCGGCCTGTCGCGCGCGCTTAAGGGCAGCGGTATCGCGATTGACCTCGTCGAGACCGGCGGGCCGGACCACAGCATCGGCCCGTTCGGCGCGGGGGAGACGGCACTTCCCGCCTTTCACGACTTCCTTGGCGATCACGGCATCGACGAGGAGGCACTGCTCCGCGCCGCCCGGGGCACCTTTGCGCTGGGCGCGGCATTTGTGGGTTGGGCCGGCGCGCAAACGGGCTGGTTCTTCCCCTTTGGCGATGTCGGCGCGGGGATGGGTACGGTGGCATTCCCGGCGCTGGTCGCGCGGTTGCGCAGCGCCGGACATTTCGTGCGCCCGACCGATTTCTCGCTGGCGGCAGTGGCGGCGGCAGCGGGTCGATTTGGGCGCCCGAGCGAGGATCGCCGTTCGGTGCTTTCGAGCTATGGCTATGGGCTGAACCTCGACAAGGTCGGGCTTGCGAACGCCTGCCGCGGGCTCGCCATCGGAGTTACGCATCACGAAGCGCCGTTCGCGGGCGCGGTCCGCTCCGACAATGGCCACGTCGCTGCGCTCGAACTCCAAGGCGGCGCGCAGGTCGCGGGCGACCTGTTCCTCGATTGCTCGGGTCCAGCGGCATTGCTTAGCGAAGGTCATGGCTTCGAGAGCTGGGCGCAGTGGCTTGACTGCGACCGGGTGGTCGAGCGATCCAGCGCGCAGGATGGCGTGCCGCCTCCTTATGCCCATGCCGGGGCGCATGCCGCAGGATGGCTGCGCAGCGTGCCGCTGATCGGCGGGCCGAGTGAGGCGATGATTTACGCCTCCGCGCATCAAGCTGACGCCGCTGAGGCAATACCGTTCGAGCAAGGGCGGCGCGAGCGTGTTTGGCAGGGCAATGTCGTTGCAATCGGCGCTGCTGCCGCGGTGATCGAGCCGCTTTACGGGCACAACCTCCAACTGGTCTGCAATGCGATCCGCCGCCTGATCGCGCTTTTTCCGACGCGGGCCGCGGGGGTCGAGGCGCTGGAATATAACCGCATCACTGCGGAGGAAGCCGACCGCGTCCGCGACTTCGTCATCGCGCATTACAAGACCAATAGCCGCACCGGCGAGCCCTTCTGGGATCATGCCCGCGCCATGCCGGTGCCCGAAGCGCTGCAATATAAGCTCGACCTCTATGCCAGCCGCGGCCGCATGCCGATATATGACGAGGAATTGTTCGACCGCGCGGAGTGGATCGCGGCGCTGGACGGTCAGGGGCTGCATCCCCGCCGCTACGATGCACTCGCCGATACGTTTCCCGAGACCGCGATCATCCAGCATATCACTCGGCTGCGCGAAGTGATCGTCGAAGCCGCCAAGGCGATGCCCAATCATGGCGCGACACTCGCGCAGATCGGCGCATCCGCATGACTGCGCCGCGGCCGATCCGCAGCATCGTCATCGTCGGCGGGGGCACGGCAGGCTGGATGGCCGCAGCCGCCTTTTCACGTCTGATCCGCACCGGCGTGAAGGTCACCCTGGTTGAATCCGACGCGATCGGCACGGTCGGCGTCGGCGAGGCGACCATCCCCCCGATCCGCAACTTCAACGGGCTGCTCGGGATCGACGAGAACGAATTCATCGCCAAGACCCAGGGCACGCTCAAGCTCGGTATCGATTTCCAGGGCTGGACCCGCGAGGGCGACCGCTATTTCCATCCGTTCGGCGAGTTCGGTTTCGATATCGAAGGCGTCAAGTTCCACCAGTTCTGGCGCAAGCTGCGCGAGAGCGGGCAGGCGGCCGACATTGGCGAGTATAATCTCTGCGCGATGGCGATGAAGCTCGGTCGCTATCAGACGCCGTCGCCCGATCCCGCATCGATTCTGTCGCGCATGGCCTATGCCTATCAGTTCGATGCGTCGCTCTATGCGGCGTTCCTGCGCGACTATGCCGAGAAGCGCGGCGTCGTCCGTCTCGAAGGCAAGGTGGTCGACGTGCCGCTGCGCGGCGAGGACGGGCATATCGAGGCAGTTTTGCTCGAAGGCGAGCGGCGGATCGAGGGCGAGCTATTCATCGATTGCACCGGCTTCCGGGCGCTGCTGATCGAGCAGACATTGGGGGCAGGCTGGGAAAGCTGGGCGCACTGGCTGCAATGCGATCGCGCGATGGCGGTGCCCTGCGAGTCCGTGCCCGAAGGCACGATCACGCCGTACACTCGCTGCACTGCGCGCACCGCGGGCTGGCAATGGCGCATCCCGCTCCAGCACCGGATGGGCAATGGCTATGTTTATTGCAGCAATGACATTTCGGACGACGCTGCGCGCGAAACGCTGCTCGCCAATCTTGACGGCAGGCCCTTGCGCGATCCCTTCATTCTCAAGTTCGAAGCGGGGCGCCGCAAACTCGCCTGGCACAAGAACTGCGTTGCGCTAGGGCTGTCCTCGGGCTTCCTAGAGCCGCTCGAATCGACCAGCATCCACTTGATCCAGACCGGCATCTCGAAGCTGATGGCGCTGCTTCCCGATGCGGGCTTTTCGCCGGTGGAGCGCGACGAATATAACCGGCTGACCGACATGCAGATGGAGCAGGTCCGCGACTTCATCATCCTTCATTATCATGCGAACGAGCGCCAGGATGGCGACCTCTGGCGCCGCGTCCGCGAGATGGAGATCCCAGAGACGCTCAGCCGCAAGCTCGATCTGTTCCGCGGCCGCGGCCGCTTCTTCCGCTATGAGGACGAGCTTTTCGCCGAATCCTCATGGATCGCAGTGATGCTGGGGCAGGGGGTGATGCCCGCGGGCTGGGACCCGCTCGCCGATGCGATGGATCCCGGCCAGGTCCGCCAGACGCTTGATCGCATCAAGATGCTTTTCGCGCAGACTGCGCAATCCATGCCGCGCCATGAAGAATGGCTCGCGCGCAATGCACCCGCCCGGAGAATGGCATGACCGACAGGAGAATCCGCAGCATCGTCATCGTCGGCGGGGGCACCGCCGGCTGGATGGCGGCGGCGACGCTCTCACGCATCCTCACCACCGATTATGCCAGCATCACGCTGATCGAATCCGACGAGATCGGCACGATCGGCGTGGGCGAGGCCACCATCCCGCAAATGGCGACCTTCAATCGCATGCTCGGGCTGGACGAAGACCAGTTCATGCGCGAGACCCAGGGCACCTTCAAGCTCGGCATCAAATTCATCGACTGGGCGCGCAAGGGTCACACTTATTATCACCCATTTGGCAAATATGGCCTCGATATGAAGGGTGTTTCGTTCCACGCCTTCTTCCAGCGGCTTCACCAGATGGGCGAAGCGCCCGATATCGACGATTGGTCGCTTCAGGCAACCGCGTCGCGTGACAATCGCTTCATGCGCGCGATCGAAGCGGGCAATTCGCCGCTCAGCGAGATCCCCTACGCATTTCATTTCGACGCGGGGCTCTATGCGCGTTTTCTGCGCAAATTCTCCGAGAATCTCGGGGTAGTGCGGCAGGAGGGCAAGATCGTCGAGGTGAAGCTGCGCGGCGAGGACGGCTTCGTCCAGTCGGTCGTGCTGCAGGACGGCAGCGAAGTAGAGGGCGATCTGTTCGTCGATTGCTCGGGCTTCCGCGGGCTGATCATCGAGCAGACGCTCAAGTCCGGCTATACCGACTGGTCCAAATATCTGCCGTGCAACCGTGCGATCGCAGTGCCCTGCGAAAGCGTGGACGAATGGACGCCCTATACCCAATCGACTGCGCATACCGCCGGTTGGCAATGGCGCATCCCGCTCCAGCATCGCATCGGCAACGGTCATGTCTTCTGCTCCGAATTCATGAGCGACGACGAGGCGACCGGCATCCTGCTCGCCAATCTCGACGGCAAGCCGCTGGCCGACCCGCGCGTCGTTCCCTTCACGACCGGGCACCGCAACAAGCTGTGGGTAAAGAACTGCGTCGCGCTGGGCCTTTCGGGCGGTTTCATCGAGCCGCTCGAATCGACGGCGATCTGGCTGGTGCAATCGGGCCTGTCGCGCTTCCTGACGATGTTCCCCGACCGCGATTTCAATCAGGCCGATATCGACCGTTACAATCGGATCATGACCACCGACTATGAGGAAATCCGCGACTTCATCGTGCTTCACTATAACGCCACCGAACGCGATGATTCGCCCTTCTGGGATTATTGCCGCAACATGGAAGTGCCCGAGCGACTCGCGGAAAAGATGCGGGTCTATCGCTCGCACGGTCGCTGCTTCCGCGAGAATGAAGAGCTGTTCAACGATACCAGCTGGTTCGCAGTGATGCACGGCCAGCTGATGAAGGCCCAGTCCTATGACCCCGTCGCCGATATCATGAGTTTGGACGAGACCCGATCGCGGCTTGCGCACATCAAGGAAGCGATCGCCAATTCGGCCGACTACATGCCCAAGCACAAGGCGTTCGTCCGCGAACATTGCGCGGCATCATGAAGCTGCTTCTCGCCCTGAGCCTGTTCATCGCAGCCCCCGCGCTGGCGCAACAGCCCGCCCAGTTCAACTGGTTCGAATATCAGGGCGCGGACCCGATCGACGCGGTCCCCCTCAAGCCAGACGAGTACCGCAACCCGATCCTGCGCGGCTTCTATCCCGATCCTTCGGTCACGCGCGTCGGGGACGATTTCTATCTGGTCACTTCGACCTTCAGCTATTTCCCCGGCATTCCGGTGTTCCGCAGCAAGGATTTGGTCAATTGGACCCAGATCGGCAACGCGATCGATCGCCCGAGCCAGCTCGACTTCAAGCAGCTCGGTCTGTCGCGAGGGGTCTTCGCTCCCACGATCCAGGCCAAAAACGGCATCTTCTACATCCTCAACACCTGCGTCGATTGCGGCGGCAATTTCGTGATCACGGCAAAGAATCCCGCCGGGCCGTGGTCCGATCCGGTGTGGCTGCCGGCGTTGGAGGGCGGGATCGATCCTTCGCTGTTCTTCGACACGAACGGCCGCACCTGGATCCTCAATAACGGCCCGCCCGAGGGTCAGCCGCAATATGAGGGCCACCGCGCGATCTGGATCCAGGAGTTCGATCTCAAGACCCTCAAGTCGTTCGGCCCGCGCACCGTGTTGGTCAATGGGGGCGTCGATTTCGCCAAGAAGCCGATCTGGATCGAAGGACCGCACATTTTCCAGAAGGACGGTTGGTATTATCTGAGCTGCGCCGAAGGCGGCACCGCGGAGGGGCATAGCCAGGTCACCCTGCGCTCGAAGAGCGTCACCGGTCCGTTCCTGCCCAATCCGAACAACCCGGTGCTCACCCAGCGTGACCTGCCGATGGATCGCGATCATCGCATCACCTCGGCGGGCCACGCCCAGCTTGTGACCACGCCGGACGGCAAATGGTGGGCCACTTTCCTCGCAGTGCGGCCCTATGCAGGCGATTTTTACACCACCGGGCGGGAGACTTTCCTGCTGCCGGTCGAGTGGAAAGACGGCTGGCCGGTGATCACGCGCGCTGGCCAGGCAATCCCCGTAACGCACGCGCGGCCGCAACTCCCGCTCGGCCCCAGACCGCCCATACCAACCAGCGGCGCTTTCACGGTGCGCGACCAGTTCGGCGACAAGCCCTTGCCGCCTTACTGGATGATGCTGCGCAACCCGCGCTCGGACTGGTACGCAATCGACAAATACGGCCTAAGCCTCACGCCGCGTCCCGTTGGGCTCGGCGACAATGCCAATCCGTCCTTCCTCGCCCGCCGGCAGCAGCACATCAATGCGACCGCGACCACCAGCATGTTCTTCGCGGCGCGAGGCGAGGGTGATCGCGCCGGGCTCGTGGCCTTCCAGAACGACGATTGCTGGTTCTTCCTCGGGCTCAAGCGCGTGGGCGGCAAGGTCGTGGTCACGGTCGATCAACGCGACGGACCCACGCAGCCGCGGCTGGGTAGAACCCTGTTCGCCGTCGAGGATCCGCGCATTCATAGCGGTCCGCTGTACCTGCGCATCGCCGTCGAGCAGAACCGCTACACGTTCAGCTACGGCCGCCCGCATCCGGCGCGCAATCGCCGTCCCGAAATCTGGACCACGCTCGGCACCATTCAGTCCGACAGCCTCACCACCAGGACCGCTGGCGGTTTCGTCGGCTCGGTCTTCGGCCTCTTCGCCGCAACGGGAGAATAGACATGCGCCTGATGCTTCTCGCCGCGCCCCTGCTTGTCAGCGCTGTCATCCCGCCGCCGCTGCCGGTCCATCTCAACCAGCTCGGCTTCGAGCCGGGCGATGCCAAGGTGGCGATCGTCCAGGGCTCGGACGTGCCGCTCGACTGGAAATTGGTCGATGCCGCGGGCAAGACGCTGCTGAGCGGCAAGGCCAGCCTTTACGGCGACGACCCCGCTTCGGGCGCGAAGCACGTCCAGCGCGTCGATTTCAGTGCGTATAACGGCGAGGGGCAAGGCCTCCGCCTGATCGTCGCGGGCTCCGAGAGCGCCCCCTTCGCGATCCGCCGCAACCTGTATGCGCCACTCGCCAAGGATGCGCTGGCCTTCTTCTATCACCAGCGCGCGGGCGTGCCGATCGAGGCGCGCTTCGTCGGCGAGAGATGGGCGCGCCCCGCGGGCCATGCGAAGGAAGTCGCCAAATGCTTCGCGGGCGCCGACGAGCGCAAGCTTGTCTGGAAGGGCTGCGACTATAGCCTCGACGTGACCGGCGGCTGGTATGACGCGGGGGATCACGGCAAATATGTCGTCAATGGTGGCATCTCGCTGTGGACGCTGCTCAATGCCTATGAGCGCCGCCCCAATGCCTTTGCCGACAAGTCGCTCAAGATCCCCGAGGCCGGCAACGGCACCAGCGACTTGCTCGACGAAGCGCGCTTCGAGATGGAGTGGATGCTGCGGATGCAGGTGCCCGCGGGCAAGCGGCTGAGCGTTCCCGCCGGGCCCTTCAAACCCGCCGAGGCAGGGCAGCCGCAATGGATGCGCACCCCGCCCGCATTCGCCGAGATTGATGCAGGCGGGATGGCGCACCAGAAGGTCGCCGACGGCAACTGGACGATGCTGCCGATGCCGCCGCAGAACGATCCCGAAGAGCGGCTTCTCTATCCCCCCACTACCGGCGCGACGCTCAATCTGGCCGCGACTGCGGCGCAATGTGCGCGGCTGTGGAAGCATGTGGACGACGCATTTGCTGCACGTTGTTTGAGTGCAGCAAAAAGCGCCTGGACCGCAGCAAAACGCAATCCCGAAATCTATGCGACCAACAGCTTCACCGGCAGCGGCGGCTATGGCGACAGCGACGTCTCGGACGAATTCTATTGGGCCGCGGCCGAGCTGCTCGCGACCACCGGCGAGGACGAATATGCCCAAGCAGTCCGGACCTCACGCCATTATGGCGCAGAGGTCCGCGAGCCCAGTTGGCCGGGCACCGCGAGCCTGGGAACCTTGCTGTTGGCGACGCGTCCCGCCATGCTTCCCGCGGCAGACGTGAAGCGCCTGCAGGCATCGGTGGTCGCCGCCGCCGACCGCTTCCTCGCCGACGTAAAGGACAATGGCTATGCGATCCCTTACATCGCCAAGGATTACCCTTGGGGCTCCAATTCGAGCCTGCTCAACCGCGCAATGATCCTCGCGACTGCACACGATCTGACGGGCGATACGAAGTACCGCGCTGGGGTCATCGCTGCGCTCGATTACGTGCTCGGCCGCAATCCGATGAACATATCGTACATCAGCGGATATGGGGCTCGCTCGCTGCAGAACCCGCACCACCGCTTCTGGGCGCACTCGCTGGATGGGAAGCTGCCGGGACCGCCTCCGGGCGTGCTCTCGGGCGGGCCGAACTCGACCAGCATGTCCGATGAGGTCGCAAAGAAGATGAAAGGCCAATGCGCCCCGCAAATGTGCTGGGCGGATGACATTCATGCCTTCGCGCTCAACGAAGTGGCGATCAACTGGAACGCGCCATTATTCTGGGTCGCGGCTTGGGTGGATTCGGACTGAGCCATTTTCCTCCCTCGCGCAGCGGGGGAGGGGCCCACGAAGTGGTGGAGGGGCCTAGCCGCAGGCAATATCGTTTGCGGCCACGCCCCCTCCGTCAGCTTAGCTGCCACCTCCCCCGCTGAAGCGAGGGAGGAAAGAAGCGCTCACTTCACCGTCAGCGTCGTGCTCTTCAGCTTCACCGAATCCGGCCCGGACGAGATCGTGAACGTCCCCGGCTCGACCACGCGCTTCATGTCGACATTCCAAAGCGACAGATCGCGCGGCGTCAGCTCGAACTGCACCGTCTTCTTCTCGCCCGGCGCCAGCGTCACGCGCTCGAAGCGCTTGAGCTCCTTCACCGGTCGCGTCACGCTCGCCAGATCGTCGCGCACGTAAAGCTGCACGACTTCGTCGCCCGCGCGCGTGCCGGTGTTGGTCACGTCCACGCTGACCTTGACGTTGTTGTATCGCCCGATCGTCGGGGTCGCGAGCACCGGGGCGGCCACGTCGAACGTCGTGTACGAAAGCCCATAGCCGAAGGGGAAGAGCGGGCTGGTTTCGGCGAACAGATAGCCGCGGCGCGCGCTCGGCTTGTGATTGTAGAACATCGGCAGCTGGCCGACATCGCGCGCGATCGTAACCGGCAGTTTGCCGCCCGGATTGGCCCGGCCGAACACCACATCGGCGACGGCGTTGCCGGTCTCCTGCCCGAGATACCAGCCCTCGATTACGGCCGGCGCGTTCTCGGCGAGATACTTGACCGCCAGCGGGCGCCCGTTGAGCAGCAGCACGACCACCGGCTTGCCCAATGCGAGCAGCTCCTTGGCGAGCTGGTTCTGCGGCCCGATCAGCTCCAATGAATTGCGGTCGCCCAGATGGTTGTCGGCCCATGCCTCGCGGCTCAATTGCTCGTTGTCACCGAGCACGAGGAAGATCACGTCGGCGTTCTTCGCGGTCTCGAGAGCTTCGGCACGCAGCTTGTCGTTGGTCGCATCGTCGACCAGTTCGACTGCGTCCTGTGCCCAGAGGCGGCTCTTGGTAAGCTTCACGCCCTCGGCAAAATCGACTTCGAACCTGCCCTTGCCCTCGGCCTTCATGCCCTCGAGCACGCTCACCACGTGGCGCGGAATGTCCGAATAGCCGCCGATCGGGGTGTCGTTCGCATGCGTACCGATCACTGCCATCCGCTTGATCTTGCTCGCGTCGAGCGGAAGCAGCCCGCCCTGATTCTTGAGCAGCACCATTGCCTGCCGCGCGGCTTCGCGGGCGAGCGCGATCGCGTCGGGCGTCTCGGTCTTCCGCGCCGCGGCCTTGGCATCGACATAGGGGTTTTCGAACAGCCCGGCGTTGAACTTGAGTTTGAGGATGCGGCGCACAGATTCGTCGATTTGCGCAACGTCCACCCGGCCTTCGCGGACCAACTGCGGGAGCAGCGCATAGGCCTCGCCGTCCGGCGTTTCGAAATCGACCGTGGCATCGAGCGCGCGCACTGCGGCATCGCCCAGATTGTCGAACAGATGGTGCCGCGTGTTGAGCTCGCGGATCGCGAAATAATCGCTCAGCACCACGCCCTTGAAGCCCCATTCCTTGCGCAGAACATCATGGAGCAGCCAGCGATTGGCGTGGCTGGGGATGCCGTCGATCTCGTTATACGAAGGCATCACCGACATCACCGGAAGCTCGGTCACTGCGCGCTCGAACGGCGGGAAGAAATTCTCGCGCAGGGTACGCTCGGAAACGGTGGCGGGGCCGATATTGGTGCCGCTCTCGGGCGCGCCGTGGCCGGTCATGTGCTTGAGCGTGACATAGACCTTGTCGGGCGCAAGCGGCAGTGTCGTGCCCTGGAAACCGCGGATCGCTGCGAGGCCCATCTCGCCGACCAGATACGGGTCCTCGCCATAGGTTTCCTCGATCCGGCCCCAGCGCGGATCGCGGGCGATATCTACCACTGGCGCCAGCGCGAGGTTCGCGCCGCGCGCGCGCATTTCGCGAGCTGCGACCGAGAATATCTTCTCCTGCAGTTTGGGATTCCAGGTGCTCGCAAGCGCTATCGCCTGGGGGAAGCTAGTCGCGCCGGGGGCGACATAGCCGTGCAGCGCTTCCTCATGCATGATCAGCGGGATGCCGAGCCGGGTCTTTTCGACCGCCCATTTCTGCGCGGCGTTGATGTAGCGCGCAGTGTCCTCGGGCCCGCGATTGATCGTCCCCGCGGCAGCGCCTGCCGCCGGGCCTTCGGTGACCGAGCGGCGGTCATAGGGGCGCGAAATCTGGCCCAGTCCATTGGGGAAATTCTGGCTCGCCTTCGCCGCGTCGAATTCGCCCGCAGGCGTCTGGATCTTCTCCTTGGCAAGCCAGATCGCGACCATCTGCTGGACCTTCTCCTCCAGGGTCATCCGCTTGAGCAGATCCTCGACGCGCGCATCGATCGGCTGGGCGGCATCCCTGTAGAGCGGCTTGTCAGCCTTGCTCGACTGGGCAAAGGCGGGGGCTGCGGCGATCGGAGTGAGCGCCGTGGCGGCCAGCGCAGTGAGCGCGATCATCGGCAAGCGGCGGAAGTCCGTCATTTTTCTCTCCTGATGCGCAGCGCTCAAGCGCCATCTCGCGAATTGTGGTAGCGCTATCAACTATAGATCGGCCGCGCTCGCGGTCAACCGTAACGGCCATGTTACGGGATTGCATTCGTAACATCGCGCTTCTATCCCAGCGCGGTGAAGACAGTCGCATGAGCAGGCCCAGCCGCAGAAGCCGGGGCACCGTAACCGTTCAGGACGTGGCGCGCGCCGCCGGCGTATCGGCGATGACCGTGTCGCGCGTCGTCAATGGCGGCGCCAATGTCCGCGAGACCACGCGCACCGCGGTGCTGGAGGCGATCGCCAAGCTCAATTACTCGCCGAACAGCGCCGCGCGCAGCCTGGCCGCGGGCGACGCGACCCAGATCGGGCTGCTCTATGCCAACCCGTCGGCCGCCTATCTTTCGCAGTTCCTGATCGGCGCGCTCGCGGCGGCTCGCCGCGCCGGCTGCCATCTCGTGCTCGAATCGTGCGAGAGCGAGCGGGCAGAGGAACAGGCCGAAGCAACGCGCGCCTTTGCCTCCACCAATGTGGAAGGGGTGATCCTGCCGCCGCCGCTTTCCGAAGCGGCACCAGTGCGTGCGGAACTCGAATCAGCGGGCATTCCCTGGGTGTCGGTGGCGATGGGCCTGCCGCCCGAATGCAGCCTCAACGTGCGGATCGACGATTTCGGTGCCGCCGCGGCGATGACCGAGCATCTGCTGGGGCTGGGTCACAAGCGCATCGGCTTCATCCGCGGCAATCCCAACCAGACTTCGAGCGCCGAGCGCTATCGTGGCTTCGTCGCCGCGCTTAGCGATGCCGGGCTCGACGTCAACGACATGCCGGTCGAGCAGGGCTATTTCACGTTCCGCTCAGGCATCGTCGCCACCGAGCGGCTGCTCGACCGCGCCGATCCGCCGACGGCGATCTTCGCCTCGAACGACGACATGGCGGCGGCCGCAGTCGGGGTCGCGCATCGCCGCGGCCTGCATGTGCCGCAGGATTTGAGCATTGTCGGTTTCGACGATACTTCGCTTGCCACCACGATCTGGCCCGAGCTCACCACGGTGCGCCAGCCGATCGCTGCGATGGCCGAGGCTGCGCTCAACCTGCTGCTCGCCCGCGTGCGCGAGCGGCGCGGGGCGGGGGGCGAAAAGCTCGAGGAACAAGTGCTCGATCACGAGCTCATTGCGCGCGAATCCTCCGGGCCGCCGCCGGGCAAGCCGGCCTCGCCCAAGACTTCTGCGCGGCGCTGACAAGCGCGCTTGCATTTCGCCCGCGACCGGGCCACCGTTACCGCTAACACGCCCCAATAAAAGGGCGCAGGAGAGGGGAAGATCATGAATCAATCGGCGGAGAGGACGAATTTCGGCCTCGTCTTCGCCATCGTCGCGGTGGCGACGATCGGCGGCTTGCTATTCGGCTATGACAGCGGCGCAGTGAACGGCACCCAGCCGGGCTTGACCGCGGCGTTCGGCCTTGACGATGCCAGCCTCGGGTTCACGGTCGGCTCGCTGCTGATCGGCTGCGTTATCGGCGCCTCGCTCGCCGGCGTCCTTGCCGACGCGATGGGCCGCCGCAACGTCATGCGGATTGCTGCCGTGCTCTTCCTCGGCGGCGCGCTGGTCCAGGGCTTCGCCCACGATCACACGATCTTCGTCATCGCCCGGATCATCGGCGGCATGGCAGTCGGCGCGGCGTCGGTGCTCTCGCCCGCCTATATCTCCGAAGTCGCCCCCGCCAACATTCGCGGACGGATGACCACGGTGCAGCAGGTGATGATCATTACCGGGCTCACCGCGGCGTTCCTAGTCAATTACTATGTCACTTCGGTGGCCGGGGTTTCGACCAACAAGGTCTGGGGCGATATCGAGGCATGGCGCTGGATGTATCTGATGCAGGCAGTGCCGGCGGCAGTGTTCCTCATCGCCTTGTTCTTCATCCCAGAGAGCCCGCGCTATCTGGTTTCGAAGGGCCGCAACGAGGAAGCCAACCGGGTTCTTACCAATCTGTTCGGCGCCACCGCCGCCGCCGCCAAGGTCGCCGAGATCCAGGCGAGCTTCTCCAACGATCACCGTCCGCGCCTGAGCGACGTGCTGACTCCTGCTGGCGGCCGTGGCTTCCTGGGTGTCCGCAAGATCGTCTGGGTCGGAATCATGCTGGCGGTGTTCCAGCAGCTCGTCGGCATCAACGTGATCTTCTATTACGGCGCGACCCTGTGGCAGGCAGCCGGCTTCAGCGAACAGGATTCGCTGATGATCAACATCGTCTCGGGTGCCGTATCGATTGCGGCGTGCTTCGTGACGATCGCCGTGATCGACAAGATCGGCCGCAAGCCGCTGCTGCTGATCGGCTCGGTCGGCATGGCGGCATCGCTGCTGGCGATGGTCTATGCGTTCAGCCAGGGCGGCCTCGTCGACGGCAAGCTCGTCCTCTCGCCCGACACCGGCCAGATCGCTGTTTGGGCTGCCAACATCTACGTGATCTTCTTCAACGTCAGCTGGGGCCCGGTGATGTGGGTGATGCTGGGCGAGATGTTCCCGAACCAGATTCGCGGCTCGGCACTTGCGGTTGCGGGCTTCTTCCAGTGGACCGCAAACTACGCCATCGCGCAGGCCTTCCCGATCATGCTCGCATCGATCGGCCTTGCCGCCAGCTACAGCTTCTATGCGGTGTGCGCAGTGATCAGCTTCTTCCTGGTCGCCAAGTTCGTCCACGAGACCAAGGGCAAGGAACTGGAAGCAATGGAGGGCTAACGCCTTTCGATCCTCCCCGGCACGGGGAGGGGGACCAGCCAAAGGCTGGTGGAGGGGGCTCTCCACCAGCCGATTCCCCAATGGAGAGCCCCCTCCGCCACCGCTTCGCGGCGGTCCCCCTCCCCGTGCCGGGGAGGATAGAGGACAAAAATGACCCGCACGCCCGCACGCCCGTTCCGCTCGCGCGAATGGTTCGCCGCTCCCGGCCGCAGCGATATGGCGGCGCTCTATCTCGAGCGCTTCATGAACTACGGCATCACGCCGGAGGAGCTCCAGTGCGGCAAGCCGATCATCGGCATCGCGCAATCGGGCAGCGACATCGCCCCGTGCAACCGCATCCACCTCGAGACGGTAAAGCGAGCGCGCGAGGGCGTGATTGCCGCGGGCGGAATTCCGATGGAATTCCCGCTCCACCCCATCTTCGAGAATTGCCGCCGGCCGACCGCGGCGCTCGACCGCAATCTCGCTTATCTCGGGCTGGTGGAGATCCTCAACGGCTATCCGATCGACGCGGTGATCCTGACCACCGGCTGCGACAAGACCACGCCTTCGTCGCTGATGGCGGCATCCACCGTCGATATCCCGGCGATCGTCCTCTCGGGCGGCCCGATGCTCGATGGCTGGCACGAAGGCGAGCTCGTCGGATCGGGCACCGTCATCTGGCGCTCGCGCCGCAAGATGGCGGCGGGCGAGATCGACGAGGCCGAATTCCTCCGCCGCGCTACGGACAGCGCGCCTTCGGCGGGACATTGCAACACCATGGGCACCGCCTCGACGATGAACTCGATCGCGGAGGGACTGGGCATGTCGCTACCCGGCTGCGCGATGATCCCGGCGCCGTACCGCGAGCGTGGCCAGATGGCCTATGAGACCGGCAAGCGCATTGTCGAGATGGCTTATGAGGATCTGCGGCCTTCGAAGATCCTGACGCGCCAGTCGTTCCTCAACGCGATCAACCTGCTTACCGCGATCGGCGGCTCGACCAATGCCCAGCCGCACCTCATCGCCATGGCTGCGCATGCCGGGATCGAGATCACTCCGGCCGACTGGATGCAGGGCTATGACCTGCCGCTGGTGGTCAACATGCAGCCGGCGGGCAAATATCTTTCCGAGCGTTTCCACCGCGCCGGCGGCATCCCTGCCGTGCTGACGGAGATGATCACCGCCGGCCATATCGACGGCAGCGTGATGACCTGCACCGGCAAGACCCTCGCCGAGAATGTCGCGGGCCGCCACGCGACCGACCGCGACGTCATCTACCCCTATGATCAGCCGATGATGGAAAAGGCCGGCTTCCTGGTCCTGTCGGGCAATTTGTTCGATCAGGCGATCATGAAGACCAGCGTGATCTCCCCCGATTTCCGCGCCCGCTACCTCTCGAAGCCCGGCCAGGAGGGCATATTCGAAGGCCGAGCCATCGTCTTCGACGGATCGGACGACTATCACCATCGCATCAATGATCCCGCGCTGGCGATTGACCAGGATTGCATCCTCGTCATCCGCGGCTCGGGTCCGCTCGGCTGGCCCGGCTCGGCGGAAGTCGTCAACATGCAGCCGCCGGATCACTTGATCCAGGCCGGCATCATGAGCCTGCCGACGCTGGGCGACGGTCGCCAGTCGGGCACGTCGGACAGTCCCTCGATCCTCAACGCTTCGCCCGAAAGCGCCGCGGGCGGTGGCCTCGCTTGGCTGCACACCGGCGACATCGTCCGCATCGACTTGAACGCCGGCACCTGCAACGCGCTGGTCGAGGCGGACGAGATTCAGCGCCGCAAGGGCGAACCAGCCCCGCCGATTCCCGAAAGCCAGACGCCCTGGGAGGAGCTGTACCGCGCGAAGACCAACCAACTCGGCCAGGGCGGCGTGCTCGAATTCGCGCTCAAATATCGCAAGACCAGCGAGAAGGTCCCGCGCCACAATCATTGACCCGCAAAAACACTTGCGCGTGTATTATTGATATATATCACTAACTCTCTGGGCGTTGGGGGGAAGTGATGTGCGCATGACTGGATTGGCGGCATTTTTGGTAACGGCGGTCTGCGCCGCGCAGCCAGCTTGTGCGCAGACGCCGCCTGCATTGACCGCAGCGCAGTGGCGCGAGGATTTGCGCTTCATGGCTGCCGAAATGCGAACGCGGCACGTGAATCTCTATCATACGGTCAGCCGCGAAGCGTTCGATGCCGCGGTGGCCGATCTCGACGCGCAGATCCCCACGCTCGCGCGCAATCAGATCATTGTCGGCATGATGCGCATCGCTGCATTGGTGGGAGACGGCCATAGCCGCGTCGAACCGCGCAAGGACAAGGCATTCGCCTTTCCCTCGCTACCGGTGAAGCTCTATTGTTTGAGGATGGTGTCTTCGTCCGCGCCGCGCGGCCTGAACAGGCGGCATTGCTCGGCGCGCAGATCGAGGCAATCGGCGGCGTCCCGCTCGATGAAGCGATCCGCCGGGTCAGCGCGCTCGCGCCGCGAGACAACGAGATCGGCGTGAAGCTGTACGTGCCGCTCTATCTGGCGATGCCCGATATCCTCCAGGCACTCGGCCTCGCGACAGCGCGCGACGCGGCAGTGCTGACGCTGCGCAAGGGCAGCCGCCGCTGGACGGTTACGCTTCCGGCAGCCGGCGTCGATCCGGTCTGGCCCGCCGACACCGATATCTCGCTGGTTACGCCAGAGGGCTGGGTGGATGCGCGCAGCGCGGCCGAGCCTTTATGGCTGCAGGCGCCGCTCGATCAGCATCGTCTTGTCGACCTCCCCGAAGCCCATGCGCTCTATGCGCAGCTCAACATGGTCGCGAATACCGACACCGAAACGCTCGACGACTATGGCGCGAAGATCCGCGCCCGTGCCGAAGCCACCAATCCGCGCTCGGTGATCCTCGATCTGCGGCTCAATCAGGGCGGCAATGGCGATCTGCGCAACGGGTTGGTTCGCGAGCTGATCAAGACCGAGGATGCGGATACGCGCCTGTACGTGCTTACTGCACGCGGCACTTTCTCGGCCAGCCAGTTCATCCTCGACGATCTTTCCCGGCTGAGCGGCGCCGTCATCGTTGGCGAACCCGCGGGCTCGAAACCGAGTTCGTACGGCGATTCCTATCGCACGCCGCTCCCCAATAGCGGAATCACCGTGCGCACTTCGATCCGCTGGTGGCAATCGGGGCAGAACCGCGACCCTTATACTTGGGTGGATGTCGCAGCGCCGCTGCGGTTCACCGATTATCTCGCGGGACGCGACCCCGCGCTGGCTGCCGCGCTCGCCTATGCGCCGGAGCAACCGCTTGCCGAGAGGCTCGACGTTGCAGGCAAGTCGGGCGGCGCAAAGGCTGTCGCAGCGGCGATCCAGGCCTATCGCAGCGATCCGCGGCGCGCCTATGCCGATCAATATTCGGCACTGCTCGAAGCTGCCCAGCGGACCAGTCCGGAGACAGGGCTGGTGGTAGCGCAGGCGGCGACGGCGGCCTTCCCGCAAAAGTCCGATGCCTGGCTGGTTCTGGCCTTCCTGTCCGAAGCGGCCGGCCGGAAGGAGGAAGCGCTGGCCGCGGCGCGCAAGGCGCTCGCGCTCGATCCAAACAGCCGCCAGGCGCGGAGCCTGGCGGAACGGCTCGGCTGAAGTGACAGCATGGGGGCGGGCGCGTAGGAATGTGCAGTGACCGCGCATCCTCTCGATAATCCCGTCTGGCACGCACTGACGACACGCCAGTCCTATCTTGCCTCGGGCGAGGGCGGGGCGCTGCGCTACCGCGGGGATCACGCGATCTTCGCTGCCGCGGAGGACTACCGAGCGGACGCGCTGGGGTCGTTAATCCGCGAACAGGGGCCGTCGATCCTGTTGCAGGCCGCGGTCTCTGACGTGCCGGGCACGCGTGTCGAGAAATCCGCGGTGGGGGTCCAGATGGTTGCGGAGGCCGTCATTCTGCCCGATCCGCTCCCCGATTTCCTCGAACTTGGCGACGCCGAGGCGCCCGAGATGCTCGCGCTCGCCACGCTGACCGAGCCAGGTCCATTCTTCAGCCGGACCCATTGTCTCGGCGGCTTTGTCGGCATCCGGCGCGAAGGACGGCTGATCGCGATGGCGGGCGAGCGGATGAAGCTGATCGGCTACACCGAAGTCAGCGGCGTCTGCACGCATCCCGATTTCCGCGGGCAAGGGCTGGCAGGCGCGCTGATGCGGATCGTCGCCGCACGCATTCTCGCCGCGGGCGAGACGCCTTTTCTCCATGCCTATGCCGACAATCACGGCGCAATCGCGCTCTACGAAAGCCTCGGCTTCCGCGTCCGGCGCGAGATGGCCGTGGCGTTGCTCGTGCCGGCTTGAGGCCCGCTTAGTCCGACGGTGTCAGATGCCTTCGCGGATCGTATTTCCCGGATGCCCGGCAACGCTGACTTCGAAGCGGAACAGGTCCCCGGCGCCCGGCATCGCGGCCTTCTGGTCCGCTGACAGATGTTTTGCCGCAGTCGTGGCATAGACCGTTTTCAGGTCCGGGCCGCCGAACGCGATCTTGGTAATGGCATCAACCGGGAACTTCACGATCTCGAGCAGCTCGCCCGCAGGCGAGTAGCGCCGCACCGCCGATCCGCCATATAGCCCGACCCAGAGACAGCCTTCGCTGTCGACCGTGGGGCCATCGGGATAGCCCTCGGCGCTCGGGATGCGCGCGAATTCGCGGCGGTTGGTCAAGCTGCCATCCTCATCGAAATCGCAGGCGAAGATCACGCCGCCCAGCGTATCGACATGATAGAGCGTCCGCCCGTCGGGGCTCACTGCCGGGCCGTTGGTGATCGAGACGAGGGGGCTCGATGCGACGCAGCTGCCATCCGCCGCCAGCCGGTAGATCGCCCCGGTCGGGGCCGCCTCGGCATCGTCCATCGTCCCGAACCATAGCCGCCCCGCGGGATCGACCGTGGCGTCGTTCAGCCGGTTGCCGGGCAGCGCCGGTTCCGGATCGACGATCGCCGTGAAGCTGCCGTCCGCCGGATCGAACCGCGCGAGGCCAGTCTTCAGCCCCGCGACAAAGCCGCCGCCTTCGATGGGCGCAACGAAGCCCACCTGATCGGGTGCACCCCAGCTGCGCCTATCGTCGCTCGCCGGATCGTAGCGGTGAACCTTGCGGCCCTTGATATCGACGAACCACAGCGCCGCATCGCGCGCGACCCAGACCGGTCCTTCGAGAAGCGGCGCTCCGAGCTGCCAGACGCTGACCGGCTCGGAAAGCTGGACCGGCATCAGCGCCAGCCCGCATCCACGAAGAATTCATGGCCGGTGATCAGCCGCGCATCGTCGCTGGCCAGGAACAGCGCCATTGCCGCGATATCGTCGGGCACCAGCCGGCCCTTGAGACATTGCGCACTGACGATCTCGGCCTCGCCCTCGGGCGTGTACCAGCGCTCTTGCCGCGGGGTCTTCACATTGCCCGGCACGATGCACACCGAGCGAATGCCGTGCGGCCCCAGCTCGCGCGCAAAGCTGCGCGTCAGCCCTTCGATCGCCGCCTTGGCGGTCTGATAAAGCGTCAGTTCTTCGAGCGCCAAATGCCAGGAGATCGAGCCGAGATTGACGATCACGCCGCTGCCCTTGGCTTTCATGCCGGGGATGACCGACTGTGCGCAGAAGAACAGGTGCTTGAGGTTGGTGTTAAGCCGGTTGTCCCAATATTCCTCGGTGACTTGCTCGATCGTATGGCGATCGTCGTTGGCGGCGTTGTTGATCAGCACATCGAAAGCGCCATTCTCGTCGATCATCCTGGCGATGTGCGCCTGCACGGCCTTGACGTCGGTCAGGTCGCAGCGCTGGAAACGGGGCGCGGATTGCCCGCCGCTCAGGCTTTCCACCAGTGCCTGCGAATCCTCCTCGGCGATATCGAAGAACGTCACGTCCGCACCCTGGCGGACGAACCCTTCGACCATGCCTGCGCCGATGCCGGAGCCGCCGCCCGTCACGAGCACGCGCTTGCCCTTCAGGCTAGGATAGACCGCGCGCTGGTCGCGGGTCTTGGTCTGGGTGGGATCGGCTTCAGACATGGAGAGAGAGTACCTTGGAAAGAAGGAGCGCGCCGGTCACAGCAGGCCGCGGCCGGCGAGGTTGCGCATCAGATCGCGAATGCCGAATTCCCAAGGGGGAGCGGCCTTGGATGTAGTCACGCGGTTGATCAGGCTGCCGAGCTTCGGCGAGGAAATGCGAACCATGTCGCCATCCTTATGGGTGAAGCCGCGGCCGGGATGGTCGCGATCCTGGATCGGCGCGAAGAGCGTGCCGAGGAACAGTGCGAAGCCATCGGGATATTGGTGTTCGCTGAGTGTCTGGCGGACCAGCTCGGTCGGGTCGCGGCTGATCTGGCTCATCTTGTTGGTGCCTTCGAGCCGATAGCCCTCGGGGCCGTCGATCACCAGGTCGATCTCGGCCGAGCGGACATCGTCCATCGTGAAATGCTCGTCGAACAGGCGAATGAACGGTCCCAGCGCCGTCGAGGCGTTATTGTCCTTGGCCTTGCCGAGCAGCAGCGCACTGCGCCCCTCGAAATCGCGCAGATTGACGTCGTTGCCGAGCATCGCGCCGCGAGGGGCTCCGTGGCGATCGACGACGAGCACGACTTCCGGCTCGGGGTTGTTCCAGTCGCTGTCCGATCGCACGCCGATATCGGCGCCCCAGCCGACCGCCGACAGCACCGGCGCCTTCGTGAACACTTCGGCGTCCGGGCCGATCGCGACTTCGAGATATTGCGACCACATGCCCGCATCGATCAATGCGGCCTTAAGCTTGGCGGCTTCGGGCGTGCCGGGGACGACCGAGCGAATGCCCGAGCCGACCTTGGCCTCGAGATCGCCGCGGACTTCGACGGCACGAGCGGAATCGCCGCGCGCACGCTCTTCGATCACGCGCTCGATGGCCGACACGGCGAACGTGACGCCGCATGCCTTGACGACTTGCAAGTCTATGGGCGCGAGCAGGCGCGGACCGTTCTCGCTGCCGATCGCCTCTGCGCTGCAGATCAAATCGCCTTCGATCGTTGCTGCGTCACCGCGCTCAAGCAGGTCGGCAACGGTCGGGGCCGCGCGCGAAACATCGTAGAGATCGCCATTGCGGAGCACGACGGGGCTGGGCCCGGCGTCCGTCTGGACGCGGCCTACGAGAAGTGCCTGCGCATGATCCGCAGGCAAAATATCCGCCGGAAACGCCTTCAACTTCCTCTGCCCCACATATTCTTTGATAGCGCTACCATGTGCGGGGGCGGCGCGCCGCTGTCAAGCACCGTAAACGCTTACATTTATCAGTCGATCGCGCCGATATGCGCAAGGATTTCGGCGACGATCGCATGGCGCTCCCGCATCGCGCCATTTTCGCTTGCACGCACGATCCGCCACGGGCCGAGCAGGTCCGCGGCGACGATCGCTTCGTAATTGGCGCGCACGCGCTGCTGGAGGGTCACATCCGCCTCATATTCGTCATAGCTCTTGGCGGTGTAGCTCCGCTCCGCCTTTTGCAGGATCATCGCTTTTGCGAGCTCCCAGGGCGTATCGAGATAGATCGAGAGCGCAGGGGCGGGGAGGGCGAACTGCCCGGTTTCGAGCGCGAGGATCCAGTCCATCAGCGCGCGGCTCTCTTCCGGGGCTACGCGTGCACCCTGATAGGCCATGTTCGACGCGACATAACGATCGAAGATCAGAACATGGTTCGCGGCCACTGCCTCAACGATCGCACCGCGCCATTCGAGCCGGTCGAGCGCATAGAGTGTCGCGGCCGCGTGGGGTGTCACCGGCACGGTCATGTCGCCCGCCATGTAGCGGCCGATGGTCACGCCCGCGACCGTTTCGCCATAGCGCGGGAAGCCGATCACTTCGGCCTTGCGTCCCGAAGCCTGGATAGCTGCGCATAGCCCCGCGGAGGTGGTGTTCTTGCCGACCCCGTCGGCCCCTTCGATCGCCACGATGATGCCCATTTGCGGGCTTTAGCAGCACTGTCGCACAAGTCACGGGAGTCCCTTGCCGGGACGGCGATCCGGAGAAGCCCGGAGAGGCGCTTCAGGCCATTCTGGCTAGGCTGCAGGGCATCGCATATATCGGAAGCTTCGTGGTCTCGGAAACACCTGTCCTAGTGTTGATCGTCGGGGAAGCGGGCCTGCGGAGCACGCTGGTCGCGCGCCTCTCGATGGCAGGCGCCGATCTGGTGACCACCGACGACTTCGCCGATCGCCGGCTGATGCGCCACACGCATCGTCCCTTGGTTCTTATCGTGGACCAGGCTGCGGTGGATGGCCATGATGCAGGCTGCGAGGGGCTGCTGGCCGATCCGCGCTGGCACCGGCTTGTGCTGCTGTCGCCCAGTGCCTGCGCAAGCCAGGACCCGCGGCTGATCCGCATCGAGCGCCAGGGGGCCGCCGCGATCATCGCGCAGCTTATTCGCGAATGGCAGTCCCCGCTTAACTGAGCGGCACGATACCTGCTGCAAAGGCAATGCGGAGCGCTTCCGAAAGGCTGCGCACTTCGAGCTTTTCCATCACATTGGCGCGATAGATTTCGACCGTGCGCGGGCTGATGTCGAGTTCATAGGCAATGATCTTGTTGGATCGGCCCTCGATCAGTCCCCTGAGCGTGTCGGTCTCTCGCGGCGAGAGCAAGGCGATCTTGGCCTGGGCGCTTTGCACCCGGGCCGCAGCTGCCTCCCCTTGCTCGATCAGTCCAAAGGCCTGATCGATCACTTGCATCAGCATTTCAGCATCATAGGGCTTTTCGAGGAAATCGACTGCGCCCGCTTTCATTGCCCTTACCGCCAGACCGACATTTCCCTCGCCCGTAAGCATGATCGGCGCCATGCGCGGGCCGTTGCGGATCGCCTCGAGCACGTCGAGCCCGGTCGCTCCAGGCAAATGGAAGTCGAGGAGCAAGACGCCAGGATCGAGTTCGCGCAGTTCTTCGAGAAATGCATCGCCGGATCGAAAGCTGCGGATCAAGACGTCGCTGCGGATCGAAAGCAGCGTATGCAGCGAGGAGCGAACGGCGTCGTCGTCATCAACGATGTAGACAATCTTCATGCCTCAGCCTCCTCAACCGATGGTATCGTGAAACGGAAAGACGCTCCCCCTGCAGACCTGTTCTCGACCTTTAATTCTCCTCCATGTGCTTCGATGATACGCTTACTGATCGAGAGTCCAATACCCATTCCGCCCTGCTCGCTGTTGGTCGTGGTAAATCGAGAAAATAAACGCTTTCGAATAGATTCGGGAATTCCTGGACCTGTGTCCGCAATCTCTATTTCTACCATGTTTCCAGTTACTTTGCGGGAGCGAAGTAATATCCGGCGTGAATTGGAGCCAGCGTTTCGCAGCGCTTCTACAGAGTTGCGCAATAGATTGACTAACACCTGCTGGACTTGAATCTGGTCTGCGAGCATCAGGTCGGCAGCAGGATCGAAATCGTAATCGACTCGGATGTGGAACTGGCCGGTGCCGACCAGCACCAGCTTGACTGCACTGCGCACGGTCTGCTCGACCGATTCCGGGCAGATCTCGACTTCGCCGCTGGCCATGAAGGCGCGCAGCCGCCGGATGATCTCGCCGGCGCGCAGGGTCTGGTCGTTCGCCAAGCCGAGCAGTTCGGAGACGCGATCCACGTCTTCGCCGCGCTCGATCAGGATCCGCGCGGCGGCAAGGAAATTGGCAGTGGCGCTGAGCGGTTGGTTGAGCTCGTGCGCGAGATCCGCGGCCAGTTCGCTCATTGCGCTCAGCCGCGAGACATGGGCGAGTTCGGTGCTCAATTCGCTCAGGCGCTCCTCGGCCGCGAGCCGCTCGGAGATGTCGCGGGCAAAGATCGTCAGCAGCACCGTGCCGTCGACTCGCGCCATGCCGATGCGAAGCTCGAGCGGGAAGCGCCGCCCGCCTGCGCCTTCGCCTTCGGTCGAGATCATTTCCCCGGTCGCGCCCCGACCGCTGGCAATGAACTCGGCGAGCCTGCCCTCGCGCTCCTCGAATTGATCCTTGGGCAAAAGCAGTCGGTAATCGCGCCCGATCACCGCTGCCGAGTGATAGCCCCACATTGCCTCGGCCGCCGCGCTGAATTCGTAGATCACGCCGGCGTCGTCGATCACCACGATCGCGTCCGGCACGGTATCGAGGATCGAGCGGAGCTGCGCCTCGCGCCCGCGCAGCGCGGCTTCGCGTTCTTCCTGCTCGGTTACGTTGATCAGCACGCCGACGGTGCGAACGACCTCGCCGAATTCGCCGTAGAAGATGCGCGACGAGCCCTGGACGACGCGGGCCTGTCCGTTCTGCTCGCGAAACCGGTAGCGGTAGCTGAAGCGTTCGGCGCCCTGGGCCGCGGCCTGCGCCAGGCCCTTGACTGCGCTGTCTAGATCCTCGGGTTCAATCAGCGCCGCCCACGCATCGAAATCGGGCATTGCGCCAGGCAACAGCCCCATGCGCTCCTCGGTGCCGGGCGACCAGCTCAGCCGCCCGCTCGCCGCATCCCATTCGAACACTGCCAGCTCGGCGGAGGAGGTTGCGGTGCTTAGCCGGGTCTCGCTGGCGCGGAGGGCTTCCATCGATTCGAGCAAGGCGATCTGATCGCGCGAAACCCGCCGCACGGCCCAATAGGCGATCAGGCCCACCAGTCCGATGTTGGAAAGCATCACCGTCAGCCGCGTGCCTAGCCGCGACAGCACGTCCGTCGCTTCCAATATGGCGCCGAGCAGCGCCGGAATCAGCGGGAGCAGCAGCGCTGCCGGCAGAAGCATCTGCAGCCACCGCGATTCGGGACGTTGCGATCCCAGCAGCCGCGCCCAGCCAAAGCCCCTTTGCCACAGCACGAAAGCGGCGAGCAGGCAGAGCGTGATCGACGCCGCGGGCGCGGAGATGCGGTAAAGCTTCGAGATCGGATCGTCCGGGGCCGTGAACAGAATGACCACCGCCGCGGCCGATGCGGCGCCGAGCACGCCGCTGGCAATCACCGCGGCGGTCTCGTCGCGGCGCCAGCGGCGGCTGCTCGATATATAGGCGGCCAGGCCGAGCAGCAGGAAGATCGTGCTGGGCGTGGCATCCGGCCGGCCAGGGCGCTGGAGGTTATATTCGTCGAGCTGAGTGCCGAAGAACATCCGGTCGATGCCCAGATCCACTCCCGCGAAATTCTGAAAGAGCGCGAACCCGGCGATCAGCACCGGCACTGCCCAGAGAAGCCGCGCCGGCACGGGCTGATCGAAGATCGCCGCGACGAACCCGCACGAAAGCGCGAAAAAGCCAAGTGCAGTCAGCGGGAAGATCGGAAGGCCTGCGATCCCGAACGAGCGCAGCATCGGCAGGTGCCAGACCCAGCCGGCAAAAGCGGCCAAGCTGAACAGGCCCCCCAGGCCCGCAAATCCGGCCGCCGCCTTGCGGCTGCTCGGCCAATTGGTCCAACTTTCCATCAACGCGCTACACCTCGCAAGCGCCATGCTAATACCCAGAATGAGAAAGTCTAACCGGTTCGGCGCATCTGCCTCGAACAAATAGCGCCGATATGGCTGCACTTCGCGGGACCTTGCCAAAGCGCACGCCGGAGGCGATCACACCGCCGCGGCGCCGTGACGAGCGCCGGCATCAGGGAAGGAAGCGTCGCGTGATCCGAACGACCCTCATCTTGGGAGCAATGCTCGGGCTTTCGGCCTGTGCCAGCGATGGCGGCAAGGCGAAGACCGCCGCTGCCGATCCGGCGCCCGCCGGCCCGGGCAAGGGCAGGGGCTATAGCCACGATCCCTATCCCTCGACCTATCGCGCCTATCCCGGTGCGCCGACCCTTGTCACGCACGTCACGATCTTCGACGGCGAAGGCGGGCGGATCGATGACGGCTCGGTGCTGTTCCGCGATGGCAAGGTCGTCGCGCTCGGCAAGGATCTGGTCGCCGAGGGCGGCGTCACGGTGATCGATGGCACGGGCAAGTATCTCACGCCCGGCGTGATCGATATCCACAGCCATCTCGGCGACTATCCCTCGCCCGGCGTGCAGGCCAATTCGGACGGCAACGAAGCCACCTCGCCAGTCACCGCCGAAGTCTGGGCCGAGCACAGCGTCTGGCCGCAAGACCCGGGCTTCGGCCGCGCGCTGGCGAACGGCGGGGTGACCACGCTCCAGATCTTGCCGGGCTCGGCGAACCTGTTCGGCGGCCGCTCGGTGGTCGTGAAGAACGTCTATGCACGCACGATGCAGGCGATGAAGTTCCCGCAGGCGCCCTATGGCCTCAAGATGGCGTGCGGCGAGAACCCCAAGCGCGTCTATGGCTCGAAGGGCCGCGCACCTTCCACTCGGATGGGCAATATAGCCGTCGATCGCCAGACCTGGGCGCGCGCGCAGGAATATGACCGGCGCTGGGACAAATATGAGGAAAAGGGCGGCGAGCCCCCTTCGCGCGACATGGCGATGGACACGCTGCGCGGGGTGCTCGACGGCGAAATCCGCGTCCAGAACCATTGTTACCGCGCTGACGAAATGGCCATCGTCATGGATATGGCCAAGGAGTTCGGCTACAAGGTCACCGCGTTCCACCACGCGGTCGAGGCCTATAAGATCGCCGACCTGCTCAAGGCGAACGACACCTGCGCGGCCGTCTGGGCCGATTGGTATGGCTTCAAGATGGAAGCCTATGACGCGGTCAACGAGAACCTCGCCATCCTGGAGAAGGAAGGTGCGTGCGCGATGATCCATTCGGATGACGAGAACGGCATCCAGCGGCTCAACCAGGAAGTCGCCAAGGCGCGCGCTTCGGGGATCAAGGCCGGCTTTGCCGTCTCCGAAGAAGCGGCCTGGCGGTGGCTGGCGATCAATCCGGCCAAGGCGCTGGGGATCGATGACCGGACCGGCAGCCTCAAGCCCGGCAAGATGGCCGATGTCGTGCTGTGGAACGGCAATCCGTTCAGCGTCTACACGCGGCCTCAGATGGTTTGGGTCGACGGCGCCTTGCTCTACGACGCCAATAATCCGCGATTGCGGCCGGTATCCGATTTCGAGCTCGGCCAGCCCGGCGAAGGGGATGTGAAGTGATGAAGCGCAACCTCCTCCTCGCCGCCGCCGCCACGCTCAGCCTGACGGGACCCGCTGCTGCGCAGACCGTGGCGATCACCAACGCCAGGCTCGTCATCGGCGATGGCGGGCAGCCGGTTGACGGCGGCACCGTGGTGATCCGCGATGGCCGCGTTGTCTCTGCGGGCCCGGGCGTGGCGGTGCCTGCGGGCATGCGCGTGATCGATGCGGGCGGCAAATGGGTCACTCCCGGCATCTTCGCGGGCTTCACCCGGATGGGCATCGTCGAAGTCGATGCCGTCAACACCACCAACGATGCATCGGCGGGCAGCTCGCCCTTCCATGCCGCGCTCGATGTGTCGCCCGCAGTCAATTCCAAGACGACATCGATCGCGATCAACCGTGCCGAGGGAGTCACCCGCGCCGTCGTCGCACCCGATGGCAGCACCGGCTCGATCTTCGCGGGGCAGGGCGCAGTGATCGATCTCGGATCGGACATGGGTCCGGTCGCCCGCCCGCGCGCCTTCCAGTTCATGGAATATGGCGAGACCGGCGGGCAGCAGGCGGGGGCAGCCGTCCCGCGGCGATCGCCATGTTCCGCAACGCGCTGTTCGAGGTCCGCGACTATATCCGCGCGCCCGGCAGCTTCGCCGATCGCGGCAAGGATGCTTTGCTCACCCGCGCCGATGCCGATGCGCTGGTGCCGGTGGTGCAGGGGCGCGTGCCGCTGCTCGTCCATGTCGAGCGCGCATCGGACATTCTCGTGATGCTCGATCTCAAGCGCGAATTCCCGACGCTCAAGCTTGTGCTCGTCGGCGCAAGCGAAGGCTGGACGGTCGCGCGCGAGATCGCCGCGGCAGGCGTGCCGGTGATGGCGAGCGCGCTCAGCGACTTGCCGTCGTCCTTCGAAAAGCTCGCGGCGACCCAGTCCAATATCGGCCGGATGCAGGCGGCGGGCGTGCTCGTCGGCATCGGCACGATCGGCCAGGACGAGGCGCGTCAGGCGCGCTGGGAGAAGCAGTATGCGGGCAATCTCGTTGCTCTGAAGAAAATCCCGGGTGCAGCGGGCCTGGAATGGGGCGAGGCTTTCGCCGCGATCAGCTCGAAGCCCGCGGAAGTGATGGGGATGGGCATGGATTATGGCTCGCTCCGCCCGGGGCGCCGCGGCGATGTCGTGATATGGGATGGCGATCCGCTGGAGATCGGCACGACCGCGGTCAATGTGTTCATCGACGGTGTCGAGCAGCCGATGACGAGCCGTCAGTCGCGGCTGCGGGATCGGTATTGGGAGCCCAAGGAAGGGGCGCTGCCCAAGGCCTATCAGCACTGAGGAACGTTCCGGCCCCAGATCGATTGTTTCGCGAAAGGAGACTCCAAATGCGCAAGCTGATGATCGTGCCGGTGTTTGCCGCGCTGGCGCTTGGCGGTTGCGGCGAGCCGGCAACCAACAACGCCGTGGCCGAGAATATCGCGGCGCCGGCCGAGCCGATCAACGCCTTCGGTAACGTCACCACCAATGCGCTGGAAACGGTGCTCGCGCTTAACGACCGCCAGCGCAACGGCGTGTTCAACCGCGCGCTCACCGACGCGGGCATCACCTGCGACGGTGTGGCGTCGTCCGAGAGGCTTCCCGATCAGGATGGCAAGCCGATGTGGCGGGCCAATTGTCGCGGGCTGGGCGGCAACAGCCACATGATCACGATCACGCCGGACGGCACCGCTCAGATCGTGACGCGTACGGACCGGTAGCTAAGTTTACATTTCCTCCCTCGCGGAGCGGGGAGGGCGACCACGAAGTGATGGAGGGGCCTCTCCGCGGACGGCGGCGCTGCGGCTAAGCCCCCTCCGTCAGCCTGCCGCTGCCACCTCCCCGCTGAAGCGAGGGAGGAAAATTCAAACGCCGCTATGGCATTCGCTTATCTCCTGCGCGTAAGCCATCGCCGATGGAGAGCAAGTCCCTCGCCTCGGCCCTGCGCCTCCCCCAGGCTTGGGAAGCCGCCGCCGCTGTCGCAGTGCTGCTCGCGCTCGCCCCCCTTGCCACCATCGCCGGCGTCAAGCTCCTAACGCGCCACGAACGCGCCGAGATCGCGCGGCTGCAAACCGAACTCGCCCCGCGCCTTACCGCCGAGCAGGCCGCCCGCACCGCGCGCCGCGAAATCGCTGCGGCGGTGACCCGGCCTGCGTTGGGGACCTCGCTGGAGGCGCTGGCACGCGCACTGCCTACTGACGACACCCTGTCGCGGGCCGAGCGCACTGCGCAGGGCGCGCTCGAAGTGGATGTGACGACCAGCGATCCGGACCGTCTCCGCGCCGCGATCCGCCGTGCGCCTGAACTCGCCGGGCTGCGCGATAGTGGTCAGCGGCAGGGCGATGGCGCGATGCTCGTTTCGCTGCGGCAGGACACGCAATGAGGCTCTCGCCTATGGCGATCGGTGCAGGCCTTGGCTTGCTCGCTGCACTGGTGCTTGCGCCGGCCACGGGGGCCGCGCTGGGCAAGCTGTCGGCGACCCGCACCGAGCATGCGCGACTGGCCGCGATAGCTGCCGAGCCGCAGTCCGCCGCTCCGCTTCTTGCCCCCGGTCTGGCGATTCCCGCCGCCAATATCGCTGCCGCTCGGGCAGCAATGATGACGCGGCTTCAGGCACTCGCCAAATCGGGCGGCGTGCTCGTCGAGGAAACCAATGCGGCGCCAGCTGCCGAGGGTCTGGCGGCGCTTCGCATCCGCGTTTCGGGTGCCGAGAAAGCGGTGTTTGCGCTTGCCGATGCGCTGGAACGCGCGCAACCTTTGATGCGGCTGCGCAAGTGGCGGATCGAGCCGGTGCAGGGCGGCGGGGTCCGGCTGAGCGGCGATATAGTGGCGGCATGGCAATGACCGAGCGCGCGCCGTTGATCGCATGCGCGTTGGCCGGTGCTGCGGCGATTGCCGTGCCGCTAGTGCTGCTGATGCCGGGAAAGCCCGAACCAAAGTCCGCGCGCGAGCCCGTGTCGGTCCCGCTTTCGGCTCCGGTGGCGGCGCCACTCGCCGCAATCTACGAACGCCCTTTATTCGGCCCACCCGCAGCCGGGGAGAGCGCTCCTGCCGATGCCCCCGCATTGATCGGCATCGTCGGCCGCCTGGGCGAGGACGCCGTCGCGCTGGTCAGGACGGCGGAGGGCTCCACCCGCACGCTGCGGATCGGCGAAAGCGTCGATGGCTGGAACCTCGCCAGCCTCGCGATCGACGCGGCGTTTTTCACGCGTGGGACTGAGCGAGTGCGAGTGCCGCTGCCTGCAGGCTAGTAGATCCCGTCGATTTCGACCGTCAGCCGCGGCGTCGGCGGAGCGAGCAGCAGGCTGCCGCGCTTGGCATTGGCGATCTCCTCGGCGCGCAGCCGGGCATATTTGTCCTTCGCCGCCGCGCTGGCATCCTTGCCGTCGCGCAGGATCGTGGGCTTGAGGAAGATGAATAGCGTCCGCTTCTGACGGCTCTCGCGGCGGCTCTTGAACAGCTCACCGACGATCGGGAGGTCGCCGAGGATCGGCACCTGGCGGCGCACATCCATATAATCGTCGCTAATCAGCCCGCCTAGGACGATGGTCTCGCCATTATCGGCCAGCACCGTGGTGTTGATCGCGCGGCGATTGGTGATGAGGTCGGATGCACCGGTCACGTTCGCGGTGGCGATCGACGAGGCTTCCTGATTGACCTGAAGCCGGATGGTGTCGCCGGCATTGACCCGTGGCAGGATGCGCAGCGTGATGCCGACATCCTTGCGCTCGATAGTGGTATAGGGATTGGCAGTGCCGTTGCCGGTCAGGATCGATCCGGTGACGAACGGTACGTTCTGGCCAACGACGATCTCACCGACGACATTGTCGAGCGTGGTGATCTGCGGAGTCGAAAGCAAATTCGCCTTGCTGGAGACGCCGAGCGCCTGGACGAGCAGCGAGAAATCATTGCCGATCGAGAAGTTTGCGCTCAGCCCGTCGCCGAGCAATGCGCCTGCGGGCACGCCGAGCAAGGCGAGGATGCCATTGGCCCCGCCAAGCGACGGCCCGACCTGGCCGAACGACGTCGCGGCACCTTCGACCTGGTTGAGTGCGAGCCCACTGGTGCCGAGCTGGATCGCCAGCGCTTCGGCATCGTCGCCGGTGATCTCGGCGATCGCGGCTTCGATCAGCACCTGCGGGCGGCGCACGTCGAGATCGGTGATCAGTGGTTCGATCGAGGCGATCGCCTGGGGCTTGCCGCGCACCACGACGGCGTTTAGCTCGGGCGCTGCCTGCACGACGAGATCGGGCGTCGCGAAGCCCGCCGCACCCGTTTGCGATGCCGGTTGACCCACGGTCCCCGTTACCGGGCCGCCGCCCATATTGTTGGCGTTCTGCCCCGAAGTCAGCCCGGCCAGCGCTTCCGAAGCGTTGGTCCGCGATAGCGAGCCGACCGAATTGGGGGAAGCGAGGCTGCGGGCGATTGGATTGTCCGCGGAATCGCCCTGGCCCAAAATGCCGCGCAGCACCTCGGTGACCGACTCGGCATCTGCGTAGTTGAGACGGAACATTCGCGTGATCGGCGTTGCGCCGCCCGGCGTGTCGAGCGCGAGCGCCATCTTGCGCGCCTCCGCCACCGCCGAGGGCGTGCCGCGCACGATCACGGTGTTGCTGCGCGCGTCCGAGGCTACCCGCGCCCCGCCTTCGCCCAGCACCTGCGTCATCGATTGCGCGACATCGGGCGCGTTGCCATTGCGCAGCGCGACCGTCGCGAAGGTTGCGCCGCTGCCGCCGTCGAGCTGCCGGGCAATGCCTTCGACGCGGCTGACATTGTCGGCATAATCGGTGATCACAACGGCGTTCGGACTGGTCAGCGGCTCAACGCTGCCAAAGGTCGCGACCAGCGGGCGCACGACGCGGGCGACATCGGCCGCGGGCACGTTCTGAAGCCGCACCATCCGCGTCACCAGCGCCTGGCCGGCAACGCTGCGCCCGACAGCGCCGCCATCGCGCACTGCGTTGGCGGCCGGCACGACTCGCCATGCCCGGCCCGATCGCACCGCTGCGAAGCCATTCGCGCGCAGCACCGACTGGAACAATTCCCACACGCCGGCAGGTGACAGCGGCGTCGCGGACGTGACCGTCACCACGCCCTTCACCGCAGGATCGAGGATCAGTGTGCGCCCGGTGATCCGCGAAATCTGGTCGGCGACATCGGCAATCTCCACCCCGCGCATATTGACCACGACATCGGCAGGCGCGGCGTCCTGTGCCATCGCCACTCCATCGAGCATAGTTGCGGCGAGCGCGATGGCGGCGAGGGCGGAGCGAATCTTCACGGCGAACCTTCTAGCGCAACGGGACGGTGAGCGTGATACGCTTCCCGTCGCGGAGAATCTGGACTTGGGCGGAGCCGCTCGCCTGCGCCGCGGCAAAGGCGTCCTGGGCGGTCGCGGGGTCGCTGAGCTGCGTACCGTTGACCGACTGGATGACGTCGCCTGGCTGCATGCCCGGCGGACCATTGGTGCCAATCCGATAACCGCCCGAGACGGGGGACGCATCGAGCCGCTGGAGCGCGTCGGCGGGTGCCACGGTCGGGGCGATGGTGGGCGCATTGCCGGGGGCAGGCGCGACTCCGGGGACCAGCGCCGACGGAGCCGCGGGCGCGCCCTTGGCCGCCGCCGCTGCGCGCTCTTCGGGCGAAAGCGTCGGATCAGGGAAGGGCAGGAATTCGCTGCGGCCCGCATTGGAAAGGATCACGCGGTCGCGCAGGATCGCCGTGATCGTGCCGCCGCTCACCATTTCGCCGACGCGGAAGGGCGTCGCCGCCGCCCCGCCCACCGAGATATAGGCGACTGACAATTCCGCCGGCCGCGCCGCGAAGACGCCGCGCAGTTCGAGCGGAAGCGTCGTCGCCAGGCCCGCATCGCTCACCGCAGGCTTGCCGAACGGGGCCAGTGCGAGGGCAGGGGCAATATCGGGCGCCACTGCCGGGCCGCTCCGCCCCGATGGCACGGTCACTGCGCCGGTTCCGGCATGCCCGGCGATCCGCCAGGTCAGCCCGGCGAGCGCAACCGCCACGGAGATCACGACCAGCCCCGTCGCCAGGTCGAGCCCGGTGCGCGCCTGGCGCGGCGTGAGAATGAGGCCGGCAATCATCGCGTCCGTCCGTCCACGAAGCCGTCGAGCGATGCAAGGGCCGCGTTGTCGCGCATGGAGGTCACAGCGATCCGCACGCGCGATATGTCGGGATCGGCGGTGCCCTGCCGCGCCACCGCGATGCGCCATTGCTCGCCCATCATCTCGACGCGCTCTTGCCCGGGGATTCCCGCCTCCAGTTCGGCCAGCCGGTTTTCGGCCACCCACATTGCGGCGGTCCTTCTCTCCAGCCCGCGCGCGGAGTCGATATGCGATTCGACTGCGCGCATCAGGCCTACGCTGGCGATTGCCAGCACCGCGAGCGCAACCAGCGCCTCGATCAGCGAGAAGCCCTCGTCATTCACGCGGCCGGCGCCGGGATTGCGCGCGCCGTCAGCCCGTCGAAGGTCACCAGCCAGCGCTGCCCTTGGCTCTCGACGATGGCCGACATCGGCTGCCCGGCGCCGTCGGCGCCCAGCACCACCGGCGGCCGCACGCTCAGCGTCACCACCATGCCGGATGGCAATTGGTGAAAGCCGAGCGCGTCGTCGGTACGCGGCGTTAGCTTTCCGTCGGCGGCGAAGGTCGCGAAGCCATAGCCGTGCTTCTCGGCCGTGAAAGCGATCAGGCGATCGCCGAGCATGGCATCGTCGGCCGCCACCTGGAGCCGCGTGGCGAGCCGCCGCGCCTCGGTCTCGACCGAAGGCGCGCGAGTGACGCTGCCCATGCCGAGTGTGACTGCGCCTGCCGCGACTCCGATGATCACGAGCACGATGAGGATCTCGATCAGCGTGAATCCGTCCTCGCCGCGCCCCCGCTGCATCGCCTCAGCCCTTGCCCTCTAGATCGGCATCGATCCCTTCGCCGCCAAGCTTGGCGTCCTTGCCGAGCGACCGAATCGTGAAGGCATTGCCGTCGGATGCGTATTCGTACGGCTTGCCCCAGCCGTCCGCGGCGGGCGCGGAGAGATATCCGCCCTGCGCCCAGCTTGCGGGCACGGGGGGCGAGGTCGGGCGCTCGACCAGGGCCTTCAGACCCTGCTCGCTGGTCGGATAGGCGCCATTGTCCAGCCGGTACATCTTGAGCGCGCCCTGGATCGTCGAGATGTTGGTCTTGGTCGCGGTCGCCTTGGCCTCGTCGGGCCGGCCCATGACGTTGACCGCCACCAGTCCCGCCAGAATCGCGACGATGATCAGCACGATCATCACTTCAAGCAGCGTGAAGCCGCCTTCATTACCTGGCACCGGGCGCCGCGAAGCGCCAAAGCCGTCATTGATTTGTCTCGAAATCATGCGCATCCCCGCCTCATGCGTCCTGCCCATGAAGCAAATGTGACAGCCGGATCGAGCGCGATGGGTGCGCCGGACCTCGAAGCGCCGCGCGCCGGAGGGGTCTGGACGCTGGCGGGCGACCGCCTGATCATAAACGAGCCCGGCGGACCCGCAACCATTCTCGTCCCCACGGAGCAGGTGCGGCTGTTGGCAGTGGATCTGCCGCTTCCGAGCCGGGCCAAGCGGCTCGCCGCCTTGCCCTTCGCGATCGAGGACCAGGTCGCCGAGCCGGTCGAGAGCGTCCATATCGCACTGGGCGAGGAGATTGCGCCGAAACGCTATCTGGTCGGCGTAGTTTCGCACGAGGTGATGGCACGCTGGGTCGAGGTCGCGGCGGAGGCCGGTCTCGGCCATGCCGCGATCGTTCCCGATGCGCTCGCGCTGCCGCGACCGGGTGAAGGCAGCTGGGCAGTCGAATTAGCGGGCGATCGTGTCGTCACACGCACCGGCGACGGCACCGGCTTTGCGCTGCCCGCCGCGATGCTGCGCACTGCCTGGGCCTCGGCGGGCAATCCACCCGCCACTGCATATGGCGCGCCGCTGCCGGACGAGATGATGGCGGGGCAGGGCCTGATCGATCCTGCCGTGTTCGCCGTCCCGGCGCTCGATCTGCGCCAAGGCCCCTATGCGCGGCGAGCGACAGGCTCGAATCTGTGGCGCCGCCTCGGCTGGATCGTCGCGCTGGGGGCCGCGGCGCAAATTGTGATCGCCACGGCCGACACGCTGATGCTGCGCGCGATTGCAGACCGCCGCGCCGCCGAGACCCGCGCGCTGGTTGCCACCGCGGCGCCGGGGGTTACGGTCGGGACCGATCTGGTCGGCGAAGTGACCGATATGCTTCCCGCGCCGAGCAGCGCGCGGCCCGATGCGTTCGTCCCGCTGGTGACGCGGGTCTCGGGCGCCCTCGCCCCGGTGGCGGGCTCGCTCAGCGTACGCGCGATGAATTTCCAGGCGAACACGCTGACGATGGATATGGATGGCAGCGATCCCGGTTTGGCTGCGCGCGTGGATGCCGCGCTTAAGGCTTCCCGAGTGACCGGAACCGTCACTGCCGCGCCCGACGGCAGCGTCCGCATCACGGCGAGCGGCGCATGAGAGTGATCCTCGCCCGGCTTCCGGCGCTCGACGCCGCCCTGATTCGCTTCGATGCGTGGTGGGGCGGGCTTTCGCGCCGCGAGCGCATCCTGGTCGCGACGATGAGCACGTTGCTTGGAGCGCTTGTGTTGATCTACGGCATCGTCAAGCCGCTCCAGGCCGCCCGCGCCGATGCCATCGCCGATATCCGAACCCATGAGACGCTCAACGCGCGCATCCTCGCCGCGGGCACGCTGAGCCGCGCACCGGCGCCGCGCCGGCAGGGCGCACCGCTTCAGGTGGCGAGCGCCTCCGCTGCCGCCATCGGCCTGGCCGTTGCGCCCGAGGCGATTCCCGGAGGCGTGCGAGTCACTATCGCCGATGCAAGTTACGATAGCCTGATGGCCTGGCTCGCCGATCTCGCCGCGACGAGCGATCTGCGCGCCACGCGCGTTGCGATCCAGCGCCGCGGGGCGCCCGGCCATGTCTCGGCAGTGGTGGATCTAGGCGCATGAACGAAACGCTGATCCTGGTGCCCGATGCGCCGCCGACCTTGCCCTACAGCTTTGCGCGCAAGCACGGCGTGCTCCTGCGCCTCGGCGCCGATGGCCTCGAATGCGTCCACCGCCCCGGCGCCGCGCTCGACGCTCTGCTCGAAGTCCAGCGGATCGCGCCCGATTCGGCGTTCGTCGCCGTGGCGGACGAACTGTTCGATGCGGCGTTGGGTGCCGCCTATGGCGGGTCCGGCGCTGCTGCCGATATCGATATCGGCGACATCGACTTGGCGGCGCTCGCCGACAGCGCCGCTTCGATCGACGATTTGCTCGACACGCGCGACGATGCGCCGGTGATCCGCCTGATCAATGCCCTGCTGCTCGAAGCGGTCAAGGAAGGCGCGTCGGACGTCCATGTCGAGACGCAGGAAAAGCGCCTCGTCGTGCGCTTCCGCATCGATGGCGTGCTGCGCGACCGGATCGAGCCGCCGCGCGCCTTGGCGCCGCTGCTGGTCAGCCGCATCAAGGTGATGGCCAAGCTCGACATTGCCGAGCGTCGCGTGCCGCAGGATGGCCGCGTCACGCTGCGCATCGGCGGCCACGATGTCGACGCGCGCGTCTCGACGATCCCGACCCAGCATGGCGAGCGCGTGGTGATGCGCCTGCTCGAAAAGGGCTCGCTTCGCCTCGATCTCGAAGCGCTGGGCATGAGCGCTCGCGACCGCGAAGTCTTTAACCGGCTGCTCGAACGGCCCCATGGCATGCTACTCGTCACCGGGCCTACGGGATCGGGCAAGACGACCACGCTCTATGCCGGCCTCAACACGCTGAACGACCGCAAGCGCAATATCATGACGGTCGAAGATCCTATCGAATATGAACTTGCCGGGATCGGCCAGACCCAGGTCAATCCGCGCACCGACCTGACCTTTGCGCGTGGGCTGCGCGCGATCCTGCGCCAGGATCCGGACGTGATCATGGTCGGCGAAATCCGTGACCAGGAGACCGCCCAGGTGGCGGTGCGCTCGTCGATGACCGGCCATTTCGTGCTGTCGACGCTGCACACAAACAGCGCCGTGGGATCGGTGACGCGGTTGATCGACATGGGGGTGGAGCGCTATCTGCTCGCGCCGATGGTCGTTGGCCTCGCGGCGCAGCGACTGGTGCGCAAGCTCTGCCCCGCATGCCGGCGCGAGGATGTGGCAAGCGACGCCGATGCGCTGCTGCTTGCCGGCGGGCTTGCAGCGGGCGAGACGGTATGGCGCGCGCAGGGCTGCGCCGAATGCCATCAGGAGGGTTATCGCGGCCGCGCCGGGCTCTACGAAGTCGTCGCCGTGGACGATTCGTTTCAAAAGCTCATCCATGACGGCGCTTCGGAAGCCGAACTCGAAGCGGCTGCGCGGCGCGACAATCCGAGCCTCTTCGATGACGGCGTTGCGAAGATCCGCGCAGGCCTGACGACAGTCGAAGAAGTCGCCCGCGTCGTCCGCGACGAGATTTGAGAAAATGCTGTCCTACACTGCCTGAAATGTGATTGGGTCAGCCCGTGTCGATCGCCTTCTCCTGTCTGGAATTCGAAAGGCGCCTCCTGTTTGGGGCGCCGGGAGGACCCCCGAAGTTTATAAACTTCATCAAGATATTTCCGAATCAAATGGCTGAGCGCCGCTGATGCCTGCCTATTCCTACCGCGCTGCAGATCGTGCCGGAGTGGCCAGAAAGGGCGTGGTAGAGGCGTCCTCGCCTGCCGCCGCACGGGCGCTCCTTCGCGAGCAGGCCCTGCTGCCGCTGTCCGTCGAGGCGGCGGGCGAGCGCAAGGGCATCTCGCTGCCGGGCTTCCGCCGCGGGGTCTCGTCAAAGGCACTGGCGACGGTCACGCGCCAGATCGCCACGCTGGTCGGCTCGGACATTTCCATCGAGGAGTCGCTTCGCCTCGTCGCTACTCAGTCGGAGAATGCGGCGGTCAGCGCGTTGCTGGTCGAAGTGCGCGGCAGCATCCTCGACGGCCGCAGCTTCGCCGCCGCGCTCGCCGCGCATCCCAAGGCATTTCCCGAATTCTACCGGGCATCGGTGGCAGCGGGGGAGGCTTCGGGTAGGTTGCCCGATGTGCTCAACCACCTCGCCGAGTTCGTCGAGAACCGTCAGACCAATGGCCAGAAGCTCCAGCTCGCCCTCCTCTATCCGGCGCTGCTGGCAATCGTCTCGATCGGGATGATGGCGCTGTTGATGGTCTATGTCGTGCCCGACATCGTCCGCGTCTTCATTTCGCGTGGTGCCGATCTGCCGCTGCTTACCCGGATGCTGATTGCGATCAGCTGGTTCGTCCAGAAGTTCGGGCTCTATCTGCTGCTCGCACTCGCCGTGTTCGGCTTGCTGTTCGCGCGGTGGGCGAGGGTGTCTGCCAATCGGCTAAGGATGGACCGCTTCTTCTCCGAGCGTCGCCCGTTCCGCCGCTTCAGCCGCCAGCTGAGCGCCGCGCGCTTCGCCGGAAGTCTTGCGACCTTGGTCGGCAGCGCGGTGCCCCTGGTCGAGGCGCTGCACGCGGCGGCTGCGGTTACGCCCAATCGTTGGGTGCGCGAGAAGGCACTCGGCGTCGCTGCCCGCGTCCGCGAGGGCAGCAGCCTCCGCGCGGCAATGCAGGAGGCGGGCGTGTTCCCGACGATGCTGGTCGCGATCGTCGCCTCGGGCGAATCCTCGGGCAAGCTGGCCCCCGCGCTCGACCGCGCCTCCACCGAGCTTGAGCGCGAACTCGACGCCTTGGTCTCCGCGCTGGTCGCGCTCGCCGAGCCCTTGGTGCTGCTGGTGATGGGCGGGTTGGTGCTGATGATGGTGCTGGCGATCCTGCTGCCAATCATCAACCTGAACAATCTTGTGACCCTCTAGCTACATCTGCCCCTGGACCTTGATGCCCGCAGGGACACCGAGGAAGGGCAGCATCGCGGAGCCGTCGGGCGTGACGCTGACATCGACAAGTCCGCTTTCAGCCAGGGTGGCTTCGACCAGAACCTTGCGGCGCTGAGTCATCGGTGCGAGGCGGATGCGAGTGGTGTTGCCGATATGCTCGGCGGTGAGGATCAGCGCCGGGACCGACGAGGCTGCCCCGCCACTTTTGGCGTGGCAAGTGCCCGGATCGGTCGTCATCGTCCCATCCATCATCTGGCTGCCGCCGCCGATCGCGATCTGCTTCATCTCGACCTGCATCACCATGTCGCACGTGAAGGGCAAATTGGGCTGGAGCGCCTGGAGCAGGCTCGCATTGGCCGAGCCGCTGACATTGTCGAGCACGACGCGGCCGCCCGCATGCATCAGCATCCGGCCGCCGAGATCGGTGTCTGGCCCGCTGCCCTTGAAATCGGCTGCGAAGGCCAGGCTGGTCAGCGAGCGCAGCGGCGCCATCTGCCATTCGAGCTTGGTGCCGCCGGCTACGCCGACTTCGCCGTTCCACACCGTGCCCGCCACGCCGGTGCGCCAGGGCTGGTTCTTGACGATGACGCTTGCTGGGATCGTCGCGAGCATCGCCAGCACGTAAGCCGCTATGCCGGGCACGACGAAGACGATAATACGGCGCCGTGCCAGAGCTTCCACATCTCGAATCGGCGCTGGATCGCCGAGAGCTGCTGCGCTTGCTGCAATCGGGGCTGGCCGCATCAGTTGCGCTTCCTTCTCTCGCCATTGCCGCAGAGAAGAAGGACAAGCGCCCGATCGCCCTGCTGGTGCCGCTCACGGGGCCGCGAGCGCGGTTGGGGTCTAGCATGCGCCAAGCGGCCTTGCTCGCGGAAAACGGGCAATTCGTGCAGAGTTTCGACACGCTGGGCACGGCCGCAGGCGCCGCCGCCGCGGCCGCCAAGGCGCTCAAGGCCAAGCCTGGCTTAATCCTCGGGCCGCTGTCCGCCGAGGAAGTGCCTGCGGTCTCCTCGACCATCGCCGGCCGGGTGCCGATCATCGCGTTCAGCAACGATTCGGTGCTCCGCGCGCCGAATACGTGGATCTTCGGGATTACCGCGGGGCAAGTAACATCAGCGATCCTGCGCTATGCCCGCACCCGCGGCGTCAGGTCGGTCGCGGTGATCGACGACGGCACGCCGTGGAGCGCTGCGGCGACGCTTGCCGCGGGGCGGATGGAGAGCGAATTGGGCATCGCCGTGCGCGTGCTGCAGGTGAAGGCGGGGCAGGCGCTGCCCGATGCCGGCGAGGCGCCCGATGCCGTGCTGTTGCCCGGAAGCGGCGAGGCTGTGCTCGCGGCGGCGCGCAATCTCAAGGACAGCGGCATCCAGTTGCTCGGCACGCTGCAAGGGCTGGATCACCGCCCGCAGGCGCTGGAAGCATTGACCGGTGCCTGGATCGCCAGCCCCGATCCGGCAGCGTTCGGCACGTTCGCCGCCGAGTTCGAAGCGCGCAACGGCGGCGGTGCGGGGACGATCACGGCGCTGGCTTATGATGCGGCGGGGATCGCCAATGCGCTGCGCAAGGCTGGGAAGCTGGGTGCCCCGGGCCTGCTCGACAGCAAGGGCTTCAATTGCGTGACCGGGCCGGTCCGTTTCCGCACCGATGGCTCCGTGGCGCGGGACTTTGCGATCCTGGTGGCGCGGGCCGATGGATATGAGCCGGTGGCGGTGAGCTCCGGTTCATGAACGCGCGCCGCGGGGAGGCGGGGTTCACGCTTCTCGAACTGATGATCTCACTAGGGCTGTTCGCACTGATCGCCGTGGCCGGGCTCGCTCTGGTCGACGGGATCATCAAGGTGCAGGACCGCACCGAAGGCCGTTTCGATCGGCTTGCCGACCTGCAGCGCGCGATGTTCGTGGTGTCGGGCGATCTCGAGCAGATCGCGCGCGGGACGGTTTCGGGCGGGGCAGCCAATCTCTCGTTCAGCCGCGCGGCGCCGGCGGTGGGCGGGTCGGCAGTTCCGGTCCGCTACTCGATCGCCAACGGCAATCTGGTTCGCCAGATCGGCCCGGCGCTGCAGCCCCTGCTCGGCGGCGTGGCGACGGCGCGCTGGCGGTTCTGGGACGGCGGATGGTCCGATCGGTGGCCGATCGATGATGAAAGCCGCGAACGCTGGCCGCGCGCGATCGAGATCGAGATGCAGGTCGCGGGGCCCGGCGGGACGCCGGCCACGCTGCGCCGCGTCGTGACCCTGCCGATCCGCGCCGAGGAAGCCAAGTGAGCCGGCGCGATGAGGAGGGCATGATCCTCGTCAACGTGCTGATGTTCGTCGCCATCGCCAGCGGGCTGGTGTTACTGATGATCAACCGCGAAGAGCTGGCGCTCGACCGCGGCCTTCGCACCCGCGAAGCTGCGCGGGCACTGGCAGTGGTGCGCGGCGGCGAGCTCTCGGCGCTAGCGGCGCTGCGGCGCGATGCCGAAAATGCGCCTGGTGAAGATCATGTCGGCGAACCTTGGGCCAAGCTGTCCGAGCGCGCCGCGCCGATCGAGGGCGGCAGCTTTTCGCTCGCGATTTCGGACGCCGAGGGACGGTTCAACGTCAACTCGCTGCGCGCGGGCGAGGCTGCCTCGGTGGTGCTGTTCCAGACCATCGCCAGCCAGGTTGGCTTGCCGCCCGAGCAGGCGCTTGCCGCTGCCGAATATGTCCGCCGCGAAGGCCCGCTCGCCGATCTCCGCCCCCTCCGCCTCGCCGGCGTAGATCCCAATGTCGCCGACCGGCTCGAACGGCTGGTGACCGCGCTGCCGGGCAAGACCGCGCTCAATCTCAATGCCGCCGACCCCGAAATGCTCCAGATCCTGTTCCGCGATCCACTGGTCGCCGCGCGGCTGGCGGAAGTGCGGGCGCGGCAGGGGTTCCTAACCCTCAAGGACCTGTCCGACCAGCGCGTGGCACTGCCCTGGGGCGCGTCGTTCCGCTCCAACACCTTCTGGGTGCGTATCCGCGCGACGATCGGCGGCACCAGCCAGCAAGGCGCGACATTGATCCAGCGGCGGCTCGATGCAGAGGGCAAGATGGAAGTGGTGCCCGTCGAGCGCTGGCGCGGCGCGGCAGTCCCACCGGGTGCACCGCCATTGCCGTGACAGGCTAATTGCAACGGGTCTGGGCGCGAATGTTCCCAATCTTCGCAGTGACCATGGGGCTCCACGACACGCGATGGCGGGCAGGACAGGCGCGTTCCAATTCCAACGGTTCAAAGAGCCGCGGCTGTAGCGGCAGGCCTGCTGAAGCAAACGAAATCCTACATTGCAAGACTTCTATCAAAGCTTCTCCCAGCCCCGTCCGAGAGGGAGTGAAAGAGGCTAGAGCAAGATCCGGAATAGCGCGCCGCCACCCGGGGCGTCGGTAACGTCGATTGCGCCGCCATGGGCGACGACGATCTGGCGGGCGAGGTTGAGGCCGACGCCGGTGCCGGTCGCGCGGGTGGTGAAGAAAGGGAGGAAGACGTCCTGGCGGAGCTGGGCAGGGACGCCGGGGCCGTTGTCCTCGACTTCGATCGCGACGCCCTCAGTGGTAGTCAGCAGGCGGAGTGCCAGGCGCGGGGATTCTACTTTCGCCATCGCCTGCGCGGCATTGTGCATCAGATTGATCAGCACCTGCGCGAGCAGATCGGGATCGGCATCGAGCGCGAGGCCCGCTGGCACGATTTCGAGGGCGAGGGGGACCGCCGGGGCCTTGGCCGCGAATATGCGCGCCAGCTCGCCCGCCCATGGCTCTGCTGCAAAACGCTGGCGCTTGATCTCGGGCGTACGCGCGACTTCGCGATAAGCCTCGATGAAATTGCCGAGGCCCTGCGCGCGGCGGGCGAGGGTGGTGACTGCCGAGCGGGCATCGCCGATGCGCGGATCGGCGGCGAGATCGGGATCAGCGAGCAGATCGGCGGCGGTCGCGGCGAGCGACGTGACGGGAGTAAGCGAGTTGAGGATTTCGTGCGTCAGTACGCGGACGAGATCGGTCTGCGCGGCCATCTCGACGGCGTCGAGCGTGCCCTGGATCGGCTGGACGCCGAGCGCGCGGGTACGCTGGCCGAGCCGGTCAAGCGTGGCGGTGCTGACCAGCACGCGCTGCGGGCGGCCGCCGAGATTGAGGATCAGCAGTTCCTCGCCCGGCGCACTGTCCGCCAGCCGTCGCGCGAAGGTCGCGCCATATTGCGCGAAATCCTCAGGCCGGGTGCCATTTTCGCCCTTGAACAAGCGGCGCGCAGCCTTGTTGGCGAGGGTGATCTGGTCTTCGGCGCTGACGGTCAGCACCGCTACGGGAATGTCATCCACCAGTGCGTCGAGATAGCGCAGTTCGCCTGCGGCGCGGTCCTGTTCTGTACGGAAACGGCCTAGAATTTCGTTGAGCGACTCCGCGAGTTCACCGAACCCGGCGCCGCCGTGCCCGTCGAAGCGGATTGCGGTGTCGCCGAACTTCACGGCCTCGAGGAAGCGCGCCAGCGTGCGGTTGGTGCGGGTGACATGGCGCCAGAGGCCTGCGAACATCGCCGCCGTCAGCGCGAGCGCCACCAATCGCGCCGCGCCGAGCCCCGGATTGGCGAAGGCGGCGAAACAGGCCAGCAGCGCAACGCCCAGCAATGCGATCCAGGCGAGCAGCCCGATCGTGAAGCGCTGGTCAAAGCCCATGCTTCTCCATCCGGCGATAAAGAGCCGCGCGCGACAGGCCGAGTTCGGCGGCGGCGAGCGAGATATTGTAGCCGTGCTTCTTGAGCGCTTCCTCGACCAGCCTGCGCTCGACCCGCTCGAGGTTGAGATCGTCGTCGGCGCGCGGCGCGATCACGGCGCCGGGCGCGATCCGCGGCGCACTGGAGACCAATGCGAAGTCGCTAGGCTCGAGCGCAGCATCGCGCGCCAGGATAACGGCGCGTTCGAGCGCGTGGCGCAGCGCGCGGACATTGCCCGGCCAATCGTGGCGCAGCAATGCAGTGTGCGCGGCGGCGCTTAGCTTGGGAATTTCGCGGCCATAGCGGCGGGCATAATGACCGAGATAATGGTCGATCAGCTCGGGCAAGTCCTCCGGACGCTCGCGCAGCGGCGGCAGATCGATCTCGACGGTGTTGAGGCGAAAGAGAAGATCCTGACGAAAATGGCTTTCGTCGCGCAGCTTTTCGGGCGTCATGTTGGTGGCGGCGATCACCCGGATATCGATCGGCACAGGCTTGTTCGCGCCCACGGGGGTAACTTTTCGCTGTTCCAATGCCGTCAGCAATTTGGGCTGCAAGCGCAAGGGAAGATTGCCGATTTCGTCGAGGAATAGCGTGCCGCCATCGGCGGCCTGAAGCCGTCCGACCCGATCCGAGCGGGCGTCAGTGAAGGCGCCCTTCACATGGCCGAACAATTCGCTGTCGATCAGGTCTTCGGAGACCGCGCCAAGATCGACGGTGAGCATCACCTTGTCCGCGCGGAGCGACTGGCGGTGCAACTCGCGCGCGGCCAGCTCCTTGCCGGTGCCGTTCTCGCCGAGGACCAGCACATTGGCCTCGGTCGGGGCCGCGCGCGAGATCAGCGAATGGACGCGCGCCATCGATGGCGACTGGCCGAGCAAAAGCGAGCCACCGGCAGCCGCCGGGGCCGGGGCGGGGGCCGCGACCATCGTCCGGCGCGAGCGGCGCAAGGCTGCGGCAGTGCGGACCGTGGCGAGCAGGCGATCGTTCGACCAGGGCTTCGAGACGAAATCGGTCGCGCCGCGCTTCATCGCCGCGACTGCGACCTGGACGCCGGCATGCGCGGTGATCATCACCACCACCAGTTCGGGATCGATTGCGAGCAATTTGTCGAGCCAGGCCAGGCCCTCGGCGGCGTCGGTAGCACCGCGGGCGAAATTGGCGTCGAGCAACACGACATCGGGCGGGCGCGCCGAGATTGCGGGAAGCGCCTCCTCGGGTGAATTGGCGATCGCCACATCCTTGAACAGCCGGCGCAGCAATAGCCGCGACGCCATCAGGATGTCGTCGTCGTCATCGATGATGACGCAAAAATCGAATTCCGGCCCGCTCCCCATCCCGCCACTCCCGTACAGCCACTGTGCGAAATCGGACATATCAATTTGCGTGCCAATGTTCGGGCTTGCTTAAAATCGCCCATCATCACGGCCTTTCACCGGTGGCAGAGGTAAAAATGCCGGTTGGCACGGCTCCTGCTTTTGTTTCGGCAGGGAGACTGATGGTGCCTACGCCAAACAAGAAAACGCCTGTTTATATGCTGCTCGCCCTGGCGCTTGCCGGAGCCGTCGCCACGCCGCGACCGCGTCTCGATCTGGGATATCAGAAGGGGCAAAGCGGGCATGCCGAGCTCGGTCTCGGCTTCGCATCGGTGAAGATAGCGTTCGATTCCGGACACAAGTGTTCGAATTCGAACGGTTGCGAAGGTGCGATGCTGTGATCACGCTGGCGCGCGCTGCCGCAGCGCGCTTGGCACGGCGGTTGCTAGATCAATGAACATGGGTGTTGTTCGGATGCAGAAGAATATGGGCGACCGCCCGATCACCGGGAGCGGGATGGACGAAGTCGTCGAGACGCGGAAGCTGTCGATGCGGACCAAGGCGATCCTCGGCGGAGTGGCGGTGCTGATCGCGGCGCTCGCCTTCTGGTGGTTTGCGCCATCCGGATCGAGCCAGACGGTGGGCGCGGATCATGTCACGGTATCGAGCGTCACCAAGGGCACGTTCGACGATTTCATTCCGCTGCGCGCGCGGGTCACGCCGCTGCTGACGGTCTATATCGACGCGGTCGAGGGCGGACGGGTCGAGAAGATGCTGGTCGAGGACGGCGCCAATGTCGCCGCGGGCCAGCCGATCGCCTTGCTTTCCAATGCCGAGCTCCAGCTTTCAACGCTCGCGCGGCAGACCGAAGTCGAGCAGCAGATCAACAATATGCGCAGCCAGGAGCTTGCGCTGGCACAGACGCGGCTCGCCAATGAGCGCTCGGTGCTCGAAGCGGGGCTCGCGGTGGAGAAGGCGCGCCGCCAATATGAGCGCGAGCGCCCGCTGGCCGACAAGGGCTTCGTGCCCGCCAAACAATATGCCGACACGCGCGATCAGTACGAATACGAGCGCCGCCGCTACGAAGTGCTCAAGCGCACCCAGGCGACCGACGCGCGGCTCCAGGGCAGTCAGCTCTCGCAGCAGCAGGCTGCGGCCAAATCGATGCAATCGGGGCTGGGGATCGCCCGCGCCAATCTCGACGCGCTCCAGCTGCGCGCGCCCGTCGCTGGGCAGCTTTCGGGCTTCTCGGTGCAGGTCGGCCAGTCGCTCCAGCGCGGCGAGCGCGTCGGACAGATAGACAGCCCCGGCCGCAACAAGCTGATCGCCGGGGTCGACGAATTCTATCTCGGCCGCGTCCAACTCCAGCAAAAGGCGATGCTCGATTTCGGGGGCAAGCGCTTCGCGGCGCGCGTTACCAAAATCTATCCGCAGGTGCAGAACGGCCAGTTCCAGGTCGATCTGCAGTTCCTCGGCGATGAGCCCGCCAACATCCAGCGCGGCCAGACGATGCAGGCGCGGCTGACGCTGGGCGATCCGGCCCCGGCGCTGCTCGTGCCCAACGGCGCCTTCTATAACGAGACCGGCGGCAATTGGATCTTCGTGGTGACCCCCGACGGGCGCAGCGCAGTCAAGCGCACCGTTCGCCTGGGCCGCCGCAATGCCGAGTTCATCGAAGTGCTCGAAGGCCTCGAGGCTGGCGAGAAAGTGCTGACCTCTCCGTACACCGGCTTCACCGACAAGGACCGTCTGGACCTCACCAAATGACGAGCGAGAAAGGGAATTCCATGCTGACGATGCGCGAGCTTTCCAAGGTCTACCGCACCGATACCGTGCAGACGACTGCGCTGGACGCGATCGACCTCGACATCGCCGATGGCGAGTTCGTCGCGATCATGGGGCCTTCGGGCTGCGGCAAATCGACACTGCTCAACATGATCGGGATGCTCGATAGTCCTTCCTCCGGCTCGTATGTGTTCAACGGCAAGGAAGTTGCCGGGCTGAGCGAGAGCAAGCTCGCCGACGTCCGCAAAGAGAATATCGGCTTCATCTTCCAGAGCTTCAATCTGGTCGACGAACTGAGCGTGCGCGACAATGTCGAGCTGGCATTGCTCTATCACAATGTGCCCAATTCGGAGCGCAAGCGCCGCGTCGATGAAGTGATGGACAAGGTCGGCATCGCCCACCGCGCCAAGCATCGGCCGAGCCAGCTTTCGGGCGGCCAACAGCAGCGCGTCGCGGTGGCGCGCGCGCTGGTCGCATCGCCAAAGCTGATCCTAGCCGACGAGCCGACCGGCAATCTCGACACGCACCACGGCGAGGAAGTGATGCGGATGCTCCAGACGCTCAACGGCGAAGGCTCGACCATCGTCATGGTCACGCACTCGCCCGCGCATGCCGATTATGCCGGCCGCATCGTCAACATGCTCGACGGCCGCATCCTGCAAGAACGCCGCCGCGCCGCTTGAGGCACTCGGAAGAATTCGAGGCCAGGGTTCAGGGAGGACCGCAAGATGTGGCGTAACTATCTGCTGATCGCGTTGCGGATGCTGGCGCGGAATCGCGTTTATGCCGCGATCAATATGGGCGGGCTGGCGCTGGGGCTGGCGGGTTGCCTGCTGATCCTCGCTTATATCCAATATGAGCGCCGCTACGATGCGTGGCTGCCGGATAGCGAGCGCATCATGCAGGTGCAGGCGACCTGGCATGAGCCGGGCCAGCCGGTGACCCGCTCGCAATCCAGCCCGTTCGCGGTGCGCGACACGCTGCGCGGCGGTTTCCCGCAGATCGAGGCGCTGACCGTGCTGAGCGACGGGCGCACCGTGACGATGCGCGACAATCAGCCGCTTTTCATCGACGCGCAGACTGTGGACCCCGCATTCTTCGATATCTTCAAGCTGCCGTTCGTGGACGGATCGGAGGCGACTGCGCTGCCCAACACCAATTCGATCGTGCTCACGGAAGCCGAGGCGATCAAGCAGTTCGGTACCACCAAGGCAGTCGGCAAGACGATGAGCTTGGGCGCGGGCGAGGGCAAGCGCGACTATATGGTCAGCGGCGTGCTCAAGGACTTGCCGCGCGATTCGAGCCTGAGGCTGTCGCTGCTCTTTCGCTTCGATCCCGCCGATTACGATGCGGTGCCCGCGGCCTACAAAGGCTGGGGCAATATGAACCAGCAGCATTATGTGCGGCTGCGCGCGCCCTCGGATGCGGCGGCGATCAATGCCGCGCTACCGGTTTGGGAGAAGCGCACGATCGTGCCGCAAGTGATCGACGGCAAGGCATCGTCGCAGGCGGACATCATGGATCTGACGCTGGTGCCGATCTCGGAAGTGCATCTGGGCGACGCGCAAGCGGGCTCGATGGCGCCTGGCGGCGACGCCCGCGCGCTGGCCACTTTCGCGATCGTGGCGTTGCTTACTCTCGGCATGGCGATGATGAACTTCGTCAATCTCTCCACCGCGCGCGCCACCCAGCGCGCCCGCGAAGTCGCGTTGCGCAAGGTGCTGGGCGCAACCCGCGGGCAATTGATCGTCCAATTGCTCGGCGAGTCCGTGCTAATGGCGGGCGTGGCGATGGTGCTGGCGCTTGCCATGGCCGAGCTTGCCACGCCGTGGATCGCCGGCTGGATCGATGCGGATATCGCGCTGACCTATTTGGGCGAGGGGGGCATGCTGTGGCCCGCGCTGGGTCTGTTCGCGGTTACCGGGCTGCTCGGCGGCATCTATCCTGCGCTCTATCTCAGCCGCTTCCAGCCCGCCCAGGTGCTGCGCGCCAACAAATCCTCCGCGGAAACGCCGGGCAGCGGGCGTCTGCGCACCGGGCTGGTGCTCGTTCAGTTCGCCATCGCGATCGGCCTGATCGCCTCTACTTGGGTGATCTATTCGCAGACGCGCTACGTCGAGACGGTCGACCCCGGCTATCGCCGCGACGGGCTGGTCCAGATCGACGCTGCGTGGCGGTTCGCGGGCAGCGAGCGCTACGACGCCGCGCGCCGCGAATTGCTGGCGGTGCCCGGCGTAGTCGCGGCGGGACGTACCAATCTCGGCGTCGCGGCGACCAACAAGAGCATCATGGCGGTTCGTGCGCCCGGCGGTCCCGAAGACCTTTCGATCGGCATGTATGCAGTCGATCCGGACTTCTTCGCGACGATGAACATGCGGCTGCTCGCTGGCCGGCTGCTCGGTGATGCCCAGGCCAACGACCGCGTGCTGCGTTCCGGCGAAGACGCCGCCGATGCGGTGCTCGCGGCAGAGCGTGTGGCGCGCGGAATCAATATCGTGATCAACCGCAATGCCGCGCGATTGCTCGGATACGGGTCCCCCCAGGCCGCGATCGGTCAAACGATTAAAGCCGGTCTCGACGGCGCCGATCTGGTTCCCTCGACCATCGTCGGCGTCGTCGAGGATACCCGCATTCGCACCGCGCGCGATCCGGTCGAGCCGATTATCTACACCTATGATCCGGGCCGGACGAGCCAAGTGGTGGTCCGCTATGCCGCCGCCAGACCGGGCGACGTGATGGCGGGCATCAACAAGGTGTGGCGCCAGTTCGAGCCCGAAATCCCCTATCAGGGCCGTTTCGCCGAAGCGATCATCGCCGAGGTCTATGCCGCCGAGCGGGCACGCGGCGCCTTGTTCGCGGCGTTTTCGGGGCTTGCGGTGCTGATCGCCTGCCTGGGCCTCTACAGCCTGGCGTCGTTCACCACCGAGCGGCGGACCAAGGAGATTGGCATCCGCAAGGTGCTTGGCGCCAAGGTGCGGCACATCGTGCAACTGCTGGTGTGGCAGTTCTCCAAGCCGGTGGTGCTGGCCAATCTTCTCGCCTGGCCCGCCGCCTGGTGGGCGATGCGCGAGTGGCTCAACGGCTTCGACGTCCGCGTTCCGCTGACGCCCGGGCCCTTCGTGATCGCGGGCCTGCTAGCGCTCGGCATCGCGATCGTGACGGTCGCCGGGCAATCGATGCGCGTTGCGCGCACCAATCCCATCCACGCCCTCCGCTACGAGTAGGAGCAGACCCCATGTGGCGCAATTATCTGACCGTCGGTCTCCGGGCACTGGCCAAGAACAAGGTCTATGCCTTCATCAACATCTTCGGCCTCTCGCTCGGCATCGCCGCGTGCCTGCTGATCCTGACCTTCGTGCGCTACGAGTTCAGCTATGATAGCTGGCTGCCCGGGGCGGACCAGGCCTACCAGGTGCAGGATTTCTACAAGCCGACCGAGCAGGGCGGGGAGGAGATGAAGCTCCAGGTGACGAGCTTCGTCACCGGCCCGATGCTCGAGAAGGATTTCCCGCAGATCGAGAAGCGGGTCTATATTTCGGGGCAGGGGATCGTCTTCCTGCTGAACGGCGAGGCAGTGCGCCCGCGCAACGCCTATTTCGCCGACGGCAATCTGTTCGACATCATCCAGGCGCCGTTCGTGAAGGGTGACCGCGCGCATGCGCTCGACGATCCGCGGGCGCTGGTGCTGAGCGAATCCGAAGCCAAGGCGCGCTTCGGCAAGGAAGACCCGATGGGCAAAACCATCACGGTCATGACCGATGAAATCCGCGAGGATTATCGCGTCACCGGCGTGTTCAAGGATTTCCCGCTCAACAGCCATTTGCGCCCCGACGCAGTCGCGCGCTTCAATCCGCAAACCTATTTCGCAAAGAGTCCCAATTTCCTGACTTCGTGGAATTCGCAGGGCGGCTATGTCTATGTGAAGTTGAAGCCGGGCACCGATGCGGCCGCGATCAACGCGCAACTGCCGGCCTGGGAAAAGCGCAACATTCCCAACGAGCCGAGCGACGGCGGGCCGGTCAACAATCCGGGCGACTATCAGGACTTCCGCCTGACCAACATCCAGGACGTGCATCTGGGTGAAGCGCAGAATGCGAGTGCATCGGTGGGTTCCGACAAGCAGACGATCGTCACCTTCGCGGTGGTGGCGTTGATGATCCTGGGCATGGCCTGCATCAACTTCACGAACCTCGCCACGGCCCGTGCGTCGCAGCGGGCCCGCGAAGTAGCGCTGCGCAAGGTGCTGGGCGCGACGCGGCGGCAACTGATCATCCAGTTCATCGGCGAGTCGATCTTGGTCTCGGCGATTGCGACGCTGGTGGCGCTGGCGCTGGCCGAAATAGCGCTGCCATTGCTCAACAACTTCCTCGATGCGAGCATGGAGATCCATTATCTCGGCAGCCAGGGCATATTGTTGCCGATGATCGCGCTGGCGATCCTCGTCGGGCTGGCGGGTGGCGTCTATCCAGCGCTCTATCTCAGCCGCTTCCAGCCCGCGCGGGTGCTCAAGGCTAACAAGTCGGGCGCGGATGCAGAGGGCAGTGGGCGTCTGCGCAATCTGCTCGTCGTTACGCAGTTCGCGGTCTCGATCGGGCTGATCATCTGCACCGCGATCGTCTATTCGCAGACGATCTACGCGCGGACGATGGACGCGGGCTACAAGCGCGAGGGGCTGATCCAGCTCAACGGCGTGGCGGCGCCGCAAGTCGAAGCGGTCGCGGCGACGCTGCGCGACGAGATTCGCAAGATACCCGGCGTCACGCATGTCGCGCGTACGTCGATCGGCGTGAATCCGGGCAATAATTCGATCACGAATGTGCGGCTTGCGGGGCAGGTCAATCCCGTCAATCTGGGTGTGTACGGCATTGAGCCCGGCGCAGTCGACGCGCTGGGGATGCGGCTGCTGGCGGGCCGCAACTTCTCCGAATCGAACGGTATGGACGATTCCACCACGCCGCATCCGGTCAATATCGAAGCCGAAAAGGCGATGGTCTCGCGGGGCACCAATGTGATCCTGTCCGAAATGGGCGCCGCGCGGCTTGGCTTCAAAACCCCGCAAGAGGCGATCGGGAAGCAGGTCCAGGTCGGCTTTACCGTGCCGGAGGCGGGCGGGTATGTGCCCGCCACGGTGGTAGGGGTGGTGGCAGACGTGCGCTACCGCACCGTCCGCCAGCCGCTCCAGCCGATCGTCTATTACTACCAGACCCGCGGCTATAACCGCATCCTCATCCGGGCCACGGGCGATCTCAAGGTGGTGCGCGACAAGATCGAGGCAATCTGGAAGCGGATGGTCCCCGAGCTGCCGTTCGGTGCGCAAAATGTCGAGGAGATCGTCCATAACCTCTACAATCGCGACGAAACCCGTGCGCAATTGTTCGGGATGTTCGCGCTCCTGTCGGCGGTCATCGGATGCCTTGGGTTGTTTGGGCTTGCGGCATTCACGGCCGAGCGGCGCACCAAGGAAATCGGCATCCGCAAGGTGTTGGGTGCGCGTACGCGGGACATTGTCCGGCTGCTCGTCTGGCAGTTCAGCCGCCCCGTGCTGATCGCGAATATCATCGCCTGGCCGGTGGCGTGGTGGGTGATGCGTGACTGGCTCAACCAGTTCGACATTCGCATGACGCTCACCCCGCTGCCCTTCGTCGTGGCCGGGCTGGTGGCGCTGATCATCGCCGTCGTCACCATCGGCGCACACGCCTTCCGCGTGGCGCGCACCAATCCGGTATATGCCTTGCGCTACGAGTAGGCGCGTCGCGTAAAGGCATGACCGGGCGGGCGGGAGGGCAACTTCCCGCCCGCTTTTCCTTACAATCGGCGGGAATATCCGATCAAAATGGGTAGAGCGCGGCTTGGCTGCATTAAACGGTAGATGCAGAACGGTGCCGATGCCTGCCTTTCCGAAAACAATTGGATCGCAAGACGATATCGGGTCTAGCTCGATCGCCGTGAGACGGCGCGCCTCCGCTGCCGGCCGAGTTTCCGCATAGACCATGGCCGAAGCTTCACTGCCGCCCATCCGCCTGCTCACGCGGCTGCTTGCCGAGATGCAGACTACCATCACCAGCGCCGGGATCCGTGCGTTCGACGGCAATCTCGATCGTTTCACCATCTATACGCTGATCGTTCGCCAGGGCCCGATGCGCCAGCTTGGCGAGGGCGGGCCGGGCGCGGGCGACGACAATGGCGCGATCTCGGTCTCGTCGCTGTCGGACTCGCTTTCCAAGCCGTTCGAGACGGTGCGCCGCCACGTCAATGCGATGATCGCCGCGGGGATCTGCGTCCGCACGCCGCGTGGGGTCGCGGCTTCACCAGCAGCGCTGGCTGCGCCTCCGCTTTCGGACGTTTTGCGGATCGGACATGACGGCTTCGTCCGGCTGGTCGAGGATTTGAAAGCGCTCGGCTTCGAAATGCCCCCGCAGCGCCGCGAGCCGGCTTATCATCCAAGCGTCGGCGTGCGCGCTGCCGCGGACATGATGCTGACGGTGATGGACGCCAATCTCGGCGTGCATCGCGAATGGGTGAACCTCGTCCTCTATTCGACCGTGCTGTGCGCCAATGCCCGGCGCTACACCCACGATCACGAGCTGGCGCGGCGCTTTGCGGATCAGAGCGGGATCGTGCCCGAGCGCTTGCGCGAACCGGTGCGCCCCGCAGTGATCGCGCGCACGCTGGGCCTGGCGCCGGCGACGGTGCAGCGCCGGCTCAAGCCGCTGCTGAAGGACGGACGGCTGGTTCGCACCCAGCGGGGCCTGCTGGTTTCCGAAGACTGGCTCAACACGCCCGACGCCGTCGCGATCAGCACGGCGAGCTATCACAATGTAAGGCGGATATTGGGCGGGGCGGCAGCGGCGGGATTTCCGTTCGATGATCCGGCAAGCGCCTATCTCGACGCCCGGCCGCACCCGGCACGGTTCGATTAGCGGCTGATTGCGGAAGATCGGGGCTGGCTGCGCTGCGTCCTGTTCAGCAGAACGCTGCAATGGTCGGGGCGATAGGATTCGAACCTACGACCCCTGGACCCCGAGACCAGTGCGCTACCAGACTGCGCCACGCCCCGACACATTGCAGGGTGCTGCGCCTAGCGGGCGGGCAGGAGGCGATCAAGGCAAAAATGGCGGGGCGAGAAATCGCGCAAGATTCTCTTTCCTCCCTCGCAGCGGGGGAGGGGGACCACGAAGTGGTGGAGGGGGCGTCTCCGCGAGCGATGTGGTTCGTGGCGACGCCCCCTCCGTCAGCCTGCGGCTGCCACCTTCCCCGCTGGGCGAGGGAGGAAAAGGTGTGTCACTGCCCCCGCGCGCCGAGCATCGCGTCGACGCTGGTGAATTTCTCGCGCGGCGATCCATCGCGCGCGGCGGCGATTTCGGCGGTGTCAATCTTCTGCCAATCGCGGAACGTGACCACATCCACGCCGCGCGATGCGAGCAGCGCGTCGAGCGCGGGGCGGCCGGGTTTGCCTGCGCCGTCGCCCAGATCTGCCGCGATCTTCTCGGCGATGGCGAAGCCGTCAGGGCGATTAGTGCCGATCGTACCGGTCGGGCCGCGGCGCGCCCAGCCGACCGCGTAGAGGCCGGGCATGATGCGGCCTTCTTCGTTGGCAAAGCGGCCGGCGCGATCGTCATAGGGAATGCCGGGGATCGGCGGCGTACGATAACCGATGCAGCTGACCACCAGCGCGGCGGGGATCGCATAGGTTTCGCCCGTGCCGTGCGCGGTGCCGCTTTCGTCCAGCGCGGTGCGCTCGACGATGACGCGCTCGACCTTGCCATCGCCTTCGATTTTGACGGGCATGGCGAAGAAATCGAAGACGATGCGGATCGGCTTGTCGCTATCGCCATGCGCAGCGAAATTGCGAAGGTGGGTGACCGATTTGCGCTGGCCGGGATCGAGCGCGGCATCGTCTTCCAACGGCGGCAGGTCGGCGGGATCGACGACCGGCGTGGCGCGCTCCAGCTCGCCCAGTTCGCCCAGCTCCTTGGGAGTCATGGCAATCTGGTGCGGGCCGCGGCGGCCGAGCAGGGTGATGGCGCCAAGCTGGGCCTCGCCCAATGCCGAAAGCGCGTGGTTGACGATGTCCGATCCGCCAAATTCGGCTTCGGTCTTGGCGAGGATGCGCGCCACGTCGAGCGCGACATTGCCGTTGCCGATGACGACTGCGCCGTCTCCGTCCAGCGCGGGGGCCAACGCGGCGTGATCGGGATGGCCGTTATACCAGCCGACGAACGCCGCCGATCCGACGACGCCGGGCAAGTCCGCGCCGGGAATTTCGAGCGGACGGTCGTTGGGGGCCCCAGTGGCGAGTACGACTGCGTCGTAAAGCCCGAGCAGTTCCTCTACCGATACGTCCTGCCCGAGCGTGACATTGCCGACGAAGCGGACATTGTCGGTAAGCGCCACGGCTTCATAACGCCGCGAGACGCCCTTGATCGACTGGTGATCGGGCGCAACGCCGGTGCGGATCAGGCCGAAGGGGACCGGCAGGCGATCGATGATATCGATGCGGACTTCGCCGCCGAAAGTCTTCTGGCAGGCCTCTGCCGTGTAATAGCCAGCCGGGCCCGAGCCGATGATTGCGATATGCCGCATTGCCGGTCCTCTTAGCGCTTAAGGGCGGGTGCGAGGGCCAGTCCGTCGCCATTCTTGCCCGCGGCGAGCCGCCGCACGACCTTGCCCGAGGCCACGTCGATCTCGGCAACCTGATCGCGTCCGGTCTCGGCCGCATACAGCCGCTTGCCGTCGCCGGAGAAGAGCAGGGTGACTTGTCCCGCCTCGGCGCTGCCGGATACCGCGACGGTCCGCGTCACTTTCCGCGAGGCGACATCGATAAAGCTGATCGAGCCCGATGCGACGTTCGAGGTGACGACAGTCTTGCCGTCAGGGCTGGTCGCGACGCGGATCGCGACGGGGTCGATCGCCAGCTCGGCGAGCTTGGCGCCGGTGGCGGTGTCATAGGCCTGGAGACGTGGGGCAGCGAGATCGCCGACCCACAATTCCTTTCCGCCGCGTGCCAACGCCAGCCCCTCGGGCTTGCCGCCGACGGCAATGTCGCGAAGCTTGGTCCCCGAAGCCAGATCGAGCACGCCGACCGTGCCAGAATTGATATTGGTGACGAAGGCGTGGCGCAGGTCGGGTGCGACCGCGACCATGTGCGAACCCTGGGCCCCAGTCGGGATCGCGCGGATCGCGCCGTCGGGGGCGATCACCACCACGGTCTGGCTCTTCTCCGCGGTCGCGACCAGCCGTCCGTCGCGCAGCCAGACCAGCCCGTGCGGGCGCTGGTTAGGGGCGAGCTCGATCGTGCGCAACTTGGTGCGGGCGGCGAGATCGAACACGTCGATCGTCGAGCCGCCATAAGCGACCACTGCGGCCTGCTTGCCGTCGGGCGAGACGGCGATCTCGTGCGGCATGTCGCCGGTGGGCAAGCGCGCGATCTCGGCGCCGGTCTTCAAGTCGATCATGCTCAGCGTGTCCTCGCCCTTATTGCCGACGAGCAAGGTGCCCGCCGGCGGATCGGCGAGCGCCGGGGAGGAACAGGCAGCGGCAAGCGCCGCGGCGAGAGTCAGAAATGCGCGCAACGGCCTCTCCTCGCTAAGTGAAGCGATGGTAGCGTGCGCGAAGGCGGTAGCAAGAGGCTTGCCCCGGCGGCCGCATCGCTTCATCGCTGCGCGTCGTGACCTGGATAGAAGCCGTCGCGTCGATCCTGACGCTGATCAACGTTGCGCTCGTCGCCCGGCGGAGCATCTGGAATTATCCCTTTGCGCTCGTGGCGGTTACCATGTCCGCGTGGGTATTCTTCCACGAGCGGCTCTACAGCGACACTTTGCTCCAGGGCTTTTTCGTTGCGATCAATCTCTATGGCTGGTGGAACTGGTCGCGCTCGCGTGCCGAGACCGGCGAAGTCCGCGTAGAGGCGCTGAGCAACGCGGCGCGTCTCGCCTGGGCGGCCGGCTGCGCGCTCGCGATCGCCGGCTGGGGCTGGCTGATGCACCGGCACACGGACGCGGCGCTCCCCTGGTGGGACGGCGCGATCCTGATCCTCAGCGTTGCCGCGCAGACGCTCCAGTCGCGCCGGGCCTGGGAGAGCTGGGTGCTGTGGGTACTGGTCAATCTGATCTCGATCCCGCTTTATGCGGTCCGCGGCCTGTGGATCTTCGCGGCACTCTATCTCGTCCTGCTGGCGCTGAGCCTGTGGGGCTTGCGCGACTGGATCGCCGCGCGGAAAGCTGCCCGCGCATGAACCCGCGGACGATCTGCCTTCACGGTCCTGAAAGCACCGGCAAATCGACGCTCGCGCCGCTTCTGGCTGCGCATTTCGGCGGCGAAGTGCTGGACGAATATGGCCGCGATTATGCCGAGGCCAAGGGCACCGACTTCACGATGGAAGACCTGCTGCGCATCGCCAAGACGCACGATGCGTGGACGCAAGTTATGATCGGGCAGGGGGCGGACCCGCTGATCCTCGACACTGATCCGCTGATGACAGCGGTGTGGGCGGACATGCTGTTCGGCACGCGCGATCCGTGGTTCGATGCTTGGACGGGTACCGCGGACCTGTACCTGTTGTTCGACGTGGACTTGCCCTGGATCGAGGACGGCACGCGGATGTTCGGCACGCCCGCGCTGCGCCGCAAATTCCTCGATCTGTCAAAGGCCGAATTGGAGCGCCGCGGGGTCCGCTGGGCGCTGATCGGCGGGGAGGGCGAGGCCCGCTTCGAGAAAGCCGTTGCCGCGATCGAGGCGGCTAACTCTTAAAGCCCCTCCCCCGAAGGGGAGGGGCTAGAATCAGATCAATAATCGCCCTGCGGAAGCCCGCCGAGCTGCTGGACCATCTTGATATAGGCATCGAGATAAGCGAGCACGATCACCTGGCCGATCTCGGTGTTCTGATAGCCACCGCCGCCGGCACCGGCGAGACCGCCCCACCAGCCCGCGCCGCCACCGGCACCGAAGCCGATATCGGTCTTGCGCGAATAGCCTTCGCTGACGATTTCCTCGGTGCTGCGCGTGTCGACCATCGACAGCGTCACATTGGCTTCCTTCTTCTTGATACTGATCGCGCCGCCGATCGCCGCACCCATGCGGCCGCCGAGCATGCCGCCGACGAACCCGCCGACGCCGCCGCCGCCCGAATTGCTGTTCGAGCTGACGATGTCTGGCTCGAGCAGATAGTCGGCGGTGCGGACCTGGCCCGCGCCCATGTTCGAATTGGCGCGAAGCTCGCCATTGTCGGCCATTGCCCGCTCCATCGCGCGGCTCTGCATCGCGCGGCCGCGATTGACGAGCGTGAAGCAGCCGGACTGCTGGACGAAGACCTTGAGGATCGCCTCGGGGCTGCCCAGGTTCAATTCACGCCACCATTGGTTTTCGGGCGGGACCATGCCGATCGTGCCGAGCGGTTTGGCACATTTGGGAATGTCGCGCGTCCCGCGTTCCTGCGCCTTGCGGCCCGACGAGGCGCCCTTGGTGTCGCCGCGCTTGTCCTTCTTGCCCGAAGACATGGAAGTCTGCGCCTGGGCCGCGTTGGCAGCCGCCAACGAAAGCCCGGCAGTCGCCAGCGCTGTCGCGATCATCAATTTCCGCATTCTCATTCCCCTCTGTTGTACCTGACGCATCACTTCGGTGACGGCGCGACTGCGCGCCGTCTGCCATATGTGCGAAGGCTAGCAACGTGACGGGGGCATAACAATGCGAACATGCAGGTTTCGTCGCTCGCTGGTCGCGCGGCGGTCGCAACCGTCTCAGGCGGCGACGGCAGCCTCTTCCTTGGGGCGACGGACGCGGGTCTCGCGGACAACGGCGTCGGCGCCGCCGCGGGTTTCCTGGAACAGTCCCAGGCTTTCGAGCTCGCCGGAATTGGGCGGGCTGATCGCCACGTCCATATAATCCCAGCGATCGGCGGCGGCGAGCACGCGCTTGAGCACACGCTTTTCCTCGCGGAAGCCCTTTAGGTATTTCAGGATCTTGACGACGCTGCCTACCCAATAGCGTGGATAGAAAGCCAGCCGGCTCTCGATCGGCATGCCCGGGCGGCGCGAGCGGCGGCGCTTGCGGCGGATCACGCCGCCTTCCAGCGTGTGCACCTTCTCATGGCTGTAGAGCATCCGGAATTCGTTCATGTACTGGAGCGCACGGCGCGGGCTGCCATTCTCGCGACGGGCGTGGCGCTTGGCGACCCTCTCCATGTGATCCCAGGTGAAATAGGCATCCCAGGCCGCCTGATAGGCATCTTCCCACTCGGCATCGGACATCACCGGATGATGCGAAACGCGGTGGTGGAGATCGTATTTGTTGAGGTCGGGGTCCATCCACTCGCCCTTCTTGAGCTTGACGAGATGGTCTTCGGAGCCCGGAAGCGGCGTCAGGATGAAGAACTCCAGAATATCGACCGGCAGCTCCTTCTTGATGATCTCGATATCGCGGAGGATCGATTCCTTGGTGTCGCCGGGGAAGCCGAGGATATAGCCCGCGAGCAGAAAGCAGCCGCGCTCGTGCCACATCTGCATCATGTGGCGATATTCGGTGATCTTGTTCTGGCGCTTGTTGGCGGCGATCAGATTGTCCGGGTTGATGTTCTCCAGCCCCAGGAACACGCGCCATGCGCCGGCCCTGGCCGCTTTGTCGATGAAGCCCGGGATGCGGTGGCACATCGTATCGACCTGGATCGTCAAATGGACCGCCATGCCTTCTTCCTCCTTGAGGCGGATAAGCGTGTCGAAAAAGGCTTCCCAATCCTTGTTACGGGCGAGATTGTCGTCGGTGACGAAATAGGCCTTGATCCCCTGCGCATAATTCTCGCGGATCATGATCTCGAGATCTTCGGGTGAGCGGAAGCGGCTCTTGCGCCCCTGGACGTTGATGATCGTGCAGAAGCTGCACTGGAACGGGCAGCCCCGCCCGAGATCGAAGCTCGACCAGGGCGCCGAGGTCTTGATCGATTCGCGCGGCAGCCAGGGTGTCGGCGCGCCGGCGATGCTCGGCAGGTCATTGATGAAATTATAGACCGGCTTGAGTTCGCCGTTCCACGCATCGACGAACACTTGATCGAGCCGGCCTTCCTCGGCCTCTCCCGCGAAGATCGAGCAGCCCAGATCGAGGGCTTCCTGAATCTCGCTCGGCAGTTCCTTGAGCATCGACAGACAGCCCGAGACATGAAAGCCGCCGATGATCACCGGCAGTCCCTCGGCGCGGAACTCGCGCGCGAGATCAAGGGCGTGGGGATATTGGTTGGACTGGACGCCGACCAAGCCGATTAGTGCTTTGGAGCCGCGCCTGCGGATGTCGCGCGCCATCTTCTTCACGTCGATATGCGTGTTGCACTCGTCGATCGGCGTCAGGTTGATTTTGACGTTGGCGCCGAGGACATGGCGCCTAGTTGCATCCCGGCCTAGACCATTTAGCGCTGCAAGCGAGTTTGAGGGGAGGACTGTGCGGAACCAGACGATCGGATAACCATCATCATCGTAATGCGATGGCTTGATCATGATGAAGTCGAATTCGGATTCCTTGCTCATAGTAAGTCCCCCATCCGGATCTGGACACAAGCTTGAAACGAAAGCAAGAATTGTCGCTCATGCTTGGGCTGTAAGGTTACGCCGTCCAGCCATTTCGTGGATTGCAATTGGGGGATTGGATAAATCCGCCATGTTCAGGCGGTGCGGCGCAAGGACACAGCGCGCGGGAGCGACGTCACCCCCTTCGCATCCCCCTTTCACCCTGCTAAGCGCGCGCCAATATGGCGACCGAACTTTCCCGCATCCGCAATTTCAGCATCATCGCGCACATCGACCACGGCAAGTCGACGCTCGCCGATCGGCTGATCCAGACCACCGGCGGCCTGCAGGCGCGCGAGATGAGCGCGCAGCTTCTCGATAATATGGATATCGAGAAAGAGCGCGGCATCACCATCAAGGCGCAAACCGTGCGCCTTGATTGGAAGGGCCATGTCCTCAATCTGATGGACACGCCCGGCCATGTCGATTTCGCCTACGAAGTCTCGCGCTCGCTGGCCGCGTGCGAGGGCGCGTTGCTGGTGGTTGACGCAGCGCAGGGCGTCGAGGCGCAGACGCTGGCCAATGTCTATCAGTCGATCGAGCATGATCACGAGATCATCTCGGTGATCAACAAGATCGATTTGCCCTCGGCCGAGCCGGAGAAGGTCAAGGCCGAGATCGAGGAGATTATCGGGCTAGATGCTTCCAATGCCGTGCTGGCCAGCGCCAAATCGGGCATCGGCATCGAAGAGATACTCGACGCCATCGTCGAGCGGATTCCGGCGCCCAAGGGCGATCCCGATGCGCCGCTAAAGGCGATGCTGGTCGATAGCTGGTACGATCCGTATCTCGGCGTCGTCATTCTGCTCCGCGTCATCGATGGGGTGATCAGGAAGGGCCAGCAGGTCAAGTTCATGGCCGCGGGCACGACCCATCTGGTCGATCGGGTCGGCGCGTTCCGCCCGAAGATCGAGCAACTGGCCGACCTTGGTCCCGGCGAGATCGGCTTCATTACCGCCCAGATCAAGGAAGTGGCGCAGGCCCGCGTCGGCGATACGCTGACCGATGCCAAGCGCCCCGCGGCGCAGGCACTGGAAGGGTTCAAGGAAGTCCAGCCAGTGGTGTTCTGCGGGCTGTTCCCCGTCGATGCCGCGGACTTCGAGAAGCTTCGCGAGAGCATCTCCAAGCTGCGCCTCAACGACGCGAGCTTCTCCTTCGAGATGGAGACCAGCGCGGCGCTTGGCTTCGGTTTCCGCTGCGGTTTTCTCGGGCTGCTCCATCTCGAGATCATTCAGGAGCGGCTGACGCGCGAATATGATCTCGACCTGATCACGACTGCGCCGAGCGTCGTCTATCAGATCGAACTGACGCATGGCGGCGGGCATATCGAACTGCACAACCCTGCCGACATGCCCGACCCGAGCAAGATCGAGTCGATCAGCGAACCATGGATCCAGGCAGTGATCTACGTTCCCGACGAATATCTCGGCTCGATCCTCAAGCTCTGCCAGGAACGCCGCGGCATCCAGAAGAACCTGACCTATGTCGGCGGCCGCGCACAGGTGACCTATGAGCTGCCGCTCAACGAAGTCGTGTTCGATTTCTACGACCGGCTCAAGTCGCTGTCCAAGGGCTATGCCAGCTTCGATTACGAGCAGATCGGCCACCGCCCCGGCGACCTCGTCAAGATGGGTATCCTCGTTAACGAGGAGCCGGTCGATGCACTGAGCATGATCGTCCACCGCGCCACCGCCGAAGTGCGCGGGCGCGGCATGGTCGAGCGGCTCAAGGAGCTGATCCCGCGCCATTTGTTCAAAATCCCGATCCAGGCGGCGATCGGCGGCAAGGTCATCGCCCGCGAGACGATCAGCGCGATGCGCAAGGACGTGACTGCGAAATGCTATGGCGGCGACGCCACCCGCAAGAAGAAGCTGTTGGAGAAGCAGCGCAAGGGCAAGGCCAAGATGCGCGAATATGGCTCGGTGAGCATTCCGCAGGAGGCATTTATTGCGGCGTTGCGGATGGGCGAGGAATAATCTGTCGCTTCGTCCCGGCTGCTGCCCGCTCCATCGTGTCTGCACGAGAACGGAAATGCTGAGCGATTACATGCTGTTCTCCATATCAGGAGACGCATGAATGAAGAAGTTCGCATGGATTGCCGCCGCCTCGCTTAGCGCCGTCGCTCCGCTGGCCGCGCAGGCGCAGACCGCACCGGCCCCCGCCGCGCAGCCCGCGACCGCCGCCAAGGTCGGCGACACTATTTTTGACGATGCCGGCGCAGAAGTCGGCACGATCGAGAGCATCAATGCCGGCGTGGCAGTGGTCTTTACCGGCACCAATCGCGCCAGCGTTCCGCTGACCAGCTTCGGCACCAGCCCCAAGGGTCCGACCTTCGGCATGACCAAGGCTCAGCTCGACGAAGCCGCGTCCAAGGCCGCCGCTTCGTCGCAGCAGGAGCTCCGCGCCAAACTGACTGCCGGTGCGCAGGTCTATGGCAAGAACGGCGCCGTCATCGCCACGGTCAAATCGGTCGATGGCGACAATGTCGCGCTGACTTCGGCGAAGGGCGATGTCAGCGTGCCGATCACCGGGCTCGGTACTAATCCCCAAGGCCTTTATCTGGGCATGACCCAGGCCGAATTCGACGCTGCGGTCGTCGCCAGCCAAGCCAAGTAAGCCGTGGGGCGGGGCGGTTCATTCCGCCCCGTCCGCGGACCCGTAGCTTGATGCAGATCAGCCGCAACATATTGGGATTGCAGTCTATCTTATTCCGTTTATGCACGACCGGTGAGTAATCGTGCACGATATTGCAGGAACGCATACGCCGCATGCTGACCGTGCGCGCGGCCCTGCGCCAGGGCACCCGTCCGGAACACGAACGTGTGGACGCCGCCTTTTCCCGATACGATCTGTCGAGCCTTGACGGTTATCGCGGCTTCCTGCGGCGCCAGGCCGCGGCGCATCTCCCCGTCGAGCGTGCGCTCGATGCCGCAGGGGCCGCGCAAGCCATTCCGGACTGGAGCGATCGCAGGCGTGCCGATGCGCTCCGCGCCGATCTTGCCGATCTCGGCTGCACCGATATCCCCGAATTGCACTTCGCAGGGTTCGAAACCACCGCGGCGATGCTCGGTGGTGCTTATGTCCTCGAGGGCTCGCGGCTCGGCGGGGCGGTGCTTCGCAACCAGGTAAGTAACGGATTTCCAAAGCGATTTCTCGCCCAGGGATCATCTGGCGCATGGCGCGCGTTACTAGCCGTTCTGGAGGCGAAACTATCGTCTCCCGAAACGATCGACGAGGCCGTGAAGGGTGCCCGCTCGGTCTTCGCATGTTTCGAAGCGGCGGCAGGCCGTGAAGTGGAGAAGAACTGAGTGGCGACCGTATCTGAGCCTGTCGACCTTACCAATTGTGACCGCGAGCCGATCCATCTGCTGGGAGCCATCCAGCCGATCGGCTTTCTGCTGGTCGTTTCCGACAAATGGGTGATCGAGCGCACCTCGGCGAACCTTGCCGATTTCGTCGGTGTCACACCCGCCCAGGCTATCGGCAAGCCGCTAGAAGAGCTGATCGGCGGGCGAGCGGTCCATAATTTCCGCAATCGCATCTCGATGCTGCGCGGCGACGATGCCGTGGAGCGCATCTTCGGCTGCCGCGTGCGCGACGATCTCGGCGAATTCGATATCGCGCTGCACGTCTCGGACGGTCAGATCGTCATCGAGGCCGAGCCGGCGTCCGACGAGCATGGCGATGCGACCAACACCGTTCGCTCGATGATCGCCCGGCTCGATCAGGCCAACACGCTGGAGAATTTCCTCAACGATGGCGCGCGGCTGATCCGGGGGCTCGCCGGGTTCGACCGCGTCATGGTCTATCGCTTCGCCGAGGATGGCTCTGGCGAAGTCGCGGCCGAAGCCGTCAAGCCCGGCATCGGCCGGTTCAAGGGCCTGCATTACCCCGCCACCGATATCCCGGCCCAGGCGCGCGCGCTCTACAAGCGCAATCTGTTGCGCGTGATCACCGATGTCGAGGCGGAGCCCGTGGGCATCGTCTCGGCGCCGCACCGCCAGCGCCAGCCGCTCGATCTCTCGCTGTCGATCCTGCGCTCGGTCTCGCGCATCCATGTCGAGTATCTCAAGAACATGGGTGTCCAGGCGTCGATGTCGATTTCGATCATCGTCGACGATCAGCTCTGGGGCCTGTTTGCCTGCCACCATTATGCGCCGCTTTCGCCAAGCTTCGAGCGGCGCTCGGTGTGCGAACTGTTCGCCCAGATGTTCGCGATGCGGCTCGAGAGCCGGTTGCGCAAGGAGCTGATGGAATTCGAGCGCCGCGCGCGCGACATTTCGGATCAGCTGCTCGGCGCCGTCGCTTCGGACGAGACCCTGCTCAATGATCCCGATTGGCTCGGCGATATTCTGATGACTGCGATTCCCGCCGACGGCGTCGGCGTATGGATCAACGGCAGCCTCGCGCTTTCGGGCAAGACGCCGCCCGCGGCCGGGTTTCGCAAGATCGTCGCGCAGCTCCACGACACCGATACCGGGCAGGTCTACGCCACCGATCAGATCTCGTCGGTGGTGGAGGGCGCGGGGCAATATGCGTCGACCGCAGCGGGGATGCTGGCCATTCCCCTGTCGCGGACGGCGCGCGACTATGTGGTGCTGTTCCGCTCGGAAATGATCCATTCGGTGCGCTGGGGCGGCGATCCGCACAAGCCGGTCGAATATGGGCCGAACGGGCCGCGCCTGACGCCGCGCGAGAGCTTCGCCGAATGGAAGGAACTGGTCGAGGGGCGCGCCAAAGCATTCACCCAGTCCGAGCTGCGCGTCGCCGAGACCCTGCGGGCGACACTGATCGAAGTCGTGCTGCGGCTGGCCGAGGAGGCGACCACCCAGCGCCAGCAGGCGCATGCTCGGCAGGAATTGTTGATCGCGGAGCTTAACCACCGCGTCCGCAACATCCTGGGGGTGATCCGCGGGCTGATCCGCCAGTCCAAGCCGCATGACGATAGCATCGACAGCTTCGTCAAACTGGTCGACGGCCGCATCCATGCACTGGCCCGCGCGCATAATCAGATTACCGACGATCATTGGGGTCCGGCACCGATCCAGGCGCTGATCGATGCGGAAGCCGCCGCTTTCCTCGCAGATGGCGGCGAGCGTATCCGCACTGATGGCGAGTTCGTCCTGCTCAATCCACAGGCTTATTCGACCATGGCCTTGGTGATCCACGAGCTGGTCACCAATTCCGCCAAATATGGCAGCCTGTCGGCCGAGGGGTCGGTGGATATCGGCTGGTCGCGCGACGAGGCTGGAGACTTGCTGCTCGATTGGCGTGAGCAGGGCGGGCCCAAGGTCAGCGCGCCGACCCGCAAGGGCTTCGGCACCACGATCATCGGGCGATCGGTGCCCTATGATCTCGGCGGTGAAGCCAAGATCGATTTCGCCCCTGACGGTGTGCACGCGCAATTCCGCATCCCGGCGCGCCACGTCAGCGATGCGCCGCAGGATCGTACGCCGGTGATCAAATATCCGCGCCCGGCGGTAGGCCACCCAACGCCGCCTCCGCAGCAGGTGCTGGCCGATCAGCGCGCGCTGCTGGTCGAAGACAGCCTGATCATCGCGCTCGACGCCGAAGACGTGCTTTCGCGCCTGGGCGCCGACGACATCGTCACCGCGGCGACGCTCGACGGCGGCCTGGATGCGATCGAGAATTTCGGCCCCAGCGTCGCGATGCTCGATATCAATCTCGGCGACCGCACGAGCTATCCGATTGCGGATCGGCTCGCGGAACTGGGCATCCCGTTCCTGTTCGCATCCGGCTATGGCGAGCAGGCGCAATTGCCGGAAAAGCATGCGCACCGGGTGATCCTGCAAAAGCCGTACACGCTCGAAAACGTCGCCAGGGCGCTGGATGCGCTGCTGCGCTAGGGCCTGGTTTGCTTAATCCCGCATCATCGCCGCGCGCAGCTGGGTCATCCGGGCATCGAGCGGCGCGATCATCGCCTGGTCCTCGGGTGAGAAAAGCGGGAGGACTTCGACCCCAGGATACCAATATTTGTCGGTGATGTCGGTGCGCCGGCGGACGAGTTCGATATATTCGGCCGCCAATGGATTGCCGGCATCGGCCCCCATCACGTTGCGGCGGTAGGTCGACGGATCATAGACCGCGTCGGGATCGGGCAGGAACAGGATGCGCTCCGGATCGCCAAGCTGGGGCGTGACGTCGAGCAGGCTGCCGTCGGGCCGCCGCCATACCGCATGGTGCTCGGCTTCGAACCAGCGGCCTGGCCAGCGCCAGATCGCCCAGCCATAAGCAGCTTCGCCGCCCTGGGCCTCTGCCTGCGCCACCGAATTGTCGAAACAATAAGCGACCTTGGAATGCGCCGCGGGAGAGACGGGGACATAGAAGGGCGCATGCGGCGAAATCTTGGCGCAGAAAGCGAGCGTCTCCACATCGATTTCCTCGGGCGCGCCCAGGATCACCAGGGGCGGGGTTTGCTGGATGGTGTCGTGCATGATTAGCGCCCTGATAGAACGGGTTTTTCCCGAGAGATAGCGCCGTCCGCGAATGGGGCGAATGCCGCGGCGCTGCTTGCTTGCCCTTTTCGGGGAAACTACGTCATACCAGCGCCGGGGCGGACCCGATTCCGCGAGTGGAGGGGCGAGTGAATTTGATCCCGGACGTGGCGCTTGCCGAGAATACAAGTCAGCGCCTGCCGTGCGTAGTGGTGCTCGATGGATCGACTTCGATGGGCAACCATAATGCCATTGGCTCGCTCAACGACGGGCTCAAGCTGCTCGAAAGCGATCTGAAGGCCGACGATGTCGCCCGTCAGCGCGTGCGCATCCTGGTGCTGCGTGTCGGCGCCCCGCACGAAGTCGAAATAGTGACCGACTGGGTCGACGCGATCGAATTCGAGGCCCCCGAGATCGAAGCCAACGGGACGACGCCGCTGGGCGCGGGCGTGCGCCGCGCGCTCGACGAGATCGAGGCCGAGAAGGCCCGTTATCGCGATCACGGCATTCCCTATAACCGGCCCTGGCTGTTCATCCTCACCGATGGTGAGCCGACCGATCCCGATTGGGAAAGCGCCGCCGATGAATGCCGCGCGGCCGAGGAATTGGGGCACGTCTCGGTATTCTGTGTCGGCGTGGGTGAGGCGAACATGGGCAAGCTGGCTCGGTTCAGCCCGCGCCAGCCGCTGGCGCTCAAGGGCTTGGCGTTCCGCGAATTCTTCCTTTGGCTCAGCCGCAGCGCGCGTGCCGGATCGCAGTCTGCCCCGTCTGAAAACATCCAGATGGCCGCGCCCAGCGATTGGGCCGTGATCCCGGGGCGGAGCTGAGGCGATGGAAGCTCCCGCCTGGCGCATCGCGGGAAGCTCGGTAACGGGCTCGGCGCATGCGTCTGCGGGGCGGAAATGCCAGGACCGCCACCGCGTCGAAGTGACGCGCAAGGGGCTGTTGATCGCCGTGGTTTCGGATGGCGCGGGTTCGGCGCAGTTTGGCGGCGAGGGGGCCGCATTGCTGTGCGATCACGTCGCGACGGCATTGGCGGCGCTGCCTGCTGGGGAGCCGAAGGCGGGCCGTGCGGCGCTGTTGGCTGCGTGCCGGGCAGTGTGCCGGGGCGTCGCCTCGGCGCGGGCGGTTGCCGCCACCCTCGCGGCCGAATGCGATTGCGGGATCGAGGCGTTTCACGCGACTCTGGTCGGCGCCGTAATGCTGCCGGGGGAAGGGGGGCTGTTCTTCCATATCGGCGACGGCGCTGCGCTGGCCCTTGGTAAGCAGGGCTGGACGCTCTCCGCTCCGCGCAACGGCGAATATGCCGATACGACTTGGTTCTTCACCGACGCTGCCTGGCGCAAGCGGCTGCGCTTCACGCGGATCGGCGCCGATGCCGAGACGGTCTTCGTGATGAGCGATGGCGTGACCGAACTCGGCCTCAAGCATAATGGTGCCGGCGCGGAGCCGTTCATGCCCTTTTTCGAGCCGATCGGGCGCTTCCTGGCGCAGGCCAGCCGCGAGGAAGGCGAGCAGGCGCTGACGGCGACGCTCGACAGCGAGGCGGTGCGCGCGCGTACTGGTGACGACAAGACCTTGATCTGGGCGCAGGCGCAGTGAGCGAGGTCTATCTCGGTCGCGGCAGCGGGAGGCGGATGCTGCGGCTCGGCAAGCTGCTCGGCGAAGGCGCTTCGGGCAAGGTCTATGCAGTCGAGCAGCAGCCCGGGATTGCTGCGAAGCTGTATCACACGCCCGAAGAGGCGCGGCGCTACGAGGATAAGATCGAGGCGATGCTCGCCCAGCCGCCCGATTTGCTGCCGGCCGCGCGAGGTGGCGTGCATTATCCGCAGATCGCCTGGCCCCGAGCCAAGCTCCACAATCGCAGCGGCGATTTCATCGGCTTTCTGATGCCCGAGATCGATTTCGCGCGATCGACCAGCCTGGTGAATTTGCTCCAGAAAAACAGCCGCAAGCTGGAGAAGATCAGCGAATATTACGGCTACCGCGTGCTCGTCGCGCGCAATCTCGCCGCAGTGTTCGCCGAATTGCACCGCGCCGGGCACCATATGGTCGATCTCAAGCCCGCCAATCTGCGCTTCTATCCCGAAGTGAGCTGGATGGCGGTGGTCGATGCCGATGGCTTTAGCATCGCCGGGAGCAATGGCCGGCTGGGGGCGCTCCAACTCAGCGACGAATATATCGCGCCCGAGAGCTGGAACCGGCAGCCGGGCGAGTTGGGGCTCGATCAGGACCTGTTCGCGCTGGCGGCCATCATCTTCCAATTGCTCAACAACGGCGTGCATCCCTTTGCCGGCACGATGGCGGGGAGCAAAGCGACCGACCTGCAAACGCGGATCATGGAGGGGCTCTACCCATATGCGATCGCCCCACGGCCCGGCCTGACGGCCAGCACGGCGAGCATCCACCGCATGTTCCGCCGGGCGACGCGGGCGATGTTCGACGCGGCATTCCTCACCCAGAAGCGGCCGAGCGCTGCGCAGTGGCGCGACCATCTCGACGAACTGGTCGCGCGCCTGACTCCCTGCGCGGCGCGCCCCGGCGAGCATGTCCATTTCGGCGCGGGCTGCGGGTTTTGCGGGCATGAGGCACGGATCGACGTGGTGCGCGCCGCGCCGCGCCGGGCGGTCCAGCCGCGCCGAAAACTGCCCCCGCCACCAGTGGCGCGTCCGGCGCGCATGGTCTCCCACGCTGGCAGCTATCCTTATCGTGCACGAACGCCGGGGATGGGCAGGTCGCTAGCGAAGCTCGCCTTTCACGGCTCGATGGCGCTCGCGCTGTTCGCCGGGTTCGCATTCGTCTCCGATCAGATCTGGCAACAGATGACGGCGCGCGAGGCCCATGCTGCTCCTGCCATGGCGCAGGCAAATTTCGGCGGTGCAGTCACGCCTCTCGACCAGCCACGCGACTATCTGATCCTGCCGCCGGCGGGCGGCCAAAGTACGGCATTGCGCGAGGGCCCGGGCGAGAAATACATGCCGATGGCAAGCCTGGGCCGGGACGAAGAGCTGTTGGGGACTGGGTCGGCTATCTCTGCGGGCGGCGTTCGCTGGCTCCTCGTAACCGGCGCCCAGGGCATGTCCGGCTTTGTCGAGGAGAGTGCGTTGATCGAACGGGACGCGGTGGTAGCGCCCATCGAATGCCGCGATGGCAAGATCTGCACCGAAACGATGGTCGAGGTGAGCGAACGCCAGATAAACGCGCGGTATCGTGAGCTGCTCGGACGGTCGGGTCCGGCTGCTCGCAGGCATTTGAAATCCGGGCATCGTGCGTGGGAGGCGCGGCGTCTCGCCTGCATCGGTGAAGTGCTGCCAGCGCCTTGCCGCCGACGGGCGGCCATCGAGCGCCTCTCGACACTCGACGATTTCGCGATTGGCGGCCGCGGCGCGTGATCACGCGGCGTTTGATGCTGGGCGGTCTCGGCGCGACAGCCGTCGCCGGGAGGGCGGTGGCCGCCGCGCGCGCGCCGCTGGTGCTGGCGGCCGCGAGCCTGCAGGAAGCGATGAGCGCCGCCGCCCACGCCTGGGCTGCGAAGGGGAATGCGCGCCCGGTCTGTTCCTTCGCAGCATCCTCGGCACTGGCGCGCCAGATCGCGGCGGGCGCCAAGGCCGATCTGTTCATCTCCGCCGATGAGGCCTGGATGGACCATGTCGAGCGGCGCGGACGGATCGTGCCGGGCAGCCGCGTGGCGTTCCTTGGCAACCGGCTGGTGATCGTCGAGACGAAGGGCCTGCGCGGCCGTTATGCGTTTCCGCCAAATCCGACCCTCGCCGATCTGCTTTCCCAGGGCCGCATCGCCATCGCCGATCCAGATTCCGTGCCGGCGGGGCGCTATGCCCGGGCCGCCATCGAGCGCGCGGGGGCATGGCGTTCGGTCGAGCCGCGGCTGGTGCGCGCCGAAAGCGTACGGGCGGCGCTGGCGCTGGTCGAGCGCGGCGCCGCGCATCACGGCATCGTCTACGCGACCGATGCGCGCGCTGCCAAGCGCACCCAATTGATCGGCACCATCCCAGCCAACGCCCATCCCCCGATCCGTTACCCGCTCGCCCGGCTGAAAGCCTCGACGAGCCCCGACGCGGAACCATTCCGCCGCTTCCTGATAAGCGCCGCCGGCAAGGCGATCTTCCAGCGCTTCGGCTTCATCGCGCTGTGATGCCGACGCCGGAGGAATGGGGCATTGTCGCGCTGTCGCTCAAGGTCGGCGGCGTGGCGGTATTGGCGTGTCTGCCGCTGGCATTCGCGCTGGCCTATCTCCTCGCCCGCGTCCGCTTTCCGGGCAAGGTCCTTGTCGATGGGCTGATCCATTTGCCGCTCGTCGTTCCCCCTGTGGTGACCGGCTGGCTGTTGCTTCTAGCCTTCGCGCCCGATGGGCCGGTCGGCGCGTGGCTGGAGGCCTGGTTCGGGGTGAGCGTGCTCTTCCGCTGGACCGGTGCCGCGCTTGCCGCCGGAGTGATGGCGCTGCCGCTGATGGTCCGCGCAATGCGGCTGTCGATCGAGGCCGTCGACCAAAGGCTCGAACAGGCCGGGCGCACGCTCGGGGCGAGCAAATGGCGCGTGTTCCGCACGATCACGCTGCCGCTTGCCATGCCAGGCGTGATCGCAGGCGTGGTGCTCGGCTTCGCGCGCGGATTGGGTGAATTCGGCGCGACGATCACCTTCGTCTCGAACGTCCCCGGCGAAACCGAGACGCTGCCGCTCGCCATCTACGCCGCGCTCCAGACGCCTGATGGCGAGGCGATGGTGCTGCGGCTTGCGGCGATCTCGGTGCTGCTGTCGCTCGCTGCCCTGATCATTTCCGAACTTGTCGCGCGCCGCGCGGGCAGGGGGCTGCATGTCCTTTGACGTGGACATCATCAAGATGCTCGGCGACGTCGAACTCCGCTGCCGCATCGAACCGGTCGAGGGTATCACCGTGCTGTTCGGGCCTTCGGGTGCGGGCAAGACCAGCGTGCTGAATATGGTCGCAGGCCTAATGGAGCCAGACTACGGCCATATCCGCGTCGCCGGAGTGACGCTGTTCGATGAAGACTCGGAGCCGTGGAATTACGGTAGTCTTCCTGTCGAGCGGCGGCGCGCAGGCTATGTATTCCAGGAGCCGCGGCTGTTCCCACATCTGCGCGTCCGCGCCAATCTGCTCTACGGGCGCAAGGATGCGGGCCTCGACGTGGACGATACGATCGCCTTGCTGGGTATCGCGCACCTGCTCGATCGCTGGCCGCGCACGCTTTCGGGCGGCGAGGCCCGGCGCGTGGCGATCGGCCGCGCCTTGCTGTCGGACCCGGCGTTCCTGTTGCTCGACGAGCCGCTCTCCTCGCTGGATCGCGCCCGACGCGAGGAAATCATGGCGTTGCTGGAGCGGCTGCGGGATTCGCTAAGCCTGCCGATCCTGATGGTGACACACGACCGCGAGGAGGCGGCGCGGCTGGGGACGCGGATTGTCGAGATCTAGGCGGAAGCCGCCAGGATCGCCGCCAACGCCTTGTTGAGCGGCGTGGCGATCCCGTGTTTCTCGCCAAGCCGCACGATCACGCCATTGCGCGCTTCCAGCTCCATCCGGCGGCCTGCCATCCGGTCAGCCTGGAGCGAATTGATCGAATCCGGATGCGCCATCCGCGTCCATTTGACGACCTGGTCGGCGAGCTTGTCGGGCAAGTCGGCCCCCTCCATGCGGCCGACGGCGATGCATTCGCGAACGAGCCCGCGCATCACCTCTGCCACGCCCTCGTCATTGGCAACTTCGGCCGCACGCAGCGTCAGCGCACTGACGATTCCCGAGCAATTGATCGCCAGCTTGCGCCACGCCGCCGTCGTGAAATCGGGCGTGGTCTGAGCGTCGATCACCGTCCCCGCAAACAGGGCGACAAGCGCCTCGCCATTGGCATCGTCAGGCACCAGGATCGTGCCGTCGCGGCGCTGGACCAGCCGGCCCGGCGCAGTCCGCTCGGCGGGAAGATCGATGATCACCGGAACGGTGCGCTCTCGGGCGACCATCGGAAAGCGCTCGCGTTGCTCGACACCATTCTGGATCACCGCCAGCCGCGTCTCCGTGCCCATCAGCCCAGGCAGCCACACCGCCGCGGAATCGCAATCATAAGTCTTGGTCGTGCACAGCACCCAATCGACTGGCCTCGCATCCGCCGGATCGGTCAACACCAGCGGCGTGGCGCGGATCGTCCCGTCTTCGCGCTCGACCTCCAAGTCGCTGAGCGGCGTCCGTGCGCAGACCGTCACGTCATGTGCCTGCGCCAGCCAGGCCGCCAGCGTGCCGCCGATCGCGCCGGCGCCGATAACTGCTATCCGCGCCATCAAATCCCGCCCAGATAATCCCGCTTGCCTACCGGCACACCCTTCATCCGCAGCAGCGCGTAAGCCGTGGTTACGTGGAAATAGAAGTTGGGCAGCGCGAAGCCGGTAACATAGCTGCGCCCGGTAAAGCGCAGTTCGTTGCTGGGCAGCTTGAGCACGATCTCGGCATCCTCGCGCCCATCGATCTGCTCGCGCGGAACCGATTTGAGAAACGTGACCGTCGCCGCGATGCGCGCCTGAAGCTCGGCAAAGCTTGTTTCCGTGTCCGGCATCGCCGGCCCTTCGATCCCAGCCAGCCGCGCCGTGGCAAGCTTGGCGCCGTCGCTGACGCGCTGAACCTGGCCAGTCAGCGGCGCCATGTCTGCATAGAGGCGCGCATTCAGCAACTCTTCGTGCGGCATGCCGTGCTCGTCCGCCCAGGCGCGGCCCTTGTCGAGAAAAGCCGCCATTGCCGCGAAGCCGCGCAGGAAGACGGGGACGGAGATGTCATAGAGTTCTGTGGTCATGCCGCAGGAGGTACGGGCATAGGCGCGGCAAGTCGAGGGCAGGCCGAGAAGTCCCTTGTCTCGGATATTTGGATGCGTGACACTTCACGCCACGGGGAGGGCGTGACACCTCACGCCACGGGGAGGGGTTCCTATGACCTGGTTGATTCGCGCGCTTGCCGGCGCTGCGGTTGTGCTCGCCACGCCTGCGGGCGAGGCATGGGCACAAAGCGCGCCTTGCGCTGGCACCGTCGCGTCCGTCGGGCAGGCGCATTCGGTGCTCCCGGCCGGGACGGCGGTCGAGTTCGAATTCGTGGCACCGCTCAGCTCGAAGACCAGCAAAATCGATGAATTCTTCGCCATTCGTGTGACCGTGCCAGTTATGATTGATGGGCAGACCGTCGTGCCCGCGGGCACGCAGGGCTTCGGCCAGATCGTCCATGCCGCAAAGGCGGGCGGGGCGGGCAAGGCAGGCGAGCTGATCGTCGCCGCGCGCTGCCTCGAATTGAACGGCGCGCGGATACCGCTGCGCCGTTTTCGCGACCGGGGCATCGGCACCGATGCGCGCGAGGGCGCGCTGGGCGTAAGCATGGTCGTGCCCTTTGCCGGCTTTTTGGTGAAGGGCGGGGAAAAGATCATCGCCGCCGGATATCGTGGCAATGCGATCGTCGCGGCGGACACGCCGATTGCCCAGGCGAACTAGTTCGAACCATTTTCAGGAGGGGGAAACCATGAGGAAGACAATCGCAATCGCCACCGCTCTTATGGCTGTCGGCATCGCCGGGCCTGCGTTGGCGCAGGAGGCGACCACTGCCGAGGCACCGCTGGTCACCAAATCAGGTGCGATCGGCGAGGCCCCGGCGGACAAGGCACAGGTGATCTTCTGGCGGCCCGGCACGCTGATGGGCGCCGCGCTCGGTTGCACCGTCCGCGAAGGCGAAGGCATTGCCGAGGCCGAAGTGGCTCGCCTCGGCTCGGGCAAATATTGGGTGCATCTCGCCGAGCCCGGCAAGCATCTCTATTACACGACCGGCGAGGCAACCGACCGGCTGAACATGGAGCTCGAAGCCGGCGAAACCTATTTCGTGCGCTGTGCGATCGGGATGGGTGTCATGTCCGGCAGGGCGCAGGTCTCGCCATCGGACCGTGCTGCTTTCGCCAAGAAGGCCAAGGGCATGAAGCTGTGGGATGGCGGCGACAAGGCCAGCGGCAAGAAGTAATCGCGTCATGACGATCAGCGCCGCCCGCCGATCCGCCGCCGGGCGGCGTTTCGTGCCCGAACAAGATGCCCCTTTCGGAAATTGTGACGGCAGGCCAAAAGCCCGCATGGATTTCGACGCGCTCCTCCACCATTATTTCGGCACCGCTGATCTCGAGCAGGTCACGGAGGGCGCGCTGGAGGACGGCCGGCATCGCCTCGAAATCGACTTCCGTACCGAACGCGATTCCGGCCGAAAATTCGCCTTGTGGACGCTGATGGACGCGCTGGGCTTCGCGCCGTTGCCGGCCGAAGCATTCGAGAAAGACGCAGCGCTGCGGCGGGCCGCGGAGGATTATCTCAGCGCGGTGTGGAAGATGGGCGAAGACTGAAGCAATTGCCCTCCTGGATTTTCCGGCTAGTCTGCCGGGCAGGGGGATTGAGAATGCAGCGGTTTCTCAAGCGGTTGGCGGCGCTAGCTCTGTCGGTGTCGGCGCCCGCGCATGCCGAGTGGTTCGAAGCGCGCACCAATCACTTTCAGATCTATGTCGATGAGAATGAGGCGGGGGCGCGGGACTTTGCGACCCGGCTTGAGCGGTTCGATATGGCGTTGCGCCTGCTTTACAATGTCGCGGACGATCCCGACCGCCACGCAGTGCCGGTCCGCATCTTTGCGCTTCCCGTCGAACGGTTCGGCACCGTCGTGGGATATTATCAGTCGCAGATCGCCGGTCCGGTGATCTTCACGGCGCACATGCCCGATGTCGATCGCAAGGCAAAGCCGGGCTCGTGGAGTTCGCAGACCGTGCTGCTCCACGAATATGGCCATCATTTCATGTTCTCGAATTATCCGCTGGCTTACCCCTATTGGTTTGGCGATTACGTATTTGACAAACCCAATAGGAAAGCGTAGATATTACGGCATAGGAGCAATGCCGTTATGTCCGTTCTTTCCCAGCCCCGCTTTCACGACGAAGCCGCAGCCTTCGCGTATCTCGAAGGCCTGATCTGGGCGGACGGCAAGGTCTGCCCGCACTGTGGCGTTGTGGACGGTCGCATGTACGATCTGGCGGGCGTTCGCGGTAAGCCGAGCAAGAAGAACCCGGAAGGCGCTATCCGCCACGGCCTCAAGAAGTGTGGCGAGTGCCGCAAGCAGTTCACGGTCAAGGTTGGCACCGTATTTGAGGACGCGAAGCTCCCGCTCCACAAGATGCTCCAGGCCGTTCACCTCGTGATGTCGAGCAAGAAGGGCATCAGCTCGCACCAGCTCAGCCGCATCCTCGAAATCCAGTACAATTCGGCGTGGTTCCTCTCGCACCGTATTCGTGAAGCTATGCGCTCTGGCGACCTTGCTCCGTTTGGTGGCAACGGCGGCGTTGTCGAAGTGGACGAAACCTTCATCGGTCGCCTCAAGGGCACTGAGAAGAAGCGCGCGTTCCACCACAAGATGAAGGTTCTGGCGCTCGTGGACCGCGAGACGGGCCGCGCTCGCACGATGGTAGTGGACAACGTTAACGCCGCGACCCTCATGCCGATTGTGCTTGAGAACGTGGCTCGCGAAGCGCGCATCATGACCGACGAACACAGCGGCTATCGCTTCCTCAAGGATCATTTCGCGGGCCACGGCACGACCAGCCACGGTCGCGGTGAGTATGTGAACCTCACTGACCGCACGATCCACAGCAACACCGTGGAAGGCTATTTCAGCATCTTCAAGCGCGGCATGAAGGGCGTTTACCAGCATTGCGGCGAGCAGCATCTGCACCGCTATCTGAGCGAGTTCGAGTTCCGCTACAACAACCGCACCGCGCACGGCGTTGATGATCGCCAGCGCGCCAACAACGCGCTTATGGGCATCGTCGGCAAGCGGCTCACGTACAAAACAACTGACGGCCAAAGCGCCTGATTTCGGTGTGCCTCGAAAGGGGCGGCAATACCTATTCGCATTCATGCGGAAGGGTTGATTCCGCAGGCGATCTATGCTAGCAGAGGGTGCCAGTCTGATCCGGTGAAGGCCGGGGTAGGTCTGGCACCTTTTTTATCGGATGATGCCCATTCCACGCGGGTCCGCAACATTAGTGACGCGGCGGCTGCAAGGCTTCAATTCCTCGTACATGGTGTCGTATCCAAGGACGGTTCTGCTGGCGATTGGTCGCTCCATGCGAAGCAAGGCGTAGGCACAAAAATCAGCGAGCTGAATAAAGAACGACGCCTTGGAATCCTTGAAAATTGGATCCTCCACGCAGTTCGACAGGGGGATACTTTTCATGGCCTTGTTCGTCCCTATCCATCTGCCAAAGCGGCTGGGGATCGGATTGTGAACGCGCATCCGGCGAATTCGCCGGGTCATTTCCGCCTCTTCGCCTTGATCGAAGAAAAGCAGCACATTTTCCTTCTTCGCCTGCGCGGTGCGGTTCAGGCGATTCATAAGGCGCTCGAAGGCGTAATGCTCGTTTGTGTTGCAGCTGCTCATCACATTGAAGCGCTTGCTGTTCGCTATGAAGCGGAGCACCTTGCGGAAAATTTCCGCTCTCTCTGGTTTCAAGATCGGATGATCCGCGATCTGGCCTTTCCCCGCCGCGAACTTCCAAGCATGAAGTTCCTGGGCTATATAGATGCCGTGTTCGTCGCGAAGCTGGCGGCGGAAATCCTTAACCTTGCCAAAGGTGTCGGTCCACAAATCGCCCTTAATGATCAGGGCGGTGTAGATGTAGAATTTTCCGCTGTCTTTCGACTCATCAATGTAGGCGAACCACATGACCGCAACATCTGACAACTGCGCGCAGAGTCAACTCGACAAGTTCAAGCAAGCCGCGCGCGAGCTTGAGACGGACGACGACGAGGCTCGCTTTGACGAGCGGATGAAGAAGCTGGTGAGGCATAAGCCGGTGGAGAAGCCGGAGTGATGTTCCTGCTTTGGAGCGTCGCCGCGTTTGTCGCCGCCATTTACTGCATCGCGCGCGCGGTGGTGGATATCCGCCAGCGTAAGTACGTGTGGGGCGCGCTCGGTATCGCGAGTGCCGCCACCTTCCTGCTCACCCCGATCCAAACACATGCCGTTAAAGTGGACCTGCCGATGTCAAGTACGCGCTAGGTTTGTCAAATACGTAATCGCCATTGGTTTGCCGAGGGTTTTGCCGAGTTCAACGCCAACGTCACCTTCAATCCCGATTCCTCGCTGACGCTGGGGCTGCCGGCCAATTATCGCGGCGAGGCTCTGAAGAGCGGCGGCACCCTGTCATTCCGGCAATTCTTCGAGCCCGAGAAGAACGGCTATGGCAGCCGGCCAGACCTGATCTACGCCCGTGGCTGGCTGATGACGCATTATCTCGTCCTTCACCCGCAGCGCAAAGGCCAGTTGGCGGTCTATCTCTCGGCGATGAACCGCGGTGCGACCAGCTTGGATGCCGCGACCAAGGCCTTTGGAGATCCCAAGTCGCTTTACGAGGAAGTGATTTCCTATGGCCGCGGGCTTCTTGCCGCCCCGTTCCGCATCCCGCCGCCCGACAAGCCGGTAGAGGTCAAGCTGCGTCAGCTTTCCAAGGGCGAAGCTGCGATGATCGAGATTCATGCGCGCTCGACCAATGGCGTGAGCAAGCACGGCCAGCTCGGTCATGCGCTGAGTGCCCGCAAGATCGCCGAGAAATATCCTCAGGATGCCATCGTCCAGCTCCAGCTTGCCGAGGCCGAGTTCGTGGCGAGGCGTTATGACCGGGCCGACAGCGCGGCGGACGCAGCGCTTGTGCTCAAGCCCGATCTCGCGGGCGCGCTGATCTATAAGGGCAGGGTGGCGCTTCATGATGCGATCGAGGCCAAGGCGACCGATCCTGCGGTGTGGACGGCGGCGCGCGCCTGGCTCCTCAAGGCGAACCGGCTCCAGCCCAATGCGGCGCTGCCGCTCTATCTATATTATCAGAGCTTCATCGCGGCGAAGGCCAAGCCCAGCGCTGGCGCGGTCAAGGGCTTGTCACGCGCGCACGTCCTGTCGCCGGAGAATCCGTCGATCCGCGTCGCGCTCGCCCGGCAGATGCTCGAAGATGGCGACGGCACATCGGCGCGCAGCCTGCTCCAGCCGATCGCATTCGAACCTCACCATCGCACGCAGGAGAATGTCGCGCGCAAGACGATCGACCTGATCGATGCGGGGAAGGCGAAGGAAGCGCTCGCGGTGCTCAAGGGCGACAAGCCCGAGGATGAGAATTCGGACGGCTGAGCGGACCTAACCGCAAAGAGAAAGCCGCCGCCCGGTATCCCGGACGGCGGCTTTTCTTTGGTCAGAACCGGAAGGCTCCGAACTCAGGCGATCACTCGCTCTTGTTCAGATACTCGCCGGCATCCGCGTCGGTGCCGTGGCCCGAAGGGACCACTGCCGCCAGCGCATCGTCGCCGGTGCCGCTGTCTTCGCGGGCCGAGCGCTCAAGCTCTGCTTCGCGAAGCTCGGCCGCCGAGTTCTGGGGCTACCAGGGCTGCCTGCATCGCGCGCTGCGACACGCGGAGTGCGGCGTCGCGCGAATTGGCGGTGACGCGCAGGCGGTTCATGCCCGCGCCGGTGCCGGCGGGGATGAGACGGCCGACGATCACGTTCTCCTTGAGGCCGATCAGCGTGTCCTGCTTGCCCTGGACCGCCGCCTCGGTGAGGACGCGGGTAGTCTCCTGGAACGACGCCGCCGAGATGAAGCTGCGGGTCTGCAGCGACGCCTTGGTGATGCCGAGCAGGATCGGCTTGCCCTGTGCCGGGGTCTGCTTCTTGTCGAGCTTCTCGTTGACCTCGTCCATTTCCTTGCGGTCGAGCTGCTCGCCCACCAGCAAGGTCGTGTCGCCCGATTCGATGATCTCGACCTTCTGCAGCATCTGGCGAACGATCACCTCGATGTGCTTGTCGTTGATCTTAACGCCCTGAAGCCGATAAACTTCCTGGATTTCCGACACGAGATATTCAGCGAGCGGCTCGATGCCGAGCACCTCGAGGATATCGTGCGGATCCGGGCTGCCGCCGATCAGATTGTCGCCACGCTTGACGTAGTCGCCTTCCTGAACGTCGATCACCTTCGACTTCGGGATCAGATACTCCACGACCTCGCCGCCGTCCTCAGGCTGAATGCCGATCTTGCGCTTAGCCTTGTAGTCCTTGCCGAAGATGACGCGGCCCGAGACCTTTGCGATGATCGCATTCTCCTTGGGCTTGCGCGCTTCGAAAAGCTCAGCAACGCGCGGCAGACCGCCGGTGATGTCGCGGGTCTTGGCGGACTCGCGGGCAACACGGGCAAGAACGTCGCCGGCGAAGACCGTCGCATTGTCCTCGACCGAGAGCACTGCGCCCGGCGAGAGCATGTAACGGCCGGCCTCCTCGGCGCTTTCGCCAGTGAGGGTCAGACGAGGACGAAGGTCCTCCTTCTTTGCCGCAGCACCACGGTTCTCGGTGACGACGCGCTGGGTGATGCCCGTCGCTTCGTCGGCCTGCTCGGTCAGCGTCTTGCCTTCGATCAGCTCGACATACTTCACGGTGCCCGGGTTTTCCGTGATCACCGGCATGGTGAAGGGATCCCACTCCGCCATACGATCGCCCTGCGAGACGATATGGCCATCGTCGAACAGCACATACGCACCGTAAGGAATGCGGTGCACCGCGAGCTCGCGGCCATCCATATCGACGATCGCCAGCTCACCTGAACGGCTCAGCACGACGCGGCGGCCGCGCTGATCCTGGATGATGCGAAGATCGCGATATTCGATCGTGCCGTCCGAAGTCGCCTCGAGCATCGAGGTTTCGTTGAGCTGCGCCGCGCCGCCGATGTGGAAGGTACGCATCGTCAGCTGCGTACCAGGCTCACCGATCGACTGCGCCGCGATGACGCCGACCGCTTCGCCGATGTTCACCGGCGTGCCGCGGGCGAGATCGCGCCCGTAGCACTTGCCGCAAACGCCGATCTTGGCTTCGCAGACGAGCGGGCTGCGGATCTTCATGCCCTGGGTACCCAAGGCTTCGATCTGCGTGATCATCGCCTCGTCGAGCAACGTGCCCGAGGGGATGACGACCTTGCCGTCCTTGTCGAGCACGTCCTCAGCCGTGGTGCGGCCCAGGATACGCTCGCCGAGCGACGCGATGGTCGAACCACCCTGCACGATCGCGCGCATTTCGAGCATGCGCTCGGTGCCGCAATCTTCTTCCATGATCACGCAGTCCTGCGACACGTCGACGAGACGACGCGTGAGGTACCCCGAGTTCGCCGTCTTCAACGCGGTGTCCGCGAGACCCTTGCGGGCGCCGTGGGTCGAGTTGAAATATTCAAGGACGGTCAGGCCTTCCTTGAAGTTCGAGATGATCGGCGTTTCGATGATCTCGCCCGACGGCTTGGCCATCAGGCCGCGCATCCCGGCGAGCTGCTTGATCTGTGCCTGCGAACCGCGGGCACCGGAGTGGGCCATCATGTAGATCGAGTTGATCGGAGCTTCGCGGCCGTCTTCAGTCCGCTTCACTGCCTTGATCTCGTCCATCATCGCCGAAGCAACGCGGTCACCGCAGCCCGACCAGGCGTCGATTACCTTGTTGTACTTCTCCTGATGCGTGATCAGGCCGTCCTGATACTGCTGCTCGAAGTCCTTCACGAGCGCACGGGTCTCGTCGACCAGAGCGATTTTCGAGTGCGGGATGATCATGTCGTCCTTGCCGAACGAGATGCCGGCCTTGAACGCGTGACGGAAGCCGAGTGCCATGATCGCATCGGCGAACAGCACGGTCTCCTTCTGGCCGGTGTGGCGATAGACCTCGTCGATCACGTCGCCCACGTCCTTCTTGGTGAGGAGGCGGTTGACGACTTCGAACGGCACCTTGTGCGACTGCGGGAGCGTCTCGCCAAGCAGCATGCGGCCGGGCGTCGTCTCGACGCGCTTCATGTACTGCTTGCCGGCCTCGTCGGTCTGCGGGACGCGCGAGGTGATCTTGGTGTGCAGCGTCACCGCACCTGCGTTGAGCGCCTGGTGCACCTCCGACATGTCGCCAATGATCATGCCTTCGCCCGGCTCTCCGGTCTTTTCCATCGACAGATAGTAAAGACCCAGGACCATGTCCTGCGAGGGGACGATGATCGGCTTGCCGTTTGCGGGCGACAGGATGTTGTTGGTCGACATCATCAGGACGCGCGCTTCCAGCTGGGCCTCGAGGCTCAGCGGGACGTGGACGGCCATCTGGTCGCCGTCGAAATCGGCGTTGAATGCCGAGCAGACCAGCGGATGCAGCTGGATCGCCTTGCCTTCAATGAGAACCGGCTCGAACGCCTGGATGCCCAGACGGTGAAGCGTTGGCGCGCGGTTGAGGAGGACCGGGTGCTCGCGAATGACTTCGTCGAGGATGTCCCAGACTTCCTTGCGCTCCTTCTCGACCCACTTCTTGGCCTGCTTGAGGGTCATCGACAAACCCTTGGCGTCGAGGCGGGCGTAGATGAACGGCTTGAACAGCTCGAGCGCCATCTTCTTCGGCAGGCCGCACTGATGCAACTTGAGCTCGGGACCAGTGACGATCACGGAACGGCCCGAATAGTCGACGCGCTTGCCGAGAAGGTTCTGGCGGAAGCGGCCCTGCTTGCCCTTGAGCATGTCGGACAGCGACTTGAGCGGACGCTTGTTCGCACCCGTGATCGTGCGGCCGCGGCGGCCGTTATCGAACAGCGCGTCAACGGCTTCCTGGAGCATGCGCTTTTCGTTGCGGACGATGATGTCCGGCGCGCGCAGTTCCATCAGCCGCTTGAGGCGGTTGTTGCGGTTGATCACGCGGCGATACAGATCGTTCAGATCCGAAGTCGCGAAACGGCCACCGTCCAGCGGCACCAGCGGACGCAGCTCGGGCGGGATGACCGGAACGACATCCAGGATCATCCACTCGGGGCGATTGCCCGATTCCAGGAAGCTCTCGACGACCTTGAGGCGCTTGATGATCTTCTTGGGCTTCAGTTCCGACTTGGTGACGGCCAGCTCTTCGAGCAGGTCGCGCTTCTCGCCTTCAAGGTCGAGATCCATGAGCATGATCTTGACCGCTTCGGCGCCGATGCCGGCCGAGAACGCGTCTTCGCCATACTGGTCCTGCGCGTCGAGCAGTTCGTCCTCGGTGAGGAGCTGGAACTTCTCGAGCGGGGTCAGGCCCGGCTCGGTGACGATGTAGCTCTCGAAGTAGAGCACGCGCTCAAGCTGCTTGAGCTGCATGTCGAGCAACAGGCCGATGCGCGACGGCAGCGACTTGAGGAACCAGATGTGCGCGACAGGAGCGGCGAGTTCGATATGGCCCATGCGCTCACGACGCACCTTCGAGACCGTAACCTCGACGCCGCACTTCTCGCAGACGATGCCCTTATACTTCATGCGCTTATACTTGCCGCACAGGCACTCGTAATCCTTGATCGGACCGAAGATGCGCGCGCAGAACAGACCGTCACGCTCAGGCTTGAACGTGCGGTAGTTGATGGTCTCGGGCTTCTTGATCTCGCCGAACGACCACGAACGGATACGGTCAGGCGACGCGATGCCGATCTGGATCTGGTCGAAGGTTTCCGGCTTTGCCACCGGGTTTGCGAAGTTTGTCAGTTCGTTCATTTCTGTTTCCTCTTGGGAGGACAAATCTCTGGGCGGAAGTGGAAGGAGCGGGCGCCTTATGTTGGCGCCCGCCCCATTCCGGTATTCCACTTATTCAGCGGCGATCTGGATGCCGTCAGTGTCGAAGCCGGGCTCGTCGTTCTTGAGTTCGACGTTGAGGCCCAGTGAGCGCATTTCCTTGACGAGAACGTTGAAGCTCTCCGGGATGCCGGCCTCGAAGGTGTCGTCACCCTTGACGATCGCCTCATAAACCTTGGTGCGGCCGACCACGTCATCGGACTTCACCGTCAGCATCTCCTGCAGCGTATAGGCAGCGCCGTACGCCTGCAGAGCCCAGACCTCCATCTCACCGAAGCGCTGGCCACCGAACTGCGCCTTACCACCCAGCGGCTGCTGAGTAACAAGCGAGTACGGCCCGATCGAACGCGCGTGGATCTTGTCGTCCACGAGATGGTGAAGCTTGAGCATGTAGATGATGCCCACGGTCACCTTGCGATCGAATTGGTCGCCCGTGCGTCCGTCGAACAGATCCGACTGGCCCGACGTATCGAGACCTGCCAGCGTCAGCATGTCGGAGACATCGGCCTCACGCGCACCATCGAACACCGGGGTGGCCATCGGCACGCCGGGAGTCAGGTTCTGCGCGAGCTCGATGATCTGGTCTGACGAGCGTGCCTCGATCTCATCGGCATAATGGTCGCCATAGACTTCCTTGAGGCGCGACTTGACCGCATCCGGCATATCGCCGCCGACCGCATCCGGATTGGCATGGCGCCAATCCTCGAGTGCGACGCCGATCTGCTGGCCGAGCTGACGGGCAGCCCAGCCGAGATGGGTCTCGAAGATCTGACCGACGTTCATGCGCGAAGGCACGCCCAGCGGGTTGAGCACGAGATCGACCGGCGTGCCGTCGGCGAGGAACGGCATGTCCTCGGCCGGAAGGATCCGCGAGATGACGCCCTTGTTGCCGTGACGGCCGGCCATCTTGTCGCCCGGCTGCAGCTTGCGCTTCACCGCGACGAAGACCTTGACCATCTTGAGAACGCCTGGGGGCAGCTCGTCGCCACGCTCCAGTTTCTCGCGGCGATCCTGGAACTTCTCCACGATCCGCTTCACGGCCTCGTCATACTGGCCCTTCACGGCCTCCAGGTTCGATTGCATGGCATCGTCCGCGACTGCGAACTTCCACCACTCATGCCGATCGACGCTGTCGAGCAGGTCCGCATCGATCGCGGCGCCCTTCTTCAGGCCCTTCGGCGTGGCGGTTGCGGTCTGGCCGATCAGCATTTCCTTGAGGCGCGACCAGGTCGCACGGTTCAGGATGTTGCGCTCGTCGTCCGAGTCCTTCTTCAGGCGCTCGATCTCCTCGCGCTCGATCGCCATCGCGCGCTCGTCCTTGTCGATGCCGTGGCGGTTGAAGACGCGAACGTCGACAACGGTGCCCGACACGCCCGGGGGCAGGCGGAGCGAAGTATCGCGAACGTCCGAAGCCTTCTCACCGAAGATGGCGCGGAGGAGCTTTTCCTCCGGAGTCATCGGCGATTCACCCTTGGGGGTGATCTTGCCGGCCAGAATGTCGCCCGGCTCAACCTCTGCACCGATATAGACAATGCCCGCTTCGTCGAGGTTGCGAAGGGCTTCCTCGCCGACATTCGGGATGTCGCGCGTGATGTCCTCCGGCCCCAGCTTGGTATCGCGGGCCATGACTTCGAACTCGTCGATATGGATCGACGTGAAGACGTCGTCCTTGACGATGCGCTCGCTGATGAGGATCGAATCCTCATAGTTGTAGCCGTTCCAGGGCATGAACGCGACGAGCGCGTTGCGGCCCAGTGCCAGCTCGCCGAACTCGGTCGACGGACCGTCGGCAAGCACGTCACCGGCGTTCACATACTCGCCAACCTTCACCAGCGGACGCTGGTTGATGCAGGTCGACTGGTTCGAGCGCTGGAACTTCATCAGCGTGTAGATATCGACGCCCGATTCACCGGCATCGACATCGCCGGTTGCGCGGATGACGATACGCGACGCATCGACCTGATCGACCACGCCCGAGCGGCGCGCCGAGATGGCGGCCCCGGAATCGCGGGCAACGGTCTCTTCCATGCCAGTGCCGACGAACGGCGCTTCGGCACGAACGAGCGGAACGGCCTGGCGCTGCATGTTCGAGCCCATCAGCGCGCGGTTTGCGTCATCGTTTTCCAAGAACGGAATGAGCGATGCCGCGACCGAGACGAGCTGCTTGGGGCTGACGTCCATCAGCGTGATGTTATCCGGGATCGCCATCAGGAATTCGCCCGCCTGACGTGACGAGACAAGTTCTTCCTGGAAGCGGCCTTCGCTGTCGAGCTCGGCGTTGGCCTGCGCGATCGTGTGCTTGGCCTCTTCCATTGCCGACAGATAGACGACGTCGTCGGTGACCTTGTGATCGATCACGCGGCGGTACGGCGTCTCGATGAAGCCATATTTGTTGACACGGCTGAACGACGCCAGCGAGTTGATCAGACCGATGTTCGGGCCTTCCGGCGTTTCGATCGGGCAGATACGGCCATAGTGCGTCGGGTGAACGTCGCGGACTTCGAAGCCCGCACGTTCACGCGTGAGGCCGCCCGGCCCAAGCGCCGAAACGCGACGCTTGTGCGTCACTTCGGAGAGCGGGTTGGTCTGATCCATGAACTGCGACAGCTGCGACGAGCCGAAGAACTCGCGAACCGCAGCAACCGCAGGCTTGGCGTTGATCAGGTCGTTCGGCATCACGGTCGACACATCGACCGACGACATACGCTCCTTCACGGCGCGCTCCATGCGAAGCAGGCCGACGCGGTACTGGTTCTCGAGAAGCTCGCCCACCGAACGGACGCGGCGATTGCCGAGATTGTCGATGTCGTCGACTTCGCCCTTGCCGTCCTTCAGGTCGACAAGCGTCTTGACCACGGCGAGGATATCCTCGGTGCGCAGCGTGGTGTGCGTGTCCGGCGCGTCGAGTTCGAGGCGCATGTTTAGCTTGACGCGGCCGACGGCCGAGAGGTCGTAGCGCTCAGGATCGAAGAACAGGCCTCCGAACAGCGACTCTGCCGTCTCGAGCGTCGGCGGTTCGCCGGGACGCATGACGCGGTAGATGTCGGACAGCGCCTGCTCGCGCTCCTCGGCCTTGTCGGCGGCGAGGGTGTTGCGGATCCAGGGACCGGTGGTGACGTGATCGATGTCGAGTAGTTCGAGACGCTCGATGCCGGCCTTGTCGAGAGCTTCGAGGTTCTCGGCCGACACTTCGTCGCCCGCCTCGATATAGATCTCGCCGGTCGACTCGTTGATCAGATCATAGGCCGAATAGCGCCCGAAGATTTCCTCGGTCGGGATCAGCAGCGTCTCGAGACCGTCCTTGTGCGCCTTGTTGGCGGCACGCGGGCTGATCTTCTGGCCGGCGGGGAAGATCACTTCGCCCGACTTGGCATCGACGATGTCGAACATCGGCTTCTGGCCGCGCCAATTCTCGGTGACGAACGGGACCTGCCAGCCGCCCTGGCCGCGGACATAGACAACGCGGCCATAGAAGTGGTTGAGGATGTCTTCGCCGTTGAGGCCCAGCGCATAGAGCAGGGTCGTGACCGGCAGCTTGCGCTTGCGATCGATACGGACGTTGACGATGTCCTTCGCGTCGAACTCGAAATCGAGCCACGAGCCGCGATAAGGGATCACGCGGGCCGCGAAGAGATACTTGCCCGACGCATGCGTCTTGCCGCGATCGTGATCGAACAGCACGCCCGGCGAACGGTGCATCTGCGAGACGATGACGCGCTCGGTGCCGTTGATGAAGAAGGTGCCGTTGCCCGTCATCAGGGGCATGTCGCCCATATAGACGTCCTGCTCCTTGATATCGAGGACCGAACGGGCTTCCGTATCGGGATCGACCTCGAACACGATGAGGCGCAGCGTAACGCGCATCGGCGCCGCATAGGTGATGCCGCGCTGACGGCATTCCTCGACGTCGAACTTGGGATCTTCGAGCTCATAGGTGACGAAGTCGAGCTCGGCGGTGCCGGCGAAGTCGCGGATCGGGAATACCGAACGCAGCGTCTTTTCCAGGCCCGAGACATAGCCGATCGAAGGATCGCTCCGCAGGAACTGCTCATAGGATTCGCGCTGAACCTCGATCAGGTTCGGCATCTGCACCACTTCGTGGATGTTGCCGAACACCTTGCGGATGCGGCGCTTCATCGTGCCGCTTTCGATCGCCTTGGTAGCCATGGATTTATTTGCCTCGTCAGCCGAATATCAACGCCCCTATCCGGGGCCGGGACGTGCGAAGAGACGCGAAAAAGCCGCACGACTCCCCGTTGGGAATTCGGCAGCTCCAGCGTCTTATTGATACCCCAGCGCCAATTCGATCGACCCGCTGCGCGACGGCAAGTCATTTCCCGGTGCTGTGGTGTGAGAGCGATATAGGTGCGGCGGAGGATTCTGTCAAACCGCCCGAGGAACCTTTTTGTAGGAAAAACGTGGTCCCGCCAAAGCGCTGAACGACAGATTAACGAGTCTTTTCGTCGCTTTGGAGCCACCGCTCGGCGCAGGCCGGGGCTCCACGTCGCGGTTCCATTCATTTAACCTGCGATATGATGAAGAACCTCACAATCCGCCCCCGCGCCGCGCTGTTGATCGGTGCCGCGTTCGTCGCAACCCCAGCTTTTGCGCAAGACGCGCCGGGCGCACAAAGCGTGACCCCGCCGCCGATCATGGTCGCGCCGGCGCCCGCGCCGCAGCCCCAGGCGCAGCGTGTCATCCAGATCCAGCCGCAATCGCCGGTGGTGCAGTCGGTACCTGAGGCGCCCGCCGCCGCCGCTGCCGAACCACGCGCTGCCCAGGCGCGTCCGGCTTCGCGCCCCGCTCGGAGTGCCGCGCCGGTCCGCACCGCAACTCCGGCTGCCGCCGCGCCGTCGGCCGCCCCAGCGCCTGCCGCGGCACCGGTGACCGAAGCGCCAGCCCCGCTTGCGGCCGCGCCTGCCGCGGCGCCGCCCATCGTCGATACGCAGGCCGCACCGGCAGCCGCCACTGAGGCCACCAGCACGCGGACCAGCACCGGGGGCATTGCCTGGCCGTGGCTGCTCGGCGGCATCGCTCTGGTTATCGCCGGCATCGCCGCAGCCCTGCTGATGCGCCGCCGCCGCACCGATTATGTCGAGGAAGCCGATTATCGCGCGCCGGTCGCCATTCCGGTGGCCGAGCCGGCTCCGATTGCCGCCGCACCAGTAGTCGAGCGTACGGTGATCGAGCCGGAGCCCGCGTTCGCGGGTCTGCCGGCCGCCATTCCGGTGGCTGAGCCCGAGGTTCGCGAGGCCCAGGCCGCTGTTGCCACGGCAGAGGATGTGACCGTCGAACAGCCGGGCGAGGACGATCTGGCCGGCGTTGTCGATGGCACTGCTCCGGTCGCGCGCCGTCCGTGGATCGAGTTGGGCATGCGCCCGGTTCGCGCCGGCACCGACAAGGAAGACGCGATCGTCGATTTCGAGCTGACGGTCGGCAATTCGGGCGACACTTCGGCCAAGGACGTCCGCATCTCAACCTTCATGCTTGCCGACTCGGCGAGCCAGAGCGAGATCGAGAGCCTGATGACCGAGCATCGCGACGACAGCGCCGTGCCGCCGGTGACAATCGAGCCGGGCGAGGGGACGCGCGTCGATGCGCATCTCGCCGTGCCCAAGGGCGAACTGGGTCGCACGTTCAATCCGGTCGTAGTTGCCGAGGCACGCTATACGCTGCCTGACGGTCGCCAGGGCCGCACGGCCGCTGCGTTCAAGATCGGCTGCCCTTCAGAAACGGGCATGCGTCCGCTCGCCGCGACACGTCCATTCGTGACTGAGACGGTCGAGGCCGAACTCTACGGCACGCCCGAACACGCCTGACCCAGAGCGGGGTTTCGTCGGAGCCCGTCCTTCCCGAGCCGGGGAGGGCGGGCTTTCCGCATCCGGACACAGACCAGCAAAGACGGACCGGCAAAAGAGCGCGCCGGGTGGCTTCCCACTCGGGTTGCTTGGGCCTATCCAACGCCATCCGTCCTGCTGGAGACTGCACCCAAATGCGCAAGATGCTCGTCGCTTTTCTCGCCGGTTCGGCCTTTGCCGCCACTGCCGCACACGCCCAGGATCAGGCCCCGCTCTATCCGACGCCGTTCAACGATGTGCCGGCGAAGTTCACGGTTCCCGAGCAGGAAAAGGATTATATCCGCCGCGAAGTGATGGTGCCGATGCGCGACGGCGTGAAGCTGTTCACGGTCGTGATGATCCCCAAGGGCGCGAAAAATGCGCCCATTCTGTTGACCCGCACGCCCTATAATGCCGGCAACCGCGCCAAGCGCCTCGAGGGGCCGAGCATCCGCAACATGCTGCCCGAGGGAGATGAAGTGTTTGTCGATGCCGGCTATATCCGCGTCTTCCAGGATATCCGCGGGAAATATGGCTCGGAGGGAGATTACGTGATCACGCGGCCGCCGATCGGGCCGCTCAACCCGACCAAGACCGATCACGTCACCGACGCCTGGGACACGATCGACTGGCTGGTCAAGAATACGCCCGAGAGCAACGGCAAGGTCGGCATGCGCGGCTCTTCGTACGAGGGCTTCACGGCGGTGATGGCGCTGCTCGATCCGCATCCGGCGCTCAAAGTGGTCTCGGCCGAAAGCCCGATGATCGACGGCTGGATGGGCGACGACTGGTTCCATTACGGCGCCTTCCGCCTCGCCAATATCGGGTGGATCGCCGGCCAGACCGGCTTCAAGGGCGCGGGCAAAGCGCCTTCGCTCGGCGCCTATGACGATTACGACACCTTCCGCCGGGTCGGCTCGGCGGGGGATTGGGCTAAGAAATACGGCTATGACCAGCTGCCCTCGTGGAACCGCATGGCGGCGCATCCAGCCTATGACGAATTCTGGCAGGGACAGGCGCTCGACAAGTTGCTCGCGAAGAAGCCCTCGAACGTGCCGACGATCTGGGAGCAGGGCATCTTCGACCAGGAAGACATGTATGGCGCGGTCAACACCTGGGAGGCGCTGCAGAAAACGCCCCAGGCGGGCAACAATTTCCTGCTGATGGGGCCGTGGCGCCATTCGGGGTTCAATTATGATGGGCGCGAGCTCGGCACGCTCAAGTTCGAGGGTGACACTGCGCTACAGGCGCGCCGCGACGTGCTGCTGCCCTTCTTCAATGCCTATCTCAAGGACGGCGCGCCCGCCTTCAAGCCGGCGCCCGCGACCTTCTACAATACTGGCGAGAACCGCTGGGATTATCTCAGCAAGTGGCCGCTGGCGTGCAACGAAGGTTGCGGCACCAAGCTCACGCCGATCTATCTCAAGCCGGCCCAGGGCCTGGGCTTCGAGAAGCCGGGCGCGGGCTCGGACAGCTATGTCTCCGACCCCGCCAAGCCGGTGCCGCATCTGCCGCGGCCGATCAGCTTCAAGGACGGGCGCTGGCCGACCTATCTGATCACCGACCAGCGCTTCGCCGACGGCCGCACCGACGTGATGACCTATATGACCGACGTGCTGACCGAGCCGGTCCGCGTATCGGGCGCGCCGATCGCCAACATCTTTGCGAAGACCACGGGCACCGACGGCGATTTCGTGGTCAAGGTGATCGACGTCTATCCCGACGAGATCCCGGGCAAGGAAGCGATGGGCGGATTCCAGCTGCCGATCAGCCTCGACATCTTCCGTGGGCGCTATCGCAACAGCTTTTCGAATCCCACGCCGATCCCGGCGGGCAAGGTGCAGGAATACAAGTTCCGCATGCCCAGCGTGAACCATGTCTTCAAGCCCGGCCACCGCATCATGGTCCAGGTCCAGTCCAGCCTGTTCCCGGTCTATGACCGCAACCCGCAGAAATACGTGCCGAACATCTTCTTCGCCAAGCCTGAGGACTATCAGAAGGCGACCGTCACGCTCGTCTATGGCGGCGCGCAATCGAGCTCGGTGCTGCTGCCGGTGGTGCCGCTCGAGCAGGACGCTGCGAAGGTGAAATGAAGCGGCGGGCTCTCCACGCCCTGATGGGATTATCGGTCGCGGCGTCGGGCCTGTCCGCGGCGCACGCTTCCGACACTCCGGTGGAAGTGCTGCCACGTATCGGCAAATGGGTGCTCCGATACGATCGCGATGCCTGCCATCTGGTCGCGCAGTTCGGGCAGGGCAAGACGATGGTGACGGCGCGGTTCACGCGGTACCAGCCGAGCGACGCCTTCGACCTGGACCTGTTCGGGGACCGCTTTCGCGCATCGGATACCGAAAGCCAGGCGAAGCTGGACTTCGGCCAGTCCGGCGGGCCGTTCGAGGCGCGGGCGGTCAATGGCAGCGCCGGCAAGCTCAAGGCGGTGTTCCTGGGATCGGTGCGGATCGATGGCTGGCGAGCGCAGAAAGAGGGTGAGGACGGCCCGTCTATCACTGCTGCGCAGGAGGCATCCGTCGCCGGCCTGACTGTTGCCGTGGATCGAAAGCGCGCGTTTCGCCTCGAACTGGGCTCAATGGCAAAACCGCTTGCGCAGATGCGGACGTGCACGACAGATCTGGTCAAGACGTGGGGCTATGATCCCGAGGTTCAGGCCGCCCGGTCGCGTGAAGTGACACCGGTCAATTCGCCTGGGCGATGGCTGCGGCCTGACGACTATCCTGTCGGTGCTCTCGCTACCGGCTTGAATGGCATGGTGCAGTTTCGTCTCGACGTGGATGCCGAGGGGAAGATCGGCGGCTGCTATGTTCTGGCGCGCACCAGCCCCGACGCCTTTGCCGATCTTACCTGCAACATGCTGACCAAGCGCGCCAAATTGCTTCCGGCGCTGGATGCACAGGGCCAGCCCGTGCGGTCCTATTGGGTGCAGAAGGTATATTGGAAAATTGGGCGGTGAAGACACGGTATCCGCTATGCGCACGTGTAGCGGTACGCTAGATCACCTCCAGTAATTTCGGAGACTCATCAGATGAAGCAAAGGAGCATTGCGCTCGCGCTCGCAGCCACGGCGCTTGCCAGCCCCGCCTTCGCGCAGGGCGCCAAGCCCGCGGCCGAGAAGCTGAACGTCGATCACCGCTATTTCACGCTGCCCAATGGGCTTCGCGTGGTGCTGGCGAAGGACAATATCGCGCCGACCGTCACGGTTGCGGTCTATTATGGCATCGGCTTCCGCGTCGAGCCCAAGGAGCGCACTGGCTTCGCGCATCTGTTTGAGCATTTGATGTTCCAGGGATCGAAGCATGCCCCCAAGGGAGTGTTCGACCAGACGATCACCAATGCGGGCGGCGTCAACAATGGCTCGACGCGCTTCGATTTCACCAATTATTTCGAGATCGTGCCCTCGGGCGCGCTCGAGCGGATGCTGTGGCTCGAGGCCGATCGCATGGCCAATCCGGTGCTCGACGAGACCGTGCTCAAGAACCAGCAGGGCGTTGTCGGCAACGAGGTCAAGGTCAACGTCCTCAACCAGCCCTACAGCACCTGGCCGTGGATCGACCTGCCGATGCTGGCCAACACCAATTGGTATAACAGCCACAATTTCTACGGCGACTTGAAGGAAATCGAAGCGGCGACCGTGCCCGACGCCCAGACCTTTTTCGACGCCTTTTATCGTCCGTCGAATGCAGTGCTGATCATCGCTGGCGATCTCGATTACGACGCGACCAAGAAGATGATCGAGAAGTATTTCGGTCCGATCGCCAAGAAGCCCGCGGTGGTTCAGCCCGACATTTCCGAGCCGCGCCAGATGGCAGAGAAGTTCAAGAGCCGCGTCGATGCGCTGGCGCCGAAGCCGGGCTATGCGGCGGGATATCACGTGCCCGCGCGCGGAACGCCAGAATGGTATGCGATGGGGCTGATCGACCAGATGCTTCTCCAGGGCGACGACAGCCGCCTCTACACCAAGCTCGTCCAGCAGGAGGGCATTGCCGGCGAGATCAGCGGCGGGATCAACGGCGATCTCGGTGACATGTTCGACTATAAAGGCCCGATGCTGTGGAGCTTCAGCTTCACCCACGATCCGACGCACAGCACCGCGCAGATCACCAAGGCTGTGAACGACGTGATCGAGGGACTGCGCGCCACGCGCGTCTCGGCCGAGGAGCTTGCCCGCGCGCGGACCAAGATGCGCTCGAGCCTGTATGGCACGATCGACGGGGGCGGGCGTATTGGCCTGATCAACCTGCTCGGGGCCTATGCCTTGTTCGATAACGATCCCGGCGCGATCAATCGCATCGAGGATGGCTTCGCCAAAGTGACGCCCGAACTGATCCAGAAGACCGCGCAGGAATATCTGCGCTCGACCAATCGCTCGATCTACGTGGTCGAGCCGGGCGCCGCCGCGCCCAAGATGGGAGCCAAGTGATGAAGCGCGCGCTTTTGCTGACCGTGGCGCTTCTCGCCGCCGCACCTGCGTTCGCGCAGGATTTCCCGCCAGCACCGCCGATCGCGGATCCCAAGCCCTTCCGCTTGCCCGCGACCGAGACGTTTACCTTGCCGAACGGCATGATGGTGACGCTGGTGCCTTACGGCATCGCGCCCAAGACCGTGGTGTCGCTGCGCATCCGCGCGGGCAGCGTGACCGAGGGCGAGACGACATGGCTCGCCGAGCTGACCGGTGCGATGATGAAGGAAGGGGCGGGGGGTCGCTCTGCCGGCCAGCTCGCCACTGCTGCCGCTGGCATGGGCGGAGACCTTAATGTCGGGGTCGGCCAGCAGACCACCCAGATCACGATGAACGTGCTTTCTGAATATGCGCCTGACGCCGTCGCGCTGATGAGCCAGGTCGCGATGCGGCCCGATCTTCCAGCAAGCGAACTCGGCCGCGTGAAGGCCAACCTCGGCCGCCAGCTTTCGGTCGCGCTGTCACAGCCTGGCACGCTCGCGGACATCGCGCTCGCGCGCACCGTCTACGGCCCGGACCATCCTTATGGACGCGTCGTGCCCAGCCAGGCGCAGCTTTCGGGCTATACGATCGACCAGGTGAAGGCCTTCCACGACGCACAGTTCGGCGCGAAGCGGGCGCATCTCTACATCGCGGGCAAGTTCGACGCGGCGGCAGTGAAGGCCGCGGTGATCAAGGCGTTTTCCGAGTGGAAGGCAGGTCCCGAGCCGCTGCGGATCGAGGCGCCGCACAAGCCCGGCCCGCAGGTGGTGCTGATCGACCGTCCGGGCGCGCCGCAGACGACCTTGCGCCTTTCCTTCGATGCTTCGGCGGCGGGAAGCGAGGCGGATATCCCGCAGCGCGTCACCAATTCGCTGCTCGGCGGCGCATTCAGCTCGCGGATCACTACCAATATCCGCGAGGACAAGGGCTATACCTATTCGCCCACCTCCGGGATCGCGCTCAATCCGAGCGATGCTTTGTGGACCTTCGATGCCGACGTCACCACGGCGCAGACCGGCGCGGCGCTGAGCGAAGTGTTCAAGGAAATCCGCCGGATGCAGAACGAGCCGGCGCCGGAAGTCGAGTCCAAGGGCATCCGCACCTATATGGCGGGTTTGTTCTCCATCCAGAACTCGACCTCGGGCGCGGTCATCGGCACGTTGGCGACGCGCGACTTGCTCGGGCTGCCGAAGGACTGGACCGATCGCTATGTCCCCGCGGTACTCGCGGTCGGCCCTGACCAGATGCAAGCCTATGCGAAGCAGGGCTATCCGCTCGAGAAGCTCACGCTGGTAGTGGTGGGCGATCTCAAGACCGTCGAGCCGCAGCTCAAGGCGCTGCCCGAACTGGCCAATCTGCCGACCAGCACCGTCACAATGCCCTGAGGCCGCTCACCTGCCTTGCTCGTGCGACAAGCCGAGCGAGGCGGGGGCGGCATGCAGTTCCAATTCAGTTTCAGAGCGCTAGGGCATTCGAGTGCATGCGGGGAAATATCTGCCGGGCCTGATTGCGGCGTTCGCGGCGTTGCCCGTGCACGCCCAGCAGGTGACTCCCACTCCGGCGCCGACGCAGATTCCGCCGCCGACGGTGACGACGATTCCCGGCGTGGTTCCCGAGCGCTTCAGCATCGGCACGCCCGCGTCCGTGGCGACACCGGTCGCGACGCCAACGCCGACCCCGACGCCGCGTCCCAGGCCCACTGCGACTGCTACGCCGCGTGCCGCTGCGCCCGTTCCGGCCCGGCCTGTGCCGGGTCCCCAGGCCACGCAGCCGCAGCCCGGGCCGACTCCGTCACCGGCGGCTTCAACCGTGATCGCGCCGCTGCCCGGTGTCGCGCCGGCCCAGCCTCAGGTCTTCGCGACACCCGCGCCGCTTCCGGTGCCGCCCGAGCCGGCGCGGCCATGGCTATGGGCATTGCTGGGCGCGGGCGCGGGCGCGACCGCTGCGGCCGGGCTAGGGCTGTGGCTGTTCCTGCGCCGCAGGCGCCCGGAAGAGGACGGGCCGGCACCGGTCGCCGAGGCGCCTGCGGCACCGGCGCCGCCGGTTCGCGGACCGAGCCCGGCCATTGCTGCGCCGCCCGCCGCGCCGGTTTCGGCCGAACCATTCCAGATCGCGGTCCAGCCGATGGGCGTGCATATCGGCGAGCGCGAGATCCGTATCGATTTAGAGCTTACCATCGCCAACGCCACCGGGACCGGGGCGGATGCCGTGCGGTTGTCGCTCGCCGCGATCAGCGCCAGCCCCAATCAGGATGCGGAGATCGCAGGCTTCCATGCGGGCGCGCAACTGGCGCCTAGCGCAGAGCCATTCGACCTAGCCACCGGGGCGGGCGGGCGGATGCCCGTCCAGATCAGCATGCCCCGCGAGGCGATGCATGTGGTCGAGGTCGGCGGGCGTCCGATGTTCGTGCCGATCGTGGCGATCGATGTCCGCTGGCGCGGCGGGCTCAGCCTTCGCCGCTTCGGCGCCAGCTTCATGCTGGGCGGCGCAGGGCAGGGCGGCAAGCTCGCTCCCGTCTGGCTCGACCGCGGCCAGCCGCGTGGGCCGTTCGCGGCGACGCGCTACCAGCCGGGCAGCACCGCTGCCGCTTGAGCGCGGTCTATCTTCCCCGCGGACGAGGGGATCCCGCTGTTCTTTGCCACCGAGGATTTCAGAAGAAGAAGCGGAGCCCTCGCGTTCGCGTGGGTAACGAAGAGGCGACAAACGAAAAGGGCGGCCCGTTGCCGGACCGCCCCTTCCAAATTCTGCCGTGAAGCAGAAGCTCGATCCCGGCCCGAGCCGGGATGAGTCCCTCGCGCTAACGCGCTCAGGCTTACTTGATCTCGACGGTCGCGCCGGCTTCTTCAAGCTGCTTCTTGATCTTCTCGGCTTCGTCCTTCGACACGCCTTCCTTGACGGCCTTGGGAGCCGACTCGACCAGCGTCTTGGCTTCGGTCAGGCCGAGCGCGGTGATCGCACGGACTTCCTTGATGACGTTGATCTTCTTGCCACCGTCGCCGGTGAGGATCACGTCGAACTCGGTCTGCTCTTCAGCAGCCGGGGCAGCAGCGCCACCGCCAGCAGCAGGAGCCGCGGCAACAGCAGCGGCAGCCGAAACGCCCCACTTCTCTTCGAGCAGCTTCGAGAGCTCAGCGGCCTCGAGGACGGTGAGAGCCGAAAGGTCGTCGACGATCTTGTTCAGGTCAGCCATGGTAAACTCCATTCAATTCAATGTGTTGAAAACGAAATCTCGAAACAAAACTTACGCGGCGTCCTTCTCGGCATAGGCCGAGAGCACGCGCGCGATCTGCGCTGCAGGAGCCTGCGTGATCGTTGCGAGCTTGGTAGCGGGTGCCACCAGCAGGCCAACGAGCTTGGCACGCAGTTCGTCGAGCGACGGCAGCGAGGCGAGTGCCTTGATGCCTTCCGCGTCGAGCGCCTGAGTACCCATCGCGCCGCCGACGATTTCGAACTTGTCGTTCGTCTTGGCGAAATCGATCGCAACCTTGGCAGCGGCGACCGGATCGATCGACGATGCCAGGCCCACCGCACCAACCAGCAGCTCGTCAAGCGAGCCGTAGTTCGTGCCGTCGAGTGCGATCTTGGCAAGCTTGTTCTTCGAGACCTTATAGGTCGCGCCGGCTTCGCGCATCTTGTTGCGCAGGACAGTCGACTGGGCGACGGTCATGCCGAGATTGCGGGTGACAACCACCACGCCGACCTCGTTGAAGGTGCGGTTCAGTTCGGCGACGGCTTCGGCCTTTTGAGCACGATCCATGCCATTCTCCTCATATGAGTCTCCCTCGCGGGAAACCCGGTTCACTGATGTCCGAGGGAGCATGATCGTCGCGGCCGGGATATCCCGGGCATGACCCGAACGCGCTGCCGAGAGCGGGGTTCGGTGAAAAATCTGTCCCCGTCTTGGCTGGAAATTAAGACCGGCAAATCCCGGTCACCAACTGTCTCGGACGGTTTCCTGCCGAAGCAGGAGGCGCGCATTTAGCGGGAATGGGGGGAAAGTCAACGCCACGGCGCGTGGCCGGCTGGTAACCACGGCGATCGGAGCCATGAGCCGAAACGCTCCGCCGCGTCGACGGGCCGATGGGCGGCCCTAACATTTGCCGGTGAGGCCGGCGCCGATCTCGCACTAACAGCCCAATATCAACCTCTTGTGGATTTTGACATGGGTACGCAGTTCGACCGCTATTATTACGACCGGGCCGAGGCGGAGCTGGAGCGGGCGCAGCGTGCCGAGCATCCGGCGGCAGTTCGGGCGCATTACACGCTCGCGGGCTATTATCTGGATCTGTTCTATGGCGCACCCGAGGGCGTGGACTCGCAATTCGCTGCGCAGCTGGCGACCTGATCGCGCACGCGACACCGTCGGCTAACCGATGACGATTGCGGCTCCTTTCCGTGCGGCCAGACCGTACGCGGGCGAGCGCCGTCAATTGGTTCACCGATGCGAGTACGCCCATCGTTTGGATGGACCCGAAGGGCGCGTGATCGCAGTGTCGCTCGACGATTCCGGTGCCGTGCGCCGGCCCTATCGCAATGGCGCCATGCTGGGGGACGCGCTCTCGTGCCATCGCCGGTTGTGGAACCGCGCTTGAAGCTTGAACAGCGCTCAAATACCGAAGTAATTCGCAATGCTGATCCATGTTATTACTGACCTATATCAGTATCGGGAACGAAGCATCTTCCTTGTTGTTGGATTATCGCAACGGGAGTATTTCACATGAAGCACACACTTTTCTGCGCGGGATCGCTCGCGCTCGTCACGGCATGCGCGCCGATGGGCACCGATACGACCGATACCGCTGCGCAAATGCCCGCCGATGCGACGCCGACCGAGGCGATGCCCTATGTGGCGATGGCCGGATCCAGCGACATGTATGAAATCGAATCCTCGCGTCTGGCGCTGCAGCGCGCGCCCAGCCCGGCGGTGAAGCAGTTCGCGCAGATGATGATCGATCATCACACGATGACCACGCAGCAGGTGATGCAGGCTGCGCAAGCTGCCGGTCTCACTCCGCCGCCACCGATGCTGCTCCCACCGCAGCGCGCGATGCTCGAAGAGCTCCAGCCCGCAAATGGTGCCGAATTCGAGCGGATGTACCTCGATCAGCAGCGCATGGCGCACCGCATGGCGCTCGCGCTGCACCAGAATTATGCAAGCGGCGGCGACACGCCCCAGCTGCAACAGGCGGCCACCGCCGCGGTTCCGATAATCCAGCGCCATATCGACCAGCTGCAGACGCTTCCCGGCGGCTGAGCTGGGGCGGGGCCTAGCTGGGCAGAGTAGCCAGCAGGACCCGCGCCTCCGCCGCCTCCGGCGATTCATACGCGCCCTGCGCAACCGGGATTAGCATTCGCCGCGCGGCTTCGGTGGCGCCGCGTTTCGCCAGCGCTTCGCCGAGCAGCAGGCGCGGGCCGGGGGCTGCGGGGACGAGGTCTACGGCTTTCATCAGCCCTTCGACCGCGACGTCGGGCGGGGTTTCGCCGGCATCGGCGAAGCTGCGGTAATAAAGGATCAGCGGGAGCGGGCTTTCGGGGTTTTCGCGGATGGCGCGGGCGATCGTCGCGCGCGCGCCCTTGAGACCCGCGGCGCGATTGGACGCGGCGAGCGCGAGACCGACCTGGCCGGCGCCTTTCCAAGCCAAGGCGTCGGTGCTTTTCGGGTCGATCGCCAGCGCGCGATCGGCGGCGGCGGCGCATTCGAAGGGGTGGCCGCTGCGGCATTCGGCTTCGGCGAGGAGCAGCTGGGCCTCGCGATTGTTCTTATAGCGCCGCGCGTCCGTGCGCAGTTTCTCCAGCCATTGATCGCGCTCGCGAACCGCGACTGTACGGAGCGAGGCGAGGTCCGGATTGGCGGCGGGCGGGACGGTGACGCGCGGGCCGAGCTCGAGCTGGCCCTTCACGAATGCCGCCTGGCCCTCGGTCAGCCGCCGCACGATCGGCTCCTCGGCGCGGCCGGCGGGGAAGTTCACCCGCACATAGGGCACCTTGCGATTGTCATAGGTGGTAAGATCGCGCTGGAGCTTCTCCAGATCGCCGAACGCCGCCGCGGCCTGGGCCATGGTGTATCCAGAAGCGATCTTGGCGAGATAGGCGCGCAGCTGCTGGCGGCGCTCATCGTTGAAGAACAGCATGTGGGTGAGCACCCAGGCATGATAGGGCGTCCAGCGCTCGCCGGCCTTTCTGTCACCCAGATATTCGCCGGTCAGGACCTTGGCCGCCGGATAGCGCAGGTGATTGTCGAGCACGCGCGTATAATCTTCCGGCGGGCGGCCGAATTCGATCTCGCCATCGGCCTTTACCGCGACAGTCGCCAGCAGCTCGCCAAAGCCATCGACATACCAGCGCGGATAGGCGTTGGGGAAATAGGTGAGCAGATAATGCTGGGCATAGCCGGCATAGACGCGGTTCTCGGCGGGCAGCCGCACCGACAGCGCGTTGATCTTCACGGAGAGATCGCCCGGCGCGACGAACTGGATATTCTGGCCGGTATAAGGAAACAAAGCGAACGAGCCCGCTTCGGCCGACGGCCCCATGCCGGGCGGCAGCACGGGTTCGGGCGTAAGCTGCGCGCCGCTCAGGAAGCCGCTAAGGTCGCTGCCGCGCTGGAGCTCGACATCCTGATCGTAGCGCGAGCTGGCCATTACGGCGCCGTCCTCGCGGGGATCGTAATAGCGCGCGTTGCGGAACGCCTGGGAATAGGGGCCCGGCTGCGATCGCGTGTTTCGCAGCCGCATAGCGGCGAACTCGACATCGTCACCCACCAGCGTGATGCGCAATTTCACCGTGGGATCGGGCTGCTCGACGCGATCGAGAAGCGCGGAGAGCAGGAAATGCAACCGCTCGAGATTGTTGGCGATGCGGACGAGATCGCTTTCCTTCCCATCGCTGAGCACGGTGACATGATCGGTCTCGGCCAGCCGCCAGTTGCTCGGCGCCTCGCGCGTGCCCGTTACCGTGACGGTGTCGTCCCGCTGGGTCTGGGCCTGGACCGGGATCGCAGCCAGCCCGGCTATTCCCACCGCCAGCATTGCACGCATGCCCAGCATTTTCCCTCTCCCACATTCGGTTAGCGCTAATTTTGGTTAGCGCTAACATGCATTCAAACGTTGCGGGAGGGAAGGGGCCAACATGCTTGACTAGTAGGATTTGGCGGTGGAACCCTGGGCGATGTCAGACAGGAAACTTCGCCAGGCCGGGTATTGCGCGGCCTTTCTCAAGCAATTGCGCCGCACGGGCAATGTCAGCCTCGCGGCTGAGGCGACCGGGATGCATCGCCAGACGCTGCAGCGCTGGCGCGCGCGCGACGCCGACTTTGCGAGCGAATGGGACGCGGCAATCGCCTTTGCCGAAGCGCATTTGCTCGAAGCGGGGACGCAGCCGCCCACGGGCGACGCCGCGGTGACGCGCGGCGGCGAATATAGCGTGCGGGCAACCCGGGGGCGGCGGATGCAGGTTCGCCGTGCTGCGCCGGGCCTGCTGACTCCGGCGGGCGAGCGGACTTTTCTCGCGCATCTCGCGGCGACTGCCAATGTGCGGCTGTCGGCGGCGGCGACGGGGATCGGCTGGAACGCGATCTATGCGCGGCGGCGCAACTCGGAGACCTTCGCGCGCGAGATGGAGGGGGCGTTGTCCGAAGGCTATGATCGACTGGAGCTTGCGCTGTTTGCGCGCGCGATCGCATCGCTGGAACCCGATGGCTCCGATCTGAGCGGCTGGCGCGAAGATGCCGATGCCGCACCCGAGCCGCTGGAGCGCATGACGCCCCGCGAGGCGCTGCTGCTGCTTGGATACCGGCGACCGAACATGATCGAGGGACGGCGGCATGGCAGCGCGCGTTCGCTCTACGCGAGCGAGGAAGAGACCGACGCTGCGCTCGGCAAGGCGCTGGATCTGATAGAGAGGCGCCGGGCGCGGCGCGGGGAATGAGGGAGCGACAGCGCGGGAAGGGCACAAAGCAAAAGGGCCGGAGCTTGCGCCCCGGCCCTTCCGATTTTCTGCTTGAAGCCAGGCTTAGGCCGCGGCGACTTCCGCGGTGTCGACCTTGACGCCCGGGCCCATCGACGAGCTCATCGCGACCTTGCGAAGATACTTGCCCTTGGCGCCCGCGGGCTTGGCCCTGACCACTGCATCGACCAGCGCATCGAAGTTCGCACGCAGGTCTTCCGCCGGGAACGACGCCTTGCCGATGCCCGAATGGATGATGCCGGCCTTTTCGACGCGATACTCGACCTGACCGCCCTTGGCAGCCTTGACCGCGCCCGCAACGTCCATGGTGACGGTGCCGAGCTTGGGGTTCGGCATCATGCCCTTCGGGCCCAGGATCTTACCCAGGCGGCCGACCAGGCCCATCATGTCGGGCGTGGCGATGCAGCGATCGAAATCGATCTTGCCGCCCTGGATGGCTTCCATCAGGTCTTCGGCACCGACCACGTCTGCGCCCGCTGCCGTGGCTTCTTCAGCCTTGGCGCCCTTGGCGAACACGCCGACACGGACATCCTTGCCGGTGCCCTTGGGGAGCGTGACCACGCCGCGGACCATCTGGTCTGCGTGACGCGGATCGACGCCGAGGTTGAGCGCGACTTCGACGGTCTCGTCGAACTTCGACGTCGCGTTCGACTTCACGATCGCGATCGCTTCGTCCACGCCGTGGAGCTTGTTCGCATCGACCGACCAGGTCTTCTGCTTCTTGCTGAGCTTTGCCATGGTCTTAACCCTCCACAACCTGGAGGCCCATCGCGCGTGCGGAGCCTTCGATGATCTTGGTAGCTGCGTCGAGATCGTTCGCGTTCAGATCCTTCATCTTGACCTGGGCGATCTCCTCGAGCTTCGAGCGCGCGATCTTGCCCGCGGAAACCTTGCCCGGCTCCTTCGAGCCCGACTTGAGGTTCGCAGCCTTCTTGATGAGGTACGACGCCGGCGGCGTCTTGGTCTCGAACGAGAAGCTCTTGTCCGCATAGACGGTGATCACCGTCGGAATCGGCACGCTCTTCTCCTGATCGCCAGTGGCGGCGTTGAAGGCCTTGCAGAATTCCATGATGTTCACGCCGCGCTGACCCAGAGCAGGGCCGATCGGGGGCGAGGGGTTCGCGGCGCCGGCCGGCACCTGCAGCTTGATATAGCCGGTAATCTTCTTTGCCATGTCACTCTCTTTCTGCGACCCGGGGGCAAGCCCCGAGCCGGATCAAGTTTAGCGGTACAGACGGACGCTGGTTGAGGGCGCCCTCCCGCAGGGTTTCCATTGCCAATGCGTTGGAAGGGCGCGCGGTTAGCGCAAATATGCGGGGCTTGCAATGTAGGATTTGGCTTGCAAGCTACTCGCGAATGGCCCGACCATTCACACACGAGCATGCGCTCCAGAATCACGCCTTCCTAAAGGCGCTCGCCCGCACCGGCAATATCCGCCTCGCCGCCCACCAGACCGGGCTGAAATACGGCACCGTCCAGCATCGCCGCCGGCACCATCCGAGCTTCATGCAGCAATGCGATGCCGCGCTCGCCTTGGCACATGCCGCTCCAATTCCCGCAGAACCTCGAGCCCCACTTCCCGGCGGTCCATCATGGAGTGCAACCGTTAACGGCGTTCATGCGGAGACGAGTTCGTACTCCGTGCAGAAAGGCGACGAGATTCACTGAAGTCCCGAGTGGGCGCCTGACCTAACGAGCGTCCGCTTTTAGGCGCAAACCGCGCCGACTGGAACGACGGCAAGTGAGGCGCTAAGCAGACTATTGACCGTAGCTCGTCGGCGAATGTCAAACCTCAGCGGAAACCACTAAAGCCCGATCTTATTCAGCGCCGAGGCCAGTTCCTCGCTCACCATGGCCTCATCCTTCGGCGTAAGCCGGTTGAGTGCGGTCTGGATGCGCTTCTGCGCGACCTGGAGCGTTTTGTGGCGGACTTCGCGGGTGAGGTTGGTGCGCCAGGCCGGGCTTTCGCCGAGCAGGGCGGCCCATTTGGCTTCCTCGGCGGCGAGCAAAGCGAGGGCGAGGCGGAGGCCGTCGCGCTGGCCGCGGGCATGGTCTTCGGTCATCGGCTGGCTCCTCACCCCAAGCGGTTCCAACGAAAAGGCCGGAGCTTTCGCCCCGGCCCTTGCGGCATTTCATCGAAGAGGCGCGCGCGGCTTATTTGATGCGCTCGACATCCTCGAAGCCCAATTCCAGCGGCGTGGCGCGGCCGAAGATCGAGATCGAGACCTTGACGCGGCTCTTGTCGAAGTCGAGCTCCTCGACCACGCCCGAGAAGGTCGCGAAGTTGCCGCTGGTGACCTTGACCGTGTCGCCGATGTCGTAATCGACGCTGACGCGGGCCTTGGGCGCGGCGGCGGCTTCTTCCTTGGTGTTGAGGATGCGCGCGGCTTCGGCTTCGCTGATCGGCTGGGGCTTGCCCATGCTGCCGAGGAAGCCGGTCACCTTCGGCGTGTTCTTCACCAGGTGATAGATGTCGTCGTTCATGTCGAGCTTGGCCAGGACATAGCCCGGGAAGAACTTGCGCTCGGACTGGATCTTCTTGCCGCGGCGAACCTCGGTGACGGTCTCGGTCGGGACTTCGACCGATTCGACCAGGGCGTCGAGGCCCATACGCGTGGCGTCGGCCAGGATCTGATCGCGGACCTTGCCCTCAAAGCCCGAATAAGCGTGGATGATGTACCAGCGCGACATGTGGTTTCCTTGGGATTACTTGGCGAGGCTGAGCAGGAAGCGGACGAACACGTCGAAGCCCGAATCGATGAGCATGAAGAACAGGCCGAGCAGCGTGGTCATGATGACGACCATCACGCCGGTCATGATCGTCTCGCGGCGCGAAGGCCAGACGATCTTCTTGGTCTCAGTCTGGACCTGTTTGACGAATTCGATTGGATTGGTCTTCGCCACCTTGGGCCTCGCAAAAAAAGGTCGGTTCCGCTGCGGGGCATGGGTCCGCCGCCGCTTCCTTGTCAGGAACCGGCGAATACCCATCACGCTATCGGATTGGGCCGGATATCTAGCGATGGTTTCGCGGGTACGCAAGCCGCGTCGTGGGGCGGCGGCAGGCGGGGGCAGGGCGATGTGAGCGACGGCGCAGAGGCCCACGCACGTTTGAATAAATGCCCCGAACAGAAATGGGCGCCCCGACCGAAGCCGGAGCGCCCAAGTATTTGGCTAAGCTAGCCGAAAGCCGATTACGGGCTGTCGGGCGAATCGTCGACGATGTTGATCACGCCGGTCAGCTCGAGAACGCCAACAACGCCCACGATGCCGAGGACGAAGAACAGCGGGTTGATCGGGCCAACCTGCTTGCTGTCCTTCTTCATCGAAGTCACGGCGCGCTTCTGGCCGAGGCTGAGGGCCGAAGCCGAACCTGCCTGAGCTGCGGTGGCGGAAAACACCAGAGCAGACGCAGCGGCAGCCGCTGCAAATTTCTTGAACAAGATAACCTCCCTTATCATCCAGCGTCCGACGAGAATCGTGCGCTCAGGTCATGTATTAACAGGATTCGATCCTGGCATCAACCCGCTACGGAAACAAAGTTAAATCAACGCTACCGCAGCGAATCCTCCGACGAGCAATATCAGAAAACCCCAGGCGAACAAGTTGAGTCGTTCTTCGATAAAGGTTTGGACTGGGGCGCCAAAACGCTTGAGCAGAGCCGCAATTGTAAAAAAACGTGCCCCGCGTGTAATCGTCGCGAGGATAACGAACAGCGCGAAGTTGAAATGGGCGATGCCGCTGGCAATGGTCACCAGCTTGAAGGGGATGGGGGTCAGTCCCTTAAGCAGAATGATCCAGGCGCCATATTCGTTATAGGCGCCGGTGTAGGCGACGACCTTATCCTGGAGATGGTAGAGGTTGACCACCCATTGGCCGACGCTCTCCATCAGGAACATGCCGATGAAATAGCCGAATATTCCGCCGAGCACCGACGAGACGGTGCAGACGGTGGCGATCAGATAGGCCTGTTCGCGGCGCGCGATGACCATCGGCACCATCATCGCATCGGGCGGGATGGGGAAAAAACTGCTTTCGGCAAACGACACCACGGCAAGCGTCCGCAGCGCATGGCGATGGTGCGCCATGCGCAAGACCCAATCATACATTGCGCGGAACATTCGGGCCTGGGTCCGATCCTATGAGATGGCAGGGGCGCTCGGATTCGAACCGAGGGCCTTCGGTTTTGGAGACCGACGCTCTAACCAACTGAGCTACGCCCCTGTGCGGTTCGCGCCTGTAGCGGGCGCACGCGGCGTGGGCAAGGGCCTCAAGCCGCGACGCTTCCCCCGAGCGGGCGCATCGCCAGGGCGCGGGCTTCGTGGGTGGGGAGGGGGCGGCCGAAATAATAGCCCTGGACCTTGGTGCAGCCGAGCCCCTGGACCATGAGGTGCTCGTCCTCGGTCTCGACGCCTTCCGCGGTGGTGGCCATGCCCAGACTGTTGGCCAGGGCAACGACGGCGCGGATGATTGCGATGGCTTCCTTGGTGCCCTGCGATGCGCCCTGGACGAAGCTGCGGTCGATCTTGATCGAGCTGAAGCGGGTGCGCGCGAGATAGCCGAGGGACGAATAGCCCGTGCCGAAATCGTCGAGGCTTAGGCGGATGCCGAGATCGAGGATCTTTTCGAGCACTTCGATCGCCACCGTGCCTTCGCGCATGAACACGCTTTCGGTGACTTCGAGTTCGAGGCGATCGGCCGGCAGTCCCGATTGCGCGAGCGCCTGCGCGACCATGCCGACAAAGGCGGGATTGTAGAGCTGCTCGGGGCTGACATTGACGGCGACGCGGACGGGGATATCCCAGCGCGCGGCTTCGTCGCAGGCGGTCCGCAAAACCCATTCGCCGATCGGGGCGATCAGCCGGGCCTCTTCCGCGAGCGGCACAAACTTGGCAGGGGAGATGTTGCCGAATTCGGGGTGCGTCCAGCGGAGCAGCGCCTCGAAGCCGGTGAGCTGTCCCGTGCCGGCATCGACCACCGGTTGATAATTGAGGTGCATCTCGCCATTCTCGACGGCGCTGCGCAGCGCGATTTCGAGCACGCGGCGTTCTTCGGCGGCCATGTGGAGCTGGGGCTCATAGGCGTGGAAAACGCCGCCGCCGGCGTCCTTCGAGCGATAGAGCGCGAGATCGGCCGAGCGAATCAGCATCTCGGCAGTACGGCCGTCGCGCGGGCCGGTGGCGAGGCCGACCGAGCAGCCGATATAGAGCGTGTGCTGATCGACTTCGTAGGGGTCGGAAAGCTTGTCGATGATCGCCTGGGCGAGGCGCTCGGTGCGCGCGGTATCGGTCGCGTCGCGCACGACCACGGCAAACTCGTCGCCGCCCAGACGTCCAATCATTTCGTTCTGCGTCATCAGCTGCTTGAGCCGGTCCGACACGCGGCCCAGCAGGCGATCGCCCATCGGGTGGCCGAGCGTATCGTTGACTGCCTTGAAGCGATCGAGATCGATCATCATGAAGGCGCAGCGCGAGCCCCATTTCTCGGCCTCGGCCATAGCGTGTGCCAGGGTCTCGTTGATCAGCAGGCGATTGGGCAAGCCGGTGAGCGTATCGAAGCGCGCCATCTTGTTGATCTTGTCGGCGGACTTGCGCTGCTCGGTGACGTCCGAGCCGACGCCGCGGAAGCCGCAAAAGCCACCGCCCTCATCGAAGCGCGGCGAGGCAGAGATTTCCCACCAGCGCTCATCGTCATTGACGATGACGGGCAGGAGGATGTCGTGGAAGGGCTCGCGCGCCTTCAGCCGGTCGGCGAGTTCGCGCAGGCCGGCGGCGAAATTGCCGGCTTCCCAGGTCGGTCCGGCGAGGACCTGGAGGAAAGGCGTGCCGTTGATCGTCTTGGGATCGGCGCCGAGCGACAAAGCGAAGCGTGGATTGGCGCGGATCACGCGGCGCTGCGCGTCGATTTCCCAGAGCCAGTCGGCGCCCGAATCCTCGGTTTCGCGCAGCAACAGGCTGACGGTCTCGTCACGCTCGGCGATGGCCATCTCGCCGGCGCGGATGACGACCAGCGCCTTGCCGCGACCGAAAGTCGCCATGATGAGGAGAACGGTGAACAGCGCGGCGGCGGCGGCGAGGACGGGGCTGGCGATCAGCGCGAGCGTGGTGACGATCGAGGCGCCGACGATCGAAACGAAGGCGATCGTCGCGAGCGGCAAGGCGGCCATCGCCACTGCGGACGCGGTCATCAGCAGCGAGAGGATGATCCACAAGCCGAGCGCGGCGCTGGCGTCGGCCAAATGCCCGAAGGCTAGCGGTGGGATCGACCAGACGGCACCGAGCGAAATTCCGTCGAGCACGGTCTCACGCACGTCGCGCAACGTTGCGGTGACGGCGGAGCGATGGCGTTTGGAAAGCCGACGAAAGGCGACAGCGAGGCCTACGGCAGCGGAGAGCGCGCCCCAGCTGGCCAGCTGCCATAGCGGCACCAGCGGCGCGAGGATGAGGGTGATGAGTGCAGCGCCGATCAGATTGGCCGCGAGCATGAACATGGCGAGCTGGCTGCCCGCATGCATCTGCGCGGCGCGGATCGGCCCCCAATCGGTGGTGTCCGCCGGATCGTACAGACCAAGCAGCGCACGCGCATCGATGCGCGGCCTAGCGAATTGGGAAGTCGTCTGGCGTGTCACGCTCCGGGATGTACCGGAGGGGAGGTTAGCGAGTGGTTAGGTTTGGGGGCTGGAGGGAGGAATATTTTTTGGCATCGTAGACGTCTCACAAACCTTCTTCCGCCAGGGGAAGGATAGTGCAGCTTGGCGCTCCAGCGCCTAGCGGAGGTTGGATGAGGGTTCGGGAGCTATGGGGGCGATAGCCCCTCATCCAGCTTCGACTAAGGCCGGCCGAAGAAGCTGACCCAAGTCTTCGCAACCGCTCCCTATTGGAGAGGGGCAGGGAGGCTTACGCCGCGAGGTCGTAGGGCTTAATCTCGCCGTTGAGATAGAGGTTGCGCGCCTTGGCTCGCGAGAGCTTGCCCGAACTGGTGCGGGGCAGGGTGCGCGGGGGGACGAGCTCGATCACGCAGTTCATGCCGGTGACGGTGCGGACGCGTTCGCGGATTTCTTCGCGGAGGCGGACGCGTTCACCTTCGTCCGAGGTGCGACATTGGACAAGAACCGCGGGGGTCTCTTCGCCGCCGGGGGTGGTGATCGCGAAGGCGGCGACGTCGCCCTGCTTGAAGGCCGGCAGTTGCTCCACGGCCCATTCGATATCCTGGGGCCAGTGGTTCTTGCCGTTGATGATGATCATGTCCTTCGCCCGGCCGACGATGTAGATATAGCCGTCCGACAGATAGCCCATGTCGCCGGTATCGAGCCAGCCATCGACCAGGCAGGCGTCGGTCGCTTCCTGATCGCGGAAATAGCCGACCATCACGCTGGGGCCGCGGCACCAGACCTTGCCGATCGCCTTGTCCGGAAGCGGAGTGCCGTCTTCCTCGCGGACCTGGATTTCCATGTCGCGCGCGGCCTTGCCGCAATTGACGATGGCACGGTAGCGCTGGGGGCGATCCTCCCGCGAGACGCCGCCCGAGAGCTGGGTTTCCTCGACCAATTCGACCTGGATGCCTTCGCCCGGGGGCATGATCGACACTGCCAGCGTAGCTTCGGCGAGGCCATAGCTGGGGACGAACGAGCTGGCCTTGAACCCGGCATCGGCGAAGGCGTCGACGAACGCCTGCATCACGTCCGGACGGATCATGTCGGCGCCGTTGCCGGCGACGCGCCAGCGGCTGAGGTCGAAGCGGTCGCCGGCCTTGGTCTGGCTCGACATGCGGCGCGCGCAGATATCGTAGCCGAAAGTGGGCGAATAGCTCATCGACGTGCCGGGATTGCGGCTGATCAAATCGAGCCATGCCAGCGGACGGCGGGCGAAATCCTCGGTCTTGAGATAATCGCACGAAACCTGATTGGCGATGAGCCCGAGCAGGCAGCCGACCAGACCCATGTCATGATACCAGGGCAGCCAGGAGATGACGCGGTCGCCCTCCTGCAAAAGCATGCCATGCGAATGCGAGGAGAGATTGTGGAGCAGGGCGTTGTGCGTGATCGCGACGCCGTGCGGGAAGCGAGTCGAGCCGCTCGAATATTGCAGATAGGCAATGTCCCAGGTGTCGGCCTTGGGCAGATCGACTTCGGGAGCCTCGCGGCCCGCGAACTCGTCCCAGGCTATCCCATCGACGCTGCAGACGCGCGCGGCCTCGGCGCACATCGCCCCGATCTCGGGCGGATAGATCAGCATCATCGGATCGCTGCTCTTCAGCTGGACCGAGAGCTGATCAATATAGCTCTGCGCCCCGCCGAAGCTGGTCGGCAGCGGCAGCGGCACCGGCCAGGCGCCGGCATAGACTGCGCCGAAGAACAGCGAGGCGAATTCCGGCCCGGTTTCGGCGATCAGCGCGATCCGGTCCTTGGGCTTGACCCCGGCGGCGATCAGCCGGCGCGCCTGCGCCAGCGCATCGGTGCGCAATTCGGAAAATGGGTAAGGGCGCACCAGCGTGCCGCGCGCATCATGGAAATTGAGCCCGCGAACGCCCTGCGCAGCATAATCCAGCGCCTCGCCCAGCGTGGGGAAGTCGGCCAGACGACGCGGCAGCGTGTCATCGGTCGGCGTCGCAATCGGCTTTGCCTGATCCGCGCTCATTTCGTGCGATCCCGAAACTTCAGAATTCATTCTTTTGTCCGTGCCCCTGTCTAAAGGCTCGCCGTGCCCCCACGGCGCGAAAAAACTTCTTCTGGCCTCTGCAATGCACTGGCGTTCAAAATCCGTTGCCACTGTGGCACAATCATGGCCGATGCGCCGCGGCAAACGCCCCCTTGAGCCCCTCAAGCCCTCCGATCTGGAGTGGTTCGCGCTGCGCTATGTCGAGCGCTACGCCACGACGCGAGGCAAATTGGGCGACTATCTCCGCCGCAAAATTCGCGAGCGCGGCTGGGGCGGGGAGACCGATCCCGACGTGACGGCGCTCGCTCAGCGCCTCGCCGATCTCGGTTATGTTGACGACCGCGCCTTTGCCGAATCCCGCGCCGGGGCGATGGGAAGGCGGGGCTTGGGCGCGCGGCGGGTGACGCAGGCGCTGCGTTTCGACGGCATCGAGGAGGAAGATGCCGCGGCGGTTGCGCCGATCATCGAAGAAAATGTTGCCGCCAGCGCGATCGCTTTTGCCCGGCGCAAACGTATCGGCCCATTCGGGCGAGAGGCCGCCGACCGGCCTTTGCAGGAGAAGCAAGTCGCGTCGATGATGCGCGCGGGGCATGCGCCGGGGCTGGTCTGGAAGATCGTGCGAATGGTTCCTGGCGATGATCCCGAAGCACTGCTCGAAGACTGATTAAGATGCATTGATACAAAGCAATTCCATTTCTGGAAAATCTTGTGTTAAGTTCGCGGCTGGGGGACAATGAAAATGCGTGCTGACCCGCAGCTTGCGTCGAGGGACTTCGCCATTGCGGCACCGGTCAATGATGCTTTCGATGCCGATATGGCGTCGGAAGATCAGGTCTATTCCGGTACAGTCAAATGGTTCGACGTTACCCGGGGCTTCGGATTTCTGGTCGCCGATGACGCGAGCGTCGGTGATATCCTGATACACTTCACTGTGCTTCAGGAGCACGGCCGCCGTAGCCTGCCCGAGGGGGCGCGGGTGGAGTGCACTGCCGTGCAGCGCAATCGGGGCCTGCAGGCGCGCGAGATCAAGTCGATCGACCTGAGCGAAGCGATAGAGGCGCCCAAGCGCCAGCCCGAACGCGCCGACCGGCTCGAGATGATCGCCGCGGCCGGGCCGTTCGAGGCAGTCGAAGTAAAATGGTTCAATCGGCTTAAAGGTTACGGATTCCTGGTGCGCGCCAGCGACTCGGCCGATATATTCGTCCATATGGAGACGTTGCGGCGCGCCGAGATCGAAGAGATCGAGCCCGGCCAGCCCCTGAGGGCCCGCATCGTCGATGGCGACAAGGGGCCGCTCGCGGTGGCGGTCGAAAGGACCAGCTGAGTATCATGATTTCGAAGCGCGGGTTTAAGGCGGCGTGTGCCGCAATGGTGCTGCTCGGCAGCACGGCATGCAAGACCGATGCGGGGGCGGCCGCGAGCGCCGACCAGAACGCGGCCAAGGTGACTGTGACGGTTCAGACCGCAGGCGGCCCGCGCGTGTTCAACGTCGATGTAGCGCGCACCTCCGCCGAGCAGGAGCGCGGGCTGATGTTCCGCACCAATATCCCGGCGGACGGCGGCATGATCTTCACGCCCTATCCGGCAGCGGGCGGCGGGCCGCGCGAGGCGAGCTTCTGGATGAAGAACACGCCGAGCCCGCTCGACATCGTCTTCATCCGCCCCGACGGCACGATCGCCGCGATCGCCGAGAACACCGTGCCCTTCTCGGAGACCCCGGTGAAATCGGGCGAGCCAGTGAATGCCGTGCTCGAGATCAATGGCGGCAAGGCCGCCGAGCTGGGGATCGCGCCGGGCGACAAGGTCACCTGGCCGGGGCAGGGGCGGTAGGTTCCTGTCAAAGGTATCGGCTAATTATCTAGTCGGTACCGCGCTGGTCGGTGAGTTGCCTTGGCTTTGGCCGGAAGAACCGATCCCAGGCCCAGGAATAAGCGCGGTTCTTTCTGGCGCGCACCGCGCGCCGCGAGCGCCGCTGGCGCGTCTTCCAGCTATTGATCCAATAGATCGCGGCTGAACTGATCAGGGCGATGGTCAGCACAGCCCATAAAACTGCCCATATAGAAGCCGGAATCAGTTCCCAATGAAGTCGCATCGAGCCTCCCCGGGGCTCCTTTCTGCTAACTTATGCGAACGTGCAAGAAGCGGATGGGCTGTGCGCCAGTGCGCTGCGTTTCATTATGGGGTCGAATGTGGGGACGCCGAACGCGGCGACTTGCGCTTCGTCATTGCCTCGCTCACCGCGCGCGGCTAATCCGCCCGGCATGGGTATCTTCAAGAATGTCTTCACCTGGTGGGAAGGGGCCACCTTCGGCACCTGGGTCGGCTTGCGCGGCAAGGACCGGGTTGGCCAGGATGCGCTCGGCAACGTCTATTGGCAGGGCGGACGCGACGTGAACGGGCTTACCCGGCGCTGGGTGATGTATAACGGCGCGAACGATGCGAGCCGCGTGCCCGCCGAATGGTTCAGCTGGCTGCATCATCAGATCGACGACGTGCCAGATGTCGCGCTGCCGGCGCCGCGCGTGTGGGAAAAGCCGCCCGAACCTAATATGACCGGCACCGAGCTAGCGTATCGCCCGCCCGGCGCGCTCGAAAAGGGTGCGCGGCGCGCCGCGGCCACGGGCGATTACGAGGCCTGGACCCCCGGCGCATGAGGCCAAGCGGGCCGTTCGTTGCCGGACTGCTGGCGCTAGCGACGGCCGCATGCACCGGCGGCGGGGGCACGGGCAACAATGCCGCGGCCGACGAAGTGGTCACGACGGGCGAATCGCGCACGGACGGCACCGAAGTGATCTCGGTGCGCTCGGATGCGGCAGCCGAGGATGCGGCGGCGACGCCGATGGCCGATCGCGTTGCAGTCCTCGGGCTCCTCAACAAACGCAACGGCGTGACGCGCGAATTCAAACTCAAGCCCGGCCAGGCGACGCAGATCGACAATGTCATCGTGCGCCTGCGCGCGTGCGAAAAGACCGCGCCCTGGGAGGCGGACCAGCTGACCGGCGCATTCGTCCAAGTCGACGTCCAGCAGCTCGACAAGAAATGGTATCGGGTGTTTTCGGGCTGGCTCTACAAGGAGCGCCCGGCGCTCAACGTGGTCCAGCACGGCATCTACGATGTGTGGCCCAAGAGCTGCGAGATGACCTTCAAGGAAAGCGGTGCCGATACGGTCACGGCGCCGTCGGGCGGCGGATCGTCGCGGTCCAACGCGAAGAAATCGCCATCGACAGACGGCGCGCCCGATGCGAGGCCCGCCGCGGAATCGCCAAGCGCGCCCGCCAGCAACGCGACATAATCGTCGCGCGGGACTTCGACTGCGCCGAGCGAAGCCAGATGATCGGTCTGGAACTGGCAATCGAGCAGCGTGAAGCCGCCGGCCTTCAGCCGCGCAACCAGATGCGCGAACGCGACCTTGGATGCGTCGCGTACGCGGGTGACCATCGATTCGCCGAAGAATGCGCGGCCCAGTGCCAGCCCGTATAGCCCACCCGCCAGCCGGTTGCCGTCCCAGCACTCGATCGAATGCGCGAAACCGCGGCGGTGCAGTTCGACGAAGACGCGCTCGATCGGGCCATTGATCCAGGTATCGGGGCGGTCGCTCGCGGATTCGGCGCAGAGCTGCATGATCCGCTGGAATTCCTGATCGACAGTGACGCGGAAGCGGTCGGCGAGGATCGTCTTCCGGAGCGTGCGCGAAAGGTGGAACTGGTCGAGCGGCATCACGCCGCGCAGCTTGGGCTCGACCCAATAGACGCTCGCCGCCAGCCGATGATCCGCCATCGGGAACACGCCCATCGCATAAGCGCGAAGCACGAGGCCGGGATCGAGTTCCAGCTGGGGGGGAATCGGATGGCTCATCGCTTCATGCCTGATAGCAAACGCAGCCAGCCAAGAAAAAGGGCCGGCGGAAATCTCCGCCGGCCCCGGGAATTTTCAGGAAAGAGCGGCTCACGCCTTGCAGGTGCGCGTGCCTTCGTTCGGCGTGACGACGGTCGCAGTCTTGGCATTGCCGGTCAGCTTGTAGCCGCCCTCTGCGACGAAAGGCTCGCCGGCGTTCGGCGCCTTGAGCATGGTGCCAGCACCGTCCTTGCTGGTCTTGATCTGGACCATCTTGTCGCCTTGGAAGAAGTCCACGAAGACGAGGCTGTTGTCGCCGCAACGCATTTGCTTGCTGGCGGCGATTGCCGGCGGAAGCTCGACCGGCGCGGCGTTGGCGAGCTGCGAGGCCATCGGATCGGGCGCGACGCCGCTTACTTCCTCAGGCTTGTTTTCACAGGCCGCGAGCGAGAAGAGCGCTGCGGCGACGGCAATAAGGGGGAGTTTGTTCATAGCGAAACCGGTTTCCTCGAAGGGCTAACAATCGTCAAGCGATTCGTGATATAAAGTCACATTATTTTTGTGCGCCGCGGTATAGCATTGCTATTGTTGCGCTGGCCTGAATTGGCCGCCTTACTCGTGGAATTCGCTCATTTCCGGAATACGTCCGAAGGCGATCTTCGTGCCGACGCGATCGATTCTGCCGCCGTGCAGCGGACCGACCGAGACTGCGTTGCGGCCGAACCGCTCGTTGATCCGGTCCATTGCCTTGCTCAGCGAGAGCGTCCGCGTTTCGCGGGCGAGTGGATCGTTCGGATCGAGCGCGACGAAGAGCGAGCCCTGATCGCCGACCACGCCTTCGATCTCGCATAAGGTGACGCCGACCATGCGCAGCCTGAAGCCGCCGGTTCGCGCGCGCCCGGCCTCGGCGAGGCGCGGAAACAGCGAATCGAGCGCATGCAGGATGACGAAGCTGTCCTGCGTGTTGGGCAGCTTGATCGACGCGCGCCAATTGGACTTGTCGTCCTCGAACTTGCCGTGGAGCACCAGCAGTCGGCTGCGATAGCCTTTGCGCCGGAGGCGGCTGGCGGCCTTAAGCGCGAGGCGGCGCGCCGTGAGACGGACCGCCTCGAGACCCCGCTTGCTGGGGCTCAGCACATGGCTGTGGCCGATCGTGCGGCTCTGAGTGGGCTTTTCGGGCAAGTCAACGCCGTGGAGCTGATACCAGAGCCGATCGCCATTGACGCCGCCCCAGGCATTTCCGGCATCGCGCGGGCGGCGCTCGCAATATTGGCGGATGTCGAGGATGCCGTCCTGCGCCAGGCGCCGCTCCATCTTGGCGCCGATGCCTGCGATATCGCGCAAGGCGAGATCGAACAGGCGGTGCGGAAGCTGATCGGCGGTGAACATGACGAGCCCGTCGGGCTTTTGCAGATCCGATGCCAGCTTGGCGAGCAGGCGATTGGGCGCGATGCCGACCGAACTGGTCAGGCATTCGCCAATATTCGCGCGGATGCCAGCCTTGATCCGGTGCGCCAGCGCAATCGCCGCCTTGGGCGAATTTTCGTTGTCGAGCAGGCGGCAGGCGACTTCATCGATCGAGCAGACATGGGTGACGGGCACGTGCCGCCAGATCTCCGCGACGATCGCTTCGTGGAATTCGACATATTTGTCGTGCCGCGCGGGCGTGACGATCAAGTCGCGGCACAGGCGCTTGGCTTCCCACACGGGGGTGCCGGTGCCGATGCCATATCGCTTGGCCTCGATCGAGGCGGCGATAGCCACCGTGGTGTCGCTATCGACTGGCGCGACGATCACCGGCTTGGCGCGCAATGCCGGATCGAGCTCCTGCTCGACGCTGGCGAAATAGGAATTCAGGTCAAGGAACAGCCAGCGCAGCGGCCGTGGCGGAAAGGCCAATAGGGGCGAATCGGCAGGCTCCACGATGTGAACAATACCGGAACATCGGGATCGGGTGAACCCTGCCGATGGGATTAGTCGCGCAGAAAGCCGCCGAGCCCCTCCCATGCCGGTAGCTTGGCGGCAAGGCCGACGGTGTGGAGCGGGCTGCTGGAGGGGAGGGGGACGATCGCGTAGCGCTCCGTGGCCGCGCCAAGTTGCTTGAGGCCGTGCTTGAGCGAAGTGCCGCCGTTGAAGGCGATTGCGCGCAGATCGGGGAGGGATGCGGCGAGCGCGGCTATGTCGTGCCCGAGGATGTCGCGGATCGCGGCATCGGTGCTGCCGGGGCGGGTGGCGCTCGCGACGACATCCCACAGGCCGATATGCGCTTCGAGCAACGCGGCGAGGCGCGCTTCATAGGGAAGCGCCGCGAGGTCGCGCCCCGCGGCGGGGGAGATAAGCCGCCAGAACTGGTTTTGCGGATGCGCGTAATATCGCCGCTCGGCCAGCGAGCGTTCTCCCGGCAGCGAGCCCAGTACGAGCAGGCGGACGCGGGGATCGACGACGGGGAAGCTATGCTTTCGCAGGTTCACGCGGCGGCGATGTCCGTGTGGACGAAGTCGCTCTTGAAGAGCAGCGGCTCGCCGGTGGCCTTGGCCAGGGCATAGGCGAAGCAGTCGCCGAAATTGAGGCGGGCGCGATGATGGCCTTTGCCAAAGGTGCCATAGACCTTGCGCCCAATATCGGCTTGCTCGGCGGTCACTGGCGCGACCACTAATCGCGCTGCGTTGACAAGTGAGAGGAGGTCAGCTTCGACCTTCGCGTCGCCATAGCCACTGAGCACCGCTCCCAATTCAATTCAAGATCCCGCAGAATGCGAGCGCCAGGATTGGCGTGCAATTTTATCAAGAAATCTTTCGCTTCGGCTTCACCGCGCAGGATCGCGACGATAGTCGAGGTGTCTACGATCACTTGGACAGACCGCGTTCATCATAAAGATGGTCTTTATACGTGATCGACAACTCTTCGCCGTCGAACTCTGGCTTCCAGTGCGTGCGGGATTCCCTAACGATGGATCGCATCTGCTCCAGGCGGCTTTCCTGCTCTTCACGAAAAATCTCAAGTTCGCGCTCGATAGCCGTTCTGATCACCTGTGTGATCGGCTGTCCGGTTATCTCGGCTAGCTTTCGCGCGAGCCGCACCGTCTCGGCATCCTTGATATTCAGCTGCGCGCCCATCGTTCTACCTCCATCGCGCGGCTTTCTACCATCGCTTGCAACATGGCGAAAGCGATGTAGCTTCGGGGGCATGCAAGCCAAGATCACCCGCTATCGCGACTTCTGGCCCTTTTATCTGCGCGAACATGGCAAGCCGCAGACGCGGGGACTGCATTATGTCGGGACCGCGCTCAGCCTGTGGTTCCTGTTCATTGCGCTGGGGACCGGCGGTTGGTGGTGGGTGCTGGTGCCGCTGGCGGGGTACGGCTTTGCCTGGGGCGCGCATTTCGGCGTGGAGAAAAACCGGCCGGCGACCTTCACTTACCCGCTCTGGTCGCTGTTTTCGGATTACCGGATGTTCTTCCTGTGGCTGTTCGGCCGGCTGGACCCGCATCTGCAGGCGGCCGGCATCGCGCGGGCCTAGCGCGAGAGGCCGGCCCGCCGGAGATCGGCGTGGACGCGCTCGATCGCTTTCTTCGCCTCGCGCTGGGCAGTGCCGTCGATCGCGCGCTTGACCGCGGGGTCGCTCATCACGGCTTCGACATATTTCTCCGCGCGTGCGGAGATGCGGCGAGCCATAATGCGGGTTTCGTCGTCGTCGACGCGCTTGCCGTCGGCGCAGATCAGGGCGCCGTCCTTGATGTTGGTGTTCTGCTCGTTGAAGTCGCCGGTATAGCCGCATTTGCGGGCGATCAGCGCCTTGTCGCTCTTCGTGACGATCGGCTCCTGCGAGGCGCCGGCCTTGTGGATCGCTTCGCTGATCTCATCGTGCTTTTGTGCACTTGCAGGCGTTGCCGCAAACATGGCGGTCGCGATGATCGCCGCAGCCGAAAATCGAATGAACGCCGTCATTTCCCACATCCTCGCCGTTACGACTACAGTTGTAATCGTAAGTCGGGCGCGGGTCAAGCGGGTGCCAGAATTTGTGTTGCCGGGGGCATAGCATCGCTTGCTTGCCCCGCGGGCACTCGCACCCCTATCTAGGCTCCATGCACACAATATCCGACACGCTGGCGCTGATCGGCAACACGCCGCTGGTTCGCCTGAAGGGGCCGAGCGACGCGACCGGCTGCGATATCTATGGCAAATGCGAGTTCGCCAACCCGGGCGCATCCGTGAAGGATCGCGCGGCTTTGTTCATCGTCCAGGACGCGGAAGAGCGAGGCGCGATTCAGCCGGGCGGAACGATCGTCGAGGGCACTGCGGGCAATACCGGCATCGGCCTCGCGCTGGTCGCGAATGCCAAGGGCTACAAGACGATCATCGTGATGCCGGAGACGCAGAGCCGGGAGAAGATGGATACGTTGCGCGCACTCGGCGCCGAACTCGTGCTGGTGCCAGCCGCACCTTATTCCAACCCGGGCCATTTCGTGCACACGTCGCGGCGGATCGCGGAGGAAACGCCCAACGCGGTGTGGGCCAACCAGTTCGACAATATCGCCAATCGCCGCGCGCATATCCAGGGCACCGCCGAAGAGATTTGGGCGCAGATGGAGGGCCGCGTGGACGGGTTCACCTGTGCCGTGGGTACGGGCGGAACGCTGGCGGGGGTCGGGCTGGGGCTCAAGGCCAAGGACGAGAATGTCTGCATCGCGCTGAGCGATCCGGATGGCGCGGCGCTCTACGAATATTATGCCTGCGGCGAGCTCAAGTCCGAAGGCGCCTCTGTGGCCGAGGGAATCGGGCAGGGGCGGATCACAGCCAATCTTGAGGGCGCGCCGATCGACGCGCAATTCCGTATCTCGGATGCGGAGGGAATGGAATGGGTCGAGCGGCTGCTGGCCGAAGAGGGGCTGTGCCTGGGGCTTTCCTCGGGGATAAACGTTGCCGGAGCGATACGGCTGGCGCGACAATTGGGGCCGGGCAAACGCATCGCCACCATCCTGTGCGACACCGGATTCCGTTACCTTTCAACGCTCTACAATGGCGAGTGGCTGAAGGCGAAGGGATTGCCTGTCCCGGCATGGCTCGCGGCGAACTGAGCCGCAGTCTCGACAAGCCGACATTAACGCGTTACATTTATGCCACAGGTATGAAGTCGGGATCGCATCAGGACTCCGCTCAGGCGATGCAGCGAGTACGGGTCGGAATGACCGGGCTGCTGATCGTGCTGGTATTGATCGGGCTGGCAAGCGCGGTCTTTTCATCGGCAAATCGGGACGTCCCGGTGGCCGCTATCGGCGCGTCCAATGCATCCGTAGTCGCCAACCTTGCCGATGGCGGGGCCGCCAACGTTATCGTCGAAAAGGGCAAGGATGAGCCGCTCGCCGAAATGGGCGTGACACCGAGCACGGGATCGACCGAGGCCGTCGACGCCGCCGCGATCGCTCGGCAGCAGCGGGCTGCGCGCCAGGGGCAACGTTAACCTAATTGTCGTGAAATTTCGCGGCGACTCGCAGGATTCCTGCGGTTTTCCGAAGGTCTGATGACGTGTGCCGCCTTATCGGCGATGCTATGCTGGTCGCGAATTAAATCTAAGATTTGCCGATACTTGCGTCATTCCACTGACTAGGAGCCATTTCGACTGGCTTGTCTGCCGATTTCCAATGCTTTCATGCGCAGAGAAGAGACATTGAAACCAATCAAGAACAAACGACGACTCTACTAAGAACATTTCTGTTCTAGAACGAAAAGTGGGGCGATTTCCCATGAAATCCCCGTTTCGCCCATTGTGTCCCCAAGCGGCTGTGGTAAACCACGATGCTTAAGAGGGGGCACACCCTTTTACCGTCGGGGATCGCGCCGGGGGCCAGCTGCAGAGGCTGATTCCGGAGACGGGAAAGCTGTGCCCACATGGGGGTAACGGCGTGGCTGACAGGGAGCTCTTCGAAGGATTTGCGCTTCAGGCGGTCGACCAGAAGGGTCGCGTCGCCATCCCCGCAGACCTGCGCGCCGCCGCCGAACGCAATTCCGACATCCGCCAGATCGTGGTCGGCTCGCACCCCTTCGACCCATGCCTCTCGGCGCATGACCTGAGCTGGTCGAAGGAAAAATACGAGCGTATCGACAATCCCGAACTGGTTCCGGGCGACGCCGGCCAACAGGCCGACGCCCGCGCCAAGCGCCGTGCCTTCGGCCTGGTCGAGAAAGCGCCGTACGACGATAGCGGCCGCTTCGTGATCCCACCCTTCTTCAAGAAGAAGGCCAGGATCGACAAATGGGCGTTGTTCTACGGATCGGGCGAAAGCTTCGAGATCTGGGCGCCCGAAGTGTTGATGCAAACCCCGGACATCGATCCGGACCTGCGCGAGATCTGCGAATATCTTTGCGAGATCAAGGGGGTGAAGCTGTGAGCTCGCCTTCCGCTCCCCATGTTCCGGTACTGCTCGACGAAGTCGTCGATGCGCTCGCCATCGTGCCCGGCGAACGCCATGTCGACGCGACCTTCGGTGCGGGCGGATACACGCAAGCCATCCTCGAGCGGGGTGCCGAGGTGGCCGCTTTCGATCGCGATCCCCAAGCGATCGGGAGCGGTCAATCCTTTGCCGCCACTGCCAATGGACGCCTGACGCTGATCGAGGCGCCGTTCAGCCAGATGGAGCGCGAGCTCGCCGAGCGCGATTTGGTGCCGGTCGATGGCGTGACGATGGATATCGGCGTTTCGTCGATGCAGCTCGATCAGGCTGAGCGCGGATTCTCGTTCCAGCAGGACGGCCCGCTCGACATGCGCATGGCCGGCGAGGGGATGACTGCGGCCGAATGGCTGAACGAAGCCGACGAAGCCGACATCGCCGACATCCTCTACAATTACGGCGACGAACCACGCTCGCGCCGCGTTGCCCGCGCCATCGTATCCGCAAGACCCCTTACGCGGACTTCCGAACTCGCAAACGTGGTTAGGAAGGCGTTAGGACATAAGGCGCACGACAAGAAGGACCCGGCGACGAGGACCTTTCAGGCGGTGCGCATTTTTATCAACCGTGAGCTGGACGAGCTGGCCGAAGGGCTCGCGGCGGCGGAGCGCGTGCTCAAGCCCGGCGGCCGGCTGGCGGTGGTGACGTTCCACAGCCTCGAGGACCGGCTGGTCAAGCGTTTCCTGCGCGAGCGCAGCGGCAGCGAGCCGGCAGGCTCGCGGCATCTTCCGGCAAAGGCCGCCAAGGCCGAGCCCAGTTTCGAAACTCCCGCCAAGGCCGTTCGCCCGGGCGAGGAGGAAGTCGCGCGTAATCCCCGCGCCCGTTCGGCGACGTTGCGCGTGGCGCGGCGGACCTCGGCGGCCCCGTGGGCGAGTGAAGGAGTAAGCTGATGGCGGTTCAGGGTTTCAAGGGGCTTGGATGGTTCCTGTGCGGCGTAGTCGTTGCACCTACCTGCTACATGGTGAACTCGCATGGCGCCGCCGAGCGCGCCAAGCTCGATGCGGTCAAGGCTGCGATCGTCCAGGCGCATAAGGATATTCGCGGGCTCGAGACCGAATTCGACACGCGCGCGAACCTGGCTCAGCTGCAGCGCTGGAACGGCGACGTGCTGGCAATGGCCGCACCCGCGCCACAGCAATATCTGGCGAGCGAAGCGGCGCTCGCGGAGCTCGATCGCCCCGCCGAAGTGCAGATGGCGTCGTTGGTGATTCCGGCCGGCGCGCGCGTGGAACCGGCTCCCGCAGTGGTAGTGACAGCAGCGGCCGTGCCGGTGCATAGCCCGGGCAACAGCAAGAGCGCTGCGCAGCAGGACAAGGAATTGCGCAGCCTGATGAACAAGGCGGACAAGCGCACTGTGGCGATGGTCGACAACAATATTCTGAGCGCATCGACGATGAATGATCTGACCCAGTTGGCGGCGCGCGAGAAGAAGTCACTGCGTTGATCGTCGTCGTCGCCCCGCCGACCCGGCAGGGTCGTACGGGCGGTGCCCGGCAGGCGCTTGTCGCCGTCGCACAGGTGCGGCTGATGATCCTGTCGCTGCTGTTCGGCTTCGGTTCGCTGCTCGTGATCGGCAAGCTGGCGCTGCTGGCGCTGTGGGCCGAGCCTGCAACGGCGCGCAACCTGGCCGCGACGCTGATCCCACCGCGCGGTGACATCGTCGATCGTAACGGCGCTCCGCTGGCGCGCTCGATCGATGCCTGGGCAATCGCGGTGCATCCCGATCAGGTGATCGGCGACAAGGGCGCGCTGGCGCAGAAGCTCGCCGAGATGTTCCCCGAAAAGACCGCCGGCAGTTATTATGCTCTGCTCAATTCAGGCGGCAGTTTCGCCTGGATCAAGCGTCGCGCGCTTCCCGAGGAAGTCAACGCAGTCAACGCGCTGGGCGAGCCCGCGATCGAATTCCAGCGCGAGCCCGAGCGGCTCTATCCGCAGTCCGAAATGGCTGCGCACATCCTTGGCTTTCTCGACGACAAGGGCCGAGGCGTCTCCGGCATGGAGAAAGTGCTCGAGGCGCAGCTGACCGATCCGATGCGGCGCGGCAAGCCGACGGTGCTGTCGATCGATGCGCGCGTCCAGGCGGCGCTCGAGAACGAACTCGGCAATGCGATGACCGTATTCCAGGCGCGCGGCGCGGCCGGCGTGATCCTCGACGTATCGACCGGCGAAGTGATGGCGATGGTCTCGCTGCCCAGCTTCAATCCAAACAAGCTGCACGCGGCGCCGCCGCCCAACAACGTGACGCAGAGCGTTTACGAGCTCGGATCGACCTTCAAGCCGATTGCAGTCGCCGCGGCGATCGAAAGCGGCGTGATCACGTCGATGTCGCGCCGCTTCGATGCGACCGTGCCGCTCCAGGTTGGCCGCTTCAAGATCCGCGACGATCCCGGCGACGAGCAGTTCCGCTGGCTCAACATTCCCGAGACTTTGATCTATTCGTCGAACATCGCCACCGCGCGCATCGCCGACGAATTGGGCGCCGAGCGGCTGCAATCGATCTTCAAGCAATTGGGCTTCGGCAATCGGCCGGAGATCGAGCTGGACGCGGCGCGTCCCCTGTGGCCCAGCTTCTGGGCGCGGACGACAGTGATGACCACGGCCTATGGCCACGGCATTGCTGTGACGCCGATGCATCTTGCCAGCGCCTACGCGACCATGGTCAACGGCGGCATCCATCGCCCCTCCACTTTGTTCAAGGTCAAGCCGGGCAAGCAGGCCGCGGGCACGCGGGTGTTGAGCGAGGCGACCAGCCACCGGATGCGCCAGCTGCTGCGTCTAATTGTGCTGCGCGGCACCGGCCGCAACGGCGAGGCCAAGGGTTATCGGCTGGGGGAAAAACCGGAACTGCCGAGGCGGCTTCGGGCGGTGGTTACGACAAGAGCAGGAACGTTTCGACCTTCGCGGTGGCTTTCCCGATCGATGCGCCGCGCTATGTGATGGTTGCCATGCTCGATTCCCCCAAGCCCAATGCACAAACGCCGCGCACGACTGCGGCATGGACCGCGGCGCCCGTCGTCTCGCGCGTGATTTCGCGCGCCGGATCGATCCTCGGGGTCGCACCCGACGAGAAGCGCGACATCGACGTGAGCGAATTGCTGCCGCTGATCTGGGCCGGCCCCGACGGCAAGAAGAGCGCGGAATGAAGCTGGGTTCACTGACGGGGGGCGCAGAGAGCGCCATCGTCACGGGTTTTGCAATCGACCACCGCAAGGTTGCGCCGGGGACGATCTTCGGCGCATTCCAGGGCACGCAGGTCAATGGCGAGGACTTTATCGCTGCTGCCGTGAAGGCGGGGGCAGTGGCTGTCGTCGCCCGGCCCGAGGCTTTGGTCGAGGGTGCGCTGCACATTTCCGACGACAATCCGCGCGAGGTTTTCGCGGCGCTGGCGGCGAGGTTCTTCGCGCCGTTCCCGGCGACTGCAGTTGCCGTGACGGGGACCAACGGCAAGACCTCCACCGTCGAAATGACGCGGCAATTGTGGCGGATGACGGGGCATCATGCCGCGTCGATCGGCACGTTGGGAGTGACCACGTCGGACGAAAGCGTCTCGACCGGGCTGACCACGCCCGATGTGGTGACCTTCCTCTCGAATGTTGCCGGGCTGGCGCGCGAGGGCGTGACGCATGTCGCGTTCGAGGCGAGTTCCCACGGGCTGTCACAATATCGGACCGAGGGACTACCGGTACGCGCAGCGGCCTTCACCAATCTCAGCCGCGACCATCTCGATTATCATGGCGATATGGCCGCCTATTTCCACGCCAAGCTGCGGTTGTTCTGTGAAGTGCTGGCTGAGGACGGCACCGCGGTGGTCTGGGCCGACGATCCCAATTCGCCGCGGGTCGAGGAACTGGCGCGGGCGCGTGGCAACAAGCTGATCACGGTCGGCGAGCATGGCGAGACGCTGCGCCTGACGGCGCGCGATCCCAGCCTGCTCGGACAAAAGCTGACCATCGAGGCGGGCCGCAGCACTTATGAAGTGATGCTGCCGCTGATCGGGGCATATCAGGCTGCCAATGCACTGACGGCGGCGGGGCTGGTGATCGCAACCGGTGGCGACGTTGCGGCGACGATCGCCAATCTGGCGCGGCTCCAGCCGGTGCGCGGGCGGCTCGAGCGCGCGGTGATCACGCAGAGCGGCGCGCCGGTCTATGTCGATTACGCGCACACCCCCGATGCGCTGGAGGCGGCGATTGCGGCGCTCAAGCCGCACACTTCGGGCCGGCTGATCCTGATGTTCGGCGCCGGCGGCGACCGCGACACCGGCAAGCGCGAGCCGATGGGCCAAGCGGCCGCGGCGGGCGCGGACGTAGTGATCGTCAGCGACGACAATCCGCGTTCTGAAGACGCGGCCGCGATCCGCGCCGAGGTCTTGAAGGGCGCACCAGGCGCTATCGAGATCGGGGGGCGCCGCGAGGCGATTGCCGCTGCGATTGCGATGGCCGAGGCGGGGGATATCGTTTTGCTCGCCGGCAAGGGGCATGAACAGGGCCAGATCGTCGGCGACCGCGTGTTGCCGTTCGACGATGTTGGCGTCGCGCGCGAGTGCGCGGCGTGAGGCTCTGGACCTCCGCGGAGATTGCGACCGCTACAGGCGGCACTGCGAACGAGGATTTTGAAGTTTCGGGAGTCACGTTCGACTCCCGCGAAGTCGGCCCCGGCGACCTGTTCCTGGCGCTGAAGGGGGAGGCCAGCGATGGCCACCGCTTTCTCGACCAGGCATTCGGCCAAGGGGCTGCGGGTGCGGTCGTTCACTCCCAGACACCGCATCCGCACGTATCGGTGCCCGACACCACCGCCGCCCTCGATGCCTTGGGCAGGGCCGGGCGCGCGCGGATGTCGGGCAAGGTGATCGGCGTCACCGGGTCGGCGGGAAAGACCGGAACCAAGGAGGCGCTGTTCGCGGCGCTCGACCGCATCGATCCGGGCTATGCGCACCGGTCGGTCAAGAGCTACAACAACCATGTCGGCGTGCCGCTCAGCCTCGCCCGGATGCCCGCCACGGCGCGGTTCGGCGTATTCGAGATGGGGATGAATCATTCGGGCGAACTCGCGGCGCTGACCCAGTTGGTGCGCCCACACGTCGCGATCGTCACGACGATTGCACCAGCGCATATGGGCTTCTTTTTGGGCGAAGAGGCGATTGCCGACGCAAAGGGCGAAATCTTCCAGGGGCTGGAGCCGGGCGGGACCGCGATCGTGCCGTTCGACAGTCCGCACCGCGACCGGCTGATCGCCGCCGCCAAGCTCTATGCGGCGCAGATCGTCACCTTCGGACTCGGCAAGGGCGCGGATGTGCATGTGCTCGAATCGATGCGCGCGCGCGGCGGGGGGACTTTCATCACTGCGAAGCTGCCGGGGCGCGAGTTGAGCTTTACGCTGTCGCAGCCGGGCGAGCATTGGGTTTCGAATGCAATGGCGATCCTCGCCGCGGTGCAGGCAGTCGACGGCGATCTCGAAATGGCTGGCCTCGCGCTTGCCGAACTGGGCGGGCTCACCGGGCGCGGTGCGCGCCTGACGGTCGCGGCGGGCACCGGCGAAGCGCTGGTGATCGACGAGAGCTACAATGCCAATCCGGCATCGATGCGCGCGACGCTTCAGGTGCTGGCGCAGGAACTCGGCCGCAAGATCGCAGTACTTGGCGAAATGCGCGAGCTGGGAGCGCATTCGGACGCATTCCACGCCGAGCTTTCGGGACCGATCGAGGCCGCGGCAGTCGATTACGCGATCCTAGTCGGCGAAGCGATGGCGCCACTCGCGGAAGCGCTTGAGGGGCGAGTGGATTTCGTCCATGTGCCCGACGCGGCGACGGCCGGCGCGCGGCTCGAGGCCGTGCTTGCCCCCGGCGACGCAGTTCTGGTCAAAGGGTCGAACGGCGTGCGGCTGTCTACGATCGTCGCGGCGCTGACGGAAAGGGCTCCTGCCTGATGCTGTATTTCATTGCAGAATGGCTGGGCTTTCCGGGCATCTTCAATCTTTTCCGCTATCTCTCGTTCCGCTCGGGCGGGGCGGTGGCGACGGCTTTGCTGATCGGGCTGATCATCGGCCCCAAGTTTATCGGTTGGTTGCGCGTTCGCCAGGGCAAGGGCCAGCCGATCCGCGACGACGGCCCGCAATCGCACCTCGCCAAGCGCGGCACCCCCACGATGGGCGGGCTGATGATCCTCACCAGCCTGATGCTATCGGTCTTCCTGTGGATGGACCTGCGCAACCCCTATGTCTGGGCCTGCACGTTTGTGACCTTCGGGTTCGGGATGATCGGGTTTCTCGACGATTACGACAAGGTCAAGAAGGCCAGCACCGCCGGCGTATCGGGCAAGGTGCGGCTGCTGGGCGAATTCGCGATTGCCGGGATCGCCAGCTGGATCATCGTCTCGCAGAGCAATACCGTGCTTTATGTGCCCTTCTTCAGCTGGATCCACCCCGATCTAGGCTGGGCTTACATTCCCTTCGCCGCCTTCACGATCGTCGCCTTCGGCAATGCCGTGAACCTGACCGACGGGCTCGACGGCCTCGCGACGATGCCGGTGGTGATCGCGAGCATGGCGTTCATGCTGATCGTCTATCTGGCGGGCAACAAGATCTACGCAACCTATCTGGGCATTCCGCACATCCCCGGTGCAGGCGATCTCGCGATCTTTTGCGGGGCGATGATCGGCGGGGGACTCGCGTTCCTGTGGTTCAATGCGCCGCCCGCGGCAGTGTTCATGGGCGATACCGGCTCGTTGGCGCTAGGCGGTGCCCTCGGCGCAATTGCCGTGACTGCGCATCACGAACTGGTGCTCGGCATCATCGGCGGATTGTTCGTGATGGAAGCGCTCAGCGTCATCATCCAGGTCTTCTTCTTCAAGCGCACGGGCAAGCGCGTCTTCAAAATGGCCCCCATCCACCATCATTTCGAGCAGCTCGGCTGGTCCGAGCCCACCGTCGTGATCCGCTTCTGGATCATCGCGTTCGTGCTGGCGCTGGCGGGGCTTGCGACGCTGAAGCTGCGGTGATCACCACCCGGGCCTGGAGCGGCAAACGCTATGCAGTGCTCGGGCTTGCGCGGTCCGGGCTGGCGACGGTCCATGCCTTGCTGGCGGGCGGGGCTGAGGTCACGGCGTGGGACAGCAACGAGGAGGCGCGCGCCAAGGTACAGGGCGCTGAGCTAGCCGATCCACTGGAAATGGACCTGACAGGTTTTGACGGGATCGTCGTTTCTCCCGGCGTGCCGCTGAACACGCATCCGATCCGCGCGCATGCCGCCACTGCCCGCGTACCGGTCATCGGCGATGTCGAGCTGTTCGCCGAAGCCCGCGCCGATCTGCCGCCGCACAAGGTGGTTGGGATCACCGGGACCAACGGCAAATCGACCACCACAGCGTTGATCCACCATATCTGCGAGACCGCGGGCCTGCCGACCCTGATGGGCGGCAACATCGGCCTGCCGATCCTCGGGCGCGATCCGCTCGCCGTTGGCGGCGTCTATGTCCTCGAGCTATCCAGCTACCAGATCGACCTGACCGCCACCCTCGATTGCGATGTCGCAGTGCTGCTCAACATCACGCCGGACCATCTCGACCGCTATGACGGCTTCGAAGGCTATGCCGCCTCGAAGGCGCGGCTGTTCGGGATGCAGTCGCCCGAGCATGACGCAGTGATCGGCATCGGTGATGCGCCGAGCGCTGCGATCGCGCGCTCGCTTTCGGCGCGCGGGCCGCATCTCACCAAGATCGCGCCGGGGCTGTGCATGGACCAGTCGCGCTGGCCCGCCCTGCAGGGGCCGCACAATGCCCAGAACGCGCTTGCGGCGATTGCGGCCTGCGAGGCGTTGGGGATCGACAAAGCGAGCATCGACAAGGGGCTTGAGACCTTCCCCGGCCTGCCGCACCGGATGGAGCGTGTCGCGACCAAGAACGGCGTGCTGTTCGTCAACGACAGCAAGGCCACCAATCCCGATTCCACCGCGCCCGCGCTTTCCGCCTATCCGCGCATCCACTGGATCTTGGGCGGGCTCGCCAAGACCGACAATCTCGACGCCTGCCGTCCGGGATTTTCCCATGTCGTCCGCGCCTATACGATCGGCGAGGCGGGGAGCATGTTTGCCGAGCTCCTCGCCCCCGAAATGCCCGTCGAGGAAAGCGGTACGCTCGAGGGCGCGGTGCAGGCCGCGGCGGCGAATGCCAAGCCGGGCGAGGCGGTGTTGCTCTCGCCGGCCTGCGCGTCCTTCGACCAGTTCAAGGATTATGAGGCGCGTGGGTCAGCGTTTCGCGACGCGGTGGCTGCGCTGTGAGCGACGAAGCCGAGGGCAAATCGCTCGTTCGCAGCCGCATGAGCACCCAGCTTGGCCGCGCCAGCCAAAGCCGCGCGGGCATGTGGTTCTGGGAAGTCGATCGCGTGCTGATGCTGCTCGCCTTCCTGCTCATCGCGATCGGGCTGGTCGCCGTCGCCGCGGCATCGCCTGCGACGGCCCGGCGCTATTCGGACGCAACTCACGTCATGCAGCCGATGTATTATTTCTGGCGGCAGCTGGTGTGGGTGTGCGTCTCGGTGCCGGTGCTGATCGCTGTCTCGATGTTGCCGATCACGCTGGCGCGGCGGCTGTCGCTGGTCGGGGCGGGCATCTGCATCTTGATGCTGATGATCGTGCCGTTCATCGGCGGCGAAGTGAACGGGGCGAAGCGCTGGATCAATCTGGGGATCTCCGACATCCAGCCCTCCGAATTCCTGAAACCCTTGTTCATCGTCTCGACTGCCTGGATCCTGTCGTTTCGCGCCAAGGATCCGCAGCTTCCGGTGATGGTGATCACCGGCGGGGTGGTCGCACTGATCGCCGTGCTGCTGATGATGCAGCCCGATTTCGGGCAGACGATCATCTTCGGATCGGTCTGGCTGATCCTGCTGATGATCGCGGGGATTTCGCCGATGGTCATGGGGGTTCTGGGCGGGACCGCGCTCGGCGGCATCGTCGCGGCCTATCTGTTTTACGGCAATGCGCGCAGCCGGATCGATCACTTCCTGTTTCCCACCAAGGAAGCCGCGCTCACCGAACGCTATCAGATCGAAATGGCGCACAACACGCTGACCTCGGGTGGGCTCACCGGCACCGGGCCGGGGAGCGGCACCGCCAAGTTCCGGCTGCCCGAGGCGCATACCGATTATATCTTCTCGGTGATCGGCGAGGAATTCGGGCTGATCGCCTGTGCGGTGATCGCCATCCTCTATCTCGCCATCGTCATCCGAGTGTTCATGAAGATGCTCGACGAGGAAGACGCCTTCCGCCTGCTGGCGGCGGCGGGCCTCGCCGCGCAGTTCGGCGTCCAGGCGCTGATCAACATGGCGGTCAATACCGGCATTGCGCCCAGCAAGGGCATGACCTTGCCCTTCATTTCCTATGGCGGCTCTTCGATGGTGGCTTTGTCGATCGGCTTCGGGTTGCTGCTCGCCTTTACCCGGCGAAATCCGTATCTGAAGCGCTCTCCCTATACGGGCCGCTGGAGCACTACATGACGAATTCGCGCAGCTATGTCCTCGCCGCCGGCGGTACGGGCGGGCATATGGTGCCCGCTGCGGCGCTCGCGGCGGAGCTGATTTCGCGCGGGCACCATGTCGCGCTGGTCAGCGACGATCGTGGCGTGCGCTTCCCCGGGCTGTTCGAGGATGTCGAAACGCATGTGCTGCCCGCGGGTCGGCTGGGTGGCGGCGTGCTCGGCTATATGCGCGCAGGCGCCAAAATCATGGCGGGCCGATCAATGGCGCGGCGGCTGTATAAGGAATTGTCGCCCTCGGCAGTGATCGGGTTCGGCGGCTATCCCGCGCTGCCGTCGCTGCTCGCGGCGTTCCGCAATGGCATCCCGACGGTGATCCACGAGCAGAACGCCGTGCTGGGACGCGTCAACCGCTTCGTTGCCGGCAAGGTCGATGCGATCGCCACATCCTATGAGGATGTCGAGCGGCTGAAGCCCAATTGGCAAGCCAAGACGCATCTTGTGGGCAATCCGGTTCGCGAGGCGGTGCTCAACCTGCGCAACCGGCCCTATCCGATGCTCGAGGAAGACGGGATCTTCCGCGTGCTGGTGACCGGCGGGAGCCAGGGGGCGAGCATCCTCAGCCAGGTGGTGCCCGACGGGCTCGCGCTGTTGCCGGTGCATTTCCGGCGCCGGCTGCAGGTGACGCACCAGGCGCGGGTGGAAGACATCGAAGCCGTGCGGGCCAAGTACAAGGCGCACGACATCCCCGCCGATATCTCGACCTATATCGCCGACATGCCCGAGGCTTTGGCCTGGACGCATATCGTGATCGCGCGCGCCGGCGCCTCGACGATCGCCGAGCTGACCGCAGCGGGGCGGCCCGGCATCCTCGTGCCCCTGCCGATAGCCACCGACGATCACCAGACCGCCAATGCGCGCGAGATCACTGCGGCGGGCGGTGCACGGACGATATCGCAGCGCGCCTTCACGGCGACCGAGCTTGCCAAGCAGATCCAGAAACTGGGGCTCGACACGCAGGGGCTTGAGAATGCCGCGGCACGTGCGCGCAGTTGCGGACGCCCACATGCGGCACGCGACCTCGCCGATCTGGTCGAATTGATCCATGCGCCGACCGCGCCGATTGGCGTTCGTCGCGCGGCGAAGCGGATGCAGACCGGCCGGGAGGCATTTGCGTGAAGGGCGTCGCAACCGACATCGGCACGATCCATTTCGTTGGGATCGGCGGCATCGGCATGTCCGGCATCGCCGAAGTAATGCACAATCTCGGCTATTCCGTGCAGGGCTCGGACGTGGCCGAGGGCTATGTCGTCCAGGGGCTGCGCGACCGCGGGATCAAGGTGACGATCGGCCATAACGCCGAAAATCTCGGCGATGCTGCGGTGGTGGTGACCTCGACTGCGATCGTGCGCACTAACCCCGAAGTCGAAGCTGCCTATGAGCGCCGCATTCCCGTGGTGCGCCGCGCCGAGATGCTTGCCGAGTTGATGCGCCTGAAGTCCACCGTCGCGGTGGCGGGCACGCATGGCAAGACCACGACCACCTCGATGGTCGCGGCGTTGCTCGATGCGGGCGGCGTGGACCCGACCGTGATCAATGGCGGGATCATCAATCAGTACGGCTCGAACGCGCGGCTGGGCGCGAGCGAGTGGATGGTGATCGAAGCAGACGAGAGCGACGGCAGCTTCCTGCGGCTCGACGGCACGATTGCAGTGGTCACCAATATCGATCCCGAGCATCTCGATCATTACGGCTCGTTCGAAAAGGCCAAGGACGCCTATGTCGAATTCGTCGAGAACGTGCCTTTCTATGGCGCGGCCTTGCTGTGCCTCGATCATCCCGAGGTGCAGGCGATCATCCCGCGCGTCCGTGACCGGCGGATCGTGACTTACGGGTTCGCGGCGTCTGCGGATGTGCGCGGCGTCAATGTCACGCCGCATGCCGGCGGCAATCGCTTCGAGGCGATCATTCGCCAGCGCGACGGCAGCGTCCGCTCGATCGAGAATATCGAATTGCCGATGCCCGGACGCCACAACGTCCAGAATGCGCTCGCCGCCATCGGCGTGGCGCTCGAGCTCGGCATTCCCGACGTGACGATCCAGAAGGGCTTTGCGCGCTTCGGTGGGGTCAAGCGGCGCTTCACCAAGGTGGGCGAGACCAATGGCGTTACGATCATCGACGACTATGGCCACCACCCGGTCGAGATCCGCGCAGTGCTGGCAGCGGCCCGCGAGAGTGCCGAAGGCCGGGTTATCGCTGTGATGCAGCCGCACCGCTTCTCGCGGCTGGGCAATCTGATGGAAGACTTCGCCCAGGCCTTTAACGACGCCGATATGGTCTATGTGACCCCGGTCTATGCCGCGGGCGAGCAGCCGATTGAGGGTGTCAGCTCGGATGTACTGGTCGAGGGCGTGCGCCGGCGCGGGCATCGCTCGGTGCAGAGCGTCGAAAGCGCCGAGGTGCTGGCGGCGGCGCTCGCCGAAGTCGTGGTGCCGGGCGACATGGTCGTGTGCCTGGGTGCCGGCGACATCACCAAATGGGCAGCGGGCCTGGCCTCAGCGATCGAGGACGCACGCGCTTGAGCACTTGCTACGCCCTTCCGCCGGTTCGCGGCACGGTCGAGCAGCAGGGCAGCCTCGCCGATTTTATCTGGTTCCGCACCGGCGGGCCGGCGGAATGGCTGGTGCGTCCGGACGACGTACAGGGGCTGGCGGCGTTCCTGGCGGCGCTCGATCCCGAGATTCCGGTGCTGCCGGTGGGTGTCGGATCTAACCTGATAGTCCGCGACGGTGGCGTGCCCGGCGTGGTGGTGCGACTGCCCAAGGCGATGGCCAAGGTGATGATCGAGCCCGGCAACCGGGTTCGCGCGGGTGGCGGGGCGATGGGGATCACGGTGGCCAGCGCCGCGCGCGACGCGGGGATTGCGGGACTTGAGTTTCTACGCGGAATTCCGGGCACGGTGGGTGGAGCAGTGCGGATGAACGCCGGCGCCTATGGTCGGGATGTCTCCAATATTCTGGTCGAAGCTACGATTGTGACTCGCGATGGGACAGTCGAGGTCTGGCCAGCCGAGCGTTTGGGTTACACCTATCGCCATTCCGAGCTGCCCACGGGCGCCGTGGTGGTCGAGGCGCTGTTCGAAGGCACGCCTGGCGATAAGATCGAGATCGGTGCGGAGATGGATCGCATCGCCGCTGAACGCGAGGCTTCTCAGCCACTTAGGTCGCGTACCGGAGGCTCGACCTTCAAGAACCCCGAAGGGCAAAAGGCCTGGGCCCTGATCGACGCAGCCGGTTGCCGCGGTTTGCGGCGGGGTGATGCGCAGGTCAGCGAAAAACACTGCAATTTCTTGCTCAATCTGGGCAATGCTTCGGCAGCCGATATCGAAGCGCTGGGCGAAGAAGTCCGCGACAAGGTGAAGGCCCAATCGGGTATCGAGCTGGAATGGGAAATCCAGCGAGTTGGGGTGAGTAAGTGAGCAAGTTGCACGTGGCAGTCCTGATGGGCGGGTGGTCCGCTGAGCGCGAGGTCTCGCTGATGTCAGGCGCCGGGATTGCCGAGGCATTGGAAAGCCTTGGCCACCGAGTGACGCGCATCGACATGGATCCCAACGTTGCCGCAGCCCTCGCAGCCGCGAAGCCAGATGTCGTGTTCAACGCGTTGCACGGTACGCCCGGCGAGGACGGTACGGTGCAGGGCATGCTCGATCTGATGGGTCTCAAATACACCCATTCGGGGCTCGTCACCTCGGTGATCGCGATCGACAAGCAGCTGACCAAGCAGGCGTTGATCCCGCATGGCATTCCCATGCCCGGCGGGCGTATGGTGCCGGTCGAGGAATTGTACCAACGCGATCCGCTGCCGCGGCCCTATGTGCTCAAGCCGGTCAACGAAGGTTCGTCGGTCGGCGTGGCCATCGTCACGCGCGAAGGCAATTATGGCGATCCGATCAGCGCCGAGGCCAAGGGCCCGTGGCAGGAATTCTCCGAGCTTCTGGCCGAGCCCTTCATCCGCGGCCGCGAGCTGACCACGGCGGTGCTCGGCGAGCAGGCGCTGGGCGTGACCGAGCTCAAGCCCAAGAGCGGCTTCTACGATTATGACAGCAAATATACCGACGGGCTGACCGAGCACGTCTTTCCGGCGCAAATTCCGGACGAGATCACCGAGGCCTGCAAGCGCATCGCGCTCGATGCGCACAAGCTGCTCGGCTGCAAGGGCGCGTCGCGTTCGGACTTTCGCTGGGATGACGAGCAAGGGGTCGAGGGACTGTTCCTGCTCGAAGTGAACACCCAGCCCGGCATGACTCCGCTCAGCCTCGTTCCCGAACAGGCTCGGCATCTCGGTATTTCCTACCCCGAACTGGTCCAGAAGATCGTCGATGAGGCGCTTCGTGAGTAGGGCGCCCGCCAAGCGCGCGACGACGCGGCGCGGGGCCAAGCCCACCCGCAAGGGCGTGCGCAAGCAAAAAGGGCCAGGCCTGCTCGACCGGGCGGTCGCCGCGCTGCCGGTCAGCCAGGCGACGCTCACCAGGATCGCGACTTGGGGAATCGTCGGGCTGGCGGGGCTGGGCGTGCTCGGCGTGGCGAGCTGGTTCGGCGTGCCGGGTCTGATCGGCACTGCCGTGTCCGAGACCGTCGGCGAGGCTGGCTTTCGCGTCGACGAGATTCAGATCGACGGGCTTAAGCGCATGGACAAGATGACGGTCTATGCCCAGGCGCTCGATCAGGATTCTCGCGCGATGCCGCTGGTCGATCTGGCGCTGGTCCGCGAACGGCTGCTCAAATATCCGTGGATCGAGGACGCGCGCGTCTCGCGCCGGCTGCCCAACACGCTGCGCATCTTCATCGTCGAGCGCGAGCCCGCGGCGATCTGGCAGAATCACGGCCAATTGATGCTGATCGACGCCAAGGGCGTGCCGCTGGAGCCGGTCAAGCGCGAGGCGATGCCCGATCTCCCGCTGCTGATCGGCGAAAGCGCGAACGGGCAGGAGCCCGCGCGCCGCGCGCTGCTCGATCACGCGCCCGCGCTCAAGCCGCTGGTCAAGGCGGCGAGTTGGATCGGCAATCGCCGCTGGGACGTGATCTTCGATACCGGCGAGCGGCTGCAACTTCCCGAGGGCGAGGAGGCGGCAGCCACCACCCTCAAGAAATTCGCCGAGTTGGACGGGGTGCAGCGGCTGCTGGGGCGCGGCCATCTGGGTTTCGACATGCGCGATCCGGACAAGCTTGTCGTACGCCGCCAAGGCACGGTAAACGCACCACAACCTGCGCCCGCGCAGGCCGAGTAAACAGGGGAGTAGGGGCATGGCAAAGGTAGCACCGGAAGGGCTGATCACCGCGCTGGACGTAGGATCGTCCAAGGTATCGGCGCTGATCGCGCAGAAGACCGATGACGGCCAGCTCGTGGTGCTCGGTACCGGCCAGCGCGAGAGCCGCGGCGTCAAGCGCGGTTACGTAGCGGACATGGCTGCGACCGAACTCGCGATCCGCGAAGCGGTCGAGCAGGCCGAGCGCATCGCCGGGCAGAATATCGAGGATGTGTGGGTCAGCTTCTCGGCGGGCGGGCTCATCTCCGACATCGTCAAGCTTGAAGCGGATCTGGGCGGACACCGCATCGAACAGTCGGACATCGACGAGCTTTTGAAGGCGGGCCGCGACGCGATCGATCCGCAGGGCAAGATGGTGCTTCATGCGCAGCCGACGCGCTACACTGTCGACGGCCTTGCCGGCGTCAAGCGCCCGCTGGGGCTGCATGCCGATCGGCTGGGCGTCGACATCCATGTCGTCGCCACCGAGGGCTCGCCGGTGCGCAATCTCGATCTTTGCGTCCGCTCGGCGCATCTCGAAGTCCGCTCGATCATCGCGGCGCCGGTGGCGACGGGCCTGGCCTGCCTTACTGAGGAAGAGCGCGAACTGGGCGTGGCGCTCGTCGAGATCGGTGCGGGCGTGACCAATGTCAGTGTGTTTGCGGGCGGCGTGCTTGCCGGACTTGCTTCGATCGCGATGGGATCGGCCGACATCACCGACGATATTGCCTCGGCCTTCGGCACCCAGCGCAACTGGGCCGAGCGGACCAAGTGCTTCCATGGCTCGGCGAACCTAAGCCCACGCGACAATCACGACATGATCGACGTGGTGCCCGCGACTGCCGAAGCGGGCGACGGCCCGCGCATCACCAAGGCGCAGCTCAATGCGATCATCCGCCAGCGGCTCGAACGGCTGATGCTCGAGATTCAGAAGGAGCTGCGCAAACTTGGCTTCAACGATCCGGTTGGGCGCCAGATCGTGCTGACCGGTGGCGGCGCGGACCTGAAGGGCGTGGCGGATTATGCGCAGCAATCGCTCGGCTCGGCAGTGCGTGTCGGCCGGCCCAAAGGGCTGGTGGCATTGCCAGAGGCGCATGGCGGTCCGGCCTTCGCGACGCTGGCGGGGCTCGCGCGCTTCGCCGCGTCCGATCCGATCGATTTGCGCAGCCTGGAGCCCAGCGCCGGCCAGATGGTGACTAAGGCGAGCCCCGGCGCGCTGCTCCAGCGGCTGATGGCGGCGTTCCGTGCGAATTATTAGAAGAAATGCGTTGGTAACTTCGTCTTTCCTCTAGAGTCGCCTCTAGGCTTCGTGCAGAACGGGACCCACCAGATTTAGCGTCGGCAATTGCCGGCGAGGGGAGACCAAGGCGATGAGTATCGATTTCCTTCCGCCAGAGGTGGATGAACTAACCCCGAAGATTACCGTGATCGGTGTCGGCGGCGCGGGCGGCAATGCCATCGCGAACATGATCCGCGCGCAGGTGCAGGGCGTCGAGTTCCTCGTCGCAAATACCGACGCACAGGCGCTCAAGCAGTCGTCGGCTGGCTCGCGCATTCAGCTTGGTGCGAAGATCACGCAGGGCCTGGGCGCAGGCTCGCGTCCCGAGATCGGCCGCGCCGCTGCCGAAGAGACGATCGACCAGGTGCAAAAGGCGCTCGAGGGCGCTCACATGGTGTTCCTCGCGGCCGGCATGGGCGGCGGCACCGGCACCGGTGCTGCTCCGGTCATCGCCAAGGCGGCCCGCGACATGGGCATCCTGACCGTCGGCGTCGTCACCAAGCCGTTCGCCTTCGAAGGCAAGCGTCGCGCCAATTCGGCGGAAGCTGGCATCGAAGAGCTTCAGAAGTATGTCGATACGCTGATCGTCATCCCGAACCAGAACCTCTTCCTGATCGCCAATGCCAACACGACCTTCAAGGAAGCCTTCGAGCTGGCCGACGAAGTGCTCCAGCAGGGCGTGCGCGGGATCACCGATCTGATGGTGATGCCGGGCCTGATCAACCTGGATTTCGCCGATATCCGCGCAGTGATGCAGGAAATGGGCAAGGCGATGATGGGCACGGGCGAAGCCGAAGGCGACGACCGCGCGCTGATCGCCGCACAGAAGGCGATCGCCAATCCGCTGCTCGACGGCGTCAGCATGAACGGCGCCAAGGGCGTGATCGTGTCGATTACCGGCGGCGAGGACATGCGCCTGCTCGAAGTGGACGAAGCGGCCAATCATATTCGCGAACTGGTCGATCCCGATGCCAACATCATTTGGGGCTCGGCATTCAATCCGGACCTGGAAGGCAAGATCCGCGTCTCGGTCGTCGCGACGGGTATCGATGCCGAAGCGAAGCCGGCCGCTGCGCCGCGCGCCGCCGAGCAGCCGCGGGTCTTCTCCTTCTCGACTCCGCGCCGCACTTCGGCCGAGGCCGCTCCGGCGCCCGTCGCCGAAGCACCGCAGCCCGGTTTTTCGGAGCCCGAAGCCTTCCAGCCCGAGGAAGCCGCGCTCACTCCCGAGCCGGGTGCCGAAACGGCGCGCGTGCCCGAGCCCTATGAGCCCGCGGCCGAGCCGCAGTCGGCCAATGGCTGGGTCGACGATGGCGCGGACGACGAGCTGGTGCTCGGTTCGGAAGAGGCTCCCGAAGCCGCTCCCGAGCCCGCCGCTTCGGCTCCCGAGGCCGAGCCGACTCCCGAGTTCGGTGGCGGCACGACGCGTCGCCGCTGGCTGACCGGCGGAAGCAGCGACGACGAAGAGCCGGCTCCCGAGGCTAAGCCCGCACGCAAGGTCGGCGGAACCTTGTTCGAGCGGATGGCCTCGGCCTCGCGCGGCGGCTCCAAATCGTCGGATGACGACGACAAGGATCCGCTCGACATCCCGCGCTTCCTGCGCAGCCAGAACAACCAATAGGCGTTCGTCGCCGCCGTGCCTCGCTTTGGCGAGCATGGCGGCGCGCGTCATTGGCGGTTCAGCGGATGTCGCGTCTAGTCTCGCCCAGCATGATCCGGATTCGCTTCCTTCGCTCGACGGCGCTCGTTCTTGCGCTCGCCGCAGCCACGCCTGCTTTCGCCCAGCGCGAAGTGGTTGCTGTGCCCAATCCCGATGCCGATCGGCTGGCGGGCGAAGTGCGGCGGCTCGCGGCCGATCCGCGCGATACGCTGGCGCTGCTCGATGCGGGCGATTTGAGCGCACGGCTGGGCGATACCTCCGCAGCGCTGGCTTTTTTCGCGCGCGCCGAAGCGATCGATCCCACCAACCCCCGCATCCTGTCAGGCCGCGCCTCGACGCTGGTGCGGCTTGAACGGCCGGGCGAGGCGCTGCGGCTGTTCCAGCAGGCCGAGGCGCGCGGGCTTCGCGTCAGCCAGTTCGCGAGCGATCGTGGCTGGGCCTATGATTTGCTCGGGGCGCCGGACCTCGCCCAGCGCGATTACCGGACTGCGCTGGCGGCATTCCGCGATGACGAGACCGTGCGCCGCTATGCGCTGTCGCTCGGCATCACCGGCGATGTCGATCAGGCGATGAAGGAGCTCGATCCCTTGCTGCGGCGGAGCGACCGTGCCGCGTGGCGCGCGCGGGCATTCATCCTTGCGATGAACGGTGATCTTTCGGGAGCCGACCGCATCGCCACGACGATGATGCCCGGTTCGATGGGTTCGGCTCTGTCTCCCTTCTTTCGCCGGCTTGCGGGAATGGCACCCGCCGATCGCGCCTTTGCCGTGCATTTCGGCCAGCTTTTGCCCACCCAGACGCGGCTCGCAGATGCCCGCGTGGCGCCTGCCTTCCAGCGTTATGTGCCGCAGCCCAGGCCGGTCGAAGTCGCCGCCGCCCCGCCGGCCGCCACGAAGACTCAGCCCGAGCGCCAGGGCCGTGACCGCCGTTCGCGCCGCGAACGCGAGCGGGACGAGCGCGAGGCCGCTGCTCTCGCCACGCGACGTCCTGTTGCACCGGTAGTTGCCGCCGCCCCGTCGCTGCCGCCGCCACCGCAATATGTCGAGCAGCGCGAGATCGTGCAGCCGACGCCTGCACCAGCGCCGACGCCGGCCCCTCCGCCCGCACAGGTCGCCACGCGCACCGTGACGCCGGTGCCCGTACGGGAGCCTGCGCCGACCCCGACACCCGCACCCGTGCAGGTCGCGACGCGCACCGTTGCGCCGCCGCCTGCGCCTACTCCGACGCCCACTCCCGCGCCGGTCCAGCTGGCGAGCCGCGCGCTGATGCCGCTGCCCGAGCGCTTCTCCATTGCCGGTCCGATTGCGCAGCCGAGGGCAGAGCCGCAACCCGAGGCGGTTGCTCCGCAGCCCGCGCCGCCGCCCGAGCCGGCACGCGTGGGGCAGGAGGATTCGGTGCTCGCATCGATCATCAGCACGATCACCATCCCCGCGGATGAGCTCGAAGCGGTGACCAAGGTGCCCGAAGCCGCACCTGCGCCCGAACCGGTGCGCACACCCGAGCCCGAGCCTGTGCGCATCGCCGAGGTTCCGCCTGCTCCTGCGAAGCCCAAGGTGGAAGCCGCCAAGCCCAAGCCTGAAGCAGCCAAGCCAGCGGCCAAGGCTCCGGCCAAGCTCGACCCCAAGAAGCCTGACCCCAAAGCGAAGAAGCCCGAACCCAAGAAGCCCGATCCGGCCAAGGCCGAACCGTCGCGGACCTGGGTGCAGGTGGCAGGCGGGGCCAACGAAGCGGCGCTGTCCAAGGCGTGGAAGGCAGTCGTCGCCAAGGCGCCGGTCGCGATGAAGGGCAGGGGCGCCTGGTCGACGCCGCTGCGCGCCACCAATCGCGTGCTGGCTGGGCCTTTCAAGTCGAGTGCGGAGGCGCAGGCTTTCGTAAATACCCTCGGCAAATCGGGCGTCTCGGCGTTCGTGTTCACCAGCGAAGCGGGGCAGAAAGTCACCCGATTGACGCTTAAGTGAGCGTGCGCGCGCCATGGGCGTGCACTCCTTCACAAAGCCGCGGCCGCCTTCATAAAGAACAGACCGGGACCATCCGCGGCCCGCGCGACGCCTTTCAGCGCGACCGCGACCGGATCATTCATTCGATCGCCTTTCGCCGCCTGCGCTCCAAGACGCAGGTGTTCATGGCCCCCGACGGCGATCATTTCCGCGTGCGGCTGACGCATAGCCTCGAAGTCGCGCAGATCGGGCGGACCGTGGCGCGCGCGCTCGGGCTCAACGAAGATCTAACCGAGGCGCTGTGCCTGGCGCACGATATCGGCCATCCGCCCTTCGGCCATGCCGGCGAGCGTGCGCTGGAGGAGGCGCTGGCGGGGCAGGGCGGCTTCGATCACAACGGCCACACGCTGCGGACGCTGACCACGCTGGAGCGACCCTATCCTGCCTGGGACGGTCTCAATCTGACCTGGGACACGCTGGAGGGATTGGCCAAGCACAATGGGCCGATCTACGAGCCGCAATGGGCGCTGGCCGCAGCCGACGCGCAATTCCCGCTCGAGCTCGAGCGTTGGCCTTCGCTCGAGGCGCAAGTCGCGGCGATCGCCGACGATATCGCCTATGACAACCACGACATCGACGATGGCCTGCGCGCCGGGCTGCTGACCCTCGATCAATTGATGGAAGTGCCGATGGTCGCGCAGGGCTGGCGCGCGGTGGAAGTCAAATATCCGGGGGTGGAGCGCAAGCGGCTGATCGGCGAAATGGTGCGGTCGCAGATCGGCACGATGGCGAACGATTTGATCGAGGCGACGCGCGCGCGGGTGATCGAGAGCGGCGTGCAATCGGTGGCGGACGTGCGCGCGGCGGGGCACTGCATCGCGCACTTCTCCGAAGGCATGCGTGAGGCCGAGCGCGGGCTGAAGGCATTCATGTATGCCAATCTCTATCACCATCCGGACCAGATCGCCGCCGCCGACGCGGCGCACCGGATGGTGGCGGGGCTGTTCGCTGCCTATGCCGCGGAGCCTGGGCTGATGCCCGAGGAATGGCGCGATGCGCTGCCCGAGGGAGAGCCATGGCGCAGCCGGCACATCGCAGATTTCATCGCCGGGATGACCGACCGCTATGCTATTGCGCGCTATCGCCAGGTGGTCGGGCCGATCGACCTTCCCGAAGGTTTCTGACCGGCACACTTTTGCGACAGATCGGGTGCATGATCGCCCGACTCGGCAGAGGAGCATGGGATGAGCGAAGCCAGCATCGCGCTGAACCGTTTCGGACTGGGAGGACGCCCCGGCGACAATCCGGGCGCCAATCCGCGGCAATGGCTGGGCGCCCAGCTCCAGCGTTACGAGCCGCGCCCTCAGCCGATCGCGGCGTTGCCGCCGACTGCGCAGATAGCGAGCGAGCTTGCCGATTATCTGCAGCAGGTTCGCGAAATGCGGCGTGAGGCAGGACCCCGCCGGCCTGCACCTGCGCAGCCGGCAATGGCGGATACGCAAGCTGCACCGGGCGAGGAGAAGGAGGATCCGGCTGATCCCGTGGCGCAAGCCCGCCGGTTCGCCCGGCGACAGGGGCGCGAATATTATGCCGCCGCAGTGGGTGCGCGCGCCAGCGTAGCGCTGGCTTCGCCGACGCCCTTTGCCGAGCGGCTCGTGCATTTCTGGTCGAATCATTTCGCGGTTTCGGCTGACAAATTGCAGGTCATCGGGCTGGCCGGCGCGTTCGAGTTCGACGCGATCCGGCCGCATGTGATGGGCAGGTTCGGGGATATGCTCCACGCGGTCGAGCGGCATCCGGCGATGCTGCTCTATCTCGATCAGGCGCAGTCGATCGGGCCCAACAGCATGGCCGGACAGGTCGCGCAGCGCCGCAATGCCGCGCAGACGCCAGGACTCAACGAGAATCTGGCGCGCGAAATATTGGAGCTGCACACGCTCGGCGTCCGCACCGGCTATGGGCAGGCGGACGTCACGGAGTTCGCCCGCGCGATGACCGGCTGGACCGTGGCGGGGCTGGGCCGGGGCAGGGGCGCACGCTTTGCCGGCACCGAGGGCGAGGCCGGCAAGTTCGTCTTTGCCGAGCGCCTGCACGAGCCCGGTGCACGCACGATCCTCGGCAAGAGCTGGAGCGAGGGTGGAGAAGGCCAGGCTGCCGCGGTGCTCGACATGCTCGCAGTACATCCGGCGACAGCCAAGCATATCGCGAACAAGCTGGCACGGCACTTTGCCGGCGACGAACCACCGCCTGCGCTGGTGGCGCGGCTGGAGGGCGCATTCCTCAAATCGGGCGGCGACTTGCCCACGCTTTACAGAACGTTGATCGATTCTCCCGAATGCTGGGCCGCGCAGCCGGTCAAGTTCAAGTCGCCCTGGGAATGGTCGATCTCGGCGCTTCGTGCGCTCGGGACACCACAGGTCCAGCCCGCGGCGGCGACTGGGCTGCTTACCCAGCTTGGCCAGCCAGTCTGGCGGCCGGGCTCACCCGCGGGGTGGGACGATGTCGCCGCGGCATGGGCGGGCCCAGATGCGGTGATGCGCCGCGTCGAGGCTGCGGAGCGGATGGCACAGCGCACGCGGGACATGATCGACGCCCGCAGCCGCGCCACGCAGCTTTTCCCCGGAGCGCTTAGCGAGATGACGACGCAAGCAATCGCGCGCGCCGAAAGCCCCGGCCAGGGTGTCGCGCTGATGCTCGTCGCCCCAGAATTCATGCGGAGATAGGCCATGCTGAACCGACGCAATTTCGTGAATCTGGGCGCCACTGCGCTGCTGACCTCAACGCTCGGCGCGCGGATGACGTTCGCCAGCGCCGCGACGACCAAGCGCTTCGTCTTCATCATCCAGCGTGGTGCGGCGGACGGGCTCGGGACTATCGCGCCTGTCGGCGATCCCGCGTTCGTCAGCCAGCGCGGCGCGCTCGCCGAGGACTTCGCCTCCGCGGCAAAGCTCGATTCCATGTTCGCGCTGCATCCGGCGCTGGCCAATGTGGGTGGGCTCTATCAGGCCAAGCAGGCCTTGTTCGTCCACGCCGTCGCCTCGCCCTATCGCGATCGTTCGCATTTCGACGGGCAGAACGTGCTCGAGACCGGCGGCACCTCTGCCTATGCGCTCAAGGACGGCTGGCTCAATCGGCTGCTCTCGCTGCTGCCGAAGGAGGATCGCGCGATTGCGCTCGCCGCTACCGTGCCGATGGCGCTGCGCGGATCGGTCGAAGTCGCAAGCTATGCGCCCTCGGCACTACCCGATGCTTCGGACGATCTGCTCGGCCGCGTCTCGGCGATGTATGCGCAGGATCCGCAGCTCCACGCGGTCTGGGAGCAGGCGACGGCGACGCGGATGCTGACCAGCGACATGGCCGCCGACAATGGCCGCAACGCCGCCGCCACCGGCGATCTGGCTGCCAAACTGCTCAGCGCCGAGGGCGGAGCACGGATCGCGATGATCGAGACCGGAGGCTGGGACACGCATGCCGGGCAGCGCGGGCGCCTCGCGGCGCAGTTGCGCGGGCTCGACGGGATGATCGGCGCGCTGAAGGCCGGGCTGGGACCGCTCTGGGCGGACACGATGGTGCTGGTCGCGACCGAGTTCGGGCGAACGGTGAAGGTCAACGGCACCGGCGGAACCGATCACGGCACGGGTTCAGCGGCGATGCTGATGGGCGGCGCAGTCAATGGTGGGCGCGTCATGGCGGACTGGCCCGGTCTGTCGGATGCGGCCTTGTATGAGGGGCGCGATCTCAAGCCTACCATGGGGCTGGATACGCTGATCAACAGCGCCGTAAGTTCGCATTTCGGCCTGTCGGCGGGGCAGGCGGCGGCGAAGCTGTTCCCGGACATGCGCGCATCGCGGCTGATCGCGGATCTGGTGCGGGCCTGACTATCACCGTCACCTCCGCTTTCGCGGGGATGACGAGAGGTGGGCATTAAGCTAGAGCGCGCGCTTCCTCTGATCTGGAACCGCAATGACCCTCTACGCCCGTTTCGCTACCCATCTCGACGCCGCGCTCGATGCCCTTGTCGCATCCGGCGATCTTCCGGCGGGGCTGGAGCGACGCGCGGTTACGGTCGAGCCACCGCGCGATCCCTCGCATGGCGATCTGGCGACCAATGCCGCAATGGTGCTCGCCAAGCCTGCCGGGACCAACCCGCGGGCGCTGGCCGAGAAGCTGGCGGCGGAGCTGGAAAAACTGGGTACGGTCCAGTCGGTCAACGTGGCCGGCCCAGGCTTCATCAACATGACGCTGACCGATGCGACATGGCGCGAGGAGCTCGCCGCGATCCTCGATGCCGGCGAGGCCTATGGCCGCTCGACGATGGGCGCGGGCGTTACCGTCAACGTCGAATATGTCTCCGCCAACCCTACGGGGCCCATGCACATGGGGCATTGCCGCGGTGCCGTGGTCGGCGATGCGCTGGCGAGCCTGCTCGAATATGCCGGGCACAAGGTGGTCCGCGAATATTACGTCAACGATGCCGGCGGCCAGGTCGATACGCTCGCGCGCTCGGCGCACCTGCGGTACCAGGAGGCCTTGGGCGTCGAGATCGGCGATATCCCCGAAGGGCTCTATCCCGGCGAGTATCTGAAGCCGGTCGGCGACGCGCTCGCGCATCGTCATGGACCCAAGTTCCTCGATGCGCCCGAGAGCGAATGGCTGATCGAGTTCCGCAAGACTGCGGTTGCGGACATGCTGGTGATGATCAAGGCGGACTTGGCGCTGCTCGGCATTCATCACGACCTGTTCTCGTCCGAGGCCGAACTCCAGGCGGCGGGCAAGCCGGCCGATGCCGAAGCGTGGCTGCGCGCGCGCGATCTCGTCTATGATGGCGTGCTCGAAGCTCCCAAGGGCGAAACCCCCGACGATTGGGAGCCGGTCGAGCTGCCATTGTTTCGCTCGACCCAATTCGGCGACGATCAGGATCGCCCGATCAAGAAGTCCAACGGCAGCTGGACCTATTTCGGTGCCGACCTCGCTTATCATTTCCAGAAGGCGCAATCAGCGGACCAGTTGATCGACATCTGGGGCGCGGATCACGCCGGTACGGTCAAGCGGATCGTCGCGGCGGTGGCGGCGCTGACCGAGGGCAAGACCCGGTTCGACGTCAAGCTCGTCCAGATGGTGCGGCTGCTGCGCGCGGGCGAGCCGGTCAAGATGTCCAAGCGCTCGGGCAATTTCGTCACGCTTGCCGATGTCGTCCAGGAAGTCGGCAAGGACGTCGTCCGCTTCACCATGCTGACGCGCAAGGCCGATGCGCAGATGGATTTCGACTTCGCCAAGGTGGTCGAGGCGTCGAAGGACAATCCGGTCTTCTATGTAAACTATGCGCACGCCCGCATCGCATCGCTGCATCGTAAGGCCGCGGAGGCCGGCATCGACTGTCCCAATGCGGAACTGTCCCTGCTTGATACGGAAGAGCTTGGCGTCGTGAAGCTCGCCGCGCAGTTCCCGCGGATCGTCGAGGCCGCGGCGCTGGCCCGCGAGCCGCACCGAATTGCATTCTATCTCTACGACTTGGCGGCGGCATTTCATGCACTGTGGAATCAGGGCAACGACGATCCCCAGCGCCGCTTCCTGCTTCCCGATCAAACAGGGTTAACGTGCGCGCGGCTTTATCTGGCGCGTGGGATCGGGCAAATTGTGCGTAACGGGCTCGGGATCATGGGAGTCGAGGCCGTCCAGGAGATGAAGTGATGAGTAGGGAACCCGGTTATGGCGACGACGATCGCCTGCCGTGGCTTGAAACGGTCGAAGAGGATTATCGTGAGGGTCCTTCGTTCGGCCGGATATTGCTGCTCATTATCCTGCTTCTGCTCGTCATCGGCGCGGCTGTGGGCGGCTATTACTGGTATCAGAAGCAGCAGGGCCTGACCGGCAACGGCCAGCTGATCAATGCCCAGGAAGGCGATTACAAGGTCAAGCCCGACGAGCCCGGCGGTCAGGTCGTCGAAGGCGAGGGCGACACCATCTTCTCGACCAGCCAGGGCAATGCCAGCAATGCCAGCATCAATGCCGGCGCAGTGCCCGAAGCGCCGGTCGATGGCAGCAAGGCCGCGCAGGGCAGCGGTACTGATCAGGGCAGCAAGACCGCCAAGATGCCGGTGCCGGCCGCGGGCAGCCAGCCGGCAGCACGGCCCGCGCCTGCGGCTCCGGCCGCCAACAGCGGCTCGGGCTCGCTGATCCAGCTCGGCGCCTTCCCGGACGAGGGCGGCGCAAATGCCGCATGGGACCGGCTGTCGAAGCGGTTCGCGTATCTGGCGCCGCTCGGCAAATCGGTCGAGCGCGGGGAGAAGGACGGCAAGCCGGTGTTCCGACTGCGCGTCAACACCGGCTCGAACGGGCAGGCCAAGGAGATCTGCGGCAAGCTCAAGATCGCCGGCGAGAATTGCTACGTGGCGAATTGACGGCGAGGCCTTCGCCCTGAACTTGTTTCAGGGTCCAACCCTCCTCAGGCGACAGCGCTTGTGGAAAAATGGATGCTGAAACAAGTTCAGCATGACGGTATGGGGGGCGGATGAAGCCCGTAATCTTCGGCGTCTCCGGACACACGCTCACCCCCGACGAACGCGCCTTTTTCAAGGAGGCGGACCCGCTCGGCTACATATTGTTCGCGCGCAATTGCGGCGATCGGGCGCAGATGCGTGCGCTCACCGACAGTATCCGCGAGTTGACCGGGCGCGATGACGTGCCGATCCTGATCGATCAGGAAGGCGGCCGCGTTGCGCGGATGCGCGCGCCGGTCTGGCCCGAATTCCCCGCGGGCGCTTCGTTCAATGCGCTGTATGAAAAGGCGCCGATCTCGGCGATCGAGGCGGCGCGGCACAATTATCACGCGCTGGCGCTCATGCTCCACGAAGTCGGCGTGAACGTCGATTGCGCGCCCTTGCTCGATGTCGTGACGCCGCAGGTAACGCAGGCGATCGGCGACCGCGCGTTCGGCAGCGACCCGATGCAGGTCGCGGCATTAGGCCGCGCGGCAGTCGAGGGGCTGCGGCGCGGTGGTGTGGTCGGCGTGGTCAAGCATATGCCTGGGCATGGCCGGGCGGTGGTCGATAGCCATCTCGAACTGCCCCGAGTTAACGTCGACGCTGCAGCGCTCATGACCGATATCGAGCCGTTCCGAAGCAATAACGACGCGCCGATGGCGATGACCTGTCACGTCGTCTTCGAAGCTTGGGACGCCGAGCGACCGGCAACGCTTTCCCCAACCGTGATCCAGGAAATCATCCGTGAGACCATCGGATTCGAAGGTCTGTTGATGACCGACGATATTGACATGAAGGCGCTGTCGGGCACCGCCGGCGAGAAGGCAACGCTGGCGCTGGCGGCGGGATGCGACGTGGTGCTCGATTGCTGGGCGCGGATGGACGAGATGGTCGAGATCGCCGGCCTGCTCGGCGATGCGACGCCCGAATGCGTGGCACGGCTGGATCGCGCAATGGCCACCGTCGCGGGCGGGCCGCTGCCCGCCGACATGATCGAGCTAATGGCGATCCGGGACGAACTGCTGGCGCTCGCCTGAGGCCTCTGCTTAACTCGCCCCCGATGAGCGAAGACACCGCCGAAATCCTGACGATCGACGTGGACGGGTGGGAAGGGCCGCTCGATCTGTTGCTGACGCTCGCGCGCAACCAGAAGGTCGATCTGCGCGCGATTTCGATTCTCGAACTGGTCGATCAATATATCGCCTTCGTGAACCAGGCGCGCGAGCTGCGGCTGGAGCTCGCGGCCGATTATCTGGTGATGGCGGCGTGGCTGGCCTATCTCAAATCGGCGCTGCTGCTGCCGCGCAATCCCGAAGAGAGCCCGAGCCCCGAGGAGCTGGCGCTCCGCCTGCAGCTGCGGCTCGAGCGGCTCAATGCGATGCGCGAAGCCGGGGCGCGGCTGGTCGCGCGCGATCGGCTGGGGCGCGACATCTTCCGCCGCGGCGCGCCCGAAGGCCTGCGCGTGCTGCGCAAGGCCAAGTGGGAAGCCGAAATTTTCGATCTGATCTCGGCCTATGGCCGGATCAGCGCGCGCACCCGGCCGGTGATGCACGTCGTCGCGGTGCGCGATGTGATGACGCTGGAGGAGGCAATCGAGCGCGTATCGAGCCTGATCGGCGCGCGGATCGAGTGGTCGACGATTGAGACGTTTTTACCCGAAGGCGCGAGCGGCAGCTATCGCAAGTCGGCGCTGGCCTCGTCCTTCGTCGCGGCCCTCGAACTGGCGCGGCAGGGCAGGGTGGAGCTCCAGCAGAAATCGGCCTTCGCGCCGCTCTATCTGAAGGCCGCCGGCGCATGATCCGCGAGGACGATCTGTCGCGCGCCGTCGAAGCGATCCTGTTCGCCTCAGAGCATCCCTTGTCGGTGGATGAGATCAAGGCGCATGTCGGGGCAGATGCCGATGTCCGCGGCGCGCTGGCCGAACTGGAGCGCATCTATGCCGGACGCGGAATCGATCTGGTGCGCCGCGGCGACCGCTGGCACTTTCAGACCGCGGCCGATCTCGCGCATTTGCTCCGCCGCGATCGCGAGGAGAGTCGCAAGCTCAGCCGCGCCGGCATCGAGACGCTGGCGATCATCGCCTATCACGAGCCGGTCACCCGCGCCGAGATCGAGGCGATCCGCGGGGTGCAGATCAGCAGGGGCACGATCGACGTGTTGATGGAGGCGGGCTGGGTGCGCCCGGCCGGGCGGCGCGAAGTTCCCGGCCGTCCCCTGACCTATGCCACCACGCCTGGCTTCCTCACGCATTTCGGTCTCGCCACGCGCCGCGACCTTCCCGGAATGGACGACCTCAAGGCAGCTGGGCTGCTTGATCCGGTCGATCTGGCCTTCGAGGGGCTGGGTCCTGACGAAGAGGTGGAAACCGAAGCGCAAGAAGACTAGATACCACCTGAATCAAGGAGAGTTTCGATGGGTGGTTTTAGCCTGGTGCACTGGATCGTGCTCGGCGTGGTGGCGATCCTGCTGCTCGGCGGCGGTCGTTTCTCGAACATGATGGGCGACGTCGCCAAAGGCATCAAGCAGTTCAAGAAGGGTATGGCCGAGGACGACGACAAGCCCGAAGCGAGCCGGATCGAAACCAAGAAGGCGGCGGATCCCGCTTATGACGTCGAAGCCGAACGCACCCGCGAGGAGCGTTGATTGATCGCTCCCCTCCCTGCAAGGGGGGGCCGGGGTGGGTCTTTGCTCGCGGTACGGCAGACTGACCGCCTTGAATTTCCGTATTGCCCAGACGCCACCCCACCCCAAACCCTCCCTGCGAGGGAGGGGAATGAAGTGGCAGAACCAACAAGGCCTTATCGGCAAATGACCGATGCTTGATTTCAACGCGCCCGAATTCCTGGTCGTCGCGATCGTCGCCTTGCTGGTGATCGGTCCCAAGGATCTGCCCAAGGCGATGCGCTTTCTCGGCAAATGGGTCGGCAAGGCCCGCGGAGTCGCGCGCCAGTTCCGCTCGGGCTTCGATGCGATGGTCCGCGAATCCGAGCTGGCCGAGATGGAGAAGCAATGGGCTGCCGAGAATGAGCGGATCATGCGCGAGCATCCGGTCGCCTCGCTGCCGGCGCCCCAGCCCGAACATTTCGTCAGCGAAGACGGTCCGCTGGTGACGGTCGAGCAGCCCGAGCTGTTCGTCGAGGCCGAGCCGGTGGCGGCAGAGCTGGCCCCCAAGCCCAAGCGTGTCCGCAAGCCCAAGCCAAAGCCTGCCGAAGAGGCGGCCGAATGAACGATATCGACGATACCCAGGCGCCCCTGCTCGATCATCTGATCGAGCTGCGCCGCCGCCTGCTTTATTGCGTCGCAGCCCTGGTGGTGACCTTTGCCATCGGCTTCTACTTCGCCCAGCCGATCTTCTCGTTCCTCGTCCGCCCGCTGGCGGCGGCGGGGCAGACCAAGGTCATCTACACCGAGATCTTCGAGGCCTTCTTCGTTCAGGTGAAGGTCGCGTTCTTCACTGCGCTGATGGTGTCGTTCCCGGTGGTCGCGAACCAGCTGTGGCAGTTCGTCGCGCCCGGGCTCTACCGCAAGGAAAAGAAGGCGCTGCTGCCCTTCCTGCTGGCAACGCCAGCGCTGTTCATTGCGGGTGCCACACTGGCTTACACGATCGCGATCCCCACCGCGCTGCATTTCCTGCTTAGCTATCAGGGCGAAGTGGGCGGGGGCGTGCAGCAGGAGGCGCTGCCCGCGATCGGCAAATATCTCGATTTCATCATGCAATTCCTGTTCGCGTTCGGGATCACCTTCTTGCTGCCGGTATTGCTGATGCTGCTCGAACGCGCAGGGATCGTCACTTACGAGCAGTTGAAGGGCGCTTGGCGCTATGCGGTGGTTGCCGCGTTCGCGATCTCGGCGGTGCTGACCCCGCCCGATGTGGTTTCCCAGTTCCTGCTCGCGGTGCCGCTGATCGCGCTCTATTTCATCGCGCTGATCGGCATCAAGATCACGCGGAAGCGGCGCGAGGCGGAGTCCGAAGCGGAAACCGCCTGACGGCCTCTCCCGGCTGGGAGAGGCCCAGGTTCAGGTTACTTGTTGTCGTCGGCGGCATTGGCGACGGTGTCGCCCGCCGAAGCCACGTCGCGGCCTACGCCTTCGACCGTATTGCAGGCCGAAATCAAAATGGCGCCGGCAAGCGCGGCACAGGTCAGGATCTTACGCATTGAAACACTCCATCTGCCTGAGAGGGCGGAAGAGGAATGCGCGGGCGCGCTCAATCGTTCCGCATATGAAAAAGGGCCCCAATGGGACCCGGCGGAATTCTTAGTCTCTGGGAAGTGTTAGGCCCGGAAGCATCACCGGGGGGGGGAGGGTTGATGCTTCCGGGCCCATGTCTTGGATAGCGAGAGCGGGGGGGCAAAAGGTCACTATCCGAAGTATAAAACTAGCAACGCGGTCAGGGGTTCCGCGAGAATCGAAATTTTTTGAATCTTTTTTTCAGGCGTAGATTCCGGGGCGTCCGGTGATCGCGATCGAGGCTTCGTAAGCTCCCGTCAGCGGGTCGTGATGGAGCTTGGTGCGCAGCTGGCGGGCAAGGCCGCCAAGCACCCGGCCATAGCGATTCTCGAGCAACTCCTCGAGCATTGGACTCTCGACCAACGCGGGCGAAACCACCCGCAACGTCGCGCGATCCTCTTCCGGCCCCGCCTTGACCGAGATGCGTACCTGCGCCCCGGCCATGCAGCTCATCGCCAGCTCGACGATCTCGGTAAGCAGGAACGCGATTGCCGTCGCCACGTCCTGATTGACCAGCACCGGCTCGGTTTCGAGCGTGATGCCCAGGCCAGCGGCGTGCTCGGGGGCAGTCGCGCGGATATTGGCGGCCAGTTCGCCGATCACCGAGCGCAGCTCGAGCCCGCGATTTTCTTCCATTTCGGCATAATGGTTGCGATGGACCACGGCGAGGGCATCGACGCGGCGCTGGATCGAGGCATAGGCCTCGGCCGCCTCGGCGCTCTTCGCGCCGCGCGCGTGGAAATTGATCAGGCTGGCGATCACCTGCAGGTTGTTCTTCACCCGGTGATGCACTTCGCGCGTCAGCTTGGTCTGGCGGACCAGGCCTTCGGCAAGGTCGGACTCATGCTCCTGCACGGTGCGGCTGATCTCGCGGAAGGTTTCGCCGAGTTCGCGAATCTCCTGCGCTGGCATTTCGCCCATCCGCTCGAAATCGATCACTTCGCCGGGTTTGTAAGTGCCCACGCTGGTGCGAAGCCGACGCAATGGACGAATCAGTAGAGCATCGACGACGAACCAGCCGATCGCCGCCGCAGCGATCCACATCACCAACAGCAATACGGTGCTGATGATGATCGGCGATGTGATCGGCGTGCCGGGCACCGACATCTGGATCGCAAGGCTATCCACGCCTAGATCGGCGCGCACGGTTTCGCGGCGGTCGAGCGGGCCGGTGCCGGCGAGCGTGCGTAACTGCAGGCTTTCCTCGCCGGCAAGCAGGACAAGCCCATATTCGGGAACGAAGCCGTTGGGCCGCGCAATCATGTTGAGCACATCGCCCGGATAGAAAGCGACTGCGCTGGCGCCTTCATCGCCGCCGATGCGCAGCGACAGGCCGTTGTCGACGATCTTGGCCCTGATCTGCCCGGGGTTTAACACCGCCGCCCCGCCGACCGTAAAGCGCTGCCCGCACAGGATCTTGCCCGCGCCGTTGATGATTGCGAAGCGCACCGAGGCCAGCGATCCGAACGTTCCCGCAAGCCGGGTGCAGGCCGGCGTGTCCTGCGGGTTGGCCTCGATTGTGTTGAGCGCCTGGGTAAGCTGGGTGACGTGATTGCCGAGAACCGTAGCGAGCGTGCTCGAGCTTTCCTCGGTCATCGCGCTCAGCCGCTCGCGGCGTTCGCTGCTGGCGTTACGCGTAGTCTGGATGGTGATGAACAGCGCGATCAGCGCAAGGGGGAGCAGCGCTCCTCCCAGGATCAGGAATAGCTTCGCGCCGGTCTGCATGCGGGCCAGCGCCGCGACAGGAGCCCTGCTGCGCTTCTGAAGATCCCGATCTTCCATTTCCTGCTGGTTAGTCGAGCTTTTTCAGAAGCGCGAGAAGATCGTCGGGAACGGCTTCCCCCACGGCTTCATCATACGCCTGACGCAACGCGTCACCCACGTTGCGGCTCGGCTTTCCGCCCTCGTCGCCGCCCTTCGCGCGGGAAGGCTTCGTCATCTCTTTCTTAGCGGAAACCACCAATTCCCCCTCGAGGACCTCGGGACGTTCCGGGTCCGATATAAACCGAAGCCGCCGAGCGCAAGCGCAAGACGACACTTACCTGCATCAAGCAGGTCAGGCGCATGAAACCAAACAGCGCATCGTTTGTTCCACATGCGATGCAATATCCGGGGAGGGGCTTCCTTCGGGTGCATAAACATTTGCAATGGGCTGTAACGGGCGCGAAACAAGCGCCCGCACCCGAATTGGAGAATTACCCGATTATGTCGCTTGGACAGCAACTCGCGCCGCACCTTCCGCTTCTTCGGCGCTATGCCCGTGCCCTGACCGGCAGCCAGACCGATGGCGACCGTTATGTGCGCGCCGCGCTTGAGGCGATCGTCGCCGCCCCCGATCAGTTTCCACGCGAGGTCGATCCGCGCCTCGGCCTCTATCGCACCTTCCAGGCGATCTGGCAGTCGACGCATCTTGAGGAGGAAGATCTGCTCGAAGATACGACGAATGAAAATGAGGCGATCGCGCGCAAGCGCCTCGCCCAACTCACGCCGCTGTCGCGCCAGGCGCTGCTGCTGACCACGGTTGAGGGCTTCAGCATCGAGGATGCAGGCTATCTTATCGAAGAGACGCCCGAGGAGGTGTCGAAGCTTGTTGCCGAGGCAGTCTCCGAAATCGAGCGCCAGACGCGCACTCGCGTGATGATCATCGAAGACGAGCCGCTGATTGCAATGGATCTCGAGCAGATCGTCCGCGATCTCGGCCATGACGTCACCGGCGTCGCCGTCACTCGCGACGAAGCCGTGGCGCTGGCGATGGAAGACCGTCCGGGCCTCGTCCTGGCGGACATCCAGCTCGCCGATGATTCGTCGGGCATCGATGCCGTGAAGGACATCCTCGCCGAATTCGCGGTGCCGGTGATCTTCATCACCGCGTTCCCCGAGCGGCTGCTCACTGGCGAACGCCCTGAGCCGACCTTCCTGATCACCAAGCCTTTCCAGCGCGAAACCGTGAAGACGACGATCAGCCAGGCGCTGTTCTTCGATCAGGCGACGGTGCCCGTCTGAAAAAATTCGCCGCGGTTCCATATGATACGGAGCCAAAACGTTTGTGGGGGGTTTAGCGCTCATGGCTGAGAACGAAGAACCGATTCACGTCACCACCGACCGCGCCCGTGCCGGCGCGACGCCACATATGACTCGCTATGTGCTGGGCTTCGGCCTGGTGCTGGTGATCATAGCGTTTGCGGTGATTCTCTTGAGCTGACGCGTGCCAGCGGGTGAAACCGCTGGCAAACGCGTCCTTCGTGCCTATCTCCAATATATCGGCGGCAACGGTGCGCCCAATGAGCGGGAATCCATGAGCGAGACTGAACTGTCCGACGAGCACGAAGACGGCGTGGAAGCGCCGCCCGAGCACGTCTCGCTGTCGGATCCCGAATTCAAGGTGCAGTTGGGGCAGGTGATTCCGCATCTGCGCGCGTTCGGGCGCTCGCTTTCGGGCAATCGCGATCTGGCTGACGATCTGGTGCAGGAGACGCTGCTCAAGGCCTGGGCAGCGCGCAAGCGCTTCCAGGCAGGCACCAATATGCGCGCGTGGACCTTCATCATCCTGCGCAACCTGTATCTCAGTCAGATGCGCCGCGCACGCTTCAAGGGCGAATGGGACGATCTGGTTGCGGACAAAATCCTTGCCGCGCCGGCAAGCCAGGACCGTCATGTCGAGCTTTCGGATATGCAGCGCGCCTTGCTGCATCTGCCGCAGCCCCAGCGCGAGGCATTGATCCTCGTCGGCGCAGGCGGCTTTGCCTATGAGGAAGCCGCCGAAATCTGTCAGGTCGCGGTCGGCACGATCAAGAGCCGCGTCGCGCGCGGACGCGTTGCGCTTGAGGCTTTGCTTTCGGAAGGCCAATTGCCGTCGCGCCGCGATATGCTGCCCAATCCCGGCGGCAAGAGCGCGCTGGACACGATCATGGGGCAGGTCGACGATCTCAGCCGCGATCGCTGAGCCGCCCAATCATCTTAATGTGAAGTGCTGCGATCCAGCCGGTTGAGCTGGCGGAGCATCGCCGCCATGTCTTCCGGCAGGCCGTTCTCGTCCAGATAGGCGCCCCGCAGCGCCAGCCCGATCGCGTCACTGGCGCGCGGCGCTTCGACCCGGTAAGCCGAGGCACAAGTCTTAGCAGTGGTGGCGGGAGAGGAACGCGGCATGCAGGTAAAACGGATGAAATTGACATTTGTTGCTTGACATGAACGAAAACTCGATACGCAGGCGTTAGAGTCGTGTCCGTAACTTCTTCTTCGTCTTTGTCCGCCGCGATGATGCGGGCGCGAAATCATTCTTCTTTTCTTTCGCTGCTGCTCGATCGCGAGCCACAACTCGTCGAAGATTTGCCCAATGCATTGCAGGATCCGATGGCGGCCGCTCGCGCCGTTGCGGGGGATATGGATGAGGGTGCGCGGCTGCGCATCGAGCGCCGTCGCCTGGCCTTGCTGGTCGCTTTGGGCGATCTGGCCGGCGAGTTCGATCTCACCCGCGTCACCAATCTGCTCAGCGACTTTGCCGACGATGCGCTCAACCGCGCAATCCGCGCCGCCATCGCCGAGCGTACGCCCGATGCCGAGCCGCTGGGCTTTGCCGCTATCGCTTTGGGCAAGCAGGGCAGCCGCGAGCTCAATTATTCCTCGGATATCGACCCGATCCTGCTTTTCGATCCGAACACGCTGCCGTGCCGCCCGCGCGAGGAGCCCGAAGAGGCAGCGGTGCGGATCGGGCGGCGCGTGGTCGAATTGCTCCAGGCGCGCGACGCCAATGGCTATGTGATGCGCGTCGATCTTCGCCTCAGGCCATCCCCCGAGGCGACACCGATCGTGTTGCCGGTCGAGGCGGCGATATCCTATTATGAATCGCAGGCGCTGCCCTGGGAGCGTGCGGCCTTCATTCGGGCGCGGGCCTGCGCCGGCGATCTAGCGCTGGGCGGCTATTTTCTCGATGCGGTGCGTCCGTTCGTCTGGCGGCGCGGGCTCGATTACGGGACGATCCGCGAGATCCGCGACATCAGCCGCCGCATTCGCGATCATTATGCCCAGACGCAGGCGTTCGGCCCCGGCTATGATCTCAAGCGGGGCAGGGGCGGCATCCGCGAGGCCGAGTTCTTCGCGCAGATCCACCAGCTCATCCATGGTGGCCGCGATCCCACCCTGCGCGCGCCCGCCACTCGAGACGCGCTGGCGGCATTAGCGGCGGCAGGGCGCATCGATGCGGACGATGCTGCGGCGCTATCGCAAGCCTATACGTTGTTCCGCACCGTCGAGCACCGGCTGCAGATGGTCGACGACTTGCAGACCCACCGGCTTCCCGCGGACCCCGCCGCGCTGACCAACGTCGCAGCGCTCCACGGGCTCGACAGCAGCGAGGCGCTGCTCGATTTACTACGACCGCATTCGGAGCGCGTCGGCCGCGTCTATGATGCGCTCAGCGACGATTCCGAACCGCGATTGCCCGCGAGCAACGAGAGCCTTCAGGCGCAGCTTGCCGAGGCGGGCTTTGATCATCCCGCGGGCGCGGCGCGGATCGTCGAGGGCTGGCGGGGCGGGGGCTATCCCGCGCTGCGAACGTCGCAGGCGCGCGAGGCGCTCGAAGCCGTCCTCCCCGGGCTCATCGCCGCTTTCGCCCAGGCACCGGATTCGACGCACGCGATCACCCGCTTCGATGCGATGCTTTCGCGGCTGCCCAGCGCGATAAATTTCTTCCGCTTGCTCGAGGCACAGCCGGCACTGGCGCGGCTGCTCAGCGCCGTCCTGTGCCACGCCCCGACGCTTGCGGAGCAGCTTGGCCGCCGCGCCGAGCTCCTTGATGGATTGATCGACGCGACGGCGCTGGAGCCAATGCCCGAGGTGTCCCAGCTGGTCGCGGAGATGGCCCGGCGCGAGACCGGCGCGGACTATCAATGGTATCTCGATTACGTCCGCCGGCTGGTCAACGAGAAGCGCTTCGCGCTGGGCGCGCAGATCGTCTCGGGCGCAAGCGACCCGCTCGAAGTCTCGGCCGGCTATGCGCGCGTCGCCGAGGCGGCGATCGAAGTGCTGGCGCGCGCCACCGTCGAGGAATTTACGCGGGCGCACGGGCGCGTGCCCGACAGCGAATTGGTGATCCTTGCGCTCGGACGGATGGGTGGGCAGGCGCTCACCCACGCCTCCGATCTCGACCTGGTCTACCTCTTTACCGGAGATTATTCCGCGGAATCGGACGGCGCCAAGCCGCTCGGGGCAGTGACCTATTATAATCGCCTCGCCCAGCGCGTCTCGGCGGCGCTCAGCGTGCCTACTGCCGCGGGGCCGCTCTACGAGATCGATACGCGGCTGCGGCCCTCGGGGGCGCAGGGGCCGCTAGTGGTCTCGCTCGATGCGTTCGAGCGCTATCAGCGCGAAGACGCCTGGACCTGGGAGCATATGGCGCTCACGCGGCTGCGCCCGATCTTCGGCTCACCCGAGGCGCGCGCGGCAGTAACCCAAGTGGTCGGCGAGGTGCTGGGTGGCGCCCGCCCCGAGCGCGATGTCGTCGCCGAAGCGACCAAGATGCGCGACGAGATGGCGGCGCACAAACCGCCCCAAGGACCGCTCGACGCGAAGCTTTCGGAAGGTGGGCTCGTCGATCTCGAATTCGCGGTGCACACGCTTCAGCTTGTCCACCGCACGGCCTTCGAGCCGCGCCTGGCGCGCGCCATCGATGGTCTAGTCACTGCCGGCCTGATGCCGCCGACGATGCGCGCGGCCTATGATTTCCTGGCCCGGATGCTCGTCACGATGCGCCTGGTCGCGCCCGATGGGCAGGTGCCCGGCGTTCCGACCCAGGCGCTGATCGCGCGCGCGGTCGGCCTGCCCGGCTGGGACGAGGTGGTTGCGGAGCTGACCCGGACCCGGCAGGAAGTGCGCGCATGCTGGGCCGCGATCCGCGGCGACTGACGGAGACCGCAATGGCACTCGAGGAAGGCGACAAGCTCCCCGATATCACGCTCGATACGCCGAGCGGCGGGACGATCGCGCTCAAGGAGCAGGCTGGGCGGCCCTTCGTGCTCTATTTCTATCCGAAGGACGACACATCGGGCTGCACGCGTGAGGCGCAGGATTTCTCGGCGATGCTCCCCGAATTCGAAGCGCTCGGCGCATCGGTGCTCGGCGTCTCGAAGGATAATGCGATCAAGCACCAGAAATTCATCGCCAAATACGATCTGACCGTGCCGCTCGCGACCGATACCGAGGGCAGGGCGATGGAGGCCTTCGACGTGTGGGTAGAGAAGCAGCTCTACGGCAAGCGCTATATGGGCATCGATCGTTCGACCTTTCTGTTCGGCCCCGATGGCAAGCTGTTCCGCGTCTGGCGGCGCGTGCGGGTGCCCGGACATGCAGTCGATGTGCTTGAATCGGTGAAGGAACTTGTCGCGCGGTGATCAGCATTGCGCAGGCGGCGCGCGCCGTCCTGGAAACTGCGGACCCGCGCGCCAAGGTGATGACTGCCCGCCGCGTCGCCCGCGATTGGCGCCTGGGCCGCCTGGCGCACAGCTTCGACGTGGCGATGCCCGATCGGCCTTCGCGCCCCTCCGCTCCCGAGCTCCTGCCGCCCAATCGCATGCCGAAGCGCGGCAAGGGCTCGGCGCATGGCCGCACCGCATTGATTCACGCGTTGGCGCATATCGAATTCTCCGCGATCGACCTCGCCTTCGACATGGCAGGGCGGTTCGGTGGGCAATTCCCCCGCAACTTCGTCGACGACTGGATGCATGTCGGCGCCGACGAAGCCCTGCATTTCGCTCTGCTCGATCGCCGGCTCAAGCAGCTCGGCAGCCATTATGGCGCGCTGCCCGCGCATGACGGCTTATGGGATGCGGCGGCGGAGACGGCGCACGATCCGCTCGCCCGATTGGCCGTCGTTCCGATGGTATTGGAAGCCCGCGGGCTAGACGTCACGCCGGCCACTGTCGAGCGTTTCGAAGCGGCTGGTGATAGCGCTACCGCCAGGATTTTATCGCGCATTTTCAACGATGAAATCCGCCACGTCCGCGCCGGCACCAAATGGTTCGAATCGGCCTGCGCGGCGGCAAAGCTGACGCCCGCAGCGGCATGGCAGGCACTGGTGACGCGGCACTATAAAGGCTTGCTTAAGCCCCCGTTCAACGACTCGGCGCGCAACTCAGCCGGTTTGTCCCGAGAATATTACCAGCCACTTGCCGCACGTTGAATAAATCCGTCACACACTGGCCGTCCAGGAGCGGTGGGGCTGCAACTGCGACATTTTGAATTTCAAGCGCGCGATCGGAAATCTTCGAAGCGGGCTTTTTAGGTTGCCGGGGACTCATGGCTAACGCGTCGAATATCAAAACTCAGAACCTTGGTCAGCGGTTCCGCAGCTTCTTCACAACCCGCGATTTTATTTTTCATGACGGCCGCGATCTGCGTCGCTTCAGCATTGCTGGTCGCACCCAGGCGCTGCTCGCCGGGATCGCCGCGGTAACCGTCGTCTTCTCGGCTTACGGCGTGTCGCAGGCCACCGTCGGTGCGATTGCAATCAGCGGCGTGACCGGCACGCCTTCGTCGCCCGAGGCGCAGGTCGCCCAGATGCGCGAGCAGTTCGAGCAGATGCAGGCCGATGTCGCCGCCGCCAAGCAAGCAGCCAAGCTTCAGGCCGCACGCGTCGAGCGTAACCAGGCGCTGATCGCCGCGACCATGTCGGGCAAGACCGATCGCGCCGCGATCGAGCAGCAGCTTCCCACCAATGCGCCGAAGACCAGCGCAGTCGCCGAGGAAGTCCTCGCCCCCCTCAAGCAAGTCGAGCAGCGCCAGGTCGCTCTGGCCGGCAAGGCACGCGCCGCAGGCGAAGCCCGTTACCAGCAGACCGCGCAGCAGCTTCGCCGCCTCGGTTTGACGCCCGAGCGTTATTCGAACGTCGCCATGGGCGGCCCCTATGAGCCGCTGGACGAGAACGACATCGCCGGCGCCAATGCCGAAGCAGCCAATGCCGATGCCCAGTTCCGCGCACTGTTCCAGACCTGGAAGAAGCTCGATATGCTCGAGCAGACGGTGATTTCGATCCCGTCGATGCAGCCGGTCGACAAGCTGATCTTCACGTCGAGCTACGGCGTCCGCTCCGATCCGTTCCGCGGCACCGCCGCAATGCACGCCGGGGTCGATATCCCGGGTGCGATCGGCACGCCGATCTATGCGACTGCCGATGGTGTCATCAGCCATGCCGGCCGCCAGGGCGGCTATGGCAATCTCGTCCAGATCAATCACGGCCGCGGCATCGAGACGCGCTACGGCCATCTTTCGAAGATCCTGGTTGCGGACAACACCCGCATCCGCCGCGGCCAGCTGATCGGCCTAATGGGCTCGACCGGTCGCTCGACCGGCAGCCACCTCCATTACGAAGTCCGCGTCGACGGCAAGGCGGTCAATCCGATCCCCTTCCTGCAGACCGGTGAGTATCTGGTCCAGATCCAGGACCGCGCGCAGACCGCTGTGGGCGGCCCCGCAAACTAATCCCTGGCAGGGGTAGGAGAGGAGAGGGGCCGCCCGTGCAGGCGGCCCCCACCCTTACTAGATGCATCCCTCTTCATTGCGGCAGTACCGCATCTTGAGCCCGGCCCAGCGCCGGGTTTGTCGTTTCATCGGCAGCGGTTGTGATCGCGCGGGTGCCCTTTATGCTGATGCTTTGACGCGTGGAGGAATTATGCGGTCGATAGTCATAGGCGCCGCGCTTATCGCAGCGGGCGCCGGCGCGTTGCTGGCGCAACCCCAAGGTCCGGCATTCGACTTGCGACGTGCGCCGCAGGCTTCGGCGATGTGCAAAGCCCAAGCGAAGCTCAATGGTCTGTGCTCGATGATCTTCGAAGCAGATCGAGCGCCCGCAGGATCGGGCTATCGCTACGAATTCGAGCGGGCCATGAGCGAGGCCGCGTGCGTGTCTCCATCCGATGACGCGGCTACGCAGCAGCAAAAGATGCAGGCTTTGTGGAACAGCCAACAAGCAAGGTTCGGCTGCAACTCGGGCAATTTCGCGACGCCCGGCGCCAATATCCTCAAATATGCCGTGTCGACGCAGAAACTGGCTTTGCTCGATCGCGCCATCAACAAATGGCGCCTCGATCTCAATCATGTAGATCCGGTGGATGGCCTGACGATCCTCGATTATGTCGAGGCTGCGATCAGGCTGAACCGCGACCCCTCCTTTTTGCCCCGGCTCCAGGAATTGCGCGCGTCGCTCCGCGAAAATGGCGCCAGGCTTCGCTCGGAGTTGCGATAGCGCCCCGCGATCCGGCCGGTGGATTGCCTCTGGTCGTCCGCGCCCCTATCTCGGCTCTATGACTACGACAACCCAGCCCGATATCGCGCTGACCGCTGCCGCAGCCGCGCGCGTGGCGGCGATCGCTGCGAAGCAGGCCAAGCCAGCAATCCTGCGGCTTTCGGTTGAGGGTGGAGGTTGTTCGGGCTTCCAGTACAAGTTCGGCATGGCCGAGGCTCCGGAAGGCGACGACCTTGTCGCAGAGACAGATGGCGTCCGGCTGATTGTCGATCCGATCAGCCTGGATCTGGTCCGTGGCGCGCAGGTCGATTTCGTCGATAATCTCGGCGGGCAGCATTTCGCGGTGACCAATCCCAATGCCGCGTCCGGCTGCGGCTGCGGCACCAGCTTCTCGGTCTGACGCGCCAGTGAAGATCGTCAGCTACAACGTCAACGGCATCAAGGCGCGCATGGAGCGCCTGCTCGAATATCTCGCCGAGCAGCAGCCCGATGTGGTCTGCCTCCAGGAGCTAAAGGGCGCCGACGAGACGCTGCCGGTCCGCGATATCGAGAAGGCCGGCTATGGCGCGGTGTGGCATGGGCAGAAGGGCTTCAACGGCGTTGCCGTGCTCGCCAAGGGCCAGCAGCCGATTGAGCGCCAGCGCGGCCTCGCCGGCGATCCCGAAGATGCGCACAGCCGCTATCTCGAGGCCGAAGTAGGCGATGTGATCATCGCCTCGATCTACCTGCCCAACGGCAATCCGCAGCCTGGACCTAAATTCGATTACAAGCTCAAATGGATGGATCGCCTGGCCGATCGCGCGCGCGAACTGCTCGCCGAGGAGCGTCCGGTGGTGCTCGCCGGCGATTATAACGTCATTCCCAATGACGACGACACCTTCTCGGTCCGCGCGATGGCCAGCGATGCGCTGATGCAGCCCGAGAGCCGTCAGCGTTACCGCGCCTTGCTCGCCCAAGGCTGGACCGACGCGCTGCGAACCCGCTTTCCCGGCGGGGGGATCTGGACCTTCTGGGATTATCAGGCAGGCGCCTGGCAGCGCGACGCGGGCTTCCGCATCGATCATTTGCTGCTTAGCCCCATGGCCGCCGATCGGATGAACGGCGCCGGCGTCGATAAGGGCTATCGCGGCCGCGAGCGTGCCAGCGATCACGCCCCCACCTGGGTCAGTCTCCGCTAGCCTGGTCGCTTCCGGACAGGGCGCTGTCCGCTTTCGAACACCCGCCCGCGCAATCCGCCAACTCTCGGCGTGTATTGCCGCACTATAGCACTATCGAGAGGTGCGCATTTCCGCTAAGTTATTGATATACCGTCGTCCGAGTGTTTGGCACAGTTACTGCAGTAAGACAGTAGCAGGCGGCACAAAGGAGCGCCTGTCATGCCCCACCGTTCAAGGAGTGACAGATATGACTCGTTTCATCGCAATCGCCGCCGTCGCCACGCTCATCGCCATGCCGGCTTATGCCACCGATCCGGCGAAGACCGACGGCAAGGATCCGATGGCCAAGCGCGTCTGCGTCGTGAAGACGACGACGGGCTCGCTGCTCGACAAGAAGGAATGCCGCACGCGCGGCGAATGGATCGCGCTCACTGGCACCGATCCGCTCAAGAAGTAATCGGTCCCCCGGAACGGCTCGCGATACCCCCTTGCATCGCGAGCCGGACCGACTGCGCGGCCACTGGCGGTCGCGCGGCGATCGGCCCGCTTTCCCGTCCATACTTCCCGCGAGCGTGTCTCTCGCGGATCGGGCGGGGGAGCGGGCCGGTTCGATTCCGGTGAAGACGGTTGGAGCTCGCTGCGCGCTCCCGCCACCGGTGCGGCCCTACAGCCCCTTCTTGTAGATCATATATTCGCGATTGACCGTGCTCTGGATGGCATCGGCAATGGCGTTCATCCCCTGATTGTCCTCGAGCACCCAACCGATCTCGCCGCGGGTCACGCCGAAATCCACCGTCGCGTCGCGGCGGATGAACTCGATCATCATGAAGGCGAGCTGGCTCGCCAGCCGCGAGGCCTGGAGCCGCTTGACCACCCCCATCAGCGGCACGCGCGCCGTGCGCGTGCGCGGCTTGCGCAGCCACAGCAGCAGCTTGGCCCAGCCGAACGGGAACAGCGAACCCTTGAGCGGCATCAGCGCCTCGTTGAGATCGGGCAGGGCGACCATGAAGGCGACGGGTTCGCCATCATATTCGGCAATCCGGATCATCTGCTCGAACACCAGCGGTTTCAGCTTCTTGCCGACATCGTCGATCTCGGGCTGGGTCAGCGGCACGAAGCCCCAATTTTCTGACCACGCATCGTTGAGGATGGCCAGGATGATCTTGGCTTCGTCCTCGAAGCGCGATTTATCGACGCGGCGGATGCGGATGCGATCGTTGCGCTCGCCGGCGGCGACGATGCGCTGGATCAGCGGCGGGAAGCCGTCGACCACCGGAAGATCATAGGTCAGCAGCTTCTTGGCCTCGGCATAGCCCATCGCCTCGATCCAGCCGCGATACTGCGGCTGATGGTGCCCCATCATCACCGTCGGCGGATGGTCATAGCCCTTTACCAGCAGCCCGGGCTCTTCCCAGATCGACAGGCTGACGGGCCCCAGCGCGCGGGTCATGCCTTTCTTACGCAGCCATTCCTCCGCAGCGTTGATCAGTGCCTTGGCGGTGTTCTGGTCCTCGGCCTCGAACATTCCCCAGAAGCCGGTGCCCGGCCCGAAGCCCTGCTCGGCGGGCATTTCGAGCGCGAGGAAATCGATATGCGCGGAGATGCGGCCCGTCACCTTGCCGCCGCGCTCGGCAACGAAAAGCTGCGCCTCGGCATGACTGAACCAGCCATTCTTCTTGGGGTCTATCTTGGCATATTCCTCCTGCCGAAGCGGCGGCACCCAATTGGGATCGCTGCCGTTCAGGCGATAGGCGAGCTCGATAAAGGCCTTGCGGTCCGCCCGCGTAGCGACCGGGCGGATGGACAGAGAAGACATGGAAAGCCCCTTTCTGCGCGGTGAAGTCCTGCCTGCAGGGGCTGGTGTCAAGGCGCAACATCGGCCCTGCGCTCCCTGGCACCCCTGTTACTGCCAACATGTAGCCACTATCTAATTGCAATGGGCCGGGTCATGAACACCAGTATCGCTTTGGATGCGCACGAAGCAGGAATTTCGGCGGCGACGCCGCGCGCACAGCGTGAACGCATCGCCGACGACAAGGCGATGCTGCGCGCAGCCGCCGAAATGGCGCGCGATCTCGCTGGGCATAAGCCTGCAATCTACTGGGGCGATCTGTTCGCATCGGTGACCGTCGGTTATGGCGCGCTGTTCGTCGCGGTGATGGCCCGCGGCTGGGGTTTGTGCCTCGCGGCGGGACTGGTCTCGGCGCTAGCCATCTATCGCGCAGTGAGCTTCATCCATGAAATCTCGCACATGAAGGCAGGCGCAGTGCCCGGCTTCCGGCTAGGCTGGAATCTGCTCGTCGGCGTGCCGCTGCTGGTGCCGTCGTTCATGTACGAAGATGTCCACGTCCATCATCATGCCCGCACCAAATATGGCACGGTCGAGGACCCCGAATATCTGCCCCTGGCGCTGATGAAGCCGTGGACGCTGCCGATGTTCGTTATCGTCGCGACGCTGGCGCCGATCGGCCTGCTGGTTCGCTACGGCGTGCTCGCGCCGCTCTCGGCGATTTTCCCGCCGCTGCGCAAGTTCGTGATCGAGCGTTATTCGGGCCTGGTCATCAATCCCGCCTATCGCCGCCGCATGCCCGAGGGCCGCTTTCGCAGCGAATGGTTGGCGATGGAGGTCGGCGCGAGCCTGTGGGCCATGGCGCTGATCGCAATGCTCGCGACGGGCATCATTTCGCTCACGCCCTTCCTCATCGTCCTCGCGATCGTCTCGTTTGCCACCGTGATCAACCAGGTCCGCACGCTGGTCGCGCATCTCTGGGAGAATGAAGGCGAAGCGATGACGGTGACCGGCCAGTATCTCGACAGCGTCAATGTGCCCCCGCCTGCCTTATTGCCCGCCCTCTGGGCCCCGGTCGGCCTGCGCTACCACGCGCTGCACCATCTGCTGCCGAGCGTGCCCTATCACAATCTCGGCAAGGCCCATCACCGCATCACCGCGGCGCTGGAAAAGGGCTCGCCCTATCACAAGGCCAGCTATGCCGGATTGCCGGGGCTGGTCGACCAGCTGGCCCGCAGCACGATGACCAAGCGGGGCCGAAACTAGCAAAGAAGGCGGCTACCGGCCTCAATTTTCCCCGGATCGACACCGGTATCGTAGGCAAGCGTAGTAACAAAACGCTGCCAATTATTGCGATGAGCTCGGTCCTCGACCGGCAGGGCTTTGAGCACCGACGTATAGACGTCGCCGGCGGTCACCCAATCCTTCGCGTCGTTGCCGTTTAACCGGATGTTGAATTCGGTTTCGACGATGGCATCCACCTCATCCCCGTCACCGCCAAGGCCGACACTCGGGGGATGGCGCAATGCCATCCCGTTATTCCTCGGACCGCAGCAACACCGCTTCGCCGATCATCAGGAATAGCAGGAACGGCGCCCAGGCCGCCAGAAACGGCGGGTATGCCCCGAGATTCCCCATCGCCAGCGCAAAATTGTCCGCGACGAAGTACAAAAAGCCCAGGGCCATGCCGATCACCGCGCGCATGAACAGCTTGCCCGACCGCGCGATGCCGAAGGCCGCGACGGCGCCTAGCAGCGGCATCAGGATCGACGAGAGCGGCCCGGCCAGCTTGTGCCACAGCGATCCTTCGAGCGCCTTGGTGGGACGTCCGGCGAGCTGAAGATCCTGGATCGCCTCGCGCAGCCCGAAGAACGACATGCCATCGGCGTTTACCGAAGCCAAAGTGAATTGATCGGGCCGCACTCCGTCGGCGATGCGAACCGAGCCGAGCGGTGTCAGCCCCCCGCTCGCGACATCGAAGCGCTCGGCATTCTCGACACGCCAGCCAGCACCATCGCGCTTGCCGGTGGTGGCGGTGACGATCGAGCGCAGCGACTGGCCCTTCCGCTCATATTCGGTGATGCCATAGAGCAGCGCTGCCTCGCCGCGGCCCTTGATCTGCTGAACCACGATCAGATGATCGCCATCCTTGACCCACACATTGGCGCGGTCGCCGCGATCGACAGGCAGGGGGCCATATTCGACCTTTTTCCACTGCGCGAGTGTGGCCGATGCGCGCGCCACCACGCGCTCGTTGAACCCGAACGAGATCGCCGCGACGATCAGCCCGGTCAGCATCAGCGGCGCCAGCACCTGGTGCGCCGAGAGCCCCGAGGCCTTCATCGCGATAACTTCGCTATTCTGGTTGAGCTGCGAGAGCGTCAGGATCGTGCCGAGCAGCACCGAGAAGGGCAGGAAGCGCGCAATGATCTCGGGCGTGCGCATGCTGACATAGCGCCACACCTCGCTCTCGCCATTGCCCGCATAGGCCAGGATCCGCCCGCTTTCGCTGAGCAGATCGAGCGCCTGGAGCACGAGCACCAAAGCCGCCAAAATGGCGAAGGTCCGCACCAGGAACATCTTCGCCATGTAGATCGACATGGTTCGCGACGGGAAAAAGTTGGTGAGGCTGGTCATGCGGCTGCCCCGTTCTTTTTCCTGCGCCCCGGCAGGTAACGCGTCACGGCCTTGACCAGCTTGTCGAACCCTTTCTCGAACGCGGCGAGCGGCTGCGCGCCGGGAACATAGGCGACTTGGTAATACAGCCAGAAGGTCAGCGCCGCGAACAGAGCGAAGGGCACCCACAAGGCGATCAGCGGATCGATCCGCCCCAGGCTGCCGATCGCCTGCGCATATTCATTGACCTTGTGATAAGTCACGATGAGGACGATCGACAGGAACACGCCGAGCGCCGAAGTAGATCGCTTCGCCGGCACGCCCAGCGCGACCGCAAGCATCGGCAGCAGGAACATCGAGAAGACTTCCGCCAGCCTGAAATGATACGCCGCGCGGCTGGTGTCGCGCTGCTCCTCCTTGGCGGTGCGGTCCTTGCCGATCCGCGCGAGCTCGGGAAGCGTCTGTTCGAGACTGCGGTCGCCGCGCTTGCGGAACTGCTCGTATTTGGGGAGCGGGATCGGCAGATTATGCGTGGTGAAGGTGAGCACGCGCGGCACCTTCGATCCCTTGGCGGTATGCACCAGCGTGCCGTTGGTCAGGCGGAAGATGATCGTGTCGGGATCGTCCGATCGCATGAACTGGCCGCGCTCGGCGGTCACTGCGAGCGGGCTGCCGTCCTTGGTCACCATCTGCAGGAAGATCCCCGAAAGATCGCGCCCCGAATTCTTGCTCTCTTCGATCCGCAGCGTCATCCGCGCGCCGAAGCTGGTGAATTCGCCCACCTTGATGGAAGCGCCCAGCGCGCCGCTGCGCAGCTCGAAGCGCAGCTGCTCGTAATTGTAGCGCGACCAGGGCTGGAGGAAGCCGACGATCGAGAGATTGAGCAGCGCTAGTGCTATCGCATACATATACGGCACTTTGAGCAGCCGCGTGTAGCTCATCCCCACGCCGCGCAGCACGTCGAGCTCGGACGATGTGCCCAGCCGGCGAAAGGCGAGCAGGCAGCCCAGCATCAGCCCGATCGGAATGCCGAGCCCCAGATATTCGGGAAGCAGATTGGCGAGCATCCGCCATACCACGCTGACCGGCCCGCCCTCGGTCGCGACGAAGTCGAACAGCCGCAGCATGCGATCCAGCACCAGCAGCATCGCGGAGATCAACAACGTCGAAATCAACGGAACCGCGATCAGCCGCGCCATATAGCGATCGATCGAGTTCATGCGCGTGCTTGGAGGCCCTGTTTTCATGGGCGCGACACCGCCCGCTTTCGTGAACCACAAGCCTATACGCCCGGTTCCGCATCGTGCCAGCAAGAAAGTTGCGCAGGGGTAGCGCCTTCAGTCCATCGCGCCTAAATGCGCGGGCATGCATTTCCTCGATCAAGCCAAGATTTTCGTCCGTTCGGGCGCCGGCGGCCCCGGCGCGGTCAGCTTCCGGCGCGAGAAGTTCATCGAATATGGCGGCCCGGATGGCGGCAATGGCGGCAAGGGCGGCGACATCGTCTTCGAAGCGGTCGCGGGCCTGAACACGCTGATCGACTTCCGTTACACACAGCATTTCCGGGCAATGCGCGGCAAGGGCGGCGCCGGATCGAACATGACCGGCGCGGGCGGCGACGACCTGATCATCAAGGTGCCGATCGGCACCCAGATCCTTACCGACGACGATGAGCGCACGGTGCTGGTCGACATGGTCCGCGAAGGGCAGCGCTCGATCTTTCTGCGCGGCGGGGACGGCGGCCGCGGCAATGCCAGCTACAAGACATCGACCAACCGCGCCCCGCGCCAGCACGGCACCGGCTGGCCGAGCGAAGAGATGTGGGTCTGGCTGCGCCTCAAGCTGCTCGCCGATGCCGGGCTGGTCGGCCTACCTAACGCGGGCAAATCGACCTTCATCAATCAGGTGACCAACGCCCAGGCCAAGGTCGGCGCCTATGCGTTCACTACCACGCGGCCCCAGCTTGGCGTCGTTCGCCACAAGATGCGCGAATTCGTCGTCGCGGACATTCCCGGCCTGATCGAAGGCGCTGCCGAAGGGGCAGGGATCGGCGATCGCTTCCTAGGGCATATCGAGCGTTGCCGCGTGCTGCTCCACTTGGTCGATGCCAATGATCCCGACGTGGCGGAAAGCTACCGGATCGTGCGCGACGAGCTCGAGAATTACGGGGCCGGCCTCACCGACAAGAAGGTCATCGTCGCGCTCAACAAGATCGACACGCTCGATGACGAACTGATTGCCGCGCTTTCCGCCGAGCTTGAAGAAGCAAGCGGTGTGGATGTGATCCCGTTATCGGGCGCCGCAGGCACCGGCGTGGATTGGGTGCTCGATAAATTGCTCGAAGCGATCGGGCCCGAAAACGGCCGCGTCAGCGACGATGACGAAGGCGAAGACGCCATTGAGTGGTCGCCGGTTTAAGCCGGCACCACGCTGCTGCCTCGGTGGAATCGGCCTTGAGCCCTCCTTAACCATATCGGCGCAATATCCCTTCGAATATCGGAAGGGGTTTGCAAAATGCGCACGCGTTTCGTTCTTGCTGGCATGGTTTCGGCGCTGTTGATGCCGGGCATGGCCGCCGCTCATGAGGTTGACGGCCACAAATCCGAAGTCGCGGCCTATCGCGTCTCGATGCAGCTGCACGATGGCGCGCGGCTGGTCGCTTCGCCCACGCTTGACGTGAAGGTCGGGGAACTGGCTACTCTTTCGATCGAAGACGAAAAGGGCCAGCGCTATTCGGTGCGTCTGATGCCGATGCGCGTTGGCGACGGAAAGGTGTTTGTCGCCTCGTCCATCGATATCGCGTCGGGATCGGAGACCTATTTGGGATCGCCCGTGCAGATGGCCCCGCTGGGTCAGGCTTCGGCAATCGAGATCGGCAAGGATAGCCCTGCGTCCCGGCCGTTCCGTCTGGATTTCACGCTCACCGCGGCGACCGTCCCCACGATCTGATAGCCGGGCGAGCGGAGGGCCGGCGAAGCTTTGCGATTATCGCAACCAACGCTAAGCGCTTCGCATGCATCTCTTCCCGCCCGCTGCCTGCCCGCGGCTGATCGTCAAGATCGGCTCGGCGCTGCTCGTCGATCCCGACGGCGGCGTGCGGCGCGAATGGCTGGCGGGGATCGCCGCCGATATCGCCGAGCGTGCCCGCACTGGCCAGCAGGTGGCGGTCGTCTCCTCGGGCGCGATCGCGCTCGGCGCGCGACGGCTAAAGCTTGCCAAGGGTGGCCGCGCGAGCCTTGAGGACGCCCAGGCAGCGGCGGCAGTCGGCCAGATCGCGCTGAGCCAGGTCTGGGCCGAAACCCTCGGTGCCCAAGGCCTCACCGCAGCCCAGATGCTGGTCACGCTCGACGATCTCGAAGACCGCCGCCGCTATCTCAACGCCGCCGCGACGCTCGATCGCCTGCTCAGCCTCGGCGTCGTTCCGATCCTCAATGAAAATGACTCGGTCGCAACCGAGGAAATCCGCTTCGGCGACAATGACCGCCTGGCGGCCCGCGTCGCCCAGGCCGCGGGGGCAGGGGGCGTCGTGCTCCTGTCCGACGTGGACGGCCTTTACGATCGCAACCCCGCGCTTGCCGATGCGCAGCATGTTCCCCGCGTCGAGCGGATCGATGCCAGTGTCGAGCGCATGGCCGATAAGGGCTCGGCATCGGGAATGGGATCGGGCGGCATGATCTCGAAGATCGCCGCCGCTCGCATCGCCAATGCCGCCGGCGCGCATCTCGCCATCGCATCGGGCCGGATCGATCGCCCGCTTTCCGCAGATGCGCGCCACACGCTCTTCGTCGCCGAGAAATCTGCCCCCGCCCGTAAGGCATGGCTGGCCGGCGGCCTCACCGCCAAAGGCAATATCCATGTCGATTCCGGCGCTGCAAAAGCTCTCGCCAAGGGCAACAGCCTCCTCGCCGCCGGTGCAACCCGGATCGAAGGCAGCTTCGCCCGCGGTGACCTGATCGTGATCCTCGGCCCCGATGGCGCGCAACTAGCGCGCGGCCTCTCCGAATATCCCAGCGAAGACGCCGCCCGCATCACCGGCAAGCGCAGCGAAGAGCATTCCCAAATCCTCGGCTATGCGCCGCGCTCGGCGATGGTCCACCGCAGCCATATGGCGTTGCTGTTATGATCGCATTTGCTGCCACTTCTTTTCCCCCGGCCTTCGCCGCGGAGAAGAAAAGAGGCATTTGCTGATGGCGACAATCGCCATCACCGGCGGCACCGGCTTTGTCGGCTCGCGCCTCATCGCCCTCGCGACCGAAGCCGGCCATCACGTCCGCGCACTCACCCGCCGCGACCAGGCGGAACGTGCCGGCATCACCTGGATCGCCGGTGACCTCATCAACACCAAAAGCCTCGCCGAGCTTGCCGAAGGCGCGGACGCGGTCATCCATGTCGCCGGAGTGGTCAATGCGCCCGACCGGGCCGGCTTCGCCGCGGGCAACATCCACGGCACCAGCAACGTGCTCGCCGCGGCGCAGGCCATGGGAGTGACGCGCTTCATTCACGTTTCGTCACTCTCCGCGCGCGAGCCGCTGCTTTCCAACTATGGTTGGTCGAAGGCCGAGGGCGAGGCGCTCGTTGAAATGTCAGGCCTGCGCTGGTCCATCGTTCGCCCGCCAGCGATCTACGGCCCCGGTGACATGGACATGCTCGACCTGTTCAAGCTCGCCAATCGCAACCTCGCGCTGCTTCCTCCCGCCGGCCGCATCTCGCTCATCGAAGTCGGCGATCTCTCGCGGCTGTTGCTCGCGCTGGCGTTGGAAGACAGCTCCCGCACGATCCTCGAAGCCGATGACGGCGTCGAAGGCGGCTGGACCCACGAGCAATTCGCCCGCGCCATCGGCACGGCGCTCGGCAAGCGCGTTGCCGCCCTCGCGCTGCCCCGCCCGCTGCTGATGGCGGGCGCGCATCTCGATCGGCTGATGCGCGGCAAGCGCGCCAAGCTAACCCCGGATCGCGTCGCCTATTTCTGCCACGAGGATTGGGTGATCGATCCGGCTCGCCGCCCATCTGCCGATCTCTGGATGCCCCAGGTCGAGACCCCGGCCGGTCTAGCCGCCACCGCGGCCTGGTATCGTCAGCAGGACCTGCTTTAAACCCTTGCAAAGTAGGATTTTGCTTGCTTGGGTAAACCGGTCGGCACGGCCGTCCCCTCTTTGAAATCTTCGGTCCGAAGATGCCCATGGCCAGTGCGAACATTGGGAAGATTCGCGGCCTGCAAAGCCGTTCTAAGGCTTAAACTTCCTAAACTTCCAAAGCGCAGCAGCTATCGGCGTGTCTGGGGGCACGGTCGTAACGACACGCTCATAGCCCCGTCGTCACCCCGTTTCCGCCGCATTCGCTTGGCAGTGCACGGACGAGCCACTAAGGACGCGCAATGACAGACCGCACCGAAATCTTCGCTAGCATCGCCCCCCTTATCGAGCGCTTCAACAAGAAGGGCGTCGCGATCGGCGACAGCACCACCTTCGCCGGCGATCTCGAATGGGACAGCCTGACGGTGATGGATTTCGTCGCCGAGATCGAGGACGAGTTCGACATCATCATCACGATGAACATGCAGGCCGAGATCGAGAATGTCGGCCAGCTCGTCGATGCCGTGGCCAAGCTGAAGGGCTGAGCCGATGACCGACGGGGCAAACACCGCCGACGCGCTGCCGGAGAACCCGTCCGCGGTGGCTCCCGAGCGCGACTTGATGAGCAAGTTCGACGGTCTGATCGCTGAGCGCCAGGCGCTGATCGACACCGGCGTTACCGATCCGTTCGCGATCGTGATGGAGCAGGTGAAGTCGCCCACCGAAGCAGTGATTGCAGGGCGCGATACGATCCTGCTCGGCACGTACAATTACATGGGCATGACCTTCGATCCGGACGTAATCCAGGCGGGCAAGGACGCGCTCGACCAGTTCGGCTCGGGCACCAATGGCAGCCGGATGCTCAACGGCACCTTCCGCGACCATATGGAAGTCGAGGAAGCTCTCCGTGAGTTCTACGGCACCAGCGGCGCGATCGTCTTTTCCACCGGCTACATGGCCAATCTCGGCATGATCAGCACGCTGGCGGGGAAGGGCGAATACGTCATCCTCGATGCCGACAGCCATGCCTCGATCTATGACGGCTGCAAGCAGGGCAATGCCGAGATCGTCCGCTTCCGGCACAACGATATCGAGGATCTCGACAAGCGCCTCGGCCGCCTCCCCAAGGAAGCGGGCAAGCTGGTCGTGCTCGAAGGCGTCTATTCGATGCTCGGCGACATCGCGCCGCTCAAGGAAATGGTCGCCGTCGCCAAGAAGCATGGCGCGATGGTCCTGTCCGACGAAGCGCATTCGATGGGATTCTACGGCCCCAACGGCCGCGGCGTGTACGAGGAACAGGGCTGCGAGGGCGATGTCGATTTCATCGTCGGCACTTTCTCCAAGTCGGTCGGCACCGTCGGCGGCTTCTGCGTTTCGAACCATCCCAAGTTCGAGGCCATCCGGCTCGCTTGCCGCGCTTATATCTTCACCGCGTCGCTGCCCCCGTCGGTGGTCGCGACCGCCGCGACTTCGATCCGCAAGCTCCGCTACGCACACAATAAGCGCGCGCATCTCTGGGAAAATGCCCGCACACTGCACGGCGGGCTCAAGGAAATGGGTTTCGAGCTCGGCACCGAAAGGCCGGACAGCGCCATCATCGCCGTGATCCTCAAGGATCAGGAGCAAGCCGTGGTGATGTGGCAGGCGCTGCTCGACAATGGCCTGTACGTCAACATGGCGCGCCCGCCCGCAACGCCCGCAGGCACGTTCCTGCTGCGCTGCTCGCTCTGCGCCGAACATACCGCTGAGCAGATCCAGCGCGTGCTCGGCATGTTCAAGGCCGCCGGCCAGGCAGTTGGCGTGATCGCCTGAGGAGGCTAGAGTCGCCCGCGACATGAGCGAGGGCCTTACCGCACTGGAGCGCGCGGTTCGCGACACCAACTGGCGCTTCCGCTTGCTCGGCGCGCTGGCGGTGCTCGGCGTCGCGGTGCTCGCCGCCTTGATCTTCTTCCAGCAGCGCACCGACGATGCCCGTGACAAGGCGATCGCACTTCAGCAGCACAGCTTCGAAGTCATCATGCGCGCCAATCAGCTCTCTGGCACGATCTCCTCCGCAGAGGCCGCTTTGGGCCGTTACGTGGTGAGCGCTGACAAGAATCTCGGCCGGCAATTCGCCGATCAATGGAAGCGCGCCGGCGACCAGCTCGTTCGCCTGCGCCAATTGACCGCCGACAACCCCACCCAGGTCGAACAGCTCGCCGAAATGGGCAAGGCCTTCGACGCCCGCGGCAAGGAGCTCAACGCCACTGCGCTTTACTCCTCCTACCAGCGTCATCGCGATGCCTGGGGCAGCTATTACAATGTTCGCGAGAGCGGCGCCCGTTCGCAGGTCGAGTTGCTGCTCGGCAAGGTTGGCGATGCCGAACGCGTGCTCCTCCAGCAGCGCACCGCCGATGCCGCGGAACTGGTCGCCAATTCCAGCCTCGCCTCGCGGATCCTGACCGGCTTCGGCGTGCTCATCGTGCTGGCTGCGGTGCTGCTCGGCTGGATGGCGATCGAGGCGCAGGGCGAGCGCGCGGTCGCCGATGCCGATGCCGATGCCGAGCGCGAGCGCGCCGCCGAGCTCCAGCGCGCCGTGGCCGAGGCGACTGCGCAGCTCCGCGCCGAAGTCCATGAGCGCATCGTCGCCGAAGAGCAGTTGCGCCAGGCCCACAAGATGGAAGCGGTCGGCCAGCTCACCGGCGGGATCGCGCATGATTTCAACAATATGCTGGCAGTGGTTCTCGGCGGGCTCGAACTTGCCAAGCGGCAGATGGGCAAGGGCGGCCCCGATGCCCAACGACACATCGAAAGCGCCATGGAAGGAGCGAATCGCGCCGCGGCGCTGACCCGGCGGCTGCTTGCTTTCTCCCGCTCCGAGCCGCTGCTCCCCGAAGCGGTCGAGCCCGGCAGGCTGATCGAGGGGATGAGCGACTTGCTCGACCGCACGCTCGGCGACACGATCGAAGTCGAGACCAGCCCGGGCGAAGCCGATTGGCGCGTCTGGGTCGATCGCCACCAGCTCGAGAACGCGTTGCTCAACCTGGCCGTGAACGCACGCGATGCGATGAACGGACGCGGTTCGCTGACCATCGCAGCGGGCGCCAGGACGCTGGGCGCGGGCGACGTCGGGGAATGCGTGTCGGGCGATTACGTCACGATATCGGTAACCGACACCGGCTGCGGCATGACCAGCGAAGTGCTCGAGCGCGTGTTCGAGCCTTTCTTCACCACCAAGCCGGTGGGCAGGGGCACCGGGCTCGGGCTCAGCCAGATCTTCGGTTTCGTCCGCCAGTCGGGCGGCGAGATCGGTATCGACACCGCGCCGGACCAAGGCACCTCGGTCACGCTTTATCTGCCGCGCTACACCGGCGACGCGGTCTGCGAGGTGATCGAGCCCGTGGCGGAAGGCGAGGCGGCCACCATACGCCGCCTGTCGATCCTGGTGGTCGAGGACGATCCCCGGGTGCTCGCCGCGACGATGGGCGCGCTCGAGGAAATGGGCCATCACGCCGTGGGCTGCGAAGACCCCATGGAAGCCCCCGCGGCGATCGCGGGGATGGCGGCGCTCGACGCGATCGTCTCCGATGTATTGATGCCGGGCCAGACCGGTCCCGAGATGGTCGCCGCGCTGGGCGAGCGGATCGAGGGTGTCGCGGTGTTGTTCGTCACCGGGTTCGCGGGCGAAGTCGATGCCGAGATTTTCCGCGGCCGTCCTGTGCTGCGCAAGCCCTTCACCATGGCCGCGCTCACCCGCGCAGTCGATGAAGCGGTGGATCAGGAAGCACGGCGAACACCGCGGGAAGCGGCCGAGTAAAGCCGGCGCTCAGGGGTGGAGATGCGCCCGGAGCATCGCATCGGTCGCCAGCTGTCGCGCCCGGTCGCGCGGCAGCCCAAGCGCAGTCGCCATGGGCGCACCGAGCAGGGCATCGCCGAGCGCCATCAGCACCAGATGCAGCGTCTCCTCCTGCAGTGACATGCCTTCATGCGGATGATCGCGGGCGACCATATCGACGAGCTTCTGGACCGATTGGAGGATCGGCTCGAGCACGTCGTGATTGCCCGTCAGGATCATCCAGCTCGCAAGCGCGCCCGCACCTTCCTTGTCGAAGGCATCGAAGGTGAGGTCGACGACTTCGCGGGGATCGTGATCGGCTTCGCGGGCGCGGAGGATCGCCTGGCTGATCTTGGCGGTCACCCCCTCGGCGATGTTCGCCGCCAGCGCCTTTTGCAGGCCCGATGCCGAGCCGAAATGGTGGAGCAGATTGGCGTGCGTCCGCCCGATCCGCGCAGCAACTGCCTTCAGCGTAACTGCCTGCGGCCCCGATTCGAGCAACAGCGCACGCGCGGCTTCCATCGCGGCGTCGCGCGATTCTTCCGGACTAAGGCGTTTGCGTGGAGTTATTGACATCAGTGTAAGTAAACTTTAGGCCCCTAGGGAAACCGGCTTAGTGGAGGAATCCCCGTGGTCAATGCAAAGACTCCTGCCGATCTCACGATCACGCCCCGCGATCGGCGCTTTGGACGTGGCTCGGCGCAGGGCCGCTGGTGGATGGCGGGCGATCCAGTGGCCACTGCTTTTCACAATGCGCTCTCGATCACCTTCCCCAAGGGCGAGGCCTTTTTCATCGAGAGCGTGAAGGCGTTCCGCGAAGGGGCATCGCCCCGGCTGGCCGAGGAGATCAAGGCGTTCACGCTCCAGGAAGTGATGCACAGCCGCGAGCATGTCGCGTTCAACAAGCGCGTCATCGATGCCGGCTATGATCTGGAGCCGCTCGAGAAAGTGGTCGACGACATGCTGGTGCTGATCAAGCAGCGCCCGGCGATCGTGAATCTCGCGGCGACCATGGCGCTCGAGCATTATACCGCGATCCTGGCCTCGATGATCCTCAAGGACCCGCGCTATTTCGCCGGCACCGATACCGAGCAGGCCGATATGTGGCGCTGGCATGCGATCGAGGAGCTGGAGCATAAGGGCGTCGCCTATGACACCTGGCTGCATGCGACCAAGGGCTGGAGCAAGTGGCGGCGCTGGAAGCTAAAATCGCTGATGATGCTGCTCGTCACGATCAACTTCTGGAAGAAGCGCGTCGATGGGGCAGTGGAGTTGCTGCGCCAGGATGGACTGGAAAAGGGCGCCCGCCGCCGGGTCTGGATGTATCTGCTCGTCACGCCCGGGCTGCTCCGGCGGATCTTCCCGGCCTGGGTCGCCTATTTCCTGCCGGGCTTCCACCCCTGGAATCATGACGATCGCCATCTGATCGGCCGGGCCGAGAGCGCTTATGCGATGGCGCCTGCCTGATCGTCCCGCGCGAGGCTGCGCTCTGCGAGCAGCATGGCCCCGATGACGCAGCCGCCGAACAGCGCGCCTTCCAGTCCGCCCGTCACTACCTGCGCGATAAAGCCGAAATCGGGCTCGCCGAACAGGCTGCCGATCTGATCGAGCCGAAGGCGCGACGCGGGAAACCGCCGCGCCAGCAGATCCAGGCTGCCGCTCATCAGGCGCCCGCCCAGCAAGGGGATCAGCAGCCCGGCGACGCCGCCGCTCAGCATGGCCACGCCGATTCGGCGGCGCAGCGAGGCGGCGAGGGGCCCCCGGCTGCCGATCCAGCCACCAAGGCCGACAGCACCGCCCAGCACTGCGCCTTCAAGTCCCCCGGTGATGTCACCCGGAGATTGCCCAAGCAGCAGGTTGAATGCGTCGATCCCGAGCAATTTGACGACCGCGCCCACCAGCATCCCGCCGATCGCACCGCCAACCACGCTCCATTGCCACAGCCGCCCGGAGATCAGGCTAGCCGCGGCGATGCCGAATGCAACGCCCGCGCCGCCCATCAGCGCAACGAGTATGGTGAGGCACATCAGCACCAGTAGCACCGACACTGCGCCTGCGCCGGCCTGTAGCGGCTGCGAAGCACCGGCAAAGCCATAGATCAGCCCACCGACTGCGCCCGCCACCCCGGCACCCACGGTTCCTGCGGCGCCGAGCAGCACGAAATGCGGCCGATCTTGCGCGGGCGGGTGTTCGGTAAGCGCGGCCTCGCGGCGGGAAGGGGGGGTGCCGGCCGGCTCGACCTCAGCGATAAAACGATAGCCGTGCTTGGGGATCGTCTCGATGAAGCGCGGATTGCCGGCATCGTCGCCAAGCTGGCGGCGCAGCGTCTTGATGCACTGAGTCAGCGCCTCGTCGGTGACCGGCACGCCGCGCCACACTTCCTGATGGAAGCGGTCCTTGGAAACCAGCTTGCCCGGTTCGCGCACAAGCAGGATCAGCGCGTCGAGATAGCGCGCGTTGAGCTCCACCGGCGCGCCATCGCGTTCGAGCAGCCGGTCCGTGGCATCGAGGCGGAACTGCCCGAAGTGGACCGCGCCCGCTTCTGTCTCTGGAATACTACCGCCGGTCATTCGTCATTCGGTCACTTTGGGCGCATCGCCATGGCGAGCTTGCGGGCCTCGGGAAGTATCGCCGCCGCGGCTGCCGGAACGGTGCCCTTGGTGTAGCGGAAGACCATTACGATACGGTCCCCGACCGCAGTGATGCAGCCGCCGACATTTACCGCGAAGATCGTGCCATTGGTGTTGGCGGCGACGAGGCCGCCCATATAGGCGCAGTCCTTGTCGCGGCCGAGCGGGCGGATGTCGGTGCTGACGCTCGTTGCCGTGCCGCTCGCTTCGCTGATCGACTTGGTCGCCTTGGATCCTGCCTCGTCGGAAAGCCGTGCTGCCGAAAATTCGGGATTCGTCATCTCCGCCGTCAGCGCCGCAATCACTGCCTCGCGGGTCATGGGCGTGTTGAGCAAATTCTTCGGCGTCTTGATCAGGAAGTAATCGCTGAGTGTGTCGTTGCTCATCTGGTTGCAGGCATAGAAGGTCGCGTGGGTCATATTATCGGGGTCGCTGGCAACGCCGAGCCGGGCTTTCGCGACAGCCGTGCCCGTCGGCATGCAGAAGCCGGACGGAAGCGGGACGTCCACGGCAACGGTGCCGATATTGAAGCTCGCTTGCTGCCCGGCTTGAGCGGCGGCGGGCGCGGCGAACAGGACAGCTGTGGCGGTAATGGCGATACGAACGGACTGCATGCACTTCCCCCTTGAAGACCCGATCAGTTGAACAGCCGCCGCGCGGCTTGTCCAGCGGATCGGCTGATCTCGGCGAGAAATCCTGCGGCGCAACGGCAACGGGCGGCGGGCCGGGAGATCGGCCTGCCGCCCGTCAGTCGGTCACGCCGCCATTCGCGCGTCCGGGTCCATGCCGCCGCAATGGTCTCCCTCGGCAAGATCGAGCGTGTAGCGCGCAGTCGGCGCCTCCGCGCCGCGTCCGCGCGAATATTGCGAGACGATCCGGCCGGTCGGGCGGAAGCCGAGCTTGCGCAGCACGCGGCCCGATGCCGGATTGTCGATGAAATGGCCGGCGCTGACTTGGCGCACTCCCGCGGCCTTGGCGGCGCGGAGGACGGCGGCGCCCGCTTCGGTCGCATAGCCGCGGCCCCAGGCGCTGGGGGTGAGCCAGTAGCCGAGCTCGTGCGCTTCGTCCTTGTGCGCGCCGATTCCCATGCCGCCAATCAGCCGGACGCCGTCGCCGGCATGCTCGAAGATCAGGAATTTGGGCTCGGCAACGCCGTCGAAGCTCTCGACGAAGGTCTGGGCGGCCTCGATGGGATAGGGCCAGGGCGCGCGGGCAAGGTTGCGCACCACTTCCTCATGCCCGATCGCCTGCGCAACCAGGTGCGCATCCTCTGCCCAGCCGGGCCGCAGCGTCAGTCTTTCCGTCCGCACGAACATGACCATTCTCCTTGGTCTGCGGTGCCCCTTGGCGCGTCACTATGACGCGCCGGTTGCACCGGCATTTCGCGGGAGAAAATAAAAAAGGGAGCCGGGGTGACCCGTCTCCCTTTTCGGATTTCGTGTGAAATCCCGGATCACCCTGGTGGGCAACCCGGCTGGTTACCCGATGTTATTCGGCCGCTTCCGCAATCATGTCTACCGAACAGAATTTGCGGCCAAGCTTGCCCTGCTTGAACGCCACTCGGCCGTCGACGAGCGCGAAGAGGGTATGGTCCTTGCCCATGCCGACATTCACGCCCGGATAGATCTTAGTGCCGCGCTGGCGCACGATGATGTTGCCGGCGACGACTGCTTCGCTGCCGAACTTCTTGACGCCGAGGCGACGGCCTGCCGAATCGCGACCGTTGCGCGAAGAGCCGCCTGCTTTCTTATGTGCCATATTAAGCTACTCCTGCTTACGCTTCAGCGGCCGGGGCAGCAGCCTCGGCAACCGGAGCATCGGCCTTCTTCGCCTTGGGCGCGGCCTTCTTCTTCTCTTCCTGGGCACCGATGGCGGTGATCTTCAGGATCGTGTGCTGCTGGCGATGGCCGTTCTTGCGGCGATAGTTATGCCGGCGGCGCTTCTTGAAGACGATAACCTTGTCCGCCTTCGCCTGCGCGACGATTTCCGCCGAGACCGTCAGGCCCTCGACCGACTTCAGCTCGCTGCCCTCGCCGGCGAGCAGGATGTCGCCCAGCGTAAGGGTCGAACCGGCTTCACCGTCGAGCTTCTCGACGACGATTTTGTCTCCAGCGGCAACGCGATACTGCTTGCCGCCCGTGCGCACGATAGCGAACATGGGTCTCTTCTCTAACAAAAGCATGTGCCCGCCAGGGTGACCCGGCAGGAGGAAGGGCGCAGCTAAGGGAAGCGGTGCGCTCTGTCAACCTCGTGCGGGCACCCAGCCGCTCGATTTAGCACCATAAAGCATAGCCGCCGCGCGCAGGCATCCGCCCGTTAATTATGTTGCGCCTCCGACACAGTAGCCGAACTTTCCTTGCGGCATCCAAATGTTTCTCTTTTGTATCGGTGTCGCCGCTGCATAGTGTGCCTACACATCAGTTAACCGCGCCAATTATCTGGGGTTTTTGGCCAAAAGGGAGGGCAACATGCGCCGTACGATCCTTACTGCACTTTCCGTCACTGCATCCGCTTTCGCATTTGCCGCTACGGCAGCCGCACAGACGGCAGCGACGCCGCCCGCCGCCGACCAGACCGCCGCCGTCGACGAGGGCGCGGACGTTTCGCCGCAGGACACCGTTGTGGTCACCGGTACCCGCGCCGCGAACCGCACCGTCGCCGACAGCGCCGTGCCGATCGACGTGATTTCCTCCGATGCACTGACCAATTCGGGCCTCGGCGAGACCAACAAGATCCTCAATAACCTGGTGCCTTCGTTCAACTTCCCCCAGCCTTCGATCACCGACGGTACCGACGTGATTCGCCCTGCTTCACTGCGCGGCCTGGCGCCGGATCAGACGCTAGTGCTGGTCAACGGCAAGCGCCGCCACGTCAGCGCATTGCTCAACATCAACGGATCGGTCGGCCGCGGCTCGGCTGCGGTCGATCTCAACACCATCCCGGCGCTGGCGATCGAGCGCATCGAAGTCCTGCGCGACGGTGCATCGTCGCAATATGGCTCGGACGCGATCGCGGGCGTGATCAACGTCCAGCTCAAGCGCGCCAATCATGGCGGCCGCGCCTCGGTGAGCTATGGCAAGTACGTCACCACGCTCGACGGCGTGCCGAACGTCACCGGGCTGACCGCCAATGCCGCCTCGTTCGATCCTGCGGATGGCCGTATCCTCTCCGCCACCCGCAGCGGCGAGCGCAAGGCCAATGACGGCGATCTCTGGACGCTCGGCTTCAACATCGGCCTGCCGCTCGGCGCCGAAGGCTTTATGAACTTCACCGCCGAATATCGGGATCGCGACAACACCAATCGCGCCGGATATGATCTGCGCCCGAACTATAACCGCCCGACCGCGGCGTTCGACGCCCGCGAACTGACGTTCAACCGCCTCAACTTCCAATATGGCGATCCCAAGACCGAAGACGTCAATGTCTTCGCCAATTTCGGCCTGCCGCTCGGCGATTTCGAGCTCTACGCTTTCGGCTCCTATTCGAAGCGCGATGGCCTGAGCGCCGCGAACTGGCGGCAGTCCTCGGCGGCCAACAACCGTGATTTCTCGGTGATCACCCCCGCGACGACCCCGACCACGGCCAATTTCGTGCCGCTGCGCGCAGATGGCTTCCTGCCGTTCATCCATTCGGACCTGACCGATTATTCGGTCGCGGCCGGCATCCGCGGCGATATCGGCGGGTGGTCCACCGATCTGTCGCTGGTCTATGGCAACAACAAGTTCGATTACCGGACCGAGAACAGCCTCAACACCTCTTACGGGCCGCAGTCGCTCCGCGATTTCGATTCGGGCGGGCTGCAGTTCGGTCAGCTGACCGCCAATCTCGATGTCAGCCGCGAATTCGACATGGGGCTGGCCAAGCCGCTGACCTTCGCGGTGGGCGCCGAATATCGCAACGAGGATTTCAACATCCGCCCGGGCGAAACTCAGTCCTATGCGATCGGGCCCTATTTCATGGCCTCGCAGACCACGACTGCGGCAAACTGCACCACGCTCGGCGGCGTCTATAATGCCGGCACCAGCGTCTGCAGCTTCCCAGGCCGCGCCGCCCTGGTCGGCGCGCAGGGCTTCCCCGGCTTCCCGGTCAGCGCCACCACCGATGTCAGCCGTCACAGCTATGCCGGTTATCTCGAACTCGATACCGACATTTTCGAAGGGTTCACGGTAACCGCCGCCGGCCGCTACGAGCATTTCTCGGACTTCGGCGAGACGATCAACGGCAAGCTCGCCGCGCGCTACGAATTCGCCCCCGGCTTCGCGGTCCGCGGATCGGTGTCGAACGGCTTCCGTGCGCCGTCGCTCCACCAGCAATATTTCACCACCACCTCGACCAATTTCATCTCGGGCGTGCCGGTGGAAATCAGCACCCAGCCGGTCTCCAGCGCAGTGGCGCGGGCGCTCGGCTCGAAGCCGCTCAAGCCGGAGAAATCGGTCAATTTCAGCGCCGGCGCCACGCTCAATCCGTTCCGCGGGTTCAACATCACTGCCGACTATTACAACATCAAGATCAAGGACCGCATCGTCCTCACCGAGAATCTCGGCGCGGCGGGCAGCGGAACCGCGGCGGTCAACACCGCGGTGAAGGCGATCCTCGATGCCAACGGCTTCCAGTCGGTGGGCGCGGCGCGCTTCTTCATCAACGGCCTCGACACCACCACTGAGGGCGTCGACGTTGTTGCAACGTATCGCACCAACCTCGAAGGGCTCGGCAATTGGTCGCTTTCGGCGGCGTATAACCGCAACAAGAACAAGATCGATCGCCGGATCAACGATCTGACCGGCGTTTCGACGATCCCCGGCCTGATCCTGTTCGGCCGGCTCGAAGGCATCCGCTTCACCGACGGTCAGCCGCGCGACAAGATCGTGCTCAGCACTGACGGCGATATCGGTGATTTCGGCCTCACCGCACGCACCACGCGCTATGGCAAGGTGATCGCGCCCGGCGCGACTGCCCCGCTCGCGCCCAATGCGACCAGCCTGACCGCCTATGGTCCGGACGATCTGTTCCTGTCGCCGAAATGGGTCACCGATCTGGAAGTGCGCTGGACCTTCAAGAAGCATGCGACCTTCGCAATCGGCGCGAACAATCTGTTCGACGTCTATCCCGATGCCCGCCCGACCGGGAACCGCCCGACGGCGGTGGGCGGTCAGTATCCGGTCGACGCCTATTACCAGCCGTACAGCAGCTTCTCGCCGTTCGGCTTCAACGGCCGTTTCCTCTATGGGCGCTTTACCGCTGAGTTCTGAGGCAACGCACGATCGTGTAAAAGGGAAGGGGGCCGAAAGGCCCCCTTTCTCTTTGTCCTGCATCCGCGCTTTCCCGGCGATACCGACTTGGCTAACACCGCCGCAGCATGGCCATCCACATCCTCCACTTACATTCCACTTTCAACCTCGGCGGCAAGGAAGCACGCGCCGTCCGGCTGATGAATGCGTTCGGCGACAAGGCGCGGCACACGATCGTCTCGGCGATGCCCGATCAGCTCTCCGCGCGCGACGCGATCGCCAAGGGGATCAAATACGAGATCGCGCTCGATCCGCCGCCGCTTTCGGGCAAGCCCTCGGTCAAGCGCTACGAGACCATTGCCCGGTACATGCGGCGCTTCGATCTCGTGCTCACTTATAATTGGGGCGCGATCGATGGCGTGATGGCGGCGCGGGTGTTTGGCAAGGATTTGCCTCCGATCGTGCACCATGAGGACGGGTTCAATGCCGATGAGGCGGTGCGGCTCAATCCGGTGCGCAACATGTATCGCCGGATCGCCTTGCCCGCAGCAAACGCATTGGTGGTGCCCTCGGAGAAACTCCAGCAACTGGCACTGACCCAATGGCGCCAGCCGCCCGATCGCCTGCGGCGCATCCCCAATGGGGTGAACACCGCGCTCTATGCCGGCAAGCCCGATCCCAAGCTGATCCCCGAACTGCGCAATCGTAAGCCTGGGCAGATCTTCATCGGCGCGGTGGCCGGGCTTCGTCCGGTCAAGGACCTGCCGATGCTGGTGCGCGCCTGCGCAGGCCTCAACAGCCGCTTCAAGCTCGTGATCGTCGGCGAAGGCGCCGAACGCCAGGCAATCATCGATCAGGCCGAGGCGATGGCGATCGAGGATAATGTGATCCTCACTGGCTTCCTGCCCGATCCGCAGAAATATATGGGCCTGTTCGATATCTTCGCGCTCTCGTCAAAGAGCGAGCAGGCGCCGATTTCGGTGATCGAGGCGATGGCGGCGGGGCTGCCGGTAGTCGCGCCCGATGTGGGCGATATCCAGGCGATGGTCTGCGAGCCCAACCGCCAATATATCGCGCCCGAGCGCACCGAACTGCTGCTGCGCGACCGGCTAGACATCTTCGCCAAGCATGACGATCTTCGCAGATATATCGGCGCAGCGAACCGCGAGCGCGCCCGTGCGTTGTACGACGAGGCGGAAATGGTCTCGTCCTATGCCCGGCTATATGGCGAAGCCATGGGCCGGCCGGGGGTCCTGAGGTAACATTTGTTACTCGCTTGTTGTGGCCGATCGGTCTAGGCCAGCGCCGAATTTTGTTGGAGGCAATGTGTTCAAGGGTCTTACGCCCATCCTGTATAACGGCCGCGAAGTCTGGCCGCTGGTCGAGGGCGGAAAGGGCGTAGCTGCCACGAACCACGCCAGCGCCGGCGCCTGGGCCGCTGCTGGCGGTATCGGCACGGTGAGCGCCGTCAACGCCGACAGTTACGACGCCGAAGGCAAGATCATTCCGCAGATCTACAATGCCCTCACGCGGCGCGAGCGCCATGAAGAGCTGATCGAATATGCGATCGAAGGGGCCGTCCAGCAGGTCAAGAAGGCCTGGGATATTGCCGGCGGCAAGGGCGCGATCAACATCAACGTGCTGTGGGAAATGGGCGGTGCCCAGCGTATCCTGGAGGGCGTGCTCAGCCGGACCAAGGGGATGGTCGCCGGCGTCACCTGCGGCGCTGGCATGCCCTACAAGCTCAGCGAGATCGCTGCGCGTCACGAAGTCACCTATCTGCCGATCGTCAGCTCCGGCCGCGCCTTCAGCGCGCTGTGGAAGCGTGCGTATTCCAAGGCCGGGGAATGGCTCTCGGCAGTGGTCTATGAAGATCCGTGGCTCGCGGGCGGGCATAATGGGCTGTCGAATGCCGAGGACCCGCTGAAGCCGCAGGATCCCTATCCGCGCGTCAAGGAACTGCGCGAGGTGATGCGCAAGGGCGGTATCGCGGATACCGTGCCGATCGTGATGGCCGGCGGCGTCTGGTATCTGCGCGACTGGGACAATTGGATCGACAATCCCGAGCTCGGCTCGATCGTCTTCCAGTTCGGCACCCGACCGCTGCTCACGCAGGAAAGTCCGATCCCCGAGGGCTGGAAGAGCAAGCTGATGGAGATCGAGCCCGGCGACGTGCTGCTCCACCGCTTCTCGCCGACCGGCTTCTATTCGTCGGCGGTGCGCAATCCGTTCCTGCGCTCGCTCGAAGCGCGCTCGGAGCGCCAGATCGCTTATTCGACCGAGCATGCGGGTGATCACGCCTATCAGCTCGATGTGGGCGTGAAGGGCAAGAATTTCTGGGTGACGCTGGGTGATTTGCAGCGCGCCCGCGAATGGTATGGCCTTGGCCACACCTCCGCGCTCAAGACGCCCGACAACACGCTGATCTTCGTCAGCGAGGACGAAAAGGCGATGATCCGAAAGGATCAGGCCGATTGCATGGGCTGCCTCAGCCAGTGCGCATTTTCGAGCTGGGCAGACAGCGAGACCAACTCGACCGGCCGCCTCGCCGATCCGCGCAGCTTCTGCATCCAGAAGACGCTGCAGGACATTGCCCATGGCGGTCCTACCGACGAGAATCTGATGTTCGCGGGCCATGGCGCGTATAATTTCCGGAAGGATCCGTTCTATTCGAACGGCTTCGTGCCGACGGTGAAGCAGCTGGTCGATCGCATCCTGACCGGGGATTGAGTTTCTCGCAGCCAAGAAAGCCTTGGCTGGCGCTCCCGCCATCATCCGTTAGCTTGGCCCGCGATGAAGAAGGGTCTGATCGTTCGGCATGTTCCCTATGAGGGGATCGCAGGGTTTCGCGAGCCGATCGAGGCGGCCGGCTATGATCTTGAGCGGCTCGACGTCATCGATCCGGGCTTCTGGCAGCTCGATCTGACCGAACCCGATCTGGTGATCCTCATGGGCGGCCCCATGGGCGTGTACGAGCAGGACGCGCATCCCTGGATACGCTGCGAGATCGAGCGGCTGGCGGCACGCATCGAGCGCGGGCTGCCGACGCTGGGCGTGTGTCTGGGCGCGCAGATGATCGCCGCGGCAATGGGGGCGGAGGTCTATACCGGACCGGTCAAGGAGATCGGTTTCGCCCCGGTCAGCCTGCACGCGGCGGGCGAGGATTCGCCATTGCGGCATGTGGCCGGCGTGCCGGTGCTGCACTGGCACGGCGACACCTTTCACTTGCCCGAGGGAACGGAATTGCTCGCCTCGACGGACAATTACGCACACCAGGCGTTTCGCCGCGGCCCGGAACTGCTCGCATTGCAGTTCCATGCCGAGATGGGCGAAGATGCGCGGTTTGAGGCGTGGCTCGAAAGCGGCGCGGACACTGTCCTGCAGGCCGGCAACAGCCCCGAAGGCCTGCGCAGCGCTCACGACGCTTATGGTGCCGGCGCAGTCAAAGCGGGGCGGGCAATGATCACGGAGTGGCTGAGCGGCCTCTAGCGCTCAGAGCCAGCCGTCAAGAACCTGATCCAGCGGCCGGTGCCCGTCGGACCAGGCACGGATGTTGGCGATTACCTTGATTCCCATCGCCTCCCGCCCCTCGAACGTGGCCGAGCCGAGATGCGGCAGGACGATCACATTATCGAGCGCGATCAGCCGCGGATCTACTGCGGGCTCGCCCACATACACGTCGAGCCCGGCGCCTGCGATGCGACCGGTCTGCAGCGCGTCCACCAAAGCCTCGGGATCGACGATCTCGCCGCGCGCCGTGTTGATCAACCAACCCTGCGCACCGAGCAGATCGAGGCGGCGGGCGTCGATCAGCCCTCCGGTCGATCCAGTGTGGGGCGTGTGTATCGTCAATAGGTCGACCGTGCGGAGCATGTCGTCGAGATCGGCATGAAAGGTCGCGCCCAATTGGGCTTCGAGCACTTCGGGAACGCGGTGGCGGCCGTGATAATGGATCTGCAGCCCGAAGGCTCGTGCCCGCGCCGCGACTGCCTGCCCGATCCGGCCCATCCCGAGAATACCGAGCTTTTTGCCGCCGATCCGGTGGCCGCGCATGCCCGTGGGGGTCCAGCCGGTCCATTGCCCCGAGCGAACCAGCTTGTCGCCCTCGACCAATCGGCGCGGCGCGGCGAGGATCAGCGCCATCGCCATGTCGGCAGTGTCTTCGGTGAGCACGCCCGGCGTGTTGGTCACGACGATGCCCCGCTCGCGGGCGGCCTTGAGGTCGATATGGCCGACCCCGGCGCCGTAATTGGCGATGAGGCGCAGGCGCTCGGGCGCCGCATGGATCAGCTCGGCATCGACACGATCGGTGACGGTGGGCACGAAAACGTCGCAATCCGCCATCGCCGCCGCCAGCTCCCCCCGGGCCAGCGGCGCGTCATCAGCCCTCAGATGCGTATCGAACAGTTCGGCCATGCGCGCCTCGACGTTCGTTGGAAGCGAGCGGGTGACGAACACCCTGGGACGCGCGGGGCGGGGAGCCTGTGCCATAAAGGGCGGATTGGCCGCAGCGACACGCACAGTCAACGGGTTGAAGCGTTGGCGGCGCTCGGGATAAGGGTCGCGGATGGCAAGCAAGCGCACGCGGATCATCGGTTGGATTTTGCTGGCGCTGGTGGCGTGCGGCCTGGCGATCCCGGCGCTCGCCCAGCGCAAACCGCCCTATTTCGCGTCGATCGCGGCCGAAAAGGCGCGGATGCGCACCGGACCCGGGCGCAATTATCCGGCAAGCTGGCTCTATCAGCGCGAGGATCTGCCGATCAAGGTGATCGACATCTATGGCGAGTGGCGCAAGATCGAGGATCCGGACGGCACCCAGGGCTGGATGCAAGTCAATCTGCTGAGCGATGCGCGCACCGCAATGGTGGTCGGCACCGTCACGGAAATGCGGTCCGCCCCCAATTTCAACGCGCGGATCAACTGGCGCGCCGCGCCCGGCGTGGTCGGGCGGATCAGCAAGTGCAGCGGCGGCTGGTGCTGGCTCGATGTCCGCGGCCGCGGTGGCTATGTCGAGCAGAGCCACATCTGGGGCACCGAACCCGGCGAGACGGTCAATTAGGCGTTCTTCAGCGCCTCCGCGGCAAACACGAACGCCATTCCGGCACCATAGATTTCCTGCCCGATCTGGCCGGCGGGCCGTCCGTCCGGATAAAGATCCTCGATCGGAAAGCTCAAGGACCGGTCGATAATCCCCGATTCCTGCTCGGTCGCCAGGATTTCCGTAGGCAACATGTCGGGATAATAGAACCAGCAACGGTGCAGCGCATGGTGGCGGAATTCCTCGGCCAGCAGCCGCGCCGCCGGATCGAGTTCCTCACCGCCCAGCGCCAGATATTCGCCCAGCGCCTGCCAGCATTCATAATCCTCGAGCGGCGCGAAATAGTCCGAATTGTACATGCAGGTCGCGGCCATGAAGGTCGGATAATGCGCAGCGGCGCCCTCCCGGCGTTCTTCCAGCGCGCAATGACGGAGCAGGTTCGCGAGCCAATAATAGCTGCGATCGAACCAGGCGCGATCGGCGGTAATGCGCCACAACCGCAGGCATGCAACCGCGCCCCATGCAGTGAGGTTGAGCTGGTACATCAAGTCGAGGTCATGGCCCTCCGCGGCCTCCAACGCCGCCTCGGCCTCGGCAACATAGGCCGTGTCCCCGGTCAGTTCGTGAAGCTGGAGCATCAAATAGGCGTAGAGCCCGCCGGCATCGGTCTCGCCAGGGCGTCCGCTGTCGATCTGCTGGGTGATCACGCGAAAGTCGCGGATGTCGTAGATGATCGGCCAGGCATAGTCGAAATGGCGCGCGGCGCGGATTCCGTAATCGACCGAGCGGAGCAGCAAAGATCGCGCCTGTTCATCGCCTTCCAGCGCGAGCCGGGCGAGGTTCGACAGCGGGTGATAGAGATACCAGGAATCGACCGCGTGATAGTCTTTCTCCTCGCCCACATTGGGCAAGTATCGCCGCAGCGTCCCGACTTCAGGATCGTAGAATCGCTCCAGTCCGCGGCGCAATTCCTCGGCCAGCGGGATCGGCGCACCCCGCGCCGCCGCATAGCTGCGCAGCGTCGTAATCAGCGCGATCTGCACCATCGAATCGGGATATTGCCCGTCCGGATATGGCATCACATAGCGGTCGCTATATTCCGTGGTCGTGGCGGACGGGGCGTGGAGCAGGTCGGCCAGCGTGCGCTCGGCTCGCGCAGGCCAGTCATGCGGCGGGGCGGGGGGCGGCGCGATCAGCCGATACGCTGCGGCCATGCGGCGCAGATGGTCCAGCGGACTTTCGCCTGTCTCCAGGGTCATGCTCGTCTCCCGCGCAGATCAATCGGCGGTCGAACGCGCCTGATCGCCGGTTGGCTGCATGTCCCGCCTAAGCGCCGGCGTTGATCTGCGCGATCAGCGCGCGGTGCGCGGGCAGGTCCTGCGTCGCGCGCTCGCCGAAATTGCGGATGCGCTGGAAGAGCTTCTCCGCCCCTGCGACGTTGGGGAAATCGTCGCGACCTGCCGAAAGATCGGTGCGGAATTCCATGCCGTAGAGGATGTACTGGTAATTGAAGAAAGCGAAGCTCTCGACATCGAGGGTGAAATCGTAGCGGCTCGGCGGCCGATAGCGCCATTCCTCGAGCAATTCCTGCAGGCGCTCGGGGATCGAGGCCGGATCGGCATTTTCGCGCCAGAAGCACTCGCTGCGCTGGCTGAGGCAATAATGCAGCTTCAGGAAATTGACGATGTTATCGTAGCGCGCTGCGATCAGCTGGTTGAAGCGCCGAGCCGGGGCGTCGATCGGGCCGTTATGCGGAAAGAGTTCGGCAATCATCCCAATCGCGGCTTCGATCAGCAATACCCCGGTGGATTCGAGCGGTTCGAGGAACCCGCCGGACAGGCCAACTGCCACGCAATTCTTGACCCATTGCTTCTCGCGATAGCCGGTCTCAAACGGGATATTGCGCGTCTGAAACTCCATGTCGCGCGGGCCGATATGGGCACGCAGGATCGCCTCGGCCCGGTCCTGACCGATGTGATCGCTCGAATAGACGCAGCCGATGCCGCGCGCGCCCGCCAGTCCGATGTCCCAGGTCCAGCCGGCTTCATGCGCCGTGGCGATGGTGAAGCTCTCCAGCGGCGCATCGGGCCGGTCATAGGGCAGCTTGCAGGTGACCGCGGCGTTGGCAAACAGATGCTTGCGCACCGATTTGAAGGGTACTTGCAGCGCCCGGCCGATCAGTTCCGCGCGGAAGCCGGTGCAGTCGATGTAGAGGTCGGCGCTGAGTGTTCCATGTTCTGCCGTTGAGACCTGGGCAATGGCGCCATGCTCATCGAGCGTGACGCCGCCGACATTGCCCTGGAGATGGCGGACGCCCAGCTCGCGGGCGCGCTCGGCAAGAACGTGCGCAAGACTCTGTGCGTCGAAATGATAGGCATAGTTGAGCGGACCATCGAAATCGCCTTCGTTCGGCCGCTTGGGCGCGCGGCGTGCGTCGGCAACCCGGTTCTGGATCGTCACTGCCTCGGCAAATGGAGGCCGGGTCTTCTCGTCCTGGAGCAACCAATAGGGAACGAGATTGGCGCCCTCGGCATAAAAGGGCGCTTCGAACGGATGGAAGAAGTGGCTGTGCGCGCCATTCTCCGGCGTGCGGACCCAGTCGGTGAAGCGAATTCCCTGCTTGAAGGTCGCCGAGGTCTCGCGGATGAAGCGGCTCTCGTCGATGCCGAGGAATTTGAGCGTCTCGCGGATCGTCGGGAAAGTGCCTTCTCCCACGCCGACAATGCCGATCTCGGGCGATTCCAAAAGCGTAATCTCGAGCCGGCCGTGATCGGATAGCTCGAGGAAGCGGGCAAGATAGGCGGCGGCCAGCCAACCGGCTGTGCCACCGCCTACGATCAGGATGCTGCGCTTGCGCATCGTCTGGCCCGCCCCCGGGCGCGATCAGCCTTAACGAACCGGCTGGGCGGTGTTGCCGCCTTCGTCGCGATTGACGCGCGAAGTCATGCCGGTCGCGTCCGCGTCTTCGGCGGTCTGCTCATCGGCAGTGAGCGTCGCGGCGGGCGGGGTCGTCATGTCTGCAACATTGTCGATGCGCGTCGCGGGAGGCGCCTCAGTCGAGACATTGGCGAAATTGGCCGGCTCGATTGCCATGTTGGTCACGTTGGTTTCGGCAGCCGGCTGTTCCTCGGGCTTGTTGTGGCATGCGGCAAGCGCAAGGCCGGAGGCAGCGAGCAGGGCGATGGTCTTGATCTTCATGGCGGTGTTTTCCCTTGTTAGCGCGCGGATACCGCGGCGGCGGTAATTGCGGAACGTTTCTCGATCTTTGCCGCAAGCGTCTTGTCCCAGCCATAGGGATCGGCGCGGAAATTCATCGTGCCGTTCGCATTGGCGAAGGCGGTCCAGTAAAGCAGGTAGACCGAAACCTGGTCCTGCTCCTGCAATTTCACGCGCAGCGTCTTGCCCTTGCCCAGTTCGGCCTGGATCGCCTCGGGCTGCCAGGCGGGATCGTTGCGAAGCAGCAGCTGCGCAAGCGGGCCGGGCTTCTCGAGCCGGACGCAGCCATGGCTGTCCTGCCGAACATAGCGCGCGAAGCCGGCCTGTGCCGGCGTATCGTGGAGATACACGGCATAGGGGTTGTCGAAGTCGAACTTGTAGAGCCCCAGCGCGCTGCGCGGGCCGGGCTGCTGCTGCAGGCGGCGGCTAGGGCCGGTGCCGATGATCTTATAGCCCTGTGCCTTGAGCGCGGCCTCGCCCTTGGGCCACAATTCCTTCTGGGCGATGCCGGCGGGCACATTCCAGGGCGGATTGAGCACGATCGAATGAATCTTCGACTGGAGCATCGGGGTCTCGTTGCCCGGGCGCCCGGTCACTGCCTTCATCGATGCGATCGCGGCGTCGCCCTCGAACACGGTGAGCACGGCCGCTGCGATATTGACCTGGATGCGCTTGGCGGGAAGCTCGGCCGGCAGCCAGCGCCACCGCTCGAGATTGGCCATGATCTGGCGGACGCGGTCGGCGGCGGGCACGTTGAGCGCAGCAAGCGTGCCGCTGGAAACCACTCCGGTCGGGTTGAGGCCATAGCGGCGCTGGGCGCGGACCACGGAGTCCTTGAGCGCCGCGTCGAACTTGTCGCCGGCGGCGGCAAGCTGGCTGTCCTCGATTGCCAGGCGTTTGCGCAAGGCCGCCACGCGTGCGCCCGAAGCGCCTACTGCAAGGTCTGCACCCGCTGCGAGCTTGGGCCAGCCCCCCGCGCCTTCGATCTTGCGATAAGTGGCCAGGCCGCCCTGCAGCGCGTCATATCCCGAATAAGGCGGCGGCAGCGAACGCAGCCACTGCGCCAGGCGATCCTGCCGCACTGCCTCGGAAAAGGCGGGAAGCGGATCGTAAGCGGCGGGGCGAAGGCCCCAATCCTGCTGGAAATCGCTGGCGTCGAGCCGGCCCGAATGCACCGCGCTGGCATAATCGAGCGCGGCGCGAACCAGCGCGTCATTGCCTGAAGGAGCGGGCGGCCGCGTACCGTCGTGGCGCAGGCCCTGTGCAAAGCCGGCATCGGCCAGCAGGGGCGCCAGCAACGCGGTCTGGGCGGACGACAGCGTCGGCAGCGGCAGGGGGGCGGGGACGGCTTGGACCATCGGCGCGGTCTGCGGCGTCGCGGGCGGAGTCTGCTGCGCGAACACCGGCGCGGCGATCGCTGCCGCCGCCACTGTCCACATGCCGGCCCGGCGCATGGTGCGCCCCAATCTCGCGTCGCTAATCACTTACCGTCTCTCCCGCTCGGCTCCATCGCAGAGCCCGCACGCTGAATCCCCTACTCAATAGGCAAAGCAAGCCACGAGCGCGAGCGCCTAATGCAGTTCGGCGTAGCGATGCTTGACTTTGGCAACGTTGTCGGCCCACGCTCCGCCATCAAGCCGCCGCGCGTGACGCGGACGGCGAATCGCAGGGAGACAGCCGTGGCATCCGCACGCTCGACACAGACGATGGCGGCGTTTGCTGCCGTCACCACTCTATTCTTCGCATGGGGCTTCATCACATCGATGGTCGATCCGCTGGTCGCCGCGGTGAAAGGCATCTTCACGCTGAGCGATTTCGAAGCACAAGCGGCGGCCGCCGCGTTCTTCGCCGCTTATGGGCTGACCAGCTTTCCGGCGGCCGCGTTGCTTGCCCGGATGAAGTCGGTACCCACGATTCTGATTGCGCTCGGTGCGATGATCGCGGGCTGTCTGGTGATGCTCGCGGCGGCCAACCTCGCCATATTCAGCCTCGTATTGCTCGGCCTGTTCATCCTCGCCAGCGGCATCACGGTGCTTCAGGTCGCGGCAAATCCGCTCGCGGCGGCCCTCGGCGATCCCAAATACAGCCACTTCCGGCTGACGTTCAGTCAGACGTTCAATTCGATCGGCACGGTAATCGGCCCAATCCTCGGCGCCGAATTGTTCCTCAAGGGCCTGGAAGTGAAGCCGGGCACGGTGGTCACCGATGCGGTGCGCGCCCAGGCCTTGGCCGGGATCGACATGGCCTATTTCTGGTTCGCCGGGCTGATCGTCGCGCTGCTGTTGTTCTTCTGGGCCACGCGCCGCCTTGTCTCGGCCGCCACGCCCGCCACGTCGAGCGCGGCGCAGGTCGGCATGTTCCGGTTGATCGCCGATGCCTTTTCGTCGCGCTGGGCGCTGCTCGGCGGGCTGGGCATCTTTCTTTATGTCGGCGCCGAAGTGGCGATAGGCACGCAGATGGCGCTGTTCCTCAATTCGGATAGCGTGTGGGGCCAGTCCGACGCGCTGTACGGCTTGCCTTTCGTGGCCAGCATGGTGCCGCAGGACGGTGTCGTCGGCCTTTCGCTCGAACAGGCGGGCAAGGCGACCGCGCTTTACTGGCTCGGCGCAGTGGTCGGCCGCGCAATCGGCTCGGCCCTGCTCGGCTTCGTCCGCGCCTCGCGGTTGTTGGCGTTGTTTACCGCCGTCGCCGCCGCGCTCTGCCTCTACGTCTTCGCCGTGGGCGGGGTAACGGCAGGCTTCGTCGCACTTTCCATCGGCCTGTTCAACTCGATCATGTTTCCGGTGATCTTCACTTTGACACTGGAGCGCTCAACTGCAAGCGAGGAGGCGACATCGGGATTGCTCTGCACGGCGATTGTCGGTGGCGCGGCACTGCCGCTGCTGGTCGGCGCCGTCTCGGGCGCCAATGGCTATGCGTTTGCGATGATCGTGCCTGCACTCTGCTATGTCGCGCTGTGCACCTTCGCCATGGCCGCGGGCCGCTCCGGACCGGTTTGCGAAGGCGAGATCGCGTCGATCCACTAGCGGGAGAACTTGCCGCCGGCGGCCTCGCTGCCGGCGGCAAGAACTAATTGGTGCGCGTCACGCCGAACCCAGACCAAACGCCCGCGCGCAACGCGGGGCCCAGAGCAAGGAACGGCCGTTGCCGGGAAAACTTGCGCCGGCGGCCGTTCAAGCGGAGTGGCGGCCAGAGATCAGATGCAAGTCGCTGGGGCGCAGCGGCAGCCGGAATTCGCATAGAAAGCGATGGTGATCGCTCTCGATCACCGAAGCCGGCGCGCCACCGATATGCGGCAGCGCGATCCACAGCGGCGTGCCTTGCGCCAGCGGTGCACGCGTCTCGAACTCGACAAGCTGCGAAGTCAGGCCACGAATCTGCACGTTCCACCAACGCACGCCTTCGCGAACACGTGCAGGGGAATCGAGCTGGATCGCATGGGCGTCGGGGATAAGCCCTGCAGGGGGAAATACGCCTGAGCGGATGGGATGCGCGGGCGTCTGTTGAACCTGGCGCAGCCATGGCATCAGCACCTGCCAGGGGATCGCCTCGTCGAAGGCGATGCCGGCCTGACCCTCGCTTGCCCATTTAATCGTGCCGTCGATGGGGCGAAGTCCGTCGAAGCTGATCTGCACCGGATCGCCGGGCAGCAACACGCGCCGAGATTCGATCGCCGCGCCGCCTTGCGAGAGATTGCGGCTGCGCGTGAACTCTACCGCGCCCTTGTGATTTAGGCTGACCGTCTGGTGGAGCTCGATGCGCGGCATCTGGCGACGCTCGGCGGGAAGACTGGCGAGCGTGCGCGCCAGCGCCCCCACTACGTCGATCGGCGCGTCGAATACGAAACCGGCCGCGTCGTCGGTTTCCCAGGCGATGGTGCCCGAAAGGCTTTGGCCGCTGGCGAGGATAAGTGAGAGCGCGTCGCCTTGGCTCAGTTCGGCATCATGGTGGAGCGTGGCGCCCGCGGCATTGAGCTTGCGGATCGAGCACGGGAGGTTGATGCCGTCGCCTACCAGGGTCGCGGCATCGAGATCGGAAGCCCCAAGCGCGAGCGGCTCGGCGGCCGGCAGATCGGTCGCGAGACTGAAGATCGTGGAGGACGCAAGTCCTTGTCGCATAGCCCTAAATATCCCACCCGGCCCCGAACGACTCTGTGCGAGCCGACTGAAGGGCACGTTAAGCGGGAGGGTTAATCGCGGTCGGGAGCGCCTAAGGGGAAATACGCGCGATAGGGGCGGGCTTCATCGACTGCGCGCGCTACACTTGGGCTGGCGAGGAGGCGGGCGCGATACGCCTTGAGATGCTCGAACTTGGCGGGAATCTCGTAAGCCCAGTCCGCGTAAAAGAGCGAAGGAGCGGCGGCGCAATCGGCAAGGCTGAAGCTATCCGCTGCGGCCCATTCGCGCCCATTTTCTTTCCTCTGGGCCATGTGCGCGTCGAGCCAGGCATATGATTTGTCGAGCGCGGCGTGGACACCCTCGGCGACATAGGGATCGCGCTTCTCTTCGGGACGGATCGCGTTGTTCACCAGCGGCTGCATCGCATTCATCACATAATTGTCGAAAATGCGATCGAGCATCCGCACCTCGATCGCCGCGTCGGGATCGGTCGGGATCAGCGTCACGGGGCCTGGATGGTGAATCTGAAGGTGCTCGATGATCGCGCTGGTTTCGACGATGGTCTTGCCCGCATCGCGCAGGACTGGGAATTTACCTATCGACCAGAGGCCTGCGAGCTCGGCACCCACGCCTTCATGCTCGAGATGGCGGTACTCGAAAGGTGTGCCATTCTCATAGAGTGCGATCAGCACCTTCCAACAATAGGACGAGAAAGGATGCGCGAAAAGTTGTAGCGTCATGCGGTCCAGTCCCCCGATCTGCCGCCCTTCTTTGAAAGCAGGCGGATCTCTCCGATCACCATCGACTTATCGAGCGCCTTAGCCATATCGTAAAGCGTAAGCAGCGCGACGCTGGCGGCAGTGAGCGCCTCCATCTCGACGCCGGTCTGAGCTTCGGTTGCTGCGGTCGCGGTGACGGTGACGCCGGTCTCGTCGGGCAGGAGGTCGATCGCCACACGCGTGAGCGGCAATGGGTGGCAGAGCGGGATCAGCTCGGCGGTCTTCTTGGCGGCCATTATCCCGGCAATGCGCGCGGTGGCTAGGACGTCGCCCTTCTTGATGGAGCCCTCGATGATGGCGGCGGCAGCCTCTGCCGACATGGTGATCCGGCCAGTGGCCACCGCTTCGCGCTGCGTCACCGGCTTGCCTGCGACATCGACCATGTGCGCGGCACCGGTCTGGTCGAGATGGGTAAGCTGGTTCACCCGATCAGCTCGCGCGTCGCGGCTTCGACATCGGCCTGCCGCATCAGCGCTTCGCCGACTAGGAAGCAGCGGACGCCATGCTCCGACATCGCATCCAGATCCGCCCGGCTGGTGAGGCCTGACTCCGCCACGAACGTACAATCCGCGGGAGCGCTGCCGACGAGTTCATAGGTGCGATCGAAAGAGACCGAGAAGTCCTTGAGATTGCGGTTGTTCACGCCGATTAGCCGCGAGCGCAGCTTGAGCGCGCGCTCAAGTTCGGCCGCATCATGCACTTCCACCAGCACGTCCATGCCAAGACTCATAGCGGCCTCTTCGATCTCGGCCATCTGCGCGTCTTCGAGCGCGGCGACGATGATCAGGATTGCATCGGCACCGATGCTGCGCGCCTCGATCACTTGCCAGGGATCGACTGTGAAGTCCTTGCGGAGCACCGGCAGCGGGCAGGCTGCGCGTGCTGCAATGAGATATTCTTCTGCTCCCTGAAAATATTGCGCATCGGTAAGCACCGAGAGGCACGCCGCGCCGCCTGCAGCATAAGCTCTGGCATGCGCGGGAGGATCGAAATCGGGGCGGATCAGACCCTTGGAGGGGCTGGACTTCTTGATCTCTGCGATCAGGCCGTAACCGGTCCCAGCCTTGGCATCGAGCGCCCGGCGGAATCCGCGCGGCGGGGTTTGCGCCATGGCCGCAGCGCCGAGAGCAGACAGGCTGATCGCGGCCTTCCGTGTGTCAACTTCCACGCGCTTTGTTTCCAGGATCGTATCGAGCATATTGGACATCAATATGCGATCCAGCAGTCGAGCAGTGCATTGGCAAGCCCGTTGTCGATGAACTCTGCTGCTTCTTCCGCACCTTCGCGAAGATCGGCGGCACGGCCGGCCACCATCAGGGCGGCAGCGGCGTTCAAGAGCACAGCGTCGCGATAGGGCCCCTTGTCCCCTTGGAGCAGGCGGCGCAGCGCATACGCATTCTCCACCGGATCGCCGCCACGGATCGCGCTCAGCGGGTGGCGGGGGAGACCGGCATCCTCCGGCGTAATCCGCGTCGGCAGCGACGCACAGCCGACATTGACGGCGATGCTCGCGGTTTCCGTCGATAACTCATCGAGATTGTCTTCGCCGGCAATAACGGCTGCAGCCTCGGCGCCCAGTTGTGCGAGAGCTTCGGCATAGACCGGTGCATAGTCGATGCGCGCAATGCCGATCAGCTGGCGCGTGACATGCGCTGGATTGGCGAGCGGCCCCATCAGGTTGAAGATCGTCCGTCGCCCGATGCGGCGGCGGATCGGCGCGATGCGGGCGAGCGCTGGATGGTGTTTTTGCGCGAAGAGGAACGCGATGCCGAGATCGCCCAGCGTATCCTCGGCCGCGGCGGAAGCGCGATCCAGATCGAGGCCGAGCGCCTCAAGCGTATCGGCAGCACCCGCCTTGGACGAGGCGGCGCGATTGCCATGTTTGGCGACGGGCACGCCGGCCGCTGCCACGACCAAGCTGACCGCGGTTGAAACGTTGAGCGTGTGATGGCCGTCGCCACCGGTCCCGCACACGTCGATCGCGCCTTGTGGAGCAGTGATCGAAATCACGCGCGTACGCATCGCCCGCGCAGCCTCGGCGATCTCTATGCTGGTCTCACCACGCTCGCTCAAGCCGATCAGGAAAGCTTCGATTTCGGCCTCGGCGGCCGTGCCATCGAGCATGTCCGCGAACGCCCGTGCCGCGGTTTCGCGCGCGAGCGGGGAGACCGGGTCGGGGAGGAGCGAATAGACGCTCACCGCGTGCGCCGATGCCGCAAGAGGAATGCCCACATCGCGTCGTTATCCACGACCCAATCATGCCCGCCGCCGATGGTGATCCGCCCGACCACTTCGGCATTGTTCCGGCAACGGGTGTAACGATCTTCATAGACGCTCGCCGTGATGCTCTGCCGCGGCAAGGCAACTCGGCAGCCGTTGAGCTCCGCCCAGCGCCTTTCGGCGGCCGCCATCGGATATTGCCAATAGCCGGCGCCACCGCCCTGCATAGGGTTGGTAGTATCCTTATCGCCCGCAAAGGCGATGACCGGTATCGCGTGCGAGGGCTTGCAGGTCGCGGGATCGGGGCGTTTGGGATCGTCCTTGCGCGGATTGCCTGCGCGCAGGCCGACCACGGGGGCGATCGCGGCGAAGCGGTCCGACGCGACGCAGCCTAGCCACGACGTCATCCGCCCGCCGCCCGACAGCCCGGTTGCGTAAACGCGGGCCGGATCGACGCAGCGCTCGGCGGTCAGCCAGTCTATCGCCGCCTTGATAAACGCGACGTCGTCCGCGTCCTTGGCACCGGGGACCTTGCCGGTGACGGTCGGCACGCCCGGGATATTCCAGACAAAGCCGTCCTTTACCGGGATGCCCGCGTCAGGCGCCGCTACGATGAAACCATGCGCGTCGGCGGTATCGCTCAGCCCGGTGCGATTTAGCATCGCAGCGCCATTGCCGCCGCTGCCGTGAAGGAGGAAAAGCAGGGGTGCGCGATTCCTTTGCTTCATGCCCTTGGGCAAATGAACGAGCATCTGGCGGCCGGTATTGCCGATGGCGATACGCTGCGTAGCCCCCGGCTGGGCGATACCGCATCCTGGCGCAGCCTGCGCCGCAGGAACCCAGGCGGCACCCGCAAGCGCGGCAAGCACGAGTTTGCGCATCATGCCAATTCCTTCGCTTCCATCCCCGCGAGCCGCAGGAAATTGGCGAGCATCGCATGCCCGTGCTCGGTGGCGATGCTCTCGGGATGGAACTGGACGCCGTGGATCGGCAGTTCGCGGTGGCGAAAGCCCATCACGCTGGCGTCCGACGCAGTGGCATTGACTACCAGATCGTCGGGAATATCGGTGACGATAAGCGAGTGATAACGGGTCGCCGTGAAGGGCGAGGGAAGCCCCTCGAACAGCCCGGTGCCGTCATGCTCGACCGGGCAGGTCTTGCCGTGCATCAGCCCGCCGCGGACCACCTGTCCGCCGAAATGCTGGCCGATCGCCTGGTGGCCGAGGCACACGCCGAGCAGCGGCTTCCTGAGGTCGGCGCAGGCGGCGACCAGGTCGAGGCTGATCCCGGCATCGTTTGGCGTGCAGGGGCCTGGGGAGATCAGGAATGCCTGCGCATTGCTGGCGATCGCGTCCCGCGCCGTAAGCGCATCGTTGCGCACGACCTGGACCTCCGCTCCCAACTCCATCAGATAATGGACGAGGTTCCAGGTGAAGCTGTCGTAATTGTCGAGGACCAGGATCATGGCCTGCCGCTAACGCTTCTGGAGCGCTACGACAATCGGCCCAATAGGAACGCCCGCATCGCGGCGTCCGGAAACCGGATCGAGCAGTCGCGAAACCGCGCCGTCGAAATAGAGCGCGTCGGGAGCGGCGAGGCGATCGCGAAACAAGCGCGCGAACCGACCGAACGAGACGGGCTCGTTGCTGATCGCAAACCAGGCGGTGCCGTCGAGCGATACGCCGACACCGTTGCGGATCTGGAGCGAAGTGCCGTTGTCGCTGATCTGCGGATGGGGCTTGCCGCCGATCAGCAGCATCGGTCCGCTCTGAGTGGCGAAGCGCACATGATCGGGCTTGCGGGCGACGAAATTGTCGGTCGTGTCCGCGTGCCAGCCGGTCGCGTCGCCCCAGAACACCCCGTTGGGGAGCAAGTGGAAATTGCCTGGGCCCGCCTTGCGATTGAGCGGGGTCTGCACGGCGCCATCCTCGACATAATAGCCGATCGCGGCGCCCTTTTCGTCGAACATCCCGGCATTTGTCGCAAATGCGAGGGCAGGGTAGCGCTCGCCGAGACGCGTCTCGAGCCCGGCAAAATCGCGCATCGGCTTGCCGTCTGCGCCGCGATTGACGAGGGCCAGGTCGTGCATCTGGGGCTTGGCGTGGCACACCGTGAACTTCGAAGTCTCGAAGACGATGTCCTCGCACGCTTCCGAAACGCGACCGCCGCGCCCACAGGCGGTGAGCGCTAGCAATCCGGCTAGGATCAGGAGGCAGCGGCGGGACGTCATGGCACCCGCCTTAGAGGGCAGGCGGCGGCAAACAAGCCACGGTCTGCCTTGGCGCTGCCATGATGCTTGCGCAACGAGATCGGCAACAGGGGCGTTCAGACTTCGTGCCAAAGGAATTTAGTAATGATCGCCATGCTGTTCGCCGCCATGCTCCTGCCTGCGCCGCCGATGGCGCAGGATGTGCCGCAGGATCCGCCGAAGCGCGTCCGCAGCATCCTGCTCTATGGGAAGGAGGAATGCCCCAAGGCATCCGATCCCGATGAAGTGGTGGTGTGCGCCAATGCCGGCGAATCGCCCTATCGCATCCCCAAGGCATTGCGCGATCAGCCCGACGAGAGCGCTGTGGCACAGGCCTGGACCAACCGGGTGGAGACGGTCGAGGAAGTCAACCGGGCCGGGCTGCCCAACAGCTGCTCGCCCGTAGGCACCGGCGGCCAGACCGGCTGTACGCGCCAGATGATCCAGCAATGGTATCAGGACCGGCTGAACCAGAAGGCCAAAGCGCGGCGTATTCCGGGCGGTGGGAACTAGAATTTTTCCTCCTCCGCTGCACGAGGGAGGAAAGCTTCATCGCCCGAAGTCCGCTTCTGACGCCCGCGCCACCGCCTCCCGCGCAGCGGCGAACAGCGCGCCGGCCTTAGCCTCGCATTCGCGCTGCTCGTAAGCGGGATCGCTATCGGCGACGATGCCTGCGCCTGCCTGGACGTGCATGACGCCGTCCTTCACCAATGCGGTCCGCAGCACGATGCACGAGTCCATCGATCCGTCGGGGGAGAAATAGCCGACGCCGCCGGCATAGGGCCCGCGCGTTTCAGGCTCAAGCTCGGCGATGATCTCACAGGCGCGGACCTTGGGCGCGCCGCTGACCGTGCCGGCCGGGAAGCCCGCGAACAAGGCGTCGAGCGCATCGCTGCCGGGCTTCAACTTGCCGACCACGTTCGAGACGATGTGCATGACGTGGCTGTAGAATTCGACCGTATAGCTATCGGTCACGCGAACGCTGCCGGCTTCGGCGGCGCGGCCGACATCGTTGCGGCCGAGATCGAGCAACATCAGATGCTCGGCGCGCTCCTTGGGATCGGCGAGCAGGCTGTCGCGATTCTCGGAATCCTCGGCGGCGGTCTTGCCGCGCGGGCGCGTGCCCGCGATCGGCCGGATCGTGACTTCGCCGTCGCGTGCACGAACCAGGATCTCGGGCGAGGAGCCGGTCAGCGCGAAGCCGGGCAGATCGAGATGATAGAGGAAGGGTGAGGGGTTCACGCGTCGCAGCGCGCGGTACAGCTCGAACGGCGGCAGCTTGAAGGGCGCGGTGAAGCGCTGCGCCAGGACGACCTGAAAGATGTCGCCGGCGGCGATATATTCCTTCGCCGCCGCCACCATCCCGGCATAGCGGCCATGTCCGAGCACCGGATTGAGCGCGACGGGTTCGGGCTCGGCGCGCACCGGGGCGGGGAGCGGAGCAGTGGCAAGCCTGGCCGCGACGGCGTCGATCCGCTCGGCTGCGGCATCGGCATCGCCACCGGGCCAGACCGGCGCGACAAGGAACAACGTATCCGCCAGCCGATCGAAGATCAGGACCACTGTTGGCCGCACGAACATCATGTCGGGCACGCCGATCGGGTTTTCCGGCGGACGATCGAGCCGCTCGACCAGCCCGACGGTCTCGTAGCTGAAATAGCCGACCAGACAGGCGAGCGCGCGCGGCAGTTCGCCGGGCACGTCCATCCGGCAATCGCGCACCAGTTCGCGCAACGCCTCCAGCGCCGGTTGCGCGCAGGGGCGGAAGGCGTCGCGATTCTGTAGCCATTCTGCGTTGATCGCCGCTTCGTTGCCGGTCGCGCGGAAGACCAGGTCGGGGGCGAGCCCGATCAAGCTGTGCCGCCCGCGCACCGATCCGCCCTCGACCGATTCGAGCAGGAAGTCGCCGCGCCCGGGCTCGATCAGCTTGAGCGCCGCCGCGACGGGCGTCTCGGTGTCCGCGATCTGGCGGCGCCAGAGCAGGGCCGGGCGGCCCTCGGCGAGGGCCGCGCGGGCCGCTTCCAGCCCTTCTGTCATGAGGCTCAGCGCGCGCCGGTGCGGGCGAGATCGTCGCGCAGGCGCTTGATCGCCTCTTCATTGCGCGAGACCTTCACCGAATTCCGGATCGCCCGAATGAACTGGCGGGCATATTCCGGGCCGACTTGCGGGACGATCGCCGCCTTGGCCTGACCCATCACTGCCGGATCGTTCGCCGCGCTGTGCTCCTCGACCGCGTCGAGATAGACGACATAATAGCCCGTCTTACCCGCGGCTTCGATCAGCTTGGCCTTTTTGGGGGCCATGGCGAATGCCATCTGGATGAAGTTCTCCTTGCCCTGCGTTTCCGCGCGCTTGAAGTCGAAGGGCTTGGGCGGCGGGCCTTGCTTGACCCCGGCCTCGGCGAGTGCCTGTGCCATCGGCATGCCCTTTTCAAGCTTGGCGATCATGCCGGCAGCAGCGGCGCGCGCCTTCTTCAGCGCCTGATCAACCAGATAATCCTTGTTCACCTGGGCTCGAATGTCCGCCAGCGGCTTGGGAGCCGCAGGGATGATCCGCTCAAGCGACATCAGCGCCGCCGTGCCATCGGGCGAGAGCTGTGCGAGCTGCGGCTCGTCGCCCACTGCGGCAAAGCTGAAGCCCGCGCGCAAGATGACGGCAAGATTGGGATCGGGCTTAGCTTCGGGCTTGGTCGGATCCACGCCCTGCGCAGTGAGGGCAGGGGTGCGCTCGGCAGTCAGCTTGGCATCCCTGACTGCTTCGTCAAAGGTCTTGCCGTCGCCCAGACCATCTTCGATGCTCTGGCGCAGGTCAGCCAGCGCCTGGGCAGTCTTGCGGCTCGTGATTTCCTCGGCGATCTCGGTGCGGGCCTGATCGAGCGAGCGCGCGGCGACCTTCTCGATCTTGGTCACGCGGAACACCTGCCAGGCAGTGCCGATCTTGCTCGGACCGGTGAGCTGGCCCTGCTGCGCGGCGAAGGCCGCATTGGCGAACCCTGCCGAGACGTCGCGGGCGAGCGTCGCCTTCTCGGCGCCGTCGAACTTGCGGACTTCGAGCCCGGCCGCGCGCGCCGCGGCATCGAGTGCTCCCGACTTTGCGCCGTTGGCGATGTTGGTCGCGGTCGCCTGGTCGAGCGAGGTGACCAGCTCGATCGAGCGTTTCTCGGTCGCGGCATATTTCGCCGCGTTCTTCTTATAGGCGTCGGCGATCTCGGCTTCGGTGGCAACGCTCTGGGCGCGCAGCGCATCGGGGCGGATCGTCGCATAGCGGATCACGCGCTGCTCGGGCACCAGATAGCGGGCGCGGTTGCTGGCATAATAGGCAGTCAGCGTCTTGTCGTCGGGGTCTGCGCCCGGATCCATCGCGATCGTCGAGACCAGGCCGACAATGCCCTTGCGGCGCTCGAGCAGCAGTGAAGCATAAGGTAGCAGCACGCCATCGGGCATGGTGGGGGCGCCCAGGGCAGCGCGATTGACCAGCCAATTGCCGTATTTGTCCTTGGTCAGCCCTTCACGGAAAGCGGCTGGCGACAGACGGTTCTGCTGGAGCAGATCCTCGAAGGTCTTCTGATTAAACTTGCCGTCGAAGCCGATAAAGGCGGGGTTGCTGGCAATCTCGCCATCGACCAGCCGCTTGCTCACCTGCATGCCGGACATGTTGGCGAATTCGACCATCGCCGCGGAATTGATCATTTCGTCCAGCGCGAGATCGAGGCCTCCTTCGGCCAGGAACTGTTCCATCGTGACGGTCTGGCCCTCACGCGCGGCGCCGCGCAGGAAGCGGTCGATCCGGTCGCGCACCTCGGTGTCGGTGACCTTGGTATTGCCAACCTTCGCCAGCACCGAGCCGTTGCTAGCGCCATTGTTCTGCAGCCCGGAAAGGTCGCTTGCGGCAAAGGCGATCGCGATCACCGCGAGGAAGATGAAAACCGCGATGAGGCCGACGCGCGACTTGGTGAAGTTCCGGAAGGATTTGAGCATTGGGGGCCGTTCACTGGAGAAAGGTTTGGGCCGCTTTAGGGCGCTGCGCCGCGGCCTTCAAGGTTGCGCGGCACGCACGGTCCGTTATCGGGTGCGCAACGAAGATTTTGGGGAGAGCGTGATGCGCCGCAAGCTGGTTGCCGGGAACTGGAAGATGCACGGGCTCAAGGCCGATCTGGGCGAAGTGCGCGCAATCGCAGCGGCGATGCCCGAAAGCGTCGATGTCGCGCTTTGCGTGCCGTTCACGCTGATCGCCACGGCAGTGGATGCCGCAGGCGAGCTCCTGATCGGCGCGCAGGATGTGCACGAGGCCGAAAAGGGCGCACATACCGGATGCGTTTCGGCAGCGATGCTGATCGAAGCGGGCGCCGGGCTTACCATCGTCGGCCATTCCGAGCGGCGCGCGGACCAGCACGAGACCGATGCGCAAGTGAAGGCCAAGGCAGAGGCGGCATGGAGCGCGCGGCTGCGCGTGATCCTGTGCGTCGGCGAGACGCTCGAAGAGCGCGATGCCGGGCGCGCCGAGGAAGTCGTCACCGGACAGCTTGCGGCGTCCTTTCCCGCCGGTGCGTCAGCCGAATGGCTCGCGATTGCCTATGAGCCCGTCTGGGCGATCGGCACCGGGCGAACGCCAACCGAGGCGGACGTCGCGGCAATACACGGCGCGATCCGCGCGAAGCTTCGCGACTTGGCCGGGGGCGAGGCCGAGAGCCTTCGCATCCTCTATGGCGGATCGGTCAACGGCGCCAATGCAGCCGCTTTGCTGGCATGTCCGGATGTCGATGGCGCGCTGGTCGGCGGCGCGAGCCTGACTGCAGAGAAGTTCGTGCCGATCATCGAGGCTGCGGCTTCACTGGCGCGCTAAACGAGGAGGCCAGATGCGGATAGCGGCATGCTCATGCGGTGCAGCAAAGGTCGCATGCGAGGGCGAGCCGGTGCGCGTCTCGGTCTGCCACTGCCTCGCCTGCAAGCGGCGCAGCGGCAGCGCCTTTGCAGTGCAGGCCCGCTGGCCGGAGGTGCAAGTGACGCTGACCGGCGAGACGCGCGAATGGCAGCTCACCGGCGATGAAGGCGGCATCGCGACCTTTCGCTTCTGCCCGACCTGTGGCGCGACGAGCTATTACACGCTCGATTCCATGCCCGGTTTGATCGCCGTGCCGCTCGGCACGTTCGCCGATCCGGGCTTCACGCCCTATCCCTGGGTATCGGTCTATGAGGAGCGCAAATGCCCCTGGCTCGAGATCACGGGCGAGATCGAGCGCCGGGACTGACTATTTCCCGTAGCGATCCTTCAGCACCTTCCACGTCGCACGCAGGCTGACCGCTTCGGCGCCCTTGGGACGGCCGGGCTTGGGCGAGCCATTCCAGCAGAAGATGTCGAAATGCGCCCATTGCGCGTTCTCGGGAGCGAATTCCTTTAGGAACAATGCCGCGGTGATCGCGCCGCCGAACGGGCCCTCGGCGGCGTTGACCATGTCCGCCACGTCGGATTTGAGCAGGTCCTTGTAGGGATCGTATAGCGGCATGCGCCACATCGGATCGGCTTCGGTCTCCGCCGCGGTCATCAGTTCGGAGGCGAGCGTGTCGTCATTGGCGAACAATGCCTGAAGGTCGGCACCCAGCGCCACGCGGGCCGCGCCGGTGAGCGTTGCGAAGTCGAAGACCAGTTCGGGATTGCCCTCGGCAGCCTTGGTCAGCGCATCGCCCAGAATCAGCCGGCCCTCGGCGTCGGTGTTGCTGTTCTCGACCGTGATCCCCTTGCGCGAGATCATCACGTCGCCGGGCCGCGTCGCCTCGCCGTTGATCGAATTCTCGACGGCGGGGACGAGCATATGCAGGCGGACGGGCAGGCGGTTCTGCATGATGAGCTCGGCCAGCGCCAGCGCGTGCGCTGCGCCGCCCATGTCCTTCTTCATCAGCCGCATGCCGGCGGCGGGCTTGATGTCGAGGCCGCCGGTATCGAAGCACACGCCCTTGCCGATGATCGCGATGCGCGGATGCTCGGGATTGCCCCATTCGATCTCGATGAGGCGCGGCTCGCGGCCCTTGCCGGCAGCCTTGCCGACCGCCCAGAGCATGCCATAGCCCTTCTCGACCTCGGCGCCTTTGGCCACGGTCAGCGTCGCGCCATAGGCCTTTGCAAGCTCGGCGGCGCCGGCTTCGAGATCGGCGGGACCCATATCGTTGGCGCCAGTATTGATCCGATCGCGCAGCTTGTACGCAACCGCCGCCATGCGGACCGCCTCTTCCATCTTCACAGGATCGCTGCTCAGCAGAATCCGGTCGCCGGCAGGCTTTGCCGGCTTTTTCTTGTAGCGGTCGAACCTGTATTGCGCGGCGAGCCAGCCATAGCCAGCCTTGCCGGGGTCCTGCCCTTCGGCGCGGTAAATGCCTTCGGGCAGGGTCTCGGCGAGCTTGGCCAGGCACCACGGGCCGAGCTTCTCGGCATTGGCGACTACGGTGACCACCGACCAGTCCTCGGGCCCGTCACCGGGAAGGATCGCGCTGGAATAGGCTTTGGGCGCCAGCTTCTGCGCCTGGGCCGCCGTGCGATGACGCGGCGGCTGGGCCGCGAGCCAAGTATCGAAGCCCTTGGCATCGATGATGTGAATGGAGCGGGCGGTCTGGCCCTTGTCGGGCTGAATCGGCGTGGCGGGATCGGGCATGGGCGTGATCTAGGGATGCAGGGCGCCAAGGGCTAGCCCGCGGCGCGGATTTTCGGCGCGCATGCCTTCAGCGCATGATCGATCATGTACATCAGCCGGTCGCGCATTTCCGCCAACCCTTCGGGGGAAAGCCCGCGGTCCAGCGTCTCGAAGTTGAGATAGTCGATCCGCCGGAGCACCGCATAATTGGATAGCGAGCCGTCGCTGGTCACGACGCGTTCCTGCACCACGTTGAAATCGAGCGCCACGAGCTGGTCGCGGCAATATGCGGTGCTCGGGGGCTGGCCGGTGCGATAGGTAGTGAAGGCGACGCTGTCGTCATCGTCCCATGGCCAGGTCTTCGCTTGGGACGGGCTGGGGGTCAGCATATCGTCGCAAAACCGGATCGAAATCACCCCGCGGCCGGCCGGATCGGATTGGTTGCAAGTAGATTCGCCTGAATTGAAGCCCGGCGAATTGGTGTGGAGCGCGATGATCGGCGTGCCGCTTCCGGCGAGCACCGTGCGTGCGTAGAAGGGCAAGGCGTCATCGAAATTGCGATTGGGATCGATCGGGCGGCCATAATCGACAGCACGGTTCATCCGCACGCCGTCCGATCCGGGCTGCACGCCCGAATCGACCGCGACGATCGTCCCTCCATATTTGCGGATCGCTGCGAACGCGGCTTCGAAGCCGCCATTCTCATTGTCATGGGGCACGAACCAGAGCGGCCCCTTGCGCGCGCTTTCGATGCGCCAGAGCCGCCACTGCGCGCGTTCGTCGCGAAACTCGATGCGGCTGGCCTTCAGGCCTTTCCACTCGGCCGGATCGCGATGGCGGGCAAAATCGTCGTCCTGCACGGTAAGCGGATCGACCGGAGTGATTGTGGCAGTGGGTTCGCTGGAGCCCGAGAGCGAGAGCCAGGCCGTGACGGCGAGCAGGGCGCTGCGAAGCATCGCGCGACCCTATGCCGCACACGCGTGCAAGTCACTTGCCCCATAGCTCAGCGCCATACCGCTGCAAACACACGGCCTGTGCGCTATAAAGCCTCATGGATTGGCGTTGGCAGAACGGAAGCTGGATCGCGCGGGGCGAATTGCCCGGCGATTTTTACGATCTCGCGGTGACCGGCGGGGACGGGTGGGGCGACGAGCCGCCCGCGGAGGCGGCCGCGCGGCTGGCGCAAGCGGATCCGGCCATTCTGTTACCCGTTGCAGTCGATGCGGTGTGCGAGGCCAGGCAGGCAGCGCTGGGCTGGAAGGCAGGGCCCCCGCTTGCGGATTGGTCTCTGGTCGAAATCCGAGTGACCGAAGCCGGCGCCCTGTGGCTGACGATCCACGAATATGAGACCGACGAATATTCGCTGTGGATGGTGCAGTTCGACGCTGACGACCGGCCCGGAGCGGTGCGCCGGCGGCCCTGGGTGCCGGTTGACGGCGAACCGACCGAGGCGGGAGCTCAGCTCAGCGGCACACCGTAAAGGTCGTGTTCGTCGGCATCTTCGATCTCGACGTTCAGGATATCGCCCTGCTTGAGATGCGCGGCATCGCGGAGATGGACTTCGCCGTCGATCTCGGGGGCATCGGCCTGTGAGCGGCCGGTGGCGCCCTCGCCCTCGACAGCGTCGATGATCACCTCGAGCGTGCGGCCGATCTTGGCTTGGAGCTTGGCCGCCGAGATCGTAGCGGTCTTCTCCATGACGCGGGCGTAGCGCTCTTCCTTGAGCTCTTCCGGCACCTGGCCTTCGAATGCATTGGCCTGCGCGCCCTCGACGGGCTCGAACCGGAACGCGCCGACGCGGTCGAGCTGGGCTTCGTCGAGCCAGTCGAGCAGATATTGGAAATCCTCCTCGGTTTCGCCAGGGAAACCGACCACGAACGAGCTGCGGATGGTGATGTCCGGGCAGATCGCGCGCCAGTTCTTGAGCCGCTCGAGCACCTTTGCCTCATTCGCCGGGCGCTTCATCATCCGCAGCACCTTGGGGCTGGCGTGCTGGAAGGGGATATCGAGGTATGGCAGCACCAGACCCTCGGCCATCAGCGGGATGACCTGGTCGACGTGCGGATAAGGATAGACATAGTGCAGCCGCACCCAGGGCGCGATCTTGCCGAGCTCCCGGGCGAGATCGGTCATGTGGGGAATGACTTCCTGCCCCTTCCACATGCGGGGTTCCTTGCGGATATCGACGCCGTACGCCGAAGTATCCTGGCTGATCACCAGAAGCTCCTTGGTGCCGGCTTCTACCAGCTTCTCGGCCTCGCGCAGGATCGCGTCGGGGCGGCGGCTGACAAGGTCGCCGCGGATCGAGGGGATGATGCAGAAGGCGCAGCGATGGTTGCAGCCCTCGGAGATCTTGAGATAGCTGTAATGCCGCGGGGTGAGCTTGAGGCCGCTTTCCGGCACGAGGTTCAGGAAAGCGTTGGCGGGCATCGGCGCCGCTTCGTGGACTGCGCCGACGACTTCCTCATATTGGTGCGCGCCGGTGATGGCGAGGACGTTGGGAAAGCGCGCGCGGATCACTTCGGCTTCCTTGCCGAAGCAGCCGGTGACGATGACGCGGCCATTCTCCGCAATCGCCTCGCCGATCGCTTCGAGCGATTCTTCCTTGGCGGAATCGAGAAAGCCGCAGGTGTTTACCAGCACAACATCCGCGCCCGCATAATCGGGGGACATCGCATAGCCGTCGCTGCGCAGCTTGGTCAGGATCCGCTCGGAGTCGACAAGGTTCTTCGGACAGCCGAGCGAGACCATGCCCACGCGAGGGGCTTCAGGAAGTTTGGTTGCCATGATTGGGGGCGCACATAGGCTTTTTTGGCGAAAAAGCTAGGTCAGGCGATCACCGGAGCCCGGAACACGAACCAAGCGCCCGCCGCGATCAGCGCGAACCCGATCAGATGGTTCACCGTAATCTTCTGGCCGAGATACAGGATCGAGAACCCCGCGAAGACCGTGAGCGTCACGACTTCCTGGATCGCCTTCAATTGCGCCGCGGAATAAACGCCGCTGCCCCAACGATTGGCGGGCACGGCGAGCATATATTCGGGAAGCGCGATCAGCCAGCTTACCAGGATCACCAGCAACAGCGGCGCCGTCTTGTATTTGAGATGGCCGTACCAAGCGAAAGTCATGAAGACATTCGAGGCGATCAGAAGCGCGATCGGTATGACGCGTTCGAGCATCAGGCAGTGACGATCTCTACGATCAGGTCCCCGGCCTTGAGCGCGGCGGCCTCGGGCTCCTTGTGCCCGTGGGGCTTGCCGTCGCGGTAGATGCGCACACCCAGCCCGGTCTGGATCGCCGAGAGCGGCTTGCCGATCTCCTCCGGCGAAACCGAGCGCTCGGCGAGCTCGACCTGGCCGTGGTAGGAAGCGAGGTCCATCAAATATTCGGAAAGATGCGGCCCCTTGCACGAGCTCGCCAAGAGCAGCCCCGAAAAGCTCACCGGATTGACCACGGTGGTGGCGCCGGCAGCGCGCGCGGGAACTTCGTTATCCTCGTTGCGGACGGTAACGCTGATCGGCAGCGCGGGCGCCAGATGCCGCGCGGTGAGGGTGATCAGAATCGATGTGTCGTCGCGCCCTGCGGTGACGATCATCGATTCGGCGCGCTCGATCTTGACGTCCTTGAGCACCTGATCGCGCGTGGCATCGGCATGCAGAACGATGCAGCCGCAATTGCGCGCGCGGGCGAGATTGTCCTCATCGGCGTCGATCACGACGATATTGCCGGGGCTGGTGCCGCGCGCGATCAGTTCATCGACGGTTTCTGAGCCGGTATTGCCATAGCCCGCGACAACGATGTGGCCGTTCAGGTTTCGCTGGATCGCTGCCATGCGCCATTTATCCCAGGTTCGCTTGAGGACGAAATTATACGCGGTGCCGAGGAACAGCAGCACCACGAAGATGCGGATCGGCGTAACCACGAACGCATCGAACATGCGCGCGGCGGTGCTCACCGGCACGATATCGCCATAGCCGGTGGTGGTCACCGAGATCGACGTGAAATAGAGGATGTCGAGGAATGAGACGCTGCCGTCGGCCGTGTCCTTCAGTCCGTCGCGCTCGATCCAGTGGACGCCGACCGCGAGCGCGAGCAGCGCCAGTACGGCAAGCACGCGCCAGCCGATCTCGGCCCAGACAGGCAGGCTCGATTTGCGCTTGAGAGTGGCCGGGGGAAGTTTTGCCATCAGCGCGGGGGCAGGCGCGGGACGGGATCGACGGCGTTGCGGCCCTGACGCATCTCGAAATGCAGCATTGGGCGATCGGCAAAGCCGGAATTGCCGGAAAGCGCGATGGTCTGGCCGCGCTTCACCGATTGGCCGCGCTGCACCAGTAACTGCCCGGCATGGCCATAGACCGTGGTGAAGCTGCTGCCATGGCTGAGGATGACAAGGCCGCCCAATGCCGGGATATCGCTGCCGACATAGGCGACGACGCCGTCGGCCGACGCCAGAACCGGCGTGTTGAGCGGCACCGCGATCTTCACGCCGTCATTGCGCTCGCCCGATGCGCCGGGGCCGAAGCGTTTGACGACATTGCCGGAGACCGGCCAGCGGAACTGGCCGCTGAGGCGGGCAGGGACCGCGATCGGCTTGGTCGCGGGCAGCACGCGCGCGGACGAGGCAATGGGACGGGCCGGCTTTTCGCCTTCGCGTGTGGCGGGGCTGCTGCCGGTCAGGATATCGTCGATATCGAGGTGGAAGCGTGCCGCGCGCTCCTCAATGGTCTCGGGGCCGGTGGTCGGGATCAGCAGCCGCTGGCCGGTGCGCAGCACATAAGGCTCTTCGAGATAATTGGCGGAGATCACGCGCGACCAATCGACGCCATAAGCGCGGGCGATGGCGATGCCGGTCTCGCCTTCGCGAACGGCATGATACCGCCCCCCGGGGATCGTCAGGCGCTGGCCGGGAAAGATCGTGTAGGGCTGGGCCAGATTGTTCGCGCGGGCGATCGCCTCCGAACCCGCGCCGGTCTTTACCGAGATAGCGCGAAGCGAGTCGCCTGAGCGGACCAGATAAATGCTCGCTTGGATCTGGCGGGCGTCGGGGGTTACCGGGCGTGCTTCCCAGGCAGGGCGCGGCGCGGGCAGGGCAGAAACGTTCTGATCGACCGAACGGCGCTCATAGCGCTCCTGTTGCGGTGCAGGCGCATCGTAGCGTGGTTCGCGATAGCCACCGGAGGGCTGGGGAATGCAGCCGCCAAGCGCCAGCCCGCCGAGTGCTGCGGCCCCCATGCGCTTCAAGGCTTCCCCTTCCATGCGCTAACCATATCGCGCTTTCCGCGCGGCGCCAGCGGGCTATGACTCAAATCGGTCGAGCCCGCCGAGATAAGGCTTGAGCGCTTCCGGCACCGCGACCGAGCCGTTTTCCTGCTGATAGTTTTCGATCACCGCGACGAGCGTGCGGCCGACCGCGAGGCCCGAGCCGTTCAGCGTATGGACGAAGCGCGTGCCCTTTTCACCTTCGGGGCGGTAGCGTGCATTCATGCGGCGGGCCTGGAAATCGGTGCAGGTCGAGACGCTCGAGATTTCGCGGAAACGCGCCTGGCCCGGCAGCCACACTTCGAGATCGTAGGTGCGAGCCGCCGAGAAACCCATATCGCCGGTGCACAGCTTCATCCGGCGGAAAGCGAGGCCGAGCTTGGTCAGTATGCCTTCGGCGCAGGCGGTCATCCGCTCATGTTCGGCTTCGGACGTATCCGGCGTCGTAATCGAGACCATCTCGACCTTTTCAAACTGGTGCTGGCGGATATAGCCGCGCGTGTCGCGCCCGGCCGAGCCGGCTTCGGAGCGGAAGCAGGGCGTCAGCGCCGTGAAGCGCAGCGGAAGCTCCGCCTCGGAGAGGATTTTCTCGCGCACGCTGTTGGTGAGGCTGACTTCGGACGTCGGGATCAGCCAGCGGCCGTCGGTAGTCTGGAAGCTGTCTTCCGCGAACTTCGGCAGCTGACCGGTGCCGAACATCACTTCGTCGCGCACCATCAGCGGGACGACGGCTTCCTCGAAGCCATGTTCGCGCGTGAGCGTATCGAGCATGAACTGGCCCAGTGCGCGGTGCAGCCGGGCGGCGCTGCCGCGAAGGAAAGTGAAGCGCGACCCTGCGAGCACCGCGCCGGTTTCGAAGTCCAGGCCAAGCGCCGGCCCGATCGCGTCATGCTCCTTCGCATCGAAGCCGAAGGTGGGCGGCGTGCCGCGCTCATGGACCAGCGCATTGTCCTCCTCGTCGGCGCCCTTCGGAACGTCGCCGAGCGGGAGATTGGGGATCGCCGCCAGCGCCGTATTCAGTTCTGCGCCGAGTGCCTTCTCCTCGGCGTCGATCGCCGGCATGCGTTCCTTGAGCTCGGCGACTTCGGCCATCAGATCGGTCGGGTCGTCGCGGCGTGCCTTGGCGGCGCCGATCGCCTTCGAGGCCTCGTTGCGGCGTGCCTGCACGGTCTGCGCCTCGGTCATCAGCGCGCGGCGGCGCTCGTCCAGCGCGAGCAGCTCCGCCGATCGCGGCTCCAGCCCACGCTTCGCCAGGCCGGCGTCGAATGCTGCAGGGTTTTCGCGGATGAAGCGGATGTCGTGCATGGCGGGCGTATGGCTGGAGGCGGTGAACCGCGCAACCCTGCCGCACGCCCGGCGTTGACGGTCCACAACCGAAACGAGGAGATTCGCAATGCAGGTTCCGCACAACGCCTTTGTGGTGGTCGCCGACGGGCGCAAGATGCTGTTCCTGAGGAACGAAGGGGATGCGGAATATCCGAACCTTCAGGTCGAGAAGAAGCTGGTCCATCCCAATCCGAAGGACTCGGATCAGAAGACCGATCTCGCCGGCCAGTCGTCCTCGACTCAGTCCGGCCCCGGCGCGCCGCCGGTCGCGCAGAACGGATCGATGCATGCGATGGGCGGCGGTGCCCAGTTCGCGCAATCGGGCGGAACGATGGGCGAAGCGGACTATCACCAGCTAGAGGAGGACAAGTTTGCCGCAGAGACGGCCGAGCTTCTCAAGAAGCGCGCGCTCGCCAACGATTTCGAATCGCTGATCATCATCGCGCCGCCCAAGACGCTGGGCGAGCTGCGCAAGCACTATCACAAGGAAGTCGAGAGCAGGCTCGCAGGCGAGATCGACAAGGATCTGACGGGGCACACCGTGCCGCAGATCGAAGAGGCGCTGGCCCGGGCGGAGTAACCGCCCGAGCCAGGGACTGAATCAGGCGTCCGTAATTTCCGACGCCTTTTTCTTGGCGAAGCGCTTGCGTGCGACCAAGGCCGCGGCCGCGCCGCCGAAGAGGAGGATCATCGGCGGAGCGGGAACCGGCGCGGGGCCGCCCGAACCGCCATTGCCACCGCCGCAACCGCGGCCGCAGCCCGATCCGCCATGGCTGCTCGAGCCGTGCCCGTTCGAGCTCCAGCCGCTGCTGTTGCTCCAGCCGCTCGAACCATGGCTCGACGAACCCTTGCTGCTGCTGCCGTAGCTGCTCGACGACGTGCTCGATGAGTTCGAGGACGAAGTGGAGCTGGAGCCGCTGGTCGAGCTCGAATTGGACGACGAGGTCGAAGACGAGATGCCGCTCGACGTGGAGGTCGATGAGCCGCCGGTCGAGGTACTGGTGGAGGAACCACCCGTCGAGGTGGACGAGCCGCCCGTCGAGGTCGAGGTTGAAACATCGCCGCTGCTGCCGCCGCTCGAAGTCGAGGACGAAGAGCCGCCGGTCGACGACGAAACGTCGCCGCTGCTGCCGCCCGTCGATGACGTGCTGCTGACGCTGCCGCTCGACGTGGACGAGGAAACGCCGCTCGAAGTCGACACGCCCGACGAAGTCGAGACGCCGCCGGTGCTGGTCGAGACCGTTCCGCTGGAAGTCGATACCTGACCGCTCGACGTGCTGGTCGACGAGATTTCGATATTGATGCCGCTGCTGGACGAGCCGCTGCCGCTACCACTGCCGCTTCCGCTGCCCGAGCTGCCGAAGAAGCCGCCCGCGAAGAAGCCGCCCATGAACCCGCCGCCGCTCGATCCGCCGATCACGCCCGAGGAGCTGCTCGATCCGCTCGCGCTCGACGAGACGACCGGGAACTGGTTGCTCGAAAGGGGCGGGGGCAGCGGGATCGGTGCGCCCTGCGGCGTCATGATGACCTGGGCCGCGCCCTGGCTGGTCGTGGTCGTCACCGTGCGGCGAACGACTCGCTGTGCCGGCCGGCGCACGACGCGGCGGACGACGCGCTTCTTGACGACGGTCTGCTGCTTGACGACGCGAGGTTTGGACACGCGCTCGGTGACGTAAACGCCGCCGCCGCCGATCATCGCCCCGCCGCAGGCGCAGGCGCAGAGTTTGGCTAGAGCCATGCGAACCGACATTGTTGTCCCACTCTTTTACGTTGCTGGCGTGGCCGCTCCCCACGGGATCGTCAGCAGCTATCCACGCCGTCAATGCCTCAAAAGTGCAAAACAAACTGTTAAGTGCAAGCGAGCTAACGGTTGTTTACCGTCTTCTTGTCGGTTTTTTCGAAGTCAGGTTGGTCGGGCGATGGTTAATGTACTGTTACGGTACAGGCGCAGGCTTTAGTTGTTAACGACTTGTAAACGAGCCCGGTTAACGCGCCGCCGCTCCAGCGGCCGGTTCAGCCCCGCGTAATTTCCCCCTATCTAAAGGAGTATAGGCGTAAGATTGATACAATAGCGCGCTTGTTAACGGCCTCATGCGAAAGTATAGGGCACCCGGGCAAAGGGCAGTCGTCGGCGGCTTCGCCACCGGGCGACTGGTGTGGAGAGTATGGGGATGGCTACAGTTTTCGAAAGCTACGGCGAACCGGGTAAACAATTCCCGCCGCCTGCGAATGACGGCGGCGAGGGATATCGCCCGCATAGCGACGAGCCTTTCATGGGGCCGCGCCAACTCGAATATTTCCGCGAGAAGTTGCTGGCCTGGAAGGACGCAATCTATCGCGAGTCGGCCGGCACCCTCAATCAGCTCCAGGCCGATTCGCTGCGCGAAGCCGATCTCACCGACCGCGCATCGAGCGAAACCGATTGGTCGATCGAATTGCGCACCCGCGATCGTCAGCGCAAGCTGATCGCCAAGATCGACGCCGCGCTGCGCCGCATCGACGAAGGCGAATATGGCTATTGCGAAGTCACCGGCGAGCCGATCTCGCTCGGACGGCTTGAGGCGCGGCCGATCGCGACGATGACGGTCGAGGCGCAGGAACGCCACGAGCGCAACGAGAAGATCAGCCGCGAGGAATAGGAAATCGGGCGCGCGCCGCCTGCTGATTTCGCCGGCGGCGCGTCCGAATTAACGGTTTCGACAGGGATTGCTGCTCTATTCGCGCGTAACCGAAATTACGCGTTGAGCTGAGCCCGATGGAACAGTTTTCCTATGACCCCCTGATGGCGCTTTCGGCCGAGGACTTTACCGGCCAGCGTGCCGGCGCGCGCGACAGCCTGATGCTGAGCGCCAATTTCCGAATCGAAGGACGGCCGGATCAGCAGGTGCGCGTGCGCAATCTGTCATCCGGCGGCATGATGGCTGAATATCCGGCACCGATCGAGCGCGGCACCATCGTGCAGCTCGAGGTTCGCGGGATCGGCTGGATTTCCGGCCGCATCGCCTGGGCGACTGACGGCCGCGTCGGCGTGGCGTTCGATAGCGAGATCGATCCGCTGCTCGCGCGCAAGCCTGTGGGCAAGGGCACGCATACGCCGGGATTCGTGAAGCCGATAATTTCGCGCCGCTGATCGGGCGCTGCGGGGCTTGGCCCCGTGCGGGGTGCGGCGCGCGCCACACCCCCTCTTTCGGAGCGGCCGCTTGGCTAGCGGCGCATCTCTTCCTTGATACGAAGCTTCTGCTTCTTGAGGTCAGCGAGAATCATCTGATCGGGCATGGGCCTCTGCGTTTCCGCGGAGATTCGCTGGTCGAGCACATTGTGCTTTGCCGATAGTGCCGAGAGATGGCTGTTCTGCATGGCAGTCTCCTTCGTTGACTGGGACGAAGAGTAAAACACCGATTTGGCCCCTTGTCTCTCACCTTTGTGTGCGCAATCGACAAGGTGCGGAAAAGGCGCGATGGTCCGTTGAATCAGGGAGCTGCGGGGCGGAATGGACGATAGCGAGATCCGGAACAGAGTGTTGTTGCTGCGCTCCGAGCACCGCGATTTGGATATGGCGATCGACGCATTGCGGGAAACCGGCTCGGCGGATCAGCTCCAGCTCGCCCGCTTGAAGAAGCGCAAGCTACTCCTGCGCGACGAGATCCAGTCGCTAGAAGATCAGTTGATCCCCGATATCATCGCCTGAGGGTCCCCGGCGGTTAACCGGTTGGCTTCCCGCAACGGGACGCGGACCGTGTGAAATTAAGCATTTTGTTACCATGTCCCCTGTGGCAGCTTCCCGAATATGGGGCAGGAGGAAACATCGCGGATCCACCGCAAGCTGATCGACTCGCTTTATGTCGAGGCGATGCTGCTGGCGGATGAAGCGCGCGGCTATTTCGATGAACTGGGGCGCCACGAGCGCGAGACGCTGGAGGCGCTCAATCGCGTCGCCTTCTCATGCGAATCGCTCAAGGTGACGACCCGGCTGATGCACATCATCGCCTGGCTGCTTACGCAGCGCGCAGTGGATGCCGGCGAGCTTTCGGCAGGCGAGGCCCGCGCGCCTTCGCGCCGGCTGGGCGATGCGCCCGAGACCGAAGAGCAATTGCTGCGCGCCATGCCGGCACAGGCCGTCGCGATCATCCTGACCAGCATCGAACTCTATCGCCGCGTGGCGCGGCTCGACGATTCGCTCGACGTCCCGGTGATCGTACACAGCCCGGCTCGCAGCATGATGGACCGGCTCGCCGCCGCGTTCTGAACTTCCCTCCCGCTAGCCGGGAGGGCAGGGGAGGGCCTGCTCGCTTTGGGGGGAGCTGAGCGGCCCTCTTCGCTTTCAGTTTGCAGCCGTCGGCCTGGGCTGGTTCGGCGCCTCTTCGTTTGAGCCAGCAAATCCCCGCGGAAGCGGGGAGCCAAGACAACTCAGTGACCGCTTCTTGGCTTGGGTCCCCGCTTTCGCGGGGATGGACGAAAGGGCTCAGTTCAGCAAATCCCGGCTTTCGCTGCAGCGTATTCCGCCTTCAACCGCTCGATCTTGACCCCCGCGGGCTCGACCGCGGTCACGGCGCCGATGCCTTGGCCCGAGCCCCAGATTTCCTTCCACGCCTTGGCGCCGCCGAAATTCATCGCGCTGGGATCGCTTTCGGGAAGGTTTTCGGGATCGAGCCCGGCGGCGATCACCGAGCTGCGCAGGTAATTGCCATGCACCCCGGTGAAAAGGCTAGAATAGACGATGTCCGCCGCCCGGCCCTCGACAATGCCCTGCTTATAGGCCGGGACCGCATTCGCCTCGTCGGTGGCAATGAAGGGCGAGCCGATATAAGCGAGATCCGCGCCGAGCACCTGCGCTGCGAGTACCGCGCGGCCGGTGGCGATGGCGCCTGACAGGATCACCGGCCCGTCGAACCATTCGCGGACTTCCTGGACGAAGGGGAAGGGGTTTAGCCGCCCAGCATGGCCGCCTGCGCCAGTCGCGACGAGGATCAGCCCGTCGGCGCCCTTTTCGACTGCCTTGTGCGCAAAACGATCGTCGATGACGTCGTGGAGGGTGATGCCGCCCCAGCTATGCACGGCATCGTTAAGTTCCGGCCGCGCGCCGAGCGAGGTGATGACGATCGGCACATTCCACTTGGCGCAGGTGTGGAGGTCGGCCTCCAGGCGGTCGTTCGAGCGGTGAACGATCTGGTTGACCGCATAAGGCGCCGAAGGGCTCTCAGGATGATCGCGATCCCAGGCGGCGAGCTCTTCCGTGATCCGGTGGAGCCATTCGTCGAGCTGGGCCTGGGGCCGGGCATTCAAGGCCGGAAACGAGCCGACGATTCCCGCCTTGCACTCGGCGATCACGAGATCGGGCACCGAGATAATGAAAAGCGGCGAACCGATGACCGGCAGCGCGAGGCGATCGAAGAGCGGAGGAAGAGCCATGCCGGATTGATAGCGTAACGAGGAGGGCTGTCTAGGCTGACGCCCCGGACGCTACGGCAGGGCGGGGGGTGGCCTGGCGGTTAACCGGCCAGCTTCGATGCAGCCGAGTCGCAGCCCCCATTGTCGTCCCCGCGAAAGCAGAGACCCAGAGTTACGGAGCGATGCCCTGCTTGGCTCTGGTCCCGCTTTCGCTGGGATGACGAAGAGCTAACGCCGGGGTCGCAAGATCTCGTCGAGGCGGCGCGGCCCCGCATCGAGCGGCTCGAAATCCGGATAGCGATGCCCCGGATTTTCGACCTCCGCGTGCCACTCATGCTTGCCGCTCCGGATCGCCAGCGAGACCGGTTTCCCGCTGGCTACGGCGTCGCGCAGGGCATTGGTCGAGAATTCCCCGCCATTCACCTTGAGTAGTTCGGAGCCAGAAGTCAGCCTCGCGCGATAGGCCGGGCTCTCCCACAGCACTTCCTCAACCTTGCCGTTGTCGCCGACGGTCACGCCCAGCGAGAACAGCAAATTGCAATTGCCTTCGATCTTCTCGCTATTGGCGAGATAGGCGCTCGGTTCGCTGCGATAGACCAGGCGATATCCGCCGCGCTCCACGCCTGCCAGCGGCGCGCCTTCGTGCTTGCCTTCGAGCTTGGCGGTGAAGAAGCTCCGCCAATCGAAAGGCGCAAGCCCGTTCAGGCAGGCGATGACATCATCAAATTCATAGGTGCGCGTGACCCAGCTGCCTTCCTCGCCATCGCCGAAAAAGCGCCGCGCGAAATCGTCGAGCGAGCGGGCCTCGCCGGTCAGTTCGCGGATACGGGTGTCGACATCGAGCCAGACTAAGGCGCCTTCCGAATAATAATCTTCGCTGCGCTGCCAGCTCGCCCAGGGCAGAGGGCTGCGCGAGGCAATGATCGGATCGCGGGTGGTGTCGCTCATCGGGCGCCAACGGCTGCCTGCGCGCGCTTCGTGTGTCGCAGCAGTGAGCGCCAGCGCCTGCATCGTCAGTTGCGGCGTCCACAAGCCGGAGCGGGCGCAGAGCACGCGGTCCCAATATTGGGTCTGCCCTTCATAGACCCACATCAGGCTGTTGCGGATCGGGCGGTCGAAGCTCGGCGTCCAGCTGTCCGCCCCGCGGCGGTGCTTGCCGTTCCAGCTATGGACGAATTCGTGCGGGATGGTGTCGCGGCGCGAGAAGGTCTCGTCCCAGCCGGTGAAATAATTGGCGATGGTCGCTGCCTCGCACGAACGGTGATGCTCGACGCCGATGCTGCCGATCTCGCCGCTGAGCGCCAACAATATCTCGTAGCGATCGAAATGGCGCGTGCCGAATAGTGCGTCGGCCTCGGCAACGATCGCACGGTGCGGGGCGATCTGCTCCGGAGTCGCCGCGAGCTGCTCGGGGCTGTCCGCAGCCAGATTGAGATGGACCTTCTCATCGAGCGCGATGCGGCGGAAATGGCGCCCGGCTAGCACCGGGGAGTTGACCAGATCGTCGAGCGTGACTGGCGCGAAGCGCGTGGTTGCGCCGTCGATGCCTGCCTGATCGAGCGCACAGGCAAGTTGCCAGCCCTCAGGCAGCGTCAGGCTCGGCTCGAACTCGATCCGGCGCGAGAAATGCCCGGCGGGATAGAGTAGGACCGTGTTCCATTGCAGGGTGAGCATTTCGCGCGTCACGACGACGCGGCCCTGGCTGTCGTCGGTCGGATTGAGGAACTGGAACTGCACTTCGATTGCCTCGACGCCTTCGGGCACGTCGCAATGGAAGGCGTGGACGTTCACCGGGTGGCGTTTCCAGCGCACATCCTGACCGTTGGCCTTGATCGTGAGACCTGCGAACAATTCGATCGGCGCCTGGGGCGAGTGATAGCCGGGCAGCCACTCGGGAAAGAGCAGGGTCAGGATTCCTGGCCCGACGATTGGGATGGTCTCATATACTTGAAAGATGCGGCGCTCGACGTCGCGCGCATCGACATGGAGCGCTATGCGCCCCAGATAGGGCAGGTCATCGGGGCGCGGGACGGGGGCCGGTTCAGCGACCGGCTGGGGAAGATCTGTCATGTGCGGAGCGTCAGGAAATCTGGCGTGCGACGTCGGCGAGCAATATCCGCGCAACCGGCTCGCGGCGCTCGTCCTGAACGTCGAGCGTGCCGCGGAATTCGCCTCGCGCGCGGCGTACCTGCTTGTGGATCATCGAGCGGGCCGCACTATGCGCTTCGGCCAGCGCAGTGCGCAAATCGGGAAACTCACGGCTCTGGGGAATATGAGCGGCTTCGTCTTCGGTGCGAAGTTGAAAATAATAGTGAGGCATGGAGGAACAATGCGCAAACTTCCCGCCGGTTGCGCATGATGATCTGGATCAGCGCGATTTTGGGCCGACGGGCAACCTTGTAAGGCGCGCTCTATTTCGGGGCGATAATAGCGGCGAACTTGCCGTCGGTGCCGTTCCAGACGAGCAGATTGCCGCCGCCGCTGGTTACTGGCCCGGCGATCCCCACGGTGTTGTTGGTAATCACGCTGTCGGCGATCAGGACCTGGGTCGCCCCTTCGGCGGAAATGCCTTTGCTCGCCGTGGCGAGGAAACCCTGGATCGTCGATTTGCGGATGAAAACGCTTTTCCCCTGGATCACGCGTATGCCGATATTGCCGCTGTTCGAGCCGAAGATGTCGAGACCCGAGAGCATCACGCGATCGTTAACGCCGGCATTGACGACGATCCCGTTGGCGCCCCCGGCGACCAGCACGGCGCCGTTCACATGATCGCAGATGATCGTGATCGATTTGGTGATCGTGACGCCGCCGAACCCGCCGGGATCAATGCAATTGATCTCGCCGCCCGCCGCGGTCTTGGAAATGGCGCCGGCAAAGGTCTTGCAGGGCGCCGTCCGGCTGCACGGATTGACATCGTCCCCTACACCCGAAACCCAGGTGCGGGTCGCCTGAGCGGACGCGGGGACGGCCCAGAACGTTGCGGCACCGATTGCTGCGATGCCGGCGAGTTTCACGCGATCGATCATATATCCCCCTTTGGCTACCCTGCGAGCAGCCTTTCATATCCGGCGGAAAATGCAAGATTGGCGGCAGGGCCTCAGTCGACGCGCTTCAGATCGGTCGCATATTCGCGCTGCTTTGCAGCATAGAGCGCCGCGCTCGCTTTGAGCACTGCCTTCTGCATATCGTCGAGCGGGCGAACCGCCCGGGCCGGGCTGCCGACGATCAGATAGCCCGACGGGAATTCCTTGCCCTCGGTCACCAGCGCGCCGGCGCCGACCAGGCAATCCTCGCCGATCACGGCGCGATTGAGGATCGTCGCGCCCATGCCGATCAGCGTGCGGCTGCCGATCGTGCAGCCATGCAGGATCGCGTGGTGCCCTATGGTCACATCCTCGCCGATCGTCAGCGGCGTTCCAGGATCGGAATGGCACATTGCACCTTCCTGGATATTGCTTCGCGCGCCGACGATGATCGGCGTATTGTCCGCGCGGATGACCGCGCCGAACCAGACGCTCACTAGTTCGCCCAGATGCACATCGCCGATCAGGTCGGCACTGGGCGCGACCCAGGCGTCCCCGGCAATCAATGGCCTTTGGCCGCCGATTTCGTAGAGCGGCACGGCGCTTAGATCAGCGGCGCGTCGAAGCCCGCGGGCAGGGGCATGTGCAGCCCCATCGCGAGCGCCAGCGCGACTGCGCCGAGCAATACTGCCAGCGTCGACGACAGCGAGAATAGCCCCCAGCCGACCAAGGTCATCATCTGCGGATTAGGCCGCTGCTGGCGCTGGTTCTGGCGCATCGCCTGGATCACGAAAAACGCAAGCAACGCGTACACGAAAATAAAGAATTCGGTCATCTTCCCACCCCGGAAATACCCGGTGCATTGTGTAGCCTGAAGGGGTTAACGCATCAATGCCGCGCCGCAACAATCGGACGTGCGCAGTGGCGCATTTCGTCGCGTTTCGGCGCTCCTCTCGATGATCAGAGCGTGACGCCGCGCTTCCAGATCGCGATCTCGCGCTCGCCGTTGCGCTCGGCCGCAGTCTCGGCGCCCGATGCGATCTCGGCGATGCGCGCGAGCAGCGCGTCCGCGGCGGCATCCATCCCCTCTAGCGCCTGTCCCGCATCGAAATCGACCCAGCCGGGCTTGCGCGCCGCCAGATCGCTGTTCGAGGCAATCTTGATCGTCGGCACCGGGAAGCCGAGCGGGGTGCCGCGGCCGGTTGTAAACAGGATTGCCGTCGCCCCGGCAGCGGCGAGTGCCGTCGAGGACACCGCGTCGTTGCCGGGCGCCTCGAGCAGCGTCAGGCCCCGCCTGGCGACGCGCTGGCCATAGCGGAGCACGTCGGTCACTACCGCGTGCCCAGCCTTCTGCACCGCCCCCAGCGACTTCTCCTCGAGCGTGGTGATGCCGCCCGCGATATTGCCGGGAGAGGGGTTTTCGGAAACGGGCTCGCCATGATCGGTGAAATAGCGTTTGAAGCCGTTCACCAACTCGACGATGCCCCCGAACACTGCCTGATTGTCGGCGCGCGCCATCAGTAATTGCTCCGCGCCGAAGATCTCCGGAATTTCAGTCAGGATCGCGCTGCCGCCAGCCGCAGTCACGGCATCGCTCATCCGCCCGACCAGCGGATTGGCGGTCAGCCCCGAAAAGCCATCCGATCCACCGCATTTGACGCCGAGTACCAGTTCCGAAAGCGGCACCGCCATGCGCTCGGCCTGGGCGGCCTCGACGAGCTCACCGACCAGCGCCAGGCCTTCCTCGATCTCGTCGCTCGCCATCTGCGCGCCGAGCGTGCGGACATTGGGATGCGTCACGCCTTCGAGCATACCGCTCATCTGGTTCGATTCGCAGCCCAACCCCACGATCAGCACGCCGCCGGCATTTGGATGGTTTGCGAGCGCCGTCAGGATCGCGCGAGTGCCGTCAAGATCGTCGCCCAGCTGCGAACAGCCGAAGGGGTGCGCAAAGGCGTGCACGCCGTCCACACGGCCCGCATAGAGGCTAGCGGCACGCTCCGCGATCTTCTGCGCCGTGCGCCCGACGCAACCGACCGTGGGGATCACCCAGATCTCGTTGCGCGTCCCCACGCGGCCATCGGCACGGCGATATCCCATAAAGCCCGGCCCCGAGCCGCCTTCGCGCGCCTCGGCCATGGGCTCGTAGCGATACGTCCCCGAACCCTCGAGCGCGGTGCGCACATTATGGACATGGACATGCTCGCCGGGCGCGATCGCCTGGGTCGCGCGGCCGATCGGAAAACCGAACTTAAGCACCGGCGCGCCGGCTTCGATCGCCGTCACCGCAACCTTGTGCCCCTTGGCTACCGGCTGGAGAAGCACGACGCCCAGCGCAGTCTCCCCAGCAGCAAGATCGCGCAGCGCGGTGGCCACGCTGTCGCGTGGATCGATCTGAAACAGAGCCGGAATCATTCACGCGCTATAGGGGCATGGCGCCGCAAACCAAAGCATCGGCAGGCGCGGTAAACGGGCGCTGCGATTTTAGGGTTTGCAAACCGCAAAACCGATGCTAACCGCGCCCCTCCAATCGCGGCGGCACCCATCCAACGGTGCCTTTCGATGCCGCTCCGGAATGGACGCATAGCTCAGTTGGTAGAGCAGCTGACTCTTAATCAGCGGGTCCTTGGTTCGAGCCCAAGTGCGTCCACCATCCATCTCCTTGAAATCGCAGAATTTAGATCGCGCTCTTAATGGAGCGTGGTTTGCACTCGCATGGGCGTTTTCGTCTGATGCGTTCCCAGAGGGCAGCCGGCAGAGTGCAAACCGCCGAGTGTGATCCTCGGCTCGAAAATGCGCGCTGGATCAGGCGGGAGGTCGGGATCCCAGTAGACGGTGCGGCTTCGGATCTATCTGGTGACAGGTCCAAGGCGACTTGATGCCTCTAAGCCACCAGCGCCTTCCTCCATGAGATTAAGCAGGCAGTTCAAATGCCTCCTTCGGTTCAACCGAATGAAGGAAAGCAGATGAGTTTCGTGATGCATACAGTGAGATGGGCAACGCAGCACCAGATCGAGGGCTGGGCTTGGACGGATGGACCTGCCCGAGTCTGGGGGCTGGATAACCTTGGCCGTTACAGTCATTTCGATGTGCGGCGCGTCGGCCGCAACGCGTCCGTCTTCGTCGCGCCCGACGGCACTACGCATGACAACATGCGGGATCTCTTCGCACAATTCCGGCTGAGAATGTGCGACTGCGAATGGCAGACCGATCAGCTTCACCAGCTCCGCAATGTGCTGACGCTGATGGCGAACGAGATCCACCGCAGCGACTTCACCGCGTTCATCGAAAAGGGTTTTGGCGGCAATCGCGCCTTCGGCGAGCATTACGTGAACTGGCTCGAGAACGAGAAGTTCACTGGCTGCATTGGCCGCACCATCGCAGACGTGTCGCTAAGCGACGAAGGGCTGTGCGCCATGCGGATGCTGGACATGACGGCTCCCGGTTCGAACATCGACACCTCGCCGGCGGACGCTCTGGATCGCTTCAATGCTGAATTCCCCGGGCGGCGGTGAGCGACATGGCAAAAACCAACAGCCACGCAGCCCGTTTGGCCGAGGCCGAAGTGATCGCCGCCACGCTCGCCATTGCGAAAGAGGCCAGCTGGACAATCGACCGCCACGCACCTCTGCTGCCCAAGGAGTTCTGGCACTACCTTTACGTGCCAACCGCCGAGTTGCTGTTGGTCCCGACGATCAACCATCGCAACGAGGACCGGTTCGCCGTCAACCGCGCGACCCGCGAGGCACGGAGTGATGCGCTGGTGGTGGCCTTGGGCGGGGCCAACTCCGTTTCGCGCCAAGCGTTCGTCAAGATCGCCTTGTGGGGACGCCACAGCACAGCTTGGTTCGGCCCGCATGTGCCGTGGTGCGCGCAGGGAGGCGCGATGTGGCTCGTTCCCGAGGCAGATGGAGGGATCGACGACGAGCCGAGTTTCGCGCTCAATGCTGGCAGGCTTCGCGAGGGTTTCGCGCCATGGGAAGGCAACGCCGATCGCACGCGCGGCGTGGAAGCTGCCACCGCGATCATCAATGCCGCAATCCGGAGCTATTGAAATGACCGGCTGGATCAGCCCCACCGCCGTGATGGATATGGTCTACGACGTTCGTGCCGATGGCTGCGAAGACCTTGGCTACGCGCTGTTGCGTCCGAGATCGAAGGGCAAAACCCGAACCACAAGTGAGCTGGTGCGAGCCAAGCTCGCGCCGGTCAAGCCAGCAGCGAAGATCGGTAACGCTATGCCAATAACCGCGCGCGACCATCGCCTGATCCTCGCTCCAAGGGTCGCCGACCCGACCTCGATCGCGCAGTTGCTGGGGGAGAATGACGCAAACACGAAGCCACGCCAGCCGCTGCTCGCCGCCGTCCTGACGATGAAGTTCGACCCCGACATACCTTTGCATGACGGATTCGATCGGGTCTGCGCCTACGCTACGTTTCGTCTAGCGCGGGAGCGTCGTCTTACCAGTATCGCGGTGCTCCACGCACCTAGCGACGAACTTGTCGGGCGGTCACGAGGGCACGCCCATCTGTGTGTGCTGGCGCGCCGCCATCTGGCCTCCGGATGGGCGGAAATCGAAAAGGACCTGACCGACGAAGCTCATGCACTGTGGACGGATGAGTGGATGTCGTTCAGCAAAAGCTGGGACTGCACGTTGCCGCCCCCCTGAGCCGAACCGGTCCTCGTCTGCGGAGGATGGCAAGAAATGGCCCGCTAGCGTGGGCGCATCGGTCGTCCCTGCCCAGCGCACCTGCTCCCCTATACTGATGCCTCACCGAAAGCATGGTGACACACAGCTGCCTTTGGGTAAGGTCAGCATCACGATGCGGCGAGCTATTGGATTTGTTGAATACAAGCAAACTCACGGGGCGGGTTGAGGTTGGACAAAGCTGATAAGAAGAAATGCAGCGAGATTGATATCTGCGACCTGTTCATAACGCCGGCAATCAAGCAGGCCGGATGGGATCAGATGCTGCAAATCCGTCGGGAGGTAACCCTCGCCCCCGGCCCGGTGGTCGTTCGTGGCAACTTGTCGTCCCGCAATAAGAAGAAGCGGAAATTCGCTGACTATGTCCTGTCCTTGAAACCCGGTCTGCCGCTGGCGGTGGTCGAGGCCAAGGACAACAAGCATTCGATCAGCAGCGGCCTCCAACAGGCGTTGGGCTATGCCGAGATCCTCGACGTGCCCAGCGCGCTCAGCTCGAATGGGGACGGATTTGCCGAGCACAATCGGGCGGCATCCACCGGAGAGGCCATTGAGACCGAATACGGAATGGAGGCCTTCCCCAATCCTCAAACTCTGTGGAATCGCTACCGCAAATTCCATCGGATCACGGCGGAAGAGCAGAGCCTTGTCCAACAGCCGTATCACATAGACCCCTCCGGCAAAGAGCCACGGTATTATCAGCTGGATGCCATTAATCGGACGGTAGAGGCCGTCGCCAAGGGCCAGAACCGCGTGCTGCTCGTAATGGCCACGGGCACCGGAAAGACCTACACGACGTTTCAGATCATCTGGCGCTTGTGGAAGGCCGGCACGGCCAAGCGCATCCTGTTTCTAGCCGACCGCAACATTCTCGTCGATCAGACGCTGGTGAATGACTTCAAGCCGTTCGGCGCGGCGATGACGAAGATCAAGAACCGCACGATCGACCCCGCCTACGAGATCCACCTTGGGCTGTATCAAGCAATCACTGGCACCGAGGAATCCGACAAGATCTATAAGTCGGTGTCTCGCGACTTTTTCGACCTGATCGTTATCGACGAATGCCATCGGGGGAGCGCGGCAGAGGATTCTGCTTGGCGCGAAATCCTCGATTATTTCGACAGCGCAGTTCAGGTCGGCATGACGGCGACGCCGAAAGAAACCGAATACGTCTCCAACATCACTTATTTTGGCGACCCGGTCTACACGTACACCCTGAAGCAAGGGATCGAGGACGGCTTTCTGGCGCCTTACAAAGTGATCCGGATTGACATCGACCGGGACGTGGAAGGCTGGACCCCGCCCCCCGGGATGGTCGATGATCTTGGCGGGCTGATCGAGGATCGCGAATACAATCAGAGGGACATGGACCGCACGTTGGTGCTCAACGAGAGGACCAAACTGGTTGCCGAGCGCGTGATGAAGTTTCTGCGCGCGACCGACCCGATGTCGAAAACCATCATCTTCTGCGAGGACATCGATCACGCCGAACGGATGCGAAAGGCCATCGTCAACGCGGCGGGCAAGCTGGCGAAAGACAACAGCAAATATGTCATGCGCATCACGGGTGACAGCACGGAGGGCAAGGCCGAGCTGGACAAATTCATCGACCCGGAGGAGCCTTACCCGGTCATCGCCACCACGTCCCAGCTGCTGACCACCGGTGTGGATGCCAAGACCTGCAAGCTGATCGTGATCGACCGCACGATCAATTCGATGACCATGTTCAAACAGATCATCGGGCGGGGCACCCGCATCGATGAGGACAACAACAAGTTCTTCTTCACGATCATGGATTTCAAACGCGCCACGGAGCTGTTCCGAGACGATGATTTCGATGGCCCGCCGATCGTCATCTACGCCCCCGACGACGACGATGATCCCGTCCCACCGGATCCCGAAGACGATCCAGATGATGGCGATACGCCAGATGACGATGATGACGACGACACCGGCGGCGGCACCCGCAAATTCGTCGTGAGCGGTGTGACCGCTCGCGTGATGAACGAACGGATCGAATATGTTGGCAGCGATGGCAAGCTGGTGACCGAATCCTATCGTGACTACGCCCGCAAACAGATCGCATCGGAGTATCGGTCGCTCGATGAATTCGTGTGGCACTGGAACGCCAGCGAGCGCAAACAGGCGATCATCGACGAGCTGGAACAGCGCGGCGTCATCCTGGAAAATCTGGCCGAAACCGTCGGCAAAGACTTTGGCGATTTCGATCTGCTCGTCCACATCGCCTTCGGTGCGCCGCCCCTGACTCGGCGCGAGCGGGCGGAGAAAGTCAAGAAGCGCAATTACTTTGCCAAATTTGGCGACAAGGCGCGCGCCGTGCTGGAGGCGCTGCTCGATAAATATGCGGATGACGGTGTGGAAACGATCGAGGACACCAAGGTCCTGCGCCTCCAGCCGTTCACCCAGTTCGGCACCCCGATGGAGATCATCAAGGGTGCCTTTGGCGGCAAGGATGCCTATGAAGCCGCGCTTCGGGAACTCGAAGACCAGATCTACGAACAGGCAGCGAACGAATGAGCAATGTATCCGGCGTCATCAAATCCATCCAGGACATCATGCGCAAGGATGTCGGCGTGGATGGCGATGCCCAGCGGATCAGCCAGCTGGTCTGGCTCTTCTTCCTCAAGATCCTCGACGACCGTGAGGCGGAGCTTGAGCTGATCGACGACGAATTTGTGTCTCCGCTGCCAGAACATCTGCGCTGGCGCAGCTGGGCGGCGGACAAGGAAGGCGACACCGGCGAGAAGCTGCTCGACTTCGTCAACATGCAGCTCTTTCCAAAGCTGAAGGGTGATCTGCCCGCACAAGGTGACGTGGCCAAGCGCGCGGCTGTGATCCGCGACGTGTTCGAGGATACCTACAACTACATGAAATCGGGCACCTTGCTGCGGCAGGTGATCAACAAGATCAACGAGATCGATTTCAACAACAGCGAGGACCGTCACACCTTCGGCGCGATCTACGAACAGGTGCTGAAGGACCTGCAGAGCGCGGGCAATGCGGGGGAGTTTTACACCCCCCGCGCCGTCACGCAGTTCATCATCGACCGGCTGAACCCGCAATTGAACGAAACCGTGTTCGATCCGGCCTGCGGCACCGGCGGCTTCCTGACCTGCGCGATCGAGCATAAGCGCAAGAGCGTCGCTTCGACGGCGGATGAAGAAACGCTGCGGGGATCGATCCGAGGCGTGGAGAAGAAATCGCTGCCGCACATGCTGTGCGTCACCAACATGATCCTGCACGGCATCGATACGCCCAGCGGCATCCGCCACGGCAATACCCTCGCCAAGGCCTATCGGGATTACACCGATAAGGACCGCGTGATGATGATCGCCACCAACCCGCCCTTTGGCGGGATGGAGGAAGACGGGATCGAGAATAACTTCCCCAGCCACCTGCGCACGCGCGAGACGGCCGACCTGTTCATGGCGCTGATCATCCGCCTGCTCAAAACCAATGGCCGCGCGGCGGTGGTGCTGCCCGATGGGTTCCTGTTCGGCGAAGGGGTGAAATCCACGCTGAAACAAAGCCTGATCGAGGAGTGCAACCTGCACACCATCGTCCGCCTGCCCAATGGCGTGTTCGCGCCCTATACCGGCATCAAGACCAACATCCTGTTCTTCACCAAGGGCACGCCGACGAAGAATGTCTGGTTCTACGAGCATCCCTATCCGGACGGGGTGACCAGCTACAACAAGACAAAGCCGATGCGGTACGAGGAGTTCGCGGGCGAACAGGCATGGTGGGGCGATGAAGCCGACGGCTTCCGCGACCGCAAGCAGACCAAACAGGCATGGAAGCTCAGCGCCGAAGAGGTGGCCGCGCGCGGCTATAATCTCGATTGCAAGAACCCCCATCAGGCGGAGGCGATCAGCCATGACCCTGACGAACTGCTTGCCGCTTATGCCGAGCAGCAGGCGGGCATCCAGTCGATCCGCGATCAGTTGAAGGGAATCCTGGCCGATGCCCTTGGGAAAGCCGCGTGACCAATATCGCGGCGTTGGTGGCCGACAATATCCATATCTGGACCGGCGCGATCCAGCGCAAATCCAGCGCAGGGCGCGGCGGCGGGAAACGGAACAGCCATTACGGGATCGAGCGGCTGCGCGCGCTGATCCTCGATCTCGCGGTGCGCGGCAAGCTGGTGCCGCAGGATGCGGACGATGAACCGGCAAGCGACTTGCTGAAAAGGATCGCTAAGTCGAAGGCTGCCATGGTCCGCGATGGTGTTATCCGGAAATCTCGAGACGCCGAGGGTAAGGATCATCTGGAACAACCGTCTTCGATCCCGAACACATGGCAGTGGGTCCGGCTGGATCAAGTCGGGGCAATCATCGGGGGCGGCACCCCATCTTCAAACGACGCAGCGTGCTTCACTGAGAGCGGGGCAGGCATCGCTTGGCTGACGCCTGCCGACCTTGGGGGCTTCGCTGGACGCTATATCGCCCATGGCGCTCGTGATCTAACCGACTTCGGGCTGAGATCATCTTCTGCAACACTCATGCCTGCCGGATCTGTGCTGTTCACCAGCCGTGCGCCTATTGGTTATGTGGCGATTGCTGAGAAGCCAGTCGCGACCAATCAGGGCTTCAAGTCAGTTGTCCCCTTCATTGGTGACTGCTCGCTGTTCATTGCCACGGCGCTAAAATCCTTCGCCAAAGGCATCAACGACAACGCGCCTGGAACAACCTTCAAGGAAGTTTCAGGCAAGATCGTATCCGCAATCCCGTTCCCCCTGCCGCCCTTGGCCGAACAGCGGCGGATTGTGGCCAAGGTGGATGAGCTGATGGCGCTGTGTGATGCGCTGGAGCGGAAGAGCGCCGACGCGATGGCCGCGCATCAGGCGCTGGTGGAAGCGCTGCTCGCCACGCTGGTGAACAGCGCGGACGCGGCCGACCTGGCCCGCCAATGGGAGCGGCTGGAAAGCCATTTCGACACCCTCTTCACCACCGACGCCAGCATCGACGCCCTCAAACAAACCATCCTCGACCTCGCCGTGCGCGGGAAGCTCTCACTTCAACACGACTGGCCCAAAAAATCTGTCGAATTGGGATCGGTTGCTAAACTGCAAAATGGCTATGCCTTCAAGAGTGAATGGTTTGTTGGTGAGGGAGTAAGACTACTCCGCAATATCAATGTGTCGCATGGTCACGTAAACTGGAATGAGGCCGCATATCTTTCGGAAGAAATGGCATCTGAGTATGATCGCTTCCGTCTTCAGGAGAACGACGTCGTTCTAACGCTTGATCGCCCTTTTATCTCGACTGGGACCAAGGTTGCCAATATTACATCTACCGACTTGCCTGCGCTACTTCTGCAGCGGGTTGGCCGCTTCCAATTATCCGAGAAGATTTGCTCTGACTTCGTTTACCTCTGGGTGAACTCCCCTCTGTTTTCAACGCAGATCGACCCCGGACGAAGTAACGGTGTCCCGCATATTTCATCAAAGCAGGTGGAAGCTGCGGCAATCTATGTGCCTGAAATAGCCGAACAACACCGCATCGTCGCCAAGGTTGATGCCCTGATGGCGCTGTGCGACACGCTCAAAGCCCGTATCGCCGACGTCGCCCAGACCCAGCGCCACCTCGCCGACGCCATCACCGAACGGGCTGCCGCCTGATGCGCCTCCGCTCGGTTTGGATCAGCGAATATAAGAACCTCCGCGATTTCTCGATCGGCTTCGATGGCGATGGCTTCATCGACATCTTCGTCGGCAAGAACGGATCGGGCAAATCCAATTTCCTCGAAGCCCTGATAGAGATTTTCGACCATCTCTATGAGTCGCAACGAGACGGCGGGCGCGGCAGGCTTGATAAGTGCTTTGCCTACAAGCTAAAGTTCGAGATCGAAGGCGATATCATGGAGGTTGAATGGGACCAGGCGCTGGTCATCAAATTTCAACCCGCTATTCGGACTTCGCTAAATCAAAGGCTACCCGACAACATCCTCGTTTATTATTCGGGTCAGAACGGCAACGTAAAGGCGTTGATCGCACGCTACGAGGAACGTTATCGCACGCGCCTGCGGACGGCCAAAGACACGATCACGCCACGCTTCGTCGGCATCGGCCCGGAGTGCAAGAAGCTCCTCATCGTGGTTCTGATGCTCTTGCCGGAAGAGAGTGTGGCCCGGCAGTTCCTTTGTCGCAAGCTCGGCATTCTGGGCAACAGCCGGACTGTCAGAATCATCCTCAAGCGACCACCCTTTGCGCGTCGAGGGGACCATGATCCCTTCGATGACGGCCAACGCTTCTGGGGCGCGCAAGGGCCCGTGCGCGAGTTCCTGGACCAGCTCGTGGGATGCATCGAAGGCGAATGGACTCCCGGTAGCATCTACGATCGCGAAAAGGACAAGTATCGCTTTAACTGCAACCTTGACGCGTTGGGCGACACTCTGGGCGACGACGCGGCCGAAACCATCTTTCGCTCGTTCGACGCATTGCGCATCGCTGGATTGCTCGACGACATCGGCATCACGCTGACGCTAGAGGGCCTGGAAATATCCGAGCTCAGCCATTTCAGCGACGGGCAGTTTCAATCGGTCTATGTCTTCGCGATCTCGGAGCTGTTCAAGCGGCGCAACTGTCTGACCTTGCTCGACGAGCCGGATGCTTTCCTCCACCCAGAATGGCAGTTCGATTTCCTCGATCAGGTCAGCGCCATTTCGGCGGAGGCGGCAAAGACCAATCATATCCTGCTTAGCAGCCACAGCGCATCGACCGTGGCCGCACAGTGCGACAGCCGCATCCGCCTGTTTTCATCGGGCGCGGCCGGTGTGACCGCCGAGCAACCGGACAAATCCACCATCGTCCGCTCGCTTTCGGCGGGGTTGATCACCTTCTCGGAGACGGAAGCAAGTCTCAATATCGAGCAGTTTCTGGCCAATACCTCGCAATCGGTGCTGTTCACCGAAGGCGTGACAGATGCAGAGATAGTCAAGGCAGCTTGGCAGAAGCTCAATCCCGGGGTTAACCCGCCTTTCGAAATTGCACAGTGTTTTGACTGTGGGCACCTGCGCAAGCAGATGGGCCGACAAGAACTCTATCAGGGTAATCCTGGACGTACGTTTTTCGCGCTCTTCGATTTTGACAATGCCTATGGCGATTGGGCGGCAGTCGGCGGGGTGAAACAATCGAAGATCCTCAACGGCGGCCTTGAAGAAAACGACGTTTCAAAAGGCTTGGCGTGCAAGCGCGAAAATCAGCCCGGCTACGCAATGATGCTGCCCATTCCCGTGGCGCTGACCGTCAGCAATCAGGTGTTGAACGCAAACACGGGACGGACCTACGGCGACCAATCGAGCTTCACCATTGAGCTCCTGTTTCATGATGTTCCGGGTTTGGAGCATCATTTCGCCGTCGATACCGAGCATCCCGCTGCATGGCGGCGCTTTATCGGAGGCAAAGTCGATTTTGCGCAGAATGTCGTGCCGGGAGTCGATGCAGTCCATTTCGAGCCCTTCCGTCCAATTTTCGACTTCATACTGAGCAAAATAGGCGCGGCATGACGGCACCGCTCGTCACAGAGCCGATAAAGGGCACAGCGGATGCGTGAGGCAGAATTCCGGCAGTGGCTCGACAAGCGCCTGTGGCGGGGAACTCCGCTGACCAATACGGCCAAGAATAGCCGCTTTCGCCGTGTCCAGCGCGTCGAACGCGGGTTGAGCGGCCTGGGCTTTGTCGAGCCATCTCTCGAGGCACTGTTCGATGGCGACCGCTGGTCTGAGCTGCTGCACAGTCTCTCAGCGCTAAAGGATGATCCGACAGCGGACTCCGCCGCCGTGAGATCCGTTGTCCCGGAGGCGGAGGATCCTGTCGGTCAGCTCGGCAACTTGGTGGCTGCCACCAAGCAGTACGGCTATTTTCTGGACGGCCGCGATCCAAATTACGGAGCCAGCGAGGATTTGGCAGATAGCGTCGACGACCTCGGCTTGACCCGGGAAGCCGTAGAGAGGGTCATGGACGAATATGACCAAAGCGATTCCGCATTCATGCAGAAATACGGCTTCGCTGAGAATTTCGACTATGTCGTATTCCGCTCGGGCGAGTCCCAGCGATATCCGGCCAAGGCGGTGTTCCTGGTCGCCTACACCGCGATACCCGGCAACCCCGACCTCACGGTGAAGGGGAAGCGCGATACGTTCCGCGACGCAGAAGGTGGCCCAATCCATGCCGAGTTTCGTCGCCTGGGCTATAAGATCGAGAACCGGCGGAAAGACGCCAAAGCGATCCTTGCAAACCGGATCCGAGCCCACCTGATTGCGCATTACATCGAGCCCGCCCGACAGCAGGGCGACCAAACCGTAACGATCCGGGCGGGCGATGTGCACAAAGAGCTTGGGCTGAACGCCCAAATGCCCAGCGTATGTCAGGCCATTGAAGGCAAGACGTTCTACGAGGCCGCTGGCTTAGGTAAACCTGAATTCATCTCCGGCCCGGCGAGCGGGCGCGGCAGCAATATGGTTTACCGCTTTTCTCTCGCCCTTGGCGAGAATGTCGAAGGGCCGCTTAGCGATGCGCAGATCCTGGCGCGATTTGACGGCAATACCGATTTTCGAACGCGGCGACCGACTTGGACACGCGAACAGTGCTCTGCCTTTTGCAGGATGGCGCGTGCGGTGCATTCTGCCGCGCTGGACTGGTATCATACCGATATTCCGCAGGTGCGGTTCGGGCGGAAATCGTCACACCTCAACCGTGCAGAGGGCACCCTTGGTTCACTGCAGTTCAGGACGTCCGGCCCGTTCTTGACCTTCAGCCATCAGAACGAACTGCTTGGCCTGACAGGTGATTACCCATTCGAGGCAGAATCAGCCGACCGCTTTGAAGCGATCATCGCTGAGGCGCAGATGGCGATCGACAAATGGCGACCCAACGCTCCGGAGCGGCCGGGGAAATGGCCAGACGAATATCGCCAAACCGCGCGGCCAGCCGATGAAAGTGATGCCATGACCCTGCCGACCAACCTCATTCTCTACGGCCCGCCTGGAACGGGCAAGACCTACCGCACTGCGCGCGAGGCTGTGGCACTCTGTGACGGATATGCCGACTTTCCCGAAACCAAGGACGGCCGGGCTGCGCTGATGGACCGCTACAATACGCTCGTCGGACTCGAGCAGATCGGGTTCGTCACGTTCCATCAGAACTACGGATACGAAGATTTCGTCGAAGGCCTGAGGCCGACCACCTATGGCGAAGACGGAGAGCCGCTGACGTCCGGCTTCCGCCTGGCGCCCGAGGCCGGGATCTTCACCAAGATGTGCGAACGTGCCGATGCGCTGCACAGCGCGGGTGATGGCGCATATGACTTCGCGGGGAAGCGCTTCTTCAAAATGTCCTTGGGGGAGGTCGCCAACCCCGAAGACGACTATCTGTTTGAGGAAGCCATTGCAGGCGGCTTTGTCCATTTGGGCGATGACGGCGGCATGGACTGGTCGGAACCGGTGTTCACAACCAAGGATCTCATGATTGCTGGCTACGCGGAGCGGCATCCCGGCGAACCGGTCCAGCATCCCAACAACGGCATTATCGAGTTTCCCTTCCGATTACGGGTTCGAGCCCGCGTTGGGGACCTTGTGATAATCAGCAAGGGCAATTTGCTCTTTCGGGCGATTGGCGAATTCACCGGAGATTACCATCAGATAAAGCGCGAAAACGACGACTATACGATGCGCCGGTCGGTCAAATGGCTTTGGATCGACCGCGACGGTGTCAGCCACGACGTCATCTACGGAAAGCGGTTTTCCCAGCGAACGATTTACGAGTTCACAGAATCGGAGCTCAAGCTCGATGCGATCCGGGGCCTGATCGAAGCCGGGAAAGGCGACGCGCGCGATACGCCGGCCAAGCAGTTTGTTCTAATCATCGATGAGATAAACCGGGCCAACGTGTCCAAGGTGTTCGGCGAGCTGATAACACTTCTTGAGCCAGACAAGCGTGGCGGCATGGACAACGCGCTCTCGGTCACCCTTCCGTATTCTAAGCGGCCGTTCTCCGTTCCCGCCAATCTCCATATCATCGGCACTATGAACACCGCGGATCGATCGATCGCCCTGCTCGACACGGCGCTGCGGCGCCGCTTCAGTTTTCGGGAGATGGCGCCGGAGCCGGGTTTGCTAACGGAGGCGAGCGGAAGGACCGGGATTGACCTAGTCGCTGCCCTCACCACAATTAACCAGCGGATCGAATATCTGATCGACCGCGAACACCGCATCGGCCATGCTTTTTTCATTGGCTGCGAAACGGCGGAACACGTCCAGGCTGTAATGCGCGACAAGGTGATCCCTCTGTTGCAGGAGTATTTCTTCGAGGACTGGAGCCGGATTCAGGCGGTGCTTGGCGGCGGGTTTATCCGGGAGGACAAGCTCGATCCGCCTCCAGGTATCGAAGGAGATCGGCGATCGACGTGGTCGGTGATCTCGTCATTCAAGTCGGATGCCTTCGACCGGTTGACTAGCAAGGCAACGAATGCGCCGGTGGGCGGCGAGTGATCGGACGGCTTCATCCGTGACACATTTGACCGTTCCGGAATGGGGACCCACCGTCGTCCATAATGGCGGCGGTGAGGGGCCTGAGGGGAGTTTCACCCGTCGTCAGGCGAATTTGCTCCTGCTGGCCGCACGGTCACATCCTCTGGCCAACCGTTCCGGGACCAATATCCTCGTAGATCGATACAGTGAAATCAGGGCGCAACAGGTTGTCGGCATTATTGCCGCGCCTGGGTGCAGTCTCGAGATACTTCCCAAGATCGACCCTGTCTCCGATGAGCCCGACGAAGCTATTCGCGCCCGCCTTGTGTCGATGCTCGATGTCGCGCTCGGGCTAAAATTGGGAGACGGGCAGGCACTGGCAATGGCGCGCCAGAAGGAAACATTGCTCGACATCCTGATCCGCCTGTTTGCGGATCGCCTGTTGGCCGAAGCCCGGCGTGGGCTGCCCCGCGCCTATCTGGCCCAGGAGGAGGATCTCGCCGCGCTACGCGGGCAACTCGATGTCATCCGCCAGTTCAGCCACCACGCCGTGCGCCCAGACAGGCTTGCTTGCCGGTTCGATTCATTGATTGCCGAGACACCATTGCTTCGCATCATGAAGGCCTGCGTCCTGATGTTGCGTCGCCATGCCCGAGCGCACGAAACGCAGCGCCGCCTTGATGAACTGCGGTTTCTCTTGACAGATGTGAGCGATGTCCCTGTCCGCGCGCTGCCGTGGGATAAGGTGCGCATTGATCGGACCAATCGACGTTGGGAGACGCTTTACCAGCTGGCCAAGCTATTTCTGAAGCGTGAGTGGCAACGCACCAATCATGATGCGAGTGCGGGCCAAGGCATCACCTTGCTGTTCGCCATGAACGATCTTTTCGAGGCTTACATCGCAGCACTCGCCCGGCGCGCGCTGCGTAACGGCGATCTGACGGTCCATTCACAGGGCGGATTGCGTTACTGCCTTATGGAAGAAGGGGAAGAAGGCAGGGAACGCTTCCAGACAACGCCTGATATTCTGATCAAGCGGGATGGGCAAACCGTGATGGTGGTCGACACAAAATGGAAGCTGATCGGCAGAAATCCGGAAGACAAGAAGCGCGGCGTGTCGCAATCCGACGTCTATCAAATGATGGCATATGCACGGCTATACCGCTGCCAGGAGACTATGCTGCTTTACCCGCACCATGCCGCCCTTGGCACTGAGTTCCTGGATGCAGGCTACGGAATGATCGAGGGCGATGAGCGGCTGCGCGTTGCCAGTGTTGATCTCCTGGCAGGTGAATTGGCAGTTGTGCACCGCCTGGCAGGATTGCTTTCGCCGGCCCAGGCAGATTCCAGGACTTCGGCCTGATTCAATATTATGGGTCCGCCGAACCTCGTCAAAGAAGATACGGTAACCAGACCAGTCTGCACGACGAGGCGCTAGGTGGCGTCACACGGGCGAACCACTCAAGGAGCTGTTTCCGCTCTGGAATGGCGAGCGCCCGAACGGCGTCGCTTGATTCGCAGATCCTGAACGGGCGTTCGCGAAGCTTCGCTGCCCCAATATGGAACGACAGGCCCTACGCTCAGCTATGACAAGCGTCGCTCGATGGGGGGGTGAATTAGCGGCCTGCGGCCGAGGGCAAGCAAAGCCGGTCTTGTCACCCTCGGCGGCGAACGTCCAATACCACCCGTGAGGGTGACAAACACTGGACCAAATCAGGCAGAAAGTTATACATTTAGGGTGACAAGAACGTCATTCTGTCACCCTAAAAAAGTTCAGCGCAATACCGTAGATTTGGGGAATCCCAAATCTACTGCGCTAGCGACCTGCGAATCATTCGCACACCGTGTTAACATGTTATCACGGTCAAATCTGTGCATGTTCAAATGCACAGGTTTGTCACCCTAGTCGAAGCCCATGCTTCGAGGTCCTCCAGGTCGCTTCACTCACTTCCGGAAGGCACGGCAAAATATTTGCCTCTAGGGGTAGTTTACTTGTGGTGCGTCTTGCGGGATCATCGGTGCCGTAGCCGACGCATGCGGTGGCTGCGGCAGTGACGAGTAGATGTAGCCACCGTTGGCGAGTCTCCGACCTCTCGTCTTTGCTTAAGGTCGGGGACTCTGCCAGCGGCGACGCGAGATCTATCGTGACGCGAACAAAAGAACCGGCTGCACCGTGGACACCAGCAGGTCCCGCAGCCGCACAGGACGACGAGGCGGGCATGCCCGCCTCGTCGGACCTCCTGCAGGCACCGGCCGACAACCACGTCGCAGCCGTTCGCTCGACCACAGGTTGCAGCGAACGTCGTCACGTGTCTCGGCAAGACGGAGATTTGAACCCCGAGAGCGATTGCGTCTCTAGCGAGGAAAAAGCAGTGCGCCCGCAGCGCTTAAAGAGAACCGGTATTGGCTCGCGCCGGCGCGCACCTTTGATGCTGCCTATTCGGACACGAGCTTGGGCCATCCCCGCAACGGCAATGCTGAGCATCGCAGCGGCGGCCGGCCAAGCGTTGCCGCAAGCCCCGATGAGCGCACGATCGCTCGATTGCATCGCGCTAAAGCTTATCGGTGGGCTTGCGAACATCCTTAGCGCGAACATTTCGCTAGGGCTGGAGGTGGCGAAATGAGCTTCCACTTCCCACCGCGCCAAATGCGCGCGCGCGCAGCAGCGTTCTATCTTGGCCTCTCCGAATCGACGTTTCTCGACCGGGTCAAATCCGGCACTTACCCACGCGGGGCACTCGATGGCGGCGCCCGGGTCTGGCTGCGGGATGATCTGGACTTGGTCATTGACCATAGGTTCGGGGTTGCAGTGGCCCCTGCGGCCGATCCCTTTGCCGCCCGCTTCGGGAAGGCAAGCTGATGGCTCGCGTTTCTCGTCCCTACGACGCTGTCTACATTCAGGAGGATGGCCCAGCTTTCACCCGAATTCATGCCAACGCTCTGGACGCCTACGGCTGCATAACAGTCAACGACGGAATTGTCGTTTTCGTCGCGCACGTTTTCGACGACGAGCTCTCCACGGGCGTGGCCTGCCTGGAAGCTGTCCTAGACGTTCTACGACAGGCGCTCAGCACTGACCCGGCGCTAATTCAGACAGTCGTCGGGCACCTCGAGAAGATGAAGGTGCGGCGCCGGTCCGAACTAGGTCCCGTGCTGGACCCGCTCGCCCTTTTGCGATGGGTCGCGACGATCGATCGGAGCGGCGACTGTGGATGCGTCTGAGATGAAGGCTCTCTCCCTGCAGATGCAGCGGAGGATGAAATGCAGGCGGTGAAGAGATTTGGCCCACTCGTTGATGGCCAAGGGCAAAGGGACTTGCATGATCGCATTGTGCGCTCCTGGCCCGGTGAGAAGCTCGACATACCGATCGAACATTGCGGTGTGACCGCAGTCGCTGCGGCGAAGGTCGAGCATGGCGATACCCTTGCCGGTGGCTTCGGGAGGGCCCGCTGATGGCCGACGCCAAGCTCGCCTTCACTTTTGTCATCCGGAAGAAGACCGGGACTGAGCTTTGGTATTTCCGGCATCAAACCCTGGCGAAGCCGGCCCGTATCCATGGCAAGCCCGGTGAGCCGGTCTTTCATCGAGAATATGGCAAGCTGCTGTCGGTTGCCACGAAGGAACAGATGGCCGCTGAGCAGCGCGCCGACGACACCTCGCTTCGCTGGCTCGCCGAGCAATACGAAGAGAGCAAGTTCTGGCTGCAGCTCAAGCCCAAGACCCGGCTTAGCTACAAGCGCGAGCTCGAACGTCTAAGGGACATGGCAGGCGATTTGCCGTTCAGGAAGTTGACAGCGAACGGTGTGCGCAAAATGCGAGACTCGGTCATCGACGCAGTCTGTGAATCTCAGCGCCGGGCGATCGCAGCCCGCAAGGCTGCCGACGAGGCGGCAGAGGCCGATCATCAGCGCCGCGTCGAGAAGGCAATCGCCAGAGGAAAGCCAATTCCTGAGAAACGTAAATCGCGCCGCCGGCCACCGACGCCGGTTGACGACCAGACCGGCGTCCGGACCGCCGACGCATTCAAGTCCGTCCTCGGCGTGCTCATGTCCTATGCTGCCCGGTGCGAGCTCATCGAAAAAAGCCCAGTGAAGGGTGTCGAGAAGATGCAGCGCAAGAGCAACATCGACAGTCACGATCCTTGGCACGAGCATCAGATCGCGACCGTGATAGCGCGGGCACCTCGAGCGATCCGTGACGGCGTGATCTTGGGCGTGTGCACCGGGCAGCGTCTGGAAGACGTCGTGGCAATGACTAAGCAGCGTGTCTTGGGCCACGATATCCAGGTGCGCCAGCTGAAGACAAACGTTCTGGTCGAGGTGCCTATAACCGGACCGCTGAAGGACCTAGTCGCGCGTCGCGTGGGGTCAAACGATCCGGACGATTCGAACCTGTTGCTCACTCGTGAGGACGGCAGCGCCTACACCGAGCGGCTATTCGCCGACCACCTGCGCGAATTTCTGGACAGCCTGGGATGGTACGACATCTCGTTCCACGGTCTGCGCTACGCTGCGGCCGCCCGGCTCAACGACGCTGGTTGTTCGGTTGCAGTGATCAGCTCTATCGTCGGGCACTCGACTTATGAGATGGCCATGAAATACGCCACAAAGCGCCAGAACGCCGCCCTCGCGGGTCGGGCTATGGAGGCTCTCTCGATGAGGGACGACCGCGACTAAGTGCAAACCGCGCCTAGAATTTGCAAACCCGTCCAAGAAAAGCCCTGTAAAACGTGCTAGTTGCGCAGAAATTTGCTGTGCCCCGCTGACTCTTAATCAGCGGGTCCTTGGTTCGAGCCCAAGTGCGTCCACCATCCCTTTCAGATTGTTAGTTTGTGCGGTGCTGGCGATCGGGGCATCAGCCCGCGGCTAATCTGCGCTCACTGCTCGTCGCCGATTGCTCATCACGCAACGAAAAGGGGCGGCCCCTTGCGGAGCCGCCCTTCTCTTTCAGCAGTCAGGTTCGGCTAGAAGTCGACCTTCGCGCCGACGCGGAAGTAGCGGCCAAGGATGTTCGGGCCGGACCAGGCCGGGTTGTACTGGGTGGTGCCGTATGCGCCGCTCGGGTCGAATGTCGGCTTGATGTTCAGCACGTTGAGGACGTTTGCGTAGATCATGAACTTGTCGGTGATACGCTGGCTGATGCTGAAGTCGACGTTCCACTGCGCCTTCGAATTGCACAGGACCGGAGTGACGTTGTCCTCATAGGTGAAGACTTCACGTCCGATGCTCGCGCTGCAATCGCCCGCGGTGCCGCCCAGATCGACCGCCGCGAGATCGAGCCCACTGGTGTAATAGGCCGTGACGGTAGCGGTGGTGCCGCCGGTCTGGATCGTATTCTGCCAGCTGCCACGCCACTTCGGCGCGCCCGAGCACGACGTCACGTCGCACGGTGAGAGTGTGCCTTCATAGCGTTCCACGCGGCCCGGGAACACGCGCTCGAACTTGAGCGTGTACGAAGCCTCGAACGAGCTGGTCAGCGTGACATCGTTGAACAGCGGGATGCGTGCGTTGATCCCGAAATCCAGGCCCGAGACGCGTTGCGAATCAGTGTTCTCGAACGACGCTTCGATGAACCCGAGATGCGGAAGCGCATTCGGGAAGGACGGATCGGGTTGACCCGGGATCACGTTGATGCCCGGAATATTCACGACACCGTTCTGAGTGTAATATTGGCGGAGCACTTCGGTGACGTCATAGGTCGCATTGGCGATCAGGTCGCGCACTTCGATATTGAAGTAATCGACCGTGAAGCTGACGTTGCGGATCGGCTCGAAGATGGCGCCCAGCGTCCAGCTGGTCGATTTTTCCGGGCTCAGCGCCGCATTGCCGATCGACGTTTGACCCACCGGGAACGGACCCGTTGCATAGAGATTGCTGTTATGCGCAGCCGCGAACTGAGCATAGCCAGGCGTGGTCGTGCTCAGCTGCTGAGTGACGTAGCCCGTGGTCGGCAGACCGAAAGCTTCGTTGAACGAGGGGATGCGGAAGCCCTTCGAGTAGGTGCCGCGGATGGCGATCTGCTTGATCGGGGTAAACTTGGCGCCGATCTTCGGCGAGAAGTTCGACTGGCCCGACGAATAGTCGTCATAGCGGCCCGAAGCGTTGACTTCGAACTGCGGCAGGATCGGCGCGTTCAATTCGAAGAACGCCGACTTAACGTCGCGCGAGCCGACCGCGCCCACTGCGTTGATCACGAAGTAGCGATCCTGCGGGCGGGCGGCATTTGCCGGGTTCGCCGAGGGATTGTTGATCAATTCGTGGCGAAACGCGCCGCCGACTGCCGCCTGGAGCGGGCCGCCCGGGAGATCGAACAGATCCTTCGCGAGGGTCGCCGAAACCTGCCAGAGGTCCGAATTCGAGCGATTGTTCGAGACCGGAGCGATGAAGTCTCGGATCGTCTGGCTGTTCGCTTCGGGATTCAGGAAGTTATAGGTACCCTGTGCAGCAACATCCATGACGCGCCCTGGGATCAGCACGTTGCGGTTGATGATGTCGAGCTGGACGTTTGAGACTGTGCCTTCGACCGAATAGTTCCAGTCATCGCCGAACGAACCGTTGACGCCCATCGCACCACGAAGGCTGCGAGCGCGCGCCGAGATTTCGCGCGGACGATCATAGGTCATCAGGATCTGGGCACGGTTGCCGGCAGCGGCGAACGGGTTGTTCGGGTTCAGCGTACCATTGGCCGCGGTGCAGCCCGTCGCCAGCATCGTCGCCGAGCCGACGCCAGCGGCGCAGACATAGGCGGGCAGGTACAGGTTGGTCAGCGCGAACTGCGTTGGAGGCGGCGTCGTGCCGTTGAAGGCAACCGGCGCACCCTGCGTGTCGGTGTTGACCTGATAATAGTTTGCCGCTGCATAGAATTGCGCGCGCTCGCCCAAGTTGGCGGTGAAGCGGAATGCACCGCCGAAACGCTCTTGATCGGGCAAAACTGTATTGTACAGCGCACGATTGTCGCGGGAGCACTGGATCGGACCGGCATTTGTCGTGAGGCCGGCGAACGCCTGTGGCACATTGACCGTGGTCAGATTGCGGCAGCCGGCGGCGGCGTTGAGCAAGTTATAGCGGCCGAGGATGGCGGTCGCCGGACTGATTTCGCGGACCACGGGCACCGGAGTCGCGAACATGCCGTTGAACACGAAACCGCCGTTCGGAAGCACCGTCGTCACGTTCGTGGGACGAAGCGAGTTCTGGGCGTTGTTGGCGCGGCAAACGATCGTGCCCGCAGCAACCGCAGTCCGAGTGACTGCGTTGGTGACCGGATCGCGAAGCTCGGTGCGGCCGATCGACGGCGTGCACATGCTGCTGAGATTGCCGGTGTTGAACGGGAATTCGGTGTCCCGCGCATATAGGCGATCAGCGCGCTGATACTCGCCGTTGACGTAGAAGTTGAAGCCCTGCTCTTCCAGATCGCCATAGCCGAAAGTGGCGTCGAAGCGCTGCTCGGGAGCGAAACCGCGCTGTGAAACGCCCGCCGAGGCATTAATGTGAAGACCCTGGATTTCCTTCTTGGTGATCACGTTGACCACGCCGGCAACCGCGTCGGCGCCGTAGGTCGACGAAGCGCCGTCACGAAGGATTTCGATGCGCTCTACGATCGCATTGGGGATGGTGTTGAGGTCGACGAAGTTGCGGTGACCGTCGTCCGCGAGCGGGTACGGCGCCATGCGCAGGCCGTCGAAGATGGTCAGGGTCGACTGCACGGTCAGACCGCGCAGCGAGACTGCGTTTGCGCCGGTCGCGAAGTTGTTGCCGTTGTTCCAGCCCTGCGTGATCGTGCCGGCGCCGTTGGCCGAAACGCGCTGCACTGCTTCAGCAACGGTGTTGATGCCGCGCTGCTCGAGCGTGGCTGCGCTCAGCACGGTGACCGGCGACGGGGTTTCCGCGTCGGTACGGCGGAACAGCGAACCAGTGACAACGACGGTCTCGCCTTCTTCCGCCTGCTGGTCATCAGCGGCAGGGGCGGTCTGCGTCGTGGTGGCGGTGTCCTGCGCCAGAGCCGCGGACGGCAGAGCCATCGCGGCGATGGCGGAACCGAGAATGGTTCCTGCCAGATAGATTGTCTTACGCATCATTGTCTCCCTCTATTCGGAGAGCCGCCTCATTATTCTGAGGATCGTCTCGCTCTATCCGCGTAGCTAGAGGAGAAATCAGTCGTGTAAATGGCGCGTTTATGGGATGTTGCTACGTAAACACGCCAACTATCATTTATGCCAGGGTTTGTTTTACGCAAGCTTGCGACTACCTTTACATTGCCTTTACGCAATTTCGGATCGCAATACGCTTCTAGACTTGCCTGGATAAGCGCGAACTTTCTCGCAAGTCCCAGGCCATGCTGGGGGGAAGGCCAAACTCCTTTTTGAAGGAATGACTGAAGGCGCTCAGATCGGAGAAGCCGAGAAGCACCGACACTTCGGTTGCGGAATGATTGCCGCTCTCCAGCATCGTCTTGGCGAACTCCATCCTCAGCTTGCGGTGATAGCTGGCTGGAGGGACGCCGAAGACCGCGGAGAAATAGCGTGACAGATGGAAGCTCGAAAGGCCGGCGACATCCGACAATTCCGCGAGGGAAATGGCGCGGTTGGTGATTGCATGAAGGTGCGCCCTTGCCATTTCCAGGCGATTGAGGACCTCACGGCGCGTCACTACCCGCTTGAGGCTGAGTTGCTGCATGTGGGTGGAGATGTCTTCCCGCGCTCCCTGCAGAACCGCCGCGGCCGCGGCGGCCAGCGCAGGCGCGTTCGCTTCCCAATTTTGCGGATCCCGGTGCGCGTGCATGGCCGCGTTCACGAAGTCCGAACCCAGCGGCGTGCTCAGCAAGGATCGTATCGCCGTGCGGCCGAGCAGCGAGGATTGCGCCGGGGTGGCTGATCCGGTGGGCAGATAGATACAAAGGCCGCGCGTTTCCTGAACGCGAACCGTCGCTTCATAGCAGTCCCCGCGATCGACCAGCAGCAGCCTGCCGGGGGTCAAGCGATAGGTGCGGCCGTCGACGCGGTATACTTCCTCGCCCTCGAGCAGCAGCTTCAGCGACGGGGCGCCGCCTGTCATCATCGATTCACCCCGTCCGAGGTGCGACAGGACCACGCGTGGCCGCTCGACCGAGGCAAGCGGAGCCGCGGAATGTTTTGACATTCGAACGGCATCGACGCGCATGCAAACTCCCTATCACCGACTTTAGCCGCAGTTGCGCAGCGCGTGGATGAACGCTGGATTACAAAGGGCTAAATCCGCAAGTTTGAGCAAGCCGAAGCAAGAAATTCCTGCTTTTTGCGCGTCTAACGCCCGCTTTCTGTCCGGAAGCGGACAGTCGAGCGGCTCGGAATTTGTCCGATCTTGCGTGATGTCTCCGCAGCCCCGCCGCCAGCGCGAATCCGCAATTCGCAACAACCCCAGCCTCCCGACCCACCCCTAGGCCGAAAGATCGGTGATCCCGATGCAAGGTGTGGAAGTCAATGAACGCGCTCGGACGAATATATCAGCCCGAAGATCTTGAACGTCCGTCGATCCGGCGCGGCAGGCTCACCTTGATCTTCGATCCGCTCGAAATCTGGCTGGGGGACATTCAGGTCAAGCTCTCGCCGCTGGAGAGCGAGTTGATGCTGGTCCTCATGCAGCGCGGGCGCGCAAATTGGGAAACGGTCGACGGCGCCCTGCGCGGCGGCGCATGCAGCGCAACGATCAGGGACGTCCTAGTGCACAGGATTCGCCGCAAGTTCCACGCAGCCGGGGGCAATGATCCTATCGAAACTGTGCGCGGCTGGGGCTTGAAACTGCGCGTCCCACCCGATGATGAGCAGTCTACCAGTGTCTGGATCGGTGTGCGGACTCCGGCCTTCTAAGCCCTCGTTTATTTCACTCGCACGCGGAAGCGGATCGAGAAATTAGTCCCGGCCAGCTGGCTTCCCCCCAGCCGCACGCGGATATTGGTGACGCGGCTGTCGCAGCCATTGGCGTCGCGTGCTCATCGCGTTGGCCGATGGGCGTTCGAACAAGCAGATCGCCGGCGAACTCGGCGTCACCGAAGCCACCATCAAGGCGCATCTATCCGCTACGTTTCGCAAGCTGGGCGTCCAGAACCGGGCGCAGGCGCTGCTGGCGGTGCAGCCCATATTTCAAAACCGCGTTGTGATTCAGAGTTGAGGCCGAAAGTCGGTTCGCTGCGTCGGCTCTTGGTCCCGCCCCGCGCGGCATTCGCCTTGATTCAAGTTAGCCGCAGCAACCAATCCTGCTCCTCATGTTTTCATCGGGCATCGCCACCAGGCGCAACGAGAGGAGAAAGCATGTCGGACGACAAGAACGATCGCGGGCCGCAGGACTCGTCGCGGATCGCGATGGGCGAGGACTATGAGGTCACCTATTGGACCAAGCGCTTCGGGGTTTCGCGTGAGCGGCTCCAGGAAGCTGTCGATGCCGCCGGCAGCGGCGCAGAAGCCGTCGAGCAGTATCTGAAGCGCTGAGCGCGGCGCGGCAGGTCGGCCGAAAGCTTCAGCCGCGGTGTTTTGGCGCTCGCGCCCGCCGGCCGCCCGCTCGCCTTTTTCCTCCGTGAAGAGAATTCAATGACCGATATCCGAGACGCGCATACCGAGCAGCCGAGCCTGAAGGGCCGGCGGGCGATCATCACCGGCGGGACCACCGGGATCGGGCGCGCAATCGCAGTGCTGCTGGCGTCCGAAGGTGTGGACGTCTTCATTTGCGGGCGCGATCCGCAGCACCTTCAGGACGCACTGGAGCGCATTCGTGAAGTAGGGAAGGGCGACGGCTTGAGCCTCGATCTGGCCGAGCCCGATGCCGTCGATCGCTTTGTGAGCGCGGCGCGCGCTTATTTCGGCGATTTCGACATCGCCATCGTCAATGCGGCCATTCCCGCCCAGGGCCTCACGACGATGAGCGCAGACGAACTACGCTATGCCATTGCCGTCGATTTCACAGCCTATCTCGCCACCGCCCATGCCGCTGCCGAGGTGCTGAAGGACAAGGGCGACATCGTCCTGATCGGCTCGGTCTCCGCGCATCTGCTGGGCGCGGAAAGCAGCGTCTATTCGGGAATGAAGGCCGGCATCGCAGGTTTTGCCGAAGCGATCCGCCGCGAGCTGGCGCCAAAGGGCATCAAGGTCGGCTTTATCGAGCCGGCCAAGACCGGCGCCGACTTCCAATATGAGAGCTTCACTGCCGAGGAGCAGGCCGAGGAAATCCTCAAGGAGGCGATGCTGCGCGCCGAGGACATCGCCGTCGCCGCACACTTCATGCTGACCCAGCCGCGCCGCTCCAACGTCCAGCAAATCGTCGTCGCCCCGCGCGCCCGAGGTGACGAGTGAGCGAATTCGCCGTCGATCGGCTCGTGTTCGGGCCGGATGATGTCGATCTGTCGCAATCGCCGATTGCCGGGCATCTCGATGCCGAAACCTATGTTCTCGGCGCCTTCAATCCCGGGCTGACGCGGCTGCCCAACGGCAATCTGCTGATGATGGTGCGCGTGGCGGAGGCGCTGCGCCACCCGATACGCGACGGCAAGGTCCATGCAATCCGCTGGACCGACGGGCGCTACGTACTCGATGCCTGGCCGCTCGAACTCGCCAACACCGCGGACCCGCGCAAATTCCTGCTCCATGGCGGCGGCTGGAAGATCATGGCGCTGACATCGCTCTCCTGGCTGCTCCCGGTTGAGTTGACTCCGAATGGGCTGGAAGTGGTCCGCGTGCATTACGATCGCCCGATCGCGCCGCAGGGCGATTGGCAATGCTATGGCGTCGAGGATGCGCGGATCAGCCGCGTCGGCGACGAATGGCTGATGACCACCTGCTCGGTCAGCCCCGAGCGGCATTCGACCACGCTATACGTGTCGAACGACGGCCTGGATTGGCGCTTCGACGGCATCGTGCTCGATCACCAGAACAAGGACATGCTGATCTTCGAAGGCAAGGTCGGCGGGCAATATTGGGCCCAAACCCGGCCGCTCGGCGATCTCTATTTCGCCTATCCGCCGGGCAGCGAGTGGCGCGCCGGGCCATCGATAAATCTCGCGACTTCACCCGATGCTCGCCATTGGCGCCCGCATTTGAAGCCGGGGATACGTCCACACGCCGGCACCGTCGCCACCGCGCGGATGGGGGGAGGGACCCCGCCGATCCTTACCGATGACGGCTGGCTGACCCTGTGGCACGGCGTTGAGCCCAAGGAGATCGTCGGCATCTATCGCACCTATTGGTCGATCCTCGATTGCGACGATCCCTCGCGGACCGTGCGCACCGATCATGCGCCGCTGCTCGAAGCGGCGCCCGATCTGACTCAGCCGCTGGAAGACAAGATGTACGTCCGCGACGTCGTCTTCACGACCGGCATCGCCGATGCGGGGGATCATTATGTCCTCGCGTCGGGAGAGGCGGATCTCGCCTGCCGGATCACGCACATCCCCAAGAGCCGCTTCGCCGCCTGAGGCTTACCAGCGCTGGACCCGACGGTTCTGCCGGTCGATCGACATCAGGATGCCCAGGCAGATCATGAACGTCATCGTCGCAGTGCCGCCGAAGCTGATCAGCGGCAGCGGCACCCCGACGACGGGCGCCAGACCCATCACCATCGCCATGTTGATCGCGACATAATAGAATATCGTGGCGGAGAGCGCGGCGGCGGTAAGCCGCGCGAAGCGGCTGGTCGAGCGGACGCTGACGCCGATGCCCCATTTGATCAGCAGCCCGAACGCGACGATCAGGAACACGCCGCCCATCAGGCCCCATTCCTCCATCATCGTCGCCAGCGCGAAATCGGTATGCCCTTCGGGCAAATAATCGAGGTGGCTCTGTGTGCCGTTGAGGAACCCCTTGCCGAACCATCCGCCCGATCCGATCGCGATCTTGGACTGGCTGATATGATAGCCGGTGCCCAGCGGATCGCTCTCCGGGCTCATGAAGGTCAGCACGCGCTTGCGCTGATAATCGTGGAGCACATAATTGACGATGATCGGGATCGACACCGCCATCGCCAGCGCGCCGCCGATGAAGAGGCGCAGCGGAATGCCGGCGAGGAACATCACCGTGATCCCCCCGGCGACGATCATCAGCGCCGTGCCCAGATCGGGCTGGAGCATCACCAGGCCCGCGGGCAGTCCGATCAGCACCACAGCGGGCCAGATCGCCCCGAAGCGGCGGATTTCACCCGCCGGCAGCATCTCGTAGAAGCGGGCGCAGGCCAGCACGATCACCGGTTTCATCAGTTCGGAGGGCTGCAACCGGATGATGCCGAGATCCAGCCAGCGCTGGCTGCCCCCCGCGACCGCACCAAGCAATTCGACCCCGATCAGCATCACCAGCGTGCCGATATAGGCAGGAAAGGCGCCGAAAGCCCAGACTTGCTCGGGGATGCGCGAGAGGACGATTGCCATGGCGAGGAAGATGAAGAAGCGTGTGCCCTGGTTAAACGCCCAAGGCCGGATATTCCCGCTCGCCGCCGAATACAGCACAAGCAGCCCGAACATCCCGATCGCGATGACGAGAAAGATCACGCGCCAGGGAAGCTGGGCGAGCTGTGCGGGGACGACGCCGGATGGGCCGATATTGGCGCTTTTCACTCGAGCGGCCCGGTGGCGTTGGTGACCGACGCGTCAGGCTCGATCGCGCTGACCGAGGCGTTGGATGCAGCGGAGACGACGTTCTGCGCCGCTTCGGCAGGATCTTCGGGCACGGGTGCTGCGGCCGCTGGTTGCGGCGCCTGGGCCGTCTTCCATGCCGCGGCGCGGGCCGCCATGCGCTGGTTGATATTGCCGCCCCAGCCGGCCTCGAGCGCGTGGAGCCGAGTCATCGCCTGGGGCCGATCGAACAGGAAGGTGAGCACGTCCTTGGCGATCGGCGCTGCGGCGCGGGCGCCGCCCATGCCATGCTCGATCACCACTGAAGCGGCGTAGCGCGGATTGTCGACAGGCGCGAAGCAGATAAACAGGCCATGGTCGCGATACTTCCATGCGCCGCCCTGGCCGCGATTGGCGTCCATGATCCGGCGGACCTGCGCCGTGCCGGTCTTGCCGCCCATACGCACATCGGGAATCTGCAGCTTGGACGCGCCGGCGGTGCCGTGACCGTTGACCACTTCGTCCATCCCGGCGCGGACGATCTCGACATGCTCGGGCGGGAAGGGCAGGGCAGGATAGGCCTTGGCCGCCTCCAGCAGCAAGGTCGGTTGTACCATCTTGCCCGAAGCCAGCCGCGCCGCCGACAGCGCCAGCTGGAACGGGCTGACCAGCACATACCCCTGACCGATCGCCGCGTTGAGCGTGTCCGACTGGGTCCATTCCTGCTTGTAGCGCTTGAGCTTCCATGCCTGGTCGGGGATCGTCCCGTATCGCTGCGATGGCAGAGGAAGCTCATATTCGGCCCCAAAGCCCAGTGCACGGGCCGCAGCGGCGATGCGATCGATGCCGATTTCGCGGCCGACGGTGTAGAAATAGGTGTTGCAGCTGCGCGCGATGGCCGTGTGCATCGTCATCGGCCCGTGCCGCCCCAGACAGCCATAGCGGCGATTGCCGAGCTGATAGCCGCCATTGCAATAGACCACGCGCGACGGATCGATCCCCGCGCTCAGCGCCGCCAGCGCGGTGGCAGGCTTGAAGGTCGATCCCGGCGGATAGAGGCCCTGGAGCGTCTTGTTCATCAGCGGGATGTGATCGTCCTCCGACAGCATTCGCCATTCGGAGCGGCTGATCCCGTCGGAAAAGGCATTGGGATCATAGGCCGGCATCGAGACCATCGCGAGGATCTGGCCGGTCATGCAATCGAACACGGTGACCGAGCCCGATTCGTCGCCCATGCGCCGCGCAGTATATTCCTGCAGCCCCGCATCGATGGTCAGCTTCACGGTATCGCCCGGGGAATCGGGCCGCGTCGCGAGTTCGCGCACCAGCCGGCCATGCGCAGTGACTTCGACGCGCTTGGCGCCGGGCGTGCCACGCAGCCGATCCTCCATCTGCTTCTCGAGCCCGTCCTTGCCGAGCTTGAAGCCGGGGGTGACGAGCAGCGGGTCCTTTTCCTTCTTGAACTGCTCGGCATTCGCAGTGCCGACATAGCCGACCAGGTGTCCGACTCCGGCCCCGAGCGGATAGTTGCGCGCGAAGCCGCGGGTAGGGGCCACACCCGGCAATTCGGGTAGGCGGACGCTGATCGCGGCGAAGCGCTCCCAGTCGAGATTCTCGAGCACCTGCACCGGCTGGAAGCCTGCCGCGCGCTTGAGATCGGTTTCGATCCGCGCGCGGTCCTCGGGCGTCAGCCCCAGGATTTTCTGCAGCGAATCGAGCGTCTTCTGCTTGTCCTCGACTCGGTCGGGGATAAGGTCGACGCGGAAATCGGTGCGGTTGTTGGCGAGCGGCGCGCCGTTGCGGTCCACGATCCAGCCACGGCGCGGCGGCGTCAGCGTCAGATTGACACGGTTGCTCTCGGCCATGAGTTCGATAGCGCTCGTTCTCGAATACCGAGAGATAGGCCATCCGCCCGGCGAGCACGAGCGCGACGCCGCCCTGCAATCCCCCCAGCACGAGTGCGCGCCGCGAGAAGCTATATGCCTGGGTTGCTTCGGTGATCCGGACCATTACCGCCGCTTTGTATCCCGATCGAGCCACGCGCAGAAGCGGGCAATCACGGGAAAAAGCGCGGCCGATATCAGGATCTGGAACAGCAGCGCGGTATCGACATGCGCATAGAAGGGCGCAGCGACCAGACGGCCGGCGATGAGGCAGAAGGCGATAGCGCCGCTGGCGATCAGCCAGTCCTGCCAAAAGTCACGCCACACCAATCGCGTATCGAACACGTCGATGACGAGCACGCAGATCGTCCAGAAACACATTGCATTGCCGAGCGGCTGGCCGCTCATCGCGTCGTCGAAGAAGCCGAGCAGCACCGGTGCCCAGACCTTCATCGAATCGCCGCGCACCAGCCGCCAGCCGAGCAGCATCATCAGCCCGAAAGGCGGCAGGAAGGGCACAGTGGCGACGACGGGGAGCAGCGTCACCATGGAGCCCAGCATTACCGAAAGCGGGGCGAGCCAGATCGCGCGCGAACGCTTTTCGCTGCGTCCGAGCGGGACCCACTCGATCGGGCTGCTCACTTCTTGGCCTTGGGCGGCGGCGTGGGAGTTGGCAGCGGCGGGAGGAAGCTCACCTGCACGAGCGCGAAATCGAGCGCGTCGGGATTGGCGGCGGGCTCGGCCACGGCGATGTCGCGCGCGGTGCGGATCACCCGCGCTACTGGGATATTGGGCGAGAAGATGCCCCCGGTGCCCGAAGTGATGAACGTGTCCCCTGGCTGGAAGATCATGGTGGCTACGCTTGCGGAGCGGATGTCCATCAGCCCGTCGCCGCGGCCCGCCGCGATGGCGGGCAGCCCGTCGCGCGTCCGGCGCACGGGTACGATACTCTCGGGATCGACGATCAGCAGCACGCGCGAAGTGTTCGGCCCGGTCTCGATCACCTGGCCAATCAGGCCTGTGGGCTCGCGGACCGGCTGGCCGGGCTTCACGCCCTGCCAATTGCCGGCATTGAGCGTTGCGTAGCGCCGCGTGCTCGAGGCCGAGCTATTGACCAGCCGCGCGATCACCACCGCATCGGTCGTCACGTCGCGCAGCTGAAGCATCTCGCGCAGCCGCCTATTTTCCTGGTTGAGCGTGCGTGCGCGGGAGACGATCGTCTCATTGTCGGCAAGCTGCTTGCGAAGCCGCTCATTCTCGGCGCGGACATTGACATAGCTGGAAATGCCTTCGGGCGCCCCCGCCACGCCACCGCGCATCCAGGCAAAGGCGGAGGAAACCGGCGTGGTGATCTCGGCGAAGAAAGCGCGCACCGCCGAATAGGCCGTAGGGTTGAAAGTGGAAAGCAGCAGCAAGGTTGCACCGATCGCCACACCGCCGACCGCCGCCACATATCCCAGGAATAGGCCGTATTGCGCCCGCCGCGAAAACCCCGGGCGCCGGTTTCTTGGCGGCGCCATATCCCCCTTGCCCTTCTTAGACCTGGATCAGCACGCCGCGGAACACTGGATCCTCCAGCGCGCGGCCGGTCCCCAGCGCGACGCAGGTCAGCGGGTTCTCTGCGATCGTTACCGGCAGGCCGGTCTCGTCGCGGAGCACTTCATCGATGCCCTTGAGCAATGCGCCACCGCCGGTGAGCACGATGCCCTGGTCGACGATGTCGGCGGCCAGCTCCGGTGCGGTGTTCTCCAGTGCGATGCGCACGCCTTCGACGATCGTGCCGACCGGCTCCGAAAGCGCTTCGGCGATCTGGCCCTGGTTGATCTGGATTTCCTTGGGCACGCCGTTGACGAGATCGCGGCCCTTGATGTGGATCGTAAGACCAATGCCGTCGAGCGGCGGCTTGGCGACGCCAACTTCCTGCTTGATCCGCTCGGCCGTGGCTTCGCCGATCAGAAGGTTATGGTTGCGGCGCACGTACGAGACGATCGCTTCGTCCATCTTGTCGCCGCCAACGCGGACGCTGGTCGAATAGGCCAGGCCGCGCAGCGAGAGCACCGCCACTTCGGTGGTGCCGCCGCCGATATCGACCACCATGGAGCCGATCGGCTCGGTCACGGGCATGTCTGCACCGATCGCAGCCGCCATCGGCTCCTCGATCAGGAACACCTGGCTGGCGCCGGCGTTCGAAGCCGCGTCGCGGATCGCGCGGCGTTCGACCGAAGTAGAACCGGAAGGCACGCAGATCACGATCTGGGGCCAGCGCATGAAGCGGCGCTGGCCATGCACCTTGCGGATGAAGTGGCTGATCATCTGCTCGGCCACGTCGATGTCCGCGATTACACCGTCGCGCAGTGGCCGAATCGCCTCGATCGAGCCGGGGGTCTTGCCCATCATCAGCTTGGCATCGTCACCGACAGCCTTGACACGCTTGACGCCATTGATCGTCTCGACCGCAACAACCGAAGGCTCGTTGAGCACGACGCCGCGCCCGCGCAAGTAAACGACCGTATTCGCGGTCCCCAGATCGATCGCCATGTCGTGGGACATCATTCGGAAGAAGCGCGAAAACACCATTTAAAGTCCCGTTCTGCCGCGTGCGGCTTTGGGCCGAAGCGGTTCGCAAAAATTCTATCCCGACCCATCCGTCGGCGGACAAGAAATCCGGCCTCGGCCTATCGGTTGTGGGTCGCGGGATGCCGTCGCTTGGGCTAGAGCTTGCCCCATGTCAATACGCCGTCTCCCCGAGCATCTTGTCAATCGGATCGCCGCCGGTGAGGTGGTCGAAAGACCCGCCAGCGCGTTGAAGGAACTTGTGGAAAACGCAGTCGATGCGGGCGCCACGCGTATCGCGATACGGCTGGCCGCGGGCGGCACCGAACTCGTCGAAGTGATCGATGACGGCTGCGGCATGTCCCCACCCGAAATGGCGCTGGCGCTGGAGCGGCACGCCACCTCCAAGCTTCCCGACGATGCTATCGACCAGGTGACGACCTTGGGCTTTCGCGGCGAAGCGCTGCCGTCGATCGCCAGCGTCGCGCGGCTGACGCTGGAGAGCCGGGTGCGCGGTGCGGAGGGCTGGGCGCGCACCATCGACAATGGCGATGTGGTGGCCGAGGGGCCCGCGGCGCTGCCCCCGGGCACGCGCGTGCGGGTCGAGGATCTGTTCGCCCGCGTCCCCGCCCGCCGCAAGTTCCTGCGCACCCCGCGCTCGGAATATGCCGCGTGCATGGACGTCGTGAAGCGCCTCGCAATGGCCCGTCCGGACATCGCCTTCTCGGTCGAGCATGACGGGCGGCGCGTGCTGCAGGTGCAGGGCGGCGAGACCCGCCCTGAGCGCGTGGCCGCGCTCACCGATCGCGCACTCCAGGAAAATAGCGTCGCAGTGGATTTCGAGCGCGAAGGGATCGCGCTCGGCGGCGTCGCGGGTTTGCCGACCTTCAATCGCGGCGTGGCGGACCACCAATATCTGTTCGTCAACGGTAGGCCCGTGAAGGACCGCCTGCTCGCCGGGGCGGTGCGCGGCGCCTATGCCGAAATGCTCGCGCGCGACCGGCACCCGGTGGTGGCATTGTTTCTCGAAGTCCCAGCGGACGCCGTCGATGTGAACGTGCACCCCGCGAAAACGGAAGTGCGCTTCCGCGATCCTGCATTGGCGCGGGGAATGATCGTAAGTGGCTTGCGGCGCGCGTTGGATGAGGCGGGCCACCGCAGCGTGCAACGCCCCAGCGCGTCCGCGCTGGGGATGTGGAGTAGCGAAACAGACCGTCTTCCCCGCGAAGGCGGGGATCCCGCTTCTTCCTTCTTCGGATACCAAGACAGCGGGACCCCCGCGTCCGCGGGGGCGACGTATGGTGTTCAGGAACGTCGCCCTCACTTCCTAGCACCCGCACCCCAAGGCCGAGCCGAACCCGCATATGCCCCGGTCCCCGAAACTAACGACTTCCCCCTCGGGGTAGCCCGCGGCCAGGTCGCCAAAACCTACATCGTCGCCGAAGCGCAGGACGGCCTGGTGCTTGTCGATCAGCACGCCGCGCACGAGCGCCTCGTGCTCGAACGCATGCGCCGTGCAATGGCCGGCGGCGGCGTTCCCAGCCAGCAGCTCCTGCTCGCCGAAGTCGTCGAGCTCGACGAACCCGCCTGCGACCGTCTCGAAGCCCGCATCGAAGAGCTTGCCGCCCTCGGCCTCGAACTCGAGCGCTTCGGTCCCCGGGCCATGCTCGTCCGCGCCACTCCGGCGGCCCTCGGCACAGGCGATGTCACCGGCCTCGTCACCGATCTCGCCGACGAGCTCGCCAGCTTCGACGAAGCGCTATCCCTGAAGGAGCGCCTCGATCACGTCGCCTCGACCATGGCGTGTCACGGCTCGGTCCGCGCGGGACGCATCCTCTCGGTCACCGAAATGAACGCGCTGCTCCGCGAAATGGAAGTCACGCCGCACTCCGGCCAGTGCAATCACGGCCGCCCGACCTGGGTAAAGCTCGCGCATGGCGATATCGAGAAGCTTTTCGGAAGGAAATGAACGACTTGGCCGATGTCGAACGTATCGGAACCTGGAACGAGGTGACGACAGGCGTCGCGCTCGACGCGATCGTTGGGGCGATGGTGGTCGATATATCTGACAGCGCCGCGACGGTGGTTACTCTCGTGGCGGATTATGTGTTCGAGCCGGGGGATGATCAGCAGGCGCGCACGCCAATTTTCTTGATGCCCGAGGTAGCTTTCGCTCCCGGCGTTGGAGCTGCAGCGACAGCGGAAGTCACCGGATGGCTCGAATTGAAGCAGGTGTCGTCACGCAGCAGAATTGAGTTCACCCTGACGGTGCGCTCCACGGATCCGGACGGCACCGACGAACCGGTGATGAGAATGCGGACCGTTGCCGTTCCGCTGGCTTAAGCACGTTGCCATCGCCCGCCCGAGTTACCTCGCTAACGGCGCAGCCCGCGATAAACGAAGGTCGATGCACCCTTGATGCCCACTGATAGGGCGGGGGCGCCGTTCGCTGTGCCACTCAGATCGACAACGCAGATGTGCCGGAAGCGGCGATGTTCGGCACAGCCAATCCCCGCGAAGCGATAATCCGCGGCGAACAGAAGCGCGCGATGTCCGCGGCCGGGAACGCCGTCGTCCACGATCAGGCTGCGCACGACCTGGTCGGCGCGATTGGCGCCATAATAGATGCCTTCGCCGACATAGATGTCGCCACCCCGGCGGCGGACGCGCTCGCCCGGGCCCATGCCATCGTCCGAGACATGGCCCGTAGCCCCGTTTGCGCCCCGGTCTTCGGCGTGATCTCGCGCGGCAAGCATCAGCACCTCGCCCATGCCGAGCGCGGGTAGCGGCGCCTGGTGCTCGAGGAAATCGATCGCCTCATCGACGGCATCGGTGCCTTCGTTGGTGTAGACGCCGTTCTCGTCGCCCGGGAGAAACAATACGCGGCCCTCGAACGCGTTACGATATTCGCGAAGCTGCTCGGCATATTCGCGCGGATACTGACGCGCGAAGTTGATCTCGGCGAGCACATCGTTCTGGAGCAGGCGGCGGCTCTCAGCCCGATCGTTGGCATGCGCAGGTGCGATCGCCAGGCAAGCCGCCGCGAGGGCAGCGAAACAGCGAAGGATCACGAAATTCCCCCCCGGGAATTGGCAGCGCGGATTGCGCCGCCATCGAACGTCTTATGCGTAGCGCACGCTTAACTGCTTGAGAAGGGAAGAGGATAGTGCGGGATTAACCCTAGGGCCTGCCATCCGGCCGGCGCCCCAGATCGGCGACGCACATCACGCGATAAATGCGATGCAGGCCGCAGGCCACGCCGGCATAGCGCATCTCGGCCGCAAACAGCGCCTTGCGGTGCCCGCGGCCCGGCACGTCATCGTCGACGATCAGCTGGCGCACGACTTCGACAGCGCTGGGAGGGCCATAGGTGATCACTTCGGCGACATAATTGCCCCCGCCGCGGCGCTGGACGCGGTCGCGCGGATTGGCCCCGTCCTTCGAGAAATGCCCCGTCCCGCCATGCGGGCCCTGTTCGGCGACATGATCGGCGGCGGCGCGCGCGAGCAGCTGCGAAGCTTCGATCGGGCCCAGCGGCGTCTGTTTCTCCAGGAAGCGGATTGCCTCGTCGACGGCCTTTACGCCTTCGCTAGTGCGCAAGCCTGAGGGGCTCCCCGGATAATAGACGATCTTGCCGCGGAAGAACTTGCGATAGGCGCGGAGCCGCTCGGCGTAACGCCGCGGCTGTGTGCGGGCCGAGTTGATCTCGGCAAGTATCTCGCGCGTCAGGGCAGGCTGGGCGGGAGCGGCTAGCGTCAGGAGCAGGGGGATCAACGGCATCCGGTCTGCCTTAGCCGCCGCCAGCGTGAACGCAGCCCGAACAAAAGATTAATGCTCCGTGCAACCAGCGCAGTGCGCGCACGTTTGATCTCGCAACTGCACCCCACAAGGCTTCCGGCAATGTCCAAGATGCTCCCCGTTTTCTTCGCCCTGATCCCGCTTGCGGCAGTCATCGGCGCTTGTGTCAGCTGCCCCTGAGCCGAAGCCACTGCGAGAGCAAAGAAAAGGGCCGCCCCGGTATCCCCGGAGCGGCCCTTTCTCTTTGCGCGAAACGCGTTGGGCTCAGCCCTCGGCGTTTTCTTCGCTGCCTTCGCCCGCGGCAGGAGCCGACTGGACTTCGGCGGTCGCGCCCGGCTCTGCATTGGGATCGTAATCCTCAACGAAGCCGGCCTCGTCCTTCTCGAACATCGTCGCCATCACGTCGACGCCCTGCGACTGCATCTCGGCCTCTTCAGGCGAGCGGGCGACGTTGACCTTGACGGTCACCGAAACCTCGGGGTGCAGCGCGATATTGACGTCGTACATGCCGATCGCCTTGATCGGCTTGTTCAGCACGATCTGGTTCTTGGCGATCTTGTGACCATCGGCTTCGAGCGCTTCGATCAGATCGCGAACCGCGACCGAACCGTAGAGCTGGCCGGTATTCGAGGCCTGGCGGATCAGCGTGACCGACACGTCCTTGAAGTTGCTCGCTTCCTTCTCGGCCTCGCCGCGGCGATTGGCGTTGTCGGATTCGATACGAGCACGATTGGCTTCGAAAACCTTACGATTGGCTTCGTTGGCGCGAAGCGCCTTCTTGTTCGGAAGCAGGTAGTTACGGGCAAAGCCGTCCTTGACCTTCACCACATCGCCGATGTGGCCGAGCTTCTCGACGCGTTCCAGCAGAATGACATCCATGGATCTGCTCCTTACTTAACGATGTAGGGCAGCAGGCCCAGGTGACGGGCGCGCTTGATGGCCTGGGCCAGTTCGCGCTGCTTCTTCGCACTCACCGAAGTGATGCGCGAGGGGACGATCTTGCCGCGCTCGGACACGAAGCCCTGGAGCAGACGGACATCCTTATAGTCGATCCGGGGAGCATCCTTCGCGGAGAAGGGGCAGCTCTTGCGACGGCGGAAAAAGGGACGTGCCATGATCTATATCTTCCTTATTCGCCGTTGCCGCCGAAGCCGCCTTCGTCGCGATCGCGACGACCACGGCGCTCGCGCTCTGCACCCTTGCGCATCATCACGGTCGGACCTTCTTCCAGCGTATCGACCTTGACGGTCATGTAGCGGATGACGTCTTCGTTAATCTGCGTCTGGCGTTCCAGCTCGGCGACCACGCCAGCAGGCGCGTCGATCTCGAGCATCACGTAATGTGCCTTGCGGTTCTTGGCGATGCGATAGGCGAGGCTGCGCAGGCCCCAGCTCTCGGTCTTGACGACCTTGCCGTTGTTGTCGGTGACGATCTTGGTGGCGGCTTCCGCCAGTGCGTCCACCTGCGCCTGTGCCAAATCCTGGCGCGCAAGGAACGTGTGCTCGTAAAGAGCCATGCCTTCTTCTCACTGTTGGCCGATCGCTGACGCCGTGACCATCACGTGCGCCCCTCCGGCTGTCGTCTCAAATGCAACGCGAGCAAGAAGCAGCGCTCCTCGCTCGCGAAGTGGGGCCTGTAGCGAGTGGGGAAGGGGATAGCAAGCACTCCGATCCTCCCTGGCACGGGGGGATTTTGCTAGTCCTTCCCCGGCTCCGCCGCGCGCAGATCGGTAATCACCCGCCCATCGGCCGTGAACCAGCCCTCGGGATCGTCCTCATCCTCGAGAATGATCGGCAGCGGATCGCCGATCGGGCCGCAATTCGGCCGTCGTGAGGAGGCGATGCACGTGAATTGCCCGCCGTCGAAGCGCACCATCACCCAGCCATTTCCCCCGCCGGGGAGCGGATAATCCGATCGCAGATCATAGACCTTGTTGCGCTTGAACCTTTTGGGAAATTCGGGGGCCGGAAACCGCTCGCCCGAAACGCCGCCGGGAAACCAGCTATACGATTCGAGCTCGGCGGCCGCAAAGAACGCGTCGCGGGGATCGCCATAAAGCTTGCCGCGCAGCGTCTCGATGCGGCCCTCGCGGCGCTGCGCTTCCCATTTCCTGCGGTTGATCTCGCGCAGGTCGCGCATGTGCATTGCAACGGTGTTGAAGCGGATATTGAAAGCGTTGGGGATGCCGTCAGCCGTAGTGATGTCCCCGGTGAATTCCTGGGCACCGCAAATACCCGTCCAGCGGCTGCCATCGGCCTGAAAGAGCTCGCAGCTGCCGTCGCCGACGCGGCGACCGGTGAGGGAGCCGATCTTGAGACCCTCGGGCCCGCGAAAGCCATCGACTGCATAGAAGAAGCCGATCACGCGCGGCCCATGAAACTCTAGCACTACCTTGACGCCGCCGCCGACAGTAGCCTTGCGGCAGCGCTGATCGCGATACGGGCAGGGGACATCCTTCGCGCCGCGAGGCTGCTCGGCGAGTACCGAGGAAGTGCCGGTATAATTGCCGAAATAGGCAACCTTGCCCTCGAAATCGTTTTCCAGAACACCGTCGCGCCCGTCCGGCGCGGCCAATGCAAGCGCGGGCATCCAGAGCAAGGCGAGCAGGGCGATCGTCGCGCGGATCATGGGGGGCATCCTCCGTCGGGTCGTTAACCATATCACTAACGGAGCCGAAACGAAGTGATTCTTGCGCATATATGAAAACGGCGGAGCCGAAGCCCCGCCGTTTTTTCTTAGTCTGCCTTGCCGGCGCTTAGCGCAGCATGTTGGCGAAGATCGCCGCGATCACGCCGCTGGTCACTGCGACCAGGACAGCATCGTTGCCCGACTGGACATAACGGTAGCCGCGCGGCGGGGCCTTGAGGCCGCGATGCTGGCGATAATCGATCTGGCGATAGTTGCGGGCATACCGGCTGTCGAACCGCTGGCCGCGCTGCCAATTGTTGCGATACTGGACCCGCGCGGGCTGGTAGACGGTCTTCTTGACCACCTTCACCGGTTGGTGGCGCTGCCCGTAATTCTGCGGGGCGGCAAGGGCCGGGGTGGCAACGAGCGAAGCGGCGACGGCCGCGAGCAGGAACTTCTTCATGACTGCAACTCCTCTTTAGGAACGCCGTCGTTGGCGTTGAACACTATCTAGAAGCCGGTTGTCGCAGACCCGTGCCGCAAACCCCGCAAAATGGTCGCAAAGTGTGGCGGATGCGAAGGCTGCGTTCAGCTTGCGGGGTTGCGTGGGGCACGACAACGGTTCTAACGCGCGGCCCTCACAAGGAGAGGTCAGATGCGCGCATTCATCTTCCCGGGGCAGGGCAGCCAGGCCGTCGGCATGGGCAAGGCGCTCGCGGATGCCAGCGCCGCCGCGCGCGAGGTTTTCCAGGAAGTCGACGAGGCGCTCGGGCAGTCTCTGTTTAAGCTGATGAGCGAAGGGCCCGAGGACCAGCTTGTCCTCACCGCGAACGCCCAGCCGGCGATCATGGCCAACGCCATTGCCGTGCTGCGCGTGCTCGAGCGGGAAGGCGGCATCCGTATGGCCGACAAGGCCGATTTCGTCGCGGGCCACTCGCTGGGCGAATATACTGCTTTGTGCGCCGCCGGCGCGCTGGACCTGTTGACCACCGCGAAGTTGCTGCGCATCCGCGGCGACGCGATGCAGGCGGCGGTGCCGGTGGGTCAGGGCGCGATGGCCGCCTTGCTCGGCGCCGATCTGGTAAAGGCGCAGGCGATCGCCGACGCCGCAGCCGAAGGCGAAGTCTGCACCGTCGCCAACGACAATGATCCTACTCAGGTCGTGATCTCGGGCGCCCGCGCTGCGATCGAACGCGCCATCGAGATCGCCAAGGACCACGGCGCCAAGCGCGCGCTCCTGCTGCCCGTCTCGGCCCCATTCCACTGCGCAATGATGCAGCCCGCCGCCGACGCGATGGAAAAGGCGCTTGGCGAAGTCGCGATCCAGGCGCCGCTTGTACCGGTCTATGCCAACGTCACCGCCGCACCAGTGAGCGACCCCGACACGATCCGCACGTTGCTGATCGAGCAGGTGACCGGCATGGTCCGCTGGCGCGAGTCGGTGAGCGCGATGTTCGACGCGGGCGTGGTCGACTTCGTCGAACTCGGCGGCAAGGTCCTCGGCGGAATGGTCAAGCGCATCGCCCCCGATGCATCGGTCACCAGCGTGGTGACGATGGACGACATCGAGGCTTTGGCGAAGAGCCTGTAAACTCGCCCGTCATGCTGAACTTGTTTCAGCATCCAACGTGCCACAAGCAACACCATCGCCCGGAGTGGGTTGGACCCTGAAACAAGTTCAGGGTGACGAAGATAGAAGGATCAAACCATGTTCGACCTCACAGGCATGACCGCTCTCGTCACCGGGGCTTCCGGGGGTATCGGTTCATCGATCGCCAAGGCACTGGCGGCGCAGGGCGCGCGGCTCGCGGTTTCGGGCAGCAATGCCGATAAGCTCGAAGCCTTCCGCGCCGAACTCGGCGGCGATCATGTCGCCGTCGTTGCCAATCTCTCCGATGCGGCATCGGTCGACGCCCTCGTCCCGCGGGCAGTCGACGCGCTGGGCGGCAGGCTCGATATCCTTGTCAACAATGCCGGCGTCACCCGCGACAATCTCGCGATGCGGATGAAGGACGAGGAGTGGGACACGGTGATCCGGGTCAACCTTGAGGCCGCATTCCGCCTGATGCGCGCCGCTGCCAAGCCGATGATGAAGGCACGTTTCGGCCGGATGATCTCGATCACGTCGGTAGTGGGCGCTACCGGCAATCCCGGCCAGGCGAATTATGCCGCATCGAAGGCGGGGCTCGTCGGCATGTCGAAGGCGCTCGCGCAAGAGCTGGCCAGCCGCAACATTACCGTCAATTGCGTCGCCCCGGGCTTCATCCGCTCTGCGATGACCGACGTGCTGCCCGAAGCCCAGAAGACGGCCTTGCTTACCCGCATTCCCGCCGGCGATCTCGGCACCGGCGAGGATATCGGCGCCGCCGTGGTCTACCTTGCCAGCAAGGAAGCAGGCTATGTTACCGGCCAGACCTTGCATGTGAACGGCGGGATGGCGATGCTCTGACTTCGAAACCCTGGGGGCAGGAGTGACAAATATGCGTGTTCTCGGACTGACTGCCCTCGCGACGCTGGTGATCGCGATGCCCGCGCACGCCGCGGACCTCGCCACCATCGACTGCGTCATCGGCAAGATCCAGCCCGCGCTGAAGGAGCAAATCGAAGGCGACGTGACTCGCAGCTTCACCGAAAACACGCCGCGCCCGACCTTCGATGCCGTGGTCAACAGTGGGCTTGCCGCCGCAGCCAAGGCCTGCGCGATCGAGCATAGCTGGTCGCAGGCTGCCGCCACAGCCGCGCGCGATTATGCGCTCGCCAAGCTCGGCATGCCGATCGCCGAGAAGTTCGTCGGCGAAAAGGGCTTCGAAGCCGCCGCGCTCGAAACCCAATTCGGCGAGCTGCCCGAGGAAACGCGCAACCGCCAGCTCACCAAGGAGGAGATGCAGCAGCTCGTCATCGCCTCCGTGCCCGAGGAAGCGAAGCAGACCCGCGAAAACGCGGCATTGCTCAACAAATACTATCTGATGCTCAGCACGGTGCAGTTCGCATCCTGGAATTTCTCTCAGGCTTGAGTGCCCGCACCGTTACGGAAACGACGCGCGGCCCCCTTGCAACGGCACCACCAGCAATCTACGTGCGTTCAGCAATATTAGAGCCCAGCTACAAAGGAAAACAGGGACCATGGCCAATCAGGAAGAGATCACCACCCGCGTGACCGCGCTCGTAGTCGATCACCTCGGCGTCGACGGCAAGGAAGTGACGCTGGCATCGAGCTTCATCGATGATCTGGGCGCAGACAGCCTCGACATCGTCGAGCTGGTCATGGCCTTTGAGGAAGAGTTCGGCGTCGAGATTCCCGACGATGCGGCCGAGAAGATCAGCACGGTGGGCGACGCCGTGACTTATATCAGCGAGCATCAGGAAGGCTGATCGCCGCCCAGACCGGTGCCCGCATGGGCCGCCAGTGACGTTCAGCGGCTCCCCGTCCCGGGCTCGTCTTGAGTTGGGCGGGGGGCCGTTTTGTTTATGATTAGCCACGGAGAAACGCGATGCGCCGCGTAGTCGTAACCGGACTTGGCCTCGTCACCCCGCTCGGTGCGGACGTCGAGACTGCCTGGAAGAACATCACCGCGGGCAAATCCGGCGCGGCCACGATTACGCGGTTCGATGCGACCGAATATCACAGCAATTACGCGTGCGAAGTGAAGCCTGCGGACCATGAATATGGCTTCGATCCGAGCAAGCGCGTCGATCACAAGGTCCAGCGCCAGGTCGATCCCTTCATCATTTACGGCATCGATGCTGCCGGCCAGGCGATGGAAGATGCCGGCCTGCTCGATCTGAGCGAGGAAGAGCGCTTCCGCTTCGGCGTCTCGATCGGCTCCGGCATCGGTGGGCTTCCGGGCATCGAGAGCGAATCGCTGGTGCTCCACGAAAAGGGGCCGAAGCGCGTCTCGCCGCACTTCGTTCATGGCCGGCTGATTAACCTGATCTCGGGCCAGGTCTCGATTAAATATGGGCTGATGGGCCCCAACCATGCTGTCGTCACGGCCTGCTCGACCGGCGCGCATTCGATCGGCGACGCCGCGCGGATGATCGCGATGGACGATGCCGACATGATGCTGGCGGGTGGCGCCGAAGCCACGATCTGCCCGATCGGCATCGCCGGCTTCGGCCAGGCGCGTGCGCTGTCGACCAATTTCCGCGACGAGCCGTGGCGCGCGAGCCGGCCCTGGGACCAGGATCGCGATGGTTTCGTCATGGGCGAAGGCGCGGGCATCATCGTGCTTGAGGAATATGAGCACGCCAAGGCGCGCGGCGCCAAGATCTACGCCGAAGTCGTCGGCTATGGCCTGTCGGGCGACGCCTATCACGTCACGGCGCCGCATCCCGAGGGCTCGGGCGCGTTCCGCTCGATGCAGATGGCGATAAAGAAGTCGGGCCTCGACCTGTCCGAGATTGATTACATCAACGCGCACGGCACTTCGACGCCGCTCGGCGACGAGCTCGAACTGGGCGCGGTTCGCCGCCTGTTCGGCAACAATATCGAGACGCTGTCGATGAGCTCGACCAAGTCGGCGATCGGGCATCTGCTCGGTGGTGCCGGCGCGGTCGAGAGCATCTTCTGCATCCTCGCGATGCGCGATCAGATCGCCCCGCCGACGCTAAACCTCGACAATCCGAGCGAGAATTGCGCGGGCGTCGATCTGGTCCCGTTCAAGGCCAAGGAGCGCAAGATCAAGGCCGTGCTGAACAACAGCTTCGGCTTTGGCGGCACCAATGCCAGCCTGGTGATGAAGGCTGTCTGAGGAACCTGCACCGCCGCGACCCCGCCCGCGCCGCCGGATGGGTGGCTGCGCGCTGCTGATCGCACTTCTGCTGGTTCTCGGCGCGGGCTTTTATGCGCTCCAGCTGTGGGGCGGGGCGGGTCCGGCCAAGGCCAATATCAGCGTAATGGTGCCCGAGGGTGCCAGCCTCTCGCGCGCTGCTACCGAATTGGAGAAGGCCGGCGCTATCCGCTCGGCCAGTCAGTTCGTGCTCTTCGCCAAGGTGCTGGGCGGCGGCGAGGCGATCAAGGCGGGCGAATATCGCATTCCTGCCCGCCTGAGCCAGGCTGACGTCCTCAAGCTGCTTCAGGGTGGCAAGACGCTCCAGCGCATGGTGACGATCCCCGAGGGCACGCCTTCGATCATCGTCTTCGAGACGCTGATGAAGGCACCGCAACTCGAAGGCGAGATCCAGGTGCCCGTGGAAGGCACCGTGCTGCCTGACAGCTATGCCTATAATCGCGGCGACACGCGCCAGTCGGTGCTCGATCGGATGCAAAAGGCGATGGTCAATTACCTCGCCAAGGCCTGGGGAAAGCGGAAACCGGGGATCGCTGTGAACACGCCGCTTGAAGCGCTGACGCTGGCGTCGATCGTCGAGAAGGAAACAGGCAAGGACGAAGAACGCCGCACCGTCGCCGCGGTCTATTCGAACCGCCTCAAGCAGAACATGATGCTCCAGGCCGATCCGACGATCATCTACCCCGTCACCAAGGGCAAGCCGCTGGGCCGCCGCATCCTGCAGTCCGAACTGCGTGCCGTGAACCAGTACAACACCTACACGATGACCGGTCTGCCGGCGGGCCCGATCGCCAATCCAGGCCGCGCCAGCATCGACGCGGTGCTCGATCCGGCGCAGTCTTCTGCGTTATACTTTGTGGCTGACGGCACCGGTGGACACGTGTTCGCCGATACCCTTGAGCAGCACAACGCCAATGTGCAGAAATGGTATGCGTTAAGGCGCGCCAAGGGCGAGATGTGAACTCTTCTCCCTCTCCCATCGGGAGAGGGAAGGGGCCCGCTCGCGAAGCGAGTGGGATGGGCGAGCGTCGTGGGAAGGGCAATGCCACCCGCACCCTTCCGCCGACTTTGTCGGCTCCCTCGCTCTCCCGACGGGAGAGGGGATTAGCCCCTCAACCCCGCCGCGTCCCGCGCCAGCTGCTCCACCTCAGCCATGCTCGCGCCCTTCGGCGTCACCCAGCTCCCGCCCACGCACAGCACCGGATCGAACGCGAGCCATTCCGGCGCGCTCGCCAGCGTGATCCCGCCGGTCGGGCAGAACCGCGCCTGATAGAAAGGCGCGGCCAAAGCCTTGAGCGCTTTGAGCCCTCCCGAAGTCTCGGCGGGGAAGAACTTGAAATGCGTCAGTCCCAGATCGAGCCCGCGCATGATGTCACCAGCCGTCGCGGTGCCTGGCAGGAACGGCACGCCGCTGGCGATGATAGGATCGGCTAGGCGCTCGGTAAGGCCCGGCGAGACGATGAACTCGACGTCGGCATCCATTACCTGCGCGAACTGATCGGCATTGACGACGGTCCCGGCGCCGACGATCGCGCCTTCGACCTTCTTCATTTCCTGAATCGCTTCGAGCGCGGCGCCGGTGCGCAGCGTCACTTCGAGCACGCGCAAGCCGCCTTTTACCAGCGCCTCAGCGAGTGGGCGCGCAGTGGCGGCGTCTTCGATCACCAGCACCGGGATCACCGGCGCGACTTGCATGATTTCTTCGATTTTCAACGGGCGTGCTCCTGCGCGAATGCCGCGGCAGCGCCGTAAAGACCCGGTTCGGGATGCGTGATGAGCTTGACGGGAATCGAGGACATCAGACCCTGGAACCGACCCTTGGCGACGAACCGCTGGCCGAAGCCCGATTGCAGCAAATGGTCCTTCAAGCGCAACCCCAGACCGCCGGCAATCACCACGCCGCTCGGACCGTGGGTCAAAGCGAGATCCCCAGCCACCGCGCCAAGGCTGAGGCAGAAGCGATCGAGCGCGGCCACGGCAAGCTCGTCCTTGCCCGCTAGCGCCAGCGCCCACAGCGCCTTGTCGTCGAGGCGATGGACCGGCTTGCCTTCGATTTCGGCGAGCGTTTCGTAGATCGGCACGATGCCGGGTCCCGCTACCACGCGCTCGGCCGACACGCGCGTATAGGTCCTGCGCAGCCGTTGGACGAGCGCATCCTCGATTCCGTCGAGCGGGGCGAAGTCCATATGCCCGCCTTCGGTGGCGATAATGTCGTAACCGGCGCGGTGGCGGAACACCTGCGCGACGCCCAGCCCGGTCCCCGGGCCGCAAACGGTGATCGAGCCTTGCGCGGGAAGCGCCTCGTCGGGGCCGCAGAGATGCAGGAATGAATCGCTATCCAATTGCGCCACTGCATGGCCCACCGCGGCGAAATCATTGACCAGGGTCCAGGTTTCCGCGCCCAGCCGCTCGGCGATCAGCGCCGGACGGATGATCCAGGGATTGTTGGTCAGCTTGATCAGGTCGCCTTTCACCGGCGATGCTACGGCGATTGCGGCAGCGCGGGGCATAGGCCCGCTCAGTGTTTCGCCAAACGCCTGCCAGGCTAGTTGGAGGCTGGGATGCTCAGCCACCTTCTGGGTGACCGGGGAGCTGATCGAGACGACGCGGCCTTCGGCGACTTCCGCGATGGCAAAGCGCGCATGCGTGCCCCCGATATCGACCGCGACCACCTGCATTATCGTTCGTCCTCTCGACGGCCTGTCAACGTTGGCAGCCCTTCTTCGCATGCTTAGCGCGCGTGTAAAGAGCGCGGTGCCGATCTACCAATTAGTCTGAGTATTACAAACCAGCTTGCGCGAGCATCGCCGAGGCACCGAGCTCGGCTTCGTCGCAATCGGTGCGCATCATCGCGAACAATTCCCGCCCGGTGCCGTGGAGGGGCGGGGCTATCACGCTAAGCTCTCGCGCGTCCCATTCAGCGGGATCGACCAGCGCCTCAAGCACGCCTTGCTCGGCGCACAGCCGTACCATGTCGCCATCGCGCAGCTTGCCGATCGGCCCGCCACCCAGCGCTTCGGGCGAGAGATGGATCGCCGCAGGCACCTTGCCGGACGCGCCGGACATGCGGCCATCGGTGACGAGCGCGACGCGGAAGCCCCGGTTCTGGAGTACGCCCAGCGGCGGGGTGAGCTTGTGAAGCTCGGGCATGCCATTGGCCTTCGGGCCCTGGAAACGGACGACAACGATCACGTCGCGGTCGAGTTCGCCCGCCTTGAACGCATCCTGCACTTCCTGCTGGGTCGAGAAGACGCGGGCAGGGGCCTCGATCGTCCAGCGGTCGCGCTCGACGGCGCTTACCTTGATGCAGGCGCGTCCCAAATTGCCCTTGAGGATGCGGAAGCCGCCTTCGGCCGAGAAAGGCGCATCGAGCGTACGGACGATGCTGTCGTCTCCGCTCTGGGCCGGCAGATCTTTCCAGACGAGCTTGTCGTCCTCGATCAGCGGCTTGCGGCCATAGGCTGCCATGCCCTCTTCGGCGAAGGTCAGCACGTCGCCATGCATCAGCCCGCTACGCAGCAATTCGCGGATCACGAACGGCGGCCCGCCTGAATCCTCAAATCCGTTCACGTCTGCGGCGCCGTTGGGATAGACGCGGGTGAGCAGCGGAATGACGCGCGAGAGCCGGTCGAAATCCTCCCAGTCGATCACTACGCCCGCCGAGCGCGCGATCGCAGGCAAGTGGATCAGATGATTGGTCGAGCCGCCAGTGGCGAGCAGCGCGATTGCCGCATTCACGATCGAGCGCTCGTCGACGATGTGCCCGATCGGACGGTAATCACTGCCCGCCCAGCCGATATCCGCGAGCCGGTGGACCGCGGCACGGGTCAGTTCCTGGCGCAGCTTTGTACCAGGATTGGCGAAGGCCGCGCCGGGCACGTGGAGGCCCATCGCCTCCATCATCATCTGGTTCGAATTGGCGGTGCCGTAAAAGGTGCAAGTGCCCTTGCCGTGATAGGCCGAGATCTCGGCGTCGAGCAGTTCCTCGCGCGTCGCCTTGCCCTCGGCATAGCGTTCGCGCACCGCCGCCTTGTCCTTGTTGGCCAGCCCCGATCGCATCGGCCCGCCGGGGACCAGCACCATCGGCAAATGCCCGAAGCGCAGCGCACCCATCAGCAGTCCCGGCACGATCTTGTCGCAAATCCCGAGCAACGCCGCGCCTTCGAAAGTGCGATGGCTGAGCCCAATTGCCGTCGAAAGCGCAATCGTGTCGCGGCTGAACAGCGACAGCTCCATGCCCTCATAGCCTTGCGTCACGCCGTCGCACATCGCCGGCACGCCGCCCGCGACCTGCGCCGTCGCGCCGGCCTCGATCGCCCAGACCTTCATCTGCTCGGGATAGCGGTAATAGGTCGCATGCGCCGAAAGCATGTCGTTATAGGCAGTGACGATGCCGATGTTCATCCGGTTTGCCGGCCGCAACAGGTCGCGCTGCTCGTCGGTCCCAGCATAGGCATGCGCGAGGTTCGCGCAGCCCAGCTTGGGCCGATCCGCCCCCGAATCGCGCTCGCGCTGGATAAGGTCGAGATATGCGGCGCGCTTAGCACGCGAGCGCTCGATGATCCGATCCGTGACGGCCGCGATTTCGGGGTGGAGAGTCATCAGGCCGCCCAGTGCACGTCCACCGGCAGTTCGACATCGGCGAGGATGCGCCCGACCGGATAGTTGGACGACGCACCGCCCTCGACCGCGGCCTCGAGCACTTCCTTCTTCTTGTCGCCGGTGATCGCGATGATCAGCGAACGCGCAGAGACGATCGACGCGCGGCTGAGCGTCACGCGAGCGACCGGCGCTTCGGGAGGCAGCGGATCGGGCATCACGCCCAATGCACGACGCTCCTTGGGGCCGTTCAAGGCTTCGTCATAATCCGGGCCGGGGAAGATCGAGGCGGCATGCCCGTCCGCGCCCACGCCGAGCAGGCATAGATCGAGCGGCCAGTGATGGTCCTGCAGGATAGCATCCGCCGCCCGGCCCGCGGCCTTATAGTCGCTCACGGTCGAGCTGATCAGCGGGATCACCCGCGCGCCCTTGGGGATGAAAATCTTGCCGATCGCGGTCACGTTCGAAAGCGGATCGCCCAGGGGCACCAGCCGGTCGTCGCCCGGCACGATCGTCACGCGCTTCCAATCGATCTTGGCGGCGGCCAGCTTTTCGTAGATCGGCAGCGGGGTCTTGCCGCCAGCGAGCGCAATGACCGCGGCGCCGCGCGCATCGATCGCGCTTTCGATGATGAAGCCGATATCGCCCGCGACGGCATCCGACCATTCGTCGGTATCGTCATAATCCCACCATTCGATCTCGGTCGTCATCACTGCTCCTTGGAATTCTTGTCGGTGCCTGTCTGGCAGATAGGGTGTCGGGGCTATTCGTTCCACGTCACGCCGTCGCGCTCGGTCAGCGCCACGCTCGCGTTAGGCCCCCAGCTGCCCGAGGCATAGGGCTTGGGCGTCACGCCCGCCGCATCCCAGCCACGGCGGATCGCGTCGATCCATTCCCATTGCGCCTCGACCTCGTCACGGCGGACGAACAGCGTCGGATCGCCCTCGATCAGGTCGAGCAGTAGCCGCTCATAGGCGATGCGGCGCCGCGCGCCGGCGAATTCGTGCTCGAGGCTGAGGTTGAGCGGCACTTCGCGCAGCCGGATGCCGTCGCGATCGAGGCCAGGCTGCTTGGCCATCACCAGCAGGCGGACATATTCCTCCGGCTGCAGCCGGATCACCAAGGTGTTCGATTGCAGCTGCCCGCCACGCTCGGCGAAGATCGAATGCGGCACCGGCTTGAACTGGATGACGATCTCGCTGCGTCGCTCCGCCAGCCGCTTGCCCGTGCGCAGATAGAAGGGCACGCCGTGCCAGCGCCAATTGTCGACATGCGCCTTGATCGCAACGAAGGTCTCGGTGTCCGAAGCCTTGCCGAGCTCGGCATCGTATCCCTTGACGATCTCGCCCTTAGAAGCGCCATCGCCATATTGGCCGGTAACGGTCAGCGCCTGGACGTCGGCATCCTTGATCGGGCGCAGCGAGCGTAGCACCTTGACCTTTTCGTCGCGGATCGCCGTGCCGTCATAGCGGGCAGGGGGCTCCATCGCAATCAGCGCGATCAGCTGGAGCATATGGTTCTGGACCATGTCGCGCAGCGCGCCGACATCGTCATAATATTCGGCGCGGCCCTCAAGCCCGACAGTTTCGGAAACGGTGATCTGCACCGACTCGATCCCCTGCGCGTTCCACACCGGCTCGAACAAGGAATTGCCGAAGCGCAGCGCCAGGATGTTTTGCACCGTTTCCTTGCCGAGATAGTGATCGATCCGGAAGGTCCGGTCCTCGGGAAAGGCCTCGGCCACGATGTCGTTGACCTCGCGGCTCGATTCCAGATCGAAGCCGAGCGGCTTCTCCAGCCCGATCCGGACGTTGGCGCCGGTCAGCCCCGCCGATTCGAGACCCTTGATCGTCGGCCCGAACAGCCAGGGGGCAGTCGACAGGAAGATCGCCAGTCCGCCGCCGATGTCACCGATCTTGTCCTTGAGTGCTGCGAAGCCATCGGTCTTCGAAGCATCGAGCGGCTGATAGAAGAGCCGTTCGAGAAAGCTGGCGACAACGCTGTCATTCTTGCGGTCGGCAGTGAGGAATTCATCCAGCGCAGCGCGGGCGAATTCACGAAAGCCGGTATCGTCCTTGTCCGAACGCGCGGTGCCGGTGATCGTCAGGCCCTCGGGCAGCAGGCCATCGGCATGCAGTCCATAAAGCGAGGGGAGCAGCATCCGCTGGGAAAGGTCGCCGGTCGCGCCGAACAACAGCAATTTGCCCACGGGCTGTCGCATGAAATGCCTCTCGTCGTTACGCGTGCGGGAGACACCAAGCGGAGGCAAAGATCAAGGGATAGCCGTCATCCCCGCGAAAGCGGCGACCCAGGTTGCTGAGCAATGTCCTGTTTGGGTCTGTATCCCCGTTTTCGCGGGGATGACGACCTCGAGCTAAAGTACCAACCCCGCCATCGGATCGAACCCCGCCATGATGTTGAGGTTCTGCACCGCGGCACCGGCGGCACCCTTGCCGAGATTGTCGAGCGTCGCGATCAGCCGCGCCTGGCCGATCTCGGCATTGCCGAACACCCGCAGCGAGAGCCGGTCGGAATTGGCATCCTCCTCGATCGTCACCATCGTCGCGTCGGCGTCGAGCACACGGACCAGCGGCGAATCCTTATAGGCCTCACGCAGCACGTTCTCGATCGCCTCGATCGAGGGGCGGCGTGTGAAGGCATAAAGGGGCAGGGGCACTTCGACGACCATGCCGCGATAGGTGTTGGCGACCGCGGGATGGAAGATCGGCGCGTGGACGATCCGCGCATGCTTCTGCATCTCGGGCACATGCTTGTGGGCAAGGCTCAGGCCGTAGGCGCGGAACGCTGTCGGCGTGGCGCTGCCTTCGAACTCGGCGATCATCGATTTGCCGCCGCCCGAATAGCCCGAAGTAGCATTTACACTCAGCGGGAAATCGACCGGGATCAGCCCGGCGCGGACCAGCGGACGAACCAGCGCAAGAAAGCCGGTGGGGTAGCAGCCGGGATTCGATACCCGCGGCGCCTCGGAGATCGCTGCGAAATGCCCCGGCTCGAGCTCGGGGAAGCCATAGGTCCAGCCATCCGCCACGCGGTGCGCGCTCGAGGCATCGATCACCCGAGTCGCGGGATTCTCGATCATGTCGACCGCATCGCGCGCAGCATCGTCGGGCAGACACAGGATCACGAAATCAGAGGCGTTGAGCGCTTCGCTGCGCTTCCCGGCATCCTTGCGCGCAGCATCGTCGAGAACGATCATCTCGATCTCGCTGCGCCCGGCCAGCCGCTCGCGAATCTCCAGGCCGGTGGTGCCGACCGCGCCGTCGATGAAAACGCGAGTCATGCGGTGGGCGCCGCCAGCGCGTCTGCGTCGATATAGCCGACCAGACCGGCCTCGGGCGCGACACCCCAGGCATTGGTTCCGGCCAGTTCGAGCACTTCGAAGCGCGCGCCGGGTGCTAGCTCGGCAAGCACTTCCGAATCGCGCGCAGGTGCAGCACGCAACGCGATCTCGCGCGCAATTTCGCGCAGCATCGGCGCAGCATAATGGGGGGCGAAGACCCGGTCTGCCAAGCGCACATCGGCCAGATCGGGGCGAACGGCATCTACGCGCGAATCGATTGCCGCCGAAGGGCCTGTAAGCTCGAAGCGCTTACGCGTTAGCCCTCCGGGCAATGGGCTCGGCGACGTGGTCGCCTGAGAGGAAATGCCCGAATTCTGCAAGAAACTCTGCCCCTTCAGCGGTCTTGGCGACGAATATGTTTCGTTTGTCGGTATCGTCGCGTTGCCGGCGCAGATAGCCGAGCGCACCCAGTCTGTTCAAGGCGCGCGTCACGACGGGCTTGGACACGTTCAATGCTCGCGCCAGGCCGCGCACTGTATGGGGCCCCGGGTCCAGATATACCAGCATTAGCAGGGCCATCTGCCGGTTGGTGAGATCGGGCTCGCCCGAACGCACATAATCTATCAGTGTATTCTTCCATGAATACAGTGAGCTGTCAGACATCGCGTTCACGGCATCTACTCTGTTGTTACGGCCCCGGCACTCTCGAGGTCCCGGCTTTAAACGCCCGCGATGCGATCGAGTTTCAGTGCGTTCGCGAAATGTTACAACGGCGTTATCCAGGCGGGGCGGCAGCGGCCGGGACCACAAAGGTTGATCACCGCGAACGGGTCCCCTATGTGCCGCCTTTCTTCCAACAGGTCCGGCTATAAATGTTCACCTTCCTGCTCGTCGTCCACGCCATCATCGCGGCGCTTCTCGTCACGGTGATCCTCATGCAGCGCTCGGAAGGCGGCGGTCTCACGACGGGCGGCAGCCCCTCGGGCCTGATGTCGGCACGCGGCGCCTCGGATTTCCTGACGCGCTCGACGGCGATCCTCGCGACCATGTTCATCGTCATGAGCATCGTCCTCGCAGTGATCGCGGCGACGCGTCATTCGACGTCGATCGATACCTCGCTGCAGCGCGCGCCGGCAGCGACTGGACCTGTGGCCGTCCCGACTGCTGCGCCGGCTCCGCTCGGCAACAGCACGGTCCCCGCTGCGGCAGCGCCGGCCAATTCGTCGGTTCCGCTGGCCAACTGATCCGCTTGGCTTTCCCGGCAATCCGCCGGGAACCATATTTTTCTGCGCCGGTCCGGAGTCGGACGCTTGTCGGCGCGTGCATAAACACGTTAGGCCTCTGCTCCCATGGCGCGGTATATTTTCATCACCGGCGGCGTGGTCTCCTCGCTCGGCAAAGGTCTCATGGGTGCGAGCCTCGCGGCTCTGCTGCAGGCACGGGGCTACAAGTGCCGCATTCGCAAGTTCGATCCCTATCTGAACGTCGATCCGGGCACGATGTCGCCACACCAGCATGGCGAAGTCTACGTCACCGACGATGGCGCTGAGACCGATTTGGATCTCGGTCATTACGAGCGCTTCACCGGAGTCGCCTCGCGCCAGTCTGACAACGTCACCTCGGGCCGCATCTACAAGACGATTATCGAGCGCGAGCGCCGCGGCGATTATCTCGGCGCCACCGTCCAGGTGATCCCGCACGTCACCGACGCGATCAAGGCATTCGCGCAGGACGATACCGACGGACTCGATTTCGTTTTGTGCGAAATCGGCGGCACTGTCGGGGATATCGAATCGCTACCCTTCGTCGAAGCTATCCGCCAGCTCCGCAACGATCTTGGCCGCGGCAATTCGTGCAGCGTCCATCTGACGCTGGTGCCGTACATCGCCGCCGCCGGCGAGCTCAAGACCAAGCCGACCCAGCACAGCGTTCGCGAACTCGCCTCGCTCGGCGTTCATGCCGATGTCATCGTCTGCCGCAGCGAGCGGCCGCTGCCGGCAAGCGACCGCGCCAAGATCGCCTTGTTCTGCAACGTCCCGGCCTCGGCGGTCATCCCCGCGCTCGATGCGAGCACGATCTACGCCGTCCCGCTGCAGTATCACCGCGAGGGCCTCGATACCGAGGTCCTCCGCGCCTTCGGCATCGAGCCTGAAGACGCGCCCGATCTCAGCCGCTGGGAAGAGATCGTCCAGCGCGTCCAGAACCCTGAGGGCGAAGTCACCATTGGCGTGGTCGGCAAATATATGGGCGTGCCCGATGCCTATAAGTCGCTCACCGAGGCGCTCACCCATGGCGGCATCGCCAATCGGGTGAAGGTCAATATCCGCTGGCTCGATGCCGAACTGTTTGAGCAGGACGACGAGAACGAAGTCACTGCCACGCTCGAATCGATGCATGGCATCCTCGTCCCCGGCGGGTTCGGCGAGCGCGGCAGCGAAGGCAAGATCGCCGGCGTCCGCTTTGCGCGGCAGCACAAGGTGCCGTTCTTCGGCATATGCCTCGGCATGCAGATGGCCTGCATCGAGGGTGCCCGCGCTGAAGGCGTCGAGGACGCCTCGACCACCGAATTCGGCACGACCGACGAGCCCGTGGTCGGCATGATCACCGAGTGGATGACATCCGAAGGCCTGCAGAAGCGCGAGGCCGGCGGCGATTTGGGCGGCACGATGCGGCTCGGGGCCTATCCCGCAAGGCTGGGCGGCAACAGCGTCGTCGCCTCGATCTATGGGTCCGAAGAGATCAGCGAGCGCCACCGCCACCGCTACGAGGTCAACACGCACTACAAGACCGTGCTCGAAGAGGGGGGGCTGGTCTTCTCGGGAATGTCACCCGATGGCGCGCTGCCCGAGATCGTCGAGCGGCCCGATCATCCCTGGTTCGTCGGCGTCCAGTTCCATCCGGAACTCAAGTCCAAGCCGTTTGAACCGCACCCGCTGTTCGCGAGCTTCATCCAGGCAGCGGTCCGCCAATCCCGTCTGGTTTAGGCTCGGCTAGTCTAGGCTCTGACTGCGCGCGAGGCCGAATAGCCGGCGTCGCGCTCATATTCGTCGGCGAGCGCCTTTAGCGCAGTCGCGGTCTGCCTATCGGAAATCCCGATCGCCATGCGGCGGCACTCGGCAGCCCGGTTCCGGAGCCTTGCGGCATCTTCGTCCGGCAGCTCTTCGGTCTCGTAAAAATTCTTGTGCATCTACGCCCATCACCCGCTTACGCGGTCGTTAACGTTGATCCAGATCAAGGGTTCCGGCCGATGTGGGAGTTGTAAGAAAAAAGCAAAGGGCGCCCGGACGGTTCGTCCGAACGCCCCCCGCCGCGGCATCCAAAGGGAGGAAGACGCCGCTAGCCTTGTCTGGTCTCAGGCTGCTGCCTGATGCGTGATCGCCTCGGGCGCGCTGGCGCCGTTCACTGCGATCTTCTTGGGCTTCATCGCCTCGGGTATCTCGCGGACCAGCTCGATGACGAGCAGGCCGTCCGCCAGGTCGGCGCGATCGACGCGGACGAAGTCCGCGAGTTCGAAACGGCGCTCGAAGCTGCGCGTGGCGATCCCCAGATGCAGATAATCGCCCTGGTTATTCTCATTCTCGCCGCCCTTGCGGCCGGCGACGAGCAGCAAATTCTGCTGCGCGGTGATATCGATTTCCTCGGGCCTGAAACCGGCAACGGCCAGCGTGATCCGGTAGCGGTCATCGGCGACGCGCTCGAGGTTGAACGGTGGGTAATTTTCCGTCGCCGACTGGCGTGCGCTGGCTTCGAGCAAGTCGAACAGGCGATCGAAACCGATCGTCGAACGGCGGAAGGGAGTGAAATCGAACTGACGCATTTCAAAGCCTCATCATGAGCGAGTTGAAGATTGCCAAGAGTGTCCGGAACGTCCGCGACACTCCGACCGCGACCCGTTCCGGCGCCGCGGTATCCCCAATCTGGGTAATGGGCAGAATGGTTTCAAGTGTCACCAACGCTACGGATTCTGCGCCTGGCAATTCGAACTAGGCCGTTCCCAAGATTCGCTTTGTCGCTAACTCCCATCGAATGAGTGGAGATTAAGGGCGAAACGAAAAGGGAAACACCATGAGCCTCGCCGCGCTATCGCTCTCGCTCCTCGCCAGCGTCTCGCCGCTCGCCACCGACCCGCCCGTGCGGCCCGATCCGGTGGTCGCGCCCGCTGCGGACGATCCCACCGAAGACCCGCAGGTCGCGCAGCAGGATTCGGGCGAAGTCTTCGTCACCGCCCGCCGCCGCTCGGAGCGCGTCCAGGAAGTGCCGATCGCCATGTCGGTGATCGGGGGCGAGGATCTGGAAGAGAAGGGCGCGTTCAACGTCAACCGCCTCCAGCAGCAACAGCCCGCGCTGCAATTCTATTCGAGCAACCCCCGCAATTCGGCGATCAACATCCGCGGCATCGGCGCGCCGTTCGGGCTAACCAATGACGGCATCGAGCAGGGCGTCGGCTTCTATGTCGACGGCGTCTATATCGGCCGCGTCGGCGCCTCTACCTTCGATTTCGTTGATGTCGAGCGCGTCGAAGTGCTGCGCGGACCCCAGGGCACACTCTACGGCAAGAACACCACTGCCGGCGCGCTCAACATCACCACCCGCGCGCCCAGCTTCACGCCCGAAAGCAAGGTCGAGCTAAGCGTCGGCAATTATGAATTCCTCCAGGGCAAGACCTCGGTCTCCGGCCCGCTCAGCGACAAACTCGCGGTCCGCCTCTCGACTTCGGCGACGACCCGCAAGGGCACGATCTACAATGTCCGCAGCGGGGAATATCTGCATCGCCAGCGCAATCTCGGCATCCGCGGCCAGGCGCTGTGGCGCGTCACGTCCAATCTCGATCTGACGCTCTCGGGTGATTTCAACGTCCAGAGCCCCGATTGCTGCGTGCAATACTTCGCGCGCGTCGGCGCCACCCAGCGCCCGCTCAATCGCCAATATACCGCGCTCGCCGCCGCCTTCGGCTATGCGCCGCCGAGCACCAATCCGTTCGATCGCGTCACCGATCTCGATGCCAGCATCAATTCGCGCCAGGAAGTAGGCGGCGCATCGCTGGTCGCCAATTGGGATATCGGCCCGGCGACGATCACGTCGGTGACCGCATGGCGCTATTGGGACTGGCAGCCGCAGAACGATCGCGATTTCATCGGCCTGCCGATCACCACGGTCTCGCAGAACCCCTCGCAGCAAAAGCAGTTCTCGCAGGAATTGCGGATCGCATCGAACGGTGATGGCCGCCTGGGCTACACTGCCGGCGCCTTCTTCTTCCGCCAGACGATCAACACCCAGGGCTCGCAGGTGCAGGGCCCGGCCGCCAGCCGCTGGCTGCTCAACCCGACCGGCGCGAACGCGAACAACCCGGCAGTCCTTAACGGTCTGACCTCGACCAACACGATCAGCTTCGGCAACACCAGCTTCGCGGTGTTCGGCAAGCTCAATTGGGAAGTGCTGGACGGCCTCCACATCCAGCCTGGGCTCCGGCTGAACTACGACAAGAAAAGCGGCTCCTATCTCTCCGTGGTGCGCACCGGCGCGGGCAGCGCGACGCTCAATGCCGATCAGGCCGCAACGCTCGCCCCGCAAAGCTATGCGCCGGAATTCAGCGACTGGAACGTCTCGGGCGACGTGACCCTGTCCTATGCCTTCTCGCGCGACGTTCACGCCTACGCGACCTACGCCAAGAGCTTCAAGTCGGGGGGCATCAATCTCTCCGGCCTGCCGCTAAACGCCGCGGGCACCGGCGTCGATCTCTCGACCCAGACGGTGAAGCCCGAACAGGTCAATCATTACGAGATCGGCGTGAAGACCCAGTTCCTCGATCGTCGCTTCACTCTCAACCTGGCGGGGTTCTGGACCGAGATCGCCGATTATCAGGCGACAGTGAACAACGGCCAGCTCACTGTGATCCGCGGCTATCTCGCCAACGCCGGCAAGGTGCGCTCGCGCGGCTTCGAATTCGACGCATCCTTCCGCCCCAGCCAGCGGCTCAATCTCTATTTCAACGGCGCCTATACCGACGCGATCTATTCCGATTTCAAGAACGCCCCGTGCCCGCCCGAGCTTTCGGGTGGAACGGTGACGACGGGCACGCCTTCGGCGCCCGGCACGCCCGGCCTCAGCCCCATAGTCTGCGACATTTCGGGCCAGGTCCTTCCCGGCATCTCGAAATGGGCTTTCTCTTATGGCGGCGAATTCAATCTGCCCGCGGGCGGATCGGGCGGCGAAGTCTATTTCGGCTATGACGGAAATTACCGTTCGCGCTTCTCGTCCAACCCTTCGCCATCGGCCTATACGTGGATCGAGGGCTATTCGCTCTCCAACTTCCGCGCCGGTTATCGCAAGGCCGATTTCAACGTCTACGGTTGGGTGCGCAACGCGTTCGGCAAGGATTATTTCGAATTGCTCTCGGCGCAGTCGGGCAGCACCGGCCTGATCATCGGCCAGCCCGCGGACCCGCGCACCTATGGGCTCACCATCAGCAAGAGCTTCTAAGTCATTGCGTTTTTCGATCTCCTGCCATGGCCGGGGGAGATCGGAAGGGGAAGGGGAGGCGGAGCACGCACCGCCTCCTCTTTTTTCGCCAGTTAAACTTCTGTTAACGCGCAATAATCGCGAATTGCATAGAAGCGACTCTCAACCCTCAGATGGGCAGGTGGGATGAGCGACAGGGACTATTTCAAGGCACGGGCGGAAGCCGAGCGACAGGCCGCGATCAAGGCAGAGGATGTCAGCGCTTCGCGGGCACATTTTCAGCTGGCGCGCGAATATGAGTGGCGCATGCTGAGCGAGCCGCGGCCCAAGCAGAACTGATCGAAAGACTGCGCGCCGGAATGTTCCCGGCGCCACCGGCCCAATGCGAAACGGCCGGACTGTTTCCAGCCCGGCCGCCTGCGTGACGACTGCTCGTCAGCCCCCTTTGTCAGGCCTCGCCCACGCGCTCGTTCTTGCCAACAAGCGGGACTAAGCCCTCCCCGAACCACGGCCATTGCTGCCTGCGTTTCGATTTGGGCGTGCTACGGGCGCTCGCCGCCTTTGTCACCGGCTTTGCGCGCCGCCGCGGCAGTTTGACGTCACCCTGTGTCGATTCCGCAACATACCTATGCGCGATAGGAATTGGCGCGGACGCATTGCCAGCCGCGGCGAAGGTGCCCTAGAGCAGCCGCACGATGGATAGAGCGGCCCCGAGCAAGCAATGCTGATTTCGCGCTACGAGCGGATGATCGCCAAACGCTATCTGCTGCCGGGGCGCAGCGAAGCGTTCATCGCCGTGGTCGCCGGGTTCAGCCTCATCGCCGTTATGCTCGGCGTCGCCGCGCTGATCGTGGTGATGAGCGTGATGAACGGCTTCCGCGCCGAACTCTTCGACAAGATCACCGGATTGAACGGCCATGCCGTGGTCCAGGGCTATGGCGGGCAATTACGCGACTGGCGCCAAGTCGTCGCCGACGCCAAAGCCACGCCGGGGGTGACGGACGCAACTCCGCTGATTGAGCAGCCCTTGTTCGCCAGCAACAACGGCCGCGTCGAATTCGCCCAGGTCCGCGGCATGCGGATCGAGGACATCCAATCCAATCCTTCGCTCAGGGGCAAGGAAGTGCTGGGCAAGCTCTCCGATCTCAAGCCCGGCGGCGAGCAAGTCGCGATCGGCAGCCGCCTCGCCCAGTCGCTCGGCGCGACCATCGGCAGCGAGATCGCTATCATCAATCCCCAGGGCGCCGCCACACCCTTCGGCACGATGTTCCGCACCGTGAGCTACAAGGTCGCGGCGATCTTCGAGGTCGGCGTCTACGACTTCGACAAGATCTTCGTGATCATGCCGATGGAAGACGCGCAGACGCTGCTCCTGCTCGGCGACGGCGTCTCGATGGTCGAGCTTGAGACCAGGGACGCCGATCAGGTCGCCACGATCCTCGCGCCGCTGGCCGAAAAGGTCGGCGAGCGGGGGCAGATCACCGACTGGCGGATGATGAACCGCGAGTTGTTCGAAGCGCTGTCGGTCGATCGCGTCGTGTCGTTCACCGTCCTCTCGATCATTCTCGTCGTCGCCTCGTTCAACATCGTTTCGTCGCTGATCATGCTGGTCCGCGCCAAGACTCGCGACATCGCAGTGCTTCGCACGATGGGCGCGACGCGCAGCGGGCTGATGCGCATCTTCGTGACCGTCGGCACTGCCATCGGCGCAGTTGGCGTCGCCGCGGGCGGCGTGCTCGGCTTCCTGTTCATTACCTTCCGCGCGCAGGTCGTGCAGTTCATCGGATTGGTCACCGGCCAGCAGATCTGGGACCCGTCGATGCGCTTCCTCACCGAGCTTCCGGCCAAGACAGATCCGTTCGAGACGATCGGCATCTGCGTAATGGCCTTGCTGTTCTGCTTCCTCGCCACGCTCTATCCGGCGTGGAAAGCGGCGAGCACCGATCCGGTCCAGGTGCTTCGCTATGAGTGAACCGATCCTCCAGACCCGCGGCCTGCAGCGCAGCTTCACGCAGGGTGAGGCAGTCATTCACGTCCTTCGCGGCGTCGATCTCGACGTGCGCCCGGGCGAAATCGTCGGGCTGCTCGGGCCCTCGGGCGCGGGCAAATCGACTCTGCTCCAGGCAGTCGGCCTGCTCGAGGGCGGGTTCGAGGGCTCGATCCGCATCGCCGGCAAGGAAGCCGCGCAGCTCGACAATGGCGGCCGCACCGAAGTGCGCCGCGACAGCCTCGGCTTCATCTACCAGTTCCATCATCTCCTGCCCGATTTCAACGCGCTCGAGAATGTCGTGCTCCCGCAGATGATCCATGGCGCCGAACGCCGCGATGCCGATAGGCGCGCCGAGCATCTCCTCACCACGCTCGGCCTTGGCGGCCGTCTCACGCACCGGCCGAACCAGCTTTCGGGTGGCGAGCAGCAGCGGGTTGCGGTCGCCCGAGTGCTGGCCAATCGCCCGGCGCTCGTCCTTGCCGACGAACCCACCGGCAATCTCGACGAGGCGACCGCCGAAAAGGTCTTCGCCGAATTCCTTAACCTCGTCCGCGGCGAAGGCTCAGCCGCGCTGATCGCGACGCATAACGAGCGCCTCGCCGAACGGATGGACCGCGTCGTGCGGCTGCACGAGGGCGTGCTGGAGTGAACGCCTGGACGGAGACGCCGACCTTCTCCGGCCGTCACGTCACCCTGCGCCCGATGGTCTGGGAGGATCGCGCCGAACTGCTGGCGGTCTTCGCCGGGCTGACCGACCAGTTCACCACCACAGTCCCCGACGAGGCGAGCTTCGATCCATGGTTCGAACGCATCGAATTCGATCGGCAAGCGGGGAGGGCGATGCCCTTCACCGTGCTCGACCGCGACGGCAGTATCTCGGGCGTCACGCGCTTCCTGCGAATGGCCAAGGCGCATCGCCGGGTCGAGATCGGCGGCACGCTCTATGCGCCCCGCGTCCAGCGCACCGGGCTCAACACCGAAGCGAAGCGCTTGCTGCTCGGCCATGCCTTCGAAGCGCTCGGCGTCAATGTCGTCCAGATCCGCACCGATTTCCTCAACCACCCGTCGCGCCGCGCGATCGAGCGGCTCGGCGCGCGGCTCGATGGCGTGCTGCGCGGGCACCTCATCATCGGCGAGCATTTGCGCGACAGCGCGGTCTATTCGATCATGGCGCACGAATGGCCGGGTGTGCGAAGTAACCTCGACCGGCTGATGGCCCGATATGACGGAGACGGCGCATGACCGCGATCACCGAGATTCCCGTGAGCACTGCAACGGGCGAGGCCGATCTCTCGGCCTATGCCGGCCAGGTGCTGCTCATCGTCAACACCGCCTCCAAATGCGGCTTCACGCCGCAATATGAAGGGCTCGAGGCGCTTCACCGCAAATATAAGGATCGCGGCTTCGCGGTGCTGGCCTTCCCGTGCAACCAGTTCGGCGCGCAGGAGCCGGGCGATGCCGCCGAGATCGCGAACTTCTGCTCGCTCACATACGACGTGACCTTTCCAGTTTTTCCCAAGGTGGACGTAAACGGCCCCCAGGCCGCACCCCTGTTCGAGCATCTCAAGGCCGAGGCGCCGGGCCTGCTGGGGTCGAAGGGGATCAAGTGGAACTTCACCAAGTTCCTGGTCGATCGTGCGGGCAAGACCGTCGAGCGCTATGCCCCCACCACCAAGCCCGAGGCAATCGAAGCCGATATCGAAAAGCTGCTCTGAGCCTCAGCCGTCGCAGGCGCAGCCGCGCGGTTTGTGGCATTTGAGGTGCCGGGCGATGCAGCTGTCGCCGCACGCCTTGCCCTTGGTGCACACGCGGCAACAGCCCGCAGCGGAACCGCTGGCGCTGCACGGGTTCACTGCGGGGCCGATCGCGAGCAGGGCGGCGAGCAACAGAATGCGCATCGCATCAGGCTGGCGCGGTCAGCGCCCGCGGCCAGCACAAGCGTCTCCGTTATGGAGACCGGTGCCTAAGCCGCACCGAAATCCGCGGCCATTTGCTCCATTTCCGATCGATGACGCGGCGGTGGGGCGGGAGGAGGCGCCCCACCACCGCGTTTGGGGAGACAGCGTGCGCGGCAAAACGCACCCTTGAGGCTGTCCCCCTTACCGGTTGCCCGCATATGGCAGGCAGATCACATATTGGCCGCTGGCTTCCATGCCCCGCGCTTCCTTGTCCTCATCGCCCTCGATCAGCTTGCCGAGCCCGGCGAACAGCCCGAGCATCGATGCCGCGCCCTTGATCGGCCGTCCGCGCGGGTCACGGCGCGGTTTGGGCCGGGCGTTTCGCGGATCGCGGCGGCGCGGCGGCGCCAGGCGCTGCATCCGGGCCGCCACCGAAGCGGCATCGCCCGTCCGCCCGAACTCGCGCCAGACGACGCGGAAGCCCTTGGGCACTTCGGTCCAGTCCTCGCCCTCGGCGCGGATCAGGTCGCAGCCGCATTGGTGGCAGATCGCGAATTCCAGCCCCTGGTTATGGTGGTGCGCGGTGCCGGCGCTGTGCCCGGTCAGCTTGCAGAAGATCGTCATGTCAATGCACTCCCTCGGCGCCCAATGCCCCCATGCGGTAGGCCACCAGGTCGCGAAATTCTTGGTCGTCGCTTTGCAGTGCGAGTTCGGGGTTCCAGATCTCGAAGCTGTCGCCCGCGCCGACGAACAGCGCGTGGCGGCCGATCCGCCCCAGATGCCGCATCGCCGCCGAAATCGTGATCCGTGCCGCATCGCGCGGCATCCGGTCGGTGAGCGCGAAGCTGCGCCGCATGCGATGATAATGCGCGCGGGCATCATCGCCGCGGATTTCCTCGGCGAGCCGCCGGCGCTCGTTGCGCGTTGCCAGCGTAGCGAGATGCTCGCGTCCATAGCCGATCAGGCAGGTATCGGCCTCATGCTTCGCGAGCAGCAATTCGCAGGGCTCGCTGGCACTCAGCGCTTCGCTCAGAAATGCGGGGATCTCGACGCTTCCGTCCGAATCGACCTCGCAAAGTTCGCTACCGTGAAACAGGGCACTCATACCAGCCTCGACTCGCTTCGCACTCTGGCTAACCCCTTGAAACGCCTATCAGCATCAAGATTCGCCTTATTCGTGCCTTATTAACGCCTGATTCTGGCCCTCCGATGAACCGTTCCGTTCTGTCGACGAAACGTGTTAACCATGATTTGGAGCAATCTAGATCAAGCCGCCACTCCGGGCGGTCCCCATCCGCGTCTCGCCGCTAAGGGGCGGACCGGAGTAATGCACAGAGATACAAAGGGTATTCCAAATCCTGTGGACGAAATCCCGCGCGGCTCTGGCTATCGCGGGCGCCAAACTTTAGGCTGGGCCCATGTCGCATTCGGGATTCGTGCCGCTTCGGGTTTTTTCGTGTTTCACCATGCTCGAAGGTGCGATCGAGCCCAAGGCGATCGCCAAGCGCGCCCGCGAACTTGGCTTCCCCGCCGCGGCGCTGGTCGATCGTAACGGGCTGTATGCGGCGATGCCGTTTTCCGAAGCGTGCATGAAGGCGGGCGTCCAGCCGGTCATCGGGACGCTGCTGGCGGTCAAGCGCCCCAACATGCCCGATGGCGTGGCCGCCCCGATCGATTGGCTCGCCCTCTATGCCCAGGATCAGGTGGGCTATGAAAATCTCTGCAACCTGGTCTCGATGGCCCATCTCGACCGTCCGATCGAGGAAGACGCCCATGTCAGCTTCGAACAGCTCGACGGCCGCACCGACGGACTGATCTGCCTGACCGCCGGCGCCGAAGGCGCGCTCGCGCGGCTCTATGCCGAGCAGCAGGATATGGCCGCCGAGGCCTATGCGGCGCTGCTCGCGCGCCTGTTCCCCGATCGGCTCTATATCGAGATCGTCCGCCGGCTTGATGAAGTCGAAGGCCGCGCCGAGCCCAAATTGCTCGATTACGCCTATGCCCGCGATCTTCCTCTGGTCGCGACCAATCCCAGCTGCTTCGCCGAAGACACGTTCCACGAGGCGCATGACGCGATGCTGTGCATCGCCAATTCCTCCTACATCGCCAGCGAAGAGCGTCCGCGCTCCTCGCCCGATGCCTGGATGAAGCCGGCCAATGAAATGAAGTCGCTGTTCGCCGATCTGCCCGAGGCAATCGCGAACACGATGGTCGTCGCCCAGCGCTGCGCCTTCGCCGCCCCCAAGCGCAAGCCGATCCTGCCCAGCCTCGCCGGCGATCGCGAAGGCGAAGCGGCGATGCTGCGGGAGCTGAGCTGGCAGGGCCTCGATGCCCGCCTCGCCAAGGCCGGCATTACGTCCGCTGAAGCCCGCAAGCCCTATGAAGACCGGCTCGAATTCGAGCTCGACGTCATCATCCAGATGGGGTTCCCCGGCTATTTCCTGATCGTCGCCGACTTTATCCAATGGGCGAAATCGCACGACATCCCGGTCGGCCCGGGCCGCGGCTCGGGCGCCGGCTCGGTGGTCGCCTGGGTGCTCACCATCACCGATCTCGATCCGCTCAAGCTCGGCCTGCTGTTCGAGCGCTTCCTCAACCCCGAACGCGTGTCGATGCCCGATTTCGACATCGATTTCTGCGAAACCCGCCGCGGCGAAGTCATCCGCTACGTCCAGCAGAAATACGGCCGCGACACCGTCGCCCAGATCATCACCTTCGGGACGATGAAGGCACGCGCGGTGCTCAAGGACGTCGGCCGCGTGCTCCAGATGAGCTATGGTCAGGTCGATCGCCTCGCCAAGCTGATCCCCAATCACCCAACCGATCCCTGGACGCTCGAGCGCACCATCAACGGCGTCAGCGAATTCCATGCCGAGTATAAGAACGACAAGGGCGTCCGCCACTTGATCGACCTGTCGATGCGGCTCGAAGGCTTGCCGCGCCACAGCTCGACTCACGCGGCCGGTGTCGTCATCGGCGATCGCCCGCTCGCCGAGCTGGTGCCCCTATATCGCGATCCGCGATCGGACATGCCCGTCACCCAGTTTGACATGAAATATGTCGAGGCGGCCGGGCTGGTGAAGTTCGACTTTCTCGGCCTCAAGACGCTGTCGGTCCTCAAAAAGGCCGTCGAGCTGCTCGGCGATCGCGGCATAGAAGTCGAACTCGAAACGCTCGGCTGGGACGATCCCGAAGTCTATGATCTGCTCCAGCGTGGCGAAACCGTTGGCGTCTTCCAGCTGGAATCGGAGGGCATGCGCCGGACGCTGACCGCGGTGCGCCCCACCAATTTCGGCGACATCATCGCGCTCGTCTCGCTCTATCGCCCGGGCCCGATGGACAACATTCCCAGCTTCGGCCGCCGCAAGCAGGGCACCGAAGAGATCGTCTATCCGCACGCGCTGCTCGAGCCGATCCTCAACGAGACCTACGGGATCTTCGTCTATCAGGAACAGGTCATGCAGGCCGCGCAGATCCTGGCGGGCTATACGCTCGGCGGCGCAGACATGCTCCGCCGCGCCATGGGCAAGAAGATCAAGGCGGAGATGGACGCCCAGCGCGAAACCTTCGTCAAGGGCTGCGCCGAGCACAACAAGATCCCCGCGCAAAAGGCCAACGAGCTGTTCGACTTGATCGACAAGTTCGCGGGCTACGGCTTCAACAAGTCGCACGCCGCGGCCTATGCGCTGCTCGCCTATCACACCGCCTGGCTCAAGGCGCATTACCCCCACGAATTCTTCGCCGCATCGATGGCCTACGACATCCACCAGACCGACAAGCTCGCGATTTTCGCCGATGACATGCGCCGGTTGAACGTCGAATGCCTGCCGCCCGACATCAACAAGAGCCTCGCCGATTTCTCGGTGGAAAAGGGCGAGGAAGCCTATGCCGTGCGCTATGCCCTCGGCGCGCTCAAGGGCGTCGGCGAAAAGGCGATGGAGCAGCTCGTCGAAGAACGCGAGGCAAAGGGCCGCTTCAAGTCGCTCGACGATTTCGCCCGCCGCGTCGATCCGCGCATCCTCAACAAGCGCCAGGTCGAGACGCTGGCTGGGGCGGGGGCGTTCGACAGCGTCGAGGCCAACCGCGCCGGGGTGTTCGCCGCCGCCGAGACGATCCTCGCAGTCGCGCAGCGCACGCATGAAAGCAGGATCAGCGGCCAGCGCGGCCTGTTCGGCGAATCCGAACCCGGCGGCGGCGCCATCGCGCTCCCCAAGAGCGCGCATTGGTCGATGGCCGATCGCACCGGCGCCGAGAAGGAAGCGTTCGGCTATTATTTCGAGGCGCACCCGCTCGATCGCTACGAGCATCTCGCCAAGCTCCACGGCGCGCGTCTCATCGCCACGCTCGGCGAAATTCCGATTCCCGAAGGCGCCCGAATCGGCGCCACCGTCGCCGCCCTGATCGAGGACGCCCGCTGGCGCACTTCCGCGCGCGGCAACCGCTATCTCATGGCGACGATCTCGGACACCAGCGCGCAAACCCCGGTCACCTGCTTCGATGAAATGGTCGCCAAGGACATGGAAGAAGCCGGGCGGGCAGGGGGCTGCGGCATCCTCACCGTCGAGCTCGACAAGCGCCCTGGCGAAGACACGCCACGCGTCACGGTCCGCCGCGTCCAGCCGTTCGAGAGCCTGGCGAACAACGCCCAGCTGGTGCTCGATGTCGCCATCGACGATCCCCGGGTCCTGCCCATTCTCGCCGGCATCGTCGGAGATCAGCGCGGCGGCCGCGGCCAGATCCTGGTACGCGCGCCGATCTCCGGAGGCGAAGCCGAACTGATCCTCGGCCGCGACTTCCGCCTCGACGGCGAGCTCGCTCAGAAGATCGAAAACCTCGCCGGTATTCGCTCGGCCCTGCTCAAATCGGCGGACAATCCCCGGCTGGCTGCCGCCGCTTGAGGCCCAGCCGCCGACCCAACATATCCGTCATCCCCGCGAAAGCGGGGACCCAGCGTTATCTGCGATGCGCTGCGCAGCTCCAGGTCGCCGCTTTCGCTGGGATGACGATTTGAGATTCCTGATGCCGGTTCAGGTGAACCCACAAGCGCCCGCCTCGGCATGGCCAAAACGGCGGGAGCAGGTAGCTAATTACCGTTTGCCTAGCTGTATGCCCAGATCACCAATAAGCCGACGAACAGACAGAAGACCGCGAACAGAGGCCAGAAAACCTTTTCTGGCAGCAGCACGATAAGGTCGGACCAATCCACCATCTGGCAAGCATGACCGATGGCCGGTTCGCCCGCAACGGGGTCGTTTGCGGCTGCCCGCCGAAACAACATGGCGCCCAGCCCTGGCGCGGCCCTCCCCGGCGGGCTCCATAAAGTGGCTGGAAAGCATACGCTCGGCGGGCAACAAGCAATGGCCATGAGAGAGCTCGATGCCTTGCCTGCCGCCTATTCACATTATCGTGATGCTGGTGGCGTTCTGGAGTTCAAGGTCTTCAAGGTCGAGGAGGCCAGCGAAGCGACTGTCGCCGAGGCGATCATGAAGGTCATTTGGGAACCGCAGACCGCGGCTGACACCCTCCTGGAACTCGGAAATATCCCCATCGGCCGGGAAGATCTGTTCGGTGATTGGTATGATCCATCGACCGGGCTGTTGATCAAGCGCGGTGAGTGGACGTTCGCCGACGGAACCGTGTTGATCGATCCGCCGCTCGAAGCGACCGATGGCAACATTGTAAGGTCTCGCTCGCTCGTTAGAAATCCAGACTTGGGCAGCGACTTGGCGTTCGCCTTTGCGCTGCCGATTGACGGCTTGAGGCTTTGGCGGAGCGAGATCCAGCCATTGTTCGACGAGATAATGGCCTATGTCTTGCCCGAAGGCGCCGATTCAGAAATCCGCGACTGGCATTCGCCCGAGCTTCCTCGACATTTCAGCTATTTTGTAGGCGGGCCGAGGTCATGGGGTCTGTTTCTCTTCAGCATATACCTGCCAGCCTTTAACCGTCTCACGATCGTGATGGGCGCTCCAGGGGACTAGATAGCTTGGATGGCGCTCCGGTTGTCCGCAATTGGGCCGGCAGCGGAAATGACAGCGCCCTAGCCACCATTCAGCTGCTGCAGCGTCAGCCGTATCAGCGCCCATTGCACGGTCTTGGTCCGAAAACTGACCGCAGGCTGGCCCTTTTTGTCGATCGCCGGCGCATAGCGGCCGCGCTCGGTGATGAAGCGGCAGGACGTCTCGTCGAGCACCTTGAACCCGCTCGACTGGACGATCGCACAATCCTTCACTCGGCCATCCACATCGACGGTCCAGCGGAACCGAACGCTGCCGGATTGGGAGCGCGTCGTTGCGTGCGCGGGATAATCATCGCCCTTCAGCCAGGTCGCTTCCGGCGTCAGCGGCTTGGCCGGGGTAGCGAGATTGCGCATTGCTTCGGGATCTATCCCCCAGCCGCGCAGCATTTCGTCCTCGCAGCCATGGATCGCCTTCAGCGCCTCCGCCGCGCGGGTCAGCGCCAGATGCCGGATCTCCTTGTCGAGCGTGATCCGCAGCGAGGTCGAGGCGGGCAGGTCGCCGATATCGCTGCGCTTGACGAAGAAGCGCACCATCCGCTTCCCGCCGCCCGCCATCGTATAGTCGCGATAATAGGGCTCCACGCTCTGGCCGCTTGGCAGCAATTCCAGCTTGGCCTTGCCGACGCGCGAGAACGCTTTCTCGGCATTGGGCGTAATGAGGACGATTTCGATGAAGTCGTCGCCGGGCATCGGGCGCAGCGCGAATTGCAGCTTGGCGGGATCGGCCCCGTAGGCGCGCGAGAGGACGCACATCTGCTCCTCATATTTTGAAACCCACGGCCCGCTGCTCTTGACCGGATCCGAGTCCTGACCGGTGGCGAATGCGGCCAATCCCAGCAATAAAAATGTCATCAGCGCTCCTCTCCACGATGATTGTGAGCGCTACCATAACAGCTTCGAAAGCGTTCGCCACGCCACGCGCCGCTCGTCACCTGTTGAGCCGGGCCGTTGGTCCGCTCTTAGGGTGCCGTCCGCGGCTCGCTCATAGACAAAGCACGGGCTCGCGCTCATCCACTTCTCCAGGAGACGGAAATGGGTATCGCGGCAGTGGCGGCAAGTTTGGCATTGGCATTGGTTTCTCAACCGGCCGTCGTACATGCCGAGGCAGAAGTCACCGTTTCGAACGGCCGCAACTTCACGGCCGTCATGCGCTACGCTGCCCCCAATGATGCCGAATATGTGCGCCGCATGCCCGATGGCGACAGCCGCTACACCATCGATCGCGAGGGCGTCTGGCTGACCAGCGCGAAGGGCCGCGAGAAACTCGATGCGGAATTCGGCCTGTGGGTACTCAGCCACAATTTCCACGCGCACATACTGGATTTCGAAGCACTTAATGGGGGCTCGACGCGCCATCCGTTCGTCGAGCCGGGCTGCGATTGCGAGGAGGTCCGCGGCAAGCGTTCCGCGCCCGCGCTGGGCATCGAGCACGTCTCGATGATCGTCGAGCGCAAGGGCGGAAAGGCGCGCAAGCTGCTGATCCGCCGCAAGGGCGCAGAGCCGGTCAGTTCCGTATATTCGGACTGGCGCAACGCCGGCGGGCGAAACCTGCCCTTCTCCGTGGATGTGGACGACGGCAAGGATCGCTACGCCTTCCGCTTCACGCGCATCGCAGTCGAATAAAAAGCTTCAAATGTAGGATTTCGCCTGCTCTACCCTGCCAGATGCAGCCGCCAGCACTGTCCGCGTCACGCTCGCTATCAGGCATAGGCCAGAAGTTTGGCCGCATCGGTGGCGCGTCGGCGTCGCTTGGGTACCGCGAAGGCGTCGCGCGACTGACGCGAACGTGGCGCGTAGGTGTAGCGTCCCAGGCGCTTCATGGGCGCAAATCGCGCCCGACCCCCAAAAACACTAAACTTCCTCAACATTCTCGCCCGGCGTCCGCCAGCACGGCCCTCTCGACACGCCGCTGCATCCAAGGTTACGCTCTCGAAAAATCGGGTTGGAGAGCATGATGCTGGGTGGGATGCAGGATTTCGAGCTTCGGGTTCCGCGGTTGCTCGATCACGCAGCGCGCGAGCATGGGGGCCGCGAGATCGTCAGCCGCTGGGCAGACGGCAGCGAGACCCGCACCAGTTGGGCCAGCATTTCCCGCGATGCCCGCAAGCTGGCACAGGCGCTCGAACGCCTCGGGCTCAAGAAGGGCGACCGCGTCGCGACGCTGGCCATGAACCACAGCCGCCATCTGGTGGCCTGGTATGGTGCGATCGGGATGGGCGGGCTGATCCATACCCTCAATCCGCGGCTGTTCGACGATCAGCTCGCTTTCATCGGCAACCATGCCGAGGACAAGGTGCTTTTCTACGACAAGGCCTTCGCTTCGATCGTCGAGCGGATGAAGCCGCAATGGACCACCATCGAGCATTATTACTGCTTCGATGGCGACGATGCCGGCACCTTCGAAGCGCTGCTGGCGCAGGAAGACGGCAACTATGCCTGGGTGGAGGGCGACGAGCGCGACCCATGCATGCTCTGCTACACCAGCGGCACCACCGGCAATCCCAAGGGCGTGGTCTACACCCACCGCTCGACCGTGATCCACGCGATTACCGAATTGCAGCCCGCCGAGTTCGATCTTTCGACGCAAAGCGTGGTGCTGCCGATCGTGCCGATGTTTCATGCCGTCGGCTGGGGGCTGCCCTTCGCCTGCGCCGCGGTCGGCGCCAAGTTTGTGTTCAGCGCGGTCAACGAGCCCAAGATCCTGTGCGAACTGATGAATCGCGAGAAGGTCACGCATTCGGCAGGCGTGCCTACCGTCTGGTTCGGCATGTTCCAGCATATGGACGCGACCGGCGATGCGCCTGAGCATCTCCAGATCGTCACCATTGGCGGCTCGGCCGCCCCGCGCGCGATGATCGAGCGGCTGATGAATATGGGCGTCCGCGTTAATCATGCATGGGGGATGACTGAAACCAGCCCGATCGGTACGATGGGGGCGCCTTCGCACGATTGGGACGATCTCAGCTTCGAGCAGCAGGTCGAACAGGTCAGCAAGCAGGGCAAGGTGCCGTTCGGCGTCGAGCTGCGCGTCGTCAACGATAAAGGCGAGCTGCAGCCGCGCGACGGCGTCAGTTCGGGCCGCCTCCAGGTCCGCGGACCCTGGATCATCCGCCAGTATTTCCAGGACGAAGCCGGGCCCTGCGTCGACAAGGACAATTGGTTCGACACTGGCGACGTCGCTGTGCTCCACCCAGACGGCGTGATGCAGATCACCGATCGCGCCAAGGACGTGATCAAGTCGGGCGGCGAATGGATCAGCTCGGTCGAGCTCGAGAATGCCGCGGTCGGCTGTGCCGGTGTGGCCGAGGCGGCGGCGATCGGCGTGTATCACCCCCGCTGGGACGAGCGCCCGATCCTGCTCGTCATCCGCAAGCCGGGCAGCGAAGTGACCGCCGACGAAATCCAGGCGCACCTCGCAAAGCATGTCGCCAAATGGTGGCTGCCCGACGAGGTCCATTTCGTCGAGTCGCTGCCGCACACCGCCACCGGCAAGCTGCTCAAGATCGCGATCCGCGAGCAGTATAAGGACTTCAAACTCGCCGCCGCCTAGGCGGCGAGCCGGGTCCGGTTGCGCCCGCTATGCTTGGCCTCATATAGCGCCTCGTCGGCGCGGATGATCAGCCGATCGCGTTCCTCGCCGGTCTTGAAGTGCGCGACGCCAACGCTGATCGTCACCGGGCAGAGGGCCCCGGTCGACAGCACCACGCGCCGCCGCGCGATCGCGTCGCGAAGCCGTTCGCCGGCGATGCCCGACTGGACCTGGTCGGTATCGGGCATGAGCACTCCGAATTCCTCGCCGCCTAGCCGCCCGACAACATCACCCGCCCGCATCGTCTCGCGCACCGTATCGGCAAAGCGGCGCAACACCTCATCGCCGCCGGCATGGCCGAACCGGTCATTGACGCTCTTGAAATGATCGAGGTCGATCAGCGCCAGCGCCAGCGGCGATCCGCTTCTCGCCGAACGCGACAGTTCCGCATCGAGTGCCGCCAGAAAGGCGCGGCGATTGAGTAAGCCGGTCAACTCGTCGGTCGTCGCGGCAAGGCGCAGTTGCTCCTCCATCGTCAGCGTCGTCATCCGCGCCTGCGAAGCCCGCACCCCCGCCCAGCCCACGATAATCAGGAAGATCAGTGCTAAAGCGGCGAGCGTGTAATCGGCAAATTCGGTGGCCAGCGCTGCGCTTGCATTGGCGGTCTCGCGCTCGGTCAGCAGCCGTCTTTCCTCGGCCTCGATCCGATCGATCAGCGCGAGCAGCGCTTCGATCTCGCGTCGGCCCGCACCGGTCTTGACCACGCCGACCGCGTCCCCGCTACGCCCCCCGCGAACCAGCGACACGGTGCGATCGAGCACATCGAGGTAGCGCTTGATGCGCCCATCCAGCGTCGCGATCAGCGGCCGTTGGACGGCATTGTCCTGGGTGAGCTCGCGGAGTTCCGCGGCGAGCCTGGGCGTTTCACGGCTGCCCTTGATATAGGGCTCCAGAAACTGCTGATCGCCGGTGATCAGATAACCTCGCTCTCCCCGCAATGCGAGATTGGCGGCGGAGCGCACTTGCTCGGCAGTCAGCAACACCTTCATCGTGTGCATCTGCCAGCCCTCCGCAGTCTTGCGCATGCGCCCGGCGTGGAGCGCGTTGAAGGTGATGGCGATCAGCATCAGCGCCAGGGCGATCACCGCGCTGAAGCCAAAGAGATGGCGGCGGCGGCTGGCCTGCTGGTCATTCAGCGGCAGTTGGTTGCGACTCACGAGCGTCCTCTTCGGTCCGCCCCCCAACCGCAGGGCTTAATTCAAGGAAGTAAACAGGTGCTTGCGGCGGCGCGGCCGCTGGTCCACCTTTCTCCGCTGGCAGGGGTGAGATGATGGATCAGGCGGCGATTGCAGTGGGCTCGGCAGGCCAAAGCCAAGTGGCGGTGACGCTGCCGGCGCGCCCAGAACCGATCCGCGTGGTCCCGGCCGAAACCGCGATCGTCGTGATCGACATGCAGAATGCCTATGCTTCGCCCGGTGGCTATGTCGATCAGGCCGGGTTCGACATTTCGGGCGCCGCGGGCACGATCGGGCAGATCGCCAAGGTGCTGGAAACGGGGCGCAATGCGGGCGTCCAGATCGTCTATCTGCAGAATGGCTGGGATTCGAATTATGTCGAGGCGGGCGGTCCTGGCTCGCCAAATTGGCACAAGTCGAACGCGCTCAAGACGATGCGCAAGCGGCCGGAGCTTTCGGGCAAGTTGCTGGCCCGCGGCGGTTGGGATTATGACTTGGTCGATGTCCTCAAGCCGCGGGATGGCGACATCGTCATCGGCAAGACGCGCTATTCAGCCTTCTTTAATTCGCAGCTCGACAGTGTCCTGCGTTCGCGCGGCATCAAGACGATCGTATTCGTCGGGATCGCCACCAATGTCTGCGTCGAGAGCACGCTTCGCGACGGCTTCCACTTGGAATATTTCGGCGTGATGTTGGAGGATGCGACGCATCATCTTGGCCCGCCCGCGATGCAGGACGCGACGGTCTACAATGTCGAGAAATTCTTCGGCTGGGTGAGCAACACGCAGGATTTCTGCGGCTCGTTCGGCCAGATGCCCAAGGAGTGAGTGGATGCCTTTCGAACCGATCAACCCGCCGCAATTCCCGACTCCGATCGCGCCCTATTCGGCTGGCGCCAAGGCCGGCAACACCGTTTATGTCTCGGGCGTGCTGGCGCTGGGCGAGGGCGGGGCGGTGCTCCATGTCGGCGACGCCGCGGCGCAGACTCGCCATGTGCTGGAAGTGATCAAAACCACGCTGGAGGCGGGCGGCGCGACGCTGGCCGACGTGGCGATGAACCACATTTTCCTCAAGGACCTCGCCGACTACGCGGCGTTCAACCAGGTCTATGCCGAGTATTTCCCGGGTGCGAAGCCGGCGCGCTACTGCATTAAGTGCGACTTGGTGAAGCCCGATTGTCTGGTCGAGATCGCATCGGTTGCGCACATTGGGTGAAGCCGCGGGCCTCTATTACGAACTGCACGGACCGGCAGACGCACCGCCGCTTATCCTCTCCTCGGGCCTCGGCGGCTCGGCGAGCTATTGGCAGCCCAATCTGGAAGCGCTGAGCCGCGATCATCGCGTTCTGGTCTACGATCATCGGGGGACTGGCCGGAGCGACCGAGCGCTGCCCGAGACCCATTCGGTCGAGGATATGGCAGCCGATGTCCTTGCTCTGATGGATGCACTCGGAATTGAGACGGCAGGGTTTATAGGCCACGCGCTAGGCGGGATGATCGGCATCGAACTGGCGATTGTGACCACGCGGATCGAGCCGTTGATCATCATAAACGGCTGGCGTCATCTTGATCCCCATACGAAGCGCTGTTTCGATGTGCGGCTGGAGTTGCTGCGCAAAAGTGGACCCGAGGCTTACATCCACGCGCAGCCGCTGTTCCTGTTCCCGCCTGACTGGATATCCGGTCACGATCAAGAACTCCGCGAAGAGGCGCGCCATCAGCTCGCGGTCTTCCCGGAAAACGCTACGGTTGAGAAGCGTATCGCCGCAGTCCAGTCCTATGAGCCCGAGCTGATCGATCTCACCGCAACGTCAGGTTGGCTGGTAATTGGTACGCAGGACGATATGCTCGTGCCTGTCGCTCGCGTCCGCGAGCTGGCGGAGGCCGTGCCTTGGGCGAAGTTTGTGCCGCTTGCCTGGGGCGGTCATGCCTGCAACGTTACTGATCCAGAACGTTTCAATTCCATCGTGCTCGATTTTCTCAGGAGCTAACACCATGCAGGTCGGCGTCTTCGTCCCCATCAACAATAATGGCTGGCTGATCAGCGAGAACGCGCCGCAATACCATCCCAGCTTCGACATGAACAAGGAGATCGCGCTTGCCGCGGAGAAGCACGGCCTCGATTTCCTGCTCTCGATGATCAAGCTGCGCGGCTTTGGCGGCAAGACCGAGTTCTGGGAATATGGCCTGGAGAGCTTCACGCTGATGGCCGCGCTCGCGGCGGTGACCAGCAAGATCAAGATCTATGCGACCTGCCCGACGCTGGTCATCCCACCCGCCTTCGCGGCGCGGATGTGCAACACGATCGACAGCATCAGCCATGGCCGCTTCGGGCTCAATCTGATCACTGGCTGGCAGCGCCCCGAATACTCGCAGATGGGGATGTGGCCGGGCGACGAGCATTTCCGCAACCGCTACCAGATGCTCGACGAATATGCCGGCATCCTGCGCGAGCTGTGGGAGACCGGAACGTCCGACTTCAAGGGCGAATATTACCAGATGGACGACTGCCGCGTGAAGCCCACGCCGCAGGGCGACATGAAAATCATCTGCGCGGGATCGTCGGACGAGGGGCTCGCCTTCTCGGCCAAGTGGGCGGACTATGCCTTCTGCCTCGGCAAGGGCGTCAACACGCCGACAGCCTTCGCCTCCAACAACGAGCGGCTCGCGGTGGCGACCGAGAAGACCGGCCGCGACGTGTCGGTCTTCGTCCTCATCATGGTCATCGCCGCCGAGACCGATGAGGAGGCGATGGCCAAGTGGAAGTCGTACAATGACGGCGTCGACCACGAAGCGATCGCCTGGCTCGCCAATCAGGGCGCGGCGGACAAGCACAACCCGACCACCAATGTCCGCCAACTTGCCGCGCCCGAGGGGGCGGTGAACATCAACATGGGGACCTTGGTCGGGTCCTACGAAAGCATCGCGCGGATGCTCGACGAGATGGCCGAAGTGCCGAACACCGGCGGTGTGCTGCTGACCTTCGACCACTTCCTGGAAGGCGTCGAGAATTTCGGGACGCGCATCCAGCCGCTGATGAAGAGTCGCCAGAAATAGCGGTCATGGCCGCGAATGTTCCCAATGTTCGCACTGACCATGGGGGTTCGCGAAAGACGGTTCGACACTGTAAAAGATCGGTTCGCGCGGAGACGAACTGCGCCGGTCAAGCATCTCAAATCCTACATTGCAAGGATCGCATTCGATCGCGAAACCTTGCGCGCCCGCAATGATTGCTTTAGGGGCCCGCGTCGCTGCGGGCTCAGGCCCGCACATATTCGGAGAAATGGATTGTTGGACTTCAACTTCATAGCCGGGACTGCCCGGGGAAGCGTCCGCACTCTCCCATAAGCGCCTGCCCAGGCGCCGCGGGGCGTGACGAGCACTCCCGCGGAAATCCCACAACTGACTGACAAGCCCGTCGGGTAGCCGCGCGTCCGCGCGTCCGCCCCGCGAGCCGGGATGGGTACATGATGCACGAACATGATGTGGTCCGGGCGATGCTGCTCCGGATCGGCCGGGATGCGCCCGGCACTTCGCCGCTGGCAAAGGCGGTACTTGGCTGGGCGCGTCCGCACGCGCGCTGGCTGCTGGGCGATGCTGCGACCAAGCGGCTCGGCTGGCGTACGCTTCAAACGCTACTCGCCGGCGCGTTGCCGGGCGACGAGGCACAGCCGCGCGCGATCGGGATCGCGGCGCAAGTCGCGGAAGCATTGGGCTTCGACGCGGCGGACACGCGCGTGCTCGCCTCGGCGGTGGTGATCGAGCATTGCCTGCGAGCGCGCACGCTGGCGCGCCTGATGCTCGATCACGAAGCCGATCTCGGCGACGTCCTCGCGGATGTCGCGGGGATCGAGCCGCATGGCCTGCGCCACAGCCAGGCGCTGCGACTGAACCTGGTGCGCACCTTCGCGCGGCGGGGCGGAGGCATGGATATCGAGATCGGCTGGACGCTGGAACGGGTGCTCACCCGCCCGGTTTGTCATAACGGCGGCTTGCTCGACGCGCTGGTCGGACCGCGCCAGAATGCCACGCTCGCGCTCGACGATTTCGCCGGGCACGAAGCCGATATCGCCTTGCTCGTCCGCCTGCTGCGCGGCGCGCTGAAAGAGCGGGCCGAGGGAGTCAATATCGTGCTCCACGGGCCGCCGGGCACTGGGAAGACCGAGCTGGCGCGGACGCTGGCCGAGGCGGCGGGCGCGGTGCTTCACAGCGTTGGCGAGGCGGACGATGATGGCGACGAGCCGACGCGCTTCGAACGCGTCACGGCGCTCAAGCTCGCACATCGGATGCTCGCCGGCCGCAGTGGCACGCTGCTGCTGTTCGACGAGATGGAGGATATGATCGGCGATGCCAGGCATGACGAAGGGGATCGCACGCGCGGCCGGCAGGGATCGAAGCTGTGGGTCAACCGCCTAATCGAGACCAACCCGGTGCCCGTAATCTGGACGACCAATGCGATCGACAATGTCGATCCGGCGATCCTGCGGCGGATGAGTTTCGTGCTAAAGCTGGATCGCCCCTCGCGTCGCGCGGCGGGGCGGCTTGCCGACCGCGTGGCGCGCGACGAGGGCGTTGTGTTCGCTTCCGCGGTCCGCAATCTGGTCGAGGCGGCGCCCGAAGCGGCGTCGGTGCTCCGCGTTGCGGCGCGCACCGGGCGGCTGGCAGGTGTCGGCAGCGACGTGGCGCAGGTGGCGGAATCGCTCGTCCTCGCGCTACGAGGAGGCGTGCCGCTGACGGTGGCGCAGGAAGGCGAGGTAGATCTCGACCTGTTCGAGACCGATCGCGATTTGCCTGCTCTGTTCGAGCGGATCTCCGTACCCGGCGCGCCTGCCGATATCTCGTTGCTGCTTACCGGCCCGCCCGGCACTGGCAAGACCGGCCTTGCGCATCATCTGGCGCGTGCGCTCGATCGCCCGTTGATCGTCAAGCGCGCTTCCGATCTGCTCTCCAAATGGGTCGGCGGGACCGAGGCGCGCATCGCCGAGGCGTTCCGCGAGACCGAGCGGCAAGGCGGGGTGCTGCTGTTCGACGAAGTGGATTCGCTGCTCTTCGATCGCAGCACTGCGCGCAACAGCTGGGAAGTCACTCAGGTCAACGAGCTGCTGACCTGGCTCGACCGGCACCCGCTGCCGTTTGTGGCGGCCACCAACCATGCCGGTCGGCTCGACCCCGCGGCGCTGCGGCGTTTCGTGTTCAAGCTGGAGCTCAAGCCGCTGGGCGCGGCGCGGGCAGCGATGGCATTCAGGCGCTTCTTTGGGGTGGCGGCGCCGGGCGAACTTGCGGAGATCGCCGGGCTGACTGCGGGCGATTTCGCAGTGGTGAAGCGGCAGATGCGCTTCACTGGCGACAGCGTCCCCACGATCCTCGCGATGCTCCGTGGGGAGGCGGATGCGAAGCCGGGGGCGAGCGGGCGGCTGGGGTTCTGACCCTCGGCCGCTTGCCATCGCGCGCGCAGCCCTTATGGTAACGCTACCACAAGCATAGGGTGGGAAGCGGGATGAGGATGAAGCGCGCCCTTTGGGCAATGGTCCTGCTGTGCCTCGTGCCCGCAGCACAAGCGCAGGAGCGGCCGCATTGGGTCGCCAGCTGGGCGACCGCGCTGATGGTGCCGACCGGCGAGAATATTGCCGCCGATGCCGACCTCACCGATGCGACGCTGCGCCAGGTGATCCGCATTTCGCTTGGCGGCAAGCAGCTCCGCTTGCGCCTGTCCAACGTCTTCGGCAATGCGCCGCTGGCGATCGGCGCGGTAACCATCGCGCGTTCGGCGGGCAATGCCAGCGCGAAGATCGATACCGCCAGTCTCAAGCGGGTGACCTTCAATGGCGAGGCAGGTGCGGTCATTCCTGCAGGCGCCGAATATTGGTCCGATCCGGTTGCGCTGCCGGTCGAAGCGGGAGCGGACCTGACGATCAGCTTGTATCTGCCACGGGCACCCGACCGGCAGACGAGCCATCCCGGCGCGCGTGCGACCAGCTATTTCGCGCGGGGCGATCAGGTCGCGGCGGCGGATCTGCCGGGCGCCAAGACCGCCACGCGCTGGTATCTGATCGGCGGCGTCGAAGTGGATGCATCGGGCGGCTCGGCGGTGGTGTTGCTCGGGGATTCGATCACCGATGGCTATGGCGTTCAGCCCAATACCAATCTGCGCTGGGGCGATGCGCTGATGCGCCGCATGCAGGCCGATCCCGCGACGCGGAACATGGCCGTGCTCAACGCCGGCATTGGCGGCAACCGGCTGCGGCTCGACGGGCTCGGGCCGAACGCACTAGCGCGGTTCGAGCGCGAAGTGCTGTCGCCGCCGGGGGTTACGCATCTGATCGTGGTCGAGGGGATCAACGATCTCGGCACGCTGACCCGCGATGCGCCGGCCACGCCCGAGCAACATGCCGCGCTCGTCCGCGAGATGATCGCCACCCTTCAGCAGATCGTCAGCCGCGCCCAGGCGCGGGGCATCAAGGTGATTGGCGGCACGATCATGCCCGACGGTGCCTCGGCTTATTACCACCCGGACGCTGCCAATGAGGCCGATCGCGCCGCAGTCAACGCCTGGATCCGCGCGCCGGGCAATTTCGATGGGGTGGTCGATTTCGACGCCGTGCTTCGCAACTCCGCCAACCCCCTGGTGCTGCGCGCCGATCTCGATTCGGGCGACGGGCTGCATCCCTCGATGATGGGCTATCAGGTGATGGCCGATGCAGTTCCGCTCTCGCTGCTTTCGCCCAAATCGAAGGACAAGGGGCAGGGGACGCCGGCGGCGGCGCCGATGATCGCGCTCACCTTCGACGACATGCCGGCCCATGGCGCATTGCCGGAGGGCACGAAATGGCCCGAGGTGGGCGACAGGATCATTGCCGCGCTGAAGGCGGCGGACGCGCCTGCGACCGGCTTCGTCAACGGCGTGCTGCTGGAGCATGCGGTGGGAAGCGGGACGGTGCTCGACGCGTGGCGCGCGGCGGGGCTGACGCTCGGCAATCATGGCTGGAGCCACGCCAATCTCGATCAGATGACCGACGCCCAATTCGCCGAGGAACTGACGAAGAACGAAGCGTTGCTGGCGGCCAAGATGGGCGCGGCGGACTGGCACTGGTTCCGCTATCCCTTCCTGGCCGAAGCCGCAGCCGATCCGGGGAAGCGCGCGCGGATCCGCAAGCTGCTTGCCGCCAAGGGCTACAAGGTCGCCACCGTCACAATGGATTTCAGCGACTGGGCCTATACCGGGCCCTATGCGCGCTGTGTGGCGAAGCAGGATTATGCGGCGCTTGCCGAATTGGAGAAAGCGTGGCTCGCGGGCGCGGCCGCCAATGCCGATCGCTACCGGGCAATGTCGCGGATGCTCTATGGTCGTGACATCCCCTATGTCCTGCTGATGCACCTCGGCGCGCTGGACGCGAAGCTGATGCCGCAATTGCTGGAGATGTACCGCAAGAAGGGCTTCCGTTTCGTCAGTCTCGAAGAGGCTTCGCGCGACTCCTATTATCGCGCCGAAGTGAATCCCGCGCTGCCGCCCTCGCCGCAGGGGCTGGAGGGCGCGATGGCCGCGCGCGGAATGGCGCCGCCACCGGCCCCGCCGCTCCCCGATTTCGCGAAGATGTGCCAATGAAGAGGCAGGCTTACTATCCCGCGGCATTGCTGTGCCTCGTGCTCGCCGTGCCCGCTGCGGCGCAGGAGGGAGGCCGAAGAAGTGATCATCACCGGCATGCTGGCCGACAAGGAAGTCGTGATCCAGGCGCCGCCGCAATGCTCCGAGCGCGAAGGCGATCCCCTTGATACGGTCCCGGTCGAGCGCGGGGTGGGCGAGCAGCGCGTGATCGGACCCGACGCGAAGGGCGTGGTCCGCTGGCACGAGGACGACCAGCCGATTTTGGGGCCGGCGATCTGGCAGCGGACGGGCAATGCGATCGGCGACTTTCGCTTTCGGGTGACGGTGGAGGCGGACAAGCCGATGTGCATCGGGGCGCGATCGTCCGCCACACTGGGGTATGGCGGGCTGCGCCTGATCGTCTCCGCAGCCGGGATGCACGGGAGCTATCTTCATTTCTCCGCACGGGTCTCGACGCGCAACGCGGGGCGGGTGCGCTTCTATTTGGTCGCAGGCGAGGAGCACCACCGCCGGGGGCGGGGCGGCGATACCCGCGCCGAGCCGCTGCGTGGAACGCATGGCTGGCGGCGGGTCCATCTGGTCGTCGGTCCGGTGCCGGCCTATGCCAATCATGTCAGCTACGGCTTCCTGCTCATCGGGCGTGGCGACGCCTGGTTCGCCGATCCGAAGCTCGAAGTCCTGACGCGTGAGCAGGCGCTTGCGGTCGGCTCGCTGACTCTCTCGCAAGTGGGAAATGCCAACCCGCGTTAATCGGGGCTCAGAATAACTCGCCCTGCGGCCCCGCGGGCCGACGGAACAAGTCGGTCCGCACATTGAAGCGCTCGGCATCGAGGCCGTAGCGCCGTGTCGCGATCAGGAAGCGGGTACGGAGCAATTCGGACCAGGGGCCTTGTCCGCGAAACCGCGTGAAGAAATTGGGGTCGTTATCCTTGCCGCCGCGGATCGACTGGATGGTTGCCATCACCTTGGCCGCGCGATCGGGGAAATGCGCATCGAGCCAGGCGCGGAACAGCGGGGCGACTTCGTGCGGCAGGCGCACTGGCAGAAAGAATGCGGCTCGGGCGCCGGCCTCGGCTGCGCGCTCAAGGATGTGCTCCATCTCGTGATCGGTGATCTGGGGAACCACCGGCGACATCGACACGAAGACGGGAATGCCAGCATCGCTCAGCTTGCGGATCGCGGCAAGGCGCTTCTCGGGATGGGGCGCGCGGGGCTCGAGCGTCATGGCGATCTTCGGGTCGAGCGATGTCACGGAGATCATCACCGCCGCCAGCCCCTTGGCCGCCATGGGGGCGAGCAAGTCGATATCGCGGGTCACGCGGTCGGACTTGGTGGTGATCGTAATCGGGTGATCGCATTCGGACAGCACCTCGATGCATCCGCGGGTGATCCGCCAATCGCTTTCGATCGGCTGATAGGGATCGGTGTTGGTGCCGAACGCGATTGGTTTGCAGACATAGTTGCGCTTCGAAAGCTCGGCGCGCAGCAGGGCAGGGGCGTCGGGCTTGGCGAACAGCTTGGTTTCGAAATCCAGCCCCGGTGACAAATCGTGATAGGCATGGCTCGGCCGCGCAAAGCAATAGATGCAGCCATGTTCGCATCCGCGATAGGGGTTGATCGAGCGATCGAAGGCGATATCGGGCGACTGGTTGTGCGTGATGATTGTGCGCGGCTTCTCGACCGTCACCGTAGTGCGAAGTGGCGGTAATTCGCCGTCGATCAGCACGCGATCGTCGAGCCAGTCGCCATCGGCTTCGGTGGAAGGCAGGTTGAAGCGCGTGCTTTCCCGGTTGAGCGTTGCCCCGCGAATGGCCCGATTCTTCGCCATGCAGCGAGCCTAGGCGGAGGCATGGAACATAGCAAGAACAAGGAGCGCCGATTGTCTCACTCGCTGCGCATGATAAGGCTGAAGAAAACCGGGGGGATCCTAATGCGCCTGACCTGCCTTGCTATTGTCGCCGCGCTGTTCGCCGCGCCCGCCTTTGCGCAGGATCGCGAAGGGTGCGGGGCCGGGCTGGTGTGCGCGAGCAATCCCGACAGTGTGTTGGCGGCGATGACCAAGGCTAATCTCAAGCCCAAGCTGAGCAAGGATGCCAATGGCGATCCGCTGATCGAAAGCGAGGGCGCCGCGGCTTATCATTTCGACGTCTATTTCTATGGCTGCGAGAAAGCGAAGAACTGCGATTCGCTGCGCCTGGAAGTGATCTTCGAAAAGGATGTGGCGAGCACGCCGGCGCTGGCAAACAAGTGGAACGCGGCGCACCGTTTCGTCCAGGCTGCGGTCAAGGACGATGGCCGCTTCGTGCTCGCTTATGACGTGCCGACGATCGGCGGCATGAACGCGCGCCACTTCACCGATGTGCTCGATTGGTGGACTTCGATGCTGGGCGAGGCAGGGGATTTCTTTACGAAGGAATTGGGCGAGAAGAAGTAGAAGTTGGGGACGCAAATCCCCGTCCCTGCAAGGGAGGGGTCAGGGGTGGGTGGAGTGCTCGCGATACTGCGCAGCTATGCCGAAATCGGCCGTATTACCTGGACGCGACCCACCCCCAGCCCCTCCCTTGCAGGAGGGGCAAGTGCGGCTACTCCATCAGCCGCGACATCAGTTCCACGAAGTTGCAGGGCTTGTGGCGGATGTCGAGCTGGGTGGCGAGAATGCCGTCCCAAGCGTCGGTGACCGCCCCGGTCGAGCCCGGCAGCGCAAAGATATAGGTGCCGCGGGCGACCCCCGCGGTAGCCCGCGACTGGATCGTCGAAGTGCCGATGGTTTGATAGCTCAACCAGCGGAACAGCTCGCCAAAGCCCGGGATTTCCTTGTCCCAGACACGCGCCAGCGCTTCGGGGGTGATGTCGCGGCCGGTGACGCCGGTGCCGCCAGTGGTGAGGATCACGTCGACGCCGGTATCGTCGATCCAGGCATGGAGCTTGCTGACGATCGCCTCGGGATCGTCGCGGACGATGGCGCGGTCGGCCAGTTCGTGGCCCGCGGAGGTCAGTCGCTCGATCAGCCGGTCGCCCGAACGATCATCGGCCAAGGTCCGCGTGTCGGAAACGGTGAGCACTGCGATCCGCACCGGGCGGAACGCCACGCTTTCATCGATTGCCAAGGTCGCCCCGCGACGAAAGCGTGCGGCCACTGAGCTTCACCGAAGTCGCGCCCGGCATGCCGGGGAACTTAGGCCACAGCCCCTGAGTCAGCGCCTCGCGGCTGGCCGACTTCCGGCCCTCCTGATTCTCGTACATCCAATAATTGCGCAGCACGGTCATCACGTAACCGCGCGTCTCCCAATAGGGGATGCTCTCGATATAGAGCAGCGGGTCGCCGCCATCCTTGCTCATCGAGTTCCACAGGGTCACCGGCGTGGGCCCGGCATTATATGCCGCGATGACCTTGGGCAGCAGCCCGCCGGTAAAGGGCGTGTCGCGCAACTGCTCGAGATAGGACTGGCCGATCTCCATGTTGACCGAAGGCTTGGTCAGGTCGGAAGCGGCATAGGTCACGCCCTTGCGCCGGCCGACATCGGTGGCGGCGCCGGTCTTGACCTGCATGAGGCCCATCGCGCCTGCGGCGCTGCGAATTTCAGAATTGAAGCGCGATTCCTGCAGCGTGTGGGCAAAGACCAATGCCTTGTCGACGCGCCAGCCGCCATCGGGCGACCAGTTCGGCGCGGGATAGCGCGCGGCGACCTGGACGGTAGCGCCCGAGGGGCCGTTGTGCGAAAGCCAGAGCTGGGTGGCGGGGAGGCTTAGGCGCCCGGCAAGGCGGGTAAGTGCGGCATGTTCGGGCGCGTTGGCGCTCAGTTTCGCCTGATAGCGGATCACTTCGTCGGCCAGCCGGTTCTCGCCGATCTCGGTCAGCGCCGCGGCAACGCGGACATTGGGCCGGCGCTCGAGCATCTTCCAATCGTCCGCGACGAACTTCTCGCCGCGCACCGGCTTGTCCTCGATCGCAAGCGCCTGCCTGGCGAGCAGCCCGTAAAAGGTCTCGCCATATTGCGAAGCGGCCTTGAGCTTGGGCGAGACGCGATCAGGACGGCCGCAGGCCATCTCCGCCCGCGATCCCCAATAGAGCCCGGCCGAGCGCAATTCGGTGTCGTTGGCGCGAGTCGAAACGCGGTCGAATGCCTGTGTCGCGCTCTCGCAATCCTGCTGGCGCCAGGCGCTGAGCCCGGCGACCCAATCGGCCTGCGCGGCCCAATCGCCCGATCCCTGCTGCGCGCGCGCGGCGACGCGGCGCGCATTGTTGTCGTCGCCCGAAACATAATAGATCCACGCGACCTTCTGCTGCCATTCGGTCGCCGAATCCGGGGTCAGATTCATCCCCAGCCGATCGACGAGCGCCTCCGCATTCGGGCCGTCATCGGCCTTCACATAAGGCTGGATCGCCAGTGCGATCTCGGTCGCGGCATTGTCGCTGCTCACGGTTCGTGCGCGCTGGCGAACGGGCGCGCCGTCATACCAGACGAGGCGTTGCGCCTGCGGGAGCGAAGGTGTGTCGATTGCGCCGCGTGTCTTCGCCATTCGCGAAAGCTGCTCGGCGTGCGGAAGCTCGGGGGCCTCGGCAAGCAACGTCATCAGCGGCGGCAGTTCGACCTTGGGCGAGTTCTTGGCGGTATAGAGCTCAGCGCGCGCAATCGCGTGCAAGGGGCCCGGCTTCATCGAATCGAGCTGGAGCTGCGCGTCCTGCCACTTCTCCTGGCGGATCGAGGCGAAGACGGTGCGATAGCCGGCGCGCTGCGAGGCATCGAGCTGATCGGGAATGCCATCGCCATCGCGGGCAGCGGCGGGCTTCTTGTCGCTCGTGAGTGGGCGATCGTCGGCATGGGCGAGCATCGGCGTCGCGATCAGCGCGGTGGCGGCTAGGAGGAGGTTACGCATGGTCACTGGCCTCGGGTCAACAGCAGTAAATGCTTCCAGGCTTCGCTTTTGGCGGCGGGCCGCTCCAGCAGGAAGCGGGGGTGGTACGTCGTCGCCACCCGCGTAGTGCATCCGAAAAGGTTAACATCGCCCGAACCATCCGCTCGGTCGATCAACTGCTCGGCGGCCTTGCCGAACAGCAGCAGTCGCTCGGGGCGCAGTAGCGTCAAATGATGCCGCGCCAGCTGGACGATCCGCGCCTGCTGCTCGGGGGGCACGCGCCCGGTGAGTGGCCGCGCCATGGCCAGCGACGCGAGATAGACCGACTCGCGATCCAGCCCGATCGCCGCCAGCATCCGATCGAACAATCGCCCGGTTGCGCCGCTCATCAGCGACTCGGTATCGTCCGAGCACGGCATGTCGCTGAAAATCACCAGTTTCGCATTCGCCGGGCCGCTTGGGGCAATCAACGGCGTATGCCACCCGGCCTCGGGCGCCGCCGGCCCGAGCCGCCACTCGACGAAATCGGCGAGCGTGGTCGGCAATATCTCGACAGCCGCCGCTACGGCAGCCTCTTGTGCCTTGGCCTCGGCGGCAGGAACGACGCGCGCCAGCCAGTCGCGCGGCTCGTCGTCGACAAGCGTCTCTATGCCGGCGTCGCGCCACCATTCGAGTGCGCTCGCAAGCCCCTGCTGCCAATCGTGCGCGTGTTCAGCCCCCATATTCACCTTTCAAACCCTGTTGACGCCGCGGTCAATCTGCCTTCATCGACGGGGGGACAGGACGTTGCCACCGCGCGACGACAAGCGCGAGCGGCGTCCCGAAACCGGATTGCATGAGGATTGGGTGATGAGCGAGCGCGAGTCGATGCCTTACGACGTGGTGATCGTCGGCGCGGGGCCTGCGGGGCTTTCGGCCGCGATCCGCCTCAAGCAACTCGCTGCCGAGGCGGGTTCCGAACTCTCGGTCTGCATCCTGGAGAAGGGCTCGGAGGTCGGCGCGCACATCCTTTCGGGCGCAGTGATCGATCCTAAAGGACTCGACGAATTGCTGCCCAACTGGCGCGACGACGGCTGCCCGCTGGCGCAGACCCCGGTGACCGAGAACCACCACTGGATCCTCAGCGAGAAGGGCAAATCGAGCTTCCCCGAGATCATGACGCCGCCCTTCCTTCACAATAAGGGCACGTACACCGGCTCGCTTGGCAATCTCTGCCGCTGGCTGGCGGGGAAGGCCGAGGAACTGGGCGTCGAGATTTTCCCCGGCTTCGCCGCGGCCGAAATCCTCTACAATGAAGACGGCAGCGTGAAGGGCGTCGCGACCGGCGACATGGGCGTCGCGCGCGACGGGACGCACAAGCCGGACTACGCCCCGGGGCTGGAGCTCCACGCCAAGTACACGCTGTTCGGCGAGGGCGTGCGCGGGCATTTGTCCAAGCAGCTCCAGCGACAGTTCGAGCTCTGCACCGACGCCGACCCGCAGGTTTACGGCATCGGCATCAAGGAGCTCTGGGATGTGGATCCCAAGAAGCATGTTCCCGGCAAGGTGATCCACACCCAGGGATGGCCGCTCAAGGAAGGCGAGGCCAATGGCGGCGGCTTCCTTTATCACCAAGCGGATGGGCAGGTCGCCTTGGGCTTCGTGGTCTGGCTCAATTATACCAACCCCTATCTCTCGCCCTTCCACGAAATGCAGCGTTGGAAGACCCATCCCGCCATCGCCGAGATCTTGGAGGGCGCCAAGCGCGTCAGCTATGGCGCCCGCGCGATCAGCGACGGCGGCTGGCAGTCGGTGCCTAAGCTGGTGATGCCCGGCGCGGCGCTGATCGGCGACAGCGCCGGTTTCCTCAACGTGCCGCGGATCAAGGGCACGCATACGTCGATGAAGAGCGGCATGATGGCGGCCGAGGCTGCCTTCGCGGCCGTGCAGGCAGGACGTAGTTCGGACGAGCTTGCCGCCTATCCCCAGGCCTACAAGACCAGTTGGGTCGAAAAGGAGCTTCGCGGCGTCCGCAACGTCGTTCCGCTGGTCAAGAAGTTCGGCGACACCTGGGGCACGGTGCTCTCAGGCGTGGCGATGTGGATGGAGTTGGCAGGGCTGCGCTGGCCCTTCACGATGAAGCATCATCCGGACCATGAGAGCCTGGTCCATGCCAGCGAGGCGCGGGTGATCGAATATCCCAAGCCCGATGGCGTGCTGACCTTCGATCGCCTTTCCTCGGTGTTCATCTCGAACACCAATCACGAGGAGGACCAGCCGGTCCATCTCACGCTGAAAGATCCCGATATTCCCATCGGTTACAATCTTCCGGTGTACGCCGAGCCGGCGCAGCGTTACTGTCCGGCAGGCGTGTATGAAGTGGTGGGGGAAGGCGATGATCTGCGGTTCCAGATCAACGCGCAGAATTGCGTGCACTGCAAGACCTGCGACATCAAAGACCCGACCCAGAACATCAACTGGGTGGTTCCCGAAGGTGGCGGCGGGCCCAATTACCCGAACATGTAGCGTCCTGCTGACGCTGCTGCTCGCGGCGCCGGCCTCCGCACAGGCAGTATCTTCCGCGACGGGTTCGTCAGCCTATGTCCAGGCTCGCGCGGCCGACGCGGCGGGACTCGCGCGCCTTGCGGCAGCTGGCTATGCGACGGCGCTCAAGGCCGAGCCCGAGGATCAGGTGCTGGCGATGCGCGCCTATCGCCAGGCGCTGTCTGCAGGGGATTACAACCTCGCTAGTCGCGCCGCGGCGGTGATGGTGCGCGCGGGCAGCGCACCGCCCGACACCGATTTGCTTGCTTTTGCCATGGCGCTCCAGGCCAGTGACCGTACCGGCAGCGACGCAGCACTTGCCCGCATCGACAAAGGGCCGCTCAACTTCCTCGCCCCTGTGCTTCGCGCCTGGCTTGCCGCCGATCGCGGCGAAAACCCGATCGCCATGCTCGAAAAGGCACGCGGCGATGCGCTGGCCGGGCGCTACGCAATGCATCACCGCCCGCTGCTGATGATCGCGGCGGGGCGTGGTGGCGACGCCGTTGTCTCGCTGTCCGCGCTGCTCACCGAGGGCGGCGAGGAATTTGACGATCTCCGCATCGATGCCGCCAGCCTTTTGGCCGGCTTGGGCCAGCGCAAGCTTGCGCTCAACCTGATCGGCGACGATCGCCCAGATTATGCGCTGTTGCGCAAGCGGCTGGACAAGGGAGGCAGGCCCAGCGCTGCCTTCGGCGCGTCGCGGCTGTTCCTCGAAGTGGCGCAGGACATCGCCGCGCAGGAAATCCATCCGCTTTCGATCGCTCTGACCCGAGCGGCGCTGCTTCTCGATCCCGCCGACGATCGCGCGCGGCTATATCTGGCCGAGGCATTGTCCGGCAGTGGCTCGCATGCGCTGGCGCTGGACGAACTCGCCAGGATCGCGCCCGACAGCCCCTATCGCCGCGGCGCGCAAGCGGGGCGGATCGCGGCGCTACAACGTGCCGGGCGGACCCAGGAGGCGATCCCGCTCGCCCGCGCGCTCGCCGAGGATCGCGACGCGACGGTGGCCGATGCGCGCACCTATGGCGATGTCCTTGCCGCCACAACGCAATATGCCGCGGCCGCCAATGCCTATGGCACCGCGCTCGATCGCGCGGGTAGCGATGCGGGCTGGGAGCTGCATTTCCTGCAGGGCTCGGCGCTCGATCAGGCGGGGCGATGGGGCGAAGCACTGCCTGCGCTCGAGCGCGCCGTGGCGCTGGGGCCGAACCAGGCCTCGGCACTCGAATATCTCGGCTATGCGCAAGTCGTGCGCGGCGAGAAGCTGCCCGAGGCGCAGGCACTGCTGGAGCGCGCCAGCAAGCTCGATCCCGATGATCCCGGTGTGTCCGCATCGCTGGCCTGGGCATATTTTACGCGCGGCGACGTCATGCGCGCGCTGCCGCTGCTCGAAAAGGCGGCGCAGGGGGATCCGGGCGGCGCAGTCACCAACGAACATCTCGGCGATGCCTTTTGGAAGGTCGGGCGGCGTTACGAAGCGCGTTATGCCTGGAGTGCGGCGGCAATCTATGCCGATAGCGACGCCGTGCTCCGTATCCAGGGCAAGATCGCTAACGGCCTGTGAGCATCGAACGAATGATCGTTGAGCCCGCACCCGCCAAGCTCAACCTGGCCCTGCACGTCCGCGCACGGCGGAAGGACGGGTATCACGAACTCGAAACGCTGTTCGCGTTCGTCGAGTTCGGCGACGAAATTCGCCTCGAACGTGCCGAGACCACCAGTCTTATCAGCACCGGTCCGTTTGCGGTCGCTCTCGAAGGGCATGCCAACCTTGTGACAAGCGCCGTGAGGGCGTTTCAGGCCTCGTTCCAAACCCACAAAGGCTATGCAATCACGCTAGACAAGCGCCTGCCGATCGCATCTGGCATCGGAGGTGGCTCTGCCGATGCCGCGGCGACCTTGCGCGCGCTGGCCCGCTTCCACAACATTCCGTTCGATAACGATGTGCTTCAGCACTGCGCTGCTTCGCTCGGGTCAGACGTCCCCGCTTGCCTGCTCGGCCGGACTGCGATCGGGCGGGGCAGGGGCGAGCAACTCGAACCGGTGCCCGGTCTGCCCGGCACGCCGGTGTTGCTGGTAAACCCCAGGGTTGCGGTCTCCACCGCCGACGTGTTTCGCCGCTGGGACGGCGTCGATCGCGGGCCGCTCGGCTCTGATCCGTTGGCTGGGCGCAACGATCTGCAACCTCCGGCGACGGAGATCGCCCCCGTGATCCGCGACGTGTTGACGCAGCTGGAGAGCCAGCCCGGCGTCCGGCTTGCCCGCATGTCGGGTTCGGGCGCCACATGCTTTGCGTTGTTCGATAGCGAAGAAGCCTGCCAGGCCGCAGCTGTGGCGATGCGTGCGGATTGGTGGGTGCAGCCGACCCGCCTTACCTGACAGCACGAACCCAATCGCATTAACCAGTCTCGCATACGCGATCTTGTAACCTGCGCATGCAAGCAGTCGGCAGCGGATCAGACGCCAAGCGGGACGTCCGCCGGTGGCCCTTGCTTCGGCAGGCGCCATCCCCGCCCGCTTGGCGTGCTTGCTCCAAGCCTCTACTGACCTGGCCATGATCCAGGTCGATCGCGACGGCTTCATCGCCACCATCACGCTTTCCCGCCCCGAGGCGCGCAACGCGCTGCCAACCTCCGGGTGGCACGCACTCGCCGGTGCGGCACGCGAGATCGCTGCCAGTGATGCCCGCTGCGTGCTGCTCAAATCCGATGTGCCGGTGGTCTTTTCCGCAGGCGCCGATATCGGTGAGTTCGCCACCTTCGCCACTACCGAGGACGCGACGCGCTTCCGTGAAGCGATGCGCGCCGGGATCGAGGCCATCGCCGCGCTCCCGATGCCGGTGATCGCAGTGATCGACGGCGGCTGCTTCGGCGCCGCCATCGCGCTGGCGCTCGCGTGCGACCTGCGCGTGGCGGGGGACGGGGCCCAGTTTGCCTCGACGCCCGCCAAGCTCGGCATCGGCTATCCGCGTGAGGATGTCGCTCGCCTGATCGCACAGGTCGGTAAGGGCAATGCCGCGCGGATGCTGTTCACCGGCGAGATCGTCGACGCGGCAGACGCGCTGGCGATGGGGCTGGTGGAGCTACGCTGGGAAAATCCTGCGCCACTCGCCCGTGCTTTCGCCGATCGCATCGCCGCCAACGCTCCGCAAGCGATGCAGTTGCTCAAGCGGACGGTGGGAGATCCCGCCGATCCAGCGCTGGACGCGGCCTTCGACGCCGCATTCGGTGGGCCCGAATTCGCCGAGGGCTATCGGGCGTTTCGCGAGCGCCGCAGGCCGGAATACAAATGACGGAGATCATCCATGGCGAAGCTCGCGACGTCTTCCTCCTGTGCGACCATGCGTCCAACGCTGTTCCCGAAGACATAGATCTCAGCATCGCGCCCGAGCTGCTCGACCTGCACATCGCAGTCGATATCGGCGCCGGCGATCTCACGCGCAGCCTTGCCGCCGCACTCGACGCCCCCGCGATCCTCGCAACCGTCTCGCGTCTTGTGATCGATTTGCACCGCGAGCCCGATCATGTCGGGCTGATCCCGCATCGCAGCGATGGCCACCTGATCCCTGGCAACGAGACGGTGGATCGCGCCGCGCGCATCGCCCGCTTCCACGCGCCCTACCATCGCATCCTCCGCGAGCAGATCCGTGCCCAGCGCCCCCGGCTGATCCTCTCGATCCACAGCTTCACGCCCCGGCTGGAGCATGGCGGCAGCGATCGCCCTTGGGAGGTCGGCGTGCTCTATAATCGCGATGCCCGCGCGGCGCATCCTGCGGTCGAGTTTCTCCGATCGTGCGGGTTTGTGACGGGCGACAACGAGCCCTATTCGGGGCGCCTGCTCAATGCGACACTCAACCGCCATGCCGAAGCGCAGGGGATCCCTTCGCTGGCAATCGAAGTGCGCAATGATCTGATCCGGGATGCGGATGGCGTCGAGCGATGGACGCGACCTTTGGCCGACCTGACAAATTCTTTGCGCAATAGTCTTGCGCGAAATGAGCCTCCCGCGACATAGCCTTGCGCGCCATGACCAATCGATTCGAAAAATCCAGGCTCCCCAGCCGCCACGTCTCCGTCGGCCCCGAGCGCGCGCCGCACCGCAGCTATTATTACGCAATGGGGCTGTCCGAAGAGGAGATCGCGCGCCCATTCGTCGCGCTCGCCTCGGCGGGGAATGACAGTGCCCCGTGCAATACCACGCTCGATTTCCAGGCCGACGCGGCGCGCAAGGGAGTAGAGCAAGGCGGGGGCATGCCGCGCCGCTTCAACACCATTACGGTGACCGATGGCATCGCGATGGGCCATCAGGGGATGAAATCTTCGCTGGTCAGCCGCGAAGTCATCGCCAATTCGGTCGAGCTCAGCGTCCGCGGCCATTGCTACGATGCGCTGGTCGGCTTTGCCGGCTGCGACAAGTCACTCCCCGGCATGATGATGGCGATGCTCCGCCTCAACGTGCCGAGCATCTTCGTCTATGGCGGCTCGATCCTTCCCGGCCGCTACGAAAATCGCGACGTCACCGTAGTCGATGTGTTCGAAGCGGTGGGCCGCTATGCAGCCGGAACCTGCCCGGTCGCGGACCTCACTGCGCTCGAAAAGGTCGCCTGTCCCGGCCACGGTGCCTGCGGGGGGCAGTTCACGGCCAACACCATGGCTTGTGTCGGTGAGGCGATCGGGTTGTCGCTGCCCAACAGCAACATGGTGCCCGCCCCCTATCATTCGCGCGAGCAAATCGCGATCGCAGCCGGCGCGCAGGTGATGGAGCTGATCGCGCTCAACCTGCGCCCGCGCGACATTTGCACGCGCGAAGCCTTTATCAACGCGGCGCGCGTCGTCGCGGCGACCGGGGGCTCGACCAACGCCGCGCTTCATCTGCCTGCAATGGCGAGCGAGGCCGGAATCGAATTCGATCTCCACGACGTAGCAGAGGCTTTCAAATCAACACCTTACATCGCCGACCTCAAGCCTGGCGGGAAGTATGTTGCCAAGGACATGCATGAGGCCGGCGGGGTCTATATGCTGATGAAGACCATGCTCGCCGGGGGCTTTCTAGACGGCAATTGCATGACTGTTACCAGCAAGACGCTGGGCGAGAATATCGACCAAGTCACCTGGAACCCCGACCAGAAGGTCATTTACGACGTCAAGACGCCGATTACGCCCACCGGCGGCGTCGTCGGCCTGCGTGGCAGCCTCGCTCCTGAGGGTGCGATCGTGAAAGTCGCGGGCATGCACCGGCTTCAATTCACCGGTCCCGCCCGCGTCTTCGATTGCGAGGAGGACTGCTTCCAGGCAGTCGAGAAGCGCGAGATCCTCGAGGGTGAAGTCGTGGTCATCCGTTACGAAGGCCCCAGGGGCGGCCCCGGCATGCGGGAAATGCTTTCGACCACTGCCGCGCTATACGGGCTTGGCATGGGCGAAAAGGTCGCATTGATCACCGACGGCCGCTTTTCGGGCGCCACCCGCGGCTTCTGCATCGGGCATGTCGGTCCCGAAGCCGCCGAGGGCGGGCCGATTGCCCTGATCGAAGATGGCGACACGATCCGCATCGATGCCGAGGGCGGCACGATCGATCTGGACGTGTCAGAGGAAGTGCTCGCCGCGCGCCGCGCCGCCTGGCAGCCGCGGATCAACGATTATCAGTCGGGCGCGCTCTGGCGCTATTCCCGTACGGTGGGGCCCGCCTATAAGGGCGCCGTCACACACCCGGGAGCCAGTGCCGAACGTCATGTATACGCGGATATCTAGCAGTATCTTGACGCTGATTCTTCTCACGGGATGTGAAGTAAAGGTCCGGGACAAGATCGCCGAGGCCAAGCAAGAATCGCATAAGGAGGCGGTCAAAAAGGCCGACGGCATGATCGAATGCGCCCCGCCGGGCCAAGAGCGTTTCGCCTTTTCGTGTGCGATCGACATGATCCAGTCGCAGGACGGGCTGTTTCTCACGCTGCGCCATCCCGACGGTGGCTTTCGGCGCTTGCTGGTCACGCGCGACGGGCGCGGCGTGGTCGCGGCCGACGGAGCGGAGCAGACCCAGGTCACAACCCTCGCGCCCAATCTGATCGAAGTCGCCATTGGCGGCGCACGCTATCGCTTGCCCGCGACGGTGCGTCAGCCCAAGCCGGCGGAGTGATTCCCGCCAACGCCCCGGTCGTGAATGCAGCGCAGATGCGCGCCGCCGAGGAAGAGGCGTTCCGTTTCGCTCCTCAGCTTGAGGTCATGGAGCGGGCTGGGGCAGCAGTCGCTCGCGAAGCCGCGCGGTTTGCGCTTGGCCGGCCGATCCTCGTCCTTGCTGGCCCGGGCAACAATGGCGGCGACGCTTATGCCGCGGCGCGCCTCCTGAAAGCGCGGGGCCATGACGTCACGATTGCCGCCTGCGGCCAGCCTCAGACCGGCGCGGCCAAGGCTATGCTCGATGCCTGGGACGGGCCGGTTTCCTCGCTCTACGAAGCGCGGCCTCGCCCGATGCTGGTCGATGGCTTGTTCGGCATTGGCCTCACGCGCCCGCTCGAGCGCGGCGTGGCAGCAGTATTCGCCGAGCTCGTCACAGCCGCCGAATTCAGCCTGGCGATCGATTTGCCCTCGGGCATCGAGACCGACACTGGCGAAGACCTTGGCGCGCGCCCGATGAGCGCCACCGTCGCGCTCGGGGCGCTCAAGCCGGGCCACGTGCTTGGCCGCGGGCGGGAGTGCAGCGGGCACATTCTCCTCGCCGACATTGGCGTGCCCGTCACGACGCAATGGCGCACCGTTTCGCGTCCCGCCCTCAAGGCGCCCGGCGCTCAGGACCATAAATATAGCCGCGGGATGATCGTCGTGGTCGAAGGCGCGATGCCCGGCGCTGCCCGGCTCGCGGCGCGTGCAGCCATGGCGGGCGGGGCGGGTTATGTCGTGCTCGCAGCACCCGAGGCAGGCACGGATCCCGACGCGCTGGTCCACCGCACCATCAACAGCGGCGACGATCTTGCCGATCTGCTCCGCGATGAGCGCATCGGCGCAGTCGTGATCGGGCCCGGTCTGGGCCGCGATCGCCGCGCCGAGGCGATGCTCAAGGCTGCGCTCGGCTCGCAGCGCCCGCTGGTGCTCGACGGCGACGCGCTCAGCCTGCTCGGCAAGTCCGCCGCCGCCTGGCTTCAGCGCCGAACCGCTCCTGCCTGGCTGACACCGCACAACGCCGAGTTCGAGCGCATGTTCGAAGGCGAGGGGAGCAAGATCGACCGCACCCTCGCCGCTGCCGCCGAAGCGCGCGCCACCGTCATCCACAAGGGCGCCGATACGGTCATTGCCTCGCCCCGCGGCGATCTACGGCTGTTGGCCGGAAGCTCGCCCTGGCTTTCGACCGCGGGCACGGGCGACGTTTTGGCAGGACTGTTAGGCGCTCAGGTGGCCGGGGGTAACAAGGATGCTGGCCAAGCGGCGGCGTGGCTCCACGCGCGGGCGGCGCAACTTGCCGGTCCGGCCTTCATCGCCGATACGCTGATAGAGTATGTTGCAGGGGCTATTTCAGAATGTCTGTGAATGACGATACCATCGTCCGCGTTGCAGCGCGCGGTGACGGTGTCACCGCAGATGGCCGCCATTTCGCGCTTGCCGCGCCCGGCGATACCGTAGGCGCAGATGGCGTCATCATGCCGGGCCCGCATCATCAAGTCCCGCCCTGCAAGCACTTTCCCGAATGCGGCGGCTGCCAGCTCCAGCACCTCGATGAGGCCGCTTGGAGCGCCTTCATCGTCGAGCGCGTGGCTGGTGGGCTGGCCGCGCACGGCCTCGAAACCGAGATCCGCGCGCCCCTGCTCTCGCCGCCGCGCACCCGACGCCGGGCGACGCTTCACGCCGAGCGCCGGGGCCGCCAGGTCCGCCTGGGCTTCACGCAGGAGAAGAGCCACCACCTCATCGATTTGGACGAATGCCACATTCTCGCGCCCGAACTGTTCGCGCTAGTCCCACCGCTGCGTGGATTGCTCGCGGCGCTGATGCCGGGCTCGCGGAGGATCAACGTCCACCTCGTCCAGACCGATCAAGGCCGCGACGTGCTGATCGACGGGCTCGAAGCCGAGGGGCTGGCAGCCGCCGAAGCGCTGACGGCTTTTTCCGGCCGTCACAAGCTCGCGCGCCTCTCGATCGATGAGGGCTTTGGGGCGACCGCGCGCTGGGAGCCCGAGCCCGTCACGATCACGCTTGCCGGCGTTCCCGTGCCGTTTCCGGCCGGCAATTTCCTTCAGGCGACTGCCGAGGGCGAGGCGGCGCTGATAGCCTCGGTCCAGGAGGCCGTGGCGGGCGCGACGACGATCGCCGATCTGTTCGCCGGGCTGGGTACTTTCACCTTCGCGTTCCCCAAGGCCAAGGTCTATGCCGCGGAGGCGGCGCGCGATCCGATCATGGCGCTCAAGGCCGCGGCGGGGCAGGCGGGGAGGGCGGTGTTCGCCGATCACCGCGACTTGTTCCGCCGCCCCGTCTCCAGCGCCGATCTCAACAATTTCAGTGCAATAGTGCTGGATCCGCCTCGCGCGGGCGCCAAGGAGCAAATCGCCGAACTGGCTGCCTCGCGCGTGCCGCTGATCGCGTATGTTTCCTGCAATCCCAGCACCTTCGCGCGCGATGCCGAGATCCTATCGCAGGCGGGATACAGCCTCGACTGGATCCAACCCGTCGGCCAGTTCCGCTGGTCGACCCATGTCGAGCTGGCCGCGAAGTTCAGACGCTAGGGTAATCCGCCCGCAGGAAAAACAGCCCATCAGAAGGTGCATTGAGCCCCAGCGCGGTCCGGTCACGCGCCTCCAGCGCTGCGGTCATGTCCTCGGGCGTCCATTTTCCCTGACCGACCAGTGCCAGGCATCCGACCATCGAGCGGACCTGATGATGCAGGAACGACCGCGCAGAGGCGAATACACAGATCCGGTCTCCCTCGCGCACCACATCGAGGCGGTCGAGCGTCCGCAAAGGGCTATCGGCCTGGCAATGTGCCGAGCGGAAGGTCGTGAAATCATGCCGCCCGACCAACCGCGCCGCACCTTCGGCCATCGCATGCGCATCGAGCGGGTTGGCGATCCGCCACGCCAGTCCCTTCTCCCAGGTCAGCGGCGCGCGGCGCTGGACGATGCGATATTCGTAATGGCGCGCCAGGCAGGAAAAGCGCGCATGCCAATCCTGGGTCACCTCGACGCAATCGAGAATCGCCACAGGATGCGGCCTCAGCCGCGCATTTAGCGCCTCCATCAGCCGAAACGGCTCAATCGCCCGCGCCACATCGAGATGCGCGCGCATTCCTTGGGCGTGCACCCCTGCATCGGTGCGCCCCGCGGCATGCACTGCCACCCGCTCGCCAGTGATGGTGAACGCGGCTTCCTCGATTGCTTGCTGGACGCTCGGCCCATGATCCTGCCGCTGCCAGCCCATGAAGGGCCGCCCGTCATATTCCACCGTCAGCGCGAAGCGCGTCAAAGCTGGGTTCCTGCAGGGATCGCGAAGCCACGCAGCAGCTCTTCCGCCGTCATGACGCCACGTCCCGCGCGCTGGACGAGAGTGGGGCGGATTGCCCCTTCCATGCAGGCGATGGTCAGGCGCTCGTCCAATACTATCCCCGGCGCACCTGTTCCCGCCTCTATCTCCACTTCCAAAACGCGGACCCGCTCGCCGGCAGATTCGAAATAGGCAGCGGGGTGAAACGCGCGCACTTGCCGATCGACATCCGCCGCAGCGAGCCGGAAGCGCAGCCGCGTTTCTTCCTTTGCGATCTTGGACGCGTAGGTAACGCCCTCCTCAGGCTGCGGTACCGGCCAATAGGAATCGGGATCGGCCAGCACCTGGACCATCAGCCTGGCGCCCATGCGGCTCAATTCGGTGGTAAGCTGGCCCATCGTCTTGCGATCGATCGGCGTGCGCCCTTCGAGCAGCACCGGCCCGGTATCGAGCCCAGCCTCCATCTGCATGATGCCGACCCCGGTCTCGGCGTCCCCGGCGAGGATCGCACGCTGGATCGGCGCCGCGCCCCGCCAGCGCGGCAGCAGCGAGCCATGCACATTGAGGCAGCCCAGCCTTGGCGCTTCCAGCACCGGCCTTGGCAGGATCAGGCCGTAAGCGGCGACCACCGCCACATCCGCCTCCAGCGCCGCGAATTCGGCCTGTGCCTCGGCGTCGCGCAGAGTCACCGGCGTGCGGACCGCAATCCCCAGCGCCTCGGCCCGGGCCTGCACCGGCGACGGCTCGGTCTTGCCGCGATTCCCGCGCCGCGGCGGCTGGCTATATGCCGCCACCACATCATGCCCGGCCTCGACCAGCGCATCGAGCACCGGCACGGCAAATTCGGGCGTTCCCATGAAGACTATCCGCATGGGCTTCTCCAAGCGCTTGGCAGAGGCGTGCGCAAGCCCCTATGTCGTGCGAATGGCCTCCCACGAGATCGAAGCATTGACCCAGGCCTTGTCGCGGCTGCCCGGCCTGGGGCCGCGCTCGGCGCGCCGGGCGGTGTTGCATCTGCTCAAGAAGCGCGAAACCGCACTCGATCCGCTGCTCGCCGCGCTGGGCGCGGTCAGCCAGAAGCTCAGCACCTGCGCGATCTGCGGCAATGTCGACACGGCCAGCCCCTGCTCGATCTGCGCGGACCCCCGACGCGAGGCGCGCTCGCTCTGCGTCGTCGAGGAAGTCGCCGACCTTTGGGCGCTCGATCGCTCGCGGCTATTTCCGGGCAAGTTCCACGTCCTCGGCGGGCGGCTATCGGCGCTCGAAGGCATCCGTCCCGAGGATCTTCGCATAGACAGCCTGGTGCGGCGCGTCTCCGAAGGCGGCATCGACGAAGTCGTCCTCGCGATGAACGCGACCCTGGAGGGCCAGACCACCGCTCACTACGTCGCCGAACGCCTCGAATCCTATCCCGTCCGCATCACCCAACTCGCCCACGGGCTCCCTGTGGGCGGTGAGCTCGATTATCTTGACGAAGGCACGCTGGCCCAAGCGCTGCGGGCCCGGCGGCCGGTTGCCTAGAACCAATCTTGCGAGCAGCGCGCCCACGCACTAAATCCCCCTCATGGCCGTCCTACCTATCCTTGAAGTCCCCGATCCGCGTCTGCGTCTGATCTCCACGCCCGTGGAGACCGTCACCGACGAGACTCGCGCGCTGATCGACGACATGTTCGATACAATGTACGACGCGCCCGGCATCGGCCTCGCCGCAATTCAGGTTGGCGTGCCCAAGCGCATCGTTGTGATGGACCTGCAGGAGCAGGAGGACGAGGAAGGCAAGCCGATCCGCGAGCCGCGGGTCTTCATCAATCCCGAAATCCTCGATCCTGCCGACGAACAGTCGATCTATACCGAGGGCTGCTTGTCGGTCCCCGAGCAGTTCGCCGATGTCGAGCGCCCGGCGCGCTGCCGCGTGAAGTGGCTCGACGAGAAGGGCGCGGCGCATGATGAGATCTTCGAAGGCCTGCTCGCTACCTGCATCCAGCACGAAATGGACCATCTCCAGGGCGTGGTCTTCATCGATCACCTCTCGCGCCTCAAGCGTGACATGATCCTCAAGAAGCTCGCCAAGGCTCGCAAGACCGCGGCCTAATCGTCAAATTCCGCTGTCCTACAGGCTTCGTTCGGTATATGTTCCGGATGATCGCGCCTTCGCGCGTGTGCGCTCCCCGTGAGCATGCGCGCGAGTCACTGCGAACATTGAGAACATTGGAGGCTGATTTTGGATTTGCTCGTGCTCGCAATGATCGCCGCGGCGGTCGTCACTGCCTTCACGATCGGGCTGTTCTTCGGCGGCCGCCCCGCGGCGCAGATGCGTACCGAGCGAGATGCCCGTGAAGCCGAGTACAAGACTGCGGTCGCCGAGCTTGGCCGCGCGCAAATCGAACTCGCCACCCTCAAGGCCGAGACGACGGGCCTTGAATCGCGCTTTGCCGAACTGGCCGGGCGTATCCTGGGCGAAACCCAGAAGAATTTCCTCGAACGTGCCGACCAGCGTTTCGCGCAGGCGGGTGAGAGCAACGAAGCCAAATTGAAGGCGCTGCTCACGCCTGTCCAGGAGACGCTCAAGCGCTACGAGGAGGGGCTTACCAATGTCGAGAAGGAGCGGGTGGGCAGTTATCAGGCGCTGCGTGAGGCGGTGCAATTGCTTCATGCCGGCCACACCCAAGTCCGTGACGAGACCGCCAAGCTCGTCAATGCCCTGCGCGCCAGCCCCAAGGCGCGCGGCCGCTGGGGCGAGCAGAGCCTGAAGAACGTTCTCGAACAGGCCGGGCTTTCGCAGCATGCCGATTTCGCTACCGAAGTTTCAGTCACCACCGAGGATGGGCGGCTTCGGCCAGATGTGATCGTGCGCCTGCCGGGCGGGCGCAAGCTCATCGTGGACGCGAAATGCTCGCTCAACGCCTTTCTCGATGCCAGCGAAGCGCATGACGATACCACACGCTCGGCCCATCTTCAGGCGCACGCCGCTGCGATCCGCCGCCATGCCGAGCAGCTTGGCTCCAAAAGCTATTGGGCGCAGTTCGGCGATGCGGCGGACTATGTGATCCTTTACATCCCCGGCGAGCATTTCCTCACCGCTGCGCTCGAGCAGGACGATCGCCTGTGGGAATGGGCGTTCGAGCGGCGCGTACTCCTCGCGACGCCGACCAACCTCGTCGCGATCGCCCGCACCGTCGCCAGCGTATGGCGCCAGGAAAAGCTGGCGGTCGAGGCCGCCGAAATCGCTCGCCTCGGCAAGGATCTGCACGCGCGCCTCGCCACCATGGGCAGCCATATCGCTCGGATGGGCCGCAATTTGGAAGGCGCGAGCAGCGCGTACAATGCCATGGTCGGCAGCCTGGAAAGCCAGGTCATGACCCAAGCCAAGCGCTTCGAAGCGCTCGAAGTGTCAAGCGGGACCAAGGAAATCGAGCCGCTTCCGATGGTCGAGACTGCAATTCGCCCGCTCACCAAGATCATGGCAGTCGCGGCGCCAGTGGAGGCGATTGAAAAGGCAGCGGAATAGCTGATACGCTTGTCGCTTGAGTCGGGGGGATGCGAATGCGGTATGCGATTGCTTTGATGTTCGGCATGGCGCTCGCGCTTCCGGCGCAGGCGCAGAATAAGCCCGCGGCCGAAGCCGCAAAGCCCGATCCGCGCGACGCCAAGGTCTCCGAGGCGATCCAGATCATGAAAGGCGGCAATCCGGCCGGCGCGATCGCCATGCTGGATCCAATTCTCGCCGAATTCGACAAGGCCTATCCCTCCACCGGCCCGCGCGTTTTCTGCGCATCGGACATGACCAATGTCCTGACCGGCCTACTGGGCAGCGCCGTGGACAAAAGGGACGCTGTCGCGCTCAATGATACTTGGTGCTACGGGTTGTGGGCCAAGGGCTATGCCTTGGTCGAGCTCGGACGCCTCGACGAAGCGCTCGTTCCGCTGACGCGCGCGACGCGGCTGATGCCGAATAATTCCCAGTTCCATACCGAGCTCGGCTATGTCCACCAGACCCTCAAGCACTGGAACGAGTCCAACGCCTCTTATACCGCTGCTGCCGAAGCGGCGCAGAGGATTACGGACCAGGAAACGCGCAATCTGGCGCTTCGCCGTGCGTGGTTCGGCCTCGGCTATAATGAGATCGAGCTCGGTCGAATGGATTCCGCCGAGAAGTACATGAAACAGGCGCTGACCGTCGCGCCCGGCGACGCGAAAATCCTCAACGAACTGCAATACATTCGCGAGCAGAAGGCGAAGAGCAAGCCCAGTTGAGCTTGCTCTTCTCCTGGCTCACCGCCGTCCGCTGCGTGTTAGGACGAGGGCCGGGCCGCGGCGATCGGTCAGCACCAGCTTGCCGCCCCGATTGCTCGACACGGTCAGCCGCTCGGACAGCGCGCGCAGGATTTGCGTCTCCTGCTGATTCGCCACCGGGTTGCCGCAAGCCATCTTGGTGCTGGCGAGCGGACCCGCGTTCAGCCGCCCGCGGGCGAAGACATAGCCGCCGCTGAAGCGATTGCAGCCGGCATTGCCGCTCACGCGATTGCCGCGGAAGCTGATCGTCGGAGAGGTGCCGGGGAATATGCGGCGCCCGCCGACTGTCTCGATCCGCCAATTGCCTTCGAGCAGCGAAGCGGCGGGGGCGGGGTTCGTAGCGTCGCCGCCGCATCCCTCAAAGCGGCGGCCATCGACGGTGACGGTCACCGTATCCGGATAGCTTCGGTCGCTCATCCCATCGCTGCACTGCTTGTGCACGGTGTTCACGTTGATGCGGCGGCTCTGCCAGATCTCGCCGGCAAAGCCATGGATCGGCCTCGGCGCGGCAACCGATACCGGTGCGCGGCCCGGCGCCTCGAAGCGCATCGTCCGCCCATCGATGGTCAGCGACCAAAACGGTTCGGTGCCGCGCGCGACATAGGGATCGCCAACAGTCTGCGCCGCGGCGGGCAGGGCAGGCAATGCGACCAGGGCGGCGGCAATCAGCGTCTTCATTTCGTGTCTCCTCACGGCTTGACTGGGCCATGCGCGCTGAACGCATTCTGGCCGCTTCGTTTCGCTGCCGTTCAGAGAATCCGACCTTCAGGAAACGGAGCCGCGACGAGAAAGCGGCAGCCTGCTCAGCGCCGCCGCTGGTTCAGCACTTCATATGCCATCACCGCGGTCGCGACCGCAGCGTTGAGCGAATCGGCTTTGCCTAGCATGGGGATCTTGACCGTAATGTCGCATGCCGCGGCCATGAAAACGGGCATGCCCTGCGCCTCGTTGCCCGTCAGTAGGAAGGTCGGGGCCTCATAGCGCGCGGCTTGGTAATCGAGATCGGTATCGAGGCTCAGCCCGATCAACTGCCCCGGGCCCTTGCGCAGCCAGGTCGCGAACTCCGCCCAAGGCGCGCGCGCCACCGGCACCGTAAACAACGCACCCATGCTAGCGCGCACTGCCTCGACCGAGAAGGGATCGACGCACTCGTCGACCAGGATCAGCCCACCCGCGCCAATGGCATCCGCAGTGCGCAGGATCGTCCCGAGATTGCCCGGATCGCGCAGCCGCTCGGCGACCAGCCAGATCGGCGCGGCATTACGGTCGAGATCTTCGAGCTTCGCTTCGAATTCGGCATAGACGCCGACTACCGCTCCCGGATTGTCCTTGCCCGAAAGCTTGGAGAGGATGTCGGCATTGGTTTCAATCGCCCAGCCGGTCGTGTTCTCCACCGCCTCCACCAATGCGAGGACCAGCGGATGGTCTGCGCTTTCCTTGGTGTAGAAAAGATATTGCGGCAGCCGCCCGGCTTCGCGCGCCTCGGTCAGGATGCGCAGCCCTTCGGCAAGGAACAGCCCTTCCTCGCGGCGATGCTTCTTGTCGCGGAGATTGCGCACGCGCTTGATGAGCGGATTGGAAAAGGCAGTTATTTCGCGGGGCATGCGGGGTCTCTAGCCCATATCGGGCGAGGCGCAAAAGGCTGGCAGGGCGTGTGGTTGGCTTGGCGGCCCGGAGGGCTGCAGCGGCGGACAGCAAGACAGACACGCCTAGGTCTTTTCGAACGCCAGCCAAGTCCAGCGCACGCCCAATGCGCGGCTTTCCTCGGAGACTGCGTCGGCTTCGCACTGGCGGATCAGGCGGAAGCCGCACGCGCCTGCTAACTCGATCGTCGCCTCCGGAGGCGCAGGAAACGACTGCTGGTCCGGCGGTCCGGGGTGATGCCGCAGCGACAGGATCAGCGATCCGCCCGCTGCCGTCGCCGCCGCGAGAGCAGGCATGGCCCGCGCCCTGTCCGCATCGTCGAGATGGTGCCAGACCGCGCACAGCATCACCAGATCGAACGGCATGCGTGCTTGCATCGTAGCTAGATTGGGCAGGCGATCGTCGAGCCACTCGATGGCGTCGGAAAAGTGCAGCTTTTGCCCGGCTTCACGGAACTCGCGGACCGGCTCGACGGCCAGCACCTGGTATCCCTTGTCGGCGAACCATGCCGCATCGCGGCCCGTGCCGGCGCCGATATCGGCTACGCGGCCGCCGGGTGGCGGGAAGAGATCGATGACACGCGCGTATATCTGCTCGGGTGAAAGCGAATCGTATCTGGCGATGAGATCCGCATCGGCAGAGGCGGCGTATCCGTGCAGGACGTCCTCTATCGAGCCCTTCGTCAGCAGCTCACTCCTCTCCGAACCGCGCCTCGACCAGTTCGACCAGCGCCTGAACGGCCGTTTCGGCGCCTTCGCCCTCCGCGCTGATCGTGATCGTGTCGCCGCGGGCGGCCCCCAGCATCATTAGATCGAGGATCGAGGTACCTGATGCGCTCGAACCGTCCTTTTCGACCGTCAGCTCCACCGGATGGCTGGTCGCCAGGGTAACAAAGGCCATGCTCGCCCGGGCATGCAGCCCGCGCTTGTTCTCGATCGTGACCGACCGCGCGCAGCGGCTCACGCAGCGGCCTCGCCGAGCACTTCGGAGGCGACCGTGATATATTTGCGGCCGGCATCGCGCGCCGCGGCGACCGCTTCGGTGACTTTCATCGCTTTGCGCGCGCTTGCGAGCCGGATCAGCATCGGCAGGTTGATGCCTGCGATCACTTCGATCTTGCCCGTATCCATCAGCGAAATGGCGAGATTCGAGGGCGTGCCGCCAAACAGGTCGCTCAGGACGATGACGCCCTGGCCCTCATCGACCTTGGCGATCGCGGCGGCGATATCGGCGCGACGGCTCTCCATATCGTCTTCGGGCCCGATGCAGATCGGTTCGATCCGCTCCTGCTTGCCCACGACATGCTCCATCGCGACGACGAACTCTTCCGCGAGTTGCCCGTGCGTCACGAGTACCAGACCAATCATTGCGTACTCCGCCCCTTCATACCACCAGCGGCGCCCCCTCCAGCGAGTCCTGCGGTGCGGTTTGCAGGTCGCGGTGAGTCACCGTGGGCGAAAATCCCTCCGCGTGCAACCGGGCGGCGATCCGCTCTGCGACATGCACCGAGCGGTGCCGTCCTCCGGTGCAGCCGATTGCGATGGTGACATAAGCCTTTCCCTCGGCCTGATAGCGGGGAACGAGGAAGAGCAGCAGCGATTCGATCCGCTCCATCGCTTCGGCATAGGCGGGATCGGCGACGATATATTTGGAGACGTCCGCGTCCTTGCCGGTTCCGGGCCTGAGCTTGTCGTCCCAATGCGGATTGCGCAGAAAACGCATGTCGAAGACCAGATCGGCGTTGCGCGGCAGGCCCCGGGCGAAGCCGAAGGAGAGGAGGGACACGGTTGTCTGGCCCAGGCCCTCGCCCGAAAATGTCGAGCGGATCTGCTGCGCCAGTTCGTTAGTGGTCAGATTGGTCGTGTCGATCAGCCGGTTCGACCATTCGCGAAGCGGCGCGAGCAATTCGCGTTCGCGTGCAATGCCGTCGCTCGCGGGCCGGTCCTGCGCAGTCGGGTGGCGCCGCCGCGTCTCCGAATAGCGCCGCTCGAGCTCGGAGCCCGAGCATTCGAGGAACAGCGTGCCGACGTCATGGCCATGTTCCTCGCGCAGTCGCTTGATCCTGGCGACGATGCTGTCCGCATCGAACCCGCGCGTCTGGCTACCGATGCCTAGCGCGATCGGTCGATCGTCTCCGTCGGTACCCTCGGCTGGCGCCGTGTCGAGCAGCCGATTGAGGAGCAGGAGCGGAAGGTTGTCGACAGTCTCCCAGCCGAGATCCTCGAGCGTACGGAGTACCGTCGACTTGCCCGCGCCGGACATGCCGGTGACCAGCAGGATATGTTTTGGCCGGCGGCTCATCGCCTTTGCTCTAGCCACAGCTCGGCCTTGATCGGCGCCGCCGCATCCAGCGCCGCGAGCGCAAGCACCGGCACTTCCACCCCGGCGACGCTGCGCGTCCGCCTGTCCTCCGGAAAGCGCGGAGCGGCATCGAGCAGGACGATCAGCAGATCCACGGGCACACGCTCCGCATGAGGCAATGCGACAATGCCCAGCCCGCGCACTTCGATCCTTCCACCACTGCCGGCCGGCGCGCTAGCCAGCAAGTCACTACCCTGGCGCAGGCACACGGTTTGCGCGTCGGCTACCAATACGGCGCCGCGATCGATCATACGGAGCGCAAGGCCGATACGGTCTTCGCCGCCGCGGCATTCGATCAGCACGCCGCGGGCCTTCACGGCTACGCACGCGGCCTGGATCGTCTCGGACGATACTGCCGCCATTACGCGCGCTCCGCCTTGGGCAACCGCACCACAAAACGTGCTCCGCTCAACCGATCCTCCCGGGCTTCCACTGCAATGCTACCCTGATGCGCCTCGACGATCGTGCGCGCGATGGCAAGGCCCAGCCCCGAATGCTGGCCGAAGGCCTCGCTCTCCGGGCGGACGGAGTGGAAACGCCGGAAGATGTTCTCGCGCGAATTTTCGGGGACTCCGGGGCCTTCGTCCTCGACGCGGACCGTGAGCATTTTGCCTTCGCTGCGCGCCGAGATTGCGATCAATCCGCCTTCGGGGGAGAAGGAGATCGCATTCTCGATAAGGTTTTCGAAGACGCGCTCGAGCCGCCCGCCTTCGCCGAGCACGACGAGGGGCGTCTGCGGCACCCGGTCGAAGGCAATGCGGATGCCTGCGGGCAGCCCGCGTGCTTCTCGGCTATCGAGCAGTGCCTGGATCATCGCGCCGATATCGACGGGCTCGAAGGTTGCGCGGCTGAGTTGCGCATCGAGCCGCGACGCTTCGGAAATATCAGTGATAAGCCGGTCGAGCCGGTGCACGTCGTCGCGGACGATTTCCAGCAGTTGGTCGCGATGCTCCTGCTTCTTGACAGTCGTCAGGCTCTCCACTGCCGAGCGTAGCGAGGCGAGGGGGTTCTTCATTTCGTGAGTTCACATCGGCGGCGAAGCTTTCGGTCGCATCGATTCGTGCGCGCAATGCCTGGCTCATGTCGGAGAGAGCGCGGGCGAGCAGCCCGATCTCGTCGCTGCGATCGGGTAGGCGAGGGACCACCACTTCGCGAGCACGCCCTAGCCGCACACGGATGGCGGCGCGGGCAAGAAGCCGAAGTGGCCGCACGATCGTCCGCGCCAGGAATAGTGAGAGCAGGATCGAAGCCATCGACACGATAAGCAGCACGATCCCCAGCCGATAGCGCTCGGAGCGCACTGTCTGCGTGATGTCGCGCGCATTGGCCGTCGTCATTACCACGCCCAGTTCGGTGATCGGCGCGGCGGCGGTGATCACCGGTGTGCGATCGGGCGCACGCCACACCGTTGCGGCCGACCCGTGAGTCGCTTCGGCGGTGCGCACGTCGGGCCATTCGAATCCCTCGTCGCGCGGACGTTCGCGATACGCCGGAGCACGCTTGGCGCCCGCCACGGTGTCGATCACCGCATCGAGCCAGCGCGCGGCTTCCATCCCCCAGCCATCCTTGTCCGGATCGCGCAGCACGACATTGCGCACTCCCAGTTCGCGACTGTCCACGAGCAGCTTGCCCTTGCCGTCATAGAGCCGGATCCGCGTGCCGGTGTCCCGCGCGAGGCTGATGACCAGCAGGTCGCGGCGCTTTGGGTCTCGTGCAGACGCCAGTGCCTGTGCTACCAACCGCGCCTCGCGCGCCGCCTGCTCGACGCGATTATCGACGATCCGGCTGCGGTAGGAGTCGAGATAGGAGAAGCCCCCGCCAAGCAGAGCGAGCGCGAAGATATTCACCGCAAGGATGCGCGGCGTCAGGCTGACGCGGTTCGACCATTTCAGCCCGAGGGCATGATCGTCACTCGTCTGAGAAGCGGTATCCGGCGCCATATAGCGTCTCGATAGCATCGAATTCCGGATCGACCTGACGGAATTTGCGGCGGACACGCTTGATGTGGCTGTCGATGGTGCGGTCGTCGACGTAGATGTCGTCCTGATAGGCGGCATCCATGAGCTGGTTACGGGTCTTCACAATGCCCGGCCGCTGCGCCAGCGTTTCCAGGATCAGGAATTCGGTGACGGTTAGCGTCACATTATTGCCTGCCCAGTTCACACGGTGGCGCGCGGGGTCCATGGTCAGCCGGCCGCGCTCAAGCACTTCCTGCGGCGTTTCCTCGACACCTTCTGCGCTGGGCAGCGAAACCTCGGTGCGGCGCAGGATCGCGCGGATGCGGGCAATCAACAGACGCTGGCTGAAGGGCTTGGCGATATAATCGTCCGCACCCATCGCCAGGCCAAGCGCTTCGTCGAGCTCGTCATCTTTGCTGGTGAGGAAGATCACGGGGATCGCGCTCTTCTCGCGTAGCCGGCGGAGAAGCTCGAGCCCGTCCATCTTCGGCATCTTGATATCGAGCACGGCCAGGTCTGGCGGGTTTTCGATCAGCGCCTTCAATGCGCTCTCGCCATCGGAATAGACGCGGGTGAGAAAGCCTTCGGTCTGAAGCGCAATGGAGACCGAAGTAAGGATATTGCGGTCGTCGTCGACCAGCGCGATCGTCGCTGTCATGCAACGGTCATAGCGTTGCATCGGCGCATCACCAATGGCGTAAACCATAGTTTCGCAGCCGTCGCGCAAATGACACCGATTACCATCAAATCTGACAACGTTTACCCGCATTGACCGGGCTTCTCGGCCCCGCTTATGCGCGAATGCATAATTATATTGCGCACGATAGAGGCGCATGAGGAGGCATGACTTGAACGAGCGTAGGCCACGCCACGGCCTCGATGCCCAGGGCATCGGGACGGGCGCCGAACTTCATTGGAACCTGCAGACTGCGCCCCTGGTGGAGCACGCCGTGCGCCGCAGCGAGGGCAAGCTGGCAAAGGACGGCCCGCTGGTCGTCACCACCGGCAAGCATACGGGGCGCAGCGCCAAGGACAAATATATCGTCCGCGACGCGACTACTGAAGAGAATATCTGGTGGGGCAACGTCAATCGCAGCATGACACCCGAGCACTTCGCCGCGCTCAAGAGCGATTTCATGACTGAGGTCAGCCAGCGCGACACACTGTTCGTGCAGGATCTCTATGGCGGTTCGCAGCCCGAGCATCGCGTGCGAGTGCGTGTGATCAACGAACTGGCTTGGCATAACCTTTTCATTCGGACGCTGCTTGTCCGCCCCGAGGCGAGCGAACTGGCGGGTTTCGTTCCCGAATATACGATCATCGACTTGCCGAGCTTCCGCGCCGATCCCGAGCGCCATGGTTGCCGGAGCGAGACTGTTATTGCCGTTAATTTCACCGATAAGCTGATTTTGATCGGCGGGACGGCATATGCCGGCGAGATGAAGAAGAGCGTGTTCGGGCTGCTCAACTATCTGTTGCCCGCTGACGGCATCATGCCGATGCACTGCTCGGCGAACATGGGGGCCGACGGCGATACTGCGGTGTTCTTCGGCCTCTCGGGCACCGGCAAGACGACGCTTTCCGCCGATGCCAGCCGCACGCTGATCGGCGATGACGAGCATGGCTGGTCCGACACTGCGGTCTTCAATTTCGAAGGCGGCTGCTACGCCAAGATGATCAACCTCTCAGCCGAAGCCGAGCCCGAGATCTTCGCGACCAGCAAGCGCTTCGGGACCGTGCTCGAAAACGTGGTCATGGACCCAGAGACCCGCGAGCTCGACTTTAACGACAACAGCCTCGCGGAAAACAGCCGCGGTGCGTATCCGATCGAGTTCATTCCGAACACGAGCGAGAAGAATCTCGGGCCGGTCCCGAAGAACATCATCTTCCTCACCGCGGACGCATTCGGCGTGATGCCGCCGATCGCCAAGCTCACGCCCGAACAGGCAATGTATCACTTCCTCTCGGGCTATACCGCCAAGGTGGCAGGCACCGAGATCGGCGTGACCGAGCCCGAGGCGACCTTCTCGACCTGCTTCGGCGCCGCGTTCATGCCGCGCCACCCTTCCGTTTATGGAAATCTCCTCAAGGAGCGCATTGCCAAGGGCGGCGTCAATTGCTGGCTGGTCAACACCGGCTGGAGCGGCGGCAAGGCCACCGACGCCGGCATCAAGCGCATGCCGATCAAGGTGACGCGCGCTTTGCTCAACGCCGCGATCGACGGCAGCCTCAACAGCGTCGAGTTCCGCAAGGATCCGAATTTCGGCTTCATGGTTCCGGCGACTGCGCCGGGCGTGGACAGCGCAATCCTCGATCCGCGCGAGACCTGGTCGAACAAGGCCGAGTATGACGCTACCGCGGGCAAGCTGGTCGACCTGTTCGTCGAGAACTTCACCCAATTCGCCGAGCATGTCGACGAGGGGGTCCGCCAAGCGGCTCCCAAGACCAAGACGCCCGCCTGAATTGCCCGGTCATCGATCGGGCCATTGAAAGCCCGATCGATGACCGACTTTCCTATCCGCCTCTTCACTTCCGACGCCGAGATCATCCGTCTCGGCGAGGGGCTGGTCGCGTGCAGCCTCGAGCGCGCCGACTGGACGCATGAAGCGCATCTTGCGGCAACGCTGTATCTGCTGACCGCCCGCACCGATGTGGACGTGGATTCCGAGATTGCAGGACTGATCTCGCGCTTCAACGAGAGCGTCGGCGGAGTGAATGACGATCAGGGCGGCTATCACGACACGATCACGCGGGCCTATGTGACCGGCGCGCGGTTGTTCCTGGCGGAAACTGGCGAAACCGCGCTGCTGGTCCGCGTCAATGCGCTTCTCTGCTCGCCCATGGGGCATCGCGATTGGCCGCTTCGCTTCTACAGCCGCGAGCTGCTGTTCTCGGTCGCGGCACGCCGCGCATATGTCGCGCCCGATCTCGCGCCGCTGGCAATTCCGGGCCGGGCTCCCTAGATTAGAGTTACTGTGCGGCAAATCCTTCGTAGGCGCCGGCAGCTGAGAGACCAGTGCTCCCGCTTACGTATCAGGAGCTTTCATGGACCTCGAACCCGCCACCGCCCAGCCTGAAGCCGAGGCGACTGCGCCCGTATCGGACAAGCCGCAGTTCAAGCGCTTCCGTAAGCGGTTCGACACCGTCCGCCTGTCGCCCGAAGCAGCGGCGCGCCAGGGTAAGGCCGCGACCGCGGCGTTCCTCGCGCTCAAGGATCGCGACGCGATGGTGGCGTTTCTCAACACGCATGATGACGATCTTGGCGGCCGTCCGATAGACCTGGCGGTGGAGAGCGACGCGGGGTTGAAGACCGTCGAGGATGCACTGGCGGCGCGCGAGAAGAACTAATCGTCTTCCCCGCGAACGCGGATATCCCGCTTTTTCTGCTGGCCCAAAGAAGCGGGGCCCCCCGCGTTCGCGGGGGTGACGATTCCGGCTAGCCCTTTCGCTCGGCGACGTGGCGATCGATGACGTGTCCCAGAACCGTCATCGGCACATTGCCCCCGAGCACCACCGCATCGTTGAACGCGCGGAAGTCATAGCGAGGGCCGAGCGCCGCCTTTGCCCGGTCGCGCAGGCGGTTGATCTCGTTCTGCCCGACCTTGTAGCCGCAGGCCTGGCCCGGCCAGGAGCAATAGCGGTCGACTTCGCTACGCACCTCGGCCTCGCCCGATCCATTCGCCTTGATGAACCATTGAACCGCCTGCTCGCGCGTCCACCGCTTGGCGTGCAAGCCGGTATCGACCACCAGCCGGCAGGCGCGGAAGCCGAGCGACTGGAGATAGCCGAGCTTTTCGGCGGGGTTTTCGGCATAGACGCCCAGTTCATCGGCGATCTGCTCCGCATAGAGCGCCCAGCCTTCCGAATAGGCATTGAACGTGAGCAGGCTGCGGATCAGCGGCAACTTGTTGGCATATTCGCCTTGCCAGACATGGCCCGGAATCGCCTCGTGATAGGCGAGATCGGGCAGGCTGAAGCGGGTGTGCAGATCGGTCGTGTGCAGATTGATCCAGAACTTGCCGGGGATCGTGCCGTCGATCGAACCCGCGGCGCCATAGGCGCCGGGCGCGCCGGGTTCTTCCGCCAGCGGCAGCCGCCTCACTTCGACATTGCCCTTCACCAGCGTGTGGAATGCCTGCGGCATCCGGCGGCGGATATCGGCGATACGATCGTTGAGGAACTTCATGATCTCGGCGCGGCCGGGATCGCCTTCTGGGAAGGTGAAGCGCTTGTCCTTGGCCAAGGCCTCCATTCGCGCGCCGACCGAGCCTTGCGAATAGCCCTCCTTCTTGAGTATCGCGTCCATCTCGCTTTGGATTGCGGCGAGTTGGTCGAGGCCCATCTGGTGGACCTCGTCGGGGGTCATCGTCGTTGTCGTGCCCGCGCTCAGCGCCCAGGCATAATAGGCGTCGCCATCCTTGAACTTCCATACGCCGGCATCGCTCGTCGCGCGCTTCCGATGGCGCTTGAGCTCGGCGATCTGGCGGCCGAGCGCGGGTGCGATGCGGTCTTTGGCCAGCTCGAACGCCGCATGGCCGAAATCCCCCATGCCGACAGTGCGGTTGGCGACCGAAGTCACGATGCCCCAGCCGGCGGGGTTGCCGCTACGCGCCTGCTGGATCTGCGCCAGGCACTTGTCGAGCAGGAAGTCCGGCGCGATGACGCCTTTGCGCGCAGCGATCTTGAGCCGTTCGGTCTCGCCGTCGAGTTGCTCGGCATAGCTTTCGAGCCGATCGACATAGGCCTCGCCGTCCGCAGCGTTCGCGATCTGATGGTCGCCGTCGAGGAAGCGCGGCACATCCAGGAACGCGCCGACATTCTGCACCACAACGTAAGGCGAATTGCGCCAGCTCCCGACGGCGACGTCGCCATAGCCAAAGGCGAAGCCTTGCAGCGCATTGCCATAGGCTGCCTGCACCACATCGACATTGGTGCGCATGATCGGGCTCAGCCTTTCAAGGTCGAGCGTGGCGATGTCGGCAAGCGCCTTCTTCAGGTGCGCCGCCAACGCTGCCTGGCCCTTGATCGAACGGTCGGTAAGCTGGTGCTTGAGCCCCGCATGCGCGCCCTTGTCGATCCCCAGGGTCGTGGCCTGTTCGGGATAGTCGCGAAGCAGGGTCTCGGCGATGCCCGAGAGCAATGTCTCGGCCTGCGCATCGGCATCCTGCGCGAATCTGCGGGCAGCGGCGGGGAGAGCGCCGAGCGCGAGGGCGGCGCCGGTGCCGAGCAGGATCTGGCGGCGGCTGGTACGCATCGTAACTTCCTTCGACTCATTCTCAGGCGATAACGGGCTCGACCGTCAGCGAAGTGCCCTCGGCCCCGACGATCCGCACCTGCGTGCCTGCCGGCGCATCCGGGCCGTGCGCAAGCCATTCGCCGTCACCGACGCGGACCTTGCCGCGCCCCGACCGGATCGGTTCGGCGACCGTGACGACCTGACCGATCAGCCGCGCGACGCGGTCGTTGAGCAGCGGATCGGCATTGGGCGCAGGGTTTCGCAGATACCAGCGCCGCCCGAGCGCTACGGCTGCGGATGATCCAGCCGCGAACAGCAGCACCTGAAACAGCAGCGGGAAATTCGGAAGGAAAAGCGTCACCAGCCCAGTTACTGCGGCGCCCGCGGCGACGAAGACCAGGAAGATGCCCGGCACCAGCAATTCGGTGAGCGCCAGCAACGCGGCGAGGATCAGCCAGGCGAGCCCGGGCGAGCCGCCAATGATATCCAAATTCCAGTCCATGGCTCAGCTCCCCGAAGGCGTGAACGGTGTCGGCCTTGCGCGCGGCGGCGCCGGCGGGGCAGGGGGCTTCGGCGCGCCGCTGGGAGATCCATTGATCGCTTCCTTGGCCAGCTCGCCGATGCCGCCGAGCGTGCCCATCAACTGGGTCGCTTCCACCGGGAAGAGGATCGTCTTGGCGTTCGGCGAGGTTGCGAACTTGCCGATCGCCTCGACATATTTCTGGGCGATGAAATAGTTGATCGCCTGGGTGCTGCCACCTTCGATCGCGTCCGACACCATCCGCGTGGCAGTCGCTTCCGCTTCGGCCGAACGCTCGCGCGCCTCGGCGTCGCGGAAGGCGGCTTCGCGGCGGCCCTCGGCCTCGAGAATCTTGGATTGCTTCTGGCCCTCGGCGCGGAGGATCTCGGAGGCGCGGGTGCCTTCGGCTTCGAGGATGTTGGCGCGCTTTTCACGTTCGGCCTTCATCTGGCGGCCCATCGCATTGACGATGTCGGCGGGCGGACGGATGTCCTTGATCTCGACGCGCGTGATCTTGACGCCCCAGGGGGTCGTGGCGTGATCGACGACCGACAGCAGCCGCGCGTTGATCTCGTCGCGCTTGGACAGCGTCTCGTCGAGATCCATCGAGCCCATCACCGTGCGGAGGTTGGTGGTGGTCAGCTGGAGGAGCGCCACATAGAGGTCCGAGACCTCATAGGCGGCCTTGGCGGCATCGAGGACCTGGAAGAACACCACGCCATCGGTGGAGATCATCGCATTGTCCTTGGTGATGATTTCCTGGCCGGGAATATCGATCACCTGCTCCATCATGTTCACCTTGCGGCCGACGCGATAGAAGAAGGCGGGGTAGAAATTGAGGCCCGGCGCCGCGACGGCGGTGAAGCGGCCGAAATATTCGATGGTATATTGATAGCCCTGCGTGACGATCTTCACGCTTGAGAAGAGATAGAGCAGCACCACCGCCACTGCGACCAGCAGGAAAATATTGAGCGCGTCCATTCCCGACTCCCCTCGCAAAACCTGTGCCTTGCTAGCATACCCTTGGCCCATGACCACAGCAGCTTTGGCGCCCCGCACCGCGCTCTTCCTCCCCGCCTCGAACCCGCGCGCAATCGCCAAGGCGCGTGGGCTTGGCGCCGACATGGTGATCCTCGATTTGGAGGATGCAGTGAAGGCGGAGGACAAGGACACGGCCCGCGCTGCTGCAGTGGCGGCCGTGGCGGAAGGGTTCGGCATCAGTTTGGCTGCGATCCGCATCAATGGCTTCGACGCTCCAGAACACGAAGCCGATGCCGAGATGGTGGCGAGGTCCCATGCCGATTACGCCGTTCTCCCCAAAGCCGAGGATGCCGCGCAAGTCGCTCGCCTGATCGACAGCCTCGGCAAGCCGCTCCTTGCGATGATCGAAACTCCTCGCGGCGTCCTCGCTGCTGCCGAGATCGCGGCACGTCCGGGCGTCGCAGGCCTGATCGCCGGTACCAACGATCTTGCCGCCACGCTCCGTCTGCCGCCCTCCTCGGGCCGCGAAGCGATGGGCCTCGCGCTCCAGGCGATCGTCCTTGCCGCACGCGCAGGCGATGCCTGGGCGCTCGACGGCGTGTTCAACCAGCTCGACGATCCCGCGGGGCTCGAAGCCGAAAGCCACCACGGCCGCATGCTCGGTTATGACGGCAAGACCCTGATCCACCCCAACCAGATCGCCATCGCCGCTGCCGCGTTCGGCCCAACTCCCGAAGAAATCGCCGATGCCCATGCCCTGATCGCCGCAGCCACGGGCGGCGCCGAGCGCTATCGCGACCGGATGATCGAAACGATGCATGTCGAGCAGGCGAGAGCATTGCTGGCCCGAGCGGGCGAGCGGCGCTGAGATGGCAAAGGCCGATCGCCTCGCTCGCCTCGACGAACGCCGGATCGAGATCGAGGCCGAATATCTCGCGGCGTTGACGGCCGCGCTGGAAATCACGGCGGCGGGCCGCTGGGGACTGTTTGGGCACAACCCCAAGGATCGCCCGGCACGCGAAGCGGCGGCGCCCGCGGTCGCGGCGCTGACCGAAATGGGCGAGGAAATCGACGCGATCCGCGAACGGCTGCAACTGGCGCGCTTCGAACTACACGCCCAGTTCCTGGCGTCGCGGGGCTCGGTCGGCCCCAGTGCGGTCGGGGAACCCAAACAGGCGCAGCAATGGCTGGCGCGGCTGAAGCAAGAGCACCCCTAGCGCATCCACCCCCACGCGGTTACATGGGCCGCCAACTCCCGACTCAGGACTTTGGCGCACCGCATGGACATCCCTCTCGGCCTCACCTTCGACGACGTCCTGCTCTATCCGGGCGAGTCCGAGATACTGCCGAGCATGGCCGATACGCGCACGTTTGTGACGCGGAGCCTGGCGCTCAATATCCCGATCATCTCGTCGGCAATGGATACCGTCACCGAGGCGGACATGGCGATCGTGATGGCGCAATTGGGCGGGATCGGCGTGCTCCACCGCAATCTCGATGTGGACCAGCAGGTCGAGGCGGTGCGCGCGGTCAAGCGCTTCGAGAGCGGGATGGTCGTCAATCCGATCACGATGCGGCCGAGCGGCACGCTGGCCGAGGCACGAGCGCTGATGGAGCGGCACAAGATCAGCGGCATCCCGGTGGTCGAGGAAGGCGGCAAGCTGGTCGGCATCCTCACCAATCGCGACGTCCGCTTCGCCGAGAACCCCAACCAGCCCGTCTCCGAGCTTATGACGCGCGACAATCTCGCCACGGTATCGACCGGGGTCGGCAAGGAGGAGGCGCGCCGCTTGCTCCATGCGCGGCGGATCGAGAAGCTGCTCGTGGTCGATGACAGCTATCGCTGCGTCGGGCTGATCACGGTCAAGGACATCGAGAAGGCCGTCAATTTCCCCGCCGCCACCAAGGACGCGGCGGGCCGCCTCTGCGTGGCCGCCGCGAGCACGGTTGGCGACAAGGGCTTTGCGCGTACCGAGGCGCTGGTCGATGCCGATGTCGACCTGATCGTCATCGACACTGCGCACGGGCACAATGTCGAGGTCAGCCGCGCCGTCGAGCGCGTCAAGAAGCTTTCCAACCGCGTTCAGGTGATTGCGGGCAACATCGCCACTGCGGAGGCCGCCAAGGCACTTATTGGGGCGGGAGCGGACGGGCTCAAGGTGGGCATCGGGCCGGGCTCGATCTGCACCACTCGGGTTGTAGCCGGCGTCGGGGTGCCGCAGCTCACTGCGGTGATGGACGCCGCGAACGAAGCCGCCAAGTCGGGCACGCCGGTGATCGCCGATGGCGGCATCCGCACCTCTGGTGACATCGCCAAGGCGCTTGCCGCCGGCGCGTCGACTGCGATGATCGGGTCGCTGCTGGCGGGGACCGAAGAGGCTCCGGGGGAGACTTTCCTCTATCAAGGCCGCGCGTACAAATCCTATCGCGGCATGGGCAGCGTTGGGGCGATGGCGCGTGGCTCGGCCGACCGCTATTTCCAGCAGGACATCAAGGACCAGTTGAAGCTGGTCCCTGAGGGTATCGAAGGCCAGGTCCCCTACAAGGGCAGCGCCAAGGACGTCGTCCACCAGCTTGTCGGCGGGGTTAAGGCCTCGATGGGCTATGTCGGCGCGGGGACGATCGGCGATTTCCAGAAGAAGGCACGCTTCGTGCGGATCACCGGCGCGGGGCTGCGCGAAAGCCATGTCCATGACGTGACGATCACGCGCGAGGCGCCGAATTACCCGACGCGCTGATCAGGCGCGTTCCGCAACACGCTCAGGTGCGTTCGCGAGGGCGCGCTTCCACCGGGGCATCGTTGCGGAAGAAGGCGCTGGCCTTCTGCTGCAGCCAGGCGATGGCCTGTTCGGCAGCAAGCCCGGCGAAAATGCCCAGCGAAGCCAGCGCCGGCGCCGACAGGTTCGAAATCGGCTGAGCGGCGTCCGCGGGCGAAGGCTGCACCAAAACCGCGGTCCCCGCCGACACCACGAAATAGACCATGAAACCGGTCAGGCCGCCGATGAGCGGCGCGAGAAGGAAGCTCTTGAGCGCGTCTGTCTTGGTCGCCGCGCTGCTGCGCCGAAACTTGCTGAGCGACGCGGCGCCAGCTCCAAGCACGGCCATGAGCGCCGTGAAGCACGCGACCACCACGCCCTGTGGCATTACGAAGAACGCCTGGAGCGGCACCTTGGTCACGGGCAGGCGCAGCGCGTCGGCGACGGAAAACAGCGGTGCCTTCTCCAGCGTATCCAGGGATTGCCAACGCTCGACCATATCATTGTGCTTCGTGCGCTGCTTCTCTGCGTCGTCCTTCTGCGTGCGCATCCTGCCGACCATTTGCCGGCTCTGGGCTGAAGTGCCTTCGAACGCACGCGCCTCGTCATAGCATTTCTGGATGGTCGTCCAGTCGGCCAGGCAGGCGGCATTGTCATATTGGCTGACGCATTTGGTCAGATTTTCCGGCGAGGCGGTGCAGATCATCGTCGCGCCGCGGATGCCGTTCGCAGTGAGGATGTCGATCGCCGACTGCCGGACCAAGTTCTTCATCGCCAGGCCACGATTGCGCTCCTGGCGAATATTGCGGTGGAGATCGTGGGTGCTGTCACCGCGTTGCTCTGCTTCATCGAGCTTGCGGACGAGCGAGATCGTCTGGAGCATCGCCAAGCGCGGATTGACGTCTTTCATCGACCGCGCGGCGTTCTGAAGCTCGATGGCGGAGTAGAGCGTGACGAAGCCGAGCGGCACGAGGACGAACCAGAATATGCCGGCGACAATCCACAAAGGCACCCGCCAACGCTGCATCGTCTTCTCCCCCCGAAGAAACCTTCACTTGCGTGATCCTAATTCCAACGCATGCGAAATCAGAGTCGGCGAAGCGCCCATATTGGACGGATGGGCTCGCGCGGATGCAGTGCGGGGCTTTCCATGCCCGTCGCATTCTGCTTGGGCAGCGGGATGACACCCGCCGCACGTACCCAGGCCGCGATCGAGCTTCTCGACCGCATCATTGCCGCCGCGCGCGATCAGGGGGCGGCGGCGGACACGCTCATCGCGCGCTGGTTTGCCGAGCGGCGCTATGCCGGCTCCAAGGACCGCCGCGCGATCCGTGAGCTCGTATACGAAGCGATCCGCCTGCTCGGGCGCCCTCCGGAGAGTGGCCGCGCCGCGATGCTGGCCCTCGCCAGCACGCGCCCCGAACTGGCCGAGTGGTTTGACGGATCGCCTTATGGCCCTGTGGCGATCGAAGCCGATGAGCCGGTCGCCAAGCCCGCTTTTGCGCATGACTGGCTGATCAAGGCGCTACGAGCTTCCGATATCGGCATCGAGGAGCAGGCGGCTTTGCTTCAGCGCGCGCCGCTCGATGTGCGCGTCAACAGCCTCAAGGCCGATGCCGACGCCATGCTGGCGGAAATAGCGGGTGCCGACCCGATCTCGTTCACCACCGATGGGCTGCGCCTCCCCACCGACATTCCCGTCGAGCAATTGCCGTCGTTCCGGGACGGACAGATCGAAGTGCAGGACGCGGGCAGCCAGATCGTCAGCCTCGCGACCGGCGTGCGGCGCGGGCAGCATGTCATCGACCTGTGCGCCGGCGGAGGCGGCAAGACCCTCGCGCTGGCCGCAGCGATGGCCAATCATGGCAGCATCCTTGCCTGTGACGTCGATCGCGGGCGGCTCCAGCGCCTGCCGCCGCGGGCCGAGCGGGCGGGGGTGACGATTGCCGAGACGAGGCTGCTCAATCCGCGCCAGGAAGCCAGCCAGCTCGCCGACCAGACCGGCCGCGCCGATGTGGTGCTGATCGATGCGCCTTGCTCGGGCACCGGCACATGGCGGCGCAATCCCGAGGCGCGCTGGCGGCTCACGCCCGATCGGCTAGCGCAGCTGGGCGCGACCCAGCGCTATCTGATGAAGACCGGCGCCGAGCTGGTGCGGCCGGGCGGCGCGCTGGTCTATGTCGTCTGCTCGGTGCTCGACGAGGAAGGGGCCAACCAGGCCGAGGCATTCCTGGAGGCCTATGCCGGCTGGCGATCGGAGCCGATCGCGCCTGGCGCCGGCAGCCCGCGCGGCCCGGGGCTTCGCCTCACTCCGCTGGCAGACTCGACCGACGGCTTTTTTGTCGCGAAGCTGATCCGGCCATGATAGCCACGAGATCAAGTTTCTCGGAGTTATCGATGCGCGTCACTGCGATTTCCGCCGCAATTGCCCTGATGGTCCTCTCGCTTTCGACCTCGCTGATGGCGCAGCGCCCGGATGCCCAGATCGATCCGCGCTCGCTGGCCTTGCTCCAGGAGGGCCGCGCTGCGCAGGCCGCGGGCAATATCGAAAGCGCTAACGATGCGCTGGAGAGCGCGCTCGCCGTCGATCCGCGCAATCGCGAGGCCTTCGTGCTGCTCGCCGAGATCGCCCGTGCGCGCAACCTGCCGGGCAAGGCGATCCGCCTCTATCGCGAAGCGCTGCTGCTCGAGCCCAACGATCTCGCCGCATTGCGCGGGCAGGGCGAGGCGATGGTCGCCAAGGGCGCGATCGAGAAGGCCAAGGCCAATCTCGCCAAGATCAAGACGATCTGCACCGCCGGCTGCAACGACGCCAATGTGCTGGCGGCCGCTATCACCAAGGGCCCGCCCGTGACAGTCACCGCAGCCGCCGACAAGCCGGCGACGCCCGCCAAGCCCTGAGGCTTGCGGTCGCCGCTGTCACGAGAGTTGAAGCCGCGGTTAGGCCGATGCGAACGGCTTTCGCGCCTCGCGAATGGTCCCAATGGTCGCACTGGCCATGGGTTCTTTCAGACCGACGATTTCAAAGAGCGGACGGCGGTGCCGCCGGCTCAGCCAAGCAGGCGAAGTCCAGCGCGGGGATGACCGATGATGGGTGAAAAGCAGACGTTCGCTACATTAGGCTTCGACCCATGATCGACGCCCGTCAGTTCAACGTCAGAGATACAGCAGGTCATCTTCTCTGCCCCGCTTGCGGCTTTCCCGATTTCGCAGCGGAACCCGCCTATGATGAACGTGGGGGTGTGGCTGGCATCGCGATCTGCCCGTGCTGCTTCTGGGAACCGGGATTTGATGATGAGGTGCACGCGTCGGCGGCTGCCGCGGGTTCTGTCCTAGATTCTCTCCGCGCATATCGCAGTAGCTGGGATGGGGAAGCGCGATGGCTTGGACTACCGGCGAAACGCGCATCAGACTCGAACGGTAGGCAGCAGTTGGACCACCTGTTCGAAGTAGCGCCACACGTCCGCTAGTGGGTCGGCAGCGGCCATAGCGGCGCGTTAGCCAATGGTTGCCTGACTCTTTGCGCTCAGCGCCCGAGCCAACGAAACGAACTCGTCCACCGAAACCGTCTCAGCGCGTCGGCTCGAATCGATCCCTAGCTTCTCCATCGCCTCGATCGCGCCCGGCATGCCCTTGAGGCTTTGGCGCAGCATCTTGCGGCGCTGGCCGAAGGCTGCGGCGGTCAGGGCTTCCAGCGTCTTGAAGCGCACGCCCTCAGGCTCGGCGGCGGGGGTGATGTGGACCACTGCCGACATCACCTTGGGCGGGGGGGTGAAGGCCGAGCGGTGGACGCCCATCGCGATCCGGGCAGTCGAGCGCCACTGGGCGAGGACGGCGAGGCGGCCAAATGCATCGTCGCCCGCTTTGGACACGATCCGGTCGGCTACTTCCTTCTGGAACATCAGCGTCAGGCTCGCCCACCATGGCTCCCATGTGGCCGAGAGCCAGCCGACGAGCAGCGCGGTGCCGACATTATAGGGCAGGTTGGCGACGACATGCGGCTTGCCCTCGAACAGCGAAGGCGCATCGACCTCTAGCGCGTCGCCCTCGATCACGCGAAGCTTTCCCGGGAAATATTCGCCAAGCTCCGCGAGGGCCGGGATGCAACGCCGGTCGCGCTCCACGGCCACCACGCTTGCGCCTGCTTCGAGCAAGGCGCGGGTGAGGCCGCCGGGGCCGGGGCCGACTTCGAAGACCTCCTGCCCGGCGAGATCCCCCGGCACCTTGGCGATCCGGGCGAGCAATTGGTGATCGAACAGGAAATTCTGCCCCAGCGCTTTGCTTGCGCTGAGCCCATATCGCTGGATGATTTCGCGGAGCGGCGGAAGCTGGCTCACGCGATCAGTTATTCTGGGCCGCGTCGGCCCTGCGCAGCGCCGCGCTCGCCGCCATGCGGATCGCGGCGATCATCGCGCCGGGATGCGCCTGATCGGTGCCGGCGATCCCGAAAGCCGTGCCGTGATCGGGCGAAGTGCGCACGATCGGCAGGCCCAGCGTGATGTTCACGCCCTCGTCGAAATGGAGCGTCTTGATCGGGATCAGCGCCTGATCGTGATAGGGGCAGAGGGCGACATCGTAGTCGGCGCGGGCGCGGGCGTGGAACAGCGTATCCCCCGCGAACGGCCCGATCGCGTCGATACCCTCGGCGCGCAATTGCTCGATCGCCGGCATGATGAAGTCGATTTCCTCGCGCCCGATCGCGCCGCCTTCGCCGGCATGCGGATTGAGCCCGGCAAAAGCGAGGCGCGGACGCTCGATCCCGAAATTGCGCAGGAGGCCCCGCGCGGTGACCCGCGCCTTGGCGACGATCATCTCGACGGACAGTGCTGCCGACACGTCGGCGAGCGCGATATGGACGGTCAGCGGGACCACGCGAAGGGTGGGGCCGGCGAGCATCATCACGGCATTTTCGCCGGAGATGCCGCAGCGTTCGGCGACGAATTCGGTCTGGCCGGGATGCGTGAAGCCGATGCCGTAAAGCTGTGCCTTCGAAACCGGGCCGGTGACTACGCCGCTCGCGGCACCGGCGCTGGCAAGGCCCACCGCCAGCTCCAGAGAATGCAGCGCGATCCGCGCGCTGCCGTCGGTGGGCTTGCCGGGGAGGACATCGTCAGCATCGTCGAGCGCCAGGACGGGGAGGGCGGAGGCAAAGACCGAGCTCGCCTCCTCGGGATCGGTGATCCGTGTGACCGGCCCGTCCCAAACCTTTTGAATGGCGCGCGAATCGCCCACTGCGAAGAACGGCGTCAGCGAATGGAGTTCGCGCGCCTTCCAAGCCTTGGCCGTGATTTCGGGGCCAATTCCGGCGGAATCGCCCATCGCAACCGCGAGCGGGCGCATCACCCGCTCGCTTGAAGGATCAGCGATATTCGACAAGCGCGTCGCGGCGCAGATCGCGCAGCATACGCTGGGCGCGAAGATTGGTGCGCTGCTCGGAGATCGAATCCTTGAGCTGGTCGGCCGAAGGAAGGCTGGCGCTGGGCGGCTCGTCGCGGCCGCACAGCACGAGCACGCTCACGCTGTCATCGATCGCACCGAACGGCCGCGTCACCTGGCCCACTTGAAGCGGCAGCAACAGGCCCTGAATGCCTTCCGGCATATCCTTGATTACCAGGCCGTCCTTGTCGGCGACTTCGGCGTTCTGCGCCGCGGCCACGCGGGCGACGTCGCCGCAGCCCTGGATAGTCTGGGTCGCCTTGGCGAATTCGCTGGCGATGGCCGTGGCCTGCTCTTCGGTGGCGCCCTTGGCGAAACGCACGGTCATCTGGCGGAGGCTGACCTTGGCGTCGCGCGGATTGGCCATCAGCACCTGGCGCTTCTCGGCGAGGTAAAGGATCGAGAAGCCAGTGGGTAGCTGGATCGGACCCGCGACCTGGCCGGCCTGCATCGTCGCGACTGCCTGCGACAGCGTTTCGGGCAGCATCGCCGAGCGGACCCAGCCGAGATCGCCGCCCACTGCCTTTGACGACGATTCCGAATAGGTCTTGGCGAGATAATCGAACGGCGTGCCTTCGCGCATCTGCTGGATCATGCGCTGCATGCCCGTGGCGACTTCCTGCGCGCGATCGGGCGTGGCGTTCTGATAGATTTCGAAGACGTGGAACTCGTCCGTGCCTTTGTCCTTCTCGAGCTTGGCAAGGATGTCGTTCACTTCGGCATCGCTGACATTGATGTCGACGCGGCGGCGCAGCAGCCGGCCCCAGGCGAGCTCGCCTTCGATCTGGCGGCGGAGCGAGCGCTCGGACGCGCCCATCTGGCGGAGCCAGCCGCGGAACTGATCCTGATCGCGCCCGTAATTCTTGCCGACGCGGACATAGGTGGAATCGAGTTCCTTCTTGTCGACGACGATGTCGTTGGCCTTGGCCTCCTGGATCTGCAGCGTTTCGTCGATCAACTGGCGCAGGACGGTGAGGCGAAGCTCGTCGCGCTCGGAAGGCTTCAGGTTAAGCTTATTGAGGCCGATGATCAGATTGACGCGCTGCTCGACATCGGTGCCGGTGATGACAGTGTCATTGACCAGCGCAGTCGCCTTGCGAACGTTGGGATCGGCCTTGCCGAAGATCGTCAGATTGGCCGGAAGATCGAGCCCCGCTGCGATCGTATTCAAATCCTGGACGGGAGCCGTTTGTGGAACCGTCTGCGCCACCGCCGCCGAAGCGATCCCCGCCAATGCGAGCATCAGAACCGTCTTGCGGCCCGAGCGGATCGCCTTTGCAACACCGATTTTCACGTGAATCCGTACCCTCATCCCAAACGGAGATCGTCGCGCTTACTAAGCAATTGTGCCTGAACCAAGGCTGACAAGCCTCCTTAGCGGCCCAGGTTCTTGAACGCCAGACTGAGGATATAGCTGTTGCCGCGCCGCGCGTCGCCGGTCGTCTCATAGTCGCGCTTCCAGGTGAGACCCAGGCGGAGGCAATCGTCCTCATAGGTGACGCCCAGGCGGTGACGCACCGGTTCGAAGCCGTCGGACTGCGACGTAATATCCTCCTGGCGGTCGGTCAGATCGACCAGGATCGAACCCGAGACCGACCAGAATTTGGCGATCTGGACGCGGGCACCGAGGCGCGCTTCTTCGCGATCCTGCAGATCTTCCAGCGCCGGGCCGATATTGCGATTGAGCCGGAGGTAGCCGAGCTGGACATAGGTATCGCGCGACCCGACCGTGGCATCGACTTCGTTGCGGCGGAACGCGAAGCCATCCTTGTCGATGCGATAGCGGTGCGTGAAGCTCACGAAATCGCGGAAGCGCACCACGGTGCGGCCGACGATATCCGAAAGCCGGTCGGTCAGCCCCGTGCCATCGGGAAAGATCGTCGGGCTCGACGAAAGCCGATAGCTCTGCCCGATATTGGCATCGAGGCTGAAGCCGGGAAGATAGAGCGCGTAATCCAGCCCGAACGTGAAGCGCGTCGAATCCTCGAAGCGATCGTAGCCCGGGAAGCGATTGAGCGCGAAGAGGTTCGAATCCTCGAGATCGACGGCGCGGGCATCTTCGTTGGGCACTGCGAGATTGCGGATCGGCGGGGCGGCGACGACCTGCACGCGCGGCGTGATCCGCTGCGTGCCGCCGAACATCTCGCCGACCAGCGGCCATTTCATGTCGAGCGCGACGGCGCCGATTCCGCGGAACTGGAAGCCCTCGGTGCCGCGATAGCTCGCAATCGAGGTGAGCGCCGTCTCGGTCGCATTGTACACATCGCCGCGCCCATAAGCGGTCAGGGTCAGTTCCTGCCCCCAGGCGGTGAGCTTGCGCAAATCCCAGCGCGCGCTGGCAAAGGCACGCTGCGAATTCTGGCCGTCCGCGCGGCCGATCGCCAGCGTGTTGACCTGGAATTCGAAGCGCCCGCCGACAAGGCCGTCGTTCATCCGGCGGCGATAATCGAGTTCGGGGAGCGCATAGGGCTGGAAGCCCTGGCGCTCGCCGACGCGAAGCGTCTGAATGACCCAGGCGTTGATCGAGAGATAGCTGTCCGAATCGATGCGTTCGGCGCGGATGTTGTTGCGCAGCCGATCGTCGCGCGAAATGTCGTAACGGCGCAGGAAGGTGCGGTCGGTGGTCAGGCGGAACGATGCGCTCGCGGTCCAGTTCGGGTCGAGCTGGAAGCGGCCGACGGCATCGAGATAGCCGCGGAAATCGTTCTTCGAGGTCGCCGGGGTCAGCGGCACGGTCAGGTCGTCCGAGCGCCGGCTATAGGTGCCGTAGCCGCTGACGCGAAATGCGCCGAGCGAGTTGAGCTCGCGATATTCGGCTTGGAGCATCGGCAGCACGCTGGTGAACACCCGCGGCGTGACGGTCAGATCGCGATTGGGCGCCATGCTGAAGAAATACGGCAGAGCGAACTGGAGCCCGTTGGTCCGGCTGTAGCGGATATCGGGCATCAGGAAGCCGTCGTCGCTGACGCCGCCCACCGGATGCGAGAAGGCCGGTAGCGGGATGCTGACGATGCCGAACACCGAGACGCGCGCGCCGGTATAGCGTATGCGGCGGCGCTCGGGATTGTACACGACGCGGTCGGCCGTAATCTTCCACGAAGGCTCTTTCGGGCAATTGCTCGAATCGGTGACCGAGCAGGGCGTGTAGGCAGCGTTCTCGACGGTGATGACCCCGCCGGCACGGGTGCCGCGCTGCGCGGCGATCCGGCCGCCAGCGTCGAGCACCACCAGCATATTTTCGACGACGCCGTCCTTGAGCGAATTGGTCAGCTCAATCTTGTCGCCATAGGCCGCATCGCCCTCGGGATTGACGATGACGATGTTGCCTTCGGCGACGACCTGCCCGGAATTGCGGTTCCAGACGACGCGGTCCGCGCGCAGCCGATCGCTGCCGCGATAGAGGCGCACATCGCCGCTCGCGGTGACGATCTCGGCCTCGTAATCGTAATCGAGCTGATCGGCGTTGAATTGCACTTCGTCGGGCGTCTCCGACGATGCCGTGGCAAGCGGCGGCGGGGTCTCGACGGGGCGATCCTGCAGATCGGCCGGCGGTAGTTCGGGCTGCTGCAGCGGCGATTCACGCGGATCAGCCGTTTCCTGCGCGTGCGCCTGCGCAGCCAGGCACAGGCCCAGCGCGGCAGACAGCAGCAATGCCTTGCGCGTCACTTCGAATCCCACCTCTGTCTCAACTCCCAACGCACGCGGCTTGTCCGCCCTATCGCAGCGGTTCCGCCATCGCAACGTCGTGCGCATTGGCCCCAACGCGCGGCCGCGCTAACAAGAGCCATGCAGGTCGATTTCTATCACCTTACCCGGTCGCCGCTCGAGCGCGTATTGCCCCAGATCGCCGAAAAGGTGCTGGAGAGCGGCGGGCGGCTGCTCGTGGTGTCGAGCGACGAGGCGGCACGCGGCAAGCTCGACCAGGTCTTGTGGTCGTACAAGCCCGAGAGTTTCCTTCCGCATGGCCAGGCTGGGGGGGAAGAGGATGCGCGCCAGTCGGTGCTGATTGCGGAGGGGCCGGAGGCGACGAACGGCGCGCGGAACATTGCACTGACGGACGGGGTCTGGCGAGACGAAGCGCTGGGATTCGACCGGGCCTTCCACTTCTTCGACGAGGAAGCGATCGTTGAGGCGCGCGCCGCCTGGAGGGGGCTGGCGGACCGCGACGGCGTCCAGCGGAATTACTGGAAGCAGGACGAGAACGGACGCTGGGAGAAGGTCGCCTAGCTGTGCTTGCATCAAAGACGGCGCAAGACTAGAGAGCCGCGACTTTTCCACACCTCAAATACAGGAGCCGCAGGCAATGGCCGCGACCCGCACTTTTTCGATCATCAAGCCCGATGCCACCCGCCGCAACCTGACCGGCGCAGTTACCAAGATGCTGGAAGATGGCGGCCTGCGCGTCGTCGCTTCCAAGCGCATCCAGATGACCCGCGAGCAGGCCGAAGGCTTTTATGCGGTTCACAAGGAGCGCCCCTTCTTCAACGATCTGGTCGAGTTCATGATCTCGGGTCCGGTCGTGGTGCAGGTGCTCGAGGGCGAGAACGCGATGCAGCGCAACCGCGACATCATGGGCGCGACCAACCCCGCGAACGCCGACGCCGGCACGATCCGTAAGGAACTGGCCGAGTTGATCGAAGCCAATTCGGTGCACGGTTCGGATTCGGACGAGAATGCCGCGATCGAGATCGCTTATTTCTTCAAGCCCGAAGAAATCGTCGGCTGAGCATTTCGCCAGACCGAGTTTAAGGAGCCGGGGCGCAATCCCCGGCTCTTTTCGTTTGAGCGGCAGACCGAATATTAAGGCTGCATCGCCTAGTTTGCTCCGAGCATTTCGGAGAGCGGGCAAATGGTCTTCGGCAGGTTTCAAGGCGACAGGGGCCTGGACGCGCAGAAAGCGGGACTGCGCGAGACGCTGGACCTACTGGCGCAGGTTGAACGCCAGATCGTCGACCCCAAGGCGCTACGCGAGGGCTTTGCGCTCGTTTGGGAGGGGATCCCCGACGACATAAGCGTTTCACTGAACAAGACGCGCGAATTGGCCACGCTGCTCGATGGCCGCATCGCCATGGCGAAGCGCGAGCTTCCCGATTTCGACGACGCCGCGGCGTATCTCAAGCGAATGCTAGACGCACTGACGCTGCGATGGCGCGAATTCGTCGGCCTGCTGATGGCACGTCAGACGATCGCGCAGGGCGGGGTCAAGTCGATACCGGCGACGCGCAGCCCCCGCATCATCGACTGCCAGCGCGCGCTGATCGAGGTCGCGATCGAGTTTCGCGACGGGATACGTCACCATCTCGACGAGCTCGTGATCGTCAAGGAGGATCATGAAAGGCCATGGCCCGACTCGCTCGATCTATCTGCGATGGCGCGGACGCTGGAGGGCGTCGATCGCGCGCTCGCAACCTATAGCCAGCGCTCTCGGGATGAAGGCGAGTTGGCGCAATCCTCGACGGTGACGCTGATGGAAATGATCTCGACGCTCCAGGCCGAGGTTTTGCGGATCGAGGACCATCGCATCGATCTCGCGGCGGATCTGGCGATGAGCATGGTGCTGCACAATATCAGGCAGCGGAGCTAGCCGCGCGGCAAAGTGATCGTCGCCGCCAGCCCGCCGCCCTTGCGATTGGCGAGCACGATTTCGCCGCCGGCATCGCGCACAATCGCGCGCGCCAGTGCCAGCCCGAGTCCGACTCCGCCGGTGTCGCGATTGCGCGATTCCTCGAGGCGCGTGAACGGATCGAACACCTTGTCGAGCGAGGCTTGGGGGATGCCGGGGCCGTTGTCGCAGACCTGGATCAGCACCGAATTTGCCTCGCTGCGCAGGAACACTTCTGCGCCGCCGCCATATTTGACGGCATTTTCGATCAGGTTGCGCACCGCGCGGCGCATCAGCGACGGACGCAGCCGCATCGTCAGGCGCGGCGCTTCCTCGAAGGTCACATCCTTGTCGAGGTCGCGGAAATCCTCGACCACGGCATCGACCAGTGCCGACACGTCGACTTCGGTGAGCGGCTCGCTCGGACGACCCAGCCTTGCCAGCGAGAGGATATCGTCGAGCGTGCGGCTCATTTCCTCGATCGTGTCCGCCATCTTGGTGCGGTCTTCGTCGTCCTCGACCGATTCGATGCGGACGCGCAGCGCCATCAACGGCGTGCGGAGATCGTGCCCGATCGCGCCGAGCATGCGGTCCTTCTCGTCGAGCATAGCATTCACGCGGAGGCTGAGCGCATTGTAAGCGGAGATAACCGCGCGGACGTCTCCGGGGCCGCGCTCCTCCACCGGATCGGGCTGTTCACCGGGGCGGAATCGCTGGGTCGCCTCGGCAAGCTTGCGCAACGGGCGGGCGATCCGGCGCCCGGCCCATAGCACCGGCACCAGCACCACCACATAAAGGATCAAAGTCTGCGCGAGCAGCTGCCAGATCAGCGTGCGCTCGCTACGCGGCCAGCCCGAGCGGACCATCAGCCAGCCCTTGCCGGGCAGCTCGACCGCGACGTTCAGTTCCGCTCCCATCCGGCGCAGGCGCTCGGTGCGCGCGGGTGTCATGTTCTTGAAGAAGGGCTGGCGAAAATCGACTTCGCGGACCACTGCGATGACCTGACCGAACTGCAACCCGGCATCGCTCAGCCCAGCGCGGATATCCTGTTCCAGCCTGGACGCCCGAGGCAAGGCGGGATCGATCGGATTGTTCGTCGTGAGCGAGACGCGCTGCGGGGGCCGGCGCGGCCCGCGCTCCTCGCGGTCGCGATCCGGGGCCACGGGATTGTTCACGCGCTCGGCGGCATCGACGATGCGGGTGACCGCGGGCGCGATCACTTGCGCGAAGCGGGCACCGCGACGCTCGTTGAGCAGCAAAGTGAAATTGATCGCCTGGGCGACGAACAGAGCGATGCCGACCAGCAGCGCGATCTGGCCGGTGAGCGACCGGGGGAAGAAACGCCGCATCATTCCCCGCCCTTACGGGGACGGGAGCTAGAAGGCGCGAGAACTCACAGCCGAGTCACTTCGGCCGCCAGCGTGTAACCGCCGCCCCAAACGGTCTTGATCAGTTCCGGGTTCTTGGGATCGGTCTCGATCTTCTTGCGCAGGCGGCTGACCTGGTTGTCGATCGCCCGATCGAAGGCGGCGGCTTCGCGGCCCTGGGTCAGGTCCAGCAACTGATCGCGGGTGAGGACGGCGCGGGGGCGCGTTACAAGCGCGTGGAGAAGGTTATATTCGCCGGTGGAGAGCGGCACGGAGACTCCGTCGCGGTCGACGAGCGCGCGCTCGCCGGTCTTGAGCACCCAGCCGGCAAAGGCGAAGCTGCCGCTGTCGGGCGCGCTCTGGCGGGTGCCGCCGGCGGAGACGCGGCGCAGGATGACCTTGATCCGCGCCGAAAGCTCGCGCGGCGAGAAGGGCTTCACGACATAATCGTCGGCGCCCATTTCCAGGCCGACGATGCGGTCGGTCTCCTCGCTGCGCGCAGTGAGCAGGATGACGGGGGTGTCGCTGGTCTCGCGGATGTGGCGGCAGAGGCTGAGCCCGTCTTCGCCCGGCATCATGATATCGAGCACGATCAGGTCGATCGCATAGGCGGCCAGGCGCGCGCGGGCGCCCTCGGCATCGCCGGCCTGAGTCACGCGGAAGCCCTGCTTGGTCAGATATTGCGCAAGCGGCTCGCGGATCGAACGCTCGTCGTCGACGAGCAGGAGGTGAGGCATTTCCGACATATCAGAGCCGTAACAACTCCCAAGGGGAAGGGAAGTGCCGGACGGGGAGGAGGGGGGAACCCGCCCGGCACATTTGTCCTGCCTCAGCTGCCGTTGGCAGGCGGGGCGGGAGAGGGAGCCGGCATGTCGCCGCCATGATGTGGGCCGTGACCGCCGCGATGATGGCGGCCATTGCCACCACCGGCGCCCATTTCGCGCAGCATGTCGCGGACGAGGTCGCGCTCGGCCTGATCGACCTTGCCGTCCGCGTTGCGGTCGACAAAGTCGAAGCGCTTGAGTGCTTGGGCGCGCTGCTCGTCGAGCGTGGTCACACCGTCATTGTTGCCGTCGCGACCGCGCTTCATGCCGGGGCCGCGCGGACCGCGCTCGCCATCGGGACCACCGCGCATGCGCTTGCCCATTGCCTCGCGGGCGGCATGCCGCTCTTCGCGGGTGATCTTGCCGTCCTTGTTGGTGTCGAGCTTGGTGAACCGGGCGGTGACTGCCGCGATCGTCTCGTCGCGGGTGACGACTCCGTCCTTATTGGCGTCGGCCATCGTCATCGGGTCGTGCATCATGCGCTGCTTGGGCGCATCCTGCGTCGCGCTGTCGTTCTGCACGGCGGCGACGGCGCCTCCGGTCAGCAGTGTCGCGCCGAGCAGCGCGGCGATCATGGTCTTCTTCATTGGGGTGAACTCCAGAAAGCGCGGGTCCACTCCCGCGATGTTTGCCTTTCTGTCGGATCCCTGTCGCAGGGGTTTGTCATGCGTTCAGGAAAGTGTCGCAACTTGTCGCAGGTCAGCCGAAGATCGCGACTGCCTGCATGGCCTCCGCGACCGGCTCGCCTGCGGCGTCCCAGATGGTCATGCGCTGGCTCGAATAGCCGTGCTGCGCAGTGTCGGCAGTGGCGGAGAGCAGCCACCAGCCGCGTTCGGTGATGGGTGCGGGGGTCAGGAAGTTGATCTGCCAGTTGAGTGAGCTGAGCGGGACCATCGGGCTGCCGAACAGCTTGAGCGCGGCGGGCGGGAGGCCATCGCCGATCGCCATCAGCTCGACGAAGGGGTTTAGCCCATCGCGCTCGCGGAGCCGGGCCCAGCGGCGCCATTCGGCGGGGCCGGTCCCGTCCTTGAGATCGAGAAATTCGAAATTGCCGGTGAAGAAGGATTCGGGGCCGACATAGACCTTTGTGTCGGGTTCGGGTGCGCGTTCGGTCGCGCGCGGGGCGATATTGTGTGAGACCGCGGAGGGGAGCGCGTTCATGAACACGAAGGTCGCGCGCAGGCCAAGCCCGGCTTCGCTGGTGACATCGACTTGCAGGAAGGCGGCGTTGCGACCGCGGCGAAGCTTGGTGGCGGTGACGGTGACGTTGCCCGCGAGCGGTCCGATGAAGGCGATTTGCGCGGAGCGGAGCGGGGGAAGGTCGGGCTCGGCGTCGAGCGCGGCCTGGAGCGCGAGCGCGGCGGAGAGCCCGCCAAACGCCGTGCGGCCCTGCAGCCAGTCCGAGGGAATTTCGCAGGCAAAGCCATCGGGCAGGGCAGTGCGCGCAGCGAGGATCTGGGCGATGGGCGTCATGCCGCAAGATACCGGTCGCGCAGTTCGCGCTTCAGAACTTTGCCGATCGCGTTGCGGGGCATTTCATCGACCTTTTCGAGTGCGGAAAGCCGCTGGGTCTTGCCGACCTGGGCGTTGAACCAGGCGAGAATGTCGTGCGCCTCGCCTTCGCCGACATAGAAGCCGACGGGCGTCTCGCCCCAAGCCTGCGATGGCACGCCGACGACGCTGCAATCCTGCACTTGCGGGTGCTTGATCAGGACCGCTTCGAGGTCCGACGGATAGATATTGAAGCCGCCCGAGATGATCAGGTCCTTCTTGCGGTCCATCAGGATCAGGAAGCCGTCTTGATCGAAGCGTCCGATATCGCCGTGGCGGATGTAGCGGCGTCCCTCGGCATCGAACCATTCGGCGTCCGAGGTTGCGTCCTTGCGCCCGTGATAGCCGCTCATCATCGCGCCCGAGCGACCCACGACTTCGCCTGTTTCCCCAGGGGCTACTTCGCGTCCATCCTCGTCGATCAGGCGGATGTCGTGGCTCTCGACCGGCACGCCGACGGTGTGGAGCTTGGTGGGGTGGGCATTGCAGACCAAGGCGGTGGTGCCGCCTCCTTCGGTCATGCCGTAATATTCGACGAGGTAGCCCGGCCAGCGCGCGACGACATCGGCCTTTAGCGCGGCGGAGAATGGTGCGCTGGTGCAGGTCTTGAAGCGGAAGCTGGAGAGATCGTGCGCGTCGAAATCGGGGAGCGCCATGATCCGCTGATACTGGACCGGCACCAGCATCACATGCGTTGCGCGGTGCTTCTCGGCCAGCCGGACGAACTCGGCCGCGTCGAACCTAGCCATCAGCACGACGGTCCCGCCCCAGGCGAGCGTGGGGATGAAGCTGACCAGGGTGGTGTTCGAATAAAGCGGTGTCACCACCATCGTCACGGCATCGCCGAAGCCAAGCGCCGAACGCGAGATGTGCGCCCAGCGCATCGCGTGCGGCTGGACGATGCCCTTGGGCGTGCCGGTGGTGCCCGAGGAATAGATGATGTTGAACGGGTCGCCCGGCGCCACTGCGACGGGCTTGGGCGTCGTGCCTTCGGGTGCCAGCCAGGCCTTGAGCGTTTCGAGAGGGACCTTTTGCACGTCGATCTCGATATCGTGCGCGGCGTCGCGGAACAGGATCGGCGCGGCGCAATCCGCGACCATCGCGGCGATCTGCGCGGGTGTGGCGGAGGGCTGGAGCGGCGTCGCGACGCAGCCCGCTCGGAGGGTGCCAAGGAAGACGACGGCATATTCGATCGAACTGGCGGCGAGGATCGCCACCGCTTGCCCGCGCGTCACGCCGTCGCGCTGCAGCGCAGCGGCGACGCGGTCCATCGCTCGGTCCAGGGCTGCATAGTCGATGCTGCGTTCGCCGCAGACCAATGCCGTCTTGCCCGGCTGTTCCTGCGCATGGGCGCGGATCAGATCGGCGAGCGTCGCGAAGTCGCTCGCCAGCATCGTCGCGGCGCTCATGCTTGTTTCCCCATGGGGCTAGCTAAGCGAGCGCCGCGGCGATTTCCATACGCAAGTTTCGAAAATCAGGTCTTGGCGGTGCTGGTTGCGGTCTGACCGAAGAGATGTTTGCGCGCCTCGTCAGTCATCGGCGCGGCATAGGAGCGGACCTCGCCGCCCTTCTCATAGGCGCGGATGGTCGCCGGTCGCGCGGCGATCACGTCGAACCATCGCTTGAGGTTGGGGTGCTGGTTCAAGTCCTGCTTATGCGCCTCGTGCGGGACGATCCAGGGATAGGCGGCCATGTCCGCGATCGAATAATCGCCGGCGATAAATTCGCGGCCTTCGAGCCGCCGGTCGAGCACGCCGTACAGCCGGTTGGTTTCGTTGACGTAGCGATTGATGGCATAGTCGATCTTCTCGGGCGCGTAGACGTTGAAATGGCCGTTCTGGCCGGCCATCGGGCCGAGCCCGCCCATCTGCCACATCAGCCATTGCACCACATCGGTGCGCCCGCGCACGTCGGCGGGAAGGAACTTGCCCGTCTTCTCGGCGAGATAGAGCAGGATCGCGCCGCTCTCGAACACGCTGACCGGCTCGCCGCCATCGGCAGGCGCGCGATCGATGATCGCGGGCATGCGGTTGTTGGGGCTGAACTTGAGGAAATCGGGATTGAACTGCTCGCCCGCGCCGATGTTCACCGGCTTGATCTCGTATGGAACGCCCGCTTCTTCGAGGAAGAGGGTGATCTTGTGGCCGTTCGGCGTGGGCCAGTAATAGAGCTCGATCATGGGTATCTCCTTTGTTGCGGAGATAGGAAGCCGGTTTCGTTACGCAACTGGTTCCGCGGTGACCTTCGGGACGACCTTTAGCAGCACGATCACCAGCGCCGCGAAAGCAAGCACCGCCGCCGCGAGGAAATTGCCGCCGGTGAAGCCGCGCTCGGACCCGAAGGCCAAAGCCTGGGTGAGCAGCAGCGGTGCGAGGATCAGAGCGAGGCTGTTCAGGCTCGCCAGCCCGCCCTGCAGCGCACCCTGGTGCGAAGGATCGGTCATCCGTGAGAGCAGTGCGTTGATCGAGGGCCAGGCGAGCGCCTGGAATGCGCCGACTGCGATCAGAACGCCGATCGTGGGAATGTCGCGCACGAAGATATAGCCGACGAATACCAATGCCCCGGCGAGCATGCCGATCACGACCGCGGTGGTTTCGCCGAAGCGCTTGATGATGCGACCGGTGGCAATGATCTGGACCAGCGCCATCGCCACCCCCGATGCGGCGAGCGACAAGCCGATTTCCTTCTCGTTCCAGCCCAGCGCAATCTCGCCGAAGAACGCCCAGGTCGAAGGATAGACCATGTGCGCGAACTGCCAGAGGAAGGCGGCGAGCAGGAGCCATTTGGCGTTGCCGGCGTGGAAGATTGGCTTGAACGCCGCGAAGACATGGGCATTGCCCCAAGCGAACGGCCGGCGGTTTTCGGGCGCCAGCGTCTCGGGCAGCGCAACGAGGATCCAGATCGCATTGATGCCGGCCAGCACGGCGGCGGCGATGAAGGGCGCGCGCGTGCCGAAATCGGCGAGCAGCCCGCCGATCGCCGGGCCGATGATGAAGCCGACGCCGAACGCCGCGCCCATCAGCCCAAAGGTGGCGCCGCGCTTTTCGGGTGGGGTGACGTCGGCGAGGATAGCATTGGCGGGACCGAAGGACGCGCCGGTGATGCCTGCGATCAGCCGCCCGGCGAACAGCCAGGCGATCGTCGGTGCGACGGCCATGAGGGCATAATCGATCGAGAAAGCGAGCATCGAAAACAGCATGACCCGGCGGCGGCCGATGCTGTCTCCCAGCGTGCCGAGGATGGGCCCTGCGAAGAACTGAGTTACTGCATAAGCGACGAGCATATAGCCGCCGATCCGCGCGGCATCGGGGAGGCTGGTGTGCGCGAGCTCGACGATCAGCCGCGGCAAAACCGGCATGACGATGCCGAAGCCGATTGCGTCGATCAGCACTGCGCTCAGCGCGATCGGAACCGCACGATGATGGAACTTCATGTCGCTAAACCCTCAGCGGCTTGACGTTGCCCGCGCCATACCGCAAATTCGAAACATAACGCAGAACAGACCGCCGGGAGAGACACGTGGCCACCGCACCCGAAATCGACGAGCAGGTGAATGCGCTGGACGCATTCCGCACGCAAGCCCGCGAATGGCTGGCGGCAAACTTCCCGCCGGGCCTGAAGGGCAAGGACAATGCCATGTCGGCGGTGGAGGGGCCGCACGAGAATTCTCCCGAGGAACAGGCCTGGCAGCAAGCGATGGGCGCCAAGGGCTGGGGCGTGCCGACCTGGCCGGCCGAATATGGCGGTGGCGGGCTCTCGCGCGCCGAAGCACGGGTGCTGCAGGAGGAAATGGCGCGGGCGGGCGCCTGGAACCCGATCGGCGGGATGGGCGTGATGATGTTCGGGCCGACCTTGCTCGAATATGGCACCGAAGCGCAGAAAAACGAGCACATCCCGGCGATCGCCAACGGCACGGTCCGCTGGTGCCAGGGCTATTCCGAGCCCGGAGCGGGATCCGATCTCGCCTCCCTCCAATGCTTCGCCGAGGATCACGGGGATCATTATGTCGTCAACGGCCAGAAGACCTGGACCAGCGGCGGGCAATGGGCGGACAAATGCTTCATGCTGGTCCGCACCGACAAGACCAAGAAGCACGAAGGGATCACCTTCCTGCTCTGCGACATGGACACGCCGGGCGTCGAGGTGAAGCCGATCCAGCTGATCAGCGGCTCCTCGCCCTTCTGCGAGACCTTCTTCACCGATGTGAAAGTGCCCAAGTCGAACCGCGTCGGCGAGGAGGGGCAGGGCTGGACGATCGGCAAGCGCCTGCTCCAGCACGAGCGCAACAGCCTGTCGGGCGGTGGATCGGCGGCGGGCCGGATGTTCGCCGGCATTCCGCTTGGCCAGCTTGCCAAGAAATATGTCGGCACGGACGAGCAGGGCCGCATTGCGGACGCGGATCTGCGGGGCCGCATCGCACGGCACGAAATGGATCTGCGCACCTTCATGCTGACGCTGCGCCGCGCATCGCTGGAAGCCAAGTCCAATCAGGGGCCGTCCGCCGCTACTTCGATCATGAAGAATGTCGGGGCGCGGATCATGCAGGAACGCTCGGAGCTGCTGATCGAGATGCGCGGGCTCGGCGGCCTCGGCTGGGAAGGGGAAGGGTTCGAAGAGGATGCGCTCAAGGACGTGCGCACCTGGCTCTTCGGCAAGGCGGTGTCGATCTATGGCGGCTCCACCGAGATCCAAAACAATGTGATCGCCAAACGCATCCTGGGGATGCTGGATCATCAATAGAACGCCGGATGACGGGGTAGAGACAATGGCCGTATTGACCGAAGAACAGACGATGCTGCGCGATATGGCGCGCGAATGGGCGGACAATGAATCGCCCGTCACCGCGTTTCGCAAGATGCGCAATCTCGCGCCCGCTGCCTTTTACGACGCCGACGCCTGGAACGCTCAGGCCGAGATGGGCTGGGCAGGCGTGCTGATCCCCGAAGAGCATGGCGGCGTCGGCATGGGTTATATGTCGCTGGGCCTGGTGCTCGAGCAATTGGGGCGCACGCTGGCTGCGACGCCACTGGCGGCCACCGCCGCCGCGACCAGCGCGATCCTGATCGGCGGCAACGATGTGCAAAAGGCCGAATGGCTGCCACGGATCGCAAGCGGCGAAATCGTAGCGGTGCTGGCGGTGGACGAAGGTCCGCGCTTTGCGCCCGACAGGATCGCTACTCGCATCGAGGGCGGCAAGCTCAGCGGCACCAAAGAATTCGTCGCGGAAGGCGATAGCGCGACGCTCTTCGTCGTCGCTGCCGAGGACGGACTGTATCTGGTCGCGGATGGCGAAGGCGTCAGCCGTTCGCCGCGCCGCCTCACCGATGCGCGCAGCCACGCGCAGATCAGCTTCGATGGCGCGCCGGCAAGCAAGCTCGCGGGTAGCGAGGATTTGCTCACCCAGGTCACCGATCGCGCCGCCGCGATCCTCTGCGCTGAAATGCTCGGCATGGCCGCAAGCGCATTCGAGCAGACCAACGATTATCTCAAGACGCGCGTGCAGTTCGGACAGGTCTTGGCCAGCTTCCAGGCGCTGCAGCACCGGATGGCGAAGATGTTCACCGAGCTCGAACTGACGCGCTCGGCAGTCGAAGGTGCGCTGGAGGCGGCGGATTCGGGCCGCGCGAACATCAGCCAGGAAGTCAGCCTCGCAAAGGCGTGCGCCAGCGAGACGCTGCATCTGGTCAGCCGCGAGATGGTCCAGCTCCATGGCGGCATCGGCATGACCGACGAGCACGACGCCGGCTTCTATCTGAAGCGCGCCCGGGTGCTCGAAGCAATGTGGGGCAATGCGGCTTGGCACCGCGATCGCTTCGCGCGGCTCAACGGATACTGAAAGGCGGCTCGGCGCCGCAACCACGCCCTGATCTATGACATTTACGCAACAGTTGAGACACAGTCCCGCTTTGCAACCTTTGTTATGCTTGACTGACCTTAGGGAAATCGCTGTATTCGAGTTTACGGTATGGAGCCGAAAAGCGCTCCGACCAGTGGTGGGAGAGGAATGATGATGCGGTTACGCCTTTTGACGGCCTGTGCGCTTCCGGCTTTGGTGCTCGGACTTTCCGCTCCAGCCTATGCGCAGGATACTCCGGAAAGCGCCGATACGACTGCCGTCGACCAGGATGAGGGCGAAGTCGTCGTCACCGCGCAGGGCCGCTCGCAGATGCTGGCCGATGTGCCCGTCGCGATTTCCGCAGTCACATCCGATTCGCTCAAGAATTCGGGCGCCAACGACATCCGCCAGCTCAATCAGCTTGCGCCATCGCTTTTGGTCTCGTCGACCGGATCCGAGGCGAACGGCTCGCCTCGTATCCGCGGTATCGGCACGGTCGGCGACAATCCGGGCCTGGAAAGCTCGGTCGTCGTGTTTATCGACGGCGTCTATCGCTCGCGCTCGGGCATCGGCCTGAACGAACTCGGCGAGATCGACCGGATCGAAGTATTGCGCGGGCCTCAGGGCACGCTGGGCGGGCGCAACTCCTCAGCGGGCCTGATCAGCATCGTCAGCAAGCGGCCGTCCTTCACGTTCGGCGCGACCGGTGAGGCCACGTATGGCAATTACAATTTCCTGCGCCTTTCGGGAGGTGTCACGGGCCCGCTAGGCGAGAAGATCGCAGCGCGGCTGGACGGCGTTTATGTGAAGCGCGACGGCTTTTATCGCGACCCGACGAACAACACGCGCGTCAACGATCGCGACCGCTATTTCCTACGCGGGCAGTTGCTGTTCGAGCCGACGTCCGACATCAGCTTCCGGCTGATCGGCGACTATAGCAAGCGCGAGGAAGCCTGCTGCGGCGCGATCTACGTCAGCTCGGCAGTGAACCCTTATATCGGCAATCTCAACAATCCGGCGACGCCAATCACGACCGGGCTGCCGAATGGCAACAACATCATCAACGTGCTGACCGATCTCGGCCAGAACCCCGCTGCCTTCAACCAGGGCTATTCGCGCAACCTGTCCGTGACGCCGGGCCGAAGCTATGACAACAACACCAAGGATTGGGGTATCTCGGGCCAGCTCGATTGGGATTTTGGCGGAGCCAAGCTCACATCGATCACGGCCTATCGCGATTACTTCAGCGACCAGGCGGGCGACATCGACTACAGCACGGTCGACATCCTCTACAACGCAGCCAACGGCAACAACAGTCGCGCGTTCAAGACTTTCACGCAGGAACTGCGGCTGCAGGGCAGCGCGTTCGACGACAAGCTCGACTGGCTGATCGGCGGATTCTATCTGAACGAGCAGTTCCACGGCAGGAGCAACCTGCGTTTCGGCAACCAATATGGCCGGTTCGCGACCTGCCGCATCGTATCGGGCTCGTTCGGCGCGCTCTATTCGCCAACCACTCCCGGCTGCATCGCAAACACGCCGAACCCTGCATTCGGTGGCGCCACCGGGCGGCAAGTCCTCTCCGCGCAGCTCGGCGCCGCGGCACCGCTGATCCTGGGAGCGTTCGACCGGCTGGAGACCGTCAACAACCGCGGATCGACGATCGACTTTTATAATCAGGACAATCAGAGCTTCGCGGCGTTCACGCACAATATCGTGCATGTGACGAGCACGATCGATCTGACGCTGGGGCTGCGCTACACATCCGAGAAGAAGAAGTTCAACGCCACGTTCGGCAACGACAACACGGCGTGTCCCGCCCAGCAGGCGGCGCTGACTCCGCTCCTGACGACGCCGGCATTGGCGGCGCTGGCAGGCGGTCTCATCAGCCTGACCTGCCAGGGTAATGCGACTTCCGAGCTGAACGGCGTCAGCATCAGCGACCAGCGCCGCGAAAGCCAGTTCACCGGCACCGCGATCCTTTCGTGGAAGCCGACCGACGATCTGCTCCTCTACGGGAGCTATTCGCGAGGCTATAAGGCCGGCGGTTTCAACTTCGACCGCTCGGCGCTCAAGGCCCCGATCGCTTCCTTCGCATCGGTCGGCGGCGCGCAGGCTCTGGTTCGCAACCTGCAGTTCGAGCCGGAAAAAGTGAATGCCATCGAATTGGGCGCAAAATACGCGACCGGCCCGTTCAGCGTGTCGATCGCGGGCTTCCGCCAAGAGTTCCGCAACTTCCAGCTCAACACCTTCGACGGCACGGTGTTCATCGTGCAGAACGTCAATGGCTGCAAAACCTCGCTGAGCGGGGCCGACCGCGATCAAAGCAAGTTCGTTGGCGCCCCCAATTACAGCGCCACGGCAACGGCGAGCGGGGCGTGCGCCCAGAACAATGTCAGCTGGGGCGTGGCCTCGACCGGCGTCGAGCTCGAAGCGACGATGGCACCCTCGCGCGACTTCCGCGTCACGGCGGGCCTGACCTATGCCAAGACCAAGTATCGCGAGAATCTGGTCGGCACCGGCACGGGGGCGCCGCTCAACCAGGCGTTGCGCAAGCTGCCGGGGGATAACCTCTCCAATGCGCCCGAACTTGTGGTGACGGGTTCGGCGGCATGGACGCCGGAGCTCGGCAGTTCGGGGCTTTCGGCACTGTTCTATGTCGATACGCGCCTGTCCGACGACTATAACACGGGCTCGGATCTGTTCCCGCAGAAGGAGCAGGACAGCTTCGTGCTGGTTAATGCCCGCATCGGCATCCGCGGTCCGGACGAGCGCTGGTCGATCGAGTTCTGGGGGCAGAATATCCTAAACAAGGATTATGCGCAGGTGGCGTTCAACTCGCCGTTCCAGGAAGGCGCTACCTCGGCCACCACCGCCTTTGCCGATCCGCAATATCCGGGCGGGCGGCAGATCTTCTCGCAATTCCTGGCCGAACCGCGGACCTATGGCATCACCGGCCGGTTTAACTTCTGATCGGACGGGGGAGGGCGGACCGTCCGTCCTCCCCCTTTTGACAAGGATGCTGGACCCCTACGCACAGGCGAACGACGCCGACGCCCGGGCGATGAAGCGGCGCACGCTGACGCTCGCATTGCTCACCCTGACATATTTTTTCAGCTATATGGATCGCCAGATCCTCGCGATCCTGCAGGAGCTGATCAAGAAGGACCTGCACCTCAGCGACACCCAGTTGGGGCTGCTGTCCGGCCTAGCCTTTGCGATCTTCTATGCCACGCTGGGCATCCCCGTGGCGCGCCTGGCGGACCGGGCAAACCGCAAGAATATCGTCGCGGTAAGCCTGGCGATCTGGAGCGCCATGACCGCGGCTGGTGGTCTCGCCCAGAACTTCACGCAATTGCTGATCGCGCGCATCGGCGTGGGCATCGGCGAGGCGGGTTCCTCGCCGCCGAGCCATTCGATCATTGCCGATCTCTACCCGCCCGAACGCCGGGCAGGGGCGATGGGCATCTATTCGCTGGGCGTGGTGCTGGGCGCGGCGCTTGGCACCTTTATCGGCGGGCTCGTCGCCCATGGCTATGGCTGGCGCATCGCCATGTACGTCATCGGCCTGCCCGGGGTTCTGCTGGCGGTGGTGGTGTGGCTGTTCGTCGTCGAGCCGCGCCGCGGGTTGAGCGATCCGCACGGGCAAAGCCACGGCGAGGCGATACCTTCGCTGCGTCAGGGCTTCGCATCGATCGTCGCGACTGCGCCCGCGCTGCATCTGGTGATGGCCGTGACGCTGACATCGATGATCGGCTACGGGCTAACGGCCTGGGGGCCGAGCTACATGGTACGCTCGCTAGGCTTCACGGTGCGCGACATATCGCTCTACGTAGCTCTGCCCGCCGGGGCCGCAGGCGCTTTCTCGGCAGTGTTCGGAGGAAAGCTGGCGGACAGGCTGGCGCGGACGCATGGGCTTTATGCGCAGGCCATGATGGTAGCGGTGCTCAAGGCCCTAGCCCTGCCATTCACGCTTGGCTTCTTCCTGTTCGGCAGCCCGGCCGCGGCACTGGCCAGCTATTTCGCTTATGTGCTGCTGGCCAACAGCTATCTCGGGCCGACCTTCGCGCTGATCCAGGGGCTGGCGCCGGTTCGCCTGCGGGCGCTGTGGGCGGCGATCACCTTGCTGGTGATCAATTTGATCGGCCTGGGGCTGGGGCCGACGATGGTGGGCGTCATCAGCGATTTGCTCAAGCCGTCGCTGGGTGCGGAATCGCTGCGTTGGTCGATGCTGCTATTCGCCGCAGCCACGCCATGGGCGATCTTCCATTTCTGGCGAGCTGGGGTGCTGCTCAAGCGACGGGGTTAGGGACAAATCCGTCGCGGGGACCCGAAACGTCAAAGGGCTGCGCTGCTTGGCTCTGGGTCCCCGCTTTCGCGGGATGACGAGTGGGGTCGGGGTACTGCGCTGCTTGGCTCTGGGTCCCCGCTTTCGCGGGATGACGAGTGGGGTCGGGGTACTGCGCTCCTGCCCCGCTGAAGCGCGAGCCAACGGGCGTTCAACGCGTCAGGACACGATCGTCGAACAGCCCGAATGCCAGCGTCGAGGCATAGAAGGCGATCGCCTTGTCGCGGGGCATGGTGCTTGCCCATTTGCGCATATCGAAAGCAGCGTTCTGCAGTGCCATCAGCGCTTGCGACGCCACCAGCGGATCGATCGCGCGAATGGATCCTTCAGCAATCCCGTCCGAGAGCATGCCCGCGAAACGGCGCGCGATCCGGTTCGAGCGGTCGATCATCGTGGTCCGCACCCGCGGGGGCAGGCCGGACAGCGCGGTGGTGCGCAGTAGCGGCCCGCGTTCGGAGAATTGCACGTCGAGCAAGGTCGCGATGGTGCTTTCCAGCCGCTGCCAGTGGCTGCCCTCGTGGCTCTCGGCGAGGCGCTGGGCATCGGCGATAATGTCAAAGCTGCGCTTATAGCAGGCGATCACGAGATCGTCCTTGGCATCGAGATGATGATAAAAGCTGCCCTTGGTGACGTTGAGCTCGCTGGCGATCTTCTGGACCGATGCCCCGCGATAACCGAGTTCGTTGATCAGCCGGGTGGCGGCCAGCAGGAATGCCTCGCGACCCGGCTCGGGCTCCTCATGCTCCAGATCGAGCATGTCAGGCGTCCATGCCTCGCCCGGCGCGGCGATGCCCGAGCGGAAAACATCCATCAGCCGCGCCTCGACGCGCGGATATTCGTCGACTTCGTAGCGGGTCAGCCAGGCGGGAAGCCAGAAGGTGTTCTCGAGCAGCACGTGCGCGCGTGCACCATACAGATCGGTCTCCGCCCGGTTGGCGGGATCGCCCCACAGGCTGCGTGTCCTGCGAAATACCGAGCGCCACCGTTCGAGCAGCTCGCGCTTGACCGGGTCCTCCATCGCGCGAAGATCCGAGAGGATCGCGAAGTCGCGCTCGTCGCCTCGGCGGATGCGCGCGAGGCGCTCCATATTGACGGTGAGATAGCGCCGGACGCGCGATTCCGGATCGGGATAGGCGGCGGCCTCTTCGAGCATCGCATCCAGCCGGTCGAGCGTCTGCTCGAAGGCCGCGGCTGCCAGATCCTCCTTGCGCTTGAAATAATAAGTCACCGAAGTCGTGTTCAGCCCCACGCGGCGTGCGACGTCGGCGAAGGTCATGCCCTTCGCGCTCTGCTCGTTAATCGCGTCGGCCGCAGCGGCCAGAATCGCGTCGCGCTTGGCCTGAAAACGCTTGGTGCCCGGTTCGGCCTTCGAGGCTGCTACATTCTCTGGCGCGTTCATGCATTTAGCTTAGCCGTTTTGTGCGCACGCCAAAGCGCTTTTTTGAAGCCGCGCTGTGCCTATTTTCTCCCGCCAGCGCCCTTTACCGAATATCGGGTACGCTCTAAGCCGGTTCGTGACGACTGGATTGGAGAGAGACGATGGACTTCACGCTGACCGAGCGCGAAACCTATTTCCGCGACCGCGTGAAGACGTTCATCGAGACCAGGATACGCCCGCGCGACGAGGATTACCGCGTCGAGGCCAATCGCGGCGACCGCTGGGCAGTCAATGCCGTGCTCGAAGAGGTCAAGGCCGAGGCGAAGGCCGCGGGGCTGTGGAATTTCTTCATGCCGCCGCATTCGGGCCAGAACCATGTCGATGACAGTTTCGAGTTCCAGGGCACGCAGCTCAGCAATCTCGAATATGCGCTGTGTGCAGAAGAAATGGGCCGCGTCGGCTGGGCGAGCGAAGTGTTCAATTGCTCGGCGCCCGACACCGGCAATATGGAGGTTTTCCACCGCTACGGCACTGCCGCGCAGAAGGCCGAGTGGCTCAGGCCGTTGATGGAGGGCGAGGTTCGTTCGGCCTTTCTGATGACCGAGCCGGCGGTGGCGTCTTCGGACGCGACCAATATCCAGACCGCGATGGTCCGCGATGGCAATCATTATGTCATCAACGGGCGCAAATGGTGGTCCTCGGGCGTCGGCGATCCGCGCTGCAAAGTCGCGATCGTCATGGGCAAGACCAATCCGGACGCAGCGAAGCACGCGCAGCAAAGCATGATCCTGGTGCCGATGGACGCACCGGGCGTGAAGATCGAGCGGATGCTTTCGGTATATGGGTATGATCACGCGCCGCACGGGCATGGCGAAGTGGTGCTCGAAAATGTCCGCGTCCCGATCGAGAACATGCTGCTTGGCGAAGGCCGCGGTTTCGAAATCGCGCAGGGGCGCCTCGGGCCGGGCCGCATCCACCATTGTATGCGCACGATCGGGGTCGCGGAGGAAGCGATCGAGGCGATGGCCAAGCGTTTGCTCAGCCGCGTCGCCTTCGGCAAGCGGATCGCCGATCACTCGGTGTGGGAACAGCGCATCGCACGCGCGCGGATCGATATCGAAATGACGCGTTTGCTGTGCCTCAAGGCCGCCGACATGATGGACAAGGCCGGCAACAAGGCCGCCCAGCTCGAGATCGCGATGGTCAAGGTCCAAGCGCCGCTGATGGCGCTGCAGATCATCGACGATGCGATCCAGGCGCACGGCGGCGGCGGCGTATCGGGCGATTTCCATCTCGCGCATGATTGGGCCGCGGTGCGCACGCTGCGCTTTGCGGATGGGCCGGATGAGGTTCACAACCGGGCGATCGCGCGGAATGAGTTCGGCAAGTGGGGCGAGTGGAAGGCGGAACTGGCGCGATAGTTTCCCCGCGAAAGCGAGGACCCAGGGTTATATAATATTGCCCGCTTGGCTCTGGGTCCTCGCTTCCGCGGGGATGACGGAGGGGCGGGCACGGAAGGAAGAGATGAAAGCCGCAGTTCTTCACGAAGCCAAGCAGCCGCTCCAGATCGAGGAAGTGCGCGTCGACAAGCCCGGCCCGCGTGAAGTCCTCATCCGCACGGTCGCCTGCGGTGTCTGCCGCTCGGACCTTCACTTCGTTGACGGGGCGTTCCCGCATCCGGTGCCGACCGTCCCCGGGCATGAGGCCGCAGGCATCATCGAGGCTGTCGGCAGCGATGTCGCGCATCTCAAGGTTGGCGATCACGTCATCACCTTTTTCACGGTATTCTGCGGCAGCTGCGAGATGTGCATCAGCGGTCGGCCGTCCTTGTGCATCGACCCCTCGACCCGCCGCGCCGCCGATGCCGCGCCGCGCCTCAGCCTCGCCAATGGCACCGCGCTCGCCCCGTTCCTCAATCTCTCCGCCTTTGCCGAGATGATGCTTGTCCACGAGAATGCCTGTGTGTCGATCAGCAAGGAAATGCCGCTCGACCGGGCGGCTTTGCTTGGCTGCGCAGTAATCACCGGCGCGGGGGCGGTGTTCAACGACAGCCGCGTGCGGCCGGGCGAGAGCGTCGCGGTGATTGGGGCAGGGGGCATCGGCCTCTCGGCGATCAACGCCGCCAAGATCGCTGGCGCGGGGACGATTCTGGCGATCGATCCGATGCCCGAGAAGCGCGAACTTGCCCTCAAGCTCGGTGCCACGCATGCAATGGATCCGACCAGCGACGTGATCGTCAAGGATGTGCTCAAGCTGACGGGCGGCGGCGTGCATTACGCGATCGAAGCGGTCGGGCGCTCGAACACCGCGGAGCTGGCCTGGAATGTGCTGCGCCGTGGCGGCACCGCGACGATCCTGGGCATGATCGCACCGGGCAACAATGTCAGTCTGCCCGGGCCGACCTTCCTCTCGGGCAAGAAGATCCAGGGCTCGCTGCTGGGCTCGACGCGCTTCCCGATCGATATGCCGCGGCTCGTCCAGATGTATCTCGACGGGCTGCTCGACCTCGACACGATGGTGGCCGAGCGGATCAGGCTGGAGGACGTCAATGACGCACTCGAGAAGCTCCGCGACGGGCATAGCGTGCGCTCGGTGATCGAATTCACATGAGCGACTTGAACGAAACCCAGCTTGGCGGGTGGCTGTCGGCCAATGTTGCGGGCTTTGCGGGGCCGTTCGAAATCGAGAAGTTCGCAGGCGGGCAGAGCAACCCGACCTACCGGATCGACGCGGCGAGCGGCGCCTATGTGCTGCGGCGCAAGCCCTTTGGCCCGATTTTGCCTTCGGCGCATGCAGTTGAGCGCGAGCACCAGCTGATCGCGGCATTGCACCCGACGGGCTTTCCGGTCGCACGGTCCTATGGGCTTTGCGAAGATAGCGAGGTTATCGGCTCGCCCTTCTACATCATGGAGATGGTCGAAGGCAGGACGCTGTGGGATGGTTCGCTGCCGGACATGAGCCCCGCCGAGCGGACAGCGCATTATAATGCGATCACCGATACGCTCGCCGCGCTGCATTCGGTCGATTATGCCGCGGTCGGCCTCGGCGAATATGGCAAGCCCGGGAATTATTTCGAGCGCCAGGTCGCGCGCTGGTCGAAGCAATATCGCGCCAGCCAGACCGACGACATGCCAGAGGTCGAAAAGCTGATCGAATGGCTACCGCGCACGGTGCCTGAGCAGACCCGCACGTCGATCGTCCATGGCGACTTCCGCATCGACAATATGATCTTCGATTCCGCGGGGCCGAAGGTGCTGGCGGTGCTCGATTGGGAACTGTCCACGCTCGGCGATCCGCTTGCGGACTTCTCTTATTATCTGATGAGCTGGGTGACCGAGCCCGAAGGCCGTTCGGGCGTGAAGGGCCTGACCGGCGACACAGGCATTCCGACGATCGCGCAGGTCGTCGAGCGCTATTGCGCGGCCACCGGGCGCGACGGGGTCCCGGATCTCAACTGGTATTTCGCCTACAACCTCTTCCGGCTGACGGGGATCGTTCAGGGGATCAAAAAGCGGATCATCGACGGGAATGCTTCGTCGGCGCAGGCGTCGCAGACTGTCGAGCGGCTACCGGGGCTTGCGGCGGCGGCGTGGCAATTTGCGCAGGAGGCGGGGGCATGAAGCGGCTGGCAGGGAAGGTGGCAATCGTCACCGGCGCAGGCTCGGGCATCGGCCGGGCGACCGCGCGGCTGTTCGCGGCGGAAGGCGCCAACGTCATCGCCGCGGACTTGAGCGATGCAGTCGAAGAAACGGTCGCCGGCTTGGACAATGCCATCGCAGCGCGCATGGACGCGGGCAATGAAGCCGATGTCGAGCGTGTTGTCGCGCTGGCGGGCGAGAAGTTCGGCGGGCTCGACATCTTCTATGCCAATGCCGGCATCTCGGGCGGCGGGGAGGGCATCTTCGATTCCTCATTCGAGCTGTGGACCGAAGTGCTTCGCGTCAATCTGATCGGGCCGGCGCTCGCGATCAAGCACGCGGCGCCGCGAATTGTCGAGCGGGGCGGGGGGGCCATCGTCTGCACTGCCAGCGTCGCGGGGCTGCGCTCCGGCGCGGGCGGCCCGGCTTATTCGGCAAGCAAGGCGGGCGTGATCAACCTGGTCCAGACCGCCGCGCAGCAACTCGCCACCTCGAATGTCCGCGTCAACGCGATCTGCCCCGGCCTGATCGAAACGGGCATGACGCAGCGCGCGTTCGATTATGCGCGGGAGGCGGGCAAGCAGGACAAGCTCGGCCAGCTTAACCCGCTTCGCCGCGCCGGCGTGCCCGAAGAAATCGCCCGCGTGGCGCTGTTCCTCGCCTCCGATGAGTCCAGCTATGTCAACGGCCAGGCATGGGTTGTCGATGGCGGACTTTCCACCAGCCACCCGGTAACGCGGCAGCTGTTCGGCAAGACTGCGTTCTGATTGACAGCTTGGCAGCCTCCCCGCACGTTTGCGCAGCAATTGGCGGGAGGGTTTATGCGTCTATTCGTGAAGTCAGTAATTGCAGCGGGTCTGGTATCGGTCGCAGCACCGGTATTTGCGCAGGAAGTCGTGGTCACGGCGCAACGGCGCGGGGCCTATCTCAACTCAGAGGTCAACGACAGCAACTCCCGCCCGATCATCAACCTGCGCCGCACCGCCGACTTTGCTGTCCAGCCCGCCCAGATCATCGGCGACACCCGCGATGAGGCGAAGCGCCATGAAGAGATTTACGCGATGTTGCGCGGCGCGATCGAAGCGGCGGACAAGCATGGCGTCGAACTGGCGATCGGGGACTATCTGGTCGAGCCGCTCAACCTGGCGAATTACAAGAATCTCCTGCTATCCGGCGGCGGGCGTTCGGATACCAATATCGCCCGCTTCCTGATCAAGGCGAAGCTCAGCCCGGGGATGGATTCGAAGACTGCGCTTGAGCGGATCACGAAGTTCATCAAGGCGGTGCCCGCGGTGGGCCGGGCGGAGATCGAGGGACTGGGTTCGCTGACGCTTTCGGTGGTCAACCCGGATCAGTATCGTACGCAGATCGTCGATCTGATCGTTGCCGATGCGGCGCTGAACTCGGCCAAGTTCGGTACGGATTACGGGGTTGAAGTGACCGGGCTCGACCGGCCGGTCGAGTGGGCACGAGCTAGCCTGACCGAAGTGTTCCTGTATTTGCCGGCTGCATATACGGTGCGCCCCAAGCACTAGGCGCTACTCCTTCAAAAGTCTGGCCGTTTTTGGCGACCGGATTCTGATCCGAACTAGACCTAATAGCCTGCAACAATCTGCAGACACTGATGCATCTTCCCCGTCGGCAAAGATCCGTGCCGATTCGGGGGAGGGGCGTATGCGAATGGTATGGCTTGCGACGGTTTGCGCCTTCGCCATCGGGGGATGCGGGAAGGCGGAAACCAGCCCTTCGCCGCAACAACTTGCGTATCTCGAGCAATTGAATGCGCAGGAGCAGCGGCTGCTGGGTGCACAGAAGGCGGAAGAGCAGCGGCGGGCAGAGGAAGAGGCCCGCCTCGCCGAGCAGCAGCGAATCGCCGAGGGATATCGCAATGGAATCAATGTGGTTCTGGCGGAGGACGAGCGGGCCGCCCGGGCGGGAGGTGGCAGCAATGCGGTGGCCGATCGCATGGGCCAGATCGATCTAAATGCGACGCCGAACGATTTCCGCAGCGCTTACATCACCCATATCCACGCTTGGCAGCGCAGCGGCCAGATTCAGAGCGCACTGCGCAGGCTGAAAAGCGACGATGAAGTGGGGCCGGCGGTTATCGCCGGCATGCTGGCGACGATCTTCGAAGTAGATGTCTCGCCCTTCTCAGATCATGTCCGTGCGATTCAGAAGCTGGAGGAAGAAGCAAAATCCGTATCGGTACTTGTCGACAGCAGCTTTTCCACCGTGAAGACCGTGGCGGCGCAATATGGCGCCGGACCGCCGGCCGCGGGCGGCGCTGGATCGGCGATGTAGCCCCGCTCAATCCTTGACGCGGATCAGCCCTTCCTGCGCAACGCTCGCCACCAGCCGGCCGTCCTGCGAATAGATGCTGCCGCGATTGAAGCCGCGCGAGTGGCCGGACCAGGGGCTGTCGGTCGAATAGAGCAGCCACTCGTCGAAGCGGAACGGCTCGTGGAGCCATACTGCGTGGTCGAGGCTTGCGGTCTGCACGCCGCCTTTCATCCATGAAACGCCGTGGGGGAGCATGCAGGTGCCCAGCAGGGTCATGTCGGTGGCGTAGGTGAGCATCGCGCGGTGGAGCGCGGGATCGTCCGGCAGCGGCGCGACGACGCGGAACCAGCTATGCTGGACAGCTGGCTCGATCGGCTCGGGCCGGAACCAGTTGCGCGGGCTCACCGGGCGGATTTCGATTGGCCGCGCGCGCAGGAAGAAGCGCCGGAATTTCTCCGGCACCTGATCCTGGATTTCGTCGCGCAGTTCGCGCTCGGACCGCAACGCCTCGGGCGGCGGTACATCGGGCATCGCTTCCTGATGGTGCAAGCCTTCTGCCGGCAATTGGAAGCTGGCGATCATGTTGAGGATCGGCTGGCCCCTCTGCATCGCGATGACGCGACGATTGGCGAAGCTGCGGCCTTCGAAATCGCGCACCACGCGGCAGACGATCGGATGATCTTCATCCCCCGGGCGCATGAAATAGGCATGGAGCGAGTGCGCGACCTTATCGTCGCCGATCGAGCGCTGCGCCGCTTGGAGCGCTTGTGCCACAACCTGGCCGCCAAACACGCGCCCGACGCCGCCCGGGTTGCGCGGGCCGCGATAGAGATCGGTGTCGATCTCCTCGACATCCAGGAGGGCAGTGAGCTGGGCGACCAGCTCGTCGGGGGTGGGCTCAGGCATAATTACTCCGTCATCCCCGCGAAGGCGGGGACCCATCTCTTGCAGATGTCAGCAAATGCAATGGCTGTTTTGCTCGCTGTGTGCACCGGAGATGGGCTCCCGCCTTCGCGGGGGCGACGATAGCTGGTCAATACCCAGCTCTCTCAGCCAGCGCATTGGCGTGAAAATTACTGTCGCCGAACAGCTCGGCCAGGACCCGCGCGCGCTTCATGTAGAAACCGATATCATATTCGTCGGTCATGCCGATGCCGCCGTGCATCTGAATGCCCTCCTGCACCGATAGCGTGGTAGCGAGGCCCGTCATCGCCTTGGCGACCGAGACTGCGTCCGCGGCGTCATGGCCGGTGTCCAGCAATTGCTGGGCCTTGAGGACAGCGGCGCGGGCGACTTCCATTTCACTATAGAGGTGCGCAGCGCGGTGCTGGAGCGCCTGGAAGCTTCCGATCAGTAGGCCGAACTGCTTGCGCTCCTTGAGATAGGAAACGGTCATGTCCATCGCGCCGCCGCCGACGCCGAGCAGTTCTGCCGAGGCGCCGGTGCGGCCCGCGGCGAGGAGGCGGGCGAGGGGAGTAGCGCCCTGATCGACTTCGCCGATCACCGCATCGGCATCCACTTCGACGCCGTCGAACTGGAGGTGTGCAGCGAGGCTGGAATCGGCGAGGCGTTCGGGAGTGACGGTGAGACCTTTCGCGTCGTTGGGAACGGCGAACAGCGTGGTACCGCGCTCGGTTTTTACGGCGACCAGTATGAGATCGGCGACATGGCCGTGGGCGACGAAGCGCTTGGCGCCGGTGAGGCGGAAACCGTTGCCGGCGCGCTCCGCCTGCATCTCGACGCGGCCGTCATGCTTGGCGCGCTCGTCGATCGCTAGCGCCGCGACGGTCTCGCCTGCAAGGATGCCGGGGTACCAGCGCGCGGCGTGGGGCGTGCCCTTGAGTGCTTCGACTGCGGCGACGGCGGTGCTGAGGAAGGGGGAAGGGGAGAGGTTGCGGCCGATTTCTTCCAGCACCACGCCGGCTTCGACATGTCCCAGGCCGAGGCCGTTATCGGCCTCCGGGATCAGGATGCCGGTCAGGCCCATCTCGGCGAACTGCTTCCACAGATCGCGGCTGAAGCCAGTCGCGTCGTTAGCGTCGCGCAAGCCGCGCATGTGGCTGACGGGCGCGTGTTCGGCGATGAAATTCTTCGCGGTGTCGCGGAGCATCTGCTGTTCGTCGGTTAGGTAGAGGGGCATCATACGTCCTTTATCGTCTTCCCCGCGAAAGCGGGGATGCCGCTTCTTCCGCCACTTCGAAAAGAAGAAGCGGGGCCCCGCCTTCGCGGGGGTGACGGGTGGTCAGCTCGGCAAATCCAGGATCCGCTTGGCGATGATGTTGAGCTGGATTTCGCTCGTTCCGCCTTCGATCGAATTGGCCTTGGTGCGCAGCCACGCCCGCGGCGCGGCACCGCCCGCCGAAGCCTCGCTCTCCCATTCCAGCGCGTCGCTGCCGCCCGCCGCCATCAGCAGTTCGTGGCGCGCCTTGTTCAGCTCGGTGCCGTAATATTTCATCATCGAAGGCTGGGCGGGGTGCGCGCGGCCCGCTTTGAGCTCGTCGATGAAGCGCTCGGACATTGCCGTGAATGCCCGTGAGCGAACGTCGAACAAGGCGATCTGCCCGCGCAGGATCGGATCGACACCCTTGCGGGCCGCCTCGATCAGAGGATCCTTGCCCGCCGCGCCAAGGCCCATGCCCGAGATCATCTCGCGCTCATGGCCGAGCAGATATTTGGCGACGTCCCAGCCCTTATTCTCGTCATGGATGCGATTGGCCTTGGGGACCTTCACATCGTCGAAAAAGGTCTCGCAGAACGGGCTGTTGCCGCTGATCAGCAGGATCGGCTTGGTCGAGACGCCTTCGCTCGCCATGTCGAACAGCACGAAGCTGATCCCGCCCTGCTTCGATTCCTTCGAAGTGCGAACGAGGCAGAAGATCCAGTCGGCCTTGTCGGCATAACTGGTCCAGACCTTCTGTCCGTTGACGATATAATGGTCGCCCGCATCCTCGGCGGAAGTGGCGAGGCCGGCGAGATCGGAGCCGGCATTGGGCTCGGAATAGCCCTGGCACCAGCGGATCTCTCCGCGGGCGATCCGGGGGAGATGCTCGAGCTTCTGTTCCTCGGTGCCATATTTGAGCAGGGCCGGACCGAGCATCGAGATGCCGAAACTATTGAGGGGATTGCGTGCGTTGATCGCCTTCAATTCCTCGCGGAGGATTTTGGTCTCTGCGGGGGATAGCCCGCCGCCGCCATATTCGCTGGGCCAATCGGGCACGGTCCAGCCGCGTGCGCCCATGCGGTCCATCCAGAGTTTCTGGTCGGGATGCGCGAATTCCGGGTTGCGGCCGCCCCAGGTGGCATCCTTCTCGCCGCGCATCGGAGTGCGCATGGTGGGAGGGCAGTTGGCCTCGAGCCATGCCCGGGTTTCGAGGCGGAATTGTTCGAGGTCTTGGGTCATTTCAAATTCCCGTCATCCCCGCAAACGCGGGGACCTAGAGCCAAGAGGGCCGCCCGTAACCCTGGGTCCCGACCTTCGGGGGGATGACGGGGGGTAGGCGGCGCATTTGCATCACTTGTTGAACTTCTCGCCCTTTTCAGCCTTTTCGCGGAGCAATGGCGCGACGTCGAAGCCGTGCTTTTCCAGCCCCGCAACGATCTTCTTGAGGCCCTCGGTATCCGCCCAGAACATCGGGCCGCCGCGATAGACCGGCCAGCCATATCCGTATATCCACACCACATCGATGTCGGACGCGCGCTGGGCCTTGCCCTCAGCGAGAATCAGGGCGCCTTCATTGACCATCGGATAAAGCGTCCGCTCGACAATCTCCTCATCGGTGACCTCGTGTTGCACTGCGCCGGTCTTCTGGCGGAAATCCTCGATGATCTCGGCGACGCGGGGAGAGGGGGAGGGGTTCCGCTTCTCGTCATAATCGTAGAAGCCTTTGCCCTTCTTCTGGCCCCAACGCTCCTCGGCGGCGAGCGCGTCGCGAATATTCTCGATGCGGGTGGGATCGCGGTGCCAGCCGATATCAACGCCGGCAAGGTCGCTCATCTGGAACGGACCCATCGGCATGCCGAACGCGACATGGACCTTGTCGATCTGCTCGGGCGTGGCGCCTTCCATCAAAAGCTTCATCGCTTCGACCTGGCGCGGCATCAGCATGCGATTGCCGATGAAACCGTGGCAGACCCCGGCGACCACCGCGACCTTCTTGATCTTCTTGGCGATCGACATTGCCGTGGCGAGGACGTCATCGGCGGTCTTGTCGCCGCGCACGACTTCTAGGAGCTTCATCACGTTGGCGGGCGAGAAGAAGTGGAGGCCGAGCACGTCCTGCGGGCGCGAAGTGCTGGCCGCGATCTCGTTGACGTCGAGATATGACGTGTTCGAAGCGAGGATCGCCCCCGGCTTGCAGATCGCATCGAGCTTGCCGAAAATGTCCTTCTTGACCTCCATGCTTTCATAGACGGCCTCGATGATCAGGTCGCAGTCGGCGAGGTCGGAGAGGTTGAGGGTGGGGCTAAGCAGCCCCATCGCCTGATCGACTTGCTCGGGCTTGATCCGGCCCTTGGCGGCCGAGCCTTCGTAATTCTTGCGCATAACGCCGGTGCCGCGGTCGAGCGCTTCCTGCTGCATCTCGACGATCGTCACGGGGATGCCGGCCGAAAGAAAGTTCATCGAAATGCCGCCGCCCATCGTGCCCGCGCCGATCACGCCGACGCGCTTGATATCCCGCAGCTTGATGTCTTCGGCGACGCCGTCGATCTTGCCGGCCTTGCGCTCGGCGAAGAAGATGTGGCGGAGCGCCGCGGATTGCGTGCCCATGATCAGCTTCATGAAGCCCATGCGCTCGGCCTGGACGCCCTCGGCATAGGGCTTGCCGGCGGTTTGCTCGATCAGATCGACAATCGTCGCCGGCGCCTCGAAGCCGCGGAAGCGCTTGGCGTTGGTCTTGCGAAAGGCATCGAACACCACGGGATCGACGGTCACCGGGCGTTCGCTGGAGCGCGGGATGGGCTTGCCGACGACTTCGTTCGCGAAGGCGACGGCGTCGGCGAGAAGGCTGTCTTCGCCCGCGAGCCGATCGATCAGCCCGGCCTGCTTGGCCTGCGCGGCGGAGACAGGGTCGCCCTTCGCCGCCAGCTCAAGCGCGAACTCGACCCCGGCGACGCGCGGCATGCGCTGGGTGCCGCCGGCGCCGGGCAGGATACCGAGCTTGACCTCCGGAAGGCCGAACTTGGCCGAGGGCACCGCGATTCGATAATGCGAACCCAGCGCGACTTCGCAGCCGCCGCCCAGCGCCGTGCCGTGCACCGCCGCGATCACCGGCTTATCGAGCGCTTCGATCTGGTCGACCAGCACCGGCAGCGAGGGCTCCTGCATCGGCTTGCCGAATTCGGTGATGTCGGCGCCCGCGAAGAAGGTCTTGCCCGCGCAGGTGATCACGAGCGCCTTGATGCTGTCGTCATTCTTGGCTTCCTCGATGCCCGCGGCAAGGCCCTGGCGCACCGCGGCGCCAAGCGCGTTCACCGGCGGATTATCCGACGTGAGGATCAGGACATGGCCCTGACGGCTGGTTGTGATGACGGACATTGCAGGTCTCCAGTTTAGGCGAGCGCCGAATAGATCAGCGTCTTGAGTTCGCGGCGGATCGTGAAGGCGGAGGAGGGGCTGACCTGGGTCATGAACACCATGTGGAGCCGCTCGACGGGATCGATGAAGAAGGCAGTCGAAAACATCCCGCCCCAATAATATTCGCCTTCGCTGCCCGGCAGCAGCGTCTTGGGAACGTCCATGGTCACTGCGAAGCCGAGCCCGAAGCCGGTGCCGGCATTGGTCGTCTCGCTGAACAGCGACTGCGACATGGTTGCGAGGTCCGAATTACCGGGCAAATGATTGCGCGTCATCAAGTCGAGCGTCTTGCGGCTGACGATCCGCTCGCCATCGAGAGCGCCGCCATGCAAGCACATCCGGCAGAAGCGGTGATAATCAAGCGCGGTGGAAACCAGCCCGCCGCCGCCCGAAAGTTGCGTCGGCGCACCGGCCCAGGCTGAAGCATCGCCACTGTCATAGATGACGCGGCCCTTGCCGGGCACGATCGCATAGCAATCGGTGAGCCGATGCAGCTTGTCCGCCGGCACCTGGAAGAAGGTGTCGTCCATGCCGAGCGGCTTGAAGATGCGCTCGCGAAAGAAGCTGTCGAGGCTCTGGCCGGAGACGCGCTGGATCACGGCGCCGAGCACATCGGTCGATACCGAATAATTCCATTCATCGCCGGGCGAGAATTCGAGCGGCAATTTGCCGAGCTCGGCGACGAATTCGTCAAGGGTCAGCCCGCCATGCCAGCGCTCGAGCTTGAGCCCGCGATAGGCGGCATCGACCGGGGTTCGCTCCTGAAAGCCATAGGTCAGCCCGCTGGTGTGGCGGAGCAAGTCGATCATCCGCATCGGCTGGTCTGTCGGCCGCGTTTCGAACGCGCCAGTCCGGCCCCCCGCGAACACCGATACATTCTTGAATTCGGGCAGCACGCGGTGGACCGGGGTGTCGAGCGCGACCTTGCCCTCTTCGAGCAGCATCATGAAGGCGATCGAGGTGATCGGCTTGGTCATCGATGCGATGCGGTAAAGCGACGTTTCGTCGATCGGCGACCCGCCTTCGCGAGCAAGCCCCTGATGCGAGAAATGTGCGATCTCGCCGTCGCGCGCGACCAGCAGCTGGCAATTGGGCAGCAGCCCCGAATCGAGATAGCGTTCCTTCAGATAGGGCTCGATCCGAGCCAGCCGCTTGCCATCGAAACCCAGCGCGCCGGCTGCTTCGCTCGTCATGGAAATGCCATACCTCTCGTTCGAATCTCGTTTGCCGCCTCGGTTGTGCGGCCTGGTTCTCCTATTGCCTTGAGCGCGACATGAATCAACACTAACGTGACCAACGGTAGGGCTTTCCGGCCAAACCCAAAATTCAAGATTGTCATGGAGAGTTTGCGCGTGGCCACCGATCCGATCGTGCCGCTGGACCCCAATTGGCCGGCAATGTCGCTCGACCAGGCCAAGGCGTTGCTGACTGCGCCGGGCGCCAAGTTCGAAATGGAAACGGTCGATATCCGCGGCGTGCCGACGCGGGTGTGGAAGCATGCGCCGCCGACGCTACGGCTTCTGGCGCAAATGGTGCGCGCTTATGGGCCACGCGAGTTCACGATCTACGAGGACGAGCGCGTCACCTATGAGGCGAATTACCGCGCCACATCGCATATCGCGCACCAGCTGATCGGCATGGGCGTCAAGAAGGGTGACCGGATCGCGCTGGCGATGCGCAACCTGCCCGAATGGCCGGCGATCTTCTTTGCGGGCGTCAGCATCGGCGCGATCATGGTGCCGCTCAATGCGTGGTGGACCGGTGGCGAGCTCGAATATGCGCTCAACGATTCGGGCGCGAAAGTCCTGTTCGTGGATGGCGAGCGGCATGAGCGGCTGAAGGAATGCTATGACAAGCTTCCGGCGCTGGAGCGCGTGGTGGTGAGCCGGGCGCGCGGGGAGCTGGAGGGCGAGGCGAGCCGGCTCGAAGTGCTGATCGGCACGCGCAACGACTGGGCTGAATTGGAGGATGTGGGCTTTCCCGAAGTCGAAGTTCTACCCGACGACGATGCGACGATCTTCTACACCAGCGGCACGACGGGCAGCCCGAAGGGCGCGCTGGGCACGCATCGCAACTTCTGCACCAACATCATGTCGAGCGGCTACGTCGCCGGGCGGGCGATGCTGCGCCGGGGCGAAACCCCGCCCGCGGCGCCCGAATCAAAGGTGATGCTGCTGGTCATCCCGCTGTTCCACGTCACTGCGTGCAGCGCGGCGATGATGACGGTGGTCGCCACCGGATCGACGATGATCTTCATGCGCAAATGGGATCCGGTGCTGGCGATGGAAGTCATCCAGCGCGAGAAGGTCAACGCGACCGGCGGGGTGCCGACAATCGCCTGGCAGTTGATCGAGCACCCCGAGCGCCACAAATACGACCTCTCAAGCCTGGAGAGCATCTCCTATGGCGGCGCGCCCTCTGCGCCCGAACTGGTCAAGCGCATCTTCGAGGAATTCGGCGCACTGCCGGGCAATGGCTGGGGCATGACCGAGACCACGGCGACGGTGACGCAGCATTCGGGCGAGGAATATCTCGCCCGCCCGACCAGCGCGGGGCCCCCAGTGGCGACGGCGGACCTGCGGATCATGGACGCGGAAGGCGAGCGCGAACTGCCGGCAGGCGAGGTCGGCGAATTGTGGGCGGGCGGGCCGATGGTCGTGAAGGGCTATTGGAACAAGCCCGAAGCGAGCGCGGAGACCTTCGTCAAGGGATGGGTGCGCACCGGCGATCTGGCCCGGATCGATGAGGAGGGCTTCCTCTACATCGTCGACCGCGCCAAGGACATGATCATCCGAGGCGGCGAGAACATCTATTCGAGCGAAGTCGAGGACGTGCTCTACGCGCACCCTGCGGTGATGGACGCAGCCTTGATCGGCGTGCCGCACCGCCAATTGGGGGAAGTGCCGGCCGCGGTGGTCCACCTGGCTCCCGGCACCTCGGCGACCGAGGGGGAGCTGCAGGACTGGGTCCGCGAGCGCCTCGCCGGGTTCAAGGTTCCGGTCCACATCCGCTTCGTGCAGGACACGCTGCCGCGGAATGCGAACGGTAAAATCTTGAAGACCGATCTGCGCGGGATGTTTGCGGCGGAGGCGACCGCCTGACAACCGCGCCGATTGTCGCGCGTCCAGGAGATAGGCCCCCGCCTTCGCGGGGGTGACGAAAAGGGTGGGTGCTATCGTCATCCCCGCGAAGGCGGGGACCCATCTCGCGCCCGCGCTGCAAGCTCAGCAGTTGAGTTCGAAGAACAAGTCGCGCCAGTTCGGATTGCTCTCTTCAATAAGCCGAATTTTCCACGCGCGATTCCATTTCTTGATCCGTTTCTCGCGGACGATCGCATTGTGGATATCGTCATGATGTTCGACATAGACCAAGCGCATCACCTCGTGCTTCGCAGCGAACTTGCTGCCCGTCCTTTCGCGATGCTGCATGACGCGCGCAGCAATATCGGCAGTGACTCCGGTATAGAGAGTACCGTTCTTGCGGTTCGTGATTATGTAGACATACCCGCCCATCTTTTCGTTACGTTCGGCGCTCGTCCGGGAGATGGGCCCCCGCCTTCGCGGGGGTGACGATAGAGGCTACGGCGGCCCGCCACCCCGCTAATCGTGCCCCGCGCGCTTCGGCATCCAAACTCGGCTCGAACGTAAGCCCCGGGCCACGCATCTTTGCGGCGTCCTCCAGGTCGCGGAACATCCCGCAGCCCACGCCCGCCAGCATCGCAGCGCCCAGCGCAGTCGTCTCCGCGAAGTCCGGGCGGTCCACCGGCAGGTCGAGCACGTCTGCCAGATCCTGCGCGAGCCAGTCGTTGGTCACCATGCCGCCATCGACCCGCAGCCGGGCCCAATCTGCGCCATCGGCGGCGAAGGCGGTCTTCAAATCGTTGCTCTGGTGCGCCATCGCCTCCAATGCGGCGCGGACGATATGGGCGCGGGTGCTGGAGAAGCTGAGGCCCGAAATCGCGGCGCGGGCGTCGGGCTCCCACCAGGGGGCGCCCAGACCGCTCAGCGCCGGCACCAGATATACGCCGCCATTATCCGGCACCGAGCGCGCGATAGCCTCGGTCTCGGGCGCGGTCTCGATCAAATTCACTGAATCGCGCAGCCACTGGATCAGGCTGCCCGCGACGAACACCGAGCCCTCGATCGCATAGGTCCGCCGTCCGCCGAGCTGCCACAGGACGGTGGCGAGCAGGCGGTTCTTAGAGGAAGGCGGAGTAGTACCGGCATTGGTGAGCACGAACGCACCGGTGCCGAAGGTGGCCTTGGTGTCGCCCTTGGCGAAGCAGGCCTGCCCGATGGTGGCGGCCTGCTGGTCGCCGGCCATGCCACAGATCGGGATCGATCCACCGAAGACCGGCGTGGTCCCGTATTGGCCGGCACAATCGACGATTTCCGGCAGCGCGTCGCGGGGTGCGCCGAACATATCGACCAGCCCGTCACTCCAGCCGCCCGATCCGAGCCCCATCAGCAAGGTGCGAGAGGCGTTGGTTGCATCGGTAACATGCAGCCCGCCGGTCAACTTCCACACCAGCCAGCTTTCGACCGTGCCGATCGCCAGCCGATCCCCCGCTGCCTTCAACAGGGGCCAATGTTCCATTGCCCAAGCGATCTTGGTGCCCGAAAAATAAGGATCGAGCAGCAGCCCGGTGCGCGCCTGCACGCCCGGCTCCTCGCCCGCTTCCTTGAGCTTGCGGCAAAGTGGCGCACTTCGGCGGTCCTGCCAGACGATTGCGGGGGCGAGCGGCTCACCCGTGGTCTTGTCCCAGAAGACGATGGTCTCGCGCTGGTTGGTGATGCCGATAGCGGCGATCGCATCCGCGCCGCCCGCCCTCTGCACCATCGCCGATGCGCATTCCAGGCTGCGGCGCCAGATCTCGTTGGCGTCGTGCTCGACCAGGCCGGGGCCAGGATAGTGTTGCGTCAGCTCGGCAGCATGTTGCCCCAGGCACTTGCCATTGGGTGCGAACAACATCGCCCGGGTGGATGTGGTGCCTTCGTCGATGACCAAAAGGATTTCGCCCATTTCGGCAGGCTAGCCGGGATTACACGCGCTGCAAATGCCGCTAGAGTGTGTCTGAGGGAGGATTTGTGAGCGACAATCCGGAAACAATCGGCGGCGGCGGTCCTCCTCAGGAGCAGGGCGTCCCCGCAATGACGCAGACCGTGCCCATCCTCGAAGATGGCGACGAAAATCTGGGCGACGGGCAGAAGCGCGACCGCCTGATGGCGTCGCTCACGCTTTTCGCGGGCGCCGGTTTCTTGCTCGCGCTTCCCTTCGCGCTGCAGGCGGGCTCGGTGTTCTTCCTGCCGCTCACCATGGCGATCGTCATCGCCATCGCATTGGTGCCGCTGCTCGAATGGCTGGAACGGCAGCGGGTGCCGGCACCCGTGGCGGCGTTCACCTGCGTGCTGCTGTTTCTTGTTGCCGCGAACGTCGCCCTGGCTTCGATCATCGTCCCGGCCTGGCAATGGGTCCGCGATCTGCCCAGCAAGATTCCGCAGATTCAGTCCAATTTGAAGCCGCTGTTCGATTTCTACGCGAATCTCGATTCGTTCGTGAACAAGACGCTGATGAACTTCGCCAACGAGCCGATGCGCCAGCAGCCAGAAGTGATGGCGACGACGCCGCCGCGCTCGCTGCTCGATCTGTTCGCGACCTCGGCGCCATCGGCGTTGATCGAAATGTTCTTCGCGATCCTCGTCATCTACTTCTTCCTCTCGGGCTGGACCAGGCTGCGCCGCAACGCGATCACCAGCCGCTCCAGCTTCGGCGGCGCGATGGCCACGGCACGAGTGATCCAGGACGTGGTTGACGACACTTCGGCCTATTTGGGCACGATCACGGTGATCAATTTGATCCTGGGCCTGATCGTTGCCGCGGCGCTGTGGATGATGGGCATGCCGACGCCGCTGATGTGGGGCGGCATCGTCACGCTGCTCAACTACATCCCCTATTTCGGGCCAGTCTTCGCTGCCTTGCTGCTCGCGATGGGTGGGCTGATGACCTTCCCGGATCTGTTCTGGGCACTGGCGCCCGCAGGAATCATGATCGGATCGCATCTGATCGAAGCCAATGTCGTGACGCCGCTGATCGTCGGGCACCGGCTGACGATCAGCCCGCTGCTGATCCTGATCTCGCTCAGCTTCTGGGGATGGGTTTGGGGCACCCCGGGAGCACTGCTTGCAGTGCCACTCCTGATCATCATCCAGACCGTGCTCAAGGCAGCTGGAAAGCCCGACATCGCCGGATTCCTGTTCGAACATGGCACGCTGGTCGGCGATGGCGGCGAGGCGCGAACACAACGGCGACAAAGTCGCGATCAATCCGGTTGACACCCCAAAACACGGCGGCTAGTGCCCGCCTCCTCGCAAGGATACTGCGGGTGTAGCTCAGTTGGTTAGAGCGCCGGCCTGTCACGCCGGAGGTCGCGGGTTCGAGCCCCGTCACTCGCGCCATCCCCCTGCTTTTGCAGGAAGATGGCGCCAGCGAACTCCCTTATCTACGGATCCTGGCATCGAGCGCGTAGCGCCCCGCGCCAATGCTCGCGAACAGCAATCCGAACAGGATCAGGCACGTCGCCGGAAACGCGCCACGGATGCCGAGCTTGGCATCCACCATCGCCACCGCCACTGCGAAATTGACGGCGCAAAGCAGCCCGGCCCAGCGCGTCCCGATGCCCAGCACGAACGAAACTCCGCAAAGGAATTGTGCCCATACCGACAAGGGCGCGGCGAATTCTGGCATTGGAAAGTTGTTGGCGCGCAGGAAGCCTGCAAACTCGGCCATTCGCTCGCTGCTGACGATGTTGTCCCACACTCCCCAGACCAAAAACGCGCCGAGGACGAGGCGTGCGGCAAACAATGCCGCGTCGGTGAACTGGGCCCAGCCGGGCTGGACGATACGCGCTGCTAGATCGGTCATGATTTCCTCCCGGAACCGTCTGACGTAGGCGCGTCGAGAGTCAGGCTATCACGCCCGCCAGCGTCCTGTCTCCATCCATATCAGCAGCGGGCGGAGCGGCAGGATCCAGACGATACCGGCGACCAGATAGATTGGCAGCTGGAGAAGGATGTGCAGTCCACCGATCCAACGCGAGCCGGTGGCGATGAGGATGATCCACACCAGGATCCAGGCGATGATCGCCAGCGCGCCCACCGGCTTGCGCCAGCTCGGCTCTATGCGTTGTGCCAAGACATGCCCTTCTCGGTGATGATCGCGTGCAGCGGCACGTCCCAGATATCGGCGGGGATAGCCGGCAATTCCTGCACCGACCAGGCAACCCCGACGCGCCACGCCGATTCGTAGCGGGCGAATGCGCGGTCGTAATGCGCGGCGCCCTGGCCCAGCCGGTTGAAGCGCGCATCGAAGCCGAGCAGCGGCGTCAGGATAATATCGGGTGCCGCCTCCTCGCTCGCCGCGTCGGGCTGGCGAAGCCTGTAGGGGCCGTCGGTCAATGGCGCGCCATCTTTCCAGAGCAGAAAGCGAATTGGCGCAGTGCGATCGATAACAAAGGGCAGGGCGATCCGGCATCCGCGTTCGGCGGCCGCGGCGGCGAGCTGCGCGGGATCGGCTTCGCTGCCGATCGGAAAATAGCTGGCGATGGTAAGCCCGGGGGTTAGCCGCTCGACAAAGGTTTGCGGGGCAGTGATCGCGACGCTTGATTCCGCCGCGAAACGGTCGCGCGCGGCGCGGAGCTGGGCTCTCAGGGCGGGTTTATCTGGGCTGATGTTCTTTGGGCTCATGGAATCAGGTGGCGGGTCCGCCATGGCCGTTTGCTTGAATATCCTCTGACGCCGTAAACGTCAGGTGGGGACCATATGCCGCAGACCAGGATCTGCACAGGGACAGCCCCCTAGGAAGATGAATCGCCTCAGGGATAATCGCTAAAGCTCGTACCGGGCAGAGCCCGCCATGGACCTATGTAATGTGTCGGCGTTAACGCCGCAACCACTCAGCGCGCGAACGTGCGCCCAAGCGACCTGATCATCCGCCGAGTGCGCCTTCCTCGAGCACAGCCGCGACGGCTTCCAGACGATCGGCGATACGATCGAGCAGCACGGGCGATACCCCATTGGAAGGACTGCGCTCGCCCTCGTCGAGCAGATCGGCGAGAATCAGCGACAGATAAACCAAGGTCCGCTCGGCATTGAGCCCGCCCGAAGCCCGCAATGCAGTCGCGGCGTGCTTTTGCAGGATCGTCTCGAGATGCCGAAGATGAGGCTCTTCGCCGTCGCGTGCGGAGATCGCATAGCTGCGGCCGGCAATGCTCAGGGTGATATCGGCCATCAGGCGTCCTCGCCCTCCGGCTCGCGCGCGATCAGCCCGTCGAGCGAAGCAACCGCCTCTTCGATCCGCGCGCGCAACCGGGCGTGGCGTTGCTGAACGCGGTCCAGAGCATAGGATTTCGCAGCAGCAGCCGCCTCGATCCTGGCCAGTGCTTGTTCGATGCGGTCTGCGGGTTCGGCCATGCGAATCGGATTAAGCATTGGTTAGTTGGGCTTCAACCCCCGTTCGCAAGTGGTTACGGCCAGCCGGTTGACGCGCGGGCGCGACCGCCCCAAAGGCGTCCGCGCACCCCGAGGAGTCCAATTAGTGACCGCATCCTTCACCGATTGCGCCAATGCGATCCGCGCGCTGAGCATGGATGCAGTGGAGGCGGCGAATTCGGGGCATCCCGGCATGCCGATGGGAATGGCCGATGTCGCGACGGTGCTGTTCCAGGATTATCTGAACTACGATCCCGCCGATCCGAAATGGCCGGACCGCGATCGCTTAGTGCTCTCCGCGGGGCATGGATCGATGCTGCTTTATTCGCTGCTGCACCTCACCGGCTATGCGCGTCCGACGATCGACGACATCAAGACCTTCCGCCAGGTGGGCAGCCCGTGCGCGGGGCACCCTGAGAATTTCGAGCTTGCCGGCGTCGAGGCGACCACCGGCCCGCTGGGGCAGGGGCTTGCTATGGCCGTGGGCATGGCGATCGCCGAGCGGCATCTGAACGCCAGCTTCGGTGACGGGCTGATCGATCACCGGACCTGGGTGATCTCCGGCGACGGCTGCCTGATGGAAGGCATCAATCACGAGGCGATCGGGCTGGCCGGGCATTTGAAGCTCGGGCGGCTGACCGTGTTGTGGGACGACAACAAGATCACCATCGACGGCGCGGTCTCGCTCTCATCGAACGAGGATATCCCGGCGCGCTATGTGGCGACCGGCTGGCATGTCGTCGAGTGCGACGGGCACGATCCCGTGAGCATCAAGGCGGCGTTCGATGCGGCGCTGGCGGACGATCGCCCCTCGCTGGTCCGCTGCCGCACGATCATCGGCAAGGGTGCGCCGAACTTCCAAGGGACCTCGAAGGTACATGGCGCAGCGCTCGGCAAGGACGAAGTCGCCGCCGCGCGCGAGACGCTGGGCTGGACTTCAGAGCCCTTCGTGATCCCGGCGGACATTCGCGAGACGTGGCTCGCCGCGGGCAAGCGTCGCGCCGAACGTCATGCGGCGTGGAAGCAGCGGCTCGCAGGTGATTCGAATAGCGCGGAATTCACCCGCCGGATGAACGGCGATCTGCCCGAGGGCTTCTCGCTCGACGCGCACATCCAGGCGCTGCTCGCCGATCCCAAGAAGATCGCGACGCGCACTGCGAGTCAGCTTGCGCTCGACGTGATCAACGCCGCGGTTCCCGAGACGCTGGGCGGATCTGCCGATCTGACGCCGTCGAACAACACGCTCACGAAGGGCCTGGAGGACTTCACCGCCGACAACCGGGCGGGCCGCTACATGCGCTACGGCATCCGCGAGTTTGGCATGGCTGCCGCGATGAACGGCATGGCGCTGCATGGCGGTGTGATCCCTTATGGCGGCACCTTCCTGGTGTTCAGCGATTATGCCCGCCCGGCGATCCGCCTCTCGGCGCTCCAGCATGCGCGCGTCGTCTTCGTGATGACCCATGATTCGATCGGGCTTGGGGAGGATGGGCCGACCCACCAGCCGGTCGAGCATGTCATGTCGCTGCGGCTGATCCCGAACCTCGAAGTCTGGCGGCCCTGCGACGCGGTCGAGACCGCAGAGGCCTGGGGCGCGGCGCTGGCACGCAAGGACGGGCCGGCTTTGCTCGCGCTTTCGCGGCAGAACCTGACCCAGCTCAGCAGCGGCGGCGCTGTGAAGGGTGGCTATCGCATCCAGCAGGCGGAGGCACAGCGCCAGGTCGTGCTGCTCGCCACCGGCTCCGAAGTGGAAGTGGCGGTCGCGGTGAAGGCCGAACTCGAAGCCCAGGGCGTGGGCGCCGATGTCGTCTCAATGCCATGCTGGTCGCGCTTCGACGCACAGGATGCCGCCTACAAGGCCGATCTGCTTCCCGCCGATGCGCTCAAGGTCTCGATCGAGGCCGGCGTCACGCATGGCTGGGAACGCTATACGCGCGACGGGCTCAATTTTGGCGTCGATAGCTATGGCGCCTCGGGCCCCTATCTACGGCTGTACGAACATTACGGACTTACCGCTGCGGCCATCGCGCCGCGTATCATCGAGCGATTGAACGGAGACAAGGCATGACCAAGGTTGCGATCAACGGTTTCGGGCGTATCGGGCGGCTGGTGGCGCGCGCGATCCTCGAGCGTCCCGATAGCGGCCTCGAGCTGGTGACGATCAACGATCTGGCCGATGCCAAGTCGAACGCCTGGCTGTTTTCGCGCGATAGCGTCCATGGCAAATATCCCGGCACCGTCTCGGCCGAGGGCAACGACTTGGTCGTCGATGGCAAGCGCATCAAGGTGACCGCGGAGCGCGATCCGGCGAACCTGCCGCACGCCGAGAACCAGGTGGATCTCGTGCTCGAATGCACTGGCTTCTTCACCGATCGCGAGAGCGCGCAGAAGCACATCGATGCCGGCGCGAAGAAGGTGCTGATTTCGGCGCCCGCCAAGGGCGTGGACCTGACCGTCGTATACGGCGTCAATCACGACAAGCTCGAGGCCGGCCACACGATCGTCTCGAACGCATCGTGCACCACCAATTGCCTGGCGCCCGTCGCCAAGGTGCTCAACGACAGCGTCGGCATCGAGCGCGGCCTGATGACCACGATCCATGCTTATACCAACGATCAGAAGATCCTCGACCAGATCCATCCGGACCTGCGCCGCGCCCGCGCCGCTGCGATGAACATGATCCCGACCACCACCGGCGCCGCGCGAGCGGTCGGCGAAGTGCTGCCCGAGCTGAAGGGCAAGCTCGACGGTTCGTCGGTTCGCGTGCCCGTTCCCGATGGCTCGCTGATCGACCTGACCTTCACGCCCTCGCGCGACACCACCAAGGAAGAGATCAATTCGATCCTCAAAGCGGCAGCGGAAAGCGGCCCGCTCAAGGGCGTGCTGGTCTATTCGGAGGACCCGCTGGTTTCGATCGACATCGTCCATACGCCGGCTTCGTCAACGATCGACAGCCTTGAGACGGCAGTGATCGAAGGCAAGCTCGTCCGCGTGGTGAGCTGGTACGACAATGAATGGGGCTTCTCGAACCGGATGATCGACACCGCTACTGCGATGGCGAAGCTGGGCTGAGCTTCACCGGCCCATAATCTTCCGTCATGCTGAACTCGTTTCAGCATCCATCGTGCCACCAGCAACGTCGTTGCCCGTGGACGGATGGACCCTGAAACAAGTTCAGGGTGACGGGAGTGTTGGGGGCTGGCCCTCGTTTGAAGCACGGAGATATTTGATGGGCCGCAGTTTCAAAACCCTCGACGACATGGGCGACGTGCATGGCAAGCGCGTCCTCGTCCGCGAGGATGTCAACGTGCCCATGGCCGACGGCGTCGTTACCGACGACACCCGCCTGCGCGCCGCGGTCCAGACCGTCGCCGAGCTTGCGGACAAGGGCGCCAAGGTAATCATTCTCGCGCATTTCGGCCGCCCAAAGGGCCAGCGTGATCCGAACCTGAGCCTCGCGCTAGTGACGATTCCGCTCGGCCATGTCCTCGGCCGCGAAGTCCGCTTCATCGACGATCTCTACGCCGCCGAGACCATTGCCAAGATGCAGCCCGGCGAGATCGGCATCCTCGAAAACACCCGCTTCGATCCGGGCGAAGAGAAGAATGCGCCCGAGACTGTCGATCGGCTCGCCGCGCTGGGCGACTTCTATGTCAACGACGCCTTCTCCGCCGCGCACCGCGCGCATGCCTCGACCGAGGGCCTCGCGCACAAGCTCCCCGCCTTCGCCGGCCGCCAGATGGAAGCCGAGCTCGACGCACTCGACAAGGCGCTGGGCACTCCCGAGCATCCGGTGGCCGCGGTCGTCGGCGGCGCCAAGGTCTCGACCAAGCTCGACGTGCTCAAGCATCTCGTCGCGCAGGTCGGCCACCTGATCATCGGTGGCGGCATGGCCAACACTTTCCTCGCCGCGCGTGGCGTGAATGTCGGCAAATCCCTGTGCGAGCATGACCTCACCGGCACCGCCGAGGATATCCTCGACGCCGCAGAGCGCGCGAATTGCACCGTGCATCTGCCTTATGACGTGGTCGTCGCGAAGGAATTCGCCGCCAATCCGCCGAGTCTCCGCACCTGCAACGTCCACGAAGTCGCCGCCGACGAAATGATCCTCGACATCGGCCCCGCCGCGACCGAGGCGCTGGCAGACGTGCTCAAAAATTGCCGCACGCTGGTCTGGAACGGCCCGCTCGGCGCATTCGAGACGCCGCCCTTCGACACCGCCACGATGAGCCTCGCTTTCACGGTCGCGGCGCTCACCAAGGAGGGCTCGCTGGTATCGGTGGCCGGGGGCGGGGACACTGTCGCCGCGCTTAATCAGGCGGGCGTGGCCGATGACATGACCTTCATTTCCACGGCAGGAGGCGCGTTCCTGGAGTGGATGGAAGGCAAGGAATTGCCCGGAGTCGCTGCGCTCGCACGCTGACCAGCGTTGTCAGCCTTCTCAGGCCCGCCCCCTGCTGCAATAGCGCCTGCAGACAAAGCGAATCGGCGTTCAAGCCGGGCGCGAGACACGCACAGGGGGCTTGCATGAACACCGCCGACATGACCGCCAAGATCGCTCAGGGCAAAGGCTTCATCGCCGCGCTCGATCAGAGCGGCGGCTCCACGCCCAAGGCGCTCGCGGGCTATGGCGTCGAAGCTGGCGCCTGGACGAACGACGAAGAGATGTTCGGCCTGATCCACGACATGCGCAGCCGCATCATCGGCTCGCCTTCGTTCAATGGTGACAAGGTGATCGGCGCGATCCTGTTCGAGCGGACCATGGACGGCCAGGTCGGTGGCAAGCCGACGCCGCAGGCGTTGATCGACAAGGGCGTGGTGCCCTTCCTCAAGATCGACAAGGGGCTGGAGGAAGAAGCCAACGGCGTCCAGATGATGAAGCCGATGCCGGGCCTCGATGCGCTGCTGGCCCGCGCCAAGGCGCTGGGGGTGTTCGGCACCAAGGAGCGTTCGGTGATCAACCTCGCCAACCGCGAAGGCATCGCCGCGATCGTCGCGCAGCAGTTCGAAATCGGCCGCCAGGTGCTCGCCGCCGGGCTGATGCCGATGCTCGAGCCCGAAATCAACATCAAGAGCACCGAGCGCGCCGAGTGCGACCAGATCCTGCTCGAAGAGACCCTGAAGGCGCTCGATGCGATGCCGGGCGACGACAAGGTGATGCTCAAGCTGTCGATCCCGGCACAGTCGGGACTGTACGATCCGCTGGTCGATCACCCGCGCGTGCTCCGCGTCGTTGCGCTTTCGGGCGGCTTCAAGCGACCCGAGGCATGCGCCGAGCTCGCCAGGAACCGCGGCATGATCGCCAGCTTCAGTCGCGCGCTGCTCGAGGATCTTCGCCACGGCATGAGCGATGCCGAGTTCGACCGGTCGCTCGGGGAGGCGATCGGCGAGATATACACGGCATCGACCGAGAAGTCGGCAGCGTGACCGGCCGCCGCCCGGTGCTCGCGGGCCTCGCGCTCGCAATGCTGGGCGGCCCCGCATTTGCGAAGGGACTGAATGTGGAAGAACAGGATCCGCCCTTCGGCATGATCGGCAAGATGAAGGCGCAGCCCGGCAAGCGCGCCGAGCTGGTGGCGATCCTGGGCTCGGGCACTTCGGCAATGCCGGGGTGCCTCGCCTACCTGATCGCCGAGGACGCCAAGGATGCCGACGCGATCTGGATCACCGAGATCTGGGACAAGAAGGAAAGCCATGCGGCATCGCTGGCGCTGCCTTCGGTGAAGGAAGCGATCCGCCAGGGCCGCCCGCTCATCGCCGGCTTCGAACTGAGCGCAGAAACGCGACCGCTGCCGGGCGCGAGCTTCGTCAGCCGGGCCTGATCGCCCGGCCTAGATTTCCTCATCGAGCAAGTCGCCGAGCCTATCGAAGCGGCTTTCCCACAGGCGGCGGCAATAGCCGACCCATTGCTCGACTGCGGCAAGGCCATTGGGCTCGATCCGGCAAGTGCGGATGCGACCGGCCTTTTCCGTGCGCACCAGCCCGCTTGCTTCCAGCACACGCAAATGCTGGCCGACCGCCGTCACGGTGATGCCGAGCGGGCCGGCAAGACGCGAGGCCGAGGCAGGGCCACTGGCCAGCCTCTCCACGATCGCGCGGCGGCTCGGATCGCCAAGCGCATGGAACAGCGGACCGACGGCTGGCGCCGCAGTTGGCGTGATCATGCGCCGAGCTCGTCGCCGAGCGCATCGAACATGGTCTCCCAGCCCATGCGGCGGATGTCGGGCCCGTCGGCACCTTCGAAGAAAACGCCCTGGAAAGTGCAGACCAGATCGGTGCCGTCACCGGCACTGCTCAGTTCGATGGTCACCACAGAGACCGAGATGCGCCGTCCCTCGAAGCTCATCGCGCCCGAAGTAACGATACGCTGGCCGGGCACGACATCCTCGAACCGGCCCTCATTGGCGATCACCAGACCCGGGAAAGGACTGTCAGCGCGGAAACGATAGCGCAGACGATCCACGCCGCCGGGACGCAGATCGGATTCGAACAATTCGATATCGTGCTGATCGCCCTCGGCAAACCAGCGCCGCCGCTTGAGTGGATCGGCGAGCGCGGCGAAAACGCGTTCGGTCGGGTGAGGATAGTTACGTTCGACGGTAAAGTGGCTGTGGACAGTACCCGGCATGGTGAAACTCCATTGGTGAAGTGTGTGCTTCACTATCTAGTTCATCCGGATAGTCAAGTGTGCACTTCAGTATCCGATTAGCGCATCACCTGCCGGACCATTGCCTTCAGCGTCAGCGCATCCTCGATCGCTGCGCCGCCGATATCGTTGTTGAAATAGGCCCACACGCTTCGCCCGCCGCGCGCCTGCTCCAACATCCAGTCCGCAGCCTCCAGCAGCGCCGGCTCGGCATAGCGACCCCAATATTTCCCCTGTCCGCCGTGGAAGCGAAGATAGGCGACAGGCCCTACAGCCACCCGCGGGCTCTCCAGCCCCAGCATGTCGTGCGCGCAAAAGCTCGCGCCGTAGCGCTCCAGCAAAGCGAAGGTCTCGTCGACATACCAACTCTTCTCCCTGAACTCGAAGACGTTGGTTACGTCCTTGGGGATCAGCTCGAGGAAGCTCTCCAGCCGCTCCAGGTTCAGCTTCATTACCGGCGGAAGCTGGTAGAGGATTGGCCCGAGCCGATCACCCATGCAGCGAAACTCGCCCATTTGCCGCGCGATCGGCTCCTCGCAATTGAGTAGCTTCTTGGCCTGGGTGAGGAAGCGATTGGCCTTGACCGCGTAGCAGAAGTCCGGCGGCGCCTGGTCGCGCCACTTCTCGAACGTCGCGCATTTGGGCAGGCGATAGAAGCTGTTGTTGATCTCGACGGTGTCGAACTGCTCGGCATAGAAATCGAACCAGCGCTTGACCGGCAGCTTCTCGGGGTAGAATGCCCCGCGCCAGTGGCGATAGTTCCAGCCGGAGCAGCCGATGCGAATAGCGGAGTTGGGCATGGACGTTCCCGAGATTTCTGAGCCTGAAGACGAGATTTTCGGCAAGAACGCACTGGCGGGCTTTGCGGATCAGTTCGTCCGGGATCATCGCCGGCCCCCGTGCCAGCTTTACCTGATCTCGCCGCTCGACGTGACCGGCGGGTTCGCGGATCGCCTCAAGCGCGCATTCGATGCGGGCCCCGTTGCGGCGTTTCAGTTGCGCGTAAAAGGCGTGGATCAGCATGAGGCCGCGCGGCTTGGCGAGCCGCTCCAGCGCGTCTGTGCCGATGCCGACGTGGCGTTCCTGGTCAACGATGATATCGGACTGGCGAAGCGCCTGGGCGCAGATGGCGTGCATCTGGGGCAGGGCGATGGCGATCCTCGCGACGCGCGGGCTGTGCTCGGCCCCGCAGCGCAGATCGGCGTGACCTGTCATGACAGCCGTCATCTGGCGATGGAAGCGGGCGAGGCCGGCGCCGACTATGTCGCGTTCGGGGCGTTCTATCCGACTTCGACCAAGGAAACGCGGCACCAGCCGGAGCCGGCGATCCTCAGCTGGTGGTCGACCGTGTTCGAGATTCCTTCGGTCGCCATCGGCGGGATCACGCCACAGAACGCCGCGCCGCTGGTCGCCGCGGGCGCGGACTTCCTGGCGGTGAGCAATGCCGTGTGGGGCGGGGACGAAGCGGCCGCGGTCAAGGCATTCACGGACCTACTGGTCAAGTAAGTCGTTCTCCTACCGAACCATTGTTCGTCAGGAGATTGAATCGGTGCGGAAAAAGCTCATTATTGCTGCCTGCCTCGCAGGTGCCTCGCTCGGTCCCGCCGCATCGGGGCAGCAAGGAACCAAAGCCCGCCCGCCGATCGACTATACCGTCCTCCACGCCCAGGTAATCCTCGACCATTTGGGCTTCTCGCCCGGCATCCTCGACGGCCGCGAAGGTCAGTCGCTGACCTCGGCGCTCAAGGGATTCCAGACCGCGCGTGGGTTGAAGACGACCGGCAAGCTCGATCCGCAGACGATCGGCGCGCTCTATCCCTATCGCGCGCTGCGCCCGGTGAGAAAGCTCGCGGTCGATGCCAGCGCCATGGAGGGGCCGTACGTCAATCCGACGCCCAAGGATCCCGCAGAGCAGGCCAAGCTTGGCTCGCTGGCCTATACCCGCCCGCTCGAAAAGCTCGCCGAGATGTTCCACACCACGCCTGAAGTGCTGGTCGAGCTCAATCCCGGCGGTGCCGCGATCAAGGCGGGCGCGGTCTTCATCTTCCCGAACGCATTGCCGTCTTCGCGCGACTATTCGGCCGATCTGCGCGAGGATTGGCGCCGGACGCTGAGCAGCCTCAACGTCGATGCCAATCAGCCCACCGGCGACAAGGTGATCGTCGATAAGTCCGAAAGCACGCTCAAGGTCTATAATGGTGACCGGCTTGTCGCGCAGTTTACGGCGACGATGGGCAGCGAGCACGATCCGCTTCCGATCGGCACCTGGAAGATCAACGGCGCGGACTATAATCCCAAGTTCCATTACAATCCGGACCTGTTCTGGGATGCGAAGAAGGACGACGAAAAGGCGATGCTGCCACCCGGTCCGAATGGTCCGGTCGGCGTGATCTGGCTCGATCTTTCCAAGGAGCATTACGGCATCCACGGCACCCCCGAGCCGCAGACGATCGGGCGGACCGAAAGCCATGGCTGCATCCGCCTGACCAATTGGGATGCCGCGCGGCTATCGCTCATGGTAAAGCCGGGAACGCCGGCGATATTCCAGGAGTGAGGCGATGATCTGGATGAAGCGATTGGGGTGGGGGGCGGCCGCGCTCGGGCTGCTGCTGCTCGCCGCCTTCGCTTCACTCGTGCGCTTCACCGTCGAGCCGCCTGCGCAGGTGCAGCAGCAGCTTGCCGCTGCGCCGACGACGCTCGCGGGTTCCGCCGGGCAGATCGATCCCGCCTCGCTGGCCATGCCGGTCGCCGGGGTCAAATCACGCCAGCTCAGCGATACCTGGGGCCAGAGCAGGGGCGGGGGCGCGCGCGAGCATCACGCCATCGACATCATGGCGCCGCTCGGAACCCCGGTGCTGGCCGCCGCTTCGGGCACGGTCGAGAAGCTGTTCGAAAGCGCCAATGGCGGGCACACGATCTATATCCGCACCGCGGACGGCCGGACGATCCATTACTACGCGCATCTAGATACCTATGGCGTGACCGAGGGCCAGCGCGTGCGCCAGGGCCAGCAGATCGCCACCGTCGGCAATACCGGCAGCGCCGCGGGCGGGGCGCCGCATCTCCATTTCGAGATCAAGACGATGCAGCCCGGCGAACGCTGGTGGAAGGGGACCAACGTCAATCCCTATCCGCTGCTGGCGTTCGGGCCGGGCTGACCGAAGGGGGGGAGTTGCCCCCACCGCGCCCCGCCGCTAAAGCCCCGCTCGCTCTTTCTCAGAAACAACAGGTCTCGATCCCATGAAGATCAGCGGCGTGGACATCCGTCCCGGCAACATCATCGAATATGAAGGCGGCATCTGGCGCGCGGTCAAGATCCAGCACACCCAGCCGGGCAAGGGCGGGGCCTATATGCAGGTCGAGCTCAAGAATCTGCGCGACGGCCGCAAGAACAATGTTCGCTTCCGCTCGGCGGAATCGGTCGAGCGCGTCCGCCTCGACACCAAGGATTTCCAGTTCCTGTTCGCCGACGGTGAGACGCTCACTTTCATGGACAAGATCACCTATGAGCAGACCACGCTTCCGCGCGACCTGCTCGGCGACGCCGCGGCGTTCCTGCAGGACGGCATGGACGTGGTGATGGAATTGTACGACGACGATCCCATCAGCGTGCAGCTGCCCGACACCATCGAAGCGATGATCGTCGAGGCCGACGCGGTGGTGAAGGGCCAGACGGCTTCTTCCTCGTACAAGCCCGCAGTGCTGGAGAACGGCGTTCGCGTCATGGTCCCGCCGCACATCGCCGCGGGAACTCGCATCGTCGTCGATGTGTATGAACAGACGTACGTGAAGCGCGCGGACTGAGGCCGAGCGGACGAGACAAATAGCCGGGCTATTTGCCCGATCCGCCGGCCCGGCCGGCGAGCACCGCTCGACCGACGGCACGGGCTTTGCCCGTGTCGCGCCGTGCAAATGGACGCGTTAGGAAGTTAGATGGTTTCCCACTCCGGCATCATCACCGTCATCGAAAAGGCCTGCCGCAAGGCGGGGCCGCGGCTGCGGCGCGATTTCAACGAAGTCTCGCAGCTGCAGGTCAGCCGCAAGGGGCCGGCGGACTTCGTTTCGATGGCCGACAAGCGCGCCGAAGAGACGCTGATCGACGAATTGCAGCGGGCTCGGCCCGATTGGGGCTTCCTGGTCGAAGAGCGCGGCGAGATCGAAGGCGATCCCTCCAAGCCGCGCTGGATCATCGATCCGCTCGATGGGACCACCAATTTCCTCCACGGCATCCCGCATTTCTGCATCTCGGTTGCGGTCGAGGACCCGATGGGCTCGCAGGGCAAGCCCGAAGTGACTCACGGCTATATCTATCAGCCGCTCACCGATGAGAGCTTCTGGGCCGAAAAGGGCCGCGGCGCCTGGGTTCAGAGCGATCGCCTGCGCGTCTCGGCGCGCCGCGATCTTGCCGACGCCCTTATCGCCACCGGCATCCCGTTCCTCGGCCATGGCAATTTCGCGCAGTGGAGCCGCATCTTCGGCGCCGTCGCACCCGAAGTCGCGGGCATCCGCCGCCTGGGCTCGGCCGCGCTCGACATGGCATGGGTCGCAGCCGGGCGCTTCGATGGCTTTTGGGAGTCGGACCTGAAGCCGTGGGACGTGGCGGCGGGCATGCTGCTGATCAAGGAAGCGGGCGGCTTCATCACCGATTTCCGCGGGCAAGACATGGCGCGTGAGCGCAACCAGTTCCTCGCCGCGAACGACGTGCTCCACTCGAAACTGCACAAGCTGGTCGGCAACGCGCTGAGGTGATCTCCGCCCGCGGCGACGTTATTTGCGGTAGCCGATATGCGTTTCGAACTTGCCGAGCACCGTCGTCCAGAACTCGATATTGTCGATAAACAGGGCCGTCGAGAGACCGCCATCGTCTAGATCCAGGTCCATCTGCAGAATCGGATCGTTCTCGCCATCGAGGTGCGCGCGCCCGAATCGCTGGCCGCGGTTCCACTCGTTGATCCGCGTCAGGCTCACCAGCGGCTCGACATGATAGCCGGCATGGAACTGCACTGTCGCGCAGTTCTTGTGGTTGGTGCAGTTATAAAACAGCACCTTGAATTGCGAGCCGCCGGAGCCGCTCGAGATCATCGGGTCGCCGGTCTTGTCGCTCTCCAGCTTGGCGGCATAGCCGGCCCCCTGCATGGCACGGACTAGGCTCTCCGGCTCCTGCGCTTTCACCATCTGCGCCTGCGCTGGCAGCGCCCACAAGCTGACGACTGCCGCGATCAAAGGCAAAGTGCGCTTCATTCGATTTCTCCCCCCGAAGTGTCCGGCATAGGCATCCCTTGGGAGGTGGCACGATGTCAATCCTGCCATGGCTGCGAGGGGCAGCTAATCGAGCACTATTGCGAGTGATTCTCACACCCTCCAGCCCTTGCCGCACACTCCCCATAGTCCTAAAGCCGCCGCAAGATTCCGCATCCGCGAGAAGGCACTTTGGTCGACCTATCCGAATATCTGCCGATCCTGCTGTTCCTCGGCGTAGCACTCGCGCTCTCCAGCGCGTTCGTGTTCCTGCCGATGCTCGTCGGCCGCCTCACCGGCGCCCACAAGCCGAGCGAGGCGAAGCTCAGCGAATATGAATGCGGTTTCCCCGCGTTCGAGGATTCGCGCAGCCAGTTCGACGTTCGCTTCTATCTGGTCGCGATCCTGTTCATCATCTTCGATCTCGAAGCCGCCTTCCTGTTTCCCTGGGCGGTCTCGGTGTTCGATCTCGGCTGGGTCGCCTGGACCTCGATGATGGTCTTTATCGCCGAGCTCGCGCTCGGCCTTGTTTACGCATGGAAGAAAGGAGCGCTCGAGTGGGAGTAGAACTCAGCGCGCAATCGTCGTCGCCGCTTCCAGGCAACGGCCTGATCGGCGGACCTGCACCGGGAACGCTTCCCGATGTCGGCTTCCTCAACGACATCAATGCCGAGATTGGCGACAAGGGCTTCCTTGTCACGTCGACCGAAGAGCTGTTCCAATGGGCGCGCACCGGCTCGCTGTGGTGGATGACTTTCGGGCTCGCCTGCTGCGCGGTCGAGATGATCCACGTCAACATGCCGCGTTACGACATGGAGCGCTTCGGCGCCGCCCCGCGCGCGTCCCCACGCCAGTCCGACGTGATGATCGTCGCCGGCACGCTGTGCAACAAGATGGCCCCGGCGCTGCGCCGGGTCTACGATCAGATGTCCGAGCCGAAATACGTGATTTCGATGGGGTCCTGCGCGAATGGCGGCGGCTATTATCATTATAGCTATTCTGTCGTCCGCGGCTGCGACCGCATCGTGCCCGTCGATATCTACGTGCCAGGCTGCCCGCCCACTGCCGAGGCGTTGCTTTACGGGGTGATGCAGCTCCAGCGGAAAATCCGCCGCAGCGGGACGCTCGAACGGTGAGGAGCGCTGCACCCCGCATGATCGACCGCGACGATTCGGTCTGGGAGTCGTTGCTCACCGACGACGTTTCGCGTCGCCCGGGCGTCGAAGTCGCGTTTAACGTGAGCCGCGACAATCTGATCGCAACGCTCGATCGCCTTCGCGTCGAATTTGAATATCAGCAGCTGATGGAAATCGCCGGCGTCGATTATCCCGAGCGTGCCGAGCGCTTCGAGGTGGTCTATTGCCTACTCTCGCTGACCAAGAATCATCGCGTCCGCGTCCATGTGACGACCGACGAAGTCCAGGCGGTGCCTTCGGTCACGCATATCTGGCCGGTTGCCGGCTGGCTCGAGCGCGAAGTGTACGACATGTATGGCGTGCTGTTCGACGGGAATACCGATCTGCGCCGCATCCTCACCGATTACGGCTTCCAGGGGCATCCGCTGCGCAAGGACTTCCCGATGACGGGCTATGTCGAGCTGCGTTACTCGGAAGAGGCCAAGCGCGTGGTCTATGAGCCGGTTAACCTGGCGCAGGATTTCCGCAATTTCGACTTCCTGAGCCCGTGGGAAGGCGCCGCTTACGTGCTGCCGGGCGACGAGAAGGCGACCGGGCCGGGGCCGGGGGATACGCCGCAGGGCAAGACCACGCCGTCGCCGGCAGGCAAGCCCGCCGCGCAGCCCGAAGCCAAGGGCGCGCCGTCGCCGCTCAAGGCCGAAGAGATCGTCAAGGCCGATGCGCCTGCCGCGAAGCCCGCCAAGCCCCGCGCCAAGACGCCGAAGACCGTCGATGGTCCCGGCAAGACCGAGGGCGGCGAGCCTTCGATCGAGTCCGCGACCAAGGGCACCCCCAAGCCCGCAGATCCCGATGTCGTGCCCAGCAAGGGCAAGGGCCAGAACCAATGAGCGATACCGTCGACCAGATCCTGGAAAAAGGCGTCGACCCGGCCACGGGCGACACCGAAATCCAGAACTACACGATCAACTTTGGCCCGCAGCACCCGGCCGCGCACGGCGTGCTGCGCCTGGTCATGGAACTTGACGGCGAGATCGTCGAGCGCGTCGATCCGCATGTCGGGCTGCTCCATCGCGGCACCGAGAAACTGATCGAGTACAAGACCTATACCCAGGCGCTGCCATATTTCGATCGCTTCGATTATTGCTCGCCGATGGCGATGGAGCACAGCTACGTGCTCGCGGTTGAGAAATTGCTCGACTTGGAAGTGCCGCTCCGCGCGCAATATCTCCGCGTCTTCTTCGCCGAGCTGACGCGCATCAAGAACCACATGCTCAACCTCGGCAGCCACGTCATGGACGTCGGTGCGATGACGCCCAACCTGTGGCTGTTCGAGCTGCGCGAAGACTGCATGAACTTCTATGAGCGCGCATCAGGCGCCCGTATGCACGCCAATTATTTCCGCGTCGGCGGCGTCCGTCAGGACGTGCCGCTCAAGCTGCTCACTGACATCGCCGAATGGCTCGACACGCGCCTGCCGCGCCTGTTCGAGGATGCGATCAGCCTCGTCGCCGAGAACCGCATCTTCAAGCAGCGCAACGTGGATATCGCCGTGGTCAGCCGCGACGACGCGATCAAATGGGGCTTTTCCGGTCCGATGATCCGCGCCGCGGGCATCCCCTGGGATATCCGCAAGTCGCAGCCCTATGACGTCTATGATCGGATAGAGTTCGACATTCCGGTCGGCACTCGCGGCGATTGCTACGATCGCTTCATGGTCCGCGTCGAAGAGGTCCGCCAGTCGGCGCGGATCATGAAGCAGTGCATCAACGAAATGCCGGAAGGCCCGACGCTGACGCTAGACCGCAAGATCGCGCCGCCCAGGCGCGGTGAGATGAAGCAGTCGATGGAAGCGCTGATCCACCACTTCAAGCTCTTCACCGAAGGCTATCACGTCCCCGCGGGCGAGGTTTACGTCGCCACCGAAAGCCCCAAGGGCGAGTTCGGCGTCTATCTGGTCAGCGACGGCACCAACAAGCCATACCGCTGCAAGGTACGGCCGACCGCGTTCAGTCACCTCCAGGCAATGGACTTCATGTCGCGCGGGCACATGCTTGCCGACACGACCGCCATTCTAGGCGCGATGGATATCGTGTTCGGGGAGTGCGACCGGTGAGGAGTCCGTTCGCGCAGTTTTCCATTTTCGTTCGTGAGATGGAAGAGGGGCTGGGTTTTCCCTCCAATCTCTACAGGCTTCTAATGCCAGGTGCGGTCTTAGGCTGCATGATTGTCGTAGCTTGGATGAGGTACTTCGAAGTGTCTTCCGAGGCCGAAACGAGTTTTCTCATGATCGCGGTGAGCACCATAACCCTATTTGTTGGCTACGATTTGATTTGGGGCGACAAGGTCTGGCGCAAGTTTCGTCGGAACAGGAAGATTTGACGAATGGCTGACGCACCCCAAATCCCCGACGAGGCCGAGACCCGCGCGCGCTGGAATGGCTTCAAATGGTCGGACGAGAATGTCCGCAAGGCCAACGAGATCATGGGCCGCTATCCCGCGGGCCGGCAGCAGAGCTGCACGATCCCGTTCCTCGATCTCGCACAGCGCCAGGTCGGCGGGGAGACGAACACGCAGGGTTGGCTGCCCGTGCCGGTGATCGAGTTCGTCGCGCGCCAGCTCGAACTACCCTATATCCGCGTGTTCGAGGTCGCGACCTTCTACACGATGTTCAATCTGGCGCCGGTCGGCCGCTATCACGTGCAGATCTGCGGGACGACGCCGTGCATGCTGCGCGGATCGGATGATGTGATGGCTGCGTGCAAGTCGCGCGGGCTCCACAAGGGGGGCACCACTGCGGACGGCATGTTCACGCTCACCGAAGTCGAGTGCCTGGGCAATTGCGCCTCGGCGCCGATGGTGCAGGTCAACGACGACAATTACGAGGATCTGGATTTCGACCGCACGGTCGCGATCCTCGATGCGCTCGCGCGGGGCGAGCAGCCGAAAACCGGCACCCAGGAGCCGGGCCGCCACACCGTCGAGGCGTATGGCGGCACGACCAACCTGACCGCAATGGTCGGCGAGAACCACGATTATCGGGGGGAATGGGCATGAACGGATCGAACAAGAATCTGATCGTCACGATCCTGGCGATCATCGGCGCCATCGTGGTGCTCGGCTGGGTGCTGCGCCTTACCTTCGCGCTGCTCGGCCCGCTGATCATCATCGGCATCGCGATCCTGGTCTATGTGATGTTCATGAAGGGCAAGGGCCCCCGATAATGCTGGCTGACAAGGACCGCATCTTCACCAACGTCTACGGCTTCCAGCCGTGGAACCTCGCGGCTGCGCAAGGCCGCGGCGATTGGGATGCGACCAAGGATCTGATGACGATTGGCCAGGATGCGATCATCGATCGTATCAAGGCATCGGGGCTGCGCGGGCGTGGCGGGGCAGGATTCCCCACCGGCATGAAGTGGAGCTTCATGCCCAAGGAGCCGCGTCCCGATCGCCCGAACTTTCTGGTGATCAACGCCGACGAATCCGAGCCGGGTTCGTGCAAGGACCGCGAGATCATCCGCCACGATCCGCATAAGCTGATCGAAGGCGCGCTGATCGCCGGCTTCGCGATGCGCGCGCGCGCCGCGTACATCTACATCCGCGGCGAATATATCCGCGAGGCCGAGACGCTCTTCGCGGCCGTCCAGGAAGCGTATGACGCCGGCCTGATCGGCAAGAACGCCAGCAAGTCGGGCTATGATTTCGACGTCTTCGTTCATCGCGGCGCCGGCGCATACATTTGCGGCGAAGAGACCGCGATGCTCGAAAGCCTTGAGGGCAAGAAGGGCCAGCCGCGGCTCAAGCCGCCATTCCCGGCGGGCGCCGGGCTTTATGGCTGCCCGACCACGGTCAACAACGTCGAATCGATCGCAGTCGTCCCGACGATCCTGCGCCGCGGCCCCGAATGGTTCTCGAGCTTCGGGCGCGAGAACAACAAGGGCACCAAGCTCTTCCAGATCAGCGGCCATGTGAACAAGCCGGTCGTGGTCGAGGAAGCGATGAGCATCCCCTTCCGCGAACTGATCGACAAGCATTGCGGCGGCATCCGCGGCGGCTGGGACAATCTGCTTGCAGTCATCCCCGGCGGTTCCTCGGTCCCGCTCGTGCCGGCAGCGCAGATCATGGACGCGCCGATGGACTTCGACGGGCTTCGCGAGCTCGGCTCGGGTCTCGGCACCGCGGCCGTCATCGTCATGGACAAGTCCACCGACATCGTCCGCGCGATCTCGCGGCTGTCATACTTCTACAAGCACGAGTCCTGCGGCCAGTGCACGCCGTGCCGCGAAGGCACCGGCTGGATGTGGCGTGTGATGGAGCGGATGCGCACCGGCGACGCCGACATATCCGAGATCGACACGCTCTATCAGGTGACCAAGCAGGTCGAGGGCCACACCATCTGCGCGCTGGGCGATGCGGCGGCATGGCCGATCCAGGGCCTGATCAAGCATTTCCGCCCCGAGATGGAACGCCGGATCAACCAACGTAACGGCACCGGCGCAGAGCCGATGCAAGAGGCAGCCGAATAATGCCCAAGCTGACCGTAGACGGAATCGAAGTAGAGGTCCCCGCCGGGGCGACCGTGCTTCAGGCCTGCGAGGCCGCGGGCAAGGAGATTCCGCGTTTCTGCTATCACGAGCGCCTGAGCATCGCCGGCAATTGCCGCATGTGCCTGGTCGAAGTGAAGCCGGGGCCGCCCAAGCCGCAGGCCAGCTGCGCGCTGCCCGCTGCCGACAATCAGGAAGTCCGCACCGACAGCCAGATGGTCAAGGCCGCGCGGGAAGGCGTGATGGAATTCCTGCTGATCAATCATCCGCTTGATTGCCCGATCTGCGATCAGGGCGGCGAGTGCGACTTGCAGGATCAGTCGATTGCGTACGGCAAGGGCCACTCGCGCTACACCGAGAACAAGCGTGCGGTGACCGAAAAGTATATGGGTCCGATCATCAAGACGATCATGACCCGCTGCATCCAGTGCACGCGCTGCGTCCGTTTCGCGGAGGAAGTTGCGGGCGTGGAGGAAATCGGCGCGCTTTATCGCGGCGAGGATATGCAGATCACGACGTATCTGGAGCACGCCTTCAAGAGCGAGCTTTCGGGCAATACGGTCGATCTCTGCCCGGTCGGCGCGCTGACGCACAAGCCGGTGGCGTTCGAATATCGCCCTTGGGAGCTGCGCCGCAATCTTTCGATCGACGTGATGGACGCAGTCGGCACCAATATCCGCTTGGACAGCCGCGGACGCCAGGTGATGCGCGTGCTCCCGCGGATCAACGAAGACGTCAACGAGGAATGGGCGCACGACAAGACGCGCTATCACGTCGATGGCCTCGTCCGCCGCCGCCTCGACAAGCCGTTCGTGCGGCGCGACGGCAAGCTGGTCGAAGCGACTTGGGACGAAGCATTCGACGCGATCGTCGCGGTCAATGCCGGCTCCAGCGTCGCGGCGATCGCCGGCGACATGCTCGATTGCGAGACGATGTTCGCTGCCAAGAAGCTGGTCAATTCGCTCGGCTCGGATCTGCTCGAAGGCCGCCAGACCGGCATGGCCTATGACGTGACGAACCTCGGTTCGGTGGCGTTCAACACCACGATCGCCGAAATCGAAAATTCCGACGCGATTCTGCTCGTTGGCACCAATCTCCGCTGGGAAGCGCCCCTAATCAACACCCGCATCCGCAAAGCGATCAAGAAGGGCGCCAAGGTCTATGCGATCGGGCCCGAGACCGACCTGACCTATAAGGTCGAGTGGCTCGGCAACGATCTCGGCCTGCTCGGCAAGATGCCCTCCGAAGTCTCGGAAGTCATCGAAGCCGCCAGCAAGCCGGTGCTGATCCTCGGGCCCGGCGCGCTCAAGGACGGCCACGGTCCGTCGCTGGCGGTGGCGAGCAGCTTCATGCGGGATGGTTGGAATGGCTTCAACGTCGTCCACACCGCCGCCTCGCGGATGGGCGGGCTGATGCTCGGCTTCGCGCAGAAAGGCGGCATTGCTGATGTGGCTGCGGCCGCGCCCAAGCTGACTTTCTTCCTCGGCGCCGATGAAGTCGATTTCTCGGCGTTCGAGGCGAGCTTCAAGGTCTATATCGGCCATCATGGCGACAAGGGCGCGCATCACGCCGATGTGATCCTGCCCTCGGCCACCTATGCCGAGAAGCCGGGCACTTATGTGAACCTCGAGGGCCGCGTGCAGTTTGCCGAACGCGCTGTGTTCGCTCCAGGCGATGCGCGTGAGGACTGGACGATCCTGCGCGCGCTTTCGGACAAGCTCGGCAAGCCGCTCCCGTTCGACAGCTACGATCAGCTCCGCGCTGCAATGGCAGCGGACGTGCCCGAACTGGGGCAGGAGGGGCTGGTCCGCTATTCCTGGGCGCCGCCGCAACTTTTCTCGCGGACGAGCGGTCCGGTCAGCTATCCAATCCAGGATTTCTATCTCACCAACGCCATCTGCCGCGCCAGCCTGACGATGCAGCGCTGCTCGGCCGAATTGGTCCACGGTGAAGATTTCGCGGAGGCCGCGGAATGACCGCTTTCTTCCAATGGGTCGGCCTGCCTTATGGCTGGGCATGGTTCGTCGCCACGATCGTCGGCATTCTCGTTATCGCGCTGCCGCTGATGCTCGCCGTCGCGATGATCATCTATGCCGATCGAAAGATCTGGGCGGCGATGGCGCTGCGCCGTGGTCCGAACGTCGTCGGGCCGCTGGGACTGCTCCAGTCGTTCGCGGACGGTCTCAAGGTCTTCCTGCAGGAAACCATCATCCCTTCGGGCGCCAACAAAGTGCTGTTCCTGATCGCGCCGATCATCACCTTCACGGTCGCGTTGATCGTCTGGGCGGTGATCCCGTTCCAGGCGGGCGTGGTGCTGTCGAACATCAATGTCGGCCTGCTCTACATCCTCGCGGCCTCGTCGCTGGGCGTGTACGGCATCATTCTCGCCGGCTGGTCGTCCAACTCGAAATATCCATTCTATTCGGCGATCCGCGCTGCAGCGCAGATGGTGAGCTACGAAGTCTCGATCGGCTTCGTGCTGATCGCGGTTCTGCTGTGGGCGGGCACGTTCAACCTGTCGGGTATTGTCGAGGCCCAGCGCGGCCACATCTTCGGCTTCATCAATGGCTTCGGGTTCAATCCACTGCTCTTCCCGATGTCAGTGGTGTTCCTGATCTCGTCGCTGGCGGAAACTGCGCGCGCGCCGTTCGATCTCACCGAGGCCGAGTCCGAGCTCGTCGCCGGCTATCAGACCGAATATTCGTCGATGAGCTTCGCGCTCTACTGGCTCGGCGAATATGCCAATGTGCTGCTGATGTGCACGCTCAACGCGACGCTGTTCTGGGGCGGCTATCTGCCCCCGGTCGATTGGGCGCCGCTTTACTCGGTGCCCGGCATCATCTGGCTGTTCGCCAAGATCCTGTTCTTCTTCTTCGTGTTCAGCTGGGTGAAGGCCACCGTGCCGCGCTACCGCTATGACCAGCTGATGCGGCTGGGCTGGAAGATATTCCTGCCGCTGTCGCTGACCTTCGTGTTCCTCGTTTCCGGGTATCTGATGCTTACCCGGGTTGGATTGCCCGTATGAGCCTCGCCCAGATCATCCGTTCGTACACGCTGTGGGAGTTCATCAAGGCCCATTGGCTGACCTTGCGCTACTTCTTCAAGCCCAAGGCGACGATCAACTATCCCTACGAGAAGAACCCGGTGTCGCCGCGCTTCCGCGGCGAGCATGCGCTGCGCCGCTATCCCAATGGCGAGGAGCGCTGCATCGCGTGCAAGCTGTGCGAGGCGGTGTGTCCGGCGCTGGCGATCACGATCGAGGCCGAGCCGCGCGACGACGGCAGCCGCCGCACCACGCGCTACGACATCGACATGACCAAGTGCATCTATTGCGGGCTGTGCCAGGAAGCATGCCCGGTGGACGCGATCGTCGAGGGGCCGAACTTCGAATTCTCGGTCGAGACCCGTGAGGAGCTGATCTACCAGAAGGACAAGCTTCTCGAGAATGGCGATCGCTGGGAGCGCGTCATCGCCGCGAACCTTGCCGCCGATGCACCGTACCGTTAAGCGCACGCCAACTTTCAGGGGCCGCACGATTCCGTGATCCAAATCCTCGCCTTTTATCTCTTCGCGATCGTCGTCATTGCCTCCGGGGCGATGACGATCCTGTCGCGCAATCCGGTGCATTCGGTGCTCTGGCTGATCCTGGCGTTCTTCAACGCGGCCGGGCTGATGGTGCTCGCGGGCGCCGAGTTCATCGCGATGCTGCTGGTGATCGTCTATGTCGGCGCGGTCGCGGTGCTCTTCCTGTTCGTCGTGATGATGCTCAATATCGATTTCGCCGAGCTGCGGGCTGGCGTGATGCGCTATGCCGCGGTGGGCCTGGCGCTGGCGATCGCGCTGGTTGCCGAGATCATCATCGCAGTGGGTGCGTGGAGCGCCGGGGGCCTGCAAATGGGCCGCCGCATCGCGCCGATCGATGGCGAGACACCTAACATCGAAGCGATCGGCCAGCTGCTTTACAGCCGTTATCTGTTCGTGTTCGAAGCCGCGGGCCTTGTGCTGCTGGTCGCGATGATCGGCGCGATCGTGCTGACGCATCGTCAGCGCAGCGACGTTCGCCCGCAGAACATCTCCAGCCAGATCAACCGCCGTTCGAAGGACGCAACCCGCAACATGCAACCGCCAGTCGGGCAGGGGGTCGAGCTGTGATCGGCGTCACGCATTATCTCGTCGTTTCGGCGATCCTGTTCACGCTCGGCGTGCTCGGCATCTTCATGAACCGCAAGAACCTCATCGTCATTCTGATGGCGATCGAGCTCATCCTGCTCTCGGTGAATTTGAACCTGGTCGCCTTCTCGGCGGCGCTCGGCGATCTCGTCGGCCAGGTCTTCGCAATGTTCGTGCTGACCGTCGCCGCGGGCGAGGCCGCGATCGGGCTCGCCATCCTCGTCATCTATTTCCGCGGCCGCGGCACGATTTCGGTCGACGACGTCAATCGGATGAAGGGCTGATGTCCAGCATTCTGATCATCGTATTCCTGCCGCTGCTGGCAGCGATCGTCGCCGGCCTTTCGAACAAGGCGTTCGGCTCGGTATTCCCGAAGCTGATCACAACGGCTGGACTGTTCGGTGCGTGCGCGCTCTCCTGGCCGATCTTCATTAGCTATATGAGCGGCGCGGCCGAGCCGACCGTCGTGCCGGTCCTCCACTGGATGACCAGCGGCGCGCTCAGCGTCGATTGGGCGCTTCGCGTCGATGCGCTAACCGCAGTCATGCTAGTCGTGGTCACCAGCGTCTCCGCGCTCGTCCACCTTTATAGCTGGGGCTATATGAGCGAGGACCCGGATCAGCCGCGTTTCTTCGCCTATCTCAGCCTGTTCACCTTCGCGATGCTGATGCTCGTGACCGCGAACAACCTCGTCCAGATGTTCTTCGGCTGGGAAGGGGTGGGGCTCGCTTCCTATCTCCTGATCGGTTTCTGGTTCCGCAAGCCGAGCGCCAACGCCGCCGCGATCAAGGCCTTCGTGGTCAACCGCGTCGGCGATCTCGGCTTTATGCTCGGCATCTTCGGGACCTTCCTAGTGTTCGGCACCGTCGATATCCCGACGATCCTGGCCGCTGCGCCCAACATGCATGGCTCGACGATCGGGTTCCTCGGCATGCGCTGGGATACGATGACGATCCTGTGCCTGCTGCTGTTCCTGGGCGCGATGGGCAAATCGGCGCAGCTCGGGCTGCACACCTGGTTGCCCGACGCGATGGAAGGCCCGACCCCGGTATCGGCGCTGATCCATGCCGCGACGATGGTCACCGCCGGCGTGTTCATGGTCTGCCGTCTGTCGCCGATGTTCGAGCAGAGTGCGGTTGCGATGGGCGTGGTGACCTTCGTCGGCGCCGCGACCTGCCTGTTCGCCGCCACGGTCGGCACGACGCAGACCGACATCAAGCGCGTGATCGCCTATTCGACCTGCTCGCAGCTCGGCTACATGTTCTTTGCAGCGGGCGTCGGCGCGTACGGCGCAGCGATGTTCCACCTCTTCACGCACGCCTTCTTCAAGGCGTTGCTGTTCCTCGGTGCTGGTTCCGTGATCCATGCGATGCACCACGAGCAGGACATGCGCTATTATGGCGGCCTGCGGAAACACATCCCGATCACCTTCTGGACGATGATGGCAGGCACGCTCGCGATCACCGGCGTGGGCATCCCCGGTGTGTTCGGCTTCGACGCGATCGGCTTTGCCGGCTTCCATTCGAAGGACGCGATCATTGAAGCAAGCTGGGCCGCCGGCGTGCCGAGCGCCTTTTGGGTCGGTGTGTTCGTCGCCCTGCTGACGAGCTTCTATTCGTGGCGCGTCGTGTTCCTGACCTTCTACGGCGCCCCGCGCTGGACTCAGTCGGAGCACATCCAGCACGCGATTCACGATGCACATGGCGACGATCATCACGACACGCACGGACATGGCAGCGAGCATGCCAATGCCCCCGCGCAGGAAGATGCCGGCCACACGCCCTCCGCACACGAGGTTTTGCATGCGCCTGCAGATGGCACCGGCGGCTATCACCCGCACGAGAGCCCCTGGGCGATGCTCGTGCCGCTGCTGCTACTGTCGGTTGGCGCCATCGCTGCGGGCTTCGTCTTCCACGGCTATTTCATCGAGCCGGAAGCAGGCGAGCATTTCTGGAAGGGTGCGCTCGCGTTCAACGAGCATCTGATGCACGAAATGCATAATGTTCCGCTGGGCGTGAAGCTCTCGGCAACGATCGCGATGCTGCTCGGCCTCGGCACTGCCTGGTACGCTTATATCAAGCGCCCGAGTTTCCCCGCGGCCTTCGCGGGCCAGTTCGGCGTGCTTTACCGGTTCCTGCTCAACAAATGGTATTTCGATGAGATCTACCACTTCCTGTTCGTGCGCCCCGCTTTCGCGATCGGCCGTCTGTTCTGGAAGGTCGGCGATGAGGGCACCATCGATCGCTTCGGGCCCAACGGCATCGCCAAGCTGATCACGCTCGGCGGCGTCGGCACGGCGAAGCTGCAATCTGGATATCTCTATACCTATGCGTTCATCATGCTGATCGGCCTCACCGCTGCCCTTACCTGGGTGATCGCAGGATGACCGGTTTCCCGATCCTTTCGCTGATGCTGGCGATCCCCGCGCTGGCGGCGGTCGCATGCCTGTTCTCGAGCGCCAACAACGCCCGCTGGATCGCGCTGGCCGCCACCTTGGTCGATCTCGCGCTCGGCATTTGGCTGTGGAGCAGCTTCGATCAGGCTGCAGGCGCCGCGCAGTGGCAGTTCGTCGAGCATGTTCGCCTGTTCGGCGTAGGCGGGGTCGATTTCGCTTGGGCATTGGGCATCGATGGCTTCGCGCTGATGCTCATCATGCTCTCGGTCTTTCTCATGCCGATCTGCATCGGCGCGAGCTGGACCGCGATAGAGAAGCGCGTCCCCGAATATATGGCGGCCTTCCTTGCCACCGAAGTGCTGATGATCGGCACCTTCGCGGCGCAGGATTTGCTGCTGTTCTACGTTTTCTTCGAAGGCGGCCTGATCCCGATGTTCCTGATCATCGGCATCTGGGGCGGCGCCAACCGGGTGTACGCATCGTACAAGTTCTTCCTCTACACGCTGCTCGGCTCGCTCTTCATGCTGGTCGCCATGATTGCGATGATCCTCAGCGCAGGCACGGCATCGATACCGGCATTGATGGCGCATGACTTCCCAGCGCACTGGCAGACCTGGCTATGGCTGGCCTTCTTCGCGAGCTTCGCGGTGAAGATGCCGATGTGGCCGGTCCATACTTGGCTTCCCGATGCGCACGTCCAGGCGCCGACCGCCGGTTCGGTTATCCTGGCAGGCGTACTGCTGAAGCTCGGCGGCTATGGCTTCCTGCGCTTCAGCCTGCCAATGTTCCCCGAAGCCTCCGCCCAGTTCATGTGGCTAGTGTTCGCACTATCGTGCATCGCAGTGGTCTACACGTCGCTGGTGGCGCTCGTGCAATCGGACATGAAGAAGCTCATCGCCTATTCGTCGGTCGCGCACATGGCGATCGTAACGATGGGGCTGTTCGCCTTCAATCATCAGGGCATCGAAGGCGCGATGATGATCATGCTGGGTCACGGCCTGGTGTCGGCGGCGCTGTTCCTGTGCGTCGGCGTGATCTACGATCGGCTGCACACGCGCGAGATCGATCGTTATGGCGGCCTTGCGATCAACATGCCGCGCTATGCCGTGCTGTTCCTGCTGTTCACGATGGCTGCGGTCGGCCTGCCCGGCACCAGCAACTTCGTCGGCGAATTCCTCGGCCTGGCCGGCGTCTACAAGGTCTCGACTTGGACGGCGCTGATCGGCACCACCGGCATCATCCTGGGTGCCGCGTACATGCTCTATCTCTATCGCCGCGTCGTCTTTGGTGACCTGACCAAGGATGATGTCCGCGCGATGCCAGATCTCAACGCCCGCGAGCTCTGGCTCCTTGCCCCGATCGCTGCCGCAGTGCTGTGGATGGGCGTGTACCCTGAGAGCTTCCTCAGGCCGATGCGCCCCGATGTCGAGCGCCTCGTCGAACGGATGAGCCGCGCCGCCCCTGCGGGCGATTCGCAGCCCACCGCCGGCAAGCCCGCGCCAGCTACCCATGGTGAAGGCCATGGCGCACCTGCCACAGGCCACGCTGCGCCTGCCGCTCCCGCGCATGGGAGCGCCCACTGATGAGCTATTCGATGCAATTGATGATGGTGCTCCCGGAGCTTGTGCTCAGCCTCGGCGCGATCCTGCTGATGCTGGTCGCCGCTTGGGGCGGGCAGCAGTCCACCAAGCTGGTCAGCTGGGCGGCGATCGCCGTGTTGATTGGCGCTGGCGTTTCGCTCGCCGGTCCCGCGTCCGCGGGCGGTGAGGCATTTGGCGGGCTCTATCGGCCCGACATGTTCGGCGCATTCGTCAAGGCAGTGATCTTCTTTGCCGCCGCAGTCGCAATTCTCATCGCTCCGCGCTTCTTCCAGAGCAGCTCGGGCGACGATCTCCGCCCCGAATACCCCGTCCTCATCCTGCTCTCGACTGCTGGCATGGGCATGATGGTCTCCGCCAGCGATCTGATGAGCCTTTATGTCGGCCTCGAGCTGCAGAGCCTCTCGGCCTATGTGCTCGCAAGCTTCATGCGGCGCGACACGCGCTCGGCCGAAGCGGGCCTGAAGTATTTCGTCCTCGGCTCGCTCGCCTCGGGCATCCTGCTTTACGGCATCAGCCTAGTCTATGGCTTTAGCGGCACCACCTTGTTCACCGGCATCGCCGATGCCTATGCGGGGATCGCGCCGGGCACGCACGATTATGGACTGATGTTCGGCCTGGTATTCGTCTTCGCCGGCCTGGCCTTCAAGATCAGCGCCGTGCCGTTCCACATGTGGACGCCAGACGTGTACGAAGGCGCGCCGACCCCGGTCACGGCCTTCTTCGCCTCCGCCCCCAAGGTTGCCGCAGTCGCGCTCGCCACGCGCGTCGCGATCGAGGCGATGGGTCCGGCGATCCACGATTGGCGCCAGATCGTGATTTTCGCGGCGCTCGCATCGATCATTTTCGGCGCGGTCGCGGCGATCGGCCAGAACAACATCAAGCGCCTGCTGGCGTACAGCTCGATCAACAATGTCGGCTTCGCGTTGATCGGCGTCGCCGCCGGTGGCGAGGCGGGCGTGTCGAGCGTGCTCTATTACATGGCGATCTATGTCGTCATGACGCTGGGCAGCTTCCTCGTCGTGCTCCAGATGCGCGGACCAGATGGTCAGCCGATCGAGAGCATCGTCAGCCTCTCGGGCATGTCGCGCACGCGGCCGGGCCTGGCGCTGGCATTGGCGATCTTTATGTTCAGTCTTGCAGGCATCCCGCCACTGCTCGGCTTCTTTGCCAAGCTTCAGGTGTTCGTCGCGGCAGTGGATGCCGGCCTGTTCGCCTTCGCAGTGGTCGGCGCTGCGGCCTCGGCGATCGGCGCTTATTATTATCTGAAGATCGTCAAGACGATGTACTTCGACGAGCCTGCGCCCGCCTTCGCCGGCAAGACCGACCCTGTGGAGGGCTCGCTGCTGGTTGTGGCCGCCGCGGTGATCTCGCCGCTCGGCTGGCCGCTGCTTGGTTATCTGGAAGTCTTCACGGCATCGGCCGCCAAGGCGCTCTTCTGACCGCGACGATCCGTACCGTTGCCGAGACGGGTTCGACCAACGCCGATCTGGCCGAACTCGCGCGCAGCGGTGCTGCCGAAGGCCTGTGGCTCCGCGCCGAACGCCAGACCGCGGGTAAGGGCAGGCAGGGCAGGGAATGGGCATCTCCCGAGGGCAATTTGTACGTGTCTACGCTGGTACGGGTGCGGGCGGGGGAGCCTTCGCCGGCGACGCTCGCATTGGTCGCGGCGGTTGCATTGGAAGAGACGGTCAGCCTCTTCGTTCGTCATTCCCGCGAAAGCGGGAACCCAAAGTCGCAAACGTCACGCTCGGTTACCCTGGGTCCCCCCGTTCGCGGGGATGACGATGTGGTAATCAAATGGCCTAACGATCTCCTGATCGACGGCGCCAAGCTCTCCGGCATTCTCCTCGAACGCGTCGACGATGCCGTCATCATTGGTTTCGGCGTAAACCTGGCGCATTGCCCCGTCGGGCTAGGCCAGCCAGCGACCAGTCTCAGCGTGTACGCACCCCCGCCCGAGCCACAGATCTTCGCCGAAACCCTCGCCGAAATCTTCGCCCGCTGGCTCTCGCGCTGGCGTGACGGTATTGCCCCGGTCCGCGATCGCTGGCTCGCCCGCGCGCACCGACAAGGCACTGCGCTCACTGCACGCCTTGCCGACGGTTCCAGCGTCGATGGCCTGTTCGATGGCCTCAGCGTCGATGGCGCACTGAGGCTGCGCTTGGCCGATGGCAGTTCCCGTGTCATTCACGCCGGCGACGTGTTCCTGCTCTGAAAGGGCCCGCAATGCTGCTCGCGATCGACGCCGGCAACACCAATGTCGTCTTTGCGCTGGTCGACTCCGGCGAGATCCGCGCGCGCTGGCGCATCGCCACCGATCCGCGCCGCACTGCCGATGAATATGCCGTGTGGCTCAGCCAGTTGCTAGCCCTCGAAGGCTATGAAATGGCCACCGTCACCGGAGTGATCATCGCCACGGTGGTTCCGCGCGCGCTCCATAATCTCCAGGTGCTCAGCAGCAAATATTTCAAGACCGACGCGATGATCGCCGGGCAGGGGCAGGCGGCATGGGGTTTCCAGCTCGATGTCGAGGAGCCCCAGAATCTCGGTGCCGATCGTGCGCTCAATGCGATTGCCGGCCATGCCCGCCACACCGGCGACCTGATCATAATCGATTTCGGCACCGCCGCGACCTTCGACATGGTGGATTACACCGGCTCCTATAAGGGCGGCATCATCGCTCCCGGCATTAATCTGTCGCTCGACGCGCTGGTCACCGCCGCCGCCAAGCTGCCACGCATTGCAATCGAGGCTCCGAAGGGCAATCTCTCCGTCATCGGTCGCAATACCGTCGATCAGATGCATATCGGCATCTATTGGGGCTATATCGCGATGATCGAAGGGCTGGTCGCGCGGATGAAGGCCGAGGTTGGCCGCCCGCTCAAGGTGATCGCCACCGGCGGGCTCGCGGTGCTCTTCGAGAAACATACGAACGTGTTCGACGCGATCGAACCCGATCTCACCATTCAGGGGTTGTCGATGCTGTGGGAACGCAGCCGGTAATCCGGTTCAAGGAATTATAGTGACACCTGGTAACGAACTACTCTTCGTCGCGCTTGGCGGCTCGGGCGAGATTGGCATGAACGTCAATCTTTATGGCTGTAACGGCAAATGGCTGATCGTCGATTGCGGCATCACCTTTGGCGACGCGAACTATCCCGGCGTGGACGTGATCCTCCCCGATCTGCAATTTATCGAGGAGCGCCTCGACGAGCTGATCGGCATCGTGCTCACCCACGGTCATGAGGATCATATCGGTGCGCTGCCCTATCTCGCCGCCGATCTTGGCGTGCCGCTCTACGCGACGCCGTTCACTGCCGGCCTGATCCACGGCAAGCTCGAAGAGGAAGGCAATGCCGACCGCATCGAGCTCAACGTCGTCAAGGAAGAAGGGCCGTTCGATATCGGCCCGTTCCGCATCACCTATACACCGCTCGCGCATTCGATTCCCGAGGGCAATGCGGTGTTGATCGAAACACCGTATGGCAATGTCTTCCACACTGGCGACTGGAAGCTCGATGAAGCCCCCGCTCTGGGCGGGGCATCGACCGCCGCCGAACTGACAGCGATCGGCGATAAGGGCGTGCTGGCGCTGGTGTGCGATTCGACCAATGTGTTCAATCCCGAAGCCTCGGGTTCGGAGATCGATGTCCGCAAGGGGCTCGACGAAGTCGTCGCCGCGATCAAGGGCCGCGTGCTCGTCACCACCTTCGCCTCCAACGCTGGACGCCTCCAGACGCTGGGGGAAGTCGCGCAGGATTGCGGGCGCCAGCTCTGCGTCGCGGGGCGTTCGCTCGACCGCATCATCCGCGTCGCCAAGGCCACCGGTTATCTGCGCGATTTCCCGGATACGATCGACTTCGACACTGCCATGTCGCTTCCTGCCAACCAGGTGATGATCGTGGCGACTGGCGGGCAGGGCGAGCCTCGCGCCGCGCTCAATCGGATCGCTGAGGACACCCATGTCCTGAAGGTCCACAAGGGCGACACCGTCCTGTTCTCGTCGCGCCAGATTCCCGGCAACGAGATCGCGATCGGCCGGATCATGAACATCCTCGCGGGCAAGGGCGTCGAGATCATCACCGACCGCCAGGCCTTCATTCACGTCTCGGGCCATCCCGGCCGCCCCGAGCTGGCCGAGATGTACCGCTGGATCCGCCCCGAAATTCTGATCCCGGTGCACGGCGAGGTCCGCCACATGCACGAGCAGGCGCGGTTTGCGCTGTCCGAGGGGGTACCGCAGGCGATCAACCAGGTGAATGGCGACATTTGGAAGCTGGCACCCGGTCGCCCGAAAAAGGTCGGCAACGCGCCGGTTGGCCGGCTCGTGCTCGATGGCGACGTGATCCTGCCGGCCGATGGCTCGACGATCAACGAACGCCGCCGCGTCGCGCTCTACGGCCAGATCTCGGTCGCAGTGGCGATTCGTCAGGGCAGGTTGGTCGGTGAGCCGCAAGTCCGCCTTCAGGGCGTGCCGGTCGAGGAAGACCGCGACAATTTCATCGCCGACGCGTGCCAGGCTGCGGCGCAGGCCGTGAGCAAGGAAAGCAGCCGCGATCTCGAGAAGCTGCGCGAGGCGCTGCGCTTGTCGGTCCGCCGCGTCGCGGTGCGCTATACCGGCAAGAAGCCCGTGGTCGACGTGCTGATCGTACAGGCCTGACATGCAGTGGCAGTCGGCGCTCGCGATCTACATGCTCTTCTGGGCGCTTTCGGTGTTCTTCGTTCTGCCCTTTGGCGTGAAGACCAGCGACGAGGTCGGGGTCCCTCTCATTCCCGGCCAAGCGCCCAGCGCGCCGCATCAGTTCAACGCGAAGCTCGTCCTGATCCGCACTACGATCGTCGCCAGCGTCCTGTTCGGGATTTTCCTGCTCAACTACATCTTTGGCTGGGTAACCACCGATATGCTCGATTGGACGGTTTGAGGCGCGGCGCGGGTCTAGGAATGCCGGGGCAGGCGGGCTAGAGGCGGGGAATGGCATCGCTCGATAAGCCGCCGATCGGCACAACTACGGTCAAATGGCGTTTCCCGGAGATTCACCCCGAGGGGCGCAAATATGTGGCGATTGCCGCTGCGATTGCGCTGCTCAGCCTGTTCGTCTTCGATTTCATCACTTGGCCGCTCGTGTTCCTCACGCTCGGCGTTGCGGCGTTCTTCCGCGATCCGGTGCGCGTCACGCCGCAGGGGGAGGGGCTGATCGTCTCGCCCGCCGACGGCCTGATCACGATGATCGAGCGCGTTCCGCTGCCGCCCGAGCTCAGTGGCCCACATGCGCTGGGCGACCAGCCGATGATCCGCGTCTCGGTGTTCATGAGCGTGTTCGATGTCCATGTGAACCGCACGCCGATCACCGGTACCATCAAGCATGTGATCTACATCTCCGGCAAGTTCATGAACGCCGACTTCGACAAGGCGAGCGAAGAGAATGAGCGCCAGCATTTCGTAGTCGAGGACAAGAGCGGCACGCGCTTTGGCTTCACCCAGATCGCGGGGCTGGTCGCCCGCCGCATCGTCAGCTTCGTCAAGGCGGGCGACATGGTCGTCGCCGGGCAGCGCGTCGGCCTTATCCGCTTCGGCAGCCGCGTCGATGTGTTCCTGCCCGAAGGCTATGGCTGCCAGGTGGCGCTCGGCCAGCGCGCGATCGCGGGCGAGACGATCCTCGCCAAGCGCGGCGCACCCGACGCGGCCGGCATATCCCAGTGAGCCGCCCCCCGCGGGTCCGGCCTGCGCGCGCGGCCCGCCCTCCGCGCGTTCCTCGTGGCATTCCCCTGAGGGCAATCGCGCCGAACGCGGTCACCGCCCTTGCGCTCTGCTCGGGGCTGACGGCAATCCGCTTCGCGATCGACGCCAAGTGGGAACAGGCCGTTCTGATGGTGTTGATCGCAGGCCTACTCGACGGGATCGACGGCAAGGTCGCGCGGCTGGTGCGTGGGGAAAGCCGCTTCGGGGCTGAGCTGGACAGTTTGTCGGATGCCATCGCATTCGGCGTCGCGCCTGCGCTGATCCTCTATCTCTGGTCGCTCCAGTATCTCGGCAATTTCGGCTGGATGGTCGCGCTGGTGCACGCATTGTTCTGCGTGCTCCGGCTGGCGCGGTTCAATGCCGGCATCGACAACGAGCAGCCGCATAAGTCTGCGGGCTATCTCACCGGCGTCCCGGCACCCGCCGGTGCCATCCTGGCATTGGCTCCGCTCTATCTCTGGCTATCGACTGCCGAGCCGCATCTAAACCAGCCTTATTTCGTGGCGCCGTGGAGCCTGGTGGTTGCGTTGCTGATGATATCGAGCATCCCGACTTATGCGCCCTCGATTCGGCTGAAGCAGCGCATTCGTTTCGAAGTGCTGGTAATCCTGGCGGCGTTGGTTGCCGCTCTGGTCGCCGCGCCCTGGCCCACGCTTGCGGGGATCGCACTGCTCTATCTGGCGACGATCCCGTTCAGCATTACCAGCTATCGCCGTATCAGGCTGCTGCGCGCATCGGCGTCCGTGCGGGAGCCCGAACCGGAGCCCATCGCACCGTGACTCGCGTCGGCCGCATCGGCAATGCCGGTGCTGCGGCAGGAGCGAACAAAGCCCGATAGCGGCGAAGCTGCGGCTTGATGCTGATGTAAAGCGTCCATATCGAAGCGGCGAGCGCGGTTCCGAACAACAGTACGCTAAGCAAGATACTCATCGACCCGGTCCCCTTTTTGCCAACGTGGCAGGAATCCTAATGATTCCTTACGCTTGGCGCCGCATGACGTTCCCTGTCCGCGTTCTGGACCCTGTATGTTCCGTGGATGTTCCGATGTCAAGACATGTTCCATCACTGTTCTGGCTTGCAATATGCGGCGGCTCCGGCTAACGGCCCGCCCTCAACCCCACATGGGAAGCAACATAACCCGGTGTCCAGCTAGCTGGATCACTCGCTTCCCAGAGGATCAACCGGAAGGATATATCCCTATGGCGGCACCTGTCGTCTCCATGCAGGCATTGCTCGAATCGGGCGCGCACTTCGGGCACCAGACGCATCGCTGGAACCCTAAGATGAAGCCTTACATCTTCGGCGACCGTAACGGCGTCCACATCATCGATCTTTCGCAGACCGTTCCGCTCTTCGCGCGCGCACTCGAGTTCGTGAACTCGACCGTTGCCGCCGGCGGCAAGGTTCTGTTCGTCGGCACCAAGCGCCAGGCCCAGGAGCCGATCGCAGAGGCAGCGCGCCGTTCGGGCCAGCACTTCGTCAACCATCGCTGGCTGGGCGGCATGCTCACCAACTGGAAGACGATCTCGGGCTCGATCAAGCGTCTCAAGACGCTCGAAGAGCAGCTTTCGGGCGAAACGCACGGCCTCACCAAGAAGGAAGTGCTGAACCTTACCCGCGAGAAGGACAAGCTTGAGCTTTCGCTCGGCGGCATCCGCGACATGGGTGGCGTTCCCGACATCATGTTCGTGATCGATGCGAACAAGGAAGAGCTGGCGATCAAGGAAGCGAACACGCTGGGTATCCCGGTCGTCGCGATCCTCGATTCGAACGTTTCGCCCGATGGCATCGCATTCCCGGTTCCGGCGAATGACGACGCCAGCCGCGCGATCCGCCTCTACTGCGAAGCGATCGCGATCGCCGCCACCCGCGGTGGCCAGGATCGCCAGGCGAACTCCGGTATCGATATCGGCGCGCAGGAAGTCGCGCCCGTCGAGGAAGCCGTCCAGGCTCCCGCACCGGCCGCTGCTGCGGATGAAGCGCCTGCTGCCGACGCTCCCGTGGTGACTGCAGAGGAGTTCGAAGCTCCTGCCGCTGCTGCCGCGGAGCCGGAAGCTGCTGCAGCCGAGCCCGAGGCTCCTGCCGCATCGACCGAGCCGGAAACGGCCGCCGAAGGCGAGCGCCAGATCGACGCGTAAGCGTCGTCACGTACCTGTAAATCGGGGCGGGGCAGGGCATGAAGCGCTGCTCCGCCCGACCAGTTTGAAAACCTAAGGAATTTGAAATGGCAGAGATCACTGCAGCCGCCGTCAAGGAACTGCGCGAGCGTTCGGGCGCCGGCATGATGGATTGCAAGAAGGCTTTGACCGAAACCGCAGGCGACCTGGAAGCCGCCAGCGATTGGCTGCGCTCGAAGGGCCTTGCCGCCGCCGCCAAGAAGTCGAGCCGCACCGCCGCTGAAGGCCTGGTCGGCGTCGCCGTCGCCGGCACCAAGGGCGTTGCCGTCGAGGTCAATTCCCAGACCGATTTCGTCGCCAAGAACGAGATTTTCCAGGGCTTCGTCCGCGAAGTGACTTCGATCGCGCTCGAAAAAGGCGACGATGTCGACGCGCTCAAGACCGCTTCGATGGCTGCCGGCGGCACCGTCGACGAAGTTCTCGTCGCCAACATCGCCACCATCGGCGAGAACCAGGTTCTCCGCCGCGCCAAGGCCGTTTCGGTCATCAACGGTGCGGTGATCCCGTACGTCCATAACTCGGCTGCTCCCGGCCTCGGCAAGATCGGCGTGCTCGTCGCGCTTGAGTCGGATGCCGGCGTCGACGTCCTCGAGCCGCTCGGCAAGCAGATCGCGATGCACATCGCCGCTGCTTTCCCGCTGGCGCTGACGGTCGACGATCTCGATCCCGAAGTCGTGGAGCGTGAAGCCGCGATTCTGCGCGAAAAGAACGCGGAGAAGATCGTCGGCAAGAGCGCCGAAGTGGCCGAAAAGATTCTCAATGGCCCGATCGAGAAGTTCAAGAAGGAGAATGCGCTGATGACGCAGGCCTTCGTCATGGACGGCAAGACGCCCGTCGCCGATGTGATCGCCAAGGCCGGCAAGGATGCCGGCGCGACGATCACCCTCAAGGACTATGTCCGCTTCCAACTCGGCGAAGGCATCGAGAAGGAAGAGAGCGACTTCGCCGCCGAAGTGGCAGCGACTGCCGGTCTCAATAAGGCCTGATAACCCTCCAGGGTTGAATGCGGGCGCGGTTGCTTCGGCAACCGCGCCCGTTGTCGTTTCTGACATCCCTTGTCATTTGTTCGGCCCCGCCTCAGCCGCTAGCTTGGCCATGCTAGAGGGGAATGATCATGATACTCGTAATCGCCGGTTTGTGGAGCTTTGGCCAAGCGCAACCGCAGCCTGCCTGCTCAGCCTTGTTGAGCGAGGGAGCAGCTCTACGCACCCAGGCCATGTCCGCGCGGGAGCCGAATGGTCAGGTCTCTCTGAAGCAGCAAGCGGTGATCTGGTATTCCGCCGCGGCGCTCGCCTGCCGCGATGAAAAGCGTAATCCAGACATGGATTCCGCAATGGCAGTGGCATCGGCAATAGCTGCCGACCTTCGCGTACCGGGCTGGACTGCCGAACAATGCGGCCGCCGGGTCAAGGGGGTTACCGAGGGGCTCGACCGGAGCGACAAGACGCATGCCCAGCAACCCGTAAAGGCCGATTATATCAGGCGGACCATCAGGATCTACGCCGACACGATCAAGCACAACTGCAGATACTGACCAAGGGTCGATAGTCAGCGTTCGCGCACTCGGCTCCCCTTCGTGCTTGTTCCTGCGGCGCGGCTCCTCTAGGGTCCGCGCCGCTTGCTTATCTCCCTTGTTCAAGGCCAAAATGACCGCTCCCCGCTTCAAACGTATCCTGCTCAAGCTCTCTGGCGAAGTTTTGATGGGGGAGGGCGGCCTCTCGATCGATCCCGATGTGATCTCGCGTGTTGCCGAGGAAATCGCGGCTGTCCGCGCCGATGGTTATGAGTTGTGCGTGGTGGTTGGCGGCGGCAACATATTCCGCGGCATTTCAGGTGCCGCACGCGGCATGGACCGCGCCACCGGCGACTATATGGGGATGCTCGCGACGGTAATGAACGCGCTGGCAGTGCAGGATGCGCTCGAGAAGATCGGTGTCTCGACGCGGGTTCAGTCGGCGATCCCGATGGCCAGCGTCTGCGAGCCCTTCATCCGCCGCCGTGCCGAACGCCATCTGGAGAAGGGTCGCATCGTGATCTTCGCCGCGGGCGTCGGCTCACCTTTTTTCACCACTGACTCGGGCGCAGCGCTCCGCGCCGCCGAGATGAAGTGCGATGCCTTGTTTAAGGGCACCTCGGTGGACGGGGTCTATGATGCCGATCCCAAGAAGGTTGCGACCGCGACGCGTTACGAAACCGTGACTTACGACCGTGTCTTGTCCGACAATCTGAAGGTCATGGACGCATCGGCAGTGGCGCTTTGCCGCGATAACAATATCCCGATCGTTGTGTTCAACATCCGCGAGCGCGGCAATCTTGCCCGCGTGCTCAAGGGTGAAGCTACCGCGACGATCGTTCAGGCCGCATAGGAGAGACTTACATGCCCGCTTACGAAAAGGCCGATCTCGAGCGCCGCATGCACGGCGCGGTGGAATCGCTGAAGAGCGACTTGCAGGGGCTGCGCACCGGCCGCGCTTCGGTCAACCTGCTCGATCCGGTAACCGTTGAGGTCTATGGCGCGCAGATGCCGCTCAACCAGGTGGCCACCGTCTCGGTGCCCGAGCCGCGCATGATCTCGGTGCAGGTATGGGACAAAACCAATGTCGGCCCGGTCGACAAGGCGATCCGCTCGGCCGGCCTCGGGCTCAATCCGATCGTCGACGGCCAGACGCTGCGCCTGCCGATCCCGGACCTGACCGAGGAGCGCCGCAAGGAACTCGCCAAGCTCGCCGGCAAATATGCCGAGGCTGCGCGCATCGCGGTGCGCAACGTTCGTCGCGACGGCAATGACAGCCTCAAGACCGACGAGAAAAAGGGCGTATTCGGCGAGGACGATCGCAAGCGCCACGAGACCGAGGTGCAGAAGCTGACCGACGCGACGATCGCCGAAATCGACGCTGCGGCCACCGCTAAGGAAAAGGAAATCATGGGCCGGTGAGGAAAATGGGGACAGTCCCTATTTTTTCAGGCCATGTGGGCGCTGGTGGTTGCGGCTATGACTGGAAAATAGGGACTGTCCCCATTTTTGGGGCGCTCCCGGAATTGCTTGATGATGGCCGCTAAACCCGCTCCCGAAATGCCCGTGACCTCTCCGCCTCGCCACGTCGCCATCATCATGGACGGCAATGGGCGCTGGGCGAAGAAGCGGATGCTGCCGCGTATCGCCGGGCACAAGCAGGGCGTCGAAGCCGTGCGCCGCATTGCCCGCGCCGCGCGCAAGCTCGGTATCGAGGTCCTGACCCTGTACGCCTTTTCCTCCGAGAATTGGCGCCGTCCGGAGGACGAAGTCCGCGATCTGATGGGCCTGCTTCGCCATTTCCTGGCGAGCGAGCTCGACGAACTTGTCTCGGAAGGCGTCAAGCTTCGCGTCATCGGCGATTGGCGCAAGCTCTCCTCCGATCTCGTCGCGATGATCGACGGTGCAGTCGCGCGGACCGCGGACAATCCCGGGCCGACGCTCGTGATTGCGCTCAATTACGGCGCTCAGGCCGAACTGGCTGCGGCCGCGCGCCATCTCGCCGAGCGCGCCCGAAGCGGCGATCTCGATCCGGCCAGCATCGACGAAGCCCTGTTCGAAGCTGCGCTCGACACCGGCGATCTGCCTCCGCTCGATCTGTTGATCCGCACTTCGGGCGAGCAGCGCCTCTCCAACTTCCTGTTGTGGCAGGCGGCCTATGCCGAATTCCTGTTTGTCGACACGCTGTGGCCCGATTTTGACGAGCACTCGCTGGCCGACGCGCTCGCGCATTTCGGCAAGCGTCAGCGCCGGTTCGGTGGGCTATGAGCAAGGGATCGGATCTCGGCACGCGCTTCGGCGTGGCAATGGCGCTGATCGCCGGCGCCGCCTTCGCGCTCTATTGGGGCGGCACGGTCTTCTGGCTGGTCTTGGTCGTTGCCGGGCTGCTAATGATGAGCGAGTGGGGCGAACTGGCCGGGGCCGAGCTCAAGCAGCTTCGCCTGGCTCAGTACGCGCTTTCGGTCCCGCTTGCGGCAATGTGTCCGTGGACGGGGGCGACGCCGTTCCTCGCGCTCGGCCTGATCGGCGCGGCGCTGTTCTTCACCGGCGCCGTGACCAAGAGCTTCCGGTTGGCGCTGGGCACGATCTATGTCGGGGTGCCGGTTCTCGCACTGATCGTATTACGCGATCAGCCACAGGGATTGCTGGTGACCTTCTGGGCGATGGGCCTGGTTTGGGCCGCGGACAGCGCCGCCTATTTCGCCGGCCGCGCGATCGGCGGGCCCAAGCTCGCCCCCGCGATCAGCCCCAAAAAGACTTGGTCGGGCTTTTTTGGCGGGCTCATCGGCGCGACACTAGGTGCATTCGGGCTGGTCTGGCTGTTCGGCCTTCCGGTCCAGCTCGCTTATGTGACGCCTTTGCTCGCGGTCCTGTCCGTGCTCGGCGATCTTTATGAGAGCAATCTCAAGCGCCAGGCCGGCGTCAAGGATTCGGGCAAGGTGCTCCCCGGCCATGGCGGGCTGCTCGATCGGCTCGACGGCCTGGTTTTCGTGGCGCCGCCGGCCGCATTGCTGGTTCTGGCGCTAACCTGATGAAACGCGTGACGATATTGGGCGCGACCGGATCGGTCGGCAGTTCGACGCTCGACTTGATCGAGCGCGATCCGGAGGCGTTCGAAGTCGTCGCGCTCACCGCCAACAGCGATGTCGCCAAGCTTGCGGACGCGGCAATCCGCACGCGCGCCAAGCTGGCGGTGGTCGCCGATCCGGCCAGCCTTCAGCCGCTGCGCGATGCGCTCGGCAGCTCCGGAATCGAGGCGCGGGCAGGGGCCGATGCCGTGTGCGAAGCTGCCCGGATGCAGGCCGATTGGGTCATGGCCGCAATCGTCGGCACCGCTGGGCTCAAGCCGGTAATGGCCGCACTGGAGGCGGGAGGCATCGTCGCGCTGGCCAACAAGGAATCGCTCGTTTCCGCCGGCGACGTGATGACCGCTGCCGCGCGCGCCGCCGGCACAACGCTGCTGCCGGTCGATTCGGAGCACAATGCCGTATTCCAATGCCTCGATCGCACTGCGCCCGAGCGCGTCCGCCGCATCATCCTCACCGCAAGCGGTGGCCCGTTCCGCACCACCTCGCTCGAAGATATGCGTGCGATCACGCCGGCCCAGGCCGTTGCGCATCCCAATTGGTCGATGGGTGCCAAGATCTCGGTCGATTCCGCGACGCTGATGAACAAGGGGCTCGAGCTGATCGAGGCTTTCCACCTGTTCCCCATCCGCGCCGACCAGCTCGACGTGGTGGTCCATCCCCAATCGGTGATCCATTCGATGGTCGAATATGTCGATGGCTCGACGCTCGCACAGCTCGGCCCGCCCGATATGCGCACGCCGATCGCCTATGCGCTGGCATGGCCCGATCGGATGGAGACGCCCTGCGAGCGGCTGGACCTGGCGAAGATCGCGCGGCTCGATTTCGAGGCGCCCGATTATGTCCGCTTCCCGGCGCTCAAGCTGGCCCGCGAGGCGCTGGCGGCAGGCGGCGCGCGTCCCGCCATTCTCAATGCAGCAAATGAAGTCGCGGTTGCCGCCTTCCTTGCCGGCGCCGTCAAGTTTCTTGAAATTGCCGCAATCGTTTACGATACGCTTGACCGCTACGATCCCGCTGCCCCTGAAAGCCTCGATGCCGTGCTGGCAGTCGACGCAGAGGCGAGGGCGCGGGCGACCGAGCGTGTGAAGGACTGCGTCGTTTGATCGAAAATCCCGGCATCCTGCTAACGATCCTGGCGTTTGCGCTGGTGATCGGGCCGCTCGTGTTTTTGCACGAGCTTGGGCATTATCTCGCGGGCCGCTGGTTCGGCGTGAAGGCGGACGAGTTCGCGATCGGCTTCGGCCGCGAGGTCGCGGGCTTTACGGACCGCCGTGGCACTCGCTGGAAGTTCGGCTGGATGCCGATTGGCGGCTATGTCCGCTTCGCCGGCGACATGAACCCTGCCAGCCAGCCGTCGCCCGAATGGCTCTCACTTCCCGCGCAGGAACGCGCGCAGACCTTCCAGTCCAAGCCGCTATGGCAGCGCGCGGTCATCGTCGCTGCCGGACCGATTTCCAATTTCATCATCGCAATCCTGATTCTCGGTGCGTTTGCCTTCGCATATGGCGACAATCGCACGCCGAGCACGGTCGGGCTGGTCGTGCCTGGTAGTCCGGCTGCGGCGGCGGGGCTGCAGCCCGGCGATCGGATCACGTCGCTCGGCGGGCGTTCGGTCGATACCTATCGCGACATGGTAAAATACACCCAGCTTCGGCCAAACGAAGCGGTGCGCGTCGAGTATGAACGCGGCGGTGAGTCGCGTTCGGTCGATGCCGTGATCGGCGTCCGGACCGAGAAAGACCGGTTCGGCAATCAGTTTCGCATCGGTCAGCTTGGGATTGGTCCGTCGGATCCGGTGCTGACGTCGGTCGGCATTCTCGAAGCGCCGCTGATTGGTCTGCGCACCACCGGCGACATCGTCCAGATGACGATCGACGGGCTCGGCCAGATCATCACCGGTCGCCGTTCGCTCTCCGAGTTGGGCGGGCCGCTGAAGATCGCGCAGGTTTCGGGCGAACGTCTCGCAATGGGACCAACCGAGTTCGTCTTTCTGATCGCTCTGATCTCGATTAACTTGGGGTTCATCAACCTCTTGCCAATTCCGGTTCTGGATGGCGGTCACTTGCTGTTCTACGCAGTCGAGGCGGTCCGGCGGAAACCAACCGAACCGCAAGTAATGGAATGGGCGTTTCGTGGTGGACTCATCGCGATTGTGGCACTGATGCTGCTGGTTACGCTGAACGATCTGGGCGCTTTCGGCGTCTGGAAAAATCTGGCCGGGTTGATCGGCTGATGCGGTTGGGGCAGGGCGGTAGATGCCCGGCAAGCCAACCGGTGTATTTGAATTCCGACTGGGGTGGGATGTGACTGCGATAAAGGTGACGAAAATGGGCGCACGCGCCACGGCGACGCTCCTCGCGGGGACGATCCTTTCCGGCTTTGCACTGGGCGGAACTGCGTTCGCGCAGACCGCTCCTGCCGCTCCCGCTCCGACAGCGGCGCCGGCAGCTGCTCCGGCCGCCCAGGAAGCTGCTCCGCCTCCCGTGCAGGAAGTCCGCACGATCAAGACGCTTCGCGTCGAGGGTTCGCAGCGTATCGAGCCGGATACGGTGCTGTCCTACACCCGCCTGCGCGCGGGGGGCGAGTATACCAACGAGACGGTCGATCAGGCGATTAAGGACCTGCTGGCGTCCGAGCTTCTGGCCGACGTCCAGATCGAAGGCGTCGAGAGCGGCAATCTGGTGATCCGCATTCGCGAGAATCCGGTGATCAACCGCGTGATCTTCGAAGGCAATAAGCGGCTGAAGCAGGAAAAGATCGACAAGGAGGTCAAGCTCCGTCCGCGCCAGATCTTCACCCGCACTTCGGTTCGCGCCGATGTCGCGCGCATCGTCGAGCTCTATCGCCGCCAGGGTCGCTTCGCGGCGAATGTCGAGCCCAAGATGGTCAGCCTCGACCAGAACCGCGTCGACGTGGTGTTCGAGATCAACGAGGGCCCGAAGTCCAAGGTCCGCCAGATCAACATCATCGGCAACGAAGTGTTTTCCGACGGCAAGCTGCGCGGCGAGATGGCGACCAAGCAGGCGCGCATCCAGTCGATCTTCAGCTCGAACACGTCATACGATCAAGATCGCCTGGCCTATGACCAGCAGAAGCTGCGCCAGTTCTACCTGACCGAGGGCTATGCCGATTTCCGCGTGATCTCGGCCATCGCCGAGCTGACTCCGGACAAGAAGGACTTCATCATCACGTATGTGGTGGAGGAAGGCCCGCGCTACAAATTCGGCCCGGTCACGGTCGAGAGCGCGATCCGCGATTTCGACGACAAGAAGCTGGCGGCGGCAGTGCCGATCAAGGAAGGCCAGTGGTATAACGCCAAGGCCGTCGAAGACACGGTCGAGCAGCTGAGCGAGACTGCCGGCATCTTCGGCTACGCATTTGCCGACGTCCGTCCCGAATTCCAGCGCGACAAGGAAGCGCTGACGATGACGATGAGCTTCCGCATCGCCGAGGCGAACCGGACCTATATCGAGCGCATCGAAATCACCGGCAACCGCCAGACCCAGGACAAGGTCATCCGCCGCGAGTTCCGCGTGGCTGAGGGCGATGCCTTCAACACCTTCCTGGTCAAGCGCTCGCAGGACCGCATCAATTCGCTCGGCTATTTCCAGGACAAGTTCGAGATCGAGCGCAAGGACGGCTCCGCGCCGGACCGCATCGTGCTTGCAGCGAACGTCGAGGAGAAGGCGAATGGCGAACTGACACTGTCGGCGGGCTTCTCGAGCCTCGAGCAGTTCATTCTCCAGGCCTCGATCCGCCAGCGCAATTTCCGCGGCAAGGGCCAGACGATCTCGGCATCGGTTGATTATTCGACCTATTCCAAGTCGATCGAGCTTGGCTTCACCGAGCCCTATCTGTTCGACACCAATGTCGCGCTCGGCGGATCGGTGTTCCGCCGCGATTACAACGCGTTCAACTATATAGGCTCGGATCGCAGCACGACTTACAGCCAGGTTTCGACCGGCTTCCAGCTCGTCGCCGGCGTGCCGCTGACCGAATATTGGACGCTGTCGGGCCGTTATTCGCTGGTCCAGGACAACGTCACGCTGGACCGCACCAGCTTCTACACCGACTTCAACAGCAACGGCTCGTTTGACGCCAACGAGTGCGATCCGGTCAAGGCCGGCCGCTATTATTGCGAAGCGGTGGGCAACCGCCTGACTTCGCTGGTCGGCCTCTCGCTCATCTATGACAGCCTCAACAGCCGTCTGCGCCCGACGCGTGGCCAACGGCTGACCGTCAGCACCGACTTTGCCGGCCTTGGCGGGGAGGTTCGCTATGCGCGTGCGCGCTTCGATGCCGACAAATATTGGAACGTCGGCGGCGGCTTCATCTTCTCGGTCTCGGCCGAGGGCGGTTATATCCACAGCCTCGAGAAGAGCCGCGGCGCGGGCATCGACACCGTCCGCATCACCGATCGCTTCTATCTGGGCGAGCCGCAGTTTCGCGGCTTCGACATTCGCGGCGTCGGCCCGCGTGTCCAGCGTATTCCCTATACCGGGGATCCGACGTCGGGAACGCAGCTGCTGGTGACCGACAAGGAGCAGATCGTCGATGACGCCATCGGCGGTCGGGCGTATTACCTGACCAAGGCCGAGCTCGAGATTCCGCTCGGCGCCGGTGCTGCCGAAATGGGCCTGCGTCCGTCGATCTTCGTGATGGCGGGCAGCCTGTTCCGGATCACCCGTCCGGGCAAGACGATCGAGTTCCAACAGGCGCGCGACACTAGCGGCGGCCTGATGTTCAACAAGGACGGTTCGCCGACCCTGTTGTTCAAGGACAACTTCATCAACGACGCCAACGGCAACCCTTATTATGTCGTGAGCGGCAGCGACACGACCAATTCGGGCGCGCTGACGACCTGCACGGTCGGCTTCTCGGCCACTGCCGGTGGCCCGTGCGTCGGCACGTCGATCAACACGCGTTACAACATTCCCACCGCGCCCTTCTTCGAGCGCTATGTGGGCGATAGCGCCAAGCCGCGCCTTTCGATCGGCTTCGGCGTGAACTGGAATTCGCCATTCGGGCCGCTGCGGATCGACGTCGCAAAGGCGCTGCTCTCGGCCCCGGGTGATGACACCAAGCTCGTAACTTTCAACGTAGGGACTCAGTTCTAATGACTACCAAGAAGCGCATCATTGCCGCGATGCTCGGCGCGTCCGCTACGGTCGCCGTTGCCGCGCCCGCGCATGCCCAGGTCAACGGCATCGCCTTTGCCAATCCCACCACGGTGGTCGGCAATTCCAAGGCGTTCGCCGCCGCAAACCAGCAGATCTCGACGACGTACAAGTCGTCGTTCGACCAGATGCAGCAGCGCCGCACCGCGCTCGACACCGAGCTCAAGCCGCTCGTGGCGCAGCTCGACACCAATAAGGACGGCAATGTCAGCGATGACGAGCTGAAAGCCGCTCAGAACGCCAAGAACCCGGCGATCGATAAGATCAAGACTGCCCAGACTAATGCGCAGAACGACATGGGGCGCCTCAGCAATCCGGCCGCCCGCGCCGAGCTGTTCGCGATCGAGTCGGTGCTTCGCCAGTATGAGGCAGCGCAGATGCGCGTCGTCACCGCGCGCAAGATCTCGGTCGTGCTTCAGCCCGACGTGATCATGTACGCTCCCGATTCGGCGGATATCAGCCCGGCGATCGTCGCCGAGCTCGACAAGTCGCTTCCCACGGTCAGCATCGCTCCGCCTGCCGATTGGCAGCCGAGCCGCGAGACGCTCGCGATCCAGCAGCAGCTCGTCCAGATCGCGCAGATCCGCGCCTATCAGCAGGCCGCGCAGCAGCAACAGCAGCCCGGTGCCGCTCCGGCTCCTGCCGCTGGCGCACGTCCTGCTCCCGCAAAGCCCGCCGAACCCCGGTGAGCGAAGCCGAAACGGGAGGCGCCAATATCGGCCCGCTCGATATCGGGCGAGTGATGGCGGCGCTTCCGCATCGTTATCCGATGCTGCTGGTCGATCGAGTCGAAGAACTCGTCATCGACCAGCGCATCGTGGCGATCAAGGCGGTCAGCATGAACGAGGAGTTCTTCCAGGGGCATTTCCCCGGAAGGCCGATCATGCCGGGCGTCCTCCAGGTCGAGGCGCTCGCGCAAGCCGCGGGCGTGCTCGCCGTGGAGAGCCTCGGCCTCGCCGGCTCGGGCAAGCTGGTCTATTTCATGTCGATCGACGGCGTGAAGTTCCGCAAGCCGGTCGAGCCGGGTTGCCTGCTTCGCCTCGAAGTGGAATTCATCCAGAAGCGCAGCCGCGTTTGCAAATTTGCCGGCAAGGCGATGCTGAACGGCGAAGTCGCCACCGAATGCGAATTCACTGCCATGATCGCAGATCCGCCCAAGGCCTGATCCCGCAAAGCCGATAGTTGCGCCGCGTGCCTTGCTCTGCTAGGCGCGCGCCTCTCGCTGCTGGTCGGTAACCAGCGGCCATCTCAAGGAATTCGACCGTGAAGAAAGACACGCATCCCGATTACCACATGATCAAGGTGCAGATGACCGACGGCACCGTGTTCGAAACTCGCTCCACCTGGGGCAAGGAAGGCGACACGATGACGCTTGACATCGATCCGCTGGCGCATCCGGCCTGGACCGGCGGCCGCGGTCAGCTTCTCGATCAGGGCGGCCAGGTCGCGCGCTTCAACAAGCGCTTCGGCGGCCTCAGCCTCGCCAAGAAGTAATCGGGGGGCCGCAGACCGCGGCCCTCCATCTTTGCGAACGCCGCTTGGGAAACCGGGCGGCGTTTGTGTTTGTGCAGCACCTACGTGCTTTTCCGGTGTCGTTAACGCGCCATTAGCCACGCCCGCCTATTTTCCTTGTCATGCAAGCACAGCCGAAGCACGCGACGTTCGCCGCTGAATACGAGCCCGCCGAGAAACTCGGCCGCCGGCGCAGCCCGCGCGCGCCGGTTTCGCTGGACGCCCGTATCGGCCGCGGTGGACTCGATCGCGCGCTCTGCAAGGTCACTGACTTGTCGGTGCATGGCGCCGGCATCCAGACTTATTCCGAGCTGCGCCTGGGTACGATGATCTGGCTCGCGCTGCCGAAGATCGGGCATGTCGCCGCCAAAGTGGTCTGGTCGAGCGATTTCGAAGCCGGTGTCGAGTTTCAGGACGCGCTGACACCCGAGGCTTTCGAGACACTTACGACACAGTGAAGCTGTTTCGGGGCAGCCCGATTGCTGCCGCATTGCTTTAACCGCATTCCTGATCCACCATCCTTGGCTCACGGTTGGGGAACGGTGATGGTCAGGGGCCTGTTTATTTGCGCGATCGCATGCTGCGTCGCTACGCCAACCTTGGCGGGCGAGCGCAATGCCGTGACGCCCGCATCCCGCATTCTCCCGCCGCCGCTGGTTCCGGTTTCGGTACAATTTCCCGGCCATGAGGGCACGCTGACGCTTCGCGGCGATGTAGTCGTGCGGCTGCGCAGCCTTCCCACACCGACAGGGGCACTGGCCGAATTCGAAAGCCGCGCCGCAGCGCCATTCGACATCGCTCCCGCAGAAATCGTCGCGGTGGGGCCGATCACGCTGACCTCGCCTTATGCAGCCACCAATTTTCGTACGTTGCGGGCGTGGCGCCTGACCCCGCGGCTCGCCCCAACCACGACCAGCGCCAATGGCTTCTACGCAGTCCGAGACGGGCTGGCGGATTACCGCAAGCCGCGCGCCTTCCGCCCATCCGCACTCACGGCGATGCTAGTGCTGCGAATCGATGGTAAGGACGAAAGTCCGCCCTTCAGCGTCGGCGGGGGCGGGGTCGCTGCCGCCTTGTGGCGGGCCATGCCGCAGCAATAGCCAAGCAACGCGATTCGCAGGCACGCGGCCAGATTTCCAGAGACGCTCGAACCCGCAGGGTTCGCAAGGCCAAACGGCCGCCCGAGCTTATGCGAGGCCCTAAAAACAATAACACGCGGAGAGGGTGGGATTCGAACCCACGGTGAGCTTCCACCCACGGCGGTTTTCAAGACCGCTGCCTTAAACCACTCGGCCACCTCTCCGCGCGAAGGCCAGCTAGCGCCCCCTGCGCCAGTTCGCCACAAAATGTTGGTGAATGGCGGCAATTGGGGATTCACGCGCCCGCCACGCTGTGGCACTGTCTCCGCATGTGGGGTTGGCGTGAGATTTCGAGCTGGACTGCGGCACTGGCGTTAGCGGTGGTTGCCGCCTCGCCTGCGGCCGGGCCTGCGGTCGCGCAGGACGAGCAGGGTTTCCAGGGCTATCTGCAGACGCTGGCGCGCCAGGCCGCCGCGGAAGGGGTGAGCCGGCGAACCATCGATTCGGTGCTCCCCGGCCTCACTTACAATGCCCGCGTCGTCGAGCTGGACCGGCAGCAGCCCGAGAGCCGCCCGAACGCGCCGATTCCCAATTTCGAGCCCTATCGCACCCGGCATGTCGATGCCGCGCGCATTTCGCAGGGCCGCGCCGCCTATCAGCGCCAGCGCTGGCGGTTGGAGAAGATCGAGCGCGAGACCGGCGTGCCCGAATCGATCATGGTCGCGATCTGGGGCCACGAGACCAATTACGGCCGGGTGATGGGCGGGTTCGACCTGCCGCGCGCGCTTGCCAGCCTCGCCTATGAAGGCCGCCGCCGCGAACTGTTCTCGGGCGAATTCATTGCCACCCTCAAGATGATCGATCGTGGCGTTCCGCGCGAAAAATTGGTCGGCAGCTGGGCGGGCGCATTTGGCGGTCCGCAGTTCCTGCCCTCGGTCTATCTGCGCCTGGCGCGAGACGGTGATGGCGACGGCATGGCCGATATCTGGACCAGCGAGGCAGACACGCTGACGTCGATCGCCAATTATTTCGTCAATGCCGGCTGGCGCGCCGGCCAGCCCTGGGGCTTCGCAGTGAGCGTGCCCGCCGGGCTCAACCGCGCGGCGCTTGCTGCCCGCACCAACAGCCCGCGCTGCCCCCGCGTGCATGATCGCCATAGCCGCTGGAAGACTATGGGCGAGTGGCGCGCGCTCGGCTTGGTGCCGACCGGCCGCGCCTGGCCCGCGGACAATGTCCAGGCGACGTTGCTCGAGCCCGATGGTCCCGGAAAGACCGCCTATCTGCTCACGGGCAATTATCGCGTGATCCTCGATTATAATTGCTCGAATTTCTACGCGCTGTCGGTCGGGCTGCTCGCTGACGAGGTCGAGCGCTAGCGCCTGTGAGCTGCCACCCCGGACTTGTTCCGGGATCCATCAGGCGACTGGACGAAAAGCTTGAGCCTCTTGTCCGGTACATGGCGGCACCGTGGCCCCCCGAAACAAGTCCGGGGTGACAAAGAGGTAGTGAGTTGCCCGAATTTTTACGCTTTCCCGCTAGTCCTCCTCCTCGATGATCTGGAAAACGAGCCTCGCAGCCGCCCTCACCCTGACCCTTGCCGCATGTGGCGGGGGACGGAGCTATGCCGATTACGGCCCCGAAACCGCCGCCGGACAGGGTTCGGTCGCGGCCCAAGCCTGGGGAGGGGAGGGCCGGCGTGACGGCTCTCGCCAGCCCGAGCCGGCGCCTCAGCAAGCGGTGCAGCCCGAATATCGCAACGATGGCGCCCCCGGCGCCTCCTACAACGCGCCCGGCGCGTACCGCGAACCGCAACCACAGACCTATGCACCTCCGCCGCAGCGCGAAGCCTATCGTGCGCCAGAGCCGATGCCGCAGGACGTGGCGGATCCGGCGGCAGGGGCCGCGGGCCCCAGCGGCTCATCGCGCCAGGGCAATTCGCGCTACGACGAAGTCGGCTATGCCGGCATCCGCGCGGTTTCCGGCGGGGGAGCGGCGGACGGCGCCGTCGTCGCGGTTCACCGCTCGCTCCCGGCCAACAGCTTTGTCGAAGTGACTTCGCTCGATACCGGCCGGACGATCCTCGTGCTTATCACCGGCGCCATGGGCCCAGGCGCGGACCATCCGATCGATTTGTCCGCAGGCGCGGCGCGCCAGCTCGGCTATGATCGTCCGCAGACCATCGCGGTGCGTGTTCGCGCAGTCACGCCGACTTCCGCTGATCAGGCCGCCCTCAACCAGGGCCGGGCCGCGACTCAGCGTCCGGACACGCCGCCGGTGCTGCTCAATGCGCTGCGCAAGCACATGCCGACCGGCGGATATGCCGCGGTGCAGCCCGCGCAGCCGAGCTACGCAGCCCCCACGCGCACCGTCACTACCACCCGCGCCCCCGCGCGGGGCGGGCTGGTCGTGCAGGTCGCCGCACTTTCGAACGCAGCGAACGCGCAATCGCTTGCCCAAAGCATGGGCGGGTTCGTAAAGCCGGGTGGCGGACTCTACCGCGTCCAGCTCGGACCCTTCGCAACCCGCGGAGAGGCCGAGGCGGCGCGGAGACGGGCCGCTGGCGCGGGCTATGGAGATGCTCGCGTCATCAATTAGATGGACGGAGCCCCATGAAGAAGCTGATCGCCGCCTCGATTCTCGCACTGGCCATTGCGGCCGTTCCGACGAACGCGGCGAACCCGCCCTTCGATACGCCCGCTCCGATCGCCTATATGGAGGATCTGTCCTCCGGTGCAGTGCTCTACGCCAAGGACGCCGATCGCCGCATCCCGCCCGCATCTATGGCAAAGATGATGACGGTCTATGTTGCCTTCGACCTGATCAAGCAGGGCAAGCTCAAGCTCGACCAGCAGGTCGAAGTCATGCCCGAGACCTGGAAGAAGTGGCACAGCCAGGGCTCGACCATGTTCCTTGCCGTCGGCGAGAAGCCGACCGTCACCGATCTGCTCAATGGCATCGTCACGCTTTCGGGCAACGATGCCTGCGTCGTGCTGGCAGAGGGCATTTCGGGCAGCGAGGAAGCGTTCGTCCAGCGCATGAACGAATATGCCAAGAAGCTGGGCCTCTCGAACAGCCAGTTCGGCACTTCGAACGGCTGGCCCGATGAAGGCCGCACCTTCGTCACCGCCCGCGACTTGGCCCATCTCGCCAAGGCGACGATCCTCGACCATCCCCAGCTCTACAAGCAATTCTATTCGCTGCCGAGCTTTACCTGGGGCAAGACGCTGGGCGCGGGCGCCGCGATTAGCCAGTCGAACCGCGATCCCTTGCTCGGCAAAGTTGCGGGCGCCGACGGCCTCAAGACCGGCCACACCGACGAGGCCGGCTACGGCTTTACCGGCTCGGCCGAGCAGGGCGGGCGCCGCCTCGTGATGGTCGTCGCCGGGCTCGACAGTTTCGGCAACCGCGCTTCCGAATCGGTCCGCTTCATGAATTGGGGCTTCCGCGCTTGGTCGCCGCGTCCGATCGTCGGCAAGGGCAAGCCGGTCGGCGATGTCGAAGTCCAGGGCGGCAGCGCCGGCACCGTCTCTGCAATCGCTCCGCGCGATCTTTCCGCCACCGTGCCCGCGGGCACTTCGCCCGAAATGCAGGGCCGCATCGTCTATCAGGGGCCGGTCAAGGCGCCGATCAAAGCCGGCGACCATATCGCCGACCTGGTCATCGATTCGCCCGGCATGCCCCAGCAGACCCTGCCGCTGGTCGCGCAGGCGGATGTCGGCGAAGCCGGCTTCTTCCGCCGCGCCTGGCTGGGGCTGTGGGGTTTGTTCGGCGCCTGACCCCATCCTCCCCGGTACGGGGAGGTGGCACGCGAAGCGTGACGGAGGGGGTTCTCCGCGAGCGAATCGATAGCGGCACGCCCCTCCACCATGCTTCTCATGGTCCCCCTCCCCGTACCGGGGAGGATCGTTATAAGGATGTCATGCTCCCCATCGGCAACGATTCCGCCCGCGAGGCGCTGGCCGCGGCGATGGCGAGTGGGGCGCTGCATCACGCCTGGCTGATCGCCGGGCCGCAGGGGGTGGGGAAGGGCAGTTTCGCCCGTGCCGCGGCGCTGCGGATGCTCGCCGAAGCCGCCGAGCCCGATGCGCTGGCGCCCGGCTGGGAAGTCCCCGAATCGACGCGTACCGCGCATTACGCATCCTCCGGCGCGCATCCCGATTATCGCGAGCTGGTCCGCCTGCCCAAGGATGCCGACAAGCCCGATGAGGCGCTCGCCCGCTCGATCACCATCGCGCAGGTCCGCAATCTCCAGGCGCTGTTTGCCAACAAGCCCTCGCTGTCCTCGCGCCGCGTGATCCTGATCGATTCGATCGACGATCTCGAGCGCGGCGGCGCCAATGCGCTGCTCAAGAGCCTCGAGGAGCCGCCCCAGGGCACTATCTTCCTCCTCGTCAGCCATTCGCCGGGCCGCCTGCTCCCCACGATCCGCTCGCGCTGCCGCCTGCTCCGCTTCGAGGCGCTGCCGCCGAGCCAGGTCGCGCCGATCCTCCGCGAGCGCCTCCCCGATGCAACGCCCGCCGAACTCGATGCCTTGGTCCGCGCCGGCGAAGGCTCGCCCGGCCGCGCATTGGGCTTTGCCGGCCTCGATCTCGCCGCGCTGGAGTCCGAAATGAATGCCCTCGCCGACACCGGCGACACCAGCAATGCCATCCGCGTTCGCCTCGCCAAGCTGCTGGGCACCAAGGCCGCGCAGCCGCGCTACGAAGCCTTTCTCGACCGCGCCCCGACCTTCATCGCCGAACGCGCCCGACTGCAGAGCGGCGAAGCGCTCCGCACTGCGCTCGACGCCTATGCCGCCGCCCGCGAGCTCACCGGCAGCGCGCTAGGCTTGTCGCTGGATGCCAGCGCCACGGTTTTCGAAATGAGCGGGCTGATCGCAAGGTTGGCGCGCTAGCCGCCATGCTCTAAAGCCCGCGCATGGCCGAACCCTATTACATCTCCACCGCGATCCATTATCCGAACGGCCGCCCGCATATCGGCCATGCCTATGAAATGATCGCCGCCGACGCCATTGCACGCTTCCAGCGCCAGCAGGGCCGCGACGTCTTCTTCCAGACCGGCACCGACGAGCACGGCCTCAAGATGGTCCAGACCGCACGCGGCCGCGGCATCGAAACGCGCGCGCTAGCTGACGAAATGTCCGGCTATTTCCATGAGATGGCCGACAGGCTAAATATTTCGTGCGATCGTTTCATTCGTACGATCGAGCCCGAGCATTACAAGGCCAGCCAGGCGATCTGGCAGGCGATGGCCGATGCCGGCGACCTCTATATGGATCGCTACGAAGGCTGGTACTCGGTCCGCGACGAAGCATTCTACGAGGAAAAGGAACTGACCGGGGAGGGCGACGGCCGCCTTTCGCCGCAGGGCACCCCCGTCGAATGGACTGTCGAGGAAACCTGGTTCTTCCGCCTCTCCAAATATCAGCAGCCCTTGCTCGATCATTATGCCGCCAACCCCGATTTCATCCGCCCGGAATCGCGCCGCAACGAGATTATGCGCTTCGTCGAGGGCGGGCTGATCGACCTCTCGGTCAGCCGCACCAGCTTTGATTGGGGCGTGCCGGTGCCGGGATCGCCCGATCACGTGATGTACGTCTGGGTCGATGCGCTGACCAACTACATCACCGGCGCCGGCTATCCCGACGATCCCGAGCGGTTTGCGAAATACTGGCCGGCCGACCTCCATCTGATCGGCAAGGACATCGTCCGCTTCCACGCAGTCTATTGGCCGGCCTTTCTGATGTCGGCCAAGCTGCCCCTGCCAAAACAAGTGTTCGGCCACGGCTTCCTGCTCAATCGCGGGGAGAAAATGTCCAAGTCGGTCGGCAACGTCGTCGATCCGATGGAATTGGCCGATCTCTACGGCAAGGATGCGCTGCGCTATTTCCTGCTGCGCGACGTCAGCTTCGGCAATGACGGGACGTTCAGCGACGAAGCGATCGTCACGCGCGCTAATGCCGATCTGTCGAACAGCTTCGGCAACCTCGCGCAGCGCGTTCTGTCCTTCGTTGCGAAGAATTGCGAAGGTCGGGTGGAGCCGGGGAGGGCGGATCCCGCCGACGAGGCGCTCTTGGCCGAAGTCGGCAATGCGAGCGAAGGTTTCGAGCGCGCTTTCGCCGATCTGGCGCTCAGCCAGGGGATCGAGGCGTGGATGGTCGGCGTCTTCGCCTGCAATCAATATGTCGACACCCAAGCGCCCTGGGCGCTGCGCAAGACCGATCCCGATCGCATGCATGCGGTGCTCGGCACCTTGCTCAAGGCGATCCGCCGTCTTGGCGTCACCATCCAGCCGGTCGTGCCGACGTCCGCGGCTAAATTGCTCGAACAACTGGGTCCCGAAGACGACCCGGCCTTCCGTATCGCACCGCCGACCCCCATCTTCCCGAGGCTGGAGCTGAAGGAAGACGCGTGACCGACACGGTCATCCCCGCGAAAGCGGGGACCCAGGAGTCGCAAGCGGACCCTTGGTGGCTCTGGGTTCCCGCTTTGCGGGAATGATAAATAAGGATGGAAGCGTGAAACTGGCCGACAGCCACTGCCACCTGATCTACAAAGGCCTGGGCGAGCAGCAGCCGGAAGTGCTGGCCCGCGCCCGCGATGCCGGCGTCGTCGCAATGCTGAACATCTCGACCCGCGAGCGCGAATGGGATGAGGTCATCGCCGTCGCCGAACGCGAGGCGGACGTATGGGCGTCAATCGGCATCCACCCCCACGAAGCCGACGAGCATCCCGATGTCGATGCCGCCAAGTTGATCGAGAAAGCGCAGCACTCCCGCGTCGTCGGCATCGGCGAGTCCGGGCTCGATTATTATTACGATCATTCGGACCGCGATCGGCAGCGCGCCAGCTTCCGCGCGCATATCGCTGCGAGCCGCGAAACCCAGCTTCCGATCATCGTCCACACCCGCGACGCCGAGGAAGACACCGCTGAGATCCTGCGTGACGAGATGGGGAAGGGCGCCTTTCCCGGCGTCATCCACTGCTTCACCGCCAGCGGCGCATTCGCCGATATCGCGCTCGATCTCGGCTTCTACATCTCGATCTCGGGCATCGTCACCTTCAAGAACGCCCGCGACCTCCAGGAAACCGCAGCCCGCCTGCCGCTCGACCGGCTGCTGATCGAAACCGACGCCCCCTTCCTTGCCCCCGTGCCCCATCGCGGCAAAACCGGCGAACCCGCCTTCGTAGCAGATACCTGCCGCTTCCTGGCCAACCTGCGCGGGCAGGATGCCGAGGAGCTGGCGGACATCACGCGCGCTAATTTCCACACCCTTTTCTCGAAAACGGTAGCGTGATTCCGGTCCCTAATCGTCATCTCCGCGAAAGCGGGGACCCAGGGTTGCTCGCAATACCCTGCTTGGCTCTGGATCCCCGCTTTCGCGGGGATGACGGAGAGTCGTGTTGAAACTCCGCATCCTCGGCTCGGGCACTTCCTCCGGCGTCCCGCGCATCGGCAACGATTGGGGCGCCTGCGATCCCGCCAATCCCAAGAACCGCCGCACCCGCGCCTCGGTCCTGGTCTCGACCGAAACCACCCGCATCCTGATCGACACCAGCCCGGATATGCGCGAGCAACTCCTCGCCGCCGATATCAGCGATGTCGACGCAGTAATCTGGACGCACGATCACGCGGATCATTGTCACGGGATCGACGATCTCCGTCAGATCATGCACGCGCGCGGCGGCGAGCCCGTTCGCGGGCTAGCGCGATCGTTCACACGCCAGCAGCTCGAGCTCCGCTTCGCCTACGCCTTTTTCGGCCATCCGAATTATCGGCCGACGATCGCGATCGAGACCCTGCCCGACAGCATCCGCATCGGTGACATTGAAATTAGCGTGACCGATCAGCCGCACGGCAACATCACTTCGGCTGGCCTGCGCTTCAATAGTAACGATAAATCAATAGTTTATGCTACAGACTTCCACGCGATGACGAACGAGATGCGCGCGCATTACGCGGATCTCGATCTCTGGGTGGTCGATGCGCTGCGTCGCGCCCCGCACCCCACGCATCCGCATCTGGATTCGGTGCTGGGCTGGGCAGGGGAGTTGGTGCCCCGCCATACCGTGCTTGTTCATATGGATCACAGCATGGATTATGCCGATCTCGCCGCTACGCTGCCACAAGGTGTCGAGCCGGGCTATGATGGCATGGAGGTGCTGGTTTGAACGACGATACGCAGCAGGTGATCTTGCTGGTCGGGTTCCTCGTGCTCGCGATGAGCGCGCTGGCGACGCGGCGCGTGCCGTTCCGAAGTCTGGTCGGCAGCTTCATCGTCTGGCTGATGATCGGGGCCGTGCTGTTCCTGGGCTTCAATCACCGCGATCAGATCGATCAGTTCTTCGCATCGCTTACGGGCAATGAGGAGCAGCGCGCCGAAGGCGGTGTGGTCCGCATCCGCATGGCGCGCGACGGGCATTTCTGGGCGCGCGTGAAGCTCAACGGCTATGAGCGGCGGATGCTGATCGATAGCGGCGCGACGATCACTGCCATGTCGACCAAGACCGCGGAGGCCGCGGGCATCGATACCGACAATGGCCGGCCACCGGCCGTAATTGAGACGGCTAACGGCGAAGTCCAGGCCGCGCAGGCTAATCTGCAGAAGCTCGAGATCGGATCGCTGACGACCGAGGATCTGCACGTGGTGATATCGCCGAGCTTCGGCGAAATGGACGTGCTCGGCATGAATTTCCTGTCGCGGCTCAAATCCTGGCGCGTCCAGGGCAATGAGCTGATCCTCGAGCCCGATGGCGCCGCAAGTGTCGAAGCTGCCGCGCCGGAGCAAACGACCCGTGGCGGCGAACGCAAGCGCCCAGAGATCAAGGCTGAGAAGATCCCCGCCGAGCAGGAATAGATTTTACATAATGTATATTATCGTTCTTACAGATGCGATCTTTCAGGCCCCCCTCGCGTGAATCCCCCGTCCGAAACCCGGTCTTCGAACATTGAGCGCCTCGTGCGCATCATGCAGCGCCTGCGCGATCCCAAGACCGGCTGTGAATGGGACACCGTCCAGACCTTCGAGACGATCGCCCCCTATACGATCGAGGAAGCCTATGAGGTCGCGGACGCGATTGAGCGCGGCGATATGGCCGATCTCAAGGACGAGCTCGGCGATCTGCTCCTCCAGGTGATCTTTCACAGCCGCATCGCCGAGGAAGCCGGCGCGTTCGATTTGGCTGACGTCGTTGCGGCGATCAGCGACAAGATGGAGCGTCGTCACCCGCATATCTTCCTCGGGGCTGCCGAGGGCGGCCATCATCTATGGGAACAAATCAAGGCCGCGGAGCGGGGGGACAAGGGGCATCAGGGGGCTCTGGACGGTGTGGCGATCGGCCTCCCCGCCCTCCTCCGCGCCGAAAAACTACAGAAGCGTGCGGCTCGAACGGGCTTCGACTGGCCCGATCCCAGCGGCGCCCGCGCCAAGATCGACGAGGAACTCGCGGAGGTCGAAGCCGCGGCAAGCGACGCCGAGCGCGAAGAAGAGATTGGTGACCTGCTCTTCGCCATGGTCAATTGGTCCCGCAAGCTTGGCATAGACCCCGAAGCCGCGCTCCGCGCCGCCAATGCCAAGTTCGAAAAGCGCTTCAAGGCGATGGAGACCGAAGCTGGCGATGCATTCGTGGAGCTGGATCTTGACGCCAAGGAAGCGCTCTGGCTGAACGCCAAGATCGCCGAACGGGGTTAGCGACCGAATTCTCCCCGGCGAAAGCCGGGCCCAGCATAAGTTGAAGAGCCTTTCGCTCGGTTGCGCCGTCCCATGCAACCGAGCTCCGGCCTCCCCAGGGATGCTCCACGTCCGACCTACCGCCACACCACGCTTGCAATGTAGGATTTCAAATGCTTGGCCGAGTGGGTCGGCTCTTGGTCGCCGCTCTTTGACATGCTGAATACCATCCCTCGCCGACCCCCATGGCCAGTGCGAACATTGGGAACATTCGCGGGCTAAAGACCGCGTCTCGGGTCTAACTGTCGGCCTCGCTCAGCCGTGGCGAATCGCAAATCGCTCATAATCCCGCGGCGCCATCCGCACTTCATACGATGCACGGTCGCCTTCGACGGTCTGCTCCAGCACTTCGCCATGCTGATGCAGCCAGGCCGCCCCCGCCCCGTCGCCGGCATCGAGCGTCACCGTATAGCGGCGATGCCCTTCGGTCAGCCGCGCAGCGACGGTCTCGATCAGCAGGGCAACGCCCTCCCCGGTCCAGGCCGACAGGGCCACCACGTCCTCGCGCTTGGTCGCCTCGATCAGCGCTTGTTCGCGCCGTTCATCATCAAGCAGGTCGAGCTTGTTCCAAGCCTCGAATCGCGGCGTTTCCAGCGATACGCCAATCTCGCCCAGCACCTTCTCGACGTCGGTCCGCTGTGCTTCGCTATCGGGATGCGCAATATCGCGAACGTGGATCAGCAGGTCGGCGGAGATCACTTCCTCGAGCGTGGCCTTGAATGCCGCGACCAATTGCGTCGGAAGTTCGGAGACGAAACCGACTGTGTCCGAAAGGATCGCCTTGTCGATCCCCGGCAACTGGATTTGCCGCAGCGTCGGGTCCAGCGTCGCGAACAGCAAATTCTCCGCCATGACGTCAGCGCCCGTCAAGCGATTGAAGAGCGTGGATTTTCCGGCGTTGGTATAGCCCACCAGCGCGATTACCGGCCACGGCGTCCGCTGCCGCCGGTCGCGGTGCAGTCCACGCGTGCGGCTGACCTGGTCGAGCTCCTTGCGCAGCCGCGCCATGCGGTCGCGGATCAAGCGGCGATCTGCCTCGATCTGGGTCTCGCCCGGACCGCCAAGGAAGCCGAAGCCGCCGCGCTGACGTTCGAGGTGAGTCCAGCTGCGCACCAGCCGACCTGCCTGATAATCGAGATGCGCCAGCTCGACCTGCAGCCGGCCCTCGGCGGTCCGCGCCCGTTCGCCGAAGATCTCGAGGATCAGCCCGGTGCGATCGATCACCTTGCAGCCGAGACCAGTCTCGAGATTGCGCTGCTGCACCGGGGTCAGCGACGCATCGAACACTGCGACCTGAATCTCCTTGTCGCGCACCGCCTCGGCCAGCGCCTCGACCTGGCCCGAGCCGATCAGTGTCCCCGGCTTGGGCTGGCGCAGGCGGAACGCAGTCTTCTCGATCACGTCGAGCCCGATCGCCAGCGCTAGGCCCGCAGTCTCGTCAAGGCGTGCCTCGGCATCACGCGAAGAACCGCCGGTGTCCGGATAGACGACCGCTGCCTTCGCGCCGCGCGAAAACTCGCTGGCGTCGCGTTCAAATCCAGTGCTCATGGTTGCTTAATCGTCGTCGGACCCGTTCGTTTCCTCGGCCAGGTTCAGCGGGTGCGCCGGCTGGATGGTGGAAACCGCGTGCTTGTACACCAGTTGCGCCATGCCTTCGCGCTGGAGCAGCATGCAGAACAGGTCGAATGCGGCGATCTGGCCCTGCAGCATCACGCCGTTGACAAGGAACATCGTCACGCTTTCCTGCTGCTTGCGCACGGCGTTGAGGAAAATTTCCTGCAAGACTGGGCTCTTGGACTGATGTTCTCCAAGCTGATCGAGGAATTGCGTCAGGTCCATCGGACCCGCGGGCATGATCGTCGAGATCGCGTGCTTGTAGATCAGCTGCGATTGGCCGTCGCGGCGAAGCAGCACCGAGAAATTATCGAACCAGGTGACGATCCCCTGGAGCTTGACGCCCTTGACGAGAAACATCGTGACCGGCGTCTTGGACCGGCGGAGCGAATTGAGGAACAGGTCCTGCAGCGAAGTCTGCTTTTCGGCCATTTTTCCGCATTCCCATATATTCTTGGCGGGATTTTTCCCGCTTGGCGCCGTTTCCCGGCGTCGGAGCGCAAGCCTTTCTGGCCTGCAGGCATCAATCTAGGGATTCGTGCAGCCGTGTCCAGCGGTGGCGCCTATTCGTCGCGCGTCTCGCTGATGCCGAGAAGCTTCAATTTGCGGTGTAGCGCTGAGCGCTCCATCCCGATGAAGCTCGCGGTACGCGAGATATTGCCCGAAAAGCGGCGGATCTGGACGCGCAGATATTCGCGCTCGAAGCTTTCGCGGGCTTCCTTGAGCGGCGCGCCCATGATCGCGCTCGAACCCATGCCGCCGCCCGAATCGGCCGGCTTGCCCAGCACTTCGGCGGGCAGCAGATCCAGCTCGATCCGTCCGATGCGGTCGCCCGGAGCCAGGATCACGGTCCGCTCGACGATGTTGCGAAGCTGGCGGACATTGCCGGGCCATTCATAGCTCTGCAGCGCCACCATCGCGTCGGCCGCCACCTCGGGGGTCGGCACGCGGCGGCCGCTGGCATAATGCGCGACGAAATGCTCGATCAGCACCGGTATGTCCTCGCGCCGCTCGGTCAGCGGCGGGATCTGCACCGGCACGACGTTGAGCCGGTAATAAAGGTCCTCGCGGAAACGCCCCTCGACGATCTCGTTCTGCAAGTCGCGCGCTGTGGCCGAGACCACGCGGACATCGACCTTCACCACCCGCGTGCCCCCCACGCGGCTGAAGCTCTGGTCGGTCAGTACGCGCAAGATGCGCCCCTGTGTCGCCAGCGGCATGTCCGCAATCTCGTCGAGAAACAGCGTGCCGCCATGCGCCTGTTCGAGCAGGCCGGACCGTATCAGGTCCCCGCCCTCCTCCACGCCGAACAATTCTTCCTCGACCCTCTCTGGCTGCATACGCGCGCAGCTGACGATGATGAACGGACCCGTCGCGCGCTGGCTCCAGCCATGGAGCAGCCGCGCCGCGACTTCCTTGCCGACACCCGGTCCGCCGCTGATCAGGACGCGGCTTCCCGTCGACGCCACCCGCTTGAGCGTCGCGCGCACGCCGTTGATAGAACCCGAAGTCCCGGTCAGATCCTCCTCGCGGCCGACAGAGGCCCGCAGCGAGGCCACTTCGCGCTTGAGCCGCTCGGTTTCGGTCGCGCGCTCTACCATCAGCAGCAGCCGCTCGGCCTCGAAGGGTTTTTCGATGAAGTCCGCTGCGCCCCGCCGGATCGCGGCCACAGCGGTATCCAGATTGCCGTGTCCGGAAATCACCAGCACCGGGATCGAGGCATCGCGCCGCTTGATCTCGTCGAGCAGCTCGAGCCCGTCGAGCTTCGATCCCTGGAGCCACACGTCGAGCAGCACCAAGCTCGGCCGGCGCTCGGCAATGGCCTCCAGCGCGGCGTCGCTGTCGCCTGCGCCGCGGGTCGCATAGCCTTCGTCCTCGAGGACGCCGGCGACCAGCTCTCGGATGTCGCGCTCGTCGTCGACTACTAGGATATCGAGGCTCATGACTTGGATTTTCCACTACGCGTTAAAACTATCGGCCGATCATCGGCGCTTTCGTCGTCCGAGAAGCCGCTCATATTGGCGAGCAGCTCGGTATCGAAGCAGATCGTCACCAGCGTGCCCCCGCCCGGCCGGTCTGCGAACGAGATCGTGCCGAAATGCTCCTCGACGATCTTCTTGACGATCGCCAGACCAAGTCCGGTGCCGCCGCTGCGGGTGGTCATATAGGGCTCGACGATGCGATCGCGTTCGTTGGGCAGGCCGATGCCATTGTCCGCTAGTGTCAGCAGCACGCGCTGGTCGCTGCCATGCTCGATGGTGAGGCGGATTTCGCCCTGCGGCAGCGCTTCCCCTTCCCCACGCGCCTCGACTGCCTCGACGGCGTTCTTGACGATATTGGTGAGCGCCTGGCCGATCTGGCGGCGATCGCAGATGATCGTCGGCGCGGGATCGGGAGCGTCGAGCTGGAAGTCGATCGTCGGATGCGCGACTTCGTGGAGGAACATCGACTGCCGCGCGATATCGAGCAGCGATTCCTCACGGAATAGCGGCTTGGGCATGCGGGCGAAGGACGAGAATTCGTCGACCATCCGGCGCAAATCGCCAACCTGGCGCACGATCGTGCCGGTCAGCTTGGTGAACGTCCCGTCGTCGTTCTCGATCTTCTTGCCATACCGACGTTGGAGGCGCTCGGCGGCGAGCTGGATTGGGGTGAGCGGGTTCTTGATCTCGTGCGCGATGCGGCGGGCGACGTCGGACCAGGCTGCGCGGCGCTGGTCGTTCAATTGCTGGGTGATATCGTCGAAGGTCAGCACTTGCCCGGCTTCATCGCGGGTGATCTTGACCGCGAGCGTCAGTGCCTCGCCGCCGGTGGTGATCTGCACCACGGCCTCGCGCTCGTCGCCGTCCAGCATCGCATCGAGCTCGGGAGCGACCTGCCGCAGCGGCCGCCCGACCGGATCCTCGTCGCCTTGCCGTAAGAGAGCGCGCGCTGGCGCGTTGATCAGCCGGACGCTGCGGTCTGCGGCTATCGAGATGACTCCGGCCGACACGCCGGACATCACTGCCTCGATCAGCGCGCGGCGGCTTTCTAGCTGGGCATTGGCGGTCACCAATTCGGTGCGCTGCCCCTCCAGCCGCCCCGTCATGCTGTTGAACGCGCGTGCCAGCGTGCCGATCTCGTCCTGCGCGCGTGGCTCGGGCACGCGCACCGCGAGATCGCCGCCCGCAACCCCGCGCGCCGCGCCGACAAGCTCGCTGATCGGCCGCACCAAGCGGTCCGCCACCGCGATCGCCACCCACACCGCCGTGCCGACGATCAGCAGCGATAGCAGCAACAAGGCGCCATTGAACTGCAGCTGCAGCGAGCGCGAGCGCTGGCGGAGCGAAGCATAATCGTTCTGGATGGCGACGGCGCGCTGCATCTGCGTCGCGAGCGTCTCCTCGAACACACGGGCCGCATAGATATAGATATGATTGGTGCGATCGAGATAGGTGAACACGCCGATCCGATCCGGACTGCGCACGATCACCGCGTCGGTACCCTTGTCGACGCTGGCCACCATATCTGGCTTGATGACTTTTTCGAGATCGTCGCGCTCATAGGGGTTCACGAGCGCAAGCGACTGAATGCCGTTCTTGGGCGAAATCTGGACGATCAGCGCTTCGGAAAGCTCGCGGCGATAGAGCTGATAAGCGAGCCCTTCGGTGAATTCCTTGCCGTCGATCGGCATGGATTTGAGGTAGAAGCGCAGGTCGTCGCGCATCGTTACCGTCTCGCGATTGACCCGGTTGAGCTCCCACGAATAATTCTCGCGCGCCAGCGAACTGGCATTTTCGAGCATTCCGCGCGCCCGATCCGAGAACCAGAATTCGACGCCATATTGGAAGAGCAGCGACGAGACGAGCGTCACCACCAGCACGGGCACCGCGGCGAGGACCGAAAAGAGCGCGACCAGCTTGACGTGAAGCCCGCTGCCCCCGCCCATCCCTGCGCGCGCCGAACGCGCTCGCGCAACCCGGCGGCCGATCAGGACCAGCAACGCTCCACCCGGGAGCAAGTTCGCGACCAGCAGCAGCGCAACCAGCGGGGGCGTAAGCAGCCGCTGCGATGCATTCTCGCCGGCAATGGTGAAGTAAGTGACTGCGCCGAAAGTGATCGCCAGCACGATCACGCCCAGCTCGACCGCGGGGGTTACACCCAATCGCCGCTTTCGCGGCGCGCTTTGATCGAGCGGCTCGGGCGGGGCAGTCATCGTTGCCCTGTTACAACAAGATTGTGGCCGAAAGAACACACAATTCGAGTTAGCTGTCGCTAATTGACACCCTCTGGACGATTTCCATTGGCGTCGATGCCTAGGGTGTCGAGCCGTTTGCGCAAGGTGTTGCGGTTGATGCCAAGCGCGCGCGCGGCACGCAATTGGTTGTGCTGATGGCGTGCGAGCATCGCCTCGATCAACGGCCGCTCGACCTCTCCGATGATCCGGTCGTAGAGGCTGCCATCATCCAGCGCGCGCGGTTCCTCAATCGCAATTCGCTCAAGCCGCGCGCGCACCGCCGCCTCGATTCCAGCATCGCCGGCTCCAGGCTGTGCCTGGCTTGCTTCGCCCAGAGCGCGGCGAATTCCCTCGGCGTCGATCCATTCGTCGCGGCTGAGCGCAGCGATGCGGCGCATCAGGTTTTCGAGCTCGCGGACATTGCCGGGCCAGTCATAGCCTTCGAGCACTGCAACGGCGGCCGCATCAAGCTGCTTGCGCGGGAGCCCGTCCTCGGCTGCCCGATCGAGGAAATGATGCGCCAGCAATGCCACGTCCTGGCGGCGTTCGCGCAGCGACGGGAGTCCGATCGGCACCACGTTCAGCCGGTAGAAAAGGTCTTCGCGAAACTGCCCAGTAGCCACAAGTGCGCCAAGATCCTTGTTGGTCGCGGCGACGATGCGGACGTCCGCGCGGATCGTCCGCGCGCCGCCGACGGTGGTGAATTCGCCCGATTGCAGTACGCGGAGCAGCCGAGTCTGCGCATCCATCGGCATGTCGCCGATTTCGTCGAGGAACAGAGTGCCACCCGCGGCCTGCTCGAACTTGCCGGCGACCCGCGCGGCCGCCCCGGTAAAGGCGCCGCGCTCATGTCCGAACAGTTCTGCTTCGATCAGATCGCGCGGGATCGCCGCCATGTTCAGCGCTACGAACGGCGAACGCCGGCGCGGGCCCAGATCGTGGATCGCCTTGGCCACAAGCTCCTTGCCGGTCCCACTCTCGCCCATCACCAGTACGGTGAGGTCATTGGAGACCACGCGCGCAATGACGCGATAGACTTCCTGCATCGCCGGCGAGCGGCCGATCAGCGAGGTCCCTGCCCCCGCTTCGCCATCGGGCGCATCGAGCGGACCGCGACGCCCCTTGGCGATCGCGCCGCGCACCGCCGCCGAGAGTATGTCGAGGTCGAAGGGCTTGGGCAGGTAATCGAACGCGCCGACTTCGGTGGCGCGCACCGCGGTCGCGAGCGTGTTCTGCGCCGAAAAGACGATCACCGGGAGCGAGGGGTGCTCAGCGGTCAGGCGGGCGACCAGATCAAGGCCGTTGCCGTCGGGCAGCACGACATCGGTGACCAGCACATCGGGCAAGCCTCGCGACAGAATCTCGCGAAGATCGCCTATGCTGGACGCAGTGGTGACGCTGTGCCCTTCGCGCTTGAGCGCGGCGGCAACCACCGTCCGGATTGCGGCGTCATCATCGACGACGAGAACCGAGCCCGGCGCGGTCATGCGGCCCTCGGCAGGAGGATGCGGAATATCGTCACGTGTTCGCGCTCACGGCCTTCTTCGCGGGCATATTGGATGATCCCGCCTTGATCTCGCACGAGTTTCTCCACCAACGGGAGGCCGAGCCCCTTCCCCTCCGGTTTGCCCGAAACGAACGGCTCGAACAGATGCTCGGCAATGTCGGCCGGCGCGCCCGGGCCATTGTCGATCACCGAAATCTCGATCGGCAGCGGCTGGCGCGGGCGTCCCGGGCCAGTGCTGACCGACATGCCATGGCGATATGCCGTCGCCAGCGTTATCCGCGGCTGGGCGAGGCCGACCAGAGCCTCGGCGGCATTCTTGAGCAGGTTGAGCAGCACTTGCTGAAACGCGTCTGGATCGATCAGCACCGATGGCAACGAAGGATCGAAGCGCTCCTCGATCACCATGCCGCGCGCAAAGCCCGCCAATGCCACCTTCCGGGCGTGGTCGAGCAACGGATAGACATTGGTCGGCTGGAGCTTGAGCGGGCGGGTATCGGTAAAGTCCTCCATACGATCGATCAGCGAGACGATGCGATCGACTTCGGCAGTGATCAGGCCGGTCAGTTCCCGATCCTCGCCGCCACTGGCCAGCAACTGGGCGGCGCCGCGAATGCCTGAAAGCGGGTTCTTGATCTCATGCGCCAGCATCGCAGCAGCACCCACCGCCGCGCGCGCGCCGGCAGTGCGATCAGCGCCATGGGCCACCCGGCGCGCATGCGGTGCATGGTGGAGCGTTACGATCCGCCAACCCGGGCGATCGGCGATCAGGCTTTCAACCAGATCGACGCGAATACGCGGTCCGCGCACTGCCTCGACTTCGATGTCGAACGCCGCGAAGCCATGCCCATCGCGGCGGTCGGCATAATCCTGCGGCGGGAGCAGAACCGCTTCATAGGCCTGCCCTACCATCGTGCTTTCGCTGTGATTGAGCATCAATTCGCAGGCCGGATTGGCGTGCGCGACGCGGCCATCGGGATCGATCACCAGCACCGCGACAGGCAACGCACCGAAGAGCTCGGCGAAACCCGGCCCCTGCTCTGGTTGCGGATCGGCCCTCAGGCCGCTTCGCGCGAGCGCCACGGTGCGTAAAATTCGTCGAGCATCTCCAGCACGCGCTTGGGATCGGAGACCTTGTTGACACTGTTGCGGAATTCGGCCGAGCCGTGAATGCCCTTAGTATACCAGCCGACATGCTTGCGCATCATGTTGACGCCGATCTCGTTGCCATAATGGCTAAGCGTATCGGTATAATGCGCTAATATCACACGATATTGCTCTTCGAGCGACGGGTCTGGCCGCTCTTCCTTGCCTGCCAGAGCGTCCATCACCTGACGCAAAATCCAGGGGCGGCCATAGGCACCGCGGCCGATCATGACGCCATCGGCGCCGGATTGCGCCAACGCGGCGCGGGCGTCCTCGATCGTGCAGATGTCGCCATTGGCGATCACCGGAATCGACACCGCATCCTTCACTTTGCGGATGAAGCTCCAATCGGCACTGCCCTTGTACATCTGATTGCGCGTGCGGCCATGAACGGTGATCATCTTCGCGCCCAGATCCTCGGCGATATGCGCAAGTTCCGGGGCGTTGAGGCTCGAATGGTCCCAACCCATCCGCATCTTGACCGTGACGGGCACGCTGACTGCCTTGACGCAGGCTTCGATCAGCCCGGCAGCGAGCTTGAGATCGCGCATCAGCGCCGAGCCGGCATCGCCGCTGGTCACTTTGCGCACCGGGCAGCCCATATTGATGTCGACGATCGCCGCGCCGCGGTCCTCGCTCAGCTTTGCAGCCTCGGCCATCTCGTGCGGGGTGCAGCCGACGAGCTGCATCGAGACGGGGTCCTCTATCGGGTCCCAGGCAAATTTCTGGAGCGACTGGCGCGTCTCGCGGATCGCCGCCTGGCTTGCGACCATCTCGGTGACGTTGAGCCCGGAACCGTATTTGCGCACGACGCGGCGGAACGGCAGGTCGGTGACGCCGGTCATCGGCGCAAGCAGCACCGGCTGGTCGATCCGCACCGGACCGATCTGGATGGGGGCGAGTTCCGTCATGATCTGCCTGAAAAATAGGCACGAGCGCCTATCCGCACAAGCGATCATTGGCAAGGGCAGTGTCCCGCGCTAGCGCGGCGGCATGAAGACTGCCGCGATCATCGTCGCCGCCGGAAGCGGTACGCGCGCCGGCGGGATCCTGCCCAAGCAATATGCGATGCTGGCGGGCAAGCCGATGCTGGCGCATAGCTCTGACGCCTTGAGCGAGCATCCGGCGATCGGTGAAGTCCTGGTCGTGATCGGGGAAGGCCAGCAGGAGTTGCTCACGGCGGCGCTGGGCGATGTGCGCTTCGTCATCGGCGGTGCAACCCGGCGCGAATCCGTGGCCAATGGGCTGGCGGCGATCGAAGCTGATCGGGTCTTGGTCCACGACGCTGCCCGCCCCTTCCTGCCGGCCGCTGTGATCGACAGACTGCTGGAGGCCCTCGATACGCATCAAGGCGCCATTCCTGGGTTGCCGGTGGCGGACACGTTGATTTCGGCGTCGGGCGAGCTCGTGTCGCGCGAGGGGCTGACGCGTGCCCAGACGCCGCAAGCCTTTTGCACCGAGGCACTTCGCGCGGCGCATGCCGCGTGGCCCGTGGATCGCGAGGCGACCGACGACGCGCAGATGGTGCGCGCGCTGGGGCATGACGTCATCATCGTCGAAGGAGCAGCCGAGCTGGAAAAGGTCACCCACCCTATGGATTTCGCTGCGGCTGAGGCGCGCCATACCGCCGATATGCGCGTGCGGACGGCGCAAGGCTATGACGTCCACCGCTTCGCTCAGGGCGAGGAATTGTGGCTCGGCGGCGTGCTGGTTCCGCACAGCCATGGGCTTTCGGGACATAGCGACGCCGATGTCGCTCTTCATGCGATCACCGATGCATTGCTCGGCACGATCGGCGCGGGCGATATCGGGATGCATTTCCCACCCAGCGACCCGCAATGGCGCGGCGCACGCTCGGGGCGCTTTTTGGAGCATGCGGCGGGGCTGGTTGCCGCAGAAGGCGGGATTATCGACTTTATCGACCTGACGATCGTCTGCGAAGCGCCCAAGATCGGGCCGCACCGTGAAGCGATCCGAGCGTCGATCGCCGAGATATTGCGGCTGCCCGTTTCTCAGGTGAGCCTGAAGGCGACCACCACCGAACGGCTGGGCTTTACGGGCCGCGGCGAGGGCATGGCGGCACAGGCGGTGGCTACGGTCAGGGTGCCCAGTACGAACTGACTCGCATCGCGCCCAGGACAGTGGCAGAGGCCGCTCCCTTATGGACACGATTCTCCCGGCCAAGCTGATCGATATGGCGCGCAAGGTGCTCGAGGCGAACCGCGCGGCGGGCCGTCGCATTGCCGTTGCCGAGAGCTGCACAGGAGGGCTGGTGAGCGCCGCGCTGACTGAGGTGCCAGGATCGTCCGACGTATTCGACGCGGGCTTCGTCACTTATTCGAACGAAGCCAAGCATGAAGTGCTCAAAGTGAGCAACGATGTACTCGAAACCTTTGGGTCGGTCTCGATCGCAGTGGCCTGGAGCATGGCCCAGGGCGCACTCCGGCGCTCGAACGCGGATGTGGCGGTGGCGATCACCGGGATCGCCGGGCCCGATGGCGGCAGCGAGAAGAAGCCAGTGGGCACGGTCGTGTTTGCGCAAGCGGTGCGCGAGGCGGATCCACAGCATGTCGTGGCGGATTCGCGGCTGCTGGAGAATAACGGCCGCGGCGGTGTCCGCCTTCAGGCAGCGTTGTGCGCGCTCGAACTGCTGATGCCTGGCGCCGAAGCATAGAGCTTCGCGGCGCGCTCTTCGAATGCGCCGATCATCTTACGCAGCGCACGATCGAACACTTGGCCGGCGAGCATTTCGAACACGCGGTTCTTGAACGCGAAATCGACGCAGAAATCGACATAGCAGCCGCCCTGCCCGTCCGGCCGGAATTTCCAGTCATTGTTGAGATATTTGAGCGGCCCTTCGAGATAATCGACGCGGATATGCTGGGGACGCTGCTTCTCGACCTTCGACGCAAACGTCTCGCGCAGCCCCTTAAAGCCCACGATCAGGTCCGCGATCATCTCGGTCTCGCTGTTCGAGCGGACGCGCACAGCGGTCACCCAGGGCAGGAATTCGGCATAGCGTGGCACGTCCGCGACCAGATCGAACATCTGCTCGGGAGTATAGGGCAGATGGCGGGTTTCGTGGTGCTTCGGCATTGTAGCTAGGCGGGGATCTTCGCCAGCTTTGCCGCACGCGCGGCGCGCATCTTCTCGAAATCGTCGCCGGCATGATAGCTTGAACGCGTCAGCGGCGAGCTGGCCACCAGCAGGAAACCCTTGGCTCGGGCGATGGCGCCATAGCTGTTGAACGCCGCCGGCGTCACGAACTCGGCGACCTTGGCATGGCGCGGGGTCGGCTGGAGATATTGGCCCATCGTCAGGAAATCGATGTCGGCCGAACGCATATCGTCCATCACCTGGTGAATTTCGAGCCGCTCCTCGCCCAGCCCGAGCATCACGCCGGACTTGGTGAAGATAGAGGGGGCGAGCTTCTTGACCGTCTCCAGCAGCCGCAGCGAGGCATAGTAACGCGCGCCCGGGCGGATCGTAGGATAAAGCCTCGGCACCGTTTCGAGATTGTGATTGTAGACGTCGGGCCGCGCCGCGACGATCATTTCCACCGCGGCTTCGTGCTTGTTGCGGAAATCGGGGGTGAGGATCTCGATCGTGGTGGTCGGGTTTGACGCGCGGATCGCCTCGATCACCTTGACGAACTGCTTCGCGCCGCCGTCAGGCAGATCGTCGCGATCGACCGAGGTAATCACGATATGCGCCAGGCCCATCTGCGCGGCGGCGTCGGCAACGTTATTCGGCTCCATCGGATCGACGGCGCGGGGCATGCCGGTCTTGACGTTGCAGAAGGCACAGGCGCGAGTGCACGTGTCGCCCAGGATCATCACCGTCGCGTGCTTCTTCGACCAGCACTCGCCGATATTGGGGCAGGCGGCTTCCTCGCATACCGTGGTCAGGCTCTTCGAGCGCATCAGCGCGCGGGTGGCGGCGAAACCTTCCGATGTCGGCGCCTTGACGCGGATCCAGTCGGGCTTGCGGACGCGTTCTGGACGCGGAAGCGGGGCCATTTCGTTCATGCCCGCCAGATAGCGTTGCAAGGTTGATGACACAACCACGGGCTCCTATTGCGAGCCCATGACAGACTTTACCGACTTGCTCGACGGCTATCAGCGCTTCCGGACCAGCGAATATCGCCGCCATCGCGAGCGGTGGGACGAACTGAGCGAGGGCCAGAGCCCGCGGGTCATGGTGATCGCCTGCTCGGACAGCCGAGTCGATCCGGCGCAGATCTTCGATACCCTGCCCGGGGAGATCTTCGTCGTGCGCAACGTCGCCAATCTGGTTCCCCCCTTCGAGGACGATGCCAGCCGCCACGGGGTCAGCGCTGCGCTCGAATTTGCAGTGACCCAGCTCGAAGTGCCAGAGATCGTGGTGATGGGGCATGGCGCGTGCGGCGGTGTCGCTGCTTCGCTGTCGCAGCGCTTCAAGGGCGCGGCCAATGGAGAAGGCGGGTTCATTGCGCATTGGGTCGACATGCTCGACGAGGCACGCGATCGCGTTGTCGCCGAGCATGGCGAAGGGCCGGAGGCGATCCACGCACTCGAACATGAGACAGTGCGCGTATCGCTGGTCAATCTGATGACCTTCCCCTTCGTCGCCGAGCGCGCTGCGGCGGGCAGGCTGAAGCTGCACGGCGCCTATTTCGCGATCGCCGAAGGAGTGCTGCACGTGATGGGCGCGGACGGAGAATTCGCGCCCGCCTGATACCGACTAAGGCGTAGGGCTACGCGTTCCGGCTCCGCATGAGAGCGGGAATTTCACCCCGCCTTCGGGCCGTCGTTCGCCAGCTTGATGTGCAGTTCCTTGAGCTGCTTGGGGCTGACCTCAGAGGGCGCCTGCATCATCAGATCCTCGGCCTTCTGGTTCATCGGGAAGACGATGACTTCGCGGATGTTGGGCTCGTCGGCGAGCAGCATGACGATACGGTCGACGCCAGGGGCCGAGCCGCCATGCGGGGGCGCGCCGAACTTAAAGGCATTGATCATGCCGGCGAAGTTGGTGTCGACATCAGCCTGGGTGTAGCCGGCGATCTCGAACGCCTTATACATGATCTCCGGGCGATGGTTCCGGATCGCGCCCGACGACAGCTCCACGCCGTTGCAGACGATATCGTACTGATAGGCAAGGATATCGAGCGGGTCCTTGGTCTCCAGCGCCTCGAGCTCGCCCTGCGGCATGCTGAAGGGGTTGTGGCTGAAATCGACCTTCTTGGCGTCCTCGTCATATTCGAACATCGGGAAGTCGACGATCCAGCAGAATTCGAAGCGAGTTCTTGTCAATCAGCTCCAGTTGTTCGGCGGCGCGGGTGCGCGCGAGCCCAGCAAGCTTGGCGGCCTGGGCTTCCTTGCCCGCGGCGAAGAAGATGCCGTCGTTCGGGCCGAGGCCGAGCGCATCGGCAATCGCCTTCATGCCTTCCTGGCCGTGATTGTTGGCGATCGGACCGCCGAACACGCCGTCCTTCTGGGTGGCATAGCCGAGGCCGGGGAAGCCTTCGGACTGCGCCCAGCTGTTCATATCGTCGAAGAACTTGCGGCTCTTCTCGTGCGTGCCCGGCGCCGGGATGGCGCGGACGACGTCGCCGGCATCGACCATCGAGGCAAAGCGGCTGAAGCCAGAACCCTTGAAATGCTCGGAGACGTCGGTGATCAGGATCGGGTTTCGCAGATCCGGCTTGTCGTTTCCGTATTTCAGCATCGATTCGCGGTAGGGAATGCGCTGGAACGGCAGCGGCGAGACAGTGCGGCCCTTCCCTTCCCAATCGGCGAATTCCTCGAATACGCCGTGGAGCACCGGCTCGATTGCCGCAAAGACATCGTCTTGCGTGACATAGCTCATTTCGAAATCGAGCTGGTAGAACTCGCCAGGCGAGCGATCCGCGCGGGCATCCTCGTCACGGAAACAGGGCGCGATCTGGAAATAGCGATCGAAGCCGGCAACCATCAACAGCTGCTTGAACATCTGCGGTGCCTGCGGGAGCGCGTAGAACTTGCCAGGATGGACGCGCGACGGGACGAGATAGTCGCGGGCGCCTTCGGGGCTCGACGCAGTCAGGATCGGCGTCTGGAACTCGGTGAAGCCCTGGTCGATCATCCGGCGGCGCAGCGACGCGATGACGTTCGAGCGGAGCATGATGTTCTTGTGCAGCCGCTCGCGGCGCAGATCGAGGAAGCGGTTCCGCAGGCGGATTTCCTCCGGATATTCGGCATCGCCGAACACCGGCAGCGGCAATTCCTGGGCGTGTGACTGGACGACCACCTGATCGGCGATCACTTCGATCTCGCCGGTCGGAAGATTGGGGTTGGACGCTTCCGGGCCGCGCGCGACGACTTCGCCCGTCACCGTGATCACCGATTCTACGCGCAGGCTGTCGAGCAGCGCCAGCGCGGCGGTGTCCGCCTTGGCGACGATCTGCGTGATGCCATAATGATCGCGCAAGTCGACGAACAGTACGCCGCCATGGTCGCGCTTGCGGTGCACCCAGCCGGAGATGCGGACCTGCTGCCCGACATCGGTGGCGCGCAGGGCTGCGCAAGTGTGCGTGCGATAGGCGTGCATAGCTCAAACTCTCTGTAACTCGTCTCCCCCGCGAACGCGGGGGTCCCGCTGCCTTGCCCGAACAGAAGAAGAAGCGGGATCCCCGCGTAAGCGGGGACGACGGAAAAATATCCGATGGCGCGCGCATCTCTGTCACACACCCTTTTGTCAACCCGAAGGACCGTCTATGGGGCGCCGATGCATATCCATGGTCTGATCGAAGACAGCGCGGCTCTCGCCAATCTCTGCGCCCGTTTTGCCAACAAGCCCTATATCTGCGTGGACACCGAGTTCATGCGCGAGAACAGCTATTGGCCTGAGCTCTGCCTGATCCAGATCGCCGACGATGAGGAAGCCGCGGCGATCGATCCCATGGGCGGAATCGACATGGGTCCCCTGCTCGATCTGCTTGTCGATAACGAAGACGTTCTCAAGGTATTCCATGCCGGCGGGCAGGATATCGAGATCGTCTACAATCTCACTGGCAAGACCCCGCACCCGCTGTTCGACACTCAGGTGGCCGCCATGGCGCTGGGGCAAGGCGAGCAGATCGGCTATTCCAACCTGGTCGATACCTATCTCGGCATCAATGTCGACAAGGGCGCGCGCTTTACCGATTGGAGCCGCCGCCCGCTCGACAAGCGCCAGATCGACTATGCGATCTGCGACGTGACCTATCTCTCCGAAATCTTCCCCAAGATGCTGGAAAAACTGCGCAAGACCGGGCGCGGGGCCTGGCTCGACCAGGAGATGGAAAAGCTCGCCGATCCGGAGAATTACCGCAACGATCCCGATCTCTCCTGGCAGCGCGTGCGCATTTCCAGTCGCAAGCCCGAAGTGCTCGGGCGGCTCAAGGCGCTGGCGCGGTGGCGCGAGCTCGAGGCGCAGGGCAAGGATTTGCCACGCGGTCGGATCGTCAAGGACGAGACGCTGGCCGATCTCGCGGGCAATCCGCCGCGCAAGCAGAGCGATCTCGGCAAGGTCCGCGGGCTCTCCGCTGCCTGGGCGGGCAACGATATCGGCGGGCGGATGATGGATGCGCTCGCCAATGCCGAGCCGATGAGCACCGAGGAAATGCCCTCGCGCGACGATCGTAAGCCATCGCTCGGCAAGGATGGTGCGCTGGTGGCCGACTTGCTCAAGCTGCTGCTCAAGATCCGCGCAAAGGAAATCAATGTCGCGTCTAAGCTTTTGGCGCGGACCGACGACCTGGAGGCGCTCGCCGCGGGACAGCGCGAAGGCCTCTCGATCCTGCAGGGCTGGCGCTACGAGCAGTTCGGTCGCGACGCGGTCGAGCTGGTCGAGGGTCAGCTCGGGTTCACGGTCAAGAATGGCAAATTGAAGATGACTCGTACGGAGGGCCCCGAATGATTCGCTTCGCGCTTCCATTGATTGCCCTCGCCGCCGCCAGTTGCGGTCCGACGCCGCGCCCGCAGACGCCGGCAGCGCCCGGGGTGGAATGCAACGCTAACGGCCTCCAGCATCTGATCGGCCAGCCGCGCAGCGTAGAGCTGGTGGCCGAAGCCAAGCGGCTTTCAGGCGCCAATGCTGTGCGCGTGTTGACGCCGGGCATGATGGTGACGATGGAGTTCCGCGCTGACCGGCTCAATCTGCATCTGAGCACCGACGGCAAGGTCGCCAGCGCCCGCTGCGGCTAATCTTCGGCGGCGAGCAGTCCGGACGCACCCAGCACTTCGCGCACCACGGGAATCGACAGCCGCTGCACGCCAGCGCTTTCCAGCGCATCGGCGACTCGCAGAATCGCGATATGGCTCCGCTCGATACGGGCACCGATCCAAGCGATCACGTCGGGCTTAGCGTGGAGCAAATGCCGCGCAAAGGCGCGTTCGAGGAGCTGGGGCATCAGCGCATCGTCGGGAGCACCGATTTCGAGCAGTGGCGATGCCGCCAGGCGCGAGCGCAGGTCGGGAAGCTTGACGGCCCATTCGGGTGGCGCCGCCTCGGCAACGATCAGCAGCGGACGGCGATCGGCCTGAGCCCGGTTCCAGGCGTGAAAGACATCGGCATCCTTCACGCGATCGGCGTCGTCGAGGATCGCGCCGCCGCTCTTCGCCGCGAAGATGCGCGCGAGCAGGCTACGTCCCGATTTGCGCGGGCCGACAAGCAACGCGCTCATCACCGGCCAGGTCGCCCAGCGCTCAAGCTGTTGCACGGCGCGGATATTCGATTCGCCGACCAGGAATTCCGTCTCGCTCGCCTCGGGAAGCCCGAGCGGCAGGCGTAGCTGGCTCATCCGCCTGTCGGCGCGGCGGGCGTCGGCGAGGGTTGCGGTGCGGGGGAGACCTGGGCGCGGCGGATGCGGAGTACGCCGGCGCCTTCCTGGACCTGCCAGCCGCGTGCTTCCAATGCGGCACGCAGGCTGCTGATCACGCCGTCATAATTGACGCGCATCACCGAAATCCCGCCCAGCGCGATGCTGGTCGTGCTCGCGCCGCGCACGCCGGGCACGCCGCGAACCGCCGATTCGGAGCTGGTGAGCGCATTCGCGGTCGGAGTCTCGACCTGGACGGTGAAGCTGGCGCCAGTCTCCGCAGTCGGGGTCGGAGTCGCCACTGCGGTCGCCTCGTCGGTCGGCTTTTCTGCCTCCGTCTTGGGCACGGGCGGGCGCGTAGCGAGCATACTATCGGTCGCGAGTTCGCCAGTAGCCAACGCGCTCTGGAAGGCCTTGTCGATCCGCTGGATGCCAGCATCGAGCAGCGCATCGAGCGAATCCCCATTGGTAACCCGCAGCGCGAAATTAGTGATCGGGCGCCGATCGGGACCATGGCTGGCGTTGAACACACCCACGATCGGCCCGCCGGGATACTCACGGCGCAATTGTACTTCGGCGACAAGCACATCAGCGGCGCCATATTGGTCGAGCACCGAGCGCCACCAATTGCGCCCGCGTCGGAAGGTCTGGCCGGCATTGATCAGCAGCGCATCCGGGCCGGCTCCGCGAGCGCGGACATAATCGATCGTACTGCCGCCGCTGCGGAAACGCTTCCAGGCACGGCCCCAAGCGGTTTCGCGTTCAAAGACTATCCCCGCGCCGCCCGAAAATTCGATTGGCACCAGCAGCATCGGCGGCGAGCGCATCACTGCTGTCGAAACGCCAAGGATCGCGCCGGCCTTTGCCCGGTCGAACAGCACGCCCAGCGTCGCGATATAGCGGTTGGGACCGATCTGTTCGCGCTCGACGACGATGCTGGTCACCAGCGAATCGAGCGCCGAATCGGAAAGCGACGAGGTCTTGCCGGTCAGCTTCTGCGCGAGCATCTCCCAGCCCTTGCGCTGCGCCACGCGCCAGCCGCCCATCCGCGCCGCATCGGCATTGCCACCTCGCACATCGACCGAAATGCCCGATATCTCGAAGCCGCCCGAAGGATCGATCGCCACCGCGCTGCCGCCGCTGCCCTGCGCAAGCACGGTCCCCACGACGGCTGCTGCCAGCAAGGATGCAATGCCGATACTCAGGGAAATGCGCGAACGAGCCATGGTTGGCGCCCTTTTGGCGAAGCGGGCGTGGAAATCCAAGCGCGGAATGGCTAGGCGCGTCTCCATGAGCGACAGCGATGGCTACACATACGCCCAGGCAGGCGTTTCGATTGCGGCAGGCAATGCCCTGGTGCGCGCCATTGGGCCCCTGGCCAAGTCCACGCGGCGGGCCGGTGCGGATGCCGATCTGGGCGGCTTTGGCGGATTGTTCGACTTGAAGGCCGCTGGGTTCAGCGATCCGCTGCTCGTCGCCGCGAATGACGGCGTCGGCACCAAGCTCAAGCTGGCGATCGAGCATGATGCACATGACGGCGTCGGCGTGGATCTGGTCGCGATGTGCGTCAACGATCTGATCGTCCAGGGCGCCGAGCCGCTCTTCTTCCTCGATTATTATGCGAGCGGAAAGCTCGATCCGGCTGTGGCGGAGCGCGTGATCGCGGGCATCGCGGAGGGTTGCCGTCAGGCCGGCTGCGCGCTGATCGGCGGAGAGACCGCAGAAATGCCCGGAATGTATGCCGATGGCGATTACGATCTTGCGGGCTTCTGCGTCGGCGCAGTCGAGCGCACGCAGTTGCTCGACGGCACGGCGATCCGCCCCGGCGACGTGCTGCTCGGGCTCGGCTCGACGGGGGTACATTCCAATGGCTTCTCGCTGGTCCGCCGTCTTGCCGGGGACAAGGGCTGGAGGATGGATCGCCCTGCAATGTTCGATCAGGACGTCATTCTGATCGACGCGCTGATGGCGCCTACCCGCATCTATGTGAAAAGCTTGCTCCCCCTACTCAACCGCGGCGCGATCCGGGGGCTGGCGCATATCACTGGCGGCGGGCTGCTGGAGAATGTGCCGCGGGTGCTGCCCGAGGGCTGCCACGCCAGGATCGACGCTGGTGCGTGGGAATTGCCGCGGCTGATGGCGTTCCTGCAGGCGCAAGGGAATATCGAGCCGGAGGAAATGGCGCGGACCTTCAATTGCGGCATCGGGATGGTCGCGGTTGTGGCGCCCGAACTGGCTGATAGCATTGCCGCAGAGCTAGAAGCGGCGGGAGAAACGGTCTTCAGGATCGGCGTGGTCGAAGCCGGCGAGCGTGGTTGCACGGTATCTGGCGCGGTGGAGACCTGGAGCGCACGTAGTGACTGGGAAGCGACGCACCATGCCTAGCCTTTCCCCGGCGACGGCCCCAGTTTCAGCGTTGCAAACTTCAAGTCTGGGCCCCGGCCTTCGCCGGGAAAAGTGATGCGGAGAAAATTGGGCATCCTCATTTCGGGCCGCGGCTCGAACATGGCGGCGCTAGTGGAGGCCTCCCGCGCCGCCGATTGCCCCTACGAAGTCGCACTCGTCGCCAGCGACAAGCCCGACGCGCCGGGCCTCGAATGGGCGCGCGAGCAGGGCGTGGCCACCTTTGCCCATTCGCCCAAAGGCATCCCCAAACCCGAATACGAGTCCGCAATCGACTCCGCTCTCCGCAAAGCCGGCGTCGAAGCCATCGCTCTCGCCGGATACATGCGCCTCCTGTCGGACGAGTTCGTCACCCGCTGGCGTGGCCGGATCGTCAATATCCACCCCTCGCTGCTCCCAAAATATAAGGGCCTCGATACCCACCGCCGCGCGCTGGTGGCGGGCGACATGATCGCAGGCTGCACCGTGCATATCGTCACCGAGGAGCTAGACGCCGGCGAAGTGCTCGGCCAGGCCCAGGTCCGCATCGAAGCGCGCGATACGCCGGAGACCCTTGCCGAGCGTGTGCTTGCAGAGGAACATCGCCTCTACCCCAAGGTCATTTCGGAGTGGCTGTCCCGATGAGCGAAAGTACCGAGCCCTTCCTGGAGCGGGTCCGCGCGACCGCCCTCGCCCTCCCCGCTGCCGAGGAGCGCGTCAGCCACGGCCAGGCAACGTTCTTCGCCGCGGGCAAGATGTTCGCGCAGTTCCGGCACGATCATCACGGCGACGGCCGCACCATCGTCGCGGTCAAAACCGGCGATGCCGAGGAAGCGCGAATGCTGATCGAGGCCGCGCCGGGAGATTATTCGCGCGTCGCCTATTTCCGCGCCGAATGGGTCGGACTCGCGCTCAACGCTGGGACTGATTGGGAGCATGTCGGCGATCGCATCGCGCGCAGCTGGGAACTCGCCGCGCCGCGGCGCTTGCTCGAAGCCGGCGGGCGTTAGAGGCACATCCGCGGATTTCCGCGGGTTGCACGGATATTTTTGCCCATATCCTTGTTTTCCTTATCTGCGCCGCAGACGACTAGGGAAGCCAGAATGTCCGAACCCAAACATGTCGAGCCGGAAGCTAGCGGAGGCGTCGCCACCGCCGAGGTCGGAGTCGTGATGCTCGACGGCCCGGACGGCGTTGCGGTGACGATGACCGCGCATGCGGCGGACACCACCGGGCGTGCGCTGATCGACGCGGCCGAAGAGGCATCGGGGCAGAGCCCAGATCCGCAACCGCTTTAATCCCCTTGCCCACCCCCGCTATGCCCCGCGATAAGGGGCCGCAATGATCAAGGTCGCCAGCTACAATATGCGCAAGTCGATCGGCACCGACCGTCGGCGGCGCCCCGAACGCACGCTGGCGGTACTTGCCGAAATCGATGCCGATGTGATCGCGCTGCAGGAGGCCGACCGGCGCTTCGGCGAGCGCGCAGCGGTGCTCACGGATCACTTGCTGGGCGAACATGGCGCATGGAAGGCGATTCCCTTCGGCATCCGCCAGCGCTCGATGGGCTGGCACGGAAACGCCCTGCTCGTCCGTGCTGGCGCCGAAGTGCTGGATTGCGAGGCAATCCACTTGCCTGCGCTCGAGCCGCGCGGCGCCGTAGTCGCCGATGTGCGGCTCGGTGGCCAGATGCTGCGCGTGGTCGGCATGCACCTCGACCTTTCCGGGCTCTGGCGGCGGCGCCAGGCGGCGGCGATCATCGCGCATCTTGCCGCCAGCACGCATCAATATCCGACAGTGCTGATGGGCGACCTCAACGAGTGGAGCGCCAACAGTGGCTGCCTGCGCGATTTCGCCAGCCACTTCGATTTCGCGGAGACCGGCAAGAGCTTCCACGCCCGCAAGCCCGTCGCCCGGCTCGATCGGATCATGGCCTCGCGCGACCTGACGTTCGTCGAGGCTGGCGTGCATGACAGCGCATCTTCGCGGACCGCATCGGACCATCTCCCGGTCTGGGCGACGGTCCAGGCCAGCTGATGAGCGAAATGCGGGACAAGGAACTGCGGCTGGCGCTGGTCTGCTATGGCGGCATCAGCCTCGCTGTTTACATGCACGGCATCACCAAGGAAATCTGGCGACTGGCCCGGGCGAGCGCGGCGGCGCGCGACGGCGAGGGGCCTGACAGCATCTATCGCGAATTGCTCGCCGAAATCCGCGAGAGTGCCGGAATCAACCTCCGCGTCATCGTCGATATCGTGTCCGGCGCCAGCGCCGGCGGGATCAATTCGATTTTCCTGGCGCAAGCGATCGCAACCGGACAATCACTCGACCCGCTGACCGATCTCTGGATGGAGCACGCCGATGTCGAGGCGTTGCTCGAGCCGCGCCAGGGGACCAACCGCTTCGCCAAGATCTGGGCAGCGCCGATTGCCTGGTTCGTTGCCAATCGCAGCAAGACGATCGACGAGACGGTGGAGGCGCCCGCGCGCGATGAGGTTCGGCTCAAGCTCGAACGCTTCGTCAGCGCGCGCTGGTTCGAGCCGCCCTTCGGGGGAAAGCGGCTGCTCGGCACGCTGATTGATGCGCTGGACGCAATGGCCAAGGGCCCGCAGGACAAGCGCCTGCTGCCCCCCGGGCAACCGCTCGATCTGTTCGTCACGGTCACCGATTTCCGCGGCCATCCCGAAGCGCTCAGGCTCAACTCGCCGCCCGAAGTGATCGAGACTGAGCATCGCATCGTCGTGCCGTTCAGTGATCATGGCGCTGGCGGCAAGGAATTTGCCGATCGTATCGGCCTCGCCTTTGCCGCGCGCGCGACATCCAGCTTCCCCGGCGCCTTCCCGCCCTTCACCGTTGCCGAGATGGACGAACTGCTTGCCGAGCGCGGCGTGGAATGGGCCGGCCGCGACACCTTCCTTGAATGCGTGCTGCCTCAGCAGTGGGCCGATAACCGTGCCGAAAAGGCCGTGTTGATCGACGGATCGGTACTTGCCAACGCGCCCTTCCGCCCGGCGATGGAGGCGCTTCGCGAACGCCCCGCGCGCCGCCAGATCGATCGCCGCTTCGTTTTCATCGATCCCTTCCCCAATTCGCGCTTCGATTTCTACGGGGCCCCGGTGGAGAAGCCGGGCTTTTTCCAAACCATCATCGGTGCGCTTTCGGAATTGCCGCGTCAGCAGCCTATCCGAGACAATCTGGAAGCGATCGCCGAGCGGTCTGACACGATCGAGCGGATGCTCGCGATCGTCACCGAGATCCGCAGCGAAGTGGAAACCCAGGTCGAGGGGCTGTTCGGTTACACCTTGTGGCTGGATTACCCGACGCCGAAGCGGCTAGCGGCGTGGCGGCACCGTGCACAGGTTACCGCCGCGGCCAAGGCCGGCTACGGCCACACGGCCTATGGCCTGCTCAAGGTGGATGGCGCGATCGATCGCATATCGCGGTTGATCCATGCGATCGGCGATCGGCGCGAGCCCGAACGACTGCGTGAGCTTCGCGAGGCAGTCGCGCATATTGTCCAGTCGCGCGGCGCAGACCGGTTCGGTGCGACTCTGTCGAATGGCGCGAGCCCCGCAACGCTGGAATTCCTTCGCACCCACGATCTCGGCTTCCGCATCCGCCGGCTCCGGCTGCTCGCGCGCCGCCTCACCGAGATCGACTTGCCGAGCAATCACGCAGCGCTCCAGCCGATGCGCGAGGCGATCTACGAATCGCTCGCTTCCTATCTCGAGCTCAAGCGTGCCGACACCTTCGCGGACCTGCGTGACATGGCGCGCGAACTCATCGACGATGCCGGGCCGATCCTCGACATCCTCGGTGATCGCATGGCGCTGAAGGCGCTCGACCGCGATACCGATGCCCGGCTGTCCGAAGGGTTCAGCGCGCTATCCAAGGAATTGCGCCGCCCGATGCTGCTCGCGCATCTCGGCTTCCCCTTTTTCGACATAGCCACACTGCCCTTGCTCCAGGGCGAGGGCGTCGATGAATTCGACCCGATCCGCGTCGATCGCATCGCCCCCGATGATGCCTGCGCGATCCGCTCGGGTGGCGCCGCGGCCACGCTCAAGGGTACGCAGTTCAATGCCTTTGGCGCGTTCTTCAGCCGGGCCTATCGCGAGAACGACTATCTCTGGGGCCGGCTGCATGGCGCCGACCGGCTGATCGACATCGTTGTTTCCACCCTGCTGGTCGAATCACGGCCGAGCGAGGAGCGTGTCGCCGCCATCAAGCGCGCCGCCTTCCACGCCATCCTCGACGAGGAAGAGCCGCGGCTGAAGGCGATCCCCAAGTTGTTCGAGGAACTGCGCGCGGAGATCGGCTAACTCCCTCTCCAGACGGGAGAGGGAGCATTGGCAAGCACCCAGCTTCGCCCTAGACTTGTTTCAGAGGTGAGGGCGAATGCGGTTTCTGAAGGTGTTGTTCTGGTTGCTGCTGGGCGGGCTCGTCGCGGGCTTCGTGATCTATAATGGCGATCAGCGGGTCAGCATCCATTTGTGGAGCGGGCTGATTGCGGATTTCAGCCTGCCGCTGCTGCTCGTGCTGACTTTCCTTGCAGGCCTCCTCCCCGCAGTTCTCGCCTATCACGCATTGCGCTGGCGGATGCGGCAGCGGCTGGCCGGGCTGGAGCGCGCGCTGGCGGATCTTCGCGCTGTCAACGCACCGGCTGCCGAGCCCGTGACCATTGAGGCGAACTCCGCTCCGCCACTGATCGAGCCGCAGCAATGAGCTCGCCGATCTACGTAGCGATCGACACTCCGGACCTGGACCGCGCCAAGGCGATCGCTGCCCGTGTCCATCACCATGTCGGCGGCATCAAGCTCGGTCTCGAATTCTTCATGGCCAATGGCCGCCACGGCGTGCACGAAATGGCCGAAATCGGCCTGCCGATCTTCCTCGATCTCAAATTTCACGACATTCCCAACACCGTCGGCAAGGCGGTGCAGGCGTTGCGCCCGCTCGAGCCGGCGATCATCACTGTGCACGCCGCGGGTGGCCGGGCGATGCTAGAGGATGCCAAGGCGGCGGCCCCCACCGGCACCAAGGTCGTCGCAGTCACCATGCTGACCAGCCTCGATGCCGACGATCTCGGCTCGATCGGGCTCGCCCCCGATCCGCACGAGCAAGTCATGCGCCTGACCGAACTCGCCAAGTCGGCAGGCGTCGACGGAATTGTCTGCTCGGGTAACGAAGTCGCCGCGGCCAAGCAGGTCTGGCCGCGCGGCTTTTTCGTCGTCCCCGGCGTCCGCCCGGCGAATGGCGCGGTCGGAGACCAGAAGCGGGTGGTCACGCCGCGCGCTGCGCTGGATGCCGGCGCGTCGATCCTAGTAGTCGGGCGTCCGATCACCCAGGCGCAGGACCCGGACCTTGCCGCGCGCGAAATCGAGGCGACGCTCTAGCGTATGCCGACCATCCGCGTTGCCACGATCGACGATTTGCCGCGTCTCCATTCTATGGTCGAGCGCGCCTATCGCGGCGAATCGGCCCGGGGCGGCTGGACGCACGAGGCCGACCTAATCGTGGAAGGCGCGCGCACCGATCTCGAAATGCTGCGCGCCATCGTCGAGGATACGAACCAGCGCCTGCTGATTGCCGAGCGCGACGGTGAAGCCGTCGGCTGCGTCCAGATTAGCGACCAGAGCAAGGGCCTCGCCTACCTCGGCCTGCTCGCGGTCGACCCGACGGTGCAGGCAGCCGGTATCGGCAAGCGCCTTCTTGATGCGGCGGAGCGCGTCGCGAGCCAGGTGTTCGAAGCCAAGCGCATCGAAATGACTGTGATCGACAGGCGCGAGGAGCTGATCGCCTGGTATCGCCGCCGCGGCTATCTGCCCTCGGGCGAGACGCGCGACTTCCCGATCCCGCTCGATCCGCCCTTATTCATGAGCGTCCTCGTCAAGCCTCTGCTCTGAGGCGAGGAAGCGCGCGATCTCGCCCGGCGTGCCGAGCCAGACCAGTTCGCCGCCCCATTTCTCTAGTTGCGCAAGCGCACGCGGCAAGGTGCGGACCCGGAAGCTCAGCGTATACCAGATGAACCCGAGGCTAAATCGCTCGGGACACCCCGCGGCCATGTCGGCGCGGACCTCGCCATATTGCGTGAGCGTGCGGCGAAGGATGCGCCAGGTGCAGCGGAACGGCGAAAGATCCAGTAACACGACCCTGTCAGCCTTGGCGAGGCGGCGCTCCAGCGTGCTCGAATAATTGCCCTCGATGATCCACCGCAATTCTGCCAGTGCCGCGTCGAGCCGCTCCAGCCAAATGGCCTTGTCGACCTCCTTCCAGCCGGCACTCCAGTAAAGCTGATCGAGATGATCAAGCGGCATGTCCTCGCGCGCTGCCAGTTCGCGCGCGAGAGTCGATTTGCCGCTTCCCGGCGATCCGATGATCAGGATTCGCTCCGCCATCACCCTCCTTAGCCGTGAAGCGTTGCGAACACCTCCGGATAATCGCCCCGCGGTTTTCCCATCGCGCTCATCCACCGCTCCACGTGGTAGTGCTGGTCGAGCCCCTGCTGCGATCAGGATTTCAACAGCGCATTCAACCCAGCAATCGGTGCGGCGCCGGTGATAACGCTGCCTGGGTGTTTGATCTGGCTGCGGCAGACATAGTCCGCGACCGCTTCGAACAGCGATCCTGTTGGCGTGGCTTCCCAAGCGAGCGGTTCGAGATCCGCCGGACCCAGCTTGCCCGTTTGATCGTAAATCGCCGTCTCAGTTACGCGGTGCATCTTCCGGCCGCAGTCTATCGTCCAGAATCCGGTCAGCGCAGTCATGTCCGGATCTTTCAGCGTGACCAAGATACGCGCCTTGATCACTGCATCCGGCTTCGGCGCAACGGGTTTCGTTCCTACATCGACAGTCAGCACTCGGCTCAATTCACGATTAATGTCGATAACTTGCCAGCTTGGTGCTGTCTGCGGCGCAAGCAGTATCGTGGCAGCAAGCAGTATATTGAGCATCTCGTCCCCCCGTTAAGCCACGCGCCCGAACCTGCGGCGCGCTGACGCAGCGTAACGAAATGCTCGCTATTGCCAAGGCGGAGCCAGGTCAGGAGATACCCACATCGGGAGATCGGCATGGCTCAGCCGTTGAGCGTCGTGAAGACCTCCGCATAGTCGCCGCGCGCCTCGGCAAAGCGGAGAAACTTGACTCGATCGACCAAATTTTCGGGTGCTCCCGCCTCCAGCTGCGCCATCGTTTCGGCAATATATTCCTCGAGCGGCATGGAGTTGGGGTTCTCGGCATGCCCCGGCATCAGGTCGGTCGCGACGGCGGGCGGCGCGATTTCGATGACTTCGACGCTTGTGCCCTTCAACTGATGGCGTAGCGACTGGCTCCAGCTGTGCATCGCCGCCTTGGTCGCCGAATAAGTCGGCGTCGCGGCGAGCGGGACGAAGGCCAGGCCCGAAGTGACGGTGGCCACGGTCGCCTTAGGCTGGGCGAGCAGATGGAGGAGCAGCGCGGCGTTAAGCCGCAGTGGCCCGAGAATGTTGGTCGCTATGGTGCGCTCGGAATAGTCGAGGGCGTAATCCGGCGCGGCGAGGCTCTCTGCGCCCATGATGCCGGCATTGTGGACGACGACATTGAGCGCAGGGTGTGCGGCCAGCACTTCCTTGGCAAAGCGCACGATGTCGGCCGCGTCACTCACGTCGAACTGCGCCGTCGCCATGCCGGGATTAGCGGCAGCGACCTCTTCCAGCACTGACGCGCGGCGCCCCGCGATGATCACCTTGTTGCCGCGCGCATGCAGCGCCTCGGCCAATCCTCGCCCGATCCCCGAGCCGCCGCCGGTGATGAGGATGGTGTTGCCGGTCATGTCCATATTCGCCTCCATTCGTGTGACTGGACGGGAGATAGGAGCAGCTGGTATAGTTTGGGGAGTAGGCACCCAAAATATTCATACACACTTTTTGGAAACCATGGACCACGATCCCCACGCATATCCCGAAAACCTCGACCCGCGCGTCGAGGGGCTCGTCACCGAGATCATCGGCCGGGTCGCGGACAAATGGACGATGCTCGTGCTTGAAATCCTGACCGAGCATGGCGAACTGCGCTTCTCCAAACTGCGCTGCGAATGCGAGGGGATAAGCCAGAAGATGCTGACCCAGACGCTGCGCGCGATGGAACGCGACGGGCTGGTGGTGCGCACCGTGCACCCGGTGATCCCGCCCAAGGTCGAGTATCGCCTGACCGAACTGGGCGGCAGCCTGGCAGAGGCGTTTTGCGGCGTATGGGAATGGGCCGCGCGCAATCTGGAGCGGATCGAGGAGGCGCGGGTCGCGTTCGACGAGCGTAGCCCCTAAGGATCGTCATCCTCGCTAAAGTTAGTGTTGCTTGCCAAAGCCGCGCACTCCGCCGAAGAGCCCCGCATGCCCGTCACCGTCAAGATCTGCGGCCTTTCGACGCCTGAAACGCTCGACGCTGCAGTCGCCGGCGGGGCGAGCCATGTAGGCTTCGTCTTCTTCCCCAAAAGCCCGCGCAACGTTTCAATCGAACAGGCCGCAGCCCTTGCTGCTCGGGCAGCGGGCCGCGCCAGGATTGTCGGGCTGTTCGTCGATCCGGAGCCGGCGCTGATCGATGCAGTCCGCAGCTCGGTTAGAACTCGACGCCATCCAGCTTCACGGCGAGGAGCACCCGGCGCTCGCCGCTCGCTTGCAGGTGCAGCACGGCGTCGAAGTGTGGAAGGCCGTTCCCGTTCGCACCGCGATGGATTTGGGCGCTTCTCACCGATACAGCGGCCACCGCATCGTGTTCGACGCCAAACCGCCAAAGGGCGCCGATTTGCCCGGTGGAAATGGACTGCGTTTCGATTGGAAGCTGCTCGACGGCTTCCGGCATACGGCGCCCTGGCTCCTTTCCGGCGGGCTCAGCACGGAAAATGTGGCCGAAGCCGCCCGCACCACCGGCGCAACGATGGTCGACGTGTCCTCGGGCGTGGAATCCGCGCCCGGCGTCAAGGATGTGGACAAGATCGCCAGCTTCCTTAAGGCAGTCCGCTCCTTATGAACGCACCCAATTCCTATCGCGCCCAGCCTGACGAGCGGGGGCATTTCGGCCAGTTCGGCGGGCGTTTCGTCGCCGAGACGCTGATGCCGCTGATCCTCGATCTCGAGCGCGAATATCGCGCCGCCAAGGCGGACCCCGCCTTCCAGGCCGAGTTCGATGATCTGCTCGAGCATTTCGTCGGCCGCCCCAGCCCGCTTTATTATGCGGAGCGGCTGACCGGGCATTACCGCGCGCTGGCCGAGCCGGGCAAAGGCGCGAAAATCTATTTCAAGCGCGAGGAGCTGAACCACACCGGCGCGCACAAGATCAACAATTGCATCGGCCAGATCCTGCTCGCGATCCGCATGGGCAAGACCCGGATTATCGCAGAGACCGGCGCGGGGCAGCATGGCGTGGCCACCGCGACGGTCGCGGCGCGCTTCGGGCTGCCGTGCACAATCTTCATGGGCGCCAAGGATGTCGAGCGGCAAAAGCCCAACGTATTCCGAATGAAGCTGCTTGGCGCCGAGGTTCAGCCCGTCACCAGCGGCGCCGAGACGCTCAAGGATGCGATGAACGAGGCGATGCGTGATTGGGTCGCGAACGTCCATGACACCTTCTACATCATCGGCACTGCTGCTGGGCCGCACCCCTATCCCGAGCTAGTTCGCGACTTCCAGAGCGTGATCGGCACCGAGACGCGCGCCCAGATCTTGGATCGCGAAGGCCGCCTGCCCGATCTGCTGATCGCAGCGGTCGGTGGCGGATCGAATGCGATCGGGCTGTTCCATCCCTTCCTCGACGATCCCGACGTGGCGATGCTCGGCATCGAGGCCGCGGGGCACGGCGTCGAGACCGACAAGCACGCCGCGTCGCTCAACGGGGGCAAGGCCGGCATCCTCCACGGCAACCGCACCTATCTGCTCCAGGACGAAGACGGCCAGATCACCGAAGCGCACTCGATCTCGGCCGGGCTCGACTATCCCGGAATCGGCCCCGAACATAGCTGGCTGCATGAGAGCGGCCGCGTCGAGTATGAACCGGTCACCGACAAGCAGGCGCTCGAAGCGTTCCAGCTTTGTTGCGCGCTGGAGGGGATCATCCCGGCGCTTGAGAGTTCGCACGCGCTGGCAGCTTTGGAAACCAAGGCGCTGGAGATGGACGAGGATAAGTTGATCGTCGTCAACGTCTCGGGCCGCGGCGACAAGGACATCTTCACGGTGGCGGAGCATCTGGGGTTCGAGCTGTGATGCCCGCCGCAAAGCTTCGCCTGTTACCCCGGCCTTGTGCCGGGGTCCAGTTGGACACAGGCGATGCCGCTGGAGCCTCTTGTCCCGCCCTCGCGGGCAGATCGACCCCGGAACAAGTCCGGGGTGACGGTACGGTCGTTGCGGCGTTGAGAGTGGCTCCGTGACCAAAGATCGTAGGCTCTTAGTTCCCCTGGGACTGTTCTTGGTCTCCTTTGTCGCCTTGGCCATTCAGTCAGTGATCGTCGGGCACTACATCTGGTCGTCGATCATGGACTCCAATTGGGAGTCGTTCACCAAGATTTATGGCGTGGCTCCGCCTGGCGACCATTGCCTCGACTATTGCGCGCCCGAGCTTCCGTTCCTCGCCGGTTACCTCGTTGTAGGAACATTCCTGAGCGGTTTGATCTCACTTACCTATATCTGGCTCAAGCCCCGACCATGACCCGCCTCGCTTCCGCCTTCCCCGCCGACCGCGCCGCACTCATCACCTTCGTCACCGCGGGCGATGGCGACACCGTCGCGATCCTCGACGCGCTCGTCTCAGGCGGCGCGGACGTGATCGAACTCGGCATGCCGTTCACCGATCCGATGGCCGACGGCCCCGCGATCCAGGCCGCCAATTTGCGCAGTCTCGCCAAGGGCACGCGCACCAGCGATGTCCTCGCCATCGCCGCCGCCTTCCGCCAACGCCACGCCGACACTCCTCTGGTCCTGATGGGCTATGCCAACACCATGACCTGCCCCGGCTTCGCAGCGAAGGCCGCGGACGCGGGCGTGGACGGCATGATCTGCGTCGATATCCCCGCCGAAGAAGCCGACAGCCTCGACGAGTTCACCCATGCGGGCATCGACGTCATCCGTCTCGCCACACCGACCACCGATGCCGCCCGTCTCCCCGCGGTGCTAGAAGGGGCCAGCGGCTTCCTCTACTACGTCTCGGTCGCCGGAATCACCGGCCTCCAGCAAGCCGCGCAATCCTCGATCGCCGACGCCGTGAAGCGCCTCAAGTCCGCCACCTCCCTCCCCGTCGCGGTCGGCTTCGGCGTCCGCACCCCCGAACAGGCCGCGGACATCGCCCGCGTGGCCGATGGCGTGGTCGTCGGCTCGGCGATCGTCGAGCTGGTCGGCCAGCACGGCGATGATGCGCCCGCGTACGTCCGCGCCTATATCCAATCCCTATCGACGGCGATTCACGCCGCAAAGGAAGTCGCATGAGCTGGATCAGCCGCGTCCGCAACGCGCTCGCCTACGTCACCACCCGCACCGGCGAGACCGCCGACAATCTCTGGCACAAGTGCAAGGGCTGCGGACAGATGGTGTTCGTCAAGGAGCTCGAAGAAAATCAGGACGTCTGCCCGCATTGCGATCATCACGAGCGGATCGGCCCGGCCAAGCGCTTCGTGCAATTGTTCGACGCCGGCGCCTTCACTGTGCTCGCCAGCCCGAAAGTGGCGGAGGATCCGCTCAAGTTTCGCGACCAGAAGCCTTACCCAGCACGGTTGAAGGCTGCCCGCGCCGCCACCGGCGAGCCCGACGCGTTCCTCAACGCCAGCGGCACGATCCTGGGGCACAAGGCAGTCGTCGGCGTGCAGGATTTCGCTTTCATGGGCGGATCGATGGGCCAGGCCGTCGGCGAGGCATTCATTGCCGGGGTTGAGGCCGCGATCGGTGCGCGCGCGCCGTATATCGTCTTCACCGCGTCGGGTGGCGCACGCATGCAGGAAGGCATTCTCAGCCTGATGCAGATGCCGCGCACCACCGTGGCGATCGAGATGCTCCACGACGCCGGCCTGCCTTACATCGTCGTGCTCACCGATCCGACTTCGGGTGGCGTCATGGCCGCGTATGCGATGCTCGGCGACGTCCAGATCGCCGAGCCGCGCGCGACTTTGGCCTTCACCGGTCGTCGCGTGATCGAGAACACGATCCGCGAAAAGCTCCCCGACGATTTCCAGACCTCGGAATATTATCGCGAGCACGGGCTGGTCGACATGGTCACCCACCGCAAGGAATTGCGCAAAACGCTCGGCCAGCTGATCGGGCTGTTGTGCGAGGCAAAGGCGGCGGCGTGAGCACTTCGTCTAAGCCCCTCTCCTTCAGGGGAGGGGTTGTGGTGGGGCCTATCCGCGCGCTATCGGTGGGGGGCTAGCAGAAGTGGACCACGCCACCTCCACCGATCCGCAAGTTCAGCGCCAGCTCGACCGGCTCACCCTGCTCTCCCCGGGCGCCGACATTCTCGGCCTGGGGCGGATCATCGAACTGCTCGGGCGCGTCGGTAATCCGCACCTGCGCCTGCCCCCGGTGTTCCACGTCGCCGGCACCAACGGCAAGGGCTCGACCTGCGCCTTCCTCCGCGCTGCGATCGAAGCCGCGGGCCTCACCGCGCATGTCTACTCCAGCCCGCATCTCGTCCGCTTCAACGAGCGCATCCGCCTCGTCGGCGAGCTGATCGAGGACTCGCAACTCGCACCGCTGCTAAAAGAAGTGCTGGATGCAGGCGGCGATATCGGCGCGAGCTTCTTCGAAGTCACCACCGCCGCAGCCTTCCTCGCCTTCGCACGCACCCGTGCGGATGCCTGCATCGTCGAAGTCGGCCTGGGCGGGCGGCTCGACGCGACCAATGTCGTGCGTCCGTTGGTCACAGGCATCGCCCAGCTAGGCGTCGATCATCAGGCGTTCCTCGGCGACACCGCCGAGGCGATCGCTGCCGAGAAGGCCGGCATTGCCAAGGTCGATGTCCCACTGATGACAATGGCATATCCTGAGGAAATCGCGCTCGTCGTCGGTGCCTCGGCCGCAACGCGCGGCGCTCCGGTGCTGGCAGCGGGCGACGCGTGGCATTGGGCAGTACGCGATCGCCGCCTGCATTACCGCGATTCCCGCGGCGAAGTGGAAACACCCCTCCCCGCGCTGGCCGGCCCGCATCAGCCCGCCAATCTAGCGCTGGCGATCGCGATGCTTCGACACCAGCACGCGTTCACAATTCCGGAAGCAGCCCTGGCCCAAGCCGCGCGCAATGCCCACTGGCCCGCACGCATGCAGCGCCTCTCGCCCGGCCCGCTACTCGATCTCCTCCCCAACGGCAGCGAGATCTGGCTCGACGGCGGGCACAATCCAGCAGCGGCGGAAGCAGTCGGTGCCACGGTCGCGCAAGTGTCACAAGGGCGCCCCGTTCACCTGATCCTCGGCATGCTATCTAACAAGGATGCGCAAGGCCTGCTGGCTCCGTTTGCTTCGCTCGCGAGCAGCCTCCAGGCTGTCCCGGTCCCGGGCCACGAGCACCACGCGCCCGCAGCGCTGGCCCAAGTTGCGCAGACGCTGTGCATTCAACGCACCGCCTCCGCCCCGGATGTGCGAGCGGCACTCAGCGCTATCCCCAATGAGGGCGAGGCACCCGTAGTGCTCATCCTCGGCTCGCTCTATCTCGCCGGCACCGTGCTCGAGGCGAACGGCGAACTACCCAACTGAGCCTTCTCCCGAAGACCGCGAGCGGACCACCGCAATCAGCAAACACGAGCAGAACAGCATTCCACCCCGCCTAACAACGTCTCACCTTATTGCGATTGACTATCAATAGCGACTTAGCGACACTGTCCGCGTCAACTCAGGGAGTCGCTCGCGCATGTCCGTCAGTACCACGCTTTCGACTGCCCTCCCCGCCCTCCAGCCCGAGGACGCCGGGGCCAGGCTGTTGCTGTTCGGCGTTCGGCAAATGGGAATGCACGGGCTGCACGATGCCTGCGCCGCGCACGCTTTCGTCACTGCGTTCGGCAAGGATTTCCAGCGCCCGCTGATCCTGCTGCGCGCATTGATGCAGGAGATTTCGGCGATCTCCGCTGGCCCAGTCCAGATCGCACCCTGGTGCTGCCCGCGCATGACCGGCGCGGAAGCCGCGTTGCTCGAAGTGATCGGCCGGGTGCGGACCAACCCTCAGGCCGCGGCAGTGCTGCTCGCGGACATGCTCGGCGTGCGCGACGCGACCGGCGTGCTGGTCACCGCGCATGCACTGGCCAACGCCTTCGCCGATCTGGCGCTGCCGCTAAGCTAGTTTAGCCCTTGCGGCGGCAATTCGATGTCCGTCAGCTTCCAGCCCGCGCCCTCTAGCCGGAAGACCAGCGCCCCCGGCTGGCCGTCCTTGCGGATCATACGGAAGCGATTGAGGCCGTCGCGCTTCACGGTCATGTCGCTCGCCTTGAGCTTGACCCGGCCACGCGCCGGCTCGGCCGCCAGCGGTGCCGCGGCGAAGATCACGCGCATCCCCTCGGGCGTGATCGCGATGTCGACCAATTGCTCCGCGATCCCGCCCGCCACGAGCTTGCCGAGCACGCCGTCCGAGCGCACCCCGCTCTCCATTCGCTGGCGAAGCTGGCGCTTCACATTTTCGCGCAGCACCGGATAATCGACATGGCGCGACAGCGCATCGACATCGCGCGCCTCTGCGGCTTCCTTCATCGATTGCAGCGTCCACCACGGCGATGCCCAATACCAACCGCCTGCCGCGATCACGGCGACCAGCCCCAGCGCGATGAGCAGCCGCTTCATCAGACCGCCGCTTCCTCGACCGGACGGGGCGGCTCGGTCGCCACCCGGGGACCTCGCGCCCATTCGATCGCGACCAGCACCACGGCGATCATCCCGAGCCCGGCGGTGATGTAGAAGACATTGGCATAGCCGTACGTCTCGATCGCCTCGCCGATCGACGCACGGCCGAGCGCCCCCACCAGGAAGGTCATCGATGAGAGTAGCGCATATTGGACGGCGCTATATTCGCGCGAAACGATCGACGAGATATAGGCGATGAACGCCGTGCCGGCCAGGCCGCCGGCAATGTTCTCCCCCGAGATTCCGATCAGCAGGCGCATCATCCGCGGGTCGATGCCGATCGAATCGAGCATCGTGAAATGCATGAAGGCGTTGATGCCCGGCGATCCCATCGCGAGATCTGCAAACAACACATTCGATGCCGCCGCCACGATTCCGCCCACTAGCAAGGTCGGCATCCTTCCGATGGTGGCAAGCATCACGCCGCCGATCACCACGCCCAAAGTCGTCATGATCACCCCGAACACCTTGGAGGCAAAGGCCACTTCGTCATTCGTATAGTGGAGGAAATCCAGATAGAATGGGAAGGCGAAGGGGGCCCAGATCGAGTCCGCGATCCGGTAGAGCAGGATCAGTGCCAGCACGAGGATCGCCCCCCACCGCAGCCGCGAAACGATCTCCGCCAATGGCAGGATCAGCGCGCGATAGCTGTGGTTCGCCGCCGCCTGCGCGCCGCTCGCCTTGATCCCCGCGGGCTCGACATGCTGCGGAATCCGGCTCGTCCAGGCCGATACGATTGCGGGCAGGATCACGGTGGCGAGGATGATCCACGGCCCCCAGAACTTCGTGAACTCGGTCGCGGTCATCTTGACCACGCCGGGCGTCACGGGCTGCAGCGCCGCGGCCATGAAGCTGCCGAGCATGTAGATTGCCCAGAGCCAGCAGGCTGCGACGATCGCCAACGCGATGCTGCGCTCCCTTTTTCGGGAATTCGGTGCCCCGCGAGCGGTGATTCCTCCTGCGTTTCGCTGCGCACCACTTCGGGGGTGAATAAAGTCATCGCGATCGCGCCGAGCATGACAAAGCCGAAGCCGACATAGACCGTCGGCCAGTCCAGCCGCGCCGCGAGCACCAGAGCCAGCGCGCCCCCGGTCAGCGCCGCGAAGCGATTGCCGAGCTGATAGATTGCCGAGAGTAGATCGACCGTCGCGGTCTCGTCGGCGATCTCGATGCGCCACGCGTCGATCACCACGTCCTGCGTCGCCGAGAGGAAAGCGGCGATCACCGCGAGGATCGCGAAGCTGCCGATCGCCGTCAGCGGATCGGTTGCGGCAAGCGCCCAGAGCAGCACCGCGAGCGCGCCCTGGCACAGCACCAGCCAGGATCGCCTGCGCCCCAGCCGCCCGAGCAGTGGCAGCCGCGCGCGATCGACCAGCGGCGACCACAGGAACTTGAAGGCATAAGCCAGACCAATCCACGAAAGCACGCCGATCGTCGCCAGGCTGATCTTGAGCTCGCCCAACCACGCATTGAGCGTGCCGATCAGCAGCACAAAGGGCAGGCCGGAGGCGAAGCCGAGCACCAGCATCGCCGCGGTCTTGCGGTTGCGCAGCGCGGCCTTGATCAGCGCCCAGCCCTTGAGTTTATCAGCCACTCTTGCCCCCTCGGTCTTGTGGCGCGAAACTAGCGCAAATGAAGGAGAGGACAAGGATGAACGCGCCGACCGAAGGCCAGCTCGCGCTCGCCGCCGCACTCGCTGCGGGCGGGACCAAAGGCGACGGCGCAATCACCCATGTCGACGCAGCCGCTTATACCTGCCCGAGGCGCTACGAGGCCGAGCGCGACCGCATCTTCGCGCACGTGCCATTGGTCATCGCACCCTCGGCGCTGCTCCCGGAAAACAACATGGCGGTGCCGCATGACGGCTTTGGTAAGCCGCTGCTGATCACGCGCGACAAGCAGGGCCAGGCCCATGTCTTCCTCAACGTCTGCCGCCACCGCGGCACGCGGCTGGTCGAAGGCTGTACCGCACTGAAGGCGCCGCGGCTGGTCTGCCCCTATCACGCCTGGACCTACGCTCTAGACGGCCGCCTCACCGGCCTGCCCCGCGCCGACACCTTCCCCGGCCTCGACAAGGCCGAACACAATCTGAAGCGCTTGCCGACCTGCGAGGCGGGCGGGCTAATCTGGTTCTCGTTCGACGAGGGCGCCGATTTCACCGAGGCGCAAACGCTCGCACACGACTTCGACGCGTTCGATCTAGCCGGCCAGCACTTCTTCCGCCGCCGCACGCACGACGTGAAGGCGAATTGGAAGCTGATCATGGATGCGTTCCTGGAGGGCTATCATATCCAGCGCCTCCACGCCGGCACCATCGCCCCCTTCTTCCAGGACGGCGTCTCGACCGCCGACAGTATCGGCCCCCACCAGCGCAGCGCAGTCGGCCGCGAAGGTGCGCTGGGGTCGAACGACTGGGCGGCGCTGCGTGCGGCGATCACCTACACTTACCAGATTTTCCCCGGCGCCGTGCTGATCGTCAGCCCCGATTACATCAACCTCATGGTCCTGATGCCCCAGTCCGAAGGCCGCGTGCTGGTCGAGGATTTCATGCTGATCCCCGAGGCTTCCACTACCGAAAAGGCACTCGCGCATTGGGAGCGGAGCTGGGAATTGCTCGACAGCGGCGTCTTCGCGGCGGAGGATTTCCGGGCCTGCGAGCTGGGCCAGCAGGGCTTGGCGTCGGGAGCGATCGATCGCCTCACGCTGGGCACGCTGGAGCGCGGTATCCGGCATTTTCACGATGCTGTGGAAAATTCCCTCTCCCATCGGGAGGGGGAGGGAGGGGCGTAGCGCCGGAAGGGTGAGGGTGACGAGCCACTCACCCTCACCTTCCCACTCGGCCTTGCCTCGCGGGCCCCTTCCCTTTCCCGATGGAGGAGGGAGCCTAGGCCACCTTCGCGAACAGGCTGAACCCCGCGGGCAGCTTCCGCGGCACCTTGCCGCCTTCGATAACCGCTTCGACCACGCCGATCGCGGCGAGCAAATCGCGCTGCGCATAGGGTTTGGAAAGGCAACCTGCGGCGAATTGCTTGGCATCGCCCGGGCAATTGCCGGTCACGAACATCACTGCGATCCCGCGGGCATGCGCCGCCTGCGCCACTTCGATCCCGCTGCCGTCGGACAGGCTGACATCGACGAGCAGCAAATCGATATCCTCGCTTTCGGCGATCACGCTCAGCGCATCGGCCACCGAATCCACCGTGCCGATGATCTCGAAGCCTTCGCCGCTCAGGAAATGCTCGTTGTCGAACGCCACCAGCGGCTCGTCCTCGACGATGAGGAGCCGCTCGATCCGCCGCTTTTTCTTTCCGCCGAACAACATTCGTTACGCTCTCGCCCCTGGAGCCTTGCCTGGGCCTTAACGCGCAAAACGTTTTCCGGGCGCAATAATTTTTGCGAGACCGCGTACAATCGCTATATCGCCGCCGTGCCCCCATCAAAAACAAATGAGCCCGCTCGCGAAGCCCCCCCTGCCGGTCAGCGCATCGCCAAGTTGCTGGCCCGTGCCGGAATTGCGTCGCGCCGCGAAATCGAGCGAATGATCACCGACGGCCGCATCGCGCTGAACGGCAAGACCCTCGACACTCCCGCCACCGTCCTCCCCTCGCTGGAAGGCGTCACGGTGGACGGCAATCCAGTCGCGGCGGCCGAGCCCGCGCGGCTCTTCCGCTATCACAAATCGGCCGGACTGCTCACCGCCGAGCGCGACTTCACTGGCCGCCTGACGATCTACGATCGCATGCCTGAGGGCCTGCCGCGCGTCATGCCGGTCGGCCGCCTCGATCTGAACACCGAGGGACTGCTGCTTCTCACCACCGATGGCGAGCTCAAGCGCCAGCTCGAATTGCCGTCGGTCGGCGTCGAGCGCAGCTATCGCGCTCGGGCCTATGGCCAGGTTCATCAGGAACAGCTCGAGGATCTGATGCTCGGCGTCGAGATCGAAGGCGTCCGCTACGGGCCGATCAATGCCAATATCGAGCGGCGCACCGGCGCCAATGTCTGGATCGAGATGACGCTGACCGAGGGCAAGAACCGCGAGGTTCGCCGCGTCCTCGAATATCTCGGCCTCGAAGTCAGCCGCCTGATCCGGACGCGCTACGGCCCGTTCTGGCTCGGTGATTTGCCGATCGGCGACGTCGACGAGATTCGCCAGAACGACCTGGCGACCTTCCGCACCGTCCTCGCCAAGCCCGGCGGCGGCAAGGCTGCGTCGAACCTGCAATTTGCAGTCCGCCAGCGCGTTCCCGCCGCACCCAAGCCGCAGCCCGTGGCGACCGGCCGCGAGCCCGATGGGCAGCGCACCCGCGCCAAGCCCCCTGCCCGCGTCCGCACCGTCGAGCCACGTGTCGAACCGGCGGAACCCCGCTTCACCCCGCGCGGCGCCCCACCGCGCGCGGAGCGGCCTGCGCGCGAGGATGCAACGAACCGCCGCGGCCCGGCCCGGGGAGCTCCCTCCGGCGAAACCCGCTTCGCACCACGCGGCGCTCCCGCACGCGCTGAACGGCCCGCTCGCGAGGATGCGCCTGCGCGGCGCGCTCCCGCCGGCGAGGCCCGCTTCACCCCGCGCGTCACGCCCGCCCGGGCACCCGAGCGGCCGGCACGTCCCGAGCGTCCCTCGCGCGACGAGGCCATCGCCAACCCCGCGCGCGCCGCACGCTCGCGCGCGCACCGCGACACGCTCGAGCCCCGCGCCGGCGCCATTACCGCCAAGCCGACCAAGGGTCCCTCGGGCGGCCGTGGCAAGCCGTCGCGCCCCGGCAAGCCCGGAAAGCCAGCGCGGCCGCCGCGCACGCGCAAATGAGGATCATCGCCGGGCAATGGCGCGGGCGCCCGCTGCTCGCGCCGAAGGGCGAAATCACGCGCCCCACTGCGGATCGCACGCGCGAGGCGCTGTTCTCGATGCTCGCCAGCCGCGTCGGCAGCTTCGAGGACCTCGCCGTCGCCGATCTGTTTGCAGGCTCGGGCGCGCTCGGGCTTGAGGCTCTCTCGCGCGGCGCGGCTTCGTGCCTATTCGTCGAGCAGGACAAGGCCGCAGTCGACGCGCTTAAGACCAATATCGTCAAGCTGGGCGCCAAGGGTGCGGACGTCCGTCCAGCTTCGGTGATGACCCTCGGCCCCGCGGCCAAGCCCCTCGACCTGATCCTGATGGACCCACCTTATGGCACTAGTGCGGGCAGTGTCGCGCTAGACAAGCTGGCGCGGCTCGGATGGACTGGCCCCGCGACCTGGGTGAGCATCGAGACCGCCAAGGACGAGGAACCCGAAATTGCCGGCTTCACCGCCGACGCCTCGCGCGTCTACGGCAAAGCCCGCATCACCCTGCTCCGCGCCACCTAGTTCTCCTGCTTTCGCAGGTGAGCGCTAAGCCGCCACGCGCTTCCGCAGCGTCATCAGCGCGATCAAGCTAAGCAGCCCTGCCCCGCCCAGATACATCCCGACCAGTCCCAGCCCGCCGCGCTCGACCAAAGCCTGCGCGATCAGCGGGGTAAGCCCGCCCCCGATGATCCCGCCCAGGTTGAACGTCACCGACACGCCGGTATAGCGCACGCGCGCCGGGAACAGGCTCGGCAGCCAGCCACCAAGCGGGCCATAGACCAGCCCCATCGTGAACAACGCGAAGGCAAGCCAGCCGAACAGCATCACCGGCGCGTCAGGCGCCAGCAGCCAGGTCATCGCCAGCCCCGCAAGCATCGTGACGACGCATCCGATCGCCAGCACCCGCGCCGCACTATATTTGTCGGCATAGCTGCTCGCGATCCAGATCCCCGCCGCCATGAACAGGATGGCCCCGAGCTCGAGCCCCAGAAAAGTCTCGCGATCATAGCCCAGCGCCTTGGTGCCGTAGCCGATGATGAACACCGTCGAGACATAGAAGAGCGCGAAGCACGCCACCGTCGCTACCGTGCCGGCCAGCGTCGGACGGAGATGGTCGCGCAGCAATTCGCCCACTGGCACGCGCGGCGGCGGCGCTTTTTCCTGCGCCTCGACGAATGCTGGCGTCTCGGTCAGCGTCAGCCGCACCCACAGCCCGAGCAGCACCAGCACCGCGCTGGCCAGGAACGGAACCCGCCAGCCCCATTCGGCGAATTGCGCATCGGTCAGCAGCCCGCCCAGGATCAGGAAGAAGCCATTGGCGCAAATGAACCCCACCGGCGCGCCCATCGGCGGGAAGGCGCCATAACGGTTCGCCCAGCCCGGCGGCGCATTCTCGACCGCGAGCAGCGAGGCCCCGCCCCATTCGCCGCCAAGGCCCAGCCCCTGCCCGAACCGCAGCAGGCACAGCAGCAAGGGCGCGACCCAGCCGATCATCGCATAGGTCGGCAGGAATGCGATCAGCACCGTCGAGATGCCCATCAGCATCAGCGAGGCGACCAGCGTCGACTTCCGCCCCATCCTGTCGCCGAAATGCCCGAACACCAGCCCGCCGAGCGGCCGCGCGAAGAATGCAACGCTGAAGCTCGCATAGGATGCAAGCTGCGCCACCGTCGGGTCGCTTGCTGGGAAGAACAGCGCCGGAAACACTAGGGCCGCTGCCGTCGCATAAATATAGAAATCATAGAATTCGACCGACGTGCCGACCAGGCTCGCGAACAGGATCCGGCGGTGCGATGCGGGTGCGGTCATGCCAGAGCCTTCTATTTGCGGAGCAGCGGCTGCGCCTTGCCATAAGTCAGCGAGCGCCACGCCCACTCGGCCGGCCCAAAGCGAAATGCCTTGAGCCAGACCGCGCTAGACAGGCACAATCCCATGAAGATTGCCAGTGCCAGCAGGTTGATTGCGGCCAGATTCCATTCGCCGAGCAGGCCCAATCCCCAGCCATACCAGATAAAGGAGCCGATCGCGTTGGACGCCAGATAGCCGGTCAGCGCCATCCTCCCCATCGGCGCCAGGGGCCGTTGCAGGAAGCGCCCCGGTCCGCTCAGCAGCAGGCAGAAGATCGCGATATAGCCGATCGCCGCTACCGACAGGCCTGCATAGGCCGCGGTCACGCCGGCATGGGCCCAGCCTTCAGCCGGAATGCCCATCCGCCGCGTCGCGTGGACGACGCTGAGCGCCAGTCCGATCGGCAGGCACCACCAGGACAGGCGCACCAGCAGCGGACGCCAGCGCGAAACCTCGGCGAGCAGGCGGTTTCGCGCTGCCCAGAAGCCAAGCAGGAACAGCCCCAGCACGCTGAAATCATAGATCACGGCATAGGCGGTGTCGGTCCGGTAATGATCGAGATAATAAGCGAGATTCGCGGCGACATAGGCGGCATAGTCGGAGCCCCGATAGATCGGAGCGGTGGCCGCCACCGCTCCTTCGGCTGCCGCTGGCGACAGCCCCGCCAGATTGGGCACCGCTGCTCCGGTCAACCCTTCGATCGCGCCGGCCACCAAGGGCGGCACGAGAATGAAGGCCAGCCCCAATATCAGCAGCGTACGGTCGCTTGCGTTGCGGAACAGCAGCATCGCCATTCCCAGCACGGCATAAAGAATCAATATGTCGCCCCAGAACAGGAAGGCGAGATTGATCAGCCCGATCGCCAGCAGCACCAGCATCCGCCGCAGATAGAAAGCAGCAAAGCCCTGCCCGCGGGCAGCCGCGCGCTCCATCAATATCCCGAAGCCCAGCCCGAATAGCAGTGCGAAGCATGCCCGGGCCTTCCCCTGCACCAGCACCAGATCGAACGTCGCGAACGCCATGTCGGCCGGAGCGGCGCGCGACATCAGCTCGCCGCCGGCAAACGCCATCACCATCGCCGTGAAATTGAAGGTGATGACGCCGTACAGCGCAACTGCCCGCACCGCGTCGATCAGATGGATACGCTCGTCATTCGGCGTCATCGCGGCCCCCCGGCTACTTCGTTCCGGGGCTAGCAGCAGGCCGCGCCCAAGGCGAGGGCATTCCTGCTTGGCGCCAGACCGCTTACTGCAGCCCCATCGCCTTCACCGCCATCAGCATGAGCCAATAAAGCCCGCCCGAAAGCGCCATCGCCGCAGGCAGCGTCAGCAGCCATGCCAGAGCCAGATGCCCGATCGTCTTGGCCTGCAGCCCGCCGCCATTGCCCACCGAACCGCCCGCCACGCTCGAAGACAGGATATGCGTGGTTGAAACCGGCAGCCCGAAGCGGTCCGCGGCGAGGATCGTGCCCGCGGTGACCAGCCCGGCCGTCGCGCCCTGGCCATAGGTCATGCCGTTCTTGCCGATCTTCTCGCCCACGGTGATCACGATCCGCTTCCAGCCGATCATCGTCCCCAGGCCCAATGCGATCGCGACGACGACCTTCACCCATAGCGGAATGAACCGCGTGCCGGCCTCCAGGCGCGTCTGATATTCCTTCACTGCCCTGGTATCGGCAGCGCTGAAGTCCGCGGGCGGCTTCTTGGTGATCAGCCGCGTCGAATCGAGCACCAGATACATGTCATTGCGAACATTGTGCGTCGCCTCGGCGGGCACGGCGCTCAGCGAGCCATAGCCCGCCACGCGCACGCTCAGGTCGCGCGACAGCGCCTCGAGCGCGGCATAGGTTTGCGGCTTCTCGATCTTGTGATGCTGAAGCGCAGTGGTCAGATCCTTGCGCGCCTGCTCCACCGGCACGTCGAAGCTGCCGCCGCGCACGTTGAACACGGCGGTCGCGACATTCGCGGTCTGGACGAAAGCCGGGGTCTCGCTCGCCGGCAGCGTGCGATTGAGCGCATAGGCGGTCGGCGCGCAGCCGATCAGGATGAGCATGATAAGCCCCATCCCCTTCTGCCCGTCATTGCTGCCATGCGTGAACGAGACCGCGGTGCACGTGAAGATCATCAGCGCGCGGATGCCCTTGGGCGGCGGCGCATTGCCTTCGGGCGAGCGATACAGGCTCGGCTGGCGCACCACCATCCGCATCACCAGGATCAGCAGCAATGCCGCGCCGAAACCGATCAGCGGCGCCATCCACAGCCCCGTCAGCACCTTCTGCACCTGTGCCCAATCGACGCCGGCAGTACCGCCGCGCGAGCCCTGCAGGATCAACTGATTGGCCAGCCCGACCCCGAGCACCGAGCCGATCAGCGTATGGCTCGAAGAATTGGGCAGCCCGACAAACCAGGTCGCAAGGTTCCAGATGACCGCCGCCAGCAGCAGCGCAAAGATCATCGCGAATCCGCCCGCCGAGCCGACATTCAGGATCAAATCCACCGGCAGCAGCGTGATGATCGCATAGGCCACGGCCCCGCTGGAGAACATCACCCCCAGGAAATTCCAGATCCCCGACCAGATGACCGCGACATGCGCCGGCATCGAATTGGTGTAGATCACCGTCGCCACGGCATTGGCGGTGTCATGAAACCCGTTCACGAACTCGAATCCCAGCGCGATCAGCAGCGCCAGCCCCAGGAACGCGAACACCCCGAAGGCAAGCTCCTCGCCCACGCCGCGGGTGTCATCGAGCACGCTCCACCCGGCATAAAGCAGCCCGCCGACCAGCAATGCCGCGAACAGGAACTTGAGGATCGGGTGAGTCTTATAGTCGAATCGCGACCCCCGCGTCGGCGATGCCGGCGAGGCCTGATCGAGAGCGAGAGTGGCCATGTTGGGCCGGGCTCTGGCGGCGCTGTGTGACAATGTGATGACACATAAGTTACAAAGCTGTGGATGGTTTGTGACAGTCGACCAACCGAATTTCGAGGTCAGCCGCGATGGCACTCCACGCGCTTGATCTCGATCACCTTGCCGCTCGCATCCTTGATCTCTTCGCGCCCCGGCGTGCAGGCGCGCGGGTCCTCGCTCGTCGTGCTCGTGCGCCACACGACGAACGCGGCGAACACGGCGATCGCCAGCGCGATGGCGATGCGGGCCTTGCGGTTACGTAGGTTCATCTGCTGCTCCCTGGCGCCACGATACGGCCGCGGCGCAGGCGCCGCAATCGCCGCGGCCCGGAAGCCTCAGTCCATCCCGGGATAAGTCGCGAACTCGGGCAGTTCGTGCGCCTTTTCCATCCAGGGCAGCCGCTCCTTGACCATGATGTGGGCGCTGGGCGCATTGCCGGCGCCATCGTCCAGCGTCCCCGATTGGATATCGACTATCCCGGGCAGGAATTTGGGGTTGCGATAAAACAGCCCCGTCCCGCACTTGCCGCAGAATTCGCGAGTCGCATGTTCGGAAGAGCGATAGCCCACCGGCTCGCCTTCAACGGTGACCTGTTCTTCCTTGAAAGCGATCCACCCCACCATCGGCGCGCCCGACCAGCCGCGGCAATCCACGCAATGGCACAGCGCATGATGTTCGGCCGCGCCTTCCGCAGTATAGCGGATCGCGCCGCAATGGCATTTGCCGGTGATCGCCATGTCAATTCTCTCCCGATGGTCTGGCTTTGTTCTATGCGGATCGTTGCGTATCCGCAACTGCTATTGCCATTGCCTCGCCTCCCCCCGTTCCCTAACTGTTCGCGCATGACTCTTCCCGCGCCTGCGCCAGACGACGCCCCCTATCTCCAGGGCCTGAACGCGCCCCAGCGCGACGCGGTGCTCACCACCGAAGGCCCGGTCCTCGTCCTCGCCGGCGCCGGCACTGGCAAGACCGCGGCGCTCACCGCGCGCCTCGCCCATCTGCTCTGGACCCGCAAGGCCTATCCCTCAGAGTTGCTCGCGGTGACCTTCACCAACAAGGCCGCGCGCGAGATGAAGGAGCGTGTCGGCCGCCATGTCGGGCAAGCGGTGGAAGGCATGCCCTGGCTCGGCACCTTCCACGCCATCGGCGCCAAAATGCTCCGCCGCCATGCCGAATTGGTCGGGCTGCAGTCGAACTTCACCATCCTCGATACCGACGATCAGCTGCGCCTCCTGAAACAGCTCATCACCGTCAACGAACTCGACGAGAAACGCTGGCCCGCCCGGCAGCTCGCCGGGCTGATCGATCAGTGGAAGAATAAGGGCCTCACCCCCGCGGAGATCGGCGCGGCCGAATCCGAGCAATATGCCAATGGCCGCGGCCAGTCACTCTACCAGCAATATCAGGACCGCCTGCGCACGCTCAACGCCTGCGATTTCGGCGATCTGCTGCTCCACATGCTGGTGATCCTCAAGACCCACCGCGACGTGCTGGAGCTCTACCAGCAGCGCTTCCGCTACATCATGGTCGACGAATATCAGGACACCAACGCCGTCCAATATCTCTGGCTGCGCCTCCTCGCCCAGGAGCGCCGCAACCTGTGCTGCGTCGGCGACGACGACCAGTCTATCTACTCATGGCGCGGCGCGCTGGTCGAAAACATCCTCAAGTTCGACAAGGATTTCCCCGGCGCCAAGGTCATCAAGCTCGAACAGAATTACCGCAGCACGCCCCACATTCTCGCCGCCGCCTCGGGCGTCATCGCCAATAATGGCGGTCGCCTCGGCAAGACGCTGTGGACCGAGAAGCCCGAGGGCGAAAAGGTCAAGGTCCTCGGCATCTGGGACGGCCCCGAGGAAGCCCGCCGCGTCGGCGAGGACATTGAGGGCGCCCAGCGGGGCGGCGCCAGTCTCGACGACATCGCCATCCTCGTCCGCGCCCAGCACCAGACCCGCGAGTTCGAGGACCGCTTCATTTCGATCGGCCTCAACTATCGCATCGTCGGCGGCTTTCGCTTCTATGAGCGCGCCGAAATCCGCGATGCCCTCGCCTATCTCCGCGTCGTCGCCCAGCCTGCCGACGATCTCGCCTTCGAGCGCATCGTCAACACCCCCAAACGCGGACTCGGCGACAAGGCGCTCGCCAAGGTCCACCAATATGCCCGCGCGGAGGGCATCCCCCTCACCACCGCATGTGCGCGCATCCTCGACACCGACGAGCTCACCCCCCAGGCCCGCCGCTCGCTAGGCAACCTCGTCGGCGACATCGCCCGCTGGCGCGCCATGGGCGACACCCTCCCCCATCCCGAGCTCGCCCGGCAAATTCTCGACGAAAGTGGCTACACCGCAATGTGGCAGGCCGACAAAACCGCCGAAGCCGCCGGTCGCCTCGAAAACCTCAACGAGCTCGTCCGCGCGATGGAGGAGTATGAGTCCCTCACTGCCTTCCTCGAGCATGTCAGCCTCGTCATGGACAATGAGGCCAATGCCGACGACCCCAAGGTCACCATCATGACCATCCACGCCGCCAAGGGCTTGGAATTCGACACGGTGTTCCTGGCAGGCTGGGAAGAAGGCCTGTTCCCCTCGCAACGCGCCCTCGACGAAGGCGGCCTCGCTTCCTTGGAGGAAGAACGCCGCCTGGCCTATGTCGCGATCACCCGCGCCCGCCGCGCCGCCACCATCCTCCACGCCGCCAACCGCCGCATCTACGGCCAATGGACCTCATCGCTCCCCAGCCGCTTCATCGCCGAACTCCCCAAGGAGCACATCGCCGAAGAAACCACGATGAGCGGTGGCGCTTCCTTATGGCAGGCAAACTGGTCCGAACGCGCCGACCCCTTCGCCGACGTCGGCCGCGGCACCGGCCGAGGCCCCGGCTGGCAACGCGCTGCCGGCACCGGCTTCGATCCCAAGAACCCCGGCGGTGCCTTCCAAAGCCGAACCTTTACCCGCGAAGCCCCCCGGGTGCTCGAAGGCAGAGCCAGCGCAATCAGCGTCGGCGCCAAGCCCCGCAGCGACCTGTCCGTGGGCACGCGCGTGTTCCACCAGAAGTTCGGCTATGGCGAGATCGCCGAAATCGAGGGGAACAAGCTCGAGATCGACTTCGAGCAGGCGGGGCGGAAGCGCGTGATGGATAGTTTTGTGAGTTTGGGCGAAGGTTAGGCCAGGTTTTCCTTAACTGTCCTCCGCAAAGTAATTTATCAAAACTAGATTATTAGAATCAAACCGGCGCAGCTGATCTGGTTTTCATTGATTTTCCACGGCACGTATCGATGGGTATCTATCGCTATCGGCCCCTATCATTCTTCTGACCTACCGCACGCGAGATGCGCGACAAGGCCGCCGCGCGGCCATGGCTGTTCAGCCAGCGCGAATCGTTGCCGGAACGTTTCCACCTGCCCGCTCGTATCCCCCGAGCAGTTTCAGAGGAGAGAAACCATGAAGACCTTCACATGCCTCGCGGCAATCGCTGCAGCCACGCTCGCTGTCGCCACTCCGGCAGCCGCGCAGCGCGGGCCCGGCGGATCGGGCGGGCCAGGCTATGGCCAGCAGCAGGATGAGGAAGCGCGTTTCGATGCCGCGCAGCAGCGCTTCGAACGCGAATATCAGACCTATCAGCAAGCGCTTGAGCGCTATCGCACGTCGCGTCCGCGCGGCGATTGGCGCGGCGGCGGCGGCCCCGCCACCGGCTATGTCGATCCGCGCGACGAGGAAATCTACGATCCCGCCCGCGATTACCGCCAGGGCAATTATCAGGAACGCGTGCTGACTCAGGACGACCGCATCTATCGCGGGCAGGACGGGCGCTATTATTGCAAGCGCAATGACGGCACCACCGGCCTGATCGTCGGCGCCGCGGCCGGCGGCTTGTTCGGCAACGTCATTGCCGGCGGCCGTTCGCGCACACTGGGCACCGTGCTTGGCGCGATTGCCGGCGGTGCGCTGGGCAGCTCGGTTGACCGCAACAACCAGCAGGTCCGCTGCCGTTGATGCTTTCGGGGAGCCGGGTCAGGCGTCCGGCTCCCCGCTTGCCAGCTTGCCCCGCACCGGCCATGTTTGCGGGAATATGAAGCTATTGGGGGGAAGCACATGGCCAAGATCATCCTGACCTATCGTCTGAAGCCCGGCGTCGCGCCGGAAGCGTTCGAGGATTGGGTGCGGACGACCGATTATCCGGCGATGCGCGGGCTATCGCGCGTGGCGAGCTTCGTGAACCACCGGGTCACCGGGTTGCTGATGGGAGAAGGCGAGCCGGGGATGGATTATATCGAGATCTTCGACGTCCCCGATCTCGATGGCTTCGTGACGCAGGACATGCCTGGCGGCGTGATCCAGGGGATCATGGGCGAGTTCATGGACCAGGTGGACGATCCGAAGTTCATCCTCGCCGACGAAGTGGTTTAGGCGGCCGCGGCCTCGGGCTCGATCGCCATCACGGCGCTGGCATATTTCTCAAGCGACGGATCGAACAAGTCGCTCGCCGCGAAGGCTCGCTGGGTGAGCAGGAGCTCGGAAAGCCCGTCGATCTTGAAGGTGCCGATCTTCTCTTCGCGGGCCAGCATGTTCTCACGCGAGATGACCAGCGCGTCGACATAGAGCGCGGCACCCCGCAGATAGGCGATGTGTGGAGCCAGGATCATGCGCTTGCGATTGTAGGTGGCCGAGACGCAGAGCTGGCGGACGATTGCTTCGAGGATCGTGGCGGTCGGGCCGCTTGGCCCTTGGCTCTCCGGTTCGCTGGTCTCGCTCATGCGCATAATATGGCGTTTATGCTGCGTTGCAACAAGAGGGGGCGGCGCTAAAATTTAGCCTGCCGCCCCGCCTCGTCAGGTCAGCGCCAGAAGAGCAGCAACAGGATGATGATCGGAATCGGAATTCCAACCAGCCACAGCAGAATGCCCTTGCCCATCGATCGTCTCCTTGGATGTCCGATGGCATAACCGAGCGTGATCGGTACGGTTCCGTACTGGTAATATGGCGGAGGAACGCAACACGGTGCGGCGGGTTCGCTTGATCGACATAGAAGGAGTTCGATCATGGCCAAGGTGAAGACGCGCGACGGCACGGAGCTGTACGTCAAGGATTGGGGCGCAGGTCGCCCGGTCGTCCTGATCCATGGCTGGCCGCTCTCGGCGGACAGCTGGGATCCGATCGCGATGCAACTCGCCGACAATGGCTATCGCGCGATTTCCTACGATCGCCGCGGCTTCGGCCGTTCGGACCAGCCCTTCACCGGCTATGATTACGATACGCTGGCGGATGATCTCGCCGACGTGATGCAGGAAACCGGCGCGACATCGGACGCTACTCTGGTCGGCTTCTCGATGGGTGGCGGCGAAGTGGCGCGCTATATGTCGCGCCATGGCGGCATGGGCGTGATCTCGGCGGCCCTGCTCAGCTCGGTCGTGCCCTATATGCTCCAGACCGACGACAATCCGAACGGTGTACCGCAGGCGAAGCTGGAGACGATCGCAAAATCGGTGGAGGAAGACCGCGCCGCGTTCTTCGGTACCTTCTTCAAGCAATTCTACGGCGTCGGCCTGATCTCGCATCCGGTTAGCGAAGAGGCGCGCCAGGCGTCGTTCAACGTCGCGATGACGGCGAGCCTAAAGGCGACGCTGGCGGCAGCCCAGTCGTTCGGTTTCACCGATTTCCGGCCAGATCTGGCATCGTTCAACGTGCCGACGCTCGTGCTTCACGGCACCAGCGACACCGTCGTCCCGCCCGAAATCGGCAAGAATGCCGCGGCCGGCATTACGGGATCGCAATATGTCGAATATGACGGCGAACCCCATGGCCTGTTCCTGACCGCGACCGATCGCCTGGCTAAGGATCTGCTCACTTTCCTGAGCGGAACCCCGACTACCGCGAGCAGCCGCCAGGACGCCGACACCTTCGCCTAAAGCCCGGCTTGGCGGTTCAATTCCATTCGCGCATTGCGATGTAGGATTTGAAGCGCCAAGAGGCACCCATGCCTCGACATCCCTTCGCCGTCGCGAACTTCCGCTTTTACTGGCTGGCAAGGCTTTCGACGACGCTGGGGCAGATGGCGATGGTGATCGTCATCGGCTGGCAGGTCTACGACATCGCCCGCCAGACGATGAGCGTGAAAGAAGCCGCGTTCCAGCTTGGGCTGATTGGCGTCGCCCAGTTCCTCCCCCTCCTCGCCCTCTCGCTCTTCGCGGGCTGGGTCGCCGATCGTGTCGATCGCCGCTGGATCGCCCGCGGTGCAGTCGCGCTCGAGGCGTTCTGCGCGCTCAGCCTGTGCGCGCTCACCTATACCGGCACGATCACCCTGCCCGCTCTGTTCGGAATCGCAGCGTTGCTCGGCGTCGCGCGCGCCTTTGCCGGGCCGGCACTCGGCGCGCTCGCCCCCAATCTGGTGCCGCCTGCGATCCTGCCCACGGCGATCGCACTTAGCGCGCTATCCTGGCAAATGGGCAGCGTCGTCGGGCCGGCGATGGGCGGTTACCTTTACGCTGGCGCCGATTGGTTGCCTTATGCGGTGTCGGGCGGGCTGTTCCTGCTCGCCTTGCTGATGCTGTGCCTGATCGGCCCCGTGCCCATCCCGGCAAAGCGGGCGGGAAGCCCCTGGACCCAGATGATCGACGGCCTGCATTATGTCCGCCGCAATCGGCTGGTGCTCGGTGCGATCTCGCTCGATTTGTTCGCAGTTCTGCTCGGCGGCGCGACGGCGATGCTGCCGGTCTATGCCCGCGATATCCTCCAGGTCGGCTCGGAGGGTCTCGGCCATCTGCGTGCTGCTCCGGCGCTCGGCGCGGTAGCGATCGCGGTCTTCTTCGCCTGGCGGCCGCTCAAGACCAATGTCGGCGTCAAGATGCTCGCCGCCGTCGCTGTCTTCGGCGTCGCCACTGCGATATTCGGCCTCAGCGCCCCGCTGCTGGTGGGGATATTCGGGCCCAGCGCGATCGGCCATGATCTGGCGCCTGCAGTGCTGCTCGCGCTCGGCGCATTGTTCGTGCTCGGCGCCGCCGACATGGTCTCGGTCTATGTCCGCCAGTCCCTAATCCAGCTCTACACGCCGGATGAAATGCGGGGGCGTGTCGGCGCGGTGTCGACGCTGTTCATTTCCGGATCGAACGAACTCGGCGAGGCCGAATCCGGCTTTCTCGCCGCAGCGATAGGTCCGGTCGCCGCGGTGGTCGGCGGCGGGATCGGCGCGATCCTTGTAACTTTGCTCTGGGCGCGCATATTTCCCGAACTGAGGCGGGCGCGAACCTTCGATCCTCCGGCCAATCTTGAAATACCTCCCAAGGAGATGACGACATGAAGGCCAATTCGATCCTGGACACGATCGGCAACACGCCGCACATCCGCGTAAGCCGGCTGTTCCCGGACGCCGAAGTGTGGATCAAGTCCGAGCGCTCGAACCCCGGCGGATCGATCAAGGATCGCATCGCGCTGGCGATGGTCGAGGCGGCAGAGGCTTCGGGCGATCTCCAGCCCGGCGGCACGATCGTCGAGCCGACCAGCGGTAACACCGGCGTCGGCCTGGCGATGGTCGCTGCGGTCAAGGGCTACAAGATCGTGCTGGTGATGCCCGAGAGCATGTCGATCGAGCGCCGCCGGCTCATGCTGGCATACGGCGCGACCTTCGATCTCACTCCGCGCGAGAAAGGCATGAAGGGCTCGATCGAGCGGGCCATGGAAATCGTGGAGACAACTCCAGGGGCCTGGATGCCCCAGCAGTTTGAGAATGCCGCGAATATCGAGGTGCACGTCCGCACCACCGCCCAGGAAATCCTCAACGATTTCGGCGACACGCCGCCGGACGTGATTGTCACCGGCGTCGGCACAGGCGGCCACATCACCGGCGTCGCCGAGACGCTCAAGAAGAGCTGGCCGAGCCTCAAAGTCTATGCCGTCGAGCCCGAGCTTTCGCCGGTTATCTCCGGCGGCCAGCCGGGTCCGCACCCGATCCAGGGCATCGGTGCCGGCTTCGTGCCGCGCAATCTCCATACTGACGCGATCGATGGCGTGATCAAGGTCGATGCCGGCGATGCCAAGGATATGGCGCGCCGCTCCGCCCGCGAGGAAGGCATGCTCGTCGGCATCTCGTCGGGCGCGACTCTTGCCGCGATTCGCCAGAAGCTAGCTGAGCTTCCCGCCGGCAGCCGCGTGCTAGGGTTCAATTATGATACAGGTGAGCGCTATTTGAGCGTTCCTGACTTCCTTCCGGAGAGCTGAACCGACTCGACATTGATGTTTGATTTACATTAATGTCGATCAATCGGGGATAAACGCGGGCTTTCCGGGGGGAAACACTCACGTGCGTAACGCAATGATCTGCGTCAGCTGCATGCTGGCGATCTTTTTGGCGTGGCCATATGCTTTTGGGGGCAAGAGCGCGACCATGCCCAGCGCCACCGAGGCGCGCGCCGCGGTCACTGCGGCGGTCGCCGCCGTGCCCGAGGTTCATGTGATCCCGGAAGCGGCGGCGGCGCCCGCGCCGGTGGCCGTTGCCGCGATCAAGCCCGAAAGCTGCTACAAGCGTTTCCAACGCGAAGTGAAGTTGTGCACCAACGGCGCGGAAAGCGCCGCCTGCAAGCTCGGCGCAGCGGACCATTGGGACATGTGCGAAGCCACCGGTTTCTGGCCGGAGTAAGCGCGCAACCGGGATGAGCCGCGCTTGATCCGCGGCGTTTCGGCTGCGAAATGGTTCCTAACCGTGAAGTTGTGCGTTATGGGCCGCGTCCCTGCCCATGGAGCCGCTTCTGTCCTTGTCCGCCGCCGATGTGCCTTCGCCGCGCGTCCCATTCCCGCTTCAGCTGATCCTCGGCCTCGTCGCGCTCGTCGCGATTGCGGTGCCGATCCTGCTCGTCGCCACCACGCCGCGCATAGTAATGCACAAGCGCCCGCATGTCGTCATTTCTAACCGAGTGGTGCCCAAGGCCGAACTGCCACCCGTGGAGCCGGTCAAGCTACAGGAAGTCGCTCCGGAAGACGCCAAGTCGATTAACGCATTGATCCCGTTCTCGACGCTGCCAAATCCTGCTGCACGCGCGTTCCGGATCTCAGGCTCGACTGAGAGCGTCGTCCGCGCCGTCGATTGCCTCGCCGCCGCAGTATTCTACGAAGCCGGCGACGATGCCGTCGGCCAGCGCGCAGTGGCGCAGGTTGTCATCAACCGCGCCCGCCACCCGGCCTTTCCCAAATCGATTTGCGGTGTGGTGTTCCAGGGGCAGGAGCGCTCCACCGGCTGCCAATTTTCGTTCACCTGCGATGGCTCGATGGTGCGCTGGGCGCCCCGCCCCGCCGCCTGGCAGCGCGCCCGTGACGTGGCCCGTCTGGCGCTCAACGGCTCTGTCTATGCGCCCGTCGGCCACGCCACGCATTATCATACCGATTGGGTCGTGCCCTATTGGAGCGCCAGCCTCGAGAAGATCACCGAGGTGCATACGCATCTGTTTTTCCGCTGGACCGGTTGGTGGGGCACGCCGCCGGCATTCAACCGCGGCTATGCCGGTGCCGAGCCTAACGTCCCCAAGATGTCACGGCTTTCCGCGGCGCATTATGGCGACCCCAATGCCCCGCTGCCGACCGATGTGCCGGCCGGTTCGGACGGCCTGATCGTGGATCCCGCGACCATCCCTGCGAGCGCGGTCCCTCCCGCCATGACGGTCGAAAGCGGCGGGAGCGCCGAGGGCAATAATTTCATGCTGACCCTGCCCAAGGGCATGAGCGCCGACGCTTTCGCGGCGCTCGCGATCCGCACCTGCGGCGAGCGGCATTATTGCAAGTTCATGGCCTGGGCCGACGCTCGGCAGACGCCGTCGAAATTGCCGCTGACCAGCGCGCAAGTCTCGGCCATGTCGTTCAGCTATTTGCGCGATCAGACCCAGGGCTTTGCCAAGGCGCTGTGGAATTGCGCGCAGTTCCGCCGCCCCAGCCCCGTCCAATGCATGCGCGCCCAGCCGCCGGTCACGCCGCCGGTCGTGGCACCGGCGGTCGACGCCAAACTGCCCACGCCGCTCACCGGCGTCCGCCGCAAGGACCCCGCCCCTGCTGCGGGCAAACCGCAGGCGACGCTGACGCTACCAGTGGTGAAGCCAAGCCCGACGCCCACCGCACAAGCACGCTAAATTCCCGCTCCATCGGAAGAGGGGCCTACGCCGCCCGGAACATCTCCGGGTCGAGCGCCATCACCGTATCGCTGCCCGCCTCGATCTTGCGGCGTAGCGCGCCGGCCTCGGGGAAGAAGCGCTCGGCATAGAAGCGCGCCGTCACCAGCTTCGCCTCATAGAATTTGGCATTTTCTGCGCCCTCTGCCAGCTTGGCGGATGCCGCAGTGGCCATGCGCAGCCACATCAGGCCAAGCGCGACCGTCCCGGTTAGCTGCATATAGGGGTAAGCCCCTGCGCCGACATGGTTGGGGTTCTTGAAGCCATTGGTCGCGAGCCACATTGTCGCACCCTGAAGATGGCCGAGCGCCTTCTCGAGGCCTTCGGCGAACTCCTTGAGTTTCTCGTCGCCTTTCGCCGTCGCCAGCTCGTCGCCCACCACGCGGAACAGCGCCTGCACCGCGCGGCCGCCATTCTGCGCCAGCTTGCGCCCGACCAGGTCCATCGCCTGCACGCCGTTGGTGCCTTCATAGATCATCGAGATGCGCGCATCGCGGACATATTGCTCCATGCCCCATTCGGCGATGTACCCATGCCCGCCATAAACCTGCTGGCTATCGGTCGCGACGCGGTAGCCGATATCCGTGCCGACGCCCTTGATAACCGGTGTCAGCAGACCGACCAGATCGCCGGCAAGCTGGCGCTCCTCCTCGGTTTCGGCGGCATGTTCGAGATCGACCTGAAGCGCGGCCCACAGGCACAAGGCGCGCAGGCCCTCGGTTAGCGCCTTGCCTTCCATCAGCATGCGGCGGACGTCGGGATGGACAAACAGCGTGTCGGCCTTCTCGCCCGGCTCAGCCGGGCCGGTCAGCGCGCGGCCCTGGCGGCGGTCGCCGGCATATTGCACAGCATTTTGCAACGCGACTTCGCCGACGCCGAGCCCTTGCAGGCCCACGCCAAGCCGCGCCGCGTTCATCATGATGAACATCGCGGCGAGACCCTTCATCTCGTCGCCGACCAGCCAGCCCTTGGCACCGTCATAGTTCATCACGCAGGTCGAATTCGAATGGATGCCCATCTTGTGCTCGATCGAGCCGCAGGTGACGGGATTGCGCTCGCCCAGCGAACCGTCGTCCTCGACCAGGAACTTGGGCACCACAAACAGCGATATGCCCTTGCTGCTCTCCGGCGCGCCCGGCGTCTTGGCGAGCACCAAATGGATGATGTTGCTGGTCAGGTCGTGCTCGCCCGACGAGATGAAAATCTTGGTGCCGGTGATCGAATAGGAGCCATCGGCATTAGGCTCGGCGCGGGTGCGGATCAGACCGAGATCGGTGCCGCATTGCGGCTCGGTGAGGTTCATCGTGCCGCCCCATTCCCCCGACACCATCTTGGGAACGTATTTCGCCTGCTGCTCGGGGCTGCCCTTGACCAGCAGCGAGGCGATCGCGCCGTGCGTGAGCCCCGGATACATGGCGAAGGCCATGTTCGACGAGATCATATATTCTTGAAACGCAGTCGAGATGACGTGCGGCATCCCCTGCCCGCCGAATTCCTCGGGGGCGCTCAGCGTTCCCCAGCCGCTCTCGACGAAGGCGGCATAGGCTTCCTTGTAACCGTCGGGGGTGGTCACGCTGCCGTCCTCGTGGCGCGTGCAGCCCTGCTGATCACCCGAATGGTTGAGGGGAAACAACACTTCGGCGACGAATTGCCCGCCCTGCTCGAGCACCGCCTCGACCATGTCGGGCGTTGCATTCTGGAAGCCGGGCAGGCCTGCATAGCGATCTAGCCCGATCACCGAATCAAGGATGAAGCGCGTATCGCGCACGGGCGGCGTGTATTGGGGCATTTCAGATCCTCTTCAGTTGCCGCTTTTGAGCAGGCTTATGAATTGCTGGAGTTCGGCGATGTGCTCGTCGATGTCACGTTTCTGTTCATCGAGCAGCCGGATGCGATCCTCGCAGCGCGAAAGCGTAACCTGCTTTTGCGTGCTGCGGCCGTCGCCCACATCGTAGAGATCGATCATTTCCTTGATCTCGCCCAGGCTGAAGCCGACGCGCTTTCCGCGCAGGATCCAGGCCAGGCGGGCGCGATCGCGATGCGAATAGACGCGCTGGGTGCCGCGGCGCTCGGGCCCGATCAGCCCCTCATCCTCATAGAAGCGCAAAGCGCGCGGCGTAACGGCAAATTCCGCGCAAAGATCGGAGATCGAAAAGGAGTCGCGGTCGGTACGCGGCTCGATCGGGGCCAGGGCCTCGATGAAGGAAGCGGCGGCGGGCATGGCAGGAATATGCCTTACCTTTACGTGAACGTCAACCTCCGCAAAGCCGCTTGCCGTTCGCGTCGCGCATCGCCGCGGCCTCGGCGGCAGACTCACTCAACCGCGACACTTCCAGCCCCGCATAGGAGGCGCGACGGTTGCACAGCTTGCTGCAGCCCTCCGGCAACGCGCCCGGAAGAACTATCTTCTCACCGTTGAACTTGGCGTCGAAACCGCACTCTCCGCCCTCGCCCAGTTCGATGTGCAGAGTCTCCCCCACCCGGCTCGCCGTGCCAGTCCCGCTGCACGTGATCCCGTCGCCATAATCGACGAACGCACCGATCTTGTAGCCGATCGTCGTAGGCACGATGCAGACGCGGTCGGTATCGCGCGCGTACAGGCCGGCGATTTCGGTATCGCCGGGATTGCGTACCAATCCCCGCTCGATCGCGGCTTTCTCCAGGTCCTGCGGCGCTTCGGCTTTTTCGGAGCCCGGCCCCGAACAGGCTGCAAGGAGCAAGAAGGGCGCTACCCACCAACCGTCATCCCCACGAAAGCGGGGACCCGGATTCATAGACCGTCGCGTGGCGCTCATGGGTTCCCGCTTTCGCGGGAATGACGAAGAGGCGCAGTGGACCGGCTCATGCGTCGCGCACCAACCGTCCAGCTTCGACCACGCGGTAGAAACAGCTGCGCTCCCCCGTATGGCATGCCGGACCCCGCGGCTCGCATTTGAGCCACAAGGCATCCTGGTCGCAATCGATCCGCACCTCGCGCACCTTGAGGACATGCCCGGAGGTCTCACCCTTCTTCCATAGCCGCTCGCGGCTACGCGACCAGAACACCGCATCGCCGCTCTCCAGCGTCGCTGCCAGTGCCTCGGCATTCATATGCGCGACCATCAGCAGCGCGCCGGCCATATCGGTGGCGACCGCAGTGATCAGTCCGGCGGCATCATATTTCGGGTCGAGCGCCAGGCTCGTGTCGCGATCATCAGTCACGGCCCGACCCTACCCCCTTCGTCATCCCCGCGAAAGCGGGGACCCAGAGCCAAGCAGCCCATCATTTGCGATTCAGGGTCCCCGCTTTCGCGGGAGCGACGAAAGGGCCTGAGCGTCAATGAGCCCGAATCGCCTTCACCAGTTCGTCCTTGCTCATCCCCGAGCGGCCCTCGATACCGATCTCCTTGGCCTCGTCGTAAAGTTCGTCCTTTGAACGGTCCTCGAGCCGCGTGCCCTTGTGATCGAGCGTACCCGCTTCCTTGGCATTCGAGATTCTCGCCGCCTTCTCCTTGGAGGCGCCATCTTCGCGCAATTTGTCGTAGAGCTTCTCATTCTTGATCTGGGGACTGGGCATATTTCATCTCCTTATGCCCTGAAAAACCGGCAGAAAGCCGCGCGGTTCATTTCTTTGTGACGAACGGGCGACAAAGCCGGATTGGTCGCCTATAGGCCTCCCGACGACACCGAACCCTTTGAGGGACGATGCTGACCACACATCCATTTGAAGACGACAAGCTGCACGAAGAGTGTGGCGTGTTTGGCGTATCCGGTATGGAGGGCGCGGCCGCGCTCGTGGCCCTGGGCCTCCATGCCTTGCAGCACCGCGGTCAGGAGGCCGCGGGCATCACCAGCTTCGACGGCCACCAGTTCCACACCCATCGCGCAATGGGGCATGTCGCGGGCAATTTCGACCGCGACGACGTGATCCGTTCGTTGGGAGGCAGCGTCGCCTGCGGCCATGTGCGCTATGCCACCACCGGCGGTTCGGCGATCCGCAACGTCCAACCGCTTTATGCCGAGCTTGCTTCGGGCGGCTTCGCGGTAGCGCATAACGGCAACATCTCGAACGCGATGCGGCTACGGCGCGATCTCGTCCGCCGCGGCGCGATTTTCCAGTCGACTAGCGACACCGAAGTGATCATCCATTTGGTCGCGACCTCGCAATATCGCACGCTGATGGACCGGTTCATCGATGCGCTGAAGCAGGTCGAGGGGGCCTACTCGCTGGTCGTAATGACGCCGGAGGGCATGATCGCCTGCCGCGATCCGCTGGGCATCCGCCCGCTGGTGATGGGCAAGCTCGACGACGCCGTGATCTTCGCGTCCGAGACGGTGGCGCTCGACGTGGTCGGGGCGGAATATGTCCGCGATGTCGAACCGGGCGAGCTGGTGATCGTCCAGGGCACCGAAATCTCGTCGCACAAGCCGTTCGCGCCGCAATCGCCGCGGCCGTGCATCTTCGAATATGTCTATTTCTCGCGCCCCGATTCGATTGCCGAAGATCGCTCGGTCTATTCAGTGCGCAAGGCGATCGGCGCCCAGCTTGCGATCGAATCGCCGGTCGAGGCCGATCTCATCGTCCCCGTTCCCGATTCGGGCACGCCCGCAGCGATCGGCTATGCGCAGGAAAGCGGAATCCCGTTTGAGCTCGGCATCATCCGCTCGCATTATGTCGGCCGCACCTTCATCCAGCCGGGCGACAAGGTCCGGCATCTCGGCGTCAAGCTCAAGCACAACGCCAATCGCGAACTGATCAAGGGCAAGCGCGTCGTCCTGGTCGATGATTCGATCGTCCGCGGCACCACCAGTCTCAAGATCGTCCAGATGATGCGCGAGGCCGGCGCCGCCGAGGTGCATATGCGCATCGCATCGCCCCCCACCCGGCATAGCTGCTTCTACGGCGTCGACACGCCCGAGCGGACCAAGTTGCTCGCCGCGAAGCTCGATGTCGGTGGGATGACCGACTTCATCCACGCCGACAGTCTCGCCTTCATCACCATCGACGGGCTGTATAAGGCGTTGGGCGAGGCGCGGCGCGCAGACATCCATCCGCGCTATTGCGACGCGTGCTTCACCGGCGACTATCCGACCACCCTCACGGATCAGGACGAGCTGCAGCCGGTTGACCAGTTCGCGCTTCTGGAGGAACGGGTCGGCTGACCTTTCCGGAGATTCGCGTGACCAAGCCCCTTGCCGACAAGATTGCGCTCGTAACCGGCGCCAGCCGCGGAATCGGCGCGGCCACGGCTCTGGCACTGGGCAAGGCCGGCGCGCACGTGATCCTCACCGCGCGGACCGCAGGCGGGCTCGAGCAGATCGAGGAAGCGATCGACGCCGCGGGCGGAACTGCGACCATCGCTCCGATGGATTTGACCGAGAATGAGAGTATCGCCCAACTCGCCGGCGCAGTGAGCGAGCGCTGGGACGCGCTCGACATGCTGGTGCTCAACGCCGCGACCCTGGGCTCGCTCAGCGCGACCGGCGCCATCGATTTCAAGGAATTCGCCAAGGTCCTGACGCTTAACGTCACTGCACAGGCGGCGCTCCTCGCTGCGTTCGATCCGCTGCTGCGGAAGGCTTCGAGCGGGCGGGTGATCGGGCTGACTTCCAGCGTCGGCCGCATCCCGCGCGCATATTGGGGCAGCTATGGCGCATCCAAGGCGGCGTTCGAGAATCTGCTGCTCAGCTATGGCGAAGAAGTGCGCCACATCTCGGCGATCCGCACCGCGCTAGTCGATCCCGGTGCCACCCGCACCAAGATGCGTGCACGCGCTTTCCCGGGCGAGAATCCCGAGACCGTGAAGGCGCCCGAAGTGGTCGCCGAGCGGATTGCCGCGCTGATGACCGCCGGGTTCGAGACCGGGCACCGCGAGCGGGTGGAGTAATCCCATTCCATCGCCCCCGCGAACGCGGCGATGACGGCTTTTACTTCGCGGCAGCCGCGAACAACTTCTCCAGAAACGCTGTCCGCGCCTTGCCATAGGCCTGGTCGGTCGCCTTGGGCGCCGCCGCCGAAATCGCGATCACCACTCGCGTCTTCGGATCGATCCGGATCGTCTGCCCGAAAATCCCCTGCGCCCCAAATCGCCCCTGGGGATAGGTCCACCATTGATAGCCATAGCCGTAGCCCGAGCCAGCCGGGCCGACATCGGCATGGTTCCGCGTCGATTCGGCGAACCAGTTCGCAGGGACCACGCCCTTCCCCCCTTCGAGCGCCAGCTGCCCCAGTCGTGCATAATCCCGCAGCGAAACCGAAAGGCAGCAGCCGCTGACTTCGTTGCCGCTCGGATCGGTCATCCAGAAGGCGTCCTGCTCCATACCCTTCGACCAGATCTTTTCGCTCAGATAGGTCGCAAGCGGCTTCCTGGTCGCACGCATCACCAGCACGCCGATCAAATTGGTCTCGCCGGTCTTGTAGACCCACTTCTTGCCCGGTTCGAATTCGCGCGGCAGCTTCTTCATATAATATACCGTCGGATCCTCCCCCGCCGGCACCGGCTCGATGAACATCCGCGCCACGTCAGACTTGATGTCGGTATAATCCTCGTTCCATTTCACGCCCGAGGTCATCGTCAGCAATTGCGCGATGCTAACCCCGTCATAGCCGCTACCGGCTAGCTCCGGGATATATTTGGTCACCGGCTCGTCAACCGACTTGATGAAGCCGTCCCTGATTGCCGCGCCGACCAGCGTCGACGTGAACGACTTCGCTACCGAAAAGCTCGTCCAGCGCCCCTGCTGTCCATAGCCACGCGCATAGCGCTCAAGCACCATCTTGCCGTCCTTGAGCACGATCAGTCCGCCGATATTCTGCTCGGCTATAAACGCATCAAGGTCCGCGCTCGCGATCGCCAGTGGCTTACCCGCGGGCAGAGCACGCACCTTCCTGCCCGCTTTGGCGATATGGCCCGGAAAGATCTTCTCCATATGTGGGAAATTGGCGTCGCGCTGGGCCTGGCTCCAGAACAGCACCTCGGCGCCGACCTTTCGCAGCCCGGCATTGTCCTGCGGGTTTGCCTTCACGTCCGGCGAAACCACGGCCTGCGCATAAACAGGCCCGCTTGCCAGCAAGGCCAGCGGCACCATCCAGGTCTTCAGCATCATCCCTCCTTCAGAAGCGTGACCTGGACGACGTCGATCCCGCCGCCTCTGAATCCGCCTTCGCAATACATCAAATAATAGCGCCACAAATCCACGAAGCGCGCATCGAATTGCTTCGGCAGCGAGCCTGCAGCCGCGGCCACATCGAAATTCTCGCGCCAGCGCCGGCACGTCTCGGCATAGCTCGCGCCGAAATTGAGCTGGTCCTGCCACGCCAGGCCGTTCGCTGCGGCGAGTGTGCGAAAGGCGCTTTCCGAGATCAGCAGCCCGCCCGGAAACACGTAGGTCTGGATGAAATCGACATTCGCGGCATAGCCTTCGAACAGGGCATCGTCGAAAATGATGATCTGCAGCGCCGCGCGGCCTCCCGGCTTGAGCGCCTTGGCGATCGCCGAGATATAGGCCGGCCAATATTCGCGGCCTACGGCTTCGGCCATCTCGATGCTTACCACGGCGTCGTAGCGACCCGTAACGTCGCGATAATCGGTCAGGCTGAATTCGCCCGCTGGGTTGCGCGCGCGGGCATAAGCGAGCTGCTCGGTCGAAAGCGTGATGCCGTGAACCTGGCGCCCAACCGCCAGCGCGGCCTCCGCAAACGATCCCCACCCGCAGCCAATCTCGAGGATCGTGTCCCCCGCTGACGTCGCGGTGCGATCGAGCATCGCGTCGATCTTGGCGGCCTGGGCATCTTCGAGCGACTGATCGGGTTGGCCGAACAATGCGCTCGAATAGGTCATGCCGGCATCGAGCCACTGCGTGTAGAAGTCGTTGCCCAGATCGTAATGGAAATTGATGTTCTTGCGCGATCCGGCGCGGCTGTTGCGACGCAGCCAATGGCCAATGCGCCGAGCCACCTTCCAGGGGCCCGTCGCCCTGCCCGGCCGCGCGAGCGCCACCCGGTTGAGGCTGAACACGGCGAACACCTGCACCGGATCGGGGCTCGCCCACTCCCCCGCAGCCCACGCCTCATACCATCCGCCCGAGCCACTGAGGGCAAGCCGCACCAAGGCACGCCAGCTCCGCAGATCGACCACCGCATCCGGCCCGGGCGCCCGCCCCCCGATCCTCCGGCGCGCGCCATCGGGCAGGGTCAGATCGATGCTGCCCTCGGCGATTCCGCTATCGATCCGCTCGATCAGCCGCAGAACGAACGGCGCGAGCATCGGCAACGGCCCGCGCTCGCGGACCGCAGTGCCTCTCTCCCCCGAAAACGGCGCATGCATAGCTGTTTTACATGCACGCCGCGGCGGCTTGGGCAAGCGATTCTAGCGTCCCAAGCTCAAATCGCGTGCGGCTCCTTGTCCACCATCCAGGTCTGGCCCTTTGCAACCAGCTTCTGCAGGTCGGCGACCTTGCCCTCCGCCGCCGCCTTGTTCTGCGCAACGACGGCGCTTTCGAAGGTCGGTGCGGGATCATCATAAAGCACGCCCAGCGCCATCGGGAACGGCCCGAACGGCATCTCGACCAGCATGTGTGCCACGGCGCGATTGCGAACATTGTGAACGATCACGCCCGCCGTCTGCCAATCGCCGTCGACGACATCGACCACCTTGAGGGTCAAATTCTCGACATCGAGCGAAAGCCCCCTGGTCCCGCCCGCGAACAGCAGCGGCTCGCCATCGGTGCACCACATCTGGTTCGCCTGGGCATTGGGCTTCGCAGTGAAAGGCTCGAACACTTCGTCATTATAGACGATGCAGTTCTGGAAGATCTCGACGAACGCCGCGCCCTGATGCGCGTGCGCCGCCTTGAGCACCAACGGCAAATTCTTGTGCACGTCGATCCCCCGCGCAACGAACCGCCCCCCGCTGCCGAGCGCGAAGGCGCAAGGCTTGGCTGGATGATCGACCGACCCGAACGGCGTCGACGGCGAACGCGTGCCTTCGCGCGAGGTCGGCGAATATTGCCCCTTGGTCAGCCCGTAGATCTCGTTGTTGAACAGTAGCACCTGGCAGTTCAGATTCCGCCGCAACAGGTGCATTGTGTGGTTCCCGCCGATCGACAGCGCGTCGCCGTCGCCAGTGATGATCCACACGTCGAGATCCGGATTGGCGAGCTTGACGCCCGTCGCCACCGCCGGCGCGCGGCCATGGATGGTGTGGAAGCCATAGGTCTCCATGTAATAAGGGAAGCGCGACGAGCAGCCGATGCCGCTGACGAACACGGTGTTCTCCGGCGTCGCGCCGATCTCCGGCATCGTGCGCTGCACGGCCTTGAGGATCGCATAGTCGCCACAGCCGGGGCACCAGCGGACTTCCTGATCGGTCTCCCAATCCTTGGGCGTGCTGGGCTTGATGGTGGTGAGTTCGTTCATGTCTTCTTGCCTTATGCGGACTGCGGCGAGGTCTTGCCGTGCAGCGAGCCATCGTCATGGCCGGACGCTGACACTGGCAGCTGCGTGCTATCGGCAGGTAGCTCTTCGGCCCTGTCGCTGCTCAAATGGCGAGTGATCGCGCCTTCGATCTCGCCGATCGTGAAGGGCTGGCCCGACACCTTGTTGAGCGGCACGGCGTTCACGAGGAACTGATCGCGGAGCAGCGTCTTGAGCTGCCCAGTGTTCATTTCGGGCACGAGGATGTGCTCGTAACTCCGCAGCAGATCGCCCAAATTCCTCGGCATCGGCCAGATGTGGCGGATGTGGACATGGCTGACGTCCACGCCTTTGGCCCGCGCGCGGCGTACTGCGGTGGCGATCGGGCCATAGGTCGATCCCCAGCCGACCACGACGAGCTTGCCGCCCACCTGCCCGCACTCGACTTCCTGATCCGGAATATCGATCCCCAACACCTTGTCGCGCCGGATATCGGTCATCGCCTGGTGGTTGGCGGGCGAGTAATCGAGATTGCCGGTGTTCACCGCCTTCTCGATGCCGCCGATGCGGTGCAGCAGCCCCGGCGTGCCCGGCTTGACCCAGGGGCGCTTGAGTTTCTCGTCACGTGCATAAGGCAGGAATTTCTCGCCCTCGGCCGGCAGCTCGGTGTGATGCGTCACCGGGAAGGGCGCGTAGGTGCTCATGTCGGGCACTTTCCAGGGCTCGGCGGCATTGGCGATATAGCCGTCGGTCAGGATCATCACCGGCGTCATATACTGTACCGCAATACGCACCGCCTCGATCGCAACATCGAAGCAGTCGGCGGCCGATCTCGCCGCGATCACCGGCATCGGCGCGTCGCCGTTGCGGCCATACACCGCCTGATAGAGATCCGATTGCTCGGTCTTGGTCGGCAGGCCGGTCGAAGGGCCGCCGCGCTGCGAATTGATGATGATCAGCGGCAGCTCGGTCATGATCGCGAGGCCCATCGCCTCACCCTTGAGCGCGATACCTGGTCCCGAGGACGAAGTGACGCCCAGCGAGCCCGCGTAGCTCGCGCCCAGCGCAGACGCGATCGCGGCGATCTCGTCCTCGGCCTGGAAAGTCGTGACGCCATATTCCTTGTAGCGCGACAGAGCGTGGAGGATCGCCGAGGCAGGCGTGATCGGGTAGCCGCCGAAGAACATCGGCAGGCTAGCCAGCTGCGTGCCCGCAACCAGCCCCAGCGAAATCGCGTCGGCCCCGGTCACGGTGCGGTAAAGCCCCGGCTCGGCGGGCGCCGCAGCAACATTGCGCTGCGAAATTCCCATCGCGCCCAATTCGGCGGTCTCGCCATAAGCATGGCCGGCATTGAGCGCGGCGATATTGGCCTCGGCCAGCTGCGGCGCCTTGGCAAACTTGGTCTTGAGCCACTCGATCAGCGGCTCGCGGTCGCGATCGAACATCCACAACGCCAGCCCCAGCGTCCACATGTTCTTGCAGCGCAGCGAATCCTTGTTGCTCAGCCCAAAGGGCTTCACCGCATCCACCGTCAGCTGCGAGATGTTGAGCTTGAGCAGTTGCCACTTGCCCAGCGAATCGTCCTCGAGCGGGTTGGCCGCATATTTCGCTTTGTCCAGGTTGCGCTGGCCGAACTCGCCCTCGTCGGCGATGATCAGTCCGCCGGGCTTCAACGCGTCGACGTTGGTCTTGAGCGCTGCCGGGTTCATCGCGACGAGCACGTCCGGCTGATCGCCCGCAGTCTCGATCGAAGTCGAGCCGAAATTGATCTGGAAGGCCGAGACGCCAAACAGCGTACCCTGCGGCGCCCGGATTTCGGCGGGGAAATCGGGGAAGGTCGCTAGATCATTGCCGGCCAGCGCCGTCGACAGCGTGAACTGGCCTCCGGTCAGCTGCATGCCATCGCCGGAATCGCCGGCGAAACGCACGACGATCGCTTCTGAAGGGGGGTGCGCCGACGCTTCTTCGGGCGTCAACTGGTGCGCGGCAGTAGCCATGGCCGGATGTTCCTGCGGTTTTATGTCGTTGCCAGCGCTCTACGCCCCACATGCGCCAAGCCCAAGGTAGAAAATCCCCGCGCTCCTGCAAAGGCTGCTTTGTCGTTACGCTTGCGCACCCTGTCCCAACGCCAGGATCGAGGCGACATGACGGCGTGAGACTTCGAGCGCATCCTCGCCATATCCGCCGCCAAGTGCGCTCGCGAACGGGATGCCGCGCCCGGCGAAAGTCTCGCTGATCCAGCGGTCGCGGGCAATGAGCCCTTCATAACTCAGCCCCAACCGGCCCAACCTGTCCCCCGCAAGCGGATCGACGCCAGCCTGATAGAGCACCAGATCCGGCGAGAAGCCGTCGATCAGCGGCGTGAGCGTGCCCACCAAGGTCTCCAGATATTCAGCATCGCCCGTGCCATCGGCAAGCGGCACATCCAGCGTCGAGCGCGCCTTGCGGACCGGGAAGTTCTTCTCGGCATGGATCGAATAGGTCGCGATCTCCGGCCTTCCCGCGGTCAGCGCCGCAGTGCCGTCACCCTGATGCACGTCGCAATCGACGATCAGCACGCGGCTGGCGGTGCCGTCCTCCACCAGCCGGAGGGCAGCGATTGCAAGATCGTTGAAAACGCAGAACCCCGCTCCCGTGTCATGCAGCGCGTGGTGGCTGCCCCCCGCGGTGTTCGCCGCATAGCCATGCTCGATCGCGAGCAACGCGGCCAGATGGGTCCCACCAGGCACATATTGCGCGCGCAGGGCCACCTCTGGCGTGACGGGAAAACCGATGCGACGCTCCTTATGCGCAGGCACGCGCGCTTCCAGAACTTCGGCGACATAATCGGCATCATGCGCAGCTTCGAGCCACTCGCGCGGCGTTCGCTCCGGTTCATGCCAGTCCAACAAGTCGCCAAGATCGCGCAGCAAGTCCCGGACAAGACCGTTCTTGTTCCACTGATATTGGCTGCGCCGGGGCGCGGGCGCGACATAGGCTGGGTGATGGACGATGTGGATGGGCACTGGGGCAACTAGCCACATTCGTCACCCCCGCGAAAGCGGGGGGCCTACTTCTTTCACTTCGCGCAGAAGCGGGATCCCCGCTTTCGCGGGGAAGGCGATGAAGCTAAGCCCAGGCGAATGAACACCGCCTCCCTCCCCTATCGCCCCTGCGCCGGCGTGATGCTGATCAACCGCGACGGGCAGGTCTTTGTCGGCCAGCGCCTCGATAATATTCTCGAGGCCTGGCAGATGCCGCAAGGCGGGATTGATCCGGGCGAGGATTCGCTCGAAGCCGCTTATCGCGAACTTTGGGAGGAAACCGGCGTCAAGCGCGAGCTGGTCGAGCTCGTCGCCTCGGCGCCCGAGGAATTGCTCTACGATTTGCCCGACGATTTGATCGCTACGGTCTGGCAAGGCAAATGGCGCGGGCAACGCCAGCGCTGGTTCCTCTTCCGCTTTCTCGGTGAAGACAAAGACGTCGACATCGCCACCGCCGAACCCGAGTTCCGGGCATGGCGCTGGGCCGCACCGTCCGACCTCCCCGAGCTAATCGTGCCCTTCAAGCGCGACCTCTATCGCCAGTTGCTGACCGTCTTTGCCGCACATCTTGGCTGACTGCCCTTTTCTTGCCGTCTGACAACGCTATCGGAACCTGCATGCGCTATCTGCTGCTCGCCGCGCCGCTGTTCCTTGCCCCGCAGTCCCTATGGGCTGCCCAGGACCCGGACACGATCCCGCCCCCGATCAAGGCGATGCTCGATGCCGCGATGGATTCGGGCAGCGAAGGCGATGTCGCGACGATCGTCAAATACGCCAAGGCAGCCTCGCCCGAGAGCGCCGAGATCGTCATCAAGATGGCGTCGCGCTGGAGCCAGGACCGTCGCGAGACGGCCCAGCGCAAGCTGCGCGAAGCCGATTTCTTCGATCTGATGAAGGCGCGCGCCGAACTCGGCGGCTATGTTCAGTCGGGCAACACCGAGAATGTCGGCCTCACAGCCCAGGTCGAGATCAAGCGCGAAGGGATCGATTGGCGCCACAAGCTGATCCTCCAGGCCGATTATCAAGAGAGCCTGGGCGTGGTGACGCGCGAGCGCTATCTCGCCGCTTATGAGCCCAATTGGAAGCTCGGCGATCGCGCCTATGTCTATGGCGCGAGCCAATATGAGAGCGATCGCTTTTCGGGCTTCACCGATCGTATCTCTGTCTCGGCCGGCGCGGGGTACAGCGCAATCAAGCGGCCGGACCTCAAGCTCGATCTCGAGCTCGGCCCGGCATTCCGCTCGACGCGCCTGATCACCGATGCCACCGAAAGCAACGTCGCGGCGCGCGGCTCGATCGATTTCGATTGGAAGCTCTCGCGCGGGATTACGGTGCGGCAGAACGCCTCGGCCTATCTGCAGGACGCCAACTCGACCGTGTCGAGCAAATCGGCGTTGCTTGCGCGGCTGATCGGGCCGCTTTCGGCGCAACTCAGCTACACGCTTCAATATGAAAGCATGCCGCCCGCGAGCCGCAAGACCACCGACACCACCAGCCGCGCGGCGCTCGTTCTCGATTTCTAGCCGGCTATGGGGCGCGCAACGGCGCGGGGGTGGGATCGCACGGATTTCCGCGCTACTCCCGCACGAATGAACGAGCTTTCGTCAATCGAGCAGGCCGCGATCGCCCATGCCTCAGCCTCGCCGATGCTGGCGCGGACCGAGCAATGGGCAGCCGTCAACAGCGGCACGCGCAACCTTGCCGGGCTCGAGACGATGGCGGATCTGCTCGCCACCGCCTTTTCTCCGCTTCCCGGGCATATCGCGCTGGTCGAGCCGGCCCCTGTCGAGACCGTCAGTGCCGACGGCCGCGTCCAGGAAATCGAGCATGGTCGGCACTTGCATCTCGCGGTTCGCCCAAATGCCCCCGTCCAACTGCTCTTCACCGGGCACATGGACACCGTGTTCCCCGCCGACCATCCATTCCAGACCGGGCAATGGCTGGACAGCGGCCACCTCAATGCGCCCGGCGCGGCGGACATGAAGGGCGGGCTGGCGCTGATGCTCGCGGCGCTCGAAGCCGTCGAGGCCAGCCCGCTAGCGGCGCAACTCGGCTATGAAGTCCTGATCAATTCCGACGAGGAAACCGGCTCGCTCTCCTCCGCTGCGCTGATCGCGGGTGCGGCGCGCGGCAAGCTCGCGGCGCTGACCTATGAGCCCGCGCTCCCCGATGGCACCCTGGCGGGCGCTCGCGGCGGCACCGGAAATTTCTCACTCGTCGTGCGCGGCAAGCCCGCCCATGCCGGCCGCAATCCCGAGGATGGCCGCAATGCGCTGGTCGCCGCCGCCGATCTCGCGCTCAAGCTCGCCGCCGCGCGCGAGCCGATGCTGGCGGTAAACCCCGCCCGGATCGATGGCGGCGGCCCCAACAACGTCGTCCCCGATCTCGCCATCCTTCGTGTCAATTTCCGCCCGCGCGATGCCCAGGCCATCGCCCGCGCCCAGGCCGCGCTCGACGCCGCGGCTGCGCAGGTCTCCGCGACCCACGAAGTCCAGGTCGAAGTCCATGGCAGCTTCAATCGCCCGCCCAAGCCGCTCGATCCCGGCGCGGAAAAGCTGTTCCATCTCGTCAAACAGGCCGGCACCGACCTCGGTATCCCCGTCGCCTGGAAAGCCACGGGCGGCGTTTGCGACGGCAACAACATTGCCGCATGCGGAGTGCCCGTGGTCGATACGATGGGCGTCCGCGGCGGGCTGATCCACAGCGCGGACGAATTCCTCATCCCCGAAAGCCTGGCCGAGCGCGCGGCGCTTTCCGCCGTCACCATCCTCCGACTCGCCGAAAAGGGCTTCGCATGAGCTTCGTGATCCGCGCCGCGCGCGACAATGATCTGCAGGCGCTGTACGAGATGGCCAAGCTCACCGGCGGCGGATTCACCAATCTCCAGCCCGAGAAAGACGTGCTCCGCGCCAAGCTCGCGCGCAGCCATGAGGCGTTCGATCGCACCGATGACATGCCCGTCGACGAACTCTTCCTGCTCGTCCTCGAAAACACCGAAACCGGCGACGTTCGCGGCACCTGCCAGATTTTTACCGCGGTGGGGCAGAAATGGCCTTTCTACAGCTACCGGATCGGCATCGATTCCAAGCACAGCCAGGAGCTTGGCCGCACCTTCCAGTCCGAGCTGCTCAACCTCACCAACGATCTGGTCGGCTGCTCCGAAGTCGGCGGGCTGTTCCTGCATCCCGGCGAACGTGCCGGCGGCCTCGGCATGCTGCTCGCGCGCAGCCGCTATCTCTTCATCAAGCAGCACCGCGCGCGCTTCGCGGATCGCGTGCTGGCGGAACTGCGCGGGGTGATCGATGAGGCTGGCGGATCGCCCTTCTGGGACGGTGTGGCGGGACGCTTCTTCGGGATGAGTTTCCAGGAAGCCGACAGTTTCAACGCGATCCACGGCACGCAGTTCATCGCCGATATGATGCCCAAGCATCCGATCTACACCGCTATGCTCCAGGACAGCGCGCGCGCCGTGATCGGCATGCCTCATCCCTCGGGGCGCGCCGCGATGCGGATGCTTGAAAATGAGGGTTTCGCCTTCGAAAACTATGTCGACATCTTCGATGGCGGCCCGACGATGACCGCCCGCACCGACAATGTGAAGGCGATCCGCGACTCACTCATGTCCCCAGTGGTGACGATTGCCGGCGGCGGCGAGTCGGTGCTGGCCTCGGCGGGCCAGCTGGCAAACTTCCGCGCCGCTTATGGCCGCGTCGCCCCAAGCGAAGGCGGAGTCGCGCTGGACCCCGATTGCGCAAAGCTGCTCGGCGTGACGACCGGCGACACACTGCTCCACGTGCCTCGGCTTTAAGCAACTCCCCTCACGTCATCCCCGCGAACGCGGGGACCCAGAGACAAGCAGGGTTTCGCTGCATTACCCTGGCGTAGGCCTTACGGCGTAGCCGCCTTCATCAGCGCAAGCCCGCCGACGATCATCATCGCCGCCAATATCCGCAGCGCCCCAGCCGCTTCCCCCAGCACGACAACCCCGACCACAAACGCCCCCACCGCGCCGATCCCGGTCCAGATCATGTAGGCGGTGCCCAGCGGCAGCGTCTTCATCGAGATCGACAACAGCCCGAAACTGCCGAACATGAAGGCAAAGGTCGCAATCGTCGGCCACAGCCTGGTGAACCCGTGCGACTGCTTCATGAAATAAGCCCAGACGATCTCGAGGAGACCGGCGACGAACAACAATATCCAGGCCATGCAGCCCTCCTTTGCAAAAGGGCCGGGCCGTCCCGGACTTGATACCCATGAAGGGGGAGGACGTGGCCTCGGCTTTCAGCTAGCCATGCGCGGTCCCTGTTTCAAGCGAAGCCATGCAAACCGAAATCAACTTCGACGGCATTATCGGCCCCAGCCACAATTATGCCGGCCTCAGCCACGGCAACCTCGCCGCAACGAAAAACCGCGGACTCGTGTCCCAGCCTCGCGCCGCAGCGCTCGAGGGCGTGGCCAAGATGCGCGCCAATATCGCGCTGGGGCTGAGGCAGGGCATCCTCCTGCCCCATGCGCGGCCCGATCATCGCTGGCTGGCGAGCCTTTCCACTACCTACGACGCCGCACCCCAGCACCTTCAAGCGCAGGCACTGTCCGCTTCCCCGATGTGGGCCGCCAACGCCGCGACGGTCTCGCCCGCAGCGGATACGCAGGATGGCCGCTGCCACCTGACCGTCGCCAACCTCGTGACGATGCCGCACCGCAGCCACGAATGGCCCGAGACGCTCGCGCAGCTCCGCCTCGCCTTCGCGAACCGCACCTTCGCGGTGCACGGCCCCGTCCCCGCCCCGTTCGGCGACGAGGGCGCGGCGAATCACATGCGCCTGGCGGCATCGCACGATGCGCCGGGGGTCGAAGTCTTCGTCTATGGCCAGGCCGGCGGCCCTTTCCCCGCGCGCCAACATCCCGAAGCGAGTCAGGCCGTCGCCCGCAGCCACGGCGTCCGCCATGCGCTGTTCGTTCGCCAGTCGGAGGAAGCGATTGCGGCGGGCGCCTTTCACAATGACGTTGTCGCGGTAGCCAATGCCCGCGTTCTTTTCGCGCACGAACAGGCCTTCGCCGACAAGCACGCTTTCTACGCCGATCTTCGCGCAGCCCTGCCCGAAGTCGAGATCGTCGAAGTTCCAGCCGCACAAGTCAGCCTCGAAGACGCGATCCGCTCCTACCTGTTCAACGCTCAGCTCGTCACTTTGCCCTCGGGCGAGATGGCGCTGATCCTCCCCGCCGAGGCGCGCGAAACACCCAGCGTATGGAACTGGCTGCAGGCGCATGTCGCCGGCAACGGCCCGATCCGCCGTCTCGAAGTCGTCGATGTCCGCCAGTCCATGGCCAATGGCGGCGGCCCCGCCTGCCTGCGCCTCCGCGTCGTCGCCGATCCTGCCATGATCGATCCTCGTTTCCTCGTCGATGCCGCCAAGCTCGATCTCATTGCGGAGGTGATCGAAGCATATTGGCCCGAGACTATTGGGCAGGACCAGATCGCCGATCCTGCCCTCGTCTCGCGTATCGCAGCTGCCCGCCACGCGCTTCTCGAAGCGCTGGAAATTGTCGAATTAATTGACAGGTAACCATATCTTTTAACCCGAAGTCGCGCGTTTCCGCGATTGGCTCGGCGCTTGCTTAATATCGGTCATGCTCGCACGCCTCGGCCGCCTTTTCACCATCAAGACCAAGTTCGAGGCCTATCTCATCATCTATGGCCTCGCGACCGGCGCCACCGAGCGCGGCGTGCATTATATGAAGCTCTATCCCGGCGCACTCGGCTGGGTCTTCTTCGCGCTATGCCCGATCGCCGTGTTCATGGCGGGCGGCAAGATTCTGAACTCGTTCGATGTCCTCGATTGATATGCAATTGTGCAGGTCTGGCGCGGGCGCTAGCCACAGGGCCGGCCCAGTGGGCGTGGAAGGATAGATTTTGCGCCTATTTCCCGGAATTTTCTCGACCCTCGCTGCCCAGGCGCTGCTCGTCTCGGTAGTGCCTGGCGGCGCGCTCGTGCTGTTCCTGCACCAGACCAGCGCGTTTCAGGTCGAGGCGCGCGACCGCGACCGGCTCGAAGGCTTCGCGCTTGCCGCCGGCCAGGCCGCGGCTGCGGGCCGCCCGCTCGATGAACTCCTCAAAAGCCTCGATCCCAGCCGGCTCGGCGGCCGCGTTTCGCTCGTCACCCCCGAAGGCAAGCTCATCGCGGGTCCCGGCCTCGCGCCGATCGTCGAGCGGCCGGTTCAGGTCGGGGGTCGCACCGTCGCCCTGGCGCGCTTGGTCACGCCCGCCTCGCTGAACGCCGCCGACCGCCGCTATCTGGCGACGCAATATATCGGCATCGGCGTTATCGTGCTGGCGCTGTTCGCCGCCATGCTGGTCGCCGCCTATGTCTTCGCCCGCCGCTGGTCCAAGCCGCAGCTCGACCTGTACCGCCTCAGCCGCGAAGTCGTGCACGGCAATCATGAGATCGATTTTGAAGAGGAAGGCCCGCCCGAAACGGTGGCGACAATGCGCAATTTGCGCCGCATTGCCAGCCAGTTCAGCCGGCTCGAAACAGCGCGCCGTACCTGGCTGGTCTCGATCTCCGACGAGCTCAAACGCCCTGCGGAGAATATGGGCGAGCATTTCATTGCGCTGTGCAAGGCTGAGCCGCCGCTTGCACCCGAACTGCTTGCGGGAATCGAGGAGGACACCCACCGCCTCATCCACATGGCGGAGGATCTCAACGCGATCGCGCTCGCCGATCTCGGGCGGCTGCCCGTGACCTTCGAACAAGTCGATCCGCGCGCACTGATTCACAATGCGATCTGGACCCACAAGAAGCGCGCCGAGGGACAGAATGTGCGGCTCGAGACCAGCACGCTCCCCGAATATACGATCCTGGTGAAATGGGATGGCGCCCGCATCGAGCAATTGTTCGGCGCGCTGATCGACAATTCGCTGCGCTACACGCCGCAAAACGGCCGTATCGTCCTCGGCCTCGAAAGCTCGCGCGACGCCTGGCGGCTGATCATCGACGACAACGCGCCCGGAATCGACGTGATGCTCGCGCAGAGCCTGTTCGAGCCCTTTTATCGCAGTTCGGACCGGGCCGAGGATTCGGCCGCCTCGGGGCTCGGCCTCGCTACGGCCCGCGCCATCGTAGAGGCGCATCACGGTCGCATCGAAGCCAGCCGCTCGCCGATCGGCGGGCTGCGCGTGACGGTTATCCTGCCCGCAAGCCCACCCACGGCGTAATTACTGCTACCGGTGTCATAAACGCTGCGCTATGCTCTGCTCGATAAGAGTCGAAGGAGGCGAGGATGCGGTCCCATTTGCTGAAGGTGTTGCGCTGGGTGCTGTTTGCACTGGCCTTTGCCGCGCTCCCCGCCGCTGCGCAGAACGACAAGCGCATCGAAGACACGATGAAGCGCGCGACGCGGTTTATGGTCGAGACTGCCTCCACGAATGGCGGCTATGTCTGGTCGTACCTGCCCGATATGTCGCGCCGCTGGGGCGAGATGGAAGCCTACCCCTCGATGATCTGGGTCCAGCCCCCGGGCACCGCGACGATGGGGCATCTGTTCCTCGACGCCTATCACGCGACCGGTGACGCCTATTATTACGAGGCCGCCGAAAAGACCGCGAACGCGCTCATCGCGATCCAGCAGGATAACGGCGGCTGGCATTATTTCGGCGACTTCGGCGGCGAGGCTTCGACCAAGCGCTGGTACGAGACGATCGGCAAGAACGCCTGGCGGCTCGAGGAATTCCAGCATTATTGGGGCAATTCCACCTTTGACGATGCCGGCACCTCGGAAGCGATGCAGTTCCTGCTCCGCCTCTATGTCGAAAAGCACGATCCCAAATATCTGCCCGCGCTGAAGAAGGCGCTCGGCTTCGTGCTGGAGAGCCAATATCCGATCGGCGGCTGGCCGCAGCGTTACCCGCTCAAGAGCGACTTCAGCCATCACGGCAAGCCCGATTATACCGGCTTCATCACCTTCAATGACGATGTCGCCGGCGAGAATATCCGCTTCCTGATCATGTGCTATCAGGTGCTCGGCGGCGACGCCAAGGTGCTCGATGCGATCACCCGCGCGATGAACGTCTATCTGGTCACCCAGCAGGGCCAGCCGCAGCCGGGTTGGGGGCTCCAGCACAGCCTCGATCTTAAGCCCGTAGGCGCCCGCACCTATGAGCCGACCGCGCTTGTCACGCACACGACCGCCGCCAATATCCGGCAGCTGATGGAATTCTATCGCCTCACCGGCGAGACCAAGTTCCTCGCCCGCATTCCCGAAGCGCTCGACTGGCTGGAAAGCGTCAAGCTGCCCGAGGCGCAGGTCAAGAATGGCCGTGCCTTCCCGACCTTCATCGAGATCGGCACCAACAAGCCGCTCTACGTCCACCGCCGTGGCTCGAACGTCGTCAACGGCGAATATTATGCCGATTACAATCCCGAGCACACGATCACGCATTACAGCTCGACGCGGGCAATCAACCTCGCCGGCCTGCGCCGCGAATACGAGAAGTTGAAGGCCAGCGACCCCCAGCAGATCGCCAAGGATTCGCCGCTGCGCACCGGCGCGGCCAAGCCGCTACCCCGCTATTGGCTGGTCGAAGAAGTCGCCACGTCGGACCTCAACACCACCGGTGGCAAGCGCGATCCTCAGACGCTGATCAAGTCGCTCAACGCCCAGGGTTGGTGGCCCACCAAGCTGCACGCCACCAGCAACCTCTATGCCGGCGACGGCTCACCCACCCCCGCCCCCGGAGATTTCGGCCAGACCCGCGTCGGCGACGCCACCGATACCTCGCCCTATGAGACCGACAAGCCCGTGACCGGGATCTCCACTGGCACTTATATCGAGAATATGAAGGTCCTGATCGCCGCGCTGAAGCGCTAGGTCAGTGCCAGCAGATCGAGCGCATTGCCCATTGCCGCACCCGAAGCGGTGTTGTCGTAGATCGTCCAGCTCTCGCCAGAGATCCCTGACGCGTGCGCGGCGATCTGCGCATCCTCATAGGATGACCAATAAACCCGCGGCGATCCGTGCAGCCGCCAATAGCTGAGCCCCCGCCAGCCGCCGGGCTCAGCCCCCGCCTCCGGCTTGGGCGGATCCGCCGCCACCCTTGCAATCCGCCGCGCCACCAGCAGCGCATCGACCTCGGGCGCATACCAGCTGGCATGCCGCGGCTCCATCACCATTTGCCCGCCGATCGTCGCGTCAACATCGTCGAAAAACTGCTCCGCCACTTCCCCCGGAAAGGCAAAGCTCGGCGCCAGCTGCACCAGCAAAGGCCCGCGCTTGGCCCCAAGCCCGGCAATCTCCTCGGCAAAGCGCGCCAGCAGGTCGCCATAATCGACCAGCTTGGCCTGATGGCTGATCGTCTTGGGCAGCTTCACGGCAAAGCGGAAATCGTCCGGCACGCTCGCGGCCCAGCGCGCATAGACGCTCGCCCGGTGCGGACGATGAAAGCTGGAGTTGATCTCGGCAGCGTTGAACACCGCCCCATAGCGCTCGAGATGCGAGCCATCCCCCGGAAGCCGCTCGGCGAATGCTTTCGGAATAGACCAACCGGCAGTGCCGATTCTCGGCTTCATCGGTCGTCACCCACGGATGGGGGGAATTGGCGCGCCCGGAACGATTCGAACGTCCGACCCTCAGATTCGTAGTCTGATGCTCTATCCAGCTGAGCTACGGGCGCGCATTGGAGGGGCGTCATTAGAAGCGGTTTCGGCATAGCGCAACCCCGTTGCGCCGCCTTTTCTTACGCCATAGACGCATGGGTATGCGCAGCCTCATCCTGATCGCCCCCGTCGCCATCATAGCCGCCCTTGCCGGCTGCACCCAGAGCGCCACGCGTTACCCCTCTCTGCTGCCGCGCGCCGCGGAAACGCAGAGCCTGGCGGAGCCGGTCCGCCCCGTGCCCGCCGCCGCCGCACCCGATGCCGCGCTCGACAAGCAGGTGGGCGACCTGACCGCCCAGCTCGATGCGCTTTCCACCGCGTTCAACAAGGGCGCGCAGGATGCCGAAGCGCGGATCGCAGTCGCGCGCGGATTGCCCGAAGGCTCGGAGCGCTGGCTCGATGCCCAGGCCGCGCTCGCCAATCTCGATACGCTCCGTGCCCCGGTCTCGACCGTCCTCACCGATCTTGAGGAGCTAGCCATCCAGCGCGGCGCCGCGGGCCTGGTGCCTTATCCCGCGCTCGACGCTGCCGTCGCCCGCGCCCAAGCGCTGGCGACGGAGCAGCAGGATCGCTCGGCCGCGCTCGAAGCGGCACTCGCCGGCGCCTAGGCCGCATCGACATTCAGCAGATTGAAATTTCATTCCTCCCGCGCTTTAGCGGGGGAGGTGGCAGCCGAAGGCTGACGGAGGGGGCTATCCGCATGGGCACCGCGCGTGGTGACGCCCCCTCCACCACTTCGTGGTCCCCCTTCCACGCTGCGCGAGGGAGGATAAACTGAATGGCGATACTGCCTAATCGTCCTTCAGCGACGGGTGCAGCGCGCGCATGACGGGCAGCACCGATGCATAATCGTCGGTCCAGGCCGTGAAACCCGGATAGGGCTTGAGGGCGCGCCAGCCGCCGCCTCGCGCCGCCAGTTTCTGCAGCGTCGGATTGTCGCGCGTGAGCGCAATCCATTCGGAAGCGCTGCCGGGATCGGTTCCAGGCAGCGTCACCGCCCTTTCGTCGCCGGGAACATAGGAAAGCTGCGCGGCGTGCCAGCCCCCCTCGCGCGCCGCCGCGGCGACGATCGGCGCCAGCGCCATGAAGCGATTCGAGATATGGACCAGCAGCAGTCCCTTGGCGCTCAATGCGCGGCCATAAGTGGCAAAGGCCTCGCGCGTGAGCAGATGCATCGGCACGGCGTCTGAAGAGAAGGCATCGAGCGCGAGCAGGTCGAAGCTCCCCACCGGCGCCTGCGCGATCCGCAGCCGCGCGTCGCCGATGATGATCGGTACCTTGGGCAGGCATTGCGGGATGAAGGTGAACTTCCCCGAATCGCGCGCCAGCGACACCACTGCGGGGTCGATCTCGTAGAAGCTCCAGCTCTGCCCCGGCTGCGCATAGCAAGCCAGCGTCCCGCTCCCGAGCCCGACAACGCCTACGCGCGCGGCAGACCCGTAGAGCTCCGGCAGCGCCAGGATCGCCTGGCCGACACCCGAGCCGGCCACATAATAGGTCGTCGGCTGGCGCGAACGCGCGCCCTTAAGCTGGATGCCATGCACCGTGGTGCCATGGGCCAGCGTTCGCTCGTCGGTCAGATCGGTGACTGTATAGACTCCGAAATAGCTGCGCGTCCGCGCATCGGCGAGCGACATCGAGATCGATCGATACCCCCCGAACAGAAACAACGCCCCCGCCAGCGCGACCATATAGGCCCAGCGCTTGCCCACCGCGACCAGGCCCACCGCCGCCACCGCCAGGAACGCGATCTGCTCGTGCATTTCGCCCAGCATGCCGCCGGGATTGGTCACGCCGATCCATACGATCAGCACGACCAGCAGAGTGACCGCCAGGAACTTGATCCGCCGCTCCTGCGCCGTGCCGCGCCACAACCGTCCGATCGCGGGAAGCAGGAAGACCTGCGGCACCAGTGCCCCCGCCGCCAGGATCAGCAGCGGATATTCATAGGTCCAGTCGAAGATGATCGGCGCGAGTAGCCCCGAGAAGACGCCGCCGAGCGCGCCGCCGACCGACATTGCCAGATAGAAGCCCGTCAACCGGTCCGGCGCGGGCCGCAACTGATACATGCGCGAATGACAGGCAACCGCGACCATGAACAGCAGCAGCAGCCCGATCAGCGCGTTCATATAAGCGAGCTTCTGGTGCCCCGCGATCATCGTCGCGCCGAACATCAAAATCGTCACCGGCGCGAACTTGGCGAGCAGATCGGGGATCGTCCGGTCGTCCGAAAATGCTACCGAGAAGCTCAGCAGATAAAGTCCCAGCGGTAGCACCCACAGCATCGGCACCGCCACGATATCGGTGGTCAGGAAGGTCGTCGTCGCCAGCATCAGCCCCGAGGGGACAAAGGCCAGTGCGATCCAGTGCAGCACCCGCCGCCGCGTCGGAGCTTCGGTGACGTGCGGAATGTGCGGCGTATCGGCGGACTTGCGCGGCAGCATCGTTGCGCAGCCCGCGATCAACACGAAGACGAGGAGATAGCCCGCGCTCCAAAGCCAGCTCTGGCCCTTCAGCGCCAGCATGGGCTCGACCAGCAAGGGATACGCGATCAGCCCGCCAAAGCTGCCGACATTGGATGCGGCATACAGCGCGTAGGGGTCGCGCCCGCCTGTCGCTACGCTGTACCAGCGCTGCAACAAGGGCGCCTGCGCCGAAATCGCGAAGAATAGCGGCCCGATCGAAGCGCCGAACAGCCAGGGCACCCAGAAGGCCGGCTCAGCATCGGCGGGCAAATCCATCGCGATCAGCCCGATCGGCAGCCAGAGCGCGGCGAAGGCGAGGACGCCGAGATGGATCCACGCCTGCATCCGCGGCGGTACGCGCCCCAGCCAGTGCGCATAGGCATATCCGCCGAGCAGCAGCGCCTGATAGACCAGCATCGCTGAATTCCACACCGCCGGTGCGCCGCCGAGCTTGGGCAGCGCCATCCGCGCGACCATCGGCTGGACCAGGAACAGCAGGAAGGATCCAGTGAGGATCGCGACGACGAACAGCCAGTGCAGCCGGTTGCGCGGCGCCTCGGCTTCCAGTTCGTCGATCATGCGCACATTCTCCCCCGGCGATCTGGCTTAATCGCGCTGGCTTGCCCGGCGATTAACGTCAAGGCCTGCTGATTCGATAGGTGATGTGCGCGCGGAGCCGGTCGATCGCGTGGGGATGGTCGAAATCGTCCGCGGCCACGCGGACCATGCCCAGCCGCTCCATCAGCCCCCAGCTTCGCACATTGCCCGGCGTCGTGATCGCAGCGACCGATGGGATGCCGTTCGCCCAGGCCCAATCGAGACACGCCTGCGCCGCCTCGCGGGCATAGCCCCTGCCCCAATGCTGGTGCGCCAGCCGCCAGCCGATCTCGACTTCGCCTTCGCCTTCGATAGGCGTGCCTTCGGCGCCCGGCTTGAGCCCGCAAAAACCCAGAAACGCGCGGTCCTCGCGCCGCTCCACTGCCCAGAAGGTATAGCCGTTCTCGGCCAGGATGTGCTGCATCCGGTCGATCAGCGCGTCGCTCTCTTCGCGCCACAATAATGGCCCGAGCGTCGTCATGACCCGCTCATCCTGCCCCATCGCGTGGAACGGCGCGCGGTCGCCTTCTTCCCAGCCCCGCAGGATCAGGCGCTCAGTCTCTATCATGGCCGGTCCACCGCATAGACGATCATCGCGCCAAGCGGATCGCTGGGCGCATATTCCGGGTGATGGAAATCGAGGTCAACGCGTCTGCGCATGCCCAACCGCCCCATCAGTCCCCAGGAGCGCTTATTGCCGATCACGGTCCACGCCGCGATGCGCGCGCGATCAGTATTCGACCAACCCCAGGAGATGCTCGCCTCCGCGGCCTCGCGAGCGATCCCCTGCCCCCAATATTTCTCGCCGATCCGCCAGCCGATCTCGAGCTCCTCCGGCACCCGCGTTCCCGCATGCCCGCCGATCCGCAGCCCGCAAACTCCCGCCAGTTCGCCGCTGTCGCGCATCTCGACTGCCCACATGCAATGTCCGAAACGCGCCTGCTGATCGATCATCCGATCGAGGATCGCATCATGCTTCGCGCGCGGCACCGGCCCGCCGAAATGCTCCATCATCGCCGGCGTGTTCGCCAGAGCATGAAAGACCGGCTTGTCCGCCTCGCTCCAGGGACGCAGCAGCAGCCGCTCAGTCTGGATCACGCCCATTCCCTCTATCATCATCCCCGCGATAGCGGGGACCCAGGGCCACAGATGATGCCGCTCCTGGCTCTGGGTTCGCGCGTCCGCGCGAATGACTATAGAAACAGATCACGCGCCCAGCAGCTTGGCCGCCAGCGGCGCGTGATACGTCAGCACGCCCGAGCATCCCGCGCGCTTGAACGCCATCAGCGTCTCCATCACCAGCGCCTCGCGTTCGCCCGCCCCCGCCGCCGCGGCAGCCTCGATCATCGCATATTCGCCGCTCACCTGATACGCGAACACCGGCACCTGGAATTCGCTCTTCACCCGCAGGATGATGTCGAGATAGGCCAGCCCGGGCTTGACCATCACGCTGTCCGCGCCCTCCGCCAGATCGAGCGCGACTTCGCGCAGCGCTTCCTCACTATTGGCCGGGTCCATTTGGTAGGTCTTCTTGTCGCCCTTCAGCAGCCCGCGCGAGCCGACCGCGTCGCGGAACGGGCCATAGAATGCTGAGGCATATTTGGCGGCATAGGCCATGATCTGGACGTTCACATGCCCGCCCGCCTCTAGCGCCTCGCGGATCAGCCCTATGCGGCCGTCCATCATGTCGCTGGGCGCGACGATATCCGCCCCCGCCTCGGCCTGCACCAGTGTCTGCCGGGTCAGCACCTCCGCGGTGGCGTCGTTGAGCACATAGCCGGTGCCATCGACCAGCCCGTCATGCCCGTGCGCCGTATAGGGATCGAGCGCGACATCGGTGAGCACGCCCAAATCGGGCACCGCATCCTTGATCGCCTTGATCGCCCGGCACATTAGATTATCCGGATTGAGCGCCTCGCGCCCATCCTCAGTACGCAGGTTTGCCGGGGTGTTCGGAAACAGCGCCACGCAAGGAATTCCGAGAGCCGCCGCTTCCTTCGCCCGCTTGGCAATATCAGCCACCGACCACCGCGAGACCCGCGGAAGCGAAGCAATCGGCTCCTCCGCATCCCCCTCAGTCACGAACAACGGCCAGATCAGATCGGCCGGCGTCAGCACGGTCTCGGCATGCATCCGCCGGCTCCAAGCCGAGGCACGGGTGCGGCGGAGGCGAAGCGCGGGATATTGAGACATGCTGGGCTATTGCGGCAGAGCGCCGCGCCGCGCAAGCTGTGCGCCATCGATCGGGGAGGCGGCGAATGAAGCGTATATGGATGCTGGTGGCGATATTGGCGGCGACGCTGGCGAGCGCGGTGCCCGCCAGAGCACAGACCGTGCCCAATCCCATCATCCGGCTGATCGGCACCGAATCCTACAGCGCAGGCGGCAAGAACTGGGTCCGCTACCGCTTCGAAGTCCACAATTACGCCGACTATCCCGCCGCGATGTTCAAGCCCGCTCCCAACCTGCCACCCTGCGGCAGCAACGCCAACTCGTCACGCAGCTGGGTCGATTTCTTCGCCCAGGGCGGCAGGCGGCTCTACGGCTTCTGCGCGCTCGGGACGCCCCAGGATCTCAACAAGATCTGGTTCTCCGTCGAAGAAGGTCAGACCCCGCCGAGCTGGATCTATATCGAGATCATGGACCGCCAGACGGGAGCGAAATATCGCTCCAACCTGGCGGAGACGGCCCTCTAGCCCAAGCGCGCCAGCGCCGCGCTCAGTCGCTCGGCCTCGGCCACCTTCTCGGCATGATCCGCGCGCGCCTTGTCGACGGCCTCCGGCTTGGCCCGCTCGACGAAGCTCGGATTGTTCAGCCGGCCCGCCAGCCCGTCGCGCTCCTTCTCCGCCGCCGCGATCGCCTTGGTCAGGCGCGCGCGTTCGGCTTCGAGATCGACGACGTCGCCCAGCGGCAGTACGAAGGTCGCTTCGTCGACGACGATCTGAAGCGAACCGCCCTCGCCCGGCTCGCCTTCGGCCTGGTTGACACGCGCCAATCGAGCCAGCGCCGCGGTCTGCCGCGACAGCCGTGCCCATGTCTCTCCGGACGCATCACGCACGTGCAACGGCAAGCGCGCGCCCGGCGGCACGTTGAGCTCGGTCCGCGCTGCGCGGATCTCGCTCACCAGCCGGATCAGCCAATCGATTTCCTTCGCCGCTTCTGGGTCGAGCGCCCGCGCATCCGCCATGGGCCAGTGCGCGACGATCAGCTCATGCTCGCGCGCGCCCATCTTCGACCACAGCTCTTCGGTGATGAACGGCATGAACGGGTGGAGCATCACCAAAATCTGATCCAGCACCCAGCCGGCAACGGCCTTGCTCTCGGCATCGATCGTCGCGCGTTCCTCGCCGACCATGACTGGCTTGATCAACTCGAGATACCAGTCGCAGAAGCGGCTCCAGGTGAACTGGTAGATCGTATTCGCCGCCTCGTCGAAGCGCAAATCGGCCAGCGCCAGATCGAGCGCCTGCACCGTCGCCACCGTCTCAGCGATGATCCAGCGATTGACCGCCAGTTCGGCCGCAGGGGGCTCAAGCGTATTGCTCGCCCCGATCCCGTTCGACTGGCAGAAGCGCGCCGCATTCCACAGCTTGGTCGCGAAGTTGCGATAGCCCTCGATCCGCCGCTCATCCATCTTGATGTCGCGGCCCTGGCTCTCCATCGCCGCCATGAAGAAGCGCAAAGCATCGGCGCCATATTGGTCGATCAGCCCGAGCGGATTGACGACATTGCCCTTGGACTTGGACATCTTCTGCCCGTCCGCAGCGCGCACCAGGCCGTGGAGATACAGGGTCTTGAACGGCACTTCGCCGAGGAAATGCAGCCCCTGCATCATCATTCGAGCATCCCAGAAAAACAGGATGTCGAAGCCCGAGATCAGCACGTCATTGGGGTAGCGATTGCTCCACTCGCCCGCATCCGGCCAGCCCATCGTCGCGAACGGCCAGAGGGCGGAGGAGAACCAGGTATCGAGGACGTCGGAATCCTGTTCGAGCTTTATGCCCCCACCGGCCTGTGCCTGCGCTTCGGCCTCGCTCTCAGCGACGTAAATGGTCCCGTCCTCAGCGAACCAGGCCGGAATCCGGTGCCCCCACCAAAGCTGCCGCGAGACGCACCAGGGCTGGATGTTCTCCATCCAGTTGAAATACGTCTTTTCCCAGCTCTTCGGCACGATCTTGGTCGCGCCCGAGCGGACCGCGTCAATCGCGGGCTTGGCCAAGGTCGCCGCGTCGACATACCATTGATCGGTAAGCCACGGCTCGATCACCACCCCCGATCGGTCGCCATAGGGCGTCGCGATCACGCGCGGCTCGGCATCGTGCTCTTCGCCTTCCTTATCGACATGCGGGATCAGGAAACCCTCGGCTTTCAACCGCTCGACCACTGCCTTGCGCGCCGCGAAGCGCTCCATGCCAATAAACTCGTCCGGGATCATGCCATCCGCGGTTTGCGCGATATTCGCCTTGGCATCGAGCATGTTGAGCATCTCGCCGGCCCTGAACCCCGCGCGCTTGCCCACTTCGAAATCGTTGAAGTCATGCCCAGGTGTGATCTTGACCGCGCCCGAGCCGAGCTCGGGATCGGCATGCTCGTCCGTGATGATCGGGATCAGCCGCCCGGTAATCGGCAGCTTCACCTGCTTGCCGACGAGCGCCGTGTAGCGCTCGTCACTCGGATGCACCGCCACCGCCATATCGGCCAGCATCGTCTCGGGCCGCGTCGTAGCGACTTCGATATGGCCAGTCCCGTCGGCCAGCGGATAGCGCAGTCGCCAGAAGCTGCCCTTGGTATCGGTGGTCTCAACCTCGAGATCGCTGATCGCGGTGCCCAGGCCCGGGTCCCAGTTCACCAGGCGCTTGTCACGGTACAGCAGCCCCTGCTTGTACAACTCTACAAACACCTTGAGCACGGCCTTCGAAAAGCCCTCGTCCATGGTGAAACGCTCGTTGGCCCAATCCATCGAGCAGCCTAACCGGCGGAGCTGCTGGGTGATCTCGCCCCCGCTCTCTTCCTTCCACTCCCAGACCTTCGCCACGAATTCCTCGCGGCTGAAATCGGTGCGCTTCTGCTGGCTTGCGTTGAGTTGCCGCTCCACCACCATCTGCGTCGCGATGCCGGCATGATCGGTCCCAACCACCCAGCGCGCATCCTTGCCCTTGAGCCGCGCATGGCGAACGAGGATGTCCTGCAGCGTGTTGTCGAGCGCATGCCCAATATGCAGCGAGCCGGTGACATTGGGCGGCGGATTGACCAGCGTCCACGGCTCGGCGCCCAGCCGCTCGGGCGCGAACAGGCCCTTTTCCTCCCAATGGCGATACCAGCGGGATTCGATTTCGGCGGGGTCGAAGGTTTTGGGAAGCTCGGACATGCCGCGCTCTTAGCTGTGTGTAGGCGATACACACAACCCACCGTCATCCCCGCGAAAGCGGGGACCCAGGGTTATCGAGCGATGCGCCTGTTGGGCTCTGGGTCACCGCTTTCGCGGAGATGACGGGTATGGCCCTATTTCGCCACCTTACCCGTCCACTGATCCAGCCATGGCAGCACGGTCCCATACCATTGCATCGAGTTCTTCGGCTTGAGCACCCAATGGTTTTCGTCCGGGAACACCAGCAGCTTCGACGGGATATCGCGCCGCTGCAGCGCCGTGAAGCTTGCCAGCCCCTGCGTGTACGGAATTCGGAAATCCTTCTCGCTGGTGATCACCAGCATCGGGCTCTTCCACTTAGTCACATGGTTGACCGGGTTCCATTTCTCGAAGGCCTCGGGATCTTCGAAATAGGCCTTGCCGCCATGCTCCCACTCGTCGAACCAGAGTTCTTCGGTCTCGTAAGCCATGGCGCGGGCGTCGAAGACGCCGTCATGCTGCACGAGGCACTTGAACCGGTCGGGCCACTGCCCGGCGATCCAGTTCATCATATAGCCGCCATATGAGGCCCCGAGCGCGCAGGCATTCTGGCCGTCGAGCCAGGCGAATTTCTGCTCCGCCGCGGCCAGACCCTTCTGGAGATCCTCGAGCGGCCAGCCGCCCCAATTGTTCTGGATCGCGTCGGTGAACTTCTGACCATAGCCGGTCGAGCCGTGGAAATCGACTGACACCACGGCATAGCCCGCACCCGCGAACACCGCCGGGTTCCAGCGATACGACCAGCTATTGTTGCTTGATCCCTGCGGCCCGCCATGGACGACGAACGCCACCGGCGCCTTCTGCCCATCCTTCAGGCTCGCCGGCTTTACCGCATAGCCCCAGACCACATCGTTGTTGGCGCCGGTAAAGCTGAACCGCTCGACCTTGGGCAGATCCACGCCCGCCAGCTTCTCGGCATTGACGCTGGTCAGCCGCTCCTGCTTCTTGCCCGCCAGGCGATAGAAATCGTCGGGCCCGGTCAGGCTGTTCATCGAGAAGACGACGCCGGACTTGGTCGGCACCACCGCCGAAACCACCCCCTGCTGCGTCAACCGCGCAACCTTGCCGCTCTGGGGATCGACCGTGAAGATCGGCTCTTCCTGCGTGTCCTGCGCGGTCACATAGATCGTCTTGCCGTCAGGCGCCCAGGCAATGCTCGCGACCGAACGGTCCCAATCCTTGGTCAGCGCGCGCGTCGTGCCGCTGGTCAGGTCGCGCAACATCAACACTTGGCGATCGGCCTCATAGGTCGGCCGCTCCATAGCGAAGTAAGCCAACCACTTGCCGTCGGGCGAGACGGTCGGAAGGTTGTCCATCCCGTCATTGTCCGCAGTCAAATTCACCGGTGCCGAAGAGCCGTCGGCAGGCGCCGAGAAGATATCGAGATTGGTCGAAGTCGCCTCGATCCGTCCCGCCTCGCGCAATGCGAAATAAACTGTCTTGCTGTCCGCGCTCCACGCCAGCTCCTCGCCACCGCCATAAGGCTTCGACGGAGTATCGCCGATCAGCTGCGGCGCGATCGCGACCGACTTTTGCGGCTCGGCGATCGGCACGACGAACAATTGCGAGCGGTCGCCATTCGCCCAGGTGTCCCAATGGCGCACGAAGAGCTGGTCATAGGTCCGGCCCGAACCCGCATTGGCGTCCTTCTTGACCATCGCCGGCTCGATTCCCGGTGCGCCCGGCTTGCGCTCGGCCCAGATCAGCAGCTTGCTGCCGTCGGGCGAGAGCTTGAAGCCGCTGAACCCGCCTTGGGGTTCCGCCACCATCATAAGACCGCCGCCGGTAATCAGGACGGAGTCCACGGCGTCGCTGCCGTCCTTGTCCGATTGGAAATAGACGCGTCCGTCAGGGCCGAACATCGGGCTGGTTTCATTCGCCTCGGGATCGCCGACCAGTTTCTCGGGCATTGCGCCCTTCCGGGTCAGATCGAGCTTCCACAAATCGTAGCGCCCGCGATTAGCCGCCAGATCGGTCTCGCGCTGCTGCCACACCAGCCATTTGCCGTCGGGCGACACCGTAGGCGCGCCGACTCGCGAGAGCGTCGCAACGTCCTGGATGGTGAGATCACGCGCCGATGCCGGCGCCGCGAGAGCGAGCGCAGCGCCCGCAAGGAGGATGTGCTTCATGGCGCGCAGATAAAGCAGATGGTTGCAGGGGTTACAACCTGATCCTCCCCGGCACGGGGAGGGGGACCAGCGAAGCTGGTGGAGGGGGCGTGCGCCAAGGGTTTCGTGTGGGGAGAGCCCCCTCCGTCAGCCTTCGGCTGCCACCTCCCCTACAGGGAGGATCGGATCAATCCCGCCCGGTAATCCGCGAAATTTCCTTCGCCACCATCGATTCCACCACCTGTGGCAGATTCGCATCCAGCCAGTCGCGCAGCATAGGCTTGAGCAGTTCGCGCACGAGCCCCTCCAGCGTGTCCGATCCCGAAACTTCGGGCTTCACCACCATACGAGACAGCGCCTCGAGCGGCCCGCGCGTCGCTTCGGCGGCGCGCTCGGAAAGAATTGGCTCGGCCCGGGCGGGCTCGGGCGGTGTCGGCGAGCCCATCGGCATCGGTGTTTCCTGCAATGCGGGGGCCGGAAGGGCCGGCTCGTCGGGAACCGGCTCGCTAAGTTCGAGCACTTCATCGACGTCGGCACGCGGTACCGCAGCGCCGGTACGTCCGCCGCGCCGGGTGCGCGTCGCCACCGCCGCATCGCCTTCTTCGGCGATGATGCGTTTGATCGAGGAGAGAATCTCCTCCATCGACGGCTCGGTACTGATGTCACCCATCCGGCAGCCTGCTCCCCAATAGCCCCGCCGCGCTCAATCAGGGATTTGTACGGGTGCTGTCAACCGGTCGCTGCAGCAGCGGGTCGAGCGGCGTCGCCGTCACATCCGGATTTTGCGTCGGTGTCCCGCGCGTGCTGGTGCTGACTGCCTCGGGATCCTTGTCATCCGACCAGTCCCAGATCTTGCCGCGGACGCGATTATAATTCGCCACCGGATCGTAAAGCGGCCCGCCTTCGAGCCCCAGATCCTCGGCCTCGGCGCGGCCCATCACTGCCAGCAGCGTGAAGCCGGCGACATAGGCGTCGCGCTCGGCAGTCACGTACTGAACCTGCGAGTTGAGCAGTTCCTGCTCGGCGTTGAGTATGTCGAGGATCGTGCGCGTGCCGACGCTATTCTCGGCGCGGACGCCCTCCAGGCTCAACCGGTTGGCTTCGACTGCGATGCGCGACGATTCGATCACGCGCAGCGCCGACTGGTAGGTCGCAAAGGCCGAACGCGCCTGCGCGATCACGCCGCGTTCGGCAAAGGTCACGCCCTCGAGCGCGGCCGCACGGCGCGCCTGTGCCTGCCGAACCAGCGCCGCCGGGCGTCCGCCCTGGAAGATCGGTAGGGTCACCTGCGCGCCCAGCGTCGTCGAGAAGCCATCGCGGTCGATCGCCGATTGGCTGGGCACCGAGCCGAGATAATTATAATAATCGCCACCCACACCGACGCTGACCTGCGGCAAGCGGCTGGCCCGTGCGACATCGATGTCGAAGCGGGTTGCGTCACGCACCTTCTGTGCGGCTTCGAGGTTGGGATTGTTGGCGAGCGCGGTATCCTCCGCGACCACCACGTCGTCGGGCAGGTTCGGCAGTGCCGGGGGCTGCGCAAGCACGCCGGGAGGGGAGCCGATCACGCGGATGTAGTTCTCGCGGCTGCCGATCAGCCGGGCCTCGGCTTGGCGCAGCTGGCTCTGCGACAAAGCAAGCCGCGCTTCGGATTGCGCCACGTCGGTGCGGGTCAGATCGCCCACTTCGAAGCGGTCGCGCGTCGCCTGAAGGTTGACGCTGAGCACGCGGACGTTCTGTTGGTTGAGCCGCACGATCGATTCGTCGCGCAGCACGTCGACATAGACCGTGACTGCCTGGGTAAAGACGTCCGCTTCGGTGCCGCGCAGATTGGCGCGTCCCGCCTCGATGCGGGTTTCCGCCGCGCGCACCGAATTGCGAACCGAACCGCCGCTATATATCGGCACCGACAGATCGAGCCCGATCGAGCCACGGCGGCTTGGAGAATTGAGCAGCGGGTTGGAGCTCGTCCCCGAATCATACACGCTCTGGCTGAGAGAGCTGGTCGAACCCACGCTCGGCAGGCCCTGCGAACGCGCGATCGGCACATTCTCGTCGTTCGCGCGCTGGTTGGCGCGCTCGCCCTGAAGGTCGGGATTGGTGTTGTAGGTTGCGGCCAGCGCATCGCGCAGCGTCGTCGTCGGCTGCGGTGCGGCCTGTGCCGGCGTGGGGGCCGTTGTCACCACGACATTGGGCACGGTGCCCTGGCGCGTCGTGGTCGTCTGCGCGGCGGCAGGCGCGGCGATCGCGGTGAGGCTCGCGCCCAGGAGCAGAGAAGAAAATCGCATCGTCTGGTTCTTCTTAAATCAGAATTGGAAGGTACGTAGGCGTACGAAACCGGGAAGCACTGCGCACTCGATGTCCTGGAAATCGACCATGCCGAAGCCGCCGGCTGTGCGGCGGCCCGCGGCAAGGCGAGTAACGCCGCGATCGACCACGCCGGACACAGCGCGCCCGCCGGGCTTGATCTGCGCAACCAGCGCCCCGGGCAGGTGTTCCACTGCGCCATCGATAAGTATCAGATCGTAAGGGCCTTTGTCCGCCCAGCCGGCGTTGAGCGGCCCCTCGACCAGCTCGACATTGCTCAGCCCCGCCAGCCCTTCGCGCGCGAGTGCTGCCAGCGACGGCTCCTCCTCGAGCGCCACTACCGAACCGGCAAGCTGCGCCAGCAGCGCCGCGGCATAGCCGCCGCACGCGCCGACGAGCAGCACGCGGTCGGTCACGCGGACTTGCGACTCGGTCAGCAGGCGGCCGATCACCAGCGGCGGATTGTGGCGACGCCCGCCGGCCAGCGGCAACAGGGTGTCGCGATAGGCAAGCCCGCGATGCTCGGGCGGCAGGAAATCCTCACGCGGGACGCGCGCCATCGCATCGACCACGCGCGGATCGTTGACCGCATTGGTCCGCAGCTGGCTCGCCACCATCGCATGGCGCATCGCCTCGCGATCTGCTGCGGCGGGCGCGGGGTCGAGCGAAAGGGCCATCATTGCTCCGCTATCTCGCACAGCCGTGTTAGCTATGCAATACACTTGTTGGTTCCGGCGCTTGTATCGCTTGCGCGCCCGCTCGCCAAGCGAAGTAAGAACCAATTTTTGCAGTGCAATGTTGACAGGCGGCGAGCGCCCTGCGCATTCCCCGCGACCTGCCCGGATGGCCCGATGGCGGAGTGGTGACGTAGAGGACTGCAAATCCTCGCACCCGGGTTCGATTCCCGGTCGGGCCTCCATCCTTTCCGGACACGAAAAAGCGCCCGCGAATTGCTTCGCGGGCGCTTTCGATTCGTTCGGTCTTGGCTTAGCGACGATAGCCGCGGCGGCCATTATTGTTGCAGTCGCCACGATCGATTTCGCGGCCGATCAGCGCGCCGACGCCTGCGCCGACGATCGTGCCGGTGCCGCTGCGCTGGTTGTAATAGCCCGAGCCGCGCCCGACTTCGCCGCCGAGCAGCGCGCCCAGCACGCCGCCGACGATGGTGCCGGTAGCGCCGTTGCCGCAGCGCTGGTTGCCGCGATACTGGCGCTGGTTGCGATAGCCGCGATCGTAATTGTCATAGCCGCGGCGATTGTCGCGATAGCCGCGGTCATATCCGCCCCGGCCCTCATAGTTGGAATAGCCGTAGCGGTCCTGCGCCGCGGCGGGGGTTGCGCTCACGCCCGCGAGGGCGACGGTGGCGGTCAGTGCTGCTGCGAAAAGCGTCTTCATCGTCATTCTCCTCCGGGACGAGAGTGGTTGCCCGTTGATGCCGTTCTAGAGTTGCGCACATGCAACGATGCTGAACGCGCCCGTTAGCTTCCGTTCACCTCAACTGCCTGCAGCAACTTGATCCAGGCTGTTGTAATCCTGTCACTCATCGACAGTGAAACACGATTCATCGCCTGCGTTCCGACCCGGCTGCGGAACAAAGCACGACTCACTTCCGTTGATTCTCCGATTTAGGGAGACGACGAATGTACGATTTCGGCATCCGCCAGGCGCATTCCGGCTATCGCGTCGCTTACCGTCCGCACGAGACCAACCATTGCCCCGGCTGCGGCAACTCGCAGTGGATGATCGGTCGGATGACCGCCGAATGCGCATTCTGCGCCACTGCGCTCCCACTCATCGCCGGCGCCAGCACAGGGATCAGCGCGCTGCGCCGCCCGCCCTACGTCACGCCCCTCGCAGCCTGAGCGGAACGCGCCCGGGCCGCGGGCGTTGCGCGGGTGTAACATCCGCGAAGCTGGAGCAGCATTCATGACCGACATCTCTGTCACCTCGCCCGTCGAGCGCATCGCCCGCGTGATCGCCGCCGAGGCGCTCAGCATCAACGGCCAGGGCGATGACGCCAGCGCCGGCGGCATGGTCGATGCCGTCTGGCGCGAGGAACTCCCCCGCGCCCGCGCCGTGCTCAAGACGCTCCGCGAGCCCACGCCCGAAATGGTCGAGGCCGGCCGTGACGCAGGTGGAAGCCCCGCCGAGATCTGGAGCGCGATGATCGCGACTGCGCTGGAGGATTGAGGCTCCGGTTTGCACCACGGACGGCAAGCGCTATTGCCGCCCCATGTCCGGCCTCACCCTCTACAACTCGCTCACCCGCAGCCTCGAGCCCTTCGAACCGCTCGATCCCGCCAAGGGCGTCCGCGTCTATTCCTGCGGCCCGACGGTCTATAATTACGCGCACCTCGGCAATCTGCGCGCTTATGTCTTCACCGACACGCTCAGCCGCACGCTAACGTGGAAGGGCTATGCCCTCACCCATGTCATCAACATCACCGATGTCGGCCATCTCACCAGCGACGCCGATGCCGGCGACGACAAGATGGAAGCCGCCGCCCGCGCCCAGGCCAGGAGCATCTGGGACGTCGCCGCGCATTATACCGCCGCATTCAAGCAGAACGTCGCCGACCTAAACATCCGCCAGCCCAGCCGCTGGTCGGTCGCCACCGATCATATCGAAGAAATGATCGACTTCGCGAAGCGGATCGCGCCCGAGCATTGCTACGAGCTAGAAACCGGACTTTATTTCGACACCTCCACCGTCACCGATTATGGCCGCCTCGCTGGCTCGCAGGACGACGCCGCCGAGGGCCGGATCGATCCCGTCGCCGGCAAGCGCCACCCCCAGGATTTCGCAATCTGGCGCAAATCGCCCCCCCGCGAGCAGCGCCAGATGGAATGGGATTCGCCCTGGGGCAGAGGCGCACCCGGCTGGCATCTCGAATGCTCGGTGATGAGCCTCAAATATCTCGGCGCGCCGTTCGACATCCACACCGGAGGGATCGATCACCGCGAGATACACCATCCCAACGAGATCGCGCAGAACCAGGCGTTCTGCGGCTGCTCGGATACCGGCGCGCATTTCTGGATGCACAATAATTTCCTGGTCGATCGCCAGGGCAAGATGAGCAAGTCCAAGGGCGGCTTCACCACGCTCCAGTCGCTGATCGACGCCGGCGTGCATCCGCTCGCCTATCGCCTGCTCTGCATCCAGGCGCATTATCGCAGCGAGCTGGAGTTCTCCGCCGAAAACCTCGCCGCCGCGCTCACCCGCCTCAAGCGGCTGGTGATGACTGTCACTGCGCTCAAGGCCAAGGCCGAGGGCCAGGGCACCGCACCGGAAGCCTGGATCAAGCGCCTCGGCGAAGCCATGGCCGACGATCTCAACACCCCCAGGGCTCTCCCGGTCCTCGACGAGCTGCTCGCCGAAAAGAGCCTGTCCTTGGCCGACCGGCTGGCAGCGCTCCAAGCCTTTGACGACGTTCTCGGCCTCAATCTGCTTCACCTCTCGCGCGAAGCCCTCCGTCTCCGCCCGGCCAGCGCAGCCCTCACTGCCGACGACATCGCCGCGCAGCTCGAAGCCCGCAAGGCCGCCCGCGCCGAAAAGGATTTCGCCCGCTCCGACGCGATCCGCGACGAGCTCACGGCAGCCGGTGTCGAAGTCATGGACGGCGATCCTTTAGGCTGGGACTGGAAGCCCGCTATCTGATCCTCCCCGGTACGGGGAGGTGGCAGCGCGAAGCGCTGACGGAGGGGGCTCCCCCATTGCGACTCCTTCGGGGCACGCCCCTCCACCAGCCTGCGGCTGGTCCGCCTCCCCGTGCCGGGGAGGATCACGGAGAAAATCCAGACACTCGCGCATTGCACACTCCAACCACCGGTCCACCCGCCGCAATTCGGAGAGCATGATGAAAACCCTCCCCCTCACCGCCCTCGCCACCGCCCTCGCGCTCGCCGCGTGCAACGGCGAAACCCCGCAGACCACCGACAATGTCGCCGTCAATGTCGGTGACGCCGCCGATCTCGACAATTTCGACGATGATGCACCCCCCGTGATCGAAAACGCCGCCGACGCCGCCGCTGTCGCCGTCCCCGCGGTGCCAAAAGCCCCCGCCGGCGCCCCCGCCGCCGAAACCGCGCCGCTCGCCGACGCCACCCAGATCGAGGAAGAAATCCGCGCAGGCCGCGGCATTCAGCGCATCCGTCATGGCGAAGGCTGGGCGTGGATGCGCGATGGCCGCATCGTCCGCACCGCCGACGATGACGGGGACAATGTCGCCTATTTCCGCCGCGGCGAAGACAGGCCGTTCTTCGTCCAGCATGAAGGGCGCTCCTTTGCCTATCAGGGCGACAAGCCGGTCCGCGAGTTCGACCGCGACGGCCGCGGCCGCACTCCCGACGCAGACCGCACCCGCGAAGCCACCGAAGCCGCGCGTGAGGCGCGCGAGCAGCGGACTCGTGCTGACCGCGCTCGCGACAATGCTGGACGCCCCGATCGCCGCGACGGCAACCGTCCGCAGGCGACACCTACACCCGCGCCCAGCCCCTCGCCGACCGCACGCGGCGAGCGTGACCGCGGCGACCGCCCAGGCTGGAACCGCGGCTCGCCGACTCCCGGCGCTACCGATCGCCCGCGCCGCGAGCGCGATGGCGAACGCAATAGCTAGAACCGAACCGCACCGTCATCCTCACGAAGCGGGGACCTAGAGCCAAGCAGCACATCGCTCGCCCACCCTGGGTCCCCTCCGCGGGGATGACGAACCGGCCACGGCCCGCTAGCCTAGGACGATGAAAGCCGTCCTCCCCGCTCTCGCCCGCCCGCTGGTTGAGCCCCAGCTCCCGCCCGGCCTCCACGTCCATTGGTTCGCATCCGCCGAGGAAGCCGAGGCCATGGCGGCAGACGCCGATATCGGCTGGCTCGATCACAACGTTCCCACCCAATGGGCGCGAAACGTCGCCGCCGCAGGCAAGCTGCAATGGCTTTCCACCATCTATGCCGGGCTCGACGCGCTCGACACCGAAGCGCTCAAGGCGCGCGGCACCCGCGTCACCAACGGGTCGGGCGTCAACGCGCATACCGTGGCCGAATATGCCGTAATGGGCGCCCTGGTCGCGGCCAAGCGCTTCGATCAAGTCGTCCGCGCCGCGGATCGCCACGAATGGCCGATGGATGCGCCGGGCAAGCTTGAGCTGTTCGAAACCAATGCCCTGATCATCGGCTATGGCACCATCGGCAAGCTGATCGGCGAGCGGCTTGCCGGCTTCGGCGTCACTGTCACCGGCGTCACCCGCTCGGGTGCCGAGGGCACGATCGGACCCGATCAATGGCGCGATAAGCTGGGCGATTTCGACTGGATCTTCCTCGCCGCCCCCGCGACCGGCGAAAGCCATGCGATGATCGGCCCGGCCGAATTGCAGGCGATGAAGCCCTCAGCCTGGATCATCAATGTCGGTCGCGGCGAACTGATCGATCAGGATGCGCTGATCGAAGCATGCGCCAAGCGTCGCATTGCCGGTGCGTTTCTCGACACCGTCACGCCCGAGCCGCTGCCGCCCGAGCACCCGCTATGGACCACGCCCAACATCATCCATTCGATGCATTTGTCGGGCCGCAGCCAGACGCGAATGTTCCTACGCGGCACGGCCTTGTTCGTCGAAAACCTCCACGCATTCCTCGAAGGTCGGCCGCTCAAGAACGAAGTCGATCTCGCCGCGGGCTATTGAAGGGACCGTCCATGCGCCTGCTCGCCATTGCCGGACTTTGCCTGCTCGCCTTTCCCGCTTCGGCGCAGCGCGTCGATACACGCGTCATCGAAGTGCGCCAGATGGCCGATGGCCGCGACCGCTGCAAGTTCAACGCCGTTCCGGACCTGCATCTGACCGAGCCCCATCGCGGCGGCACGAATGGCTATGCCGAATGGGCGCACAAGGCACGCGACGGCAACGCCTGGCTCCACGCCCGCTTCACGCAGGCCGAGCCCCAGGGCCGGATCCTGATGGTGGAAGTGCCACTCGCCAAGGCGATCGCCAGGGCGGCGTCGGTACACACCCTTATCGATGGCCAGCGCAGTCCCGTCCCGCTGAAGCTGACGCGCACCTGGCGAGGCTCCAATCGCTGGACGCTGGTGCCCAAGGACGGTGCCGCGCTCGCCGCCGCGATGCGCTACACGGATGTGCTCGCCGTGCGCCTGCTAGATCGGCGCGGCAAGCGGCTGGGCAACTATGAATTCTGGATCGGCGATTTGCAGGACATCGCCGAATATCCGAGTATCACGCGGTGGAGCTGCAACCGAGGGGGTGACTGATGCGCGCATTGCTGGCCTTGGCCCTGCTGCTCCCCGCCATTCCTGCAGGTGCCCAGGAAGCCGACAAGACCCGGATCGAAGTGAAAGAGTTCAACGGCACCACATCGTGCCGCTTCAAGGCCCTGCCCGAGCTCTGGCTGGAGACCGCCACCGGCTATTGGACCGGCCGCTGGCAGGCCGAACCCGCAGGGCAGACGGGCAAGGGCGTCACGATGCTCCTCCTTTACGCACCGGTGTATGACGCGAACCGCACCAAGACCGGCGCACGGCTGGGCGGCGCCGCCTTTACCGTCGCGCGCGACAAGATCGGCGGCGTGATGGCGTCCTCCCGGCTCGAATTCGACGATGGCGGCCCTGCCGTTACCGATCTCCTTCTCACCGATCAGGACGGCAGCATGCGCTTCGGCATCCGCCGCGCCTCGCTGTCCCGCCTCGAGGCCGCGAAGCAGGCCAGGCTGACGCTGCTCGACAAGGCCGGCGGCAAGCTCGCCAGCTTCACTTGGAACATCGCTTCGGTCCGTCGCGCGGGGCCCCTGCTCCACGCGGTCGAGTGGCGGTGCCGCGAGCCCAGGCTTTAGGCCCGGCGCAGCAGCTCCCCGCTGCTCGTCACTTCGAACGTCTCCGCATCCAAATAGCGCACCGGCTCGCCGTTTAGCAGCGACAGCCACGCCGCCCCGGGATGCCGCCGCACCCCGGCCTCGCTTTCGGTCGTGAAGATATAGCGGTATTCGACCACTACCAGCGGCGTGCCATCGTCCCCGGTGCAGCGGTATCGCGCCATCTCTTCCACGGGCGCGCTCAACGTTCGGCCGCAGCGACGCTGACGATGCGCAGCAGCCGCTCATGCCCGTCGCGATCGGGCCACAGGATCGCCCTCCCCGCCGTCATCCCGATCAGCCCGATCCCCACCGGCGTCAGGATCGAGACCTTGCCCGCATCGATATCGGCCTCATGCGGATAGACCAGCTCGACAATCCGCCGCGTGCCGCTGGCCTCGTCGACGAACTCGACGCGGCTGTTCATCGTCACCACACCCGCGGGCAGCGCCGCTGCCGCATGCACTTCCGCCCGGTCGAGCTCGGCTATCAGCATCGCCGCCCGCTCGGGCTTCTTCGACTGAATCGCCAGCGCAAGCGCGTAGAGCGCGTCACATTCGGCATCGACGAGATGGATCGCAGGGCGCTGTTCGCCCCGCACGATATTTGTGCTGTTCACGGGTTCCGCTTTCAAAAGGTGTCGAGGAGTGCAGCTCGGGCCCGGCACTCCGCGGCGAGTGCCGTGCGGAGTCCGGGCTAGACCCGCGCGGCGAGCTGGCCGGAATGCGCGCGGAAGCGCTGGAAGGTCATAATCATCGACACCCCCGCTAGATGGTCGCCCCGCTAACCCCTGTCAACTTAACCCAATTCGGGACATACCCGTGAAATCGCTTGCGCCCATTTACCCAATCAAGGTAAGCGCATGTCCATGACAACCCTAGCAGGCACCAAGATCCGCCGTTTCCGCGAGGAACGCGCCCTCTCCCGCGCAGCTTTCGGCGCATGGTACGACACCCCCGGCTCCACCGTTCAGGGCTGGGAGGAAGACGGCAAGCGCGCCAACGCCCAGGTCGTCAACCAGATCGCCGCCAACGGCATCGCCCACCATGCCGACTGGTACGTCGCCGCCCGCGCGCCCGAGCCGAGCGGCACCAAATGGACGCCCGACAGCTGGACCATGCCCGAATTCCAGGCCCTCCAGCTCCCCACTTACCCCGACGCCGCGGCTCTCGACGCGGCCACCACCACCCTCACCTCCTATCCCCCGCTGGTCTTCGCCGGCGAGGCTCGCGATCTTACCGCCGAGCTCGCCAAGGTCGCCCGCGGCGAAGCCTTCCTTCTCCAGGGCGGCGACTGCGCCGAAAGCTTCGCCGAATTCCACCCCAACAACATCCGTGACACCTTCCGCGTGCTGCTCCAGATGGCGGTGGTCCTCACCTTCGCCTCCAAGCTTCCCACCGTGAAGGTCGGCCGCATGGCCGGCCAGTTCGCCAAGCCGCGCTCCGCCGATACCGAGACCATCGACGGCGTCACCCTCCCCAGCTACCGCGGCGACAATGTCAACGACATCGCCTTCACCCCCGAGGGCCGCACCCCCGATCCGCAGCGCATGCTCCAGGGCTACAGCCAGTCCGCCGCCACGCTCAACCTCCTCCGCGCCTTCGCCGGCGGCGGTTACGCAAACCTCCACCAGGTCCATCGCTGGACCCACGATTTCATGGGCCGCAGCCCCTGGGCGGACAAGTTCGCCAACGTCGCCGACCGCATCGGCGAGGCGCTCGATTTCATGGCCGCCTGCGGGATCGACGCCGACAGCGTCCCCCAACTCAAGGCCACCCAGTTCTTCACCAGCCACGAAGCCCTGCTGCTCCCCTATGAGCAGGCGATGACCCGCCAGGACAGCCTCACCGGCGATTGGTACGACACCAGCGCCCACATGCTGTGGATCGGCGACCGCACCCGGTTCGAGGGCTCCGCGCATGTCGAGTTCCTGCGCGGCATCGGCAATCCGATCGGCCTCAAATGCGGGCCGTCGCTGGAGCCCGACGCGCTCCTGCGCCTGCTCGACACGCTCAACCCCGCGCGCATCGCCGGCCGCATCACCCTCATCACCCGCTACGGCCATGACAAGATCGAGGCCGGCCTCCCCGCCCTCGTCCGCGCCGTCAAGCGCGAGGGCCATCCGGTGGTGTGGAGCTGCGATCCGATGCACGGCAACGTCGTCAAGGCCGCCAACGGCTACAAGACCCGCCCGTTCGACCGCATCCTCGCCGAAGTCCGCGGCTTCTTCGCCGTCCACCGCGCCGAGGGCACATACGCGGGCGGCATCCATGCCGAAATGACCGGCCAGAACGTCACCGAGTGCACCGGCGGCGCGATCGACATATCCGAGCTCGACCTCGCCGACCGCTACCACACCCATTGCGACCCGCGGTTGAACGCGGGCCAGTCGCTGGAACTGGCGTTCCTGCTGGCGGAGATGTTGAATGAAGAAATGCGGCTAAGGCGGCCGGCCGAGGCGGCCTGAAGCCGCGCGAGCTGATTCAGGACTCGCCGACAGCCCGGCCAGCGGTCAGCCGGCTACGCCGGCTGACCCGTCTGACGTGAAGCGTGGGCTTTGCCCGCGCCCTTCGCCCCTACCCCACGCCTTCCACAAGCCACTCCCGCGCCTCGCCAGCCTCGGTAAAGAACCGCATATTGTCCCGCAGCGGCTCGCGCTCGGCCACCCGGCGAAACTGCATGCGCGCCGTCCCCTCCCCGCCCAGGATCGCGATCTTGCGCGATTTGTGCTTGGTCGCCGCGACGAAGTTGGTGAAGATCGCGAAGATCTCCTGCGGCTGGATCCGGAAGTCGCGAATATCCACCAGCGTCGAATGCATATCATAAGGAGGGCCAAGGCTGACCACCGCCGCCTCCTTCGCCGCCGCGCACTCGCGCGCGCTGTCCACATCGAAGATGCCGAACATGCGAAGAAAGATGACACGATCAACGTGGCTGGTCTCGATTTCGTACATGAAACTGTTCGACCCAAAAGCAAAGACCGGCGCCTAAGCCGCGCGTCGTTTAAACTCCGTAAATCTAAGGGTTATTCCGGAGCCAGGGGCCTGTGGAATGGCCGGAAGGGAGCGGCGCCGTGGAGAGCTGCGATCCGATGCACGGCAACGTCGTCAAGGCGCCAACGGCTACAAGACCCGCCCGTTCGACCGCATCCTCGACGTCCGCGGCTTCTACGCCGTCCACCGCGCCGAGGGCACCTATGCCGGCGGCATCCACGCCGAGATGACCGACCAGAACGTGACGGAATGCACCGGCGGCGCGATCGATATTTCCGAGCTGGACCTGGCCGACCGCTATCACACGCATTGCGACCCACGGTTGAACGCGGGGGAGTCGCTGGAGCTGGCGTTTTTGCTGGCGGAGATGCTGAATGAGGAAATGCGGCCGAGGCGGCCGGAGGCGGCTTAGTTAGACGGCACGGCGAAGGTATTCGCTACGGGCTCTGCTATATTGTCGCCGCATCGGCGATGGGGTAAGTCGCTACGATGAAACTGATAGAGCTGTTCTGCGGAACCGGGGGCTTTTCGCGGGGCGCACACGCGGCTGGTTTTGAGGTCGCTGCTGCCTATGATCTCGACAAGATCCTTACCTCTTCGTACCCGTTGAACTTCCCAGGCACCGCTCTTCATCATCGCGACGTCGCGACGCTGACGGGCGACGAGGTCTGCGACCATGTAGGCGGCGAAGTCTTCGGCGTTTTCGGTGGTCCGCCGTGTCAGGGATTCAGCGATATCGGAAAGCGCGACCCCAATGATTCGCGCCGTAACCTGCTCGGCCATTTCTTTCGGATCGTCGCCGAGCTTAAGCCCGTCTTCTTCGTTATGGAAAATGTCCGCGGGCTTGCATACGCAGACGCGCGGCCGGTGCTAGACGCCGCGCTGGCGCTCGTCAGCGACGATTACGATCTGCTCGATCCGGAGATTTGGGACGCTTCCGAGTTCGGTGCGGCGACCAAGCGGCATCGCATGATAGTCGTCGGCGTGCGAAAAGATTGGGCACGACCGTTTCGCCGCGAAGACCTTCTGGCTCGCCGGTGCGAGCCCGCGACGGTGCGGGACGCATTATCGGATTTGATGAAGGTCGAGGCCTTACCCGACGACGAAGACCTCCCTGGTTTCGATCGCTGGCGCATTAAAAAGCGCGGGTCTGCGAACGCTTATGCCAAGCGCCTTCGCACAGCCGATCGAACTTTCACTAGTCATCGCCAGACGGCGCATTCGCCGACGGTCGTGGCTCGCTTCGCCAGGGTGCGCAACGGACAGATGGACAAGATTGGACGGCATCCCCGTCTCAAGCTAGGGGGGCAATGCCCCACGCTCCGCGCGGGTACAGGGTCTGATCTTGGTTCGTTCCAATCGGTACGTCCGATCCATCCTTACGAAAATCGCGTGATTACCGTGAGAGAGGGTGCGCGCCTCCAAGGGTTCCCCGACGCCCACCTGTTCCATCCTACGGTCTGGCACAGCTTCCGCATGATCGGGAACAGCGTGTCGCCGATTATGGCCGAGGCGATCTTCGCAGCCCTCCGAGATCGGCTTGGACTTACTCTTCTTGCTAAGGAGTTGCGCGTGGAAGCGCCGCACGTCTCCGATATCTACGCCGAAGCAGCTGAGTAGAGCGCTGATTGATCGTCTCTCCCCCGAGCGTCGCTCTTGGCTGATGTCGCGGGTTCTCAGCAAGAATACTTCGCCGGAAATTCGGGTCCGCAGAGCGGCCCATGCCTTAGGCTTGCGCTTCCGCTTGCACCGCAAGGATCTGCCCGGAAAGCCCGACCTCGTATTTCCTAAATATAAGGTTGTGATGTTCGTCCACGGGTGCTTTTGGCACCGCCACCAAGGGTGCCCCAAGGCGTCAATGCCGAAATCCCGAACAGAATTCTGGAATAACAAGTTCGAGACGAATGTCTCTCGCGACGCTAAGGTGACCGCACAACTGCTGGCGATGGGATGGCGGGTCGCCACCGTTTGGGAGTGTGAAACTCACGACGGAGTGGCACTTCACACAAATTTGCAAAATTTGGTGATTTGTAAAGCGGAATAACTTTAGCTTGCTTGAAAGTCTGCGTGCGTCATTCTGAGCGGCGCTAGAAAGATTGGGGGAGATGAAATGGCTACTCAGCCGGACGGCAACGAGATCAACGCAGAACCTACGAAGCGGTTTTTCGTGGAGATGTTTACCAAGGATATCCCCCTCGATCAGGCCGTGCTCGATTTGGTCGACAACAGCGTCGACGGCGCGCGCCGAAATCCCGGTCCTGATACGGCAGCTCCCCTAGAACCATATTACGTTCGCATAATGCTGAGTCGCACCGAGTTTCGCATTGAAGACAACTGTGGTGGTTTTGATCGCGAGACCGCGCGGCAACATGCCTTTCGATTCGGACGAGAGGATGCCGGGGCGCGGCCTGCCGGTTCGATTGGGCAGTTCGGCGTGGGAATGAAGCGGGCCCTATTCAAATTCGGGAAGCAGTTCCGGGTTTTGTCTGCAACGCCGACCGAAAGTTGGGCGATCGATGTACCAGTCGCCGAATGGCTCGAAGCCCCAGGCTGGCATTTTGACTGGTCGAGTTTTGCTCCCGAAGGAGCGATCTCTGCAAGCAACCCCGGAACGGAAATTGTTGTAGCACCATTGCAATTTTCGGTCGGGCTAACCTTTGGCTCTCAGCAGTTTGAAAACAAACTAATCGCCCTAATTAAGTCAAAACATCGCAGTTTCATCGCGCAAGGGTTAGCCATTTTCGTAAACGGCACTCGCGTCCAACCCTTGGATTTGACTCTATTTTCAGGCCCGGAGTTTGTTCCCGCGATTTGGTCGAACGTTTACGAGCCTGACGATCCTTATCCCGTCCGAGTAAAGCTGATAGCGGGTGTGGGTGCATCATCGCCAGCGGGTGCAGGGTGGTACGTAATCTGTAACGGTCGCATTGTCCTAGAAGCAGATACGAGAGACGTAACCGGGTGGGGTCAAGTTTTCGGAGAGACTCGTAACCCGAAATTTCATGGCCAGTATTCGAGGTTTCGTGGGATCGCAATGTTCGATTCGGATTCGTCCGCGCGCGTACCGTGGAACACCACGAAGACGGATATCGACGCCGACAATGCCGTTTGGCGAGATGCACGCGAGCACATGATGGAGTTGATGAGGCCGGTTATCGATTTCCTGAACATCCTAGATGCTGACATCGAAAAGCACACCCGCGAGCGCAGCCCGATGAACAAGGCTTTGGTTGAAACTCCTCTAGTGAAAGTGGAGCGGTTGCCCCAGGCTGCAGAATTTTCGGTTCCGGCGCTCGAGGATCTGGACGAGGTCGTACGTTATACGAAAATTCAATATTCGCGCGAGGTAGATGAAGTTGAGGCGCTGAAGCGTGCGCTCAAAGTATCATCGGCAAAAGCGGTCGGCGAAAAGACTTTCGACATGGCTTATCAGCGGGTGGCGGACTGATGTCCGGTAGCTTTGATCGGATCGATTATTCGATTCGCCCGGCGAAATACGCCGAACGCCGAATGTTGCGGGACGTGTTCCGAAGAGTGGCGCCGTTCGGCCCTCCCGAAGACTACCTTTACGTTGGAATGGGCTCCGTGTGGTTTGCGGATTTTACTCTCTTTCACCGCTCGCTTGGAATTAGAGATATGATCTCGATCGAGAGTGCGAAAAAGGCTCTTCAACGGGTTCAAGACAATGCCCCATTTCGCATTGAACTCGCTCCAGGCCGTTCCGAAGCGGTCTTGCCGAAGCTTGATCTCGAACGACGCTGTCTGATTTGGCTAGACTACGATGACGCGCTTTCGAGTAGCATGCTCTTGGATATGCGAACCGTCGCCCGTAGCGTTGCGTCTGGATCCATACTTGCAGTGACGGTGCGTGCTGAGAGCGCGCGCGAACTCGCGCAAGAAGAAACCGATAGTGATGAAACGGGACGAACAGCCATCGAGCGTTTCAAGAGTACATTCGCCCGCGCTCGTGTACCCGAAGGGCTGGACGGCCTAGATCTTATCGGATCGCCGTTTGCAGATCTCAGCCGATCCCTGCTTGCGTCCGAACTCGAGGACGCTTTGGTCGCTCGCAGTCGGAAGGAAGAGACCGAGATGGTTTTCCACCCGATATGTTCGTTCGATTATGCGGACGGCGTTCTGATGACTACGATAGTCGGCATCTTTTGCGCTACCTCGGATCTGAACACCTATCGAGCTTGCGATTTCGATTCCTTGCCTTTCGTTCATCAAGACAGGTCGGTCTTCAAGATCAAAGTACCAAAAATAACGACACGCGAGTTCCGGCTGCTAGAGGCTCAAATGCCTACTGACCAACCCGTCGATCTCGGGTCGATTCCTGAAAAAGAGGCCGAGAATTTCGAAAGGCTCTATCGCTATCTTCCGAATTATGCGGTTCTAGAAACCTAGGCGGTCCTCTCGATCGTTTGTGATGCCTCGACGTACCTGCCCTACACCCCCGACATCCCCCTGCCACCAGCACGCCGCAGGACGACGCCAGATCGCCCCCATCGCCGACCCCCTTCCCCCGCCCCTGAACCTACCCTGTCACCCCTCCTCACCCCCCGTTCAACGCCACGGCGCCACATCCCATCCATGGCGGGGGCCAAAGGAGAGAAAACATGAACCTTCACAAACACGCGCTCCGCGCATTGGCCGCCTCCGCGGCAATCCTCGTCACCGCCACCCCCGCCCTCGCGCAGGAGCGCAATTGGGACTGGTCCGGCGGCCGCTCCGGCGATCGCGAATATCGGCTGCAGGGCGCCGGCGTCCCCCTTCTCCACCGCGAATTACGCAACACCAATCGCGGCCGGGCCTTCGTCATGCGCAATTTCGACGACAACCGCGATGGCCGGATCAATCGCCGCGAGGCCGAGGAAGCCAACCGCGTCTTCATCCGCATCGCCCGTCCGGGCCGTGGCGCCTTCGATTGGTCGTCGCGCGACGTAGTCGTCGTCGTTCAGCCTGGCGACCGCGGTGGCTGGGATCGCAGCGCGATGCGCAACTATCGCTTCCGCCAGACCTCGCTCGGCGCGACGATGACGATGCAGGAAGACGTGCTGTTCCGCACCGACAGCGCCGATCTGCGCCCCGGCGCGATCGAAAAGCTTCGCGCGCTTGCCGGCTATCTGCGCGCCAATCCCGGCGTCCGCGTTGCGATCATCGGCCACACCGATTCGCGCGGCACCGATGCGCATAACCAGGACTTGTCCGAACGCCGCGCCGAGAGCGTGCGCACTGCGTTCGACGAGATGGGCGTGACTCGCGCGCGCTTCCGCGTCGAGGGACATGGCGAAGGCGAGCCCGTCGCCACCAACAACACGCCCGAGGGGATGCGCCTCAATCGCCGCGTCGAGGTCACCTTGCTCGGCGAGCGCGCCGATCGCTTCGATCGCGACAACTGAAAAATCGGGAGGGCGGCTCGCAAGGCCGCCCTCCCCCTCCCGCGCGGCCGCGCACCAGAGCCCGTCGCGCTAAAATACCTGTCCTACATATCCCAGCCTATGCCATGTTCCCTGTTCGTTCACAATCACGGAGCCCGGCACATGGCCAACAAACCCCGCGACGTTCTCCTCCGCTTCACCCCGCACATCCCGCGCCGCGTCCACGCCAATGGCTGGACACCGATGCGCCAGATCGCCTTCATCGCCACCCTCGCCCGCACCGGCGTCGTCAGCCATGCCGCGCGCTCGGTCGGCATGTCGCCGCGCTCGGCCTATGCGCTGCGCACCATCGTCAGGCGCCGTTATTCCAATTGGTCCGATGTACCGATGACGCCGGAGCGGGCCGCGTCGCTGGGGCCGGGCTATGTCTACAGCTTCGCCGCGGCCTGGGATGAGGCGCTGGAGTGCGGCATCAATCATCAGATCGAAGTGGCGGCACCAGCGGCGCTGGGCGGCGAGCAGGTGCCGGTTATCCGCCGCGGCGCGATCATCGGCTGGCAGCGAAAATATAATATGCGTCTCGCGATCACTGCGCTCGGCGCATTCCGGCGCTATCGCGAGGAGCGTTCGGGCGATCACCAGATCCGCGCCTGCGAGAGGACGGCGCATTTCGCCGAGCGGATCGAGGGGTGGTTGCGGCTCGGGCCGCCGCGCTGGCCCGAACCGCCCGAAACCCCCGCCGAGCGCCGCCTGCGCCACGCCGACGAGGCCGAAGCGCGCCGCGCCGGGCGCAAGCACGAGCGCGCGCTCGATCGCATCTATGGCCCGGCCCATGCCGGGCTGCGCGATCCCTTCCGCCCCGCCGGCACTCCGCCGCGTACCCTTGCCGAGCGCAACGCCCGCCCGCTGCCGCCGCCGCTCGAGCGCAATCTGCCCCGCGTGCTGCTGTTATAATGATGCGCCAGCACGCAATGGAATTTCACGATTCACGGGAAAACTGTGAATCCAAGGCGGCGAGCGCCAACAATTGGCGCGCGGCCTCCGCCCCGCTAAAGCGCCGCGATGCTCCGCGTTACCGAATTGAGCCTGCCGCTCCACCATCCTGACGAGGCGCTCCCCGCCGCTTTGTGCAAGCGGCTGCGGATCACCCCGCGCGATCTGATCAAGCATGTCGTCGCCAGGCGTGCCGCCGATGCTCGCGACAAGGCCAATATCCGGCTGGTCTATTCGGTCGACGTCAATGTGAAGAACGAGGACGCGGTCCTCGCCCGCTTCCGCGGCGACCGCAACGTCCAGCGCACGCCGAACACGCATTACAAGATCGTGCCGCGAGTGTTGCCGGCGGGCGTGAAACGGCCGGTGGTGATCGGCGCGGGCCCATGCGGGCTGATGGCGGGGCTGATCCTCGCGCAGCTGGGGCTCAAGCCGATCATCCTCGATCGCGGCAAGGTCGTGCGCGAGCGGACCAAGGATACTTGGGGGCTGTGGCGCAAGAGCGTGCTCAATCCGGAGAGCAACGTCCAGTTTGGCGAGGGCGGTGCGGGCACCTTTTCGGACGGCAAGCTCTACAGCCGGATCAAGGACCCGCGGCACCTCGACCGCAAGGTGCTGACCGAGTTCGTCAAGGCCGGCGCGCCGCCGGAGATCCTGACCGAGGCGCACCCGCATATCGGCACCTTCCGGCTGGTGACGATGGTCGAGAGCATTCGCGAGACGATCGAGGGGCTGGGCGGCGAGTATCGCTTCGAGCATCGGGTGACGGGGCTGGATATCGAGGGCGGACAGGTCCGCGGACTGCACATCCACAATGGCGAGTATCTGGAAGCTGACCATGTCGTGATGGCGATCGGCCACAGCGCCCGCGATACCTTCGCGATGCTGATGGCGGCAGGCGTCCATGTCGAGCCCAAGCCCTTCTCGATCGGCGTGCGGATCGAGCATCCGCAATCGTGGATCGACAAGGCCAGGTTCGGAGCGGATGCGGGCAATCCGATCCTCGGTGCGGCCGAGTATCACATCTCGCACCACTGCTCGAACGGGCGGACGGTCTACAGTTTCTGCATGTGTCCCGGCGGCACGGTGGTGGCGGCAACATCGGAGGAAGGCCGCGTCGCCACCAATGGCATGAGCCAATATTCGCGCAACGAGCGCAACGCCAATTCGGGCTTCGTCGTCGCCATCGATCCGGCCCGCGACTATCCCGGCGACCCACTGGCCGGCATCGCGTACCAGCGCCAGTGGGAGGAACTGGCGTTCGTAGCCGGCGGCTCGAATTACCGGGCGCCAGCGCAGAGAGTGGGGGACTTTTTGGCGGGTAGACCGTCCGAGGCTTTGGGCAGCGTAGTGCCGTCATACCGTCCGGGGGTAACGCCAACCGATCTGGCGCAGTGCCTCCCCGCCTTTGCCGTGGAGGCGATGCGAGAGGCGATCCCGGCCTTCGGCAAGCAAATCCCCGGCTACGACCACCCCGACGTGGTTATGACGGGCGTGGAGACCCGAACCTCCTCCCCCGTCCGCTTCACCCGCGGCGATGATTTCCAGAGCCTCAACGTGAAGGGCCTGTTCCCCGCCGGTGAAGGCGCCGGTTACGCTGGCGGCATCCTCTCCGCCGCGGTCGACGGCATCAAGGTCGCCGAGGCAGTCGCGGCGAGCATGGCATGCTGATCCTCCTCAACAAGCCCTATGACGTCCTCTGCCAGTTCACCGACGAGCAGAACCGCCCGAACCTCTCGCACTTCGTGGATGTGCCGAATGTCTACCCCGCCGGCCGCCTCGACCGCGATAGCGAAGGCCTGCTGCTCCTCACCGACAATGGCCGCCTCCAAGCCCGCATCGCCGATCCGAAGTTCAAGATGCCCAAGACCTATCTCGTCCAGGTGGAGGGCGATGCGCAGGAGGAGGCGCTCGACCGGCTCCGCCGCGGCGTCCAGCTGAAGGACGGCCTCACCCTCCCCGCCGAAGCCGAGCGCATCGACGATCCTCAGCTCTGGCCCCGAGATCCCCCGATCCGCGTGCGCAAGAGCATCCCCGATTGCTGGCTCCGCCTCACCATTCGCGAAGGCCGCAACCGCCAGGTCCGCCGCATGACCGCCGCGGTGGGGCTGCCCACGCTTCGGCTGATCCGCTGGCGCATAGGCGACTGGACGCTGGAGGGTATCCAGCCGGGCAAGTGGAAGGCAGCCGATCCCTCCTAAGCTGACGGCGTCACTCGGCGCGGTGACACACAGCCTCAATGTTGACCCCGTCGGGGTCGAGAACGAAAGCGCCATAATAATTGGGGTGATAGTGCGCGCGGATACCCGGCCCGCCGTGATCGGTGCCACCGGCCGCCATCGCCGCGGCATAGAAGGCATCGACTTCGGCGCGGGAGTCCGCCGCAAAGGCGATGTGAGTGCCCTGCCCCACCCGCTCATTGTCGCCGATCCAGAAAAAAGGATTGGCGTCCTTGCCGAAGCCGAGCGCCGTGCCACCTGCTTCGGTCACGTCGGGCGGAACGGTAATCAGCAGTGTCATGCCCAACGGCGCGAGCGCCGCCTCGTAGAATGTCCTGGAAGCGGCGAGATTGCTCACCGCGAAGCCGACATGATCGATCATGCATCTCTCCTCAGGGATAAAGGTCCACCACTTCCATGCCTTCGCCCTCGGCCTCGAGCAGCAGAGTGCGGTGGCAATGCTCCGGGTTCCGCTCGTAGCACAGCAAGGCGCTCGGCTTCTCCGCCGCCAGCGCGCGCATCAGCGCGGCCTCGGCCTGCGCCTCGGGCAGACCGAGCTGAGTTTCGTACACCGCCTCCAGCGTCGCGACGTCGCCTTTCTTCGCCGCATCGCGGCCGAGCTTAGGCGTGCCGAGATTCTTGAGGTGGACATATTCGATGCCCGCCTCGCCGATGCTGGCGGCAAGGATGTTCTTCGAAAAGCCCGGCCGGCGCGATAGCGGCAGCGCGCGCACGTCGATCAGGCGCTCGACGCCCGCGGCCTTCAGCGCCGCGATGAACTCGCTCATCGTCGTGGCTTCATAGCCGATCGTGTAAATCTTCACGCGCAAGGCTCCGAACTACGCCCCAGGCGATCAACGCCTGACCGGCGAAATAGGTCGGCCAAATAAGCAGTCCGGGCAATTGGGACCCGGCCAAGGGCCCGAGCCGCGCGAAAATGAAAAGGTCGGACAAGACGAACAGCATCGCGCCCAGCCCAACGGTTGCGAGCGGGAATCGGCTGATGAGCGCGGCCCCAGCCATGGCTCCCAGGCCAAGGCCGTAGAGCGCTACGCCCAGATCGCCAGAGAGAAGATATGACGCCAGGGAGACCGACAGCGCGATCCAGATCGCAATAAGCGGCGATGCTCCGCGGCTCCGCCAGTAGAAGCCGACCGCGAGGATGTGCCCCATCAGAAACGCCACAGCGCCGACAGTCAGGCTGACGGCATCGAGCAGCACGTCCCCCAGCGCTCCGAAAGCCAGCACCAGCCCGATCCATGGCCGTCCGCGCGCAAATGCCCAGAGCGAGAGCAAGCCAACACCGGAGCCCTTCCAGGCGATTGCCAGCGGCCCGTCGAGTTCCAGCCAGTGGTCGGCATAATAAGTTGAGCCCGCGATCAGCGCGAGCAGGAGAAGCAAGTCGATCGGGCGAAGGCGCATGGCCGGACCATAACGCACGCGCAACCTTTGTCATCCCGCCGCGGCCCCGCTATCTGCTTCGGCAATGACATATGACGTTCACATTATCGGTGGTGGCCTCGCTGGTTCCGAAGCCGCCTGGCAGCTCGCACAAGCCGGGTTCAAGGTCCGCCTCTCCGAAATGCGCGGCAGCGGCGACATGACTCCCGCGCATCAGAGCGACCGTCTGGCCGAGTTGGTCTGCTCGAACAGCTTTCGCTCCGATGATGCCGAGCGCAATGCAATAGGCCTGCTGCATGCCGAGATGCGGCAGCTTGGATCGCTGATCTTCGCGCAAGCCGACAAGCATCAGGTGCCCGCCGGCTCAGCGCTGGCGGTGGACCGCGACGGCTTTGCCGATGGCGTCACGGCGGCACTGGCGGAGCACCCGAACATCGAGATCGTCCGCGAGCGCGTAGATTCGCTGCCCGATGCGGGCCTGACCATCGTCGCCACCGGCCCGCTCACGGCCCCTGGCCTGGCGGAGAGCATCGGCAGCGCGACCGGCAAGGACAGCCTCGCCTTCTTCGACGCCATCGCCCCGATCGTTCATTTCGAGAGCATCGACATGAGCGTCGCCTGGTACCAGTCGCGCTGGGACAAGGTCGGGCCGGGCGGGACGGGCAAGGATTACATCAATTGCCCGCTCGACAAGGAACAGTATCTCGCCTTCATCCAGGGATTGCTCGACGGCGAAAAATCTGAATTCAAGGAATGGGAAAACGTCCCGTATTTCGAGGGCTGCATGCCAATCGAAGTGATGGCCGAGCGCGGCGTCGACACGCCGCGGTTCGGGCCGATGAAGGGGGTGGGCCTTGATGACCCACGGACCGGTCGCTGGCCCTATGCCTGCGTCCAGCTTCGCCAGGACAATGCCAGTGGCACGCTGTGGAACATCGTAGGTTTCCAGACGAAGTTGAAACATGGAGCGCAAGTCGCTCTGTTCCGTACGATTCCCGGGCTTGAGAATGCCGAGTTCGCGCGGCTTGGCGGCCTCCATCGCAACACTTTCATCAAGTCCCCCGAACTGCTCGACCCAACGCTAAGGCTCAAGGCGCGGCCAAATATCCGCTTTGCCGGCCAGATCACGGGCTGCGAAGGCTATGTCGAAAGTTCCGCGATCGGCATGCTGGCCGGCCGCTTCGCCGCGGCGGAGCTCGGCGGCAAGACACTGTCGCCGCCTCCGCGGACCACCGCGCTCGGGGCGTTGCTCGCACACATTACCGGGGAGGCAGAGGTTGAGACCTATCAGCCGATGAACGTCAATTTCGGTCTGTTCCCGCCCATCCCGGGCAAGAGCAAGAAGGCGGACCGCAAGTTGCTTTACACGTCGCGTGCGCGCGATGCATTTGCGGAGTGGCTGGCAGCCTGAATCAAAGACGCGGTCTCGTGAAGAGAATGCGAATGTTCCCAATGTTCGCACTGAGGACGCGTTTTTCCTACTTCCAAGCAGCGATTCAAAGAGCAGCGGCAATGCCGACCGGCTCAGCCAAGCAGGCCAAATCCTACATTGCAAGAACTGATTAGTCCTCGCCCTCTTCCGCGGGGGCCGCGGGTTTTGGACACGCACATTTGGGTTTGGCGGGTTTGCGCTTGGGTGCGGTGGCCAGGAATTCCTCTCGAGTAAGCGCGCCGGACTTGTCCTTGTCCGCCCCGGCGAACTTCACGACCGTTTTCCCCGCCCATTCTTCGAAGCCCAGCCTTCCGTCGCCATTCTTGTCCAGCTTGGCAAAGGCCTTGCGGCGTGACAGCAAATATCGTCCCGCGTGATCGCCTCATTCCGATCCTTGTCGTAGCGGTCGAAACGCTTCTGCTCGCGGGTCTTGGCGGACGCCGAGGGCGCTTCCTCGGGTAGCCCCTCATCCGAAGCATCGGCCGTGGCGGCAGGTGGTGGAGGTGGGACCAGCCGGATGGGCGCCGCACCGCCGCGAAACATAAACATCCCCGCCACTGCCAGTAGCAATGCCGCGCCCGCGCCCACGAAATACCGCCACATGGCCTGTTCTCCGCCGTCTTGACGTCAGGCTAGCGCGGTCTGACGGCTATCGTCCAGTCAATCGATGCCAGAGCAGCCGCCCGACCCGGCGCGGGGACCCGGTGGCGGGCGGGTTTCCCGGAGGTAGCGCCAGATCCATCCGCGCGAGATGCGCGAGCGCGCCCAATGCGCGGCCCTGACGGGTCCACCGGGCCGTGGTAGCGCTTTCCAGCATTGCCTCGGCCTGCCGCCGGGCCTCAGCAGCTTCGTTTGCCGTCCCGAGATTGCGTGAGAGATCAGCCAGTGCCCAGCCCTGCCCCGCAGCTATCGCGGGATCGGCCTCAGCACCCATGGCCTGCGCGGCGACGGCAAACAGCGCCCCCCGGCCTTCGCCGAACCGGCGAAGTGCGTCGGCATCGAGTTGGTCCTCTTCGATCAGCACTTCCCAGCCATGGACGATAGGCACCAGTGAGGCGCCTGAAATTCCACGGGGCATGACGTCGGCAGCGATTGCCCTGAGCACAGGCTCTGCGGGCGGCGGCGCCGTATCGAGCCGCTCGAGGGCCTCGCGCCACCATGCCAGCCGCATCTGACCCAAGGCAGGCTCTCGTGTGGTCCGCAGCAGTGTGGCCAATGCATCGTCGAGCGCGAGTAACGCCGCCAGGGTCCCCCGCCCCTCGCCCGCATAGCTGAGCGCTAGCGCCCGCTCCGGATCGTCTGGCGTCACGACGCCGCACCCAAAAGCAGGCGGCATAAGCCAAGCCTTAACCATGCGCCTTTAGACGCCATTAGCTGCGCGCGGTGCAGGATGGCGCGTAGTTGGGGGACCGGGGCGATTAGAATGGGCGAAACGGAGGAGCGCAGCTTGGGGAAAGGACGCTCGTTTCTGGGCTCGCTGATCCGTGACGCGCGCGCCAACACGCTCGCGATGATGGCGATGGCGCTGATCCCTCTGGCGGGCATGGTCGGCGGCGGCGTGGACATCAGCCGCATGTACATCGTCAAGACGCGCCTGCAACACGCATGCGATGCCGGCGCGCTTGCCGGCCGCAAGGCGATGGGCGGCGGCACCTGGAGCTTCAACAATTATTCCGCCCGGGCATCGGCAGAGAAATTCTTCGACGGCAATTATAACAGTGCCGCTTATGGCGCTACCGGCGTGACGCGCACCTTCACCGAGAATTCCGGCAAGGTCAGCGGGACTGCATCCGCCATCCTGCCGATGACGCTGATGCGCGTTTTCGGCCGCACCACCGAGACTCTGACCGTGGCGTGCGATGCCGACATGCGCCTGCCCAACACCGATGTGATGTTCGTCCTCGATACCACGGGATCGATGAACGACTATGACGGCGCCGGCGTTCGCAAGATTGACGGCCTCAAGGTTGCAGTGAAGTGCTTCTACGAGATCGTCGCGCGGCTCGATACGACTGCGACCTGCACGACCGGCACGCCGAGCGGCGGCACCGGCAACCAGGTGCAGATCCGCTTCGGCTTCGTGCCCTATGCCACCAACGTCAATGTCGGCCGCCTGCTCAAACCGGAGTGGATGGCGGACAATTGGTTTTATCAGACGCGCCAGCTCGTCTCCGGCGGGCCGGGCGGCACGACCAATGGTTGGGGTGCTCCGGTCAATGGCGGTATCGTCGCTTGCTCGAACGTTCCTACCAGCAACGCGATGTACAAGTATACCGTAACCGGGTCACTCTTCGGCTATTGCTCTTACAGCGTCCAGACCTGGGGCTCGACGACGACCGGCGCGACCACGGCCTTTTGGAAATATGATCGCCTTAGCCTGGACGTCAGCGGGCTGAAGGACGGGACGAACTGGAAAGACGATTTCGAACTGCCTATCGGCGATGGCGGCAATAACAAGACCCTGACTTGGGCAGGCTGCATCGAAGAGCGGCAGACCGTACAGGCGACGAACTTTGCGCCCATCCCAGCCGGCGCCAAGGATCTGGATTTCGATTCGGTTCCGACCACCGACAACACGACCAAATGGGGGCCATCTCTGCCGGACGCGCTCTATACGCGCCAGCAGACCAGCAACGGCACGGGCAATTGGAACACAGCGGCGGTCAACAACACTTCGACCAATTATCGCAACACCTCGAACGCCTATTGCCCGACTGAGGCGAAGAAGCTCCAGACCTGGCCGAGCGCGACCGGCTTCGATTCCTATGTCGACAGCCTGTCGCCATCGGGAAACACCTATCACGATATCGGCTTGCTCTGGGGTGCCCGCCTGGCATCGCCCACCGGCCTGTTCGCCAGCGAGAACGACTTCACCGATCAGGGCGGCGAGATCGAGCGCCACATCATCTTCATGACCGACGGTGACACCAACACCTCGGCGAACGACTATAATGCCTATGGTGTGCCTTGGTTCGACAAGCGGCAGACCAATTCGACGACGCAGGCCGATCTCGACACGCAAGTGGATCTCCGGTTCGCGGCGCTGTGCCAGAAGATCAAGAACACGACGTACAATGGCCGCGCGGCTTATACGTTGTGGGTGATCTCCTTCGGGGCGGTGAGCACCGACACCGAGACGCGCCTGACCAATTGCGCGACATCGGGCCGCTATTTCAGCGCGCTCAACTCGGCCGACCTCCAATCGACGTTCAAGTCGATTGCCGACCAGATCTCGCAGCTGAGGCTCACCCGGTGATCGCGCGCCATTTCCTCCGCCGCCTGCGCCGCGACGAGCGGGGCGCCACGATCGTCGAATTCGCGATCGTCGCGCCCGTGATGGGCATGGTTCTGCTGGGCGCATTCGACGTGGCGCATTCGCTTTACATGCGCGGCGTGCTCCAGGGCATCGTCCAGAAGGTGGCACGCAATTCGACCCTGGAAGACAGCACGGCCGCCAACGCTCAGACCACGCTCGACAACAAGGTCAAGGCGCAGGTCGCCGCTGTCGCGAACAATGGCGAGGTCACGATCTCGCGGCGCTATTACCGCACCTTTTCGACCGCCGCCGCCGCACGCGCCGAGACCTTTACCGATTCCGCGTCCGGCGTCTTTCGCAACGGGATTTGCGACAATGGCGAGCAATATGAGGATGCCAATCGCAATGGCGTGTGGGACCGCGACGGCGGCAATGCGGGCCAGGGCGGCGCCAAGGACGCCGTGTTCTACACGGTGACCGTAAGCTATCCGCGCTTCTTCCCGATCTACCGCTTTATCGGCGGATCGCAGACCACCAAGATCACCGGCTCCACCGTGCTGCGCAACCAGCCTTATGGCGATCAGGCGAGCTATGCCGCGATGCAGGTGCGGAATTGCACATGACGCGCATCGCGGCCGCCATTTCCCGATTGCGCATGCTTCGCCGCGACAAGAGCGGTGCGGCGCTGCTCGAATTCGCCTTCACGCTGCCGATCCTCCTGACGATGGGGCTGACCGGCGCGGAGATCACCAATTACATCATCACCAAGATGCGCATCAGCCAGATCGCGCTGCACCTGGCCGACAATGCCGCACGGATCGGATCGGGCAGCCAGCTCCAGGCCAAGACGATCACCGAGGCGGATATCAACGACCTGTTCACCGGCGCGCAGCTTCAATCGGGCGAGCTCGACCTGAAGACCAATGGCCGCGTCTTTCTCTCGAGTGTCGAGCCATCGACGGTCAATACCGCCAACTCGCGCATTCGCTGGCAGCGCTGCTTCGGCGACAGGACGACCCGGACCTCGACCTATGGAACGGTCGCGAACAAGACGAACGTCACCGGCATCGGCCCCTCGGGACGTGAAGTCGCAGCCACGGCGAACGGCACCGTCATGTTCGTGGAAGTCTATTACGAGTATAAGCCGCTGATAAAGAGCTCGCTGTCGCCGGACACGAGCATGGTCGAAATCGCTTCGATGATGGTCCGCGATCGCCGCGATACCGTTGGCGGCACCAACGGTGTCTACCCCGTCACTGGGGTGACTGCATCCAGCTGCTGACAAGCGAAGGGCGGCCCGCTTCCGGACCGCCCCCTGGTTTTTACTTGCTTGGCGTGTCGATCTTGACGTCCGCGTCGATCTTCTGCGTGCCGCCGTTCAGCAAATTGGTGCCGAACAGGACGTAGAGGATGGCCAGGATCGCTACGATCCCGACAATCACCGCTACCGCAGTGCCGCCACCGCCGCGCCCGCCGGCATCGACCACAGTTACCTTTTCGTCGGCCATGTTGATCACTCCCATGTTGTTGCCGAGGCGAAACTACCGACCGACATGGGTTGTTCCCGGGCCTAGCGGTAGGTGACCTTCTTGACTGCGGCGACAACCTTGTCCGCAGTGATCAGCGCCAGCTTCTCCAGGTTTGCGGCATAAGGCAGGGGCACGTCCTCATTAGCGACTCGGAGCACAGGGGCGTCGAGATCGTCGAAACCCTGCTCCATCACCACGGCGGTGATTTCGCTGGCGATCGAGCAGGTCGGCCAGCCTTCCTCGACCACTACCATGCGGTTGGTCTTCTTAAGGCTCTCCAGCACCGTCGCCGTGTCGAGCGGACGCAGCGTGCGCAGGTCGATGACTTCGCAGTCCACGCCCTCGCCCGCGAGCTTTTCAGCGGCTTCGAGCGCGACGCCCACGCCGATCGAATAGCTGACCAGCGTCACGTCCTTGCCTTCGCGCACGATCCGCGCCTTGCCGATCGGCAGCACATGATCGTCGAGCTTGGGCACGTCGAACGTACGGCCGTACATCAGCTCATTCTCGAGGAAGACGACGGGGTCTTCGGTGCGGATCGCGGCTTTCAGCAGCCCCTTGGCATCCGCCGCGTCGTAGGGCGCGATCACGATCAGGCCGGGGACGCTGGCATACCAAGGCGCGTAGTTCTGCGAGTGCTGCGCGCCGACGCGGCTTGCTGCGCCGTTCGGACCGCGAAACACGATCGGACAGCGCATCTGGCCGCCGGACATGTAATTGGTCTTGGCAGCGGAGTTCACGATGTGATCGATCGCCTGCATCGCGAAATTGAAGGTCATGAACTCGACGATCGGGCGGAGGCCACCCATCGCCGCGCCGGTGCCGATGCCGGCAAAGCCATATTCGGTGATCGGGGTATCAATGACGCGCTTGGCGCCGAACTCCTCGAGCAGGCCCTGGGTCACCTTGTACGCGCCCTGATATTCGGCGACTTCCTCGCCCATCACGAAGATGCGGTCGTCGGTGCGCATTTCCTCGGCCATCGCGTCGCGAAGCGCCTCGCGGACGGTCGTCTTAACCATCTCGGTGCCTTCGGGGATCGCGGGATCGGAAATCGTTGCGGCTTTGTCCGAAGCGAGCTGCTTAGTGCCGCTATCGGCCTTCTTGGGCGCTTCGGCAGTCTCCAATTCGGCGGCCTTCTGCTCCTGCGCGGGCGCTTCGGCAGCGGGTGCGGGGGCGGGCGAGGGCGTGTCCTCCCCTTCCCCGGCAATCGTCGCGATCACGGTGCCGACCTTCACATTGTCGGTACCTTCGGCGATCACGATCGACGCGATCGTGCCTTCGTCTACGGCTTCAAATTCCATCGTCGCCTTGTCGGTCTCGATCTCCGCCAGGATGTCACCCGACTTTACGACATCGCCTTCCTTGACGAGCCATTTGGCGAGCGTGCCCTCTTCCATCGTGGGCGACAGCGCCGGCATCTTCAGTTCGATCGCCATCTCAGTACAACTCCACCAGCACGTCGGTATACAATTCGGCCGGATCGGGCTCCGGCGTGGATTCCGCGAAATCGGCGAAATCGTTCACGATCTTGCGGATTTCCTGCTCGAGCGGCTTGAGGTCGGCCTCAGTGACGCCGAGCGTCTCGAGCTCGCGCTTGACCGCCTCGATCGGGTCGGACTTGTCGCGAACCGATTGGACCTCTTCGCGCGAGCGGTACTTGGCGGGATCGGACATGGAATGGCCGCGATAGCGATAGGTCTTCATCTCGAGGATGATCGGGCCCTTGCCCGCGCGGACCCACGCCAGCGCTTCCTCAGCCGCACCACGGCACGCCAGCACGTCCATGCCATCGACCTGGATGCCGGGAATGCGGAAGCTTTCGCCGCGCTTGTAGAGCTGGTCCTCGGCCGACGAGCGATTGACGCTGGTGCCCATGGCGTATTGGTTGTTTTCGATCACATAGATGATCGGCAGCTTCCACAGCTCGGCCATGTTGAACAATTCATAGACCTGACCCTGGTTCGACGCGCCGTCGCCGAAATAGGCCATCGCGACGCCGCCATCCTCGCGATACTTGTGCGCGAAGGCGAGGCCCGTACCGAGCGAGACCTGCGCGCCGACAATGCCATGGCCGCCGTAAAACTTCTTCTCGGTCGAGAACATGTGCATCGAGCCGCCCTTGCCGCGGCTGATGCCTGCGCCGCGCCCGGTCAGTTCGGCCATGATCACCTTGGGATCGATGCCGTACGCCAGCATGTGGCCGTGATCGCGATAGCCGGTGATCACCGAATCCTTGTCGCCGTCGAGACCCGACTGGAGACCGACCGCGACGGCTTCCTGGCCGATATAGAGGTGGCAGAAGCCGCCGATGAAGCCGAGGCCGTAAAGCTGGCCGGCCTTCTCCTCGAAGCGGCGGATCAGCAGCATCTGCTTGTAGAATTCGAGCAGCTCCTCCTTGGAAGCCTGGTACCGCTGCGGCTCGTTCGGGCGCTCGCGGTTGCTCTTGGGGGGTTCGATCACTTGATTCTTCGCCGGCGCTTTTGCCACGATGAGGAAATCCTATCCCGGGGAGGTCAGAGCCGGGCCTATAGGACTGTTGTTACGCCCGACGCAACGTCAACGCGCGGAGAACCAAGGCGTTCAGTGCCGGCCGGTGTCAGAAAGTATTGTACGTCCCAGGCAGGCCCTTGGGGAGCACATCGCAGCCTTCCCCCTCCTGATCGCCGGGCTTGACGGTGACGGCCCAGCCGGCATCGTTGCCATGCGCATCGGCCACGGTCTCGATCCGGATGGTGCATGGGTCGCCTTCGACAGCGATCGAGCCGTGATCGGTTCCGTCGAAGATCGCATCAAAATACTGGATATAGCCGTTCGGGCCCTTGAAGGTCACCGCAGCGCCCTTCCAGCTCGTATCAGCGTTCCGTTCGATATCGGAGAAGGAGACCGTATAGGCGCCGTTGCGGCCGCGGAAATCCGGATCGTCGGCCTGGGCCGGGATCGCCGCCATGCAGGCCGCGAGAATGGCGAGAAACACCTTCATACCGTTTCTCCGGATATTATTTCTTGAGCGGGATGATCACTTCGTCTGGACGGACGACGTTCAGCTGCTTGCGTGCCATCTCATCGACCAGATCCGGATCGGCACCGCGCTTCGGATCGAGCAGATCGACCTTGTTCTTGAGCTCTGCCCGGCGCTTCTGCAGCGCGGCGAACTCGACCTGCTTCTGCTCAAGCTCAGCCTTGAATTCCTTCGCCGCTACGACGCCGGTGGGACCCAGCGCGGCATTGTAGCCGAAAAAGCCGATGGCAATCAGCGCAGCGGCGGGAACGCCCGCACGGCGGAGCAGGGTCTGGATCGGGGAAGCGGTACGCGACATTCGGTGATTCTTGCTTAACCACGCGCGTTAGGCAAGGCCGTAGTGTTGCGGAACTCGAATTCCTCCCTCGCAAACGGGGGGAGGTGGCATGCGCAGCATGACGGAGGGGGTCGATCCGCAAGCGCATTGATCGCGGATATACCCCTCTCCACCACTTCCTCGTCCCCCTCCCCCACTTCGCGAGGGAGGAAATCAGCTCACGCCTTCAGCACGCTGCGCCCGGCGTAGCGGGCGGCATCGCCCAGCTGCTCTTCGATGCGGATCAGCTGATTGTACTTTGCCAGCCGGTCCGAGCGGGCCAGCGAGCCCGTCTTGATCTGCCCGCAATTGGTCGCGACCGCGAGGTCGGCAATGGTCGCGTCCTCGGTCTCGCCCGAGCGGTGCGACATCACCGCCGTATAGGACGAGCGCTGCGCCAGCGATACCGCTTCCAGCGTCTCGGTCAGCGTGCCGATCTGGTTGACCTTCACCAGCAGCGAATTGGCGGTGCCGCTGTCGATGCCGCGCTTGAGGCGCTTTGGATTGGTCACGAACAGATCGTCGCCGACCAGCTGGATCTTCGCGCCCAGTCTGTCGGTCAGTGCCTGCCAGCCCTCCCAATCGTCTTCGGCCATGCCGTCCTCGATCGAAAAGATCGGATATTTCGCGCACAGCCCAGCGAGGAAATCGACATTTTCGAGCGACGAGAAGGTCTGCCCCTCCCCGACCATCTTGTATGCGCCATCGCGATAATATTCGGTCGCCGCGCAATCGAGCGCGAGCATGACGTCGTCGCCGGGCTTGTAGCCCGCCGCCTCGATGCTGCTCATGATGAAATCGAGCGCATCGGTGGTCGAGCTGAGATTGGGCGCGAAGCCGCCTTCGTCGCCCACGCCGGTCGCCAAGCCCTTTTCGTGCAGCTTCTTCTTGAGCGTGTGGAAAATTTCAGAACCGCAGCGCACCGCCTCGACGATGTTCTCGGCGCCCACCGGCACGATCATGAATTCCTGGAAGTCGATCGGATTGTCGGCGTGCTCGCCGCCGTTGATGATGTTCATCATCGGCACCGGCAGCACATGCGCATTGACGCCGCCGACATAGCGATAGAGCGGCAGGCCGCTCGCCTCCGCCGCGGCCTTCGCCGCAGCCAGGCTCACGCCCAGAATCGCGTTGGCGCCCAGCCGGCCCTTATTCTCGGTGCCGTCCAGTTCGATCATCGCATGGTCGAGATCTGCCTGGTCCTCGGCGTCCAGACCGAGCACCTCCTCGGCGATCTCAGTGTTCACTGCATCGACCGCGGCCTCGACGCCTTTTCCGAGCCAGCGACTCTTGTCGCCGTCGCGCTTCTCGACTGCCTCATGCGCGCCCGTCGAAGCGCCCGAAGGCACCGCGGCGCGCCCCGAACTGCCATCTTCGAGCACCACGTCCACTTCAACCGTGGGGTTGCCCCGACTGTCAAGAATCTGGCGGGCGTGGATGTCGATGATTGCGGTCACGTAACGGTCTCCCTACGTATGTCCGAGAAGGCTTGGGCGCGCCTCTAACGGCTCTGGATGGAACTCGCAAACGCGGTCGTTGTTGTTCGCGCAAGACATGGAGGCTCAAAGCAATGGCTGATAAAAATACCCCCGACGTGACGTTCGATGCCGATCCGAAGCTCGAGAGCGAAACCGGCGCTGCCGATGTGAATTTCCAGCCCGAGGCCAATCTTGGCGGGGAAGAAGCACCCAAGCGCGGCGCTGCCGATACGATTCGCGATGCCGCAGGCAAGTTCGGCACCCAGGCCGCCGATCGCGCACGCGAGTTTGCCGGCGAAGGCAAAGATCGCGCGACCGGCGCGCTCGATGAAGTCGCCAAGCTGTTCGAAGGCGCGGCGCTCGATGTCGATGCGCGTCTCGGCGAGCAATATGGCCAATATGCACGCACGGCCGCGAACGGCATCTCCAGCTTCGCCGAGGGACTGCGCAACAAGGAAGTCGATGATTTGATCAGCGACGCCACCGAACTGGTGCGCAAGAGCCCCGTCATCGCGGTCGGCGCTGCTGCTGCGGTCGGCTTCGTCATCGCTCGCTTGCTGAAGTCCGGGCTGGATGCCGCCGGCGACGCTGCCGATGCGACTGCGGCTGATCCCGCTCCCAAGGCGTGAGGATACAGGGGGGTGGGCTTACCGGATCAACCTGACGAAGAAGGCCTGGGCGAGCTGTTCGGCCGTCTGGTCGACGACGGCAAAGGCTATGCCCGCGCCGAGATCGGCTATTATCGTACGCTCGTCCGCTCCAAGCTTGGCGATGCCACCGCCGGGCTGTGGATGGGCGCCGTTGCCCTGGTTCTAGCCAATGCCGCGGCGATAGCGCTTATCGTCGGCTTGATCCTCACCCTCTCCCCGCTGGTCGGCCCCGGCTGGGCGACGTTGATCGTCGTCGTTGCGATTCTCCTGATCGCGGGCATCATGGGCCTGCTGGCTTGGTCGCACATCAAGCGCGTGATCGGGAGCAAGTCATGACCGACGAACCGGCCGACGTCGCCACTGCAAGAAACGAAGTCGCCGCCGCCCGCGCCCGCCTGTTCGGTACGCTGGCCGAGGTGCAGGATCGGCTCAAGCCCTCGCATCTCGCGCAGGATGCAGTGGAAAGCGCCACCCAGGGCATCGCATCGGTCGCCCGCAAAGGTGCCGATGCAGCGCGCCGGCGGCCGTTTGCGGTTGCGGCGGTTGCGGGAACGGTCGGACTGATCATGGCACGGGGCTGGATCGGCGACATCGTCACCGGCCGCAATGAAACCAGCGCGGCCGATACGGGTTTGAAGAGCAAGAGCGCCTGAGCGCACAGATAAGGACTTTGCGAATGACCACTGCCAACACCGCACGCAAGCCGACCGCCAACTCCGCAGCCGATGACGGCACCAATCCGCTGGCGCTGGTCGCCGGTGGCGTTGCTGTCGGTGTGGTACTGGGCATGCTGCTCCCCCGCCTCGACAAGGAGCGCGAACTGCTCGCCCCGGTTGGCGCCAAGATCGCCGACCGCGCGACGGCGACGATCCAAGCGGCGAAGGAGGCCGGCCGCGCCGAGATCGAGGGCCTGATCCCCAATCGCGACAATGCCAAGGAAAAGGTCGGCGCGCTGTTCGGCAACGTGGTCGAGGCAGCCAAGGGCGCCGCGCGCGGAGCCTGACTGCTTTTGGGGTTGAGCATGATGCCGCAGGCGCTAAGGCCTGCGGCAAATCTCATCCCGGGAGAGTATCGTGAGCAAGCTCCACCTCGTCTTCGGCGGCCGCGTGACCGATCCGCAGACGCTCGATTTCAAGGATCCGTCGGCGCTCGACGTGGTCGGCATCTTCCCCGATTATGCCAGCGCCGAAAAGGCTTGGCGCGGCGCCGCCCAGCGCACTGTCGACGATGCCGAAATGCGCTATGTGGTGGTGCATCTCCACCGCCTGCTCGATCCGGAAACCGGCAAGATCGCAGACTGAGCCCGGAAGCCTGGCTCAGGCCCCGCGCCACCGCCACAGCAGCAGCGGCTTGGCTAAAGCGAGCCCGGCGAGAAAGCCGCCGATATGCGCTGCCGCAGCGACAGCAATGCCGGCGCCCAGGAACGCGAACATCGAGAGCAGGTTGATCGCCGTCCAGGCGAGCGCCAGCCAGATCACATGCACTACCTGCGCGGGGATTGGTCCGATCGCCCTGGCGCGCGAACGGCCGAACAGCAGCGAATAGGCGCCGACCACTGCCGACGCCGCGCCGCTGGCCCCGATCATCGGCATCTGGGACAGCGGATCGACCAGCCACTGCGACGCCGCGGCGGCATAGGCGCCCACGACATAGAGCACGCCGAGCGAAAACGAACCCAGCGCCTTTTCTGTCGGCTGCCCAGTAACCGCGAGCATCAGCATATTCATCGCGAGGTGAAAGAAGCCGGCATGGAGTAGCGCGCAGCTGAGCGGCGTCAGAAACGCGGGCACAGCGACCACACCGCTGAAATCCAGCATGCCGCTCACCCGCGCCGGGATGAAGCCGCCGAGGATGGCTGCGTCGAGTTCGTAGTTGGTGAAGCTGACGATCAGGCTCGTCAGCACGGTGACCGCAACGATCGCGCCGGTCGCCGTGATCCGGCGTCCGGCAAGCATCAGATGAACTCGATCTTGGACACCAGATAATAGCGGTCGCCCGCGGGAACCGAGACCTCGACTTCCTCGTCAACCTTGCGGCCGATCAGCGCGCGGCCGATCGGCGAATTATAGGAGATGCGGCCCTTGCTGGCATCCGCCTCGGTCTCGCCGACGATCTGATATTTGATCGGCTTTTCGTCCTCATCGAGCATCGTCACGGTCGCGCCGAACACGACTTTGTCGCCCGACAATTCCTTGGGATCGATGATCTGGGCGCGGCTCAGCTTGCCCTCGATGTCCGAGATCGTGGCTTCGTTCTGGCCCTGCTGCTCCTTGGCGGCGTGATATTCGGCATTTTCCGAAAGATCGCCATGCGCGCGGGCTTCCTCGATCGCATCGACGATCAAGGGGCGCTCAATTTTCAGGCGCCGCAGCTCGGCAGTGAGCTTCTCATAGCCCTCCTGGAGCATCGGCATCTTGTCGACCGTCGCCATCGTTCACGTCCTTCAATACCCCAGATCCAAGCGTTCCACACCGGAAACGCCCGCACACTAACATCGATTGGGGGAGATCAATTGTGCGAGTGCGAATAATAGGACTGTAAGGGACGCACTGCAAGGCTCTGCCCCGAAAGCGCCTGAATAGCCCGCGCCGCAGCAACGCTGGCCTGCGCCGTCGTGAAGTACGGAATCTTCAGCCCAAGCGCCGAACGGCGGATATCCGCGGAGTCCTTGAGCGACTGCCAGCCTTCGGTGGTGTTGAAGATGATCGCGACATCGCCGTCGACAATCCGATCGACGACGTGCGGACGCCCCTGCGCGACCTTGTTAACGTCGCCAACGACAAGTCCGTTCTCGCGCAGATAGGCCGCGGTGCCGGTGGTGGCGATGATCGTGAAGCCCATCTCGGCCATCAGCCTTACGCCCGGCAGAATCACGGCCTTGTCGCTGTCCTTGATGCTGACGAACAGGCAACCCGCTTCAGGCAACACGGTCCCCGCCCCCAGCTGAGCCTTGGCAAAGGCAGTGGCGAAGTCCTGGTCGATCCCCATCACTTCGCCGGTGCTCTTCATTTCCGGCGACAGGACCGGATCGACGCCGGGGAATTTGTTGAAGGGGAAAACGGCTTCCTTGACCGCGATATGATCGATGTGGCGGTCTATCTTGGGCAGGTTCGCGAGCTTCTCGCCGGCCATCACGCGCGCGGCGATCTTGGCGACGGGCGCACCGATCGCCTTGGCGACGAAGGGCACGGTGCGGCTGGCGCGCGGGTTTACCTCGATGAGGTAGACCAGGTCGTCCTTGACCGCGAACTGGATGTTCATCAGCCCGACGACCTTGAGCGCATGCGCCAGCGCGACGGTCTGCTTCTCGATCTCGGCGATGATCTCCGCCGAAAGGCTGTAGGGCGGGATCGAGCAGGCGCTATCGCCCGAATGGACCCCGGCTTCCTCGATGTGCTGGAGCACGCCCGCGACCACGACATCGGTCCCGTCGCAGATCGCATCGACATCGACTTCGACGGCATCGCGCAGATATTGATCAATAAGCACCGGACTATCCCCGGAAACCTGTACCGCGGTCTGGATATAATCGTCGAGCTGCTGCAGCGTATCGACGATCTCCATCGCGCGGCCGCCCAGCACATAGCTGGGACGCATCAACACCGGGAAGCCGATCCGCTCGGCAGCGGCGACGGCTTCGTCGCGGCTGCGGGCGAGACCGTTGAGCGGCTGGCGGAGGCCGAGCTTGGCGATGAGATCGGCGAAGCGCTCGCGATCTTCGGCGAGATCGATCGCGTCGGGCGAGGTGCCAAGGATCGGGATGCCGGCATCTTCGAGAGCTTGGGCCAGATTGAGCGGGGTCTGGCCGCCGAACTGGACGATGACGCCGACCAACTCTCCGTTCGACTTCTCGATCTCGAGGATCTCGAGGACGTCTTCGGCAGTCAGCGGCTCGAAATAGAGACGGTCCGACGTGTCGTAATCGGTGCTCACCGTCTCCGGATTGCAATTGACCATGATCGTCTCATAGCCCGCATCGGCCAGCGCGAAGCAGGCGTGGCAGCAGCAATAATCGAACTCGATCCCCTGCCCGATCCGGTTCGGCCCGCCGCCAAGGATTACGATCTTGCGGCGATCGGTGGGCGCGGACTCGTTCTCGGGCTCGCCGAAGCTCGCGGCTTCGTAGGTCGAGTACATATACGGCGTCTTGGCATCGAACTCGGCGGCGCAGGTGTCGATCCGCTTGAAGACCGGGCGGACGCCGAGCTTGTGGCGAAGCGCGCGGACGTCGGTTTCGGTGACGCCGCCGGTCATGGCCTTGGCGATCTCGCCGATCAGGCCGTGGCTGCGGGCCATGGTTTCCGAACCACGACGCATGTTGAGCGACTTGAGCGCGAGGAATGCCAGGCGCTTGTCGCTAAAGCCCATCGCCTTGAGCTTGCGCATGCCCTGCGCGTCCTGTGGCAGGCCATTGCGGCAGACATGCTCTTCCGCCGCGATGATCTCGGCAATGCGCTCGAGGAACCAGGGATCATAGGCGGTCAGCGCGTGGATTTCGGCGACGGTGAAGCCTTCGCGCAGCGCTTGCGCCGCGATCAGCAGGCGATCGGGGGAGCGCACCGTGAGCTCCGCCTCGATCTGGTCGCGCGGAGCGCCGGCGAGGCGATCGACATTGTTGAAGCCGCTGAGGCCCGTCTCCAGCCCGCGCAGCGCCTTCTGCATCGATTCATGGATGTTGCGGCCGATCGCCATGACCTCGCCGACCGACTTCATCGCGGTGCCGAGCGTGGCCTCCGCGCCCTTGAACTTCTCGAACGCGAAGCGCGGGATCTTGGTGACGACGTAATCGATCGTCGGCTCGAAGCTCGCGGGGGTCGCGCCGGTGATGTCGTTGGTGATCTCGTCGAGAGTGTAGCCAACCGCCAATTTGGCCGCGACCTTCGCGATCGGGAAGCCAGTGGCCTTCGAGGCCAGCGCCGAGGAACGCGATACGCGCGGGTTCATCTCGATGACGATCAGCCGCCCGTCCTTGGGATTCACCGCGAACTGGACGTTCGACCCGCCCGTCTCCACGCCGATCTCGCGCAGCACCGCGATGCTGGCGTTGCGCATGATCTGATATTCCTTGTCGGTCAGCGTTAGCGCGGGCGCGACGGTTATCGAATCGCCGGTGTGGGTGCCCATCGCATCCACATTCTCGATCGAGCAGATGATGATGCAATTGTCGTTGCGATCGCGCACGACTTCCATCTCATATTCTTTCCAGCCGAGGAGCGATTCCTCGATCAGGACTTCGGTGGTCGGCGAGAGATCGAGCCCATTGCGGACGATGCTCAGGAATTCCTCGCGATTATAGGCGATGCCGCCGCCCGAGCCGCCCATGGTGAAACTGGGGCGGATGATCGCGGGAAGGCCGACCTTGGCCAGCCCCTCCAGTGCCTCGGCCTCGCTGTGCGCGATGGCCGAACGGGCGCTTTCGAGCCCGATCCTGGTCATCGCATCCTTGAACTTCATCCGATCTTCGGCCTTGTCGATCGCCTCGGCATCGGCACCGATCATGATGCAGCCGTATTTTTCGAGAGTGCCGTCATTGGCGAGGGCCAACGCAGTGTTGAGCGCGGTCTGCCCGCCCATCGTCGGCAGCACCGCATCGGGGCGCTCCTTCTCGATGATCTTCGCTACGATCTCGGGCGTGATCGGCTCGACATAGGTGGCGTCGGCCAGCTCGGGATCGGTCATGATCGTCGCCGGGTTCGAATTGACCAGGACGATGCGATAGCCCTCTTCCTTGAGCGCCTTGATCGCCTGCGTGCCCGAATAATCGAACTCGCACGCCTGGCCAATGATGATCGGGCCAGCGCCAATGACGAGGATGGAGGAGATGTCGGTGCGTTTGGGCATCTATTTCGCTTCGAAAGTCGCAAAGGGAACGTTGTGCTTGAGGCACCGTACGCTCTCAGGATTTGCTTGGGGATCGATCTGCAGGCGCGGTTCGCCTGAAAAATCGTCGGGAAGTAGGAAGGACGTACCGCATTTCGCCGCTCGGGCTTGAAAACCGCGCATCGCTTTCGCCATGCCTTCCTTCTCAAGCGCCGCTTTATCGGCCGAAGTCGGCATCGCTTCAATTTCGATGAGCGCTGTCGTGTAGTCCGCGGCTGCTTCGTAATAATCGGCCAAAGCTTCAGCCTGCGTGCCATCCTGCATCGCGGTCACGAACAAGGCGATTGCGAGCATCACGCCTTCATCATCCCCACGAACTTCTCGAACAGATACAGGCTATCCTGCGGCCCCGGGCTCGCCTCGGGGTGGTATTGCACCGCGAACGCATCGCGGTCGGTCAGCTCGAAGCCGGCGTTGCTGCCGTCGAACAGCGACACATGCGTCTCGCGCGCGGTGGCGGGGAGCGTTTCGCTCAGCACCGCGAAGCCGTGGTTCATGCTGGTGATCTCGACCGCGCCGTCGCTGAGGCGCTTGACCGGGTGGTTGGCGCCGCGATGGCCCTGGAACATCTTGCTGGTCTTCGCGCCCACCGCGAGCGCCATCAACTGGTGGCCGAGGCAGATGCCGAACAGCGGTTTGCCGCTCTCCAGCATGCTTCGGATCACCGGCACGGCGTATTCGGCGGTCGCGGCGGGATCGCCGGGGCCGTTGGAAAGGAAGAAGCCGTCCGGGGCGAAGGACATTGCCTGCTCGAAGGTCGCGGTGGCGGGGAGGACCGTCACGCGCGCGCCGGCCTTCGCCAGATTGCGAAAGATGTTTTTCTTGGAGCCGTAATCGATGGCTACGACGTGGGGGCGGCCATCCTTCGGCTCTGCGCCTTCATAGCCAAACCCAAGCCGCCAGACGCCGCCTTCCCAGCCGTAATGCGTCTCGGTGCTGACCGTGATAGCGAGGTCCATGCCCTCCAGCCCCGGCCATTCGCGGGCCATCTGGAGGAGCATCGGAATGTCGAACTCGCCCGAAGCCGAATGCGCGATGACACCATTTGGCGCACCGGCCCCGCGGATGCGGCGGGTGAGTGCGCGGGTGTCGATGCCGGAAAGGCCGATGCGGGCGTGCGCCTTCATCCAGGCATCGAGGTGCTGGTTGCTGCGGAAATTGCTGGGCTCAGTCACGTCTTCGCGGACGATCATGCCGAGGGCGTGGGGTTCGTCGGCCTCCACATCGTCCGGATTGGCGCCGACATTGCCGATATGGGGGAAAGTGAAGTTGATGATCTGGCCCGCAAAGCTCGGGTCGGTCATGATTTCCTGATAGCCGGTCATCGCGGTGTGGAAGCAGACTTCGCCGACCGCCTGGCCTTCCGCGCCGAAGCCGCGGCCCCACACCACATCGCCACTGGCGAGGACCAGAACGCCGGTCGCTCCTGCGGGCATGGGCATGGGATTGGCGTCGGCCATGGGTGAGTGGCGCTCCATTGAAAACTGGCGATGTCGCTAAGCGGCGGGCGCTAAACCCCCTGCCCGGTGGCGTCAACCGCTTGGCCGGTCTATTCGGGGGGCAACCCCGATTCATCGAGAGATAAAATGATCAGAGACGATATCAAGGCCGCGCAGATCGTGGCGATGAAGGCCGGCGACAAGGCAGCGCGCGGCGCGATCACGCTGATCCAGAGCGCCATCAAGAACCGCGACATCGAAGCGCGGACGGGGAAGGCTCCGGAGAGCGACGACGCGCTCGTGGTCGAGGTGCTTCAGAAGATGGTCAAGCAGCGCCGCGAATCGATCGACATGTATGTGAAGGGCGGACGGCAGGAGCTTGCCGATGCCGAGGCCGCGGAAGTGGCGGTGATCGAGCGCTTCCTGCCGACGCAGATGACCGCGGACGAGACCGCCGCGGCAGTCGAGGCGATCAAGGGCGAGCTGGGCGCAAGCGGCATGAAGGACATGGGGCGCGTGATGGCGGAGCTGAAGGCGCGGCATGCGACGGAGCTGGACATGAGCAAGGCAAGTGCTGCGGTGAAGGCGGCGCTTTCGTGAGCCTCCCCTCCCGCTTGCGGGAGGGGTCGGGGGTGGGCACTGTCGAGGGTGTCCGCCGGCCGACGGTGCGCGCGCAACAACTGCGCAGGGATGCGACGCCTGCTGAGCGTTTGCTGTGGCGCGCACTGAGCGGATCGCAACTCGGCTTCAAGTTTAGTCGCCAGATGCCGGTCGGGCCCTATATCTGCGATTTCTTGTGCCGCACGGAGCAACTGGCGATCGAGTTGGACGGCGATAGCCATGCCGAATCTGCCGAGTACGACCAACGTCGCGAGCATTTCATCCGATCGCAGGGCATCCGAACGATCCGCTTCTCGAATTCGGATGTGATGGGCAATCTGGAAGGCGTCGTGCTCGCAATCAGGGCCTCACTGATTGCAAAAACCCACCCCCAACCCCTCCCGCAAGCGGGAGGGGAGTTTTGAGCCTCACGCCGCAATTCCTCGACGAGCTCCGCGCGCGGACCCACCTGTCCAGCCTCATCGCCAAATCGGTGAAGCTGCAAAAGGCGGGGCGGGAGTTCCGCGCCTGCTGCCCGTTCCACAACGAGAAAAGCCCGAGCTTCTACGTCAATGACGACAAGGGCTTTTATCACTGCTTCGGCTGCTCGGCGCATGGCGACGCCATCCGCTGGATGACCGAGCAGCGCGGGCTGCCGTTCATCGATGCGGTCAAGGAACTCGCACAGGCGGCGGGGCTGGAGATGCCCGAGCAGGACCGGCGTTCGGCCGAAAAGGCCGAGCGCGCCAAGGGGCTGCACGAGGCGATGGAAGACGCCGCGCGCTGGTTTTCCGAGCGGCTGCAGGGGATCGAGGGCGCGGAGGCGCGGGCTGTGCTCAAGAAGCGCGGGGTGAGCGAGGAGGTCGCGCGCTCGTTCGGAATGGGGTTTGCGCCCGATTCGCGGGGGAAATTGAAGGACGCGCTCAAGGCATATGGCGATCCGATGCTGGTCGAGGCCGGGCTGCTGATCGCAGTCGAGGAGAAGACACCGTACGACCGTTTCCGCGGTCGACTGATGATCCCGATCCGCGATGTGCGCGGGCGGACCATTGCATTCGGCGGGCGGATCATCGGCGATGGCGAGCCAAAATATTTGAATTCTCCCGAGACGCCGCTCTTCGACAAGGGCCGCACGCTCTACAATCTCGACCGCGCCCAGGCCGCGGCGCGCAAGTCCGGGCGGATCATCGCAGTCGAGGGCTATATGGACGTGATCGCGCTGGCGCAGGCGGGGTTCGGGGAGGCAGTCGCGCCACTTGGCACTGCGCTGACCGAACACCAGCTTGAACGACTGTGGCGCATGGTCGAAATCCCTCTGCTTTGTTTCGATGGCGACAGTGCGGGGCAGAAGGCCGCACTTCGCGCCGCGCACCGGGCGATGCCGATGCTCCAGCCGGGGCGCAGCCTGGCGTTCGTGACATTGCCGGAGGGGATGGACCCCGACGATCTGGTCCGCGCGCAGGGTTCTGCGGCGTTTGAGGCATTGCTGGGCAAGGCGCAGCCACTGGTCGATCGGCTGTGGCAGAGTGAAGTCGCCGCCGAGCCGCTCGATACGCCCGAGCAGCGCGCCGGGCTCAAGCGGCGGTTGACCGAACTGGCGGGCACTATCGGCGATCCCAATGTGAAGTCCGAATATATCGCCGAGTTCCGCGGGCGGATCGATACACATTTCGGGCGGGGTCCCCGCTCCTTCCAGCCGCAGGCGCAGCGAGGTTCGGCGCCGGCCCGGGGCAAACGCGACAAGCGTGGCAATTGGCAGCCGCCCGAAGCGCCGCCCTCGGCCAAGGTCCGCGGTGTCCAGGCGGGCGGGCTCGATCCGATTCTAGCCCGCGCCGTGCTCGCCGGATTGATCCGTCATCCGGCCGAAATCGCCCGCCACATGGAAGTGCTGGGCAGTCTCCGGACGACCAGCGGCGCGCTTGGCAAGCTGTTCGAGGCAGTAATCGATGTCGCGTTGGAGGATCGGCAACTTGATCAGGGTAAAGTCCTCACCATATTGGCCAGGTCCGGGTTCGACTCGGTGGCGAGCGACTTGCTGAGAGCCGATGCCCTGCCCTTCTCGTTCACGCGCTCCGGCGCGGCGGACGAAGCGAGGGCGCGGGAGGATTTGAACGAGGCGATCGCCGTGATGGTGGCGCAGCCGGCAGTCGACGCGGCGCTGGCACGGGCCACCGCGGCGCTGAGCGAGGACACCACGGATGAGGCGTTTGCGCGGCAACAGTCGCTTTCGCGTCAGAGGCAGGAGCTGGAAGCCCGGCTCGCCAATCTGATGCTTGCGGACGACGAGAATTTGGACGAATAGGGCGGCTAGTAAAATAGCCGCCATCTGATTTTGAGGATTTTGATGGCCAAGGCAACCATGGCGGACGTCACCGAGACTGGTGAAGCAGGTGACGCGCCCCTGATCGACCTCAACGAAGGCACGCTCAAGAAGCTTGTCGCCCGAGCCAAGAAGCGCGGATACATCACCGTCGACCAGCTCAACGAAATGCTGCCGCAGGATCAGATGACCTCGGAGCAGATCGAGGACGTCATGTCCGCGCTCAACGACATGGGCATCAACGTCGTCGAGAATGAAGAAGGCGGCGAGGACGGCGAATCCGAGGACGACAAGGCCGACGAGGCCGATGACACGCCCGAGAGCGACGATTCGGCGTTCGAGCCGGTCAAGAAGAAGGAAACCGTCGACCGGACCGACGACCCGGTGCGCATGTATCTGCGCGAGATGGGTGCGGTGGAGCTGCTCAGCCGCGAGGGCGAAATCGCCATCGCCAAGCGCATCGAGGCCGGCCGCGACACGATGATCCTTGGGCTGTGCGAAAGCCCGATCACTTTCAACGCGATCATCGGCTGGTCGAACGCGCTCAACGAAGGCACGATGCAGCTTCGCGAGATTCTCGATCTGGATGCCATGTTGTCCAAAGGCCCCTCGGCCGAGCAGGTCGAGAATGCCGAGGAAGATGATTCCGGCGAGATCAGCGAAAAGACCGCCGGCGCCAGCTTCAAGGAAGAGGAAGAGCCCGAAGAGGCCTCCGCCGACGAGGAGGACGAGGATTCGATGACCGAGCGCCGCGCCCCGCGGATCTCGGACGACGAAGAGGAAGACAACACCCTCAGCCTCGCTCAGATGGAAGAGACGCTCAAGCCGCAAGCTCTTGAGAAGTTCGCGAACATCACTTCGATCTACAAGAAGTTCAGCAAGGTCCAGCAGTCGCGCCTCGACGCGATGGCCGCGGGCGGCGAGCTGGCGACTGCGCAGGAGCGCAATTACCACAAGCTGCGCGAAGAGCTGACGGCCGAAGTCGAGAGCGTTCAGTTCCACAATGCCAAGATCGAATATCTGGTCGATCAGCTTTACAGCTTCAACCGGCGTCTGACGGCGCTGGGCGGCCAGATGTTGCGCCTCGCCGAGCGCCATAAGGTGCCGCGCAAGGACTTCCTCGACCGCTATGTCGATCACGAGCTCGACGAGAGCTTCATCGCGACGGTTCAGAAGCTCGACAAGAAATGGGCCGCGTTCGCCGAGAACGAAGGTGCCGCGGTCGATCGCATCCGTATCGAGATCAGCGAGATCAGCCAGGCGACCGGCATGGCGCTTGGCGAGTTCCGCCGCATCGTCAACATGGTCCAGAAAGGCGAGCGCGAGGCGCGCATTGCCAAGAAGGAAATGGTCGAGGCTAACCTCCGCCTCGTGATTTCGATCGCCAAGAAATACACGAACCGCGGGCTGCAGTTCCTAGATCTCATCCAGGAGGGCAATATCGGCCTGATGAAGGCCGTCGATAAGTTCGAATATCGCCGCGGCTACAAGTTCAGCACTTACGCGACGTGGTGGATCCGTCAGGCGATCACCCGCTCAATCGCCGACCAGGCCCGCACGATCCGCATCCCGGTCCATATGATCGAGACGATCAACAAGCTGGTGCGGACCAGCCGCCAGTTCCTCCACGAGCAGGGCCGCGAGCCCACGCCCGAGGAAATGGCCGAGCGCCTGAGTATGCCGCTCGAAAAGGTCCGCAAGGTGATGAAGATCGCTAAGGAGCCGATCTCTCTCGAAACGCCGATCGGCGACGAGGAGGATTCGCATCTCGGTGACTTTATCGAGGACAAGAACGCAGTGATCCCGGTCGATGCGGCGATCCAGGCGAACCTCAAGGAAACGGTCACCCGCGTCCTCGCCTCGCTCACCCCGCGCGAGGAGCGCGTGCTGCGCATGCGCTTCGGCATCGGGATGAACACCGATCACACGCTGGAAGAGGTCGGCCAGCAGTTCAGCGTCACCCGCGAGCGTATCCGCCAGATCGAGGCCAAGGCGCTGCGGAAGCTCAAGCATCCGTCGCGCAGCCGGAAAATGCGCTCGTTCCTGGATCAGTAACGGCCTTCTCCCCTCCCGCATGCGGGAGGGGGATCAAGAAGATCGCGCGCTCCGCCAGAACAGCGCCGCGGAGATCAGCCACACCGTTACGAACGCGCTGCTGAGCACGATGATCGGCTGCACGTCGCGCGCGTTGGAAGGCGCGATGGCGAGCATCAGCGCCAGGAACGCCTGCACACCCGCAACCGCGAGCATCGCCCGCGCCATCTCTCCGGCCCGACCTCGCGCGACAAACGCGCAGGCGATCGCCGTCACCACAACTCCGAAAAAGCCTTGGTTCGAGGGATTGTCTTCGTTCCCGACGATGCCGACTGCGAGATTGATCCACATCTGGAACAGTGACACGAATATGGCTGCCGCCACGGCGATCCAATATGTCCTGCGCCCTGCTTTGTCCGTCATGGTGCTTCCCCGATTAGCGTGAGGCATCATCCTGCCCCACGCTCTCACGATTGGCATGAGCACGTTGTGAGCCTTTGATAAGCAATCTCTCCAGGAAAGCAGCGCTTAACGCAGCCGCCTTTCATGCTAGCCTGCCAATCCGCGCAGATGCTCGATCAGTGGGCACGGACATGGACATGGGGCGAGCGAATGAAGTTTCTGAAGGCAGTCGCGCTGACGATTTCGCTCATCGCCGGGCTGGGTGCCACGCCCTCCCATGCCCAGTCCGCCTCCGAAATCCAGAAAGCAGTCGCCGAATGCGAAGCGGGAAAGGGCGACTTTTGCCTCGCATTGGCGAAGCTCTACCTTCGCTCCTATGACGACAGCAAGAATGGCAGAAAAGGCTATTACTATGCCGACCGGGGCTGCGAGCTGAAGAACGACGAAGCTTGCGAGGAATGGGCCAATGCAATCTATCGAGGCATAGGGACCGCTGCCAATGTGAAGGATGCCTATGCGCTTTTCCAGGGCATCTGCGCCACGACAAGCCGGGCTGTTTCCTGCAATTTCGCCGCTGCGCTTCGCGATGAGGCCGCCAAGCCACAACCTCCGCGCGGCTATATCGGCGTGAGCCTGGCACCCATGAACGCAGACATTGCGAGCGCCCTGGGCGTGCCCGAAGGCTTGGGCGATCTGATCGCTCGCGTCGCGCCGGAGGGACCCGCGGACCTGGCAGGCATCCGCGCCGGGGATGTGGTCCTCAGCGTCGACAAGTTGCCCGTCAACGACAACCAAACGCTGACGGCATTGGTCGCCCAGAAATCGCCGGGCAGCTCCGGGATTTTCGAAATTCTGCGGGAGGGGCGCCGCCTGCGCTTTACCGTCCAGATTACGCAGCGTCCCCCGGAAGAGGTGCTCGGGCAGGCTGATCCGGCTCCGACCGGTCCACGATAGTCCGCTTTGGTCCGACGCTGGAGCGCCGGCGCTGAATCCCATCCCGGCACACTGTGTTGCGGCACAGTAAACGGCAGCGAAACCACGTCTTTACGCGCTTTGCTATATTCCTTCTGGCATCATCTCTTTTCCGGCATGTCGCCGGTCCCGTAGGTTCTTGGGGGCGTATGCCGTTCGATTCAGCACAAGTTGCACGACTGCGCGGCGGATGGGGCGGCATGGGCGCGCTCGTCGCCGCCGACGGCAGCCACAATCATCCCTATTTCCTTCGGCTGCGCGCCAATGCCGAGCCGGTACGCGATCTGGCCGATGCCGCGCATTATCTGTGCATCCTACACGGGCGCCATCCGGGCGTGATCGATCATGCCGGCGCTCATGCCGTGGCGGGCGCCGAGCAGGGCTGGATCGAGGCGGCGGCCGAGGCCTTTGCGAACGAGCGCGCATTCCTGGTGCGGCTGGTGGCGGCGGCAGGACCGCTTCCGAGCACGCCGGGGCATGCCGAATCGGAGGCTGCTGCGGCGGCGCAGCGCCATGCGCTGGAAATGCTGGCTCGCTCAGACCGCACCGGATGCGCAGCGGGCGCAGCGGTGGCATTGGCAATCGATTGGATTGAAATCCGCACCGTTATCGATGCCGCAGCCAAGCGACTGGGGCTCACCCCGCCCCCGTCCGCGCTACCGGCGATGGAGGAGACGGTGACGGTGGTCGACGCGCTGGTCCGCCAGGCGCCGGTGGAGCGTGCCATGCTGTTTGGCGCGCAGCAATTGTTCGCGCAGCATCGCGGACTGTGGGACTTGCTCGAAGCGCGCGCGAGCGCCCGCGACCGGCACTAAGGGTTGCATCCAGCAACCTGACCCCTCTATCCGGGATCCATGCGTTTCCAAGGCACCCAAAGCTATGTCGCCACCGAAGACCTGAAGGTCGCGGTCAATGCGGCCGTCACTCTCCGCCGCCCCTTGCTGGTCAAGGGCGAGCCCGGCACCGGCAAGACCGTATTGGCCTATGAGATCGCCAAGGCAGTCGGTGCACCGCTGATCGAGTGGAACGTCAAATCGACGACTAAGGCGCAGCAGGGCCTATACGAATATGACGCCGTCGCCCGTTTGCGCGACGGCCAGCTTGGCGACGAGCGCGTCCACGACATCGGCAATTATATCCGCAAGGGGAAGCTTTGGGAGGCGTTCACCGCTCCCGAGGTTCCCGTGTTGCTGATCGACGAGATCGACAAGGCCGATATCGAGTTCCCGAACGATTTGCTCCAGGAGCTCGATCGCATGGAATTCCATGTCTACGAGACCCGGGAGACCGTTAAGGCCGTCGAGCGCCCGATCGTGGTGATCACGTCGAACAACGAGAAGGAGCTGCCCGACGCGTTCCTGCGCCGCTGCTTCTTCCACTATATCAAGTTCCCTGATCGCGAGACGATGCAGGCAATCGTCGATGTCCATTTCCCCGGCATCCAGAAAATCCTGGTCTCGAAGGCGATGGATATCTTCTACGACATTCGCGAAGTGCCGGGGCTCAAGAAGAAGCCTTCGACCAGCGAATTGCTCGATTGGCTCAAGCTGCTGCTCCACGAGGAAATGCCGCTCGACGTGCTCCAGAACCGCGACCCAACCAAGGCGATCCCGCCGCTGCATGGCGCATTGCTCAAGAACGAGCAGGACGTGATGCTGTTCGAGCGGCTGGCGTTCATGGCGCGGCGGCAGCAAGGCAAATGACGATCGGTGCGGGCTGCCTGTGCGGCGCCGTCCGCATCGCGATCGAAGGGGAGCCGGTACGCGCACGGACCTGCTGGTGCCGCGATTGTCAATATTGGGGCGGGGGCAGCGGCACGACCAATGCGCTCTATCGGATCGAGCAAGTCGAATTTACCGGCGAAGTCAGCTGGTACGAGAGCGTAGCCGATAGTGGCAATCTGTCCCGGCGCGGCTTTTGCCCGAACTGCGGCACTGCGTTGTTCACCGGGCCGGCGCGCGACCCGGCCTTTATTGGCGTCCGCCTAGGAGCATTCGACGATCCGAACCTGGTTCGGCCGACCGCAGTCATCTGGACCGACAGCGCGCCGGACTGGGCGTGCCTCGATCCGACCCTGCCCCACAGCGCCCGCCAGCCGGAGCCTATCAAATAAAGAGCTTCGCTGGAGCGACGCGCTTTGCCCGGGTCCGGGCGCGGCTGGAGGCTTTTGCGCCGCGTCCGGGCTGGCGCGCCTGGATTTACGAGTTCCTGCTGTTCGGATTCAAGCAAGGCTGGGCTTGCCTGTTCGGGGCGTTGATGCTGGCGCTGCTGCTCGCGACGCATTTTTTCTACCCGGCGCACGCCGCGCTTGCCCGTTACGACTTCCTCGTCCTCGGCGCAGTGGCGATCCAGGCGGCGATGCTCGCCTTCCGGCTCGAGAGCGTTGAAGAGGCGAAGGTGATCTTTGCATTCCACGTCGTCGGTACGGTGATGGAGCTGTTCAAGACAGCGCACGGATCTTGGCTGTACCCCGAGCCGAGCTTGCTTCGGATCGGCGGCGTGCCGCTGTTCACCGGCTTCATGTATGGCGCGGTCGGGAGCTAGATCGCCCGCGTCTGGCGGATCTTCGATTTCCGCTTTCCGGGTTATCCGCCGCGCTGGGCGACATGGGTGCTGGCAGCAGCGATCTACATAAATTTCTTCGCGCACCATTGGCTGCCCGACATTCGGCTGGCGCTGTTCGTGGTAACTGGGCTGCTGTTCTGGCGCACCTTCACTTGCTTCACGGTGTGGCGTGAAGAGCGGCAGATGCCGTTGTTGCTTGGCTGGTTGCTGGTGGCGATCTTCATCTGGTTTGCCGAGAATCTCGGGACCTTCTCGCGTGCCTGGATGTATCCGGGGCAGGAGCATGGGTGGAAGATGGTGTCGCCGTCCAAGCTGGGCGCCTGGTATCTGCTGATGATAATCTCGTTTGTGCTGGTCGAATGGGTGCACGGGGCACGGCGAAACGCAGTTAACCCAGTGGAAACCAGCTAGCGATACGGTTCGGTCGGGGGGGTGCCGTAAGGGTGCCCTGGTATGCGTTTTTATACCTGTGCCGTAGCCGCCGCGCTGCTTGTTGCTGCCCCGGCGGGCGCAAATTCTCTTCTCGAATATGTCGGCGAATGCGTGCCGTTCGCGCGCGCGGCTTCGGGCATCCAGATCTGGGGCGATGCCTGGACCTGGTGGGATCAGGCCAAGGGCCGCTACAAGCGCGGCCACAGGCCGCATGTCGGCGCCGTGCTGGCCTTCGCCAAGAGCCCCAAGTTGCCGCTCGGGCACGTCGCGGTGGTGAGCCGCGTCGTCGAACAGCGAGTTATCCTGGTGACGCACGCCAATTGGTCGCGGGTGGGTGGCAAGCGCGGTCATGCCGAACGCGACGTCACGTTGTTCGACGTATCGCGCAAGGGCGACTGGAGCGAAGTGAAGGTCTGGTATCGCGACCGCGAAGGGCTCGGCTCCTCGGTCTATGCGGTGGAGGGATTCATCTATGGCGCTCCAGATCCCGCCGCGAAGGCAGTGCGCCCTGCCCGCCCCTCGCCCGAACTTACCAGTCGCCAGCCGGACTATGTCGGATCGCTGATCGACGCATATGGACGCTGAACGGCTGGACGCGTAGCACTGCGCGGCCCTAATGGTCGGCAATGTTCTTCTCCTTCCTCGACGAGCTGCGCGCTGCCGGCATTCCCGCGAGCCTGAAGGAGCATCTGATCCTGCTGGAGGCGCTCGACCGCGACGTGATCGAGCGGACGCCGGAGGCATTCTACTTCCTCGCACGCGCCACCTTCGTGAAGGACGAGGGGCTGCTCGACCGCTTCGATCAGGTCTTCGCCAAGGTCTTCAAGGGGGTCGCGAGCAGTTACAGCGTCGCCCCTGCCGAAATTCCCGAAGACTGGCTGCGCGCAGTCGCCGAGAAGTTCCTGACGCCTGAGGAAATGGCGGCAATCAAGTCGCTCGGCTCGTGGGACGAAATCATGGAGACGCTCAAGCAGCGGCTCGCCGAGCAGCAGGGGCGGCATCAGGGCGGCAACAAATGGATCGGCACCGGCGGCACCTCGCCCTATGGCAATAGCGGCTACAATCCCGAAGGCGTGCGGATAGGAGGCGAAAGTCGGAACAAACGCGCGCTCAAGGTCTGGGACCAGCGCGAGTTCAAGAACCTCGACAGCACGAAGGAATTGGGCACCCGCAACATCAAGATAGCGCTCCGCCGGCTGCGCCGCTTCGCCCGCGAAGGTGCTGCCGACGAATTGGATATCGACGCGACGATAGAAGGCACAGCCAAGCAGGGCTGGCTCGATGTGCGGATGCGGCCCGAGCGGCACAATGCGGTGAAGTTGCTGCTGTTCCTCGATGTCGGCGGATCGATGGACCCGTTCGTCAAGCTTTGCGAAGAGCTGTTTTCGGCGGCGACTTCCGAATTCAAGAACCTCGAATTCTTCTACTTCCACAATTGCCCCTATGAGGGCGTCTGGAAGGACAATCGCCGCCGCTTCGCCGAGCGGACCCCGATGTGGGACGTGCTCCACAAGTTCGGCCACGACTATAAGCTGATCCTGGTCGGCGACGCTTCGATGAGCGCCTACGAGATCACCCATCCGGGTGGCTCGGTCGAGCATTTCAACGAGGAAGCCGGCGCCGTGTGGCTGCAGCGGCTGACCAACACTTATCCCGCAGCAGTGTGGCTCAACGTGCTGCCAGAGGCGCAATGGGGATATACCCAGTCGGTGCGCGTGATTCGCGAGCTGATGAACGACCGGATGTATCCGCTGACGCTCTCGGGCCTGGACGATGCGACGCGGGAACTGAGCCGCAAGCGCTAGCGCTCGGCAGCGGCCTCCTTCGCCGCGGCATAGGCTCGCTGGCGCGCGGTGGCAGTGCCTTCGCCACTGTAAAGCGCCTTGATGAAGCTGCTGTCGAGCCGAGTCAGCGACTGTGGGCGAGATGCGTCTCCGGCATCGAACAGCGACAGGATCGTATCGACCATATTCGGCGCAAGCGGCGGACGGGCGCCCGCCAGGGTGCGCATCGCGGAATAATCGGCGATCTGCGTGAGCGATTTGCCGACCGCAGCCTCATCGTCAATCACCACGATCGATTGCAGTGTGACCTGCTGCGTCGGCATCCTGATGCGAGAAGCGGTGTGAATCTCGAGCGTAGGCGGATCGTCGCCCTCCCCGCCCATCAGCGAATCGCCATCCTCGTTGCGAACCTCGACCGTGTTCCAGGCGTGCACCGGTCCTTCGCGCTTAGAGCGGCGCAACTCGCCTGGTCGAACGCCCGCGAACATTTTAGGGAAGCGTTTGCGGAGCACCTTGGTGAATATATCTGCGTCGGCAGCGATGATGACTACGATATTGGGATCGCAGCGATCCTCGGCGACCTTGGCGCCCGCTTCGGCGGCGATATCGCGGATGCGCCGCCCCACTGCCAGTCCGCTTTCCGGAGAAAGGCCCAGCACGAGCGGGCAGACCGGCTCGGCGAAGCGCGCGAGTTGCCCGTCGACGGTGGTGACTATCTGGCGAAGCTGCCGGAGCGCCTCCTGCTTGGGTGTGCCCTTCGTGCCGGTGATGACGATCGGCCGGTCCTCGACCACCTGGGCATGCGCCGGAGCGCCAGCAAGGATCGCCGGCGCCGCGATGAGCGACAGGGCTTGCCAAAGGCGAGGCAGCAAGACGCGGATGCCCTAGTTCTCTGCGCCCGAGCGCTCGAGCGAATTCTCGCGAATCCGCTTGGCAATCGAGCTGCGCTGCGAAACGCCGCGGCCGTTGGCGCGGACGCGATAGACTCCCTCCAGATAGGAGCGATCGACCAGAGTCAGCCCCGGAGGCGCGACGGCCGCGGGATCGAACAGCGCAAGGATCGTGTCCGCCCCGCCGCCTTCTGCAGGGGGGCGGGCGCCGGCAAGCACACGCATCGCGATATATTCTGCGATCTGGTTGATCGATTTGTCGATCAACGCGTCATCCTCGAGGACGACTACGGACTGGATTACCGCCTGCTGGGTCGAGGCGTTGATCATCGAAACGCTCTTCACCTGCAGCGTCGCCGATCCGGCCATGCCGCCATCAATACCGCCGGTTTTAGCGGTTTGGCCCGCTTCGTTCTGCGTCTCGATCGTGTTCCAGACATGCACCGGGCCATCGCGGAGCGCGCGACGCAGTTCCTTGCTCGGCAGCCCTGCGAACATGCCGGGCAGCTGCTTGCGCAGTTGCTTGACCAATTTGTCGGCGTCGGCAGCGACGATGATGATGATGTTGGGCTCGCACTTGCTCTTGCCCGGCACCTCTGCGCCAGCTTCGGCGGCCACCGTCTGGATGCGCTTCGCGACCATTTCGCCATATTGATCCGGCAGGCCGACAACGACGGGGCAGATCGGATCGTGATAGCGCGCGACCTGTCCATCGAAGGTGGTCGTGACGCTCGTCACAAATTTGCGCGCGACCGGGGCGGGAACTTCGCGCTGGCCGGTGACTGTGATGGTCTGGTCGTCAGGGGGCGTCTGTGCGGTCTGCGCATGGGCGCTGGCGCTCGCGAGCGCCGTCAGGCCAATGGCGATGCTGAGGAAGGACGTACGCGCCACGGGTCGAGTCTCCGACAAAAGAGTGTGCCATATACCTAGCACACTCAGACATTGCCGCAAGATGAATGAAACTTAAAGTCTTTCCACTGCCCGGTGGAGACGGCGCAGCACTGCGCCGTCGTGTGCCTGTGCTGTTGCCGCTTCGGATGCCAGAGCCATCAGCCGGACGGCGCCAAAGCTGGCGGAGAGCCCCTTGAGACGTAGCGCCGCGGCGCTCCACTCGCCGGGATCATTCGCCGCCTTCATTGCCTCGAGACAGCGGCGTACGCCGTCGAGAAACGCCTCGCGCAGTTCGACGATCAGCTGGGGCTCGTCGCCCACCGCCGCCGCCAGTGTCGCATCGATTGCACCGGGATCATACGCCATGTGCAGAAGGTATCGCGGGCAACCTTAACGGTCCGTTTCCTTACGGTGTTGGTCAACGGCGATAATGTGGTAAATGCGCCACATGATTGGGGGAAAACCAGCCGAGCCAATGCTCGTAGCCGAGGCCGACGAGCCTTATGTGCTGTCCGAAGCGGCGGCGCTGCCGACCGGCGCACACAGCGTCGATTTTGAAGAGGACGAGCCGCCGCGCGATCGGAGCTGGATCCTCGCGGCATTGGCGATCTTGGCGGCGCTGGCATCATTCGGCGCTCTAGGCTGGCTGGCGCTCCCGACGGTGCAGGCCGGGATGACGCCGGTGGCGCTGATTCAGTTGATCGCAGCGCTCTGCGTGCCGCCGATGCTGATCGGGCTGCTATATTTGCTCGCGATGCGCACGAGCCGGACCGAGGCGCGGCGCTTCGGCGCGACGGCGCACACGATGCGGACGCAGGCCGATGCGCTTGAACGGACCGTGGCGTCGCTTTCGCTCAAGATTGCCGAAAACCGCGCGGCGCTGGCCGAGCAGACCGATGTGTTGATCGCGATGGGCGATCGTGCAGCCGAGCAGATGTCCGAAGTTGCCGGCACGGTGAGCCATCAGGCGGGGACGCTCGATACCAGCACGCGCAACCTGCTACTGGCGGCCGGCGAGACCGAGCGGCGCGTGGCGATTGTGTTGGCGTCGCTTCCCAAGGCGCATGAGGAAATGCGCGGGCTTTCCGAGCGAGTCGATGCCGCGGGGTTGCTCGCAAGCCAGCGCGCAGCTTCGCTCGACACGCAGCTTACGGCGCTGGCCGAGCGCGGGCGCGAGGCGGATCAGATCGCCGGCGGCGCAGCCGAGCGGCTGGCGGCGCATATCTCGCGGATGGAAGCGACCAGCGAGACGGCTAGCGCGCGGCTCGAATCGGTTACCGGGCAGATGTCGGCCGAAGTCGATGGTGTCCTCGATCGCGCGGCCAATGCGGTGGATGAGGCGCGCAAGGGGATCGCAGCGCAGGGCGAGGCGATCCTAGCGATGCTGAGTGCGAACCAGGCCGCGCTCGACCGCGCCGGCAAGGACAGCGCCGAGGCTCTGGGCGCGCGGATTGCGACGATCGAAGATGCGATCGGGCGGATCGGGACGCGGCTCGGCGAGGAACAGGGCCGCGGGGATGCGCTGTTCGCGGGCCTCTCGACTGGCGTCGATCGGATCGACCGCGAACTGCAGGTACTCCACGCTGCCGGGATGGACCGGACGCAGGGTCTCGCCGCCTCTGTGAGCGCGCTGCATGGCTCGGTGACGGCGATGACCGAAGCGATGAACGTCGGCGACGCAACGGCGCACCGCGTTATCGCCACTTCGGAGGATCTGCTGCTGTCGCTCGATGCCTCGGCGCGCGAGATCGATGAGACATTGCCCGAGGCCTTGGCGCGGCTCGATGCGCGGATCATTTCGAGCCGGCAGGTTGTCGCGGGCGCCAAGCCTGAATTGCTGGCGCTGGTGACGGCAGCAGAGAGCACGCACGACGCGATCGAGGCGATCGCCGACGTGGTCAGCCAGCAGCGCGATACGCTGGCCAAGACCCAGGCTTCGCTGCTCGAAACGCTGGAGACCGGTGGCGAGCGGGCGCAGGCGCTTGAGCAAATCGTCGACGAGACCATCACCACCACCAAGCGCTTTGCCGAGGATGCCGCGCCGCAGCTGGTCGATGCGCTGCTGCGAGTGCGTGAAACCGCGAGCGCCGCGGCCGATCATGCACGCGAGGCGATAGCGGGGATCGTGCCCGGGGCGGCGCGCGCGCTGGAGGAAGCCAGCACCACGGCGCTACGCCGCGCGATGGACGAAACGGTGCGCCGCCAGCTCGGCGAGCTTGCCCAGACCACCGAGGCGGCAGTGGGCGCAGCGACTCGCGCTTCGGAGCGGCTGACCCAGCAGATGCTTCATCTTGCCGAGAGTACGGGTAAGGTCGAGGCGCAGATCGAGGCCGGGCGCGCTGCTCGCGAGGAAGCCAATGGCGACAATTTCGCGCGCCGCATTTCGCTGCTGATCGAAGCGCTCAATTCGAACTCGATCGACATCACCAAAGTGTTTGCCGCCGACGTGACCGACAGCGCCTGGGCGGCGTATCTGAAGGGCGACCGCGGGGTCTTTACCCGCCGCGCGGTCCGTGTGCTCGATTCGGGAGACGCCCGCGAGATTCACAAGCTGTATGATGAAGACGACGCGTTCCGCGAGAACGTCAATCGCTATATCCACGATTTCGAAGCGATGCTCCGCCAGATCCTGGCTTTGCGCGACGGCTCGCCGCTGGGCGTGACCTTGCTCTCGTCGGACATGGGCAAGCTTTACGTCGCGCTGGCGCAGGCGATCGAGCGGCTTCGTAGCTGACCAGCGCACACATGGTTCCCACCGCTTCAGGCACGAAATGAACCTCAACGCTTGAATGTTCGTTCTTTTTTGCGCAGGGCGCGTCGCCGTCCCGCAACAACCGGAAGAAGGTTTTTCCATGCCCGCATCGACCGCTGCCGAGCGCCGTAGCCGCCGCCGCGCCGCAGGGCTGCCGTCGCCTGCGATGATGTTCCTCAAGGGGTTCATCAAGCATCCGGTGATGGTGGGCGCCGTCGCTTCTTCGTCGCAGCGCCTGGTCCGCCACGTGCTCAGCCGAGTCGATTGGGGCAATTGCAAGCTGTTCGTCGAATATGGACCGGGCGTCGGCACCTTTACCCGCCCGATCCTCGATCGCCTCGCGCCCGACGGCAAGCTTATCGTGATCGACACCAACCCCGATTTCATCGCATATCTGAACGCGACGATCATCGATCCGCGACTGATCGCGATTTGTGGATCGGCGAGCGACGTGACGCAGATCGTCAAGGATCACGGCTTCGAGCATGCCGATTTCATTGCATCGGGCCTGCCCTTCTCGACCCTGCCCCCAGGCGTCGGCGACCAGATCGCCAAAGCGACGCAAGAAATTCTGCGGCCCGGCGGCGCGTTCCTAGTCTATCAATACAACCCCAAGGTGCGGAACTTCCTGACACCGCACTGGCGCAAGATCGATCATGCCGTGGAATGGTGGAACCTGCCCCCGGCGCAGCTTTGGTGGGCCTGGAAGGAATAGCGGCGGGGGCGCTTGATCCCCCTCCCCCATCCTCCTAGACGCTCGCCAAACCCTTATCAGAGGAACTAGCGAGCAATGGCGAAGATCAAGGTTGCAACGCCCGTCGTGGAAATTGACGGCGACGAAATGACGCGGATCATCTGGCAGTGGATCCGCGAGCGCCTGATCCTCCCCTATCTCGACATCGACCTCAAATATTACGACCTCTCGGTCGAGAATCGCGACGCCACCAACGACCAGATCACGGTGGATTCGGCCAAGGCGATCCAGCAATACGGCGTCGGCGTGAAGTGCGCGACGATCACTCCGGACGAGCAGCGCGTCGAGGAATTCAATCTCAAGGAAATGTGGAAGTCGCCCAACGGCACGATCCGCAACATCCTGGGCGGCGTCGTCTTCCGCGAGCCGATCGTCATCTCGAACGTACCGCGCCTGATTCCAGGCTGGACCAAGCCGATCGTCGTCGGCCGCCACGCATTCGGCGATCAGTATCGCGCGACCGACTTCAAGGTCCCCGGCGCCGGCAAGCTGCGGATGATCTGGGAAGGCGAGAATGGCGAGAAGATCGAAAAGGAAGTGTTCGATTTCCCGGCCGCGGGCGTGGCCATGGGGATGTACAATCTGGACGATTCGATCCGCGATTTCGCGCGCGCTTCGTTCAATTACGGGCTAAATCTCGGTTGGCCGGTGTACCTCTCGACGAAGAACACGATCCTCAAGGCTTATGACGGGCGCTTCAAGGATATCTTCCAGGAAATCTTTGACAGCGAGGGCTTCGCCGCGAAGTTCAAGGAAGCGGGCATCGTCTATGAGCATCGCCTGATCGACGACATGGTCGCATCGGCGCTCAAGTGGAGCGGCGAATTCGTCTGGGCCTGCAAGAATTATGACGGCGACGTCCAGTCGGACCAGGTTGCGCAGGGCTTCGGCTCGCTCGGCCTGATGACCTCGGTTCTGCTCTCGCCCGACGGAAAGACCGTCGAGGCCGAAGCCGCGCACGGCACCGTCACCCGCCACTATCGCCAGCATCAGCAGGGCAAGGCGACCTCGACCAACCCGATCGCATCCATCTTCGCATGGACCGGCGGCCTCAAGTTCCGCGGCAAGTTCGACAACACGCCCGACGTTGTGAAGTTCGCCGAGACGCTTGAGCGCGTCTGCATCGAGACCGTCGAAAGCGGCGCGATGACCAAGGATCTGGCGCTGCTGATCGGCCCCGAACAGGCATGGATGACGACCGAGCAGTTCTTCGAGCAGGTTCGCGTCAATCTTGAGACGGCGATGGCCGCCTGAAGGCTTCAGCACTGACGGAAAGGGCGGCTTCGGGCCGCCCTTTTTGTTTCTGTGCAGCGCGAATCTTCCCAATGTTCGCAGTGACCATGGGGGTCGGAGGAATGCCTGATCGGGCATGTCAAAGAGCGGGCCGGCAATGCCGACGACTCAGCCAAGCAGACGAAATCCTACATTGCAAGCATGTGATTCCGGCCGCTAGGCTGGCCCCGAAGGGGACGGCGTCATGAAGAGCTGGATACATATATCGATCGCGGGCGTGGTCGCGATCCTGCTGGCGGTGTTCGCGACGACCACCCCCTTCCCCCTGGCTGCGGACGCGCCAGGCGCCGACTTCTCCGCAGCGCGCGCCATGGTCGATGTCCGCGAAATCGCGCGGGCGCCGCATCCGACGGGCAGTCCCGAAAACGCGCGGGTGCGCGCGTATTTGACTGCGCGGCTGCAATCGCTCGGCATGACGGTGTCGACCACGACCGCGCCGGTCAGCCCCGAGGCCAAGGCCCGGTTGGACGCGTGGCGCGGCAACGCAGCAACGGCCGACGCCGTCAATTTGATCGCGACTCTGCCGGGGCGTGATCCCGCCAAGCCGGCGGTATTGCTGATGGCGCATCATGATACGGTATGGGGATCGCCCGGTGCGCCGGACGACACGGCGGGTGTCGCCGCGATCCTGGAGACGGTGCGCGCCATTCGGGCGAGCGGGCAGCCGCCAGAGCGCACGTTGATTGTGCTGTTCACGGACGGCGAGGAACTCGGCCTCGACGGCGCCGAGCAATTCTTCGCGCAGAACCCGGCGCGCAGCAACGTAGGCGTGATCGTGAATCTCGAGGCGCGTGGCGGTGGCGGGCGAGCTTCGATGTTCGAGACCGGCGACGGCAATGGCGCGATGATCGACTTGTTCGCGCGCTCGGTGCGGCGTCCGGTCGGCACATCGCTCAGCGTTTTCGTCTACAACAAGCTGCCCAATTATACCGATTATACCGTCGCCAAGAAGCTGGGCGTTCCGGGCTTCAACTTCGCGTTCATCGGGCGGCCCGGCCTGTACCACTCGCCGCTGGCGACGCCGGATGCGCTCGACCAGGGATCGCTGCAGGATATCGGTCGCCAGACGCTCGACCTGAGTCGTGGCCTGCTCGCAGCACCGGATCTCCCCGGCAAGACGTCTGACCGAGTGTTCTACGACCTGTTCGGGCTGGTTTTCTTCGCATATTCGGCCTGGGTCGGCTGGCTGATCCTCGCGGTTGCCACCGGCGCTTATGTCTATGCCGGTTGGCGCAGGATGACGCTCGCCGGAGTGGCGCGCGGCCTGGGAGCATCGCTTGCCGTGGTGGCGATCGGCGGGGTGCTGCTGCTCCTCGGCAATCTGGCATCGGGCGCCGACGGCCCAGTCAATTATTACGACCGGCTGGCGGCGACCCCGCGGCTGGAGATCCAGGCGGCATTGCTCTGCATTGCGGCAATGGCGCTGGCAGCCGGATTGGTGCTGAATCGCCGGCCGGTCCGCGAACTGGCGCCCGCATTGGCCGCGCCGTTCCTGCTGCTGGCAATCGTCGCGCAGGCGCTGGCGCCGACTGCCGCCTTCCCCCTGCAGATCCCGCTGCTGCTGGGCGGGCTGGCAGCAGCAATGTGGCGTTGGCGCAGCGAGCGAGCGGGCCTGTGGGCGATGACCGCCGCGGCGGCGCTCGGCGTCGGCTATATGCTGACGCTGGGCCATGCGCTGTTCCAGGCCGTGGGGCCGAACCTGCCCTTTGCGATGGTGCTGCCGCTCGGATTGAGCGCGGTGCTGCTGTTGCCGCTGCTTCCGCGGTTTGAGCGTCCACAGGCTGTGAAGCTGGCGGCGCTACTGGTGATGCTCGGGCTGGCGATGGCCTTATGGGTACGGTTCGACGCAGTGGCGCCGAGCGTGGCGGTTTATAGCAGCGATCATTGAGGGGGGGGCCAGCACGTCCCATTGTCACCCCGGGCTTGTTCCGGGGTCCACCGAGCGGCAGACAAAAGCTTAAACCTCTAGTCGACCCTATCGGCGCAATGGCCCCCGGAACAAGTCCGGGGTGACGAGTTTAGGTTGGGGCTGTGCATCAAGCCTTGGGCGAGCGGATATGCTCGCGGCGGACGCCCAGCCCGATAACGCGCGCCGGGATCCGCTGGAGCAGCGGTGTGCTGCCGAGAATACGGACAGGCCAAGGTGCTTTCTGCACCGTGCCGCCCAAGGCCGCGCGGATTACGGTGCGGTGGACGGTGCGCTGGATTGCCTGGATCACGCGGACGGGAAATTCGCGGCGGGCCTGAACCCGCTTCAGCAGCGGATCGGGATTTTCGCCGAGCGCCATCGGGCCGGCAAGGATGTTCGCGGCGGCGACGGCGTCCTGCACCGCGAGATTGATCCCTACGCCGCCCACCGGCGACATCGCATGCGCGGCGTCGCCGATCGCAAGCAGTCCCGCCCGCGACCATTGGATCAACCGGTCGAGCGTGACGCTCAACAATTTGACGTCTTCCAAGCCTGCTAGCCCGTGCATCAGCCCCGCGACGGGCGTGACGACCTTTTCGACTTCGGCGCGGAATGCATCAAGCCCGCGTGCAAGCATCTGCGGGGCGCTACCCTTTTCGATGACACGCGCGCACTGGAAATAATCGCCGCGATCGATCGCCACGATCATCTCGCCGCCCGCAATATAGCCCTGGGTCTGGTTATCTGCCGTGCGCGGCTTGGGGACGCTGAACCACAATACGTCGATCGGCGCGCCGAGATCGTTGAGCGGCAGGCCGGCGCGCAGCTTCGAACCACGCCCGTCGGCGGCGATGACCAGCCTGGCTGTGATTTCCTCGCCCGCTGCGGTGCGCACCCCGGTCACGCGCCCTTCGCGCTCGATCGCGGCAATCCCTTCGGTCTCCATCCGCAGCGTGAAGGCGGGATAGCGCTTCGCTTCCTGCGCGACGAAATCGAGGAATTCCCATTGCGGCATCATCGCGACGAAGCGGCCGCGCCCAGGCAGATGGGTGAAATCGGCGATTCGATAGGCTCGGCCGCCCAGCACCGCGCCGATATCTGCGACCTTGTCGTGCGGGCGTTCGAGCAGCGCATCCATCACCCCGAGCTCGTCGAACAGATTGAGCGTCGAGGGGTGGACGGTGTCGCCGCGGAAATCGCGGAGGAAATCCGCGTGCTTTTCCAGGACCATGGTTTCGACCCCGGCGCGGGCGAAGAGCAGCCCCGCGACCATCCCAGCTGGCCCGCCCCCGACGATGCAAAGTTCGGTCTTCGTCATATCGCCCCATGACATTGCCGCGCGTTGCCGTTTAGATACGCGCATGATCAGCCTTCAGAACAGCGGTTTCAGCGACGCCCTCGTCATATTGGGCGCGGCGGGGATCGTGATCCCGGCATTCGCAAGGCTGCGGATCAGCCCGGTGATCGGGTTCATCCTGGTGGGGGTGCTGGTCGGGCCGGCAGGACTGGGCACACTGGTCGGCCAATATCCGTGGCTTTATTACCTGACGATCTCCGATCCGCATTCGATCGAGCCGTTTGCCGAATTCGGCATCATCCTGCTGCTGTTCTCGATCGGGCTCGAACTTTCGTTCAAGCGATTATGGGCGATGCGCAACCTGGTCTTCGGGGTTGGCGCGGCCGAATTGATCGGCGCGGCGCTGGTGCTGGGGCTAGCGCTGTATCTGACAGGAATGAGCAGCAGCGGCGCGATCGGCATGGGGCTGGCGCTGGCGCTTTCCTCGACCGCACTGGTGATCCCGATCGCGGGAACGACCAGCGCCGTCGGGCGCGCCGCGTTCGCAATGCTGCTGTTCGAAGATCTGGCGCTAGTGCCGATCATCTTCCTGCTCGGCGCGATGGCGCCTGCAGCGGGGGAAGCGGGATGGCTGCCGCTGGTGGGCGTGCTCGGGCGCGGGGCGCTGACCGTGGCCATCCTGTTTATCGGCGGGCGTTTCCTGCTACCGCGAATGTTCGGCCAGGCGGCGCGGACCAAGAGCCCGGAGCTGTTCCTGGCGGCGAGCCTGCTGGTGGTGATCGCTGCGAGCCTTGCGACGACCGCGGCGGGGCTGTCGCCGATCGTCGGCGCCCTGATCGCGGGGCTGCTGATTGCCGAGACGGAGTATCACACCGAAGTCGAGGCGATCACGGCGCCGTTCAAGGGACTGGCGCTTGGTGTGTTCCTGATCACCGTGGGCATGCAGCTCGATCTGGCCTTCGTGCTCGACAATCTGGCGACGTTGCTCGGCGCGGTGTTCATGGTGCTGGTGGTCAAGGCCGGGGTGACGATGGGGCTGCTCAAGCTCACCGGATCGCGCGTGAGCACTGCGGCCGAGACTGGGGTGCTGATGTCGAGCCCGTCCGAGACCACGCTGATCGTGCTGGGTGTCGCGGCGACGGCGGGGCTGATCGCGCCGGCGGATGCGGCGTTCTGGACGACGGTCACGGCGATCGGCCTGACCGCGACGCCGGTGCTCGCTTATGCCGGGCGGCAGATCGCGCGGCTGATCGAGCGCAGGCAGGCGAGCGAAGACGATCCCGCCCATGTCGAGATCGACGAAGCGGGTCCGGGGACGGTGGTGATCGGGTTCGGCCGGGTCGGGCGCACGGTTGCCGACATGCTCAAGCGGCATGGCCTGCCCTATATCGGCGTCGATGCCGACGTCGATAACGTCAAGGCGGCCCGGCAAGAGGGTTATTCGGTGATGTTCGGCGACGTGACGCGCAGCGAGCTCGTCGACCGGCTCAACCTTGGCCATGCCAAGGCGCTGATCCTGACGATGGACGATACCGTGCTGACCGTGCGGCTGACGCGGCGGGTGCGCGGCTGGGTGCCTGAGCTGCCGATCATTACGCGCGCCCGCGATGCGCGGCACGCGGCGGAACTCTATGCGGCGGGGGCCAGCGAGGCTGTGCCTGAGACGCTCGAAAGCTCGCTGCAATTGTCGGAAGCCTTGCTGGTCGATCTTGGCATTGGCGTGGGCCCGGTGATCGCTTCGATCCATGAAGAGCGCGACAAGATGCGCAAGGCGATCAAGGAAGCCGTGGGCATGGAGCGCGAGCCGCGGCTGCGGCGGATGCGCAAGAGTGACGTGGCCGGCTGAGACGCTTTGCGCTTGCCGCCCCATCGGGCGCGGCGCATGAATGCGGCCAACATTTCCACGGAGTTGACCGATGTTCGAAGCCCTTCTGATCCTCGCGGCCGCATCCGCGCCGCAGTCCGCCGATCCGCTCGCCGAGGCGCGCGCGGGCAAGGTCCAGTGCGTGACCCCCAATCGCGACAACAAGACCTGCATGGCGACGGTCAGCTATGTGGTGCGTGCGGATGGTACGTATGATTCGACGACGACGATGCTGATCGTGCCGACGCCATTGGTGACAATGGAGATCCGCGCATCGGGCAAAACCGAAGGCAATAAGGTGTGCAACGTGATCCGCACCGCCGATTTCCAAGCCGCCAAGCTGGCGATGGACGGCGGACCGGTCAACGCCGCGATGGAGCAGGCGATCCGCGCGCAGGTGACTGCGTCGATCGCGCCGTTCGACGGCAAGACCGGCTGCGCCACCGAGAAAGCGGAGGGCGACATCCTGCTTTCCGAAGCGACGGTCGATGGCGTTCCCCGCCCCGAACTTACCCAGCGCTTCATCTGGGTGAAGCCCGAGGACGGCTACAAGGTCGGCCAGTAAGCCCGGACTAGGCCGCGACGCTCGTCAGTGCGTCGCGGACTGCCGCCAGGGCTTCGGCGCCCTTGCTGCCATCAGGGCCACCACCTTGCGCCATGTCGGGTCGGCCGCCGCCGCCCTGCCCGCCCAATGCTGCGACCGCGGCCTTGACCAGGTCCACGGCGTTGTGCGCGATGCCCGGGGTGACCCCGACCGCGACCGAGGCGCGGCCTTCATTGACTGCGACCAGAGCGATCACGCCCGAGCCGATGCGGTTCTTGGCTTCGTCGACTGCGCCGCGCAGTTCCTTGGGGTCGAGGCCGTCGATGACCTGGCCGATGAAATTGGTGCCGGCGATCTGCTCGGGACCAGACGGTGCAGCCGCGCCGCCGCCGCCCATGGCCAGAGCCTTGCGGGCATCCGCCAATTCGCGTTCGAGCCGGCGGCGCTCCTCGACCAGTTGCGCGACGCGGGCCGGAACTTCGTCGGGTGACGATTTGAGCGCGGCTGCCGCTTCGCGAAGGCGCTCGTCGCGGGCGCCCAGCCACAGGCGCGCGGCTTCGCCGGTCAGCGCTTCGATGCGGCGGACGCCCGACGAGACGGCGCTTTCGGAGATGATCTTGAATATGCCGATATCGCCGGTCGCATTGACATGCGTGCCGCCGCAGAGCTCTACCGAATAATGCTGCGCGTCGCCGCGGCCCATCGAGAGCACGCGGACTTCGTCGCCATATTTCTCGCCGAACAGCGCCATTGCGCCGGCAGCGATCGCGTCATCGGGCGTCATCAGGCGCGTGCCGACGGCTTCGTTGTGGCGAATCTGGGCGTTCACGTCGGCCTCGACATCGGCGATCTGCTGCGGCGTCAGCGCTGAGGGGTGCGAGAAATCGAAGCGAAAGCGGTCGGCGGCGACGAGACTGCCCTTTTGGGTCACATGCCCGCCGAGACGATTGCGCAGCGCAGCGTGGACGAGGTGAGTCGCTGAGTGGTTGGCGCGGATCTGGTCGCGGCGCTCGGCATCGACACTGAGATGGACCGTGTCGCCGACCGAAAGCTCGCCGCTTTCGATCTTCGCGTGATGCGCGTGGAGGCGGCCGAGCGGCTTGCTCGTATCCTCGACGATGGCGCTGAGCTTGTCGTTGGTGATCGTGCCGGCGTCGCCCATCTGCCCACCGGACTCGCCGTAAAAGGGCGTCTGGTTGGTGAGGATGGTGACACTGTCCCCTGCCCCGGCGGTCTCGACGCGTGCGCCGCCCTTGACGATCGCGACGACCTGCGCCTCGCCTTCGGTGCCGTTATAGCCGGTGAATTCGGTACCGCCGAGCTCGTCGGCAATGTCGTACCAGACCTCATCCGAAGCCTTGTCACCCGAGCCTTTCCAAGCTGCGCGGGCGGCCGCCTTTTGCTGGGCCATGGCGGCATCGAAGCCGGCGCGATCGACGGTCATGCCCTGGCTGCGGAGCGCGTCTTCGGTCAGATCGTAGGGGAAGCCATAGGTGTCGTAGAGCTTGAACGCAGTCTCGCCGGGCAGCGAGCCGCCTTCGCTCATGCCGGCCGTCGCTTCGTCGAGCAGACGCAGGCCGTTGGCGAGCGTCTGGCGGAAGCGGGTTTCCTCCTGAAGCAAGGTCGCTTCGATCAGCGGCTGGGCGCGGACCAGTTCGGGAAAGGCTGCGCCCATTTCGGCGACCAGCGACGGCACCATGCGGTGCATCAGCGGATCCTTGGCGCCGAGCAGCTGGGCATGACGCATGGCGCGGCGCATGATCCGGCGGAGGACATAACCGCGGCCTTCCGCGGCCGGCAGCACGCCATCGGCAATCAGGAAGCCCGATGCGCGCAAGTGATCGGCGATAACGCGGTGGCTCGCCTGATTGTCGCCAGTCGTAGCCGATCCGGTCAGCGCGCCCGATTGCTCGATCAGCGCCTTGAAAGTGTCCGTGTCGTAATTGTCATGGACACCCTGGAGGACGGCGGCGACGCGCTCGAGGCCCATGCCGGTGTCGATGCTCGGCCGCGGCAAATCGCTGACGATGACGTCGTTTTCCTGCAGATGCTGCATGAAGACGAGGTTCCAGATCTCGACGAAGCGGTCGCCATCTTCCTCGGGGCTTCCAGGAGGGCCGCCCCAGATATGATCGCCATGATCATAGAAGATTTCCGAGCACGGACCGCAGGGGCCATCGGGACCCATCGCCCAGAAATTATCCTTGGTCGGGATGCGGATGATGCGGCTCTCGGGAAGGCCGGCGATCTTCTTCCACAGATCGAACGCCTGATCATCGGTGTGATAGACGGTCGCCGTGAGCTTGTCGGGATTGAGGCCCCATTCCTTGGTCAGCAGCGTCCACGCATGCGTGATCGCCTGTTCCTTGAAATAATCGCCGAACGAGAAATTGCCGAGCATCTCGAAGAAGGTGTGATGGCGGGCGGTATACCCGACATTGTCGAGATCGTTGTGCTTGCCCCCGGCGCGGACGCACTTCTGGCTGCTGGTCGCGGTCGAATATGGCCGGGTCTCGAGCCCGGTGAACACGTTCTTGAACGGCACCATCCCCGCATTGACGAACATCAGCGTGGGATCGTTGTGGGGCACCAGCGGCGCGGAGGCGACGCGGGCATGCCCATGGCCTTCGAAATAATCGAGGAAGCTGCGGCGAATATCGTTCGTCGAGGTCATGGGTGCGACTTAGGGGGTGATGGGGCGTCGCTCAAGCGAAAGGGTGACACAACGAGCGTAGCCCGTCACCCCGGACTTGTTCCGGGGTCCACCGTGCGGCTCAGCGAAAGCTGGACCCTCTTGCTACGTGCCAAGCGGATAAGTGGACCCCGGAACGAGTCCGGGGTGACAATTGAAGTATGGATGGTGGCTATACGAAATCCGACGCTTCGGCGCGTGGTTTAGTGCCCCCACACCCCGAAGTTGCTGTAGCCGACTTCATGGCTTCGGCGGCATTCGGCGACGGCGCGCTTTACGTCTTCGTCATGCTCCCACTCCTGGGCATCATAGCTAAGCGCCTTGTCGACGGATAGGACCTCGTAACCATCTTCCACCAAAGCCGCTTCCCCAGCGTCTATCGCACTTCGGAGGTCGCAACTGGGAACGAAGCAGGTTACAAACCCGCCGGCAAAACCTTGCTCTTTCCATGGCACGCTCCCGCCACCTAACTCGAAGTAAACAAGAAACACTTCTTCGGAGCCGCCCATGGCCATTATTGTGGCCGAGCCTGCGAACGTCCGCAAATCGAATCGCATGTCCAAGCCACCATTCGTAGCCGGGGCTTGAGCCTCCGCCCCTGCCTCGTGAGGAAGGCATTAGTCACTCAAACGGCGCGTCGACCGACTTGGGCGGCACGCTGAACCATTTCGGGCCGCTCTCGGTCATGTGGAAACAATCCTCCAGGCGGATGCCGAAGCTGCCGGGGATGTAGATGCCCGGCTCGTTCGAAAAGCACATGCCGGGCGCCAGCAGCGTCTTTTCGCCGCGGACGAGATTGACGGGCTCGTGGCCGTCCATGCCGATGCCGTGGCCGGTGCGATGCGAGAGGCCGGGGAGCTTGTAGTCGGGGCCATAGCCCTGGCTGACATAGTAACGGCGGACTGCGTCGTCGACGCTGCCCGCGGGCTTGCCAAGCTGGGCGGCCTCGATCGCGACTTGCTGGCCGCGGGCGACCTGGTCCCAGACCTTGCGTTGCTGGGCACTGGCCTCGCCGAACACGAAGCTGCGCGAGATATCGGACTGATAGCCCTGCACGCTGCACCCGCAATCCATCAGCACGACTTCGCCGGGGACGACCTTTTGCGGCTTGCCGCTGCCGTGCGGATAGGCCGCGGCCTCGCCAAGCAGGATCAGGTTCCAGGCATTGGTGCCGCCCAGCTTGGCGGTGGCGGCGCTCATCAGTGCGGCCACGTCGCGGGGCGTCATGCCCGCCTGGATGCGCGAATGCGTCCATCGATAGGCGGCGAGGGTCACGTCGCTGGCGAGCTGCATCAAGGCGATCTCGGGCGCGGTCTTGATCATGCGGCAGCCGCGGACGACCGGATTGCCCGAGACGATCCTGGCCGAGGGCAGCGCCTTTTGCAGGCCATCGACGATGAAATAGCGGTTGGTTTCCTCGATGCCGACCGGGCGGTTGCCCAGCTTGCGATCCTTGAGGAAACCGGCGACGACCTTCAGCGGATCCTCATCCTCCTGCCAGACCCGGACTTCGGCGGGGATCGCAAGGCTTTCGCGCACGGACGGCTCTTCGAAGAAGGGGGTGACGATGCAAGGCTCGCCCTCGACCGGGATCACAACGCAGGTCAGCCGCTCGCTGCGGCCCCAGCGGACTCCGGTGAAATAGATCAGCGACGAGCCCGGCTCGATCAGCACCGCGCCGATGCCATTCGCTTTCATCAGCGATTGCGCGCGCGCGATCCGCGCCTTGCGCTCCTCGGGGCCGATCGGCTGCGCGCCTTTGGTCATGTCCTGAAGATCGGGATCGTCGAACGCGAAGGCAGCGCCGGCATGGAATGCGAGCGGGGCAAGCGCGGCGGCCTGGAGGATGCGGCGGCGCGCGATGGGGAAGCCCGTCATTTCAAAAGTCCTTCGCTGTAGCGATCCGGAGGCAGGGAGCAGATGGCCGGGGTTGATACGGCGCTTGACCATTGGCCCGCAATCCCTTCCCCTATGTGTCGGCGCGACGAAGGGGAATCCGATGCGACGGTTGATGCTGGCTCCGATGATCCTGCTGCTGGGAAGCGCGGCGGCGCCCGAGCCGCTTTCGGAGGCGCCGCGGCTAGGCAATTGGTGCGGTGGCGATTTGCCTGCCGCCGACGAGAAAACCGTGATCCTCGAAGGCTATGGCCAGGGCGGCTTCACGATCGCGACCAAGAGCGCGGAGGCGCAGGCATTCTTCACCAACGGGATGCAACTGGCGCATGCCTTTGCGCACAAGGCGGCGATCAAGGCTTTCCAGGAAGCACGGCGACTCGATCCCGATTGCGCGATGTGCGCCTGGGGCGAAGCGTGGTCATCGGGGCCGACGATCAATTACGGCGTCGATACCGACGAGCAATTGAAGAAACTGGCGGACATGACCGACGCCGCCGCGAAGCTGGCCGAGGGCGGCAGCGTGCGCGAGCGCAATCTGATCGGTGCCTTGCAGCAGCGCTATCGCAAAGGCGGCAATGCGGCGTTCGCCGATGCGATGGAGAAGATCGTGGCGATGGCGCCCGGCGACGACGCCATTGCCGTGCTCGCGGCGGACGCGCGAATGATCGCGGCGAATGACTGGAATGCCGAGACGATGAAACGCCCGGTCGAACTGCTCGAGGGCGTGCTCGCGCGCAATCCGGATTATGCGCCGGCGATCCACTTCTATGTCCACGCCACCGAAGGCGCCGCTTATCCCGAGCGCGCCGAGAAGTTTGCGGACCGCCTTGCGATCGTCGCGCCGGCGGCGAGCCACCTCGTCCATATGCCCTCGCACACCTATTATTGGATCGGGCGCTATGGCGACGCGGCGACTTCGAACTTCAACGCAGTGAAGATCGACAAGGCGAATGCCAAGCGGTTGAACCTGCCTGGCCCGCATGCGGTGTGGAAGCTGGCATATCATGGGCATAATGTGCATTTCGGCCTGGGCGGCGCGCTGATGTCCGGCGATGGGGAAATCGGTCTCAAACTCGCTTTGCCGATGATCGAAATGGCAGCGAATGCCAAGGAGCCCGCGGGCAATTTCATGCAGGCGGTGCTGGGCGAAGCCTATATCGCCGTGGCCCGCTTCGGCACCCCTGAGCAGATGATGGCAATCGCCGATCCGGGCGACAAGAGCGCGGTGGCACAGGCGCTGTGGCGCTATGCCCGGGGCGAGGCGCTGGCACGCAAGGGCGATTTTGCCGGCGTGCGGCGCGAGGCACGCCAGGTTCCGGGCAAGATCGCCAACGACAAATCCGGCATGGCGGCTGCGCTGCTGGCGATCAGCCGCAACGTGCTCGACGGCCGCGTGGCGATGCTCGAAGGCAAACCGGCCAAAGCTGTGACCCTTTTCACTGCCGCCGCGGCGATCGAGGAAGCCAAGCCGCTTTCGAATTATTCGGATCCGCCGCTCTGGTGGTATCCGGTGCGGCGCGACGTGGCGGCGGCGCTGCTGGCGGCGGGCGATGCCAAGGGGGCGATTGCCGCCGCTGATGCTTCGCTCAAGCGCCGCCCGCTCGATCCCGTGGCGCTCGCGATCCGGGGACAGGCGCAGGCGAAGCTGGGCGCGAAGGCGGCTGCGGCGCGCGATCTGGCGCAGGCACGGAGCGGCTGGCGCGGCAGAAAGCTGCCAAACGGCGCTTGACCCGAGCCGCGCAATCCCCTTCCTAGGCGCCAATCAAATCAGAGGATGACGCGTGGGCAAGCGACTGACATGGTGGATCATTGGCGGGCTGCTGCTCGGCGGTTTGCTCGGCTGGGCACTCAACGCGGCCTATGACGATGGCGGCGCGGGCACCGAGCAGCTGAAGACGATCGCGGGATATCTCGACATCCCGACGCAGATGTTCCTCCATTTGATCAAGATGATCATCGCGCCATTGGTGGTCTCCACCCTTGTCGTCGGCATCGCGCATATGGGCGGCGGCAGCGCGATCGGGCGCGTCGGGCTCAAGGCATTCGTCTGGTTCGTCGGCGCCAGCTTGGTCTCGCTGACGCTCGGTCTGATCCTCGTCAATCTGCTCCACCCTGGCACCGGGCTCAACCTGCCTTTGCCCGATGTCGCGGCCGGCAGCGGCGTCGACCGCTCGAACTTCGACGTCGCCAAGTTCTTCATCCACATTGTGCCGACCAGCGCGATCGATGCGATGGCGACCAACGACATCCTCCAGCTCGTGATCTTCTCGCTGTTCTTCGGCGTCGGGCTTGCCGCAGTCGGCGAAAAGGGTGCGCCGCTCGTACGCGGGCTCGAATCGCTGGTCGCAGTGATGCTGACCGTTACCGGCTATGTGATGCTGTTCGCGCCGGTCGCGGTGTTTTGCGCAGTGGCACGGACGCTGGCCACCAAGGGCCTGGGCGTAATCGGCGATTTGGCGTTCTTCATGGGCAGCTTTTACATCGGCCTCGCGGTGCTCTGGACCGTGCTGCTCGCTGCATGCTTCATGTTCGTCGGGCGGCGGACGGGCACGCTGATCCGCTATCTGCGCGATCCGATCCTGCTTGGTTTCTCGACCGCTTCCTCGGAAGCCGCCTATCCGCGGACGCTCGATGCGCTTGATCGCTTCGGCGTGCCGCCCAAGATCGCCAGCTTCGTGCTGCCACTCGGCTATTCGTTCAATCTCGACGGCTCGATGATGTACATGACCTTCGCGTCGATCTTCATCGCGCAGGCTTATGGCATCCATCTCGACTGGGCGACGATGATCCAGATGCTGCTGATCCTGATGATCACCAGCAAGGGGATCGCCGGCGTGCCTCGCGCCAGCCTGGTGGTGATCACCGGCACGCTTGCGCATTTCAACATCCCGGAGGCAGGCATCCTGCTGATCCTCGCGGTCGATCACTTCCTCGACATGGGCCGCACCGCGACCAACGTGATCGGCAATGCCGTTGCCAGCGTCGTGGTCGCCCGCTGGGAGGGGCAGCTCGATCCGCCGCAGGATCCTGCGCTAGAGGTCAGGCCGGTGGGCGCTACGCCGGGGCCCGACGCCGACAGCTTCGAGGATTACGCCGCGCCTAAGGCGTAGCGGAACCGCGGTCCGTCCGACTCGGTCGGGATCGTCCTCGACTCCGTGTGCGCGGCGTGAAACCTTCGCTCTCGCGACAGCGATCGGGGGAATGCGGGATGGTGGCGCTTGCACGGGATTGGAAACGGCTCTGGCAGCGGGCGGCGGCGCTGCTGTTGCCGATGCTGCTGCTCGGCGCCTGCACGGTCACGATGGTGCCCGCCTATGACGAGCAGATCGATACCGGGCTGACGACGCTCTATGGCGACACTTCGGCATTCGTCGATCGGATGGTTGCCGCAGCTGGCACGCCCGCGGGCAGCTACGCGGCCAATACCGGATTCTATGACGATGCCGACGGGCGCGTGGCGGCCCTAGTAGTCCGCGCCGAGGCGCACCGGGTGCTCAAGGATTGCCCGACGAGCAAGGTGGTCAACGCCGCGCTCAGCCTGGCCGCGATCCCAGCCGATGTGCGTGGGCAGATCGGTACCTTGCCCAAGGACGATTGCCAGGTCGTATTGATGCGGCTGGTCCAGAGCGGCTTCAAGCGGATGCGCACGATCCATCAGATTCAGGCCGATGCCGGCTTCCCGCCCTCGGCGCAGGGCCAGTTCATCGAAGGCGGCGTCGGCGCGCAGCTGCGAGCGGCGATCACGGTCGAGATCGCCAAGCGCGCGGCGAAATAGGAGGGCGAGATGGCAGTCGACACCAACAATCTGTTCAACCAGATGGTCGCGGCCGGCCAGGGGCTGGCGGGCGGGATCTGGCAGCAGATGCACAGCTTCGCGATCCCCGAGCTCAAGAAGATCGCCAATCAGATCGGCAGCATCGCGGGAAGCGGGTTCAAGCCCGAGGCGATGATCGAATTGTTCAAGTTGCAGGTCGATGCGGCAGTGGCGGTGATCGTCGCGATGACCGCGCTGGCGATGCAATTAGTGCAGGACGCGATAAACGCGATCCTGGGCGCGGTGAAGGATCTGATCAACGGCGCAGTGGGGATTCCACTGGTGGGGTGAGCGCTCGTTGCGTCACGAAGGCGCGGATGCGGAGCAATGTGCTGCCCTGACCTGCCATCCGGCGCCGGATGGCTCCCAATCCTCGTATAAGCGAAGGCGCCGTCAAACACTTGCCCGGCATATGCGCCAGCCAAGGTCGCTTGCAGCGTAACGATCGCCACATTGCCGAGCGGACGGACTTCGACATTGCTAGTGTCGATGCACTGGATATCCAGCAGCCCGGACTGGTGCGCGGCCAGGTCGTCCTGCTTGCCGAGGCGCATGCCATCCTGGTTGGTGAAAACCAGATCGTCGGCAAGAAGGGCTTCCAGAACGCCGATGTCGCTGGCCAGCATCGCGGTGCGGAGTAGCTCCTCGCATCGCCCGATCTCGGCAAGAATGTCAGGCATAGGCATAGGGCCCGCCGGCAGCGAGGGCAGCCTGGTAGGCGGGGCGGGCGTGGATTTTCGTGAGCCAGGCAGCGATATTCGGGCGACCCTCGGTGGCGCCGGCGCGGGCGACTGCGGCTTCTAGGGGGAAGCTCATCATGATGTCGGCCGCGGTCATCTCGGGGCCGGCGAACCAGGGGCGTGCCGCAAGCTCGGCTTCGACATAGTCGAGATGAACGTCGATCATCGGCTTGATCTTTTTCTGCGCGGCCTTGCCGAACAAAGGCACGCGGCTGAGCACGAGCTTGAGCAGCAAGGGCGGCATCAGCGAACCCTCGGCATAATGGAGGAACTGGCGGTAACGCAGCGCATCTTCGCGGTGCGCGGGCGCGCCGAGGCGGCCATCGGCCTGCTCGACGATATATTCAACGATGGCACCGGTTTCGGCGATAACCCGGCCATCATGTTCGATTACCGGCGACTTGCCGAGCGGATGAATGCGCCGGAGCTCGGGCGGGGCGAGCATGGTCGCCTTGTTCCGCTGATAGCGCTTGACCTCGTAGGGAAGGCCGAGCTCCTCGAGCAGCCAGAGAACGCGCTGTGAGCGGCTGTTTTCGAGATGGTGGACGATGATCATGCGGGGTCTCCGGCTGTTGCCGTCCATATCCATGCGCTGGCGGCAAAAGTCACGACGCCATCGCTGACGTGATCCGCGAATGCGGCGCGGAGCGATCGCTGCATCGCCGTGCGTTGATCGGGCGCGGCGGCGGCGATGGCGCGCGCGGCGGGACCGATGCGCAGAAAATAGCCAAGCGCCTCCTCGACCGGATCGGCACCTGCACCCGCGACATAATCGAAATCCACGATCTCCGCGGTCGCATTGGTCCAGCCTGCCTGGGCCAGCATGTCGCGCGTGAAATCGGCATCGGCCAGACCATAAGGGCCGGGCACATAGCCCGAGGGCGCCGGCGCGGTGGCGCCGATCGCGGCCTCGGTGACCAGGGTCCACTGGTTGAAGGCGCGCCGGCGGAAGCAGGAGAAGATCAGCTTTGCGCCGGGGCTGGCCGCATTGCGCAAGGCGGAGAAGCCGGCGACGGGATCGGCGAAGAACATCACGCCGTGGCGCGAGAAGAGGAGGTCGGCGTTCAGCGGACCTAGTGCCTGTGCGTCAGCGACGCGGAATGTCAGGTTGGAGAGGTCCGCGGCGCGCTGTTGGGCAGTCTCGACCAGAGCCATAGAGAGATCGATGCCGGTTACCGACAGAGCCGGACGCGCGGTGGCTAGCGCGATCGACGTGCCCCCTGCCCCACAGCCGATATCGATGGCAGTGCCGATCTCGGGCGCCTCGGCGAGGATCGCGGCATCGAGGCGACGGGAAAGGCCCGCGAAGCTGCGATCGGTGCGACGCCATTCATCGGCCCAGGCGTCGCCGGTGCGGCCGCTCCATTCTAATCCGACCGTCATGCGCCCTTCCCGGCCTCCGCTATTAGATTCACAGTTTTCCCGCGAATCGTGACATTAAGTTGCGCGCCCGCGACCCAAACGGAAAGACCCGGCGCAGGGCAATGCGCCGGGTCTCCAATGGGAACCAAGTCCCGTGACCGCTGGCCCGGCGCGGGCAAGCACCGTCGCGGCCTCAATCTGAATGTTCCGAATGTTCGCAGTGACCAAGGGATCTTAGAGATCGTCTTCGCTGCCCTCTGCATCAGGCTCGGGGCCGGCCATCATTTCCTCGGCGACCTTCTCGGTGCGCGTGCGGATCGCCTTTTCGAGGCGGGCGCAGACGTCCGGATTTTCCTTGAGGAAAGTCTTGGAATTCTCACGGCCCTGGCCGATGCGGATGCTGTCATACGAGAACCAGGCACCCGATTTCTCGACCAGCCCGGCCTTGACCCCGAGATCGAGGATCTCGCCGATCTTCGACACGCCTTCGCCATACATGATGTCGAACTCGACCTGCTTGAACGGCGGCGCGACCTTGTTCTTGACGACCTTCACCCGCGTGGTGTTGCCGATGATATCGTCGCGATCCTTGATCTGGCCGGTGCGGCGGATGTCGAGACGAACCGAGGCGTAGAATTTCAGCGCATTGCCGCCGGTAGTGGTCTCGGGATTGCCGTACATCACGCCGATCTTCATGCGCAGCTGATTGATGAAGATCACCATGCAACGCGAGCGGCTGATCGAGCCGGTCAGCTTGCGCAGCGACTGCGACATCAAGCGGGCCTGGAGGCCGACATGGCTATCACCCATCTCGCCTTCGATTTCAGCACGAGGAACCAGCGCGGCGACCGAATCAACCACCAGCACGTCGATCGCATTCGAGCGAACCAAAGTATCGACGATCTCGAGCGCCTGCTCGCCGGTATCGGGCTGCGAGACGATCAGCTCGTCGATATTGACGCCAAGCTTCTTGGCATAGACCGGATCGAGCGCATGCTCGGCATCGACGAACGCCGCGACGCCACCGGTCTTCTGTGCTTCGGCAATGGTGTGCAGCGCCAGCGTGGTCTTGCCCGAGCTTTCGGGGCCGTAAATCTCGATCACGCGGCCGCGTGGCAGTCCGCCGACGCCAAGTGCAATATCGAGCCCCAGCGAACCGGTCGAAATCGTCTCGACCTGCATCGCTTCCTTCGAGCCGAGGCGCATCGCGCTGCCCTTGCCGAATGCACGATCGATCTGCGCGAGGGCAGCTTCGAGCGCCTTCTGCTTCTCGGTAGTTGGAGCTGCCATGTTGCTGTCGATGACCTTCAGAGATGCCGCCATTTTCGATGCCCTCGCCACTTGAAGATGTCTACCGTAATCGTTGATGTTGACGCCTTCGTATCGTGTTTGTTCTCATAGAACAAGAGCGGAACATAATTTATTTCGCAGGCATGGACTTGGTTTGCTCAGCGCGCAGCATCTGGCGGGCGCTCAGCCGGGGCAGCGATCGACGATCTTGCCGGTGATTCGCTTGCCGCCGGCGATCAGATCGGGCCTGACGCGCATCCCCGCCGCGAACAATCGGTCTATCGAAGCCTTATATTCCGGGCCGCACATGCCGGAGATGAAATCGGCCGCCCAATCGGTGGCGGCGACTTCGGGCGGGGTTTCGAAGCCGATGATGACCAGCGGCCCCTCTGCCCGCGAATCGCGTATCCACACGCCGGGTTGAACTTCCCTGGGCGCGCCGATCCCCTGGGCGACAGCCGCCGCGGCGGCGACCGGATCGATATCCTGACTCGCAGCCGGAGCACCCAGCCCCATCGCCAGCGCAACAAGCATTTCAAAAATCATGATCGTCCCCTCCCCAAGGCTAGCCAGCTTGTCGCAGACGCCGCACGCGATCAAGGCTTCCGATGCGGCCATTGCAGGCGTGTCGCGACGGCGTTAGCCCGGTATGGATGCAGGAAATCATCGGCACTGTCGCGGCGCTCAACCGCTTTCCGGTCAAATCGATGGCCGGAGAGCCGTTGCAGGTGGCCGAGATCGATTGGCAGGGCGTGGAGGGCGACCGGCAATATGCCTTTTACTATCGCGAGAGCCGATCGCGCTTTCCCTGGCTGACCGCGCGCGACGTTTCGGCGCTGGTGCAGCATTCGGCGCGATTTGCCGATGCCGATGCGCCGCGTACCGCGAAGGTCGAAGTGGTGGCGCCCGATGGCTGGCGTGGGCATATCGACGACCCCGAACTGCTCGAGCGACTCTCGGCGGCGGCGGGTGCACCGGTGGGGCTGATGCAGTTGGCGATCGGCGCATATGATTCGATGCCGGTATCGGTGGTGACCACCGCGGCGCACCATTGGGTCGAGACCGCGCACGGCTCGGCGCTCGACATGCGGCGGTTTCGCTCGAACGTCGTGATCGAGAGCGATCATTCGCAGACCGAATGGGCGGGCAAGCGAATCGCGTTCGGCGAGGCCGATGCGGAAGGCGGCGCGGAACTGCTGATGACCGACGGCATCCCGCGCTGCGCCATGGTGACGATCGATCCGGACAATGCGGCGCGCGACGCGAGCGTGCTGCGGACGGTCGCGCAGCAGTTCGGGAATGCTTACGGGGCGTATGCGGCGCCGGCGAAGAAGGGGCTGGTGCGCGTGGGGGATGTGGTTCGGTTGGTGGATTGAGGGCGGCAGAGCGCCGGGTCTCGTATCATCCGAACGCCGATGCTGAAACCAGGCGCGGGATATTTGAAACTAATGCGTCGCGGCGGCTCCGCGTAAAGCTGCAATGCAGGACCGCCGCATTCCTAGCATTCAGTTCAGCACGCACCTGTTGAGCGAATAACCTTCGCCAAAGTTCTCATTGATGGCTTCGCAAACAAACGAAACTTTGCCACCCTTTTTAAGTGCACCGATTTTGTCGCCGTCGGAAGCCGCGAATGACGCTGAAACCAGCTTCGAAATATATTCCTCGTTCTTACCGACAATCTGGATTGCCGGGCTCGCGGCGTTGCCACTGAAATCATTGATCACTTCATCTTTGAAGGCCAAGCGGTGCCCGCCATACTTTTCCCTGCTGCGATCTTGTTGCCTTCCATATCGGCCCAAACGCCCTTGATGGTCGCTGCCAGAATAGGAGCGGCGGCGTTGTCTACCCGCTTACCGTCGTTGTTGAAGGTATCGGCGCTCATCGCTTGGCCGACTGACTGCATTCCCTTTACCCAACTAAAGCAGATGAAGAGAGCGATTGCCCCGGTGACGACGCCAGCGATTGCCAGTGAGCGTGAGGGTCGGAAAAGGGCGATTATGCCGAAAAGAACGGCAAGCGGCGCCAACAGCCACGACGCTAGGCCAATGATCGGAATAAATGACATAACTAGAGCGATCAGGCCCAGGATAAACGCGGCCTTGCCAAGCGCATTGTGATCCGGCTTCACCTTGTCTTGGAAATCATTTGCCATCGTTTCCCCCATTTCTAGCGAGCGTAATCGCGGAGAACTTGAGTAGTCAATGTTGCGAAATTGATAACCCGCCTCTGAGAGTCAGAGGGCCAACACTGCGGATTGTCAGAAAAAACGCGAGCGGCGCGAGCGGCTGCATGCAATGGGATAACTTCGGGGTAGCTCCATTGGCGTCATCTCCGCGAAAGCAGGGACCAAGGGTTCCAAGCGGTACCCTGCGCGGCTCTGGTTCCCGCTTTCGCGGGAATGACGATTCCCACAGCACCCGGGCCGTTAACCCGATGTGTTCATGGCGCTGAGCCTACCGCTTCGTCTCGGTCGAGAAGATGAAGGTGTAGTCCGAGGCATATTGCGGCGCCGTGGCCGGGCTTTGCATGCGGCGGAGGCCGTTCGGCTGGGCCTGGAGGAGCTTGGGCGACGCGATCGAGGCGTAGACGTGGCAATCCATGCAGGAATTGCTGGTCTGCTGAAAACTCTCCATCGTCGTGTTGGCGACGATCGCGCCGGGTCCGCCGCTCACGCCCTTGGGCATCGGATTGCCCTGCGTCAGCGGGACCTTCTGGCCCGGAGCGAAGGGGTTGCCCGGGCTTTGCGGCCATTGGACGTTGATCAGGCGATAGTAATTGAACACCGATTTGGCGGGCAGCAGGCTCCAATACCAGGCAGTGACTGAGTTCGCTGCGGAATCGACCGGGTTGATCCGCGTGATCTGCATCGGCGCGTTATAGGGCTGGCAGGTCTTGGGATCGGTGCCGAGCAGGCAGCGCGTGGGCGCGGCGTTATGGACGCATTTGAAGGCATTGTTCGCGGGCACGCAGGTGGGGCTGAAGAAGGTGTAGCCCGGCGAAGGCTGCTGGTTGGGATTGGCCGGCAGCGTCGGCGCCTTGAAGCCGCCGCCCGCCGCCTCGTCCGGGCTGTTGTCGATATGCTCGAAGGTCGACCAACTCCATTGGTTGCTCGGGAAGCGCTTGCGGGCGATGTGGAGCCCGGTGAGGCCGACGGTGACGGTGCGCGTCGCCTTGGTGACCGGATCGACGATCTCGGCGGTGGCAGTCTTGTAGCGATAGTTGAGCGAGCCATCGGCGGGGAGCGGGGTCCAGGATGCCTTGATCTCCATCGCGCCGACGCCGTCGCCGAATTGCGTGACGTTCCCCGCGCAATCGGTGTCGCTCCAGCCGGGCTGATTGCCTTCGGGCAGAACGAGGCCACCGCGTAAGGGGCCCTTGGGGGGAGGATTGATCGGGGGACCGTCATTGGGAATGACCTGACCCGGTTGCGTCACGCAGGCGAGCTGGCCCGCGGCGGTGGTAAGGTCAAAGCCCTTTTGGGTGGTGATGAATTCGAACTCGTCGCGGTTCATCATGACTTCGTAATAGGTGATGTCGCCGCGCTGATTGGTCAGCCAGTGATGCCCGCCGCCGGCCTGGGTGATGTCGCTGAGATCGAGCGGGCCGAATTTGGAGGTGCGGCTGAGCTGCTTCACCGCGGGGCGCTTGTCGAGCCATGTGCCCTTGAGCACGGGGCCGAAGACGTTTGCGGCCTCCATATAGGTTTCCCACACCGCCGGCGTGGTGCCGGTGCCGAAAGTGGCGGGGCCGGCGGCGGGATCGGGATAGCCGGGCTTGGCGGGATCGGCCTGCCAGTTGAGCGCGACGAAGCTGGCCCAGGCGAAGCAATCGACTGCGGTTTCGCTGGTGCCGACATTCTGGGGAATCGCCGAGGAAAGCGCCGCAGCGGACGGCCCACAGGGATTCTGCGCCGCTGTGGCCTGCTGCGCGGGCTTGGTGTTGCAGGCGCTGAGGCCAAGCAGAGCGACCAGGCTGGTGCCGATCAGCGCGAATCCACGCGTACGAAGTTGCAATACCGCTCTCATGCCGCCCTCCCCTGCCGCAAATCGATAGGGAGGAAGCTACACTAAACGCCAAGTAACCCCGCGGGGTTTTGCTGCCATTATGGCCGAATTACTTACAGGCCTTCGAGTGCCTTCTGCACCGAATCCATCGTGAAGGGCTTGGAGAGCACGGGGCGCTCGCGATGCGCATCGGCGATGGTATCGCCGCCGCCGCCGGTGGCGATGACGAAGGGAATGCCGGCCTCGGCGAGCTTGTCGGCAATCGGCCAGCTGACTTCGCCGGCGCGCAGATTGACATCGAGGATCGCGCCGTCGCAATTGCCTTCTTCGATCAGCGCCAGCGCCTGCGAAACGGAATCGGCGGTGCCGGCGACCTCATGTTCGAGTGCGTCGAGGAAATCCTCGAGCATCATGGCGATCAGGGGTTCGTCCTCTACGATGAGGATACGCTTGGCAGACATGGCCGCCCAATTGCAGATAAGATTCGTTACGCCAAGCGCTTATTTCGCAGCGAGAACGTCGCGCGCGGCCTCCGCAAGTTGCTGCACCGAAAAGGGTTTGGGGAGGAAGGCGACATTGTCGATGTCGATCGACTTGCGGAGCTGCTCCTCGGCATAGCCGGACATGAACAGGATCGGCAGATCTGGCCATTTGGCGCGGATGTGGCGGGCCATGGTCGGGCCGTCCATCAGCGGCATGACCACGTCGGAGACGAGCAGATCAGGCTTTTCGAGCCCGTCGAGCATCTCCAGCGCGACCTCGCCATTCTCGGCGGCGATGACGGTATAGCCCTGCTTCGCGAGCGCGCGTTCGGCGACGGCGCGGACCATGTCTTCGTCCTCGACCAGCAGGATCGTGCCGGTGCCCCAGGTGTCCGTCGGCTTGGCCTTGGCCGCGGGAAGCTTCGGCGCGACGGTGGCTTCGGCGGCGGCATGGACCGGCAGATAGATGGTGAATTCCGCCCCGCCGCCGGGCTGGTTGTCGGCGAAGATGAAGCCGCCGGACTGCTTGATGATGCCATAGACCGTGGACAGGCCAAGTCCGGTGCCCTTGCCGACTTCCTTGGTGGTGAAGAAGGGCTCCCAGATCTTCGGAAGGATATCATGCGGAATGCCGGTGCCAGTGTCGGAAATGCGCAGCGCCGTGTAATCGCCGACGGGGAGGACATCGTCGTCCATCTGGCGAACTTGCGCGGCACTGACGGCGAGTGTCTCAATGGTGAGGGTGCCGCCGCTGGCATTGGCCGCGAGCATCGCATCCCGGGCATTGACTGCGAGATTGACTACGACCTGCTCGAGCTGGCCGGGATCGGCGCGGACCGGCCCCAGATTGCGGCCGTGCTTGACGTTCAGCACCACGGTCTCGCCAAGCAGCCGCTTGAGGAGGTTGGAGACTTCCGAGATCACGTCGGGAAGCTGGAGGACCTGAGGGCGCAGCGTCTGCTGCCGCGAGAATGCGAGAAGCTGGCGGGTGAGCGAAGCGGCGCGGTTCGAATTGGCGCGGATTTGCTGGATATCGTCATAGTCGCCATCGCCGGGCGAGTGGCGCATCAACATCAGGTCGCAATGGCCGATGATCGCGGTGAGGATATTGTTGAAATCGTGCGCGACGCCACCGGCGAGCTGCCCGACCGCCTGCATCTTGGTGGCCTGCGCGACCTGGCGCTTGAGCTTGCCCTCCTCCCCCGAATCCTTGAGGCTGATCAGCACCGCGGCATCGCCCAGCCCGCGCGCGCCGGCGATGGTGATCGCCACCGGCTCTTCGGGAGCATCCATCAGGCGGACGGTCATCTCGGCAGATTGCGCAGCACCACTGGCGAAGCGGCGGACGGCATCGGCGAGTGCCGTCTTGTCCTCGCGGACGACAAGGTCGCCGGGGTAGAGCGGCGGGGCGGCGGCGTTGACGCGGGTAGCCTTGACGAACGCGTCGTTCATGCTGACGAAGCGCCCGTCGCGATCGACCAAAGCGAGGCCCGAGGGCAGCAATGCGATCAGCGAACGGACATGCGCGGTGGCGCTGCCGCCAATCGCAGGCGCGGCGGCGGCGCCCTGCTCCTCGTCGAGCAGGGTGACGAGGAGCGGCGCGTCTTCGCCGTCGAGGAACGGGATCTGGAGGACGCGAAGCGGGGTTCCGCCCAGCCCTTCGCGTTCGAAGCGGACGAGGCCGGCGCTGTCGGTGATCAGGAAGCGGGCGAAGTCGCGGCCCTCGGCGGGAGTATCGGCATTGCCAAGAGCGCGGAGGCGGAAAACGCGGTTGGCGGAGCGGATGCGGCCCTCGGGCGTGACCATCACGGTCATGATCCCGGAGCTGCCCAATCGGTCACCGGTGCTGCCATCGATGATCGACTCGACTTGTGCGGCGAGATCGAGCGCCTGGACGCCGATGAAGCGCCATACCAGCAATTCCTCACCAACGCGGGCGACGCGGGCCGAGACGGGGGCGCCGAAGACCTGGATATTCTCCGCCCTGCCCTCGCCGTCGCGCCAGGCAGCGCGGGCGGCGGCGCCGAGGGCGGCTACCGATGCGTCGCTGACCGGCAGGCTCGGCGGGGTCGGCCAGCCGGCGAACAGCGCTTCGTAGCGGCTGTTGGCGCAGACCAGGCGGCCGGCGCGGTCGGTGACGGCAAGTGCGTCGTCAGAGGCGGCGGCGAGCGCGTGGGCGACGGCCCAGTCGGTCGGGGCCTCGGCAGTGTCGTCGCTACGGAGCAGGCGGTGCGCGGCGAACAGCGCGCCGGCTGCGAGCAGACCGGCGGCGAGGAAGCCGACCGCCACGGCGCGGTCGTCGAGAGTGAGCAGGACGATCGCGGCCGCGAGGAAGCCGGCGCCGATCGCCGCCGCGAAGGGCAGCAGCGCGCGGGGGTTTTTTGCAGGGCTGAGGGGCAGCGAGGCCATGGGCGTACCGATGTTCGGTCGTGTGGGGTTGGTCAAGCTTCATTCCCTCTCCCGCCGGCAGATGGAGGGAGGTGCGCGGCGCCGGAAGGGTTAGGGTGAGCGGCACGTCGCCCTCACCCTTCCCACGCCTTCCCTCCCCCGATGGGAGAGGGAGTTCAGGACGTCACCAGATCCGGACGCGCTTTTCGGGGGTGAGGAACAGCTTAGAGGCCGGCGCTGGCGCGAAGGCGCCGTACCACGGGTCGAGATTGCGGACGACCCAGGCGCGTTGTTCGCTTGGCGAGTGCGGATCGGTCAGCAGGCGCTGGCGGAGGTTGGCTTCGCGGTAGCTGCGGCGCCAGACCTGCGCCCAGCCGAGATAGAAGCGCTGGTCGCCCGAAGTGCCGTTGATCACCGGCGCCGGCTGATCGCCGAGCATGTGCTTGTACGCGTCATAGGCGACGGTGAGGCCTGCGAGATCGGCGGTGTTCTCGCCCAGCGTGAGCGCGCCCTGCACGAACTTGCCCGGCAGCGCTTCATATTTGTCATATTGGGCGACGAGCTGATCGGTGCGCGTCTTGAACGCCGACACGTCCGCGGGAGTCCACCAGTCGGTAAGGCGGCCGGCCATGTCGTATTTCGCGCCCTGGTCGTCGAAATGGTGGCTCAGCTCGTGGCCGATGACTGCGCCCATGCCGCCATAATTGATCGCGGGATCGGCGTTGGGATCAAAGAAGGGCGGCTGCAGGATCGCGGCCGGGAAGGTGATCGCGACCAGACCGAAATTGGCCTGGGCGTTCACGGTCATCGGGTTCATCCCCCATTCCCAGCGGCGGATCGGCGTGCCGAGCTTGGAGACGCTGTCCTCATGCTTCCACTGGGCGACGCGCAGGCTGTTGCCAAAGGCATCATCGGGCGCGACGCGGATCGCCGAATAATCCTGCCACTGATCGGGGTAGCCGATGCGCGGGGTGAAGGCGGCGAGCTTGGCATGCGCCTTGACCTTGGTTTCGGGTGACATCCAGTCGAGCGCATCGATCCGGCGGTCCATTGCGGCGATGATGTTCTTCACCATCTCGTCGACCGCCTTCTTGGTCTCGGGCGGGAAATAGCGCGCGACATAGATTTTCGAGAGATCGTCGGTCAGCGCGGCAGTGGTGAAGTCGACTGCGCGCTTCCAGCGCAACTGCTGCTGCGGCGTACCGGCCAGCGTCGTGCCGAAAAAGGCGAAGCGCTCATTGTCGAAGGCGCTCGGCAGCACTTGGGCATAGGTATCGATGCTGCGGACCAGCAGCTGATCCCTGAGCACGCCGACCGGCGCATTGTGGATGAGCTTGGCGATGCCGGTGACTGCGCTCGGCTGGGCGACGAGGACATAGGGCGCCTTCTGCGCGCCGATGGCGGCGACATAGGCCTGGAAATCGAAGCCGGGCGCGCGCTTGGCGAGGTCGGCCAGGCTCATCTTGTTATAGGTCTTGTTGGCATCGCGGCTGTCGATCCGCGTCCAGCTGACCTTGGCGATCTCGGTCTCGAACGCCAGGATCGCCTTGGCACGTGCCAGAGCATCGGGCTCGCCGGCGAGCGTCAGCACATTGGCGAGATGCTTTTCATACGCCGCCTTGGCTTCGGCCAGCTTCGGATCGGCCGAGAGATAATAATCGCGATCGGGCATGCCGAGGCCGCTCTGCGACAGGTTCAGCGCATAAGTGTCGGGGTCCTTGTCGTCCTGGCCGACATAGCTGGCGAAGGGCGTGCCAACGCCGTTGCGCTTGGCCTGGGCGGCGAGCGCGGCATAGCCGGTCTTGGACTTCAGGCCCTTGATCTGGCCGAGCCAGGGCTGGATCGGGGCAAGGCCGCGCGCTTCGATCGCGGCGGTATCGAGATAGGCCGAATAAGCGATGCCGATCTTCGAGGCGGGATCGTTCTTGGCTTCCTCGATGATGCCGCGAGTGCGCTCCTGGGAGAGATCGGAGAGCAGGTTAAACGCGCCGTAATCCGCCTTGTCGGCGGGGATCGGAGTGTTCTTGGCCCAGGCGCCATTGGCATAGGCGTAGAAGTCATCGCCTGGCGCGACAGAGCGGTCCATGCCGGCCTCGTCAAAGCCGAAGTCACCGAAAGTGGGCTTGGCGCGCGCGGCCTCGGGGGCGGGCGCGGGATCGGTGATCGGCTGGACTTCGGTGACCGGGGGAGCCGAGTTGTTCTGCGCGCAGCTGGCGAGGAGCATGGGCGCGGCAAGGAAGGTGGTGGCGAGCAATGAGATGCGCATTTTTGTAAATTTCCCTGAGGGATTCGGATGCGCCGTCTTACGCGGATGATACAGGCGGTCAATTCGCCTTTCCCTCTCCCGATGGGAGAGCGGGCTTAGCGAAGCTTAAGAAGGGTTTGGGCAGCGATTTGCCCCGCCCTCATCCTTCCCACTCGCTACGCGAGCGGGCCACTTCCCTCTCCCGATGGGAGAGAGATTTTGGCAGCGCGTTCCCTGCTGCGGCGGCGCCATTTGCCGGCGATCCACAGGCGCCAGCACAAAGCTGCGATGACATAGCTGAGCACGCCACCGATGATGGCGCATTCCGCCATGCCGATTGCCGTAGGCAGCCCGACATCGGCGGCCAGCCAATGCAGCCAGCCGGCATCGACGACTGCGGTCTGCACTTCGGGCGCGTTCCGGCCGGTGAAAGCCAGAGTCCAGCTGCCGACCTTGTAATAGAGGATCAGCAGGAACGGGGTGGTGAGGGGATTGGTGAAGAAGGTGGTGAGCGCCGCGGCGGGCACGTTGGCGCGGAGCGGCAGCGCCAAGATCGCCGATGCAGGGATCTGGCCCATCGGGATGAGGATACCGGTGAACATGCCCAGCGCAATGCCGCGCGGGATCGAGCGCCGGGTCATCCGCCATAGCGACGAATGCAGCACCCGGTGCGCAACGGGCTTCAGCCAGCGGTTCGATTCGAAGCTTTCGGGTGTCGGCCAATTGCGCTGGACCCACGCGCGGAAACGGGGTCCGAGGCCGCGCTCAGCCACGGTCCCGGAGGATGCGACCCTGCTCGCGCTTCCAATCCTGTTCCTTGGCGGTGTCGCGCTTGTCATGCGTCTTCTTGCCCTTGGCCAGCGCGAGTTCGACTTTCGCGCGGCCCTTTCCATTGAAATAGATGGAAAGCGGAACGAGCGTCATGCCCTGGCGCGCCACCGCGCCATGGAGCTTGTTTACCTCGCGCTCATGAAGGAGCAATTTACGGGGGCGCTTGGGCTCGTGATTGAAGCGGTTTCCGTGCGAAAATTCGGGAATGTTGGCATTGACCAGCCAGACCGCGCCTTCGCTGATCTCGGCATAGGATTCCTTGATCGAGCCTTCGCCGCCGCGCAGCGACTTCACTTCGGTGCCAGTGAGCGCAAGGCCCGCCTCATAGACCGTGTCGATGAAATAATCGTACCGCGCGCGCCGGTTCTCGGCGACGACCTTGGTTTTCTCGAAAAGGACTGGACGGGGACGGGCCATGGGAAGCGGGCATGTAGGGGCTTGTGGGCGCTAGGGGAAGTCAGCTTCCGACAGGAAACGGTGTCAGCCGTCACCGATAGGAAGGGGTGTCAGCGCGTTGATGATCGCCTGGGTCGCCTCGGGATAGGTCGCGAGCGGCTTGCCGGGCAGCCTGACCGGGCGCGTGCACAAAGCGCGCGAGAAATCCGAAACCGTGTCGCTCCATTGCATGGCGGCATGCGGCAGCGGCAGCACCTGGTATTTCTGGGGATCCGGGGTGATGCGCACCATATTGTCGAAACGCTGTTGCGGGCGGGCGCCGCAGCGGACCTGGATGACTATCATCTGGAGCGGCTGCAGCTTGCCCACCTTGGTGTGGATCGTGCGGGCCGAAGTGAAATAATTATAGGAATAGATCGTGTCGGCGCCCTGCCAGACCGAACTCAGATCGACAAAGCCGCGCTCGACGACGCTCCTGTAAAGATTCTCGTGGAAGATCAGCGGCTGGGCAAGCGGAACGAAGCCGGTCTCCGCCACGCCGGGCACGCGCTTATAGGTCGGCCAGACCTTGATACCTGCCATCGCCTGACCGCCTGCATGGACCGCACGCGCGCGCGCAAACGCCTCCATCATCCCGCCTTCGCTGGTCCAGGGAAATTTCTGCACGTCGGGATTGGAGAGCGGCGTGGTGTCGGCAGCTTCGGCGAGCATAATGCCATAGGGAGCCCAGGGCCGATCGAGGCTGAGCTTGGCTTCGGGCGGATTGCACATCGCCTTCACCAGCCACGAGTCCACCGGCACCGTCAGCTTGGGCGTGGCGAGGAGCAGGCGCTCCCCTACCGGATCGCCGTCGCGCGTGAGCGGGTGATTGCCGCTTTCGCTCGTCGCGCGGTGATGCGTGCCGGTGGGGCAATGCAGCCGGATGCGCATCCATTTCTGATTGGCGGAGAGGCCGATGACCTTCCAGGGCTGCGCATATTTGATCGTGGCGAGGGCATCGGCCCAATCGCCCGCGCGGCGAACCGTGTAGCGGTTGATCACGAGGATATTATCCAGCGGCGTACCGAGCTGGTATTCCGCCATAACCTGGCCTTGCGCCGCGGCCGGAGGAATCGCGCCGAGCGACAGACCGAACCCAGCCATGAGCAATGCGCGCAACATCCGGCCTCCCCTTATTGCGGAGAAGCTATCGAAGCGTGGCGGGCGTCACAATGGCGAGAGGCTTTCTAACCGGATTTGTCATCCGGCGCCGCGCTTCAGATCAGCCCCGCGCTCGCCAGCGCCGCATCGACTGCGGCGCGGCTCGCTTCGTTGGGCTCAGTCATCGGCAGGCGCAACTCGGTCGGGAAGCCGGGGCGGACCTTGCCGAGCGTGTACTTCACCGGGCCGGGCGAGGCATCGGTGAACATCGCGATATGGACTGCGAACAGCCGGTCGTGGAGTTCGAGCGCCCTGGCATTGTCCCCGGCGGCGCAGGCGGCCTGGAATTCGGCGCAGAGGCGCGGGGCGACGTTTGCGGTGACCGAGATGCACCCCACCCCGCCCATCGCATTGAACGCCAGAGCAGTCTCGTCATTGCCCGACATCTGCGCGAAATCGGGTCCGCAGCCCAAGCGATGCTCGGTGACGCGCTGGAGCTGGCCGGTGGCGTCCTTGATCCCCACGAAACGCCCGGGCAGCTCGCGGACGATGCGCGCGACGGTGGCGGGCTGGATGTCGGTAACGGTGCGGCCGGGCACGTTGTAGAGCACGATCGGCAAGTCGGTCGCGTTGGCGACAGCTTCGAAGTGGCGGAAGATGCCTTCCTGGCTGGGGCGGTTGTAATAGGGCGGCACCATCAGCACGGCGTCTGCGCCCGAATCCCGGGCGGCATTGACGTTGCCGATCGCGACCTGGGTATCGTTCGAGCCGGTGCCCGCAAGGATCTTGACCCTGCCCTTCGCCTGATCGGCGCAGACGCGGACAACCTCGAAATGCTCGTTCTTGGTGAGCGTCGCGGCTTCGCCGGTCGTGCCGACGGGAACGAGCGCCGAGGAGCCCTCAGCAATCTGCCATTCAACCAGTGCGCGGTAATCCTCTTCCGCGAACCGGCCATTGCGGAACGGCGTAACCAGCGCCGGGATCGAGCCGGAGAACATGGTCCCAGAATCTTCCTTAATCGGGGAAATGAGGGCTGGCAGATAGGAGCGACTTGCGTATCATGTCCAGCATGCTGGCTTCGGTGTTGAAGAGTACGTTGCTGCTTGCGGGGGTTTCGGGCGTTGCCGCCTCGTCGCAGCTTACCCAATCACAGGCTGCCTGGTACGCCCAGGCTCTTGAAAGCGGGGTGCCGCGGCTTGCCCCGGCCTATATCCAGTCAGATCAGCTGAGCAACGCGCTGGTCGAGTGGAAGCGGCTCCAGCAGTCCGATAATTATCCTTTCTCGGATTACGCCAATTTCATGCTCGCGCATCCCGGCTGGCCCGGCGAGACGAGCCGGCGCGCGGCGGCTGAAACCGTGCTGGAGAGCGGCACCTTCGCGCCCGGGCTGGTCATGCGCTTCTTCGAGCGCTTCGCGCCGCTGACCGCGGCCGGGCGACTGCGCTATGCCGAGGCGCTGGCGGCATCGGGCAAGCGCGCCGAAGCCGACGAGCAGGCGCGCCGGGCATGGCGGACGGGCTCACTGCGCCCGACCGACGAGACCAGGCTGATGGGCGCATTCATGTCGGCGCTTACGCCCGCCGACCATGACGCGCGCGCCGACATGCTGATCTGGAAAGGATCGACGACTGCGGCGACGCGGCAGCTTTCCTATGTTTCCCCTTCCAGGCGCGCGTTGTTCGAAGCGCGGATCGCGTTCCGCACCAAGGCCGCGGATGCGGCCGAGCGCGGCGCTGCCCTTATGGAGCAAGGGCGCGGCGATCCAGGCTATATCGCCGACCGCGCACGCTGGCTGCGCGATACCGGGCAGAGCATGGCGATGCGCTCCTATCTGGCGCAGCCGCGGCGGCTGGCCGCCTTCCCCGGCGATGTCGAGGGATGGTATGAAGTGCTGCTGCTCGCCGCGCGCGCAGCGGCGGCGGACGGGCAGAACGGTGTCGCCTATCAGATCGCCTCGCAGGTCGATGACGCCTATCCGGCGGGGACCGATATCAGCGACCGGCCCTATGGCGAGCGTGACGATTATACGAGCCTGACTTGGCTGGCGGGCACGGTGGCGCTGGAGAAAGCAGGCCGTCCGCGCGACGCGATCGGCATGTTCGACCGCTATTCGCATGGCTCGAAGACGCCGCAGACCCAGTCCAAGGGGCTGTATTGGGCCGCACGCGCCGCCGATGCGGCGGGCGAGCAGGCGACGGCGCAGGCCTATTACCAGCGCGCGGCGGGTTTCCCCGATCTCTATTACGGCCAGCTCGCCTCCGAACGGCTAGGCAAGTCGCTGCGGCGTCCGCCCGATTTCAATGCGCGGATTGCCGACAATGCGGTGCGCGAGGCGTTCTTCCGCAAGGAGATCGTCCGCGCGGCGCAACTGCTCGGCACGATGGGCAACCGGCAGGACCAGAGCCTGTTCGTCCGCAAGATCGCCGACGACGCGACCAGCGATACCGACCATGTCCTCGCGGCCGAGCTCAGCCGCACGATCGGCCGGCCCGATCTAGGTGTAATGGTCGGGCGCAGCGCGCTCCAGAACGGTCTGTCGGACTATACCGCCGCGGGCTACCCCTCGGTGCGCGTGCCCGAGGCGCAGGCGGATTATTGGACGATCATCCATGCGATCGCGCGGCAGGAGAGCCAGTTCGATCGCGCCGCGGTGAGCCATGCCGGCGCGCGGGGGCTGATGCAGCTGATGCCGGGCACTGCGCGCGAGCAATCGGGCAAGCTGGGCCTCGCGTACAATCGTGATTCGCTGACGGTCGATACCGATTACAATATCCAGCTCGGTTCGAGCTATTTCCAGCGGATGCTCAACCTGTATGGCAGCTATCCGCTAGCGGTGGCGGCGTATAATGCCGGGCCGGGCAATGTGAACAAATGGCTGCGCGCCAATGGCGATCCGCGCTCGGGCGGGATCGACGTGGTAACCTGGGTCGAGCGGATTCCGATCTTCGAGACCAAGAATTACGTGCAGCGCGTGCTCGAGAATGCCGTGGTGTACGACTTGCTCAATCCCGAGCGGGCGCGGAGCAAGGGGCCGGCGAATTTGAGCTGGTATCTTGGGAAGAACCGGCCGGGTTGAGGTCTCTTCCTCCACCGTCACCCTGAACTTGTTTCAGGGTCCAACCCTCTACATGCTATGCCGTCGCGTGTTGCGCGTTGGATGCTGAAACAAGTTCAGCATGACGAAGGTAGAGATGGAACTTCGCCCCAATTACATAACTCCCGCCGGCTATGCCGTCCTCAAGGCCGAGTACGATGCATTGCTCAGCGATGAGCGGCCCAAGCTGGTCGAGGTCATTTCCTGGGCCGCGGGCAACGGCGATCGCAGCGAGAATGGCGACTATATCTATGGCCGCAAGCGGCTGCGCGAGATCGACCGGCGCCTGGGGTGGCTGTCGCGGCGGATGAAGGCGGCGAAGGTGGTCGATCCGTCGCAGCAGAAGGATCGGGCGCGCGTATTCTTCGGGGCGACGGTCACCATCGCCGATGAGGACGACAATCAGCGCATACTGACCTTTGTCGGCGATGACGAAGCCGATGCCAGCGCTGGGCGGGTCGGGTGGAACTCTCCCTTTGCCCGTGCGCTGCGCGGGGCAGCGGTGGGCGACCTGCGCCGGGTGATGCTGCCCGCGGGCGAGCGCGAATATGAAGTGATTGCGCTCACTTACCCTTGAGACGCGGCGAGCCGCTGGCTTGACGGATTCCAACCGGGCGCACAGGCGCTAAGGTCGGGCCAGTAAAGCGCGTAAGGAATGGAATGACGATCAAGCGTATCTTCGTGACCGGGCGGGTTCAGGCAGTCGGCTTTCGCGACTGGGTGGTGCGCACCGCCAAGGCCGAGGGCATTACCGGCTGGGTGCGCAACCGCAATGACGGCAGCGTCGAGCTGGTCGCGTCCGGCGAGAAAGATGCCATCGGCCGCTTCGCCGAGGCTTGCCGTGAAGGGCCAGCGCTGGCGCGCGTAGATAATGTCGAAGTCGTTGCCGCCGACGACGAAAAGCCGGGCAAGGGATTCACCAAACGCTTCACCGCATGACGCGGAACGCGATCTTCCCTCGCGGATTGATGACGCGAGGAGAATGATCGTGACCAACAATCGCTTCGATACGAGCCCCGAAATCGACACGCCGGCTGAGGTCGGCCGCAACGGCGGCGCCATGACCACCGATGCCACGACCCGCTCCGGCTATGATCCGACCGAAGACTCCGCGGCTGCCGAAGAGGTGACAAAGCAGACCGAAGCCGATCAGGCCTAGCCGGGAACGATCGCGTGCACTGACCGCGCGATCGTCGGTCAGCCCTTTGCGCAGGTTCCGAAGCTGTCCATTGCCTTGAGGATGAGCGGCTTGACCTGCGCAGGGCTCATCTTCGCCAATTGATCGAGGCTGTGAGCCTCGCCGACCTTTTCGGCGATGCGAAAGCCGACATAATAGCCAAAGCGGGCAGGAAACACCGAGCCGCTGCCCATGCTCTGGAAATAGTCTCTATAGACATCGCGGTCGGTCGATTCCATGCGCTCTCGCGTGTAGCAGATCGCCTCGGCGATGCGCGGCTCGACTATGGGGCGGATCGGCCTGGGGACGATCAGCAGCAGCGCGCGATCATCGGCCTCGGGGTTCATTTTCGACGCGACATAGGTCGCCAGCCCTTCTTGCCAAACCGAGCACCACAGACCCTCGCAGTCCGGGAAATATTTGGCGTGGTGGAAATGGAACAGCTCATGATCGAGGAAGGGGCCGATCGTGATGCTGTCATGGATGCGGGCGATGATGTCGGCGCCGAACACCGCAACCACCTTGCCGTTCAGCTCGCGCGTGCCGCCGTCCATCTCGCCGAGCGAATGGATCAGGTAGATCGGCATTGCCGGCGCATAATCCGGGAAGAATTTGCGGAAGCGCGTATTGCCGCTGACATAGGCCGCGGAGAAATTGCGCGCGGTCTCGAGAAACTTGTCGCGCCGGTCGGGATAGGCGGCGAGATTGCCCTCAACGCGCTTATTGAATGACTCCTCGGTCGCACCGTCGCGCGGCGCGTAGAAACCGGGGAACAGCGCATTGAAGCGCTCGCGAAACAGCCGCACGCGCTCGGGCATCGGCATCGCCGCGGTCTCGGTGACGAATGCGTCGAACTCGCTGGTCAGCGGCGTGAAGGCCGGAGCGGCCTGGGTCTGCGCCGCAGCTGGAGCGGCAATCGCGATGGCCGCGGCGGCGAGGAGCGCGCGGATCATTCGGCGATTCCGCTGCAATCGCCGCCGAGGCGCTGCGAGAAACCGCCGCCGGCATAGCCGAGTTCGGCATGGCTCTTTTTGCCAATGAAGTAACGGATCTTGCGGCCCCCTCCCCCTTCGGTCTCGACGATCCAGGCATCCTGATCGGCAACCTTGTCGCTGCCGACGACATCCAGGCTGAAGCTGCCCAGCCCCTTGTCATATTGATAGAAAGGCAGCTCGAAATGCGCGCCCTCGGCCAGCGGCAGCGCGGCAAAGGTGAGGCCCCACAGATTGCCGTCCCAGATGGGTCCCGAGAAAGTGGTTTCGGTGACGGGCTTGTCGGGACGGGTGGTGATTGCCTTGCCTGGGCCATAGGCGACGCGGACATGCTCGACGCCCGATTTGCGGCTGTCGAAGGAGATCGGCGTGAGGTCGCGGGCGCGAAGGATGAAATGATCGCGCAGGTCGAACTGGCCGCCTGCCATCCGCTGGTGCACAACAACGTCCCAGGCGGCGTCGCCCTCCTCGAACGTGGCAGCGACGGTCTGCCGCGTCACGCCAATCACCTGCTCGCCGCGCAGGATCGAATAGCATTGCGTGCCCGATTTGAGGCGGGAGCCGTCGATCGCGGGATCGGCAGCGAAGGCGAGGAGCAGAGCGAGCGTAAGCATGTTAGTCGTGTAATACAGCGGATCGTTTCGGCCAAGTGTGTTTTATCTGGATAAGGCAGCGCGGCGGGGACGAGCGCGGCGGGGACGTGCGCAGCGCGTGCGACCGTGCTAGCGGGTTGCAACGACAGGGCTAAGCGGGGGTAAAACATGCGAAAATTTGTGGTTCGGACGGCAGCGATGCTGGCGTGCGGCGTGGCGGCCATCGGGGTGGCGCAAGCGCAGGACGTGCGCGAATTCTGCGCCGACCGCCCAGGGCTCGGCACGCCCGCCTGCACAATGGACAAGGGCCGCGTCGCAGTCGAACTGGGCGGGCTCGACTGGACGCTCGAACGTGATTCGACGCAGCGCACCGATACGCTCGTCGCCGGCGACCTGCTGGTGCGCGTCGGCGTTACCGATACGCTCGAGGCGCAGATTGGCTGGACCGCGTTCGGCCATGCCCGCACGCGCGACAAGATCACCGGTGCGGTCAGCCGTAGCAGCGGCACCGGCGACGTCACGGTGGCATTGCGACAGAATTTGGCGAACCCCGACGGTTCGGGCTTTTCGATCGCGCTGATGCCCTATGCTTCGCTGCCGACCGGGGGCGCGACGATCGGTGCCGGCGATTGGGGCGCGGGGCTGGTCGTGCCGATCAGCTACGAGCTTTCGGACGGGATCGCGATCGGGCTTTCGCCCAGCATCGAGGCCGCGACCGATGGCGACGGCCGCGGACGGCATGCGGCCTATGGCACCGTGGTGGGGCTGAGCGCGCCGATCACCGACGCAGTTGGCGCCGCGCTCGAATTCCAGGCGACCCGCGACGAGGATCCGAGCGGGCATTCGACGCAGGCGCTGGCCAGCCTTTCCTTTGCCTGGGCGCCGCAGGACGGGCTGCAATTCGATGTCGGCGCGGTGGCCGGGCTCAACGATGCGAGCGCCGACCTCGAGGTTTATGTGGGCGTCGCTCGGCGGTTCTGATCCGGCATTCGCCGTCATCCCCGCGAACGCGGGGATGACGGAAAGGGCGGCCGCTCAGCCCTTGGTCAGGACGATCACGCGGTCGCCGGCCTGGTAGACGACCTTTTCGGCCTTGGACGGATTGACGACGATTCCGCCCAGATCGCGGCCGCTAGCGTCGACTGCGGCGAGGCGGTGGTGGCCGATCGCGACTTCGCCGCGGGCGCGGCAGGCTTCGGCGACGGCGTAGAAGTCGGTCGGCGCACCCAAAGCCGTGTAGTTCTCGGCCGGGCGCAGGCAGATTTCCGAACCTTCCTCATCGAGCAGATCGCGGAAGATCGCCTCAAGATGCTCGTTCTCCGAGGCTTGGGCGAGCATCAGGCTGACCAGCTTGTTGCTGACCACGAAATCGTTGATGCCGGTGACTTGCGCCAGCGCGCGATTTCGCACGTCGATCATTTCGCTGACCACGCTGAGCGCGCCGATTTCCTTTTCGCCATGTCCGCGCAGATGGAGCAACGTCACGAGCGTGCGCGTGTCCGCGGCCTGGGCGGCCATATGATCGCTATAGCCGAGCACGAGAATGCTGTCGTAGCTGAGCGGCTCCAGCGTGGCGATCGCAGCGGCGCTGCTCGTATCGATCCGCTGGAAATCGACGCGCAGCGTATCGCGCGAAAGGCGAATGCCGGCGATATCGTCTTCGATCTCGGGCGTGTCGGCTGCGATGGTCAGCACCGAGCCGGCGGCGACATAGCGCGAAAGCTCGTCGGCAATGATCGGGCCACGGCGGTTCCAGCCGAGCACCAGCGTACGCTCGGCCCGGGGCGCGGCGGAGCGCTTGAGGGCAGGCGCCTTGGCCCCCTGCCCCGCCGGACGCTCGGCCAGTTCGATCGCGTCGTCGTCCTCGGCGATGAGTATCGCCTGCATGCCCGCAGTGATCCTGGTCTCCATCGGCGGATTGAGCGCGACCACGCCGGCTTCGTCGCAGATGCCGATCAGCGTCGAGCTTTCATAGGCCAGGATCGCTTCGCCGAAGGTCTTGCCGGTGAGGCCGGGCTGCGGAAGCGCATAGATCTCGCACCCGTCGAAATCGAGCAGTTCGGTGAAGACGGCGCTCAGCCCCGGCTGGCGAGTGGATTGGACGACGATGCGGGCGATGAGATCGTCGGCGAGCACCAGCTGGACTTCGCCGCCGCCGACGACACGCGCGATCTCGGCATTGGCTTCCTCGCGGATTTCGGCGGCGATCTGGTACGGCGCCTCGCGGCGATTGGGATCGTTGACCAGCGCCAGGATCGTCTTGATCACGCGCGAATCCGCATCGTCATCCTCTTCGGGCGAGACGATGATGATCGAGCGGCAGGTCTGCGGATTGACGATGCCGATATCGTACAGGTCGGTCGGATCGCCGCTGCGGCAGATGATCCGGGTGTTCTTGAGATCGGGCACCTTGGCCGCGATCTCGTCCTCCATCTCGACCTTGTCCTTGTCGGACATGATGACGATGCGGGGGCGCTTGCGGCTTTCGTTGGCGACGACGAGCTCGGCGATGATGTCGAAGATCGAAGCCGACCAATTATAGATGATCGTATGGTCGTGCTCGATGACCAGCGAGCGGCCCTTGCGCAGCTGATCGAGCTTTCCCTCGAGCCCCGTGCTCAGCACGCCGATCAGCGCCGACACGACGAAGATGCCCGCCAGCGTGACAAGAAGCATGACGATGCGGAAGCCCCAGCCTGCATCGCCGCCCATCGTGCCCGAATCGAGCGTGCGCATCAGCGAGCCCCAGGTGCCCTCGATGAAGCTGAGCGGCTCGCTGCCCTCGGGCGCGATCTGCGTCGCGGCGAGGAACGCGCCGGCGATCATGATGATTACCAGCGAGACGAGCCCCAGCCATCCGATCAGGGCGATCGGCCCGCCGGACATGCTCTTGTCGAACTGATAGCGCAGACGCGCGCGAAAACCCGGCTTGTTCATGATGTTGAAAATCCCCCTGTTGCGGAGGACGTTAGCACGGGGCTGCGCGTGCGCAATGAGAACGGCGCGCCCGCACGCGCAAAGCTGACAATGATTGTAACTCGACACGCATGCGCGGTCCCAGCAGCCTTCGGGCTCAACGGAGGATGCCCCGCATGTCAATCTTCGCCAGCCTGCTCGCCATCACGGCAACGTGCTCGCCAGTCACGATGCCGCCGCCGCGCAACGACGGCATCGTCCGCAAGTTCTTCGCCGCGATCGCCGCCAATGACGATGACGCGATCGGCGCGCTCCTCAAGCCGGGCGCGCGCTATTTCGAGCCCGACGACAGCAAGGGCCTGCCGCTCGAAGAACTGCTCGGCATGATGACGGAGCAGAAAAAGGGCGGATTGCTCAAGCTGATCGACCTGGCGGAGACTGACAAGCCGGACGAGATCGAGGTGGTGACTCAGGCCGAGAACGCCCCCAAACGCGTGGCACTGTTCAAGCTGGAGGGCGGCTGTATTGTCGAGATGGAGGCGCGGTAGCCAGCAAAGGCAAGCCGGCCAGGGAGAGGCGGATGTCGGATAGCCTTGAGCCTGCAGCGGCAATGGCGGCGAAGCGCGAGCCGGTCTTTCCCGGCGAAAGCGCCGAATATGCCGCAGCCCGCGAGGCGTTGCTGGCAGAGGAGATCGAACTGCGGCGGCACATGACCCGCGCCGTCGCGCAGCGACGGGCGCTGCCCGATGGGCCGGTGATCGCCAAGGACTATCGTTTCATCGACCAGAATGGTGCGGAGTGCGGGTTGCTCGACCTGTTCGGCGAGCATGATGCGCTGATCACTTATTACTGGATGTACGGCCCCGAACGCGAGCGGCCCTGCCCGATGTGCACCAATTGGCTGGGCGCGGTGGAAGGCAACGCCGCCGACATCAAGCAGCGCGTGGCGCTCAAGGTTCTCCAGCGCAGCCCGGTCGCGCGGCAATATGCCTTTGCGGCGGAGCGCGGCTGGCATGATTTGGATTTCGTCCAGACCGTCGGTGCGGACTATGCCCGCGACATCGGCGCATTGCAGAACGATGGCAGCGAATGGGCAGCGATCATCGTCTACAAGCGCGACGGCGATCGGGTGCGGCTATTCTGGTCGAGCGGGATGAGCGCCGAAATGGCCGACCCCGGCCAGGACCCGCGCGACGCGCCGGATATCGCGAGCCTTTGGTCGATGCTGGATCTAACGCCGGGCGGCCGCGGGACGGATTGGTATCCGAAACTGCGTTATTGAGCCTTGCACAGTGGTTTGCGCAGCGTGACAACGGGGACTTCGTTCGCATCGAGCTCGAAACCCGCGACGTGGAAACCATGCCTTAGATTGGCGATCAGCATGGCGTTGTTGGCAGCGCGGGTGCGCGTCTCGACATGGCGATAGCCCTCGGCGGCCGCAGCCTCATGCTGGCGAACCATGAGTTCCGACGCGACCCCCTGTCCCCGTACGCGCGGATGGACGCCGCCTAGCCAACTGTAGAGCGTAGCGCCGCGGCGATAGGCGAGCTTGAACCCGACCCAGCCGCCCGCATCCTCGGCGATCCACAGCATCGGATCGACCAGATCGGGCAGGCGCGAGAGAAGATAGGTGTCGTCGGCCGGTTCGAAGATCGCGCGATAGAGTTCGACTAGCGGCTCGGCTGCGGCCTGGATCGAATTCGGCCAGCGCAGATAGGTGATGGTCATGGTCTTGCCGCCCAATAGTCATACGCTGCTGCCTGCAGCCGCGTCACCAAAGCAGCTGCCTGGGGACCGATCCACTCGCCTGCATAGCCATAGCGCTCTGCGGCGCCGGTCCACCAGCCTTGTCCCGGCAGGCGATCGGTTTCACGGACGACCAGCACGGCCAGTTCAGGCTCGCCCGCAACTTTTGCCGCAGCATCGATCGTGTCGAGCGTCTTGCACACTGCGCGCATCTTCGGGCGGGTGAAGCGGTGGCCGAGTGCGCCGAGCAATTCGGAATAGCTGACCGCGCGGCGCTCGCGGACAGCTGCGATGAGTATCGCGCGCACTCGTGCGACATCGGAGATGCCACCAGTGCCGGTGTCCTCCGGCGCCAGCCCTTCGGCGACCAGCCACTCGCCGAGCGTGTCGCCAAAGCCGGGCGCTTTGCGTCCCATCAGGAAGCGCGCGCCCGGCCGGAGATCAACGGGTCAGTTTCTTGTACGAGAGCGCCGTAGGCCGGTCCGCGGCGTCGCCCAGGCGGCGCTTCTTGTCTTCCTCGTAGCTCTCGAAGTTTCCCTCGAACCATTCGACATGGCTGTTGCCTTCGAAAGCGAGAATGTGCGTGGCGAGGCGATCGAGGAAGAAGCGATCGTGGCTGATTACCACGGCGCAACCCGCGAAATTCTCGATGGCTTCCTCCAGCGCGCCCAGCGTCTCGACGTCAAGATCGTTGGTCGGCTCGTCGAGCAGCAGCACGTTGCCACCGCGCTTGAGCATCTTGGCAATGTTGACGCGGTTACGTTCACCGCCCGAGAGCTTGCCGACATTCTTCTGCTGGTCGCTGCCCTTGAAGTTGAACGCGCCGACATAGGCCCGTGTCGAGGCGTCGTGGCCGTTGACCTTCATGTAGTCGAGCCCGTCCGAGATTTCTTCCCAGACGTTCTTCTTGGGATCGAGATGGTCGCGGCTCTGGTCGACATAGCCGAGACGGACGGTCGAGCCCATTTCGATCGTGCCGCTGTCAGGCGTCTCCTGGCCGGTGATCATCTTGAACAACGTCGATTTGCCGGCGCCGTTGGGGCCTATGACGCCGACGATGCCGCCCGCGGGGAGCGTAAAGCTCAGATCCTCGAACAGCAATTTGTCGCCATAAGCCTTGGAGATGTTCTCGACTTCGATGACCTTGCCGCCGAGGCGCTCGGGCACCTGGATGACGATCTGGCCGCCGGCTGGCTTACGATTCTTCTGCTGCTCGACCAGCTGGTCGAACTTGGCGATACGCGCCTTGGACTTGGTCTGGCGGGCCTTGGCACCCTGGCGGATCCACTCCAGCTCGTTCTTGATCGCAGTCTGGCGGCCCGATTCCTCGCGGTCTTCCTGCTCGAGGCGCTTGGCCTTCTTCTCGAGATAGGTCGAGTAATTGCCCTCGTACGGGAAATATTTGCCGCGATCGATTTCGAGGATCCAGCCGACGACATTATCGAGGAAGTAGCGATCGTGGGTGATCATCAGCACCGCGCCGGCATATTCCTTGAGATGGTTTTCTAGCCACTCGACGCTCTCGGCATCGAGATGGTTGGTAGGCTCATCGAGCAGCAGGATCGAGGGCTTCTGGATCAGCAGCCGGGTCAGCGCGATGCGGCGCTTTTCACCGCCCGAGAGATTCTCGACCGGCCAATCGCCGGGCGGGCAGCGCAACGCCTCCATCGCGACTTCAAGCTGGTTGTCGAGCGTCCAGCCATCGACGGCGTCGATCTTGGCCTGGAGATCGCCCATCTCCTCCATCAGCGCGTCGAAATCGGTGTCGTCCTTGGGATCGCCCATCTCGGCCGAGATCGCATTGAAGCGATCGACCAAGTCCGCGGTCTCGCGCGCGCCCTGCTTGACGTTTTCCAGCACCGTCTTGGTCGGATCGAGCGTCGGCTCCTGCTCGAGATAGCCGACGGTGATGTACTCGCCCGGCCACGCCTCGCCGGTGAAATCCTTGTCCACGCCGGCCATGATCTTCATCAGCGTCGATTTGCCGGCGCCATTGGGGCCGACGATGCCGATCTTGGCGCCCTGATAGAATTGCAGATTGATGTTCGACAGCACCGGCTTGGGCGCGCCGGGGAAGGTCTTGGTCATGTCCTTCATGACAAAGGCGTATTGGGCGGACATCGGGGGACTCCGTTTGCGAAAATTCGAGAGCTGGAAAGTTGGCCGGGCATGTAGCGATGCGCCCGCCGCTTGGCAATTCGCAGCACTGAAACGAAGCGGAAACTAGGCTGCGGATTGGCAAATGTTTCGGGGGTGGCTAGCACCTGCTGCCATGAACAAGCGCACCCTGCTCGCGGCCGCCGCGGCCCTCGCCCTTCCCCTTACCGCTTTTGCCCAGACTACGCCCGACGTGGCGGCGTTGCGCGATGCGGCGCTCAAGGACGATCTTGCCTGGGAAATCACCGAGGGGCTGACGACCGAGATCGGTCAGCGGCTGGCGGCGACCGAGGCGGAAGCGCGCGCGCGCGGCTGGAGCGTGAAGAAACTGACGGCATTGGGCTTCCGGAATGTCCGCATCGAGACCTTCAAGATGCCGGTCTGGGTGCGCGGCGAGGAAAAGGCCGAAGTGCTTGGGAGTTCGGCGCAGAAGCTGACGATCGCGGCGCTCGGCAATTCGGGAAGCACGGGGGCGAAGGGCGTGGAAGGCGAGATCGTCTATTTCCCCAGCCTCGCCGATCTGCAGGCGGCGCCCGACGGCAGTCTCAAGGGCAAGATCGCATTCGTCAGCCACGGCATGACCGCAACGCAGGACGGATCGCAATATGGCGCGTTCGGCGGTGCACGGCGCACGGGGCCGGGCGTGGCGGCGACCAAGGGCGCATCGGCGATCCTGATCCGCTCGATCGGCACCGATTATCACCGCAATCCGCACACCGGCGGCACCGAATGGGCGAAGGACCAGAAGCCGATTGCCGCGGCGGCGCTTTCGGTGCCCGACGCGGAGCAACTCGAGCGACTGCTCAAGCGCGGCCCGGTGCGGATGAAGCTGGTCGTCACTCCCGAATTCAAGGGTCAGGGCGAATCGGGCAATGTTATTGCCGAAGTGCCGGGCAGCGATCCGGCCGCGGGCATCGTCCTCGTCGCCTGCCATCTCGATAGCTGGGATCTCGGCACCGGCGCGATCGACGATGCTTCGGGCTGCGGGATCGTCACCGCCGCCGCCAAGCGCGTGATGGAAGCAGGCCAGCCGCGCCGCACGATCCGCATCCTCTGGGCGGGCGCTGAGGAACCGGGCGTGTTCGGCGGCGCAGCCTATTTCGAAGCCCACAAGAATGAATTCCACGCCGTGGCCGGCGAATCGGATACCGGCGCGGACCGCATCTGGAAGCTGAAGATGTCACTTCCCGAGAGCGCCAAGCCGGTTGGCGATCGCCTTGCCGCGGCACTGGCACCGCTCGGGATCGCCCGCGGCCGCGAGCCATCGACGGGCGGCGCAGACGTGGGCGCAGTTATCCGTGCGGGCAGCGGTGGCATCGATCTCAGCCAATCGGCGCTGCGCTATTTCGATTATCATCACACGCCTGACGACACGCTCGACAAGGTCGATTCCGTCCAGCTTCGCCAAAACGTCGCCGCATGGACCGCGACGATAGCAATTGTGGCAAATGCGGCAGAAGACCTCGGACCCGTAACGAAGGCAGCGCCCAAATGACATGAGGGCAGAACGCTCCCAAAGGCGTCAAATAAGGCAAGAAAGTGTTCTTCTGCCTTCATTTCGTCGAAAATGAGATTGACGACGGCCAAAACCGCGCTATTGCAACATTTCGCGTCGGCCAATCGGGCCGTGTGCGAAACGTTTAAGTTCCACTGGGAGCGACCCGCATGAAGAAGATCCTTATCGTTGCAGCAGCCGCCGGCCTTGCCTCGCTCGCCGCCTGCAACACCACCCCGACCAACACCACTGCCGAGAACGTCGCCGAGCAGCACGAAGCGAACGCCGCGATCTACGACGCAGCAGCCGACAACACCTCGAACTCGACTGCAGAAGCAGTGCTCGAGAACAAGGAAGCCGTCGCCGAGAACAAGGCTGACTCAGCTTCGGCGAACGCACACTGATCTTCGCCCCGGGTCCCAGGATCCGGGCCTGACGATTAAGGAAAGGGCGCTCCCTGCAAAGGGGGCGCCCTTTTTCGTTGGGGCTTCTCCGGGTCGTGCCTATGGTTGCGCGGCCTGAGGGAGAATGATGATGGCAGTGGCGATCGATTATGCAGCGGCGCCCCCGGCGCCCCGCCCCTTCTGGCAGCATCTCTATTTCTGGGTCCTGTTCGGGATCGCCGCAGGCGTAGCGCTCGGGGCCCTGGCACCGGAATGGGGCGCGGCGTGCGAATGGCTGGGGCTGGCGTTCGTCTCGCTGGTCAAGATGGTGATCGCGCCGGTCATCTTCCTGACCGTTGCCACCGGCATCGCCGGCTCGCGCGCGCTGGGGTCGACCGGGCGCGTAGCGCTCAAGGCGTTCGGCTATTTCCTGTTCTTCTCGACGCTGGCGCTGATCGTCGGCCTGATCATCGCGCATGTGATCCAGCCCGGCGCAGGCATGAACGTCGATCCCTCGACGCTCGATGCCAGCAAGATCCACGGCTTCGAGGAAAAGGCGCACGAGACGACGATCACCGGCTTCATCATGGCGATGATCCCGATGACCTTGTTCTCGGCGATGACCAGCGGATCGATCCTGCAGGTGCTGCTCGTCGCGATCCTGTTCGGCGTATCGCTTGCCCTGGTCGGCGAGCCGGCGCGCCCGGTTACCGACATGCTCGAACGGATCGGCGCGGTCGTGTTCCGGCTGGTCCGGATCGTGATGTACGCGGCGCCGGTGGGCGCGTTCGGGGCGATGGCGTTCACCGTCGGCGCTTATGGCATCGGCGCGCTCGCCAATCTCGCCTGGCTGGTCGGCAGCTTCTACCTCACATCGCTGCTGTTCGTGTTCGTGGTGCTCGGTGTGGTCGCGCGCGTCATGGGTTTCTCGATCCTCAAGCTGCTGCGCTACCTGAAGGGCGAATTGCTGCTGGTGCTTGGCACGTCGTCGTCCGAATCCGCCCTACCGGCTTTGGTCGAGAAAATGGAGCGCGCGGGGGTCGACAAGCAGGTCGTCGGGCTGGTGGTGCCGCTCGGCTATTCGTTTAATCTCGACGGCACCAATATCTATATGACGCTCGCGGCACTGTTCATCGCCCAGGCGTGCAATGTCGATCTGACGCTGAGCGAGCAATTGCTGCTACTCGCCGTGGCGATGTTGAGCTCGAAGGGCGCGGCCGGGGTAACCGGTTCGGGCTTCATCACCCTGGCCGCGACTCTGGCGGTGGTGCCGAGCGTGCCAATCGCCGGCATGGCCCTGATCCTCGGTGTCGACCGCTTCATGAGCGAATGCCGCAGCCTCACCAACTTTATCGGAAACGCCGTCGCCACCGTGGTGGTGGGCCGCTGGGAAGGTGCCGTGGACCGCGAAAAGCTGGCAGCGGCGCTCGACGGTCGCCTGCCGGAGGTGCCCGCGCGGATTGCGGAGGAAGCCGATCCGGACTGAGAATATTGGGGAGATGGTCGGGGAGACAGGATTCGAACCTGCGACATCCTGCTCCCAAAGCAGGCGCGCTACCGGACTGCGCCACTCCCCGACGCTGGGCGCGCTTAGAACAGATGATCCCGCGCGGCAAAGCCTTTGATGGATTTCACGACAATCGCCGCAAACCCGGGGGCCGCAGTGCTGCCTTGGCGCGGGCGGCGTCGGGATCGATCGGCACCGCGAACTTCAATCCGGCGACGCCATCCTTCACCCAGATGACCGTCGCGCCGACGGCGTCGAGCAGCCCGACCGACACGAGCACGGTCGCGCCCGAGCCCAGCATCCCAGCCTGATCGATCCGCGCACCGGTTGCGGACAAGTCGCGGATGCGGTGCTTGCTGGGCGCGCCGCCGCCGAACGTGGCGACCTCGGCGCTCAGCAACACGCTTTCGCGCGGGGCACGTGCCTGAATAGAGGGTGCACTCGCATTCATCGATCGTATTGGCTCAGCTCAGGACGATGTCGTCTGCCGACCCCTTGGCGACCATGCGGCCCATCGCGTTGAGCAACGCGCCCATGGCAACGGGCTTGAGGATCACTTCGTCGGCGCCGGCCTGCATGCATTGTTCGCGCAGGTCGATCGCGGTGTCGGCCGTGACGACGATCACCGGGAGCGTGGCCTTGGCCGCCGCAGTGTTCGAGCGGAGATGCTTGATCGCGGTGAGCCCGTCCATGCCGGGCATGCGCAGGTCCATCAGGATGATGTTGTAGGTCCCTTCCTCGATCATCTTGAGGCCGGTCTCGGCGTCCGCCGCTTCTTCCATGTTCGCGCCAACCACGCGCAGCATGTCCTTCACGACACGGCGGTTCATGGCATCGTCTTCGACGAACAGCACTTGCATCGCGATACGCTCCTAACCGGCCAGACTGTAAAAGCTGGGCGTAAACGATTGATTAGCCGCGATCATGCCGCGCTCGAATAGTCTGTAGCCGGCAGCGAATATGCGTCGCGCAGCGTCGCGACCAGCTGGGCGCCGCCAACGGGCTTGAGCACGAACTGAGTCGCTCCAAGCACCGCTACGTCGCCCAACGGCAGCTCCTCGCTAGGCGCCAGCAGCAAGGTCACCGGGATTTCGGCGGCGTGCGCAGCTTCAATCACTGCCTTGAGGCTATCCAGCGGCGACAGGCCTTCGACCGTACCCGAGGCCGCCTCGAGCAGGAGGTGATCGGTAGTGCCGGTGCCGATCGCCGCGATCGCGGCTGCGCCGTCCTCCACGCAATCGACTGCGCCGACCCGCGGCTCGAGCAAGGCGCGGAACACGCCCTGCGTCATCGCATTGCGCTCGACCAGGAGGACGCGAGCAGTCTCAAGGGTCTCGGGCCGGGCAGCCTGGACGCGGTCCTGCTGTGGCTCGGCGAGCACCTCCGCGGGAAAGCGCAGGGTGAAGGTCGATCCCTCCCCTACCCGACTCTCGAGGCGGATCGCGCCGCCCAGTGCCTCGGCGAGGCTACGGCAGATCGACAGCCCCAGCCCGGTGCCGCTGAACTGGCGCGTCGTGCCGCCATCTACCTGATGGAACGCCTCGAACACCAGCTGCTGCTGGTCCTCGGGAATGCCGATCCCGGTATCGCGCACTTCGATCACGACTTCGCCATGCTCGACCCGCGAGGCCAGCCGGACGCTGCCTTCGAGCGTGAATTTGATCGCGTTGGAGAGCAGATTGGCAACGACCTGACGAAGCCGGGCGGCGTCCGAGCGGATCAACACCGGCGCCGCATCGATATCGAGATCGAGCGCCAAGCCCTTGGCGGCGGCATGGCCGCTCCACAGCCGCGCGGCATCCTCGAGGATGCGCTTGAACTCGACTTCCTCGCAGGCGACCACGACTTCGCCGGTCTCCATCTTGGCGACGTCGAGAATATCGTCGACCAGCGCGCGCATCGATTCGCCGGCACCGTGGACGACCTGGACCTGCTCGCGCATCTCGGGATCGAGCTTGCGATTGGTGAGCAGGATCTGAGTCATGCCGAGAATGCCGTTGAGCGGGGTGCGGATCTCGTGGCTGGTCGTCGCCAGGAACTCGGTCTTGGCCTTGAGCGCCTTTTCGAGCGCTTCGTTGGTCTGGCCGAGCACGACGTTGGCCGCGCGGACCTGATTGCGGCTGCGGCGGATGCGCAGCGCGCTGACCAGCAGAAGCGCAAAGACGATGCCGCCGGCAACGATCAGCCCGGTCAGCAGGTTCGAGCGGAACTCGGCCTCCTGTTGCTTGATGCGCGCGTCGCGCTCGACGATCTTCTGCTTCTGGTTGGCGGAGTCGAATTCGGCGGCCATCAGCTGCGAACTGGCCGTCGCGACGAGGTTGCGCGCTTCGCTGTCGAGGCGCTGGAACGCCTTGAGGTGCGCCAGCGCCTGGGTCTGGTCGCCGAGCTTCTCGAACACGCCGGCGGCGAGCTCGTGATATTCGCGGAAGTCCATCGTCGTGGTCGCGACATCGGCGCCGGCAAAGGCGCGTTGGAGCAGGCTGGCGGCCAGCGAGAGATTGCCGCGCGCCGCCGCGATCTTCGCCGCCGCGCCGAGCACGAACGGCTTCCAGCCCGCAGCCTCGCCCGAGCGCGACAAGCGCTGTGCTTCGTCGATGGTGCGCTGCGCGGCTGCCGCCTTGCCGCCCTCGATTTGCGCCGAGGCGAGATTGGACAGGATGCGGGTTTCGAGAAGCGGGCTTTTCAGCTCGCGCGCACTTTTCAGCGCCACCTGGAAATCGGCCTCGGCTTCTCCGAAGCGCTTGAGCTTGCGGAGCACTTCGGCCCGATTGTTGTGGGTGGTCAGGCGGAAAGCCGGCTCCTTGTCGTAGAGCTCGGCCGCCTGGGAATAATATTCGAGCGTGCGCGTATAGTCGCCTGCCTCGGAATAGATCATCCCGATCTCTTGGAGCGCGATCGCCTGGCTGCGCGCCTCCTTGGCGTCGCGGAAGATATCGTGCGCGCGCTGATAGTCGGCCATCGCCGCCACGACATTGCCCTTGGCCGCTGCGATTGCCCCGCGTGAGCGCATCAGATCGCCGTGCAGCTTGGAACGGGGGGCGTTGCGCTCGACGCGGGCAAGCGCGGTGGTGACGAGCGGCACTGCCTTGTCGGCTTGGTTGAGGAACATGAACGACTCGCCCTTGAGCCATTCGGCGGTCGCCAGCGCGACCTCGGCCTTGCTCGACGGCGCCAGTTCCTTGGCGCGGGTGATCGCCTGTTCGGATTTGCGCAGCGCCTGTTCGGGATCCGCCATCATTGCGGTCTTGGCTTCGGCAACCGCGGCCTCGAACCGGGCATAGGCCGGGTCGGCCGCACTGCTCGCTGCCCTTGGCTGGGCAGCGGACGGTGGCGCCCCCAGCGCCGCCAAAAACATGATCAACGCGACGACGCGCATGGCGCCCCCCTCCTTGTAGCGAGCGCTACCGATAGCGGGGAAATATTAAGGCAGTATCAAAGGGTTCGCCGCCGGCCCAGGAAAGGAGCCGGCGGCGGGGAGGGTTAGAAAGCCAGGCGGAACGCCGCGCCGGCAGTGGCTCTGGGCAGGATGTCGGTCTCGCGGCCGTTGAGGGTGACGCGTCCGAACAGGCTGAACTGAGCGGTGCCATCCATTATCGACCGGCCATACATCACTTCGCTGACATATTGCCGCTCCGGAACCCCAAGGTTGAAGCGCTGGGTGACGGGGCCAAGCTCGCCGGTCTGGCGATTGATAACTTGGACCGTCGTCAGATCGACACTGCTGCGCTCCATGTGCATCGGCTGAGCCAGAGTGATGCGGGCAAGGTCCTTCTTCCCGAACAGCCCCTGCTTGGTCACGCCCATCTGGAACGATGTGCTGACCAGCCCGCCGCCCGATGTCGAGATGCTGGCAGAGCTCGGGGTCCGCGTGCGGCTCAGCGTGCCGGTGGCGGCAACGGAGAGCGTCGGCGTGATTTCAAGGTCGGCGGCCAGGCTCGCGCCTTCGGTCGTGCTGCCCTGGGCGAAGTCGTTCGGATCGAGCGACTGGATGCCCAGCAGCGCATTATCTTCGCGGAGCCGGGTATAGCTGGCCTTCACCGCCGCGCCCGAATTGCCGTAGCGGACGGTCACATATTGTGAGCCCGCCTTGTACGGATCGACTGCGCCCAGTGCGAACTGCGACATCATGTCGAGTTGGCGGACGTCGCGGCGCAGGGTGCGCTGGGTAAGACCACCCGAGACGCTCCAGTTCGCGCCGAGCCGCACTTCGGTGCCGACATAGCCGCCGCCCGATGCGAAGCCCATCAGCGGATTGGCGCCGCCGGTGGCCGGATCGAAATCGGAAGGCATGCCGAAGGTGCCGCTACCTGCCAGCTGCACAGCGCCGTCGCCCTCGCCGAAGGTGAACGAGACGCGCTCGCCGGGCGATTCGAGGCGGATCGCCGTCTGATAAGGCAGATTGCCATGACGGAAGCCGACACGCTCGGTGCGCGGGGCTACGCCCATGCTGAGGCGGAGCCCCGAATTGTTCGGGATCGGCGCCGAATACGCAAAGCCGGTGAAGCCCTTACCGGATTTCGAGCCCGCCGAAGCGCTCGCCCAGGCGAGGTAGCGGCTGTAGATATAGGTCTGCAGCAGGTTGGTGGACCCGCTAAGCGAAACCGAGGTGCCGTCAACCAGCTTCGAAGAAACCGGGATGGCAAAATCGCGGAAGGTGTTTCCGATATCCTCATAGGCATAGAAGAACATGCCCGCGGCTTCCCACTTGGCCTGCTCCTTCGGATCGCGGATCTTCTTCTCCTGGGTCTCCACGATCTTGCCCTTGGCATCATACTGATACCATTTCAGATCGGCGAAGCTCAGCGGCGAAAGCGCTGCGGTCACGTCGAGGATACCCCGGCCATAGACCGCATCGACCCCGGGAGCGCCGACGTCGCGCGCCGACTTGAGGATGATGTCGACCGATTCCTTGGGATAGTTTGCGAGCCACGGCCAGCGATCGTGCAGCAGCGCGATCGTGCCGGATACCAGCGGCGCGGCGAACGACGTCCCCGAGACGCGCGTGACGCCCCCCATGCCGTCCGAGACGAGGATCATCTCGCCCGGCGCAGTGATGAAGCGCTCCATCAGCTTCATGCCGGGATCGCATTTGCCGTCAGCCTTGGTGAGGCAGACATTGCCCGGCTGGTTCGAGAAGGGCGAGATCGTGTCGTTGGGACCGACCGAGCCGACCACGATCATGTACGGGTTCGATTTGTCCCACACGACGTTCTTGGTCTGGACGATGCCGTCATTGCCCGCGGCGAGGACGAAAATCGACTTCTTGGCGAATTCCGACACCTGGGCGTCGCCGAACACGTCGTTCCAGCCCTGCGGCAGCGTCCAGCCCGGCTCGCCGAGCGACATATTGACGATGCTGGCATTGTTCTGCGCGAGCATCAGCACGCCATTGCGAACATCGGTCCAGTTGGCGGTGCCCGAATTGTCGAACGGATTGTACGCGACGACGGACGCCATCGGCGCCAGGCCCATCACGCCCTTGCCGTCATGCGCGGCGATCATCAGGCTCGCGACGGCAGCGCCATGGCCGTTCGAGAAGGTCGAGATGCCGTCATATTTGGTGACGTTCTGCGCGCCCTCTCCGGTGACCGTGAAATCGAGCAACCCGATTACCGAGCGCCGGCCTTCGCCGATCGTCTTGGTGACCGAAGGCGACCAATTGACCGTCTTCATCCAGTGATCCACGTGATCCATCCCCGAAAACTCGGTGAGTTGGTCATACCAATCGAGGAAAAACATCTGGCGGCTATAGCTGTCGAGCTTTGCCAGCGACTTGGGATTGCCCAGGTCGATGCCGTACTTGGCGAGCATCGGCGCCACGAACGCCTCTTCGAAGCTCTTGCCGGTGCGTGCCTGAACCTGGCTGCCCCAGGCGGTCTTGGCCTGGGCGATGATGCCGGAGAGCTTGCTCGTGAGCGTGCTGTAATCGCCGGGCGCTTCGCCGAAGGTGCGGATGTTGAGCCAATAGGTCAGCGTGTCCTTGCTCGAGGCGTTGAACGTCTCCGAGAAGGTGCGGATGTTGCCGATCATCGGATCGAGCTCGCCGGCCTTGGGGGCCAGGTCGCCCCAGAAGGTCCGGATGTTGCCGATGAACGGATTGATCTCGCCGCTGAACGTGCGGATGTTGCCGATATACGGGCTCAGGTCCCCGCTGAACGTCCGGATGTTACCGATCTTGGGATCGATATCGCCCGTAAAGGTGCGGATGTTGCCGATATAGGGCGTCAGTGATCCGCTGAAGGTCTTGACTGGCTTGGGGTCAGTCGTCGCGCTGGGTGCCGGCGTCTCGGCCGGAGCCGGAGCGGCGGGCGCGGTCTGTGCGCTCGCTGCAGTGGAAAGCCCGGCCGACGCGCACATGGCGGTGGCCGATAGCAGACATGCACGAAGCAAATTGCTCGAGTTCATTACGGTTAGCCCCTCCTGAAGACGACCCTGCATCGCCTTAGAATTGAGCACTCCTTTTACGTAGTGAAGCTGAGTCGCTTCGTAATGGAGAGAGTAAAAAGCGCGTTAGGGACAAAAAAATGTGTCCCTTATCATAGGTTTGATTCAAGCAGCTCCGAAGAGCGGCCACTGCCCGCCCGCTGCCGCCGAGAAGCGCTTCAGCTCCTCCTCGTCGCCCAGAAAACCGATCAGCTTATCCAGCGGAATCGGGGGCGAGATGAAATAGCCTTGGAGCAGATCGCACCCCATCACGCGCAGCAGCGACAGCGCCATGGCGTCATCTACGCCCTCGGCCGTCACTTCCATCTCGAGTGCGTGGGCAAGATCGATCGACGAGCGCACCAACAGCGGATCGCGGTGGCTGTCGGTGAGCCCGCTGACGAACATCCGGTCGATCTTGAGTTCGTGCGCGGGCAATTGCTTCAGATAAGCCAGCGAGGACAGCCCCGAACCGTAATCGTCGATCGCAATGCGGATGCCGGCATTGGTAAACTCATGCAGATTGGCCAACGCCGCATCGGGATCGCCAATCACGGCGGTCTCTGTGATCTCGAAACCGATCTTGCCGCAGGCGCCGTCCACCAGGTCCAACGCGGCGCGCGCGAAATCTAGATCGGGCAAAAGCTGTCCTGAGATATTGACGTATATCTCTATCTCAAAGCCCTGTTCTCTCAGAGTTTTCTGATCCCGGACTGCGCGGGCAATCACCCATTCGGTGAGTTCGCGAATCGCGCCGGTCTCTTCGGCCAGCGCGATGAACCGGTCGGTCGGGACCAGGCCGCTTTCGGGCCGGTGCCAGCGCACCAGCGCCTCCACCGAATTGATCTCGTTGGAGCGCGAATCGAGCTTGGGCTGATAATGCAGGTCGATCTCCCCTGCGGCCAGCGCCAGCGGCAGCGCGCGCATCAGTTCGAGATCGACCAGACTGTTCTGATCGAGGATCGCGGCGTCGGCGAAGCAGACCTTGACGCGCTCGCTCTGCGCCGCAGTGAGCGCGGCCGCCGCCTGATCGACGAGCTCGTCGCGGATGGAGCTGTTGCCGGCATCGGCGAAACCGATCGCGACCGAAAGGTCGAACGAATAATCATCGATGACCAGGCGCCGCTCGAGCGCCTCGATTGCGCCCATCAGCCGCAGTTGCGCTTCGCCGAGCGAAGTCGCCTTGAACGCGAACTCGATGGTCGCGCGGCCGATGCGACCCAGTTCGGCAGTCTCGATCGCAGCCCGGACCCGCTGGCCCAATTGCGCGAGCACCAGATTTGCGAGCCGATAACCAATGCTCTGGCGCAGGGTCGTAAAACGATCGATTTCGACGACGGCAACATAAGTGATGGTGCCATCCGGCGCCGCCGTTTCGGTGCGCAAGTCCTTGAACATTGCGCTTTCTTCGGGCGAAGCGTGGTCCCAATCGAACGATCCCGCCTCGATCTCGGCAAGCGCTGCGTTGAAACGGCTGATCGTCCGGGCATCGCGACCCCAAGCCAGCGGCTCCAGCCGCACGCCCTTCTCGCCGCTGCGGACTCGCTCCAGCGCTTCGTCGATCACGGCCAGATGCACGGTGGAACGACGGCGCAGCGAGGCAATGGCCGCCACGACGCAAAAGGTGGCAACCAGGATCAACAGCGGGTGCGTCGTCCATTCCATAGGCTCGGGATACGCCGAAATCGTGAAGCAAGCGTAACCATCGGGCGGACAAATCCTTGTTTAACAAGCAATTGTCTTAATCCAGATTAGGGCCCGGATATGCTTTGCTAACCGCGACTTGCAGCCCTGCCCCGCCATCCGCTAGGGCGGTCCGGCTGGGGGCCTGTAGCTCAATTGGTTAGAGCCGGCCGCTCATAACGGCTTGGTTGCGGGTTCGAGTCCTGCCGGGCCCACCAGCTTCATTCGGCAGCGGCAAGGATCTCGGCAAGCGACGCTGGCGCTGCGCCGAGCCGATCGAGCAGAGCGAATATCTCATCCCACCACCGGAAGAACGCCGCGAGATCGGCGGTGTCGCGCACATAGGGCGTATGCCCGGGCTCGACCGAGGGCGAGTGAAACGCGAAATTGAGCAGGCGCAGGCCCTCGCCCAGCGCGATCCGCACCGCTTCCAGCGCTTCGCTGAGCGGCATATCCTCGGGCGTGAGTGCGATGCGCGAGAGCATGCCGAGCCGCGATGCGACGCCATGGCCCTTGGGGACCCGATCCAGCGCGCGGTGCAGTCCCACGCCACCCCGCCTGCCCCAGCCGGTATAGACGGTCGTCAGCGGCAATTCGAGGATCGGGCCCAACCGGAAGGCATGATTGGGCACGGCAGTGAAATCTGGACCGCCTTCGCGCGAATAGTCATACCCCGAGCGCATCGAAGTGTCGGCGCGATAGCCGTGGCGGGCCAGCAGTTCCCGCGTCTCGGGACCGACGCCATAGCGTCCGGCACGATAGATGACCGGGCGTTCGCCGAAGGCGGCAGTTATCGCGTCGGTCAAAACAACCAGTTTCGACTCTTGCAATGCAATAGGCAGATTGCCGGTGAAACTGTTGAAACTACTGACATCTTCGTCAAATGGCGGGTTCACCCAGGGGTGAAGCTGGGTACCGACGACCGATCGACCGTCGAGCAACGGCCCGAGTGCGTCAATCGCCAGGGGTGACGTCGCGATCGGGTGATCGACGAGATAGGTTAGCGGAACTCCGTGCGCCGCGAAGCGGGCATGCGCGGCCGGCATCGCCGCCATATGGCTCACTCCGCGTGCATTGCGGTCGAACGGCTTGGTCCAGTCGAATTCCTCTTCGGTATCGACGCACACCGTGAACCGCGTGCCGAACGCCGCGGGCCAATCGACGCGGCTCTGGGGCGCAGGCGCGGGGACGCGATAGGCGCCCTCCCGGTCGGGAGCCCCTTCCCTCACTTCAGCTCAGATGCGCCTGATCCACGATCTGCGTTGTCGGAGGCCGGGAGGCGCAAAGTCAAGCTCTCCGGCTCGATTACCAGCGCACCGCCCAGTTCGCGGGCAAGGTTGCGCGCCAGGCGCAGCGCGAAGCCGGTGCCGAGCAATGTCGCATCCTCACGCTCGTCATCGATCCCAAGCACCGAATCCCCCGGGTAATCGGCGAGCGCCCGCGGGCGATCAATCGCGATCGACACCATGGCGTCATTGGTTTCGATCAGCTGCACCCCGATCCGCTCCCCAGGGCCGCTGGCGGAGACCAGGGTGGCGAGCAGGCGCGCAAGGAGCCGTTCGACTGCGCGGCGATCGCCCATGACGCCAAAATCGTCGATCGGCAGCGCAAGCATCGAGCCGCGAAGCTCGGTCAGTTGCGCAAGATCGTCGGCAATGCCCGACAGCACGGGGCGGAGCGCGACGCGGCCGGGGATCAGCGACAGTGCGGCGCTGTCGATCCGCGCGGCTAAATCGAGATCGTCGATGGCCCCGAGCAACTCGCGAGCCTGGGCGCGGATCGTCCCGGCGCGATCGCGATACGGATCGCTGACGGGGCCAAGGATCTGGCTCTCGATCATCTCGGCGAAGCCGGCGATGGCATTGGTCGGCGTGCGCAGCTCATGGACCAATTGGCGGAGCGAATCCGCGGGGATGGCGGGCGCCGCCTGACGCACAGGCTCAGCGCGTTCGTCGGCGCGCGGGCGGCGGCCGGTGCCGCGATAGCCGGTAAAGCGACCATTGGCAGGATCGAACACTGGGATCGCCGAGATCAGCCAATCGCCCGTGGCATCCGATTCGCCTTCGATCGCCAGCCGCGCATTCGAGAAACCGGCGCGGCGGCGGAAGGCCCCCGCGGCGACACCGTCGACGCGCGAAGTCTCCGGCGCGCCCGATTGCACGTCGAGCGACAGCCCGACCAAGGGGGCGCGGCTGACGCCCTCGACCCAGCGGAACACGCCCTTGGCATCGGTTTCGAAGCGGAAATTATCTGCGGGCGGCAGCGGCACCGGCACCGTGTCTTCACGGTTGCGCCAGAATGCGTCGATACGCGCCACGACTTCGGCGATTTCGAAGGTTCCGCCATCGCTCGCCGGATCGCTCGGCGCGTTTCCGGCCAGCACTCCGAAGGCGTCCCCAGACGGCTCCACAACAGATAGATCGGCCTGCTCCATGGCCAGACCCTGTGCGCCGTCCAGCTCGGGCGCAATCGCTTCGGCGGGCGCGACTGACTCGACTGTCCCGCTTTGGATCGCGGGAGAACCAACTTCGCTCTGGCCAGCCGCCGCAACTTCAGAAACAGGCAGGGCCACGGCCGTAACGGCAAGCGCTACGAACGAGAAATCCTCGTCTTCTTGGATAGTTGAAGGGATAACCTCCGACAAAATATCCATTTCGGACGGTTCGGCTTCAACTGGCGTCAAAGCATCATCCGAAACGGTGACGATCGCCTCGGCGGGCTCCGCCTCGGCCAGCATCGGCTCGATGATCGGCGCCAGCAGTTCCGCCTCAACCGGCTCGGCCTCGTCAGCTTCTGGGGCTTCGACTTCAGCCTCGGGCACGATCTCAGGCTCTGCCGCAATCGGCACCAATTCGACGGCAATCTCCTGGTGCCGCAGTTCCACGACTGGCTCGGCCGGGACCTCGGCGACCGGTTCAGCCTGCGCCTCGGCCAACGGCTCAGCCAGTGGTTCGACCAGCGCCTCAGCCTCTTTGACGCTTTCGTCGGGCAGCACGAAATCGATCGGGCCATAGGCTTCGAGGGCGCGCTTGACGATCGGGCCGAGATCGCGGCGATTGCGAAGCACTGCGCGGCCCGCGGGGGCAAGTTCGGGAAGCAATTGGATCCACTCGGCCGAGGTCATCCGCGCATTGCGCAACACCGGCAGTGCGACGCTCAATTCGTCCATTGCGAACAGCCGCACCAGCGGCGCCGGCGGATCGGCGAATTCGAGCGCGCGGGCGCTGGCGGCGCGCACCGTGACCGGCACTTGCGCGCGAATTCCACGAAGCACGCTCATTGCCAGCGCCTCCGCGGGAACACGCCTGCGCCCGACCAGATCGACGATCTGGCGCCACGCCGATTGCGCAGCCTGAGGCGAGCCCAGATCGGCGGCCATCACGGTCTCAAGAGTATCGTCGAAGCGCAACCTGAGCCCACCATTCACCGGCGCTGTAACGCGCGCCGTAACGATTCCTTAACCGGTGAAGCCCCCCTCAGGAACAGCCGATTTCGGCACGATCCAATGTGGGACAATTGCGTTGCGGCGTAATTATATTATGCTTAAGCGCATCATTCGCACACGAATCAAACACAAGAGGGGGCCAAATGCGCTTCGACGACATCGACGTACGGATTCTTGCGCTTCTGCAGGATGAAGGGCGGATGACCAATGTCGAATTGGCCGAGCGCGTCGGGCTTACCGCCCCGCCCTGCCTGCGCCGCGTGCGTGCGCTTGAGCAATCCGGGGCGATCACCGGCTATCATGCCGCGCTCGACCCGGTTGCGCTGGGTTACAACCTCACCGTCTTCGCGATGGTCAGCCTCAAGAGCCAGGCCGAGAGCGATCTGCAGGCCTTCCAGCAACTCGTCGCCGAGATCCCCGAAGTCCGCGAATGCCATATGCTCAACGGCGAGATCGATTTCATCCTCAAGATCGTCGCCCCCGATCTGCAGAGCTTCCAGCGCATCCTGACCACCAAGCTGACGACTGCGCCGAACGTCGAGCATGTGAAGACCTCGCTGACGATCCGCACATCGAAGGCGCTGCCCGGCGTTCCCGTCCCCTGAAACAAAAAGGGGCGGCTCGCGAGCCGCCCCTTTCGTATCTCGGCGACCGCCGCGGCTCAGCTGAGCGGCGGCAGGTTGAGCGAGGTCTGGTAGAGCGTCGCAAGGTTGGCGAGCGGGCCGGCCTTGACCGCGCCGAAGGCAGTCTGGGCCTGATCCTTTTGGCCAAGCTGCTGATAGGCAATGCCGCGGTGGAGATTGATCTCGTCCGCATTCACACCACCCTTGGTCAGCGCCAGATCGTAGAGTTCCACCGCGCGTGCATAATTGCCCGAGGCGAGGAACGCGTCACCGGTGTTCGCCGCAACCTTGCCATCCTTGCCTGCTGCCGCCTGCTTGGCGAGACCGTCGAGCGAACCTTCGGCCTTCACTTGCGCCTGTGCCGCCGTGTAGGTGCGACCGACATCGGCGTCGCCGGCCGGGATCTTGCCCGATTTGCGGCCTTCGTCGATCACGGCAACCGCTTCCCAAGGCAACCCGCCCGACTGCACCGCAAAGGCATAATCGGCATAGTCGCCGCGATTGGGCAGCGCCTTGGTGGCGCGCATCAGGCGGTAAAGGTCGATCTTCTCGACCTTGGCGTTCGCGCCGGCGGGCGCCGTGCTGCGGAACACCTGGATCGCCCAATGCCAGTTCTTGAGCGTCGGATATTCAGTGATGAAGCGAGTCAGCCATGAAACCATCGCGGCGCGATCGCCGGTCGCGTTCACCTTCGGGATCGCGAACTGATACCAGGTCTCGGGCGGCTTGCGGCCCTGCGATTTGCTGAGCTGGATCGCGCGATCGACTTCGGCGAGCGATTCGGCCTGCTTGCCGGTCGCCGAATAGGCATTGGCGAGCAGCACCGGTACGTCGGTCTCGGTCGAACCGGCCTCACGCGCCTTGAGCATGTACTGGATCACTTCGGCATGCTTGCCGGCCTTGGAGGCGCGGGCACCCAGCGCATAGTTGAACGCCGCATTGTAGACCCGCGCCGCTTCCGGCGGAGTGCGCGGGTTGGGAATGAGGACGCTCATCGCCTTGAGCTGGCCGTCTTCGTTGTTACGCCCAAGCTCAAGCTGGAGGCGCAGGAAGGCGGCGTAGTATTTCTCGTCGTCATTCTTGGCGACGGCTTCGGCTGCGGCAAGGCTGGTGTCGGCGTTGGTCCAGTCCTTGGCCTTTACCAGCGGCTCGGCAGCGGCGGCAGCCTTGCGGAACTCGTCGCTGACCTTGAGCTGCGGCCCAGCGCCCTGTGCCTTGTCGTCCTTCTTCTGCGCCGCGGCGGGCGATGCGCCGAGCGCAGTGGTGCCCAGCGTCAGCACGGCTGCCATCGCGAGCTTGGAAACGAACGTCATGTGAAACTCTCCTCAACGGGAAGCGGTCGGTTTGGACTGCCCTCTAATTGGCCGCACCGCGCCATACAAGCGCCTCTCCGGTTCCGTTGCTGCACAGTGGCTTAACGCTGATTGAATGCCCGGGTGCGGCGGGGCTATGACGCGGGTTACAGGGAGACGCTTCATGTTGCTGACTGCCATTGCGCTCGTCGCCCAGACTTCGGCCCAGGCCTCGGCGCTGCCCGAAGACCCGTTCGCGGCGGCAAGGACCTGTGCGCAGGTCACTATGATCGCGGGCATCGGCAAGACATCGCCGATCCGCCTGACTTCGCAATTCATGTATTATACGATGCACGCGGTCCGCGCGAACCCGGACGGCAAGACGTTCCTGGCGCGCCTGCAGGAGCTGTCCAGCGCCGCGGCCACCGATGTGACCGATCCGGCCGCGGCAGAGGCGCTGGTCCCGGCATGCGAGAAGCGCTTCAAGCGTCCGGCCTCTGTGCAGCCGTCCAGGCTCCCGGCCGACCCCTTCGATCGCGACCTGCTGTGCTTCGGCACGCTCTCGATGCTCCAGGGCGCGGCCCAGGCGCTCAAGGAAGACAAGGGCGACGGCATGCCGCTGGAGCGGATCGAGGCGGTGCTCACACCGCTGACCGGCAAGCTCTCGGACACCGAACTCGCGAAGCGGGGCGTGAATAGCGGTGATCAGTTCACCGAATTGCTCGGCAACCAGATCTCGGCATCGATGCCGCTTGGTGAGCCGATCGCCATCGCCATCGCCTGCGGCGTCCGCGACCTCTAGAACCAGGCTCCTGCCGCTCGCGCGTATAGTGCGCACGCGTGAGCGCGCGAGGCTTGGCAGCGGGGCATGGGGCGGCTAGGGCTGTCTCAACAAACTCCAAGCCAATCGGAAACCAGATACCTTGACCGACGAGACCATCCTCGCCGACCCTTCGGACATTACCCCGATCTCGATCGTCGACGAGATGAAGACCAGCTACCTCGATTACGCGATGAGCGTGATCGTGGCGCGCGCCCTGCCCGACGTCCGCGACGGTCTCAAGCCCGTCCACCGCCGCATCCTCTATGCCGCGCAGGAAGGTGGCTATGTCGCCGGGCGTGCCTATCGCAAGTCTGCCCGCCTGGTCGGTGACGTGATGGGTAAATACCATCCGCACGGCGACAGCTCGATCTATGACGCGATGGCGCGCATGGCCCAGGATTGGGCGATGCGGGTGCCGCTGATCGATGGCCAAGGCAATTTCGGCTCGATGGATCCCGATCCGCCCGCGGCGATGCGCTACACCGAAGCGCGCCTGGCCAAGGTCGCCAGCGCCTTGCTCGATGACATCGACAAGGACACGGTCGACTTCCAAGACAATTATGACGGCTCCGAAAGCGAGCCGACGGTCCTCCCGGCGCGCTATCCGAATCTGCTGGTCAACGGCGCCGGCGGCATCGCTGTCGGCATGGCGACCAACATCCCGCCGCACAATCTTGGCGAAGTGATCAACGCCTGCCTCGCCTATATCGAGAATGGCGCGATCTCGGTCGAAGAGCTGATGGAGATCGTGCCCGGCCCCGATTTCCCGACCGGAGGCATCATCCTTGGCCGTTCGGGCTGCCGTTCGGCCTATCAGACCGGCCGCGGCTCGATCATGGTCCGCAGCCGCCACACCACCGAGCAGCGCGGCGAGCGCCGCTCAATCGTGCTCACCGAAATCCCCTACCAGCAGGGCAAGAACCGCCTGGTCGAGCTGATCGCCGAGGCCGCGAAGGAAAAGCGGATCGAGGGCATCAGCGACATTCGCGACGAATCGAACCGCGAAGGCGTCCGCATCGTCATCGACCTCAAGCGCGACGCGACTCCCGAAGTCGTGCTCAACCAGCTCTGGCGCAACACGCCGGCACAGTCGTCCTTCCCGGCAAACATCCTCGCGATCCGCGGCGGGCGCCCCGAAACGCTCAACCTGCGCGATATCATCGAAGCCTTCGTCAAGTTCCGCGAAGAAGTCATCACGCGCCGCTCGAAGTTCGAGCTCGCCAAGGCGCGCGACCGTGCGCACGTGTTGCTGGGCTTGGTCATCGCCGTCACCAATCTCGACGAAGTGGTGAAGATCATCCGCGGTTCGCCGAGCCCGGCCGTGGCGCGTGAGCGGCTGCTCGTCCGCGAATGGCCGATCGCCGAGATCGCCAGCTATATCAAGCTGGTCGAAGCCGTCGAAGTCGAAGTCACCGGCGACACCTATCGCCTGAGCGACGTACAGGTCCGCGCGATCCTCGACCTGCGCCTCCACCGCCTCACCGGCCTCGGTCGTGACGAGATCGGCGACGAGCTTGCCAAGCTTGCGCAGACGATCGCCGAACTGCTCGAAATCCTGGGCAATCGCGCGCGCCTTTACGAAGTCATCGTCGAGGAGCTCACTGCTGTCCGCGACGCCTATGCGACACCGCGCCGCACCGAGATCGCCGCCGCCGCCGACGGGATCGAGGACGAGGACTTGATCGAGCGCGAGGACATGGTCGTCACCGTGACCATGGAAGGCTATATCAAGCGCACCCCGCTCGACACCTTCCGCGCCCAGGCCAAGGGCGGCAAGGGCCGCGCCGGCATGGCGACCAAGGATGAGGATGCGGTTACGCATCTCTTCGTCACCTCGACGCATACACCGGTCCTGTTCTTCTCGACCGAGGGCAAGGTCTATCGGATGAAGGTCTGGCGCCTGCCCGAAGGCGGCCCGGCCACGCGCGGCCGGCCGATGATCAACCTGCTGCCGCTGGCGACAGGCGAGACGATCTCCACCGTCCTGCCGCTTCCTGAGGACGAGGCGACCTGGGGCGATCTCCACGTCATGTTCGCCACCGCCAAGGGTTCGGTCCGCCGCAACTCAATGGATGCGTTCGCAAACATCCGCACCAACGGCAAAATCGCCATGCGCTTCGAGGAGGGGTCCGAGGATCGCCTGATCGGCGTGTCGCTGCTAACCGAGGATAACGACGTCCTGCTCGCGACCAAGCAGGGCCGCGCGATCCGTTTCGCCGCGACCGACGTCCGCGAGTTCCAGAGCCGCGATTCGGCCGGCGTGCGCGGCGCGCGGCTGGCCGATGGCGACGAGGTCATCTCGATGTCGGTGCTGCGCGGCTTCGCAGCCACGCCACAGGAACGCGAGGATTACCTCAAGGCCGCCCCGTGGAAGGAAGGCGACCGCGAAGTCACGCTTTCACCCGAACGCATGGCCGAATTTGAGGGAGCCGAAGAGTTCGTCCTCACGGTCACCGCGAACGGCTACGGCAAGCGCACTTCGGCCTACGAATATCGCCGCACCAATCGCGGCGGCCAGGGCATCACCAACATCGTCAGTTCGGATCGCAACGGCCCCGTCGTCGCGAGCTTCCCGGCGCATAATGGCGAGCAACTGATGCTGGTGACCGATCAGGCCAAGCTGATCCGCACGACGGTCGGCTCGGTCCGCGTCACTGGCCGCAATACGCAGGGCGTCATCCTCTTCCGCGTCGCCGACGACGAGCATGTCGTCTCGGCCGCGCGGATCGAGGAGAGCGAAGATGAGGCCGAAGTCGATCTGGGCGATGGCCCGGTCGCCGCAGAACCGACGCCCGATGGCGACACCGGCGAGGATCTGGCCGCGGGCCCGGAGGACGGCGAGTAATAACACCACCCCGGCGCAGGCCGGGGCCCAGTTGCCACCGGCTGAAGGCGTGCAGATCGCCCGCTTACTGCAACCTGTGCAACTGGGCCCCGGCCTTCGCCGGGGAGCCGTTCAGGGCATCGCTCGTTACGCTTCCGACAAAGGAAACAAGATGCCCGAAAACACCGCGTACAAAGTCCTCACCTCCGAACAAATGGCCGAGCTCGAATCCGGCACCTTCAAGGGCGCCCCGGTCGACCAGCAGGACGGTTATATCCACCTCTCCACCATCGCCCAGCTCAAGGAAACGCTCGACAAGCATTTTGCCGGCCAGACCGGCCTGTGGCTCGCAGCGGTCGATCTCGACGCGCTCGGCGACGCAGTGAAATGGGAGAAATCGCGCGGCGGCCAGCTCTTCCCGCATATCTATGGCGATCTGACGCTCGACGCCGTCACTGCCTATAGCGAGCTCCATTACGAAGAAGACGGCGCACTGCGCCTCCCCGTCACGGGCTAGGGCACCCCTCCCCGCGCTGCGCGGGATCGGCGGCTGCGGCGAGCCAATCGACCGGATAGAGGTGCCGCATCCCCGTCGAGAAAGCCGCGGGGAAAATGCTGGCATGGCTTTCGTCACCGAAGATCCTGCTCTCGACCGTCAGCTTCGCGTCGCCGCGGACACCAAGCAGCTCGGCAAACCGCTTCATGTCGCTGACCATCCCGCCCGGCGCCTGCTCCTCCCACCAGCCGATCCCCAACCACACCCGCGTCGCGCGCGGCAGGGGCTTATATTCCTTGCGCTCCTCGCGCTCGAGCAGCCACTTTTCGGCATACCAGAGCGAGGGACTGACGATCAGATAGCGGTCGAACAGCTCGGGATGCTCCTGCAGCACCCAGGACGCGAACAGCCCGCCATAGCTGTGTCCGCACAGGGTGCGCTGGGCGGGATCGGTGCGAAACAGCCGCTCGATCATCGGGATCGCCTGCTCTGCGATCATCTTCAGGAATGCCGGCCCCCCGCCCGACTTCTCCTGATAGAGCGGGCCATAGCTGCCTGTCGGGAAATGCAGCGGCGTATAGTCGCGCGTCCGCTCGCCACGATAGCGGTCCATATCGGGATAGACCCTGGGATAGGCGATCGAGACGAGGATCTGCTCGGGAATATGCAGCCTGTCGGCCAGATGCTCGAGATGCGGGCCGCAGACCGGAAAGCTGTAATCCGCGTCGAGCGTCCACACCGTCGGATAGCGCGCCTTGCCCCTCGCATAATCGGGCGGCACGCGGACAAAGAGTTCGTAGGCGACGCCGTTGCGGCCCTTGAGGGGGATGACGCTGGTAAAGGGCAAGGTGAACGGCCGCATCGCGGGCGCGGCGCTTGCCGTCTGCCCGAGCGGCGCCGCAAGCGTCGATGCGCCCGCGCCAGCCAGGAAATCGCGTCTTCGCGCCATGATGCCTCCTTGCCGGGTTGGACGAGCCGCCCGAGCGGCAGGCAAGTGCCGCTGCGCCGGGCAGTGCCGCGAATGCTACCAATAGCTGGCCGCAGCAGCACCAGTTTCAAGCGCGGGGGGTGGACGAAACGTCCACTTGCCCCGCGCGTTCAACTGAGCGAGAGGCGGCGCGATGAAGGCTTCGGTAACCGGTCAGACCAGATGGCGGCGCGTCGCGCTGCTGCTGCTCGCCTGTGCCCTGCTGTTCCGGCTTCCCGTCGGCTTCATGCCCGAGGCCCGCGCTCAGGGCGTCGCGATCGGCTGGTGCAATGGCATTAATCCGGCAGCGATTGCCGAGGGTCAAGCGTTGCTCGACAAGGCACTGGCCGAGCGGCCCGCTCCCAAGCACAAGGCGCCGGGCGACCAGCCCTGCCCGTTCGCCGCCACCGCGCAGCCGATGACCGCCGCGGATCCGCTCCCCGAGCTAGGCCCCGTCGCGACGCCCATGCCGGTGTTCGCAGCAACAATGGCGGCCATTCCCGGCCGCGGCCTCGCCGCACCGCCGCCGCTTTCGACCGGACCTCCCCTCCTCGCCTGACACCCCGCCGCGCCAACCCGCGCGTTCGCACTCGTCATGCCAGGATCCATCATGTCCAAGTCCCTTCGCGCCCTGCTGGGCGCGCCTCTTGTCCTTTCCGCCCTCCCCGCTTTCGCGCAGGAGACCCCACCATCCGATGAGATCGTCATCAGCGCCCAGCGGCTGATCGCCGAGGCAATCCAGCGGGTGCGCGAGACGCCCGGTGGCTCGGATGTCGTCTCGAGCGAGGATTTCCAGAACCGCGAGGCGGTGTCGCTGCGCGACGTGCTGGCTTTCTCGCCCGGAATCTATGCCCAGCCGCGCTTCGGGCAGGAAGTGCGCATCTCGATCCGCGGCTCGGGGATCAGCCGCGGCTTTCACATGCGCGGGCTGACGCTGCTGCAGGATGGCGTGCCGATTAATCTCGCGGACGACAATGGCGACTTCCAGGAACTCGATCCAAGTTTCCTCCAGCATGTCGAAGTGTTCCGCGGCGCCAACGCGCTCCGCTTCGGTGCATCGACGCTGGGCGGCGCGATCAACGGCGTCACACCCACAGGGCGCAGCGCCAATGGCTATACGTTGCGCCTCGACGGCGGCAGCTTCGATACATTGCGGGGCTTTGCCAGCGCGGGCTTCGCCGATGCGCGCGGAGACGCATATCTGGCAGTGGCAGGCGACCGCGCGGACGGGGACCGCGAGCATGCCCGCCGCCGCGCCTTCCGCTTCGCAGGCAATATGGGTATCCGCCTGACCGACACGATCGAAACGCGCTTCTATGGCAGCGTGCAGGCGATCGATCAGGAGCTGCCTGGCGCTCTGACCTATGCCCTCGCCACCACGCGGCCGCAAACAGGGTCGTTCGGGGGCGATCAGGGGCGCGACATCGACTCGATGCGGGTGCAGAACCGCACGAGCTTCGCCTTCGGCAATGGCGGGCTCGATATGGGCGCGTTTCTCAATTCGAAGAAGCTCTATCATCCCATCTATCAGGTGATCGACCAGAATTCGCTCGATTGGGGCAGCTATGCCCGGCTCGAGCAGGATTTCGGCGCCCTAGGCTTCGTCGCCGGGATCACCGCACGCTTCGGCAGCGTCGATTCGAAGCGCTACGTCAATGCGAACGGCAAGCGCGGCGCACCCACCTTCAGCGCCGACCAACAGGCCCGCACAATCGATGCCTATGCCGAAGGCCGCATCCGTCCCGCCCCCGGCCTCACTCTGATCGCCGGCGCGATCTACACGTCGGGCGTACGGCGCCAGGATCAAGCTTTCCCGGCCATCGTTTCGGGCCGGGCGAGCTTTGATCAGCTCTCCCCCAAATTCGGGCTGCTCTACGAGCCGGCGAAGGATCTGCAATTCTACGCCAATTTCAGCCGCAGCCATGAGCTTCCTGGCTTTATCGAGCTCGCCCAAGTCGCCAGCTTCGTGCCGCTCGACGCGCAGCGCGCCTGGACCGCGGAGATCGGCGCACGTGGCAAGCTGGGCCCGGTGCGGTTCGATATCAGCGCCTATCGCGCCGGTCTCGACGGCGAGCTGCTGCAATATACCGTCTCGCCCGTCATCCCGGCATCGACCTTCAATGCGAGCCGCACGCGGCATCAGGGCGTCGAGGCAGCGCTCGACATCGACTTCGCCAAATGGGCGCGGCTGCGCCAGACCTACCAACATAACGACTTCCGCTTCCGCCAGGATGCCCAGTTCGGCAACAACCACCTGCCGGTGATCCCCCGCCATGCGTTCCGCACCGAAGTTCGGCTGGGCAGCGACGCATTGAGCGTTTCCCCCAATGTGGAATGGGTGCCCCAAGGCGCCTGGGTCGATTACGCCAACAGCTTCCGTCCGCGGGGCTATGCCCTGTTCGGGGTCGGCGCGACTGCCCGTATCGGCGAGCGGCTCCGGCTATTCGTCGATGCCCGTAATCTCGCGAATCGCAAGGCCACCGGCGATATCTCCGCGGTGGTGGCCTACACGCCCGCGAGCGCGATCTTCTACCCAGTCGAGCGCCGCAGCGTGTTCGCGGGCATGCGGGCCAGCTTCTGATGGCGCAAGCCGAAGCCGCGCGAATGTACCGCACGATCTGGCGCTGGCATTTCTATGCCGGCCTGTTCGTGCTGCCGTTCATCCTGATCCTTTCGGTCACCGGCTCGATTTACCTTTTCAAGCCGCAGATCGATCGGTGGGAGGAGCGGGCGTTCCGCGGCTTCGGCACCGAAGCTGTGTCGGCCGATCGTCAGCTCGCCGCGGCGATGGCCGCCAATCCTGGCGCGCGCTTCCATCATTATCGTCTGCCCGAGCAGCCTGGCGATGCCGCGATGATCCGGCTGGGCCTCCCCGACGGAGCCCCGCTTGAGGTCTATGTTTCGCCGCAGGGCCGGGTGCTCGGCTCGCTCGACCCGGATGCGCGGATCTCGGAAACGGTCGCGCGCATCCATGGCTCGCTGCTGCTCGGCAAATGGGGTGATTGGCTGGTCGAGCTGGCGGCGAGCTGGACGATCATGATGATCCTGAGCGGCCTCTATCTCTGGTGGCCGCGCCCCTTCGCGGCGGCGGGAACGCTATGGCCGCGGCTATCGCTGCGCGGGCGCCCGCTGCTCAAGGATCTGCACCGCGTCACCGGCTTCTGGATTGCGGGGCTGGTTCTGGTGATGCTCGCCAGTGGCCTGCCCTGGGCGGGCGCATGGGGCGGCGCATTCAACTGGGTCCGCGCTGAACTCGGGCTGGTCCAGGGGCGACAAAACTGGAAGATCGGCGCCGGGCCCAGCCATGGCCAGCACGATCATGGCGGCATGGCCGCGCCGGAGCCTGCCGCGCCCACCCCTGGCGGACTTCCCCTGTCCGCGTTCGTCGCCATGGGCGAGGGCGAGGGCCTCGCTTTCCCGGTCATCGTGCTGCCCCCGCATGCCCCGCAGCGCTTCGGCCCACCGACGGGCAATGTCTGGACGGTCAAGTCCGACGCGCAGAACCGGCCGTTGCAGCGCCAGGTGACCTACGAGCCCATGGACGGCGTTGAGACAAGCCGCACCGGCTTTGCGGACAGGCATCTCATCGATCGGATCGTGAACACCGGCATCGCCTGGCACGAAGGCCAGCTGTTCGGACTGGCAAACCAGTTGCTCGGCGTCCTGACCGCGCTCGCATTGATGGCGACCAGCATCATGGGCGTGATGATGTGGCTGCGCCGCCGCCCGCAAGGCAAGCTCGGCGCACCCGCGGCGATGGCGGGCAAGCCGATCCGCGGACTGATTGCGATGCTGGTGATAGCCGGGCTGCTGCTGCCCCTGTTCGGCGCTTCCCTGCTCTGTCTGCTGGTGCTCGACCGGATAGCGACCGCACTGCCAAATCGGCTGCGGCGCTGGTGACCCCTACGAGAATCGAACTCGTGTTTTCGCCGTGAGAGGGCGACGTCCTAACCGCTAGACGAAGGGGCCGTGCGGCGAAGCGCGGCCATTACGGTTGCGTGGCGGCAAGGTCAAGCGCGTCCGTGCACCTGCAAAAATTCGCAATTGGTTATGGACCTGTTGATACTTCTGTGGATAACTTGTGCATATGGGGCAAAAGATTATCCAGGCTCAGGCACTTGAGGCTCGCGCAAGCTGCGCGCGCACGCTAGCCGAGGCGCAGGCTCTGACGGCTCAGGCGGATCGGCTTCGCGGCCACCGCCATGGCTGGCTGAGCGGCATCACGGCGCAACTGATCCGCAACTGACGGCTATTCGAACTCGAGGATTGCCGCATCGACCGCGAGGCTGTCGCCCGCTGCGAAATTGGCTGCCTTGACCGTCCCCGCTTTCTCGGCGCGCAGGATGTTCTCCATCTTCATCGCTTCGACCACCGCCAGCGGCTGACCAGCCTCAACCTTGTCCCCCGGCGACACGTGCAGGCGCGTCAGCAGCCCCGGCATCGGCGCGAGCAGGAAGCGGCTCATGTCGGGCGGCACTTTCTCGATCATGTGATGGCGGTATTGCCCCACGTGCGGCGGCAGGACTTCGACCAGATGCGAGGCGCCGTGCGCGGTCAGCTTCCACTTACCCTGCTTGCGCTCGACTGCGACGCTGAGCGACGCCCCGTCGATCTCCGCCACGAACAACGGATCGCCGAGCTGCCAGTCGCTATCGAGCTCCATCGCCTCGCCATCGACGATCAGCTCGCCCGCCTCGTCATTGACGTGGATTTGCTCGTCCTGGATCAGCACCACGCGCTCGCGGGCGACGTCGATATTCTCGGAAAGCTGCCCCGATATGCACGCGGCCCGCTCGGCGCGCTCCAGATCGACCAAAGCAGCCACCGCCGCCAGCTTGCGCTTCAACGCGGCCGATGCCGGCGCGCCGTGAAAGCCCTCGGGATATTCCTCCGCGATGAACCCGGTGGTGATCGCGCCGCTGCGGAAGCGCGGATGCTGCATCAGCGCCGAGAGGAAGTCGATATTGTGGCCGATCCCCTCGATCCGGAAGGCGTCGAGCGCGCCGATCTGCTTATCGATCGCCTCGTCGCGCGTCGCGCCATGGGTGATCAGCTTGGCGATCATTGGATCGTAGAACATCGAGATCTCGCTGCCCTCGACCACCCCGTCATCGACGCGCACGCCCTCCTCCGCATACGGCGGCTGGTAGCGCACCAGACGACCCGTGGAGGGCAGGAAGCCGCGATACGGATCCTCGGCATAGACGCGGTTCTCGATCGACCAGCCGTTGATCTGCACCTCGTCCTGCGTCAGCGGCAATCTCTCGCCCGCCGCGACGCGGATCATCAGCTCGACCAGATCGAGGCCCGTAATCTCCTCGGTCACCGGATGCTCGACCTGCAGCCGGGTGTTCATCTCGAGGAAGTAGAAGCTCTCGCCCGTCGTATCCGCGCCCGAGACGATCAACTCCACCGTGCCCGCGCTGTAATAGCCAACCGCCTGCGCCAGCGCGACCGCCTGCTCACCCATCGCCTTGCGCATCGCCGGCGTCACGAACGGCGACGGCGCTTCCTCGACGACCTTCTGATGACGCCGCTGGATCGAGCATTCGCGCTCGTTGAGGTACAAAACATTGCCGTGCTGGTCGCCGATCACCTGGATCTCGATATGGCGCGGGCTGAGGATGAACTTTTCGATGAACACGCGGTCGTCGCCGAACGACGCCAGCCCCTCGCGCTTGGTCGCCTCGAAGCCTTCGCGAACGTCCTGCTCGCTATATGCCAGTCGCATCCCCTTGCCGCCGCCCCCGGCCGAGGCCTTCATCATCACCGGGTAGCCGATATCCCCGGCGATCTTCACCGCCTCGTCGGTATCGGCAATCTCACCCAGATAGCCCGGCACGACATTGACCCCTGCCGCTTTGGCGAGCTTCTTGGATTCGATCTTGTCGCCCATCGCCGCGATCGCGTTGGGCGGCGGCCCGACAAACGCGATCCCCGCCTCGGCGCAGGCCTTGGCGAAGCTTTCGCGCTCGGAAAGAAAGCCATATCCCGGATGGATGCAGTCCGCGCCGGTTTCCTTGGCCGCGAGCAGGATCAGCTCGGCCTTGAGGTAGCTCTCTGCGGCGGGCGCCGGCCCGAGCCGCACGGCTTCGTCCGCCATCAGCACATGCGGCGCCCGCGCGTCGGCATCCGAATAGACCGCGACGGTAGCGATCCCCATCTTCTTTGCGGTGCGCATCACGCGGCACGCGATTTCGCCGCGATTGGCGACCAGGATTTTCTTGAACATCAGACGGTCCTAAATTCTGTTTCGTCACCCTGAACTTGTTTCAGGGTCCAGCCCTCCACCGGCGAAGGCCTCGCCTGCTGCCCGGTGCATGCTGAAACAAGTTCAGCATGACGGGAGGAGGATGAGCTTCGCAGCCCCAAGCGCGCAAACAACGCCGCATCCTTGTCGTCGCCGGCATTGCCCGTGGTCAGCAGCTTGTCCCCGGTGAAGATCGAATTCGCCCCCGCCAGGAAGCACAACGCCTGCGTCGTATCGCTCATGCTCTCGCGCCCCGCACTCAGCCGCACCATGCTCATCGGCATCGTGATCCGCGCCACCGCGATGGTGCGGACGAACTCTACGTCGTCGATCTTGGCCAGCGGTGTATCCGCCAGCATATCGCCCAGCACCGTGCCCTTAACCGGCACCAGAGCATTGATCGGCACGCTCTCCGGATGCACCGGCAGCGTGGCCAGCGCGTGGATAAAGCCAACGCGATCTTCCCGCGTCTCACCCATCCCGACAATCCCGCCGCAGCACACGTTGATTCCCGCCTCGCGGACATGCTCGAGCGTGTCGAGCCGATCCGCGAACGTCCGCGTGCTGATCACCTCGCCGTAGCGCTCGGGCGAAGTATCGATATTGTGGTTGTAATAATCGAGCCCCGCCTCGCCCAGCGCCTGCGCCTGGCCCGGCGTCAGCATGCCCAGCGTCATGCACGTCTCCATCCCCATCTGCCGCACGCCGCGGATCATCTGGGCCAGCGCGGGGACGTCGCGATCCTTGGGATTGCGCCACGCCGCGCCCATGCAGAAGCGCGAGCTGCCATTGTCCTTGGCCTGCGCCGCCGCCTGGAGCACCGCGCGGACGTCCATCAGCTTGGTTGCCTTGAGCCCGGTCTCGGCATGCACCGATTGATTGCAATAGCCGCAATCCTCGGGGCAACCGCCGGTCTTGATCGACAGCAGGGTCGAGAGCTGAACCGCATTGGCGTCATGGTGCGCACGGTGGATTTCGGCGGCGCGAAAAACGAGTTCGGCAAAGGGCAGCGCAAACAGCGCGGCGATTTCCTCGCGGGTCCAGTCGCTGCGCGTCACGCCCGCAGCGTCCGCGCAAACAGATAGAGGAACATGCCGACGCCCAGCGACAACAGCACCGGCGAGGCGATCCGATAGAAATTAAGGTGTTTCGCAGGGCCACTGGTTTGCGAGCGTGCACGTACGATCTCGCCCGCGCCGCCGAACGACATGATCGCGGCGATCCCAACCACAACTACCACCATTCCCAGCTGCAGGCGCGACTTGGCCTCGACCTTGTCCACCATCGCCACGATGCCGCCCAGCGTGAACAGGCACAGCGAGGTCAAATGCTTGAAGAAATCGTAGAGCAGCAGTTCGCCGCTCTTCGCGGCCGTGGGATCCTCGTCCTCGATCATTCGGCAGCTTCCTCGGCCGGGGGCATATTGTGCCCGAGCAGGCGAAGCACTTCCTCCGCGGCGTTCACAAGGTTGGTGCCCGGCCCGAAGATCGCCTGCACGCCAGCCTCGCGCAGGAACTCATAATCGCGCGCCGGGATTACGCCGCCGGCGATCACCTTGATGTCCGCACGGCCCGCTGCCTGAAGTTCCTTGATCAGCTCGGGAATCAGCGTCTTGTGCCCCGCGGCGAGGCTCGACGCCCCCACCACGTCGACATTCTCGTCGATCGCGAGCTTCGCGCTCTCGGAAGGGGTCTGGAAGAGGGGCCCGGGCACGACTTCGAAGCCGAGATCGCCGAATGCCGAGGAAACCAAATTAGCGCCGCGGTCATGCCCGTCCTGCCCCATCTTGGCGACGAGCATGCGGGGCTTGCGGCCCAGGCGACGTTCGGTAGTAGCTACACCATCCTTCAGCCGCTCCCAGCGCTGGTCGAACGCATATGCGCCTCCGTAAATGCCCTTCACCGGCTCAGGCTGCGTCGCATAGCGGCCGAACCCCACTTCCATGGCGCTGCTGATCTCGCCCAGCGTCGCCCGGGCGCGGGCTGCGGTCACCGCAAGTTCGAGCAGATTGTCGCTGCCGTGGGCGCCGGCCTTGAGTGCTTCCAACGCCGTCTGGCACGCCGCCTCGTCCCGGCTCGCCTTCACGCGCTTGATCCGAGCGATCTGCGCATCGCGGACGGCATGATTATCGATATCGAGCGTCTCGATCGGGTCCTCATCGGCCTTGCGGTACTTGTTGACCCCGACGATCACCTGCTCGCCGCGATCGATCCGCGCGGCGGTGGCGGCCGCGGCTTCCTCGATCATTGCCTTGGGCCAGCCATGCGCCACGGCCTTCGCCATGCCGCCATCGGCCTCGACCTTCTTGATGATCGCCCAGGCTTTATCGACCAGCTCCTGGGTCAGCGCCTCGACATAATAGGAGCCGCCGAGCGGATCGACCACCTTGGTCATCCCCGTCTCTTCCTGGATGACGATCTGGGTGTTGCGCGCGATGCGTGCCGAAAAATCCGTTGGCAGAGCAATGGCTTCGTCCAAGGCGTTGGTATGCAGGCTCTGCGTTCCGCCCAGCATCGCGGCCATCGCCTCGATCGTCGTGCGCATCACATTGTTGTACGGGTCTTGCTCGGTCAGCGACACGCCCGAAGTCTGACAATGCGTGCGCAGCATCTTCGATCGCTCGTCCTGCGCGCCGAGCTGCGTCATCACCCGGTGCCACAGCACCCGCGCCGCGCGCAGCTTGGCGATTTCCATGAAGAAGTTCATGCCGATCGCGAAGAAGAAGCTAAGACGGCCTGCGAACTTGTCGATATCGAGGCCCGAGGCGACCCCGTATTTCACATATTCCATGCCGTCGGCGATGGTGAAGGCCAGCTCCTGCACCTGCGTCGCCCCGGCCTCCTGCATGTGATAGCCGGAGATAGAAATACTGTTGAATTTCAGCATGTTGGCCGACGTATATGCAAAAATATCCGAGATAATCCGCATGCTCGGCTCGGGCGGGTAAATGTAAGTGTTGCGGACCATGAACTCCTTGAGGATGTCGTTCTGGATGGTCCCGTCGAGCAGGCTCTTGTCGACGCCCTGCTCCTCGCCGGCGACGATGAAGAAGGCGAGGATCGGGATCACCGCGCCGTTCATCGTCATGCTGACCGACATCTGATCGAGCGGAATCCCGTCGAACAGGATCTTCATGTCCTCGACGCTGTCGATCGCCACGCCCGCCTTGCCGACATCGCCGGTCACGCGCGGGTGATCGCTGTCATAACCGCGGTGCGTCGCGAGATCGAAGGCGACGCTCAGCCCCTTCTGCCCCGCGGCGAGATTGCGGCGGTAAAAGGCGTTTGATTCCTCGGCCGTCGAGAAGCCGGCATATTGCCGCACGGTCCACGGACGCCCGGCATACATGGAAGCGCGCACGCCGCGCGTGAACGGCGCGAAACCGGGCAGGCCGGGATCGATATCGCCAATATCTTCCTTGGTATAGAGCGGCTTGACGTCGATACCTTCGGGCGTGTGCCAAGTGAGGTCCTTGCCCTTCACTTCCTTCGAAGCGGCGGCTTCCCAGGTTTGGAGGGTCGGCTTCTCTGTCACTTGCCCTTGAACTCCGGCTTGCGCTTCTGGAGGAACGCCGCGACGCCCTCTTGGAAATCCTGCGAACGCGCCGCGACCGACTGGTGGTCGGCCTCGAGCGCCAGCGTCTCCTCCAGCGTTCCGCTCAGCGCGGCCTTCACCTGACAGCGGATCAGCCCAAGCGCGATCGTCGGCATTGCGGCAAGCCGCCGGGCATAGTCCATCGCCGTGTCGAACAGCGCGCTTTCGTCCACGACATGCGTGACCAGCCCCGCCTCCTTGGCGTCATGCGCAGGCAATTTCTGGCCGAGCAGCGCCATTTCCAGCACCTTGGCGCGCCCCGCCGCTTTGGCGATCAGCCAGGTCGCCCCGGCATCGGGCACCAGCCCGATATTGGCGAAGGCGAGCAGCAGATAGGCCTGCGTCGAAGCGACCACGATGTCCGCGCCCAGCGCCAGCGATGCGCCCGCGCCCGCTGCCGGCCCGTTGATCGCGCTCACGATCGGGATCGGCAGATCCGCCATCGCCTGGCTGACCGGGTTGTAATGATTGCGCAGCCGATCGCCCGGATCGCCGCCGCCCGGGCTCATATCCTTGAGCGACGCGCCCGAACAGAACGCCCTGCCCTCACCCGTCAGCAACACCGCGCGCGCGCCCTCATCGGCCGCGCGGTTCAGCGTCGCCGCGAGCAGATCGAGCATGTCCATGGTGAGCGCATTGAGTTCGTCCGGCCGATTGAGCCGGATCACCGCGACATCGCCGTCGCGGACGTAGAGAATCGATTGATCGCTCATCCAAACATCACTCCGTCACCCCGGCCTTGTGCCGGGGTCCAGCGCACCGCGCATGATGCATCCGCCGCGACGCGCAACGCGTGCCGCCCGCTGGACCCCGGCACAAGGCCCGGGTGACGATGCGGGGGATCAATGCGCATTTTTGGGCGTCTCCATGATCTCGGTCAGCACGCCGCCCATATCCTTGGGATGCAGGAAGAAAATGGGCGTCCCATGCGCCCCAATCCGCGGCTCGCCGAGCACGCGGCACCCCCGCCCCTCGAACCACGCCTTGGCCTCGTGAATATCGGGCACTTCGTAGCAGAGATGATGCTGCCCCCCAGCGGGGTTCTTGGCGAGAAACCCATGGATTGGCGAAGCCTCGCCCAGCGGCTCGATCAGTTCGATCTGCGCGTTCGGCGTATCGACGAAACACACCTTCACCCCCTGCGCGGGCAAGTCGAACGGTTCGCGGATCACCTCCGCGCCCAGCGTACCGCGATACAAAGCGATCGACGCTTCGATCGAAGGCGTCGCGACGCCGACATGGTTGAGACGGCCGAGTTTCATCGATTTGTCACCCAAAAATCATCAGATTTAGTCCGTAGACAAAAGCCAGCGCACCCAGAATCGCCGCGACGTAGGTCCACCCTAAAATCCACCGGTACCCCTTCTGATCCCGAGGGGCCCAGCGGTACTTGCCGCGCGCCATGCCATCACGACGGTCTCGCCGCGCGTCGCGAAGAGACATTACGGCAATAAACGCGCCCGCCGCGGCGATCAAAAGACCCTCGCTCATCGCCGCTCCTCACAGCGGGATATTGTCATGCTTCTTCCACGGATTCTCCAGGCTCTTGTTGCGTAATTTGCGTAGCCCCAGCGCAATCCGCCGCCGGGTCGAATGCGGCATGATCACTTCGTCGATGAACCCTTTGCTCGCCGCCACGAACGGATTGGCAAACCGCGCCTCGTATTCAGCAGTCCGCTCGGCAATCTCCTCCGGCGTGCGCCCGCGAAAGATGATCTCCACCGCGCCCTTTGCGCCCATCACGGCGATCTCGGCGGTCGGCCAGGCATAATTCAGATCGCCGCGAAGATGCTTCGAGGCCATCACATCATAGGCCCCGCCATAGGCCTTTCGGGTGATCACCGTGATCTTGGGCACCGTCGCCTCGGCATAGGCGAATAGCAACTTCGCCCCATGCTTGATGATCCCCGAATGCTCCTGGCCGACGCCGGGCAGGAACCCCGGCACATCGACAAACGTCACGATCGGGATCTCGAACGCATCGCAGAAGCGCACGAACCGCGCCGCCTTCTTGCTTGAATTGATGTCGAGGCATCCCGCCAGCACCATCGGCTGGTTGGCCACCACGCCCACCGTGCGCCCCTCGATCCGGCCAAAGCCGATCAGGATATTGCCGGCATGGCTCGGCTGCAGCTCGAAGAATTCGCCCTCGTCCAGCGTCTTTCGGATCAGCTCGTGCATATCATAGGGCTGGTTGGCATTGGGCGGGATCAAAGTATCGAGGCTATCCTCGATGCGGTCCCACGGATCGTCGCACGGCCGCTCGGGGACCTCGTCGCGGTTCGAGGCGGGAAGGAAGTCCACGAAGTCGCGGGCCGCGAGCAGCGCCTCGATATCGTTATCGAAGGCCACATCGGCGACCCCCGACTTCGTGGTATGCGTCACCGCTCCACCCAGCTCCTCCTGCGTGACGATCTCGTTGGTAACGGTCTTCACTACATCCGGGCCGGTGACGAACATGTATGAGCTATCCTTCACCATGAAGATGAAGTCGGTCATCGCGGGGCTGTACACGGCGCCGCCGGCGCACGGCCCCATGATCAGCGAAATCTGCGGCACCACGCCGCTGGCGAGCACATTGCGCTGGAACACTTCGGCGTAACCCGCGAGCGATGCTACGCCCTCCTGGATCCGGGCGCCGCCCGAGTCATTGAGCCCGATCACCGGCACCCCGACCTTCATGGCGTTGTCCATGACCTTGCAGATCTTCTCGGCATGACGCTCGGACAGCGATCCGCCGAACACGGTGAAGTCCTGGCTGAACACATAGACCAGCCGGCCATTGATCGTACCGCTGCCGGTGACCACGCCGTCGCCCGGCACGGTCTGTTCGGGCATGCCGAAATCGACGCAATTATGCTCGACATACATATCGAGTTCTTCGAACGAACCCGGATCGAGCAGCACTTCGATCCGCTCGCGCGCCGTCAGCTTGCCCTTGGCATGCTGCGCATCGATGCGCTTTTGCCCGCCACCCAGGCGGGCGCCGGCGCGGCGGCGTTCGAGTTCGGCAATCGTCGACGACATGCGGGTCTCCCGGATAGCGGCGCCTTCTGCACAGAGCGCGCCGCGGCACGCAAATGCAATGTTGCGAAGTTGCGTCGTAACACTTTGCATATATAGTCGGCGCATGGCCCTACCACGCCGCCGCCTGTTCGAAGGCTTCCGCCTGAAAGATCTGCGCCGCCGTGTGGGCGCGAGCCAGGCGGCCATGGCCCAGCGCCTCGGCATCTCGGTCAGCTATCTCTCGCAAATCGAGAATAACGACCGCCCGATCACCGATATCGTCCTGTTGGCGCTCGCCCGCGAGTTCCCCCTCGAAGCATTCGGCGGCGAGGACGAGACCGCAGCACTCCTCCGCACGCTCGACGCCGCGACCGATTCCAGCGTCCCCGCCGGTCGGCTGAGCGAGGCAGACGTCCGCCGCGGGCTGGAGCAGCAGCCGCTCCTTGCCCGCCGCATGGTTGCGCTCCATGACGCCTGGCGTCGCAGCCAGGAGCAGCTCCGCGTCCTTGACGACCGCTTCGACAGCGGCTCCCCCGGCGCCGCGCCCCTGCCCTGGGAAGAAGTCCGCGACTGGTTTCAGGCCGAGGGAAATTATATCGACGCGATCGACCGATCGGCCGAGACACTGGCCGACGCGCTCGAACCCGGCTCGCATGGGCTCGAGGAAAGGCTGCGACTCTGGCACGGCATACGAACAGTCAGTGAAGACGGCGACGGCAGCCAGCTCAGCCGCTTCGACGAACCAAGCCGGACGCTCTCGCTCAACACAGCTCTGCCCCCCGAAAGCCGCGCCTTCCTGCTCGCCCACCGCCTGGTCCGCTATGAATTCGCCAACGAAATGCGGCTGGTTGTGGACCGCTCGGGGCTCGCCGCGCCCGCCTCACGTGAATTGCTGAGCGTGGGCCTCGCCAATTATGCCGCCGGCGCTTTGCTCATGCCTTATGGCGCCTTCCGCGCCGCCGCGCACGAATTCCGCCACGATATCGATCGCCTCCGCCAGCGTTTCGCAGTCAGCTTCGAGCAGGCCTGCCACCGCCTCTCCACCCTCCAGCGCCCCGGCGCGCAGGGGCTCCCCTTCTTCTTCTGCCGCGTGGACATGGCGGGCAACATCACCAAGCGCCACTCGGCCACCCGCCTGCAGTTCGCCGCGCTCGGCGGTGCCTGCCCGCTTTGGGTCGTCCACGAAGCCGTCGCGATCCCCGATCGCATCCTCGTGCAATTGGCGGAGATGCCCGATGGCACGCGTTACGTCTCGATGGCCAAGGGACTGGTAAAGCCGTCGGGCAGCTATGCCCGTCCCTCCCGCCGTTACGCAGTGGCCTTGGGCTGTGAGGAAGTCCACGCCGCCGATTTCGTCTATGCCGACGATCTCCGCCTGGGCGGGCTGGCAATGCCGATCGGCGCATCATGCCGCATCTGCCCCCGCACCGATTGCGACCAGCGGGCATTCCCCCCGGCCGGTAGCGTGATCGCGATCGATCCCGATCGGCGCTCGGTGGTGCCGTACGCTTTCTCCTAGCCTCCGTGCGAATGCCTGTTCCCCTGCGAAGGCAGGGGGCCAGCCTCAGAGTTCAAGTCTGGGCCCCTGCCTTCGCAGGGGAACATTGATGCAAGGGCCAGCCAGTGGCATATCGCAACTAAAGCAAATCCAGGAGAGACGCCATGGCCACCGCGATCGCAACCGCGCAGATGACCGAAGCCGAATGGGAAGCCCGCCAGCAGCTCGCCGCCTGCTACCGCGTCTTCGATCACATGGGCTGGTCGGAGATGATCTATAACCACATCACCCTGAAGATTCCGGGCGAGGAAGGCGCGTTCCTGATCAATCCGTTCGGGCTGCATTTCAGTGAAGTGAAGGCCTCGAACCTCGTCAAGATCGACATCGACGGCAACAAGCTCGACGACAGCCCCTATCCGGTAAACCGCGCCGGCTTCGTCCAGCATGCATTGTTCCACCGGCATTTGCCCGACGCCCACTGCATCGCCCACACCCACACGACCGCCGGCATGGCGGTCAGCAGCCTCAAGGGCGGGCTCAAGCCGGTCAATTTCTACGCGTGCAACTTCATCGGCCAGCTCTCCTATCACGACTTCGAAGGCGTGACCGTCCGCGACGAGGAAGGCGAACGCCTCCTCGCCAATCTCGGCGACAAGACCATGATGCTGCTCCGCAACCACGGCATATTGGTGATGGGCAAGACTGTTCCCGAAACCTTCGTCAAGCACTGGGCCCTGCAACGCGCCTGCGAGATTCAGCTGGCGACCTTGTCGATGGGCGAGCCACTGACCGTGCCGCCCGAAGTCATCGCCGTCCACCAGCGCGACCTGTACATGGCGCAAGTCCCCGGCGGCCCCGGCGCGGCCGACTTCGCGGCGATGGTGCGGCTGGTCGACAAGAAGGACACGAGTTGGCGGGAGTGACGGGCATTCGCGCACTGGTAGCCGCATTGACTGCACTGCTGCTCGCCGGCACCCCGGCGCTCGCCTGCGAGCCCATCCCCAGGCCGGCACCCGAGCCCGGTGAGAGCGCTGCCGCATATGACGCCCGCATGGATGCCATTTATAAAGCTGACCAGGCGAAGCGGCAGCGCACCAGCTGGTATGCCGCCACGCGGATCGCGCTGGTCAAGATCACCTATTCACGGCGCTATAAATACATCTATCGGAGCGGGAACACTGGCGCCTTTGTCAAATCCCTGCGCTGGATCCGTGGCGGACGCCGTAGAATCAGTTTCGAATTCCGGCCTGTCGGTGCCTGCTTTCCCGAAGCCGTGGTCGCGGCGGGGGAAGTTGGCAAAACCTATGTGGTGCTGTTTTCGGGATCAGCGCTGAAGCGGAACAACATTCTCGATGCCTGGAGCCCCGACCAAACGCTCGACCCGGAAATGCAACGCGCGCTCGCGGGCAGCTAAGCTTGCCTGCCAGCGCGTTACCCAAACCGAAATCCGCTCACCGCCCAGCCTAACACATGGTCGCGGTAATCGCACACCGCCGTGTCATCCCCTCCCGCGCCCAGCGCGACCATCAGCGGCAGCAAATGCTCTTCCCGCGGATGCGCGAACTTCGCATGCGGCAAGCGCTCCCAGGCAGCCACCCGCTCCGCCCGTCGCGCCGGGTCCGGATCGGTCACCGCATCCACCAACGCCGCATCCCATTCGTCCGAAGCCGCAGTCGCCGCCTCCCCGCGCACCCGCAGATTGTGGAAGCTCATGCCGCTGCCGACGATCAGGACGCCCTCATCCCGTAGCGGCGTTAGCGCCCGCCCGATCGCGATATGATCCCCCGCATCTAGATCGCGCCGCAGCGACATCTGCGCCAGCGGGATATCCGCCCCCGGCACCGCGACCTTCATCGGAATGAACACGCCGTGGTCCCAGCCGCGCTCGCGCTCGACACCCACGGGAAAGCCCACACCCTCCAACAGTGCCTTGGCCCGCAGCGCGACGTCCGGCGCACTCGGCGCATCCCAGCGTAGGCGATAGGTATGTTCCGGAAACCCGCCATAGTCATAGAGCAGCGGCTGCCCGCTCCCGACATGCACCGTCACGTCGCGCTCTTCCCAATGCCCCGAGACCAGCAGGATGGCCCGCGGTCGCTCCGGCAGCGAGGCGATCAGCCCGGCCAGATAGGCCTGCATGCGAACCCACATCGGATCGGGCGGGCCACCCGCGGGGTCCATGAAGAAGCACGGGCCGCCGCCGTGCGGAATGAAGAGCGTAGGAAGTGTCATGCAAGACATGTCGGCACGGCAGATGCACTACGCAACGCTCGTTCCTGAAACGACTCGTTTCCTACGTCGATGATGATCCGGATGTAGGAAATGGCATGCCACGCCCCGCCTCGCTCTTTCTCATCGCAGGACACGCTTTCCAAGGCAGGGCAAGATTTTGCGGGCAAACATACTCTTTCGTGCGCTTCATAGTCACTGCAACCTTTGGGAACATTCGCGCGAAACGGGGGTAATCGGCGCGGTTGGCTCGCTGCGCAGGCCACGCTACACCGCCCCCGCATGACTCGCTTCACCGTCAACAACCAGCCGGTCGAATACAGGATGGACCCGCGCACCCCCTTGCTCTGGGCGCTGCGCGACGCTTCCAATCTCACCGGGACCAAATATGGCTGCGGCACCGGCGATTGCGGGGCGTGCACCGTCGATATCGACGGCACCGCGCGACTCGCCTGCCAAGAGACGATCGGCGGGCTCGAAGGCACCTTCGTCACCACGATCGAGGGGCTGTCCAAGGACCGCAGCCATCCGGTCCAGCAGGCCTTCATTGCCGCGAACCTGCCTCAATGCGGCTATTGCATCCCCGGCATGGTGATGGCCGCATCAGTACTGTTGCGCGCCAATCACAATCCTTCCGAGGCCGACATCAAAGACGCCATCCCCAATATCTGCCGCTGCGGGGTCTATCCCCGCCTGATCGGGGCGATCGAGCAGGCCGCCCGGATCGCGCGCGGCGACGAGGCGCTCGATGCGCTGGGCGGCGCGCAACCTCCTGAAGCGCAAGCAGAACCCGCTCCCTAATTCCTTTCAATCGGCTGACACCGGAATTCAGGAACCGGACAGTCGCCGGCTCGTAGTTAAGCATCACTCACAACCCGGCGCCCTTGCCGGTCGAGCGGAGACACAAGATGAGGAAGACCTTGCTCGCGGCGATCATCGCCGCAACTGCACTGGTCCCGCCGGCAGCGCTTGCGCAGGACCGGGGCGGCCGCGGCAGCAATCGCGAACGCGTTCAGAATAACGAAAATGCCGGCGGCAGCGCCGTCCGCGAAAATCGCGGTGGCGGCAATTGGGGCGGTCAGCGCACCCAGGCGCAGCCTCAGGCACAGGCGCAACCGCAGCAGCAGCGCAGCTGGGGTGGCGGCGATCGTAACCGTGGTGGCAATCGCGGCGGTGACGGCCAGGCCCGCGGCAATTGGCGTCAGTCGCAGCCTGCCCAAGCTCAGCCTGTGCAGCCGGCCCAATCGGCTCAGGCCGTGCAGCAGCAGCGCGGCAACCGCGGTGATAATCGCGGCAACCGGGGCCAGTGGAACAACGGTCAGCAGGGTCAGCAGACCCGCCAGTCGCAGCAGAGCCAGCAGTGGCGCGGCGGCGATCGCAACAATCGCGGTTGGAACGATCGCAACCGCGGCAACGACAATCGCGGTTGGAACGGCAACAATAATAACAACAATCGCGGCTGGAACGGCAATCGCAACAATGGCGGCCGCTGGAACAATGGCTGGCGCAACGACAACCGCTACAATTGGAGCGGCTATCGTAATACCAACCGCAGCATCTTCCGCCTGCCGCGTTATTATGCGCCATCGGGCTGGGGCTATGGATATCGCCGCTTCGGGATCGGCTTCACGCTGAACTCGATCCTGTTCGGCCAGCAGTATTGGATCAATGATCCGTTCTACTATCGCCTGCCGGAGGTCGATGGGCCGTATCGCTGGGTTCGCTATTATAACGATGCGCTCCTCGTCGATATCTACACCGGCGAAGTGGTCGACACGGTTTACGACATCTTCTGGTAAGAGAGCCCGCACTCTCGCCAGAAATCCTGAGGCCCGGATGGAGACGTCCGGGCCTCTTGGCATCTTGACCCCGTCCCTTCCAAAGGCGATTTGGCGCCTGTGAAGATCGTCGCAAAGGTACAGGGATCGCCGTCCGCGCACCGGGCACGGATCGGGCGTGAAGTCGCGGCGCGGCTGGAGGCGGACCCGCATATCGCCCGCGCCAAGACCGAGACGGCGCAGCTCTATACCTATCCTAATTTCCTCAGCGATCACGAGTGCGACCTGCTGATCGAGCTGATAGATTCGGCCGCCCGCCCTTCGACGCTGCTCGCCACGCATGACGATCCCGATTTCCGCACCAGCAGCTCGACCGATCTGGATCGCTGGTCAGACGCGGTGTGGCCGATCGACGATCGCATCGCTTTGCTGCTCGGCATTCCGCCCGAAAACGCCGAGACGATGCAGGGCCAGCGTTATGCCGCCGGCCAGCAATTCCGCGCCCATTGCGACTATTTCCACGAGCACGCGCCTTATTGGCAGAAGATGCTCGAATATGGCGGGCAGCGCACCTGGACCGCGATGGTCTATCTCAACGAGGTCGAGGAAGGCGGCGCGACTTGGTTCCCGCGCGCCGGCGTCCGCTTCAAGCCCAAAAAGGGCCTGATGCTGATCTGGAACAACATGCTGGCCGATGGCAGCCCGAACTACGACACGCTCCACGAAGGCATGCGCGTGGTCGAGGGGCAGAAATATGTGATCACCAAATGGTTTCGCGAGAAAACCTGGATCCGCGGCCACATCCCGACCTACACCAGCAGCGGCGACCAGCGCTAAGGCTGAAGCGCGACGTGCAACTGCCTGCCTTCAGGGGCGGCTAGCGCATAGATCCAAACCTTCTCTCCCCGTCACCCTGAACTTGTTTCAGGGTCCATTTCTCCACGGCACGACGTCGCCTGTTGCACGATGGATGCTGAAACAGGTTCAGCATGACGGCGAGATGGGAGGAAGGATCATTGGCAATAGCCCCGCGCCCTGAGGTAGATCTTGGGGGATGCGATCTCGACAATCCGCCCCTGTCCGTTCATTGCCTGTTCCGATGTCCGCAGTGCTCAATGTCCACCAATCGATCCTCGGCCAGCCCTGGCGCTGGCGCGGCCTCGCAGCCGATGCGCGCGAAGGCTTGGTCCCTGACGATCTGGTGACTCAGTTGCTGCTGACCCGCGGCGTGGCGCGCGAGGAACTCGAGCAGCATCGCAACCCCAGCATCCGCGCCTTCATGCCCGACCCTTCAATCTTCAATGACATGGACAAGGCTGCCGCCCGCCTCGCCGACGCTGTCCAGGCCCGTGAGCAAGTGGCGATCTTCGGCGATTACGATGTCGATGGCGCCACCTCCGCGGCGCTGCTCGTCCTGCTGCTGCGCGATCTCGGCCTGGAAGCGCGGCCTTACATCCCGGATCGGCTGATGGAGGGCTATGGCCCCTCGGGCGAAGCGCTGGTACGGCTCAAGCAGGAAGGCGCGAGCCTGATCGTCACCGTCGATTGCGGCGCTCAGGCCTTCGAGGCGCTGGAAATGGCGCATGCTGCCGAGGCCGAGGTGATCGTCATCGACCACCACAAATGCTCGGCTGAACTTCCGGTCGCGCATTCACTGGTCAACCCCAACCGCCTCGACGAAACGGAAGGTGCCGCGCACGGGCATCTCGCGGCAGTCGGCATGGCCTGGCTGCTCGGCGCTGCACTGGTCCGCACGCTCCGCACCCGCGGCTATTTCGCCAACCGCGCCGAGCCCAAACTGCTCGATCTGCTCGACATCGTCGCATTGGGCACCGTCGCCGACGTCGCCTCGCTCCGCGGCCTCAACCGTGCCTTCGTGGCGCAAGGCCTCAAGGTGATGGCCCAGCGCCGCAACATCGGGCTCAACGCATTGATTACCGCTTCGCGCCTCACGCGCGCGCCGACCTGCACCGATCTTGGCTTCGCGCTCGGGCCGCGGATCAACGCGGGTGGCCGCGTCGGCCGATCCGATTTGGGCGTGCGACTTCTCACGACGCAGGACCCCGACGAAGCCCGCGCGATCGCCGAGGAACTCAATCTGCTCAACGAAGAGCGCCGCGCCATTGAAGGCGATGTCCAGCGCGCCGCGGAGGAATTGTGCCTCACTAAAGATAATCGCGCCGTGGCCGTGATCGCCTCGCGCGGCTGGCATGCCGGCGTGATCGGCATTGTCGCAGGGCGGCTGAAGGAAAAGCTCGGCCGCCCGGCAATCGTCATTGCGCTCGACGAGCAGGGCCTGGGCAAGGGATCTGGTCGCTCGATCCCCGGCGTCGATCTCGGCGCCGCAGTGATGGCCGCGCGGGACGCGGGGCTTCTCAACGCAGGCGGCGGCCATGCAATGGCCTGCGGCGTCACGATCTCGGAGGACAATCTCGAAGCCTTTGCCGATTTCCTCGAGGACCGGCTGTCCGAACGCGTCACGCAGTCGATGGGCGAACGCGCGCTGTTGCTGGATGCCGTGCTCGCCCCCGGCGGGATCTGCCCCGAGCTGGTCGGCGCGATGGACGAAGGCGGGCCTTATGGAATGGGCTGGCCGGCGCCACGCGTCGTTGCCGGACCGGTCAGCGTTATCAAGGCCGATGTGGTCGGCACCGGCGGGCATGTTCGCGTCATCGTCGCCGGCGAAGATGGCCGCAGCCTCAAGGCCGTCGCCTTTCGCCAGGCAGAGAGCGAATTGGGCCAGGCCCTCCTCTCGGCCCCGCGCCACCGCAAGCTATGGCTCGCCGGCCGTGCTCGCATCGACGATTGGGGCGCTAAGCCCGCCGCCGAATTGCACATCGAGGATGCTGCCTGGGCCGATTGAGGCCGCCCGCTTTGCGGGAGGGCAGCAATATCCTTATAGCTGCGGAAATGGGAAGCGAACCGCCTTCAAAGACTGGCCTCGGCCGCTATGTCGATCGCCGGCTGCTGGTGCGCGGCGCGCTCGCTGCCGGTGCGGCTGCCGCGGTCGCGCTTCCGGCGCGCAGGCTGCTGATCCCCGCCGCCGCGGCCGAACCGGTCACGGTCGGCGGTCTGGCGGTTACCTGCAATCTGACGCTGCCGGTCGCGTGCGCAGCCAACCAGGCTGCCAACCCCTTCAACACCAGCGACGCCGCGCAGCTCGCATTCGGGTTCAGCCGCTACAATGGCTGGCCGGAGCTCAAAGAATCGCTGATGTCCGGCGACGTCCAGGCGGCCTATATGCTGGCGCCGCTGGTGATGGATCTCGCCGACAAGAAGGTGCCGGTGAAAATCGTGTCGATCGGCCACCGATCGGGCGCGGTGATTATGGTCCGCGCCGATTCTTCCTATCGCAGCTTCCGCGACCTTGCCCGCAAGCGCATCGCGATCCCCAGCCGTTTCGCAGTCGATTTCCTGTTCCTACGCAAGATGCTCGCGAAGGAGGGCATGACACCCAAAGATATCGAGATCGTCGAGATGGCCCCGGCGGACATGCCGGCTGCGCTCTACGTCAAGGGCGTCGATGCCTATTGCACCGGCGAGCCGTTCGGCGCGGCGGCGCAGAAAGCGGGCTATGCCCGGCCACTCAGCATGACGCGCGACGAATGGCCACGCTATATGTGCTGCGTGCTGACAGTGCGCGAAGAGTTGATCGCTTCGAACCGCCCGCTGGTGCAGAACATGGTCAATTACGTACTTGCCGCCGGCAGGTGGCTCGACGGCCAGCGCAAGAACCGCGAGACGGCGGTCCAGATCGCCGCCAAGCGCGAATATTTCAATCAGGATCCCAATATCCTGCGCTTCGTGATGGATAATCCACAGGACCGCGTGACCTATGGCGACTTGCGGATGATCCCGCAGGAATTCGAGGATCTGATGCAACAGGCGGTTGCCGCCGGCGCGCTGAAGCATCCCGTCCCGTACGCCAAATATGTCGACGAGAGCTTCGCCCGGGCGGCACGGCCTGCGTCCATCGCGCTATGAAGCTGGGTTGGAATGCGCGGACCCTGGCGATTGCCGGGGCGCTGCTGCTGGCCCTGGTGGGCGTGGCCATCATGAGCCTCTCGCGCAATGCGACCCCTGCCCCCGCTCAGGCCGCGGCCAAGCCCATAGCGATGAAAGCCGGCGCTTTCGATCCGCCCCGCCAGGCGCCCGAGCTCTCGCTGCCCGGCTCGGACGGATCGGACGTGACGCAGGCGCGGTACCGCGGCAAGGTCGTGCTGCTGACGTTCGGCTTCACTTATTGCGCGACGGTGTGCCCGACTACGCTGGCGACGCTCGCCCAGGCCCGGCACAAGCTCGGCAGGGCGGCAGACGCGGTGCAGGTGATCTTCGTGACTGTGGATCCGGCACGCGACAATGCTGCGCAAATGCGGGATTATCTGGCGGCGTTCGATCGTAGCTTCGTCGGCGCCACCGGCTCCCCCGAGGCGTTGGCGGCGGTGCGCGAGGAATATGGAGTAACCGCGGAAAAACATGGTTCGGGCGACGACTATGTGATGGCGCATACCTCCTCGATTTTCCTGATCGATCGTGCGGGCAAGCTGCGGGCGATGATGCCGTTCGGGCATGATGCCGACGACTTCGTGCACGACCTCAAATTGCTGCTGGCGGAATAGCGGGCAGGTTATGCGCGCCAGGTCGTGGAAACGCTTTGTGACGCTCCGCGCGACCGCGAGCATAGTGCTGCTGAGCCTGCTTGCAGTGCTAGCCTGGGCTGCCTTCGCCCCGATCACGACTGCCATGCACGAAGCGCTGTACGAAATCCCGCGCGGCACTTCCGAACGCCGCATGGCGGGTGAGGATGTGCAGATCCTGCCCCAGACGATTCGCCTGACGCTTGGCCTCAACGACATATTGGTGCTGCGCAATGCTGATACCGTGCCGCACGTCTTCGGCCCCGCGCTGATCATGCCGGGCCAGAGCTTCCGGCTGCCATTCGAACAGGCATCGACGTACAGCTTCCTGTGCACCGCGCATGCCAATGGCCAGCTCAATATCGTCGTCGCGCCTGCTCCTGCCATCGGCTGGGAGCGCCTGCGCTGGCGCTGGCGGAGCCTGATGGGCAAGGTCTGACAGCGCCGCAGGTTGTAGGCATGTTGCTACCTTGTTGCGCCGACGCAACACTATCGGACGCGGGCGCCGAAATCTGCCTCCGTCCCCCTCGCCCGCCACGCTTTGGAGGTTGTGAAATCCAGGCGCCCTGACACAAAACCGATGGATTGCGGGGGAGCAGGGTGCAGGAAATCCATAGCAAGCTGGCGCGAGTCGTGCCCCCAGTCCTGTTGATCGGGATCCTGATTGCGATCTGGTGGGGCGCGGTCGCGGGAAGCGGCGGCGCAATCTTCCCGACGCCCGGCGAAGTTGCCAGCGGAGCCTGGGCGCTCGCCCAGGACGGGACCTTGTGGCAACATATCGAGGCATCGCTGTTCCGCGTCGAAATCGGGTTCGGACTGGCTTTCCTGGTCGCGATCCCACTCGGGCTGTGGATGGGCTGGGTCTCCGGCGCATATTACACGCTCAATCCGCTCTTCCAGATGCTGCGGCCAATCTCGCCGATCGCCTGGATACCCGTTGCCATCCTGTGGTTCGGGGTTGGCGACTTCTCGCCGATATTCCTTATCTTCATCTCGTCCGTATTCCCGATGATCGTCCAGACCACGGTTGGCGTGCGCACGATCGACCGGCGCTATCTGCGCGCGGCGGCGAATTTCGGCGTGTCGCGCTGGGTGCTGTTCCGCCGGGTGGTGTTCCCCGCCGTGCTGCCGGAAATCATCGTCGGCATGCGCATCGGCCTGGGCGTTGCCTGGCTGGTCGTCGTCGCGGCGGAGATGATCGCGCTCAACACCGGGCTCGGCTATCTGATCATGGATTCGCGCAATGCCGGCAACCGCTATGATCTGGTGATCGCGAGCATGATAATCATCGGCGTGATCGGGCTGTTGCTCGACGGCGCCACTCGCCTGCTCGAGCGGCTCGATACCGTGAAGTGGCGCTATGTCCGATAAGCAGATCATCGTCCAAGGCGTGAGCAAGGGCTTCGGCGCGCTGTCGGTCGTCGACAATGTCAGCTTCGACGTTGGCGATGGCGAGTTCGTCGCGATCGTAGGGCCATCTGGATGCGGCAAGTCGACCCTGCTCAACATCATCGCCGGGTTCGAGCGCGCCGATCGCGGCAAGGTTTCGATCGACGGCGTGACCGTCAACGGCCCCAGCCGCAACGGCATCATGATCTCGCAACACGGATCAGTGTTCCCCTGGCTGACCGTGCAGGACAATGTCATGTTCGGCCTGACCGGCGCCAGCGAAAGCGAGCGCAGGGAGCTTGCCCATCGCTATATCGAAATGGTCGGGCTCAGCGGATTCGAGAAGGCATATCCGCACGAATTGTCCGGCGGGATGCTCAAGCGCGCCGAGCTCGCTCGCGCCTTCGTGGTCAAGCCCGAGATCCTGTACATGGACGAGCCCTTCTCGGCGCTCGATGCGCTGATGAGCCTGAAGATGCAGATCGAGCTGCGGCGCATCCTGGACGAGGAGCGCCACACCGTGCTGCTGATCACCCATGATGTGGAGGAAGCGATCTATCTCGCCGACCGCATCCTGGTGCTTTCGCCGCGGCCGACGACGATCCAGACCAGTTTCGCAGTGGATCTGCCGCATCCCCGCAAGCTCTCAGACCCGAGAGCGCAGGAATTGCGCGAGGCTATCCTCAAAGAATTGGGGCTTTGAGCGCGGCCGAACTCTTCAGCCGACCTGCGGGATTACCGGCCCGTCGTTTTCATGCCGTGACCGGCCGGGCCTAGTGTATGATAAATTATTGCCGGCTCTTTTTTGAGCATGTCGGCGACTGAGGGCAATTGGAAGCCTCCGCGTTGGTCGGGAGGTTTTATGTCCGAAGATATCCGGAATTCGGCGAATCAAATTAGCGATGCGCCCGAAACGCGGCGCCCCCCGGGAAGCGGCGAGCAGGCCATTTCCTGGGCAATCCGGCAGTCGCGCCGGCTGATCGACGAGTCGCATCGCATCCTCAAGCAAAGCCGCAGGAACGATTCGCGATACCGTTAGTCCGGCCCTGCCCCTGCCAGGCTGACGCTCGGCCAATCCGGTCGGAGAACCGCTGTCGTTCCGGAACCATGCGAGCCCGCGCGCTGTTTGTCCGGGCAGAAAGGCCCTAGTCATGACAGCAGCGAAGCGAGACATCATCGTCATCGGCGGATCCGCCGGTAGCGGCGCGGTGTTGCGGCGGGTCATCGGCGAATTGCCAGCCGACTTGCCCGCCAGCGTTTTCGTCAGCACGCATGTGCCCTCCAACGCGCCGGGCTTCCTCTCCGAGATATTGGCGAGTCGTTCGGCAATCCCCGTAGCCCAAGCGATCGACGGGCAGCCGATCGAGCGCGGACGGGTCTATGTCGCGGTGCCCGACCGGCATCTGATGCTGGTCAACGGCGCGATCGCGCTGGGCGAAGGGCCGCGCGAGAATATGGTGCGCCCCGCGATCGATCCGCTGTTCCGCTCGGCGGCGCTGGCTTATGGGCCGCGCGTCGTCGGCGTGGTGCTGACCGGCATGCTCAACGACGGCGCCTCGGGCCTGCATGCGATCAAGGCATGCGGCGGGATGGCAGTGGTGCAGAACCCGATGGATGCCGAAGCCGAGCAGATGCCGGTGGCAGCGCTGGAGGCCGTCGATGCCGATCACGTCGTCCCCGCATCGGAGCTTGCCCGCCTGCTGGTGGCGATCGCCGGCACCGATGCGGGCCCGGCGATGGAACCCAACGACGAACTGAGCCTGGAAGTCCAGATCGCCGCCGGAGCCAGGCTCGGCAGCGAAAGGCTCACGCGCATTGCCAGCCCCAGCGCGCTATCCTGCCCCGAGTGCCACGGCGTGCTTTCGGAAGTGAACGTCACCCGGCCCCTTCGCTACCGGTGCCAGACCGGGCACGCTTATACTGCCGAGGTTCTCGCCAGCCATGGCGAAGAGGTGGACGAGGCAATCCGCGTGGCGATGCGCGTGATGGAGGAGCGCGTCACTCTGGTCGAGCGCATGGCCCTGGACGCCCGGCAAACGGGCCGCACGGCCGTAGCGGAGCTTTACGAAGCCCGTGCAGAGGAATATCGGCGCTACGCGTTGACGCTGCGCGACGCCGCCGTCGCGTCGTTGCGGCTGGGCCGCGGCTAGCCTCAATCCACATCTGTCTGAATCAGCTTCTTTTCCCGCGTTCAAAGCACTAGCGTGGGGAAACAGCTTATGGACCAGATCTTGGCCGACGATGAACACCCAGTTGCCGAGCCCGTGCAGAAGAAGGGCAAGCCTGTCGCGCCGATGGCCTTGGTGGGGATCGGCGTATGCGCGGCATCGCTCGAATCGCTGCGGACAATCTTTACCGGCCTGGGCCCCAAGGTCGGGGCGGCATATCTTGTCGCCGTGCGACAAAAGGAAGGGCTGAGCGTCGCGAGCGTAGTCGAGGCGCTGAACCGGCACTCGTCTTTCCCTGTCAAAATCGGGGCGGATCGCGAGCGAATCGCGCCCAATCATATCTATGTCGGCGGTCCCGAGGATATGATCACCATCGTCGACGGTCACATCCATGTTCGCGAGGCTGCCGAGCCGGTCGGGCATCGCGGCACGATCGATTCGATGCTGATTTCGATCGCCGAGCATGTCCACGATCGGGCGGTGGCGGTGATCCTTTCCGGGCTGGGTTCCGATGGCACTGCCGGCGTCACCGCCACCAAGAAGTTTGGCGGGCTATCGATCGCCGAGCTTGGGGAGGGACAGGATCCCAAGGGCGATGGCGATGGCGGCCCGTTCGGCGTAGCCGATCTGCGCCTGCCGGCTAAGGAAATCGCCGCGCAGATCGCGCTTTATGCCGGAAATCTCGCGGCCGTGGCTGCGGTTGCCGACGAAGTGCCCGACGAGATCGAGGAACAGGTGACGCAGATCACCACGATCCTGCGCAATGTCACCAGCAACGACTTCCACGGATATAAACGCGGCACCTTCATTCGCCGGGTCCAGCGCCGCATGCAGGTGATGCAGGTGGAGAGCGTGAAAGCCTATATCGATCGCCTGCGCGAAGACCGTGACGAAGTGCAAAGCCTGTTCCAGGACCTGCTGATCGGCGTCACCCAATTCTTCCGCGACCCGCTGGAATTCGAGGCGCTCGAGCGTGAGATCCCGCGGTTGTTCGAAGGCAAGGAGCCGGGCGAGCAATTGCGCGTCTGGGTGCTCGGTTGCGCCACTGGCGAAGAGGCCTATTCGATCGCCATCCTGCTGCGCGAGCATATGGCGAAGATGGATTATCCGCCCGAGGCGCAGATCTTCGCGACCGACCTTGATGCCCGGGCCCTCAACCTGGCGCGTGCCGGCCGCTATACCGATGCGATCGCCGATCATATCCGGCCCGACCGGCTCGAGCGCTGGTTCATCCGTGAGGGCGACACTTATTGCGTGAGCAAGGAGCTGCGAGAGATGTGCATCTTCTCGCCGCACAATATCGTCAAGGATGCGCCCTTCTCACGAATCGACATCCTCTCGTGCCGCAATCTGCTGATCTATCTGAACGCCGAGCTGCAGAACCGGGTCATTCCGATCTTCCATTTCTCGCTGCGCAATGGCGGCGTGCTGTTTCTGGGATCGTCGGAGAATGTGACGCGGCATTCGAAGCTGTTCGCGCCGGTCGATCGCAAGAACCGCGTGTTCCGCCGGCTCGAAACGGCGACGCGGATCATACCGGATTTCCCGCTCACGTCGCGAGTGCGCACCCCAGATCCGCAGATCCTCCACACGCTGCCGACGCCGACCGCGGGCCGGCTGACGCTGGCCATGGGCCGCCATGCCACCGCGATCGCCGAACATTATGCGCCCGCTTATGTGGTGGTCGATTCGCAATTCGACGTGTTGCACTTCTCGGGGCGCACCGGTCGCTATCTTGAGCCCAGTGCCGGGGCGGCCACGCTCAATCTGTTCAACTTGGTTCACCGCGATCTGCGCCTCGATCTGCGATCGGCGCTGCACCGCGCGAGCACCGAGAATCGCCGCGTCGAGATGCCGCGCCTGGTCGTCCACGAGAATGACCGCGCCCAGCAATTGAACTTGATCGTCGAGCCGGTCGGCGCACAGGATGTGGGATCGTTCGTGGTCCTGTTCCAGGATATCGGCTCGATTTCCGAAGAGGAATCGTCGGCCTCCGCCCGGCCGGCGACCGACGAACATGTCCAGCGTCTCGAAGCCGAGTTGCGCGTCACGCGCGACCGGCTCCAGGCGACGATCGAGGAACTGGAATCCACCAACGAGGAGCTGAAATCCTCGAACGAGGAATATCAGTCGATCAACGAGGAGCTCCAGTCTGCCAACGAGGAGATGGAAACCTCGAAGGAAGAGTTGCAGTCGGTTAACGAGGAGCTGCAGACCGTCAATGGCGAGCTCAGCCACCGCGTGCTGGAGCTCGGCCGCACCAATTCCGATCTCAAGAATCTGCTCGAATCGACGCAGATCGCGACCGTTTTCCTCGACAATGATCTGCGCGTCCGCAATTTCACGCCGGTCGCCACCGATATCTTCCACTTGCTCGAAACCGATGTCGGCCGCCCGCTCGGTCACGTCGTCTCGCGCGTCCACTATCCCGAGCTTCCCGAAGATGCGCGCCGCGTGCTGAAAACGCTGGTTCCGATCGAGCGCGAAGTGATGGATCGCGCAGGCGACCGGCAGTTCGCCGCGCGCGTGCTCCCCTATCGCAGCACCGACAATTATATCAGCGGCGCCGTGGTCACCTTTACCGATCTGACTGCGATTCACCGCGCCGAAAGCGCAATGGAGGCAAGCGAGGACCGCTACCGCGCCTTCGTCACGGCAAGCTCCGATGCAGTCTATCGGATGAACCCGGACTGGACCGAGATGTGGGAGCTGGACGGGCGAGAATTCCTGCCCGACATGACCGAGCCTTCGGGCGACTGGATGGACATCTATATCGACCCCGAAGATCAGGCCTCGGTGCGCGCGATCATCGAGGAAGCAATCGGGCGGAAGAGCGTCTTCGAGCTCCAGCACCGGGTGATTCGCGCAGATGGGACGCCGGGCTGGACGCATTCGCGCGCCGTGCCGATCATGGATCGCAATGGCGATGTGCTCGAATGGCTTGGCACCGCGAGCGACATCACTGCAACGCACGAGGCACAGGCGGCGCAACGCGAGAATGAGGAACGCCTTCGCAGCGCGACTGAAGTGGCACGCGTCGGGCTGTGGGATTGGGACTTGCGGACCGGCAAGGTCATCTGGTCCGACGAGCATTACAGAATGCTGGGCTACACGGCTTCGGGGGTCGGCCCCAGCTACGAGGCCTGGAGCGTGCGCATCCACCCCGATGATGCGGAACGGACCGAGGCGGCGTTGAATCATGCGCGCGATGCGCATCAGGAATATGTTCACGAGTTCCGCGCGATGCATCCCGATGGCTCGGTGCATTGGCTCTCGGCCCGAGGCGCCTTCTATTATGACGATCAGGGCACCGCGGTCCGTATGATCGGCGCGATGATCGAGACGACCGAGATGCGCGAGGCGCAGGAGCGCCAGCAAGTGCTCGTCGCCGAACTTCAGCATCGCACACGCAATTTGATGGGCGTGGTCCGTGCCATGGCCGACAAGACAATGCGGCACTCGGAGAGCTTCGAGCAGTTCATCGGCAAGTTTCGCGACCGCCTCGATGCCCTCGGCAGAGTCCAGGGGCTGCTGTCGCGGCTGGAGGAGCATGACCGGGTAACCTTTGGCGAACTGCTGCGGACCGAATTGTTTGCCCATGGCGCCGCGGAGGAAGGCTCGGCGCGGATCGCGCTGAGCGGGCCCGAGGATGTGCGGCTGCGCTCCAGCATGGTCCAGATGCTGGCCATGGCGCTGCACGAACTAGCCACCAACGCCACCAAATACGGTGCCTTCAAGGAGCCCGAGGGCCGACTCGAGGTGACCTGGAGCCTGGTGGACGGTGGGGATGGGCCCGATCGCCTGGAGATCGTCTGGCAGGAGCATGGCGTGCCGATGCCGGCCAAGGGCGCCGCGCCCGAGGGGACTGGCCAGGGCCGCGAGCTTATCGAGAAAGCCCTTCCTTATCAGCTTGATGCCGAGACCAGCTACACGGTGGGAACCGATGGGGTACGCTGTACGATTATCATCCCGATATCGAGGACGGTACCATGACTGAACCCAGCCTGCGCGACTGCACCATCCTGGTGGTTGAGGATGAGTATCTGCTCGCGGACGATCTTTGCGCGGCGCTCACTCAGCAGGGCGCCACCATTGTCGGGCCTGCGGCAACCATCGAACAGGGCATCGCCTTGGTGAAGGACGCCAAGCGGCTGGACGGCGCGATACTCGACGTCAATTTGCGCGGAGAGCCGGTTTTCCCGCTCGCCGACGAGCTGGTCACGCGAGACACGCCGTTCGTGTTCACTACCGGCTATGACGCCTCGGCGATTCCCGATCGCTTCCAGCACGTCACGCGATGCGAAAAGCCTGTGCATATAGGCAAGGTAATGAAGGCGATCGGACTGGCGACGCACGGCTGACGGCAGTTGATACCGGCCGCCCAAGTTATTCCGCTTTCCCGCGGCACACCAGCCGCCCCTGCGCGTTCGAACTGCTTCAGGCAGGAAAACAGCTAATGACCGAGCAGGCCCCGGGCCCCGATAGCACCGGCTCAGCGGGTAAGGGCGAAGCCGCCGAGACCGAGCTCGAGCGGCTACGCACCGAACTGGCGGCTGTGCGGCGGGAGCTGGAAAAGCGCGACGCACGCAGCGAGGCGGATCGCGACCGCGACCTCTTGCTCCGCCAGGAGCTCCAGCACCGGATGCGCAACACCATGGCTCTGGTCCGATCGGTATTCGCACGCACGGTCGAGACCGGTGATTTGCTTGAGGAAGTCGACAGCCACTTCCGCGGGCGGCTCGATGTCCTCGCGCGGCATCAGGGCACCAGCCGGATCGAAGAGAACCAGGATTTCGAAGACCTGATCCGCAACGAATTGCAGGACTTCCAGTTCGGCGATCAGCCCGGCATCACGATCGAGGGGCCGGAATGGCGGCTTTGCGCCGATCATGCGCAACCGCTGGCGCTCGCCATCCATGAGCTGGTCACGAATTCATTGAAATTCGGCGCTTTGGCCGTCGAAGGCGCAACCCTGAACGTCACTTGGACGGTGTCCGAGGACATGCTCGAACTGGTCTGGACCGAACAGGGCGTGCCGATTGTCGCCCCGGCACCGGTCCGGCGCGGCTTCTCGCGTCAATATATCGAAGAGGCCCTGCCCTATCAGACCGGTGCCGAAACGCTTTTCGAGCTCAGGCCGGGCGGCCTTTTGTGCCTGATCCATTTGCCGCTGGCACGAACCAATGGAGCCAAGCATGCGAGCTAGGGATATTTGCCCCTCCCCGAGTGTTCCCTTGTAATGGCCACGCTTTCTCCTTTGAAAAACAGCGCGTCCGCGTCCCTTCGCCGATTGAGTGCATTGGCGAGCCTGGCGCCTGAGGAGATCGCCGCGCTGCAATCGGCCGCAGCGGCGGCGTCGATGCACCGGGCGCGCAAGGAAATCGCCAGCCCTACCAGCCGGGCGCCGCAAGCCAGGCTGCTGCTGGCAGGCTGGGCCGCGCGCGTGCGTGATTTTCCCGATGGGCGGCGGCAGATCCTCCATTTGCTGCTGCCGGGAGATTTGATCGACTTGTCGCAGCGGCCCTATTCCTGGGCCGCGACGACCGTGATTGCCCTGACCGACGTGGCGGTGACCGCCGCGCCGCTTGCGCAGAGCGCGGACAGCGGCCTTGCCCAGGCCTATGCGCTCTCCGCCGAGATCGAGCAGCGTTGTCTGTTCCGCCAGATTGCCCGCCTGGGCCGGCTCGATGCCTATGAGCGCATGGCCGACCTGCTTCTCGAGCTTCGCGAGCGGCTGCAATTGGCGGGGCTGGCGCATGGCGACAGTCTGCCGCTGCCGATCACCCAGGAAATGATGGCCGATTGCCTGGGTCTTACCAGCGTCCATCTCAATCGCACGTTGCAGCTCATGCGCCGCGAGAATGTCATCGAGCTGCGCGGCAGTGCGCTGCGCCTGACCAATCCCGAGCAGTTGCGGGCGGTGGTCGATTTTCAGCCGGTGATGGCGCCGGCTTGACCGGCATCGCCGTCGAGCGGTCACAATTGTCAATCCGCGCAGTAACTTGGTCGTTACGCGTGCAAAACTGTCCGTTGAGGCGCTTTCCTGCTACACTCGCGTCGTGACTCAATATACGTCAGCAGACCTAATCATGGCAGACCGGCATCTGGCCGAAGGCGAGCAGCATATCGTGCGCCAGGAAGTCCTGCTGACTTCGCTTCGCATGAAGGGCCATCACACCGACGAAGCCGAGAAACTCCTCAAGCTCTTCAATCAGGCGCAGATCGAGCATCGCCTGCACCGAAACGCAATCGCCGCCGCACTGGACGAAGCTTCGCCGGCACCGCCCGGGGCTGAAGAATAAGAGCAATTTCCGCGCCGGACCGCCATGCTGGCAATGTTGGTGACCCCTACGGGAATCGAACCCGTGCTTCAGCCGTGAAAGGGCCGCGTCCTAACCGCTAGACGAAGGGGCCGTCCGGGTGGAAGGGCCGGTTAGGGAAAGCTGGGCGGCTGGTCAAGCGTTACCGGAAGGCAGCGGTAAGATCGACGATCCCCCGGCCGTATATTGCGTCCTGTCCGGGCGCCCCGGCATCGCGGGCGGAGGCATAGAGCGCCGCGACCAGCTGCGCGCTCGACATTGCCGGATTGGCCTGGGCGAGCAAGGCAATCGCGCCTGAGACCATTGGAGTAGCACCCGAACAGGCTCCACCATTCGCGCTCAGGAAATGATCGGCGCCGGTGCCTGCGCGATTGCTGGAGGCGAGCAGCGCGCCCGCGCTATCGACGGTGCCGACTAGGATCACCAGCCCGCGCGCGATGGCGGGATCGCCTGCCAGTCCCCCGCCCCAGGCCTGGGGCTGCGCCTGCCCTTCATTGCCCGCACAGATCGCGACGATGACTCCGGCGGCAGTGGCACGATCGACTGCGGCGCGCATCGCAGCGCTGGGCGCGGTGTCGGCGATCAGCGAAAGATTGATCACACGCGCGCCTGCGATCCGGGCGCGATCGATACCCTCGGCGACTGCGGCCAGCGACAGGAAGCACGAGCCGGTGCACGCGGGCTCGGCGCGAAAGGCAATGATCGTCGCGTCGAACGCCACGCCGTGCGTGCCGACGCCATCGCGCCGCGCGGCGAGGATTGCGGCCACCCCGGTGCCGTGGCCACTGGCGTCGTCAAGCGTCCCTGCCCCCGCCAGATCGGCCGAGGCCGGATCGATCCTGCCGGCGAAATCGGGACTTTCGAGATCGATCCCGGTGTCGATCACCGCGACCTTGATCCCCGCCGCTGTCGAGCCGCGGGCATAGGCTGCGAGCGCGTTCATCGAGACGGCGCCTGCGGTTGCGCGATATTCGGCGGTGTCGAAGGCGGTCGGCGCGGGTGTGGGGGTGGAAGAGGGGCTGGGTGCCGGTGTTGGCGTTGGCGCCGCGGGGGGTGTCTGGACGGTTCCGCCCCCTTCCCCTCCGCTGTCACAGGCAGTGGCGAGAATTGCGGCGAGCGCGAGCAAGGAGAGCTTCGAATATTGCATCGTGCCATGCCTAGCTGCCGCCCGCTTCGGGTCGGCGGCTAAGCAATGAGCGGCGCGTCAGGCGCTACGAACGGCGCGCTTCACTCGGGCAAGCGGCAGACATCCACCCATCGACGCGAGACCAGCTCCGCCAACCGCTGGGGCGCTACTTCGACCGATGCGGTGCGTGAGCCCGCCGCGGGAAAGACCGTGGCGAAGTCACGGATCGAAATGTCGCAATAGACTTGCGGCGGAGTTGCGAGCCCGAACGGGCACACGCCGCCGACGGGATGCCCGGTCAGCATTTCCGCCTCGGCGGCGTCGAGCATCCTGGGGCGTCCGCCGAATTCCGCCTTGCATTTCTGGTTGTCGAGCCGGGCATCGCCTCGCGCCACGACGAGCAGCACGGTATCGCCGACGCGTAGCGCCAATGTCTTGGCGATCCGCGCTGACTCCACGCCGAGCGCGGCCGCGGCGTCGGCCACCGTCGCAGTGCTCGCGGTGCCCTCGATCAGCTGGAGCCCGGGCGCGTGCTCGGCGAGCCAGGCACGAACCGCTTCGACACCCATGCCGATCAGCTCGCCGGCAAGGTGAAGCTCGGCTCGGTGGGCTCGGTTACGCTGGTGTCACGCTCCCAGCCTTCATTCTCGAGCTTGAGCAGTTGGATCGCGACGGCAGTGCCGTTCGCATCTATCTCGGGCATCGCAATGAATTCCGACGGCCAGCAGCGGTAGATATTATACGCAATCACCTTCTGACCGGCCTCGTTATAGACTTCGAGGATCAAATCCTTGCGGAAATCCTGAAGCGAAACGACCTGGTTTCCCGTGCCGCTCGGTTGATCGTCGATAGTGCTGTTGTGATAGTCCCACACCTTGTTCGCCCATTGCTCGAACGCCGCGTCGTGCGTCACGCCCCGCTCAAGCGTGATCGCCGCGAACTCGCTCTGGCCGGGCATACGCCGCGGCGTGCTCGGGTCGCCGCCCGCGCGGTGCGTGATCGCCTGTGTCATGCGGGTCAGCGCGCTGACCTTGGAAATCCCGGCGACATATCTGCCGTCCCATTTGAGCCGGAACTTGAAGTTCCGATAGGGATCGTAGCGATAAGTCGCCTTCGGGAATTCGGTGTTGCTCGGCATGGGCGCTCAGTCCTCGATCCGCCGCCTGAACGTCTCGGGAAGCAGAAACAGCCCGAGCACCAGCGTCACTGCCGCGGCGATCGCCGGATACCATAGCCCGTAATAGATATCCCCCGTCGCCGCGACCATCGCAAAGGCCGTCGCGGGCAGGAAGCCGCCGAACCAGCCATTGCCGATATGATAGGGCAGCGACATCGAAGTGTAGCGAATGCGGCTCGGGAAATACTCGACCAGCAGCGCCGCGATCGGGCCATAGACCATGGTCACCAGCAGCACGAGAACGAACAGGATACCGACTACCATCGGCTTGTTGATCTCCGCCGGATCCGCCTTGGCGGGATAGCCTGCCGAAGCCAGCGCGGCCTTCACCGCCGCCTGATAGTCGGTAATCGCCTTTGCACTGCTGGTTCCCTGGCGCGGATTGGGCGCGGGCAGGAGTATGTTTCCGATCTGGATCGTCGCAGTGCCGCCCGCCGATGCCTCGACGCTTTTGTAGCCCACGCCCTGCTTGGCGAGGAAGGCCTTGGCGATATCGCAGCTAGTCGAGTCGAACTTGTTCTTGCCCACCGGATCGAACTGGAACGAGCATTCTGCGGGGTCTGCCGTCACCTGGATCGGAGCATCTCGCAGCGCGTGCGCGAGCCTGGGATTGGCAGCTTCCGTAAGCATCCCGAACAGCGAGAAATAGCTCAAGGCCGCCAGCGCGCAGCCGGTGAGGATGATCGGCTTGCGCCCGATCTTGTCGCTCAGCCAGCCGAAGAAGACGAAGAATGGCGTGCCCAGCGCCAGCGCAATCGCGATGAGGATATTGGTGGTGGCGCCATCGACCTTGAGCGTCTTTTCGAGGAAGAAAAGCGCATAGAATTGCCCGGTGTACCAGATCACTGCCTGACCGACGACCGCACCGAACAGCACGATCAGCACCATCTTGAGATTGCCCCAGCGCAGGAACGCCTCCGTCAGCGGCGCCTTGGATGTGGTGCCTTCCTCCTTCATCTTGAGGAACACCGGGCTTTCGTTGAGCTGCATGCGGATCCACAGCGACACGCCGAGCAGCACGATCGAGACGAGGAACGGCACGCGCCAGCCCCAATCCGCGAACATCGCCTCGCCCATCAACGTGCGCGTTGCGATCACCACCAGCAGCGCGGCGAACAGCCCCAGCGTCGCGGTGGTCTGGATCCAACTGGTATAGAGCCCGCGCTTCCCCTCCGGCGCATGCTCGGCGACATAGGTGGCGGCGCCGCCATATTCACCGCCCAGTGCCAGCCCTTGTAGCAGCCGCAGCCCGATCAGGATTACGGGCGCGGCGATGCCGATCTGGCTGTAGCTGGGCAACAGCCCGACGCAGAAGGTCGAGAGGCCCATGATCGCCATAGTGACGAGGAAAGTATTCTTGCGCCCGACCAGGTCGCCGATCCGCCCGAACACCAGCGCCCCGAACGGCCGCACAGCGAAGCCCGCGGCAAAGACGGCTAGCGCGAAGATGAAGCCGGTGGTCTCGTTGACGCCGGAGAGAAAGTGCGAGGTGATATAGGCGACGAGCAGCCCATAGAGGTAGAAATCATACCATTCGAAGACCGTGCCCAGCGATGACGCGGCGATCACCAGTTTCTCGCTCTGCGTTGCACGATGGTGCTGCGGCAGCTCTGCCTCTCCGGCCATTCCTCTCGTCCCCTATTCTGATTGTTAGCGCTAACGAAGCACATGGCAAGCGTCGTGCAAAGCCCCTGCGCTTTGCATTCGGCGGCGCGAAGCCTAAAAGCCGGGCATGATCGACCGCTTCTTCCTCTCCCATCCCCGCAGCGTCGGCGAGAGTTATGGCGAGCATGCCGCCACTGCTTCCCGATTCGGCTTCACGATGATCGTGGGCGGTGCGGCTTGCGTCGTCCATGCGATTTTCCCGTCGCTGTTCGCGCGGACCGCGAGCGACGCCGTCAAACGGCTCTACGGCCAGATGAAAGCGCGCCAGCCCAATTTCTCAGCAGAGCGCCCGGCGTTCCAGCAGCCCGAGTGGCAGATCGAATACGAGATTTGATCGAGCATGTCGCCATCATCGGGGCGGGGTTTTCGGGGACTTTGCAGGCGATCAACCTGCTCCGCCATGAAGGCCCGCGCGCCACGCTGATCGAGCGCGCTCCCGTCGCGGGCACCGGCCTCGCTTATGGTGCCGCGCACCCCAGCCACGTCCTGAACGTTCGCGCCGCGAACATGAGCGCCTTTCCGGACGATCCCTCGCACTTCGTGCGCTGGCTGGAAGCGCGTGGCGTTGCCGATGCGCCTGGGGCGTTCATCCCGCGCGTCACTTATGGCGAATATCTGCGCGAGCTTCTGGAAGCCGCGCTCCGCGATCCCAGCGGCCGGCTCACTTTGGTGCGCGGCGAAGTCGAGGATCTGGATTTCGCCAATGACGTGAAGGTCAGGCTGGCAGACCGCGAGATCGAGGCCGATGCTGCCGTGCTCGCGGTCGGCAATCTGCCACCGCACGATCCGCCTGGGCTCGATCCCGAGAAGCTTTCGGCCACGCGCTACAAGGGCGATCCGTGGGACGCGAGCGTGCCCGAAAGTCTTTCCGATCAAGACACCGTGCTGATCATCGGCACCGGCCTGACGATGATCGACGTCGTGCTGCTGCTCGACGCCCGCGGCTTCAAAGGCAAGATCGTCGCCCTCTCGCGCCGTGGGCTCCTGCCGCGCAGCCATGCGCCGGGCAATGCCTGGGACAAGATCGGCGAGCGACCGGCGACTATGGCTTCGCAGCTCCTGCGCGGCGTCCGTGAGCGCGGCGACATGGTCGGCTGGCGCAACGCCGTAGATGAGCTCCGTCCCTTCACCCAGGCAATGTGGGGCAATGCCAGCGAGGCCGAACGCGGGCGTTTCCTGCGGCACCTGCGTCCGTGGTGGGATGTCCATCGCCACCGTCTGGCGCCCGAAGTCCATGCGCGACTGATGTCCGTCATCGAGCGCGGGCAGCTTGAAGTGACCGCGGGCAAGACTTTGGGCTTCGACGAGCGCCCCTATGGCATCGCAGTAAGCCTCCGCCGCCGCGGCTCCGATACCGTCGAAAACCTCCTCGCCCAGCGCATCGTCAATTGCACCGGGCCGCTGGGCGATCTCGCGCGCACGGAAGAGCCCTTGCTCCAGAAACTGGCGGCGCGCGGGCATATCCGTCCCGATGCGGCGCATCTCGGAATTGATGTCGATAATCAGGGCCAGACCATCGACGCGCAGGGCCAGCCCAACGGCAATCTCTACGCGCTGGGGCCGATGACGCGCGGCGCATTCTGGGAAATCGTCGCGGTGCCCGATATCCGCAATCAGACCTGGAGCGTTGCCCGGCGCCTGTCGAATGCGCATTGGGTGGGTGGCGAAGGGCTTTAGTATCATTTGACACCAAATGCGCCAATCGGTAGCGCCCGCGGTGAAATGGAGCGTGCCATGAACGACCCCACCAATCCTCTCGGCCTCAATGGCTTCGAGTTCGTCGAATTCACTTCGCCCGATCCGCAGGCGATGGCCGCGCAGTTCGAGCAGATGGGCTTCGTCGCTTCTCATCGTCACCCGACCAAGAACATCACCCGCTACAAGCAGGGCCGCATCAATCTGATGCTCAATCGCGATCAGGGCGGCCGCGTAGCCGAGTTCCGCGCGGCGCACGGTCCTTCGGCTAGCGCGATGGCTTTCCGCGTCGCCGATCCGGCCAAGGCCATGGAATGGGCGCTCGCGCATGGCGCGCAGACGACCGAGGAAGACGACACCGTCATCCAGGGCATTGGTGGCAGCTACCTCTATTTCATTCAGGACGGCGTGGACCTTTATGCCGACTGGGCCGAAGTCCCCGGCTGGCAGGAAGCGGAGGCCGCCAACAATGTTGGGCTCGACCTGCTCGACCACCTCACCCACAATGTCCGCCGCGGCCAGATGCGGGTATGGAGCGCCTTCTACAAGGAGCTGTTCGGCTTCGAGGAACAGAAGTATTTCGACATCAAGGGCCAGGCGACCGGCCTGTTCAGCCAGGCGATGATCGCGCCCGACAAGGCGATCCGCATCCCGCTCAATGAGAGCCAGGACGACACCAGCCAGATCGAGGAATTCATCCGCGAATATCAGGGCGAGGGCATCCAGCATCTCGCGCTGACCACGGCCGACATCTACGACACGGTCGAGCGTCTGCGCGCCCGCGGCGTGAAGTTGCAGGATACGATCGAAACCTATTTCGAACTGATCGACAAGCGCGTCCCCGGCCATGGCGAGGATATTGAGCGCCTCCGCAAGAACCGCATCCTGATCGACGGCAGCGTCGAGACGGGTGAGGGCCTGCTGCTCCAGATCTTCACCGAAAACATGTTCGGCCCGATCTTTTTCGAGATCATCCAGCGCAAGGGCAATGAGGGCTTCGGCAACGGCAATTTCCAGGCGCTGTTCGAAAGCATCGAGCTGGATCAAATTCGCCGGGGTGTGATCAAAGTCGACGCCTGATCGAGGAGCAAGCGCAGCTTGATCCGCGATGCAGCGCGACGGCGCCGCCGTCGACCGGCCGGCACGGTGAGCCCGCCCATAGGGCACGGCTCCGCCGGGATCGACGGCCAGCGAGTTAGAGTTGGAGAGGGGGAGCCGGGAGCAACCTGGCCCACACTGCAGGGGGATGAGGGGGATGGCGCGCCGAACGCGCCGCCTCCTCATCCAACTTTCCTCAAGCGATGGCGGGCTCGCGGGCAGCTTCCCCGCCCAGATCCGCGCCCGCATTGAACCGCGCTTCGTCGAGCAGCCCTTCGCGCTTGGCCACGATCACCGGCACGAGCATCTGGCCGGCGACATTCGTAGCGGTGCGACCCATGTCGAGGATCGGGTCGATCGCCAGCAGCAGGCCGACGCCGTCGAGCGGCAGCCCCAGCGTCGATAGCGTCAGCGTCAGCATCACCGTCGCCCCAGTCAGGCCCGCCGTGGCGGCCGAGCCCAGCACCGATACCAAGGCGATCAGCACATAATGATCGAGGCCGAGCGGGATGCCGTAGAATTGCGCGACGAAGATCGCCGATATCGCCGGATAGATAGCAGCGCAGCCATCCATCTTGGTGGTGGCGCCCAGTGGCACTGCAAAGGCAGCATAGGCCCGCGGCACCCCCAACGCGCGCTCGGTCAGATCCTCGGTAACCGGCAGTGTCCCGACCGACGAGCGCGAGACGAAGCCGAGCTGGATCGCCGGCCAGGCCGAGGCGAAAAAGCGCAGCGGGCTCAGGCCATGCACCGAGAGCAGCAGTGGATAGACGAGCAGCAGAACCAGCCCAAGCCCGAGATAGACAGCACCCGCATAGGTCCCGAGCGCAGCCAGCGACTCCCAGCCATAGCGCACGACGGCGTCGCCGATCAGCGCGGCGGTCCCGATCGGAGTCAGCCGGATCACCCAGCGCAGCAACAGCCGGAAGACCGCGAGTGCGGAGGCATTGAAGTCCAGGAAACGGTGGCCCGCCTCCCCCGCCCGTACCGCCGCCGCGCCGATCGCGATGGCCAGCACGATGATCTGCAGCACGTTGAACGACAGGCCGGTGGTCGCGCCGCCTTCGGTCACCTTCGTGGACGCGGCGATACCGAGGAAATTGGAAGGCACCAGCCCCTTGAGGAAATCGAGCCAGCCTCCGGTGCTCGAAGGCGCCGCCGCCGCAGTGAGCGCGACCGCGCTGTGGTGCCCGGGTTGGAGAATCAGCCCGAGCGCGATGCCGATTGCCACGGCTATCGCGGCGGTGATCGCGAACCACAACAGGGTCCGCACCACCAGCCTGGCGGCGTTGGTCAGGTCTCGCAACGCCGCGATGGACGCGACGATCGCCGTGAACACCAAAGGCGGCACTAGCACCTTGAGCAACTGGACGAAGATCTGGCCCAGCGTCTGCAGCCCCTGGGCAAGCGCGTTAGCGGAATCGCCATCGCTGCCGATCGAGCGCGCCACCAGACCCAGCGCGAGCCCGGCGGCCATGCCGATCGCAACCTGAATGCCGAAGGACGGCAATTTGCGGGAAACCGGCGCGGTGGCCATACAGATACTCCGGGCGTAAAACCTAGTATGAAGCTAGGAATTGCGCGGGCGATCCGAAATATAGTTTTGGTTCACCAGGTCAAAGCAGGATCGCGCGGCATATAGTATCATTTGACACTTTATCTCCCGCGAGACAGAGAGACCGCGCACTGGCAAGAGGATGCGATGACCGACTATTTCCCCGGTTTCGGCAACCACGTCTCGACCGAGGCGGTCGCCGGTGCGCTCCCCATCGGGCGCAACTCGCCGCAGCGCCCTGCCTTCGGCCTTTATGCCGAGCAACTGTCCGGCACTGCTTTCACAGCACCTCGTCACGAAAACCGCCGCTCATGGCTCTATCGCCTGCGCCCGAGCGCCGAGCATCCGCCGTTCGAGCGCTATGAGGGCGCCAAGCGCTTCGCTCCCGGGACGGTGAGCGCTCCCCTGCCCCCCAACCGCCTGCGCTGGGATCCCATCGCCGCACCCGCCCCCGGCACCGATCTGATCGACGGCATGACGACCATGCTCGCCAATCGCGATCCCGCCGATCTTGAGGGGGTCGCGGTGCATCTCTACGCCGCCAACAAGGACATGGAGACTCGCGCCCTCGTCGATGCCGATGGCGAATTGTTGTTCATCCCCCAGGCTGGGCGTCTCGAACTGCTGACCGAGCTAGGCCGCATCGAGATTGCGCCCGGGCAAATCGCTCTGATCCCCCGCGGCGTGAAATTCCGCGCGATGCTCCCGGATGGCGAGGCCCGCGGCTATGTCGCCGAAAACCACGGCGCATTGTTCCGCCTCCCCGATCTCGGCCCGATCGGCGCCAATGGCCTTGCCAATCCGCGCGATTTCGAGACCCCGGCAGCGTGGTTCGAGGATCGCGACGAGCCCTTCGAGCTGATCCAGAAATATCTGGGCTCGCTCTGGACTACGACGCTCGATCACAGCCCGCTTGATGTCGTCGCCTGGCACGGCAATTTCGCACCCTGGCGCTACGATCTGTCGCGCTTCAACACGATCAACACCGTCAGCTTCGATCATCCCGATCCCTCGATCTTCACCGTGCTGACCTCGCCCAGCGACGTCCCCGGCCGCGCCAATGCCGATTTCGTGATCTTCCCCCCGCGCTGGATGGTGGGGGAAGATACGTTCCGCCCGCCCTGGTTCCACCGCAACATCATGTCCGAGGCGATGGGCCTGATCACCGGCGCCTATGACGCCAAGGCCGAGGGCTTCGCCCCGGGCGGCCTATCGCTGCATAATTTGATGGCAGGCCACGGTCCCGATGTCGCCAGCTGGGAAGGCGCGAGCAACGCCGATCTAAAACCCCATAAGATCGCGGGCACGATGGCGTTCATGGTCGAAACCTGCTGGCCCTATAAGCCGACCCAATTCGCGCTCGAAGCCTCACAGCCCGATTACGACGCGGCCTGGGCGGGCTTTCCGAAGGCGCGCCTTCCGTGACGGAAGTAAAAATAGGGACAGTCCCTATTTTCCAATCCACCGCTCGCTTATTATCCGGCGATAGGAAGGAAAATAGGGACTGTCCCTATTTTTGGTGCCCGTGACTCACCTCACCGCCACGCCCCCCGGTGTAACCCTCGGGCCGCTCGCTTTCGTCCCCGACAACACCGCGCGCAACTTCGTCCTCGAAATGCGCGCGGGCCGCTTCCACGGCTTCGTCGTCCGCAAGGGCGAGACCGTCCACGGCTATGTCGATCGCTGCGCCCACATGGCGATCCCCCTCGCCCAGCAGCTCGATCAATATCTCACTCCCGACGCCAGCCTGATCCAGTGCAGCTGGCACGGTGCGCTGTACCGGATCGAGGACGGCGTCTGCGTGGGTGGCCCTTGCGCGGGCGCACGGCTAACAGTTTGGCCAGTAACCGTCCGCGACGGCATGATCGTTACGGCCTGAGGCCGCCAGCCGGTCAGAATCAAAAGGTAGAGGATAACATGGAAGCCACCCTCGATTTCGGCATCGGCGAAAATGCCGAGATGATCCGCGACACCACCCGCCGCTTCGCCAAGGAGCAGATCGAGCCGCTCGCCGCCCGGATCGACGCCGAGGACTGGTTCCCGCGCGAATTATGGCCGGCGATGGGCGAGCTCGGCCTCCACGGCATCACCGTCGATGAGGAATATGGCGGCCTCGGCCTTGGCTATCTCGAGCACGTCATCGCCTGCGAGGAAGTCAGCCGCGCCTCGGCCTCGATCGGCCTGTCCTACGGCGCCCACTCCAATCTCTGCGTCAACCAGATCAAGCGCTGGGCGTCGCCAGAGCAGAAGGCCAAATATCTCCCCAAGCTCATCTCGGGTGAGCATGTCGGCAGCCTCGCAATGTCCGAAGCCGGCGCCGGCTCCGACGTGGTGAGCATGAAGCTACGCGCCGAGCAGAAGGGCGACCGCTACGTCCTCAACGGCACCAAATTCTGGATCACCAACGCGGCCTATGCCGACACGCTAGTGGTCTACGCCAAGACCGGCGAAGGCTCGCGCGGGATCACGACCTTCATCATCGAGAAGGACATGCCCGGCTTCTCGATCGGCCAGAAGATCGACAAGATGGGCATGCGCGGCTCACCCACTGCCGAGCTGGTGTTCGAGGATTGCGAAGTACCCGAAGAAAACGTCATGGGCCCGCTGAACGGCGGCGTCGGCGTCTTGATGTCGGGCTTGGATTATGAGCGCACCGTGCTCGCCGGCATCCAGCTCGGCATCATGCAGGCCTGCCTCGATGTGGTCATTCCCTATCTCCGCGAGCGCAAGCAATTCGGCAAGCCGATCGGCACCTTCCAGCTGATGCAGGCCAAGGTCGCGGATATGTACGTCGCGCTGAACAGCGCCCGCGCCTATGTCTATACCGTCGCCAAGAATTGCGACGCGGGCAACACCACCCGCTTTGACGCGGCAGGCGCGATCCTGCTGGCTTCGGAGAATGCCGTGCGCGTGTCGCTGGAGGCGATCCAAGCGCTTGGCGGTGCAGGCTATACCAAGGACTGGCCGGTCGAGCGCTTCGCCCGTGATGCCAAGCTGCTCGATATCGGCGCCGGCACCAACGAGATCCGCCGCATGCTGATCGGCCGGGAATTGGTGGGGGGCTAATTCCCTCTCCCAGCGGGAGAGGAAGGGAGGCGCGAAGCGCCGGAAGGGTAAGGGCAGAAGCCACGCCCTGCCCGCACCTTCCCACTCGCTCACTTGCGGGCCCCTTCCCTCTCCCAGATGGGAGAGGGAAGTTCTACCTCACCAGATCTTCACGCGCTTGTCCGGCGCCAGGAACAGCTTCTCCCCCGCCTGCACGTTGAACGCCGGATACCAGGCGTCCAGATTGCGCACCGTCATCGCCCGCCACCGCGCCGGCGCATGCCCGTCAGTCGCGACGCGGGCGCGGAGTTGCTGCTCGCGCGCCTTCTCGCGCCAGCTCTGCGCGAAGGCGAGGAAGAAGCGCTGGTCGCCCGTCAGGCCGCCGATCACCGGCGCCTCCTTGCCGCCCAGCGACGCGTGATAGGCGTCATAGGACGCGGCCAGGCCCGCCACATCGGCGATGTTCTCGCTCAGCTCCAGCTTGCCGTTGAGGCGTAGCCCAGGCAACGCCTCATAGGCATCATATTGCGCAGCCAGCGCCGCGCCGGCTTGCTTGAAATGCGCCAGATCGTCCGGCGTCCACCAGTTGCGCAGGCGCCCGGCGCTGTCGAAAGTGGCGCCGAGATCATCGAAGCTGTGGCTGATCTCATGCCCGATGATCGCGCCGATCGAACCGTAGTTCGCCGCTGCATCCGCAGTCGGATCGTAATAGGGCGCCTGCAGGATCGCAGCCGGGAAGTTGAGCGCATTCTGCAGCGGCAGATTGACGGCGTTGACCGTCTGCGGCGTCATCCACCATTCGCCCTTGTCCGGCGCCTTGCCGAGCTTGGCCAGTTGGTGCCGCGTCTCGGCCTGCTGCGCGCGGCGGATATTGCCCACCGGATCGTCGCCCTTCACTTCGAGCGACGCATAATCGCGCCACTTCTCGGGATAGCCGACGCCGACCTGCATCGTCTCGATCTTCTTGCGCGCCTCGGCCCGCGTGCCGTCCGCCATCCAGGTCAGCCCGGCGACGCGCTTGTCGAACGCCGCCTTGATGTTAGTCACCATGTTCTGAATGTCGGTCTTCGACGAAGCCGGGAAATAGTCCTTCACATAGAGCTGGCCGACTGCGTCGCCGAGCCAGGTGTTGACGCTGGCTATGGCGCGCTTGTCCCGCGGACGCTGCTGCTGCTGGCCGTTCATCTCCTTCGAGAAGAAATCGAACCGCGCCTGATCGAACGCGGCCGGCAGCACGGCAGTCACCTGGTTGATGCTATGGAATGCAAGCCAGTCCTTCCACGCGTCGATCGGCTCGTTCGCGACGAGTTGCGCGAGCTTCACCGTCGTAGCGGGATGCCAGACGAGGAAGTCGTTCTGCGCGCCCAGGCCGGCGGCATTCCAGAACGCGTCCCAATCGATCCCCGGCGCCTTCTTGGCGAAATCGGCCTTGGTCCAGGGATTGTTCGCCTTGTGGGCATCCTGGGTGGTGAGATTGTCGGTATGCGCCTGTGCGATCTTGGTCTCGAGATCGAACACGCGCTTAGCCCGCATATCGGGATCGGTCATGTTGGCGAGAGTGAACAGCCGGCCGATATAGGCTTGATATTTGGTGCGCAGCCCCGCCATCTGCGGATCGGCGGACACATAATAATCGCGCTCGGGAAGGCCCAGCCCGCCCTGCAGCACATAGGGGACAACGGTATCGGGCTTGTCGAAGCCCTGGCTGACGAACAGGCCGAACAGATTCTCGGTATTGTAATCGGTCGCGTTGAGCGGATCGACGTCGACGCGGATATTGCTGCCAAGCATCGTCGACAGCGACTTGTTGTCGTTGACTGCGCCGATCCGGTTCATTTCCTCGCCTAGCGGCGCCAGCCCGCGGGCTTCGATCGCGGCGGTGTCGGTATAGGCATTGTACCAATCGGCGATGCGGCGCGTATCGGTGCCCGCGGCGGCATTCGCCTTGATCGCGGCCTGGATGATCGCGACGTTGTTCGCCTCGGCCTTGTTGAACACCATCAGCCCGGTGCCGACGCTCGATCGGTCGGCCGGGATCTCCGTCTTGCCGCGCCAGCCGCCATTGGCATATTCATCGAAATCGTCGCCCGGCTTCACCGATTTGTTGAGGCCGTCGAGATCGACGCCGATCGCGGTTCCCGCGCTCGCGGTGGTGGCATTGCCGCCCGGGCCCGAGGGCGTGCAGGCAGTGGTCGCGAGCAGCGCCGCGAGCAGGATCATGTGAGTCTTCAAGGGGGAACTCCGTATCGCCGTGATAGGCATGTGCTACACCCAGAAAATGGCGCGCGCCAGCACCTTCCCAACGCGGATTTCTAGGTGTAGGCAAAGCAAAAACTAGGTCAGGAAGGATGCCCTATATGAGCGCCCCGGTGCTCGACACCAAGGTCTCCGCCGATAGCGAGGTCTTCCGCGCCAATGCTGCGCACAATCGCGCGCTGGCTGAACGGCTCCGCGCCGACGTTGCCCAGGCCGCATTGGGCGGATCGCAGGCATCGCGCGAGCGCCACGAAGCCCGCGGCAAGCTCCTCCCCCGCGACCGCGTCGAGCGGTTGCTCGATCCCGGCAGCCCGTTCCTCGAAATCGGCCAGCTCGCCGCCAATGATTTGTATGACGGCGAGGTCCCCGGTGCGGGGATGATCGCCGGCATTGGCCGCGTCTCAGGCCGCACCGTGATGATCGTCTGCAACGACGCCACGGTGAAGGGCGGCACCTATTATCCGATGACGGTCAAGAAGCATCTCCGCGCGCAGGAGATTGCCCAAGCCAATCGCCTGCCCTGCATCTACCTCGTAGATTCAGGCGGCGCGAACCTGCCGCACCAGGCCGAAGTCTTTCCCGATCGCGATCACTTCGGCCGCATCTTCTTCAACCAGGCCAATATGTCGGCGCTCGGCATCCCCCAGATCGCCTGCGTGATGGGAAGCTGCACGGCGGGCGGCGCCTATGTCCCGGCGATGAGCGACGAGAGCGTGATCGTGCGCGCCCAGGGCACGATCTTCCTCGCCGGCCCGCCGCTGGTAAAGGCTGCAACCGGCGAAGTGATCAGTGCCGAGGATCTTGGCGGCGGCGACCTGCACGGCCGCAAGTCGGGCGTGGTCGATCATGTCGCCGAGAATGACGAGCATGCGCTCACCATCGTCCGCGACATCGTCAGCCACTTGCCCGCCGATGCCGAGCCCGCAATCAAGCTGCTCGATCCGCGCCCGCCTAAATATGACGCCAGCGATCTATACGGCATCGTCCCCCAGGATGTCCGCGCGCCCTATGACGTCCACGAAGTCATCGCCCGGCTGGTCGACGGCAGCGAGTTTCACGAGTTCAAGGCGCTCTATGGCACCAGCCTGGTCTGCGGCTTCGCCCACATCTGGGGCATGCCGGTCGGCATCATCGCCAATAACGGCGTGTTGTTCAGCGAGAGCGCGGTCAAGGGCGCACACTTTATCGAACTGGCCTGCCAGCGCCGCATCCCCCTGCTGTTCCTCCAGAACATTTCGGGCTTCATGGTCGGCGGCAAATATGAAGCCGAGGGCATCGCCAAGCACGGCGCCAAACTCGTCACCGCCGTCGCCACTGCCACCGTTCCCAAAATCACAATCCTGATCGGCGGCAGCTTCGGCGCCGGCAATTACGGTATGTGCGGCCGCGCCTATAATCCGCGTTTCCTGTTCAGCTGGCCCAATAGCCGGATCAGCGTGATGGGCGGAGAGCAGGCCGCGAGCGTCCTCGCCACCGTCCACCGCGACGCCGACAAATGGGACGACGAGGAAGAGGAAGCCTTCAAGCAGCCGATCCGCCAGCGCTACGAAGACGAAGGCAATCCCTGGCACGCAACTGCCCGGCTATGGGACGACGGCATCATCGACCCCGCCCAGACCCGCGACATACTCGGCCTCGCCTTCGCCGCAACGCTCAACGCACCCATCCCCGAACGCCCCGCCTTCGGCGTGTTCCGGATGTGACCGAAAGGGAATCCATGCGCTTCTTCCTCCTCTCCGCCCTCGCCTTCGTCGCACCGCTTCCCGCGCTCGCGCAAAAGGCCAGCGACAAGCTCCCGCCCGCCAACGCGCTTCCCTACGAAGCCAGCGACGAAGGCGCTGTCCTCGCGCCGATCACCGCGATCTTCGCGGCGCTCGAAGCCGGCGACAAGCAGGCGCTGCTCCGCCATGTCTATCCCGATGGCCGTGTCACCTCCGTGAGCGACACCGCCGTGCATCAATTCAGCTTCACCCAGTTCGCCGAGCGCCTCAGTCCGGAGCGTGCGTTCAAGGAGCGTATCTGGAACCCGGCGGTCGAAATCGACGGCAATATCGCGATGGTCTGGGCACCCTATGACGTCACCGTCGCTGGCAAGCTCTCCAATTGCGGCATCGACCATTTCGACCTGGTCCGCGAAGCCGGTGCATGGAAGGTGATGAACATCACTTTCTCCTCGAGAACCGTAGGCTGTGCAGCAAAGTGATCGCAGCACTCCTTCTCACGCTTGCTCCGGCGGACGATGCGCAAGACGTGCTCGCGACGATCGAAGCCGCCTTTGCCGGCATCGCCGCGCACGACCGGGCCGCGATCACCGCACAGCTCCGCGACACCGGCACCGCAACAGTGATCATGGAGAAGCCCGACGGCACGCGCACCGTGCGCAACGTGCCGCTCGCCACCTATGCCGACGTCGATCCGAGCACCGACCGCTATGAAGAGCGTATGATCGATCCCGAAGTGCGAATTGAAGGCGCGATGGCGAGCGTGTGGGGCCGGTACATTTTCTCGACCAACGGCGCCGTCCATCATTGCGGCTTCCAGAATTTCGGGCTGGTGCGCGAAGGGGGCAAATGGAAGATCCAGAACGTAACCTGGTCCGTCCGCTTCACGGGATGCGCGGCAAAATGACTCGCGACCGCCTCTATCTGCTCGAGCGTCAGTTCGACGATGCGGCGCTCCCAGGCCGCGCCTTCCATTGCAAGGATTGCATGACCGTGGAGGGTCTGCTGGCCGCCTTCCCCGCCAGCACGGCGCGCGTCGATGTGGTCCGCCTCCCCTATTCCCGCCCGCGCGCCGAAATAGTCGCGCTGATCGGCGAGAAGAACCAGAACCTCCCCTGCCTCGTGTTGGCCGAAGAGGACGGGCGCGTCGGGTTCGTCAATGAGATCGAAGCGCTGCTCGCGGCGCTTCACACCCGCCACGGTTTCCCGGAGCGTCATCCATGATCAGAATTCTCTTTGCTCCGGCCGCGATCAGCCTCGCATTGCTATCTGGGTGCAATAAGCCTGCGGCACCGGCCGAGCCTGTTCAGAACGCAGCGCCGGTCGACAACGTCGCGGCGCCCGCCCCGGCCCCGGCTCCTGCCAACACGGTTGCTGCCGCGAAACCAGTGGCGCTCGATCCGCTGAAGGATGGCGATGATTCCGGCCTGGAGCCCGGCTGCTTCTGCAGTTTTTCCGACGGCACGCATGACCTTCTGACCGTCGCCGCGACCAAGGTTGTGCTGCGGATCGATGGCGTGCTCAGAACCTGCCCGATCACACAGGAGCAATCCAGCGCGCTGACCGGCGGCGAGGCCGAATTTACCTGCGAGGGCTACAAGATCACCCTCAAGGGCGAAGGCAAGGTCGAGCAAGGGGGCGAAGAAACCTGGGGCCGCGATGGCGCGCTCACTATCTCGCGCGACGGGCAGAGCAAACCGTACAAGGGCGGAATGGGATGCGCGTGCTGAGATGATCGAATCGCTGCTCATCGCCAATCGCGGCGAGATCGCCTGCCGTATCATCCGCACTGCGCGCGCGATGGGCATCCGCACCGTCGCGGTCTATTCAGACGCCGACGCGCAGGCGCTTCACGTCCGCCAGGCTGACGAAGCGGTGCATATCGGTCCGTCGCCTGCGCGCGAATCCTATCTCGTCGGCGAGCGCATAATTGCTGCAGCAAAATCATCGGGAGCCGCAGCAATTCACCCGGGCTACGGCTTCCTTTCGGAGAATGCCGACTTTGCCCAGACAGTGTCGGACGCCGGCCTGATCTGGGTCGGACCGAAGCCGGAAAGCATCCGCGCGATGGGCCTCAAGGATGCGGCAAAGGAGCGCATGATTACGGCGGGCGTGCCGGTCACGCCAGGCTATCTGGGTGAGGATCAGTCTCCCGATCGCCTGCAGAAAGAAGCCGATGCGATCGGCTATCCAGTGCTGATCAAGGCCGTTGCGGGCGGTGGCGGAAAGGGCATGCGCAGAGTCGATGCTGCGCAGCAATTTGCCGAAATGCTGCAGTCGTGCAAGCGCGAGGCGGTCAGCTCGTTCGGCGACGATCGCGTGCTGATCGAGAAGTATATCCTCTCGCCGCGGCACATCGAAGTGCAGGTGTTCGGCGACACCCATGGCAATGTCGTCCACCTCTTCGAGCGCGATTGCTCTCTCCAGCGCCGCCACCAGAAGGTAATTGAGGAAGCCCCCGCCCCCGGCATGGACGAAGCTACCCGCGAAGCCATTTGTGCTGCGGCGGTACGCGCAGCAAAAGCCGTGGATTATGTCGGCGCGGGCACCATCGAATTCATCGCCGATGCCAGCGAGGGCCTGCGAGCCGATCGGATCTGGTTCATGGAAATGAACACGCGGCTCCAGGTCGAGCATCCCGTGACCGAGGAGATCACCGGCGTCGACCTTGTCGAGTGGCAGCTGCGTGTCGCGTCAGGCGAGCCCATCCCGCTGCAGCAGGACGAGTTGAGCATCCAAGGCTGGTCGATGGAGGCGCGGCTTTATGCCGAGAACCCCGCCACCGGGTTCCTCCCCTCGACCGGCCCGCTCGAGCACATCCATCTGCCCGAATATGCCCGCATCGAAACCGGCGTCGAGGAAGGCGGGGCCGTCTCGGCTTTCTACGATCCGATGATCGCCAAGATCGTCGTCCATGGCGAGACTCGCGAGGACGCGATCGAGGAGCTTTGGGAAGCGACCAGCGACGTAGAGGTGTGGCCCGTCCGCACCAATGCCGGCTTTCTCGCGCGGCTCTGCGAGGACGAGGATTTCCGCTCGGGAAATGTCGATACCGGACTGATTGCCCGCCGCGGCGACGATCTGACGGTCCCGCCGGCGCCCGACGAAGCGCATCTTCGCGAGGCCGCTTCTGCGCTGATTGCGCGCCCGGCAGCCAGCGTATGGGAGCACGCCGCCGGCCTGCGGCTAAACGCCGCATCGCGCAGCGAAGCGCAGATCGTCGATGATGATGGCAATGTCTATCGGCTCGCCAATCTAGTCCCCGACGATGGCGAGGCGCAGGACGAGGTCGTCGGCTTCGTCCTCGGCGAAGGCCGCAGCTATCGGCTCAACCAGCCCCGCGGCAGCGGCGCAGGCGGCGCAGCAGGCGACGGCGCAATTCTCGCTCCGATGCCCGGACGCGTCACTGCGGTCGATGTCGCGGCAGGCGACACCGTCACCAAGGGCCAGCGCCTCGTCACATTGGAAGCGATGAAGATGGAGCACGGCATGACCGCGCCGTTCGATGGCACTGTCGCCGAGCTGAATGTCGAAGCCGGCGCACAGGTGACCGAAGGCACGATCCTGGTGAAGATCGAGAAGCGCGAAACCTAGTCACCCTCACCCTTCCCACCGCCCGCGGCGGCGGGCCTCTTCGCTCTCCCATCGGAAGAGGGAGGAGGCGCGAAGCGCTGGAAGGGTGAGGGCGATCAACGAATGGAAATGCAATGCCCGGAAAATTCTACGACGAATGGCAGATCGGCGACCGGATCGAGCACGATCTCCGCCGCACCGTCACCGAGACCGACAATCTTCTCTTCTCCACCCTCACCCACAATACCCAGCCGCTCCACATCGACGCGGAGGCGGCAAAGGCGTCCGAGTTCGGCCAGATCCTCGTCAACGGCACTTTCACATTCGGCCTGATGGTCGGCATCACCGTGGGCGACACCACCGCGGGCACGCTCGTCGCCAATCTCGGCTATGACAAGCTGGTGATGCCCAAGCCCGTATTCATCGGCGACACGTTGCGAGCCTCGTCCGAAGTCACCGAGTTGCGCCCGAGCAAATCGCGCCCCGGTCAGGGCATCGTCACCTGGCGCCACCAGATGCACAACCAGCGCGGCGAGCTGGTCTGCGAATGCCTGCGCTCGGCTTTGCTGCGCAGCAAAAGTGCCTAGGCGGCCTTTTTCGCCTTCGGCTCCGGATTGGAAAATTCCATCTCCCGATCGATCCCACCGAACTTCAGCGCCATGATGTCGCGCGTATAATTCTGGTTGAGCCGCCACGGCTTGCGCGTTCCCTGGCGCGGCAATTTGTCGATCGCCCGCTGGACATAGCCCGAAGTGAAATCGAGGAACGGCATCGGCTCGACCGAGCCCTCAACCCGCGGCGTAACCTGCCGCATTCCGCGCTTCTTCATCGCATTGAGCAGCCGCGTCACATAGCCCGCGGTCAAGTCAGATTTGAGCGTCCAGCTCGCATTGGTGTAGCCGAACGACATCGCCATGTTGGGCACGTCCGAAAACATCATGCCCTTGTACATCGTCTGGTCGGACCAGACGATCTGCTTGCCATCGACCAGGAACGGCACGTCGCTCATCAACTGGATCTGAAGCCCCGTCGCTGTCACCACCAGATCCGCTGGAAGCTGCTTGCCCGAACTCAGCACGATGCCATCCAGGGTGAAATGGTCGATCGTGTCGGTCACCACATCCGCCTTGCCGCCGCGGATCGCGCCGAACAGATCGGCATCGGGCACCAGGCACAGGCGCTGGTCCCACGGATTGTATTTGGGCGTGAAATGCGTTTCCACGTCATAATCAGGCAGCTCGTCGCGGACCATCTGGACGAGCTTCTCGCCCGCCTTCTCCGGCCGCTTGCGCATGAACCAATAGAGGAATTGCTGGCGCAGCACGTTCCGCCAGCGCGTGATCGCATAAGCGGTCTTCGCCGGCAAAATCTTGCGCAGGCGGTTCGCCATCGCATCCTCCGATGGCAGCGACGCGATATAGGTCGGCGAGCGCTGAAGCATCGTCACATGGGCTGCCTGCTTGGCAAGTTCCGGCACCAAAGTCACCGCGGTCGCGCCGCTGCCGATCACAACCACGCGCTTGCCGGCATAGTCGATATCGGGCGTCCAGAATTGCGGGTGGACGATCTGCCCCGCGAAATCCCCCGCCCCCGCGAATTCGGGCGTGAAGCCCTGGGCGTAATTATAATAGCCGGTGCACATGAACAGGAAGGAGCAAGTGAAGCGCACCTCCTGGCCGCCGCGGGTCACGGTGAGCGTCCAGCAGGCGTCCTCGCTCGACCATTCGGCACGGCTCAGCCGGTGCGAATAGCGAATATGCTTGTCGATGCCGTGCTCGCGCGCAGTCTCGTCTAGATAGCTCAGGATGGAAGGACCATCGGCAATCGACTTGGCTTGGGTCCACGGCTTGAACGAGAAGCCGAGGGTATACATGTCGCTGTCCGAGCGGATGCCCGGATAGCGAAACAGGTCCCAGGTCCCGCCCAGTCGCTCCCGGCCCTCCAGGATCATGTACGACCGGTCGGGCGAATGCGCCTGCAGGTGATAGGCCGCCCCCACGCCGGAAATGCCGGCGCCCACCACGATCACGTCGAAATGCTCGGTCACTCAGGCTCTCCCGCTCTTACCCTTGCTTACACAAGGGTAAGTAGCGGTCAATAATCCTTCGAGTATCTCAGGCTGACGCTGGAGCCCCCAAACGATCCGGTCTGCGAGAGCAGGCTGAGCGCGCGGGTGAGCGAGATTTCGAGCTGCGTGGCAGTGAAGCCGCGGGCGTCAGTAATGATCTCGATGTAGATATCGTCGGTCAGGTATTTGCCTGCCGCCAGCGCGGTCCCACGTCCTGCCGCATCGTCGGCGCCCAGGATGCGCAACTGGTCGATGCCCGTCGCGGACTTCAGCTTGCCGAGCGGATTGAGCCCGCCGCCCGAACCACGCAGCGAATTGAGCGCGGCAGCAAGCTGGATCGCCTCGGTCGCCGACAGATTGGTGACGTTGGTCCCAAAGAACAATCGCGCGAGCACTTCCTCTTGCGGCAGGCTCGGCGACGAAGTGAAGGCGATGCGCGGCTGCTGCGCGGTGCCCGTGACATTGAGGATCGCCGTGACTCCCTCGGCAGTCGTGTCTGCCGAGAGGTCGATCGTCGGGTTCGAGATCTTGCCGCCTTGGAAGCGGATCGTCCCGCGATCGATTTCGAAACGCCGGCTCGCGAAACTGTACGTGCCCCGCACAATCTCCATCGTGCCGCGCACATCGGGCGCCGCCGAGGTGCCGCCGACCAGGATGTTCGCGCGCCACTCGGATTCGAGTCCCATGCCAGACACGAAAAGCTGGTTCTGCGCGCGAATGCGGAGCGAGAGATCGAATATCCCGGCGAAGCCCGGCTTGGGTGACGGCCTGCTGCCATCGGCATTGAGCTCGCTCTTGCGGCGGATGCCGGTCAGCTCGGCGACTTCGGCGGCGCCCTGGCGGATGATTTCGTAGCGCGCCTCCGGGATATCGATACGGCCTTCGATCTTCGCGACGCCCGGCGCCTTGGTCAGCTTGATCTGGCCGGTCGCGGTCGCGCCGAGCGAATCGCTGCGGGCGAGCCGGGCATTGTTGAAGTCCGCAGTGAGCGTGATCGGATAGTCCGCTGCCTGCGACAGACCCACGCGGCCCGACGCGCTGACTGTGCCGTCTCCGGCAGTCGCAGTGATCGAATTCAGGATGAATTCGTCGTTCGAGAAGCGCCCGTCGATCTTCATATTGGTCAGCCGCGTGCCGAACGTCTCGTTCTCATAGGTGAGCGCATTCGCGCGGACGACGCCGTTGAGGAATGGCTCGCGCACCCGGCCCGAGAAATCGGCGGCGATCCCGATCGCGCCATCGAGATGCTGATCGGCAAGGCCCGCGAGCGAGAACGGCACCGCCGCCGGGCCATTATATCGAATCCCACCGCCAAGCGGCGCCGCGAGCATGCGCGTAGTCCAGCTCCCGGCTTCGGGCCCGAGCGGGTTGAGCGTCGCGACGACACGCCCGATGGTAGCGCCGCCGCGGCGGATCAGCGCGCGGGCATCACCGCCATCGGGGAGCAGCTTGCCGACGAAGCTAATATCGACCGGCGTCGAGACGCTGGCGAGGCCGGTGCGCGTGAAATTTTTGAGCTCGAGCCGCGCATCGGCGCTAGGGAACGCCGCCGGATTCGCCTGCGCGAAATCCAGGCTTCCGGTCGCAGTGCCATCGATGCCGATGCCCGGCCGCAACAGGTTGAGCAGCGACAGATCAAGGCTGTCGAGCCGCGCCCGCAGGACTACGCCGTTGCCATAGCTGCCCGCCAACCGCGCGCTGCCCTTGTCGAAGTCGATCACCGTGGGGAGCAAGGTGTAGGTGTCGCCGCGCAAGGCAATGCGCGCGGGTGCGGTGGTGCGGAATTTCACGCCGCTTGCCTGGCCGTCCATCGCAATCAGCCATTGCTCGGGCGCGAACCGCGCATTGGCGGCGATGCGGAACGGTACACCCGTCGAGCCCGTGGCGAGCGCCTGGGCACTGCCACTGCCGCCGCGATAGTCGATCTTGACGCGCCCAGTCTTGATCGTCGTGGTCGGCCCATAGCGCAGGTTTGCGACCTGTGCGTCGGCCACGATCTCGGGTGTGTCCGCCAGCACCACGCTGGCCGTGACCAATGCCCGCCCGATCGTCAGCCCGGCGTCGCCCGGAATCGTTGCGTTGAGTGCCTTCGCTTCGATATCGGCGCGCTGCAAATTGCCCTGCGCAGCCAGTTGCGCCGAACCGGTCACGCCCGATCCGTTGAAGCTCAGCGCGCCGGCGAATGGCCCGGCAGCGGTCTGCTGCAACTGTCCGGCAACATCCATGCCCGCAAAGCGCGCCTTCTGGATATCGATGGCGAGCAACCTGCCGGTGCGCACCAGCACATCGGCGCTGAACGGCCCGTAATTGGTGCCCCCAGTCGCGCTCACGGCGTAAGCGTCGCCACGTCCGCGCACGCGTGCGGTCAGGTCGACCAACCCCACGCCCAGCCCGGGCCGCGCAGCGCGCAGCAAAATCTCGGGAGCATTGAGCGTGCCGGTGATCCGCGCGGTAAGCGGCCCATAGGCATTGGACACCGCATCGGCATCGAGCAGGATCGGCCCGGCCGGATCGTATCGCCCCGATCCGCGCGTGATTCGGAATTCGGGCGCGCGCATCTTTACGTCGCTAATGGTCACAATGCCGCGCGGATCGAGCGACAGTCTTGCCGAGGCGACGGCATTGCCGCCCAGGAACTCACGCGCGCCATCGCTAAAGATGCGCCGCGTTTCGCCGGCGATCTGCCCGCGGATCCCCCAGCCGCCGCCGGGGGCGGCAAACAGCTCGGCATCGGTGCGCAGATTGACCACGCCAACGCCGTCGATCTGATAATCGTTGATGCGACCCTTGAGCGCGCCGGTATAGCGCCCCGTGCTCACATCCGCGGCGATGATTGCCGTCGCGTCGATCCGGTCCGAATGCAGCTTGAGATTGTCGGACAGGATCTGGCTGCCCGAGATCGCCAGGTCGCCATTGACGGTCAGGTTGGTCACCAGTCCACCCGCTGCGGCGTTGAGCCCCGTCACCCGCGCCGCCTTGGCACGCACCGGCACGAGGATGCGATCGGCATCGACCCGCGCCCTGCCCTCGGCGAACAGTCCTTCGACGCCGGTTTCTCCGAACGCCAGCGCCGCAGCCTGAATCTTGTAATCGACCACCGGCGAAGCGAACGGGCCGTCGAGCGCCAGCCCGACGCGCACCGATCGCCCGCGCAGATCGGGAGCGATCGAGCCGGGAGTGAGCAGCATCGCATCCACATTGAGATTGCCGAAGCGGTTCTGCGCGAGATCGATCACGCCCTTCGCCTCCACCGACATCGCCTTGCTGTGCAGCTTGAGAATACCGTCCGCCTTGCGGTCCGCCCATGCGAAATCGAGATCGAGGTCGAGTCGCGGTGCCGCGAGGCGCTCGACCGGACCCTTCATGTACAATCCCGGATTGGTCGGCCCGCGCACCTGAAAGCGGCCGTTTCGCGCCGCAACGCCCAGGTCGGCGAGCGGCTGTCCGCCCAGGGTGCTCACCGCCTTGCCCTGCCAGCTTGCCCAATCGCCCTTGCCGTCGACGCGCACCGACAGCGGCGCCTCGAGCCCCGCCAGGCCGGCGATCAGCCCGTCCGCGGGACCATCGAGCTGCAATCCGATGTCCAACCGGTTCTTGTCGGGCACGGCATCGAGCCGCAGCGCAAGCCGGTCACCGCCCGCCACTCCGGGCGCCGCGACCGTACCGCCATTGGCAGTGATCTGGGCGCGTCCGTCCGCGAGATGCGCATTACCGGAAAGCCGGGCGATATGCCGCTGCCCAGTGACCGCGGGTGCGATGTCGATCCGGACAATGTCGAGCTTGGCGATGTCGATATTGATATTGGGTAGCAGCGGCGCATTGGGATCGCCCGAGGGCTTGAGCGCCGGCAGCCGGGCAAGCTTGACTTCAGGGCTGGTCAGGCTGCGGATATCGACGTGATTGCGCACATAGGCGAACGGCCGCCAATCAATGCGCATTTCCTGCGCCGTCGCGAAAGTCCCCTGCGCATCGCGCACTTCGACGCCGCGCAGCACCATCGCCCCGTAAAGCGAGCCCTCGATCCGCTGGATGCGAAAATTGAGCCCCGAGGCGAGCGTGAAGCTGTTGAGCTGACGCACGACAAAGTCGCGTCCCGGCTGGGTGTTGATCAACAAGACTGCCGCAGCCAGAAGCAGCGCGAGCGCCGCCAATGCCGCCGCCACCCAGATTACGATCCGCCGCCATAGCGGCTTGCGCACCACCACGATGTCAGGCGTCTCGTCCGCCATCAGAATGCCTGGCCGATAGAGATATACAGCGCGATCTTGGATTCGCCCTTCTGGCGCTTGAACGGCGTCGCCACATCGACGCGGAGCGGGCCGAAATTGGTATAATAACGTCCGCCGATCCCGGCGCCGAAGCGCATGTTCTGACCAGTCGGATAGACGCCCTCATAGACCTGTCCCGCATCGATGAACGGCACGATCCCGAAATTGCCGAAGCGGTAACGCGCCTCGATCGCGAATTCGTTGAAACTGCGGCCGCCCACCGGCTTTCCATCGGGCGAGCGCGGCCCCAGCTCCTGATAGCCGAATCCGCGCACCGATCCGCCTCCGCCAGCATAATAGCGCCGCGAGGGGGGCAAATCGTTGCGGTCGATGCCGGGGATCGAGCCGACCCGAGCGCGCGCCGCCACGACGATGCTGCTCGATACCGGCTGATAATAGGTGCCCTCCAGCATCAGCCGCGCATAGGGCCGCGCCCGGCCACGGACCGAGGTTTCGGGGCTGACATTGCCCTTGATCCGGTAGCCGCGCGTTGGGTTGAGCAAGTCATCCGATCGGTCATAGCCAAGAAAGGTAGGCAGCGCCGCGATCAGCCAGGTGCCGCGGTCGCGCGCGCCGGTGTCGAAGTTGAAACGGTCCTCGTTCGATCCGACGATCTCGACACCGTAGAAATAGGTCCAGCGCTTCTGCCAGATCGGCGTAGAAGCGCGCGAGATGCGCGCCATCAGCGTGCCGGTGTAGGATTCGAACGCAGCATAGTCCGAATGGTTGAGCGCGAACCTTGCCTGGAAGGTGCGGTCGCGTTGGCCGGCGTTCGAGCGGCGGAATGTCACCGAGGCACCCTGCTCTTGCGTACCGAGCACGCCGCTGGCGATCAGTGCGCCTTCGGGCGGGAACAGGTTGCGGTGCGTCCAACTGCCCTCGACGCGCAGGCCCTGCCCGGTCGAATAGCCGGCCTCGCCCGCAATCGTCCGCGGGCGGCCGGCGGTCTGGCGCACCAGGATATTGACCACTTCGGTGCCGTCCGGCCCAGGCACGCCGGTGCGCACCGGTTCGACCGAGACGGTCGAGAACAAGCTGGTCGCGATCAGCGCATCGCGCAGATCATCGGTCTGGCGCACGTCGTAGATCGTGCCCGGCGTGTAGCGCCGCAGCAGCCGAAGATGGTCGACATCGAACACCGGCCGCCGCCCCTGGGTCACCACTTCGCCGAACACCGCGCGCGGGCCGAGCGCGACCGGCAGCGTGTAATCGCCGATATGCGTTTCCTCATCGAGCAGGATGTCGCGATCGCCCAGCTTGATAAACGGATAACCCTGCTGCGGCAGCTTGAGGCTGACATTGGCCTCCGCGCCCTGCACCCGGATCGCCTCGATCGGGTCGCCGGACTTGAGGTTGAGCTCGCGTTCGAGCAGCCCCGCGGGCACCGTCGGATCGGCGGTGATCTGGACCGTCCCGAGCCGATAGAGCGCGCCGGGGCTGGCGGTGACCGTGGCGACGACGTTGCCCGAATTCTTCGGCACCTGCTCGACCGAAGAAATCGCCGTACCGTCATAATAGCCGAGCGACTGCATCAGCCGGATCGCCAGTCGCTCGTCCTCGCGCGCCCGGGCGGCGACCATGGCGGCGTTGGCGGCCTTGCCGTCGCCGTCTTCTAGCGCGGAGAGCGAGCGGAAGCGATCGTCGAGATCAACTTCGGCCAGCCCTTCGAGCACCGTCTTGTAGCGGATAGTGACGGCCTTCGGGTCGTCGGCCTTGATCTCGACGGGCGGCTCGACCTTGAATTCGGCGAGCGCCGGCAAGGGCCGGGCGAATTCGGGATCCTCGGCGGGCGCCGCGGTAAAGCTCTCCTCGACCTGCGCGCGCACCTCGGCGGCTTGCTGGCCCTGGCTGGGCGCAGGCGTGAAGCCCTCGATCGGCTCAAGCGGTGCATTGATGTCGTCGCTTAGCTTCGGGATGGCCGCTTCGAACTCGGCATCCGGAACGATCGGCTTGATATCGGTCTCGGCCGGCGGTGGGGGTTTGGGCGCGTCGACAGGAGCGCCCTGGCCGGGCTTGGGATCGGCGATCTGCGCCCATGCCACACCCGGCACGAACGCCGTTCCCGCCAATGTGGCGAGCCAAACCGCCTTCACCCCTTTACGCAACTTTTTCCTCCGGGGCGGTGTATTCCCCGTCCCTCTCGCATGCGCAACGTTCAACTATCACTTTGGCTCCGCACTTCTTTTTTCGCTTCGGCGCGAAAGCGGTGGAGCAGCGGCTCGGTATAGCCATTGGGCTGGCCACGCCCCTCGAACACCAGCGCCCGTGCCGCCTGAAACGCCAGGCTGTCGGGGCTGCCCGCCATCGGCCGATAGAGCGGATCGCCGGCGTTCTGCGCATCGACCTTCGCCGCCATGCGCTGGAGCGCGGCATCCACATCGGAGGCGCTGCACACGCCGTGAAGTAGCCAATTGGCCATGTGCTGCGATGAGATGCGCAGAGTCGCGCGGTCTTCCATCAGCCCCACATCGTGAATATCGGGCACCTTTGAGCAGCCGACCCCCTGATCGATCCAGCGCACGACATAGCCGAGGATGCCCTGCGCATTATTGTCGAGTTCCTGGGCGATCTCTTCCGAGCTCCAGTTGCGGCCGGCCGCGATCGGCACGGTGAGCAACGGCGGCAGACCAGGAACTGCCTCAGCCGCAATCTCGCGCTGGCGAGCGAAGACATCGACCTGGTGGTAATGCAGCGCATGCAGCGTCGCCGCGGTCGGCGAAGGCACCCACGCGGTGTTGGCCCCGCTTCGGGGATGCGCGATCTTCTGTTCGAGCATGTCGGCCATGCGATCGGGCGCCGCCCACATCCCCTTCCCGATCTGCGCCCTGCCCGACAGCCCCGCGGCAAGCCCGATGCGGACGTTGCGATCCTCATAGGCCTTGATCCAGGCGGCGCCCTTTATCTCGGCCTTGGGAATGAATGGCCCCGCCTGCATCGCGGTGTGAATCTCATCACCGGTGCGATCGAGAAAGCCGGTGTTGATGAAGGCGATGCGGTCCCTCACGGCATGAATGCACGCGGCGAGATTTGCCGAAGTCCGCCGCTCCTCGTCCATCACACCGACCTTGATCGTGTGGCGCGCCAGCCCGAGCATATCCTCGACCGCGTTGAACAGGCCATCGGTAAACGCGCATTCCTCGGGTCCGTGCATCTTGGGCTTGACGATGTAGACCGAGCCGGCATGGCTGTTGCGGTATTTGCCCAGCCCCCGCAGGTCATACAGCGCGATCGTACTGGTCAGGATCGCATCGAGAATACCCTCAGGCGCCTCGCTGCCGTCGGCGAGCAGCACCGCTGGATTGGTCATCAAATGCCCGACATTGCGGACGAACAGCAGCGAGCGGCCCGGCAGCCCTTGCCGGTCGGCATTAAGACGCCGCGTCAGCGTCTTGCCGCCCTTCTCGAAGCTCTCCTCGAGATCGCCGCGCATCAGCCCCAGCCAATTGGCATAGGCCGCGACCTTGTCCTCGGCATCCACTGCCGCGATCGAGTCCTCGAGATCGACGATCGTCGTCAGCGCCGATTCGAGCATCACATCGGCTATGCCTGCAGGATCGCTGCGCCCGATCGGATGCTCACGGTCGATCACTACATCAATGTGCAGCCCATTATGTCGAAACAGCATCGGTGAGACTTGCTGTGACGGATCGCGCAGCATCGGCTCACCGCTCAGGTCGGCCCAACTTCCCTCGGCCAGTGGCACGGCCTGGTCGAGGAACGCCTTGGCACAGGCGATCACCTGCGCCCCCCGCTCCGCGTCATATCCGCCCGGCTCGGCTGCTCTCGGCAGCGCGTCGGTGCCGTAAAGCGCATCGTACAGGCTGCCCCAGCGTGCATTGGCGGCGTTGAGCACGAAGCGAGCATTGAGCGCCGGCACGACCAACTGCGGCCCGGCCATCCGCGCAATCTCGTCGTCGACATTCGCCGTGCCGACTTCGAACGACGCGGGCTCGGGCACGAGGTAATCGATCTCGCGAAGCCATGCCTCGTCCACCGCCTCGCCCGCCTGATAGCGCGCGTCGATCAGCGCCTGCAGTTCGTCGCGCCGAGCGAGAAGTGCGCGATTCTTGGGCGCAAACCGCGCGAAGATCTCCGCCGCGCCCCGCCAGAATGCTTCTGCATCGATCTCCAGTCCCGGTAGCACGCACTCTTCGACGAAGCGCGCAAGCGGATCGGCGACGGTCAGGCCGGAGCGGTCGATAGGCATGAAATCCTCCTCATGGGCATTGGTCGGTTCGCCTGGGGAGGGCGCGGGAGCGATTAGGCCAAGCAAGCGGGCAGGATCAACCCCGCGCGTCGATCGCCTCGACTGCCGCCTCAATGCGATCGAGCATCGCCTGGAGCTGCATGCGCTCGGCCTGGCTGAATTCCGCGAAGATCCGCCGTTCCAACTCAAGCGCCTTGGGCGAGACCTGCTCGTAAAGCGCCCAGCCCTCCTGGCTCAGCGTCAGCAGATGCGAACGCTGGTCCTCGGGATTGCTGGCCCGCGCGATCAGCCCGCGATCAGCCAGCGCGATTGCCGCGCGACTGACCGTGACCTTGTCCATCCGCGTGCGCCCGCACAGCGCTTGCTGGCTCATATTGCCGCCCTCCGCGAGCACCGCGATCAGCCGCCACTCGGGAATTCGCAGACCGAACAGCGTACGATACGCGCTCGCCACCGCGTCCGAGACGGCGTTGGACGCAATCGAGAGGCGATAGGGCAGGAAGGCATCGAGTTTTAGATCGGACATGACGCCACCGTGCTGCCACTCGTCGCTTGTTGCAACTGACAACGATGTCCGGTTGCGTTTTCTGCAATGATATCGGTATCATTACGCACTTGCACAATTATCCGCTGCGCTGCACAAAGATCGGGCCTTTCAGGCATCCTCTCCTAAAACTTTTCATGGCCGCCCTCCGGGGCGGCCTTTTTTTTTCGCGGCGGGCCAAGCGATAGCGAAGCTGTTGCCAGCCTCAAGCCGCACGGCCGCGGCGCCACGAGCGCCGACCGACGGTGTGGCTTTGCCATGCCGAACCCCGCCTACCTTTCCACTGTCACCCCGGACTTGTTCCGGGGTCAAGCGGGCGGCAAGCGATGCGATCGAAGCTCGATGAAAGTCTATGTCCGCGCCCTGGACCCCGGAACAAGTCCGTGGTGACAAACGGGCCGGGCACCATCCTACCCCTTCATCTGCCGCGCCACACTCGCCCGCGTCTTCTTGCCATAAGGTGGCTTGAGTCCCGCCAGCCCCGCCACGTCGATCCGCGGCTGCCTGTACACGCTCTTGGCATGGCTGAACGTGCGATACCCGATTTCGCCATGGTAGGCGCCCATCCCCGATGGTCCTACCCCGCCAAAGGGCAGTTCCTCCTGGCTGATGTGGAAGATCACGTCGTCGATGGTGACTCCGCCCGAGATCGTCCGGTCGAGCACACGGCGACGCTCGTCACCATCGCTGCCAAAATAATAGAGCCCCAGAGGACGATCGCGTCGGTTCACTTCCTCGATCGCACCCTCGAGCGTCTTGTAGGTCCGCACCGGCAAGATGGGGCCGAAAATCTCCTCCTGCATCACCGTCATGTCGTCGGTGGGGTTGCGGACGATGTGGAGCGGCATCTTGCGCGAATTGGTCGCGTTGAAATCCTCCTTGGCCGGATTGACTGCGATCACCTCGGCGCCGCGTGCGCGGGCATCGTCGATCCAGGTGGTCAGCCGCTGGAAATGCCGGTCGTTGATGATCGCGGTATAGTCCGGGTTGCTGAGCAAAGTCGGGTACATGGCGGATGCCGCCGCAGTCAGCCCGGCGACGACCTCGGCCTCTTTTTCCTCGGGCACCAGCATGTAATCGGGCGCCAGGCAGATCTGCCCCGCGTTCATCATCTTGCCGAGCGCCACCCGCTCGGTCGCCCGCGCAATATCGGCCGAGCGCCCCAGGATCACCGGCGATTTGCCGCCCAGTTCGAGCGTCACCGGCGTCAGATTGTCTGCCGCGGCATGCAGGATGTGCCGGCCGATCCCGGTAGCGCCGGTGAACAGAAGGTGGTCGAAGGGCAACCCGGCAAAGGCTTTCCCCACCTCCGGCCCGCCGCTGACGAACGCCAATTCCTCGACCGCGAAATACTTCGCCCCAAGCTCTTCGAACAAAGCCGCCACCATCGGCGTAAATTCGCTCGTCTTGACCATCGCGCGGTTACCGGCGGCAAACACGCCGGCGAGCGGGCTCATCACCAGCTGGACCGGGAAGTTCCACGGCGCGATGATCCCAACCACGCCCTTGGGTTGCGTCTCGATCCATCCGCGCCCGCCGAGCAGGCCGAGTGGAAACAGCACCGGCTTCCTCTCGGGCTTCATCCAGCGTTTTACATGCTTGAGCGCATGCTTGAGCGGCGCCACCGATGCGGCGATGTCGGTGAGCATCGATTGCTCGCGGCTGCGATGCCCGAAATCCTCCGAAAGCGCGTCGCACAGCCGGTCGGCATTGTCCGAAACCATCGCGATCGCGCGCTTCAGCCGGTCGCGGCGCGCCTCCAGCGAGACGGGAAGCTCGGCCATGAAGGCCTTGCGCTGGCGTTCGAGAATATCCTGCATGGCTCAGCGCTCGATCTGGTAGGTGAGGGTCAGCACGACAGCGGTGCTGACGGGCGCGGGCGTAAGCGGCACTTCTACGCGCGGCGAAGACCCGTATGATGCACGCGCCAGCGCCGCACTGCCCTCCCCATAATATCTGCCGCCATTGGGATCGGAAACCCGGATCAACGGGCCGAGCGTCACGCCGGTGGCACGCGCCACCGCCTCGGCCTGCTTCTTTCCATCCGCGACTGCCTCAGCCATCGCGCGTTGCCGCGCCGCCTCGGGATTGCTGATCCAGAATCCGGTCAGCGAGACATTGCTTGCGCCGGCCTTGGCCGCGACGCCGCTCAGGGTGCCGGCCAATTCCGCGCCTTTGAAGCGCAGAACGACGGTCATGGTCGCGCTATAGCCCTGCAGCGCGCACGCGCCGTCCGAAGCTTGCGGCACATGGTCATAGGCCGCGGCGCAGCGCGGTCCGCGCAATTCGCCGATCTGCATGGTGCCGGTGGTGGCTTTGCCGCTGCCGCCGATCGCCTGTTCGATCGCGGCCTTCTTCACGGTCATCGCCCGCACCGCATCATCGGAGGTCGGGCCTTCGCCGCGCACGATATAGGTGATGCCGGCCATGTCGGGCGGCGTCTCCACCGATCCGGTGCCCGAAACCTGGATGGTCCGCGGCGCCTGGTCCTGCGCCGCCGCGAGGCCCGGCAACACCGCCATCAGCAATCCTGCCCCGGCTATCCAGCTTGCCCGCATGTCATTCCCTCCCCGCTTCCGCGCCGCTTGCCTCGATCAAGACGATCCGATTGCCATCGGGCACCGCCTGTCTCGGCGCGATCATCACCCACCACGTCCAGCCTGCCAAGGCCAACATCACGCCGAGCGGCAATTTGGTGCTCGCCGTGCTCCAGCGACATGGGAAGCTCGGCCTGAATGGGTTGCCCTGGGGTTCGAGGAATTCCTGCATGCTCATCGCAGGATCTCGAAGACCAGCGTGAGCTGAACACTGGTCTTCACCGGTGCAGGGTTTATTTCGACAGTGACCGGTCGCGGAGGACGGCCATTGGCCGACACTCGCTGCAGTGAATCCTCAGCCGTAAAAACATAGCCCTGGCCATCGATCCTCGATGCGGGATCGACGACGCGCAGCAACGGCCCAAGCCGGGCGCCCGATGCACTCGCAATCGCCTCCGCCTGCTCCTTGCCGTTCGCCACTGCGCGCGCCGCCGCGAGCCGGCGAGCGGCGTTCGCATCGATGGGGCCAAAGTTCTCCACTTCGACGTCGCTTGCACCCGCCCGCGCCGCAAGCCCGACCAGGGTTCCCGCAGCCGTCACCGGAGTAGCATCCAGCGCCACGTCGATCGTCGCAATATACCCGATTACTTTAGGTGCGTAGCTATATCAGCGGGCGAAGCGCCATTGCCACCCACCCGATGAACGCCGCCGCCGCGAGCAGGGTCCCGAGCGGCAATTTGTCGGTCCCAGAGACCCCAGCTCCCGAGACATGCTTCGCCGCGATGGCGCAAAGTCCGACTATGCAAGCCATCAGCAGCACGGCGGGCAGCATATTCCAGCCCAGCCAGATCGCGATGCCCGCAAATAATTTAGGATCGCCTGCCCCCAGTCCCTCGCGGCCGCGGATCGCCCGATATCCCAGCCGTACGGCCTCCAGCGAAGCAAAACCGATCAGCCCGTTGAGCAGGATCAATTCGGGGAAATCGCCGTATAGCAGCCACATCGTCGCGGCACCGGACAGTGCCAATGCCCCGGTGAGGAGATTGGGCAGCCACAGCGCCCGCCAATCCAGCGCGCCGAGCGCCAGCAGCTGCCAGCCGAAGACCGCAAAGGCCGCACCCATCCAGCCCGGCTGCAGCCATCCCGCAAGCAACCCAATCGCCAGCCCCAGCAATTCAATCGTCGGATGCAAGACGGATATTCGCTCTTCACACCCCCGGCATCGTCCGCGTTGCACCAAATAGCTCAGCACCGGCACCAGCTCGTGCGGCCCCAGCACCTTTCCGCACCCGTCACATTCGGAGCGCCCCCGCGCTACACTTCGCCCTTCCGGCCAGCGGATCGCGACGGTGACGATGAAGCTGCCGAGCAGCAGCCCGAGCAGCCCCAGCCCCGCCGGCCAAAGCCAAGCTTCAATCGGCGTCACGCGGCGCGCGCTTGCGGATCAGATAGCGATAGACGCCGAATGCGTTGATCCAGAACAGCACCAGATTCTGGGTCCATAAAGGCTCGTCGCTCGAAAGCAGCGCGCCGGTGATCCAGGCGATGCTCGAGGTGACGAACAGCGCAAACCCCCAGCCGGTCACGCGCCGGCCATTGTCCAGCGAAACCATGAAACAGGCGATGATGCCGCTGATCGAAGCGTACCATTTGCAGATGTCGACGAATGTCATGCGGGCCTTTCCTGCGGGCTGGCAGCGGCTTTTGCAAACCGCCACGCGAGTCACTAGATCGCGCCCAACACATCAGGGGATCAAAAATGTCCGCCGACCAGATCGTCATCGCATCCTATGCCCGCACGCCGATGGGCAGCTTTCAGGGCTCGCTCACCGACGCCAGCGCCACCGATCTCGGCGCGGCCGCGGTCGGCGCGGCAGTGGAGCGTGCGGGGCTGAAGGGCGATGCGGTCGAGCGCATCTATATGGGCTGCGTGCTCCCCGCCGGGCTTGGCCAGGCCCCCGCGCGCCAGGCGGCGCTAAAGGCCGGACTTCCTTCGCATATAGAGGCGACCACGCTCAACAAGATGTGCGGATCGGGCATGCAGGCGGCGATCATGGCCGCCGAAGCGCTGGCTGCGCACTCGATCGACTTGATCGTGGCGGGCGGCATGGAGAGCATGACCAACGCGCCCTATCTGTCGATGCGCCACCGCAGCGGTGCCCGGATCGGCCATGATGTGATGAAGGATCACATGTATCTCGACGGGCTTGAGGACGCATATGAGCCCGGCCGGCTGATGGGCAGCTTCGCCGAGGAGACGGCGCAGGAATATCAGTTCACTCGGGGCGCGCAGGACGATTACGCAATCGCCAGCCTGGAGCGTGCGCAGAAAGCGCAGAAATCGGGCGCATTCGATCGCGAAATCGTGCCGGTCGAAGTGAAGGGCCGCAAGGGCATGACCACGGTCAGCCAGGACGAGCAGCCCGCCAAGGGCGACGCCTCCAAGATCCCTACGCTCAAGCCCGCATTCTCGAAGGATGGCACGATCACTGCCGCCAATGCCTCGTCGATCTCGGACGGTGCGGCGGCGCTGGTGATGACGCGCATGTCGGTTGCCGAAAGGCTCGGTCTCACACCGGTGGCGCGCATCGTCTCGCATGCCGGTCATGCCCATGCCCCCTCGCGCTTCACCACTGCACCCGTCTTCGCGATGCGCAAGGCGCTGGAAAAGGCGGGCTGGCAGATCGGCGATGTCGATCTGTTCGAAGTCAACGAAGCGTTCGCCTGCGTGGCGATGATCGCGATGCACGATCTCGGCATTCCGCATGACAAAATGAACATTCACGGCGGCGCGACGGCGCTCGGCCACCCGATCGGCGCCAGCGGCGCGCGGGTGATGGCGACGTTGCTCTCGGCCCTGGAGACCACAGGCCAGAAGCGCGGCCTCGCCTCGCTGTGCATCGGCGGCGGCGAGGCGACTGCGGTGGCAGTGGAACTGCTGGACTGAGGCTAGAGGCTCCAGTCCAGCTGCAACCATCCCTTGTCGGTATCGGTCGCGAAGGCGCCTGCGCGGTAATGCGCATAGCGGGCGGATAATGTCGCCCGCCCGCGCTTGACGCTCGCCAGCAGGTCTATCTCGTCGCCATAACGCAGCCGTAACCGATCGCTGGCGAAGCGATGATAGGTCGCGGAGAGCGTGATGGCATCGAGCCCGCCGACTTTCTTCCAGCCATAGCCGGCGCTGCCATACAGGTCGCGCAGACCATTGGGCGGAGTCGTGCCGAACTTTCCGGCCCAGCCGTTCCATTTGAAATAGGAAGCGAGCGGCGTCTGGACGCTGGTCAGGGCTGCGCCCTTGTCGGCGCCGAGAACTTCATAACCGGCGGTCGCGGTGAAGCCCTTGGCGGCAAGGCTCAGCTCGCCGAGAAAATAATCGGCTGAATAGTCATTGGGGTTGCGATGATAGTCGCTCTGCCGGGCCCAGCTGGCTGCATAGCCGAGCTTCACATTCCTGCTCAGGGGTGTCGAGCCGGCAAAGCGCACGCCATAGGTCTGGCTCGACAGCCGGAACCCCTGCACCGCGGCCTGATCCTGATCGACCAGATAGGCGAAGCCAGTCAGCGTCCCTGCCTTGGTGGCGTAATTGACCAGCGCGAACACACTGTCGCCGCCGATCGCCTGGGGCCGCGCGCCAGTTCCGTTGCGGCCGTTCACTGTCAGGGCGTTTCGCGCATAAGTGAGATCCGCGCCGAACCCGAGCGACTTGCCGATCTGCATCCGCAGCGCATCGAAGGTCTGCTCGTTCTGGCGCCAACCCGCCGAGCCGACGAAGCGCTGGTCGGCAAGCTCGACGCGCTGCCGCCCGGCGGTCAGCGCCAAGCCATCCTTCCGCGCATAACGGATCTGCGCGCGGTTAAGCTCGAAATTGGCTGGATCGACGACCAGCGGATAGGCCAGCTTGCCATTGGTGCCGCTGTTATAATTCTCGATCACCGCCAGTGTCGCCTCCGCCTCGGCGAGCGCCGACCACTCGCCGCTTGCCGCCGTCACGCCGGGGCGGACGCGCAGAGTGAGCGCATCGCCGTCGCGCGCCAGCCCATCCTGGTCGATTTGCTCGTAGCGCAGGCGAACGTCGGCGCTGGGCTTTAGGGTCACGTTCTGAGCATGGGCAGTCCCGCCGATCAGCAGTCCCGCCAAAATGAGCGGCGCGGTTCGCATTCCACGTCTCCTGAAAAGATGTGCCCCGCCGATGCGCGGCGGGGCACAAGGAGGGATCAGGCGGCGGCCATGCTGCCCGGCACGGCATCGAGTTCGCCGGTTTCGCGGGCTCTCTTGCCATAGACCGCCTCGAACAGCGGGGTCGCCATCACGGTGGTGACGATCGCCATCAGCACCAGCATCGAGAACAAGGTCGGGCCGATAATGCCCTTTTGCAGCCCGATATTGATGATGATCAGCTCCATCAGCCCGCGCGAGTTCATCAGCGCGCCGATGCCCAGCGCGGTGCGATTGTCTTCGCCCGAAAGCCGCGCCGCCGCCCAGCATGCGCCGAACTTGGCGACCACCGACACCGCCAGGATACCCAGCGCGATCAGCAGCAGCGAAACCGAATTGACCATGTCCATCCGGGTGTTGAGCCCCGAATAAGTGAAGAACATCGGCAGCAGCAGCACGACTGCCAGCGGCTCGACCTTCTTCTTGAGCTCCTCGACAAACAATCCACGCGGCATGCACACGCCCATCAGGAAGCCGCCGAAGATCGCGTGGATCCCGATCGCGTCCATAATGAAGGCGGAGGTACAGAACAGCATCATCGTGACGGCGAGCATCTGCGTGGTCATCTCGCCCTTTTCCTCGACCATGCGACCGAGCGGCGCGAGCAGCTTGCGGCCGAACAGCAGCATGAAGGCGGTGTACAGGATGGCCCCGCCGATCGCGATGACGGCCACGCCGGCCCCTGCGCCGAAAGTGGCGAGTACGATCGCCAGAACGCACCACGAAACCGCATCGTCGAAAGCGCCTGCCGTCAGCGACAAGGTGCCAAGCGCGCTGTTGGCCAGGCCGCGCTCGTTGATGATCCGCGCAAGCATCGGGAAAGCGGTGAGCGCAATGCACGCGCCCATGAACAGCGTCGCATTGCCCTGGCTGATCCCGGGCGTGAACAGCCCCGGCACGGTAAGCAAAAAGGGCGTGATCACCGCGGCAAGCAGGAACGGCGCGGCGATGCCCGCCGCCGAGACCGCAGCGGCGCTCCTTGCCTTGGACTGGAAGTGATCGAGCTGCAGCGTCAGGCCGACCATGAACATGTAGAGCCCCACGCCGAGCTGAGCGCCAACATAGAGGACGTTGCGGGTCTCCTTGGGGAAGATCGCAAGCTGGAGATCGGGAAAGAGCAGACCGAACAGCTACGGCCCGAGTACGACGCCCGCAATCATCTCACCGACGACCTGGGGTTGGCCCAGAAACTTCTGCCCCAGCCATCCGACGACGCGGCAGGCGAGGATGATCACCGCGAGCTGGAGGAAGAAATGGATGCTGTAATCGCTCGGTGCGTAGCTCTTGAGCGCGTTTACCGCGGGCCCGTGCGGCGCGAGGACATCCCCCAACGCCCGCCACGCATCGTTGATCAATTCCATCAGCATCCCAGTCCCCCTCAACGCGATTATTTCGATGAGGGAGCCGCGAAGTGCGGAGGGCGGCAAGGGCAAATAGCTGCCCTACCCGCGGATTTCGCGAACCGGACATGTTTAGCAACATATAGGCGGAAATGTAGGTACTTCGCTACATGACAACGCGGACAATCTAGACATGTAGGCGCAAAAAATGCGACCGTTGGTAGCAGCTAAATCGTGTCGAGGCTGTGGGTTGGGAGGCGATTCGCGGAGCGACAAGCTGCGATCAGACCCGCGTCAGGCGGGTAGGACCATGGCGGAGAGGGTGGGATTCGAACCCACGGTGAGCGTTAACCCACGCCGCATTTCGAGTGCGGTACATTCGACCACTCTGCCACCTCTCCGCGAGGTCATAAGATGCCGTCTGAGGAATTCCCGAAGCGGCACCGGTCGATAGAGGGCGGGCCTCTAGCGCAATGAATTGCGGCCCGCAAGCGCAGTCCTTGTGCGACGCGGCGGAAACATTAGATTAGGTGCATGACGCACCCTGTCGAACCTGCGATCCCCTATGAAGCGTCGGTCCCGATGCCGCCGGTAGCCACTGCGCGCTTCGCGATCGGCGATGTCGTCAAGCACCGCCTGTTCGAGTTTCGCGGCGTGATCTTCGATGTCGATCCGGTCTTTGCGAACAGCGACGAATGGTATGAGGCGATCCCCGAGGACGTCCGTCCGCGCAAGGACCAGCCCTTTTACCATCTGCTCGCCGAAAATGCCGAATCGAGCTACATCGCTTATGTCAGCCAGCAGAATCTGGTGGTCGACGACAGCGAGGATCCGGTGGACCATCCGGCGATCGACGGGTTGTTCGATGGCTATGCCGCCGGGCGCTACAATTTGAAGCGCGAGCACCGGCACTAAACCTGCCGGTCTCGGGTCAGACGCGAGCCAGAAGCCGCTCGATCCCCGCAAACGCTTCGGGCTCGTCCAGGGTCGGCGCGTGCCCGATCCCCGGCACCGTCACCAGCTCCGCGCCTTTGACGCGCTTGACCATCTTCGCCGCCACAGCCGCGCTCAATATGTCCGATCGCTCGCCGCGCACCACCAGCAGCGGCTTGCCCTGCAGCGCGTCCACCGTCGGCCACATATCGGCCGCGGTCTCGTTGCCGGGCACGCGGAATGGCTCCGCGATCTTCATGTCGTAATCGAGCACGATCCGCCCCGAGCTGTTTACCTTGTACAGCCGCTTGGCCATGCGCAGCCAATCCTCGATGCCGAAATCGGGATAGACGTCGGCATTGCCCTCGGCGACTGCGCGCGCCGCATGCATCCAGGTCGGGTGCCACACGCCCTTGCCCACATAAGTCCGGATCCGCGCCAGCCCCGCCGCGTCGATCTCGGGCCCGACATCGTTGAGCACCACGCCCGCCAGCCGCTGCGCGCCCGTCCCTGCCAGCAGCATCGTTACGATTCCGCCCAGCGACGTGCCGATCGCCACGAACCGATCGATCTTCTGGTCCGCGAGCAGCCCCTCGACATCCTGCAGATAGGCAAGCGGCACATAGCTCATCGGATCCTTGGCATAGGCGCTTTCGCCCCGGCCGCGGAATTCGACCAGGATCACCCGCCATTCGCCCGCCAGCCGCTCGGCAAGCAGCTCGTAATCGCGGGCGTTGCGCGTCAGGCCCGGGAAGCACAGAATCGGCGGCTTGTCCGAGGGGCCGGCATAATCGCGATAATGGAGCCTCAGCTCGTCGCGCGACCACCAAAACCCATCTGTGTAGTTGCGCCGCTCACTCATCGCTCCCCATATCGCTTCATGCTCTTCACTCCGCAACACGCCATCGACCAACTTGGCGACGAATTCGCCGATCCGGTTTCCGCCGCGAGCTTTCCCAAGACGATCCTGCGCTTCCGCAACGATCGCGCCGCCGCACAGATCGGCCTGGAGGGCCTGAGCGACGCCGAATGGGTCCGCCATTTCGGGCGTTTCGAGCCGCTGCCGGGCGCCCAGCCCCGTCCGCTAGCGCTGCGCTATCACGGGCATCAGTTCCGCGTGTACAATCCCGAAATTGGCGACGGCCGCGGCTTTCTTTTCGCGCAGATGCTCGACAAAAACGGCCGCCTGATGGATCTCGGCACCAAGGGTTCGGGCCAGACGCCCTATAGCCGCTTCGGCGACGGCCGCCTGACCCTCAAGGGCGGCATCCGCGAAATCCTCGCCACCGAAATGCTCGAGGCACTGGGCGTAGAGACATCGCGAACCTTCTCGCTGATCGAGACGGGCGAGGAGCTACACCGCGGCGATGAGCCCTCCCCCACCCGCTCGGCGGTGATGGTTCGCCTCAACCACGGCCACATCCGCATCGGCGTGTTCCAGCGGCTGGCTTATTTCCAGGATACCGAGAACCTCGCCAGGCTCACCGCCTATGTCCTGGGCCATTATTATGGCGAGGAGGCCGGCGACGACGCCCCCCAGCGCCTGCTGACCCTCGTCGCCCAGCGCACCGCCCGCCTCGCCGGTCAGTTCATGGCGGCCGGCTTCGTCCACGGCGTGCTTAACAGCGACAATATCAACGTCACCGGCGAAAGCTTCGATTACGGCCCGTGGCGCTGGACCCCGACCTGGGACCCAGCCTTCACTGCCGCTTATTTCGATCATGCCGGGCTCTATTCGTTTGGCCGCCAGCCCGAGGCAATCTTCTGGGACGTGATGCAGCTCGCCAGCTCGCTGCGGCTGATCTGCGACGAAGCGCCGTTGGTCGAGGCAATGGACCTTTTTGCGCCAACCTATCAGCGCGAAGTAACCGCCGCAGTCCTCTGGCGCCTGGGCCTCAATCCGCGTACCCCCGAGCAGGACCGCGCGCTCGTCCAGTCGGTGGAGCGCGCCCTTACCGCCACCCGGGCCCCGCTCGACCTCTTCTATTACGACGCATTCGGCGGAGAGCTCCCCGAAATCTATGGCGAGCCCTTCGCCGAGCTCCGCGCGCAAGTCGCTGGCTACGAACCCCGCAAGCCGCGCGACCATGAATATTGGCGCGATACCGAGCCCTGCTCGATGCTGATCGACGAAGTCGAGGCGATCTGGGCCCCGATCGCCGAACACGACGACTGGACCGCGCTCAACGCCAAGGTCGCCTCGATCCGCAGGATGGGCGAGGCTCTGGCATAGCCACCGAATTTCGTGCAAGAGCACGCAAACTTCTCTCGGGGCGCCGACACCTAGACCAAATGGCCGGACACGAAATCATCTCGACCGAACCCGCGACGGGCGCCGTCCTGTGGCGTCAGAAGTCCGGAGACGCAGACGTGGAGGTCGCGCATGCACGCCGCTCCTGGGCGGAATGGGCCGCGCGTCCGCTGGCCTATCGAATCGAGGCGCTGCGCCGCTTCGCCAATGTCGTCCGGCAAAAGGCCGATGCATTTTCGGATCTGATCGCTCGCGAGACCGGCAAGCCACTCTGGGAAGCGCGTGGCGAAGTCGAGACGGTGATCGCCAAGGTCGATATTTCGGTCACTGCCTTTTCCGAACGCACCGGCCAGCGGCGCATCGATGCGCCGATGAACACGCGCCTTGCGCTCCGCCACAAGCCGCATGGTGTGCTCGCGGTGCTTGGCCCCTATAATTTCCCGGCGCATTTGCCCAACGGTCACATCGTCCCGGCTTTGCTTGCCGGCAATGCCGTGGTGTTCAAGCCTTCGGAAAAGACCCCCGCCTCGGGCGCATTTCTGGTCGATTGCTTCCATGCCGCGGGCATCCCGGAGGGGTGCGTCCGCCTGCTTATCGGCGGCCCGGACGAGGGCAAGGCTCTCGCCGCGCATCCCGATATCGACGGGCTGCTGTTCACTGGCTCCGCCAATACCGGCATCGCGCTCAACCGGCAGTTCTCCTCACGCCCCGAAAAGATCCTCGCGCTCGAAATGGGTGGCAACAACCCCATCGTGGTGTGGAACACGCCCGATCTCTATTCGGCCGCGGTCCTGGTGGTGCAATCGGCGTTCACCAGCGCCGGCCAGCGCTGCACTGCAGCGCGGCGGCTTATCGTCGACCAGAATCTCTACGATCCGCTGATTGCCGAGATCAACAAGCTGATCGGCCGCCTGATCATCGGCGAACCGCATGCCGACCCCGCGCCGTTCATGGGTCCCGTGATCGACAACGACACTGCCGACATGCTCACCGAGAGCTTCCTCGCGCTTTCCACCATGGGCGGCCGTCCGCTGCGCCATATGGAGCGCCCGATCGACGGACGACCCTTCATCACTCCCGGCATGATCGACATGACCAACGCCAATGAGAAGGTCGATGTCGAGCTGTTCGGCCCGATCCTCCAGGTCTTCCGGATCGATACCTTCGAGCAGGCGATCGCCGAGGCGAACGACACGCGCTATGGCCTCTCCGCCAGCCTGGTGAGCCAGGATCCCAAGCTCTACGATCAGTTCTGGGCGAACATCCGCGCCGGCATCGTCAACTGGAACCGCCCCACCAACGGCGCCTCCTCCTCCGCCCCCTTCGGCGGCATCGGCTGGTCGGGCAACCACCGCCCCAGCGCCTATTACGCCGCAGATTACTGCGCCTACCCCGTTGTGTCCTCGGAAGCCGATAGCGCGAGAGCCGCAATCGGCCTGGGGCTGAGGGACGCCTGATTTTTGATCCTCCCGGGACGGGGAGGTGGCGGCCGCAGGCTGACGGAGGGGGCTCTCCACCGGCGAATCACATGCGGCACGCCCCTCCACCAGCTTCGCGGCGCCACCTTCCCGCATCGGGCAGGCTGATCCCCCTTGAAACCCCCACGCCCCGCCCCTATCCTTGAATCTGCGGGACCGGGCCCCTCTGGCGGCGGCTGAATAGCCATCGTGATGTCGGACCGCATCGAGCGTGCTCGGTGCAGGTTTGGACGGTTTGGCCCCCTCCTTCCCCACCAGACCCACCGGGCCGCTCGATCGATGCAATATCGATGGAGCCGTGTATGTCCGAACTTATCCAGCGCCTGATCGCCGCGCACCACCTGCTCAACCATGAAATCCGCCGCGAACTCGCGCGCCGCCTCCCCGACAGCATCCGGCTCGCCCGGCTGAAGAAGGAGCGGCTGGCGATCAAGGATCGTCTGTTCCGTCATTTCCCCGATGCGGCCGAAATGCGCCGCGTCGCGCGCGGCGTCATCCGCCGTGCCCGCACCGCTTAGGAGAACTTCCCCTTGGAAAACCTGTCACAATTTAATCGCACTGCCGCCGCTGGCACGCAGGCCCGGTTCGATGCGGGCCTGCGCAGCTATATGCTGGGCATCTATCGAAACATGGGCATCGGCCTCGCGATCACCGGGCTCGTCGCCATGGGCGTGGCGAGTTCGCCCGCGCTCGTCGCCCTGATCTTCGGCACGCCGCTCAAATGGGTGGCGATGTTCGCGCCGCTCGCCTTCATCTTCTTTTTCACGTTCCGCATCGAGCGGATGAGCACTGCCGGCGCTCGTATGGCCTTCTTCGCCTTCGCGGCGGTGATGGGCGTGTCGATGGCCAGCGTCTTCCTGGTCTTCACCGGCACCAGCATCGCCATGGCATTCTTCACCGCCTCCGCGATGTTCGCCGGGCTGAGCCTGGTCGGCTACACCACCAATCGCGACCTGACCGGCATGGGCAATTTCCTGTTCATCGGCCTGATCGCCGTGATCGGTGCCAGCCTCGTCAACCTCTTCATCGGCTCGAGCATGCTCCAGATGGTGCTGTCGGTCGTCGGCGTGATCGTGTTCGCAGGCCTCACCGCCTGGGATACGCAGCGTCTGAAGAGCGAATATCTTGCCTATGGCCGCAGCGAAGCCGCGGACAAGATGGCAATCATGGGCGCGCTGTCGCTCTATCTTAACCTCATCAACATGTTCCAGCTGCTGCTGAACCTGATGGGCGAGCGGGAGTAATCGATATGAGCAGCTTCATTTGTCCCGTCGACGGCGCCACTTTGGTGCCGGTCGAACGCTCCGGCATCGAGATCGACCATTGCCCCACTTGCCGTGGAGTGTGGCTCGATCGCGGCGAGCTCGACAAGATCATCGAGCGCTCCGCGGCGCAGGCCCCGGCGCCTGCCCCCGAGCCCTATCGCGAAAGCCGCGGCGAACCCTATCGCGAGCAGCGCCCGCAATATGACAGCCGCGGCCATCAAGGCGGCTACGGCCACCACCCGCACAAGAAGCGCAAGTCGTTCTTCGAGGAATTGTTCGACTAGCCCATGTACGCCCCGCCGCTTCCCAAGCGCGGCGGGGCGGCTATGCTACCGCTAACAAGGCGGGAGAGCAGCATGGTCACACGTAGAACGATCCTCGGCGCAGGCGCAGCGCTCGCCGCTTTTCCCGCCTCTGCCGCGGCTCCAGATCCCTTCATCCGCCGCAAGGGCACCGCCCTCACCCTCGACGGCAAGCCCTATCGTTTCGCAGGCGCAAACCTCTGGTATGGCCCATGGCTCGCCGCCCGCCCTGATTTCGGCGACCGCGCCCGCCTCGCCCGCGAGCTCGACGCGCTTGTCGCGCTCGGCGTCACCAATCTCCGCATCCTCGCCTCGGCCGAGACCTCACCGCTCAAGAACGCGGTCAGCCCGGCCTTCCGCACCCCCGGCAATGCCTGGAACCCCGATCTGATCGACGGCCTCACACACCTTCTCGCCCAGATGGAAGCACGCGGCATGCGAGCCGTGCTCTACCTCACCAATTTCTGGGAATGGTCGGGCGGGATGATGACCTATCTCACCTATGTGAACGGCGGAAAGTTCATCGACATGAACGATCCCGCACACCCCTGGCCCGAATTCGCCGACATGACTGCGCAGTTCTACGCTAATTCTGAGGCCGTAAAGCTCTACCACGATTATGTCGCCTCGATCGTCAAGCGATACGCCGGCATCCCGACGATCATGGCCTGGCAGCTCGCCAACGAGCCCCGCCCCGGCGGCAGCGACAAAGTCGCGGTGCCGCTGCTGCCGGCATATTATGGCTGGATCGAATCTACCGCGAAGCTGATCAAATCGCTCGCCCCCAACCATCTCGTCTCGACCGGCAGCGAAGGCCTCAAGGGCTCGATCGAACGCGCGGAAGTCTATAGCAAGGCCCACGCCTTTTCCGAGATCGATTACGTCACTGCGCACATCTGGCCGCTCAACTGGTCCTGGGTCAGCGCCAAGGACATCCCCGGCACGCACGACAACGCCACCGCCAAAGTCGCCGAATATCTGAGCCAACACGAAGCCCTCGCCGCCGAACTCGGCAAGCCCCTCGTCGTCGAGGAATTCGGGTACCCCCGCGACGGCGGCGGCTACGATCCCGAGGCTTCGACTTTGTATAAGGATCGTTACTACCAACAGATCTACGCCGCGGTGGAGGCCAGCGTGAAGGCCGGCGGCCCGATTGTCGGTTCCAATTTCTGGGCATGGAACGGCGAAGGCCGCGCCACGCATCCGGACTATCGCTTCAAATCGGGCGACACCGCCTGGCTGGGCGACCCTCCGCACGAGCCCCAGGGATGGTACGGCGTGTTCGACACCGACACGACCACCAGGGCGATCATCAAGGAACACGCCCAAGCGCTGGCCGACGCGGGATAGTTTCGCTACCCCAGCCCCAAGCAACCTTGGATTGAAGCACACCCCTGCCGGGCGCATCTCCCGTGCCATGGCTACGCTTCTAGATCCGAGCGCCCGCGGGCGCGTAATCCTAGTCGGCGCAGGCCCGGGCGATCCCGGTCTGCTCACCGTCCGCGCAGTCGAAGCGCTCAAGCAGGCCGACGTCCTCGTCCATGACGGTCTCGTCGATCCGCGCGTGCTCGATATGGCGCCCCAGGCGCATCGCATCTCGGTCGCCAAGCAGCGCAACCGCCACACGCTCCCCCAGGATGCGATCAACGCCCTGATCGTGGCGCATGTGAAGACCGGTGCGATCGTCGTGCGGCTGAAGGGCGGCGACCCGTTCATCTTCGGCCGCGGCGGCGAGGAAGTGGAAGCCGTGCGCGCGGCCGGCTTGCCCGTCGAAGTCATCCCCGGCATCTCCGCCGCGATCGGTGCAGCCGCTGAGGTCAATATGCCGCTCACGCACCGCGACTGGTCAAGCGCCGTCAGCTTCGTCGCCGGCCAATGCAAGGGCCTCAAGGATCAGGACTGGTCGGGCCTCGCCGGCAAAGGCCGCACGCTCGTCATCTATATGGGCGTCGCCACCTGCCCCGATATCGCCGACAAGCTCATGGCCGACGGTGTCGCGCCTGACATGCCGGTAGCGGTGCTCGAGCGCGGCACCCTGGAGGGCAGCCGCGCGCTGCGTACCCTGCTCGCTGATCTCGGCCCGATGGTCGAGCGCGAGACGGTCAAGAGCCCGGCGATCATCGTCGTCGGCGAAGTTACGCTCCTCGCCGATGCCGAGGACAAGCTCATGGCCTTTGCCCGCACCGCGGAGGCGATGGCGTGAAGATCCTCACCGGCAACGATTTGCCCACCGGCGACGTAATCTGGTGGACCGGCACCGGCTGGTCGCGCCATGTCGAGGACGCAACCGATGTTGGCGAAGGCGGGGAGGCCCTAGCGGCCGAGGAAACCGGCGCCCGCCGCGTCAACGGCGCGTACGTGATCGACGCGACCGAAACCCCCGAAGGCCCCCGCCCCGCCCACATCAAGGACCGCATCCGCGCCTTGGGGCCGACGGTGCGCCCCGATCTCACGCTCAAACCAGCCGATCCCAATGCCGGCAACTGGGTGATCTGAAATGTACCGCTACGACAAATATGACCAAGCGATCGTAGACGCCCGCGTCGATGAGTTCCGCGACCAGGTCGCCCGCCGCCTTTCGGGCGCGATGAACGACGACCAGTTCAAGCCGCTCCGGCTCAAGAACGGTCTCTATCTCCAGCTCCACGCATACATGCTGCGCGTCGCCATCCCCTATGGCACGCTCGACAGCCGCCAGATGCACATGCTGGCGCACATCGCGCGGAAATACGATCGCGGCTACGGCCATTTCACTACGCGCCAGAACATCCAGTATAACTGGATAAAGCTCGAGGAAGCGCCCGACATTCTCGCCGAGCTGGCGACGGTCGAGATGCACGCGATCCAGACCAGCGGCGAGAGCATCCGCAACGTCTCCTCGGATCAATACGCCGGCGCCGCGGCCGACGAGATAGCCGATCCGCGCCCCTGGGCCGAGCTGATCCGCCAAGCGACCACTTTCCACCCCGAATTCAGCTACCTGCCGCGCAAGTTCAAGATCGCGCTGACCGCCGCCGAGGAAGACCGCGCCGCGATCCGCCTTCACGATATCGGCCTCAAGCTAGTGCTGAACGAAGCGGGCGAGCAGGGCTTCCAAGTCTATATCGGCGGCGGCATGGGCCGCACGCCCTTCGTCGCGCCGCTGATCCGCGAGTTCCTGCCCGCCCAGCATCTTTTCAGCTATTGCGAAGCCGCCCTGCGCGTCTGGAACCGCTGGGCCCGCCGAGACAATATCCACAAGCAGCGCATCAAGATTCTCGTCCACGAACTGGGTGCGGAGGAATTCACGCGTCAGGTCGAAGCCGAATGGCAGGAAATCCTGCCCAATAATTCCGACGTCCCGATGGCCGAATATGACCGCATCGCCGCCTATTTCACCGATCCCGCCTTCGAGGTCAGCCCCTCGGAGGAGATCGACCGCAGCGACCCTGACTTCGCGCTCTGGGTCGATCAGAACGTCGTCGCCCACAAGGCGCCCGGCTATGCGATCGTCAACATCAGTCTCAAGCCCACCGGCGGCATCCCCGGCGACGCGACCGCGGACCAGATCGACCTGATGGCCGATCTGGCGGAACGCTACAGCTTCGACGAGCTCCGCGTCACGCATGCCCAGAACATCGTCCTGCCTCACGTCCGCAAGGCCGATCTCTATACCCTGTGGCAAAAGCTCGACGCAGCCGGGCTCGCCCCCGCCAATCTCGACCTGATCAGCGACATCATCGCCTGCCCCGGCCTGGATTATTGCAGCCTCGCCAACGCCCGCTCGATCCCCGTCGCGCAAAAGATCGCGACGCGCTTCGCCGATCTCGGCCGCCAGCGCGAGATCGGCGAGCTCAAGCTCAAGATCAGCGGCTGCATCAATGCCTGCGGCCATCATCACGCCGGCCATATCGGCATCCTCGGCGTCGATCGCAAAGGCACCGAGAATTACCAGCTCCTGCTCGGCGGATCGGGCGCGGAAGATGCCAGCCTCGGCAAGATCACCGGCCCCGGCTTCAACGAGGACGGTATCGTCGACGCCGTCGAGAAGGCCACCGACGTGTATCTGCGCGAACGCAGCGAAGGCGAACGCTTCCTCGACACCTATCGCCGCATCGGCGTCGAGCCCTTCAAGGAGGCGATCTATGGATAATCCAGTATCTTTGTCGGCGAACGCCGACAGGCTGCTCCGCTTCCGCGACGACGCCGTCCACGAAGAACCCGCAGTCAGCCTCGATGCCTTTCTCGACCAGGACCAGGCCACCGCCGTCCGCATCGAGGCGGGTGAGGACGCACGCCACCTCATCCCCCATCTAGCCCGCGTCCAGCTGGTCGAGATCGACTTCCCGCGTTTCCGCGACGGTCGCGGCTATTCCTCCGCCAAGATCCTCCGCGAAGCGGGCTACATGGGTGAAATCCGCGCCGCAGGCGACGTGCTGGTCGATCAGATGCTGTTCATGCGCCGCGTCGGGTTCGACAGTTTCGCACCCGAAGCGCCGGTGGACGCCGAAGCGCTCGAACGCGCATTCTCGCGCTACGAATTCTTCTACCAGCCGGCTTCGGACGAAGCGGTGCCGGTGTGGAAGCTCCGCCATGGCTGAGGCTGTGCGCAAGATTACGAGAGAGATCGATCGCATCGACGTTGCGCCGCGCTTCACGGCGCAGGACGCCATCCGGCTCAACAACATGTTCCGCGGCACCGGAACGCAGGATCTGCTGCGCGCCGTGCTGGGTGATCACATGCTCGGCGATGTCGCGCTCGTCTCGTCCTTCGGCGCCGAATCCGCGGTGCTGCTCGATCTCGTCGCTTCGGTCGATCCCGGCGTCCCCGTGCTCTTCCTCGATACCGGCAAGCATTTTGCCGAAACGCTCGCGTATCGCGATCTGCTCGCACAGCGCCTCGGCCTCAACCTCCGGATCATCCGCCCCGATCTTGAGCAGATCGAGGCCCGCGACGCGACCGGCCTGCGCTGGTCCTACGATCCGGACGGCTGCTGCGAGATCCGCAAAGTGCTGCCGCTCGAAAAGGCAATGACAGGCTTCGACGCCAGCATCACCGGCCGCAAGGCGCACCAGGCGAGCACCCGCAATGCGCTGCCCCGCTTCGAGATCGATGAAGACCGCCTCAAGTTCAATCCGCTCGCCGATTGGACCCGCGAGGATATCGCCGCTTATTTCGTCGCGCACGATCTCCCGCCGCACCCGCTGGTCGAGAAAGGCTATCTCTCGATCGGCTGCGCGCCGTGCACTTCGATCGTCAAGCCGGGCGAAGACCCGCGCTCGGGCCGCTGGGCGGGTTGGGATAAGACCGAATGCGGCATCCACACGCCCGTCGAAGACGGCGCCGCGGATCAGCCTTCGTTCTGAACTCTAGACGGCGTAGCTGCGCACTGTAGGCTGGCATTCGTCTAGCTACAGGAATGATCGATGCAGAAGCCCAGCCAATGCCCCAAATGCGCGGGATCGTTCACCGAAGGCTTTATCGTCGACGAAACTCATGGCGCGCACGGCGTGGCCTCATGGGTCGAGGGGCAGCCCGCCAAGAGCTTCTGGACCGGGATCAAGATCCCCGGTGAGAAAATTGCGATCCGCACCTGGCGCTGCAATCGCTGCGGCTATCTCGAGAATTACGCGGCCGACTGACGTTCTCCGCGGCAAAAGCCGTCTCTCTCCAGTGATTTGCGTACTTGCGGACGGCGCGCATTGAGCTAGCCTGTCCCCTGCCGCCGGTCGCATCGACCGGAAGAGCGAGTGGAGGATGAGGATGGAACGCGCCGAAAAGGAGCAGGCAATCCGCCTGCACGAATGTCTCGATTTCATCGGCCTGCGCGCGCAGGCGACCTCGGTGGGCCTGCTCCAGCTGTGCGCCGAACTGGTCGCGGTCGGCGTGCTCGACAATGCCGCGGTCGAGCGGATCAAGCATGCGATCCGCAAGGACATCACCGTTTCGCGACGTGGCAAATATGGTCAGAACGAATTCGAAGAAACGCTGCGCAAGCGGCTCGATTCGGTGTTCCCTACCTGCGAAGCACCGTGCGCCGGCCCGGTCGGCACTGCCGACGACATGCGCGATGCGATGCAAGTGCAGTAAGCAGTGATTGCACTGTAGGATTTGATTTGCTCGAAGATGCGCGGCCGCACTGGCCCGCTCTTTGACGCCGTCAATTTCCTGCCATTCCGAGCGCAACTAAATTACCCGCTCGCGTAACGGAATTGCCGAAACCACGGGAAAACTGTGAAGCTAAGCTCGAATCAATAGCCCGGCGCGAGATCGCTGAACTTCGTGAACTGACGGTCGAATCGCAGATCCACAGTGCCCGTGGCACCGTGGCGCTGCTTGGCGATGATCACGCTGGCCTTGTTCGCCACCTGCAGCTGATGGTCCTGCCAAGCCTGGTATTTGGCGATCTCGTCGGCGGTTGAATTGCCGTCCACCGCCTTGGGCGCCTTGAAATCGTGATAATATTCGTCGCGATAGACGAACAGTACGATGTCCGCGTCCTGCTCGATCGATCCCGATTCGCGAAGGTCCGATAGCTGGGGGCGCTTATCTTCGCGGCTCTCCACCGCACGGCTGAGCTGCGAAAGCGCCAGCACCGGCACGTTGAGCTCCTTCGCCAGCGTCTTCAGCCCCCGCGAAATTTCCGAGATTTCCTGCACGCGTCCGTCGCCCGAGCTCTTGGCCGAGCCGGTCAGCAGTTGGAGGTAATCGACAACGACCATGCCGATCTTGTGCTGGCGCTTCAGCCGCCGCGCGCGCGTGCGCAGAGCCGCAATGGTTAGGCCCGGCGTATCGTCGATAAACAAGGGCAGCCGCTCGATATCGCCTGACGCGCGCGCGAACTTCTGGAATTCGGGCGCGGAGATATTGCCGGTGCGCAGTTTCTCGGACGAAATCTCGGACTGCTCAGACAGGATACGCAGCGCCAGCTGATCGGCCGACATTTCGAGGCTGAAGAACGCGACCGGCGCGCCGATCGATTTCTCCTCGGCAATCCCCGCTTCCATGTCGTCCATCCAGCGCTTGGCGGCGTTGAATGCCATGTTGGTCGCGAGCGAGGTCTTGCCCATGCCTGGGCGCCCCGCGAGGATCAGCAAGTCCGATCGATTGAGGCCGCCGGTCATCGCATTGAAGTCGGTCAGGCCCGAGGTCACGCCCGAGACACTGCCGCCCGAGTTCATCGCCCGCTCGGTGTTGCGCACCGCCATCGTCGCGGCGCGCAGGAAGCTCTTGGCGCCCGTGTCTTCGCCCCCGGTCTCGGCGACTTCGTAGAGCTTGAGCTCTGCCTTCTCAATCTGCTTGGCTGGGTTGATATCCTCGCTGGTGTCGAGCGCCGAATCGACCAAATCCCGGCCCACGGTCACCAGCGCGCGTAGCACCGCAAGGTCATAGACCTGATCCGCGAACGCCCGTGCGCCGATCAGGCTGGCGGGATTGCCGGTGAGCTGGGCCAGATAGGCTGGTCCACCCAATTCCTTCATCGCCGCATCGTTCACGAACAGCGGGCGCAGCGTAACCGGTGTCGCCAGCCTATTGTCGCCCACCATGGTCGCGATCATGTCGTAGATCCGGCCGTGCAGGGGCTCGAAGAAATGCTCGGGCCGCAGCTTCTGGAGAACGTCCTCCGCCACGCGGTTGTCGATCATCATCGCGCCGAGCAAAGCCGCTTCCGCCTCGATGTTCTGGGGCAGCTGCAACCCTTCGGGAGCTTCGGGAGTCGGAAAGGGTATCGGCTGGGCCATACAATTCGCTTCGCGCATGCGCGCCGATTCGGCAATCGCGCATGCTTGTGGAAAGCGTTGATTGGCCGCAAAGCACGCCGGTATGGCCGACCCGCGCATCATCGACGTGACTCTCGACGAGCGCACGATTCTGTGGCGCTCGGCCGATATCGAGCAGGAGCGCCGGATCGCGATCTTCGACTTGCTTGAGGAGAACCGCTTCGCACCCCAGCGCCAGCACGCGGACGGCTATGCTGGCCCGTACCGGCTGCACCTGAGCGTCGAGGAAGGCCGGCTCGCGCTGGAGATTCGCCGCGAGGACGGATCGCCGCTCGAGACTTTGGTCCTGGGGCTCGCGCGCTTCCGCCGGCCTATCCGCGATTATTTCGCAATCTGTGACAGCTATTATCAAGCGATTCGCAACGCCACGCCCGCGCAGATCGAAACCGTCGATATGGCGCGCCGCGGCATCCACAACGAAGCGGCCGAGCTGCTCAGGGAACGGCTGGAGGGCAAGATCGACGTGGATTTCGATACCGCCCGGCGGCTGTTCACCCTGATCTGCGTGCTGCACATCAAGGGTTGAGCGTGCGTTTGAGAATCCTGGCACGGCGCTTTCGTGTGACCGCGGCTGTTGCACTCGTGCTGGCGATCACCGGCCTGTGCGCCTGGCTGTTCGCGATCAACTGGCGCCCGCGTGAAGCCGATTTCCCGGTGCAGGGGGTCGATGTCGCCGATGCGCAGGGCCCGATCGAATGGTGGACCGTCAAGAAGTCCGGCGCGCGCTTCGCCTATATCCAGGCGACTACGGGCGCGAATCAGACCGATCTGCGCTTTCCCGAGAATTGGCGCGGCACTTTCGAAGCCGGGATCCGCCGCGGCGCGCTGCACGTCTTCTCGCTCTGCCAGCTCGCCGCCGATCAGGCCGGCAATTTCGTCAGCATCGTCCCCCGTTCGGACGATCAGCTCCCGCCCGCGATCGACCTCGACTTCCAGCCCGATTGTGCCGCCCGCCCCGAACGCGAAGTGCTGATCGGCGAACTCGGCCGCTTCATCGCGGCGATCGAGACGCATCTGGGCGAGCATGCCGTGCTCCGCATCGGCAAGCGATTCGAAGCGCAATATCGGATCAGCGAGGCTTTCCCGCGGCTGCTGTGGAGCCGTCAGGCGTTCTTCCCGCCTTATTATCTCGCACGCCCCTGGACGGTGTGGCAGGCCACCAGCTTCCGCCGTATCGAGGGGATAACCGGCCCCGTGAACTGGAATGTGATGGCACGATGACCGATTATGACCCCCAGCTGCTCGTCGCCCGTGCCCGCGAGGCCGCGAAGAACGCCTATGCGCCCTATTCGAAATTCGCGGTGGGCGCCGCGGTGCTGCTCACCGACGGCAGTGTGGTCACCGGGGCTAATTTCGAGAATGCCAGCTACGGACTTACGCTGTGCGCCGAGACCGTGGCGCTGGGTACGGTGAGCTCGCAGGGTCGCCTGCGTGACGTGGTGGCGATCGGGGTGATCGGCGGACGGATGGGCCATGAGGATACCGCCCCGGTGTCCCCATGCGGACGCTGCCGCCAGGTAATCAACGAAGCCGCACAGCTCGGCGGCCGCGACTTGCCTGTCCATTGCGGCGGCGCCACTGGCGACCAGATCGCCACTTACAAGCTCTCCGAACTCCTCCCCGCCGCCTTCGGCCCCAAGGATCTCGGGCTGGTCTGACACGCCGGACTCCGGTGTTCGAAACTGCGGCTTGCCCCTTGGTCGCCCCCATGCTTGGTAGCGCTAACCAGGGGAGAGAATCATGCGCCTGACCATCCGTGCTGCGCTGGCCGCGATGCTGAGCATGCTGCCGGTCTGCGCGTCCGCTCAGGATGCCGCGCCCCTGCTCCATCCGATGTTTCAGGATCACGCCGTCCTCCAGCGCGACCGCCCGATCACAATCTGGGGCGACGCCACCCCGGGGACCACGGTCGCAGTGTCGCTCGCCGACAAAACTGCCACAGCGCAGGCCGACGCAAAGGGCCAATGGCGCGCCTCGGTCCCGGCGATGCCGGCGGGCGGACCTTATACCCTGAGCGTCACCGCCCCCGCGGGCACGATGATGGCGCGCGATATCCTGATCGGTGACGTTTGGCTGTGTTCGGGGCAGTCGAATATGGAATTCCAGGTGCGCAACGCGCTCAACGGCGGTGCAGAGGCTGCGAATGGTGCTGATTCGCAGATGCGTCTGCTTACCGTCGGCAAGAATGTCAGTGCAGGCGCCGAGCGGCAGTTTCTGGCCCCGGTTGCATGGAAGCTAGCCGATCCCAAGAGCGTCGCCGATTTCTCCGCTGCCTGCTATTTCATGGGCCGCGACCTGCGCCGCTCCGAGAAAGTGCCGATCGGGCTGATCAATGCCTCCTGGGGCGGAACGGCGATCGACGCGTGGCGCAGCGAGCAATCCTTCGCCGGCGATCCTGCCGCGCGCGAGCGCCTGACCCTGCTCGGGCAATATCGTGCCGATCCGCCCAGGGCAGCCGCGGCCTGGGCAGGAAACTGGACCAATTGGTGGAGCAGCCACGCCGCCGGCAAACCCGCGCCATGGAATCCGGACGCTCCCGGCGACTGGAAGCCGGTGCCGAGCTTCGAATATTGGGAAGGCTGGGGCGTGGAGGCGCTGCGCGACTTCAATGGCCTAGTTTTCTACCAGACCGAAATCGAACTCAGCGCCGCCCAGGCCGCGCAGGGCACGACTTTGCTGCTGGGCCCGCCCGACGATTTGGACATGACCTGGGTCAACGGCATCGGCGTCGGCACCAACACCGCCTGGGGTGTGCCGCGCCAGTACAAGCTCGCCCCGGGCACGCTCAAGGCAGGCCGCAACCGCATCGTGGTCGCAGTCTATGACAGCTGGGGCGGCGGCGGACTGACCGGCTCGCCCGAGCAGCGCGGCATCCGCTTTGCCGACGGCAGCCTAGTCCCCCTGCCCTCAGCCCAGGCATGGCAATATTCCATCGCCACGCCATCGAGTCAGGGGGAGCCGCCCCGCGCGCCATGGGACGGGATCACTGGCCTGGCCGGGATTTACAATGGCATGATCGCTCCGATCGGCGCTTATGGCCTGCGCGGAGTCGCGTGGTATCAGGGCGAAGCCGATGCGGGTGCGAGCAAGGGCTATGCGAGCCGCGTCGCCGCGCTGATGAAAGGCTGGCGCGCGCAATTCGCCAAGCCCGATCTGCCCGTCCTTATCGTCCAACTCGCCAATTGGGGACCGCGTTACCCCAAGCCCGCCGAGAGCGGTTTCGCCGAGATCCGCGACGAACAGCGCAAGGCGGTCGCCGCCGATCCGCATGCCGTGCTCGCCGTCGCAGTCGATCTGGGTGAGCCGGGTGACATCCATCCGGCCAACAAGCAGGATGTCGGCCACCGCCTGGCCCGCCTTGCCCGCGCCCGCGTATATGACAGCAAGGAGACCACTGGCCCCTGGCCCGTCTCGGCCCGCCGAGTTGGTGCCGAGATCGAGATCCGCTTCGATCAGGTCGGCGGTCAGCTAGTGGCGTACAGCGCAATGGCGCCGATCGGCTTCGAGCTATGTGGCCTGGCACCCCGCACCTGCCGCTTCGCCTTTGCTCGCCTCGAAGGCAGCAGCGTGTTCGTCGAGGAATCGCCTGGGCCCAGCGACCGCGTACGTTTCTGCTGGGGCGATAGCCCGGTGTGCAATCTCTATGACGAAACCGGGCTGCCGGCGGTGCCTTTCGAGCTCAAGGTCGAATGAGTTGCCGGCACCGGCCGGTCATCCACAGCTTTTCGCCGTACCTCGCCTTGCCCCTCCGCCATCGGCACGACATCGTCGCCGAAAGGGAGTTGCTACCGGATGTCCATCCTTTCCGACCGCTGGATCCGCGAACAGGCGCTTGCGAACGGCATGATCGAGCCGTTCGTGGAGGCGCAGCGGCGCGAGGGATGCATCAGCTACGGCCTGTCCTCCTACGGCTATGACGCGCGCGTCGCCGACGAATTCAAGATCTTTACCAATATCGACAGCGCCGTGGTCGATCCCAAGGACTTCTCGTCGAACAGCTTTGTCGATCGACAGACCGACGTATGCATCATTCCGCCCAACAGCTTCGCGCTGGCGCGGACAGTCGAATATTTCCGCGTGCCGCGCGACGTGCTGGTGATCTGCCTCGGCAAATCGACCTATGCGCGGTGCGGGATCATCGTGAACGTGACTCCGCTGGAGCCCGAATGGGAAGGCCATGTCACGCTCGAATTCTCGAACACGACGCCCCTACCCGCCAAGATCTACGCCAATGAAGGCGCGTGCCAGTTCCTGTTCCTGCAAGGCGAGCAGCCGTGCGAGACCAGCTATGCCGATCGCGCAGGCAAATATATGGGGCAGCGCGGCGTCACCTTGCCGCGGCTCTAGCGCGAGCGCTCAGCGGGCGCTGAGCTGAATCGTCTGGATCTGCCGCAGCCCGACCGAGGCAATTGCATGCGAGCCCGCCACCTTCTCGGCGCGCAAGTCCATCAGCACGTTCCGCTGGGCAAGCACCTGCCCATAAAGCGCGCGCGCCTCTGCCGCGCGGCCGGTCTTCGTATAGACGGCGGCAAGGTTCAGCAACAGCTCGGGACGGCCTGGATAGATGCGAAGCTCGGTCTGTATGGCCTGTTCGGCCTGCTGATATGCGCCGTCCGCGATCAGCGCCGGGATGGTTCGCTCGCCCGCGCTTACGGACATCGCCGCAACAAGCAGCGGTGCCGCTGCGATGGAAAGCAAGCCAAAGCGCATCGCGTGTCTCCAAGACCGGCCACGGTTCAGGCCCGTGACTTTTCGATGACTCTTGTGTGACACTTTTGTTTCATGGGTGCAAGCCACGCCGGGAAACGAAAAAGGGCGGCCCCGAAGGACCGCCCCAATCATGTCCGATCAGAAGCCGAGGCCCCGGATGCGGAAATCAGAAGTCGCCGCGATACTGATCGTTGCCGACGAATCCGAGCTTGTTCACATTCGCCCGCTTGATGATCGCGAGCACGCGGTCGACAACCTCGTAGCGCGCGTTCGGATCGGGCTGGAAGTGCAACTCGGGCTCGGGGCTCAGTTGCAACGATGCGTCCAGATACTGGCGCAACGTCACTTCGTTGACCGCGACGCTGTTCCACTGGATCACGCCATCCGGCTGGATGTAGATCTTGTTCTTCTGCGCATCCACCGGCGGTGCCGAGTTCGGGCTGTTCTGAGGCAGATCGACCTTCACCGCGTGGCTCTGGATCGGGATGGTCATGATGATCATGATCAGCAGCACCAGCATGACGTCGATCAACGGCGTCGTGTTGATCTCCATCATCGGGCCGTCGTCGTTTTTACCTACGCTCGCTCCCATGGGAACTACTCCTTATACGGGATCAGAGACGGGTGACCGCAGTGCCGGCTTCAGGCTCGGAGATGAATCCGACCTTTGCGAACCCAGCCATCTGCATCGTGAAGATCGTCCCGCCGACGCAGCGGTAGGGCGTGTCCACATCGCCGCGAATATGCACTTCCGGAAGCTCGAGACCCGCAGCATTCATGCCGCCCTGCTTCTCGATCTCCAGCTTCAACTTGGCGACCGCACGATCGAGCAGTTCCTTGCTGTTCACCGGAGTCATGCCCCAATAGACCTTGCAGGTGCCGTTATCGGCAGTCACCGACAGCGCCACATTCTCGGGCTTGGTGATAGTCGGTTCGAACTGCACCTTCGGAAGGGTGATCTTGACCGTCTGGATCACCACGGGAACCGTGATCAGGAAGATGATCAGAAGCACCAACATGATGTCCACCAGCGGGGTGGTGTTGATGTCGGACATCGGACCGTCGTCGTCGGATTCGCCTACACTCATCGACATTGCGCGCTATCCTATTTCTACGCATTCAGGCCGCGGGCCGATTGCCCTGGCGGCAAGGATCGGGGCCACGCCGGAGCGCGGCCCCATTCCCTAGTTTAGCGGGCTGCAGTCGTCGCCGCGGCAGGTGCCTTGGCGGCAGGTGCCTTGGCAGTGACGGGGCGAACCGCACCGTTCGAAGCCAGATAGCCGAGGATGTCGTTCGAGAACGCGCTCAGATCCTCGGAGATCTTCTTGTTACGAGCCTGGAGCCAGTTGAAGGCAAGCACGGCAGGAACGGCGACGGCGAGGCCGACGGCGGTCATGATCAGTGCTTCGCCGACCGGCCCGGCGACGGCGTCGATCGATGCCTGGCCCGACGAACCGATCTTCACCAGTGCGCGGATGATGCCGATAACCGTACCGAACAGACCGATGAACGGCGCAGTCGAGCCGACGGTCGCGAGGAAGGACAGGCCCTTCTTCAGCTGCGAGATGATGTCGGCTTCCGAACGTGCGAGCGAATTGTGCAGCCAGTCATGTGCTTCGACCGGATCGGTGAGGCGGCTGTGCTGCTCCTGCGCTGCCAGGCCGTCTTCGACGAGCTGGCGATAGGCCGAGTTCTTCTCGAGCTTAGCGGCGCCTTCGCGCAGCGAAGCCGCGTTCCAGAAGCCGGCGCGAACGCGACGGGCCTGGCCCATGATCTTCTGCTGCTCGAACAGCTTCGTGAAGAGGATGTAGAGCGAGAAGAACAGCATGATAACCATGATGCCGAACACGGTCTGCGCGATGATGCCGCCTTCGCGCAGCGCTGCCTGGAGGCCGTACGGGTTTTCCGCGTGGGGCGCCGCAGCGGCAAGAATGGTGGTGAGCATTTCGGTCTTTCCCTTGTCAAAATTGTTTAATTTCAGGCCGCGCCGCTAGGCGCCATTACTGCTATTCTTGAATTCGCCAGGTGAAACGCAGGGTCTTTCGGCCACCGGGGACCGCGTTGCCCGCAGCGTCGAGCGCCGGCGAATACCGACCGCGCCGCGTGACGAGAGCGCAAGTCGCCTTGTCCAGCGCCGCATGTCCCGACGGTCCCGACACCGAGCAATTCTCGACGCGGCCCGCCGCGTTGATATTGAACGTGATGCCAACGGTGCCCTGCTCTTCCGCACGAAGCGAAGAAGCCGGATAATCGTCGTTGGTCACCCACGAAGCCGGGTTGCCCTTGGCAGCGGCCGCCTTGCTGATGGCAGGCGGAGCCGGGGGAGCCGGAGGCGCGGGAGGTGCGGGAGGCGAGATCGGCGGCGCGGGCTGCGGCACCGGCGTCGTCATCATCGGCGGCGACGGCTGCGGCACGGACACGATCGCGGGCGGGGTCACCACCAGCGTAGGCGGCGGCGGAACCGGCGAATCTGGCGGCGGCGGCGGAGGGGGAACCTCTTCCGGCGGCGGCGGATCGTTCACGTCGAAGACGTCGAGCTTTTCAGCCTGCTTCTTTACGAATTGGTAAGCGAGTCCGGTGACGAAGGCATATCCTATGCCGGCGACGATCAACGCGACCAGTACGATCGCGACGATGCGGCTGCCACCTGTATTCCGGTCAGCGTAAGCCATTCGGCAACGTCACTCCTATATCCTTGACTGCGACCCTGTGCGGCAGGGAGCCCCGCGCGCAAGTCCGCCTGCCGCGCTGTTGCGTCCTTTCGGCAGAGCCCGAGTCTCTATCGCGGGGACCGGGGGGACGCAAACCCTTTGTCAGACATTCTGCACGCACCGGCGAGCCCTTTGAATTATTTGTGTATAACGGGGGCGCGATCCGGTAACGCTGAACGAATGATCCGTATCCAGAATGTTGCTGTTTATTGCGCGCTTGTGATTTCGGGAGCTTCGGCACTTTCCGCCGCAACCCCGCAGAATCAGGCCGCAACCGCCCCCGCCGCGCCCAGTTATGCGGCACTTGCCGGCCAGATCGTGCGGGCGCCTTTGATCGTCGATGCGCGGGTCCGCGAGGCTACCCGACTGCAGCCCGATCAGGCCATCGGCGTCGCTGCCGGCTATGCGCGCTATTATATAGTCGCGGACGTGCTTGCCTTGATTCGTGGCAACGGCGCGATGCCGGCGCGAGTCTCTTATGTGGCTGACGTAGCGCTCGATTCGCGTGGCAAGGGCCCCAAGCTCAAGAAGCAGCGCATGCTTCTGTTCGCCCGCCCGGTCGCCGGGCGGCCGGACCAGATCCAGCTCACCGGGATCGAAGGCCAGCGCGGTTATCTGCCGGCGACCGACGCGTTGGTGCGCAGCATAACGCGTGAGGCAGTCGCGGCCGATGCGCCGCCTGCCATCACCGGAGTTGGAAACGCATTTCACGTGCCCGGTTCGCTGCCGGGCGAAGGCGAAACCCAGATTTTCCTGACCACCGAAAGCAACGCGCCGGTCTCGCTTCAGATCGTCCGCCGCCCCGGCGCGGCGCCGCGCTGGAGTGTCTCATTAGGGGACATTGTCGATGACTCGGCGGGCCCGCCGGCCCCGAACACATTGCTCTGGTTCCGCCTCGCCTGCGGCCTCCCGCGGCAGCTGACGCCGGAGAATTTGGAATCGGACGATCCTGAGAATGCGCGTATCGCTGCGGAGGATTATGCGATGGTCCTCCGCGCGCTGGGGCCGTGCGTCTGAGCTTAGCGCCGGTTGCGCACCAGGGTGACACCGATCGACTCGCCGCGCTCGGCGATCGCCAGCTTCACGATCCGGATCTCGACGCGGCGCACGCGCCTGTCGGAAACGAACAGCGTCTCGCAGATATAGTCGGCGACTGCCTCGATCAGCTTGAAGTGCACGCCTTCGGGCAGCGCAGTCGCCGCTTCCTTGAGATCGATATAGCTCTTGGACGCGCTAAGGGGCGTATCGGGCGCGAACCGCTCCGGCAGATCGAGATCGACCGTCATCGAAATTCGCAGCGGCTGCGGCAGATGCGTCTCCTCCGAATAAATGCCGGTGAGCACATCGACTTCGAGATCGTGCACCTGGAGCTGGAGGAGATCGGACAAGACGAGCCTTTCGCGGGAATGTTGCGCGGGGCCTTAGCAGAAGCCGCCGGGTGCGGAAGCCCGCTGCCGACATTGCAACTTGCGTCGCGCCGCGAGCAGTCTAAACGCCGCGCCCCCGGGGGCCTGCGCCCCGCCTGCCAGGGATATGCATGAAGTGATTGCGTTGCTGCCGCTCGATCAGGTCGATCCCGAAGCCGTCGAGGCATTGCTCGACCGCGCCTTCGGCACCGATCGGCACCTGCGCACCGCCTATCGCATCCGCACCGGCACCGTGCCGATCCCCGAACTGAGCTTCGCCGCGATCGGCCAGGATGGCGGGCTGGCCGGAACGATCCAGTGCTGGCCGGTCGCGCTGGCCTGCGACGAGGGCGGCAGCGTGCCGCTGGTGATGGTCGGCCCTGTCGCGGTCGAGCCGGAGCGCCAGCAGGAGGGGATCGGCCGCGCGCTGATGGAGCGGATGCTGGAGGCGGTGCCCGATTGCCGCGGCCCCGGCTGTGAGGCGCTGATGCTGGTTGGCGATCCCGAATATTACGAGCGCTTCTTCGGTTTCACTGCCGACATGACGGGCAGTTGGCGGCTTCCCGGCCCGTTCGAGCCACGTCGTTTGCTCGCGCGCGGCGCCAAGGTCCCCGATTGTGCAGGAATGCTCGGCCCGCGAATCAGCCAGACGGCTTGAGGGGGCGGGCGTGCTCGCCTAACGAGTCCGCCATGCCCACCGCTCCTCTTCCCGATTTCGCAAGCTTGTCGCTCCAAGAGATCGCGCGACTGGTCGAAGAGAATCGCCTGCCCCCCGTCGAAAGCTGGAACCCCACCCATTGCGGGAACAGCGACATGCGCATCGCCCGCGATGGCACCTGGTTCCACCAGGGCTCGCCTATCGGGCGGCCCGCGATGGTGCGGCTGTTCTCCACTATCCTGCGCCGGGAGCCTGACGGTCGATTCGTGCTGGTGACCCCGGTCGAGAAGCTCGACATCGCGGTGGAGGACGCGCCGTTCCAGGCGGTGGAGATGAAGGCCGAAGGCGCCGGCGAGTCGATGAAGCTGGCCTTCCGTCTGAACACTGGGGATCTGGTCACCGCCGGCCCCGAACGCGCGCTCCGCTTCGAAGACACTGCCGAAGGCCCCCGCCCCTATCTGCATGTTCGCGGTGGGCTCGAGGCGCTGGTTGCGCGGCCGGTCTATTACGAGCTGGCCCAGATCGCCCTCGCCAATGGCAGCAGCCCGGCCGGCGTGTGGAGCGACGGCGCATTCTTCGCGCTGGAGCCACAGGCGTGACGCTCGCCGAGCGGCTGCGCGCCGCGCTCGATTCGCCACACGATGCGATCCTGCTCGCGGGGGACCATTTCGAATTCGATCCAGAGATTGCCGGTCATCCGGCGGCGGTGCTGGTCGCAGTAACCGATCGCGCCGAACCCGGCGTTATCCTGACCCAGCGCACCGAGACGCTGCGCAGCCATGCCGGGCAAGTCGCCTTTCCCGGCGGTCGGATCGATCCTGAGGATGATGGCCCGATCGGGGCAGCGCTTCGCGAAGCCGAGGAAGAGATCGCCTTGCCTCCCGCTGCAGTCGAAGTGGTCGGCACTGCCGAGCGTTACCGCACGGTCACGGGCTATGACGTCACGCCGGTGGTCGGCGTTGTGCCCCCCGATCTCATGCTGGTGCCCGCAGAGGCGGAAGTCGCCAGCGTGTTCGAAGTGCCCCTCGCCTTCCTGCTCGACCAGGCCAACCATCGTAACCAGACGATCGAGTATCAGGGCCGCGAGCGCCGCTATTACGAGATAATGTGGGGCGAACGCCGCATCTGGGGGGCGACCGCGGCGATGATCGTCAATCTTTCGCGGCGACTGCAATGGACCGCGTGACTCTCCCCGACGCCGAGTGGCAGCACCGCGCCGGGCTGGGAGGCCTTATTCGCGTGCTCGGCGACGTGCGCTATGTCGGCGGCTGCGTGCGCGATACGCTGCTGGGCATTGCGGTTTCCGATGTGGACCTCGCGACCTCGCTCGCGCCCGAGAGGGTCGTCGAATATCTCAAGGAAGCCGGGATCACCGCTATTCCCACCGGCATTGCGCACGGCACGGTTACTGCAGTGATCGAGAGCGGCCCGGTGGAAGTCACCACGCTGCGCCGCGACGTCTCCACCGATGGCCGCCATGCAACCGTTGCCTTTACCGACGATTGGCGCGAGGACGCGGCCCGCCGCGATTTCACGATGAACGCGCTCTATGCCGATCCGAGTACGCGCGAGATCACCGATTATTTCGGCGGCCTTGCCGATCTCGATGCCGGGCTGGTCCGCTTCATCGGCGATCCCTATCAGCGCATCGCGGAGGATCATCTCCGCATCTTGCGCTACTTTCGCTTCCTCGCGCGCTTCGGCAACGAGCCCGATGCCGAGGCGTTGCATGCCTGCACCGCACGCGCGAAAGACCTGATGGCGCTCAGCCGCGAGCGCATCCGCGACGAACTACTCAAGCTACTCGTCGCCAAGGATGCAGTCTGCGTTGTCGAGTTGATGATCGACCGTGGGATTCTGGAACCGGTGCTGCCTGAGATCGTCTCCGCGGAACGGCTCGCCGAGCTGGCGCGCCGCGAGGCCGGTGCGGAGACGCAAAGCGATGGCATTCGCCGGCTGGCTGCCACGCTGCCTCGCGATCCGGCAATCGGCGAATCGGTGGCGAAACGGCTCAAGCTCTCCAATGCCGAAAAGAAGCGCATCGCGCTGGCGCTGACCGACCGCCTCGGGTCGCCCTATGAAGATGCCTATCGCGTCGGTGTCCAGGCGGCGGTCGACCGCGCGCTGCTGGTTTTCGATCCCTTCGACGCGGTGATGGCGACGCGGCATCTGCGCGAGTGGGACGTACCGCGCTTGCCCCTAACCGGCGGCGCGATCGTCGCGCGCGGGATCAAGGCGGGTCCGCAAGTCGCCAAGCTGCTGCGCCAGGTGGAAGACCGCTGGATCGCCGAGAATTTCCCCGGCGAGGAGCGCGTCAATCAGATCGCCGACGAATTCGTCGGCGCCGCATTGCGCTCGACCAGCAGCGAATAGGCTTCATCGCGGGGAAGCGCGCGCGAATAGAGGAAGCCCTGGCCATAGGTGCAGCCGAGTGCCGCCAGCGTCTGGGCCAGTTCGTTGGTCTCGATGCCTTCGGCGGTGGTTTGCATCCCAAGCGCGTGGGCCAGCGAAAGCACGGCGCGAACGATGGCGATCTTGTCGCGGTCGGCGAGCATACCCGAGACGAAGCTACGATCGATCTTGAGCAAGTCGATCGGCAGCTTCTGGAGATAGGCTAAGTTCGAATAACCGGTGCCGAAATCGTCCATCGCCAGCGTTGCGCCCATATCCTTGAGGGCATTCATCACGCGGGCGATGCGATCGGGATCCGCCACGATCGCGCTCTCGGTCAGCTCAAGCGTCAGCCGGTTGCCGGCCACGCCATGCGCATCGAGCGCGCGCTTGACCATTTCGGGAATAGTATCGCGGTGGAGCTGGATCGCCGACAAATTGACTGCGACCCGCACGCCGCAATTGCCCCCCCCGCCCCGATCCCACGCCGCGATCGTTCGCGCAGCTTCGTCCATCGCCCAGCGGCCGAGCGGGACGATAAGCCCCGATTCCTCCGCCACCGGAATGAAATCGTTGGGGGAGAGGCACACGCCATCTTCGTTGGTCCAACGCGCCAGCGCCTCGAACGACGTGATCTTGCCCGAATTCAAGTCGCAGATCGGCTGATAGTATAAGTTCATCTGACCGTTCTCGATCGCCCGGCGCAGCTCGGTCTCGATGCTGAACTGCTCGCGCGCGATATCGAAAGCGTGCGTCTGATAGACTTCGGCACGCCCGGTTTTCTTAGATCGCTTTACCGCAAACTGGGCGTTGCGGATCAGATCCTCGGGATCACCGTCATTGTCGCAGCCCAGTGCAATGCCGATCGAGCATTCGACGCGGATCTCAAAGTCCGAAAGCCTGAAAGGATTGGTCAGTGCCACTTCGACCCGCTTGGCCACATGCAGAGCATCGTCCGGCCCGTCATCGAGCGTGAGCAGCACTCCGAATTCGTCGCCACCCAGACGGGCGAGCACATCGCGCCCGCGCAACGCGCCCTTGATCCGGCGCGCGACCGAGATCAGCAATTCATCCCCGGCGAGGCCACCCATGCAGGCGTTGACTCGACCGAAGCGGGCCAGGTCGATGACCATTACCGCATGGTCCTGGCAATTCTCGGGGCGGACTGCGTCTTCGAGCTCGTCCGAAAAGCCGGTGCGATTGGGCAGGCCGGTCAAGCTGTCGGTCGCCATCTCGCGGCGCAGGCTCTGCTCGGTGCGCAGCTCGGAGGTCTGATCGACCAGCGAAATCATGCATTTGGGGGCGCCGCGGTGGATCGTCCGGCGGGCAAGCATCACGCGGAAATGCCGGCTGTCGACTTCGCTGCCGAACTGCCAGGCGAGTTCTTGATGGGTCTCGTCCGAATCCAGGAAGCGGCGGATGCGCGATCCGAGCAGGCGGACGACCGGCGATTCGGCGGCGATGGTGCCGAGGCCGGCCATGCGGAAAGGCTTGTTGACGGCGGCGAAATGGAAATTGGAGCCATCGAAAGTCACGATCGCCGCGGGGATTGGCAGCAAATCCAGGATCATACCCGCATCGCTGGGCCCCTGGGCGCGCGCATTCTCGACCGGCGGGGTGCGCGCGACAAAAGGGTTCGGCAGTGGCTTGGATCGACCTAGTGCCATCACCAACCGGGGCTAACCTGGATTGGTTAAAGCCCTCTGAAGCTTTTGCTTTTCTTACAATTGATCAGAACCGGTTGTCGCGGGGGAAACCGGTGGGCGGCATGCGCCCCGCGGCGCCGCGTGCGGCACGCCAGGGCGACAGATCCGCCTCGGTGCGCGTGCGCCCGCTCTCGCCGCCCATCGCCCAGCTCAGCCCATCGGCCATCTTGAAGGTGATGACGTCGGCAAGCCCTCCATCGCGGTAACGTTGGAGCTGGACGCCCTGGCCGCGCGCTAGCTCGGCGACTTCGGTCAGCGGGAAGACCAGCATCTTTCGGTTGTCGCCGATCACCGCAACGGCATCGTCCTCGCTTGCGATCGCGCGGACGATCTTGAGCAATGCGCCGACGCGCGGCGTGACTACCTGCTTGCCCTTGCGCGTCTCGGCCGTCACGTCCTCGGCCTTCACCACGAAGCCGCGCCCGTCGCTGGCTGCGACCAGCAGCCTGGGCGACGCCGCAGCACGCCGCAGCGCGATGATCTGGCGGTCGCCCTCCAGATCGATCATCAGCCGCACCGGCTCGCCGAACCCGCGCCCGCCGGGCAGCTTGTCCGCCGCCAATGTGTAGAAACGGCCATTGTCCGCCGCGAGAAGCAATTTGTCGGTGGTGTGGGCATGGAAAGCGAGGAACGGGCCGTCGCCTTCCTTGAACTTGAGCGCATCGCCACTGCCGGTCTCGACATGCCCCTTCATCGCCCGAATCCACCCGCGCAGCGACAGGATCACCGTGATCGGCTCGCGCTCGATCATTGCCTCGAGCGGGATTTCGCGAGCCGGCGCGGCTTCCTCGATCGTCGTGCGGCGGGCGCCCAGCGGCGTTTCGAGCCCGTACCGCACCAGCATCTTGCCAAGATCGCGCTTCATCCGCGTGCGCTGGCGGGCATCGGAGGAAAGCAGCAATTCCAGCTCGGCCTTTTCCTTCTCCAGCGTGTTCTGCTCGCGCTTCAGCTCCATTTCCTCGAGCTTGCGCAACGAGCGCAGCCGCATGTTGAGGATCGCCTCGGCCTGGCGATCGGTGAGCTGGAACTCGGCGATCATCACCGGCTTGGGCTCGTCTTCGGAACGGATGATCTCGATCACGCGATCGAGATTGAGGAAGGCAATGATATAGCCTGCGACCAGCTCAAGCCGATCGGCGATCTTGTCCAGCCGGTGCTGTGATTTGCGCTGGAGCACGATGAACTGGTGCGCCAGCCACTGAGTCAGCGCCTCGTGCAGGCTCATCACCCGCGGCGTGTGCAGCGCATCGAGCACATTGAGGTTGAGCGGGACGCGGACTTCGAGATCGGACAGGCGATAAAGGCTGTGGATCAAATCCTCGGCGCTAACCGTGCGGCTGCGCGGCTCGAGCACGATGCGAATATCTTCGGCGCTTTCGTCGCGGACGTCGCCCAGGATCGGCAGCTTCTTCTCGTTGATCAGATCGGCAATGCCCTCGATCAACTTGCCCTTCTGTACGCCGTAGGGGATTTCCGAGACGATCAGGTGCCAGCCGCCGCCCTTTTCGGTCACCTTCTCGATTCGCGCGCGCACACGGAAAGAGCCCCGGCCGGTGTTATAGGCCTCCGCGATCGCCGCCGGGCTGTCGACGACGACGCCGCCGGTCGGGAAATCTGGGCCGCTGACATATTCGAGGACATTGGCCTGCGCATTGTCGATCAAGGCGACGGCAGCATTGAGCAACTCGGCGGCATTGTGCGGCGGAATGCTGGTCGCCATGCCCACTGCGATTCCGGCAGCGCCGTTAGCAAGGAGATTGGGGAACAGACCCGGAAACAGCTCGGGCTCTTCGTCCTCGCCATTATAGGTCGCGCGGAAGTCGGTGGCGTTTTCGTCGAGCCCTTCCATCAGGTCGATCGCGACCTGAGTCAGGCGGGCTTCGGTGTAGCGATAGGCCGCGGCGTTATCGCCATCGATATTGCCGAAATTGCCTTGGCCGTCGACCAGCGGATAGCGCAGGGCGAAGGTCTGGGCGAGCCGGACCATCGCGTCATAGACCGACTGATCGCCATGCGGGTGATATTTGCCGATCACGTCACCGACGACGCGCGCGCACTTCTTGTACCCGCTCGCCGGATCGAGCCGCAGCAGCCGCATCGCCCAGAGCAAGCGGCGGTGCACCGGCTTCAGTCCATCGCGGACGTCCGGCAGCGAGCGCGCCGTTATGGTCGACATCGCATAGACGAGATACCGCTCCGAAAGCGCGCTATCGAAGGGGACATCGGTGGGGCCGGACGGATCGGTGATTTCGGTGTCGAGGGTCATTTGGAGAACCCGATAGCAGCGGGAGTCGGCAGGCGCCACGGGTGGGAAGGTTGCCGTCCACAGCTATGTCCAGGGACTGCGAAAAGGCCCGCCGGATTCCCGTTCATATGTTTAGGAAGTTTATAAACTTCGGGGGTGGATCCCGGCTTACATGAGGGGGCCAGATTAAGGACAGCTGCGATCGTCATCGGCGAAACTGGAGCAGACGAAATCCTACAATACCATCGAAATCGACCGCGTCGGCTGGCCCGGCTCGATGCGGGTGAAGAAGCGATGGAATGAGCGGGTTGTGCCGGGAACGGCATTGACGGCAAATGCGCCGCTCAGCGGGAGAGTCCTCATGCCATTTCAGCCATTTGGCTATCGCTTCGATGTCAAATCGCCGATGCAGCCGGCGCGTGCAAAGGCAGCGATCCGGGCCAAGAGCAAAGGCTGGTTCGATGTGAAAAGAGGCGCGCGCGGCTGGATCGTCGGGCCGTTCATCTGCTTGTGGCTCAGCGCATTCGATAAGTCTGGCCCCATGCTGTTCGGGCTGATTTCTGACACCGGCTCCGGCACGCGCATAAGGGGCCGGGCAGGTTCCGATCTCAATGGCATCGCAATGTGCGCGCTGCTGTTTCCCTTAATGGGCTTCGTCTTCTATATGATGATTTCCGAAGGCACGGCACCGCTTCGCTCACTTATAGTCGGCGGCATTGTGTCTATCGTCGGCGGCCCGTTGATCTTTTGGTTCGCCCATAAGGATCGCCGCCAAGCGGAGCCGTTGGTGCGCTTCCTGCAAAACACGCTCGCGCCGCCCGCCCGCGCGCCTAAAAAGCCGATCCTGAAGCCATTTTCCCGCAGGCTGATCCTGAATTTGGGTGGCGAGTCGGCCGATGGTTTTGCGACGGCCGACGCGCTCTATCAGGCGCTGGTCGATATCGAGAGCCACGATAGCGTCGGCCTCGAAGCATCACCTTTATGCTTCATCCAGTCGGGCGCTCATGAAGGAGGCTATACGATCGAGCAGCGCGCAGAAGGCCAGGGGCTCGAACGTGCGGTGCATCGCCGAAGCACGGCTTCGCGAGACGTGTTCACCTTGGACGAAGCGCTAGCAGCGTTCATGGCTTTCGAATCCGGCGCGCCGATGCCGGAAGTGATGGGTTGGGAAAGGGTGCAGACCGCAATTTGACTATCGGACATGCCGGCGGCGGATTGCCTTCGCTTCCGCCACCCGTTAGTGTATTGCAATGATAATACACATTGTACTGATGCTCGCCGATCCGATCGGCCAGACGCTCCATTTCGAGCGGACCAATCGAGACGGCAGCGAGCCCGAACAGATCTATTTCCACCGCACCGCGCCCGATCGGATTGAGGTCTACAAGATGGTTGAGCGCTGCACCCGCGCCGCCTTCGTCACCGCGACGATCGATCCGAAGAAGGGCGCCGCCACGTCGCTGGAGGCGGCCAAGCTGGTGCCGAATGCGGGCAAGGAAGCGTTCGGCATGCTGACCGATACGGGCGATTCGATCACGGCGAATCTGGAGATGGACGGGCAGACACGCAGCTTTTCGACGAGGATCGAGGGATGGCCCTGGCATCTCTACGATTATGACCTGGCGACGCTCTCTGCCGCGTTCGAGGCACGCAAGGGCAGCCGCAGCGCCGCGACATTCCATCTGGCGGTGGTCTGGCCGCAGGGAGACCGCTTCATCGAATGGATGGGCCGGGCAGAAGCCCGGTTCGTGCGCGCCGAGACCCATCTGGGCCGCGAGACCCTGCGCTTCGAAGTCAGCGGGCCTGCGTTCGGCAATTTCGGCGGCGGGCCGCTTTGGATCGATGCCAGGCGCGGGCACCTGGTCGATGTCCTATGGGGCCGGCCGAATCACGACAATTACAAGGATTTCCGTCTGCGGCTGATCGGCGAGGAGCCTGCGGGCGAGGCGGCGTGGAAGGCACTCCTCACGCGGCATTTCGAGGGGTGCCCGAGCAAATAAGCAACCGGCCTTAACCCAACACCGGCACCGGTCTTTCGCGGACCATTTCCGCCAGCAGCCATTCCCGGAAGCGCTTGATCTTGGGCACGTTACGTCGTCCCTCCGGCACCACGAACCAATAGGCATAGCCGCGGGTCGAGACATGATCGAACGGCCGCGCCAAGCGCCCCTCGGCCAAGTCGCTACGCCAGAAGAACGGCGTCAGCATCGCCACCCCCTGCCCCGCGATAGCCGCATGCCCCTCATGCGACTGGCTGTCCATGCGGACGCCCGGGCGCGGCGGGCCCTCGGGTACATCGACCCCGACTTCGCGCAGCCAATAGGCCCACCACGGATCGTGCGGGCTGATCAGCGGCAGGCTCAGCAAGTCGCTCGGCTGAAGCCGCGGATGCACCTCCAGAAAGGCAGGGCTGACCATCGGCGTGAAATCGATGTCGAGCAACTTGTCTGCGGCGAGGCCCGGCCAGCCGCCGCGCCCGGCCCGGATCGCGCAATCGAACTCGCCGGTGTCGAGATCGACCATCGCGTCGCTCGCGTCGAGCCGCACTGCCATATCCGGATGCGCCATCTGGAAGCTGCCTAAGCGCCAAGCGAGCCAGGCATTGGCAAAGGTGTTGGAGGTCGAGACGGTGAGCAGCCCCTCCTCCTCGGCGCGCACTCGGGCAAATGCCTGGTCGATCGCGTCGAAGGCGCGCGAGATTTGCGGCGCGGCGCGCAGGCCGGCATCGGTGAGCGCCACGCCCCGCCCCTCGCGGCGAAACAGCGGCGCGCCGAGCCGCTCCTCCAGCAACTTGACCTGATAGCTCACCGCCGCCTGCGTCATGCCAAGCTCGACCGCCGCGCGAGTGAAATTGCCGTGCCGTGCGGCAGCCTCGAATACGCGGACGGCAGAAAGCGGAGGCAAGCGGCGCATCCGTTACCCATAAGTTGTCCTTGTCAGTTGCGTCCATCGATTTGTTGGCGTTCCTGCAGCGAAACGATCATCTCGGTTTCATCGTCATCGAGGAGAAAACAACATGAACCGCGACTTTGAGAGCGCTGACTGGGCCCATGACCACAGCCATCTGAGCGATGCGATCACGCGGATGATCGAAAAGGTCGCTTATGCTTTCGAACGGCTGCAGGCCATCGAATACGATGCCCCGTGGGAGCGGGAGCGGCGCTGACCAACGCCTTCGGGGGCAACCGCGCGGGCGGCTTCCCGAAACGGGAACGCCGCGCGGTGCGTGCTGTTGGGCGGCCCTGCAAAACAGGTTACTCCCTGATCAACCAACAGGGAGGACTCAATGCGAGTCGTATGGGCATTGGCAGCGCTGGCGCTGCTCGCGGGTTGCGACAATGCGGGGCCTAAGCCGCCGTCCAAGGACAAATCCGAATTTGCGACCGCGGCCGATGCCGAAGCTTTTGCCGCTACCGGCACCGGCTTCGACTATCGCTACGCCTATCGCCTGCCGGGCAATCGGCTGAAGGGCGTGCTCCAATCGAATGCCGATGCCTGCGATCGGCTCGGACCGGCGCGCTGCCGGATCCTCTCGATGCGCTACCGCGTCGACGATGCGAACCACACCAAGGCGGTGCTGACGATCCGCATCGATCCCGCGATCGCGCGCAATTATGGCGATGCGGTCACCAATAACGTCACCGGATCGGATGGCGTGCTCGTCGATACGGAGATTACCGGCTCCGACGCGACCACCCAGGCGCGCAGCACCGCGGTGGTCAATCGCCTGCGCGAGCGGCTGAGCAATGCGCAGACGATGCGCACGCCCGAAGGCGTCGCTCGCGTCGCGCGTATTCAGGCGGCATTATCCGAGATCGCCGAGAGCGAAGCCAGCCAGGGGCAGAGCCTCGCTACCGCGCCGCTGTTGCTCACGTATGAATCCAGCAACGCCCTGACCGGGCTGGGCTCATCCGACGCCAATTTCCGCAATGCCGGGCAGACGCTGCAGAACACGCTCGCCCAGCTTGTCGTGGTGCTCGCCAGCGTCGGGCCGTGGCTGCTGCTAATGATCCTGGTCGTGCTGATGCTCCGCTGGATCATCCATGGCCGCCCTGTCGGAGCGAATGCGGAGCCTGAGCACGTCCATTATCACAATGATGGCAGCGGCGAATATCAGGCGCCTCCGCCCCCTCGCGACCGCCGCTCATTGATGCAGCGCTGGTTCGCCCGCGACAACGACGAAAACTAGCCTGACACAATCTCGCCTCAAATAAGGCAAGATTGTGTCTTGATTAAGGCTTAGCATTGTGGTGGATTACCTTCCGGATAACGGGAGATGATGCCATGCGTGCCTTAATTGCCCTCGCCACCGCCGCCGTAGCGCTCAGTGCGTGCTCGGCGGAAAACACTACCCAGACTCGTAAAAGCGGCGGGAGCGCCGCGGACATGGCAGCCGATTCCAGCGAGCTTCGCGCCGGCGCGAACGGCGCCAAGCCGGTAGCCGTCAGCGTGCCGCAATTGGCCTATGCCTGGTCGCTGGGCTTCCTTGTGCCCGAGGACAAGCTCGCCGATGCGCAGGACAAGCATCGCGGTCTTTGCGAGGACATGGGCGCCGCGCGCTGCCAGATCTTGTCGCTCGAGCGCGGCACCGGCACCGATCAGACCGGCTCGGGCACGCTCAAGCTGCGCGTCGTCAGCAGCGAGGCCCGGGCCTTCTCCAACCGGCTATCGGATATCGTCGCCGATGCCGGCGGCCGCCCGACCGACACCAAGGTGGAGGGCGAGGACGTCTCCAAGACGATCGTCGACACCCAGGCGCGGATCAAGCAGCGCGAACTGCTCGTCGCGCGGCTGACCGACGTGCTGCGCACGCGCAAGGGCAATGTCGGCGAACTCGTCGAAGCCGAACGCAGCGTGACCACGGCGCAGGAGGAGCTGGACCAGGCCCGCGCCTGGCTCAAGGAGCAGCAGGGCCGCGTCGCGATGTCCGAATTCGACATCCGCTATGCCGCGATCACGCCGTCGGCCAATGCAGAGAGCGTCGGCGCCCAGCTCGGCGATGCGACGCAAGCCTCAGCCGCCACCTTCCTGATCGGACTGCGCACGGTGTTCACGCTGGTAATCTATCTCCTTCCCTGGGGCTTGATCGCATTCCCGCTCATCATGCTGTTCCAGCGGCTGCGGCGGAAGCGGGACGGGGCCACACCTCAAGCCTAAGTTGCGTGGGCGCGGGCCTTTCGATATAGGCCCGGCCATTCCAGGGCCCCGGCGCGAACGCGGTCACCCGCGGCGCCGGGGCCATGTCTTTCAGGGGACCGAAATGGCACGCCGCCGGCAGATCTATGAGGGCAAGGCCAAGATCCTCTACGAGGGTCCCGAGCCCGGCACGCTGATCCAGTATTTCAAGGATGATGCGACAGCCTTCAATGCCCAGAAAAAGGGCACGATCAGCGGCAAGGGCGTGCTCAACAATCGGATTTCCGAGCATATCTTCACGCTGCTCGCGACGATCGGCATCCCGACGCACTTCATACGCCGTCTCAACATGCGCGAGCAACTCATTCGCCAGGTTGAAATCGTCCCGATCGAAGTTGTGGTGCGCAACGTCGTCGCTGGATCGCTCGCCAAGCGCCTCGGGATCGAAGAAGGCACGCCCCTGCCCCGCACGATCGTCGAATATTATTACAAGGACGATGCGCTCGGCGATCCGATGGTCACCGACGAGCATATTCTCGCATTCGGCTGGGCGCAGCAGGAAGAGCTGCACGACATGGCCGACATGGCGATCCGCGTGAACGACTTCCTTGCCGGGCTGTTTGCCGGAATCGGCATCCGCCTGGTCGATTTCAAGCTCGAATTCGGCCGGATCTGGGACAATGACTATCCCCGCATCATCCTGGCCGATGAAATCAGCCCCGATGGCTGCCGCCTGTGGGACATGACCACCAACGAGAAGCTCGACAAGGATCGCTTCCGCCGCGATCTGGGCGGTGAAGTCGAAGCCTATCAGGAAGTCGCGCGCCGGCTCGGCCTGCTCCCCGAGGGCGCGGATTCGGCGGTGCTCGACCTGGAAACGCATCGCAAGAAGCGCGGCAAGTAAGCCCGGGCTAATTCTCCGGTTTGGGCGGCGCGGACTCCAGCGTGCCGTCCAGAAAATTCATCCGCCCGTGCATCCGCCACTCGAAGCGCTCGGCGATCCATTGGGTGGCAAAGGCGAAGCGCACCACGTCGAAATCGGTCTCGACCCGCCCGCAATCGCCCCAGAACATTTCGGTATTGAGCGTGCCGAACCAGAGGCGGAATTCGTCCGCCTTGGCTTGGGTCGTGAAGGGATGGCCGTGCCGGTAGAGGATCAGCGCGGTCTGTTCGGACTCGCGAAGCTTGGCGAAGAACAAAGCTGACCACTCGGCGAACCTGATCGTACGAACGTGCACATAAGCATCTCGGCGAGGCGGGAGGGAGCTCCGACCGTAGCCCGGCCTGATGCCGAACGACGCAGGTTTCGTAACCGGAGTTCGCCATCTGCGCTATTACATTAGTTAGTAAGATATTGAGATTGCGCCGTTCCGATCGCGGGAGGCGCCCGCACAGCTCGAATTGGTTATCGCGCGCCTCACTGCGATTTTGCGCTTCCCTTAAACAGCTTCTTAACCATGGCGGATTACCCCTGCGTCAGAACTCTCAGGGGGATTTTCGATGCGTTCGTTCCGCAACTTGGCTGTACTCTCGGGCGCCGTCATGCTGGCCGCTTGCGGCGGCGAAACGCGGCCGCAGACGGTGGGCAGCGTTGCGGCCCCGGCGGGCACGCCAACGCCGACGCACAGCTTCGTCAACCCGACCGAAACCAAGACCTATGAGGGCATCGGCGCGGTCCAGCATTACGAATATTACACCGACTCGAACAAGGTCGGCCAGGGCGGCCAGCTTTATGCTGGCGATGCCAACACGGCGCGCGACAGCGGCATTTCGGTCACCTACAATCCTCGCGACGCCATTTTCGAAATGACGATCAATCGGCCCAATGGGCTGGTCAACGTCACTGCGTTCCGCTTCCAGGACCCGCAGCACCGCACCGCATTCGGCGGCCCGCTCCAGCCCCAGGCCGGCGTTCCCAATTTCGACGCCGCGCGCCAGATTCAGTATCTCGAAGCGGGCAGCCAGACGGGCAGCCGCCTGACGAACACCAGCCCCTATTACCCTGGCTCGGCCGGCTCCGATTATCCGGTAATGGACGATGCCTCGAGCTCGAGCCGCCAGACGCTTTTCTATCAAAAGCCCGGCACGACGACGAAATACGTCACCTATGCCGGCTTCGTGCGCAACAATGTCAGCGGCGCGGTGCAGGCGCCGGTAAGCGGCAGCTTCCTGCGCGAAACCTATAATCTCGATCGCGCCGCCTTCGTGTTCGGCGAGCGCAGCGCCAATGCCGCCGTGCCGACCACCGGCACCGCCAGCTATAATGGCGAGATGATCGCTTCGATGGTGGTCAATGTCGATCCGACGACCACGCTCGATGCCACTGGCTCCAGCTATCTCCAGTGGATGCAGGGCAGCCACAGCACGAATATCAATTTCGCTACCAAGGCCGTGACTTCGACCTTCTCGGGCACGCTCTTCGCGCCCACGATCGATGCCTATACCAGCGGGCTCTATCCGCTGAGCGCGGGCACGCGCTTCAGCGCCACCGGCAGCGCCACGATCGACCTGATCAATCGCGGCGGCTTCACCGGTTCGTTCAGCCAGGCCTGCTTCGCAGTTACCTGCACCGCCGGCAATTCGCTCAACATCGCTGGATCGAGCCTCGACGGCGCGTTTTTCGGCCCCGGTGCCGATGAGATCGGCGGCGGCTTCCGCATCGTCGGCGGCACCCCCGATCAGCGGATCGACATCCTCGGTGCCTACACCGGCAAGAAGCCCTGACATGAAGCATCTAGCGGCGTTGCTGGCGGCGCTGCTCGCGCCGGTGGGCGCGCTTGCCCAGACAGCGCAGCCGATCATCGACCAATGCGTCGCCGAGACGTGCAAGGTGCGGATGACGCCCGACGCGATGTTCGGCGAAGTTCAGGCGCTGATCGCGGCCAAGCGTTTCGACGAAGCCCAGCCGATGCTCCGGATGCTGACCAGCATCCCCGATTTCCGCTTCGAAGCGAGCTTCCTCAGCGCGCAGCTTGCGGCGAGCCGCGGCGATCACAAGGCGGCGGCCGAGATCTACAAGGACATGCTGGCCAGCGATCCCTCGCAGACGCGCGTGCGGCTCGAGCTCGGTCGTGAGATGCTCGCGCTCGGCCAGCCCCAGAGCGCCGATCGCCAGTTCCGCATGGCGCAGCAGACCGATGATCTTCCCGAAGACGTCGCGCGCACGATCCGCGCCGTCCGCGACGTGATCCGCGCCAAGCGCGCATGGCGTCTGGATGTGGATTTCGGCATCGCGCCCGATACCAACATCAACAACGCCACCTCGGCGGATCAAATCACGATCCAATGGGGCAGCGGGCATTTGCCGCTAACGCTCGACGATGCCGCCAAGGCGCGTTCGGGCACCGGCCAGACTGCCTCGGTCTCGGGCGGAGTGCGCCTGCCGCTCGGCGACAAGCTCTCTGCGCTGGTCGATCTGGACAGCAACGGCAACAATTATGCCGGCACCCAATATGACGACGTCCAGGCGCAGACCGCGGCCGGCCTGGAATATCGCCTCGCCCCCGCAATGAGCGTGTCGGGGCAGGCCGTGGCCGGGCAGCGCTGGTATGGTGGACGGCTGATCACACGGCAGTTGGGCATCAAGGCCGGCTTCCAGGCGCGCCTCAGCCGGCTTGAGCAGATCGGCGTGCAGGTCGACACCCGCAAGACCAACGCACTGTTCGACGGCAATTACGATGGCTGGCAGACCAGTGCCTACGCCACATACGAGCGCGCGGTCAGCCGCAGCCTCGTCGCATCGGGCGGCTTGTTCGCGCGGCGCGATGCTCTGGTCCAGCGAGCCTATTCGAGCAAGGAAGCCGGCGTGATCGCGGGCTTTGGCGGCGAATTGCCGCATGGCATCACCTTCGGGATCAGCGGCACCGCCAGCCGAGCGATCTTCGACGCGCCGATGCTCCTTTTCTCCTCCGATCCCCGCAAGGACTGGCGCCTCAGCGCCCGCGCCACGCTCGGCACCCGCGCGATCCGCCTGTGGGGATTCTCGCCCCAGATCAGCGCCTCCTATTCGCGCACCGGCTCCACCCTCCCCTATTTCGCGAACGACCGGCTGCGCTTCAGATTCGCCGTGGCGCGCTATTTCTAGCTCCTTCTCCTCCCTGCAAGGGAGTGGAGCAGATTCGGATTGCCCGACTCATCCGCGCGCGCCATAGGCCGCGGGCATGAAACTGCGCATCATCGTCACTCTCAAGAACGGCGTGCTCGATCCCCAGGGCAAGGCCATCCAGCACGCGCTGAGCGGCCTAGGCTTCGGCGGCGTCGAGGATGTCCGGGCGGGCAAGCTCTTCGAGCTCGAGGTCGCGGATTCGACCAGCGACGAGGCCATCGACGAGATGTGCCGCAAGCTCCTCGCGAACACGGTCATCGAGAATTACCGGGTCGAAAAGCAGTGAAGACCGCGGTCATTGTCTTCCCGGGCTCGAACTGCGATCGCGATATCGCCGTCGCGCTGGAAAGCGTGACCGGCAAGAAGCCCGAAATGGTCTGGCACGGCGAGAGCGAACTGCCCGCAAATCTCGGCCTGATCGCATTGCCCGGCGGTTTTTCCTATGGCGACTACCTCCGCTGCGGCGCGATCGCGGCCCGCTCACCGGTGGTACGGGCAGTGATCGAGGCAGCCGGGCGCGGTGTGCCGGTGCTCGGCATCTGCAACGGCTTCCAGATCCTCACCGAGACGGGGCTGCTCCCGGGCGCGCTGATGCGCAACGCCGAGCTCAACTTCGTCTGCCGCGATGTGCCGCTGACGGTTGAGACTTCGCAATCGATCTTCACTTCGGCCTATAATGCCGGAGAGAGCATCACAATTCCGGTGGCCCATCACGACGGTAATTACTTCGCCGACGATGCTACGCTCGACGAAATCGAAGGCGAAGGCCGCGTCGCCTTCCGCTACGCCGCCGAGTGCAACGGCTCTGCCCGCAACATCGCCGGGCTGCTCAACAAGAGCGGCAACGTGCTGGGCATGATGCCCCATCCCGAACGCCGGATCGAAGCCGCGCACGGCGGAACCGACGGGCGCCGGCTGTTCGAGGGGCTGCTCGAGGCGGTTGCCTAGGCGGATCAGCATTCATTTATTCCTCCCTCGCTTTAGAGGGGGAGTGGCGGCGGCAGGCTGACGGAGGGGGCTAGCGGCAAGCGATGCATTCGCGGAGAGCCCCTTACCACCGCTTCGCGGCAGTCCCCCTCCCCCGCTTCGCGAGGGAGGAATTGCCGATGTCGCTAAAGCCGCGCCTCAAGCCACGCCTGTATGTCTCCCATCACGCTCTCCTTGCCGTAATCGGCGAGCAGGTCGTGATAATGACCTTCGTACAGCTTGAGCGTCTTGTCCGCCGAGCCGGCGGTCTCGTAGAAGAACTTGCTCCCCGCCGGCATCGTCGCCTTGTCCTCGGTTCCGTGCATGATGAGGAGCGGGATCGTCACCGTCGGGAATTCCACGCGCATCCGGTCCGCCGCATAGAGCAACGCTGCCACGGTTGCCGCGGGTTGTTTCTCATTCTGCGTGTAGGGATCCTTATCGAGCGCCGCGACCCAGGCCGGGTCGCGCGAGAAATCCTTGTTGTGGAGCTTGAGCACACCCAGCTTCGGAACGATCCGCCCGAGCAGCTTGATGATCTTCAGCGCAAAGGCGGGCGCCCGCACCTGGAAGGCGAAGCTTTCGCAGATGAAGCCGTCAATCTCGTGCTGGTGATCGAGGACATAAAGCGAACCGGTGACTCCGCCGGCACTGTGCCCGAGCAGGAAGACCTTGAGGCCCGGATGCGCGGCCTTGGCCAGCGCGATCGTGCCAGCCACGTCGCTGGCATAGTCCCCGGCGTCCTCGACATAGAAGCGCCGCCCCTCCGAACGGCCGCGCCCACGCAGATCGAGCGCGAACACCGCATAGCCGCTCTCGACCAGCCGTTCCGCCGCCCAGAGATATTGCCCTCCATGCGAATTAACGCCGTGGCAGATCACCACGACTGCGCGCGGCGTGCCTTCGGGTATCCAATGGCGGTAGAAAATCTTCAGCCCGCCTTTGCCTTCGAACACCGCGTCGGTCGCCGCCATCGTCCCGCACTCCCTTGCTGAAGAGCAAGACTGTTACGAAGCTGCAACGATGCGCAAGTGCGGACTGTGCAACTGCTCAGCGCGTGCGTTCGAACAGGCCGGTAAACCGCGCCAGCAACAGGATCGCGCTGGGCCAGAACATCGTGTTCCACACGTCCTTCCAATTGCCCCACAAGTCGACGCGGGTGCGATATACGCCACTGTCGCGAAGGTCCCAGGCCTCTCCGATCAGCGCTACCGCCAGCACTATTGCCCAAGGCTTCCAGCTGCGCAGCGGCCATTTGAATGCCAGCGCGATGCCGAAGAACAGCAGCAGCCCGACATAGATGTGCAGCGCATCCTTCGCGAGGCTGAAATGCTGGACCAGCCAGTATTTGACCGCCTGAAGCGGGCTCATACGCGCGCAGTGAAGGGCGTGAAGTCGGTGCCTTCGTCGAACACGTCCACACCCTCGCGGCGCTTGAGGAAACCGACCACTGCATAAGTCACCGGCGTCAGCACGACTTCCCATGAGACCTTTAGCACCCATTGCGTGAACATCACGGTGATTACCAGATCGGTGGTCCAGCCCTCTGCCCACAGAAAGGCGAGCGGATAAAAGATCAGACTGTCGATCCCCTGCCCTGCGATCGTCGATCCGATCGTCCGCGCCCACAGCATCCGGCCCTGTGTCCAGATCTTCATCCGCGCGAGCACATAGCTATTGACGAATTCGCCCGCCCAAAAGGCGCAGACCGAGGCCAGCACGATGCGCGGCACCTGTCCGAAGATCGTCTCGTACGCGGCCTGGTTGGTCCAGTTCGGCGCGGGCGGCAGTGCCACCACCACCCATGACATGAACGCCATGAAGAGCACCGCGACCGTCCCCGCCCAGATCACCCGCCGCGCGCGGGCATAACCATAGACTTCGGTCAGCACGTCGCCGATTACGTACGAGATCGGGAAGAACAATATGCCCGCCCCGAACGGCCACCAGATGTCGAACCCCGGCAGCCACACCTGGGCGACCTTGCCCGCACCGAGGACATTCGACAGCAGGATGATCGCGACGAACGCGGCCATCACAAAATCGAAATAGCGGAAATGGCCCCCGGCCACGTCCCGCGTGGCGATCTGGGCCGGCCTGGCTTCCCCGTTGCTCATGGCCTGAGTTTATCGCAGTTCCACGCCCGCGCAATCCGCGCTAACGAACGGCCGCGCGCGCCCGTAGCTCAGCTGGATAGAGCACATGCCTTCTAAGCCTGTGGTCGTTGGTTCGAATCCAACCGGGCGCGCCAAGTTCTTGATTCTGTAGAGTAGTTCAGCGGCTCTGGCGGACGCGCGGTAAAGACGGAGACTTGGCGCGGGGTAACGTGGAAGCCCCCGGACGCTCAACATAGGCAGCATAACGCTGCTGCACGCGGGTGACGAAGGGTGGAGAGGGAGTGGGATGGCCAAGCTCGTATTCGGGATGAACCAGTCGCTTGACGGCTATGTGGATCATAACGGGTTTGCGCCCGACCCTATCCTCTTCCGCCACTTCATCGAGGAAGCCCGCGGGCAAGTTGGCAGCATCTACGGGCGCACGATGTATGAGATCATGCGTTATTGGGATGAGGACCAGCCCGAATGGGATGCAGACCGCCATGCCTTTGCAGCGGCCTGGCGCGCGCAACGCAAATGGGTGGTTTCGCGCACGCTCAATGCAGTCGGCGCCAACGCGGCGTTGGTCGAGGGCGACCTCGAGGCCGCCATCCGCAAGCTCAAGGCCGAAGAGCAGGGCGAGATCGAAGTCGCCGGCCCGAACCTGGCACGAACCCTCACCGAGCTGGGCCTGATCGAGGAATATCGAATCTACCTGCACCCCGTGGTGCTCGGCCAGGGCGCACCCTATTTCGCCGGGCCCCGGCCGCCCTTGCGCCTGGTGAGTTACGATCGGATCGGCGCAGATGTGCTCCGCCTCGTCTACGTTCCGGCCTGACTTCCTGCATGCGGCGAGTCAGGCCGCGATCTTCAACCTGTCAGCGCCGGCCGCCGCGCCAGTAAAGCAGGCCTGCGACGATCGCGGCGGAACCGATGCCGATCGCGGCGCCCATGCCGAGATGGCGTGCGTTGGCAGAGCGGCGCTCCTTCGCTTCGGTAAGCTCGCGGGCGGCCTTCAACGCTTCGCCGCCCTCGTCATGCGCGTGCGGCGCCTCTTCGATCGGATAAGGCGATTGATTGGCTTCGGGAACGGGCGGTGTGTGGCTCATGACGGTCCTTTGTAACGCGAGTCACTATAACGGCTCGCTAATGCGGCGGTTTCGTGTGGCCTTGCAAGCCGCCGCGCAGGAAGCGCAAAAGAGCGCATGAACCCGCTTTATGCCGGCATGGGCACCACCATCTTCGAAGCCATGTCGGCCCGCGCGCGAGAGACCGGCGCGATCAATCTCGGCCAGGGCTTTGCCGACGGCCGCGGCCCCGAGGCAGTACTCCGCGCCGCGGCCGATGCGCTGCTCGAAAAGTCGAACCAATATCCGCCCATGCCCGGCCTGCCGGAGCTGCGCCGTGCCGTCGCGGATCATTATGCCCGCCACCAGGGGCTGAACCTGTCTGCCGACGAAGTGATTGTGACTTCGGGCGCGACCGAAGCGCTCGCCGCCGCGATCTTCGCGATCGTCGCGCCGGGCGACGAAGTGATCTGCTTCCCGCCGCTCTACGACGCCTATGCCCCGCTGATCCGCCAGGCGCGCGGCGTGCCGGTGTTCGTGCGTCTCGGGCCGCCCGAATGGCGCGTCGATCCGGCGGCGCTAGAGGCCGCAGTGACCGCCCGCACCAAAGCAGTGCTGCTCAACAACCCACTCAACCCCAGCGCAACCATGTCGAGCGCCGCCGAACTCGCCGCGATCGCCGATTTCTGCGTGTCGCACGATCTGCTCGCGATCTGCGACGAAGTCTGGGAGCACGTCACCTACGACGGCGCCCGGCATCTCCCGCTGATCGGCTTCCCCGGCATGCGCGAGCGCAGCGTAAAGATCGGCAGCGCCGGCAAGATCTTCGCGCTCACTGGGTTCAAGGTCGGTTGGATGTGCGCCGCCCCGCCCCTCGCTCGCATACTCGCCAAGGCGCACCAGTTCCTGACCTTCACGACCCCGCCCAATCTGCAATGGGCAGTCGCCGAAGGTCTCACGACGCAGGACGAATGGGTCCAGGCCGCCCGCCACCGCTTCCAGGCCGGGCGTGACCGGCTGCAAGCCGGGCTGAAAGCGGCGGGCCTGGTCACCCTGCCGAGCGCCGCGACATATTTTCTATCGGTGGACCTCGCCGCCTCGGGCGTCGCGCTCGACGATGTGGCCTTCTGCGAGCGGCTGATCGAAGCCGGCGTCGCCGCGATCCCGGTCTCCGCCTTCTATCCGCAGGATCCGGTCACTAGCGTCGTCCGCTTCTGCTTCGTCAAGGAAGAGGCGACGCTCGATGCCGCGATCGAGCGCATCGCCGCGGCAAGCTTGACCTAGCGCAACCCCGGCGGGATCGGCTGCACCACTTCGCGCGCCGGCCCCGTCACCCACGATGCCGGCCGGCTCTTCGGCGGATCTCCGCTCATCGTCACCATGTTGAACGAATCCCCGCCCAGCCGGTTGGCGTCCCCGATCAGCACGGGCGCGGGCTCGGAGAAGCGATTGTCAGCCGGATCGTCGATATAGTCATCGACCACCGACACCTGCCCGCCCATCGCGGTCAGGTCATAAAGCTTGCGCGCGAATTCCTTGGGCAGCCGGATGCAGCCATGCGAGGCCGGATAGCCCGGCAGATGCCCGGCATGGAGCGCGATCCCGTCCCAGGTCAGCCGCTGCATGTAAGGCATCGGCGCGTTAGAATAGAGGTTCGAGCGGTGGAAGGTCTTCTTCTGCAGAATGGTGAACTCGCCGACCGGCGTCTCGCGCCCTTCCGAGCCGGTCGAAACCGTCGACACCGCGATCAACTCCCCCCCGCGATAGACGAAGGCACGCTGCTGCGGCAGGCTCACCACGATCGAAACCGGGCTGCCGATGCTCGCATTCTCGAAATGCGGATACCAGACGAATTGCCCCGGCTTGAGCGACTCCGACGAAGGCCGCATCGTGTCCGACGCGCTCACCTGGGCCGCGGCGGGCGTGATCGGCAGCAGGGCGGCGCCGGCAAGCAAGAAGGCCGCAATCAAGCCGGTACGCATCGAGGGAAGTCTCCAGAGCATCACCCGAAGCGCCTGCCCCGGATTTCGATACCTTAACGAAATTAACCTGATTTAGTGCCGTTGCCGAATCATCGACGACGAAAGATCGACAGGCATACGTTTGCTGGCTCGATCCGCGATCAAAAGGATGAACCGGGCAGGAGATGCGGCGAAGCGTCGGACTTGGGACAGTTGTTCAGCAAAAGGTGCGGGAACAGTCTGTTATAAGGTCGGCAGGGGATTTGGTAGCGGGCAAATCAATACGATGCACAATCTGAATTCGGCGCAGACGCGTCGCACGATGTTGAGGTCGGCCTTTGTGATGGCCAGCGGTGCTGCAGTTTCGGGTTGCGTTTCGCGCGTTCAGAGCGCGCTGGCGCCGACGGTTCCGGTGCCGGCGTATGTGCCCCCGATCCCGGCGGCGCCCGCTGCGGCCAAGGCCGCCCCGCGCACGCCGCTCGGCATCCGTCCCGAACTCTTCAAGCGCGCCATCGCCGCGCTCGATCGCCAATCGATGCGCGTTCCCTCGCACGATCGCATCGCCATCGCCGATTTCTCGAGACCCTCGCATCTCCCGCGCCTCTATCTGGTCCATCTCGGCCGCGGCGAAGTCGAGAGCTTCCTCGTCTCCCACGGCATCGGCTCGGATCCCGAGCATACCGGGCTGCTCCATCGCTTTTCGAACCAGGTGAACAGCGAAGCGACCTCTGAAGGCGCCTTCCTCACCGCCGATTATTATGTCGGCAAGCACGGCGATTCGCAGCGGCTGATCGGGCTCGATCCGACCAACAACAATGCGCTCGACCGCGCCATCGTGATCCATTCTGCCTGGTACGCGAACAGCGACATGATCGCCAAGCACGGCAAGCTCGGCCGCAGCCAGGGCTGCTTTGCCGTCGGCGAGCACGAGCTTGCCAAGGTGTTCGAGCGCCTCGGGCCGGGCCGGATGATCTACTCCGCCAAGGTCTGATTTCGGCAACCCCTGCCAGCACAACGCGTTAGCTCTCCCTCACATGCTCGGGCTGGCACCGCCGCCGCCGAGCGATTAGGGACGTTCCATGAGCGAAACGCTGTCGCCCGTATTGCCCGACCAGGTCGATGACGCGGCTCGCGCGCTGCTTGAGCGTGCCTGCGACCGCGAACTCAGCATCGCGACTGCCGAAAGCTGCACCGGCGGGCTGCTGGCATCTCTGCTCACCGATGTTGAAGGCGCGTCGCATGCCTTCGAGCGCGGCTTCGTCGTCTACACCAACGGGGCCAAGTCCGAACTGCTCGGCATACCGCTCGATCTGATCGAGGGTGCGGGCGCCGTCAGCGAAGCCGTCGCCCGCGCCATGGCTGAGGGCGCGCTCCGGGCGAGCAACGCGCAGATTGCACTCTCGGTCACTGGCTTTGCCGGCCCAGGCGCGCCCGGCGACGAGCCCGGCCTTGTTCATTTCGGCTGCGCGCGCGATGGCCGCCGGACCGCACATCGCGAAGAGCATTTCGGCGATATCGGCCGCGGGCCGGTCCGCATCGAATGCATTCGCGTAGCCCTGGAAATGCTGGACGAGGCGCTGTGACCCATCCATTTTACTCGCTTCACCGCCAGGGAATGCTGCGCACCGGCGTCTGCACCCCGATCGCTACGGCAGGCGATCCAGCCACCAATGCCGAGGGCACGATCGCGCTGGCCAGGCAGGGCGATGCGATAGGCGCCGACCTGCTGGTCTTCCCCGAACTCAACGTCACATCCTATGCGATCGACGATCTGCACTTGCAGGACACGATCCTCGACGCGACCGAGGCGGGCATCGCGGCGATCGTCGCGGCGAGCATGGATCTCAAGCCCGTGCTGCTGGTCGGCGCAGCGCTGCGGCGGAACGGCCGCGTTTATAATACGGCGGTCGCCATTGCGCGCGGGCGCATCCTTGGAGTCGTCCCCAAGCTCTATCTGCCCAATTACCGCGAATATTATGAGAAGCGCTGGTTCGCGAGCGGTGCCGGGCTTACCGGGCTCCAAATCGAAGTGGCGGGCCAGACCGCGCCCTTTGGCACCGACCTGATCTTCGCCGCCAGCGACCTGCCCGATTTCGTCTTCCACATGGAAATCTGCGAGGATTATTGGGCGCCTCTGCCGCCCTCGACGCATGGCGCGCTCGCGGGCGCACTGGTGCTGGCCAATCTCTCGGCCTCGAACATCGTCATCGGCAAGAGCCGCGAGCGGATGATGCTGTGCGCGTCGCAATCCGCCCGCGCCGTCGCCGCCTATCTCTATTCGGCCTCGGGCCCAGGCGAGAGCACGACCGACCTTGCCTGGGACGGCGAAGGGCTGATCTACGAACTCGGCGAATTGCTCGCCGCAACCGAGCGCTTCGAGCTGACCACCGAGATCGTCTGCGCCGATGTCGACCTCGAACGCCTCCGGCTCGAGCGGATGCGGATGGGCACGTTCAACGATTGCGCCGCCGCCAATGGCCATCCCGAGACCCGCTTCCGCCGCATCGCCTTCGAACATAAGCCGGATTTCGCCGATCGCGGCCTGATGCGCACGATGCGCCGCTTCCCCTTCGTGCCCAACACCCCCGCCAAGCTCGCCGAGGATTGCTACGAAGCCTTCAACATCCAGGTCGAGGGCCTGCGCAAGCGCATCGAATCCACCGGCACCAAGCACCTCGTCATCGGCGTCTCGGGTGGCTTGGATTCGACCCACGCACTGATCGTCGCGGCCAAGGCGATGGACCGGCTCGGCCGCCCGCGCTCGGACATTCTCGGCTTCACCATGCCCGGCTTCGCGACCGGCGATGCGACCAAATCGAACGCCTGGAAGCTAATGAACGCGCTCGGCGTCACCGGCGAGGAAATCGACATCACCGCCACCGCGCGCCAGATGCTGGAGGAAATGGACCATCCCTTCGCGCGCGGCGAGAAGGTTTACGACATCACCTTCGAAAACGTTCAGGCCGGGTTGCGCACCGATTATCTCTTCCGCTTGGCCAACCAGCGCGAAGGTTTCGTCGTCGGCACCGGCGACCTCTCTGAATTGGCGCTTGGCTGGTGCACCTATGGCGTCGGCGATCATATGAGCCATTACGGCGTCAATGCCGGCGTCCCCAAGACGCTGATCCAGTATCTGATCCGCTGGACGCTCGACACCGGCCAGTTCGAAGGCGAAGCCGCTGAGACCGTCCGCGCGATCCTCGATACCGAGATTTCGCCCGAGCTCGTCCCCGCGGATGCCAGCGGCAAGATGCAGAGCACGCAGGACCGCATCGGCCCTTATGAGCTGCACGATTTCTTCCTGCATTATGTGATCCGCCACGGCCTCAAGCCGTCCAAGATCGCCTTCCTCGCCTGGCATGCGTGGAAGGATGCAGAGGCGGGGCGCTGGCCGATCGGCTTCCCCGAGGACGGGCGCAATGCCTATGATCTCGCGACGATCCAGAAGTGGCTCGAGACCTTCCTCTTCCGCTTCTTCCAGACCAGCCAGTTCAAGCGCTCGGCGCTGCCCAACAGCCCCAAGGTCTCCGCCGGCGGATCGGTCAGCCCCCGCGGCGACTGGCGCGCGCCGTCGGACGGCGTGGCGCGGCCGTGGCTCGATGAGCTCAAGGCGGGTTTGCCGCCGCTCGGCTGATCGATCGCGCCCACTAATCCGAGAGCATTACAGGCTAACCCGCCGCCCTTCACGCGAGCTAAGGCGGGCCAGCTCCATGATCCGCAGCCCGAGCATCGCATCCCCCGCACTCACCGGCGGCGGTGTACCGGCAACAATCGCTTCCCCCACTCCCGAATAGAACGCACGATAATCCCCCTTATCGGTCGGCACTGTCTCAACCGTCCCGTCCCCGCCAGTCAGGACCCCATAATCGGCCGCATCCTCCACATGCGTCCCCGGCTTGCCGCCCGCCTTCATCACCGGCTCCTGCGGATCTAGCCCGTATTTTACGAAGCTCCCCGCCATCCCATGCAGCGAAAAACGCGGCCGCGACTTCGCCACCAGACGCCCCGCCGACAGGACCATACGGCGCTTCCCGTAAAATAGCGCGATCTCGAAATAGTCGTCGGTCACTGCGCCTGGCCGCTGCACCTCGACGTCCGCGATCAGCGCTTCGGGCACGCCAAACAGCACCAGCGCCTGATCGATCAGATGCGGCCCCAGATCGGCAAGGATTCCCGATCCCACCTCCGGCTTGTCGCGCCACGCACCGGTAACTTCGGGCCGAAACCGGTCCCAGCGCAGCTCGGCCAGCATCACCTCGCCCAGTCGCCCGCTTTCGATCACCCGCTGCACGGTGAGGAAGTCGCCATCCCAGCGCCGATTGTGAAACGCGCACAGCACCAGCCCCCGCGCCTTGGCGAGCGCATCAAGCTCCTCCGCCTCGGCCACCTTGTTGGTGAAAGGCTTGTCGATCACGACATGCTTCCCCGCAAGGAGCGCAGCCTTCGCCAGCGGGAAATGGCTGTCATTGGGCGTCGAGATCGCCACCAACTCGATCCTCGGATCGCCGATCAGCGCCGCCGCATCGGTCGCGGCGGCATCCGGATAGCGCGCATGCACCTCCGCCTCCCGCGAAGTCGCGACCGCCGCCAGCTCCAGCTCGGGCACCGCGTCGATCAGCGGCGCATGGAACGCCATCCCGCCGAGCCCATAGCCGATCAGTCCGGTGCGGATGGCCATCGAGCATCTCCCTTTTGCGCGGCGCGAAGCCGCTCTATGCCACCCACATGGACTTTCCAATCAGCGCCGTTCGCGGCCAGTTCGCGGCACTCTCGGACGACCGCGTCTATCTCGACGGCCCCGGCGGCACCCAGATCTGTCGCCACGCAGTCGATCGCATGGTCGCCCACCTCGCCAGCGGCACCGCCAATTCGGGCGGCCCCTTCCGCACTTCCATCGAGACCGATGCCCTGAGCACCGAAGCGCACCAGGCAATGGCCGATCTGCTCGGCGGCCAGCCGCACGAAATCGCATTCGGCCAGAACATGACGTCGCTCACCTTCGCCGTCTCGCGCGCTCTCTCCGCCAAATGGCAAAATGGAGACGAAATAGTCCTCACCCGCCTCGATCACGACGCTAACGTTTCCCCCTGGCTCCGCGCCGCCGAGGACCGCGGCGTCACCGTCCGCTGGCTCGATTTCAGCCCCGAAACCGGCCGCTGGAAGCTCGAAGAACTCGCCGGACTTCTCCGGGCCAACACCCGCCTCGTCGCCCTCGGCATGGCCAGCAATGCCCTCGGCACGATCAACCCTGTCGCCGAAGCCATCGCAATCGTCCGCGCACACTCGGAGGCCCTGGTCTATGTCGACGCAGTCCAGTCGGTCCCCCACCTGGTCACCGATGTCGCCGCGCTGGGCTGCGATTTCCTCGCCTGCTCCCCCTACAAATTCTTCGGCCCGCACCAGGGCGTACTCTGGGCCAAAGCCGATGTGGTGGAGCGAGTCCGCGCCTATCACGTCCGCCCCGCCGGCACCCACGGCGCGCACCGCTTCGAGACCGGCACGCCCTCCTTCGAAAGCCAGGCCGCAGTGCTCGGCACGATCGAATATCTCGAATGGCTGGGCGGCGAGATCGACCCGCAGGCCAATAGCCGCCGCGCCCGCCTCATCGCCGCGATGGAGGGAGCGACACGCTACGAAAATGCGCTCGGCGACCGCCTCCTCGCCGGCCTCGCCACAATCCCCGGCCTCAAGCTCTGGGGCCCGCCGACGATGCAAGGCCGCGTGCCCACCTTCTCCTTCACGATGGAAGGCCATCACCCCGACGCGATCTGCCAGCACCTCGCCGCCCGCGAAATCTACGCATGGTCGGGCCGTTTCTACGCCGTCGAAGTCACCGCCCGCCTCGGCCTCGACGAAGCCGGCGGACTGCTCCGCGTGGGCCTGTGCCACTACAACACTGAGGGCGATGTAGACCGCCTGATCGAAGCGCTCCAGCAACTCTAACCGTCATCCGGACTTGTTCACGGGATCCATCGTACCGCTAGCAATGAAGCGCGAGCTCCTAGCGCATGACCAAACCTCTCGCTGGACCCCGACACAAGGCCGGAGTGACTAATTTTGGCGACGGTCAGTTAAATCGCCCACCGCTCCCGCTGCGGCCGGCTCAGCATCGCATTCGCCGCATCATCCCCGATGAACTGCTCGGCCTTCGGATCCCAGCGCAACCGCCGCCCGGTCTTCATTGCGATCCAGTGCAACAGGCATGTCGAGCACCCGCGGTGCCCGACCTCGGCCGAGGCGCTCACCGGCACTCCAGTTCGGATCGCGTCTAGCCAGTTCCGATGCTGCTCGGGCGCCTTGTAGAGATGCACTTCGTTCGGCCCGATGACGCTGGTCAAAATCTTCGGATCGCTCGCCTGCAGCGGATCGATCTGCGGCCCGCCCGGATCGCTTGGCGTCACCGCGCCTGACCGCGTGACGAAGATCCAGCCCTTGTCGCCGATGAATTTCACGCCGTTGGGCAGCGCGCCCGAGACCTTCATCGTCACGCCATTGGCATAGCGTGCATGGGTCTCGAACGGCCCGTGCACGTTCCACAGCCCGCTCTTGGGAAACTCCGCGGTGCCCCAGATCTCGACCGGCCCCGAAAGCTCCATCCCCATGCCCCAATGGGCCACGTCGATATGGTGCGCACCCCAGCCGGTGATCATCCCGGCGCCGAACTGCTCGCAGCGCAGCCAGCCGGGCCGATCCTCGAAGCTGTTCTGCGGATGCACCCGCGTCTCGGTATAATAAACCTCTGGCGTAGTCCCCAGCCAGGCATCGTAATTGAGTGCCGAGGGGATTGGCATTGGCCGCGCCTCGGGTCCCGAAGGGTCGCCCGGCAACCCGACCTCGACATGCTTCAATTTCCCGATCCGTCCGTTACGCACCAGTTCGCAGGCGCGGTGGAATTGCGGCCATGGCGATTGCGCACGCTGCTGCGATCCGATCTGCAGCACCCGTCCGCTCGCCTTCACTGCGTCCGCCATAATGCGGCCTTCTGCGATCGTCAGCGAAGCGGGCTTCTGGAGATACACGTGCTTCCCCGCGCGCACGGCATGAACCGCCTGGGGCGCATGCTGGTGATCGGGCGTTGAGATCAGCACCGCATCGATATCTTCCGCGGCCAGCAGCTCGCGATAATCGGTATATCCCCGCGTCCCCGAATAATTCTTGCCAGTGCTCGCCGCATAGCGGTCGTCGACCATCTGCTGCCCCGCCCCCAGCCGCCGCGTATCGACATCGCACACCGCAACAATATGCGCATCGGCATGCTTGTGGACTTCCTTCATGTCATGGATCCGGCTGATCCGCCCCACCCCGATCGCGCCCACATTGATGCGGTTGCTCGGCGCGTTCTGTCCAAACACGCTGGCCGGCACGATCATCGGCGCGGCGACCGCGGCGGACTTCAGGACGTTGCGGCGGGTGAAATTCATCTGGGCGCTCCCCTTCAGGCCGTCATCGGCCGCGTGGCATTCTTCTGCGCGATCAGCACCAGTTCCGCGGCAAGCAGCGCCTGCGCCTGGTCCTGCGCCACGCTCGTCCGCTCGACCACATCGGTCACCAATTGCGGCCCGAACGGTAAATTGACCTTCGAGCAGTCGACATATTTGACACCGCTCTTGTCGGCCATCAGCAGATGATTGCCCCCCGCCCGCCCGGCGACATCGATGTATTTGCGCAGCTCGATATAGCCTTCGGTCCCGAGCAAGAAGAGCCGCCCGTCTCCCCAGGTCGGCAGCCCCGCCGGCGTGAACCAGTCGACTCGGATATAGCCCGTCCCACCATTGCCGGTTGCGACCATGTCCCCGAAATCCTCGAACTTGGGCTTGTCCTGCCACGCGAAATTGCCGGTCTGCGAAGACACCACCTTGGCGCTGGTCGAGCGCGTGTAGAACAGGAACTGGTCCGCTTGGTGGCTGCCGATATCGGTCAGGATGCCGCCATAGCGCGCCTGGTCCCAGAACCAGTCCGGCCGCCCCTGCCCCACGCGGTGCGGCGCCAGGTTGACCGTCTGGATCACCTTGCCGATCGCGCCCTGCTCCACCAGAGCGCCCGCCTGCACCGAAGCCCGCGATTCGAGCCGCTCGGAATACATGATCGCAAACTTGCGCCGCGTCTCCTTCACCGCCCGCCGCACATCCGCCAGCTGCTTCAGCGTCGTGATCGCCGGCTTGTCGCCCAGATAATCCTTCCCCGCGCGCATCACCCTGATGCCCAGCGGCGCGCGCAGATCGGGGATCGAAGCGCTCAGCACCAGCTTGACGGTCTTGTCGGCAAGGATCTCTTCCTCGTTCCGCGCCAGCTTCGCCCCCGGATAGCGCTTGCCGAACGTCTCGATCTGCGTGGGATCGGCCGAAAAATAGAGCTTGAGCGTCCCCCCGCCGCGGATCACCGCGTCGCACATCCCATAGATATGCGCATGGTCCATCCCGATCGCCGCAAAGTCGATCCGGTGCTTGGCGCTCGGATCGGGCCCCGAAGGCGCCGTCTCGGAAGAAGGCGCATTCCCCGAGGCGACGCTCTGCGCGAGCAGTTCGGCGGGCAGCCCCGCGGCAATTCCGGCAAAAGTCCCTCCGGCGAGCAACGAGCGGCGGTCCATCCTTACATCCTCATTTGGCGGGGGTCGCGGGGGTCTTCCAGTTGATCACATGATAAGTCGTTGGCGTGTCACCGACATTGCGCAGCGCATGCGGCGAATTGCTCGCATTGAAGATAACCGATCCCGGCCCCAGCCGCTTCCAGTCGCCCCCCGAAAGCACTTCCACAATCCCCTCGCGGATGATCACCAATTCCTCATTGGGATGCGTATGCGGCGGGTGCGACGACAGCCCCGGATTGAGCGTGGTGACATGCATCTCGAGCTCGTCGAGCGTTGCGGTAGGCTGGCGGATCAGGTTCCGGATCGCGCCGACATCGGTCGTCTTGACCGCCATCTTGTCCCAGTCGAACACCGCAGGGCCGAGCTTGTCATGCGATTGCGCAAGCGCTTTTATGCCCAATGCGCAAGATGCCGCCATAGCAGCCACTGCAAGGTCCCGGCGCGTAAAGGCCATCGCGTCTCTCCATCCCGCGCGGATGCTACCGCGTCGGCCCATCAAGCTTAGCCAAAAATCCGGGCGTGAAAACCCCAATTGTCTGAGAATATCGACTCCCCAGCGCTCACCTCCGCCTCAACCTTACAGCCTATTAACCAAAATGAAGCGGCTGGTCGGCTAGTCCAATGGCGATGCCCGCCAGCGACGATCCCAGGACTCCGCAGACCGCGGCCGTGGAAACCGGCGTGCTGCGCGGCCTGATCTGGGCAGCCTTAACCGCGGCAATCCTCGCCCTCGGCGTCTTTCTGGCATTCCTCGCTCTTTCCCATTCGAGCCTGCGCACCAGCCGTGCGGCGCTCGCCGCCCCCATAAATGCTGCCTTCGCGGATAAGACCCTCGATCCGCAGGCAAGCTGGCTGCACGGCAACACCGTAATCGGCACGCATCAATATAATGACTGCCTGATCCTGTTTCAGACGATGGATGACCGCGCACCTGACCGGCTTCGGGCCGTCAGCCCGTTGTCGGTGCCGGTGGATACCGACAATGCCTGCGGGGTCCTTGCCGACTTCGCTGCAGGCAAGATCGAGCCGCCGACGCGACACTATCACCAATATCTGCACGCCCACACCATAGTCGCGCGACTGTTGCTGCCGGCGCTCGGCGTGAGCGGGCTGCGTGGCTTCTACAAGCTGCTGCTATCGCTGACGCTGGTCGCAGGTATCGGATATGCGCTGCTAGGCTTGGCGCGAGGGCAGCGCATCGCGGAGCACGTCGCCTGGCTGGCGATATTTCTCGCCTTCTCCCGCTTCTTTGGGCTCGAATCCTTCGGTCAATCGCTCGGTCACGGGCCCGCCGACCTCATTCCGACCGGCTTCCTGCTCTTCCTGCTGCGGGCGTCGGCCAGCACGCCGCTGAAAGGACGCACCGCTATCGCCGCCTCGGCGATTTTCGGGGCGCTGACGATGCAATTCGAATTCCTCACCGGCGGGCTGCCGCTGGGGCTGGCCATCGTCATCGGCGCACTGCCGCTTGCGCTGCCGCGCCAGGCCGACACCGCGACGGTCGTCATCCGCTCGGTGCTGGCCTATGTCTCGGCGATTGCCGCCACCGGACTGGCTAAGCTGGCGCTGATCGCTCTCACGTTCGGTCCGGCCGCGTTGATCGAGCTAGGCCATCAATTCCTGTTTAGAACCGGCCTGAGCCGCGTCTCAAGCCGCGACACGCCCGTCGGATGGCATGAGTTCTTCGACCACATATGGGCAGGGCTAGAATCGCTCACGCCCGGCATGCAGACCTTAGCTCTCGGCACATTATTCCTGGCGATTGCGGCCGGCGGCTGGGCCTATACCCGCCTCCGCACCGAACCGGACCCCGCAACCCGCCTGCGCGCCGTGGCCCTGCTCGGCTCGATGCTCGTCCCGCCTTTATGGATGGTCATCTTCTGGCAGCACACCGCCGAACACGCTTGGTTCATGGACCGCATCCTGGTCTGGATAATCGGAGCCGGCGGCGCGCTATTCGCTCTCGCACTGGCTCCAGGGCCGGAGGAGCGATCGGCAGACTAAAGCGCCATCTGCTTTTCGCACGAAACCACATGGCTTCGCTGTTCGGCAATTACCCGATCCATTCCGGCGCTGCCGGCTACGAGCTCGAAACCCCAGCGAACATTCGCGATTGCCTCCGCGATGTCTTTGTCCGTGGCAGTCGGCAGATGGTGTTTGGCGGCGTCGATATATGGCTTTTCCGCAGCCTTGATAGCCGCAGCCGGTTTGCCGTCTGCCTCCATCGCCACTTCGATGGAAGCGGCGCAGGACAGAAGGTTGCCATAATGCTTTCGCAGCGGAATTTCCTGCCCGTGCAGCATGCCCGCAACCAATACGGTCCAAATCATCTGTCTCTCCCAAGTCGCGGCATGGCGACGGGATAAGTCACACGACGAGTCCCGCTTCGCAAATTACAAATGCAGAGATATCTCGACGATCTCCGGGCAGTGCGCCGAGACCGACAATGCCGCCTGTTCCGGGGGACTCGGTTGCAGGTATCAGTTCGATGGCCCCGAGGAGTCTCGAGATTACCGCTCACGACAATGCTCGATTATTTGATCGCTACCGGCTCTTGTGGACATTTTGCGGATCGAGGATGCTCCCTCAATGAGAGCCTTCCTGCTAGTTCCCGTGGCAATAGCATTATTTGCGTCAGTCTCCGCCGCCGGTGCGCAAAGTAGTCGAGCCAAGCAATCCGGCGGGGGCGGAGACATCACAGAGCCGGCACTGTCAGTGCCGTCCCCCTTGGAGCCTCTGCCGACCGTACGCGAGGGCGCGCGGCGTGTCATATTGCCCGCCCCCTCAGGTCCCATCCCGCACATGGCAGTTATCCCGGCTAACGAAGGCGGGGGGCAGGTCACCCTGCTTGTGCGATGGCGTGACGGTTGGCTGGTCGGCACAGATGCCGGCGAATGGGGAGGAGCGCTTTACATCGCCGGATCCGCACAGCGCACGATGCTCGCCCGGGGAAACGTCATCGGCGGCTTCAGCTGGCGAGGCTATCTATACATTCTGTCAGGACTACAGCATCTCGGACTGGACAAGGGCGAGCTCTGGGAAGTGGACCTGCGCGCACCGAGGCTCGTCCGCCGCATCCCGCTTCCAGCCAAACCCAACGATATTGTTGTCACCAAGGATGAAGTGATCGTCCGCACCGGCCGGGGAGACGTCGCGCTGCTCCGTAGCGGTGAAGCGGTGCCGACACGCACGCACTAGCCCGGCCGAGCGGCGCGTGTTTTCGCAGTGTCCCACAATTGTCGGCGCTCCGCCCTCGCACTGGCTGCGAGATTGGAAGCGCGATCGGTTGCGGACGGGGAGACCCATCGGTAGGCCACGCCATGCGCCAGGCCAGAACCTTCACCGAGACTCTCTTCGCCGAATTGGGGACGGTGCCCCTGCAAGGCATGGCACTAATCCTGGCTGTCAACTTGGTCGGCGGTTTACACGCGCTGTCGCTGTGGTGGACCGGTCGGGCCCTTTCTACTGCGGACGGACTGCTTTTCGCGGCTGAGATGACGTTCGGCGTGATTGCCATATTCGTCAGCACGCTGCGGCTTGCGGATCGCGGGCTATCGATTGCTGCCTTTTTCCGCTTTCTGGCGCCGTTTGTGATCGGGTTGCTGCCCATATTGCTTCCAGCAAGCCTGTTGCTTGCGGCCATGGCAGCTGACTATCGCGGCGGCTGGGTGATCGTCCTCGTCCTGCTTATGATGGCGGGCATTCCGCTCTCGGCGCTGCTGTCAGCATGGCCTCTTGCACAGGCCACGACCCGGACAATTGTCTCACCCCTGCAGATCCTCTCCGGCACCCGCGGACATCGCTGGATGCTCATCGGAGCGAACTACGCGATCGGCGTAGTGAACAAGGCGTCGCCTGACATCCATGGTGCACAAGAGGGGTGGGAGGCACTTCTCATAATCGCCGTGCAGATAGCCATCGGCTTCGGATCGATGATGCTGATGGTGGCGATTATCGCGAGCGCCTGGCGGGCCAGTGGCACGCTAGGAAAAGCCGAGCGCTAGCGACTCAATTGAAGGCCAGTCCAGCTCCGACGATGCTCGCGCCGCTTCGCCGCGCATCCGAGCCCGACGTCCAGCGCGCAAGCCACCCCTTTCGTCTATCGCCACCCTCCCCTAATCGAGCGTGATGCCCGCCCTCCTTCCCGTAGCCGAAGCGCAACAGCGCCTCTTCGCGCTCGCACCCGCGCTCCCGATCGAGCGCATCCCCCTCGCCGAAACCGCAGGCCGCTGGGCCGCCGAGGATATCGCCGCACTCCGCACCCAGCCCGCCGCCAATCTCTCGGCGATGGACGGCTACGCCATCCGCCACGCCGACCTGCCCGGACCATGGCGCGTGATCGGCGAAAGCGCCGCCGGCCGGGCCTTTGCGGGCCAGGTCGAGCCGGGTCAGGCCGTCCGCATCTTCACCGGCGCGGTCATGCCCGCGGGCGCCGATACGGTCATGGTCCAGGAAGAGGCGGCGCGGGACGGCGCGCAACTGTCGCTCGCTGGCGACGGCCCCGCCATATTCGGCCGCAATGTTCGCCGGCAAGGCTTGGACTTCACCACGGGCGACACGCTGATCCGCACCGGCGAGCGCCTCACCCCCGCCCGCGTCGCGCTTGCCGGCGTGGCCGGGTACGGCACCCTTGCCGTCCGCCGCAAGGTCCGCGTCGCCATTGCCGCAACGGGCGACGAGCTGGTCGCGCCCGGCACACCGCTCGCTCAGGACCAGCTTCCCGAAACCAACCGGCTGATGCTCGCATCGCAGCTCGCCGGCCTGCCCGTCGAGATCATCGATCTCGGCATCCTCCCCGATCGCCAGCACGCGCTCGAAGCCGCCTTCCGCGCCGTGCGCGCCGATCTGCTGGTCACCAGCGGCGGCGCATCGGTCGGCGATCACGATCTCGTCCGGCCCGCGCTGGAGGCGGCGGGCGGCACTATCGATTTCTGGCGGATTGCGCTGCGCCCCGGCAAACCGATGATGGCCGGGCGGCTGGGTGACGCCCTGCTGGTCGGCCTGCCCGGAAACCCCGTCTCCGCCTTCGTCACCACCCTGCTCTTCGTCCGCCCGCTAATCGCTTATCTCTCCGGCGCCGCGCATCCACAGCCCCAAACCCGCACCGTCACGCTGGGCGAGCCGCTCCCTGCAAACGATCACCGCAGCGACTATCTGCGCGCCGAATTGCGCGATGGCCAGGCGTTCGCCTCGACGATCCAGGACAGTTCGATGTTGCGAACGCTTGCGCGCGCCGCCTGTCTGATCGTCCGCGCGCCGCATGCTCCGGCGGCGAAAATCGGCGACTCGGTGGAAATCCTTGATCTCGCTTGACAGGGACGCGGAACATTGCATAAACGTTCCCAGTCTGTTCTAGACGGGAGAATTCGGATGCTCACGCGCAAGCAGCACGAGCTGATCTGCTTCATTGCCGACCGCCTCGCCGAGACCGGAGTCTCGCCTTCGTTCGAGGAAATGAAGGAGGCGCTCGACCTCAAATCCAAGTCGGGCGTGCACCGGCTGATATCGGCGCTCGAGGAACGCGAGTTTATCCGCCGCCTGCCCAATCGCGCGCGCGCACTTGAGGTTCTCAAGACTCCCGAGCGCGGTGGCGCAACCGGGAAGGCGGCCGTGGCACCGGTGCAGACATCGGCGTCCGCATCTTCCACGCCTCCCGTTCCGGCAAACGACGTGGTCGAGATTCCCCTTCACGGCCGCATCGCCGCGGGCACTCCGATCGAGGCGCTGGAAGGCGCGACGATGCTCCCCGTCCCCGCGGCTTTGCTCGGCTCGGGCGAGCATTATGCCCTTGAAGTTGCCGGCGATTCCATGGTCGAGGCCGGCATCCTCGATGGCGACTACGCGCTGATCCGCCGCGCCGAGACTGCGCGTGACGGCGAAATCGTCGTGGCGCTGATCGACGATGCCGAGGCGACGCTGAAATATTTCCGGAAGGAAGGCGCGATGATCCGTCTCGACCCCGCCAATCGCGACTATAACCCGCAGCGTTATCGCCCCGATCAGGTGCGCGTGCAGGGCAAGCTCGCTGGTCTGCTGCGGCGCTACTGATCCGCTGGCGGGCGGCGGTTCCGGCGGCCGCCCTCAGCGCAGATATTCGTTCCAGCTAACCTGCCCGTCGCGGTTGCGGTCGAGCTCTACAAACGAGGCGAGCTTCGGAGCAGGATCGAGGAAGCGGGTCTTCATCGCACTGGCATATTCGGCCGCATCCAAGCTGCCGTCGCCATCGCGGTCCAGCGCTGCATATCCCCGGCGATAAAATGCCTTCCGGTCCGCGGTATATTCCGCCCGGTTCGCCAGTCCGTCATGGTCCCGATCCAGCGCCGCGAAGTGCGGACGGTGCTGGCAGACGGCGAAGTGCCGCGCTCCGCCAGCCCAGCGCTCCCGCCGCAAGGGTAGCGCCAGCGTGCAATCGGAGGTCTCCCCGGCCAGTTCCGCCTGGACCAACACCCCATCGCGATTGCGGTCCAGCGCTTCGAACCCCGCGGAAAAGTCCGGCGCCGAAGCCACCGGAGTTACGATCGCTACCGCCACGATTGCCGCCAAAACCGCCAGCGGGACCAGCGGCGAAGGCCGCCGCGCCAACCGCGCATCGACAAACCCGCGCACCGCGGCGCTCACGGTGATGCCCTCGATCCGGCACCGTTCGGCAAAAGCCTGCTTCGTCGCGAATGGCAGCCGAACCTCGATGGTCTCGCTCTTCTTGCTCGTCATGGCCTCAATCAGCCACGCGCCGCCGGTCATGAAAAGCAAAACCTTGTCCGGACACAGTCATTTGCTCTGCTTGGCCAGTTCCGCCTCGAACGCCGCCGCGGCCGCCGCAACGCGGCGCTGCAGCTCGCCCGAATCGACGAACGCCCGCGCATCGCCCGCCACTAGCCGCTGCCGCTTCGCCTCCATGCTGAACCCCTCGGGATGGAAGTTGAGGAAGATATCGGCCTTGAGCGTCTTCAATTTGGCAAACGTCGCCCGGAAGTCGCTGGCCGCCGTATCATAGCCTTGCCCCGGCTTCAGCGGTTGCCCCGCCACGGTGATGCTGCAGGCGAAGATCAAGTCGAGCCCGCCACTGCGCATCGTCCAGCTCGTGCAGCCCTGGGTATGGCCTGGAGTGAGCCACGTCACCAGGTCGGTCCCGCCCAGCCGGATATGCTCACCATCGGCGATCACGCGATCGACCTTTACCGCCGGAAAGGGCGGCAAATCGGTGCGCCCAAGCGTCTTGCCCTGCTCGAGCCCTGGCTTGTCGCCTGCGCTGGCAAGCAGTTGCGCGCCGGTCCGCCGCTTGAGCTCCGCCAGCCCTCCGGCGTGATCGAAATGCGCGTGGTTGATCAGCAGGTAGCGCACGTCTTTGAGCCGGAAGCCGAGCGCCTCGATATTCGCCGCGATCTGCTTGGGGCTTTGCGGCACTGCGCCATCGATCAGCACATGCCCCGCGGGATCGGTGATCAGATAGGCCGATAGCCCCGCCGTCCCGACATAATAGACATTGTCCGCGATCTTGAACGGCGCCGTCGGCCGGTTCCATTCAGCGACCTGCTTCTCCCAGCCAGCCTGAGCGAATGCGCAAGGCGAGGCCAGCAGCGAGGCGGCCATCAGAATCGTTCGAAGCATCATCTCTCCCTCTGCCGCTCAAATGGCGGCTGCACGGTCGGCGGGTCAATCCACGGATGCGACGAGCCGCTCCGCACTGTCGTCACGCGCCCGCTTGCAAACTCGATCGCCACACCGCCCGTCCGCGCCAGCCCCTCGCGGTCGAGCTTCAGCCAGCGCGGCACACAGCCCGGTGGCAGCCGCCGCTCGCTCACCACCACGTCGGAGGCGGCGCAAAGCTTCACCATCTCGCGCCACGGCACCAGATAGTTGCTGCGCGTCGCCGCCACCTGCCAGCGCCGCGCACCCGATCGATGCTCGATCACGCAAAGATCCGGGCTGCATCGCGCACTAGGCTCCTCCGCCAGCAGCGCCAGCTCGTCATCCGCGCCGCTATTCTCGCCCAGCATCGATCGCGTGTAGTCCCCCGCCCGGTCGCGCAGCAGCGCCATCCCGCCATCGGCCATGCGGATCGCAAGGTGCCGCCCGTCGCCGGTGACCAGCAGATCTGGCGGCGGCGTGACTAGCGCCCAGACCGCCCCGATCGCCAGCGGCACCCCGCCGGCCCAGCGCGCGCGGGTTCGCCACAATGCCATCCACAGCCCACCCACCAGCATCAGCGCAAATGCCCCGTCAGGCATCGCGGGCAACGCCGCTACTGCGCCCGGCGCAGAGGACGCGGCATGCGCCAGCCACAGCAGGAATTCGAGCGACTTGGCGGTCAGCCACCACGCCGGCGCGCCGAGACCGGCCAGATCGAGGAACAGCGCCAGCGCCTCAAGCGGCATCGTCACGAAGGTCGTCAGCGGGATCGCGACGATATTGGCAAGCGCGCCGTAAATCCCCTGCTTGTGAAAATGATACATGCCGATCGGCATCAGCGCGAGCTCGACTGCGATGCCGGTGAGCAGCAGCGAGCCCATGAAGCGCCCCAGCCGCTTGCCCCAGCCCTCCTCGCGCCGCGAAAACCAGCGCCGCATCCGCGGACTCTCGTGCAGCGCCACGATGACCGTCACCGCGGCGAAGCTCAGCTGGAAGCTCGGTCCGGCAAGCGACTCCGGCCAGAGCAGCAGCACGATCAGCGCGCCTGCCGCCACCAGCCGGAGCGTCAGCGCCTCGCGGCCGACGCTGAGCGCAAGCAGCACCAACAGCGAGGCCACGCACGATCGCACCGTCGGCACGTCCGATCCAGTAAGCAATGTATAGCCAATCGCCGCCAGCGCCCCGGCGCCCGCGGCGATCAGCGGCAGCCGCCAGCGCAGCGCCAATGTCGGACTGAGCGACAACAGCCGCAGCACCAGAAGCATAGCCGCTGCAGTGACTGCAGTGACATGCAGCCCGCTAACCGAAAGCAGATGCGCCAGCCCCGATCGCTGCATGGCTTGCGAATCCGCCTCGGTGATCGCGCCGCGGTCGCCCGTCGCCAGCGCGCTGGCGATCCCGCCCGCGCTCCCGGCAATGTTGCTCTGGATATGCGCGGACAGGCGCGCGCGCAGGTCGGCGCCGGCCTCCTCCCCTGGCTCCACAATTTCCACCGGTGCAAAGCCCTTGCCGGTCGCGCCCAGCTTCGAGAACCAAGCGACGCGCGCGAAATTATACGCGCCGGGCACCGAAGGCGCTGGCGGCGGCATCAGCCGCGCACGCAGCCTGACCGTTGCACCCCGCGCCAGCCCCGCGGGCACATCGCCCTCCGCGAGATTGACGCGCACTCGCGGCGGCAGATCGGCCCGCGTCAGATCGAGCGTCACTCGCACCATCTCGCGCGCCGGGAGCCGCTCGACGCGCTCGACCTGCCCCTCCAGCATCACCACAGCAGGCCGCGCCAGCACCGGCGCCGCCACGCTCTCCGCCCGCCACCAGATCAGCGCGCACCCGATTGCAGCTGCCAGCGCGCCAATCGCAATCACGCGTGCCGCCCTGCTGCTTCCCGATGCCGCCAAGCCCGCCAGCGCCACTGCCCCTGCGCCCGTGATGAATCCGGCCCATCGCGTCGCATCTGGAAGTACGAACCACGCCGCTACCCCCGCGCCGAGCATCACCGGCAGCCACAGCAATAATTGCTCGCGTTCGGCTTCCAGCCAGCACTCAAGCCCTTCGCAGCACTGGCGAAACAGCCGCCGCACTCCCATTTGTAGGGAGCCAAGCCCCATGCTAGGGGCGCGCTCGGTGGCGATGTCGGCCATCGGTTTTCGAGACTGGGAGCACGCGCGGTTGAGCGCAACTAACGATACCGCCAGATCGGTCGTGACGCGCTTCGCGCCGTCGCCCACCGGCTATTTGCACATCGGCGGCGCACGCACTGCGCTGTTCAACCTGCTCTTCGCGCGCCATCACGGCGGCAAGTTCCTGCTGCGCATCGAGGATACCGATCGCGCGCGCTCCACCCAGCCGGCGATCGACGCGATCCTCGATGGCATGACCTGGCTAGGGCTCGATTGGGACGGCGAGGTCACCTATCAATTCGCCCGCGCCGATCGCCATGCCGCAGTCGCGCACGCGATGGTCGAGGCGGGCGCGGCCTATCGCTGCTACCTCACTCAGGACGAGCTCGCCGCGATGCGCGAGGAGGCGCAGGCCGCCAAGAAGCCGCTGCGCATCCGCTCGCCTTGGCGCGACAGGGCCAATGACAGCGACGCACCCTTCGTGGTCCGCCTCAAGGCGCCGACCGAAGGCGCCACCACGATCCAGGATCTCGTCCAGGGCGAAGTGACGGTCCAGAACAGCGAAATCGACGATCTCGTCCTGCTCCGCTCGGACGGCACCCCAACCTATATGCTCGCGGTGGTCGTCGACGATCATGACATGGGCGTGACGCATGTCATCCGCGGCGACGATCACTTGAACAACGCCTTCCGCCAGCTGCCGATCTACCGGGCAATGGGCTGGCCCGAGCCGCATTATGCGCACATCCCGCTGATCCACGGCTCGGATGGCGCCAAGCTCTCGAAGCGCCACGGCGCGCTTGGCGTCGATGCCTATCGCGACGAGATGGGACTGCTCCCTGAAGCGGTCTCGAATTATCTGCTCCGTCTCGGCTGGGGCCATGGCGACGACGAGATCATCAGCCGCGAACAGGCGATCGAGTGGTTCAATCTCGCAGGTGTCGGTAAATCACCAAGCCGGTTCGATCAAAAGAAGCTCGAGAACCTGAACGGTCATTATATCCGTCAGACCAATGACGCGGTGCTGGCCGATCTGGTTGCCGCCCGCCTGCCCTTCGAAACCAGCGGATCGCAGCGTGATCTTCTGCGCCGCAGCATGCCCGCATTGAAGCCGCGCGCCGCGAATCTCCTTGAGTTGACCGAGAATGCCGGCTTTCTATTTCGCACTCGCCCACTGGAAATGGACCCAGATGCGGCAGCTCTGCTAGAAGGCGATGCGCGAGACCGTCTCGCCCGGCTGCACGCGGCGCTTGACGCGGTCGAAAGCTGGGATACGGAAGCGCTCGAAGCGGCGGTACGCACCGTTGCGGAAGATGCGGGAGTGAAGCTCGGCGCGGCCGCGCAGCCATTGCGCGCGGCGCTCGTTGGGCGAAAGACCTCGCCGGGCATCTTCGACGTCCTGGCATTGCTGGGCCGCGAGGAAAGCCTGGGCCGCATCGCAGACCAGATGCCCCTGCCCGGCTAGGGCAGAACACGAATTGACGTTCCGGTCTGAGCGCCGGCCAACCAAGGACGACCAATATGAGCGACACCGCCAAGCTGCAGGTCCCGGGGAAAGAAGTAGAATATCCGATCCTCGCGGGCAGCACCGGCCCCGACGTCGTCGACATCCGCAAGCTCTACGCCAACACCGGCATGTTCACTTATGATCCGGGCTTCACCTCCACCGCGTCGTGCGAATCCGGCCTGACCTATATCGACGGTGACGAAGGCGTTCTCCTCCATCGTGGCTATCCGATCGGCCAGCTCGCCGAGGAATCGTCGTTCATGGAGGTCAGCTATCTGCTGCTCAACGGCGAATTGCCGAGCCAGGACGAGCTCAACAACTTCACCAATACGATCACCCGCCACACCATGCTGCACGAGCAGCTCGCGACCTTCTATCGCGGGTTCCGCCGCGATGCGCATCCGATGGCAGTGATGTGCGGCGTCGCCGGCGCGCTTTCGGCCTTCTATCACGATTCGACCGACATCACCGATCCCAAGCAGCGCATGATCGCGTCGCACCGGCTGATCGCCAAGATGCCGACGATTGCGGCGATGGCGTACAAGTACAGCGTCGGCCAGCCGTTCCTCTATCCCGACAACAACCTCTCCTACACCGGCAATTTCCTGCGCATGACCTTCGGCGTTCCCGCCGAGGAATATGTCGTCAACCCGGTCGTCGAAAAGGCGCTGGACCGGATCTTCATCCTCCATGCCGATCACGAGCAGAACGCCTCGACCTCGACCGTGCGCCTTGCCGGTTCGTCGGGCGCCAATCCCTTCGCGTGCATCGCGGCGGGCATCGCGTGCCTGTGGGGGCCCGCGCATGGCGGCGCCAATGAAGCCGCGCTCAACATGCTGCACGAGATCGGAACGCCCGATCGCATCCCGGAATTCATCGCCCGCGCCAAGGACAAGAACGATCCGTTCCGCCTGATGGGCTTCGGCCACCGCGTGTATAAGAACTACGATCCCCGCGCGACCGTCATGCAGAAGACCGTCCGCGAGGTGTTCAAGGAGCTCAACGTCACCGATCCGGTGTTCGAAGTCGCGCTTCAGCTTGAGGAAATGGCGCTCAAGGACCCGTATTTCGTCGAGAAGAAGCTCTTCCCGAACGTCGATTTCTATTCGGGCGTGATCCTCTCGGCGATTGGCTTCCCGACCACGATGTTCACTGCGCTCTTCGCTCTCGCCCGCACCGTCGGCTGGGTCGCGCAGTGGAACGAAATGATCTCGGATCCCGAGCAGAAGATCGGCCGCCCGCGCCAGCTTTACACCGGCCCGACGCAGCGCGATTATGTGAGCGTCGACAAGCGCTGATTATATCTGGCGCGGAGGAGAAATACCGATGCGCCAGAATATACTGATCTTCGCCGGTATGCTCGGCGTTCTGTTCGGCGTGCTGTTCATGCTCCAGGGCCTCGGCATCGTCCGCTGGCCGGCGAGCAGCAGCATGATCGATCAGCGCGTCTGGCTGTGGCGCGGCCTCGTGCTTGCAGTCGTCGGGGCGATCCTGATCGGCGGCGCCCGCCTCGTGCCCACCCGCGCTGAGCGCAAGGCACGCCGCGATGCGGAGCGCGACCGGCCTTAGGGATCAGTCCTTGGCGGGCGGCTCTCCGCCCGTGGGTTGCGCAGCCGCAGGCGCTGCAGCCCCGGCCAATATCCCGTTGAGATTGCCGCCGGACATGCCGATCTCGGCCATCAGCGCATCGATCAGCGGACCGCCGACGCGGTAACGCATCGCCGCCGCTACTGCTGAATCCGCCAAATTGCCGGTCGCGGCGGCACCGTCGGGCGCCCCGGCATCACCATGCAGCCCCCGCGCGTCGAGGATCGAGATCTTGTCGATCTGCTCCATCGGCTTGCTCGCCGCAGCGATGATCCCCGGCAGCGCCTCGAGCATCGCCTTGCGCACGAGCAACGCCGTCTGCGTGTCGTTGAGCACATTGGTCGCCTCGTTGATCGCCGACTGACCCGCGGCATCGACCTTGAACGCCGCCGCACGGCCCTCGGCGCGGGCCTTCTCGGCATCCGCCTCGGCATTGGCTTCGGTGCGCAGCGCCGCCGCGCGGGCCTCGGCGGCCTCCTTCTCAGCCGTTGCCGCAACCGTGATCTGGACCGCCTCTTCCTGCGCGCGCTGCGTAGCCGCGATGACCGCGACATTCTTGTCGCGATTGGCGATTTCGGTGGCCTTGGCGGTCTGGACGCTTTCCTCGGCGCGCACGGCGAGCGCGCGCGCTTCGTTGGCTGCGGCGGTCGCCGTCGATTCCTCTTCGGACTTCTGCGCGGTCTGCACCGCGGTGGTGATGCGCGCGATCTCGATCGTCCGGTCGCGTTCGATCGTTGCAGTCTGAACCGCACCGTCGCGGGCGATGGTCGCGGTCTGGATCACCTTGTCGGCCTCGGTCTGGGCGACGGTCTGCGCCTGCTCAGCATTGATCCGCGCGATCTCGGCAAGCCGCGTCTGCTCGGCCTCGGCCGTCGCAATCGCCGTCGCCTGCTCCGCCCGCCGTGCCGCCAGCGTCTGCTCCTGCGTCAGCCGCGCCTGCTCGGCCTCCTGCGCAATCGCCAGCGACTGGTTGTTGGCATCCAGATTGCGCTGCTCGATCTCGACGCGGTTGGTCGCAACGATGTCGTTGCGGATTTTCTTGCGCTCCTCGATCGTGCGCGTGAGCACCGTCAGCCCTTCGGCATCGAAGGCATTATTCTCGTTGAAATGCTCGAACGCAGTCTGGTCGAAATGGGTGATGCTGACCGATTCGAGCTGGAAGCCGTTCATGTCCAGATCGGTCATCAGCGCTTCCTGGACCTTCTGGATAAAGTCGGCGCGATTGGCGTGGAGATGCTCCATCGTCATCGTCGCCGCCACCGAGCGCAGGGCCGAGACCAGCTTACCGTCAAGCAGCGACTTCACTGCATCCGGGCTGTTGACCGACTCGCCCAAAGTCTGGGCGGCGGCCGCGATCGACGAGGCATCGGGCTTCACCTTGATGTGAAACAGCCCGACGACATCGACGCGGAGCTTGTCGAGCGTGATCAGCGCATCCTTGTTGAGGCGGGACACCTCAAGCTTCACCGTCGTCAGCCGCACCTGCATCAGTTCGTGCAGCACTGGGATGACCATGATCCCGCCGTTGAGCACCACCTTCTCGCCGCCGAATCCGGTGCGGATCAGTGCCACATCCTTGGTCGCGCGGCGATAGAGACGCGTCAGGATGATCCCGATGACCACCAGCGCGACCAGCACGATGCCGGCATAGATCAGGATATTCAGCAACGGTCCGGCCACGAAACCCTCCCCAGAGTTTGAAAACATTGTCTAGATTGCCCCAAGTCTTGAATTGGCATCGGGCACCGCAAAGAAAAGCTGGCCCTGCTTGCGAACCAGCAATGCGGTTTCGCCCTGTGCGACGACTTCGTCATCGTCATGCGGCTCGATCATCACATAATGCGCCTGGCCATGATCATCGACGACCTTGGCCCGCGCCGGATGCCCGCGCGACGCCGCGCCCTCGAGCACCACCCCACGCCGCATCAGCAATTCCTCAGCGTCGATCACGGTCGATTCGAACGCCGGGAAGATGCGCGAGAGACCCGCGGCGGCGAAAATATTGAGGATGATCGCCGGCACGATCGCTGCCAGGCTGGCAAGCCCCCAGTGCAGCGGGGTACCGCTCATCGCCGTCGCGATCTGCTGCACGGCGAACCCGCTCAAGGTGAACAGGCCGAGCAGCGAGGTCAGCCAGATCAGGATCGGCAGGCCCGGCCCCAGCCCGAGCCAATCGAGTAGCGATCCCCCGCCATCGGCGTCCAGATCGGCGTCGAAGTGAAGATCGCCGAAGCCCAGCCCGAATGCCTCGATCGCGCCGATTCCGAGCATCACGACAAAGGCGATGACGAAGGGCGCGTAATCGGGACTGAGAAGAAGATCGAACACGAAGCGAGCGTAACGAGATCACGGCCAAGAATATAGAGGCGCCGCAAATAGTCTTGGTTAAACAACAGTGTTGGGAAGCGGCGGAGCAGCAGCTTGCGCCCCGCCGCCATGATCAGGGCTCGGCCCGGAAGCTCAGCGCCTGCAGGCTGAGTTCCGGCGTCGGCGCGCGCTGGACGCGGCCGGCGATTTTGCCCGTGGCGCAAGTCCAGCTGAAAATGCCTTCCATCGCCGAAATGGGCGTGATCGCCTCGCCCATCGCGCATTTGCCGACCGTCGCCTTGGCCTTGGCGATATCGGCATTCCGCCGCGCGGCATCGCGGTCGAGCAGCATATTGACTGCCAGCGGCGCCTTCTCGGCGTCGCCCGCCTGCCATGCCGCCTTCGCCGCCGCATAGGCGGCCGCCAGCCCCTCGGACACCGGCAGCGCGCGCGCCGGCGCCAGCCCGGCCTTGCGGAGCGCGATCAGCGCCTGCGTCGCAGGCAGCGCCGGTCCGGCATAGGTGCGATTGGCGAAGGCGAAGATGCCGATCCCGGCCTCGGGCATCAGGATCACCGTCGAGCCATAGCCGGGATAGCCGCCGCCATGCTGGAGGATGCGGCCGAGGTCGCAATCCTCGATCACGTTCCAGCCCTTCCCGTACGCTACCGCCATCCGGCACGGCGCACCCAACGCAGCCGGCCGATCGCGCGCCACCGCAAAGTTCGCGCCCTCCACGATCTCGCGCACGGTGCCGCGCTTCACCACGCCCGCATCCGCTCCGTCCCGCGCAGGCCAGGCGGAGAGCAGGAACGAGACCCAGCGCCAATAATCGTTTGCCGTGGTCTGCAGCCCTCCCATCGCCCCGAAGGCGCCGTCGGCCATGTCGGGCTCGCGTACCCAGGCCTCGTCCTGCCAGCGATAGCCGAGCGCCCGCGTGTCCTGCGGCCCGCCGAGCACGTCATAGCCGGTCGATCCCATCCCCAGCGGGCCGATCAGATTGCGCCCGATCCAGTCCTGGTAGCGCGTGCCCGAGACGTTCGAGACGATCCTCCCGAGCGCCGCATAGCCATAATTCGAGTATTCCATTCGGATGCCCGGGGCCTGCGCGAAATTCATGCCCGCCTTGAGCATCTCGGTGAAACCGGCATCGCTCAGCGGCTGCTGGCGATCACCCCAAGGATTGTCCTCTACGAACCCGGCAGTGTGATGCAGCAGGTCGGCGACCCGAATGCGCGGCGAGTCGCTTGTCGGATAGCGCCAGCCCTTCATCTCCGGAATGTAGCGCTCGGCCGGCGCATCGAGCGACAATTTGCCCTGATCGCGCAGCTTCAGGATCGCCAGCGCCGTGAATGCCTTGGACATCGAAGCGATGCGGAAGCGGCTGTCGGCCGTCACCGGATGCTTGCCCTCGACATCCTGGACGCCCAGCCCGCGCACCAGCACCAATTTGCCGTCCTTGACCACGCCGAACACCAGCCCGGGCACGTGCGCGCTCTTCATATAGGCTTCGAAATAGCCGGTAATTTCGGGCGTCAGCGCCTCGATGCTGGCGGCCGTCGCGCTGGCCGGCGCGGCGGGCGCGGTTTGGGCAAGCGCAGGAAGGGAGACGGTCGAAAGCGCGGCAGCAAGGGCAAGGATCTTGGACAAGTCGGTTCTCCGTGGGGCGGAACCTGAACATTGCAGAACAAGTCGATTCAGCAAAGCGACCGAATCGCATGGCTAATGTCGGCAGCTTGCGGGTGAGGAAGCCAAAGAGGAGAGACGACATGCACTTCAAGAAACTGATTGCCGCCGCTGCGCTTGCAGTTCCCGGTATCGCCGGATCGGCCACGGCCGCCAATGCCGCGCCGGTTGCGGCTGCCTCCGCGAGCAGCAGCGTGCTAACCGTGTCGGTTGCCGCCAGCGCGCAGGATTGGCGCAATCGTGGCGATCGCCGCTGGGACCGCCGCAACAATCGCGGCTATGATCGCGGCCGCTACAATCGCAGCCGTCACTATAATCGCGGCCGCAACTACAATCGTGGCCGGGTCTGCTGGACCGAACATCGCCGCCATCAGGGCCGCGTAACGGTCTGCCGCCGCCGCTGATCTGAATTGGGCGCTCGCAGGAAATTGCGGGCGCCCGATTTTCGTCGTGGCCGGACTCAGCTGACCGTTACGATGGAGATCTCCAGTCTGGTCTCCTTGGGACCTGCCAGACCGCTTTCGAAGCAAGCCGCCTCGAACCTGAACATGCCCGTGAACGGGATCACATAGTCGATCGAATAAGGCGGCCCTCTCTTGAGCGAGGCCGCGACCGGCTTCAGCCGGATACGCGAATAAATCCCTTACGGATTTTCAAACGCCGGCGAACACGGGTTCGCCCCCGCGGGCTGTGCCATGGTGATGCGCACGCGCGCACCTTCCACACCCTTGAACACGAACCATCGAAGCTCGCTCGGCTTGGGCGTGACATAGGACCAGCTCTGGCCGGTGCCGATGCAGGGAAGCTGCGTCATCGCATCCGGCAGCCCATGGGTGCACTGCAATTTCGTGCCGAGATAACGGTCGCCGATCTCGCCCCCGACCTTGGCAACTTCATTGACTCCGATCACATAGCGCTCGTCGAGGATCTGCCGGCATCCCCGCGCCTTGAACACCAGGTTCGCGATCGCGTCATATATCGCGGCGTCGGCTGGAGCCGTCGGCCGGTCGTTGCCGATCACGCAGAGCCCGGCACCACCTTGAGGATGATCGGCTCGCTGCCTGCCGTTCCCGCGTCATTGGCGGCAGTCATTCGGGCGACTGCCGGCGCAAGATCGTACAATTCGGTTCCAGGGGGAGCCGCTGGCTTCGCGCGCAGCATCGCCGCACAGCCCTCGGTGATCATCGCTTTTTTCAGCCGCGCCGTCCTGGCGCGCTGTGCCTCGGCAACCTTCACCTGCGCGTTGGCACCAAATTTGGCCTCGAGCGCAAGATTGCTTGCTCCCTCGTCGAACCAGCAGAGCCGGGCGGGAGCAGTCTGTGCCGGCGCGCCGGATGGCGTGGCCGCCAGAAGCAGCAATGTCAGCATTGCACCTCCCCCGTCTCTACGGGCGGAAGGCTATGGGGCCGGATAGGATCTGTCCAGCGAAGCGGCTGCGCCTTGCTGCTGGTGACAACTACGCCCGCAGCGGCAACGAGAACACGAATCGCGCACCCTGTCCCGGCGCACTATCGACGGTCAGGTCGCCCCCCATCGCCCGGGCCAGCCGCCGGGCTATATAGAGCCCCAGTCCCGAGCCACCCGGCTCGCTTGGATCGACGCGTCCGAATTTTTCGAAAATCCGCGCCTGATCCTCCAGCGCGATTCCCTTGCCCTGATCGGCGACGATCACGTGCGCGCACGTCTCGTCCTTCTCCAACCGTATCCACACCTGCCCGCCCGCCGGCGAATAGCGCACCGCATTGCCGATCAGATTGACCAGCACCTGCAGCGCCCGCCGGAATTCCCCGGTAACCGGCAGTATCTCATAGGCCGCAGGCCGATCGATCCGCACTTCGCCTTCGGCCGCGCGCACCGCGAGGAGCCCGGCCGCACGCCGCGCGACATCGGCGAAGTCGATATTTTCAGGCTCGATCCGAAAGTCGTCGCGCTCGATCGCCTGCAGATCTACCAGATCGTCGACCAGCCCGAGCAAATGCCGCCCGGCGCTGGCGATATCTCCGGCATATTCGGCGTAATCGGGCTTGAGCGGCCCTTCGGTCTGCGCGCTGATGCTGTCGGCATTGGCGATGATCGTGCTGAGCGGCGTGCGCAACGCCCGGTCGAGCCGCTGGCTGAACGAGTCGGGAAAGCCGCCAAAGGGTGCCGCAGGCGCGGGCAGCGGCACATCCACCGTCGGCCGCGCCGGGCCGGTATCGAGCATGTGCGCCGCGCCGACGAACCCGGCAAAGCGCCCGCCCGGATCGGCACGCGGCGTCGCATCGAGCCGCACCATCCGCCCGGTCCCGCGAATCTCGGCCTTCTGCCCATCGAACCGTGCCTGCGCGGCGACTGCGCTTAGGATCGGCAGATTGCCGCTCTCATCCTGTTCGAGGCTGAACAGCCGAGTGAGCGGCTGTCCGAGCATCGAGGAGGTATCGAAGCCATAGCGTGCGCCCGCCTCGATCGAGAGGAAGGTGATGCGCAGCGAAGCATCGGTTTCCCACAGCCAGTCCGCCGCCGAGCGGAAGAAATCGCCGTCGCGATCGGGCTCGCTTGCCACCGCCCGCCAGCCCGGCCGCGGCCGCCAGCCGCTGACTTCCAGCCGTACGCCGCCATCCTGCGGCTCGGCGCGCACCCAGAGCTCCAGGTCATCCTCGCCGTCTGCCGCGATCACGTTGCGCGAAATCGCGATCCCCAGCCGCTGCGCCAGCCGTGCCAGCGTCGCGATCTGCGGCACCGCCAGCGGCGCGCCGATCGTTCCGCCCGCGCGGTCGTTCAGCTCGAACAGCCGCGATTCGGCGTCGAGCAGCCGCCCCTCCCCGTCCAGCCGGCCGATCGCCAGCGGCATCGAAGAGTTCGATCGCATTCATTCGGGCTTTGCCGAACGCTCGAGCGCAACCACGGCTGCGCGGTAATCGGGATGCAGCTTGAGCGGCGCCAGCGCCTCGCGCGCCGCCTGCGCGCCGACTGCGGTGATTGCCTCCAGCGTATCGGCAAAGGCTTCGAGATCGCGCCGCGGATCGGCTTCGCACAGCGCATAGCCGATCTGCGCCACCGACTCGCGGCCCAGATCGAGCGCGCGCAGCGCCAGCCACAGCCGATCGGCAGCCGAATCGAGCACGATGTCGCGCCCCAGGGCATAGGGCACGCCCAGCGCATGGCCGAGCAACGCGATGAACAGCACGATCCGCCGGTCGGCGAGCGATTCGACCAGCAGCCCCGGCAGTTCCTGCGGCTGCGCATCGATCGCCGCGGCAAAGCGCATCGCCGTCGCCTCCAGCCGGTCGCTCTCATCATAGGCGGCAAGGCTGCGCTGCGCCGATTCGCTCAGCGCCCGATCGAGCGCATCGCCGCTCTCGCCGACGCGTTCGCGCAAGGCGGCAGCGACCCACCACACCAGCCGGTGATGCAATTCGGCGGGCAAATCGGTCCGCGTAAGCTGTCCCGCATCGGGACTGCCCCGCCTTCGGCTCTCGGCGATCAAAACCGCCATTGCCCCCGCCGCGACCACGCGATCGGGATGCTGGACGAAGCGATTGATCAGGCTCGGCCGCTCCGGATCGTCCGGCGCATGCATCGGCAACGCCTGGCCCATCAATTCCTGGCGAACCCGCGAGACCAGTTCAGCCATCAGATCCTGATCGCGCAGCAGCCCCGATTGCCAAAGCCGCGCCAGGATCGAGCTCGGATCGTTGAGCGCCACCACAAGCGCCGATTCGCCACGCCCATGAAGCAGCCGCACGGCATGCTCGCGCACTTCGCCCTCGACCGTCTCGACCAGTCCGCGCAGCAGCGTCGACAGCCCCGAACGCGTGCGCTCGTCGAGGCGAGCATCCTCGGGCAGAAAGAAATCGTCGATGGCCACATTCAGCCCGCGATACGCGCGCACTTCGGCAGCAGCCGCGCGCGCGAGCAATTTGCCTGCGCCAATGGTGGAGCCATCGCGCGCTTCGGTGGGGGTATCCGACATCCACTCGACCCTAGCGGAAGTGTCCTTAAGAGGAGACTAAGCTTTTTTCACGCGTGGCCTCGATCGCCGCCGCCAAAGTCGCAAACGCATAGACCGCGATTCCGGCCAATCCATATCCGGTGAATCCGGCCAGTGCGAAAGGCGTGAGCAGCAGCAGATGCGCCGAAGGGCTCGCCCACCAGCGCCGGTAGCGAACCTGCACGCGCTCGATCAGTATCTGCGCGCCCAGCCCGAATGCCGCGAACACCATCGGCGTCCAGCTGAACAATATGGCACGCTCGACCCAGCCCAAGAGCAATACGACCGCGCCGAACAACGCTAGGATCGCCCATTCCAGCGCTCGCGCCCGCAGGTCCTCGCCGCGCAGTGCCGCCATCGCCGATGCCGTCGCCAGCGCCGCGGCGGCCACCAGCGAGCCGACCAGTCCGGCGCCTTCCCATTCCATGCCGATCGCCATTAGCGAGAGCAGCGAGACCGCCGCCGCCGCGATCATCAATGCCCAGCCCGGCACGTTGCGCCCGACAAGTTCGGGTAGCACGGCGCGCGCGATCCGCGTGAAGACCCAGCGGTCGGCCCAATCGACGCGCCGCTCGGTCAGCGCCGCGAGCACGCCGGTATTGCGCGCGGCCAGTCCCTCGGCACTGCGCTCGACCGAATGGCCACCGCGCAGCCAGCCCGCGGTGATCGGGATATGCTCGGCATTGGATTGCGCCGCGACGCGGAGCAGCGCCGATTGGAAATCGTAATCCTCGGGCATTTGCGCGATCTGGCCGAGCTGCGCGACCGAGATGCGCGCGATCCCCGCCCAGCTGTCGCGCATGTCGAGCCGCTCGATCGCAGCAGGCGATTCGGCGTCGTCGGTGACGAGCAATGCCTCGCCGCCCTCCGCCGCCATCCGGTCCATCACTGGATCAGTGGTCACCAGCCCGTCCGCGATCACCAGCACGCGCGAGCCATGCTCGAACTTCTCGCCCGCCTCCTCGGCCGAGCGGACGACTTCGACGATCGGATGGCGCTTGGTCGCGCGATTGACTGCCGTAAGCAAAGCCGGCGTCATCTTGCCGACTGCGATCAGCACCTTCTCCGCGCCCGCGCCGGCCAGCAGCCGCACCTGATATTCGAGCAGCGTCATGCCGCCGAACGGCAGCGTCGCGACGAGCGTGCCCGGCCGGTCGCTCGCTTCCTCGACAGCAAAGATCAGCCCCGCCAGCATCGCGTGTCAGCTAAGCGCTTTCATTCAATACAGCAAATGGCGCGCGCGCACTGCTTCCCACGCCGCCTCATCCGGCAATGTCAGCGCGTCCAGGTCCCCCGCCTCGGCCGCCGCATCGTCGACCCATTCGCGCAGCCCGGGCCCGCCATTGATCACATCGATCGCCAGCTTGCCGAACTCATATTCATACGGGAAATCGCGCCACAGGTCGTAATTCGGATAAAGCCGCCGGATCGCCTTGAAGCCAAGTGCCTGCAGCCGCCAAGGCTGGAACGTGACATCGTCATAGGCCGCGCCCTCGGCATGGATGAACACGCCCGAGCAAAGCTGGCCGACATGCTTGTGGAAGGTCGGCTGAAACCAGATGTCGCGCAGCGTGCAGCCGCTGAGCCACTTGGGCGCAAGGCGCAGCATCTCGGCAATCACCTCGCGCGCCGCAATGTCGGGGGCGCCGAACAGCTCCAGCGGTCGCGTCGTCCCGCGTCCCTCGGAGAGGTTGGTCCCCTCGAGCATCACCGTGCCGGCATAAGCCCGCGCCATGTTGACGTTGGCGGCATTGGGGCTCGGATTGATCCACACGCGATCCTGCGGCCAGCCGAAACCCGGCCCCGCCTCAGGCTCCCAGCCCTCCATCTCGACCACGCGATAGTCCACATCGAGCCCGAAATGTGCGATGAACCAATGCCCCATCTCGCCCAGCGTCATCCCGTGCCGCATCGGCATCGGACCGGCGCCGACGAAGCTCTCCCAGCCCGGCAGCAATGTCAGCCCCTCGATCGGCCGCCCCGCCGGATTGGGCCGGTCGAGCACCCACACGCTCTTCTTATGCTGCGCTGCCGCCTCCAGCACGTAGAGCAAAGTCGTCACGAAGGTGTAGATCCGGCAGCCGACGTCCTGAAGGTCGATCAGGATCGTGTCGAACGTCCCCATCGATTGCCCGGTCGGCCGCCGCACTTCGCCATACAGGCTGAACACCGGCATGCCGTAGGTCGGATCGGTAAAGTCGGGCGACTCCATCATGTTGTCCTGCAAATCGCCGCGCACGCCATGCTGCGGCCCGAACATCGCCGAGACCTTCAGCCCCGCCGAGATCAGCGCATCCACCGAATGGGTGAGATCGGCCGTCACCGAAGCGGGATGCGCGAGCAGGGCGACGCGCTGGCCCTTGAGCTGGTCGAGAAGCGCGGGGTCGGCGAGCAGCCGGTCGATACCGAATTTCATGAGGGTGAGGTGCCGGGAGTTGTGAAAGGACGCAAGCCCTCTCGCCCTCACCCTTCCCACTCGCCTTCGCCTCGCGAGCCCTTCCCTCTCCCGTCGGGAGAGGGAAGTGCGAAGCGCCGGAAGGGTGAGGGCGATGATGATTGGGCACCAAACCCCATCCCACCCGTTACCCCCAACATGATCCGATCCATCCTGATGGGCATCGCCGCCGGTGCCCGCGCCATGACGCCTCTTGCAGTCGTTGCAAACGCGGCGCGCACCGGGCAGCTGCCCGCCGATAACGGTGCTCCCAAATTCCTGGCCCATCCGCTCGTATCGCTGGGCGCAACCGCCGTCGCCGCGTATGAAATTGCCGGCGACAAGCAAAAGACCGCGCCGGACAGGATCATTACCCCCGCGGTGATCATCCGCAGCTTCAACGCCGCCTTTGCAGGCATGGCGATGGCGCCGCGCCAGCATCGCTTCGCAGCTGCCGCGATCGCCGGGGGAACGGCGATCCTCGCATCATACCTCACCTTCACTGCCAGGATGCAGGCAATGGACCAGCACGGCCAGGCGTCGACCGGCTTCGTCGAAGATGGCCTGGCCATGTCGACTGCACTTGCCGCGGCGCTGGTCCCCTTTCCGAAGGCGCTCACCGATTATACGACACCGGCCTCACCGGGTCATTCTGGCCCTGCCTGAGGCGGCTGGCGCGGAGCCTCAATTCAAATTTCGAGGGCGAACCCGGCGTCATGATGGAAATCAGGGCGCCCATCGCCATGCGCAAGCGCCCAATAGGATCGGATGCCGCCCGCCTCTTCGATCACCGCGCTGATCCCGGCATGCCATCTCCCGGCAGGCAGGCCGCTCAGATCGACTCGCACGCGCACGCCATCCTCAAGCCGCTCGATAGCCGGGACGGGGATTTCGAGATCGGCCATGCCCGCCCGGTATCCCTCAAAGCGATAAGCGGCCCATGCCGTCGATGGTGAGAAGTTGAACTCGTAATATTCCGGCCCCTCGACCGGCTTCACGAACAGCTCGAAGCAGGTGTGCCGCCACAAATCCGCCGCCCGCACCGGATCGCCAGCCGGTGCCATCAGCACATCCCCGACGACCCGATAGACCAGTTCGATTATGCCACGACGAACCTTGCCCGAAACCGTGACCGAACTGACAGCGACTGGCGGAGACGCGGGATGCGGGAAAAGCTGCATCGAACGTGCCTAGCCCTGCGCCGCCATCCTGCCAACGCCGCCTCGCGATCCGCGGGCAATGGAAAATCCCGCCCGAACAACCTATCTGGCGCCGATGGCCACCTATCAAGACGTCACAGCGAACACGCCCCGCCAGCGCACCGGCGCCATCAAGCTCTACGGCGCAGACGCTTTCGCAGGGATGCGCCACGCCGGCAGGATCGCCGCGGAGACGCTCGACGCCCTCGCCCCGCTCGTCGTTCCGGGCGTCAGCACCGGCGAACTGGACGATTTCGCGCGCGCCGCGATCGAGGCCGCAGGCGCCGTCCCGATCAACGTCGGTTACAAGGGCTATGCCCACGCCACCTGCATTTCGGTCAATCACGTCGTTTGCCACGGCATCCCCGGCAGCAAGGTTCTGGCGGAAGGTGATATCCTCAATATCGACCTGACTGCCGTGGTCGATGGCTGGCATGGCGATACCAGCCGCATGTTTCTGGTTGGCGAAGTCCCGATCAAGGCGCGGCGGCTGGTCGACGTCACTTATGAATGCATGATGCTCGGCATCGAGCAGGCGCGCCCCGGCAATCTTCTCGGCGACATCGGCCATGCGATCCAGCGCCATGCCGAGAAGCATCGTTACGGCGTCGTCCGCGATTTCGTCGGCCATGGCGTCGGCCTGGTCTATCATGACGAGCCCGACGTCTATCATTATGGCCGCCCTGGCACCGGCCCCGAGCTTCGCCCCGGCATGATCTTCACGATCGAGCCGATGATCAATATCGGCAAGCCGGGCATCAAGATCCTCGACGACGAATGGACCGCCGTGACGCGCGATCGCACGCTTTCGGCGCAGTTCGAGCACTCGATCGGCATCACCGAGGATGGGCACGAAATCTTCACGCTCAGCCCCAAAGGGCTCCACCACCCGCCCTATCGCTAAATCCTTGCAATGTAGGATTTCGGCTGCTTGGGCTGAGCTACGGGCATTGCCGGTCGCTCTTTGAAACAGTCCAGCTTCTTGCTCGCGAGGCGGATATAGGCGCCGCTCCCGCCTCTCCCGGCTGGCCCCTTGGTCAGTGCGAACATTGGGAACATTCGCGCGTCTCGGCCATGAGCGCGTCGGCGAATCGCCAGCGGCCCGGTCTCCCGATTCGGTCTATTTTCCCGCGCCGCAGCGCAGGGATGACGCAGCCAATCGCCTTCGCTACACACCCCTCACCATGACCGAATACAAATCCGATCTGCTCCGCTTGCTCTCGTCGCGCGGCTACATCCACCAGGTGACTGACGCCGCCGCACTCGATGCGCTCGCCGCAAAGCAGATCGTGCCCGCTTATATCGGCTTCGATCCCACCGCGCCGTCGCTGCATGTCGGCAGTCTCGTCCAGATCATGCTGCTCCGCCGCCTCCAGCAATCGGGCCACAAGCCGATCGTCCTGATGGGCGGCGGCACCGGCAAGGTCGGCGATCCCAGCTTCAAGGACGAAGCCCGCAAGCTGATGACCGCCGAGACGATTGCCGCCAACATCGCCTCGATCAAGACCGTGTTCGAGCCGTTCCTGACCTTCGGCGACGGTCCGACCGACGCGATCATGCTCGACAATGCTGAATGGCTCGATGCGCTCGAATATCTCCCGTTCCTGCGCGATTACGGCCAGCATTTCTCGGTCAATCGGATGCTCAGCTTCGACAGCGTCAAGCTCCGCCTCGATCGCGAGCAGTCGCTGAGCTTTCTCGAATTCAATTACATGATCCTCCAGGCATATGACTTTCTCGAGCTGTCGCGCCGCCACGCCTGCCGCCTCCAACTCGGCGGCTCGGATCAGTGGGGCAATATCGTCAACGGCATCGAGCTGTCGCGGCGCTGCGACGGCACCGAAGTCTATGGCATCACAACTCCGCTGATCACCACCGCGGACGGCGGCAAGATGGGCAAGACCATGTCGGGCGCGGTGTGGCTCAATCCCGAGCAGCTCCCGCATTACGATTACTGGCAGTTCTGGCGGAACACCGATGATCGCGACGTCGGCAAGTTTCTGCGCCTGTTCACCGATCTCCCGCTCGACGAGATCACCCGCCTCGAAAGCCTGGAAGGCGCCGAGATCAACGAGGCCAAGAAAATCCTCGCCAACGAAGCCACCGCCATGTGCCGCGGCCGCGCCGGCGCCGAGGAAGCGGCCGAAACCGCCCGCAAGCTGTTCGAGGAAGGCTCGGCCGGCGGCGCGCTGCCGAGCTTCGCCGTGCCTGCGGAGGGCGTCAGCATTATCGCCGCCAATGTCGGCTTGGGCTTCGCGGCGTCGAACAAGGAAGTGAAGCGCAAGATCGAAGAAGGCGCGATCCGGGTGAACGACGAAAAGGTCACCAGCGCCGATACCGTCGTAAAGCCGGGCGACAAGATCAGTTTCGGCGCCAAGAAACATGGAGTTCTGACCCTGTGATCCGCAAGATTCTGCTCACCACCCTCGCCCCGCTCGCGCTGATCGCCGCCGCGCCCGCGCCCAATGAGCTCGGCGCGATTGCCGAGGCCTTCGTCCACCTCACCCTGGAAGCCGGCGAGCGCGAGCCCGGCTATGTCGACGCCTATTATGGCCCTGCCGAGTGGCAGGCCGCCGCCAAGGCCAAGCCCCGCGACGTCGCTACGCTCGCCAAGGATGCCGATGCGCTCCAGGCGCGCTTAGGCGCGATCGACCCGGCCAGCCTGAGCAAGGACGAGCAGCGCCGCCGCACCTTCCTGATCGGCCAGGTCCGCGCCGCCCAGACTCGGCTGGCGATGATGCAGGGCAAGAAGCTCAAGTTCGTCGACGAGGCCGAAGGGCTGTTCGGCTTCCGCCCCGAGCTCAAGCCGCTGCCTTATTATGACGGCGTGCTCGCCAAGATCGACGCCATGCTCCCGGGCGACGGCCCGCTCGCCCAGCGCGTCGCCGCGCATCGCCCGGCCAGCCTGGTGCCCTTCGCCAAGCTCGAGCCCGTATTCCGCGCCGCCATCGCCGAATGCCGGGCGCGCACGCTCCCGCATATCTCGATGCCCGCCAACGAAAAGTTCGATCTCGAACTGGTCACCAAGCAGCCTTGGTCGGGCTATAACTGGTACAAGGGCAACGCCCACAGCCTGATCCAGCTCAACACCGATATGCCGGTCACCGTCGGCCGCGCGATCGATATCGGCTGCCATGAAGGCTATCCGGGCCATCACGCGCTCAATGCGCGCCTGGAAGAGCAACTCGCCAAGGGCAAGGGCTGGGTCGAGTTCACCGTCTATCCGCTTTACAGCCCGCAGAGCTTCCTAGCCGAAGGGTCGGCCAACGCCGGCATCAAGCTCGCCTTTCCAGGCGACGAGCAGGAGGCGTTCGAAAAAGCGACGCTCTATCCACTTGCCGGCCTGACCCCGCCGAGCATCAAGGAAAATGCGGCGCTCGATAAGGCGCTGGAGGAACTGAGCCACGCTTCGCTGACCGTGCAGCAGCAATATCTAGACGGTGAAATCGACCGCAACACTGCGATCAAGCTGCTGGCTAAATACGGCCTGAGTTCGCCCGAAGGCGCCGCCGCATCTTTGCCCTTCGTCGACAAGTATCGCAGCTATGTGATCAATTACGGCTTGGGCGAGCAGATGGTAACCGCATCGCTCAACGCCGGGAATCCCAGCCGCGATGAGCGCTGGAAGCGTATGCGCCACATCATCTCGGAGCCGACAGTTCCGGCCGATCTGGACCGATAGCGCCATCGAAACCTGAAATTAAGCATCTATCTAACAAGGATATTCACGCGGGCCTGCTCAGTATGAGTAGCCAAACCTCGAGTTAGTGGGGAACGTGTGTGAGCGTTGGAATGGGTAACCTCGCCCTGGCGGACACCCGCTGTGAAGGTCGCGACGATGTACATTACCGGGCTCGTGCTTTCGGCCCCGACGCGAGGCAGCACACCTTTCTGATCGTCAATATCTCGCCGCACGGCCTCATGGCCCGCTGCGATGCCTGTTTCGAAGTCGGCGACCGGATCCGTATCCAGCTGCCGGTAATTGGTGTCGCGGTGGCGGAAATCCGCTGGTCGCTGGGTGGGCGGCAAGGTGCGCAGTTCGAAACCGCGATCGACCTGGCCAGCTATTACGAACTCATCGCCACGCTGATGCGCGCCAAATATTAACCCGCGCGAAGCAGCCCGACCGCTGCATCCCGCTCGAACAGATATAATGCGATCCGCGCCGCTTCGCCGCGCTCGCTCTTGAGCCCGCGATCCTGATCCTCGAGCAGCCGCGCATCGGCATTGGCCGCCGAGATCAGCGCCGCCAGGCTTTCGGGCGTAGCCAACCGAAAGGTCTGCTCGCCGGATTGCCGCGTGCCGAGCAACTCCCCCGCCCCGCGCAATTCCAGGTCGCGCTCGGCGATCACAAAGCCGTCATTGGTGTCGCGCATCAGTCCCAGCCGCGCCCGCGAAGTCTCGCTCAGGCTACCACCGCGCAGCAGGATGCAGTGCGATTGCCCTCCGCCCCGCCCGACCCGACCGCGCAACTGGTGCAGCTGCGCCAGCCCGAAGCGATCGGCATGCTCGATCACGATCAGCGTGGCATTAGGCACATCGACGCCGACTTCGATCACCGTGGTCGCCACCAGCACGCCGATCTCGCCCGCCGCGAAACGCGCCATCACGGCGTCCTTCTCCGGCCCCTTCATCCGCCCATGGACCAGCCCGACCTTGGCGCCGAACCGCGCCGTCAGCTTGACTGCGCGATCCTCCGCCGCCGCCAGATCGGTCTTCTCGCTCTCCTCGACCAGAGGACAAACCCAATAGGCCTGCTTGTCCGCCGCAAGATGCCGCCCCAACCCCTCGATCACCGCGTCCAATTTGTCCTCGGAGATCACCGTCGTCTGGATTGGTTCGCGGCCCGGCGGCATCTCGTCGAGCCGGCTCACGTCCATCTCGCCGTGCGAGGCCAGCTGCAGCGTGCGCGGGATCGGCGTCGCGGTCATCACCAGCAGATGCGGCGGCACCTGCGCCTTGGCCTGGAGCATCATCCGCTCCGCCACCCCGAAGCGATGCTGCTCGTCGACTACTACCAGCCCCAGGTCGCGATATGCCACGCCCTCCTGAAAGATCGCATGCGTGCCGATCAATATGTCGATCTCGCCCGAGGCCACGCCCATCAGCGTTGCCTCGCGAACCCGGCCCTTGTCCCGCCCGGTCAGGATCGCGATCCGCACATCCAGCCCGGCGAGCAGCCGCGAGAGATTGTCGAAATGCTGCCGCGCAAGGATCTCGGTCGGCGCCAGCAGCGCGCCTTGTGCTCCCGCCTCGGCCGCGATCAACAGCGCCATCAGCGCCACCAGTGTCTTACCCGAGCCGACATCGCCCTGGAGCAGCCGCAGCATCGGCTGGGTCTGCGCCATGTCGCCTTCGATCTCGCCGATCGTCCGCGTCTGCGCGCCGGTCGGCGAATAAGGCAGCTTCAGTCCCGCACGCAACCGCCCATCCCCCTGCAGCGAGCGCCCGCGCTTGCCCCGCGCCTCGCCGCGCACCAGCAGCAGCGCAAGCTGGTTGGCGAAGACCTCGTCATAAGCCAGCCGCTCGCGCGCCTTGGCATCCGCGGGGTCGGCATGGATCCGCGCCAGCGCCTCGCGCCAATCGGGCCAGCCATGCCGCGCCTTCAGGCTCGGCTCGATCCATTCGGGCAGCACCGGCGCGCGCTCGATCGCCTGCGCGGCCATCGCCGCGATCCGCTTCGAAGTGATCCCTTCCGAACAGGGATACACCGCCTCGCGCCCGCCAGCCTCCGCCTCTTCGGCGACCTCGGGATGCACGATCTGCAGCTCCTGGCCATATTGATCGAGCCGCCCACTCACCCAGCGCTTCTCATTCAGCGGCAACAGCTTTTTCGCCCAGCCCGAATTGCCCCCGAAGAATACCAGGCTGACGAAATTGCCATGCGCGTCCGCCGCCTGCACCCGCGCCGGCGCCCGCGCACTGCCGCCGAACCGATAACTCATCGCCGTCAGCGAAATCACGATCGTCCGCCCGACATCGGCCTGCATCAGTTCGTCTCGCGCCACGCGATCGATGAACCCGGTCGGCAAGTGAAACGCCACGTCCACGACGCGGCTCAGCCCCAGCCGGTCGAGCGGCTTGGCGAGTCCTGGGCCGATGCCCTTGAGCGCGGTCACCTCCGCGAAGAGTGGATTGAGAAGTTCGGGCCGCATGACTATCTGCAGCCCTACACCCAAGCCGACGGTCGCTCAAAGCGCCGCCGGCCAATTTGCGTTGGAATGCCTGTGGATCGCGAGACTCATCTGAAGCGCCTGCGTTTCCGCGCTTGGCACCGCGGCATCAAGGAGGCCGATCTGCTGGTCGGCGGGTTCTTCGACCAGCATTCGGAAAGCTGGGACGAAACCGAGCGCCACCTGTTCGAGGAACTGCTTGAGGAGCAGGACGTGGACATCATGGCCTGGGCGATGGGAGCCGCGCCGGTTCCGCCGCGTTATGCCGGAACGCTCATGACCGCCCTTAAGACACTGAACTACGTGCCGGTTTCGGAATAACCTCCCCTCCCTGCACGGGAGGGGTCGGGGGTGGCGGAGGCTTGGCGATACGACCTCCTCCCACCGAACGACTTCGGTATCGCGCGACGCAACCCACCCCCCAGCCCCTCCCATGCAGGGAGGGGAGCAAGAGGCAGAATGCCCGACTTCAACACCATCCTCTCCGCGAAAACCCCGCTCACGCTTGCGGGGGCGCCCACCGGGTTCCTCCCCTGGATGCTGGCGGACATCGCGCGCGCGGGCGGCACCGCCGTGTTCATCGCGCCCGACGAGGCGGCGATGCGCGCCGTCGCCAGCACCGCGCCGTTCTTCGCGCCCGAGCTCGAAATACTCAGCTACCCGGCCTGGGACTGCCTGCCCTATGACCGCGCCAGCCCGACGCTGCGGGTCATGTCCGAACGGCTGGCGACGCTGCACGCGCTCCAGGCCAAGTCGGACAAGCCGCGCCTGCTCGTCACCACCGTCAACGCCGCCACCCAGCGCACGCTCACCCCCTTCCGCATCCGCCAGCTCGTCGCGCGACTCGCCCCCGGCGAGCGCATCGGCCTCGATAAGCTCGCCGCTCTGCTCCAGGCGAACGGCTATGTCCGCCTCGACACCGTCAACGATCATGGCGAGTTCGCGGTCCGCGGCGGTCTGGTCGACCTCTTCCCATCGGGCGCCGAACAGGCGCTCCGCCTCGATTTCTTTGGCGACGAAATCGAATCAGTGCGCACCTTCGATCCGCAGGACCAGCGCACCACCGGCCGCGTCGACGGCTTTACCCTCCTCCCTGCGTCCGAAGCTCTGCTCGACGAAGACAGCATCAAGCGCTTCCGCGCGCGCTATCGCGAAAAGTTCGGCGCCAACGCCACCAGCGATCCGCTCTATCAGGCAATCAGCGACGGCCGCCGCCTCGCCGGCATGGAGCATTGGCTACCGCTGTTCGAAGATCGGCTCGAAACGCTCTTCGATCACTTGCCCCCGGACGCCATCCTCGTCCGCGATGCCGGAACCACCGGCGCCGCCCAGCAACGTTTCGATGCAATCGCCGATTATCAGCAGAACCGCGTCCGCGCCGAAAGTACTGCCCCCGGCAGCTATCGCCCGCTCGACACTGCATCGCTCTATCTGAGCCCGGACGAATGGGAAAAGGCGCAGGATGACGCGTCCGTTCACACCGCGACGCCCTTTCACGAGCCCGAAAGCAAGTCGGTGCTCGATTTCAACGTCGATGGCCCCCGCGATTTCGCACCCGAGCGCGCGGGCGGCACCAATGTCTATGAAGCCGTCGTCGCCCATGTCGCCAAGCTGAGGAAAGCCGGCCAGAAGCCGATACTCGCAAGCTATTCCAATGGCGCGCGCGAGCGGCTGACCGGATTGCTCAACGATCATGGTCTCCAGGGCGCCCAGAATGCCGACGATTGGCAGCGGGCCCTCGGCATCGCCGACAAGGGCGTCGCATTGGTCGTCCTGCCGCTCGATCACGGCTTCACGGCGCCCGATGTCGCGATCCTCACCGAGCAGGACATGCTCGGCGATCGCCTCGTGCGCCGCACCAAGAAGAAGAAATCGACCGACGCGTTCCTCAACGAGCTTGCGACGCTCAGCCCCGGCGATCTGGTGGTCCATGTCGATCACGGCATCGGCCGCTATGAGGGCCTGACCCAGATCCCGGTGCAAAAGGCGCCGCATGATTGCGTCCAGCTCACTTATGCGGGCGGCGACAAATTGTTCGTGCCTGTCGAGAATCTCGAAGTCCTCAGCCGCTATGGCTCGAGCGAGGAAGGCGCGAGCCTCGATAAGCTGGGCGGAGAGGCTTGGCAGCGCCGCAAGTCGAAGATGAAGGAGCGCATCCGCGAGATTGCGGGTGAGCTGATCGCCACTGCCGCCCGCCGCGCAGTCCGTCCCGGCGAAGTCCTCGAACCCGATGCCGGCGGCTACCCCGCCTTCGTCGATCGCTTCCCCTATGAGGAAACCGACGACCAGGACCGCGCGATCGGCGACGTGCTCGGCGATCTCGCCGCCGGACGCCCGATGGACCGGCTCATCGTCGGCGATGTCGGCTTCGGCAAGACCGAGGTTGCGCTGCGCGCCGCCTTCGTTGCGGCAATGGCGGGCATGCAGGTCGCGCTCGTTTGCCCCACGACGTTGCTCGCACGCCAGCACCACCGCAATTTCGTCGAGCGATTCCAGGGCTTCCCGATCGAAGTCGGCCGCCTCTCGCGCCTCGTTCCGGCCGCCGAAGCCAAAGCAACCCGCGAAGGCTTGGCCGAGGGCAAGGTCGACATCGTCATCGGCACCCATGCGCTGCTTTCCAAGACCGTCGACTTCAAACGTCTCGGCCTGGTGATCGTGGACGAAGAACAGCGCTTCGGCGTCACCCACAAGGAGCGACTCAAGGCGCTCAAGGCGGACGTTCACGTCCTGACCCTCACTGCCACGCCGATCCCGCGCACGCTGCAAATGGCGATGTCGGGCCTGCGCGAGCTCAGCGTGATCCAGACGCCCCCGGTCGATCGCCTCGCTGTGCGCACTTATGTTATGCCGTGGGACCCGGTCGTCCTGCGCGAGGCGCTACTGCGCGAGCATTATCGCGGCGGGCAGGCCTATTTCGTCACGCCGCGCATCTCGGACCTGCCGGATATCGAGAAATTCCTCCGCGAGCAGGTGCCCGAGATCACCTATGTCGTGGCGCATGGCCAGATGGCGCCCACCGAAGTCGAAGAGCGTATGTCGGCCTTTTACGACCGCCGCTACGATTTGCTCGTCTCCACCACGATCATCGAATCGGGCCTCGATATCCCCAGCGCCAACACCATGATCATCAATCGCGCCGACAAGTTCGGCTTGGCCCAGCTCTACCAGCTGCGCGGGCGCGTCGGCCGGTCCAAGACACGTGCCTATGCCTATCTGACCACCCCGCCGGAGCGGCAGATGACCGAGACCGCCACCAAGCGGCTCAAGGTGCTGTCCGATCTCGAAACGCTAGGTGCCGGCTTCCAGCTTGCATCGCACGACCTCGACATTCGCGGCGCGGGCAACATGCTCGGCGACGAGCAATCGGGCCACATCAAGGAAGTCGGCTTCGAACTCTATCAGGCGATGCTGGAAGAGGCGATCATGGACGCCAAGGCGGGCGGCATTCGCGAGGAATTGCGCCCCAAGGATCTGTCGCCCTCGATCAACGTCGATGCGCCGATCCTCATTCCCGAGGACTATGTCCCCGATCTCGATCTGCGCATGGGCCTCTATCGTCGTCTCAACGACGTCGAGGATTCGAACGGCATCGAAGCCTTCGCGGCAGAACTGATCGATCGCTTCGGCAAGCTGCCCGATCCGACCGAGAATTTGCTGCGCCTGATCGAGACCAAGCTCAACGCGAAGAAAGCATGCATCGCCAAGCTCGATACCGGGCCAAAGGGCGCCGTGGTTACGTTCTTCCAGGACAAGTTCCCGAATATCGACGGGCTCATGGCCTATGTCGATCGCCTCGGCGGCACTGCGCGGCTGCGGCCGGACATGAAGCTCGTCGTCACCCGCGAGTGGAACAACCCGCGTGCCCGTCTCAACGCTGCGCTGCAGATCTCGCGCGGGCTAGCAAAGGCAGCAAGTTGATCCGTTTTGGCCTTAAGTAAAAGACATTGGTAAGATACTGATTCTACTGTCCTTCGCAGGGGGACAGACTTGGCCGAGCCTGCCATATTTGCGCAAAGACGCAAGCTGAATGAAACCATGTCCGCACTGGCTTCGACGGTCTCGTTCGAAGACCTGGCGGCGATACTATGCGCCGGAGGCCGAGGCATCGCCGCCAGCGACGGCGTAACGGTCATCCGCCGCGAAGGCGATCTCGTGGCCTATATCGCCGAGGATGCGATCAAGCCGCTCTGGACCGGCAAGCGCTTCGCGATCGAAGCGTGCATCTCTGGCCTCGCGATCCTCGAGAATGTGCCCGTCGTCATTCCGGACATCTATGCCGATCCCCGCGTCCCCCATGCTGCCTACCGCCCGACATTCGTACGCAGCATGGCAATGTATCCAATCGGCCTCGTCGCTCCGGTAATGGCTGTCGGCGCCTATTGGCGCGAGCCGCGCGATCTGGACCCCGGCACGTCGGCGCTCATGGCCATGCTGGCGCGGATGGCGAGCGTCGCGCTCAGCCGCATTGCGGTGACAAACATGCAGCTCAACGCCGGCTAGGAAACGCCTTTTCAAGCCAGCCGACCACTGCCGATGCCAACGCGATGCGATGATCGTTGTAACTGTGATCGGTCACGAACTTGACGCGCATGGGCGCCGGTCCGCCGGCCGCTTCGATCGCGTCACCGGCCGCCGTGTCAGACTGGGCATTGCCATCGTCGGAGCTGACGATCAGCGCCGGCCGCCCCGCCATCTTCGCCGCGCGCGTCTTCCAGTCCCATGTCTTTGCATTAGCGACGATCTCATCCGCCATCTCGGCGGCAGTCATGTTGGTGTAGCTTATCTCGTCGGCGAACGCTGGCCCTGCCTCCTGCCGCTTGGCGGGCGTGTCGAGGAAGCTGGCCCACCCACCGATATCGGCCGCGGAAATCACGACGGAGCCCGCGACCTTCGGGTCGTCACCCAGCATCACCGTGTCGAAGCCGCCCATGCTGTGTCCCAGCACGACAATCCTGCTCGCATCCACGCCATATTTGGCGATATTCTCGCCGCTCCGCAGCCAGGCAAGTGCCGCACGCGCATCTTCGATCGTGTTGCCGAAGCTGAACTTGCCGGGCGCGCCCCATACGCCCCGATAATGGATCGCCAGCACGTTCCATCCGGCGCGCTGCATCGCTCGCGCCAGATCGAGATTGAGCTCGGTGCCGGGAAAGCCGTGGAGCAGCAGCACGGTGCCATGTTTGCCCTCCCCCGCCGCCACAAACAGCCGCGCAGGAACCAGAACGCCGCCGGTGGGATAGCGCACTTGCTCCAGCTTCGCAGGGTGCGCCGCGTCCCGAGGGGGATCGGATATCACCACGGACTGGGCATAGGCCATCGGACTAGCCAGGAGCAGCCCGGCCACCAGGATCGATCGCATCACAAAACCCTCCCATTGCTGATGATCAGCGCTTCTTCCTCTTCAGCCTCGAGTTCCTCGATCCCGAATTTCTCGCGCTGCATGTCGAAACCGCCGCTCAGCCAGTCCACATTCCAATTGCCGCTGACCAGCCTGCCCTCGCCGTCGATTCGCCCCGAATAGCGGACTGCATGGTCCAATCGCCCGCTATATTGCTTGACGAAATAGAGCGCCTGCCCGGTCCGGCGCCCGGCAACCGTCGCGCGGCGGATGCCACCGGCGCCCGTATCGTCAGGCTCGGTGATGGTGCCGGTAAACGCCCCCGCCACCTCCTCGATCATCGCGATGAAGCTGTTGTCCTGGCTATCGACCCGGCTGACATAGCGCCCATACCAGACGCCGCTCAGGTCGAGGGGATCGGTCATGCGGCGCGGGCGACCAGTTGCGCCAGCGCCGGCACGTCCACCGGCTCGGAGCACAGGAAGCCCTGGAAATACTGGCAGCCTTCCTTGGCCAGCAAGTCGAGCTGCGTCTGGCTCTCTACGCCCTCGGCAATCACCGAGAGACCCAGCGAGCGGGCCATGTCGATCACCCCGCGCACTACCACGCGGTCGCGCGCGCTTCCCGCAATGTCCTGGCTCAGCCGCCGATCGATCTTGATGTAATCGAGCGGCAGCGCCTTGAGATATGCGAGGCTCGAATAGCCCGTGCCGAAATCGTCGATCGCCACGCGGCACTTAGCATTGCGCAATTCGGTCAGCAGCCGCGATGCTTCGCCGAGATCCGCCATGATCCCGCCTTCGGTGATCTCGACCGTCAGCCGTGCCCGCGGGAAGCCGCTCGCATCGATCCGCCCGAGCAGGCTATCGGCAAAGCCCGGACGCGCGACGTCAGCCGCAGTGACGTTGATCGAAAGCCGCAGCTTGGCTAGCGAAGTTGGCCAATGCGCCGCAGCCGAAAGCGCACGCCGCTGGACATGATCGCTCAGCGTCGCTTCGAGCCCCGCGCGCTCGGCCGCGGCAAACAGCGTCTCCGCGCCAACTTCGCCGAACTGCGGATGCTGCCACCGCGCCAGCGCCTCGACGCCGACGATCTGTCCCGTCGCAATCGCCACCTGGGGCTGGAACAGCACACCGATCTCGCCACGTTCGAGCGCGCGATGGATGCTCCCCACAAGATCGTCGATCGGCGGCGCTCCCGCCCCACGCGGCGCGCTGTCGCCGAGCAGCGTCTCGCTCGCCCGGCGCAGCAGCGTCGCGGCATTGTCTCCGGGGCCGCTCTCGGCACTCGCCAGCCGCGCGCCCAGCGGGGCGATCGCGCCGCCTGCGACGAACGGCCGCGACAGTGCCTCCTCCAGCTTGCCCAGCGCCGCGACTAGCGTCGCGCTGCTCGCATCGTCGCTGGCGACCAGGAATTCCGATCCACCGATCCGCGCGACGATAGATCCCTTGCCCAGCGTCTCGCGCGCCACTTCGGCAACGCGGCGCGAGACTGCGCGGAGCAATTCGTCGCCCGCCGCCCGGCCATAAGCAGTGTTGACCGTCTCGAAGCGCGAAAGCCCGATCAGGATTGCCGCGATCTTGCCGCCTTCGCCTAGCCGCCGGTCGATCCAGCGCCGCGCGCTGGGTCCGTCGCGTGCGCCGGTCAGCGCGTCGCGCACCGCTGCGCTCGCATCAGGCGCCACTCCCAGCGCCTCGACCAGTGCATGCAGCCCGCCGGTTGCTCCATCGAACTGCAGATGCTGCACGACGCGGCCTATACCAGGCAGGTCGTGCGCAAATGCAGTCGATCCGCTCGAATCGCCCAGCCGCCGCAACGCCGAGCGCGCCAGCTGGCGGTCGGCAAGGTCGAGCTTGCGATACAGCGCGCGCATTCCCGGCGCCTCGGGCAGCGAAAGAAGAGCCGCCAGCGCAGGGGTAAGCTGGAGCGATTTGAACTCCGGATCGTAGCGCCACCCCATCGGCTCGGAAGCCGGACCCGCCTCCCCGCTCCAGCCGGCGAGCCGCTCGACATGGCGTAGGGCAAAGCGAATCGCATGCGCCATCGCCGCCGAAGACATCGGGCTGGAGAGGAAATGCGTCGCCCCCGCATCGTAGAAGTGCCGCATGTGCACTGCGTCGCTCTGCGAGACCAGGATCAGCATCGCCGCGCCATGGGCGGAGATCGGCCCGCCCAGGATCTTGGCAGCCTCTAGCCCGTCGCTCATCGCACCGCGCGCGTCGATCACGGCGATCGCCGCGCCGCTTGAGATGAAGCGCTGCTCCACCCCTTCGCTCCGCCGCGCGGCGACGACGCGCCATCCGCCCCCCGCCGCTGCCGCCGCGACTTCGTCGCGCTGGCGGAAGGAAAGCACGAACACCGGCGCCTCTTGCGAGACGGCGGCGACGGTATCGAGCACGGTGAAATCGTCGGACATTCGTGCCTCGATAGCGCGAAGCCTGCGCAGTCGCGAATCCAAAGGCTTGTTTGCCCACAGCTTGTCGCTTAACTCCTGCCGCATGGCCTGCGCCCCAGCCCTGGTTGACCGACATGGGCGCGAGATCAGCTATTTGCGCATCTCGGTGACCGATCGCTGCGATCTGCGCTGCCGCTATTGCATGTCCGAAGAGATGACCTTCCTCCCGCGCGATGCATTGCTGCGGCTCGAAGAGATGGCGTTGATCGCCGAGCGCTTCATCGCCCGCGGCGTCCGCAAGATTCGCCTGACCGGCGGCGAGCCGCTGGTGCGCCGCGATGCGCTCGATCTCGCCCGCCGCCTTGGCCGGCACCTCGGCCATGGCCTGGACGAGCTTACCCTGACCACCAACGGCATGCGGCTCGCCCAGCATGCCGATTCCCTGTTCGAATCAGGCGTGCGCCGCATCAACGTGAGCCTCGACAGCCGCGACCCCGAGACCTTCCGCCACATCACCCGCCACGGTGACGTCGCACAGGTGCTGGCCGGCATCGCCGCGGCCCAGTCCGCGGGACTGCGCGTCAAGATCAACATGGTCGCGCTGAAAGGCCTCAACGAGTCCGAGATCGCGCCGATGCTCGAATGGTGCGCGGCTGAGGATCTCGATCTAACCCTGATCGAGACCATGCCGCTTGGCGCAATCGGTGAAGACCGCACCGACCGGTTCCTTCCGCTCACCGCCGTGCTCGCCGAGCTACAGCAGCGTTTCCCGCTCGTCCGCGACGATCACCGCAGCGGCGGACCCGCGCGCTATTGGCGGCTCCCGAACACCGCCACGCGCCTTGGCCTCATATCGCCGCTCACCGCCAATTTCTGCGACACCTGCAATCGCGTTCGGCTCACCACCGAGGGCAAGCTGTTCATGTGCCTCGGCCATGAAGACCAGGTCGATCTCAAGGCCGCGATTCGCTCGGGCGGGCTCACCGCGCTCGACGATGCGATCGATTCGGCGCTCGCGCTCAAGCCGGCACGCCACGATTTCCGGATCGAAGCCGGCGCGGCTCCCGCGGTCGCCCGCCACATGAGCGTCACCGGCGGATGATGCCTCGCGCGCTTGCCGTTTCGCCCACTGCCCAGGCGCTGGCCGCGGCCGACGAGTTGCGCGATGCCTATGAATGGGTCCCGCTCGATCGGGCCGAATGCGTGGTCGCGCTCGGCGGCGACGGCTTCATGCTCCAGACGCTCCATGCGATGCTGGAGACGCGGCGCATCGTGCCGGTGTTCGGGATGAACCTCGGCACCGTCGGCTTCCTGATGAACGATTGGCGGATCGAGGGGCTCGACGACCGCCTCCACCGCGCCAAGCCCTTCCGCGTCTCCCCTCTCAGCATGACCGCCACTACGGTCGACGGCGAGAAGGTCGTGCTCCCCGCGATCAACGAAGTCTCCTTGCTCCGCGAAACCCGCCAGACCGCCAAGCTAGAGATCACCATCAACGATCGCGTCGTCATGCCCGAACTGGTGGCGGATGGCATGCTGGTGGCTACGCCCGCCGGCTCCACCGCCTATAATCTCTCCGCCCAGGGCCCCATCCTTCCGCTCGGCTCGGCGATGCTGGCGATGACACCGATCAGCCCGTTTCGCCCCCGGCGCTGGCGCGGCGCGATCCTGCCGGAGAAGACGCGCATCGGCATCCGCGTGCTGGAGGCCAACAAGCGCCCGGTCAGCGCCGTCGCCGATCAGCGCGAAGTCCGCGAAGTCGCCGCGGTCCAGGTCGAGATCGACCATACCCGCGATCTGACGTTGCTGTTCGATCCCGAGCATGCGCTGGACGACCGCATTACGATGGAACAATTCGTCGCCTGAGGGCCTCCCGGCAAAAAGACCGGCAAACCGCTATTGCCAGGATCGAAAACCCGCTGCTATAGGCGCGCCTCCGCAGCGGCCCAGGCCGCTCAAGAGACGGTATTCCCCGGTAGCTCAGCGGTAGAGCGTTCGACTGTTAATCGAATGGTCGCCTGTTCGAATCAGGCCCGGGGAGCCAGTCTGCTTTTTCAAGCAGTCTCACACAGCCTCAAAAGGCTTGCTGGCTCAGAGGTTTCCCGCCATCCGTAGTTGCATGCAGTCTCATGCCGTCGCAGCCAAGCGCCCCCACTTTGGGGGCTTCGCCGGGGGCGAGCAATTCGCGATTGGGGGCCTCGGTTGCTGACCGATGTGCAGTGTCGCAAAGCGGCCCCCGGGGAGCGGCCGTACAAGCTGGCCGACGCCCAAGGACTGTACCTGCAGGTCAATCCGACCGGATCGAAGAGCTGGAAGCTCAAGTACCGGTTCCCTGCCGGCGCGACCGAACGCAAGCTATCGATCGGCCCCTATCCCGAAGTGACGCTAAGCGAGGCCCGGGAGGCGCGCGCGCGAGCACGCAAGCTGCTCCGCGACGGGATCGATCCCTCGGTGGAGAAAAAGCAGCGGCACGCGGCCGCTTTGGTCTCGTCGGGCAATACCTTCGAGACGATCGCGCGGGAGTGGCACCGCGTGAAGGCGCCGACTTGGGCGCCGCGATATGCGCAGCAGATCCTGGAGCGGCTGCAGCTGCACGCATTCGCGACGCTCGGCGGCATGGCGATCAAGGACATCACCGCTGCGCTGGTGCTGAAGACCATCCGCGCGATCGAGGCGAAGGGCACCAACGAGATGGCGCACCTGGTGCGCCAGTATATCTCGGCGGTGTTCGTGTACGCGATCGGCGCTGGCCTGGCCGAGGACGATCCGGCGCACGTCATCCGCTCGACGCTCAAGCCGGTGATCAAGAAGCGGCAGCCCGCTTTCACCAACCTCAAGGATGTTCGCTTGGTGATCACCACCATCGATCAGCGGCGCGGCGTTCCGATCGCAACGAAGCTCGCATCGCGGCTGCTCGCGCTGACGGCGGTCCGCCCCGGCGTCATCCCGGGCGCGGCTGCATCGGAGTTCGAGGATCTCGACGGCAAGCAGCCGATCTGGCGAATTCCGGCCGAACGCATGAAGCTCTCGCGCGAGCGCAAGGCGGACGAGGCTTGGGAATTCGTCGTGCCGCTGTCGAAGCAGGCCGTGGCGACCGTGAAGCTGGCGCTGGAGCTGGCCGGGCGGCGCTCGACGATCTTCCCGAGTTCGCGCGCGACGGGCAAGCCCATGTCGAACAACACGCTCGGGGTGCTCTATCGGCACGTCGGCTTCGACGGCCAGCATGTTCCCCATGGCTGGCGATCGAGCTTTTCGACGATCATGAACGAGAAGGCGTCAAAGGCGGGACGGCGCGAGGACCGGGCGATCATCGACCTGATGCTCGCGCACGTGCCCGAAGGCGTCGAAGCGGCATACAACCGCGCCGCCTATATGCCGCGCAGGCGCAAGCTCGCCCAGGAATGGGCGGATCTGCTTATGGAGGGGCTTCCGGGCCCGGCCGAGCTGCTCCGGCGCGACTGACACGCGCGATCGCGCAGGTGCGCGCATGACGGCGCGCTCCATTTCGCAGATGGTCAAGGCGGCCAGCGCCAGCCTGCAGGGCAAGACGCGCGGCCCGGATCACGATCCCGAGGGTAAGCGACGCGTCCCGCACCGCGACAGCTACGAAGTCGGCCGAGATCCGCGCGCCTCGCCTTGGCGCCGGATCGGCGACGGCAGTGTGCGCCAGGGCATCGCCTACCGCGAAGGCCTGGTCCAGACGGCGAAGGAACATTACCACGAGCTCTGGAAGGAGTATCCGCTCGCCGGCGTTCGCGATGCGCGGGCCCGCTATGCCGAACTGTCGGCGGAGCTCGAACGCTACGCCGCGGGCGAGCCATTCACGATCGGCCGACCCGCCATTGCCCGGCGCGAGCTGGGCCAAGTGACTGCCTATCTGAAGGAGGCAGACGCTAGACTCCGGCGCGTCGATATCACCGTGCTCGAGGCGCTCCTGAAGAACCTCGACTTTGCCACCGGCAAGCTCTTCCCGGCGATCGAGACAATCGCGGCTTGGGCGGGATGCCATCGCAACAGCGTCATCCGAGCACTCGATCGGCTCCGGCTCCATGGGTTCATCTCGTGGGTGCGCCGTACGATCCGGACCGGCAACGACAATCAGTTCGCGCCTCAGCGCGAGCAGACGAGCAACGCCTATTATTTCGATCATCGCGGCAAGATGAATAGGCGGGTGTTCGAAAGGTACTGGCAGATCGTCGTCAGCAAGCTGAAGAAGCTCGGGGCGATCCCAGCCGCCCTGCGCGCCGAAGGCCCCCGAGAGGCGCAGGATCCCGGCCTGAGGGCTGCCCTGGCGTCGATCGGCGAGGCAATCACCGCCCGCGACGCCGCCCCTCCCCTCTCTGAAAGCGCGAGTACATAGAATGTGCTCTGTCCGCCCTGAGAATATAAGGAAAAAGGAATTGACGCCCTAAGGGGCGCCAATGCGCCAGTCTGTTATTCCCCCATCGGCAAGGTCACGAACCTACACCCCCGGATAGCCAAGATGCGGCTGTCGGGACGGGGCGGCTTACGCCGCCCGTGGGTATGCGAGGGGGAAGAGCACGAACCGTGCCACGCTCTCGCAGCCGATCAATCCGCGGCACGGCCGCAAAGGATCTCGGCCCAGGCATCGAACAGTCGCCGGCGTCGCGCTAGCTGCTCGGATCGGTTGTACGCGCCTTCGGTCTCACCCTTCACGACGTGCGCGAGCGCTTCGTCGATCGCCTGCCGCTCGGCCGGGAGCCGCTCGTTGAGGATCGTCGAGAAGGTCGCCCGCCAGCCGTGCGGAACATGGCGGCCCTTGAAGCCCGCGCGCGCGATCAGGCCGCCGATCGCCGCCTCCCCTATTGGCCTCGATCCCCCGCGGCCGGGAAATACCATATCGTTGACGCCAACAATATGATCAGGCCTCACTGCGCGCGCTGCGCGCAGCACATCCACCGCGGCCGCCGAAAGCGGCACCAGGTGCGCGAAGCGCGCCTCGGCCTTCTTCGCCGCGGCCAGCTTCATGCGCGCCGCCGGCACGCGCCAGATCGGCGCCGGGCCGTCCAGATCCTCGATCTCTTCCCAGCGCGCGCCGCGCAGCGCCGCCGAGCGCACGGCCGTCAGCGCCAGGAATCGGTGGGCGAGTTTAATAATCGGGAGGGCATTTGAGGCGTCGGTCGCGTCGATCAGCTCGCGCGCCTCGCGCGAATCGACGATCGCCGGATGATTGCGCGCCGGCGGGCGCGGCTTCAGCTCCTCGTGCAGGTCCGTCGCCGGGATTTCGGTCACCAGCTTCTTGCGCTTCGCATAGGCGAAGATCCCGCCAAACCGCTGCGCCAGGCGGCGCGCCGTCTCGATGCAACCGCGATCCTCGACCGCGTGGAGGAGCTCGAGCAGCTGCTGCTCATCGATATCGGCGATGGCCAGCGCGCCGATCGCGGGGAACGCATCGCGCACCAGGCTCGATTCGACATCGGCCGCGTGCACCGCGGTCCACCGCGGCGCCCGCATCGCCCACCAGGCGCGCGCCACCGCCTCGAAGGTGTTGGCCTGCAACACCGTCACACCGCGCGATCGCCGACACGCGGCCGCGGGATCTACGCCGCCCCGCAGCTTCTCGCGCGCGGCATCACACCGGGCCCGGGCGTCGGCGAGCGAGATCTCGGGCCAGCTGCCCAGGACGAGCAGCTTCTCCTTGCCGCCGAAGCGATATTTGACGCGCAGCGACTTCAGGCCGGTCGGTGCAACGAAGAGGAAGAGCCCGCGCTCATCGGCCATTTTATAGGCGCGATCGCGCGGCCGCGCCGCCTTCACCGCGGCGTTCGTCAATGTCATACTCACCTCGAGGAGGGCCGCATGGGCGATTGGGCAATTAGGATCGCGATCTATTCAGCGATCGTGCTGGGCGCGGATCTGGCGATCGGAACCGCGGTGCGGCGATATCGCCGACGGCGAGATCGGGCATGACCCCAACTAGAACGCGTAGGAACTGGAGCGCACGGCCAGAAGCTTTCTCCTCGGCGTCGGAGGGCGTACAACCTCTTCGAGCTGGGGGAGCTAGAGGGTGGCCTGGAAAGAGATACTCGGTGTTGTAGGTGACCTCGGGCCGCTCTGCGTCGCGGTCGCCGTATTCGCGATGAACCGGGGTCAGAACCGTTGGATGAACACGGTGACGGCCAGGTCAGCTGCTATGGAGGATCAAAAGCTAAGGTTGGCTTTGCTCGACAGGCGCGTCGCTGCGATCGAGGCGGTCGACGCTGCCTCGTTGGCAATGAACGAGTCGACTCTCGATATCGATACTGTCTTCGACCTTGTGACCAAAGCTTTGGTGACAGCCGGGCTGGTGTTCGAGAGTGACGAAGCCGAGGCGGTCAGTGACGTCTCAATCGCCCTCCTCTATTGGGAAAGCCTGACGGATCAAATGAAGCAAGAGCGCGAGGCAGGGAAATCTTCAGAGGAAACCGCTATTGAACGCGAGAAGCTGGAGCGTGAAATCTGCGGCAGACTAGTTGGCTTGAGCTCAAGCCTGACAGCGGCATCGAGGATCAGCGTCGTTCCCCCTCTGGAGCTTAAGCGCCGCTAACGCGGCGGACATTCCCTCCGCCGTGCTCGCGACTAGAAACGGCGTAAAACCGCCGTTTCATCGCCTCTGTGCTTCGCGCGATACCCCGACCGATACCCCCAGCTGAATCAGCTGCGGGCGCGCTCTGGATGATGCCACTTCCCATCCTGCGGGTAGATCGGCGCAGCAAGGAGATTTCGTGCCCGCCTCGAAAGCTCGGTCGTCTTCGCTCTAGCTTCCGCCGCAGCCGCTTTGGCTAGCGCCGCCCGCACCTTTGCCAATTCGGCGCCATACTGATCGCTCGACATTGGCGGCGCATGCATCTGGGCGAATACGGCTTCACTTACCTAGATCGGTTGAATTAAAAAATGGGACGAGAGCTCACGCGCGGCTGGCGCCCGAAACCGGGTGCTTAGCCGCGCGTGAACCCGGAGGAAACGCGCCCTGCGTATTTCCCGAAGGTATTCTATTTCGCAGGACAGCCGGCAAATGCCGGTGCCCTCCAGGTTCGAACCGCGGCCACGGTGCTGACCCTACGGCTACGTCAGATCAGCCCCCGCCGCTATGCCACGCGGTCCCCGCTATCCACAAGCGTCCGCGCTTGCGTGCGATGTTCTGTGTGTGTTCTCACAGCGCGCATGCGCTTCAACACGATTTTCGACATCGACCGCGCCGGCTTCGACCTGCGGTTGTGGTGCTATCGCTGCTGCCGCGGTCTCACGATCGAGGGCATAATCTGGACGACCTTCAAGGAACGTGGCTGGTCGATGAAGTTCGATCAGGCGCGTGAGCGCTTCCCGTGCCGCCGCTGCGGCGCGCGGGATTGCTTGATCCTCCCGGCGAAGGCCTTGGGCACCCGGCCGAAGAGCAGCAAGGATATCGCCGTCGCGATGTTCTTTTCGTGCCGCTCGGTAGCCAAAGGGCACAGCCCGAGCAGGCAGCGCCGGGACGAGTTCGAGCTGCGCGGCGCCTATCCGCGCCCACTGATCGATTGGCGCATGGTGCGCCGGTGGAGCCTGCCGGCAGGTCGGCTGAGGCTCGTCCCGCGTCGTCGGCCTAGTCGGCGGTGACCGTCTCGAGCTTCATGAGCGCCGCGCCGATCTCCTCGATCTGCTCGATCGTGGTCACGGTCGAGCGCGCGCGTGCGAACGCCGCATCGAGCTTCGCGACGATCGCGTCGATGCGCGCGATCGCCGGCGCCGGCAGGATCGGCCGCGCGAAGTCGATAAAGGCCTTCGCCTGCGCATAGCGCTCCTCGGCCTGGTCGAGCGTCATTGTCGCCTTCACGGCGATCGCGCCGGAGGACTGGGGGGGCGTGCAGGCGGGAAGGCTCGCGGCAAGCGCGAGCGCAATGAGAATCTTCTTCATCGGCGTTCCTTCGTTGGGAGAGATCAGGCGCGGCCGCTGGTCATCATTGCCTCGAGGCGAAGGGCGCGCGCGCCAACCTGGCGGTGCCAGGCCGAGTTCTTCATGCCCGCGGCGGCATCGGCGAACCGCCCGCCCTTGATCATCGCGAGCGTGTTCTTGAATCCTAGGAGCCCCTGCAGCCCGAGATTGAAGCACATATTGAGCAGCACGCGCTGGCGAACGTCGTCCAGGCTGCGCCACCACGACAGGGTGCGATCGAGCCCGAGCTCGCATTGGAAGATATCGTGATCGAGCAGCTCGAAAGCCTGCTCGCGGGTGATGCCGCGCTTCACGCAGGAATCGACGGTGATTCCCAGCTGCTTCGCCTCGGCCAAGCGGATCCCCACATCGTCGAGATTGCGGCCGATGCCGATCGTACGCTTGCCAGCGGTGCAACGGTACACCTTCAGGCGAAGGCCTTCGTCGCGCTCGAGCTCAAGGCGCAGCTTCCCGCGGTCATAGGTCATCGCTTGCTCCTGGTGCGCTCGCGCCGCGGCCTAGGCGTGCGATCATCGTGAAAAAGAATGGCGCCGGCATCGACGCACGCCTGTTCGAGCAGGCTAGCGGCGATCCGCACTGCGAGCGCGCCGCGATTAGCGCGTGTCGCCATCGAACGGCTTCCCGGTGATCTTCATCGCAAGGGCCATCAGCGCGGCGGCGATGCCCTTGTCGACTTCGAGGCGATCCTTGTCGAACTGCATGCGCGTGGTCGCGGCGACGTTCCGATCGGCGCGATCGAGCTTGTCGCGGTACAGCAGCAGGCCGCACATGATGCCGCCAGGCCCAAGCGCTAGGAGGCTCTGGATAAGGCCAGCATCCATAGGTTTTACTCCATTGCGCCGGCGGCTCGCCGGCGGATCGCGGACGGGTCAGCCCCAGGTGAGTTTGAATTTTACGTCGGCCCCGGCGGTGCCGCTCGCCAGCACGCCGTTGGCGGTCACCGACTTCGAGATCATCGTCACGCGTCGCGCTGGTTCATGCCGAGCGTGTAAAAGAACTGCACCGACCAGTTCCAAAGCGGATAGGGCTTGCCCACCAGCGCCGCGATATTGGCCGCGGCGTACATTCCCCGGCTCGGCACATATTCATATTTGTCGGTCGCCACCCGCGGGTCACTGTCGCGGACCATGCCGTAGCCTTGGCTGGTGAGCCAACCGGCATACCAGATCCTGACATCGTCATCTTCGCCCGCCAGCTCGCGCACCAGTCCAATGCGGATCACCGTGTCGGCGACGATCTGAACCGACGCGATCGCGACTGCGCCGGCGTCATCCTCGATGCGGAAACCCTTGGCCGCGAGCGTCTCGGTCGCGCTCAGCTTGTAGGGCGCGTCGAACACCAGCGGTGGGCAGGGCACATGATAGTCGATCAGGATGCTCTGGTTGTCGCTGCCGCGGCTGATCTTGATCGGGCGGAGCGGTTGCCAGTCGTGGCCGCCGGCGACGACGTGATCCCAGACTTTGGCCAGCTGATGGCCGAAGTGGCGGCTGCCGTTGCTGTCGAGATGCGTGGCCTTGTCGGTGACCGGGTAGACCGGCCCGGCCATCCACGCCGTATCGCTAGCCAGCGAATGATCGAGCAGCGCCATTGCAACATGCTGGCCCTTGACCCCGTTTGCATCCTCGTCGTGCGCAAACGACGGCGCCGGCTGATAGGTGAGTAGCGCGGGCGGCTTGGCCTGACCGCTCGCCGCGATCGCATCGGCCTGCATGTCGTTCACGATATCGGCGAAGGCCGCCTTGTAGAGCGGATAGGTTGCGTTCTCTGAGCCCTGGTCGAGATAGGCGTCGAACTCGCCCTGCATCCAAGCCAGGCCCGCCACCGTCCAGCTCGATGCGCCCGCGGCCGCGTCAACCTTGCTGAGCACGTCGGTATATTTGCCGTAAAACTCGGTGGTCCCCTCGGTGTGCGTCTTTGTGATCGCGCCGATCGTCTGCCCGCTGGTTGAAACGTTGACCGTCACGAAGCGGCGGGTCGTGTCGTTTTCGACGAACAGTCGATCGTTGAGCAACGCCTTGGCGCCGTTGACCCAGCCATGATTGGGCGGCTCGCCATAGGCAGGGGATCCCGGCGGCAGAGCCGCCTCCGCCGCAGCATTATATTCGGTCTGGTTGATTACCGTCTTCGCGACCAGCGGCTGGAACGTCGCCGATCCGCCGAAGACCTGATAGGTGTCGTCCTGCGGCACCCCGGGCAGGACATTGCTGCCGAGCGTCAGATTGCCAAGCTGGTTGGTGATCGAAAGCGCAGGCCACGTCTCCGCACCCGCGCCGAGCGACTGACCATTGACCACGAGCAGGTTATATTGCGCCGTCGGCCTTTGAACGGTCCGCACCGGTCGCGAATGCACCCGCGCCGTATAATCCTTGTTGAGGCGATCCGCCCCGCTGAACGCACCTGCACCGGCGACGCTATACTGGTAGCTCATCGCAGCCACCGCCAGCGAGCTATGGTCCGACGTGCCGAGGGCCGACCAGGCCGCATCTGCGGCGCCGTTCCGAAAAAACCCCCGCTCGAGCTTGGGCCCATTGGCCCCGCCTACTTCCCCGCCCTGGTTGCTGCCGATCGCAACGCGGGCGTTGCTTGCGTCGAAGGCGCGGACCCGCAGGTAGAACGCGCGTCCCAGCGTGTTCGGGGCCTGCCCCTCGGGCGAGAGCCAGCGGCAGGTCCCGAATTCCTCGGCGGGGAAACCGATATCGGCGACATCGATGCTCTGCCAGCTCGACCATTCCGCAACGTCCTCGGCCTGTTCCGGCGCCGCATCGCGGTCCTCGCTGTCGGCAGCGCGGCTAAACAGGCGGGCTTCGATGCGATCGACGTCGGCGGTGTAATACAGCCACGTCTTCACGCCCGCGAGCAACACTCCCTCGGGAACCGTGCCCGGGCTGCTCAGCCCGATCGCCCACTCGAAAAAGATCGGCGAGACGTAGTACGAAGAGTCATAGCGCGGCGTGCCAACCTCGATCGGCGTCCGCGACGTGATGTCCTGCAGGATCTGATCGTGGACGGTGATCGCAGCGGCATTGCTCGTAAGCTGCTCCACCGCCGCGGCGATGCTGGCCGCGGCCGCCTCGGCGTCGGCCAGATAGCCCGATGCAAGCCCCGCGATCGCGTCGTGAAGGATCGACGTATGCGTCCAAGATCCCGATCCCGAACCGCCAACTTTGATCGAGAGGTCGTTATACGCCTCGGTTGCGTCGGCATAGGTCCACGCGATTGTCCCCGCCGCATGCGCCAGATCGGCGTTGAGGTGCGCGCGGGTGTCCTTGAAAACCGAGACCATGCCGAGCACCAGCATCGAGATCGCCGAGTCGACTCGGCCCAAATTCTCGGCGAGCCATTTGCGCAGACCAGGCATGTCGACGTTGCGGCCATCCCGAAGGATGTCGGTCAGTTCGTTCATCGCTATTCCTTTGATCTTCAGGAGCCCAGATCGGGCTCGACTTGCTTGATGTTGTGCGAAAGCAGGCCGTTCGAGACGTAGGTGTGGGCTTGATCGACGGTGAGCTTCACGACGTTCGCGGGCGCAGCCGGCGTCCCGATCTGCCGCAGCGCGCGCCAGCCCTGGTTGAGCCAGATCATGTGATCGCCGGTCGCGCGAAGCGTTCGGCCGCGCACCGTCACCTCGAACACATCTCCGCTCGGCACGGTTTCGGCCGCGCTGACCGCGAACGCCCCCCACAGCATTGTGATCTCGTGCCGCGTCCACACCAGGTCGCCGATCGCGATCTCGCCCGCGGGCTTGCTCGATCCGTCGGCCATCAGGATCGGCGTGTCTTCGGTGACGCAATAGCCCCCGCCCCCGCCGCCGCCCGTCGTCGGCGGCTCGCCGGTACCGGGCACGTCGACGAAGCCGAAAGTGTGCCGGAAGGGGTTTGCGCTGCTGTTGAGGGCTTCCGAATAGGATTTCGTCGCCAGATAGGTCGGCGTCGCGTCGGCGAGCGTGTCGTCGTCGAAATAGACGTAATAGCGGGTGCCCAGATCGACGCCGGTGATCGTGCCCCCGGCTCGATCGAGGTTGGTATCCTTGTTCGGATAGTCCCAACTGTGATCGGCGATCGTGATCGTGCCGGTCCCGTCGCCGGCATCTTCGCCGACGAGCAGGTCCGCGTCGGCCAACACATAGGCGTTGCGGATGATCGTCGAGATCTCCGAGCTCGGCGTCACTTCGTCAGCCACGGCGGGCGCCGCTACTCCAGATTTGGAGTGCTCCATCCCCGGGGCCCAATGATAGACTTCGCTATTCTCTTCGCGGAGGCCGAGCTTGATGTTGAAGTCTGATGTCAGATCCCACGAATCGACGACGAATGCGTAGTTGCTCAGCGCGTAGCGCGCCGTCGCCAACTGGACGGTCTGCATCGCCTGCAATTCGAGACCGGCGATATTCATGGGCCAGGTCACCCGCTTCTCGCATTGCGCTCGGCGCAGCATGATCTCGAGGATCCTCTGTCCGCGCGTGTGGCTGGTGACGTGGGCCAGATCGGCGTCGGCCTGGCGAATGTCGGTAGAGACGATCGACCGTGCCGGCACCGGCTGGGGCTGATACCCTGATGCGGGATCGATGAAGGTGCCGCTGATCTCCGTCGCATAGCGTTGAGGATCGTCGAGCAGGGGAACGCTGATGCCTCCCGCCAGATCCTGCTCGAGCAAAGTTGCCGAAGGCGGCACCCAATAACCCGGGCGCAGCATGAAGACCCCTCCCGGCGCCGCGAACGTCCCCGCACAGCAGGTCTGGAAGGTTTCGCGGATCTTGCTCGGCTCGGCACCGGTCTCGATCAGCGCGTCATAGGTATAGCGCTTCTCCGTCCCGCCGCCCGCCAGCGGCACGTCCTCGTCGCAGACGTTCGTCCAGGCCGAAAGCATGTCGTCGTCGGGGATCTCGTCGGCGACTGCGCCGAAACCGCCTTCCTCGCGCGGCAGCTGCATCCACCAGTAGAACGCCGGCGTCGCTAGATTGGTGTAGCCCGTCGAGCCGTCGCGCGGGTCGCGGATCTCATCGGCCCCTTCGACCTCGGCCGAGATGCTCGGCATGCCCGCTTCGACAACGGCATCGGTCAGCTTGAATTTGGCGTAGATCTTCGCGACGTCGTAACCGACATGCTCGACGGTCCACTTTCCGCCGGTCTCCGATCGCCAGCCCGCCGGCGTCTCGTCAATGTCGCCGCGGCCGCGGCCGAACCACAGCCAGGCATTGTTCGCATATTTGCCCGAGGTGACCTTCCCGGATCCATCGACCGAGACGACTTCGTCGCCCAGATACCAGCGCACCACGCCCTTGCAGCGATGCCCGGCCGAGGCAAAGATGAAGTAGCGAAAATGATCTTTCCCCGATTTGCGCGGGTGAAAGAACACCATTAGCCCGCCCACACGCCGCTTGCCGATCACAATCCAGCTATTGCTGATCGATTGGCGAAAATTGATTGGTGGGGGCTGGGCCGCTCGCGGCTTCCCGGCGATCGCCATCATCGCTAGACCCGCAACGAGCGAAAGCCCTACTGACACCAGTGCGGTCGCAACGGCCACGCTCGTGCCCAAGAATGCCGCTACCGCGGGCGCGAGATAGGGCGCCAGCAGCGAAATGCCGACCGCAACCGCAATACTCGCTATCGCGCCAACGACCTTACCCATGCGCCGTCCACCCCGTCACTCGCCAAGCGGCGTCTATCTCGGCCATCGGCAGCATCACGCCCCCGAAGAACTCGGCCAGCTCGCCGCGGCAGATGCCCATCACCCAGCCCTTCCGGACCACATCGCCGCGCCGGCACTGCCGCCTGTCGATCGCCGGGCCATGAACCGCGGAAACGACTCCATGCAGGTCGCGCACGCCCAGCCGGCGCATCATCGCGCACCAGTCGCGCGGCCGCCTCGGTGACGGCCCGACGATCGCGCAGATGTCCCTGCCCGTCGCCTCCCTCACATTTGCCCGCCACAGATCCCCGCAATGCCGGTTCCAGTCGGGATCGATCACAGCGAGGACTGGCTGGCCTTCGCCCACAGGATCGAGATCTCAGCCATGCGCGGCACGAATTCGAAGAATCGGTCGCCGGGCCGCTTCCGCTGCTGCCATGCATCGGTGAAGCGCTTGATCGCCGGCCGGCGCTGGTCGATCATTCGGCTCTCGCCGCCGGCGGCCACCGAAAGCGTATCGCCGGTATCGCTAATCACATAGGTCTGCAGAGTGCCTTTCCAGACGCGCTTGAAGCCGCGCACCGCGCGAAATGTCTCGTCCAGAGCACCGATGTGCAGCGAGTAGCCGCACCCGCGCACGGCCTGGTCGGCCAGATCGCCTTCGAATTCGCTTGGAACCCCGTTGAGCGTGGCCTTCACGCCCGCGGCCGATCCGCTGGTCGTTTCCCCGATCGTGTCGATCGAGGCGATGCCGTGCACCCCGGTCCAGGTGATGCCGTCGAAAGCGATCGAGCCCTTGCCGGTCCAGGCATAGACCGGATCGGGTGTATCGATCCGGATTGCCAGGAAGGGCCGGAGCGCCGGCGCCGCGATCTCGTCTGCGAGCTCCGGCGGCAGATCCCGGCCGCTCACGACAGATCCTCGGCAAAGTCGAGCGAATAGATCACGGCCTCGCCCACGACTTCCTCGGCTGCGCCCGCGTCTTCGTTCGTCAGCGTGAACGGCGAGGTCGGCCGCATCGTGATCGCCATGCCGGGCAGCAGGTCGATCGCAAGCGGCGGATCGAAGGTGACGGCCGCGCGGCCATCCACGTCGGCGGTGGCATCGTCGTGGATCATGTGCGTGCGCCCGTCGCCGCCGAAATAGTCGCCGATGTTGAAGACGCGTTCGCCGGGCACGAAACCGGCGAATACGATGGTCCTCGCGCCTGCGGCCGCAAATTCGTTCAAGGGCTCTGCCTCGGCCGGAATGATGAACCGCTCGCCCAGACCGAAAGTCTCGCCCCCGCCGAACGTGTAGGTCTGCCCGGCGAACTGGCGGTAATAGCGGCGCAGCCCGACCGGATAGGGGCGGCGAAAATCCCAGAGCCGGATCCGGTTGAGACCGCCGTTCATGCGAATGATCAGGCTGTCGAGCTGCGGCGGGATCAGCGCTTTAGGCCCGCCAAATTCCACCGCTACGCCGCGCACCGAGATCCGGCACATCCATTGCGGCGCCGAGAGGCCATAGCGCTTGCGGGTGCGCGTCAGCGGGCTTTCGGCTCCGCCGACATGCGGCTTCAGGTAATGCGTCATCCGAAAAGGCGAGAGGCCCACAGGCCATTCGAGATCAGCCAAGCTAAGCTCCTCGCCTGTTCGCTTCGGCCACCGCATTGAGCGTGGCGACGTGCACGGCCTCCGCCACGCGGGCGACTTCGCTGCGCGTGGCAAGATCAACGCTGCCGGCGATCGTGACGCTCTGCTTCACTTCGATCGTGTTCCCGCCCTGCGCTCTCGGATGGAGGTCGCCAACAGATGAGATGCTCGGGATCCTCGGCAGCTGCGGTGTGACCATACCGCCATCGGCCAGGCCCCGGAGCTGGCCCTTGTTCATGGCATCGATCAGCGGCCAGAACTGCCGCGTCGCCTCAGCCGTGACGATCGATTCGCCGTTCGAGACCAGGAGCGGGTCGCGCCCGTCGATCAGCGCCAATATGCCGTCCGACGTCCCGGTGCCCGGTCCGATGATCTTGCCGCCTCCGGCGCGCCGCGGAATCGCCCCCGCGCCGACGCCGGCGGCTGCAGCGCCGAGGCCGGTCTTGAGCAAGCCCGAGCCTGGCGTAACGGTGCCGATGCCCAGAAGGCTGAGGATCTGCAAAAAGCCTTGGTGCAGCGCTAGCCGCGCAAAGTCCGCGATCGCGCTTTCGACAAAGTCGCCGACGGCGCCTTCAAGCTTCAACAGGTTCGCGATCTCGCGATCGCCAGCTTCCTCCATCGCGCCAAAGCCGCGCACTGCGACATCCTCGAACGCGCCGTTGATGTCAGAAGTCGATTCGAGCAGCTGATCTCGGTAGCGCTCCAGATGCCCGCTGAACTGCCGGTCCGTTTGCTCGCGCTCAAGCCCTTCGATCTGCGGCAGGCGCTTGAGCTCGGCCGACGCGTGATCGCGCTCCGCCTTCTCCTTGGCGTTGTCCCTGATATTCTCCAGGGCCTGGCGCCGCGCTTTCTGCTCGAGCGCGAGGATTTCGAGCGCGAGGCGGTGCCGGTCCGAAGTCGTGACGGCCAGGCCTTCCTGCAGCCGCAGCACTGATATCTGCCCGCGCAATTCGTCGCCGGCCATTTCGCGGCGGTCCTGCCATATCTCGACGACGGCATCGACGGCCTGTTCGCCGGCCTCTGCCGCCTTCTTCATGCGATCCTGCCAGGCGGAATCGATCAGCGCGGCCCGCGTGGCCTCGGTGGCGTTGCGGAGCACATCCGCTTGTTCTTTCTTCAGCTTCCCCTGCTGCTCGAGCAGATTAAACCGCTCGACCCGCGACGCGGCCTCGGCATCGATCTCTTCGAGTGAGAGCCGATACTTCGCCTCTTCGGTCGAAGCGCTGCTCTCCAAAGCGTCCAGCAGGCGCTTCTTGGCCTGCCGAGCTTCGTTGACGTAGCTGATCTCTTCACCCAACTCGCGGTTGCGCGCCGCCTCCTGCGATCGCCCGACCTCGTCGGGGCTCCGCTGCGTCTTGTTAAACGCGACGTGGAAATGGTCGTTGTGATCCTTGTCGCCGGGCCCGAGCAATTGCCGGATCGAGATGCCTTGGCCTTCCAGATATGCGCGGATCTCGGCCTTGGTCGTCGAGCCCATGCCGCCCTTCGGCACGAAGTCCACGGCCTGAGCGCGATAATGGTCCGATCCCTTGACGTGCTTACCGCCCGTGGTCGACGTGATCGTACCGCCGAACTTGTCCTCGAGAAGCTTGCCGACCGAGCGAGGGGTGACGCTCCCACGCGCGACCGAGGCCTCAGCCTGCTCCCGCTTCTGGATGTTCTCGAGCTCTTTTTTCTTCAGTATCTCAAGATTAGCAATGCGACGGGCGAGCGCGGCATCATCCACCTGCTGTCCGCGGCGCGCCGCAAGCGTCGCAGCAGCATTCTCGGCATCGATTAGATCCTGGTATTTACCTTCGGTCGCTTTGCGCTCGTCGCTCAGCTCCGCCGCGCGCGTTTGTGCCAGAGCGATCTTTGAAAGTTGAACCCCTGTCTTTGCCCTTGCGAGCAACGTTTCGGCGTCGGCAACCTCCCTTTTCAGCGCTTCGACTTCGGCCCGAGCCTTCCCGACTTCGGCGAGCACGCCGGGGGCGGCGTCAGGGTTCGCCAGAGAGCCGCTGCCAGTTTGTGCCTTAGCGAGACGGGCTTCGGCCGCTGCGAGCTTCCGACGCGCGAGCTCCACCCCGCTTTCGCCGTTGATCACGCCTTGCTGGGCGGTGCGTAGGTTCTGCTGATCGGCCTGGCGCTGGCTTTTCAGCCCGCGCTCGATCTCCTCGTTCAGCTTACGCTGCGCCTCGATCTGACCCTCAAGGGTGCGTGTGAAGATCCGGCGCGCTGCGTCCGAGATGCGGGTGGCCTCGGCGTCCTTCTTGAGCTTGTCGATGCCCTCTTGGAGTGCGTCGTTCTGCTCGAAAAGCTTGGCCACGAATGGCGTAGCGGCGACCAGCAAAGCGGCGAAGGTCGGGAGCGCCAGGCTCATCGCGCCGGACATCAGCTTGGATTCGCCGGCGATCAGCTGGATCGCCTGCAGCACCTGCCCCGATTGCTGCGCGAAGATGACTGCGGCGCTCGTCCCGGCCGCGAACTGCTGCGAGACGTCGCCCAGCTGAAACCCCAGCTGCTGCATGCCGGCTTTCGCCTGCCCGCTCATTTCGGTGACGCGCTTGCCGACAGGCACGATCGCACCCATCCGGCCTTCGACGGCCGTCAGCGTGTTCGCCTGCGCGCGCAGCGCGTTGGCATAGTCTTCGGATTCACGCGCCGCGACGATCGCCGCAGCCGCGTACTGCGTCAGTTCGGCGTTGCTGCTGCTCTGGGCCACTGCCTCGGCGCGTGCGGCGTCCGCCACCACGCGCATTGCCGCGGCGCGGTTTTCGGCCGCCGCTGCCGCCTCACGAGCTGCATTGGCGTTGAGGATCTGGAGCGCACCCGCACCGCTGTCCGCCGACAGCACTTGCTCGGCATTGCGGCGGATCTCGCGAAAGGCGTTCGAATAGTTCGCAGTGAGCTGCTTCGCCGCAGCGCCGGCATTGCCGGAGCCGAGGCTGACCAGGGATTGCTCGACCGCCTGCAGTTGGCGCTCGGCATTGCCCGCGAATTCGATCAGCGCGCTGCTGCCCGCCTTCAAATTCTGCTTTAGCGGATCGACGGTGCCCGAGACGTTGAGAAACAGTCCCTTGGGCGTGCTGGCTCGTGCCATCGGGCCTCCGTCGTTCGCTCAGGGGCGCGATGCGGCCTTCACGGCCCGCTCGCGCGCTTCGATCACTGCCCACACTTCGTGCGGGGTCGAGGACCAGAATTGGTCGGCCGACCAATGGAACGCGTCCATCATCATGCCGCTCATTTGCCGGTAGGGGAGCGTCAGCTCTCCGGGTTCTCCGCTACCGGCTTGCGTTCCCCCGAAGCCAATCTCCCGCCCGCAGCGGCATCGACCAGGACGAGCGTGAGGCGCGAAGTCACGGCAGGGATGCCCTGCTCGTAGATCAGCTCGCCGATGCGGTCCGCATCGACACGCTTTCCGAGGTCGCTGGTCGCGCCGGCGCGGATAAACTCCGCGGCGATGATCCCCAGCTGCTCGGCCGAGAGCCGGCCGACGTGACCGGCCCCAACCATCTCGAGCAAAGCGAGACCCGTCTTCTTTTCCGCGGCCTTGATCGCCTCATAGGACGGGCGCAGCAGATGGGACTTCCGGCCGAGGCGCAGTTGATCCTCGCCCCGCTCCTCGTTGGCGAGGGCGTCACTGCCCTCGCCAACGAGGCCCCCGGCGACATCGCTCACGCGCTGGCGCCGAGATCGTCAGTGGTGGGCGCGGCCGCGGCAACCAGGTCGAACGACCAGCTCACCGGAGCATCCTTGGGGCCGTCGAGCTTCTGGTTGCCGATCGCCATTTTGCCGGCGTATTTCACGACCGCGCCCTTCAGCAGCTTGAAGCTCGCCTCGGGCGGGAACGCTTTGGCTTTGTCGAACGCAAGCTCGAGCCCGTCATCGGGGAGCTTGGTGACGCCGCTGACGCTGATCGCGATCTTCTGCTTCCCGAAGGTCGCGGTGTCGTACATGCCGTCGTCCTTCGAGCTCGTGTCCATTTCCTTGGACGAGCGCGAGAAGCTCCAGGTGCCTTCGCCGCCGAGCGGCGCGAACACTTCCGGCCCCGCCCCGTCGCCGATGTGGAGCCGCCATTCCTTACCGTATTCCGTGCCCATATTTTCTCCTTTCCGGCCTCATGCCGGCTCTGCGTAGATTTCGAATTCGAGGATGCCGGCATGCGTGATGCCGTCGCTGGCTGCCGCACTGGACGCGGAGCCGAGGAACGTGATCTCGCCAAACTCCACGCCCGCGATCACCGGTGTTGCGCCTTCGAGCGCCGCGACAGCCCTGTGCATCAGCGCGTGGAGCTCGGAGCGCTGCGTGCCGCGGTAAACCACCACGATCTGGACGCTCAGCAATTCCAGCTGCTCGTCTTTCCCGCCCTTATCCTCGCTGTCGATGTCGCCGAGCAGGACGAAGCGCTTGTCGCTCGTATCTCCGGGCTCGATTGGCGTCGGGTTGGTCGCAACCTCCACGTCGTCGTCCTGGATCGCGGCGTCGAGCAGCGCGAAAATGCCGTCGGAAGTCGGCGAGAGCAGATCGACCCTCATGCCCCAGCTCCCGATCGGGTGAGCACCTTGCTCCAATATTCGGAGAGGTGAAGCTCGGCGGCGTCCTGCAGCATCGGCTGCGCCACGAAGGGCCGCGCGGCCATCGCCGGCACTCGCATCTTGTAAGGCTTGCCTGCCAGAATCGTGCGGCGGGTGTTGCCGTTCTTGTTATTGCCCCGGAGCTTCCGGTTCTTGATGTGGCGCGTGACCATCACAGTCTGGGCCCGCCGCCCGCCTTCGACGAGGCGACCGACGAATACATTGCGCGAGCGCGAATTCGAGCGGCCAGTGCCACTCCGGAAGAGGCCGATCCGAACCTTCAGCCGATCGAGCAGCAGCTGCAACGACAACGCCGCCTTGAGCTCGCCCGTCGCCTCGGCCGCGTCACTCTTTTGAGCGGCCAGTACTTCCCGGCCGATAATCCCCATCTCAACCGCGAGCTCCTCGCGCGCGGCCTCCGGAAAGCCATCGAGAAGCGAAAGCGTGTCGGCGAGCCCATCGACCCGCGATTGCCGCCCTGCCATCAGCTGGTCTTCAACGCCCCACCGGTATTCGCCAGGATCACGAGCTGCTCGCGCTTGCCGTCCGGATCGATCGCCGAGGTGATATTGAGCTCGAGCGCCCCATGCTGGGCCTGGTCGCCGGTGAGGATGCCGTCCCGCCAACGAATGCGGATGCGGAAGAACGAGACGCCCTGAAGCACCCGGTCCATCACCGATTCGAGGCCGTTGATCCCGAGCACCTCCGCCCAGGGCTCGGCAATCGTCGCCCAGCTCAGGCTTCGGCCGCCTTTGGCGTCCTTCGTCGGCGTCGATCGGCGGATCTTGAGCTTGTGCTTCAGATCCTCGGTGCGGAGCGGCTTCACAGGCCGATCCGCTCGTTGACGATCAGCGGCTCGATCGAAACCGCCGTGTTGTCGTATTTGCCGCGCAGCAGCGCGTAGAGCGCCCAGACCAGGTTTCTCTTCACGTCGGCGCCCGCGGCGCCATGGCCGACCGTCATCGTGACCGCGATCGCGCCCTTCGCTGCGCGCGTCCAGGGCCAGCTCGCGCCGACCTTGAGCCGCACGCCCTGCTCCAGGCCCTCACCAAATAGCTCATAGACGTCGGCCGATAGCGTCTGCGTATCGCCGGCGGCATCCTGGTAGGTGATCCCGGTGACGGCCTGGATCGGCCCGACGTGGAAATGCTCAAGATCGCCGAAGCGATCGGCGAGCACTTTCACCGTCTGCGTGATAAGCCGTTGACCGGTTGCCCCCTCCAGATCCGCGATCGCCGCGGCCAACATCATCTGGACATCGGCATCGGAAGCATCGCCGTCGATCTTCAGGAACGCCTTGGCGGCCTCGAGCTCGATCGGCTCGGCCGCCGGCGGCATAATGACGATCGGCGAGCTCAGCATGATCAGCCGCGCGCCTGCTGTTCGAGCCAATCGAGCGGCTGATGCGCGAGCTCGGCACGAATGAGCCGCGATGCTTCCGTGGGAGTGCAACGATACGGCTGACGCGCGTTGACGTTGATCTCCGGACCGGAGAGGCTCGCGAGCATGCGGATCGTCGCCTTGCCGTCCGCGTCGATTACAAGATCGGGCAGGACCTCGTAATTCTCGGCCAATGGCGCTTCGATCACCGCCGGGGCCGGTGTGGGCTCGACCGCGGGCTCGACCGCTGCAACCGGCTCGGTCACGATCGGCTCCACCGTGGCGACTGGATCGGTCACGGCGGGCCCGCCCGCTGGGGGCGGGGCGGGCTTGGACGCGGCAGGCTTCGCGGCGCGCTTCGGTGCCGCAGTGCTCTTCTTGGACATCGGGCTTCTCCTCTGCAGGAGGCAGGCGCACCTGCCCCTTGCAGAAGAGGCGGATCCTCGCGGACCCGCCTCCCATGCTGAAATCGCTACAGCTTACGCTGCGGCGGTGATCAGGTGCTTGACTGCGGCGGTGTTGCCGAGCTCGCCATCGAAGCGGATGAGGCCCGCCATGCCGAGATCCGGCCAGAAGCGCTCGCGCAGCACGCCGATGACCGGCGAACCGACCTTGCGGACGTAATACTGGGCGAAATCGCCGAACAGCATGACCTTCTTCGCTGCCGCCAGCGAGTCCAGGCCCTGGTTGATGTGATAGCGGCGCCCGCTGATCGTAGCCGGCACGCCCTGCTGCACGTTCCCGGCCTGCCAGATGTAGCGGTTCTCACTGTCCTTCAGCTTCCGCACCGCGAGCAGCGTGGAGTCGTTGAACATGAAAGCGCACTTCGCGCTGGCGCGGTAGGCCGGATCGACCGAGTGCTCGAGATGCATGATCTCGTCGAACGTGAGCGCCGCCGTGGCAGCCGCGGTATGCCCGAGAGCGGAAGCGGTGGCGACACCGTTCGGGTCGCCGACGCCGTCGCCCGTGGTCAGCTCGCGATTGGCGATGCGCCCGAGGCGCTCGCCGAGCAGCCCACCGATCAGGCTTTCGACGTTGAACGCCGAATCCGCGAGCAGCTCCATCGAGATGCGCAGGAATTCGGTGTCGAAGATATAAGCGTCGAGCGACTTCTGCCCGAACACCACGTCTTCGCCGCCATCGTCGGTGATCGCCCCGCCTTCGTCGCGGCGGGCGCCCGACTTGCCAGTGTCATCGACGGTCGGGATCTTGAAGCCGTTGCCGCCCGAGGTGGTGATGTCGGTGACGATGTCGCCATCATACATCGGGCCGGTGAGCTTCATCGATTTGATGATGAAGGTGGCGAGCTCGGTGGGCACCGTGAAGCCGCCGGCCGTGGTCGTGCCGGCGCTCTGCATGCGCTGCTGCATATCGGCGTCGGTGTTAGCGCCGGCGCGCAGGATCGAGCGCTCTTCCTGGCTGAGCGCGCTCGGATCGCCGCCAACCGCCAGCATCTTGTAGAAAGCCGAGCGATAGGTGATCGCGCCGTCCTGCTCCTGGCGCTGTTCGCCATTGGTATCCGGGCCGATCGGGCGTCCAGCGGCAGCGCGCTGCTCGAGAGCGGCCTCGGCGGCTGCGACGCGCTCTTCGCGCTTGATCTTGGCGTCGAGCGCATCGAGCTCGGCCATGATCGCGTCGTGGCGATCCTCGAGTTCCTTGGTGCGGGCCTCGTCGGTGTTCTTGTTGATCTCACCGAGCGCGGCGCGCGCGTCCGCGACGAGCTTGTCGCGCTTTTCCTGCAATTCCTTGAGCGTCATGGTGCCTCCTGGGCATAGAAAAGCCCGCCGGAGCGGGCGACCAGGGCGGGCAGCTGCTGCTGGCCTGCCACCTCCGGCTCACGCCGGGTAAATTCAGCGGATGCCGCGCTCGGCTTGTGCCTGGCGGGCGCGGCGCTGCGAGATGCGGATGCTCGCGGCAGTCTTGTTGTGATCGCGGCGCTCGGAGCGCGCGTGCTCGAGCGATCGCATCGCCACCTCGGTGTCCGGATATTGGGGGATGGCCGTGTAGGTGATTTCGTACAGCTCGGCCTCAATCACAGTCCGGTGCGGCGGATCGACCGTTTCGTCCCACTCCTCCTTCACCGAGCGGAACCCGAAAGACATGCCCGGGATGTCCTTCCGGTCTATTTGAACGGCCAGATCGCGCCCGTCGCTCGTGTCGGGGAGCGCGTTCTCGAACGCTACGCCCTTGGTGTCCTCCCGGATTGTGAGCGTGCCGGCGCCAGTGCGTCCCACGACCCGGCCCCAGTCATGACTGTGCAGCGCAAGCACGTCGCGCTCCTGCAGCGACTTCACGAACGCCCCAGCTCGGATCGTCTCGGTGAACCAGCTCCCGATGCTCGTCTTCACATCGAAGAGCACGGCGTATCCGGCCGCAGTGCGTCCCTCGTCCGCGGTCGCAGCGGCGCGGAGCTCGAGCGGCGTCGCTACAGTGCGGAGCTCAACGCCCTCAGGCGGCTTCTTTGTTGCCGGCGTCGTCATTCGACGGTTCTCCATCTGGATTTTCGGTAGGCGCGGGCAAAGGCTTGACCTTCCCGGCCATGGTGAGGGGCACGGTCGCACCCTGGATCAGAAGCTGGTCGCCGCCGGGCATTGCGGGCCGGTTCTCCAGCCCGCGGGCCTCGTCCGGCGTGATGAGCGCGGAATTCACGCCGCGCGCGAGCGCCTCGATCCGGCTCTTGAAGTCGCCGCGCTGCAGGGCGTCGAGATTGTGCTCGACCCATTGCGTGCGGCGGCGCTGGCCGAAGAGCTTGAGGTTGAGCTCGTCCTCGAGAGCCTTTGCCCAATGCGCGATCAGGTGTTTCACCAGCTGCAGATCCTGCTGCTCGGTGTTGCTGAAGGTGCCCTTGCTCAGATCCTGGAGGAAGACAGGTGGCAGGCCATAGATCCGCGCGATCTCCTGGGTCTGGAATAGCCGGGCCTCAACCATCTGGCCCTTCGCCGGATCGATGCCGATCGGCTTGAGCGAATGGCCCGGCGGCATTCCGAAAAACGCGCGGCCGGCTTCCTTCGCAAGATCGATCGCGCGCTGAATGTCCTTCGTCGCGCGCTTGAAGCCATCGACGCCCTGCGGGAGCGGCCCCTCGAGCGCCATTGGCGGGATGCCGCCGCCGGCGAAGAAGCCCGCCGCGAAGTTGTCCATGGCCATCGCCAGGCCGATCGTGCGGCGGTTCTTGAGGATCGGGCTGTAGACGTCGATCTGGTTGCGCCGGAGCATCCACGACACGTCGATCACGTCGGCGGACGGATAATCCCTGCTTTCGAAGCGGTAGATCTTGCGGCCGCCCTGACGCCGAACCGTCGTATAGTCGGGATCCATCGGCCACAAACCGGCGATCCGCGGGCCGACCCGCTCGATCCACGCACAACCGCGGCCGCCGGTGAAAACCTGCTGCCAGAAATACTGCCAGAAGGCGAAGCTGCCCCATTCGGCATTCGGCGCCTCGTTGACGAGCATTTGCAGCGATCCGTCGGCGAGTTCGGCTTTGCCCTCCTTCTTGCGGTAGCTGTGCCGCGGGAGGGCGGCCATGGTGCGCGAGAGGAAACCGACAGCGTCGATGACCGCCGGCTGCTCCAGCGCACTCTCGATCGAGACGTGCGGCAGCTGCGCGTTGCCGCCGCCGTGCACGCCGAAGAACGACAGGATTTCGTCATAGCTCGCGCTGAGCGGGACCGCCGGGTTCTCGAGCGGATTGACGCTACGCTCCTCGGGCGCACGGCGCGGCCAAAGCCTCACGCTGCGCCGCTCATGCTGAATTCGGGGTCATCCCACGGCGATGCGGCCATAGGCTCCTCCTGTTGGTTCATGGCGACGCCCAAGGCGCTCATCAGCGCCACCGGGTTGTCGATTTTCAGATGCCCCTGGCCGGTCGGCTTGTTGGGGTAGACGTTGTCTTTCTTGTCCGGCGCCGCGACGACGTTGGAGATCTCCCACTCCATCACCGGACAGCCGCCGTGCCGGATCCCCAGCGAGCGCGTCAGCGCATCCAGCTGCTTCATCGGCTCGGAGAAGTTGAGCACCAGCGGGCGGTATTCGAGGACGGGAAAGCCCTCTTTCACCATCGTCGTGACCATCATCGTGGCCTGGTGCGGATCGTACGCGACCTGCTCGAGCTGGAAGTGAGCGCGCACCTGGCGCAGCACTTCCAGGATCTCGTCATAGTCGATGATGTTGCCGTCGGTCACGTTGAGCAGGCCGAGCGCGTCCCACGCCTGATAGGCCGGCACGTTCTCGATCGTCTCCGCCGGCAGGAAGTAGAAGCCGATCCGGATATACGGATCGTCACGCGTCGCCTTCTCGCCGATCGGCAGGATCAACAGCTCGAGCGCCGCAATATCGACCTTCGACGCGAGATCGAGCCCGGCGATGCAGCGGCGACCGCGCAGCTGCTCGAGCTCGATCGCGTCCAGGGCGCGCATCGGGATCTCGGGGTCCTGGCATTTGCGCCAGGCCTCGACGTCGAAATATGCCGCCTTCGCCGAAACCCAGAGGTTCAGGTGCTTCGTCTTGAAGACGCCCGCCTTGCGCGGCACCGCGACGGCGTCGCGCTGCCGGGCCCGGAGGAAGTCTCCGCTGACCGAAACGTCGAAGTTCGGGTTGGCCTTCCGGAGCGCGGCTTCCGATTTCCAGTCGTCACCCTCGTCGATCGAATATTCGACGAAGAAGGTCTCGTCGTCGTCCAGCGCTGGCCCGCCATTGCGGCCGATCCCCGCGAGTTTCTTCCGCTCGTCGTGGATCCGCGCGTAGCAGGGCCCCGCAAGATTATCGCCGGCAGTCGTGATCAGCACCTGCAGGGGCTGGTCGCGTGCGCCCATGCCGGTCAGCATCGTGTCGATCTGGCCGTCGTCGGCGTGCTCGTGATACTCGTCGTGGATCGAGCAGCTGGGCGATTGCCCGTCGCCGGGATCGCCGGTGATCGTCTCGAACTTGCTGTTGTCGTCGATGCGAACCAGCGATCGAGCGTTCACTTCCACGCCGAACTTGCGCAGCAGCGCCGGCGTCCGCTGCGCCATCAGCCGGGCCGGGCCGAAGACCTCCCACGCCTGCTTCTCGTTGGTCGCCCCCGAATAGACCTCGGCGCCGAACTCCTTGTCGGCACAGAGCATGTAGAGTCCGATGCCGGCCGAGAGCGCCGATTTCCCGTTCTTGCGCGGCACCACGACGAACAGCACGCGGAATCGCCGCCGGCCGTCGCGCTTCCTCAACCATCCGAACGTGCAGCAGAGGATCCAGATCTGCCACGGCTCAAGCCGCAGGGTCTCCTTCTGCCGCGCCCACTTCCCCTTGGAATGGGGCATCATCTCGATGAAGCGGCACACCCGCGCGGCGGCGTCGCCGTCGAACCGATGCGGGAAGTCCTTCGACTTTTGCCGCTTCAGCTCCTCCAGGAATTGCTGGCACTGCAGCCGGATCGATTTCCCGGCTGAGATCTTCCCCTTCGTTACGTCGCGGGCATAGCCCTCGGCGATCGCGGGATAGTCGCGTGCCAACACATGCTATGCTCCTCAGAAGTCGAAGGGGTCTTCTTCGACCTTGTGCCCTGGTGCGATCCGCATCGCGGCCGAAGGATTGAGCATGAGCTCGCCGAGCAGCGACTGTGCCTGGCGCATTGCTTCCGAAAGCATCGCCACCTCTGGCCGGGCTCGCACCATCCGCGTGATCACGACGGTTTCGCCCGCCGACTTCAGCGTTTCGCTGGTGAAGGTGTCACCCTCCACTTCGAGCACCGCTTTCAGCCTCTGGATCTGCGCCAGCCGCATGGCCAGCAGCGCGACATGCTCGGCATAATGCGGGCTCGCCCGCTTCTGCGCCTGTAGCACGCCGGCGATCGACCCGAACATCAGCTGCTCGAGATCGCCGAGATGCATCGGCGCGATCATCGGCCCCTCGTCGGGCGAGATCACCGGCACCACCGCGTCACGATCCGCGCGCGTGGTGCCGGCCAGCGCCTTCAGCGCCGGATCCTTGCGTTTCCGCCCGCTATTGGGCCGAGGGCCGCCTCTGCTCATCGGCCCTCACTTTTTACCCTTTGATTTCGACCGCATAAGAATCTTCCTCAAGGGCGGTGTCCGCCCCCTTGGCGCCCCAGAGATCGACCCTCCCCCTCCCCGTCACCGACCGGCGCGGTAGGCCGCGCCCTCGGCGCGCTCGGCCTTCGACTTCTCGTCGTGGCATGGGTGGCAGAGGCCCTGCTTGTTCGATCGGTCGTCGCTGCCGCCTTCACTCAACGGCTTGATGTGGTCGACGACGTCGGTGGCGACGTCCAGCCCGCGCTCGAGGCACTTCCTGCAGAGCGGCTCCTCGGCGATCACCTGAGCGCGATCGCGCTGCCCGGCTCGGCCGCGCTTGCGGCGATCCTTCGTTCCTGGGGTGGGCTGCCAAGCCTTCTTCGGCTTCGAGCCGAAGCGTGGCGGCTGCACCGGCATCAGGCCGGCTGAGCGACCGTGAGCGCCTCGATATGCGCCTCGGTGCGCCCGTTGGCGCACTGGCGGGCGATGACGACCATACTGGCCACCAGGTGCCCGGGCACGCCTAGATCGCACTCAGCGAGCCGCTGCAGCCAAGCATCCAGCTTGGCGCATGACGCACTGGCGATCTTCACCAGGTGCTGCGCGCCGGCGAAGGTGGCCGACGACCAGGCCGTGAAGTCATCCTCGAGGATCTCGACGGGCGTGCCTGCCTGCTCGGCCGAGCGCACCAGTGCCAGCTTCAGGCCGACGCCAGCATCGCGGATCCTCGTCATCAGGCGGTCGCTGCTACCCGCGCCTGCCGGCGAAGGTTGCGCGCGATCTCGCGCTTGTTCTCGTGCGGTTTGCCGGTGTGGCGATTGAGTTGCGCAATGCTGCCCGAGAACCGTGGGCGGTACCGTGGGGCAGTCCGGGCTCGCGGCAACCGGTCGTGCGTCGTGGCCAGCCCGGGCATCGCCGATGATGCGAGTGCTGCGCACACCAGGATAAGGCCATTGATCGGGAAAAAACGCATAGGAGCTCCTCGGCTCAGTTGCTGGTGCTGACCGCCGCGGCCTGCGCCACGCGGTTCACGAAGAAGGCATCGGTGCCCGGCTGTTCTTTGAAACCGCGCCGCTTGAGCTTCTCGGCGTCGGGCCCGGTCAGCGCACTGCGCACCGCGGCCTTGTCGATCGAGACGGTCACGCGGACATAGGGCTTGGCCCACGCCAGCTTGCGCAGCAGCGTCGCCTCCTTGTCGAAGTCGCCGCTCTTCAGCGCCAGCGAAGCCGCGCTCGCCTTCGTGCCGATCGTGCAGCCGCCTAGCTGGACGGACTTGTTCTTGCCCTTCACCAGCGTGGCGCCATTGGCAGCCCACCAGGGCTCCAGCAGCTTGCGAAGGCCGACCAGCTGCTCGAGCATGGGCGTCATCATTTTGTCGGCCGCTGCGTTGACGCGCGCGATCCCGGCATTGCGGCGCACTGCGATCGCGAGCGCCTTGCCTTCGATCTTGGCATATTGCTCGAGCGCGGCGGTGGCCTGCTCGATCGTCTCGATCGCGCTCAACTCGGCTTCCCCTGCAGCTGTAGCGCCGCACGGCCCGCTTCGAGCTCGTTGGCAACTTGCGCGAGGAAGGCCCGCGTCACGATCACACCGTCGCCCTGGATCGACGGCGGCTCCTGCGATGCAGCGCGCACGTCGGCGATATCGATCAGATCCATGCCGAGCTCCTCGAATTGGGGTGGAGGCCGCGCGTCATGCCCACACGCCGCCATTGCGGCCGCGGATGACGGTCGCCGTGGTCGGCCGCGCGGTTGAACCGCGAAAGGCGACGGCGAGGCGGTTGCGGACACCCTGAACCTGCTCTTCGAGCCGATCGTAGTGGTCCGCCCCGCGAATGCCCGCGCGCACATGCCGTTCGACGGACTCGAGCTCGCCAACGGCGCGCCCGATCTCGTCGGCGAGGTCTTTGTGCGGCTGGGCCATATCGCGGCCTCCAGAATGCCGAAGCCCGCCTGCTCCGGGGGAAGAGCGGCGGGCTTCGAACGCAATTGTGGCGGGGTCGATTTGGACGCTTTCGGGTCCGTTTGGCAGTCTCTAATTTGTCAACGCCCCTATCTGCGGCGATTATAAAGTTCGCGAACACCAACCTCGGTGAAGGTGGGGCAAGCTAACCCAAGTTCGGCAGTTTTCTCGGCTCTCTCAAGCCGCTCGAAGCGTTCTCCCTGCGCAAAGGGAGTGCGAGAATGCCAAGGTATTTCTACGACTATCACGACGGCACCCTCATGGTAGACGAGGAAGGCCGTGACCTGCCCGATCTGGCCAGTGCGCAACAGGAAGGGATCAGGGAGGCTCGCGAGATTGCGAGCAGCGAAGTGCTACTTGGGAAGCTGGAGCTGGATCATCGCGTCGAGGTCAGGGACGAGACCGGCATTGTCGCCACAATTTCGCTCAGGGACGCCATCACCATCATCGGGTGAACATCAAAGAATCCCCGCCTGCGCCGCGGCCAGCGTGGCGGGATCCATGCGCCGACGCGCCTCGGCATGGCAGCGCGGCCAAAGGTCCAGCGCCTCGATCAGCAGCCGCTTGGCGGTGCGCTTGCTGCTATGGTGGCGCACCGCGGCCTCGGCGAGGCCGACATCGCCGGCGATAATTTCCAGCACCAGCCCGGGCCGCGGCAGCATCTTGCGCCAGGCCGAATAGGCCACCTCGAGCCGAACCCTGCCGAGCGCCTCGTAGAAGCTGCCATCGCCCATCCGCGTCACATCGACGCGCGCCTCCAGGCTGGCGGTCTTCACCAGCACATCGGCGCCGATCAACCCGAACGCCGTGTCGATCTGCTGGGCATAGGCAACCTGATCGTCGTCGATCGCCCGCGATTGATGCAGCCGCGCGATCGCTCCGGCCTGGCGCCGGCTGTGCTGCTCGTGCGTCTGCGGCGTACCTTCCTTGTGAGACCAGCGCTCGCGCAGCTGCACGGCCTCCTCGATGCCGGGGGCGAGCTGCGCCGGCGGCCGCGATCGGCGCTTCCGGTTCTTGGCTGTCGCCGGCGGCGCCGGCCTTGGTCGGCCGAGCACCAGATGCTCGAAGCGCTGCTGTTCGTATCGCGCCTCAGGCGCGCTTCCGCTGATCCCCGTCACTTTGCTCATCCCCACATCCGCTTCGCGGAACATGGTCGAGCCGAGGGGCCAGCGGCAGTCTCATGTCTGGCAACGGGCCGTTGATGATCTTGTCGCCGATCGTGATCGCCCAGCCGGCCGCCTGCAGCTGCAACAGTGCATCGCTTTCGCTTACCTGTGCGGCCGCATTCACCAGCATGATGTTGCGGCTCTTGCCGCGCACCCGCTTGACCAGCTTATCGCGCTCGAGCGCGACCACCAGATTGTAGATCCGAGCCTTCGAGACGCCGAGCGACGCCGCGATCTCGCCTTGCGTCGGGCTCTTCCCATGCTTCAGATAATGGCGTTTGATTACGTCCAGCGCCTGCAATTTGCGGCTGCTGTCCTGCGGCGTCAGTCGAATGGGTGTCTCGATCACGGGCCGGCTAGCCTCCCCGCCATGGAACATAGCGGGAATGGGGGAAATCGCTAGGTGGTCACTCAGCGACCAGCTGTTTCCGGACGTTGAGGATGTAGACCGCCCGCCGAGCGCCCAAACCTATGGGCGTCATCGCATAGATCGTATTCAGAACTCCCGAGTGGATTGCGGTGCGGTCACCCGAATAGGACACTTCCTCCCCGGGCCCCGGAATTGGCCGTTTCGACCCCCAGGTCACCAGCACGGTGGTCGGTTCAATACTCCCATCTTCGTACATCTCACCGACATAAGTATCGATGGCATCCGGCACGTCTTCCAGCCCGATGTTTAGCCTGAGCTGCTCCCCCGTCAGGGTCACCGACCCTGATGATGAGGCGCTCGTGGGGCTGCCCGGCTCCGCCAATGAACCAATGAGGAAGGTGTCACGCGAATTTTGGACTTCGATCCGGCACCGAGGAGCATCGGGCACGGAAAGCCAAGTTTCGTCGGCACCGCAGGTGCCCGCGCTCTTCAACAGCCCTTCGAAGGATCGCGAGACCTCGCGGCTCCTAGCCGACTCCCCTGCCTGTCCAATCTGCGCCTGGATCTCGGCGGGAGCCACCGGCCGGGAAGGAAGCAGCGAGCCGCTCGCAATGCCGGTGTAGACATACACGGCAGCGGCCGCGACGGCGCTTAGCGCGGTGGTGATGTTCGCCGCCCCTTGCAACTCGTCCTTTCGATCCCGGAGCACTCTCGTAACAGGGCGAAACAGCAGCTTCAGCGAGCCCCGCTGCGCGCCGGTGAGCAGGAAGAATAGGTCTACTTCCTCGCCGGCAATCTCGCTGAGGATGGGAAGAATGCCCTCGCGCAGCGCGCCAGCGATTTCGGCAACGAGCACCGGCGGGATCGCGACTTCCCTGCCGTCTAGATTGACGAAGTCGATCTCGATCAGGTCGTTTGCGGCCATCAATCCTCCACCCAGCCTGCGGCCGCCACTTCGGCCTGCATCCGCTTGATCGGGCGCCCCGCCTTTTCGGCAATGTCGGCCAGAAGCTCCTCGGCCTCGTCATCCGAGACCGACGGGCGGAAGGTGACACGGACTTCGTAGGGGAAAGGATCGGGTTCCCCGTCAGCGCCCTCGCCTAGCCCGTCGTCGAAACCGGAATCGGCCTCGGCGACGAGGGGTAACTTGCGCACAAGCTGCATCACCTCGTTCTTCATCTCGTGATCGAGGTCGGGGATACGCAGCGTCACGTTCGGTATCCGCATCGAGTTCGCCAATACGATGACGGAGCACCCATCCGGCGCGAAAATGGTCAGGTCGCCGGCGCGCGCGCCGATCACAAGCCTCTGCAGGCGCTCGCAATGCACCTTGGAGCGCGGATCGGGTGGATCGGCGGTAGTCGCACTTGGGCTTGCCGCTCCAAAGCCGAAGAACGCCAGAGCGGCCACGCCCAGACTCAACGGCGCTGAATATTCTGAGATCGTCGCGCGGTTATCGTGCACCGATTGTACCACCGCTCGAAAAGAAATGCGCAGCGACCCCTGCCGCGCCTCTATTATTCTCAGCTCCAGCGGAGCGTCATCGTTTTCGGTTGCCGATGCTACGATCGAGGCAAACGCACTCGCGATCCGGCCGAGATGGGCCGCATCGATCGACACTTCGCCCGGCCCTTCGCCGGCGAATTCGAAAATTAGCGTATCATTTGCGGCCATCAGTCCACCCTCGTTGCGATTTGCCGCGCCCCGTCACCCGAATTTCCCCAGTTCCTTCGCGATCAGCTGCGCCGCCGGCCCTACCCAATCCGCGCCGACCTTGGCCGCGATCGGCGCGATCCCGCCCGCGGCTGAAATCGCCGTGACAATTAGCGCGGTGTAGACGACCTTCTTGCTCGCTCCCTTCAGCGCCTCGTTCGTGCCGGAAAACAGGCTGTCGAGCAGCGTAGCGCCCTCCCGGAAGATTGCGGCCACCAAATTCTCCATCGTGCGCACCAGCGCGAAGAAGGTCCGCTTCCCCGCCACTTTAGGCTCGCGCACTAGGGCAAGCAGGAACTCGATGGACTTCGGCACTTCGGGGTCCACCCCGTCGGCGGCCTTCAGGTTGTTGACGGCCTGCTCGGCAGCTTTGACCACTTCGGCCATCTCTGCCTCGCCCATGTCCACGCCGGCCGCGTTCTCGGCAAAGGCCCGCCAGTCAGGAAACTGCGCGACGTACATCCCGATGGCCGTGCTGAAGCTCGTCAACTCGGCAGCAAGCAGGTCGGGCAGTTCGTCCTTCGCCGCTTCGAAAACGGCGGCCGCGCCCAGATTGGCGATCGCTAGCTGGATGACGTCCTTCTCGGCGGCGACGCGCGCGGCGAGCTGCTGGACCGTCTCGATCAGCCTGGTGTCGAAATTGTTGGATTTCTGCAGCGCGTGCACGAGGCGGTCTGCGACATCGATCAGGTGTCCGCGCGCCGCGGCGCTCGCTGCAATGACATCGTCGCTCGATCGGGCCGGAACGCTTCTCGCCCGCAACATGTCATCGACGAACGCGAATTCAGTCGGTGCCAGCTTCTGTGCAGGGACGATCTCGCGCAAGCGTCTGCCGCTGGCATCTCGGGGCTCGGGAGAAGGTCGCGCGAGTAGCGCAGCTAAGTGATTCAGTTCGTCGCGCAAATGGACGACTGTTCTGTTTTTGAACGACCGCGAACCATCGCGCTTTAAGTCATTTTCGATCAATCCGCGCCAGAACACAGCATCTCTCAGGATAGCCCCCATCTCTTCCGCGAGCAGGGGAGCAGCGTCCTCCGCCGGCAAGAGCTTCCGCTCCCAATCCGCCAGGATCCTATCGATGCGAGTGCGCGTGCGCCGCACAAGACCCTGCACGGAGCCATATTCGCCGCTTAAGTCGAAAGCTGCGACCTCCACTTCGCTCCACAGCTGCTCAAGCTGCTGGAAAAGGCGCGCCGCATCCCTACCGTCCGAGGGCTGTGAACGCGTCGCAAAGGAGTCTACCCATGCGACCTTGTAGGCAATGTCGAACGACGGCTTCGCGGGGTCGGGCTCGGAATCGCTGGGCATCACCGCCGTCCTCGTTGGGTCTTGGCCGGATCGCCTCCGCTCGAAAGTTCCTCCGCCATCGCATCGTACATTGCAGCATTAGCCTCGTGACTGGCAGCCACGTTTTCCGCAGTCATGTTGATGGGCTCGTTGGCGGGCTTTGGTCGAAGGGTGCTCAGCACCATGGCCAGTACGAAAAATGCCAGCAGTCCCCCGATTAGCCAAAGCGCCAGCTTGCGTTCTTTCCGATGCAGTTCCTCCGCCTCTTCGGGCGATATTGCCGGATGGGCGGGTACCATGGGAGCATGAAAGGACGGTCCGGCCTGCGACGCTCCGGCCAAGCCGCCGGGCTCGCGTCCAATGGTCTCGCCGGGTCCGCGAACGCGAAGTTGATCCAGGATCGCACCCGCCGCGGTGAGAATGATGCCCGCCAGGAAAACTGCACCGCCGCTTGCGAACACCAGCATCTGACGCTGGAGCAGCCCAAGGTTGATGATCCGATCGACACGAGTGGAATAGAGTCCCTCGGGAATCACGCTGTCCACCGAGGTCCCGAGGAAGAAAGATATCACTGCGATCAACAGGCCTAGGCAAATCAGGCCGATCCCCGTTTCTTTCATGCTCCCCTCGCCCCCCAGCGCAAATCCTGGCTCACCGTTTCACGGCGGCCGGACCCTGTAAACAGTTAGGCTCGCTTCCGTCCGAAGCGGCTGGAAACTAACCGGCCGGCGTGCCGAGCAACCTGGTCATAATCAGCACAAGCCCCCCGACCGCGGTGATGATGACGCCGACGCACACCCAAATAAAAGTCTTTCCTGGCAGGTTTTTTACCTGCGTATCGAGCGCTGCAACGTCTGTTGCCATTTTCGGCACGCCCCTGGTACGCTCTTCCAAGGTGGCGATATCCGTTGCGATCTTCGGCACGACCTTCGTGCGGTCGTCGATCGTCGCGAGCGTCATCTGCATCGTGGAAGTGGCAGCGATGATCTGATCGAGCTTGCTCTCGACTTTCTCGGACGAGCGCTTCAAATGTTCGACGTCGCTTTCAAGCTTTGCGATGCGGGCGTCCATGCCCCCCGATGTGCCGTCTCCTGAGCCGCCTTTCAAGGAATCGATTTTCCTCTCCAGCGCCGCCATGCGCTGGTCGGAGTTGAAGATTTGCGAAGCGTCATTCGAAGGCGTCATTTCGAAGCGGCTTTCGCCTGAATCCTCGCGAATAACTCCTGAACCTCTCTGTCCATTCCCTGTATAAACTCATCCACGAGCTCGTTTTTTATGCCGACGGCTTGGCCGAGCGTTTCGTGCGCTGAGCGAATGCGAGCTACTTTGTCGTCGTCATTTGAGACAATCGAAATAAGCGCATCAACGACTCTGAGATTAAAGTCGATTTGCTTATTGGTGAATTCTGCGACGCGCATCGCGGTAACAGACCCGAAGAGACCGGTTGCCTCCACTGCGGTGATCTCCGCATCGTCAAATCCGGCGTCGCGCATCAGACCCACGACCTTGGCCAAGGTAGTCTCCCGCGACGCGCGGAATTTTCCGAATGCATCGATAGGACCATCAACTGAATCAGGCACCGGCCCGCCCTTTCTCTGTTCTAAGCCCTGCCTGCATCACAGCCCCGCCGCGCGATTGCCCGCTGCGCCGCAGGCGATATCGCCGTATCGCTTGTGTTCCAGGTATGCCTCTTCATTTCCCTGCTGCAGGGCGACTTCCTGAACATTTCGCTCTTCTCTGCAGATCGCGGCGTTCCCATCGCCATTCTTGCGCACGATCTCGAGCCGTCGCTTCGCGACTTCCAGTGGATCGCTTGCGACCCTATCGGTGCTCCCGCACCCCGCGGCGGCTAGCGCCAGTGCGACTGCGGCATAAGCACGCATCACTTCCCCTCGGGAGTGTAGCCAACCGGAGCGTCGTGCAGGCGCTGCGCGGTTTGCGGTGTTTTTTGAGCCATTGAGCGAGCGAGCTGAACGAGGATCGTCTGGTCCGCTCGGCTAAGGCGGGCAAAGCAATCTATCAGTTCCAGCTGTTCATAACTAAGTGCCGGCGCATCTGGTGCATCAGCCTCAGGATCATCCGTCTCTCCCGACAAATACGCGGGCGTGGTTCCCAGCTCTCGCGCGATGAGGTGAAGGTTGCGCGTCCCGGTCTTGTTCTTGTGAATGAGCGCGTAGATTGATGGTTGCGAAAGTCCGACGCGGCGCGCGAGCTCAGCCTGGCTGAGCCCTTTCTCGGTCATCCGATCCTGAACGCGTCGACCTAAGCTCATGACGGCAATCTATAGCTACGCCTATTAAGCGCGATAGAAATGCCTATATTGACTCTGTAATAGATACGTCTATTGATTGAGGAATGAAATCGGTACTTTCGCCCCCTGATGCGCTCCGTCGCGCAGTTGATTCGCTTGGGTCTCAAGCGGCTATGGCGCGGCTCCTCGGCATCGCCCAGCCCAGCGTGTGGGCTTGGCTGAAGGGGCGCAAACCACTTCCTGCTGAGCATGTTCTCATTGTGGAACGCGAAACCGGCGTCAGCCGCCACGATCTCCGCCCCGATCTCTATCCGCGCGACTCGGCCGCCCCCTCGCCAGCCGCGACGAATGTGACGCTCGAAGGCTTCGTCTCGTGATCGGAGCCGCCATGATGACCAGGAGCGCCCGCCTTGACTGACCTGCTGCAAACTGCGGCCCTGCTCGGCATCACGATGGACCTCCTCCTTCAGGCGCGGGCGCTTGTCTTGCTCCGCCGCCGGATCGTGACGATCGAAACCGCGACCTTCGTACCGAAGGAGCAGCTCGTTGCAGCGGCTCAGCGAATGCACGCTGCCGTCATCGAGTCCGTCAGGGATGCTACGGAGCGGCGCGGGTGAGCGTGTCCAGCAACATGAGCATTGTGGCATCCTCGTCGGGATTGGCGTTGCCAGCCTCGATCTGCGCTTCGACGGCCACGCGCATTGCACCGACAAGCGTCGGATCTCGCGCGGCCAGCACCGACATAAGCGCACTGACGAGGCGGTATCCGAGCCGCCCCCCATCCACCAACGGATCCAAAATTTCACTCCTTCGTGTGTGCGTTGCGGTTCACACGATAGCCGAAGGCCGGGGCGCGTCCATCGTTGCCCCGGCCGGAGGCACCCACTCTCCTGCGGCGAGCACCTTTGCTCTGATATTGCCCGCCGCGGCTGAGGGGAGCGCGGTCGCTTCGACTGGGGGCCGCGCTCCCTTTTTCCCCTCGTCATTCCCCCATCCCTTCGGCCGCTGGCAGGCAGGCCGAACCGCAGCCGCTGGTCCCGGAAAAGTCCGCGCGCTGCAGCCCAATTGCCTGCTCGGGCTCGATACCAGCCGGCGGATGCGTGATCGTCTGCAATCGCTGGCCGGTTCTACAGCCCGTTTTCCGGAGCTGGCGCGCGCCCTTCCCTTATCGGGTGACGCGCCAGCCCTCGGGTCGCCCCGGCGCCGGTCTTCCCTAGAGGGCCGGCGTCGGTTTGCTTGCGCGGTGGCCGCATGATCGCCGCATGGGCCTTGCTCGCGATCGGCGGGGGCGCGATGATGATAGCTGCCGCCGAAGGCACGCGTGTCTGGGCCCGCCACTATGCCGAGGAGCACGGCTTGAGCGAGCCGCTCCCGAACATCCGCCGCCTCGTCGTCGCGCTGATGATCCCCGGCACCCTGCTGTTCCTTCTCGGCACCGGGCTGGCAGTTCGCATGTGGCTGGCCCTGTGACGAAGCTGCGCCCGCCTTTGTCGGTTGAGGACGCGCTCGTCCAGATCGCCCGCCAGGTGCCCGGCGGCTACGATGCCATGGCCCTCGTGTGCGCCCCCTATCTGACGCCGGAGTGCAAGTGCAGCGCCAGCCTCGTCCGCAAATGGGGCGATCCTGACCGGCCGGAGCGCATGCCGGTCGAAACGGTCGTCCCGCTCGATCTTCTCTATGCCGAGCATGGCGGTGTCGGCTCGCCGATCTTCGAGATGCTCGAATATCGCCGCGACGAAGGCCGCGCCGGCCGCTTCGCCCACGAGCGCGAGCTCGCGCTCGCCACCGTCGATATCGCGGCCGAGGCCGGTCAGGCGGTCGCCGCCTTGATCCAGGCCGCACAGCCCGGCGCAGGCCCGGCCGAGAAGGCCAAGGCTCGCAAGGAAGTTGCAGATCTCGACGCGGCGATCGGCCGCGTCGCACCCCAGCTCACCCCCGATCGGGAGGCGCCGACCTAAGCCAGGCCCGGCGCGCCCGTTCGCCCCCTCACCAACCTGCCGGTCCCGACGCAATCGCGCTTTCGGGAGCGGCTTTCTGCTGCCCGAGCGCTGCCGCTGCTGCGGTGTTGCGCCAAGTCGAAAGGATCGCCCCATGGCCATGTCGCCCGGCACCTATCTCCAAAAGCGCCGCGAAGCCGCCGCGCTGTCGATCGACGACGTCGCGACGATGCTGCCGACCGAGCCGCACGTAAGCGTCCTCGATCGCGCGAACTGGCTGCGCCAGATCGAGGCCGACCAGGCGCCGATCGGCGACAACGTCATCAAGGCCCTGCGCTTCGCGTTCGCCTTCAAGGCGCATGTCCTGCGCCGCCTCGAGGATCTTCGCCTCGGCTCTAAGTTGCCTGCGCCGCGCCTGTGCCGGAAGTGCGCCTGCAGCGAGCTCGATCCCTGCCTGGACGATCATGGCCGCGGCTGCGCCTGGATCGCCGAGGATCTCTGCAGCACCTGCCCCGAAGACGAGCCCGCCGTCGAAGCGCAACCCGCGATCGACGACGAGGAGCCGAGCGCAGCCCCCTCCCCTGACTTGCCTGAGGAGCTCGCAGCATGATCCGCCCCCTTGTCCGCACGCGCCGCCCCGATTTGACGCACTACACGCCGCCCGCGATCGACGTCGCCGACGTCGCCCGCCGCTTCGACGGCGGCAGCGTCATCGCAATGCTTTGGATCGTTGGGCTAGTCTTCGGGCTTGGCCTGGTCGCCCTCGCCGATGCGTGGAGCGGCAAGGGCAACTTCCTGCTGACGTTTGCCTTCTGATGCGCAGGCCCCTCCTCTGGCTGCTTCGCCGCATCTTCGCGCCCACGGCCGCACCGTTTGACGTCATCATCCTGTTCGGCGCGGCATACGCCCTCGGCGCGGGCCGAACCGTCGCCGGCGGGCTCGCGCTGCTCCTCTGGCTGCTCGGCAGCATGATCCTCGGCCCGATCGTCGATCGCGCCAATCGTCGCCCGTCGACGATCCTCCCCTTCGAAAGGCCCCGCCGATGACGTCCATTTTCGATGAAGAGCGGGACGCGATCGATCGCGTCGCGAACACAATCAAGCCGGTGATCGCGACTGCGATTGCTCTGAACCTGGTTGATCTGATGCGCGATTCTCGCATCAGCCCAGAGGCATTGGCCCTCGGTGTTTGCAAAGCACATCTGCAGGGCGTCGGTTCGGCAATCGTCTCCGCGCCTGAGGGGCGCGCCCGCACCCTATCGCCGCAGGATGTCACCGACTTCCTCGCCCCGGCATTCGAGCGGAGGGGGCTATGAGCGATTCCGTATCCGCCGAACAGCTGCGCCTGTTCATCGAGCGCATCGAGCGCCTCGAGGAAGAGAAGAAGGGCATCGCTGACGACATCAAGGATGTCTACGCCGAGTCCAAGTCCACCGGCTTCGATACGAAGACGATGCGGCACATCGTCCGCCTGCGGAAGATGGAGAAGCACCACCGCGACGAAGCCGACGCGCTGATGGAGACCTATCGCAACGCGCTGGGGCTGCACTGATGACGATCAATCAGCTGCGCGAGCGACTCGAGCAAATCTGCGAGCAGGGGCTCGGTGCCAAGCAAGTCGCCTTCGGGCCTGAGGACGGCGAGCAGATGCCAGTCGCTGGCGGCATCATGCTGGCGGACGGACTGCTCCTGAGCGACATCGCGCTCGATCTGGTGGGCGGTTTCTGATGCCCGCCCTCTCGATCGACGCCAAGCTGCGCAAGCTTCAGGCCGCGTACGACTATGTCAGCGAGCAGATCCGCGCAGGCGCAAAGCCTGAAGCAATCATCGCCGCCCTGGTCGCCGATCACGGCGCGACGCATCGGCCGCGCTGGGACGTCAACCGGCTCAGCTGCTCTGGCGTTTCGTCGACCTGCACCTGCGACGCCGGCAAGACGCTGCTCGAAAATTGGCGGAAGAGCGCCTCGCTCCGCCTGATCAATGCGGCGTGGTCGTGATGGACGATATCGCAGCAACCGCGGCCGACGTCATGCGCCAGCTCGAGCAGGACCGCATGCACGTCCCCGATCATGTCTGGGGCGGCATCGTCGGCCATGTGCTCGATGGCATCCCCACCGGCAACTTCCTGACCGGCCTGTTCGAGAACAACTTGCGGAAGGCCGCGTGCGGCGCGGACGAGATCTGCCTCGCCCGCATCGCCGATCTGGCGAGGTTCATGCACAATTCCGCGCCAGAGGCGTGCTGGGGATCAGCCGAGAAGGTCAAACTATGGCGCCGCCTCGGCGGCATCCGCGGCGGCGCGCACCTCGATCAGAAGGTGCTCGCGCATGTCTGAGGCGGAGATCCTCGCGCCCATCCGCCGCGCCCCGATCGAGGGACCGCTGATCGCAAACGAGAGCGGAGCCGTGCTGCTCCTACAGCCCGATGGCACGCATGCATGGGTGCATCTGGATCAGGGGCTGACGATCGGCTGGATGGACCTTGCGGAACATGGCGGCATCCTGCTCGCTCTGCGCGACGCACACTGCAAATCCGACGGTCTCGCCGTCACCTTGAGCAGCGCGGGCTTGGATGGCTTGATTGCCGATCTGCAGTCGATCCGCGCCCAGCTGGGCGCAAGCGGATGAAACCGAACCCCGGCCATCTGCCCGCGGAGGCGATCGGCAAGCGCGTCCGCGTGCGCCTCGCCAACGGCAATCTCAACGAGTGGCCGGCTGACGGCCGTCACGGCTGCAAGTGGGAGAAGCACGGCAGCGCCTTCGACATCGCGGAATACGAGGTGATCTTGTGACACCTCCGCCTCCAGGCTTCCGCTTTGATCCGTTCGCCGACGCCCGAATGGGCCGCAGCCTTTTCGAGCTTAACCCTGAAGACTGGCTCGTTCGCGACGACCGCCGGCCCAGCGAAAGCGGCACGCCGGCGGCGGTCACCGCCGGCGCGCCTGCATCCTCCAACACCGGAGAACGCCCATGACCGTTAGAACATTCACGATCGGCGAGCTATGCGTCTCGCCGTACAATGCCCGCACCGACAAGCGCTCGATCGCCAAGATCGACGGGCTCAAGGGCTCGATCCTCAAGCACGGCCTGCTGATGCCGATCATCGTCCATCCCATGCCGGATGGGCGGAAGTTCGGCGCGATCGGCGGCGGGCGCCGCTATCGCGCGATCAAGGCGCTGATCGGCGAAGGCAAGCTTCCCGCCGCCTTCCCGATCGACGCCGTCGTCCGCGAAGGGATGACCGAAGCTGAGCTGATCGAGCTCTCCACGGCCGAGAACTTGGTCCGCGTCGATCTGTATCCGTACGAGACATACGCCGCCCTTGCCCAGGCAAAGCGCCGCGGCTCGACGTACGAGCAGATCGCCGACGGCCTCGGCCAGCCCGATGTCGATTGGGTAAAGCGCGGCGTCCGCCTTGGCATGCTGCCCCAGCCGATCTTCGCGGCCTTTGCGGAGGACCGGATCGACATCAACGCTGCCAAGGCGTTCGCCGCCGTGGAAGACGATAAGCTGCAGATGCAGGCCTTCGCCGATTTCCAGAAGCTGCCCGCGGCGCAGCGTACGCCGGCGTCCATCCGCCAGCTGCTCAAGATCGGCGATCGCGAGCTCACCCGCCTGCTGCTCTTCGTCGGCGTGGAGGCCTATCGCGACAAGGGCGGATCCTTCGAACTCGATCTCTACGCCGAGGACGATGAGTTTCGCGGCCATGTCGCCGACGAAGGCCTGCTGCGCGAGCTCGCCGCGGCCAAGCGCGAGGCAATGCTCAAGGACACGCGCGATCGTTCCGGCCGCCCCGATCTCCGCTTCGTCGTGAAGCCGCCGCAGACCGAGTTCCAGATGGCAGACAAGTCGCTCGAGATCGTGCCCCCCGCAGGCACGATCGATGCGCGGCTCGAAGTCGAGCTCGCCGATCTGCGCGCCGCCCAAGACCGGCTGGAAGAAGAAAGCGTCCAGTTCCTCGATCCGGGCAGCGGCGAAGTCCTCCCCGGCATGGAGGCCCAAGTGGCGCGGATCGATGCGGTCTATCTTCCCAACGAGCGGCGTATCGCCGAGATCGAGGCCCAGCGGCCGATACCGCTGCCTGAGGGTGACATCGTCGCCACCTTCGATCTGGACGATACCGGCGTCTCCACCATCCGCTTCTGGTGGCCGAGCCAGAAGGCCCGTGCCGATGCCGCCAAGTCGCCGCACAAGCCGGCGCCGGCCCCCAAGTCGCTGCGCGCCAAGGGTCCGGATCTGTCGCGACCGCTTGCCGACGGCGAAGCGATCTCTGCGCCGATCGGCGAGGCCTTCGTCGCGCGCACGATCGCCGAACAGCGCGCCAAGGGCGATTACGGGCTCACGCAGGAAGGGCTGCAGTCGATGCGCTCGCTTCGCCGGGAGCTGCTCCGCGAGATCCTGATCACCGATGGATTCGACGGTGGCAAGGTCGCGCGGGACTATTTCACTTGGGGCCAGCTGCGCCTGATCCTCACCAACGATCGCAGCGCGGTGATCGGGCTGCGCCCCCTGGCCCAGCCGGAGCGCGACGACGAGCCCGCGCGCGAGCTCATCAAAGGCACGACGATGGGCAGCTATGCCGAAGCGCTCGCCGATGTCGCAGCCTGGCCATGCTTTACCCTCCCCGACCAGGTGGGGGCCTTCGGCCTCTTTCGAGATCTGGGCGAAACCGCGAAGAACGACGCCGCCGCTTTGCTTGCCTGCATCGCGCTCGAGCGCTCGCTCAACGTCGACGGCTATCGCATCCCGCTGCACGATGCTGTCGCGCTGGAGACGGCGATCGCCGGCAACGACGCGCTGCGCGATCGTGACGCCTTCAGTCCCACCGCCGCGCTTTTCCGCCTGTTCTCGGCCGAGCACCGCCTCGAGCTCGCAATGCCCTTCGTCGGCCGCAACACCACCGCGGTCTGGGCGAAGAAGCGGGTGGGCGAACAATGCGATCTGGTCGCTCGCGTCTTCCTCGATCAGTCGCCCGAAGTGCTCGAAGGCATGGATGCCGGCATCATGAGCTGGGTCCATCCAATCCTGCAGTTCGCTGACGGCGCGCCCGAGACGGCGGACACAGCCCCGCTCCTCGAGCGAGCAAAGCCATGAGCGATCTGGGCAACCCGCCCCGACTCGAGGGGTGCATGCGGCTGAAGGAAGTCGCGGCCACCACCGGACTCAGCAAGGCGACGATCTACCGGCGAATCAAGGCCGGCGATTTCCCGCACGCCGAGATCGATCTTGGCGGCGGACTGGTGGCTTGGGAGCGCGAGCGCATCCGCGACTGGCTGAAGGAACGCCCGCGCCGACCACCGCCCATCGCCAACTAAATTAGGGGCCCTGCTGGGGGCCTCACCCGAACGACCGACCCAAAAACTGATGCATTACCGAGGGGAACGCCATGTTTCGTGAATCAGGCCCGGGGAGCCAGTCTTTTTCGCGACGCTTGCAAGCAGGCTATTCGTTCGACCACGGCACGGGATATTTCAGTATCTCCGTCGGCCCCAGGATCTGCGGGACCTGATCGTATTTCAGGTCGGCCAATTGATCGCGGGTCTTGTTGATCAGTTCTTCGAACGTGATTTTCTTTTCGCGCTCGAGGATGCTCGAGAGGCTGAAGGTGAAGGCGCCGTAGCTCGTCGCGCCGTGCCGATATTCGTACGAGAACTGCTCCTCGCCACAGGCCTCGATGATGATCGGCAGAAATGGGCCGAACGGCGCTTTGTCGTCCTTTTTCAGGCGTGCATATTTCGAGGACGAAAGTCCGCGCAACATCGATGCGCGCCCCAGCCGCCGCGTCGTTCCCTCCTTCCCGAAATAGTCTACCGCGACCTTCTTGCTCGCAGTGAAGTCCTCGTTGATCCGAGTGAAATCGCGCGAGACCCACATATTGGTCTTTCGATCCCACTTCAGTTCGCGGTGGCGGATATCGTCGGGCGGAATGATGCCGCGCGCCCGTGCTGCGCCGTCCCGGTGAATGCCGCCCGAATGACAGCAATCGAAGATCATTACCAAGCGCGTCTCATAGGGTAACTGACTGTAGAGCGCGAAAATCTGGTCGTCGGTAATCGAAGTCGGCGGCGACCAGTCGAAATCGTAGGGTACCAGCGTTTCGACATAATGGTCGGGCTCATATTCCTCGCCATATTCGGGGATGCGAGCGCCGTGCCCGCTATAATAGAATATCAGCTCGTCCCCCGGCCGCGGATCGTCGAGCAACCATTTCATCCGGCTCAATATCCCTTCGGCGGTCGCGCGTTCGTTGAGGCATACGCGTATCGATTCAGGCGGAAAGCCGCATTGCTGCAGCGTCTTGCTCATCGTGAAGACGTCGTTGACGCAACCTTCGAGACGATCAGCCGCATTCGGATATTCGTTGATCCCGATCAGCAGCGCGCGCTGGCGTCTGACCTGCGGCGGACGATCGAGGGGCAATGCCTTCAGCACCTGCTTGGGGGCGGCAAACGCTCGCACGCCCAGGGTCTGGCGTCCGATCGCCCGCCAGACATTCTCGATCGTGGCTGCATGCCCTAGGTACAAGGTGGCGGAATGGTCCCCAACGCCCTCTTCCTCGAACGGCGTCTCCACCTGCCGAAAATTGGTCGCGTCCCATAACTGGATCGGCGCCGTAAAGACGTCGTCGTTGCAATTATACAGGTGATGCCAGAATCCGACGTCCAGTGGCCGTACCCGGCCGTTGGTAAGGTTTCGGACCACGAACGGGTTAGCGATCTGAGACCCGAAAGTGAGGTAATGCGCCTTGTTCAGTATCTCGCTTACCGCCGCCGCGTCGGGGTGCGAGAATGCATCATAGGTCAGAAGCGAACCCAGACTGTGGGCAAGGATAATATCGGGCTGATGCGCGGCGACGGCTTCCAATATCCGCGCCCTGCTGAGCTTCTTGAATTCGTCATCCTCGACCCATGCGACCACATAGCCGGCGGTCCATTTAATCCGATCCGAAATCGACGAGAAAACACCACGGCTTCGTCGCGCGATACTCGATACGCCGCTAAAGCCTAATTTGCCCAGCGCCTCCATGCTCTCGAAGAACGAGATATCGGTATCAGCAAAAATATCGTCATAGGAAACAAAGTGAAAGTCGAGCGCGACACCCTCTACTTGCGGGAAGGCGGCCCTTACCGCCTCTGGCCATTTTACCTGCCAATCCGAGGCTCGATGATCGCCAAGTCCGTGGACGCATAATATCCTTAGTGGCTGATCCGCCATTCTTCCCTCCCGCCCCTGATAATCAAGACAATCAACAGGAACAAAAGATCTCGGGAGTCCAGCTTATCTTGGTATCAATTGTCCGCTTTGGACTATTCTCCCTCGGGTCGTGTAAAGCGAAACTGATCCCGGATATTCTGGTTGTAATAGCTTCCCTTCGAGAAGGCCGCGCGCATTTCCTCCGCAACTTGGGGTGGGACCTCGTGATAGCTGTAGCGCTTGCCGCTGACGAAGAGCACGTCGAGCCGCTGTTCGGCTTCGTCATACTTCCAGTTGCGGATCACCGTCGAAGGCATGGCTGAAGAACGCCCGCGCCCGCTTGCGGCTCCGCGCCCCGCCTGACATGCTCTCCGGCATGACCGATCTCGACACCTTCATCACCGGCCTGCCCAAGGCCGAGCTCCATTTGCATATCGAAGGCAGCCTCGAGCCCGAGCAGATGTTCGAGTTCGCCCAGCGCAATGGCGTGGAAATCCCCTTCGCCTCGGTCGAGGAGGTCCGCGCGGCCTATGAATTCAACAATCTCCAGGATTTCCTCGATATCTATTATGCCGGCGCCAACGTGCTGCGCACCGAGGACGATTTCCGCGACCTCGCGCTGGCCTATTTCGATCGCGCCGCCGCCGATGGCGTCGTCCATGCCGAAATCTTCTTCGATCCCCAAACGCACACCGATCGTGGCATCCCCTTCGGCGTCGTTGCCAATGGCCTGCTCCAGGGCATGGCCGATGCCGAGGCCAAGCATGGCCTCACCTCCAAGCTGATCCTCTGCTTCCTCCGCCACCTTGATGAGGACGCCGCGTTCAAGACGCTCAACCAGGCCCAGCCCTGGATCGAACAGATCGCCGGCGTCGGTCTGGACTCGTCAGAAGTCGGCCATCCCCCTTCCAAGTTCGAGCGCGTTTTCGCCGCCGCTGCGGCGATGGGCCTCAAGCGCGTCGCGCATGCCGGCGAGGAAGGTCCGCCCGAATATGTGCTGGAAGCGCTCGATTTGCTCCAGATTGATCGGCTCGACCATGGCAATCGCAGCCTTGAAGACCCGCGCCTCGTCGCCCGCCTGGCGCGCTCGGGCATGACCCTCACGGTCTGCCCGCTATCCAACGTCAAGCTTTGCAACGTCGCTTCGATCGATGCCCACCCGATTGACCGGATGCTGGAGTTGGGCCTGCGCGCCACCGTCAATTCCGACGATCCTGCCTATTTCGGCGGCTATGTCGCCGACAATTACCGCGCCATTGCCGGCGGGCGCGGGCTCGACAAGCGCCAGCTGGTCACATTGGCGCGCAATTCCTTCCTCGGCTCGTTCCTGCCCGACGAGGCGGTCGCGGACCATCTCGCCAAGCTCGATGCCTATGTGGAGACGCACGCATGACCGATATCGTTTTCACGCCCTTCACGCATGAGGACATGGTCGCCGGCGTTCATGCGATCGCCGAGGCGGCTGGCGAATGGGATCCCTCGCTGCTCGTCGGCGTCGGCCGCGGCGGGCTCACCCCCGCCGTGTTCCTGTCGCACCGGATGGGGCTGTCGATGGTCTCGATCGATTATTCGACCAAGATCGCCCAGTTCGGCGACGAACTGGTCGCAGTCCTCGCCCAGCGCACGCGGGACCGCGATCGGCTGCTGTTCGTCGAGGATATCAACGATAGCGGCAAGACCATCGGCGAACTGCGCGCTGCGCTTGCAGCCGAAGGTGCCGTGCAGGAGCATATCCGGTTCGCCGTGCTCATGGATAACATCCAGTCGTCACAGAAGGTCGAATATCGCTTCCGCCCCATCGATCGCGCGGTCCAGAAGGATTGGTTCGTCTTCCCTTGGGAAGCGATGGCCCCGCGCGAGGCGCTGGCGGAAGATGCAATGGAAGTACCTGAACGGATTGCCTGAATCGCTTCACGTTCAGCCTCGATCAATCGTCCGCGCGCCACGGTTCGCCGTGGAGCTAAACGGCATCCGTGCGCGTTCGCTTTGCGTAAGAACAGAACCCCTGCCCTTTCGCCTGCACCCCCGGAGGATCTATGCATATCAACAACTTAAAGCGCCCGCGCTTCGCGCTGGCTATAGCGTTGCTCAGCAGCGTTGCGCTCGGCGGTTGCATGACCGCGACGCCATACCAGCCCGCCACCAGTGCATCCGCTGGCGGCTATTCCGACCAGCAACTGGAATCGAACCGCTTCCAGGTCAGCTTCCGCGGCAACAGCCTCACTGCGCGTGAGACGGTCGAGCGTTACTTGCTCTTCCGCGCTGCCGAGCTGACCGTTCAGAGCGGCGCCGACCACTTCATCCTGGTCAATCGCGATACCGAATCCAAGACGACGACTTACCGCACTGGGCCGACCTGGGCAGATGGCCCTTACGGCTATTGGAACCCCTATTGGCGCTATTATCGCCCGCGCATGGGCTGGCGGAGCTGGAACCCTTATTTCGATGATCCCTTCTGGCGGGATCGCGACTGGGATTACCGCACTGTCACGCAATATGAAGCGATGGCCGAGATCATCACCGGCCGCGGACCCAAGCCCGGCGGCAACGTCCGCGCATTCGATGCGCGCGAAGTCATCGATCGCCTCGGTCCGACGATCGTAACCCCGCAAGCGCGCTAATGCTCATCTCCCTCCCTCGCTTCGGCGAGGGAGGGAGATCAGATCAAGCCACTTGGCCGTGGCAGTGCTTGTATTTGAGCCCCGAGCCGCATGGGCAAGTCGCATTGCGGCTGACCAGCCCGTCCCACTCCGCCGGATCGGTCGGCAGGTCCGCGCCCGAGGGCTGCGGGATCGCCATTGGCGGCAGCTGCGCGAGCACATTGCCCGTCGCCCCGCCATCATAGTCATAGGTGTCGTCCTCGCCGCTCAGCGGGTCGATATGCGTTGTCAGGAAGTCCGGCAGCTCGGGCAGGTCCTGCGGCGGCGCCATGCGGAACTGGGCCATCGCGATCGTGCGCGTCACGTCCTCGCGGATCGTCTCGAGCATGCGCTGGAACAGCGCGAACGCCTCGTGCTTATATTCGTTGATCGGCGTCTTCTGCGCATAAGCGCGCAAGTGGATTACCTGGCGCAGCGCGTCGAGCATCGCGAGATGCTCCTTCCAGTGATGATCGAGGCTCTGGAGCAGGATCGACTTCTCGACCTGGCGCCACGTCTCGGGTTCGAGCTCGGCGGCCTTGGCCTCGACCAGCTGGTCGGCCGCCTCGCGCACGCGCTCCTCGACCATCTCGGGCTCGACACTCTCTTCCTTGATCCAGTCCTCGATCGGCACTTCCACGTTAAGCACGGCCGCGAGCTTCTCCTTGAGCTCCTCCAGGTTCCACTGCTCGGGATAGCTGTTGGGCGGGCAGGCATCGCCGACAATCGCATTGACCGTCTCCGAGCGCATGTCGATCACGACATCGCCGACCGTATCGGCGTCCATGATGTCCGCGCGCTGCTCGTAGATCACCTTGCGCTGGTCGTTCATCACGTCATCATATTCGACGACCTGCTTGCGGATGTCGTAATTGCGCGCCTCGACCTTCTTCTGCGCGGTCTCGATCGCCTTGGACAGCCACTTGCTGCCGATCGCCTCGCCGTCCTCGATATTGTTGCGCATCATCTTGGCGAACAGCGTGTTCGAACCGAAGATGCGCAGCAGATCGTCGTCGAGGCTGAGGTAGAAACGGCTGAGCCCGGGATCGCCCTGGCGACCCGAACGGCCGCGCAGCTGGTTGTCGATGCGACGGCTCTCGTGGCGCTCGGTTCCGAGCACGAACAACCCGCCGGCGGCAATCACGGCGTCCTTCTCGACTTGGATCTCGGCCTTGATCCGTTCGATCGCGGCCTCCCGCGCCGGACCTTCCTCAAAGCCTTCCAGCTCGTCATGCGTGCGGAACTCGAGGTTGCCCCCGAGCTGGATGTCGGTGCCGCGGCCTGCCATGTTGGTCGCGATCGTCACCGCGCCCAGGCGGCCGGCCTGCGCCACGATATGCGCTTCCATCTCGTGATGGCGCGCATTGAGCACGGCGTGGTCCACGCCTTCCTTGTTGAGGAATTCGCTCAGCATCTCGCTCTTCTCGATGGAGACCGTGCCGACCAGCACCGGCTGACCCGTCGCGGCATGCTCCTTGATCTTCTTGGCGATCGCCCGGAATTTCTCCTCGGTCGTCTTGTAGAACTCATCTTCCTCGTCGACGCGGCTGACCGGCAGATTGGTCGGAATCGTCACGACGTTCATCTTGTAGATGTCGAAGAACTCGGCCGCCTCGGTCGCCGCGGTCCCGGTCATGCCCGAAAGCTTGGGATACATGCGGAAATAGTTCTGGAAGGTGATCGAGGCCATGGTCTGGTTCTCTGGCTCGATCTGGACGCCCTCCTTGGCCTCAACGGCCTGGTGGAGACCGTCCGACCAGCGCCGTCCGTCCATCATGCGGCCGGTGAATTCATCGATGATGACGACCTTGTCGTCCTTCACGATATAATCGATGTCGCGCTTGAACATCATGTTGGCGCGCAGCGACTGGTTGACGTGGTGGACAACCTGGGTGTTCTCGAAATCGTAGAGGTTCGCGCCGACCAGGATCCCCGCGGCTTCGAGCATGCGCTCAACCTTCTCGGTGCCGTCCTCGGTCAGGATGATCGATTTCTGCTTCTCGTCCATCTCGTAATCGATCTTGTCGAGCTGCCGCACGATCGCATCGACCTGCATGTAGAGCTCGGACTTGTCGTCGGTCGGGCCCGAGATGATCAACGGGGTCCGCGCTTCGTCGATCAGGATCGAATCGACTTCGTCGACGATCGCGAAATTGAATGCGCGCTGCACCATCGATTGACGGTCATACTTCATGTTGTCGCGCAGATAATCGAAGCCGAACTCGTTGTTCGTGCCGTAGGTGATGTCCGAATGATAGGCGTCGCGGCGCGCCTGATCGGTCAGATTGGGGACGATCACGCCCACCGTCATGCCGAGGAACTTGTAGACCCGGCCCATCCATTCCGCGTCGCGTGCGGCAAGATAGTCGTTGACGGTGACGACGTGGACGCCGTCGCCCGGCAGCGCGTTGAGATACGTCGCCAGCGTCGCCACCAGCGTCTTGCCCTCGCCGGTGCGCATCTCGGCGATCTCGCCGCGATGGAGCACGATGCCGCCGATCATCTGCACGTCGTAATGCCGCTGGCCGAGCACGCGCTTGGCCGCCTCGCGCACCGTGGCAAACGCCTCGGGAAGCAGATTGTCGAGCTTCTCGCCATTCGCCAGCCGCTCGCGGAACTTCGCCGTCTGACCGGCAAGCTCGTCATCGGTCATCGCCGAGATGGTGTTCTCGAAGCCGTTGATCTTGGCGACGATGCTGCCGAGCGACTTCACATAACGTTCGTTGGACGATCCGAAGATGGTCTTGGCCAGGCCGGAGAGCATGGGAATTCCTGTCGTAATCTAAGATGGGATGGGCCGGCGGTCACACCGATGCGCGGCGTCCGCTGGAAAAGCGCATGGAAAAGCAGCGCGATCAGGCGCGCCGCAAGAGGCTCACTCGAGCCGGCGCTCGAACGGGAAATGCAGGCTCGCCAGTGGCGCTGCCTGGCCAAGCGGCAGGATCGCACGCTCGGGGCGGACCGCTCCGGCGGTCGCAACCGCTTTGGCCGCACGCGCGGGCTGGACAGCAGCCTGCGCGGCCTGCGCTGCCTGCACTACCGCGACGCCCTGCACTGCGCGCAATTCGCGATCGCCCGAACCGGAACCGGTCAGGCTTGCGAAAAACGCAGTCAGGAGAAGCAGCAATTCCAAGCGTCAGTCCTGCAAAAAACGCCCGCGCACAGGCATCTGCGCGCGGATCGTCTGGCGACATAGTGTCTGGCCGCGCGTTCGCCAATGGAAATCGGCGCCGCGGTGTCTCAGCCCTTGGGCGCTTCCTGCAGGAAAGTGACCGTCGTGTCGCGCGACGCGGGAGTCTTCCCCCCTTCCGGCGTGACCTTGCCATTGGCCATCATCTGCGCACAGGCGACGCGATCGATCGAAGCATTGCCGCTGGCTTTGGCCAGCTTGCACGAAGCAACCGTGCCCTTTTCGGTGAAGCTCACCGAGACGACCGGATCTTCCTTGAAATCCTTGGGCAGCTTCTTGACGGTGACCGTCAGCATTGAGGGCGGCGCAGCATCGTCCGCGGCCTGGACGGAAGCGAGCGCGAGCAGGGTGACGAGCAACATTGAAAACCTCTCCGTAATTCAATCAATTTTCTAACAGCCGCCCATCAGAGCACAACCTCAAAGCTTATGGCGGCGGCGATGCTTCAGACGAAAACGGCACAAGGAAAATCCGAGTGTCGGGAGGCCTGTAGCCTACGCCCTTCGTCTCCGGCAAACGCGCGACGATCATCGCCTGGGCACATGCAGCGCTATCGATCGCCGTGCTGCCGCTGCGCAGTTCGACCACGCACTCCGCCGGCTTCGTGCCTTCGAAGCGGACGCGGATCAGTGGCGCCTCCTTATAGCTTGCAGGCAGCTTCCGTACGGTCACTTCGAGCAGCTTGGGTTCGGTGACTTCCTTGACCAGTTTCAACCAATCCCCTTGATCGGCATCTCTGTTACGGAAGGTGAAATTGCTGCGAAAAATAGCTGCGATGGGCGCACCATTCGAGTCGAGCGCCGGCACGAACGCGGCGCGCTTCATCATCAGCCAGCAAACTCGCCGGTCGAGCGCCCAGAACCCCGACGTGTTAAGGACGTGGCAGGCGGCAGGTTTGCCGGTCGCATCCACATCGAGCTGAAACTTCGTCGCGCCGAAAGCACCATTGGTGAGCGCCCGCGCCGGATAATCGTCGGACGATACCCATGTATATATCGGCGTTTTCGGCTGGAGCGGTCGTGCCGCCGTCTCCTGGCCGACCGTCGCCGCTTGCAGGGTTATTGCCAGCGTCATCGCCAAAATCATTGATCTTTATCCTGTGCTGCCCGAAGCAGCGCCACCGTATCAGCAGGTCAAAAGATGTCCACGGAACGCTCCCCCCTCGCACTTCCCTTCCCCGTCACGTCGCCGATCGCCGGCGTCACGCTGCGCGTGGCGCGTGCACGCTACAAGACCTGGGACCGGTGCGACTTGACCTTCGTCACGCTCGATCCCGGCACCAGCGTGGCCGGCGTTCTCACCCAGAGCCGCTGTCCCTCGCCCGAAGTCGAATGGTGCCGCAAGGCTCTGGTACTGGGCCGGGCACGCGCACTCGTCGTCAACGCGGGCAATTCCAACGCCTTCACCGGCAACCGCGGCCGTGCCGCGGTCGAGGCGATCGCCGCGCGCGCCGCTGCGCATCTCGATTGCGATCCATCGGACATCTTCGTTGCCTCCACCGGCGTGATCGGCGTGCCCCTGCCGATCGATAAGGCCGAAGCCGGCCTCGACGCGGCCTTCGCTGCTCAGCCCTGCGGCTGGGAAGACGCCGCTGCGACGATCATGACCACCGATACCTTTGCAAAAGGCGCAGTCACCCAGGCAGTGGTCGACGGGCGCACGGTGACACTCACCGGGATCATCAAGGGCTCGGGCATGATCATGCCCGACATGGCGACGATGCTCGGCTTCATCTTCACCGACGCCGCAGTTCAGCCTGAATTCCTGCAATCCGCGCTAAGTGACGCTAATGTCAAAACCTTCTCGTGCATCACCGTCGACAGCGACACTTCGACCAGCGACACCGTCCTCGCCTTCGCCACCGGCCAGGCCGGCAATGCTCCGCTCGCCGATGCCGATAGCAACGGCGCCGACGCCTTCCGCGCCGCGCTCACCGACCTCTGTCACCAGCTTGCTTTGCTCGTCGTCCGCGACGGCGAAGGCGCGCAGAAGCTGATCACGGTCGAAGTCGAAGGCGCCGAGAGCGACCGCAGCGCGCATGTGATCGCAATGTCGATCGCCAATTCGCCGCTGGTGAAGACCGCGATCGCCGGCGAAGACGCCAATTGGGGCCGCGTTGTGATGGCAGTCGGCAAGGCCGGCGAGCCCGCCGAACGCGATAAGCTCGCCATCCGTTTCGGCGAAACCCAGGTCGCGCGAAATGGGCTGGCGGTGGAAGGCTATGACGAAGCGCCGGTCGCCGAACACCTCAAGGGCCGCGACATCCGCGTGGGCGTCGATCTCGCGCTAGGCGAAGGCCGCGCCACGGTTTGGACCTGCGACCTCACCCACGGCTACATCTCGATCAACGCCGATTATCGGAGCTGAAGCGGGGCATCTGCGGTTCCCCGGCGAAGGCCGGGGCTATTCGAACTTCACGCGCGACGCCGCGTTTGGTGCTTCGCACCAAGTCTGGGCCCCGGCCTTCCCCGGGGAAGGAAGGGTAGGATATATGGAAAGCCTCCAAGGCGGATGCCTCTGCGGTGCAGTTCGCTACCAGCTCAAATCCGAGCCGTACGACGCAGGCTGGTGCCATTGCCGAACCTGTCAGCTCAACAGCGGCAGCCCCGCAATGGCCTTCGCCACCGTCCCCATCCAGGATTTCGAATTCACCCAGGGCGCGGATCTGGTCGGCAAGATCGCCTCGAGCGATTTCGGCCACCGCCGCTTCTGCACGCAATGCGGCACGCCCTTCCTGATGCAGGTCGATCACCAGCCCGAAACGGTCGACTTCAGCATCCCGACGCTCGACGAACCCGATGGCGTCGTCCCGGGCTTCCACATCTTCTACGCCAGCCGCATCGCCTGGGCCGAAGCCGCGGACGAGGCGCCGCGTCACGACCGGTTCAGGGCAGATACGCGCGGGCTGGAGTAATCGCTGTCCTACAGCCCAACTCAGTGCTTAAGCTACGCGGCGCTCTTTGAACTGTCGAAAATGCCGCTTTCCGTCCGCGCAACAATCTTACCTTAGAGCGCAACGAACTTTCACGATTCACGGGAAATCTGTGAAGTTAAGCCAGGCAGACGCCTGCCCGGCCCAGCGAACACTTCAAAGTTCGCGGTCGAGAAACTGCTTGATCTGGCTCTTGGGCAGCGCGCCGACCTGGGTCGCGGCGGGCTGGCCGTTCTTGAACAGAATCATCGTCGGGATACCGCGCACGCCATATTTGGTCGGCGCGTCGGGGTTCTCGTCGATGTCGATCTTCACGATGTCGAGCTGGTCGGCCATCTCGCCGGACAGTTCCTCGAGTGCCGGCGCGACCATCCGGCACGGCCCGCACCATTCCGCCCAGAAATCGACAAGCACGGGCTTGTCCGATCCAAGCACGTCGGTTGCAAAGCTGGCGTCGGTGACTGCCTTGGTGGCCATGAAAAATCTCCTGAGTGTTGGACAGCTATCTATGTGCGCGAGGCTTCGTGCTCAAGCGCGCGAGGCCAAGCTTTGCTCCGAGCCCGCGAAGCCGGGCTTGTGCGCGGCGAGCAGTTCGCTCGGCAGCAGGTGCAGCACAGGGCCTGCCGTGTAGAGCAGAGCCGCCTCGACCGCCCGGCCGGGGAAGATCACGCCCAGCGCTGCGGCGTATGCAGCCATCTGCCGCAGATGGTAAGGCGGCACCTCGTCGAGCGATCCAGGCGCACGTCGACCAGTCTTGAAGTCGACTACGCGGATCAGCTCCGGCGTCACAACTAGCCGATCCACGGTCCCAGAGACGACCACGCCGTCGCCAACCACCGCCGCGATCGGCGCCTCGCCCAGTGAGTCCGGCCCAAACAACTCGGCAAAATCCTCGGTCACCACGAGTGCCGCGCGAACCAGTTCGCGGCGCATGGCAGCATCCTCCACGCCCCCGGCGCCCTCCAGCCAGCGCTCGGCAGCCTCGGCGCGCTTCTCCGACGCAACGCTAGGAAGCCGCTCGAACAACGCATGAAGAAGCCGCCCGCGCTCTGCGGCCACGCGCATCGCTGGCGTAGGCGGAGGATCGGCAACCTGGTCTTCGCCCAGCGACGAAGGCGCCAGCGGCCGCGGCGGCCGCGCCTCCTGCGGGGCAGGCGCACGCGCCCATACCGGAAGCGCTGGCTTCTCCTGCACCGGTGCAGCCTCCAGTTTCTTCGGCGCAACCGGCGGAGGCGGCTCGATCCCGGTGAACTCGTTTTCCGCCCCCAACGCTTCGAAAGCTCGGGCACAAGCCGCATACCAGCTGGAAGGCGGCGCTTCCCCCTTCGCCATCGGCCCCAGCGCCCCGGCGATCACCAGCCGCTCCTCCGCCCTCGTCGCCGCGACGTAAAAGAGCCGCCAATGCTCCTCCAGCTCGCGCGCATCGGTCTCGCTCACCACTGCATCGAGCGCCCCGCCCCGCTCCGCTGCCCGCGGCCGGAAAATCGGAAACGCCTCGCCATCATGCCCCTCGGGTTGCCAGCGAAGAAAATCGCGCGGGCTCTTGGTGGGATCCGACGTGGCATCGGCAAGGATCACCAGCGGTGCTTGAAGCCCCTTCGCCCCGTGTGCGGTCATCACCCGCACCGCGCCGCGCGGCTGATCGGCCTCGCGCTTGATCTCGACATCGCCGCGATCGAACCAGTCGAGGAAGCGCTGCAGCGTCGGCGTCGCCACGCCTTCGAAATTGAGCGCGGCGCTCAGCAGCTCCTCGATCGGGTCGCGCGCTTCCTCGCCTAGCCGCAGCAAGAGCTTGCGCCGCCCGTCTATCTCGCCCGAGAGCATCGCTTCCAAGAAACGATAGGGGGTCGTAAAGTCCGCCCGACGCAGCAATTCCTCAAGCGGCGCCAGCCGGTCCGGCGCCTGCGTCGCCCGCAGATGCCGCCACAGGCTCCCCCGCTCGCGCACCGCGCCCGCCATCAACTCATCCTGGCTCCAGCCGATCAGCGGTGAAACCAGCAAAGACGCCAGCGAGAGATCGTCATCAGGCTGGAGCGCAAAGCGGATCGCGGCGAGGAGATCCTGCACCGCCAGCGGCGCATTGAGCCGCAGCCGGTCTACCCCCGCCACCGGCACGCCCTCGGCATAGAGCCGCGCAACGATCAACGAAGCAAGCTCGCCCCGGCGCTTGACCAGCACCATCACATCCTGGGCCGTCAACGGCGTGCCGTCACGCTTAAGCACACTCCCGTCGGTCCAGCCCTTGATCGCCCGCGCAATCTTCTTGGCATGCTCGCGGGTCGCGTCGCTTACCCATTCCTCCTCGTCAGCCTCGGTCCCGCCCTCCATGGTCAGCGGCCACAAGGTCACAGTCCCTGGCCCTGCCACTTCGCTCGCATGCGGCTCGACTTCGCTCAGCGCTCCCATGCCCGGCTCGGGCAGCTGGGCAAGCGCGGCATCGACGAATTCGAGGATCGGCCGCGTCGAGCGGAAGCTGTGGGTCAGCGACAGCGACTCCAGCTCGGTAGCCTCGGTTTCGAAGTCGACGCCCATGCGAAACATCTCGGTGAACCGTCGATGCGCCCATTGGAAGAAGATCGGGCTGGTGCCCTGAAAGCTGAAGATCGCCTGCTTGTAATCCCCCACCGTGAACAGCGTCCGGAACCCCGCCTCACGCGTGCCTTTGCCCGCGGCGAACTCCTGCACGATCGCATCGACGATCGTCCACTGCTTGAGATTGGTGTCCTGCGCCTCGTCGATCAGCACATGCTCGGTGCTCTGGTCGAGCTTGAAGCGCACCCAGTCGCCCATGCCCTCCTGCCCCAGCAGCTCGACTGCAGCGCGGATCAGATCGTCGAAGTCCACGGCCCCCACGCGCCGCTTTGCCCGCGCATAAGTCTCGGCATAAACGCGCCCGGCTTCCAGCCCGCGCGCCAGCAGATCGGCATAATCCGCCTGCACCTTCATCGCCAGCAATTCGGCGCAGCGTCCGCCGATCCGCTCCGCCAGCCCTTCATATTCCGGCTCGGCCGCGATCAGCTTGGGCGAAGTCTTGCGCGGATCGCCGGACTTGGTGCGGAAGACCAGCCCCAGCGCCTCCAGCGAAGCCACGCGATCTCTGGCAGCGTCCGCCAGCCACCGCTCGACTGCCTCGGCAGCGTTGCTTCCGGTAGCCGTGCCCCAATTGCGGTTTGCTGCGAGCACCTGGCGCAGCCCGGCGCAATCGAAGCTGTCATCGGCACAGCAGCGTTCGAGCTCTTCGCCGATGTCCCCGCTCGGCAGTCCAAGCGATCGGCGCAGGAACGGCTGGATCCCACTGGGCAGCGCCGCCAGCGCCTCCCCCGCGCTGGCGCACCGGCGAAGAAACGCCTCGGCCTGGCCTTCGCCAAGTCTCAGGCTCAGCGCGCCGACCGAATCGATCAGCCCTATTCGCCCTTCGCGCTCGGCATCGACGAGCATCTCCGCCAGCGCCTCGCGCGCCAGCACCGCTTCCTCGCGCTGATCGAGTGGGCGGAAACCCGGCACCAATCCCGCCTCGACCGGAAAGGCCGAGAGCAGCGTCTGGCAGAAGCTGTGGATCGTCTGGATGCGCAGCCCGCCGCCGGGCGCATCGAGCACTTTCGCGAACAGAGTCCGGGCATAGGCGACCTGATCTGGCCCCGCAGCCTCGCCGAGCGCTTCAAGGTCGTGGAAAACCGCGGCAGCATCGGCTCGCACCCATTCGGCGAGCTTGCTGGTAATCCGCTCCGACATTTCCGCCGCGCCGGCCTTGGTGAAGGTCAGACACAGGATCGCGCCCGGATCGGTGCCGCCGAGCAGCAGGCGCCAGACACGCGCCGCCAACACCTGCGTCTTGCCTGTGCCTGCCGAAGCGGACAGCCAGACATGCCGCGCCGGGTCGCTCGCTGCGCGCTGATTGCCCTTGAGGGGATGGAGCTTGCGAACCTCAGTCACGGCCATACCACTCGTCGCGACGCATCAATTGGTCGTACTCGGTATAGGGCGCATATTCAGGGACAAGCTTCGCGGTGAACGCGCGGCCGCCGGTCAGCCAATCCTGCACCACCTCATGGAAATTGCCGCCTGCGATCGCGACGAACTCGTCCGCCGGAATGGGCTCGCGCTTCCGCGGTGAGACCGGCGAGTCGATATAGCCGAAACTGCCGTTCTTGCGGGCAAGCGACCAATATTCGAACCCGCGCGCCTCGCCGCTGATCCCGTCGAATCCGCCCTCTTCGGCGATCAGCCCAAGCAATCCCAGCTGCAGGCTATACCCCGCGCGCACTGCCTTGGGGCTCGGCGGCTGCCCAGTCTTGTAGTCGACCACGGCCAGCGTGCCATCGGGCAGCAAATCGATCCGGTCGAACTTGCCCTTGAGCGTCACGCCCGCGAACTGGACCTGCCCCTCCTGCTCGACGCCGAGCACGCGGCGGCCATCGGCCGCCTGCGCCGCGATCTCCTGCGCGATCCAGTCCACCGCTTCCATCAGCCGCGGCTGCCAGAGCGCGCGCATCATCGGATGGGTGCGCTCGTCGGCCAGCATCGCGAGCGCCCGCGCGTGGAGCTTGTCCGGCGCGCAATCGTCATGCTTCGCCCATTGCTCGAGCACATCGTGCACCGCGGTCCCGCGCCACGCCGGGCTCGGATCGGCGTCCACCGGATCGAGCGGCGCCAGGCGAAGCATGCGCTTGGCATAAAAGGCATAGGGATCGGCCTTGAGCCGATCGACTTCGGTGACTGAGATCACCTTGGGCCGCGCGGCAATCGGCGGCGAAGGCTCGGGCCGCTCGGCGGGCTCGTGCCGCCCCGGCTCGTCGATGGCGCGCGTCCATGCGGCGAGGTCATCGGCGCGATCGAGCCCGCCCGACAGCGCCTCGAGCCGCAGCCAGAAGCGCGAAGCGATCGTCGGCGCGGACGAATCGCGCCGCGCCCGGGTGAGCAGCACTTCGCGCGCACCCAGCGCCCCGGCCAGGTCATGCGCCGAGACGCCGATCCGCCGCTCCAGCCCGGGCAGCTTCAACTCGGCGCGGATGCGCGGCGCGAGCCAGGGATCAGGCGCAGGCAGGCCCGGCCACACGCCTTCGTTGAGCCCGCCCAGGATCATCAAGTCGGCATTGTGCAGCCGCGCCTCGATCAGGCCAAGGATCGCAAGCCGCGGATGCCCACCCTGGGATGGGCGCACCGCGGTTTCATCCATCAGCGTGCGCAGCAGTGGCGCGAGGCTGGCGGGATCGGCAAGCGGCGGCCCGAGTGCCCCCTCGCGCTCCACAGCATCGAGCAAGTCCGCCGCCGCGCGGCCCTCGGCGCGGCTCCACAGCCCGTCCCCGCCCAGCGCCTGCGCAGTTTCGCGTAACGCTGCCAACATGGCAGGCAGCGGCTGCGCACCCGCGGTGAAAATCGCCTCTACGGACTCCAGCAACGGTCGCGCCTCAGCCCACCATGCCTGCGCAGCGCGGCGCAGCCCGCCATCGCGCCCGTCCTGCTCGGCGAGATGCCGGTCGACCCCCGCGAGTCCCGGTGCCGGCCGCGGCCCGCGCAATGCCCGATCGAGCAGGCGCGCGCCTTCGAGCCATTCGAGCCGCGCCTCGGGCTTCACCAGCGGATGCTTGAGCAGGCTGAGCAAAGCGAGCGGCGCGAACTCCTGCGCCGCGGCCTCGGCGAGCGCGAGTAGCAAGGTCCCCGGCGCCAGCACCGAAAGCGGCTGTCCGGCCGAATCATCGATCGCCACGTCCCAGCGCGCCAGATGCGCCACGACGCGCCGCGCCAGCGCACGGTCCGGCGTCACCAGCGCCGCGGTCTTGCCCGGAGTTTCGAGCACTTCGCGCAGCGCCAGCGCAATACCCTGCGCCTCCTCCGCCGGCGTCGCCGCCTCGAATGCGCGCACTCCATCGAGCCGCCGCGCCGAATAATGCAGCCCGCTCCATTCGCGCGTCAGCTCGGGCGGCGCCATCGCTGTCTCGATCGCTCGGCCACGCGCAAGCGCCGCGTCATGCTCGCTCGCGCGGCGCCAGACCCCGAACTCGCTGCGGTTCACCCCCATCCGTTCGAGCAACAGCTTAAGCTGAAACTGGGGATGCGCCTCATAAGCCCGCTTGCCCCGGCCAGTGGCGGGATCGGGCTCGTGCGGACCCAGCGATGACCATTCGCCCTCGCTTATCCCGAGCGACAGGCCGGGCATAACAACCATCCCTTCCGGCATCTCCGCCACAGCACGCAGCAAGCGAGCAATTGCAGGCGCACTGGCTGTAATCCCCGCCGCGCAGACGAACCCGGGCGGCGGTGAGGCACGCCAGCGCTTCGCAACTTTGGCCAGCAGTCGCGTGCGCCGTTCTGCCAGGTCGATCCGCCCGAGCCGCGCCAGCTCCCGCGGCCAACGCTCGAGCACCACTTCGAAAAGCTTGAGCGAGCGCTCCCAATGTCTTGAGAGATCGCCCAGATCGAGATCGCGCAATTTCGATGGCTTCACTTCCTCGATCAGCAGCTGATCGAGCGTCGAAGCCAGTTCGCCCGCAAGCCGCACTGCCTCCGCAGCATCGACCTGCGCGCCGCTCTCTTGGATCAGCCGCGCCAGGATCATCCGCCGCTGGAGGGGGTCGACCGCAGCGGGCACCGGCTCCGCATCCTCGACCGCTTCGAACACCGCTTCGTCAAGTTCAGGATCGCCCACCGCGACGAGCCGCGGCAACAGCAGCCCGCCGCCGCTAGCGCGCACGAACGCGTCCTGAATCGCCCGCTTGGCGCGGTTATTCGGCACCAGCACGATTCCCCGCGCTAGCCCGAGCATATCGCCACCGAAGCGCTCGATCAGCCCGTCAGCAAGTGCGTCGGCAAACGCGCGATGCGGGGGAATGGTGAAGAGATGGAGACGGTCGACCATGAGGCAGGCGAGCCTAGACAGGTTCGCGGGGGAATTGAATCGTCACATCTCGGCCAATACGGCTTCGGCCTCCCCGATCGCTGTGGGTGTCCCCACATCGAACCAAAGCCCCTGATGCACCACGCCCCACAGACGTCCTTCCTCCATCGCCCGATCCCAGAACAAATTGGTCGAGAACGGTCCCTCGGGCCAGTCGCGGATGACGCGCGGGGAGAGGATCTGGATGCCGATATAGACGAACGGGGCCAGCCGCCCGGGCTTGCGTCGCTCTATGATCCGCCCGAACGGATCGAGGCGGAAATCGCCTTGCCCGCGATGGCTGTGCGCGCGCGCCAGCGGCACAAGCAGCAGCAGCGCGTCCATCTTGTCGTCGTCCCACGCCGCGGCCAGCTGGCGCAGCGCATCCGTTGGACCGTCGACCCACAGATTGTCACTGTTGACGCAGAAAAATGGCTCGTCGCCGATCAGTTCGCGCGCCTGGACCACGCCCCCGCCGGTCTCGAGCAACTGGTTGCGCTCGTCCGAGATCAGCACCTGCATGTCGCGCTTGCGCGCCTTCAGATGCGCTTCGATCTGATCGGCAAGGTAATGAACATTGACCACTGCACGCTTGACGCCCGCCGCGAGCAGATGGTCGAAAGTATGGTCGAGCAAGGTCTTGCCCGCGACCTCCACCAGCGGCTTCGGGCGCGTCGCCGTGAGCGGGCGCATGCGCTTGCCCAGCCCCGCGGCCATAACCATCGCGGTCTGGGGAACGGGCGCGTCCGGCTGGGGACGAAGCGAGTAGGTCGTCATTCGCCGGCGATAGTCATCGGATCGCCACGCATCGCCGCAGGCACATTGGCGTCGAGCCAGTCCGCCACCGGCTTGAGCGCCGGATGCTTCAGGTCGCGCTCCAGATAGGTCCAGACGCGGGGGCACAGCCCCGGGTAACGCGGCTTGCCATCGCGCCGCCAAAGTCGCGTGAATATGCCGATGATCTTGGCGTTCCGTTGCGCACCGAGCACATGATAGGCAACATCGAATTCATCGCCCACCCCGGTCATCCGCTTGTAGCGGTCCAACATCGCGGTCTCGAGTTCGGGCGCCACGTCGCGCCGCGCATCCTGCAGTAACGAGACCAAGTCGTAAGCCGGGTGCCCGGCCAGCGCATCCTGAAAATCGAGCAAGCCCAAATTCTCGCTGCCTTCGATCAGCATGATATTCTCGGCATGGTAATCGCGCAGCACCGTGACAGACTGATGACCGTCCAGCACAGGCTCGAGCACCGCATTCCATGCGTCGTTATAACCGGCCGCGTCGGGCTCGATCCCCAGCGCCGGGCAATACCATTCGGTCAGCAGCCGTGCTTCGCGGTGATATTGCGAGGGGCTGTAGGGGCCGATGTCCTCTGCCGCGGGATGGTCGCGCAGGCGGATGAGCAAGTCGACCGCCTGCTCGTAAAGCCGCAATTCGCTCTCGGGCGCGGCGTCGACGGTCTCGCGCATCCGCGCGTCGCCAAAGTCCTGGATGAGCACCAGGCCCTGTTCCAGATCCTCGTGCAGGATTTCCGGCGCGGCGAATCCGCGCTCGGTCAGCCAGCGCGCAATCGCAATGAAGGGTTTCGGATCCTCGCCCTTGTCGGGCGGCGAATCCATCAGGATGGCGGTGCGATCATGCTCCACCACGCGAAAATAGCGGCGGAAGGAGGCGTCGCCGGCAAGCGGGCGGATCTCGGCTCCCTCCCAACCCGCCGAGACGAGAAAGGCGGGCGCGGATTCGGGCGGGTTCATGTCAGGGACCATCGGTCCCTCCATGCCGCCGGGACCTTCGCTGTCAAGGCGCGCGCGCCGTCCGGTGTAACTTCCAGGCAAAGCCACAGCGCGTCTGCCCATGCCGCCTCGCCCAGGCGCTCGGGCCATTCGACGATCAGCAGCGAATCCGCGCGGGCATCGTCAAGGCCCAGTTCCTCGGCTTCCTCCAGGTTTTCGATCCGGTAGAGATCGACGTGGAGCACCGGGAAGCGGACTTCGGGCGGCTCGTAGGGCTGGACGATTGCGAAGCTTGGGCTGGGCGCTTCACCTTCGAGGCCGAGCGCTGCGAGCAAGCCGCGGGCAATGCTGGTCTTGCCCGCGCCGAGCTCGCCGGAAAGGGCGATAACGTCGCCGGGGCGGGCTAGCATCGCAAGGTGCTCGCCCAAAGCGTGCGATGCCTGCGGATCGGCGAGGATCATCCGCGCGGCAATTCCACGGTAATCAGCGTCCCCTCGCCCGGCTCGGAGATCAGCTCGATCCGGCCGCCATGCGCCTCGACAAACTGCTTGGCGAGCGGCAACCCGAGACCCAGCGCGCGCTCGGCATTGCGATCGCCGCCATGCGCGAAGCGATCGAAGGCGTTGGTCGCCGCTTCCTTGCTCATCCCCGGCCCGTCGTCCGAGACGATGATCCGCGCCACCTTGGCGTTCCCGTCGAGATGCAGCAGCACGCGGCCCTGTGCCGGTGTGCCCGCGACCGCGTGGCGCAATAGATGTTCGATCACCTGGCGCAGCCGCCGCGCATCGCCGTTGACGCTGCCAGCGGTCCCGCCATCCTCCACCGCAAGATCGATCGACTTCTCCTTGGCAAGCGGCGCGATCGCCTCGGCAGCGCCTTGCGCGATCATTTCGATATCCACTGCGCGCTTTTCGAGCGGTGCACCTTCGCTCTGCGTCAGATCGAGCACGTCGTCGATCAGCGCACCCAGCCGCTCGACCGAAACGAGGATCGCCTCCGAATATTCGGTGCCACTCTCGCTGAGCTTCCCGGCAAACCCGCCATGCAGCATCTCCGCAAAGCCCTTGATCGAGGTGAGCGGCGTGCGAAGCTCATAGCTCATATTGGCGACGAAGGCGGTCTTCACCCGATCTGCCGCTTCCAGCGCTTCATTGCGGTCGCGCAGCGCGCGCTCGACGCGGTGCTGGTCGGTAGTGTCGAGCATCGTCACCAGTGCATTGCCGTCGGGCAAAGGCACTGCACTCAAGTCGAAATGGCGCCCGTCGGCGAAAACGATGCTCGCGCCGCGCTGCTGCCGGTCCTGTGCCGCGAGCCGCACAAGATCGCCAATCACTTCGGCCTTGGCCGGATTGGTCAGCTTGGGGCCCGCAGCCTTCACCAGCGCGAGGATTTGCGGATGCCCGTCAAGAAAGGCATCCTCGAAACCCCAGACCTGGCGGAACTTGCGGTTCCACAGCTGCAGCCGCCCCTTGCCGAACACCGCGACCGCTTCGGCGAGGCTGTCGAGCGTGGCGGTGCGGACCTGCTGCATCTCGCCATGCTCACGCTGGAGCTCGAATTGCTGGGTGCGGTCCTCGAATAGCAGCAGCAGCCCGCCCTCGGGCATCGGCTGGGCGACCACGCGCAGATGCGTCGCGCCGACATGCCAATTCTCCTCGACCGCCTCGGGCGCCGTGAACCATTCGCGACGTTCCGACTTCCAGACGGGAAAGTCCCGCATCTCGGGCAGACGCTTGGCCTCACGCATCCGCTCGATCACGCGATCGAATTCGGGACGATCGGCCAGCCATTCGTTCTTCATCGCGAACATGCGGCGGAAAGGCTGGTTACAGAAGATCAGGCTGTGATCGGCGGCGAATTGGGCGACCCCCGCCGAAGCCCGGTCGAGCATCGCGCGCTGCGCCTCCGCGAAGCGCTTGAGCCCGCCCCGCGCCTGTTCGAGCTCTTCGATATCGACGGCGAACCCCGCAACGCCGCCGGTGGGCAGCGGCACGTCGTGGAGCCGCAGCATCCGGCGCTTGCCGCCGATGGTCGCCGGCATCGCCGCCGTCTGCGGCTCGCCGGTGTCGCGCGCGATCGCCGCATTAGCCAGCGGTCCACCTAGCCCTGCGCCCTCGACCAGTTCCAGCCCGCGCGTAACGACATCCTCGCTGTCAGCGCCTTCGACTGCCCGCACATATTCCGAATTGACCATCAACAGCTTGAGGTCGGCACCGCGATACCACATCGGCATCGGTGCGGCCTCGATCAGCGCCGTCAGCGCGTCGAATGCAGCGCGCAGACGCGTGCTGCCTTTCTGGAGCCGATTGATCTCATCCTGGCTATCGGTGGCGTCGAGGAACCACAGAACCACGCCTCCGGGCGCATTGAGCGCCTGCGGGGCGCGTTCGCCGACGACGAGCAAGGCGCGCTCCGATCCCTTGGCGCGCACCGACAGGCTGAACGGCTTTCCCGCTTTCTGCGCCGCGGCCACCTGCACCGTGAGAGCCTCGGCATCCTCGGGCATCAGCCCGCCATCGCCGCCCGCAAGCGCATCCAGTTCGCGCGGGATATTTTCCAGCCCCAGCCAGTCGGCCAGGCGCCGCGGCAGCTCGATCCGCCCGTCCGCGCGCACGATCATCGCCTGTGCAGGCGAGCCCGACACCAAGGTCTGGAAGCGGCTATTGTCTTCGGCCATCGCGGCCGCGTCGGCGCGCGCGCGCAGCCCGGTCAGCAGCGCCCAGGTCGCGCCGATGACGAGCAGCGCCATCGCCGCACCGGCAATCGCTGCAGCGCTCTGTGAAATCAGGATCAAGCCGCGCCCCCGCGGCCCAGCAATTGCCTCATGGTCGAACCCTTAGGCAAAGCCTCGCACGCCGGGAAGCGGATTGCGTCGGGCGCAACGAAAAAGGGGCCGGCTTTCGCCGACCCCTCTCCCGGTCTCCTATAAGCGGATCAGAAGCGCGGCAGTTTCACCCGCGCACCGACGAACATGAAGCGCCCGACCGAATCGACCGGATAGGAGGTCGTGCCGATGTCCGGCTTCTGGCTGAACAGGTTGCGCACACCGCCATAGATCTGGAAGCGATCCGTGACGTCCACGCTGCCGTAGATGTCATGCTGCCAGCGCTGCTTCAGGTAGAGATATTCGGGTGCCACGATGTCCGGGCTGCCCGCAACGTCCTGGTTCGAATAGCGCAAGGTCTTGTCGAACCACAGAATGCCGTAGTTCAGCGTAACCGGGCCCTTCTGCCAGGTCAGGTCTGCATTGACGGTGTACTTCGGCGCAAAGGTCTCGCCGCGGCTGTTGGTCACATCGGCCCCGGGCGAGGCGATGAATTCGAGCCGGTCGAGATAATTGCCCACCACCGACACGTTGAACGTACCGAGGTTATCGGTGCGCAGCCGGTAGTTGAAGTTCACGTCGAGGCCCGCCGTGCGGAACTGCGCCACGTTCTGCGGAAGCAGCGTGAAGCTCGTGACGTTGCCCGCGCCGGTCGCGCCGCCATTCTGGCGGACGATGTTGCCGCAGAACGGATTGTTCAGCGTCGGCTGATCGACGCAGAGCTCCGCCAGCCGCTGTAGAGGTGCAGTATTGATCGCGTTCTCTAGGCGGATGTCATACCAGTCCGCGCGGAGGGACAGGCCGGGGATGAAACGGGGCTGAACGATCGCACCTGCGGTCCAAGTCGTCGCTTCTTCTTCCGACAGGTTGCGGTTGCCGCCCAGGAACCCGGGCAGCGTGGTCGAGCGGACATCGGTGTAGGTTGCCGGATTGGCACCCAGCGAGGTCAGCAAGGTGCTGCAATTCGCTTCGCGATACTGCGTCCCACGGCCGATCTCATTGGTGTTGCACGGATCGGTCAACCGCTCGAAGGTCTGCGAACGGGCCCCGAAGAGCTCGCCGATATTCGGTGCGCGCACCGCCTTCGAATAGGTGCCCGAGAAAGTGATGTCCCGCACCGGCGCGAAGCTGCCATCGACCTTCCACGACGTCGTCGAGCCGATCGTCGAATAGTCCGAATAGCGCACTGCGCCGCCGACCTCGAGCCGATGGATGAAGCTGTCGCGAAGCAGCGGCAGCCGCAGCTCGCCAAACACTTCCTTCACATCATATTGGCCACCCTCGCCCGCGAGCGAATTGGTGAAGGTGATGCCGGTCGCCGCGACCGCATCAGGCATGAACTGGCTCTTCTCCTTGCGATATTCCGCGCCGACCGAGAAGGCGACGGGGCCACCCGGAAGCGAGAAAAGACCGCCGAGATTGCCGCTCAGATAGGCCGAGGCGACGTGCTGCTCGATGCGCGAGTGATCGGTAGTGTCGGTACGCAGCCAATCGAGCGTCGCCTGGTCGTTCAGGCCTTCGCCGAACAGGTTGATCGGCCGGCACTGGCCGGGCGTGAAGCTGGTCGGAGCATATTCCTCGCGCGTCGAATTATACGGCTGGAACGGAGTCCAGCTCGGATCGAGATTGACGCGGCAGGTCGGGCCGTTCGGGCCCTGCACCACATCGATCCCCGCATAAAAGCGGTCGTCGAAGATGTTGTTCACATAGCGGCTGGCAACGTCGGTGCGGCCATAAGTGTACGACGCCTCATAGTTGAGACGGTCGCTCAGATCGCCGCGGACGCCGATCACGCCACGCCAGGTCTCACGGCGAACATCCTCGCCGCGCTGGCCGAAGTCGAAATTGTCGCGGCTGACCAGCACGCCGCCATTGCCTGCCGCAGCAACGAGCGGACGCAGCGCGGCCGGGATGAACGGATTATCCTCCGGGATCACCAGATTGTAATCATAGGTAGGCTGCGCGAGCGAGAAGCTGCGGGTGTTGGCGTACTTGCCTTCCGCAAACACGGTCAGCGCGTCCGAAACGTCGAAATGCGCGATTGCATTGACGACGTGGCGGCGCACATCGGGCAGCAAATCGTTGCCATAGTCCGCCGTCGGGGTGCCGCTGCCGCCCTGCTGGTAGTAGTTAGGCACGAAGCGGCCGGGATCGAACGCACTGACGCCACCGCCGGCACCGACGAAATAATCGGGCATGCCGTCGAAATCCAAATCGATGCCGCCCTGGCGCGCAGTATCGAAGAAGCGAATGTCGTTCAGCGGAATATAATCGGGGATGCCGTTGTTCGAAGCACCGGTATAGCCCGACTGGTTCTCGGGGTCGTCCGGGTTCAGATAGAAGGCAGTACGGTTCGTGCCGCTGAGGCGCGTGCGATTGCGCTCCTCGAGGCGGCTCTCTTCGCCATATTCATAGGCAAGCGCGAAATTGCCGCGGCCGCCGGCGAAGTTCTTGCCCGCGGTGACGGTGAACAGGCGCTGGCCAGCATCGCCATATTCCGAAATGCCGGCCTGGGCACGGGCAGTGAGGCCTTCGAAATCCTTCTTGAGGATGAAATTGACGACGCCGGTGACGCCGTCCGCGCCGTAGATTGCCGATGCGCCGCCGGTAAGCACTTCGACACGCTCGACCAAGTCGTTCGGAATGGTGTTGATATCGACCGAGGCGCTGCCGGGGACGCCCGCGACATGACGGCGGCCATCGACGAGCACGAGCGTACGCTCGGTGCCGAGGTTGCGGAGGTTGAGCAGGTTGAGGCCGGTATAGCCGATGCCGGCGCCCTGGCCCGAATTGTCCGCCGAAGTCGACGAACCCTGGAGGGCGGGATAGCCGGTGAGGAAATCCGTGAGGTTAGTCGTGCCCGAGGACTGGATAGTCTCGGCGCTCAGCGACACCACGGGGTTCGGCGTGTCGAAGCCGGGGGTCTGGCGGATGCGCGAGCCGGTGACGACGATGGCCTCGCCCTGATCCTGCGCTTCCTGGTCGGTTCCCGCTACGGTCGATTCCGGAACATTGTCATCGGGCTGTCCGGGGGCTGCGGTCTGCGCGGCGGCGGTGGGAGCGAGCCCAGCCAGAGCGAGTGCGGCCAGCGAAACGGAAAATAGTCCGCGCGAGCGGACGAGGGGGTACGCCATCATACTGTCCTTACAAGAGAATTTCTCCCGCGCGCACTTCTGGGCCTGATGTTGCCGCGGTTTGTCTGACAAACGCGCGAGCCCGAATTTGATCGCAGGAACGCAGCACCCACCGCGAAATTCGCGGCGGGTGTAACCTTCGTGCAACGCTATGAATCAAGAAGGCCGCGCCTCCCGGGGGAGACGCGGCCTTCGATGCCAAAGCCGAGGAGAGCTTAGTAGCGGTAGTGATCCGGCTTGAACGGCCCTTCGACCGGCACGCCGATGTAACCGGCCTGCTTTGAAGTGAGCTTCGAGAGCTTCACGCCCAGCTTTTCGAGGTGCAACGCCGCGACCTTCTCGTCGAGATGCTTCGGCAGCACATACACTTCGTTCTTGTAGTTCTCGCCCTTGGTCCAGAGTTCGATCTGCGCCAGCGTCTGGTTGGTGAACGACGCCGACATCACGAACGACGGGTGGCCAGTCGCGCAGCCCAGGTTCACCAGGCGGCCCTTCGCGAGGATGATGATCTGCTTGCCATCGGGGAACTTCACCAGATCGGTGCCCGGCTTCACTTCGGTCCAATCATAGTTCGACAGAGCGGCGATCTGAATCTCGCTATCGAAGTGGCCGATGTTGCAGACGATCGACATGGGCTTCATCGCCTTCATGTGATCGGCGGTGATGACGTCGGCATTGCCGGTCGCGGTGCAGAAGATATCGGCGCGCTGCACGGCCTCTTCCATCGTCACGACTTCGAAGCCCTCCATCGCCGCCTGCAATGCGCAGATCGGATCGACTTCGGTGACCATCACGCGCGCGCCGCCGTTGCGGAGCGACTGGGCCGAGCCCTTGCCGACATCGCCGAAGCCGGCGACGCAGGCGACCTTGCCGGCCAGCATTACGTCGGTGGCACGGCGGATCGCGTCAACCAGCGATTCTTTGCAGCCATAGAGGTTGTCGAACTTCGACTTGGTCACGCTGTCGTTCACGTTGATCGCGGGGAAAGGCAGCTCGCCCTTCTTCGAGATTTCATACAGGCGATGCACGCCGGTTGTGGTCTCTTCCGAAACGCCCTTGAGGTTCTTGACGGTCTCGGTGAGGTAGCCCGGCTTCTTGGCGATGAACGCCTTGAGCGCGCGCTGCATCTCGACTTCTTCCTCGTTCTCGGGCTCGGGCATCGTGTGGCCGGCCTCGAGCTTCGCACCCCAAAGTGCGAACATCGTGGCGTCACCGCCATCGTCGAGGATGATGTTCGAGGTCTGGCCCTCGACTTCATGGTCCCACGAGAAGATGTCGCCGACATAGTCCCAATATTCGGCCAGACTCTCGCCCTTGACGGCGAACACCGGCACGCCAGTCGCTGCGATCGCGGCGGCGGCATGGTCCTGGGTCGAATAGATGTTGCAGGTTGCCCAGCGGACCTTGGCGCCGAGCGCCGTCAGCGTCTCGATCAGCACTGCGGTCTGGATCGTCATGTGAAGCGAACCAGTGATGCGCGCGCCCTTGAGCGGCTGCGACGCGCCGAATTCCTCACGGAGCGACATGAGCCCCGGCATTTCGGTCTCGGCGATCTCGATTTCCTTGCGGCCGAAATCGGCGAGCGCGATGTCCGCGATCACATGGTCTTTTCTGTCGAGCACGGTAGCCACTGACTCAGTCTCCATTGGCATAGAATTGCGGATCGCGGCACATCCCCAGCGATCATCTGCGCGGCCCCTACAGGCTTCGCCGCCCCAGCGCAATCCAAATATAAAGATATCTTTATATGTGCTCGGCCGAGCCCTAGTGGCGGACCCGTACATTTGGGGTTAAGCCAGTCCTCGGCAGCCTGCATTCTGCCCCCGGCGTCGCCTACCGCAGGGTAAATAAATGGGAGGAAGGCCGTGCTGAAACGTGTCTTGGCGTCGGTGTTGCTTATGGCAGCGCCGCAGCAGAGTTTGGCGCAATGGGCAGCGGTGGACGAAAGAGCACCGGGAGACGACGCCAATAGCGGCGAACCCGGCAATCTCCATGTGCCCGGAAGCGCACGGCAGATCGCCCAATCCTTCGCCGCCGCGATGCGCATCGAGCAATATCAGCGCAACCGGTGCTGGCAGCAGGGCTGCCTGGTGATCGTCAACGAGACCTATGGCTATGACGTGGTCGGCTTCTATGTCGAGCCGCGGCGGCGCAGGCCCGGCGCATCCGAATGGGGCAGAAACCTGTTTCAGGGTTCGCTCAATCCGCGCAAGGCAACGCTCGCGCTGAAGAACCAAGACGCCGCGCCGCCCTGCGAGCAGCCGGTGCGCTTCGTCCTTCGCCATCAGCGGACGAAGGAGCATCTGACCGTCGACGGCCGCGCCAGCCTGTGCAGCACGCCGCACACCGACTCGCTGGTGCGGATCAAGGCTTTCGAGGGCGACGTGCGGCTCGAACCCGGTCCAGCGGACTAGCCGCTAGCGAACCAGCCGGTAGCTCACGAACGCTACCGACTTCCCGTCGGGCGACCAGCTCGGCACGTTGATCGTCCCCTGCCCGCCGAACAGCCGGGTGAGCACCTTGGGCGGCGCGCTGCCGTCCGCGGGCATGATCCGCAGGATCACATCACGGTTCGGGGGATGATCTGTCAGCGCGACGTCGAGCCCGAACGAAATGAAGACGATCCATTTCCCGTCCGGCGAGAAATGGGGAAACCAGTCGCGGAAATTGGGGTCGTGCGTTATCTGCTCAGGGTTCGATCCGTCGGCCCCGGCGCGCCAGATTTGCATGGCACCCGATCGCGTCGAGTTGAAATAGACATATTTGCCGTCGGGCGAATATTCCGGGCCATCGTCCACGCCCGGCCCGGCAATCAGCGTCTTCTCGCCCGTCCCGTCGATGTTGCGAGTGCGGATATCGTACGCGCCGTTGCTGACATGCACATAGACATAGGCCACCGTTTTCCCGTCGGGCGACCAGCCATGCCAATAGGACCGCGCATCGGGATAGCTCGAGACGAGCTTGGGCGTGGCCGACCCGCCGATCGGCAAAACGAAGATGCGTGAGAGATTGTCGGGCTCGATCTGGTCCGAGATGATCAGTTGCGTACCATCGGGCGAGATGCCGTGGTCGTTATTGTTCTTGACGTGCCTGCCCGTATCGATCGCCACCGGCTCGCCGCCTTCGACCGGAACGCGCCAGATGCGCCCATTGGCATTGTAGATCAGGGTCTTGCCGTCGCGGCTCCAATTGGGAGCTTCGACCTTGCCTTCGAAGGTCCGCACAACGCGCCGGCTTTGCGTCCCGCCGACTTCCATCACTTCAAGCGTGCTATCGACCTTCGCCGGATATCCGGTGTCAGGCACATAAGCGAGGCTCGGCACCTTGATCTCTATGTTCGAGAAGGCCGCAGTCTCGGTAACGGCATCGTTGTGGGCAGAGACGGCCAGCCCGACCAGGTACGGCGCCTGAAACGCGATCCGGTAATTCCCACCCGCATGGCGCAGCACGCCATCCTCGCCGGCCACCGAGAACCACACATAATCGCCTTCGCGCTCCAGGCGGACGCGCCTAGGATGCGCGGTGGTGGAGACGATCTGGAAGGTGGGGCCGTCCTGGACCTCGCGATATTGCAGCGAGGTCATCCCGTCGCCATGCACCATCACGTCGGCATAAGGCGATCCCGGGGTCGCATTCTGGCGGATCATCAGCCCGGCCTTGCGGTGCGGATCTTTGCCCTTCCCTTCCCAGGCGATATCGGCGGCGATGTGAAGGTCGCCCGATCGCTGCGTCCAGGCATAATGGAAAGCGTCCGTCGTCCCCCAGATGTTGGCCCCACTCGCAGTGATGCGATAGCTGCCATTCGCGTGGACGACGCTGCCCGCGGTGGAGACCTGGCCGATGTCGCCATGATCCTGGAACACTCCGACCGTCTGCGCGGCAGCCGGTGCGGCGACCAGCGCCAGCGCGGCAAGCAAATGCCTCATATCCCCTCCTGCAATTCTGAGACGATGTTAGCGCTAACCCCGGCAGAAGCGATGACATTTTTTCGCTTGTCTGGCAGAGTTTTCCAAGCGCGTGCACCGAACCCGCCGCAAACATCTCCTCATAACCGAGGAGGTCATATGAAAAAAACGCAGTTTATCGTCACTGCAGGCGTCGCCATGATTCTCACCAGCTGCGGTGGCGAAAATAACGGCGTGCAGGTGCCCGAACAGTTCAAGGGAAGCTGGGGGGCAGATTGCACTTCGCCCTTCGTCACCTTCGCCGACGGCACTATCACCGTTTATCCCGACACCAGGCTCTATGAACTGAAGGAAGCCGAAATACAGGGTTCGGATTTCCTAGTGAGCTACGTAAATCCGAACGTGTCCGGCACAATCACCGAGACCTATGCGATCGACGGCGCCACGCTGCGACTAACCACCACCGCGGTAGACGGCAAGGAAGTAGGCAAATGGAACAAGCAACCTATGAGAAGGTGCGGAAACTGAGCCCGGCGCTCCCTTGTCCTCAGGCCGTCCCGGCGCTGTTCGCCAGCATGCGGGGATCGATGCCGGCGCCGGCAAAGCCGACTCCCCAGCGGTCCTCGGCATCCACATCGTAGATCAGCCCAGGGGTCGATTCGGTGCTGAACCAGCCGTGCCGCGTCATTTCAGCGTCGAGCTGGCCCTCGCCCCACCCGGCATAGCCGAGCGCAACCAGCCATTTCTGCGGGCCCTTGCCCTCGGCGATCGCGCGCAGCACATCGACCGTGCCCGAAAGCGCCCAGCGCCCGCCAACGTCGATCGTGTCCTGCCCGCCCCAATCGGTCGAGTGGAGCACGAAGCCGCGCCGTGGCTCGACCGGGCCCCCGAAATGCACCGCCGCATCGGGGGCCTCGCCGGGATCGATCTCGAACTGGCGCAGCAGATCGTGGAGCCCGAGCCCCTCGATCGTATCGCCGATGCCGATGCCGAGCGCGCCATCGTCATCGTGTGCGCACATTGCGATGACGGCCCGCTCGAACCGGGGATCGCCGATCCCGGGCATGGCAAGCAGGAATTGTCCGGTGAGAAAAGGTGCCGACTCCATAAGCGAACCAACTTACCGACGCGCTTTCGGCTCCGCCATGCTTGAAAAAGGCTCGATGCACGCCGATTGAAGCCCAGAACCCCTTTGAGGAGAGACTGACATGACCATCCAGGTTGGCGACCGCGTTCCCAGCACCAATTTCATCAAGGTGACCGAGGGCGGCCCCGAGCCGGTCGGCTCCGACGAGTTCTTCGCTGGCCGCAAGGTCGCGATCTTCTCGGTTCCGGGCGCGTTCACGCCGACCTGCTCGGCGAAGCATCTGCCGGGCTTTGTCGAGAAGGCTGACGAGCTCAAGGCCAAGGGTGTCGACGAGATCGCCTGCACCGCTGTCAACGACGCGTTCGTGATGGGCGCATGGGGCAAGGCTTCGGGCGTCGAGGGCAAGGTGACGATGCTCGCCGATGGCAATGGCGAGTTTCCGAAGGCCGTGGGCCTCGAAATGGACGGATCGAAGTTCGGCATGGGCGGTCGCGGCCAGCGCTTCTCGATGCTGGTGAATGACGGCGTCGTCGAGCAGCTCAACGTCGAGGCGCCGGGCCAGTTCGAAGTCAGCTCGGCTGATTATATGCTCGGCCAGCTGTAATCACGGACGCGTAACGGAACCCGGGGGCCGTGATGGAGTTGATTTCCCGTCATTCTGGAAGGGAACTCATCATGGCCACCGACACCAATACCGCCGGCAACACCAACGAAACCAACGCCGCCGCCGAGGGCGCGCTGGATACTGCACTCGATACCGCCAAGTCGTTCCTCGAAACCGCGCAGGAAGCGATCAGCGGCGCAGTTGACGCAACCGTCGAAGCGGCGAAGGAGCACCCGGTTGCCGCAGCCGCGATCGCAGCGGGCGCTGCAGCAGCAGTGGGCGGCGCGGTCTATGCCGCTACCCAGCTTGGCGGCTCCGGCGAAACGCAGAAGCAGAACGCCGGCAAAAGCGGCGGCAAGAAGAACTGATCTTCGCGCACTGAAGCCCGGGCCCTCTCCCCTGCGGAGGGGGCCCTGGTCTTGCCAGCGTCATCTTTGCGCATTAGCCGTCCAAGATGACTCAAGCATCCGACATCGTCGCCGAGCTGGACCGCCTCTATCGCGCCTCGGTCGAGCGGCTCCAAGCCGCACTCACGCAATACCTGACCGACGGCACGCCGCCGGCCCGCGAAAGCCGCCTCGACGGCTCGTTCGCCTATCCCGAAATCCATATCCGCTATTCGGGCGGAATCGATCGCCCGGTGCCGGCGCGATCGTTCGGGCGGCTGGTCGAGCCAGGCGAATACCGCATCAGCGTCACCAAGCCGAGCATGTTCGCAAATTATCTGGTCGAGCAGCTCACGTTCCTGATCGAGGACTATGACGTCGAGGTCCAGGCGGTCCCCGGCCGCCAGGAAATCCCCTTTCCCTACGTCCTCGACCCTGGCCATGCGCTGAGCCTCGACGAGGTTTCGGCGACCGAATTGGCGCGCCACTTCCCGGCAACCGAGCTTGCGCATATCGGCGACGAGATCGCCGATGGGCTTTGGGTTGCACATGACGAGATCCGCCCGCTGGCGCTGTTCGATGGCCTCCGCACCGATTTCTCGCTCGCGCGGCTGCGGCATTATACCGGCACGCCGACCGAGCATTTCCAGCAATATATCCTGTTCACCAACTATCACCGCTATGTCGACGAGTTCATCCGCTGGGCATGCGGCCAGCTTGGCGAAGGGAGCCGCTTCACAGGTGTTTCGGGTGCGGGCGGGATTGTCGTCGAGACCGGTGACGATACCGACCGGCTGCTCAACGACAGCTCTGCATGGCGCCGCCACCAGATGCCGGCTTACCACCTCATGGCGGCCGATGGTTCGGGGATCACGCTCGTCAATATCGGCGTGGGGCCCTCCAACGCCAAGACCATCACCGATCACCTCGCCGTCCTTCGCCCAGAGGCATGGCTGATGATCGGCCATTGCGGCGGGCTTCGCCCCAGCCAGCGGATCGGCGACTACGTTCTCGCCCACGCTTACCTCCGCGACGATCACATAATGGACGACGTGCTTCCGCCCGAAATCCCGATCCCAGCCATCGCCGAAGTCCAGCTGGCCCTGGCGCGCGCTGCCGAGACGGTCTCGGGCCAGTCAGGCGAGGAGCTCAAGCGCCGCCTGCGCACCGGCACCATCGTCACCACCGACGATCGCAACTGGGAGCTGCGTTACTCGGCCAGCGCGCTGCGCTTCTCGCTGAGCCGCGCGGTTGGCGTGGACATGGAGTCCGCGACGCTTGCGGCGCAGGGCTATCGTTTCCGCGTGCCCTACGGCACCTTGCTCTGCGTTTCGGACAAGCCGCTCCACGGCGAGCTCAAGCTGCCCGGCCAGGCCAATCGCTTTTACGAGCGCGCGATCGCCGAGCATCTCAAGATCGGCATCGAGACCTGCGAGGAGCTTCGCCGCGAGGGCGACAAGCTCCACAGCCGCAAGCTCCGCGCCTTTAACGAGCCGCCGTTCCGCTAAGGATATGCGGGCGTTGTCCTGCGTTTGACGCAGTGAAGGAGAACGCCCGTGACCGATCCCGAAAAACAGCCCGCCGAAGAAACAGGCACTGCCCACCAGCCCGACGGCACCGACAGCACCGGCGAATGGCAGGCGCAGATTGCCGACGAGAACATGATCCCCGACGGCGGCGAGGATCCGGAGGACTAGCGGCTGAGCTTGAACTCAACCGTAAGCGTCTCGCGGACGGTGACGTTGTTCGAACTCGCATCGCCTTTGGGCGCGAACATGCCGATGATCTGGCTGATGAAGCCGATCGATCCGGCGACGACGTCCTGCTTCTCGCTGATGCGGACCACCGCGGCCTGGCGCAGCCCCAGCGCTTCGCCATAAGCGGCCGCCTCGGCGCGGGCCTTGACCAGGGCGTCGGCCTTGGCGCGACGCGCGACTGCAGCATAATCGTCGATCAGGCCGATGACTTCCTCGGCCATCGTTCCACCCGCCGCTTCGACTGCGGTCCGCGCGCTGGCCGCAGCGGCCCGCGTCGGTGCGTCGAGCATGATCGTCTCGCTGGCGGTCGATTGCGGCTTGCCGTCGGCATCTTCACCCAAGCTGTCGAGGCTGATCTTCTGCGCCCGCGATCCGCCCATGCTGGCGAACAGCCCCAGCAGCGACTGGCCGCCGCCCGAGGGCGCGCCCGGCTCCGCCTCGCGTACGGCGAGACCGCCAAGCGCCTGCAGCAGCTTGATGCGGTTGGCGGCAAGCGCGGCCTTCGCGGCTTCCTCGGTTTCGCCCTTGCCGGTCAATGTCGCCGAAAAGCGAAAGCGCTGCGCCGGCGCAGTCACTTCACCCGTGGCGACGATCTCGACCGAGACGGGCGCCGCGCTCTGCGCGAGCACGGCGGTGGGTGCGCAGAGCAAAGCGCAGGCAAGTGCATAACGGATCATCATCGTCCCCCTGTTCGAGCGAGCATGGCGCCCAAGCGAATGTTCCCAATGTTCGCAGTGACCAAGGGGTCTCCGCGGGTCACTCTCGGGAGCGTCCGGCACGCGCTTGCGGCCGTGCTCAGCTTCGAGCCAAGCAGGTGAAATCCTACATTGCAAGCTTAGTTTTCCTACCTCGCTTCAGCGGGCGGGTGGCGCCGAAGGCGTCGGAGGGGGGCCTGGCCACGAGCAACACGCTTGCGGAGATGGTCCCTCCCCCATCGCTTCGCGAGGGAGGAATTATTGCGTCAGGAAATCCGCGATCGCCTGCCCCAGCTCGGGCCGCGTGACGGCGCTCATGTGATTGCCGGGGACCGACTGGAAACGGCCATGTGGCAGCAGCTCCGCGACCGCCTGGCCCGGTCCGTTGTCGTCATCGTCCACGCCCGTCACCACCAGCGTCGGTACCTGGATCGCGGCGATCTCGGCCTCTTTGGTGTCGACGAAGGTTTCGAGCACGTTGAGCAGCGCTTGAGGATCGCCCTTGGTGGTCTTGAGGAAGGCCTCGGTCAGCCATTCGGAGGTGCCACGCTCGAAGCTGCCGAGATTGGTGAGAACGCGGCGGAAGTAGGTCCCCCGCCCCTGGGTATCGATCAGCCCGGCCAGCCCCATCCCGCTCAGGATCGCGCGGCGCGGCGCAGCATCGTTGACGAGCATCCGCAGCGTCGTGCGCCCGCCAAGCGAATAGCCGCCCAGATCGTAATCGGTAAGGCCGAGATGCGCGATCAGCGCCATGCCGTCGCGCATCAATATGTCGGGCGGATAGGCCGCCAAGTCGTGCGGCTTGGCGCTCTGCCCGTGCCCGCGCAGATCGGGCATGATCACGCGGAAGCCGCGCTCGGCCAGCTTGGCGGCATGGCCGTATTTGATCCAATTGACTTCGGCCGTGGAGAAATAGCCGTGGATCAGCACCACCGGCCGCCCCTCGCCCATTTCGGTCCAGGCCAGCTCGACGCCGTCGGTTGCGACAAATCGGTGCGTCTCAGTCGGGAAGTTTGCCAACTTTATCCATCCAGCGTTTGACCATGCTTTCGTTCTCGTCGGTCCGTGATGCCGGCAGGTGACTGGTGTCAAGCCAGTCGCGGTGCCAGCTCTCGCATCCCGAATGCTCGGTCGGGCGAAAGCGATGGGCATCATCGAAGCTGCCCACCGTCAGGTCCATATAGGAGTGATCGTGCGCCTCGTAGGTAAGCGGCGTGCCGCATTCGCGGCAAAACCCTCGCGCGGCGATCGGCGAACTGGCAAAGCGATCGGGCTCGCGCTCCCACGTCACGGCCTGCTTCGGCAGGTTCTTGAACGCGATCGAGACGCCGCCGGTGGCCCGCTGGCACATCCGGCAATGACAGAGATAGGCGTCGTCATCCTCGATCTCTGCGCGGTATCGCACGCGCCCGCACTGGCATCCGCCGCTCACTCCACTGTTCACGCTTGTCTCCTGCGCAATTGCTGCGATGCACAACGCAACTAAGTTGCCGATTGCAATTGATAACTGTGCTTATTATATGCATGCAATGACCGAGACCCTAGGCTTTCTGATGAGCGATGTCTCCCGCCTGATGCGGCGCCGCTTCGACGAGCGCGCACGCACCACCGGGGCGACCGGCCCGCAGTGGCGCACGCTCAAGATTCTCGAACGGCGCGAAGGGCTCAACCAGGGGCAGCTCGCCGAGTTGCTCGAAGTCGAGCCGATCACCGCCTGCCGCATGATCGACCGACTCGAGGAAGCCGGAATGGTCGAGCGCCGCCGGGACCCTGCCGACCGCCGCGCATGGCGCATCCATCTGACCGAAAAGGCGCGCCCCGTTTTGAAAGATCTCCACGGCATCGCCGGTGAAATGATCGAAGGCGCGCTTCATGGGTTGGATGCGCGCCAACGCGACGAACTCATCGGATCGCTCAATGCGATCCGCGCGAACCTGACCAACACTCAAGAAGGCAAAGAGGCCGCAAATGGCTGAAGCAGACCCCAAAATCCGGAAGCCGTCCGAGGAGACGATCGTGGCAGAGACCGTGGCTGAACCGATCGAAGACACGGTCGAGGTCGTTCGCACCAAGCGCAGCTGGCTGCGCCCACTGCTGATGTTCGGCGTGCCGATCATCCTGCTCGGGATCGTCGGCTATTTCTGGGCGACCGGCGGCCGCACGGTTTCGACCGACAATGCCTATGTCAGCCAGGACAAGGTTTCGGTTTCGGCCGATGTCGCCGGCCGCATCGTCAATGTCGCGGTCAAGGAGAACCAGATCGTAAAGAAGGGCGACCTGCTCTTCGAGATCGATCCGGAGCCCTATCGGATCGCCGTCGCATCCGCCCAGGCGCAGATTGCCGCCGCCCAGGTCAACGTCCAGACGCTGCAGACCAGCTATGCCGGCACCGGCTCGGACATCCAGGCCGCGCGCGACAGCCTCCAGGCCGCCCAGCAGGATTATAATCGCCAGGCGGAGCTGATGAAGAGCGGCTTCACCACTCGTGCCCGGCTCGAACAGTCCGAGCATTCGGTACAGCAGGCGCGTGCCCAGGTTTCCAGCGCGCAGTCCGATGCCGCCGAAGCACGCTCGAAGCTTTCGACCGGATCCGCCGGAGAGAACCCGCAGCTTGCTGCTGCGCGCGTCCAGCTCAGCAAGGCGCAGCTCGATCTCAGCCGCACCAAGGTTTATGCGCCGATCGACGGCATCATCAGCCAGGCGGACCGCCTCCAGATCGGCCAGATGATGATGACCGGACTTCCCGCCGTCACCATTGTTCGCGGCCAGGGCGCGTGGCTCGAGGCCAATTTCAAGGAAACCGACCTCAACAAGATGCGCGTCGGGCAAAAGGCCGAAGTGAGCTTCGACGCCTATCCGGGCCTGCACTTGAAGGCGCATGTCGCCTCGATCGGCGCGGGCACCGGCTCGGAATTCTCGGTGCTGCCGGCGCAGAATGCAAATGGCAATTGGGTGAAGGTTACCCAGCGCGTGCCGGTGCGCATCGCCATCGACGAGGCCAGCCCGCGGCCGCTGATCGCGGGGCTTTCGGCCGATGTCGTTGTGGATGTTGTGAACTGACGCACGGCCCCGCCTTCCGCTCCCCCTCCCTGCAACGGAGGGGGGCGGTGGGTCGGGTCCGGGCGATACGGATAAGATAGACACGATGGCGCAGTAGCGCGAGCACTCCACCCACCCCCTAACCCCTCCCTTGCAGGGAGGGGAAGAGATCTAGCCAATGGCCACCGCCGCCCAGTCCGACACTCCCGCCGCACCCGCGAAGCCCCAGCCAGGGGTCGCGGCGCTGCCGGTCGTCAATCGCGGCCTGCTGACCTTCGGCGTCATGCTGGCGACGATCATGCAGATCCTCGACACGACGATCGCCAATGTCGCGCTGCCGCACATGACGACACAGCTCGGCGCCTCGGCGGATACGATCACCTGGGTGTTGACCAGCTATATCGTTGCCGTTGCCATCGCGATCCCGATCACCGGCTGGCTCTCCGACCGGGTCGGTTCGCGCAATCTGTTCCTATGGTCGACGATCGGCTTCGTCATCGCCTCGGCGCTCTGCGGCACGGCCCAGAATCTCGAGCAGATGGTGGTGTTCCGCATCTTCCAAGGCATCTGCGCCGCGTTCATGAACCCGCTCAGCCAGACGGTGATGCTCGATATCAATCCCCCCGAGCGCCAGGCCAAGGCCATGGCGATCTGGGGTATGGGGATCATGGTCGGCCCGATCATGGGCCCGGTGATCGGCGGCTGGCTGACCGACAATTTCAACTGGCGCTGGGTGTTCTTCGTCAATCTGCCGCTGGGCGTGATCTGCGTCGCAATCCTGTGGTGGCTGCTGCCGACGCGGCCGGTCCGCCGGCGCCCATTCGACCTGTTCGGCTTCGCGCTGTTGGCGATCGGCATCTCCGCGCTTCAGCTGATGCTCGATCGCGGCCAGGGTGAGGATTGGCTGGGATCTACAGAGATCTGGATCGAGATGCTGGTCGCGATCGTGGCGCTGTGGATGTTTGTCGTCCATATGGCGATGGGCAAGCACCCGATGTTCGAGCGGGCATTGTGGCGGAACCGCAATCTGGTGACGGCAATGTTCTTCATGCTCGTCATCGGCGTGGTGATGATGGCGACGATGGCGCTGCTGCCGCCGATGCTGCAGAACCTCTACGGCCACTCGGTGTTCGATACCGGCATCCTGCTGATGCCGCGCGGCTTCGGCGTGATCCTGACGATGGCGATTTCGGCGCGGCTGATCCAAAAAGGCCTGGATCCGCGGATCGTGGTCGGGCTCGGCATGGTGCTCGCCGCTTATTCGCTGTGGCAGATGACGCATTGGTCGCTGGAGATGGGCACCTGGCCGATCATCGTTTCCGGGTTCGTTCAGGGGCTCGGCATGGGGCTGGTGTTCATGCCGCTGAACGGCCTGGCCTTCGCGACGCTGCCGCCGCACCAGCGCACCGAGGGCGCTTCACTGATCAACCTGACGCGCAATATCGGCGCATCGGTCGGCATTTCGCTGGTCACGACGATCCTGGCGCGGAGCATCCAGCAGAGCCATGCCGCTCTGGTGCCCAACATCACGCCCGAAAATCTCGATACGATGGATCCGGGCCTGCTCCAGATGCTGGGCGGCAGCGGCGAGACCGTGCTGGCGATGGCCAATGCCGAGATCAACCGCCAGGCGGCGATGATCGGCTATCTCAACGATTTCTACGCGATGGCGATCGTCACGGCGCTATCGGTGCCGCTGGTGATTTTCCTGCGCAAGCCGAAGGGGCCGGTCGAGAAGCCCGATCCGGCGGCGGCGGGGCACTGACAGAGCAAAGGGCCGAAGCGCGCGCCCCGGCCCTTAAGCTCTTCCGCTGGTTTGGAGGTCAGGCGGCCTTTTTCAGGTGCCGCCGCCCGAGCAATTCCGCGATCTGCACGGCATTGAGCGCCGCGCCCTTGCGGAGATTGTCGCTGACGCACCACAGGCTGAGGCCGCTATCCACGGTCGAATCCTCGCGAACGCGGCTGATGAAGGTCGCGAACTCGCCGACGCACTCGATCGGAGTGATGTAACCGCCATCCTCATGCTTATCGATCAGCATCACGCCCGGCGCCTCGCGCAGGATGGTCTTGGCCTGCTCGGCGCTGATCTCGTCTTCGAACTCGATGTTGATCGCCTCCGAATGCCCTACGAACACCGGCACGCGCACGCAGGTCGCGGTTACCTTGATCTTGGGATCGAGGATCTTCTTGGTCTCGACCACCATCTTCCACTCTTCCTTGGTCGATCCATCGTCGAGGAAGCTGTCGATGTGCGGGATCACGTTGAAGGCGATCTGCTTGGTGAACTTCTTGGCCTCGGCGCTGTCGCCCACGAAGATATTGCGGCTCTGCTCGAACAACTCGTCCATTCCGGCCTTGCCCGCGCCCGACACCGATTGATAGGTCGCAACCACGACGCGCTTGATTTTCGCCGCATCATGAAGCGGCTTGAGCGCGACGACCATCTGCGCGGTCGAGCAGTTCGGATTGGCGATGATGTTGCGCGCCTTGTAGCCATCGATCGCCTCGGGATTTACTTCCGGCACGATCAGCGGCACGTCCGGATCCATGCGGTAGAGCGAGGCATTGTCGATCACTACGCAGCCCGCCGCGGCGAAGCGCGGGGCGTGCAGCGCCGAGCCTTCGGAGCCGATCGCAAACAGCGCCATGTCCCATCCCGCAGGATCGAAATTGTCGATATTCTGGACTTTATATTGTTTCCCGGTCTCGCCGAAATCGACCATGTCGCCCTGGCTGCGCGACGAGGCGAGCACCGCCAGTTCGTCGATCGGGAATTCCCGCTCGGCCAGGATGTTCAGCATTTCGCGCCCGACATTGCCGGTGGCGCCTGCGACGACGACACGATAGCCCATTTTCGGTCCTTTCAGGTCCGCACGCGGATGCAGCGGCGGGATGCTATTTGGTTCGGAAGGATGCGGAATGCGAGTGCATTCCTGTGCTCGCGGCCATAAAAACGGCCTTCGCGCCGGTCAGGCGCGGGTCGTAATTCGTTTGGTAGTTCGTTTACGAAGCATGGCAGGCGCCTAGCAGACGGAAAGCTGCGTGGCGAGCGTGGGAGTTGAAAGAAATTGTTGGGAGGCGCTGACCCTCCCTCCCCGTCATGCTGGACTTGTTTCAGCATCCAACCCTCCACATGCGAGGCTCTCGACCGTGGAGGGCTGGACCCTAAAACAAGTTCAGGGTGACGAAGTGCGGGACGTCACCGCTTGTTCTTCACATTCCGGTCCATGAAGTTCAGCACCGTCGTCCACACGTGGATGTCCCGCGGGGCGCTATGGGCCTTGCCCGGATAGAGCATCATCTCGAACGGACGGTTCTCCGCCTGTAGCTTAGCGGCGAGCGCAGTGGCGTTGTCGAGGACGACATTGTCGTCGGACATGCCGTGCATCAGCAGCATCGGATCGCGGATCTTGCCGGCATCGGCGATGGTATCTGCCGCGGCATAGGCCTTGGGATCCTTGTTGGGGTCGCCCAGATAGCGCTCGGTATAATGGGTGTCGTAGAGGCCCCACTTCACCACCGGCGCGCCCGATATGCCCGCCGCGAACACGCCCGGATGCTGTTCGAGCAGCTTGAGCGTCATGAACCCACCATAGGACCAGCCATAGCCGCCGATCCGATCGGCATCGACGAAGGGCTGCGACTTGAGATAGTCGATGCCCGCGATCTGATCCTCGACTTCGACCGTGCCGAGCTTCTGGAAGATCTGGTCCTCGAAGGCCTTGCCACGGAAGTTCGAGCCGCGATTGTCGATCTGGAAATAGATGTATCCGCGATCGACGATGTGCTGGGTCAGCGGGCTCTGCCACTTGTGTGCGACCTGCTGGCCGGTGCCTGGGCCGCCATAATATTCGACGAAAACGGGGTATTTGCGGCCCGGCTCCATCTTGGGCGTGATCATCGACCAGTAAAGCGTCGAGCCGTCCGTGGCCTTGAGCGTGCCGTATTGCGCCGCGCGGTGGCTGGCGAGGAACGGGTAATAAGGATGGCCGGGCTTCAGCGCATTCTCCTCGATCCAGGCAAGGCGGTTACCGGTCTGGTCGGCGAGATAGGATTGGGTAGGCTGACCGGCGTTCGAACGCGAGACGATGAAGCGCGTCGCGCTCTTGTTCATCGCCGCCGCATTGAAGAAGCCGGCTTCGGTCAGTTGGGTCACTGCGTCCGGCCGCTTCAGGTCGATCGAATAGACCTGCATCTCCAGCGGCGTGTCCTTATTGGCGACGAAGAAGACCTTGCCGGCCTTCTCGTCGACCCCGGCCAGATCCTTGACCACCCATGCGCCCTTGGTGAGCTGGCGCCACTTGCCCTTGTTGAAGTGATAGAGGTGGCGATAGCCGTCGCGCTCGGAAGCCCAGATCAGGCTGCCGTCTTCGAGAAATTTATAGGCGTCGGTGATGTTGAGCCAGGTCTTGGCGCGCTCGGTGAAGATCACGCTGGACTTGCCGGTGGCGGGATCGACCTTGAGCATGTCGAGAATCTTCTGGTCGCGGCTCTGGCGCTGGACGTAGAGCGCCTTGCCATCGGGTGCCCAATTGACCCGCGCGACATAGATGTCGTCGTTGGTGCCGAGATCGACCTTTACCCGGGCGCTGCCATCGGGCTTCATCACATAAAGCTCGACCACGGCATTGGGGGTGCCCGCCGCCGGATAGCGCTGCGAATAGACGCGCGTGCCCTCGGCACCGATCGCCGCGCGGCTGACCACGCCGACGCGCGCCTCGTCGAAGCGCTCGACGGCGATATATTGCTCGGTCGGCGACCACCAATAGCCTTCGTAGCGGTGCATTTCCTCCTGCTCGACGAACTGCGCCTCGCCCCAATGCACGGTGCCCGCGCCATCATTGGTGAGCTGGCGCGCCTCGCCGCCTTTGAGCGGCTGGACCCAGAAGTTCTGCCCGCGCGCGAAGCTGAAATAATTGCCCTGGGGGCTGATCGCGGGATTGAGCTCGCCCTCGGGCGAATTGGTCAGGCGCTGGACCTTGCCATCGGTGCCGGCGAGATAGACGTCGCCATCCAGCGGCACGATGATGCTCTTGCCGTCGCTCGACCAGCTATAATTGACGATGCCGCGGGCGTTGGTGATGCGTGCGCGCTCGCGCTGCATCTTCTCGGCTTCCGAAAGCTCGGCGCCCGAACCGACCTTCTTCGAATCGACCAGCATCCGCCATTTGCCCGTGGCGGTGTCCATTGCCCACAGGTCGAACCGGTCCCTCTCGTCGGCGCGGTTGCGCAGCAGCGTCAGCAGCGACCCATCGGGCGACAATTTGGGCAGCCGCGGTGCCGGTCCCGATAGCTCCGGACTGGCGAAAACGCGTTCGAGCGGCAGATCCTGGGCCTGCGCCGCGACGCTACTCGCCACGACCGAAACGCCTGCCAAAGCCATTGCTGCCAACCATTTACGCATTCCCAAAGTCTCCTTGCGCGGCCTTATTGCTGGGGAATTGACCGGGGTAAAGGGCGGTGGCCTGGGCAGGTCCCGCCTCCGAAGGCTGAGGCCAGTTGCGCCATACTCCCGGCGGCGCCGCGCGTTGTCGACGACATTGCGACTGGGCCCCGGCCTTCGCCGGGGGTGGTAAATAGTTTCAACCCACCTCCCCCATCGCAACCGAGCGCCCTACCGCAATGAATCGCGGCCCGGTGCCGCCGCGCCCGGCCCGATCGTCCGGATTGTACAGCGCACACTTTTTGAGGCTGAGGCAGCCACAGCCGATGCAGCCGTCGAGATCGTCGAGCGCGCGCTGCAATTGGGCGACCCGCTGCTCGATGACGCGGCGAAACCCCTGGCCGATGCGCTTCCATTCGCTGGCATTGGGCGCGCGCTCCTGCGGCAGCCGCGCCAGCTCGGCGGCGATCTGGGGCAAGGTGAAGCCCAGTTGCTGGGCGATCAGCGCGAACGATATGCGGCGGATGTCCGATCGCAGGAAGCGGCGCTGATTGCCCTGCGTGCGGATCGGATGGACCAGGCCCTTGGCTTCGTAGAAGCGCACTGCGGATACGGCGATTCCGGTTCGCGCGGCCAGCTCACCGATCGTCAGAAGCTCGTTTCCGCGCATCGCAATTTCCCGCTTGACCTCAACTTAGGTTGAGGTTGTAGCTGCTCATGGCATGGCAATCCAGCTAGGAGGAAATCCCATGCCCGCTCCCTTTATCGAGCACGTCAATCTCACTGTCAGCGATCCCGAGCGCACGGCAACGCTGTTCCACGATCTGTTCGGCTGGCGGATCCGCTGGCAGGGCCCGGCCCGCGACAATGGCCGGGTAATCCATGTGGGCGACGATACCACTTATCTGGCGGTGTACACGCCGCCGGAAGGCCTGCAGCGCCGGTTTGAGAAGGGCGAGCCGCTTAACCATGTCGGCATCCAGGTCGATGATATCGACGAAATCGAGCGCCGCGTGGCCGCCGCCGGGCTCGTCCCCTTTGCCCATGGCGATTACGAGCCGGGGCGCCGCTTCTACTTTCTCGATCCCGACGGCACCGAGTTCGAGATCGTCAGCTATGCCCCGCATTAAGGACCGATTGACTCTCTTTGCCGGGAGCAAGCCGGGCCAGCGCAAGTTGTCCTGCGGCAACCGATAGGAGCGCCCAATGTCCGACAATACCGATATCGCCAAGCTGGACGATCTGATCGTCACCGTGATCGACAGCATCAAGGGCTATGAGCATTCGGCCGAGCATGCCGAGAGCGATCGCTACACCGAATTCTTCGTGACGATGGCGTCCGAGCGCCGCCAAGTGGTCGATGCGCTTTCCGCGCGCAGCCGCGAACTGGGCGGCACGCCTGCCGATTATGGCTCGGCCGCGGCGACGCTGCACCGCCGTGTCGAGGATCTTCGCCTGGCACTGGGCGGCGGCGACCATGCGATCCTCAGCGAGGTCGAGCGCGGTGAGGATTATCTCAAGGAAGAGTTCGAGCGCGCGATCGCTGACGAGCATATCTCATCGGGCACGAACGGCGTGATCCGCGTCTGCTTCGATTCCGTCATGCGCGGGCATGATCGGGCCAAGCAACTCAAGGATGCGCTTGCCGCCGCCGATTGAGCGGGGCCGCTGAATTAGTGCGCCGGGCGGGATCGCTCCCGTCCGGCGACTTTTTTGCGGCTATTCCGCCGTTGCGCCGATGACTGCGGCGAGCGCCGCTGCCGATCCGGCGATCCCGCCCCAGACGGCGGTTACGAACCACCAGGGCGGACGCTTTTCTGCGTTTTCCATGTGACTTCTCCGGATGCGCAGCCTTGGGGCTCGCAGGTCCAACATGCGGCGCGTGGCCGCGGCGAGAAGTCAGGCGAGCGGAGGGCCGCGCGGATACGCCGCGATACGGTGCGTAGAGGTTGTAAGGGCCGAGGCGTCGGTGCGTTGCGGCGCGCTGTCGGCGAGCAGCGGCGCGGCGATTTCGAAGCGATCGCTGGGCGCGACGATATCGGCTCCCGCCGATGCCGTGGGCGCCGGGTCGCCCTCGGCGATGCGCTTGAGCACCGCGCGGTTGGCACCGGACGAGGCATGGAGCGCGACGACGCTGTTGCCAGGGTTGAACGCCGATCCATGCGAAGCGCTGTGCGGCAGGCCGACCGGCACGACGGCGCAGAACACCGCCGTCGCCAGCGTCAGCCACAGCGAAGCGGCGAACAACCGCAATTGGGTCATCCTTCCGATCGCTGGCCCGTGGCTTCGCATATCCCGCATACTAACCCAACGGGCCGGGAGCGCCAAATATCCCTTAGTTCGTCTTGCGCCGGCGCCAGTTGATTCCTGCCGGTGGCGGATCGCGCCATTTGTTGGGGTCCTTCTCGCCGGGGATCAGGCCCAGCACGACCATCGCGGCCAGGAAAACGGAAGACAAGGACGCCGGCAGCAATCCGCATGTCCTCGAGCGGAGCGTCGCTTTTGATCAGCGCCACGAGCATCAGCAGTTCGATTCCGACCGGCACCGTCATCCACCAGCCGCTGCGTCCAATGTCATGCAGGCGCGGCGCGCCGAGGATGATGAGGATGAGCTCACCCTTTCCGGGCGGCTTCTCCATGACCATCGCCAGCACCACCATCACCGCGACCAGCAGCGTCAGCCATGCGAAATAGGTTGGCCGATTGCACCGATATTTGAACATCGTCCCCCCCGCACGAAAACGGGCGCGGAAGCCGAAGCCTCCACGCCCTGTCTTTTCACACCGGGCATCGCCCGAAAAGCTTATTCGGCTGCGGTCGCTTCCGCAGTCGGGCGCACGTCGCGGCGCTCGGCGATACGCGCCGACTTGCCGGTGCGGCCACGCAGATAATAGAGCTTCGCACGACGCACGACGCCCTTGCGGACGACTTCGATGCTGTCGATGTTCGGCGAATAAAGCGGGAAGACGCGCTCGACGCCTTCGCCGAACGAAATCTTGCGAACGGTGAAGTTGCTGCCCATGCCCTTGTTCGAACGGGCGATGCACACGCCTTCATAGTTCTGAACGCGGGTGCGCTCGCCTTCGACGACCTTGACGCCGACCTTGAGCGTGTCGCCGGGGCGGAAATCCGGAATCTTCTTGGTCTCGTAGAACTTGGCGATGTTTTCCGCCTCGAGCGTCTGGATGACGTTCATGTCATTCTTCCTTCTTTTGCCGCGCGCCAGAGGGAGAACTGACCCGAGCGCCCTCATGGCGCTCCCAAAGGTCCGGCCTCCTTAGCCGTGTGTCGGTCTCGGCGCGGCTCTTACGCCATGCCTCGATCCTCGCATGATCCCCCGATCGCAGCACTTCGGGGATCGTGCGCCCTTCCCATTCAGCAGGTCGGGTATATTGCGGATATTCGAGAAGCCCCGTTTCGAAGCTCTCGTCCATGCCGCTTGAAGGCGCGCCCATTACTCCGGGAAGCAGCCGAATGCAAGCATCCAGGAGCGTGAGAGCGGCCATCTCGCCGCCGGAGAGGATATAGTCACCGATCGAGACCTGCTCGATATCGCGAGCCTCGAATATCCGTTCGTCGAGCCCCTCGAACCGGCCGCACAGGATGGTGACCCCGGGGCCCTCCGCCAGCGCCCGAACCCGCGCCTGGCTGAGCGTCGTGCCGCGCGGCGTCATCGCCAATACCGGGCACCCTGCGGGGACGCTGTCGAGCGCTGCGGCGAGGACATCGGCGCGCATCACCATCCCTGCCCCGCCGCCCGCGGGCGTGTCGTCGACGGACTTGTGCCGGTCGGTCGCGAAGTCGCGGATCTGCACCGCCTTCAGGCTCCACTTGTCCTCCCGCAGCGCGCGGCCGGCAAGGGATATACCCAGGGGCCCGGGGAACATCTCGGGGTAGAGCGTCAGGACGGTCGCGGCAAAGGTCACAGGGTCCAGTTCTCGATCTTTAGGCCAAGGAGGTCGAAATCGCGCTCGTTGCTGGTTACCAGCACGAGCCCGAGCGAGAGCGCGTGCGACGCGGTCAGACGGTCGAAATTGGCGCGCTTGAATGGCAAGGTCGCGTAGACGTCTCCAGCCTTGATGTCGAAGGGTAAGGCGGCAACCTGCCGAAAGAAGGCTGCCGCCGCCTCGCCTTGCCCGCGCAGTTCGGCGCCGACCATGACCTCGGCATAGACGATCGACGATGTGACGAGCGTGCCATCCATGCATTCCTGCACTCGTGCTGCGCCGCGGGGGCTTCGCCCAACCAACAGATCGATGCAGAATTTGGTGTCCAGAAGATAGACCGGCTCAATCACGTTTTGCGCCGCCGTCCCAATCCCGCTCGTTCTCGTCCATCGCCATGCGCTCCAGCCCGGGGATCGATCCGTAGATGCCGGTGAGATCGATCTTCCGCCCTTCCTTGGGGGCGGGCTCGAATGTGAATTTTCCGCGATCCTCACGCAGGACCATCTCCTCGCCTTCACGAAGCCCGAGGCTCTTGGGCAAGCGCAGCGCAAGCGAATTGCCCGACTTGAAGGTCTTTGCGCGGTATTCCTTCACCATGGCTTCCTCCGTATATACATTGCGTATATACATTCGGGCATTACGTCAAGGAACGTTCTCTTCATTCGAGCGCTTCGCCGCACAATGGACGATTGCATCATCATCGGCGGCGGACCGGCGGGGCTTACGGCGGCGATCTATCTCGCGCGCTTTCATCTCTCGATCCGGCTTTTCGATGCCGGGGACAGCCGCGCGGCGCTGATCCCGTGCACGCATAACCATGCCGGCTATCCGGACGGGATTTCGGGCAAGGAACTGCTCGCGCTGATGCTCGCCCAGGCCGAGAAATACGGCGCGGTGCGCGAGCAGGCTAAAGTCACTGGGCTGCGCGTGCTCGAGGACGGCTTCGGGGTGCGCGTGGGCGAGCGCGAATATGGTGCGCGCTCGGTGCTGCTGGCTACCGGCGTGGTCAACCATCGTCCGAAGATGCCCGATACGCTGCACGACGAAGCGCTCCAGCGCGGCCTGATCCGCTACTGCCCGATCTGCGACGGCTATGAAGTCACCGACAAGCGCATCGCCGTGGTCGGGACCGGTGGGCATGGCGCGCGCGAGGCATTGTTCCTGCGCGGCTATAGCGCCCATGTCACGCTGATCGCGCCCGATGCCGAGCACCAGATCGAAGAGGAGCATGAGGGCGATCTCGATGCGGCGGGCATCGCGCGCGCCGATGGCCCGTGCGGCAATTACGCGATCGAGGGCGACAGCATTGCCCTCGACACCGCCAGGGGCAGGCTCAGCTTCGATACGCTCTACCCGGCGCTCGGATCGCGGATACGCTCGCAGCTTGCGGTGCAGGCCGGCGCCCGGGCCGCCGAGGACGGCTGCCTCGAGGTCGACGACCATCAGCGCACGTCGATCCCGGGCCTGTTCGCAGCGGGCGATGTCGCCAAGGGGCTCGACCAGATCAGCCACGCAATGGGCGAAGCCGGCGTTGCCGCGACGACGATCCGTAACATGCTCAACGCACAACGCCCGATCCGGCGCTAAAGCTTGCCTACCGCGAGGCCCCTGGCCCAGCCCACAAATCCCTCGCGCTCGGCCTTGGCTGCGGCGCTCAGGTGATCATATTCGGCGCATCGGAATACGATCTTGCCGTCTTCCACGATCGCATAGCGCGCACGCGGATCGCCATTCTCGACGCGATAGGGAAAGGGATGGTCGTCGTCGAATGCCTGTAGCCCGACGCTGCCGGGATTGGCGACCGTGCGACCGTCACCGAGCCGCATCTCCCCCGGGATGTGCGAATGCCCGCACAAGGTTAGCGGCGCCCTCGCTCCGCCCAGGCGCCCGGTGACTTCGGCTTCGCTCGCCCGGCGTGCGCCTGTTGGCTTCACCGTTTCGAGAAAATGCTCGAGATCCGACCGCGGGGTGCCATGGACCAGCAGCATGCCGGGCAGTTCCATCGTCTCGGGCAGCGACGCGAGCCAATCGCGATGGGCATCGGTCAGCACCGCCTGGGTGAAGGCATCGCTGGCGCCGCTGCGTTCGGGCGGGAGCGTGAGCAACTGGCGCTCGTGATTGCCGGCAATCGTCGGCCAGCCCCGCGCCATCAGCCAATCGGCAGTCTCGGCCGGCCAGAGCGGCCCCGAAAGAATGTCGCCAAGATTGATGAAGCTGGTGCAGCCCTGCCGCTCCGCATCGGCGACCACCGCCTTGAGGGCAGGCAGATTGCCGTGAATGTCGGAGAGGACCGCGATGCGGGTCATTCGATGAAATCGGCCGAGATCACCAGCCGCTGGTCATTCCATTCGGGCACTGCATCGGGCTTCATCGGCACCATGAAGCGCTTGCCGGGCTTGCCGTCTTCGGAAGGACGCTCGATTTCTAGCACGTCGCCCGCGCCGTAATTGTCGATCGCCACCACTTCGCCCAGCGGTTCGCCCCCGTCCGAAACCGCGGGCAGCCCGAGCAAGTCATGATGGTAATATTCGCCTTCGACAAGCGCAGGCAGCGCCGAACGCGGCACGGTCAGCGCCGTCCCGCGCAGCGCCTCTGCAGCGTTGCGGTCCGCAACTTCGGCGAAGCGCGCGATCGCCCCGTTCGAACCATGGCGCAGCGACTTGAGCGTCAGCGTGCCCTGATTGAACGAGGCATAGCTCGCAAGATCGTCGCCAAAGACCTTGAGGCGGACTTCTCCCGCCACGCCATGCGCGCCGATGACGGCGGCGAGCGTTACTGCGCGCTCAGCCGTCGGGGCTGCCGGGCTGCCTGGCGGCTGCGTCGTCTCCGCCTTCGGCTGGCTTGTCGGTGGAGACGCCGGCGGGGTTGGTCTGGGTGTCACCGGGTTCTTCACGTTCGGTATCGTCCGGGCCGGTGGGCTGACTCGCCATCATGCGCTCCTCCTGAGGCTATTGCCCCAGAGAAACGCATGATGGCGTCCAAGAGCCTCAGCCCTGCGACTTTTCTTCGTCGGTGGCTTCGGCAGCCGGTGCTTCGGCTGCTTCTGCCGCGGCAGGAGCTTCCTCGGCGGTCGCTTCTGCGGCGGGAGCCTCTTCAGCAGCCGGAGCTGCTTCCGGGGTGGCTTCCTCGACGGCTTCGGCCATCACTTCGACGGTTTCGGCCTGCTCTTCGGCAACTGCGGCAGGAGCCTCCTCAGCGGCAGGAGCTTCCTCGGCGGCAGGAGCTTCCTCGGCGACCGGAGCCTCCTCAGCGACGGGCTCGGGCGCCGGAGCGGCTGCTGCCTCTGCGGCGGCTTCCTCGGCGGCCTTGGCCTTCTCGGCACGCTCTTCAGCGCGCTCGACGGCCTTCTCGCCGGGCTTGCCCTTGTTCGGATTGCTCTTGGCGGCGCGCTCCTTCACGCCCAGCACATCCAGGAAACGAGCAACGCGGTCGGTCGGCTGCGCACCCATCTGGAGCCAATATGCGGCGCGCTCGGTGTCGAGCTTCATCCGGTCGGCCGAATCCTTGGCGAGAAGCGGGTTATAGGTGCCTATCTTCTCGAGGAACTTGCCGTCGCGCGGGCTGCGCGCATCGGCAACGACGATCCGGTAATAAGGACGCTTCTTCGAGCCACCGCGCGAAAGACGCATAGAGAGAGCCATTACAAATCTTCCTTCTTCACATTCGTCACCCCAGCGAAAGCTGGGGTCTTTTGGTTGATGTTGTGTCCTTGCCGCTTGGGACCCCAGCTTTCGCCGGGGTGACGGCTATTTCTTCTTCAGCAAATTCTCGAAACCGGGGGGCAGGTTCGGGCCACCCGGCAGGCCCGGCAGATTGCCGCCCATCTTGCCCATCATCTCGCCCATATCCTTGCCGCCAATGGCGTTGCCGATCCCGGCCATGCCGCCACCCGGGCCGCCCTTGCCGAGCATGCCCAGCATGCCCTTCAGCCCGCCCATCTTCTTGAGCCGCTTCATCGCGGTCTGCATTTCCTGGTGCATCTTGAGCAGCTTGTTGACGTCCTGGACGGTCACGCCGCTACCCTTGGCCACGCGAATCTTCCGCTTGGCATTGAGCAACTCGGGCCTGGAGCGCTCCTTGGGCGTCATCGACGTGATCATCGCGTCCATGCGCAGCAGGATGCGATCGTCCATCCCACTATTGTTCATCGCGGCCTGCGCCTTCTTCATGCCGGGGATCATCCCCGCCAGCGCGCCCAGCCCGCCCATCTTGCGCATTTGCGTCAGCTGGCTGCGCAGGTCGTTCATATCGAACTGACCCTTTTGCAGCCGCGCGGCCATACGCTCGGATTCTTCGGCGTCGATCGTCTCGGCAGCCCGTTCGACCAGGCTGACGACGTCGCCCATGCCGAGGATACGGCCGGCAACGCGCTTCGGGTGGAATTGCTCGATCGCGTCGAGCTTCTCTCCCATGCCGGCGAACTTGATCGGCTTGCCGGTAACGGCGCGCATCGACAGCGCAGCGCCGCCGCGCGCGTCGCCATCCATCCGCGTCAGGATGACCCCGGTGAGCGGAACCTGCTCGCTGAAGCTCTTGGCGACGTTAACGGCGTCCTGGCCGGTCAGCGAGTCGACGACGAGCAGGATTTCGGCAGGATTGGCGATGTCCGCCACTGCCTTCATCTCGTCCATCAGTGCCTGATCGACGTGAAGGCGGCCGGCCGTATCGAGCATCAGCACGTCGAAGCCTTGCAGCTTCGCCGAGCTCATCGCGCGCCGGGCGATCTCGACCGGATTCTGCCCCGCGACGATCGGCAGCGTCGTCACTTCAGTCTGCGTGCCGAGGACGGCCAGCTGCTCCTGCGCGGCCGGGCGATTGACGTCCAAGGACGCCATCATGATCTTCTTGCCGTCCTTCTTGAGAAGCTTGGCAAGCTTAGCGGTCGTCGTGGTCTTGCCCGAGCCCTGAAGACCGACAAGCATGATCACCGCAGGCGGCGTGACGCCCAGTTCGAGTTCGGACGTGTCCGAGCCCAGCATGTCGACCAGCGCGTCATGGACGATCTTGACGACCTGCTGCCCCGGCGTAACCGAACGCAGCACATTCTGGCCGACTGCCTGTTCGGTAACCTTCTCGACGAACTCGCGCGCTACCGGCAGCGCGACGTCGGCCTCGAGCAAGGCGACCCGCACTTCGCGCATCGCCGTGCGCACATCAGTCTCGGAGAGCGCGCCACGGCCCCGCAGGCGCTCGAATACGCCGCCTAACCGATCGCTCAGACTCTCGAACATAAGGACCAAATCACTCCAAATTTCGCGCCACTTCCGCCAAACGCAAAGCGAGCCGGCGGACGAAACCTCGTCGGCCGGCCTGCACCCGTGGGCGCTGATGCGTCTCGCGTTCCGTGGAACGGATGGGCGGGCACATAGACGGGGTTGCCGACAAACGCAACCGCCCGCGCCGGCCCCACTGGTGTCCAAATCGTTTCAGCGCTTAACCTGATCTATACCCTCGCCATGCGAAACCCCCGCACTGTCGTATGGGGGAGTGTGTCCCGGCTATGTCGCTGGATCACGAAGACGAGATCATTGCAGAGGGCCATATCCAACGGCCCAATCTGCTTTCGGGCGCGATCAGCGTTGCCGCGATCCTGCTGTTCGTGGGAACGGGCAGCTCGGTGCTGTCGAAGACCCTGCGCCATTATTTCGAAGGCGCCGAGCCAGCCGACCGAACGCTCGTCATTGCCCTGTTGCTCAACGTTGCCCTGATCCTGTTCGGCTGGCGGCGCCACGCTGCTCTCAGCCAGGAGGTGCAGATCCGTGCCGCTGCCGAAGAGCGCGCCCAGGCGCTCGCAGCCCGCGATCCGCTGACCGGTTTCCTCAATCGTCGTTCGATCTCCGAGGAAGGCGCCGCGATGTTCGTGCGCGCCCAGCGCCGCCGCAAGGCGATGGCGATGCTGATGCTCGATCTCGACAATTTCAAATCGGTCAACGACATGCACGGGCATGCGGTGGGCGATGCGCTGCTCCGCGCCGTCGCGTCCGAGATTGCCGCGGTGATGCCGCCGATCGCGCTGACCGCGCGGCTGGGCGGCGATGAATTTTCGTGCGGCTTCCTGTTCGATCCCGCCGAGCCCAGCTTTGTCGAGCGCATCGCCGAGAAGCTGGTGCACCGCATGGCCCAGCCCTTCGAGGCCGAGGGGCTTCGCCTGCATATCTCGTGCTCGCTCGGTGTCGCGCGTTCGGACTTCGACTGCGCTTCGATCGACGCACTGATGCGCTCGGCCGATATCGCGATGTATGCGGCGAAGAAATCGGGGCGGAATCGTTATGCCTGGTTCGATCATTCGATGGAGCGCGAGCTTCAGGTCCGCAACGAGCTGGAAAGCGGCCTGCGCACTGCGATCCCGCGCGGCGAGATCGTCCCCTATTTCGAGCAGCAGGTCGATCTCTCGACCGGACGTCTCCACGGCTTCGAAGTGCTCGCGCGCTGGGAGCATCCGGTCCGCGGGCTGATCAGTCCGGAACTGTTCATTCCGATCGCGGAGGAAACCGGCATGATCGCCGATCTCTCGCTTTCGATCATGCGCCAATCCTTTATCGCCGCGCGCGATTGGGATCAGTCGCTCAGCCTGTCGATCAACATCTCGCCCTGGCAGCTTCGCGACGCATGGCTGGCGCAGAAGATCATCAAGGTGCTGACCGAGACCGGCTTCCCGGCCAATCGCCTCGAAGTCGAGATCACCGAAAGCTCGCTGTTCGACAATCTGGCGCTGGCGCAATCGATCGTCGGCAGCCTCAAGAACCAGGGCGTCCGCCTTGCGCTCGACGATTTCGGCACCGGCTATTCGTCGCTCGCGCACCTTCGCGCATTGCCCTTCGATCGGATCAAGATCGACAAGAGCTTCGTGATGTCGCTGATCGACAACGCGGACTCGGCGGCAATCGTCAATGCCATCGTCGGCCTGGGCGAAAGTCTCAATCTGCCGATCACCGCCGAGGGCGTCGAGACCGCCGAGATCGAAGAGCGCCTGCGCGCACTGGGCTGCGCCAAGTCGCAGGGCTGGCTCTATGGCCGGCCGATGTCGGTCACCAACGTTCGCCGCCTGCTCGCCGAGCGCCGCCTGCTCCAGCAGGTCCAGGCGCCATTGGCTCGCGAAGTGCCGGTGGAAACGCCGAGAGTTGCAACCAGTCAGCGTCAGGCGGGCTAACCCCCAGTTCGTCGTTATTGGATTACCACCCCGCCCCCGGCTGGCTGAGATATTCCCGCTCCGCTTCCGTCGATTCTCGTGCCAGCGCAGCATTTCGTGACGGAAACCGCCCGAACCGCCTGATCACGCCCGCGTGCTGATGCGCGAAATCGAGCGAATTCTGGTTTCCCAGCGCTTCGAACTTCTCAATGCACAAATCCTGCAGCCCTTCGTCCTCGGCATGCATCAGCGGCATATAGAGGAACTGCAGCCATTCGCCGCTCATCCCGCCGTCCCAGCGCTTGTCGAGTGCCCCCAGTGTCAGTTCGCGTGCCAGCTTGTCGGCGGCAAAGGCCTCCGCGGTTCCGCGATGCATGTTCCGGCTGAACTGATCGAGCACGATGATCGCGGCGAGCAACGTCTCGGGATCGTCGCGCCAGCCCTTTGCCTCGCTGGCAAGCACCGCGTCGCGAAGCGCACCGAAGCGCTCGCCTATCTGACGATCCAGCCGCTCGGACTTGGCGAAATGCTGCTCGGGCGTCAGCGCGAACCAGAAGCCGAGCACTTCGCGGGCCCGTGCGTGGACATCCGTCGCCCCCATCCCTAGATCGTCCGCCAATGCCGTCTCCTCACATCATCAGTCTCGGCTGCCGGCTGAACATCGCCGAAAGCGAAACCATCCGCGCGCTGCTCGGCGAGCGCGACACGGTGGTGGTGAACTCTTGCGCGGTGACCAACGAAGCCGTCAAGCAGAGCCGCAAGGCGATCCGCCGCGCCCGCCGCGAGCGCCCCGATGCCGAGCTGGTCGTCACCGGATGCGCGGCGCAGATCGACCCGGCATCATTCGCGGCAATGCCCGAAGTCAGCCGAGTGATTGGCAATGCCGAGAAGCTCAGCGCCTTCGCCTGGGGCTCGACCGAACCGGTCCAGGTGCAGGACATCATGGCCGTCCGCGAAACCGCGCCGCATCTCGCCGCCAGCTTCTCGACCCACGCCCGCGCCTTTGTCGAAGTCCAGAACGGCTGCGACCATCGCTGCACCTTCTGCGCGATTCCGTATGGCCGCGGCAACAGCCGCTCGGTCCCCGCGGGCGCGCTGATCGATCGGATCGCGATGCTCGCCGAGAGCCACAAGGAAGTGGTGCTCACCGGAGTCGATCTCACCAGCTACGGAGCCGATCTGCCCGGCGCGCCCAGCCTTGGCCCATTGGTCGAGCGCATCCTGTCGCACGTCCCCGCGCTCAAGCGCCTGCGCCTTTCCTCGCTCGACGGCATCGAGATCGACGACCGCTTGTTTGCGCTGCTCACGCAGGAGCCGCGCGTTCAGCCACATGTCCATCTCTCACTACAGGCGGGCGACGACATGATCCTCAAGCGCATGAAGCGCCGCCACAGCCGCGCCGAGAGTGTCGCACTGGTCGAGCGGCTGCGCGCGGCACGTCCCGACATCGCGATTGGCGCCGATCTGATCGCCGGCTTCCCGACGGAGACCGAGGCAATGTTCGCCAACTCGCTCGCGTTGATCGCCGACGCGCAGATCGTCCACGGGCACATCTTCCCCTACAGCCCCCGTGCCGGCACGCCCGCGGCGCTTATGCCGCAAGTCGAGCCCGAAATCGTGAAGGCCCGCGCCGCCCGCCTGCGCTCCGCCGCGGCACAGTCACGGACGGATTGGCTGCAAAGCCTGATAGGCAGCACCCAGCAAGTGCTGGTAGAGCGCCCCGGAACCAGCGGCCATGCCGGCAATTTCGCCGAGGTCAGCCTGCCCCCGTCCAATGTCGGAGAAGTCGTCAGCGTGAGAATTCAGGCCGCCCGTGACGGAAAGCTGATCGCATGAGCACTTCCTGGCGCGACCGCCTGCTCGGCGGGTTCAAGAAAACCTCCGATCGCCTGATTGGCAATTTGGCGGGGCTTGGGCTCGGCCGGCTCGACAACGATCAACTCGACGAGATCGAGGAAGCGCTGATCGCCTCCGATCTCGGCCCCGCTACTGCCGCGCGGATCCGCAGCCGGCTCGAAGAGGCGCAGGTCGAGCGCAATCTCGAGGAACTCGGCATCCGGCTCATCGTGGCCGAGGAGATCGCCAAGGTCCTTGAGCCCGTCAGCAAGAAGCTGGAAATCGAAGCCTTTCCCCGCCCGCAGGTGATCCTAGTCATCGGCGTCAACGGCAGCGGCAAGACCACCACCATCGCCAAGCTCGCAAACCTGTTGCTCGAACAGGATTACGGCGTGATGCTGGCTGCCGGCGACACCTTCCGCGCCGCCGCGATCGGCCAGCTCCGCACCTGGGCCGAGAGGATCGGGGTGCCAATCGTCACCGGCCCCGAGGGCGGCGACGCGGCGGGCGTGGTCTTCGAAGCAGTCAAGCAGGCCACCGAGAAAGGCATCGACGTGCTCATCGTCGACACTGCCGGACGCCTCCAGAACAAGCGCGAGCTGATGGACGAACTCGCCAAGATCCGCCGCGTCCTCGGCCGCCTCAATCCCGCAGCGCCGCACGACGTAGTCCTCGTCCTCGACGCGACCACCGGCCAGAACGCGCTCAGCCAGATCGAAGTGTTCAAGGAAGTCGCCGGCGTCACCGGCCTGGTGATGACCAAGCTCGACGGTACTGCGCGCGGCGGTGTCCTCGTCGCGGCCGCCGAGAAATATGGCCTGCCGATCCATGCGATTGGCGTGGGCGAAAAGGTCGACGATCTCCGCCCGTTCGATGCGAACGAGGTTGCGCGGATCATCGCCGGAGTGGAAGAGCTTACCCGATGAACGCCAGTACCAAGCCCGCCGCGTCCCCAGGCCTTCGCATGCTGATCGATTTCGGTCCGCTTGCCATATTCTTCGCCGTCAACAGCTTCGCCCCCGGCGCGCAGCTCGAGCGCATCTTCGCCGCGACCGCCGCCTTCATGGTGGCGATGGGCGCGGCAATGGCGCTGAGCTGGTGGAAGACGCGCCACATCTCGCCGATGCTGTGGATCTCGGGCGCGCTCGTCCTAGTGTTCGGGGGGCTGACGCTCTATTTCCACGACCAGACCTTCATCCAGATCAAGCCGACGATCGTTTATGCGATGTTCGCGATCATCCTCGGCTATGGCCTATGGGCAGATAAACCCTTGCTCCAGACGCTGCTGCAGACAGCCTATCCCGGGCTCTCGGCGAAGGGCTGGCGCCTGCTGACGATCAACTGGACGATCTTCTTTGCGGGCATGGCGGCGCTCAACGAAGTGATGCGGCAAATGCTCACCTGGGACCAGTGGGTGACGTTCAAGACCTGGGCGGTGATCCCGATGACGCTCGTCTTCGCGATGATCAACATCCCGATGCTGATGCGCCACGGCCTGCAGCTGGATAAGCCCGAAGACGTGCCGCTGCCGCCGGAGGGTTAAAAAATCCTTCTCCCACCGGGAGAGGGAGGGAGGCGCGAAGCGCCGGAAGGGTGAGGACGATTGTCTGGCCTGCCCTCACCCTTCCCACTCGCTTCGCGAGCGGGCCCATTCCCTCTCCCAAGCGGGAGAGGGAAAGCATAATCAGCCTTCCTGGTCCGCCCGACCCACGCCCGCGCCATCCAAATTCTGCGCGACGAATTCCCAGTTGATCAAATTCGCCGTCACCGCATCGAGATAGTTCGGCCGCGAATTGCGGTAATCGACGTAATATGCGTGCTCCCACACGTCGATCGTCAGCAGCGGCTGCATGCCTTCATACACCACCGGCGTGTCGGCATCGTGCAGCGAAGTCACCTTGAGCTTGCCGCCGTCGAGCACCAGCCAGCCCCAGCCGTTCGAGAAATGCGCAGTCGATTCGGCGACGAGCTTCTTGACCAACTCGTCCGCGCTGCCGAACTCGGAAGCGATCAGGTCGGCGAGCTTGCCCGAGGGCGCGGCCTGGTTCGGCGACAGGCACTGCCAATAGAAGCTGTGGTTCCAGACCTGGGCGGAATTGTTGAACAGCCCCTTGTCGCCCGTCTCCTTGGCGTGCGCGATCACTTCGCTCAGCTTGCGGCCTTCCAGCCCCTTTTCGGTGACGAAGCCATTGGTCTTGTCGACATAGGCCTTGTGATGCTTGCCGTGATGGAATTCGAGCGTCTCGGCCGAGATATGCGGCGCGAGGGCGGACTTGTCATAGGGAAGCGGGGGAAGTTCGAAAGCCATCAAAGCTACTCCATAGAAGAGGAATCGTTTGCCCAACGCGCGGGCGAGGGCGAGCGCTCCCGCGCCTAGCCGCTATTCGCGTGGCGGGTCCCACAAATTTCATTGCGTGTGACAAACGAAATTTCCGATCATAGGATGCGCTACCAGCGGCTCGGGGGCAGACCGGCCGCGCACCAGGGGAGCATCCAATGGACAAATTCTTCGGCAATCTTCACGCGGTGCTCGCAGTCGGGTTCGTGCTCGCGCTCGGGATCATCTTCTCGCCGATCTACACCGATTATGTGACGCTTGATGCGAACCACATCTTCCAGTGGCTCCACGTCTTTTTCGGCATCATCTGGATCGGTCTGCTTTATTATTTCAACTTCGTGCAGATCCCGACCATGCCGTCGATCCCGGCCGAGCTGAAGCCCGGCGTCACCAAGCATATCGCGCCCAAGGCATTGTTCTTCTTCCGCTGGGCCGCCCTGCTTACCGTGATCACCGGCGCGATCCTCGCCTGGCTTTATGACGAGCTCCATGAGGGGCTGGCGATGAAGCCGGGCTATCAGTTGATCGGCATCGGCATGTGGCTGGCCCTGATCATGGCCGTGAACGTCTGGTTCGTGATCTGGCCAAACCAGAAGAAACTGCTCGGGCTGGTGGAAGCCGACGATGCCGCCAAGGCCAAGGCCGGCAAGACCGCAATGATTGCTTCGCGGCTCAACGTGATGCTGTCGATCCCGATGCTGCTTGCGATGACCAACATGCACTAAACCTGTCACACCGGGGCGAAAGCCGGAGCCCAGGGCCGTACGTAATATCGCTCTTGGCTCTGGGTTCCGGCTTTCACCGGAATGACGATGGAGGAAGGCATGGATCGGACGCCAGTCGTCTAAACGGCACGATTTACACTGGCGTCACTTCCGACATGCCCGGTCGGATTTATCAACACCGTGCGAAGGCATTTGGCGGCTTCACTGCAAAATATGATGTCGTTCGAACTCGTGTGGTTCGAAGTGCATGAGGAAATGGAATCCGCGATCATTCGAGAGAAGCGGATCAAGGAGTGGAAGCGGGCTTGGAAGATCGAGTTGATCGAGACGGACAATCCCATTTGGCGCGATCTGGCTGAAGACCTGGGTTTCGATCCCCTGCTCTGATCATTTTCGTCATCCCGGCGAAAGCCGGGACCCAGAGCCACGAGCGTTGCGGCCAATAACTCTGGGCCCCGGCTTTCGCCGGGGTGACGCCTATTGTCAGCCCCCCGCCCCGAGCAGCTCGTGTCGCTTGAGCGCATGCCGCAGCTGGTCGTAGCTCAGTCCAAGCGCTTCCGCAGTCGAGCGCTGGTTGAAGCGGTGCTCGGCCAGCGCGCGTGAGAGCAATTCGCGTTCGAAGCGATTCACGCGCGTCTTGAAGTCGCTGCCGCTGTCGAGCCCAGGAACCGGCGCCGGCGCCTGATCGATCGCGGGCGTGGCCGCTACGGGCGCCGCGCTAGCAGTCGCCGCGCGCGGGCGGAACGGCGATTCGAACGGATCGATCTCGATCGCGTCCACCGGACCCGACCGCTCCCAGCGATAGACCGCCCGCTCGACCACGTTGCGCAGCTCGCGGACATTGCCCGGCCAGGAGTAATTCTCCAGCGCGTCCAGCGCATTCGGACCCCAGCCGGGCCAATCCTGCATCCCTATCTCGGACGCCATGCGCCGTCCGTAAAAATCGGCCAGCACCTGCACGTCGCCCTTGCGGTGCCGCAAGGGGGGCAGCGTCACCACTTCGAAGCTCAGCCGGTCGAGCAAATCGGCGCGGAAGGTCTGCTTCTCTACCCGTTCGGGCAGATGCTCGTTGGTCGCGGCGACGATGCGGACATCGACCTGGACCGGGCGCGAAGAACCGATCCGGTGGATCTCGCCATATTCGACTGCGCGGAGCAGCCGTTCCTGCGCCCCCATCGATAACGTGCCGAGCTCGTCGAGGAACAGCGTGCCGCGATGGGCTTCCTCGAAACGCCCCGCCCGCGCCTTGGTCGCGCCGGTGAATGCCCCCGCCTCGTGCCCGAACAATTCGGCTTCGATCAGCGTCTCGGGAAGCGCCGCGCAGTTCATCACTACCAAAGGCTGATCCCAGCGCGGCGACAGGCGGTGCAGGCGCTCGGCGACCAGTTCCTTCCCCGTCCCGCGCTCCCCGATCACCAGCACTGGACGGTCCAGCGCAGCGGCGCGGCTCGCGCGTTCCAGCGCCTCCAGAAATGGGGGGGATTGGCCGATGACGTGTGTGGTGCGCTCCATGCCGAACCCTTGGCGAATTTTCCCAACAATTGGCAAGCCATAAAATACGCCTGAACGTCATATGAACGGCAAAAATGGCGGAAAACCGTGAGTTTCAGAAACTGGCACGACTTGTGCTGAGTATCAGGCAAGCCCGGCAGCGGGCCAACAAAAACAAGCCCGAACATCGGGCCAAGGTTCAGGGAATTCAATCATGGCTTATACCGCAAACAACTTCCGCAGCGCCTTCTTCGCCGTCTCGTTCGCCCTGCTCAGCAGTGTTCTGCTGGTCGCAGGCACCGTCTCGGCGCCGCTGGTCGCTTAACCCCGTCTACCGCTCGCCAATGCCCCGGCGAGCGGCACAGCCGGGAGGGTTCCCCTAGCCCCTCCCGGCAACCCCATCACCCGAAGGAGTTTTGATTATGGGTATCTTCTCACGAACCCGCGACATCATCGCCGCGAACGTCACCGATCTGCTCGACAAGGCCGAAGATCCGGCGAAGATGATCCGCATGATCATCCTCGAGATGGAGGAGACCCTGGTCGAAGTCCGCGCTTCCGCGGCCCGCACGATCGCCGACCAGAAGGAAATGCGCCGCCACATCTCGAAGCTCGAAGGGCTTCAGGCGAGCTGGACCGAAAAGGCCGAGCTGGCGCTGAGCAAGGGCCGCGAGGACCTGGCCAAGGCCGCCCTGGTCGAGAAGCAGAAGGCCGCCGACATGTGCGAGCAGCTGACTTCGGAGATTTCGGTGCTCGACGAGGCGCTCAAGGCTTCGGAAGAGGACATCACGAAGCTCCAGACCAAGCTGCGCGAGGCCCGCACCCGCCAGAACTCGGTCGTCGCCCGGCTGGAGAGCGCGAACAACCGCACTCGCCTCCGCGAGATGACCAACGGTTCGAAGATGCAGGACGCATTCTCGCGCTTCGAAGTGCTCGATCGCCGGGTGGACTTCGCCGAGGGCCGCGCCGAAGCGGCCGGCCTGGGCGCGATCCCCAAGACGCTTGAGGAGGAAATCGCCGAGCTGAAGTCGAACGACAAGGTCGATGCCGAACTCGAAGCGCTGAAGGCGCGGATGGGCAAGGGCGCCTGAGATGGATGAGGTCTTCATCCCGATCATTGCGATCGGATCGATCTTCATCGGGCTGCCGTGGCTGATCTTCCACTATGTTACCAAATGGAAGCAGATCGGCACGATCACCGGCGAAGACGAGAAGCTCCTCGATGAGCTCCACTACGTCGCCCGGCAGCTCGAAGAGCGCCTGCAAACCGTCGAACGCATCATCGCCGCCGACAACCCCGATTTCCGGCCGCTGCGCCCCGAGCGCCCCGAGACGGAATTTGATCTCTCAAGGAGGAATTGAGATGTCGAGCCGTACCAAGTTCTACCTGGACAAGCAGAACTCGAAGATCCTGGGCGTCTGCGCCGGCCTGGCCGACTATACCGGCATCGAAGCGATCTGGCTGCGCGTCGGCATGGTCGTCCTGGCCCTCTCGACCAGCGGCACGGTGATCCTGGGTTATCTGCTGGTCGCCTGGCTCGCTCCGAACAAGCCGATCGGCCTGTACGAAGGCCCGGAAGAGGAGAAGTTCTGGCAGGGCGTGCGCGCCAATCCGCGCCGCACGACCAGCGAGGTCCGCTCCAAGTTCCGCGACATCGATCGCCGCCTGGCGGATATCGAGATGTACTATACGAGCCGCAACACGCGCCTCGCCGACGAGATCGACAGCCTGCGCTAGGCGCAGGCTGCAGAGGGAGGAAGAACATGACCGGTGGACAGGTAATGGTGATCCTGATCGTCGCGATCTCGACACTGGGCTGGCTCATCTCGAGCGCAATCCGCGCTAAGCACGGCTACCCGCTCGAGAATGAATGGTCGGGAAAGACCGCCAAGGGCGATCCCGATGCCGATCGCAGGATCGGGCTCCTGTCGAGCGAGAACGAGCGCCTCACCGGCCAGATCTCGCGACTCGAAGAGCGGATCGCAGTGCTCGAGCGGATCGCCACCGATCCCGCCGAGCGCACCGCCCGCGAAATCGACGCGCTGCGCTGAACCAGAAGGAAGAAACGATGCTTTCCCCACTTCTCATACCGATCCTCGGCATTTCCGTCGGCCTGCTCGCCGTCTTTGGCGGGGTCTTCTTCAAGCCCTGGCTGGCGATGCAGCAGCGCAAGATGGAGATCGAGGCTGGGATGGTTGCCGAAAAGGCTGCCCAATATGCCGCCCAGACCGAGAGGCTCGAACAGCGCGTCCAGGTTCTGGAACGGATCATCACCGATCGCGGGGTCAGCCTTGCGGACGAAATCGAAAAGCTGCGCGACGCGCCGCTCAACTAAAGCCCGCTGCGCCCGCCGCAGCAAAGCAAAGGAAGTCAAATGATCATCGTAATGTTCGCAGTGCTTGCAGCACTGTGCGGGGGAGGTATTGCCCTCGCCGAAGTCCGGGACCGCCCTGTCCGCCGCGCCTATCGCGCCGCGCAGGCAGCCTCGCAGAACTAAGCGCCGCCCAGGCGCCAAGAGGGAGTTAGGTGCAATGAATCCGTTCGAAATGGTAGTAGCCATCGTCGTGATCGCCACCATCGGCGGCGTGCTCAAGGCGCGCTACGGCATCCACAAGGACAAATGGGGCAACGAGCAGTATCGCGGCGGCGCAGACCCCGCGGCCAGCGTCGAGAATGCCCGGCTCAAGGACGAGCTTCGCGCCCTCAAGGAGCGGATCCAGGTCCTCGAGCGTGTCATCACCGACACCAATGACAGCAGCGCCCGCCTCGATCGCGAGATCGAGTTGCTGCGCGACAAGAACTAACGTCTGACCAGGGAGGAATGACGTGACCAACGATCCCAATCTCTACATCACCGTCGCCGTCTCGGGCCTTGCCGGCCTTGGCATGGTAACCGCAGCGAGCCTTTCCGGATGGCGCGGCTGGCTGGCTCTCAAGCGCCAGGAAATGCTCGATCGCCATACGGCCGAGACCCAGCCCGGCCAGGCCGGCCCCTCGGTCGGCTCGCGCATCGAAGTCGCCGATCTCAAGGAGCGCATCCGCAAGCTCGAAGCGATTGCGGCAGGCGTGGATCTCTAAGCCTCGGCAAGGACCGTCCGTCATGCTGAACTTGTTTCAGCATCCAACGCTCCCCAAGCGATGACGCCCGTGGAGAATTGGACCCTGAAACAAGTTCAGGGTGACGGTGGAATTAGAGGCGAAGGCCGGTATAGCCCCCGCATGACCGACCTCGCCGATCTCCACGACGAATATGAATTCCTCGAAGCCGACGATCGTTATCGCCTGCTGATCGATCTGGGCCGCGCGCTGGAGCCGATGCCCGAGCCGCTCAAGACCGATGCCACGCTCGTTCGCGGCTGCTCGGCATCGGTATGGGTCTATCCCACCCGCCTGGAGGATGGCCGGCTCCATTTCCTCGCCGATTCGAACGCGGCGATCACCAAGGGCGTCATCGCCCTGGTCTTGCTCACCGTGCAGGACCGCACCCCCGCCGAGATCCTCGCCACCGATGTGGAAGGCGCTCTCGCCCCCTTCGACCTCGGCAACCAGCTCAGCTCGAACCGCACCCAGGGCATCCCAAACATGATCGCCCTGATCCGCGAGACCGCCGCGCGCTACGCCTAGCGCTCCTCCGGCTTCCAGGTCCGCGCTTCTTCGGCGGCCTTGAGCATGTCATACGCCGCCTGGATCGCCTGGAAGCGCTTCGCCGCCTCCGCATCGCCCGGGCGAACGTCAGGATGGTTGGCCTTGGCCATCCGTCGCCACGCCAGCCGCACCGCGTCGAAATCCGAATCCACTTCGAGCTCCAGCAGCTCCAGCGCGCGCATCTCGTCGCGCGAGCGGCTGCCGTCGCCCGGCCCCGCCCAGCTATTGGCCTTGCTCTCGGTATAGCCGCTGGCGTCGCGGCGCTCCGCGGCCTCGCGCTCGGCGGCTTCCTCGGCGGTCAGGCCCTCGAAGTAATTCCAGCTGCGATTGTATTCGCCGGCATGCGTCTCGCAGAAATACCAGCGATCCGGGCTATTGGGCGATTTGGGCGCGGGCCGGTCGCCAGGCTCGTTGCAGCCGTGCCGATCGCACATGCGCACGGTCACCGCCTCGCGATCGGCGCCATATTCGCGCCAGCGGGGAAAGCCCCAGTCAGAATTCCGTGTCGAACGCGCCATAAGGAAGCGCAGATAGGGTTCGATCCCGCCAAACGCCACCCACAATCCTCCCCCTCCCGGGGAGGGAAAGATGCCAGAGGGTCTATAAGCCGGGTTCTGTCCACCTCTTGCGAGGCTGTGCGGCCATTCCTCTAGGGGACGGATCGCTCCGCCCCTCAAGCAACCAACCCGGACGACGAGGCGGAACACCTCATGTGCCGTCCCTATTCGGTCTTGCTCCCGGTGGGGTTTGCCATGCCGTTCCTGTTGCCAGGTCCGCGGTGCGCTCTTGCCGCACCCTTTCACCCTTGCCCTCAATTCCGAAGAACCAGTGGGCGGTCTGCTCTCTGTGGCACTTTCCCTGGGGTCACCCCCGCCGGGCGTTACCCGGCACCGTATTTCCGTGGAGCCCGGACTTTCCTCGCGTGCTTGCGCACCCGCGGCCGCCCAACCCTCTGGCGGGGCCGGGATTAGCGGATTGGCGGGCGATTGGAAGCCCTAGCGATCCGCCGGCACCACCTCGGCAATCTCGAAATCGTAGCGCTGCCACCCGCGCACCTTCGCCGCATCCACTGCCGGCGCCTGCTTCTTCTTCGCCTCGGCCAGCGATTTGGTGTGGCCCCAGAAAACCTCGGTCTTGCCGTTCTCCAGCAGCGCCACGATCCGCCAGCAATGCGTAAACGGCGTTACGACCGGCCCGATCGTCTTCACATAGCCATCGGCAAAGGTCGCGCTCAGATACTGCTTCTTCGCCATCAGTGCGTCGCGAGCCAGTCCCGCGCTTCCTCCAGCGATTGGAATACGCGCAGCCGCGGATGCACCAGCGTACGCTCGGCCTGCAGCCGGTTGAGATGGCTGCCGACGACGACCGCAAACCACCCCGACGTCAGCGCCGCCCCGCCGATCATCACATTGGTCAGCAGGTCCGCGACATCATTGGCTTGCACCGGAAACTCCAGCGAATCGACGAGCACGTTGAAATCGTCGCGAACTGCGCGGGCCTCATGCGCCTTCGCTCCAACGGCCTTGGCAAATGCCGGGACATCCTCGGGCTTCCAAAAACCGCCGACAGTCAGATGCAAGATGTTCGCATCCGGGGCATACTCAATGCGAAACATTCGGCACTCTCAATCATCCCCTTGCGGCTTCGGCAGCAGCAGCGCCAGCAACAGGCAGCGGCACTCGCCGTCGATCTCGCCGTCGACCATCTCGGGCCGGAAGCGCCGCTGGAACGCCGTCACGGCCGCTACCGGATCCTCCACGTCATAGCCGAAGCGCTCGAGCGCCAGCATGAAACCGGCATCGGGCCAGCCCGGATCGATCAAATTCCGGGTTGGCCGCGGCAGCGCCAGCCGAAGCCGGGCGAGCGCATGCCAGTTGAACAATTCGCCCGGATCCTCCTTGCGCGCCGGTGCGACATCCGAATGCCCGACGACATTGCCGCGGGTGATCGCGTGCCGCTCCTTGATCTCCGCTACCAGCGGGATCACTGCGCTCATCTGCGCCTCGGGGAAGTTGCGATATCCGTGCTCGTGCCCGGGATTGACGATCTCGATGCCGATCGACGCCGAATTGACGTCGGTGATCCCGCGCCACTTCGCCCGACCGGCATGCCAGGCGCGCTTGTCCTCGTCGACCAGCCGGAAGATGCGGCCATCTTCCTCGACCATATAATGCGCCGATACTTCGGCCGCCGGATCGCGCAACCGCTCGAGCGCGGCCTCGCCGCTGACCATGCCGGTATAATGGAGCACGATCATGCTGACCGGGAGCCGCCGATCGTTGAAATTGGGCGACGGCGCGTCGATGATCGGAAGGTCGCTCACCGGGTCAGACTAGGGTCTGAAGCACGAGACAGCAATTCCTCCCTCGCTTCAGCGGGGGAAGTGGCGCCGAAGGCGACAGAGGGGACCTATCCCCAAACAATGCGCTCGCGGGCGATGCCCCCTCCAGCATGTCGTGGTCCCTCTCCCCCGCTGCGCGAGGGAGAAACGAAGCGTATCAACCCAGCGCAGCGGCGCGCGAAGTATGGAGCGACGGAATCGCCGCGCGGTAAAAGCCACGGAAGCGCTCGCTCGGCGTGAAATGCTCGGTCTGGCCGATCACGGTCTCGCCCGCACCCATCACCAGCAGCCCGCCGGGGCGGATCGCGCTGGAGAGAATGTCGAACACCGTGCGGCGCACCGTCGGCGAGAAATAGAGCAGCACATTGCGGCACAGAACGATATCGAACTTGCCCGGAGGCGCCGGATCGGCCGTGAGGTTGTGCTGGCGAAACTGGATACGACGGACCAGCTCGGGTTTGGCCACCCAATCGGCGCCCACGGTATCGAACCAGGTCATCATCCGCCGCACGGGAAGCCCGCGCTGGATCTCGAACTGCGAGAATTTGCCCGTCCGCGCGCGCGCCAGCGCCGCGGGCGAAATATCGGTCGCCACGATCTCGGGCGCGCGCAGCCCGTCCAGCCCGCGCTCGGCGAACAGCATCGCCAAGCTCAGCGGCTCCTGACCGGTTGAGCATCCCGCGGACCATATCCGCAGCCGGCGGTCGTTGCATTCGGCGTGCATTTCCTCGGCGGCGTCGCCGACCGCATCGAGTACCGCCGCATCGCGGAAGAAGCTCGTTTCCTGATTGAGCAGCGCATCCACCACCAGATCTCCCAGCTCCCCTGTCCGCGCCGCCACCAATTGCGCCACCAGATCGTCGAGCGTGGCCAGCCCGCGCTCGCGCAGGATCGGTTTGAGCGCCGTCTCGATCCGCCACGAGCGATTGGCGGCGATCTGTTGCCCCGCGCGCTGCTCGAGTAGCGCCGCAATCATGTTCATTGCCGCCGGCGATGGCATGGGCTGCGAGGGCGGGATCATGCCCGGCCTCCGCGCCCTGCGACCAGCCGGCCGATCTCGTCGGGCGGCAGCACTGCGCTGGCGCGCCCGGCATTGGCGACCGCGCCGGGCATGCCCCACACCACCGAACTCGCCTGATCCTGGACCAGCACGCGCGCGCCCGCCGCAAACAATTCGCCGGCGCCTTCGCATCCGTCGCGGCCCATGCCGCTCAGCACCACGCCCAGAGCGCGCTTGCCGAATACTTCGGCCACGCTTTCGAACATCGGATCGACCGAAGGCATACAGCCGCTCAGCGATTTCTCGTGCGTCAGCCGAATCGCCGCGCCTTCCGAAGTGCGCACCACGCGCATGTGCGCATCGCCGGGCGCCACGATGATGCGGCCGGGGCGGATCCGCATGCTGTCGGTCGCGACTTCGCACGGACGTCCGCCGAGCACCGCGAGCTGCGCGGCGAAATAGCCCATGAAGGAAGGCGGTAGATGCTGCGTGACGAGGATCGGCACTTGGAAACCTGCCGGGATCGCACGGAGGAACTGGCTGAGCGCGTGGATCCCCCCGGTCGAGGCGCCGATCGCGACCAAATCGAAGTCGCGCGGCGCAGGGACCGGGCCATAGCCGTTGGCATGCGGCGCAAGATCGGCCGGCGCTTCGAACAATTTGGAAAGCCTCTCTTCGAGCACTTCGGCGAAGCGGCCGCCAAACGCGCCGATGCCGGGTTTGACCAAAGTATCAGCGGCGCCCAGCGCGAGCGCCTGGACGCTCACCGCCGCGCCATCGTCCGCAGAGGAAGAAACCACGAGCACTTTCGCGCCGTGGCTGGCGAGCAGAATATCGGGGAGCGCCGTCAGCCCGTCGATGCCGGGCATCTCGATATCGAGCAGGATCACGTCGACGCGATTCTTGTCGAGCCAGCTCAGCGCCGCGCTGACGTCGCTGAACGCACCGGCGACGGCGAAGCGCCGCGTGGCCTCGACCATCCGGCCGAGCACCGATCGCGCGACGACCGAATCGTCGATGATCAGAACGCGGGTCGCCGATGCGAGCCCAACGCTTTCCTTCACCAGAGTGGAATGCGCCATCAGCGCTTCTCCTCAGCCGAAGCTCAGGCGACGCCGACGATCTGCAGCTTGCTTTCGAGCGTCTCGCGATCGAACGGCTTCATCACATATTCGTCCGCGCCCGCTTCGATCGCGGCGCGGATATAGGCCATGCCGTTCTCGGTGGTGCAGAACACCACCTTGGGACGCACGGGAAGTCCCGAATCCTTGAGTGCGCGCAGGAAATCCATTCCGCTCATCACCGGCATGTTCCAGTCGAGCAGGATCACGTCGGGCGGCGTATCGAGGCAGGAATCGAGCGCCTCGCGGCCGTCACCGGCCTCGCGGACTTCGAAGTCGAGCGTCTCCAATATGTGGCGGGCGACCTTGCGGATCACCTTCGAGTCGTCGACGACGAGACAAGTCTTCATTTTTCCCTGTTCCCCGTAAGCCAGGTGTCTGGATAATCACGATGCACTGAAAGGCGTAAGCTTCGCGTTAATCGGATAAATTAGTTCGGAGCGCCTTGCCCGGGCACCAGGCTCGCCAAGTCGATCGCGAGGATCGGCTCGCCATCGCGCTCCACGACACCGCGCCCCGCCCCGCGCCATGCCGGATCGAGCGCGACGCCGCCTGCCAACGGCAGCAATTCGAATGGCGCGACATCGTCGAGCGCATCCACGAGCATCGCATAATGATGGCCTTCGACGCGGGTGATCACGGCGCGGCGCGCGTCGCTTTCGCCGGCCAGGCCCAGCGCCGATTGGGTGTCGACCACGGTCACCACGCGGCTGCGCAGGGCGGCGAGCCCGCGAACATGTTCGCTCGCCAGCGGCACGGCAGTGACTTCGCCGATATCGACCACCGATTCGACCTGGTTGGAATCGATCGCCACGGCACGCCCGGCGATCTGCGCGATGAGATAGAGGTGGGTCATCACCGGGTCCCCGTCATCTTGGCTTCGCCAGTCATCTTCGCTTCCAGCGCCGAGAGCAGCCCTGCGCGATCGTAGCGATAGACACTGTCATCCCCCGCCGCGGCGACGCGCCGGCGGCGCAGTCGCACCACCGGCGCGGGCTCGGCATGCGCGGGCGAGGCATCGTCGGATGAGAGGACGACGGATGCGGATTCACCCGGTGCGAGCTCGAATGCGACGCGATATCCGGATGTTTCGAGCAGCGGACGCACGAACGAGGCCATCCAGCCGCCATCGTCGCCCTGGATCAGGCAGACCGGGCGGGCTTCGTCACCCATCCCGTCGCGATCCGCATGCGTGTCGAACACCCAGAGCATGTCGAGCAGTTCGACCTGCTCGCCATCGAGCAGCACCACGCCCGAAACCGGGCCGGGCTCGCGGGCCGGCGTAACCTCTTCGGGCAAAGCGATGATGTCGATCGCCTCTTCGATCACATAGCAGACTTCGTTGGCATCGTCCTTGAGGCGGAGCACGTTCAGCCGCTCGCGTCCGCCGATCTCGCCTTGCGCGGCGAGCGGCAGGATGCGCTCATCAATGGTCACGCGGAAGCGCCCGGCGGCGAAGCGCACCTGGATCGCATCGACTTGTTCGACGCGATCGACGGCGGCCAGCGGCACTGCCCGGCGGACCCCGTCGAGATCCTGGAACAGCAGCGCCGGAATTCCTTCCTTCACTGCCTCGGCCCGCGCATCGTCGAAGTCGCGGCTGGCATCGCGGTTGAAATCGAGCCCCGCGATGCTGGCCAGCCCGGCACAATCGAGCAGCAGCATCGGCAGGCCCGAGTCCGGAAGCGTCTGCCCGGCATAGACCCCGCACGACATCACTGCGGGCGACGCCGGCTTGATCACCAGCTCCTCGGTATCGAGCACGCTGTCTGCGCCCAGCGCATAGCTGCCTTCGGGCACGCTCACGATCGCAATCATCCGCGGCGCATCGGATTTGATCCGCTGCAGCCCCAATACGTCGCAGAGATTGAACATCGGCATCCGCCGCCCGCGCACGGTCAGCATCATCGCCCCGCCGACCGTATCGATGCGGATCGCATCGCCGCGATCGGTGACGATTTCCTCGATCGATTGGCGCGGTATAGCGAAGCGCTGTCCGCCCGCCCCCACCACGATCGCCGAGATGATCGACAGCGTCAGCGGCACGTGGATCGCAATGCGCAGCCCCTTGCCCGGGGTGCTGTCGAGTTCGACGCGCCCCCCGATCTGCTCGATCGCGGCGCGGACCACGTCCATGCCGACGCCGCGCCCGGAAATTTCGGTGACTTCGTCCTTGCTCGACAATCCAGGCTCGAACACCAGATCGAGCTTGGCGCGTTCGGACAGCCCGCGAAGGTGACGCTCGTCGCCGCCATTCTGCACCATCTTGGCGACCAGCTTGCCGGTATCGACGCCGCGGCCATCGTCGGAAATCTCGATGATGATCTGGTTGCCCGATTGCCGCGCCGATACGATCAGCCGGCCATTTTCGCGCTTGCCTGCCACCCGGCGGTCGCCCGGCGTCTCGATGCCATGGTCGATCGAATTGCGGACGATATGGACGAGCGGATCACGCATCATCTCGATCATCTCGCGATCGAGCTCGACGTCCGAACCCTCGATATGCAGCGAAACCGACTTGCCCAGCCCCGCCGCCGTATCGCGCACCATTCGCGGCAGTGCCGAAAACAATGCATCGATCTTCTGCATCCGCGTCCGCGTCACCGTGTCGCGCATTTCGCCGACAGTCAGCGAAAGCCGCTCGAGCGCCGCTTCCAGCGTCGGATCGATATCTCCCGCGCGCATCCGCCGCGCCAGCTCGTTGCGCGCCAGCACCATGTCCGACATGCCGGACATCATCCGATCGAGCAGGTCGACATTGAGCCGCACGCTGCGCGCCGGCGCCCGCTGGCCGACGCCGCCGCCTGCCGGCACTGCCGCCACCGTGTCGCTGCCCTCGGCCAGCGCCGCGATCAGCAGATCCTCGCCGGTATCGTCAAGGCTGTCGCCCGAATCGATCGCCTCGACGATCTCGCCGATCCGGTCGACGATCGCGAGCACGGCATTGACCAGCCCGACATCGGGCACCCGCTCGCCATCGCGCACCTGCGCCAGCACATCCTCGGCAGCATGACTCAGCCGCGCCAGCCGCGGCAGATCGAGAAACCCGCAACTGCCTTTAACAGTGTGGACGAAGCGAAAAATCGCATCGAGCCGCCCCTTGTCCCCCGGATGCGCCTCCCACGCGACGATCTCACCCGAAAGCGCCTCAAGCGTCTCACGGGTTTCGGCAATGAATTCCTGAAGCAGATCGTCCATGAGGCCCCGAAGCAAATTTGCCGGGCCTTTGTGGGGGATGGGTGGTTAAAGCGGGGTTAGCCGAATTCCTCGTCATGCCAGCGAGAGCTGGCATCTCCAGCCGCTAGCGCGACCTTCGTTGCATGACACCTCAGCTTGCGCTGAGGTGGGGAAGAACCTCAAACTCCGAAGCTCGCCCCAAACAGCAGCACTTCGGCATCCGGCGGGCTCACCTGCAGCACGCCCCCGTCCTGCGTCACCAGCGCATGCGCCAGATAGGCCGCAGCCGCGCGCGGAGTGATCGGCAGATCGTCCTTGCCGCCCGCCAATGCGCTGCGCAGTTCCGGGTCCAAAACAATCCGCGGACCATCTGCGCGCACCACGATCTCGATATGCCCCTCGACGATCTCCGCGCCGATCGCCAGATCGCCGCCCCGCACCAGCGCGTCCCCCCCGATCAGCGCCAGGTTGAGCAGCACCTTGATCGCCTGCTTGGGCAGCACCGGATCCTCGACCATCCAGCCGACCTGGACGCGGTGGTTCTCGCCGAACAGCCCTTCGATCGCCGCCTGCGCCTCGCGGGTGTCCACGGTCTCACCAAAGCCCCCCGCCGCGCCGAACGCCAGCCGGAAGAACTTCAATTTGTTGGCCGATGCCTTGGCGCTCTCGCTGAGCAGTTCCAGGCAGCGCGCGCGCATCTCGGGATCATGCTCGTCGGCAAGCAGTTCGAGCCCGTTATTGAGCGCCCCGACCGGGCTCAGCAGATCGTGGCAGAGCCGCGAGCAAAGCAGGCTGGCGAAGTCGGTCGGGCTGATGTTCAAATGAGGTGCTCCAGATAATTCGTCTCTTTGGCGCACGCACCGCCAAGCTGCAAGCACGCTACTGGTCCTCCGCCTCTGACAACGCTAACATCAGACAAAATGCGAGGGGGAGAGAGCAATGCGAGGATTCCTGCTTCCAATGGCCGCGGCCGCGATGATGCTGGCGGGAATGCCCGCCGTCGCGCAATCCCGCGCCGACGCGACCGCGAGCTTCCGCATCGACAAGGCCCGCATCGATCGCGCGCTGGCATCGATGGTCGCCGATGGCCGCGCAGTGGGCGTCTCCGCCCTGGTCTGGAAGGATGGCCGCGAAGTCTATTATGGCGAAACCGGCCTGGCCGATCGCGAGGCTCCCCGCCCGATGCGCCGTGACACGCTCGTCCAGATCTATTCAATGACCAAGCCGGTCACCGGCGTCGCGCTGATGCAGCTATGGGAGCAGGGCAAGTTCGGGCTCGACGATCCGATCGCGCGTTATCTCCCGGCCTTCGCGACGATGCTGGTGCAGGATGGCGCCGATACCGCGGGCAAGCCGCTCTGGCGCCCCGCCACGCGCCCGATCACCGTTCGCGACGTGCTGCGCCACACCGCCGGCTTCGCTTATGGCGACGGGCCTAGTGCGGCGGAAAAGGCCTTCGCCGCCGCCAATCCGCTCGCGCTCACCAACGATCTGAAGCAGTTCGGCGAGCGCATCGCGCACGTCCCGCTGATCTTCGATCCCGGCAAGGAGTGGCGATACAGCGCCGCGGTCGATGTCCAGGCGCTGCTCGTCGAGGCACTGACCGGCCAGCCTTTCGAGGACTATGTCCAGGCGCATATCCTGAAACCTCTGGGCATGAAGGATAGCGGCTGGACCCAGCCCGATGCCAATCTCGCCCGCTTCGCCGCCACCTATCTGCTGCAGGACGGCAAGCTCGTCCGCGAGGACGACAAGATCGCCCGCGCGCGCAATTTCCCCAAGCCGGCGATGACCATGGGCGGCGCCGGCCTGGTCGCCTCGATTGACGATTATATGCGCTTCGCCCGCATGCTGCTGAACGGCGGCACGCTCGAGGGCACGACCATTCTGAAGCCCTCGACCATTCGCATCATGTCGACCGATCAGCTTGATCGCCGCGTTACCGAACGCTCCTGGCTGCCGAGCAAGGGCAATGTCGGCTTCGGCTTCGACTTCGCGGTGCGGGTCGGCCAGCCGAAAAGCGCGGAGGAGAATCGCGGCGCGCTCGGCGAATTCTTCTGGGATGGCGCTGCGACGACCCTGTTCTGGGTCGATCCGGCAAACAAGCTGAGCGCGGTGTTCTTCGTCCAGACCAAGCCCTTCACCGGCACGCTCCACCGCGATATCCGCCGCGCGGTCTATGGCGATGCGTATCTCGGGCCAGCGGGGGACTAAAAATTCCCCCCCGTCGGGAGAGGGAGGGGCCCGCCGCCGAAGGCGATGGGAGGGTGAGGGTGACCTCTCCACAAATCACAATTCTCGTGGAGAAGTCACCCCACCCGCCCTCTCCCATCAAGGGGGAGGGCTTTCGCATTACTCGCCTAAACCACTCGGCGGCCAGTGAAGAGCTGGATCAGCCCGACCACGATCGCGACGACGAGCAGGATGTGGATCAGCCCGCTGCCGATCTGGAAGGCGAAGCCCAGCGCCCAGAGGATCAACAGGATGATGGCGATGGTCCAAAGCATGGCGACTCTCCCTTGTGAACACTGCCCAGCCAACGTGTTGCGCGGGCGAAACGTTCCCTGCCGGTGCTGACGAGCGCTGACCCTTCGCAATTATACCGAACATCATCATCGACTTAAGACACGATCTTGCCATATCAAGTTGATGCCAAATAATTCTAACTAATAGTCCTTTTCGGACCGATTGATCCGCGCCCATACTATTGTGCACTTGACCGATCAGTCGCATGATATCCCCTGATTTCCTGGGGGGACATCAAATGAGCGACGAACGCCTTACCGAGCATTTCTGGCTGAGCGAATTGCTGGTCTCTGCCGTGGCTGATCAACGCGGCATCGCCAATACGCCGACTGCCGCGCATCTTGCCGTCATGCGCAGCCATCTGGCACCGGGACTAGAGAAGATTCGCGAAATCTGCGGCAATCGTGCGATCGTCGTCACCTCCGCCTATCGCAATCCGAAGATCAACAAGCTCGTCGGCGGCACTGCGACCAGCGCCCATCCCCAAGGCTATGCCGCGGATATCACCGTCGCGGCGCGCTCTGCCGAGTCCACCGCCAAGCTGATCGCCGATGCCATGGCCGAGGGGAAGATCAAGCTCGACCAGCTCATCCTCGAGAGCGGCCGCGGCGTCGTCCATGTCGCCTTTGGCCCACGGCTTCGCGGCATGCGCGGCCACCAGCCGGGCGGTCCCAGCACGTATATCGACTGGAAATATTTCGACTGAGCACGAAGCGGAGGGGGTTTGACGATGCCGATCACCGGAACTGGCTGGGAATTGCATGTCCAGCGTTTGGGCCTCCACAAATCGGGAACCCGGACGCGCACCTACGGCAAATATCAGGTCTATATCGATGGCCAGGCCCAGGCGGACCTTGCCGGCTTCGTCTGCGAGGCCATCGGCCCGGGCGACAACAAGACCGCGGGCAATGGCAAGCGCGTCGAGGCCAAGAGCTATCCCCTATGGACTCAGTTCGGACGCTATCGCTCGATCGGCTATTTGGGTGAGGAAAGCCCGCCGGGCACCGATCCGATGCCCGGTCTGGCGCTTGCCGGCACCAACAAGCGCATCGGCATCCTCATCCATCCGGCGCATCCGCCCAAGGCCAAGCTCTATCTGGCAAGCATCGGCTGCCTCAATCTCACCGGGCCGGTCGGCCCCGATGCCGATATGGAATTCTGGGATTCGCGACGCCGGGTCGTGGCGTTGATCAAGAGCCTAAAGGCGCGCTATCCCGCCGCTTTCCAGCATCAGGTGATGACCAGGATCGGCGGCGCCAGCGTCGTTATCGACGGCGAGCCGATGAACGTGCTGACCCAGGCCGCGCCGGTCGCCGCCGTCGCGCCGCCGCCCCCTGCCCCGCCGCTCCCGCCCGCCAATCTGCCGATCTCCAAATCGGCGGCCGAGGCTTGCGCGCGCTGGCTGGTCACGAATTTCGGCGCGCAAATGCGGGCCGCGGTCGCTGGGAAGGCCTATGGCGCCAAGCATCTCTGCGCGATCATCTGCCAGGAGACAGCTTACAAATGGGTGCCGTGGATCAACACCATGTCGGTCCAGACGATCGTCGAGCGCGCCGTCTATGATGCCAGCGGCGATTATCCCGGCACCAGCCGCAGCGCCTTCCCCGTCAACACCGCCGCCTTCCGCGCCCGCTATGGCGATGCCTTTGCCGACATGCTGATCGAGGAAGCGAACAAGACGCGCCGCCTCCAGAATTATGGCGACAAGCCCTGGGTTTATAAGGGCTATGGCCTGCTGCAATACGACCTCCAGCACGTCACGAGCGACGAGGATTTCTTCCGCAACAAGCGCTGGTACAGCTTCGATACCTGCCTCGCCCGCGCGATCAGCGAGCTCGACGAGAAGCTGCGCATCACGCACGGCGATTTGTGGGAAGCGATCCGCGCCTATAACGGCAGCGGCCCGCGAGCGCGGCAATATGCGGCGAACGTCAAGGTCTTCACTGCCTATTGCGAGCCGATCGCCGGGGCCTGATTGCCTTCGATCGACCATGCCACCGGTTCGAACCCGGCGGCGGCTCCTGCGCGCCAGGCGCTGATCTGCCCGCCAGCGGCGATCAGCCACAGCTTGCCGTCGGGCGCGGCCATCGCTGCGTCGGTCGCAGAGGGCGTGGCGTCGCCGCTCGGATGCGAATGCCAATAGCCCGCGATCCGCGGCCCGCCGGCGCGCTCGGCCCGCAGCGCTGCGAACAGCGCCTTCGGCTCGATCTCGAAGCCGATCGCAGGCTCCGCCGCCACGTTGGCGCAATGCTCGGCGGCCGAAACCGCATGGCCCTCGCCGAACAGCAGCCCGCAGGCTTCCAGCGGCGCCGCGCCGGCGGCCGCGCGCTGGATTAGTTCGACAACACACCTTGAAATTCGGACCCGCATCGCCATCTAAGGTAAAACATGAACTCGGGGGTTTCCATCATCGAAGCACGCATCGCGGAGACAGCCGATGGCTGGCGTCTCGATCGTGCTCTCGCGGAAGCCGTGCCGACCCTGTCGCGCGAGCGGATCAAGGCCCTGATCTCGACGGGCCAGGTCACCGGCCCGCACGGGCTGGTCCGCGATCCGGCGAAGAAGTTTCCCGGCGGCGCCCTGTTCAAGCTCGAAGTCCCCGATCCCACGCCTGCGCATAACGAGGCGCAGGATATCGAACTAAACGTCGTGTTTGAAGACGAGCATCTGATCGTGATCGATAAGCCTGCGGGGCTCGTCGTTCATCCCGCCGCGGGCAATCTTGATGGAACATTGGTCAATGCGCTGCTCCATCACTGCGCCGGCCAGCTTTCGGGGATCGGCGGGGTCGCGCGCCCCGGCATCGTCCACCGGATCGACAAGGATACGTCGGGTCTGATGCTCGCCGCCAAAACCGATCCGGCGCATGTCGGCCTCGCCCGCCAGTTCAAGGCGCACACGATCGACCGGCGCTATCGCGCGATCGTCAATGGTCACGTAAAAACGCCGACGGGGACCGTGAATGCATCGCTGGCGCGGTCGCAAACCAATCGTAAGAAGATTGCCGTTGTCGCAGAGGGAAATGGAAGACACGCGATCACGCATTGGCGTCGCGTGTGTCAACTTCGCAATGCGGATCTTATCGAATGCCGCCTGGAAACAGGAAGAACCCACCAGGTCCGCGTGCACATGGCCTCGATCGGACATTCACTTTTGGGCGATCCGGTTTATGGCGGATCAAGCAAGCATCGCGCGCTTCTGGAAACCTTGAATTTCCGCCGCCAAGCCTTGCACGCCGCCCATCTGGGGTTCATTCACCCCGTGAAAAGCCACGCTTTGGCGTTCGATAGCGAAATGCCTGCCGATATGCAGGAACTGTACGCTAATCTTGTCGTATGAATTAGGGAGCGCGTTGGCCCAGCGGGCGGCGCTCAGAAAGGGAGTTTTGGATCATGGCAAATGGCAGCAATGTCCCCGCGACGATCCCCGCACTTGGCGGCGAGCAGAGCCTCAACCGCTATCTGGCCGAGATCAAGAAGTTTCCGATCCTCGCGCCGGAGCAGGAATATATGCTCGCCAAGCGTTTTGAGGAACATGGCGATGCCGATGCCGCGGCGCAGTTGGTAACCTCGCATCTGCGCTTGGTCGCCAAGATCGCCATGGGCTATCGCGGCTATGGCCTGCCGGTCAGCGAGCTGATTTCCGAAGGGAATATCGGCCTGATGCAGGGCGTGAAGAAGTTCGAAGCCGATCGCGGCTTCCGCCTGGCGACCTATGCCATGTGGTGGATCCGTGCATCGATCCAGGAATTCATCCTGCGCTCGTGGAGCCTCGTAAAGATGGGCACCACCGCGGCGCAGAAGAAGCTGTTTTTCAATCTGCGCCGGATGAAAGCCAAGCTAGATGCGTTCGAGGATGGCGATTTGTCGCCGGAGCATCTTACCAAGATCGCCACCGATCTCGGCGTCACCGAGGACGAAGTCACTTCGATGAACCGCCGCATGGCGATGGGCGGCGACACTTCGCTCAACGTGCCGATGCGCGAGGATGGCGAGAGCCAGTGGCAGGATTGGCTCCAGGACGACGCGCCGCTGCAGGACACGGTCGTCGCCGATGCCCAGGAAGCCGATGTTCGCCACGAGATGCTGACTTCGGCGATGGACGATCTCAACGAGCGCGAGAAGCATATCCTGACCGAGCGTCGCCTGACCGACGATCCCAAGACGCTTGAGGAGCTTTCGCAGGTTTACGGCGTGTCGCGCGAGCGCGTCCGCCAGATCGAGGTTCGCGCGTTCGAGAAACTGCAAAAGGCGATGATGCGCTTGGCGGGCGAAAAGCGGCTGGTGACGGCGGGCTGAGCCCCGCTTCGGCAGGCACATGACGGTTGCGATACGCCGCGCGCTTCGGCAAGCGTGCGGCCATGGCTGAAGACAAAAGCGACGAAGATGGCCGTTTGGGCCCGCCGCTGACGCCCGGCGTGCATCCGGTCGAGGATGGCGAGCCGCAAGCTCCGCCGACCCAGATCACCGCGCCCGAGCGCTGGGCCAGCTTCACGCCGCCGCCGGTTCCCCAGCCACTCGGCGACGCGCCAATGCCCGATCTCAACCGGCTGTCGGTGCCGCGGCGCAGGCCCGGCCCGGGTTTCCAGCGGCCAGCGGCACCCGTCGCTCCCGCAGCGCAGCCCAAGCCCCGGAAGCGCAAGTCCGTCTGGCGCCGCATCCTGGGCTGGATCGTCAAGCTGATCCTGGCGTTCCTGCTTCTCTCGATGGCGATGGTGGTGGTGTATCGCTTCGTCGGCCCGCCGGTGACTTGGACGATGATCTGCGACATCATCGGCGGGCATGGCGTCACCAAGCGCTGGATGCCGCTCAGCCGGATCGATCCGAGCATGGCGCGGGCGGCGATCGCTGCTGAGGACGCGCGCTTCTGCGAGCACAATGGCTTCGATTTCAAGGCGATGGCGGCGGCGGCCGCGCGGAACGCGACTGGCACCAGAGTCATTCGCGGCGGTTCGACGATCAGCCAGCAGACAGCCAAGAATGTCTTCCTCTGGCAGGGCGGCGGCTATTTCCGCAAAGGGCTCGAAGCCTATTTCACTGTGCTGATCGAGAATATCTGGGGCAAAAGGCGGATCATGGAGATCTATCTCAACGTCGCCGAGACCGGGATCGGCACTTACGGAGTCAATGCCGGCAGCCTGCGCTACTTCAAGCATGACGCTTCGCGGCTTTCGGCACGCGAGGCCGCGCAGATCGCCGCGGTTTTGCCGCTTCCCAAAAAGCGCGCCGCGATCGATCCCAAGGGCTTCACGCGGCGCTATGGCAATTCGATCTCTGCCCGGATCGGCGTCGTCCGGGGCGACGGGCTCGACGCCTGCCTGCGCTGACTATTCGATCTTCTTCGCGGCATCCTTGGCCGCGTCGCCGACATCCTTTGCCGCATCGCCGACGCTCTCCGCGGCTTCCCTGACGGCACTGGTCTTGGCATTCTCGCGGGCATTCTGGTTGAACAGATAGACCGCGCCGACCACGACGAGGATCAGGATCGCCAGGCCGATCAGCAAGCCGGCGCCGCCGCCGCCGCTGCGGGTCTGGACCACTACGGTCTCGCCGCCGCCATCGCTTTCGGTGACGCGCTCGGTGATCACGCCGTCGGTCCGCTCGGTAACTCGCTCAACCATCGAAACACTCCTCGATTTGTGCCGCAGCAACCGAGGAGTGTCCGTGATAGTTCCCTAACCTGTGTTGGGTCTTAGAAAGGCAGCTTGAAACCCGGCGGCAAAGGCAGCCCGCTGGTCATCTTGGCCATCAATTCCTGTGAGACCGTATCAGCCTTGGCGCGCGCATCGTTGAAGGCAGCGGAAAGCAGATCCTCGAGCATGCCCTTCTCGCTCGGATTGAGCAGCGAATCATCGATATCGATCCCGATGATCCGGCCCTTGGCCGAAGCGCGGACCTTGACCAGCCCGCCGCCCGACTGGCCTTCTACTTCGATCGTATCGAGGTTTGCCTGGGCCTTGGTCAGCTCGGCCTGGACGTTCTGCGCCATGGCCATCATCTTTTCGAGATCCATCTCAATTCGTTCCTGTCTTGGTCCAGCCGATCAGTTCGGCCTCGGGAAAGGCTTCCATCGCCGCCATGACGACGGGCGACCGCAGCACGGCATCGCGCTCCGCCGCCTCGTTGGCAGCCTGTTGTTCGCGCAACGTAGGCGCGCTCGCGCCCTCTACAAGCCGCAGCCGCCAATTGACTTGAGTGGTGTCGCGGAGCGCCGCGGCGAGATCGCGCATGAAATCGTGCGGCAGCGTCCGCACCGCGCCGAACTCCGCCTCGGTGCCGTTAAAGCTGACCGGGCGCAGATAATCGCGCACCTGGGTCGCCAGCTGGAGCCGGCGATGGTGCTCGAGATGATCGGCCAGTTCGGCGATGGTGCCGGGCAGCCCGGGCTCCTTCGGTGCGGCAGCAGCGGCGGGCGGCGATACGGCACCGCTGGCGATCTGCCGCGCCAGATCGCCCGGATCGGGGAGTTGCGAGGCATGGATCACCCGCAGCAGCGCCATTTCGCACGCCTCGATCGGCAGCGCCGCACGTGCGACTTCGTCATGCCCCTTGAGCAACAATTGCCACAGCCGGTGGAGGGCCGGGAAGCTCAGCCCAGCCGCCCAGCGTTCCAGCGCCTTCATTTCCTCCGCGGACTGGCCTGCAGTCGCATCGGTGCCCAATTTGGCAAGCGTCACGCCGTGGACGGTTTCGAGCAGTGTCTTGAGCACGGCCTGGGGATCGACCCCCATGTCATATTGCAGCCGCAGCGCCGCCAGCGCACCGCCCGCATCGCCCGATAGCAGCAGCCCGAACAATTCACGGATCGCGCCGCGGTCCGAAAGCCCCAGCATCTGACGGACGGCATCGGCCTTGACGCCCTCGCCTTCGATCCCGGCATGCGCGATCGCCTGGTCGAGGATCGAAAGCCCGTCGCGTGCCGATCCTTCGGCCGCCCGCGCGATCATGTTGAGCGCTTCGGGCTCGGCCTCGACGCCTTCGGCCTCCGAGAACTCGGGCGAAATGTTCGGCCAGCTTCTCGGCCGGGATACGCCGCAGATCGAAGCGCTGGCAGCGCGACAGCACCGTGACCGGCACCTTGTTGACCTCGGTGGTGGCGAACAGGAACTTCACATGCGCCGGAGGCTCTTCGAGCGTCTTGAGCAGACCGTTGAACGCGGCCTTGGAGAGCATGTGGACTTCGTCGATGATGTAGATCTTGTAGCGCGCGGAGACCGCCGAATAGCGCGACGCTTCGATAATCTCGCGGATATCGTCGATGCCGGTATGGCTCGCGGCGTCCATCTCGATCACGTCGATATGCCGCCCCTCGGCGATCGCGACGCAAGGCTCGCAAACCCCACAGGGGTCTATCGTCGGGCCACCCTGCCCGTCCGGCCCGATGCAGTTCAGCGCCTTGGCGATCAGCCGCGCGGTCGAGGTCTTGCCGACCCCGCGGACGCCGGTGAGCAGGAAAGCGTGCGCCAGCCGATCGCGCTTGATCGCATTGCCCAGCGTGGTGACCATCGCATCCTGGCCGATTAGCTCGGAAAAGGTCTGCGGACGGTATTTGCGCGCCAGCACGCGATACGCCTGATCGCGCGGCTGCGGGGGTTCGTCGAGGCCAAGGAAGGAATCGGACATCTAGCCCGTCCTAGCGCGGCGCGTGGACGAAGTCGAAGATTCAACCCGGCGCAAATGTTGATGAAGTTTATAAACTTCGGGGGTCTCAACATTCGCCGTACGGAGCGCTTGCGTGATGGACAGGCCGCACATTTTCATGGTTTGTTCCATGGCACGGATGAGTGCCTGTAGGACAGGGAAAAAACATATCCGCGTATATCGCGCGGTCAGGATCGGCGGGCGCATTGCGATTGACCTGTGCTCGGCCGCTGCGGAAACTCCGCCCGAAAAAGGGGTGACCAATGGGACGTTTAGACCGGCGCGACCTGGGGCTTGCGGGCTTGCGCATCGCCATCGCGTGCCTGCTCGCCATTCACGGCTGGTATCGCTTCACGCAGGGCGGTGTTGCGCCGTTTGGGGAGTGGTTGACCGGCCAGGGCATTCCCTTCGGGCCGTATGTGGCGGGGGGTGTGACGGGATGGGAGATATTGGCGACGCCGCTGCTCGCGATCGGGTGGCGGGCGCCGTGGCTTTGCCTCGGTTTTGCGGGGATCTACACAGCCGGACTCGTGATGGTGCATTGGCCCGAGGGATGGTTCGTGGTCGGCGGCGGGCGCAATGGGATGGAATATAGCGTGTTGCTGCTGGTGTGTTTGGGGGTGATCGGGGTTGCGCATTTGCCGGAGCGGGTGGTGGGTCCGGACTGATAGGCGCGCCGCGGCAAAGCGGCGTCGTCGGTCGGCGCTCGTAGCGCCGCCGGCCGCGCTCGCTGCCGGTGCTCGTTTTAGCTTTGCTAAAAGCTCGCGCAGCGAGCGGTGGGAGCCGGAACGACCCGTAGCGAAATCGTTGTGGCTGCTTCCTTCCGGATCTGACCAGGTTGGCGACGACCACGTCCGCCCGACTCCCGCGGCGCATATGGGCGAAGCCGTGCGACGGCGCAAGAGCGGGGGCGCCCGGTCGGCACCCCCACCCTCTCAATCGCTTAGCGGCGGCGCACCTGGCGGCAGACGCGCGTGCTGCGCCCGTGACGCCAGCGGCGGGTGCAGACCGTCCGCCATTTCGCGCGGCGATTGTGACCACGCCAACCGCGACGACCGCGATCGTCGCGCACCACGACGCGAACCTGCGCGCTCGCGGCAATCGCGGAGGCAGTGACCGCCGTGGCCGGAGCCGAAACCGGCGCCGCGCTCGCGGCCGGAACAAACAACATCGTCGCGGCAGCCGCGGCAATAAGCCCTAATGTCTTCATATCATCCTCTCCTGCAGTGCTATGCCCGCGCCGATGAAATGTTCGAGGGCGTAACGAAGTTCCGTGTTACCCGGCGCGCGTGGTGACCGCCCTGCCGCGCCGTTGATCGAGCACTTCCTCGGCGCGCTCGCCGGTGATCCGCAGTGCCTCCAGTTCGATCTCGCTCCTGCTCTCGATCCCCATCAGATCGTCACGCGCGCCCTTCATGGCATGGATCAGTTCGTCGATCTTGAGATGCAGTGCGGCCTCATGCCGCTTCTGCTGGTTGAGCACCATCTGGGTGAGCGTGATCGCCAGCACCGACAGCACCAGAGTCAGCAGTGCCGTCGCGCGATTGCCAAGCGGTAGCAGGAACCAGCCGGTACAGAAGATCAGCACGCCGATCAGCGCCATCGGATGACCGGCGATATTCGCGCCGATGTCCGAGATGCGGCAGCCGAGATGATAGCTTCGTTGACGCAGGTTAGGTCGATTCATCGCAGCCAAACGGTCCGGCGCGCGGCCTGTTCCAAACCTATGTTAACGGCCCTGCATATCGCGGTGGTGCGGCGGCATGCGAACGGTCAATCCGTCGAGCTCGACGCCGAGGATTATCTGGCACGCCAACCGGCTGGTCCTGCCCGCTCCCATTGCTAGATCGAGCATGTCTTCCTCTTCCTCGCTGGCAGGAGGGAGGCGGGCGAAATCCTCTGCAGCAACGATCACATGGCAGGTCGAGCAGGCCATTTGGCCCTCGCACGTCCCCTCGAGCGGCTGACCGTCATTCTGCGCGACTTCGAGCAGCCGCGCGCCTTCCGCTGCCTCGACTTCCCGCATGGCGCCGTCGGTGCCGATGAAGCGGATTCGGATCATGCCGATACTTTCTGCGTGCGGGCGGCGAAATTGATGCGATCGAGTGCGGCGATCAGTTCTTCCTCGCTGGTGTAGCGCCCGAAGCCGAGCCGGATCGACGATTTGGCCTGGACGTCACTGAGGCCGATCGCGCGCAGCACATGGCTGGGCCGCCCCGATCCGCTGGCGCAGGCCGAACCCGCCGAAAAGGCAATGTCGCGCAGATCCGACATCAGCCGGGCGACATCGAGCCCCTCACGGCGGAGGTTGAGGTTGCCGGGATAGCGTTCGCCCTGCGATCCGTTGAGCTGCCAATCGACCGCGACATGCGCGAGCGCGGCGCGGAAGAGTTGCTCGGCATGGGCATGATCCGCGCCAAAGCGCTGCTTGGCGAGCTGCGCGGCTGCCCCGAAGCCGGCGCAGAGCGCGGGGGAAAGCGTGCCCGATCGCCCTGCCGGCTCCTGTCCGCCGCCATGGAGCAGCGGATCGAGCGTGATCCCGTCGCGGATCCACAGAGCGCCGACTCCCTTAGGGCCGTGGATCTTGTGCGCGGAGACCGCCACCAGATCGCATTCGTGCGGGATCAATTCGCGACCATAGCCCTGGACCGCGTCGCACAGGAACAGCGCGCCAGCGGCGTGTGCCATTGCGGCAAGCTGGGCGATCGGCTGGATCACACCGATCTCGTTATTGACCAGCATTGCCGCGACGATGCCGGTGCCGGGCTTCACCGCCGCGCGAAACGCCGCGAAATCGACAAGGCCGTCGCTACCGACCGGAAGCACGCTGACTTCGCGGCCCTTGGCGCGCTCGGCCTCGACCGTGTCGAGCACGGCGGCATGTTCGGTCGCGAGGGTGACGATGGGTCCTTTGGTGCCCTTGATCGCCCAGTTGAGGGCTTCGGTGGCGCCGCTGGTGAAGCTGACCGCGCCGCCGGTCGGCATCAGATCGGCGACCTGCTCGCGCGCGACTTCGACCGCCGCCTTTGCCGCGCGGCCGGCGGCGTGCGCCGAATGCGGATTGGCGTGCTGGTTCTCAAGCCAGGGGAGCATTGCGGCCAGCGCCTCGGCCGCCAGCGGGGTGGTCGCCTGATAATCGAGATAGATCATGCCCGGCTGTACCGCGCTTCGCGGGCGATCTTCTGCCAGACCTTGGCGAACTCGTGGGTCTCGGCCTTGTTGGTCTTCCTGCCGAAGCTGACACGGACCACTTCGCGCAGATCGGGCTCCTGCCAGCCCATCGCGGTCAGCACATGGCTTGGCCGCATGCTGCCCGAGGAGCAGGCGCTGCCCGCTGACACTGCATAGCCTGCCAGGTCGAAGCGGATGAGCTGCGCCGCGGCGGACATTCCGGGCATCCGGTACGATCGGATTGCCGGCGTGCTGTTGATCCCCTCGCCGATCACTACGCCGCCATCCTGTTGCACGGCGAAGTCGAGCTTCTGGCGCAGGGTCCAGAGCGGCTGAAGCGGCTCGGGCACTTCCAGTGCCGTCGCAAAGCCGATCGCGCCGGGCAGATTTTCGGTTCCGGCGCGATAGCCCCGCTCCTGCCCGCCCATCGGCATCAAGGTGGCGAAGTCGCGCACCATCAGCGCGCCGACTCCGGGGGGGCCGCCGCGCTTGTGTGCGGAGACCGCGATGAAATCGGCATGGAGCAATACTGCATCGTCGGCGCGCGCGGGCATTTGCGCGGCGTCGACGAGCAGCAGCCCGCCGGCTTCGCGAACGATCCGCGCGATCGATTCGATCGGCTGGCGGATGCCGGTTTCGCTGTTCGCCCATTGCACGCAGACCAAAGTGCCGGGCTCCAGGGCCCCGCTCAGCGCTTCGAGATCGAGTTTGCCCGTGGATCGTACCGGCAGCACTCGCATGCCTTCCGAATGGCGCAGCACCGAATCATGATCGACTGCAGTGATCAGCTTCCGCTCGGCCATCGAGCGCTTGAGCGCGATATAGAGCGATTCGCTGGCGCCCGAAGTCAGGATCAGTTCGTGCGGCCAGCCATAGGCGGCGGCGATCCGCCGGCGGGCATCCTCCAGCGCCGCGCGGGCCGCCCGCCCCTCAGTGTGCGGCGAGCTGGGATTGGCCCAGCGCATCATCGCATCCTTCACTGCCAACACCGCCTTGGGCAGCATCGGCGTGGTCGCGGCGTGATCGAGATAGATGCGGTCGGCCAAGGGTCGGTTTCGTTCCAATTGCGCAAAAGGCTGCTCTGCCTATATAGCGCCCAGCTTCGCGCGCCACCGGGCGCGCACGAAATCAACAGGTGCGAATTTGCCCGAAGTCATTTTTCCCGGCCCCGAAGGCCGCCTCGAAGGCCGTTTCGCTCCCGCCCCGCGCCCGCGCGCGCCGGTCGCGATGATCCTCCACCCGCACCCCAATGCCGGCGGCACGATGAACAACCGCATCGTCCAGGAGCTCTACAAGACCTTCCAGCGCCGCGGCTTCGCTACGCTGCGCTTCAATTTCCGGGGCGTCGGCAAGAGCCAGGGGACGTTCGACAACGGCATCGGCGAACTGTCCGACGCGGCGTCGGCACTCGATTGGGTGCAGAGCTTCCATCCCGAGGCTTCGACCACCTGGGTTGCCGGCTTCGGCTTCGGCGCGTGGATCGGCATGCAGCTGCTGATGCGCCGCCCAGAGATTCGCGGCTTCATCTCGGTGGCACCGCCGGCCAACATGTTCGACTTCACCTTCCTCGCGCCCTGCCCCTCCTCGGGTATCATCATCCAAGGCGAGAATGACGAAGTCGTCACGCCGGGTGCGGTCCAGAAGCTCGTCGACAAGCTGCGCACCCAGCGCCACATCACGATCCACCACGACACCATCCCGGGCGCGAACCACTTCTTCGAGCACGAGATGGAGCAGCTGATGGGATCGGTGGACAAATATCTCGACATGCGGCTCGATCCGAACTCGCCGATCCGGTGACAGCCCGTCATCCCGGCGAAAGCTGGGATGAGCCTACTTCAGAATATTCCCAGCCCCGCCCGCCACGAACGCCGCGGTCGCCTCCTCGGCACTGAGATAGGCCTCCTGGAATTCGGCGCTCCAATATTTGAGGTCGTCCAAGTCGATCCGCGCGCCGGTGACCGCGCACAGCACATAACTGCCCGGCACGACCATTTCATATTCGGGTGTGCCGTAGATCAGATGTGCGGGGCCGGCGGATTTGAGCATGGCAGCTATCTGGGGACGCCGGTCACAAAGTCCAGATCAGCAGATTGCCAAGGATGACGAGCGCGCAGACCATCATCAGCACGCCCTTGGTGCGGTCGGTCTTGAGCAGCCGCGCGCCGCCCCAGACAAGCGCGAACATCGCGACGACGGCGATGCTCTGCAGGATGGGGCTGAGCGTAGGATCAGTCATGCCAGCAACCACCATACGACCAGTAGCGCGACGATCACCGCGAGCACCGCTCCGGCGATGATCTTGTCGCGGCGGCGATAGATGATGCGCAGCAGATAATACATGCCATAGCCGATCACCTTGGCGACGGCGCCCATCGAATTGGCGATCACCGCGCCGAACCGCGTGGCCATCAGTCGGACCCGCTCAGCACGGCGGCATAGGCCTCCGGATCGGCATTGCCGCCCGAGAGGATCACCAGCAGCCCGGGCTTCAATTCGACCTTGCCCGCCAGCACCGCCGCCAGCGCGACCGCGCCGCCGGGCTCGACCACCACGCGCAGCTTGGCCGCGGCCCAACGCTGCGCCGTGCGGACTTCGGCTTCGCTCACCGTCAGCCCCCGCGCCCCACGCCGCGAGAGCACATCGAAGGTCAGCGGCGAGGGTTCGAGTGTCTGCAGCGCATCGCAGGCCGTAGGCGGCGGATTGGGGCCGACCGGCTCGATCCAGCCCGCTTCCAGGCTGCGGCACATATCGTCCCAGCCCTCGGGCTCGACGATCGTCACTTCAGCATCAGGCAGCGCCAGCGCCAGCCCCGCGGCAAGCCCGCCACCGCCGCAGGGGGTGACGACATGGCTGGGATCGGGCAGCCGCGCTTCGACCATCTGGGTCATCGCCTCGATTCCGGCACTGCCCTGCCCCTCGATGATCCAGGGATCGTCGAACGGCGGCACGAGAGCCGCGCCGCGCGCGTGCGCCAGATGCGCGGCAATCTTGATGCGGTTCTCGGTCATCCGATCGTACGAGACCACTTCAGCCCCCATCGCCATCGTCGACTCGCGCTTCACCGCGGGCGCATCGGCGGGCATCACGATCACGGCAGGGATGCCGAGCCGCTTTGCTGCCCAGGCCACGCCCTGCGCATGATTGCCCGACGAAAAGGCGACCACGCCCTTGTCGCGCGATGCAGCGTCGAGCGCGGTCAGCCTATGCCATGCGCCGCGGATCTTGAAGGCGCCGATCGGCTGAAGGCACTCGGCCTTGAACGACACCGGCACGCCGCGAATTTCCGCTGTCAGCAAAGGGGTTTGCGGCAATATCGCCGCGACCTTCGCCGCAGCGTCGCGCACTCCGGCTCGGGTTGGCTGTCGTACAATCGTCACGCTTCATCCCCGCCAGAAAACATGGGTTATCGAATCGCTTTACATGGGGGTCACGCGACCCTAAATGCCCGCTTCCCGCTGCCCCATGGGACTTCCAACCGCAAGGCAGCAATTGTCAACGACTTGCCGAAAGGCATTTGGAGGTCCCTTGAATTGCACAAGCATCATAGCGCGCTGGGGCTAGCGACTGCCCGTTCCACGGCTGCTGCCGTGGACATCGCCAAGAGCGCACCGGTTCAGCCGGTAACGCTTGTTCGTCCGCATGCCGCATCGCGTGCCGCCCGCTTCTTCGTCGAGAAGTTTCCGGGTCGCTCGATGTATGCCGTGAAGGCGAATCCGTCCCCCGATCTGCTGCAGATTCTGTGGGATAGCGGCGTCACGCATTACGACGTTGCCTCGATCGCCGAAGTTCGCCTCGTCTCGCGTACTTTGCCCGAGGCGACGCTCTGCTTCATGCACCCGGTCAAGGCCGAGGAAGCGATCCACCAGGCCTATTTCGAGCATGGCGTCCGCGTCTTCTCGCTCGACAGCCTCGAGGAGCTGGAGAAGATCGTCAGCGCCACCCGTGGTGCCGAGGATCTGACGCTGTGCGTGCGCATCCGCGTCTCTTCGGACATGTCCAAGCTCAGCCTCGCATCAAAGTTCGGGGCGATCCCGGGCGAAACCAAGGATCTGCTGATGGCCGCGCGCCAGGCAGCCGATGCCCTCGGCATCTGCTTCCATGTCGGCAGCCAGGCAATGTCGCCCGATGCCTATGCCCAGGCGATGGAGCGCGTTCGCGCCGCGATCGTCGAGGCAGCGGTAACCGTCGATGTCGTCGATGTCGGCGGCGGCTTTCCCTCGACCTATCCGGGCATGGAGCCTCCGCCGCTCGAGCTCTATTTCGAGACGATCCACCGCGCGTTCGAATCGCTGCCCGTCAGCTATTCGTCGGAACTGTGGTGCGAGCCCGGCCGGGCACTGTGCGCGGAATATAGCTCGCTGATCGTCCGCGTCGAAAAGCGCCGCGGCGACGAGTTGTTCATCAACGATGGCGCTTATGGCGCGCTGTTCGATGCCGCGCATATCGGCTGGCGCTTCCCCGTCCGCCTTTTGCGCGAGCCCGAATCGAACACGCGTGACATGGACTTCAGCTTCTACGGCCCGACCTGCGACGATCTCGACCATATGACCGGCCCGTTCGCGCTTCCCGCGGACACCCGCGCCGGCGACTATATCGAGATCGGCATGCTCGGCGCCTATGGCTCGGCGATGCGGACTGCGTTCAACGGCTTCGGCTCTGACGAGACCGTCATCGTCGAAGACGAACCGATGGCCTCGCTCTACGCGCCTGCAGAGGAACGCGCGCTGCCGTCGAACGTCGTTACGCTGTAACACCTCCTCGTCATCCCGGCGAAAGCCGGGATCTCGTGCCACAGGCGCGGGAGAGAGGCCTGAGATCCCGGCTTTCGCAGGGATGACGGCTGTTTTTACGGGTTTCCGCGTCCCCTCGAATGACGGCGGTACTGTGAAGATGGACTTCAAATGACCGACACTCTCGTACCCAACGACACCCGCAAGGCGGAGCTGCTTTCGAAGCAGGTCAAGCATATCGACATCACCAGCTTCGACGCACGCCCGATCGTCGATGCGATGGCCGATATGAGCTTCACCAGCCGCGATCTGGGCCGCGCGACCAACATCTACAACCAGATGCTGGCCGATCCGGATTGCACCGTCGTGCTCGTCATCGCCGGCTCGACTTCGGCGGGCGGCTGCATGGACCTCTATGCCGAGCTGGTCCGCTCGAACATGGTCGACTGCATCGTCGCCACCGGCGCGACCATCGTCGACATGGATTTCTTCGAGGGGCTTGGCCACAAGCACTATCAGGCGCTCGAGATTCCCGACGATGACACGCTGCGCTCGCTCTATATCGATCGCATCTATGACACCTATATCGACGAGGAAGAGCTTCAGCACGTCGATCACACGATCTTCGAGATCGCCGAATCGCTCGAGCCCAAGGCCTATTCATCGCGCGCGTTCATCCGCGAGATGGGCAAGTATCTGATGGAGCATGGCAAGAAGGACAACAGCCTCGTCAAGCTCGCTTATGAGCATGACGTGCCGATTTTCTGCCCGGCATTCGTGGATTCGTCGGCGGGCTTCGGCCTCGTCAAGCACCAGGTCGACGCCGCCAAGGCGGGCAAGCCCTATCTGCTGCTCGATGCGATCGCCGATTTCCGCGAGCTCACCGAGATCAAGATCAAGGCCGGCACCACCGGGCTGCTGATGATCGGCGGCGGCGTTCCCAAGAACTTCATCCAGGACACCGTCGTCTGCGCCGAAATTCTCGGTCACGAAGACGTCGCTGTACACAAATATGCGGTCCAGATCACCGTGGCGGACGTTCGCGACGGTGCCTGCTCGTCGTCGACGCTGCAGGAGGCCGCAAGCTGGGGCAAGGTCAACACCGGCATCGAACAGATGGTGTTCGCCGAGGCAGGTTCGGTCATGCCGCTGCTCGCATCGGACGCCTATCACCGCGGCCATTGGAAGACCCGCGCCAAGCGCGCCTGGGCCAAGCTGTTCAAGGACTGATCGCGAAAGCGATCGTACGGGAAAGGCCGGGGCGCAAACCCCGGCCTTTTTTGTTACTTGGAAACGCGCGTGCCGTGCAGCTGGCGCTCACCGCGATGGACGGTGATGCTGTCGGTCTTCCCGTCTTTCGGGTGGAAGACGATGCGCATCGCAGTGCCCTCAACTCGGAACTCGGTCTCCGAGATCGCCTGCAAGGCGCGTGGTTCCTGCTCGCCGGGCGCGACGGTGAAGGCTCCGTCGAGCCCGAACCGCACGGTGAGCAGCGGGCCCTCGGTCTGATAGGCGCCGGCATAGCCCAGCAGGACGGTAGGGGCGACGGTGACCTCCGCGGTCTGGGCGATCCCCGCCGTCGGTATGGCTGCGAGCAGCACGCTCGCGAAAACCCGGCCTAGAGTCATTTTGACATTCCTTTCCTAGGGGCGAGATATCCCCGCATTTAACCGTTTGATGGGTGGCGATCAGCGCGCCGAGTGTCGGAACACCGCGCCGGAGAGCAGCCAGATCCCGGTCAGGATCACAGTCACGCCCAGCACGTCGCGGGGCCAGATCGGCCCGTCCGTGCCGAGCCCTGCCACCACTGCGATCGCGGCGATCAGCATCTGCACGCCGGCCATCGCGAACAAGGCCCGCGCCATTCCGGCTGCGCGGAACTTGGCGAGCATTGCGCCTGCGAACCCCACCACAGGCACGGCGAGGAACATCAAATTCGCGTCATTGCCTTCGTCGCCGATGATGCCGACCGCGAGATTGATCCAGACGAGCAGGAATATGCCGAGGATCGCCAGCGCCGATGCCAGGCGATAGGAAGCATTTCCGGCCGCCTTTGCCAGCAATTCATATGCCCCGAGCGCGAGCGCGAATATGCCGCCCATCGCGACGAAATCGCTCGGCGTCCAATTCACTTCCGTGGTGAACTGCATCGCGATTGCCGGCACCGTCAGCAGCGCCGCGGCCGCGCCCCAGCGCACAAGCCGCCAACGGTTCACGCCTTGCCCGCCCAATGTTTCTTCGCTCGCCATCCGTCTTGCCCTTTCGAGATTGAGATCGAGGCCTAGTGCCGGCCGGGGCTGAGCGGCATGAGCAAAGCCTGAGCAATCGCTGAAAAGCGCCGCCCGGCGGCATCCGTTGCGTTTGCACGCCGGTTGCGGCAGCTTCGCCCTCGAATTGGAGGGGAAACCGATGCACAGCCAAATTCTTGCGCCCGTGGTGGCGCTGGTCGCCTGGACGCTCGTCATGCTGGTGTGGACGATGGCGATACGCCTGCCCGCGCTCAAGAAAGCCGGGATCGACATGTCGAGGGCGCGCGGCGGCCGCCCTGGGCTGCTCGACACGATGCTCGACGAAAAGGCGCAGTGGCCCGCGCACAATTACATCCATTTGGTCGAGCAGCCGACGCTCTTCTATGCGGTCGCGCTGGCGCTGGCCTTGCTCGGCCAAGGAGATGGCGTGAACGCAACCGTCGCCTGGGTCTATGTCGGTCTGCGCGTTCTCCACAGCCTGGTGCAGGCAACCTTCAACAAGGTCGCGGTCCGCTTCAGCCTGTTCGTCCTCTCGACGCTCGCGCTGATGGTGCTGACGCTGCACGCGGGCATGGCGATCTGGCACTAGGCCTCAGGCGAACAGCCGCGACAGGCTCCGCTCGAGCATCAGCAATTGCCACAGGGTCCGGCCGTGCTCGGCGCGGCCGGACTTGTGGTCGGCGGCGAGCTTCTCGATCACCGAGAGGTCGAACCAGCCGGTCGACGCCAGCAGCTTAGACCGCGCCAGCGCCGCGGCGTCCTCCGCCAGCGCCTTGCGGAACCATGCGCTTATCGGCGTCACGAAGCCCATTTTCGGCCGATAGAGGATCTCGCGCGGTAGATAGGGCTCGAGCGCCTTCTTCATCAGCCACTTGCCCTGCCCGGCCTTGATGCGAAGCTCGGGCGGCAGCATCGCCGCGAATTGGACAAGGCGATAGTCGAGCAGCGGCTCGCGTGCCTCCAGGCTTACCGCCATGCTGGTGCGATCGACCTTGGTCAGGATATCCCCCGGCAGCCAATGCTGGATATCGGCATATTGCGCGCGGTCGAGCCCATCTCGGGCGGGCGCGCGGCGCATCGCGTCGGTGTAGCGCTGCTCGGCATTGTGCCCGCCCAGCGCTTTCTTTGCCGCGTCGGAATATAATTGCTGGCGAAGTGCGGGCGTGGTGACGCCGACGGCCTTGGGATAGGCGAATTCGCCATTTTCGGCGAGCGCTAGCAATGTAGTCTTGGCCCGAAACGGGCGCGGCGCCCAATCGGCCTTGGGGTATAGCCGCCCGAGCGTACCGAACAGCTTGTGGCGCACGTCCTCGGGGAACAGGCCGCGGATGCGCTCTTCCCCGGCGAAAAATTTGTAGCGGCGATAGCCGGCGAACGCCTCGTCCGCGCCGTCGCCCGACAGCGCCACGGTCACCTTTTCGCGGGCCAATTCGCAGACGCGGTAGGTGGGCAGCGCCGAGGCATCGGCGAAAGGCTCGTCGAACGCCGCGACCAAAGTATCGATCAGCGCATAATCGTCCGCCGCGACGGTCCGGGTGCGATGCGAGGTCGCGAAACGCTCGGCGATCAGCTTGGCGTGCGAACTCTCGTCATATCCGGCCTCATCGAAGCCGATCGTGCAGCTCTTGACCGCGGCCTTGCTCGCCTCGGCCATCAGCGCGACCACTGCCGAGCTGTCGACCCCGCCCGAGAGGAATGCGCCGAGCGGCACATCGGCGATCATCCGCGCGCGCACGGCGGTGCGCATCAGATCGACCAGTTCGGCCTCTAGGTCCTTCTGCTTGCCGGTAGTGCGCTTCGAAAAATCCACGTCGAACCAGCGCACCGGCTGCGGCACCGGCTTGCCGCGCTCGAGCAGCAGGAAATGCCCGGCGGGGAGCTTCTTCACGCCCTGCAACATCGAAGCATCGTCGGGCACATAGCCCAGACCCATATAATCCTCGACCGCGCGGAAATCGGGCGACCGCCGGAACAACGGATGCGCGAGCAGGCCCTTGAGCTCGGAGGCAAACGCCACCGCCCCGTCCGAAAGCTCCGCGTAATGGAGCGGCTTCACCCCGAACCGATCACGCACGAGGAACAGGCTGCGGCGCTCGCTGTCGTACAGCGCGAAGGCGAACATGCCGTTCAGCCGGTCAAGCATCGACGGACCCCAGGCGCGCCAGCCGTGGAGCAGCACTTCGGTGTCGCTGTCGGTGAGGAAGCGCGCGCCCAATTTCTCGAGCTCGGCGCGGACATCCTGGAAATTGTAGATCTCGCCATTGTAGGTGACGACGAGGCCCTGATCGGGGGTCGCCATCGGCTGGACGCCGCCCTCCAGGTCGATGATCGCCAACCGACGGTGTCCGAGCCCGACGCCCGCAGTGGTCCACACGCCCGAACCGTCCGGACCGCGATGCGCCAGCGCGTCGCTCATCTGGACGATGCGTGCGGGATCCACTGGCCGTGCCATGGCGGGGTAATAAAGGCCTGCGATGCCGCACATTTTGCGCGCGATTTCCCCACTCTAATCGTCATCCCCGCGAAAGCGGGGACCCAGAGCCAGGAACGATATCGCGTGTGACTCTGGGTCCCCGCTTTCGCGGGGATGACGGGAAGTTACAAGCCTAGCGCGCGCCCGTCATGCGATCGGCCAGCGCGTCCACCGGCCCCAGGGCGCGCAGGAAATCCTCAATCGCTCCATGGGCACGTCCGCCATCCTGTTCGGCCGATACCAGCACTGCCGCTGCGGCCTGGTTGCCGCCCAGCAGCTTGGTCTTGAGTGTCGCCAGCTTCACCCGGCTTGCGCTACCGGTCAGTGTCCCACCGACCCGGTACCAGGTGACAGTCTCGCGTTCGACGCGGGCAGGGCCAACCATGCGCAGCGCCTGGCCGCCATCAGGCCGCGCAAGTCCTTCGATCCGCACCCATTTGTCGTTCTCGCGGATCGCGCCGATCCCGAAGCCGACTAGCTCCTTGCCCTCATGCTGATTGGCATAGACCGCGACGACCAGGTCAACTGCCCTGCCCTGCGTATCCGCATAGCGACCGAGCAGGAAATGGTCGGCGCCGGGATAATAAGGCGACCATGCGGCGCGGGTGCTGAGTCCGGTGCGTTGCCAGCCGGGCACTTCGGGAAGCTCGACACGCGCCGGCAATGGCGCCGCGCGGGCGGCGTTGAGGCTCGACCAGCCGAGGAACAGGCTTGCGGCGGTCAGCACCAGCAGCGCGGCGATCGGCGCCTCGATCCGGCGCGCCGGCACCGCCTGGAGCTGCGTGGGATCGAACCAGGCCGCATCGGGATCGCGATCGAACCATTTCCAGCCGATCGCCAGCACCACTGCCATCACCAGCGCGAAGAAGAACCAGCCATAGACGATATGGTCCATGCCGGTGGCGCGCTCGACCGAAGTCCACCACGCGGCATAGATCGTCGCCCAGGCGCGAATGCCGTTGGCAATGATCGGCACGATCAGCGCCATCGCCAGGAAAGCTGCGCGCTTGCGCCACGAAACATAGCAGACGTTCGCCACCAGCGCGCCGTATGCGATCATCGCGATGACGAACTTCGAGCCCGAGCACGCCTCGGCGATCTCGAAAAAGCCATTGGGGGTGGTGATCAGCACGCCATCGACCACCGCCGGCACGCCGGTGATGTGGAGCAATGGGATCACCATCATCGTGGTGATTTCCTGCAGCGGCCCTTCGAGGAAATCGCCGAAGGGGATGAGGAACGCCATGTAGCAAAGCGGGAAGAGCAAGGCCCGGGCCACGTTCGGACCGAGCACCGTCACCACCGCGCCCTGGAGCATCATCACCAGCCCGACATGGCGAAACTGGGCGACGCTCGCCGCATCCCCCAGCAACCATGCGAAGCCCCCCGCGCCGACCAGCGCCAGCCCGGGCCACCAGCCCTGTGGGGGCACCAATGCCAGCTCGCTACGCCGCTGCCATACCAGCCAGGCAATGACCGGCGCGACGAACAGGCAGTGCCCAAAGGTCGTGTTGGTCCAATAGATCGTCGCCAGATCGGCGGTGTCGCGGTGGAAGATCGCCAGCAGCGCCAGCCAGGTGGCGCCGAGCAATGCCGCATGGCGCTGCCAGCGCGCATCGAACAACCGCTGCGCGGGTACGAACCCGCCGGCAGGAACCGCAACTGTCATGCTGCGCTCCGCCGCCGGGGCGGCTTGACCACGTCGGTTGCGCGGGCAGTATCGCGCTGCTTGGCGTCGCGTAGCGGCAGCCCGAGCACTTCGTCGAGCGGCGCAAGGCGCGCGGCCCAGCTATAATGATCCATCACCTGCTTGCGCCCGGCATCGCCGAGCGCCGCAGCCTGGCGCGGATCCGACAGCAATTGCGTCACATGTTCGGCGATCTCGCCTACGGTCGAGCCCACGCGAATCGTTCCCCCATGATCGATGCCCGTCGCGGCGGCTTCGGATGCGACCACCGGCCGCGCCATCGCCATGCCCTCGAGCACCTTGTTCTGAATGCCGCGCGCTAGCTTGAGCGGCGCGACGACCACTGCTGCCTGGGCCAGCCAGCCGCGGACATCGGCGACTTCGCCGACCACGGTCACGCCCGGCTGTTTGGCCAGCGCCCGGACGGCGTCGGTCGGGTTGCGGCCGACGATCATGAAGCGGGCATCGGGATGGACCAGCCGGATATGCGGCAGGATCGTCTCGACGAACCAGGTCACGCCTTCCACGTTCGGGCGATAATCCATCTGACCCGTGAACACGATCAGCGATCCGATCGCGTCGATGCGCTTGAATGTCGTCGAGGGATCGAAATAGTCAGTGTCGATGCCGTTCTCGACGACGTGCACGCGGTCGGCGCCGGTGCGGTCGCGGAACAGTTTCGCTTCGGCCTCGCTGACGAACAGGCTGGCATCGGCGCGCGCGGCGATTGCCTTTTCGTGCTGGAGCAGCAGCCGCGCCTCGCGGCTCAGCATCCAGCCCATGGGCCCCTTCGAGCTTTTGGCATAAGCTGCGAACTTCGCCGAATCCATGTCGACGAAATCCATGATCACGCGCTGGTGCGGACGGGCCGGCAGATATTGCGCCATCTGGCTCGAGAAAATGAAGATGGTGTCGATCGCATGCCGCGCGAGGATGTCTTCGACCGACTGGCGCAGCGCATCATTGTCGAACGCGGTCAGCGAAACCGGCCGATGCGAGAGCAGCGCCTGCAATCCGGCCTTGGCCTGCGATTTCGCGCGCCAGATGATCGATCGGTTGCCGGTATACGGTGCCAGCCCCGATTTGTGCTTCAAGTCCTTGGGATCGTCCGCGAATGCGATGAGGTGCACGCGCTTCTTGGACGAGAGATATTTGAGGATGTTGAAGCCACGGATCTTGTCGCCCCGATCGGGCGGATACGGCACGCGGTGCGCAAGAAAAAGGATGTCGCCCATCAGCCCAGGCCTCGCGAAATCCACGGGCCCATGCGATTGGCCACGGCAAGCGGCAGCTTGCTCCAGAGCGCGACCTGCAGGCTGTATTTCGGGTTTGCCGGACTCGCATCGCGCGCCTTAGCGCCTTCGGCCACGCGCTCGTAATAGGTCAGCGGCTGGGGCTCGAAGCCCCAATTCTTCTTGAACGCGGCAGGGCCGGTCCCGGTTTTCGATCGCCCGAAATCGAACCGCTTGCAGCCGCGCATGCGGGCGTGGCGCATCAGTTCGAAATACATGCGGTCGTTCGCGCGCAGGCCTCGCGCCTCGGGCGTTCCGCCGCCCCAATAGGGATAGACCGTCCCGTTCCAATAGAGGCTCAGCACGCTCGCGACCGCCGCGCCACCGTGACGGACGACCAGCACGTTCGCGGACTGACCGAACTCGCGCAGAACCTCGGCAAACAGACGCTTGGGAAAGACCGGCGTACCAAGATTACGGACCGATTCGGCATAGACGGCATAATGCTCGGCCTGCTCACGCTCGCCACTGCCGACCACGATCTCGAACTCGATCTCCAGCGATTTGCGAACCTCGGCGCGCTGCTTGCGCGGGATGGCGAGCAGCTCGGCATCGTCGTCCTCCGCCAGATCGCGGACGAAACCGAGATAGCGACTCGTATCTACCGTCCACTCGGTACCCGGATGCGCTCCGCCGCGCACTTCCATCACCGGGCAGCTCAATTTGTCTGCCAGCGACCAGGCTCTCCCGGCCAGGTCGGCCGCGACACGCGGATTGTCGGCCAGGATGCCCCCGCCCACTCCGAACGCCGACGAGACCAAAGCCCGCCCGAACAAAGGCGAATGCACTTCGGTAAGCGGCATCACGCCGACAAGCTGGCCGTTGCCACCCTCGGCAAGCAGATAATGGTTCTGATGCCCGCAGGCCCGCGCCACCGCCACGCTCCAGGCTGGCAAGTGAAAGGGTGTGCCCTCGGCATGATCGTGGACGAATGCCCCGATCCGGGCCCGTTCGATCGCATCGTCGAGATCGGCGACGCGCAGCCCGACGGGGCGCGAGAGCATCGGCGCGTTCACGCCAATTTCTCCGCTTCGCCCGCCGCGACCTTGTCCATGCGTCCCCATTGGTGATTGCCGATCAGCGTCTTCAGCTTGCCCGCCATGGCATTTAGCCGCGCATAATGACGAAGCCGCGACTTGAGCGGGGCCCCCGCCACGCGCGGCTGGCCGGGATCGATCTCCCAGGGGTGGAAATAGAAGACCGCCGGGCGCGCATTCTCGTTCGCGGCGCGCACGGCATTGCGAGTCACTTGGCTCGGTAGCAACCGGAAGAATCCGCCGCCGGCGGTGATCTCCTTGCCGAGAAACTGCGCGATCGTGATCGGAAGCTCGATCAGTTCGGCGCCTTCGACCGGCTTGAATGCGCCGCGGGGGGCGTCGGGCCAGCCATAGTGATCGTGAGATATCGGCGCGACGCTGGAGGAATAAGTGTAGCCGGCCTCGGCGAGCACCGAATGCGCCCAGGGCGTCCGGCGGTCGACCGAAAAGCTCGGCGCACGATAGCCGGTGACATGAATGCCCGCCGCGTCTTCGAGCGCCTTTTTCGCAGCGTCGATGTCCTCGCGGAACTCCGCTGCGCTCAGCGTGAATACGCGCTTATGGTCCCAGCCATGGCTGGCGACTTCGTGCCCCGCATCGGCGATGCGCCGGATCAGCGCCGGATAGCGCTTCGCCACCCAGCCGAGCGTGAAGAACGTCGCCTTCACGCCGCTCTCGCCGAACAGCGCCAGCACTGCGTCGGTATTCGCCTCCACGCGATGCTCGAGCCCGTCCCAGTCCGCGCGCGAGATCGTATTCTCGAACGCGCCGACCTGGAACCAGTCCTCGACATCGACGGAGAGGGCGTTAGTGACCATCGTCAGGCCGCGTTTCCACGCAGCGCGGACAGATCCGGACGGCGCCCGGTATCGCCCGATTCCACCCAATCGACCAGCAAGGCCAGCACGCGGCGCAGCGCCTCGTCCTGTTCGCGGATCTGCGCTTCGAGCTGCGCGATGCGCTGCCCGATCGCGTCCTCGCCTGCGGGCGCGGCAGTGCGGATCGGCTTTGGCTGAGCAGGCTCGGGCGGCGCGGGCGTGCCCATCGGCATCGGTGCGATGTCGTGGAGCTCCAGCGGTTCCGGCTCGGCTGCAGGCGCATAGCCCGAGAGGGGCGTGTCGCCGCGCAGATCGGCGATTACCGTCGCCAGCTCAAGCTCGCCAAAGGTCTCGATCTGCTCGACTGCGCCGAACAGCAATACGCGGCTGGCAAGCTGGTTGAGCAACCGCGGCGAACCGTTTGACCAGCGATACATCGCCGCCACCGCATCGTTGGTGAAACGCGGCTTGCCCCGCCAGCCGACGCACGACAGGCGGTGGATCAGATAGGGTTCGACTTCGTCTGCTTCCATCGGTTCGAGATGGTGCATCGCGATCACGCGCTGGCGCAACTGCTCAAGGCGCTTATCTGCCAGAGCGACGCGGAACTCGGGCTGGCCGAGCAGGAAGATCTGGAGCAGCGGATAGCCGCCCGCCTGGAAATTGGAGAGCATGCGCAGCTCCTCCAGGCTCTCGATCGGCAGCGCTTGGGCTTCATCGACCACCAGCAGCGTGCGGCGGCCCGAACGTGCGACCTGGTGCAGCCCGCGCTCGATCGCGGCGAGCATATCGGCCTTTTCCATCCCGCCCGCATGGATCTCGAGCCCCGCGCAGACCAGCCGCAGCAGATCCTCGGGCCGCAACTGCGATGAGACGATCTTGATGACGTTGAGCCGCTCTTGGTCGATTTCGCCGAGCAAATGCCCCATCAGGGTGGTCTTGCCCACGCCGGGATCGCCCGTGATCACCACAAAGCCTTCGCCCTGGCTCAGGCCATAGCCGAGATAGGCCATCGCCTTGCGGTGCGTGGCGGTGTCGAACCAGAATTTGGGATCTGGGGTCAGCTGGAACGGCCGTCCCGTCAATCCGTAATGATCGTCGTACATTCTGGCCTCTCTTAGAACCCGTACCGCAGGCCCAGCAGGGCCTGGGCGGCGGTATTGCTGCCACCCGTTGCAGCATTCTTGTTGTCGAACCCGAAGACGCCCGCCGAAACGGTTGCCCCCAAAGGTCCGAAGCGATGTGTATAAGCAGTGTTGGCGCCCCAGCCGACTACGCCGTCGGCTCCCGCGATGTCGGTCTCGTAATAGCTGCCGAACGCACTGCCCGAGAGCGATCCGTTGCGGCCCACATCGGTTGAGGCGAAGACCTGGCCGTAGAAGCTCTGGTCCGACGTGCCGTTGACATTGAAGCCGGGCGTGCCCGTGGGAGCGATGAAGGTGCGGCGCGAATAGCCGCCGCCAAAGCCCATCCGCGTGCCGCGGCGGTTCATAACCGCTACCCCGGTCACGCCGCGCGAGCGGTAAGCCGAAGTCGCCGCCGATGCGAAGACGCTGTTGAGGCAGCCGCCGGTGGCGCTTCCCACGGTCCCGTAGATGCAGCCGCCGAACTGGTTGCCGAAGGGATCGGTGGTGGTGACGAAGCTGGTCGGCAGCGTCGTCAGCGAACCGTTGGTCTGCTGGCCGAAGGTCTGGACGCTGTCATACACGCCGATCTGCACGCCGCTGCCGGGACCCATTTGATAGTTGAGCGAGCCGGTATAGCTCATCGAGCCATAACGCTTGCCGACGCGCGCCTCGAGGAAAGTGCGGCGGCTGGGCTTCCAGATGACGCCCGCATCCCAGAACATGCCGTCGATCTGATAGGCGATGCGGCGCGGCGAACCGGGCGCCGTCACGAAGCGGCCATTGGCATCGACCACCGGATTGTTGGCGACATCGCGAACCGCGTCGCGCTGGCTGATCTCAATCTGCTCGTATCCGACGCCGCCGGCGACCGCGAAGCCCTGCGCGATCGGCAGCACCGCATCGACGCGGCCGAACTTGCCCTCGTAGCGCTGGTCGAGCTGGCCGGCATCCTCGCGGGTGTACGACGCGCTGGCGGTGAGGCCGATCGGCAGCACCGTTCCCGATTTCACGCCGACGCTGGCGGTGGCGACATGGACCTTCGAATCGTCAAAGGCGTCGAGCCGCGGCTGGCCGGGCGCAACGCCCGTCGCGCCTGGTGCTTCGACCTTGGTATACCCGAAGCGATAGGCTGCGTTCGCGAAGATCGGCCCGATATGGCTGGCGAGGTTTGGCCCGATATAGCCCGAATAGATCTGGCTCGAATTGCGGCTGTTGCCCTGGTTGGTGAGCAACGCATCGCCGCGGATGTCCGAGCGCGTCTGCGTCGCGATGCCGCCGGCCTCGATGCTGAAGCCGGGCGCGATCGCGGCCTTGGCGCGAACCAGGCCCGAATGCATCTGATCCTTGTTGAGCGGCTTCTGATAATCGAAGCGCCGCTCATATTTGTAGCTCGCTTGCACTTCGATCCGGCGCGTGTGGACCGATGCATCGACGCCGACGGCGACGGTCGAGTAGGTCAGCACATCGCCCGCGCCGCCGCTCAGGTCCGCGGTGACCACTTGGCTCGCCTCGATATAAGGCGAAAGCCGCACCTTCTGGGCAGCGGCGGGCGAGGCCACGCCCACGGCGCAGGCCAGCGTAACGGTTGCAAAAATCAGCCGGGTCACTTGCCCGCCTCCCCATAATAGCTTCCGAACCGGCGTCCGCCTGGCTGGAACGAGACCGAATTGAGGACGAGCTGGATATGCTCGCACCCGTCGAGGGCACTCACGGTGTCCCGAAGGTCACCTTCACTGGTCTGGTCCGCACGGACCACGACGAGAACCTGGCCCACATGCGAAGCGAGCACCGAAGCCGGCGACGCAGCAAGCGCGGGGGGCGAATCGAAAATAACGATGCGGCGCGGATCGGCCTGCGCCAGCCCGTCGAGGATCGCGCGGGCGCGGTCGCTGGCGAGCAACTCGGTGTCGCTATGGCTCTTGGCACCGGCGGGCAGCACCGAGAGCTGCGGCACATCGGTGTCGATGATGCACTCTTCGACATCGGCGACTGCGCCCGAAAGCGCATCGAGCAGCCCGGGGCCGGCCGGGATGCCCAGCCGCTCGAGAATGTCCGGCTTGGCGAAATCGGCATCGACCAGCAGGATCTCGACATCCTTCTCGGCCGCCATCGAGAGCGCCAAATTGATCGCGCAGAAGGTCTTGCCCTCATCCGGATTGGCCGAGCAGACCAGCACCATACGGGCGCGGTCTGCGGCCTTGGCGGTGTCCTTTGCAGCGACCGCGCGCGCGGTGAGCAGCAACTGGCGCTTCACCATGCGAAATTCTTCGGCAAGCGGCGTGATCGATCCGCCGGGCACGATCATCCCGCCGGCGCGCAGCGCAGCGCGGTCGATCGATGCCGAGCGGCGGCCTTCGGTGCGCTGCGAGGGAATGGCGATGCTGGCGGGCTCGGCAAACTCCACTCCCCGGCGAAGGCCGGGGCTCGGCTCGGAAGGATCCAACTGGCTGGCGCTACGCTCCGGGGCAGCGATCTCGGCAACTGGGGCCCGGCCTTCGCCGGGGTGAGACACGGGCGCACGAGCCGGTTCAGCAACGCGAGCCGGCGCAGCCATGGGCTCCGCGGGCGCATCATCGCTTAATACCGGCGCATAGTGGAATTGCGACGCTGCCCGTTCGAGCAAGGTGCCCTTGTAGCGGCGAGGGGTATGATCGTTCACGGCCCTATGCCCCCATGCCACGCTGGATGAACTCGACTCCGACCAGCCCCAGAAAGGCCAGCCCGAGCGCGCCCATGCCGCCGGCGAACAAAGTCAGTTTCTTGCGGCGCATCGCGATCTGCGCGCTGGTCAGCACTTCGCCGATCGAACCGATCACCGGCATGCCCGAAGCCTTTTCCAGCTTCGATGCGGTCGAGAAGGTCGTCTTGAGCTTGGCGAGCGCGAAGGCCGCCGCCACGCCCGCGCCAAGCCCTGCGATCAGCACTGCGGTCAGCAGCAGCGGACGATTGGGCGAAGTCGGGCTGCGCGGCTGGGTCGGCGGATCGATGACGTTGAACTTCACCGTATCCGACACCGACTGCGCCTGACTCGTGACCTTCAATTGCTCGCGGTCGCTGAGCAATTTGTCATACTGGTCCTTGAGGACCTGATATTCGCGGTCGATCTGCCCCTGCTCGGCGGCAACGCCAGGAGCTCCGGCGATCTTCGATTCCAACGCCGCGAGATCGCCTTCGATCTGGTTCTTGCGCTGGACCAGCGCTGCGACCGATGCGCTCTTGTCGGCCTGCATCGCCCTGAGGCTCAGATAGAGCGGATTGGACGATGCACCGCCGCCCCCGCCATACATCGGCTCGCCGCGCGCTGCAGCGGTGGCCTGGGCAAGCTGGCTCTTCAGTGCGATCACGTCGGGATGATTGTCGGTCCAGCCGCGCGAGCGCGCTTCGCCGAGCTGGCCCTGCAATGCCTGCAGCCGCGCACGCGCCGGACCGGCAACGCCGCCGCCGCCCGCACCCGCGACATTGGCCGGAGTCCCCGCCATCTGCGCGTTGACGGCATTGAGCCCGCTCTGCGCAGCCGCGAGATCGGACTGGATCTGCGAAAGCTGCGTCCGTGCCGCCGAGATACGATCGTTGAGCGAACCCGTGCCCGGCAGCGAGCCGAGATAGCGCGCCTGGAAATCAGCCTTCTTGGCCTCGGCTTCCTGAAGCTGCTTCTGGCGCGCGTCGAGCTGCGCGTCGAGGAACTGCATCGATTGGCTGCTGGCGTCGCGATTGTCCGCCAGATTGCCCTCAACGAAGATGTCGATCAGCTTCTGTGCGATCTGCTTGGCAAGCTTGCCGTTGGGCGCAGTCACGGTGATTTCAAACAGATTGTCCGCCTGCGCGGTCAGCTTGATTGCCTTTTGCAGGCCGGCGATCCGATCGGCGATATCGCGATCGGTGGCGACGGTGCGGGCCAGATCGGTGCCGCGCACCACCTTTTCGAGATTGACCGCGCTGGTCAGCGTCTGGCGAACCCGATCGATGTCGCGCTGCTGCGCGGCCTGGTTAGTGCCATCCGCGCCCGGCAGGATCTGGCGCAGCTGGACGAAGATGCGCGCCCGCGATTCATAATTGTTCGGCATCTGCGACACGACCAGCCAGCCTGCGAGGCAAAGCCCCCAGGCCACGGCCAGCGCGACCCAGCGCCGCATCCAAACGGCGTGGAGCGCAGCGCGCAGTTCGTCGAAGAGACTACCCATCCTCTGGCGGCCCCTTAAAACATGCTCTGCGGGATGATGAGGACATCACCCGGCTCGAGCTTCACATTGGCGGAAATGTCGCCCTTGAGCAGATCGCCCAGGCGCACCTTATATTCGCGCTGACGTCCGCTCGCCCGATCGACGCGGACCAGCCGTGCGCGATTGCCCGAAGCGAATTCGCTCAGGCCGCCCACGGCGATCATCGCATCGAGCGCGCTCATATTGGCGCGATAAGGGATCGAAGCCGGCTTTTCGGTAGCGCCGACGACGCGGACCTGCTGGCTATAGGTGCCCGAGAAATTCTCGACGATCACCGATACGATCGGATCCTTGATATACTCGCCGAGCGCGTATTTCAGGTCGTCCGCCAGCATCGCTGGGGTCTTCCCCACCGCGGGCATGTCGTTGATCAGCGGAACGGTGATGCGGCCATCGGGGCGCACCTGAACCTTGGTCGACAACTCGGCATTGCGCCAGACGAAGATGTTGAGCTGGTCCATCGGACCGATGATATATTCTTCGCTCGGGGTCTCGCGGCTCGCCACCGCGCTAGCGGGCGGCAGCTCGGGACGACTTCCGCCGACGCAACCCGACAAGAGTACCGCGGCGAGTACGGGGGCAATCAATGCCCTGCCAACGGAGGTGAAACGCATGCTAGAGCTCCTCTCCGGCCGGGGAAAAAGCAGCTGACGTCTCGGCTGCAAACCCGGCTGGGTCAGGCTCAGCTATGCGAGGAACAGGTAAACATCGGGTTAGTAACTGACTGGTTTCGGCAGAAATCTGCCGGAAATCCTAGGACCTGCGGACCAGCATTGCCCGAACCGGGCCATGTCCCAAAAAGGCGCCTGGTGAGGCGCTGGCGCCATATGCGCCTGATGCGAAAATGGCGATGACGTCACCGACATCGGCGCGCGGAAGCGCGACCTTGTCGGCCAGCCGATCAAGCGGGGTGCAGAGCGGCCCCACCACCGTCACGGTTTCCTCAGCAGGGTCCTGCATCCGGTGTGCCACCGCGACCGGATAATTGCGCTTCACTACGGTGCCGAAATTGCCGGTCGCGGCGAGATGATGGTTGAGCCCCCCATCGACCACCAGGAAGGTCTCCCCCTGGCTTTCCTTACGATCGACCACGCGCGCCAGATACACCCCGGCCTCGCCGACGAGAAAACGGCCCAGTTCGATGGCTACGTTCAGATCGTATCGGGCCAATTCGCCACCCAGCGCATCGCCGATCGCGGCCAGCTCGACCGGCTCGTCGCCGGGGAAATAGGGGATGCCGAAGCCGCCGCCGATATTGACCAGCGGCGCCGTGACGCCGGATTCGTCCACCAATCGCGCCGCGAGCGCCAGCGTTGCCGCCTGGGTCTCGATGATCGCCGCGGTATCGAGCGACTGCGACCCGGCAAAGATATGAAAACCGCGCCAATCGGCCTCCGCCGCGAGGATTCGCTTCACCAGCGCCGGCACTCGCCCGGCATCTATTCCAAAAGGCGACGGCCGCCCGCCCATCTTCATCCCCGAGCCGCGAAGCTCGTAATCGGGGTTCACGCGCACCGCTAGACGCGGCACGCTTCCGAGACGCTCGGCGATTGCCAATGCCCGCTCGGCCTCGCCTTCCGATTCGAGATGCAGCGTCACGCCCGCGCGGATTGCCGCCTCGAGCTCGGCATCGCGCTTGCCCGGCCCGGCAAAGCTGATCGCGTCCGCAGGCTTGACGCCAAGCCCCCGCTCCATCTCGCCCGCCGAAGCCACATCCATGCCGTCAACCAGCGGCGCGATCGCCGCGAGCAACTCCGGCATCGGATTGGCCTTGATCGCGTAATGCAGGCCAAGTTGCGGCGGCATCGCCGCGCGCAGCCGAGCGATCCGCGCCTCCACGATTGCGAAATCATAGACGTAAAGCGGCGTAGCCTCGTCGAGCCAAGGCAGCGCGCTCAGCCCGGCAAACTCGGGCGGGATCGGGCCGAAGGGCCTCACGACGCCAACTCCGCCTTCAGCGCCGAGCGGTCGAGCTTGCCATTGGCGTTTCGCGGCAATTCCACTCTCCAGTCATAGCGCGCTGGTTGCATGAAGCTCGGCAGCTCGCGCCGCATCCGCTCGCGCAGATCGTGCTCGCGCTCGGCATCACCGCGCACCACGACCACGATGATCTGCCCAAGCCGTGCGTCGGGCACGCCGAACGCCGCCGCCTCCGCCGCCTCGTCCCCGGCGAGCACCGCTTCTTCGATTTCGGTGGGGCTGATGCGGTTGCCGGCCGACTTGATCATCTCGTCGTCGCGCCCAACGAAGCGCAGCAGGCCCTGCTCGTCCTCGCTCACCGTATCGCCCGACCACACCGCCATACCGCCGCTTGTGGCGAATTCGGGCGCAGGACGGAAGCGCTGGGCGGTCCGCTCGGCATCCCGCCAATAGCCCTGCGCTACCAGCGGCCCGGCATGGACCAGCTCCCCCTGGCTGGCGCGTTGCCCGTCGGGGCCGACCACCAGCACTTCGGCAAAGGGTATCGCCCGCCCAATCGAATCGGGGTGCGCATCGACTAGCTCGGGCGAAAGGTAAGTCGAGCGAAACGCCTCGGTCAGCCCATACATCGGATAGAGCCGCGCCTGCGAGAAACGCTCGCGGAGGCCCTTGACCATGCCTCGCGTCAGCGCCCCGCCCGAATTGGTCAGCCGCTGGAGCCGCGCCGCGGTTTCCGCGGGCCATTCGGCTTCGAGCAGCTGCACCCAAAGCGGCGGCACCCCGGCCAGCGAAGTCGCCCCGAAGCGCTCGACTGCCTTCACGACATCGCGCGCGGTCAGGTAATCCAGAGGCACCACGCGCCCGCCCGCGGCCCAGGTCGAGAATAGCTGGTTCTGCCCATAATCGAAGCTGAGCGGCAGCACCGCTAGTACGCGATCTTCAGAATTGATCTCAAGATAATGTGCCACGCTGATGGCGCCGAGCCATAAATTGGCATGGCTGAGCATCACGCCCTTGGGCTTGCCCGTCGATCCGGAGGTATAGAGAATCGCCGCCAGCGCATCGGTATCCGCCTGCGAGACCGGCAGCACATCGGAGGAAACCAGTTCCTCCTCGGTCGCCACGCGGCAGTCCGCCGGTACATCGCCGGCTTCCAGCGCTGCGGTTCGCGCGCTCTGCGTCACCAGCAGCCGCGCCCCGCTATCGGCGAGGATATGTGCCACCTGCGCGCGCTTGAGCACCGGATTGACGGGTACGTGCACCAGCCCGGCGCGTACCGCCGCCAGCGGCATCAGGCACGCCGTCCGCGTCTTTGGCAGCCACGTCGCCACCCGCTCGCCCGGCCCCAGCCCCAGCCGCGAAAGCCAGTGCGCCATGCCGCCGACCGCCGATTCCAGCTCGGCATAAGTCAGCGTTCCAGCCTTGTCTTCCAGCGCCAGGGCATCCCCGCGCCCACGCAAAGTGAGCGCGTCCAGCGGCTGCGGAACGGGATCGAGCGGCATCATCTTGCTACCCTTATACTTGGCAGGGCCTTCTCATACCCTTACGGCCTTCAAAAATTATCGCAGGGGGTTGTCCAGTGCAGGCCGATGGGTCGCTCGAAGTAGAAAATGCCGTCCGCGCAGTGCTGCGCGACGTCCTGGGGCTGAGCGCCGAGCGCGCCGCCGCATTTCGCGAAAGCACGCCGCTGTTCGGCGCATTGCCCGAGCTCGATTCGCTTGCGGTCGCCGGCGTGCTCACCGAACTCGAAGACCGGCTCGGCATCCTGATCGAGGATGACGAAGTCGATGGCGAGATGCTTGAGACCTTCGGCGCGCTGACTCGCTTCGCCCAGTCCAAGGCGCTCGGATGATCGATCATTACGACTGGGAAGGCGGTCGCGAAGCGATGCTTCGCTTTGGGCCCGCCACCGGCCCGGTCGTGATAGCGACGCTACCGCTGTTCGAGGAAGCCAACCGCACGCGAACGTTCGTGGTGACTCTGCTCCGCGCACTGGCGGAGCGCGGCATCGCCAGCATACTTCCCGACGTGCCCGGCCAGGGCGAGAGCCTCGTCCCCACCGAAGCCGCCACGCTTGCTGCGATGCGCGCGGCGCTTTCCGCTTTACCCGGCGATTATGCGCTGGCGATCCGCAGCGGCGCGCTGCTCGACGCGGGCGAGCGCAAGGCCCGCTGGCATTTCGCTCCGCAACAGGGCAGCGAATTGCTCCGCGAGCTCAATCGCATGCGCCAGGCCGGAGGCGGCGAGGATTTCGGCGGCAATCGCCTGAGTCCCGCTCTGCTCGCCGAACTGGAAAGCGCCACCACCCCCGAGGCGCGCATCGTCCGCCACGAAACCGATGCCAAGCCAGCCGACCTCAAGGTCCCCGGTGCCCCCCTGTGGCGCCGCGCTGAGCCCGACAATGATCCCGTCCTCGCCGATCTGCTCGCCGACGATATCGTCACATGGATCGGCGCATGCGAAAGCTGATCCCCTTCCATTGCGCCAATGAATTGCTCATGGGCACGCTCGATGAAGCGCCGGGCACCACCGGGCTGCTGATCGTCTCGGGCGGCAACGAAGTTCGCGCCGGTGCGCACCGCGGCATGGCCATGCTCGCCGCGCGCGTTGCCGAGGCCGGCTACCCCGTCTTCCGCTTCGATCGCCGCGGCATCGGCGATTCGGCGGGAGAAAATCGCGGGTTCGAAAGCGCCGGAGGTGATATCATCCTGGCGGCGGCCACCTTCCGCCGCGAAGCCGGAGTCACCCGCATTCTCGGCTACGGCAATTGCGACGCCGCTACGTCGCTTGCCTTCTTCCACCGTCAGGCGAGCGTCGACGCTTTGCTCCTGGCCAATCCCTGGACAATCGAATCGACCGACGACATGCCCCCCGCCGCGGCAATCCGCTCGCATTACGCCGAGAAGCTGCGCAACCCCCGCGAATGGCTCCGGCTGCTGAGCGGCGGGGTCAATGTCGCCAAGATATTCAAAGGTCTGGCCAAGGCATCGAAGAAACAGTCTCAAGCACCCGAGACCCTCGCCGCGCGCCTGGCGGCCGCGCTTACCGATGTGCCCCAAACCACGATCCTCCTCGCCAAGGGCGACAATACCGCGATCGCCTTCGCCGATGCCTTCAAGGGCCCAGCCTTCGAAGCCGCCCGCGCCCGCGTCCATGTCGAGACGCTCGACAGCGACAGCCACAGCTTCGCCAGCGTCTCGGACAAGGATTGGCTCTACGCGCAGGTGCTCGCCGCCTTAGCCTAGCCGCCCGCGAAACTCGACGCGGTCGATGCTGATCACCGATCCACCCGGCGCCCGCCCCGCATCCACCCGCACGAACGTCACGCCCAGTTCCTCCGGATCGCGGCCCTCGGCCAGCCCGCGGACGATATCGGCGGCAGGCAGCTCGATCCGCGCTTTGCCCCCTTCGGCATGGCTCAGCGCCGCCGCGATCTGGAACGGGCCGACAGTGCCGAGCAGCCGGTCTTCGCCGGGTAGCTGGTCATAATCCAGATCGTCGAGATCGAGGTACAATTTGTAGAAATAGCCGCCGCTCTCGCCTGCCTGGGTCAGCGTCACGGCATCGAGCACGACGCTCAGCTCGGTTCCGCCGCCATGATCGTGGCCGGGCGGCATTTCCTCCCCGCGGCGCAGCGGCATGCGGATCGATCGCGATTCGCGCCCCAGCCATATCCCGCGGAACGGGATGGGCGCGGCAGCGGCGGGCGCCGGGGCAGCAGCAGCCGGGGCCGGCGCGGCGGCAGCAACAGGGGGCGGTGGCGGCGCTCCGACGAGCGGCGGCTCGGGCACCGTCACCCGCGCACCGCGCTCGCCCAATATGCTGGTCGGCACCTTGACCTTCATTCCGCCGGAGGGCGCCGTCGCGGTGGCGCTGTCGGCATTGCTCGCCTCAAGCACCGGCATCCTGAGATTGGCATAGCGATAGCCCAGCACCTCGGGCGTCATCGTCTCGGCGCGCTTCACGCTCAACCCCGCCGCATAATCCAGCTGACCGCCCCAATATGGCGTTCCCGGCGCAGGCATTTGCCGTCCCCGTCCCGCCAGCGCCCAGGCGGTCCACAGCCGGTCTATATTCGCATGGTGCATCCAGAAGATCAGGTCCTGCGGCGATTGCATCGTCGCCATCCGCCCGCCGATCAAATTATGCACATTGTTGTGGAACGCCTCGACATTCGCCTCGAAGCAGTTCTTCACGCCGCGCTCGAATCCCGTCACGTCGCTGCCAAATGCGGCATAGACCAGCGCCTTGCCCACTTCGCTGCCCTTGCGCGTCTCGAACAGCGGATTGGTCGCCGCATTGCCGTCGGTAAGCTCGGCGGGCACCTTAGGGTCGGCGAAATAGTCCCAATAAGGCAGGCGCAGGCTGGTCGAGCCCGCCGCCTTGCGCAGCTGCTGCTCGAACAGCGACAAATATCCGCGGTGCCAGGCGAGGAAATAATCCTTGCCGTGCGGGCAATGGCTTTGATGGATGCCCGCCCAGAACAGCCAGCTGTCTGGGCTCGCGGCGCTGGCATTGGCCTTCATCGTGCGGACGGCGCTCACCAGCCTGGGATAGTCCGGCGTGACGCGAAACTTCGCCCAGGGCAGCCGCTCCTGCACAGGACCTGCCCGTGTCAGCGCGATCGCCGGCCCACCCGCGCCGATCGTCGCCAGCACGGCAAGGATCTCGCGCCTGTTCAATCCAGCCATGCCCCGCCCCCGATTCGTTTCGGGGGCATCATGACGATCCGCGCTGCAGAGGGAAGTGCCGGAAAGAAGTGGTAGCGGAGGAGGGACTTGAACCCCCGACCCCAGGATTATGATTCCCGTGCTCTAACCAACTGAGCTACTCCGCCAGGAAGGCGACCACTTCGGGAGGGCGCGGCATAGTTTGGGGTTGCGCGGCGGTCAAGCGAACATGTGCCGCGAAAGCGGCTCCCACGGCCCGCCGCGATAATGCCATGCCGCCAGCCCGGCGATCTCGACTTCGCGGGGCACGAAATCCTTCGAAAGCTGGGCCAGCACGAACTTGGCGAGGCTGGGCGTCACCTTGTTTTGAATGGTTACATGGGGCCGCCAGCGGACCGCGTCCTGCGGCGTGAGCAAGCCGGCAAAGGCTTCGCTCAGCCCGCTACGGATAGCATCCAGCGCCGGCGCTTCGATCCGATATGCGGCGCCGCGGCCGAGATGCATCAGCCCCGACACCCGCGCCATGGGTGCCCGCACCCCACGCGTCTCCTGCGTCAGCCGGTGCTTGAGCTCGTCGGTCACCGAAGGTGGCAGATGGTGGAACAGCGTCAGATGCGCATCGATGACATTGCGCTCAGGTGGGTAATGCTCGCGGCGCAGGGCATTGAACCATGCCTGGTCCTGCCGGCCGAACAGCGCGGTGACGATGATTGGGGCGGGCTTCGAACCGCTCACCGTCGCGTCGCTCAAATTTCCACCTGGCTCCCCAGCTCGACCACGCGATTGGTCGGCAGCCGGAAGAATTCCATCGCGCTTTCCGCATTCCTGAGCATCCAGGCGAACAGCTTCTCGCGCCAGATCATCATCCCCGGCTTGGCGGAGGGCAGAAGCGTCTGGCGCGCCAGGAAGAAGCTGGTGTCCATCATCTTGAACTGCGCACCGCATGCCGAGACCTGCTTGAGCGCAGACGGCACGTCGGCATCCTGCATGAAGCCGTATTTGATCACCATCCGGTGGAAGCCCTTGCCGAGATCCTCGATCTTCATCCGGTTCTCGTCTTCGATATAGGGCTCGTCCGCGATCTTCACGGTGAGCAGGATCACGCGCTCGTGCAGCACCTTGTTGTGCTTGAGATTGTGGAGCAGCGCGTGCGGCACGCCATCGGGCGTCGAGGTCATGAACACTGCGGTGCCGGGCACGCGGCTGGCCGAATTGGCCGCCGATTCGATGAAGATCTTGATCGGCATCGCGCTTTCGCGAAGCCGCGCGATCATCAGCTGGCGGCCCTTCGCCCAAGTCGTCAGCAGCGTGAAGGCGATCAGCCCGATCAGCAGCGGGAACCAGCCGCCATCGGGGATCTTGGTGACGTTCGAAGCGAAATAGGCTCCGTCGAACAGGAAGAAGACCAGAACCACCGCGACCGAGACGGTCCGCGGCCAATGCCATACGCGCCGCACCAGCACGAGCAGCATGCAGGTGGTGATGAACATCGTGCCGGTCACGGCGATGCCATAAGCCGCGGCGAGGTTCGAGGATTCGCCGAAGGTGAAGACGAGCAGCAGCACCATCACCATCAGCGCCCAATTCACCGAAGGCAGATAGATCTGCCCCAGCGCCGAAGCCGATGTGTGGTTGATCCGCAGCCGCGGCATCAGCCCAAGCTGCACCGCCTGCTGGCAGACCGAAAACGCACCCGTGATAACCGCCTGGCTGGCGATGATCGTCGCCATCGTCGCCAGGATCACCAGCGGCAGCCGCCAGCCTTCGCTCGCCAGCATGAAAAACGGATTGTTCGCCGCGCTGGGGTCACGCAGCATCAGCGCGCCCTGCCCCAGATAGTTGAGCATCAGCGCCGGCAGCACCAGCCCCACCCAGGCGAGCTGGATCGGCTTGCGCCCGAAATGCCCCATATCGGCATAAAGCGCCTCGGCACCGGTCAATGCCAGCACGACCGAGCCCAGAGCGAGAAAAGCCAGCTTGGGGTCAGCCTCGAAGAAACGCACGCCCCAGATCGGATTGAACGCCTGGAGCACGTCGGGCCGCTGGAGGATGCTGTTCAGCCCCAGCACCGCCAGGGTCAGGAAATAGACCAGCATGATCGGGCCGAAGAACTTGCCGAGAATGTCGGTGCCCCGCGCCTGGATCACGAACAATCCGATCAGGATCGCCGCGGCGATCGGCAGCACATAGGGCGCGAAGCCCTCCTGAACGACGACCAGACCTTCAACTGCCGAGAGCACCGAGATCGCCGGTGTGATCATGCAATCGCCGAAGAACAGGGCCGTCGCCAGCACGCCGAGCATCACCAGCCCGTGGCTCCATCGCCCCGGTCCCGCGCCGGTCTTGCGCTGGATCAGCGCAAGCAGCGCCAGGCTGCCGCCCTCGCCCTTATTATCCGCACGCATCGTCAGGAAGATATATTTGCCGGTGACGATGATCAGCAGCGACCAGAACATCAGGCTGACCACGCCGAAGACGTGGACGAGGTCCACTGCCAGCGGGTGATGCCCGACGAAGGTTTCTTTCATCGCATACAGCGGTGAGGTGCCGATATCGCCATAGACGACGCCCACTGCGCCCAGAGCGAGCGCATGGATCGAGCCCTTCGGATGATGGCCGTGGCCAGCATCGTCGTGGTGAACCGCGGCATCCTGCGCTGGTTCGACTGTTGCGGCTGTCACTGGGGCTGTCGCGCTGCGGAGAATATTGGGTTGGTCATGGAGACCTTGGGTTCTCGACTGGCTTTGGAACGCGCGCAGTTAGCATTTGCAGCATGCCGTAGCAACGGACCTCGTTGCGGAGACAGAATGGCCGTGGCGTGGGTTGGTTCCGCGATCCCTTCTTGCTTCGAAATGTAGAGTCGATCGCACTATCGCGCCGCGAACAATGCGTCGGCTTCGCTGCGAGTCGGCACGGCGCGCAGCACGAAGCTCGAGTTGATCGTCACGACGCCAGGCAACCGCCCCAGATGCTCGCGGTGGAGCCGTTCGTAATCGTCCAAATCGCGCGCGAGGATCTTGAGCCGGTAATCCTGCCCTCCCGATACCAGGGCGCATTCGACCACACCGTCGATCGCCGACACCGCCGCTTCGAACCGGGCGAGATCCTCCTCGATCTGGGTGCCCAGCGTGATATCGACCAGCGCGGTGATGTGAAATCCCAGCTTGCGGCGGCCGAGCCGTGCACCATAGGCCCGGATATAGCCTGATGCCTCCAGCGCCTGGATCCGCCGCGTGCATGCCGATTGCGAGAGCCCGACCTCCGCGGCGACTGCGCTCACCGGTGCCCGCGCATCGGCGGCAAGCTGCTTGAGAATAGCCGCGTCGATTCTGTCCATTTTGCATGATTAGCCGGCTTTGCCACTTGATTGCACATAATTATGCAAATCACGCCTGTCGCTGGACCCGACTTTGCAGGGATTCACGTTCTTGCTTCTGATATTTACGCCTCACAAATTCGAGGAGAGATGCAATGCGTGTCGGCGTTCCCAAGGAAATCAAGAATCATGAATATCGTGTCGGCCTGACCCCCGCGTCCGTCGCCGAACTGGTGCATGCCGGCCATGAAGTGCTGGTCGAGACCCAGGCTGGTATGGGCATCGATTTCAACGATGAGGCCTACACCGCCGTCGGCGCCAAGATCGCGCCCGATGCCGAGGCCGTGTTCGCCGGATCGGACATGATCGTGAAGGTCAAGGAGCCGCAGGCAAGCGAGATCGCGATGCTCGAGCCGCGCCATTTGCTCTTCACTTATCTCCACCTGGCTGCGGACAAGCCCCAGGCGGAAGGCCTGATGGCCTCGGGCGCCACGTGCATCGCCTATGAGACGGTCACGTCCAACTCGGGCGCGCTGCCGCTGCTCAAGCCGATGAGCGAAGTCGCCGGCCGCATGTCGATCCAGGTGGCGTCGCACTATCTCGAAAAGGAGCAAGGCGGCCGCGGCGAACTGCTCGGCGGCGTTCCCGGCGTGGCACCGTGCAAGGTCGCGATCCTCGGCGGGGGCGTCTCGGGCATCAACGCCGCGCAGATGGCCACCGGCCAGCGCGCCGATGTGACGATCTACGACATTAGCAACGAGCGTCTGGCCGAACTCGACATGCATTTCGGCAGCCAGATCAAGACCGCTTACGCCAGCAAGGCGGCGATCGCCGAGGCCGTAAAAACCTCGCAGGTCGTGATCGGCGCGGTCCTCGTCCCCGGCGCCGCGGCGCCTAAGCTGGTCACGCGCGACATGCTCAAGACGATGATGCGCGGCTCGGTGCTGGTCGATATCGCGATCGATCAGGGCGGCTGCTTCGAGACCAGCCACGCCACGACGCATGACGATCCGGTCTACGAAGTCGATGGCGTAATCCATTATTGCGTCGCCAACATGCCCGGCGCAGTCGCCCGCACTTCGGCCTTCGCGCTCAACAATGCGACGCTACCGTTCGTGCTGCGCCTGGCGAACCTCGGCGCCGAAGCCGCGATGAAGGCCGACAAGCACCTCGCCAACGGCCTTAACGTCTACAAGGGCAAGATCGCGTTCAAGGCCGTCGCCGACGACCTCGACCTACCGTTCGAAGCCTGGGCCTAATTCTCCACGGGGGCGGGCGCGGGCTGCTGCTGCGCCCCCGCCTGCCCCTGCGAAGCCAGCAACCGATCAAGCAGGAACAGCCGCACACGCAAATCGTCGCGATAGCTAATCTTCTCCGGCGCCAGCTCGACCGCCTTCGCCCAATACGGCCGTGCCTCGGCGAACTTGCCGGCGCGGACCAACGCCAGCCCGTAGAAGAAGGGCGGGCCCGGATGCCGCGAGTGCAGCGCCATCGCCTTGTCGAACGCCAGCTTGGATGCGGGCGAGACCTGATTGCCGTCATGCTCGGCAAGCGCCATGCCCAGCCCGGTCCACAGCGCCGGATCACCGGGCACCTTGCGCACCGCCCCCAGCCACACCGCCGTGGCGAGATCGGACCGCCCGCCGCGCGTCATCGAATCCGCTGCGGTCGCGTAGCTGTAGACATAGGTGCCATACTTGCCGAACATCGCCTCGCGCAGCGCCGCGAGCTCGGTATCGATCTGCCCCGCGCGGTTCTCGACCGACACCGGATGCCCCGCCAGCGTCGGGCTGCCCTGCCACGCATAGCCCGCCGCGCCGAGCATCACCCCGGTCGCCGCAACCGTCCATAGCCGCCGCGGGAAGCGCGTGACCGCCAGCAGGATCGCCGCGGCCAGCGCCACCAGCGCGAGCATCGCCCAGCCCATCATCTTTTGCCCCTCCGGAACACGCGGGCACTCAGTAGCAGCCCCAGCCCGAGCAGCAGCAGCGGCGCGATCCACAAGGGGGCGGTCACCCAGCTCAGCGGCGGATCGTAGCTCACATAATCGCCGTAACGCTGGATCAGCCACTTCTGGACCTGATCGGGCGTCTCCCCCGCTTGGATCCGCTGCCGCACCATCGCGCGCATGTCGCCCGCCATTTCGGCATCGCTATCGGCGATCGACTGCCCCTGGCAGACCAGACAGCGCAATTTCTCCATCAGCGCCTTGGCCCGGGCCTCCTTGGCCGGGTCGGCAAGCTGGGTGTAAGCGAGCCTGGCTGGCGGCAGGCTCGAGTCGGCGAGCGCCGGCGCGGCGACGATCAGCGCAAGCACTACAAGCCGCCTCACTTCGCCATCCCCAGCGCCGCGAGCAGCTTGGGCACGTCATCCTCGCGGATATCGCCGATATGCTGCATCACGATCCGCCCGCGCGCATCGATCACGAACGTCTCCGGCACCCCCGCCGAGCCAAGCGAGAATTGCACCTTGCGGTTCCGGTCGTCGCCGATCCGCGCATAGGGATCGCCATTCTGCGCCAGGAACGCCGCCATCGCCTCCGGCGTGTCGGCGGTCGCCACGCCGTCGATCTCCACGCCCGCCGCCTTGAGCCGCAGCAATTGCCTGGCCTCGGCGATGCACGGCAGGCACCAGCTGGCGAAGACATTGACCAGCCGCGGCTTGCCGCCGAATCCGCCCGCAATTCCCGGCTTGCCCTCGATCAGCGGCGGCAACTGGATTGCCGGTAGTGGCTTGTCGATCAGTGCCGAGCGTATCGCACGGTCGGCCGGACGGATCAGTCCACTCGCGACCAGTGACAGCACTGCGGCGAACAGCGCCAGCGGCAGCCAGATCAGCACCCGCCTCACGCGTAATGCTCCGCCTCGGCGGAGCGACGCTCGCGCCGCACCCGCCCAATCAGCGCCAGCAGACCGCCCAGCGCAATCATCGCCCCCCCGAACCAGATCAGCGTAATGAACGGCTTCCACCACAGCCGCAGCTGCCAACGCCCCTCACCGTCCCCCGCGCCGAGCACGGTATAGAGCTGGCCGTCCAGCATCGTCATGATCGCCGCCTCGCTGGTATTGGTCGGCGGCGCACTGAAGAAGCGCTGCTGCGGATGCAGCTCGAACGGCGCCCCGCCGCTACGGCTGACCTTGAGCACGGCCTCGACCGCCGACCAGTTCGGCCCCAGCGCCGGGCGCACTTCGGCAAGCTCAATGCGGAACGGCCCGACATGAACATTCTGTCCGACCTGCATCGCCGTCAGCCGCTCGGTCTTGAACGCAGCATCCGCGCCCATTCCGGCAATGCTCACTGCGACGCCAAGATGCGCGATCACCATCCCCCAGGTGTGCAGCGGCGTCCGCCGAAGCTTGCGGCGGACCAGCGGCAGCACGCTGGCGACGCCGAGGAACACCGCGAACCCCACGCCGACCAGCGGGATCCACGGCGCATCGGGGAACATCATCACCAGCACTGCAAAGGCCAGTCCGGCCACCCCCACCGGCACCAGCAGCTTGCTCGCCAGCGTGTTGAGCACGTCGCGCCGCCAATTCAGCAGCGGGCCGATCGCCGTAGCCAGCACGAGCACCAAGGCGACCGGCCCGATCGTCTTGTCGAAGAACGGCGCGCCGACCGAGAGCTGTACGCCCATCGCCTGCGCCACCAGCGGATAGAGGGTGCCGATAAACACCAGCCCCAGGATCACGGTCAGCAGCAGATTGTTGAGCACCAGCGCGCCCTCGCGGCTGACGATCCGGAAGGTCGAACCCTGCGTAACCGTCCCCACCCGCGCGCCGAACAGCGCCAGCGCCCCCCCGATATAGATGCCGAGCAAGGCGAGGATGAAGCTCCCCCGCGTCGGGTCCACGGCAAAGGCGTGCACGCTGACGAGGATGCCCGATCGGACCAGGAACGTGCCAATCATCGACATCGCGAACGCCACCAAAGCCAGCATCAGCGTCCAGGCGCGCAGGCCGTCGCGCGTCGCCAGCACCGTCACCGAATGGAGCAAGGCGGTCGCCGCCAGCCACGGCATCAGCGACGCGTTCTCGACCGGATCCCAGAACCACCAGCCGCCCCAGCCGAGTTCGTAATAGGCCCAGTATGAGCCCGCGGTGATCCCGATCGTCAGGAATATCCACGCCGCGAGCACCCAGGGCCGCATCGCCTTGGCAAAGGCCGGCCCGACATCGCGCATCAGCAGCGCGCCGACCGCAAAGCTGAAGGCGATCGAGAGGCCGACATAGCCGAAATAGAGCGTCGGCGGATGGAAGGCCAAGCCGGGGTCCTGGAGTAAGGGATTGAGCCCCTGCCCCTCGGGCGCCGCCGGATTGAGCCGCACGAACGGGTTCGATGCGAAAGCCAGGAAGGCATAAAAGCCCAGCCCGATAAACGCCTGCGCGCCCAAAGTAGCCGCCAGCGTCTTCGCCGCCAGCCGCCGCTCGAACAATGCCACGCCCGCGCCGGCCATCGCCAGCACGGTCACCCACAGCAGCATCGAGCCTTCGTGATTCCCCCATGAACCGGCGATCTTGTAGATCAGCGGCTTGGCCGAATGGCTGTTGGTCGCGACCAGCAGCACCGACATGTCCGACGTGACGAACAGGGCGACCAGCAGCGCGAACGCCACCATCGCCAGCAGCCCCTGCACCAGGGCGATCCGCCGCAGCGCCAGCATCAATTCCTCGGAGCCGGTGCGCGCCGCGCCCCAGCCGAGTGCCAACTGCACCAGTGCAAACGCCGCCGCGAGCCACAGCGCGGCCAATCCTGCTTCGGCGATCATTGCTCGATCGACTTCGAGACGTGCTGGTTGCCGCTCAATTGCGGCGGCATGTAGCGCTCGTCATGCTTGGCGAGCAGGTTGTCGGCGACGAAGCTGCCGTCGGGCTGGAACTGCCCCTCGGCCACCACGCCCGATTCCTCCTTGAACAGGTCCGGCGTCACCCCGCGAAACGCCACGGGCACCGTCGCCACGCCGTCACCCACCACGAAGCGGATCGAGACCCCGTCGGCCTCGCGCTTGATCGAGCCCTTCTGGACCATCCCGCCGAGCCGGACATGCTTGCCCGTCGGCACCGGCTTTCCGGACACATCGCCGGGCGCATAGAAGAACGCCGCCTGGTCCTTGAGCGCCGACAGCGCCAGCACCGCCGCACCCACCACAGCGACCAGCGCGAGCGCGGCAAGCACTAGCCGTTGATGCTTGGGCTTCATCGCCATCTTATTCCCCTCCCTCTAAGGGAGAGGTTAGGGGTGGGTGCATGACCGCGATACGGCTCCGCATGGCGCCCGGCATCGGTACGCCAGGATGCGACCCACCCCCGGCCCCTCCCTTGCAGGGAGGGAAGAAGATTTGAGCAACCCGCATCACTTCCCAGCCTTCATCGCATCCGCAGCAGCCTCGGCCTTGCGCATCGCAAGGTAGCTGGCGAGCGCCAGCCCGCTTGTCCCAAGCAGAGTCACGCCATAGGCGCCCATCACGAAAGTCCAGTGGTTCATTGGGCCGCCATCCGCCGCATCCGCGCTTCCACCTTCTGCGTCGCCAGCATCGCGCGCATCCGCATCAGCACGATCCCGCCGAACAGAAGCGTGAACCCGCCGAGTGTGAAATAAAGCGGCCAGATCATGCTTTTATCGATGGAAGAGCTGGTCAGCCCGATGCTCTGTCCCTGGTGCAGCGTGTTCCACCACACCACCGAATAGCGGATGATCGGCAGCAGTACGCTTCCCGCCACGCCGAACAATGCCGGCACCCGCCCGTCGCCGCCGCGCTCGGCATCGGCCCGCGCCAGTGCGATATAGGCGATGTAGATGAAGAACAGCAGCAGCATGCTGGTCAGCCGCCCATCCCACTCCCACCACGTGCCCCAGGTCGGCCGTCCCCAGATCGATCCGGTGATCAGGCACAAAGCGGCGAACACCGCCCCCGCCGGCGCGATCGCCCGCGCCGCCAGATTCGACAGCGGATGCCGCCAGATCAGATACATCAGGCTCGCGATCGCCAGCCCGCTCCAGCCCCCCATCCCCAGCCAGGCGGAGGGAACGTGGATGTAGAGGATGCGAACCGATTCCTTCTGCAGATAATCCGGCGGCGTCATCGCCAGCCCGGCATAGGCGCCGAACAGGGCCAGCGCCGCGCCCACCCAGAACAGGACCGGCGTGAGCGGCCGGGCGATCTTCAGGAAGCGCGCAGGATTGGCGAGGGCATGGAGTGCAGGCACGCGCCGGGGTTAGCCGGGTTTGCGGGGGGAATCTATCGCATCTTCCCCCATCGCGGCTCGGTTGAGCGCGCAGCGCTTAGGGCACCGTCGGGCTGGGCTGGGTCGGGATCGGCATGCGCGGCAGCGGCGCATCGGCATTCGCCGCATTGAGCAGGAAGGTCGCCAGGATGATCGCCCCCTGCCGCATGTCCGCCGCCTTCAGATGATCGAACGTATCGAGCTGGGTGTGGTGGAGGCGCGAATTATAGTCGAGCGGGTCCTGGATGAACTGATAGGCGGGAATGCCCACGGTCTGCATGAATTGGTGGTCGGTGCCCTCGGTCTTCTGAACGACCACCGCCGAGGCGCCCATCGGCGCAAACGGCTCCAGCCACTCGCGGAAGATCGGCACGACCGCCAGATTATTCTCAGCATAGATGCCGCGAATCTTGCCCGATCCATTGTCGATGTTGAAATAGGCGACGAGATCCTTGTGCCCCGGCAGCGGCGTGATCGGATAGCGCGTCGCCCAGCTATAATAGAGTTCGTCGGCGCCGAGCGGCCGATCGGGGGCCGGGCGCTTGGCCACATGCCGCTCGATATAGGCGATGCTGCCATACAGGCTCTGCTCCTCGCCGGACCACAAGGCGAAGCGGATCGTCCGCTTGGGCTTCACGCCCAGCGCGGCGATGATTCGCGCGGCTTCCATCACCATCGCCGATCCCGCGCCATTGTCCGCCGCGCCATCGGCCGCGGCCCAGGAATCGAGGTGCGCGCCCGCCATCACATATCCGGCCTTGGGGTCGCTGCCCTTGATATCGGCGATGATATTATAGGCCTGGGTGTCGCTATCGTCGAAATGGACGTTGCTGACGATCTCAAGAGTCGGCGCAGTTCCCCTGCGCGCCATGCGGACCAGTCGGCGAAATCCTCCGCCGCGACTTCGACGCCGGGGATAGCGGGCGTCTCTCCCACCCGATGGAGATAGCCTTCACCGTGCACCAGCTTGCCGTCGCTGCGCGAGCGCGTGACATAAGCGGCGGCGCCTTCAGTGGCGAGGAAATCGGTCAATTCCTTGTCGAACCGGGCATTCTGCATCGCCTGCGCCAGCTTCGCCGGATCCCAGCTCGGCTCCTTATAGACGTCCAGCTTGGCCAGATCGGCATCGGTCAGCCGCTGGAACGCCGGCTTGTCGGGTTCGGAGCCCGTCCCTGGCGTCGAGACGAGCACGATCTTGCCGCGAAGCTTGCCCCGCCAGCCTTCGAAATCCCCGCGGTCGGATATCGGCGCAACGATGATCGGCGCCGTCAGCGTGCCGTTCGTCGCCGGGGTCCAGGCGATCGGAATCGCGGTCAGCTCGATCGGCCGCGGCGTGATCATCCGCACGCTGGATCGCTCGATCCACCAGCCCCGCCCGAAATCGAAGCCTTCCTTATGAACCTCGCTCAGCCCCCAGGCGCGGAACTGCTCCTGCGTCCACTTCTCCGCAGCGCGCATCCCCGGCGAGTTGGTCATCCGCGGACCGATCGTGTCGGTCAGATGCTCCGCCGTCTTCATCACCTGAGAGCGGTTGGTACCCTCGTCCACCACGCGCGTGATCAGCACGCGGTTGATGCCCTGCGCGGCAGCGGGGCTGGTCGAAAGCAGCAAGGCTGCAGCTAGCGGGATAAAGCGCATCGGAAACTCCGGAAAGGAGGGGGATAAGCGATGCTATGGGCGCCCAATCACGCTGACAAGGCGCAAAAGGCACCCTGTCCTACAGCCGTGCATCTATGACAGACTCCGTCACACGCTCTTTGAAATCGTCAACGTTCGTCGAAAATCCACCGCAACAAACTTACGCAGCCACGCAACGAACTTTCACGATTCACGGGAAAACTGTGAAGCTAAGCAGATCGCGGAGCTTCAAGCCTCGCGAATCAGCGGCCGATAAGTTGCTGCGCGATCCGGTCCGCGACTTCGCTCTCGGGATCGCCGGTGCGCGCGCTTTCGTCCCACACCTGCACTAGGCGCAGCGGAATGCGGTCCACCCGCGCCTGCACTTCGGCCATATTGCCCTGGCCGAGATACTCGAGGCCGACATTGATGATGCCGCCGGCGTTGATCACGTAATCCGGGGCGTAGAGCACGCCCGCATCCTGGAGCCGCTTGCCGTCCGCGCGGGTCGCCAGCTGGTTGTTGGCGCCGCCCGCCACGACCTTGGCCTGGAGCGTCGGGATCGATTGCTCGGTCAGGATCGCGCCCAGCGCATTGGGGCTGAACAGATCGGCATCGAGGCTCAGGATCGCGTCCGCATCCACTGCCTCGGCGCCCAGCTCAGCCGCCAGCGCCTTGGCGCGCTCGGTGTTGACATCGGCCAGCGTCAGCTTGGCGCCGTCCGCCGCCAGCAGCCGCGCGACGCCGCCGCCGACCGAGCCGACGCCCTGGATCGCAACGCGCACGCCGCGCATGTCGTCCGCGCCCAGCCCGCGCTTCGCCGCTGCCTTGACGCCCAGATAGACGCCGCGCGCCGTCACCGGCCCCGGATCGCCGCCCGCGCCGCCTTCAGCGACCGGCAGGCCGGAGACGTGACGGGTCTGGGTGGCGACGACCTTCATCCGCTCTTCGGACATGCCGACATCCTCGGCAGTCACATATTTGCCGCTCAGCGATTCGACTGCGCGGCCAAATGCTTCGAGCTGGGCATTGGTCACCGTCGCGCCCGGCTCGTTGGCCAAGATCACGCCCTTGCCGCCGCCCAGCGGCAGGTCCGCCATCGCATTCTTGTAGCTCATGCCGCGCGACAGGCGCAGCGCGTCGGTGATCGCAGCGCGGTGATCGGCATAATGCCAGAAGCGCACGCCGCCTGCGGCCGGGCCGAGCTTGCTCGAATGCACCGCGATGATCGCGCTCAGCCCCGAATCGCGATCGCTGAAGAGGTGCACGCCCTCATGGTCGTCGAAATCGGGGAAGCCCCAGTCGGTGATCATGTCTGGTTCCGAGCTGCGAGAAAATGGGGCGACCGACGGGACTTGAACCCGCAACTTCCGGCATCACAAGCCGACGCTCTAACCAATTGAACTACGGTCGCCACGAAGGTTGGCCGCTTAGCGGGGGTGGAAGCGGAGCGCAAGATAGTTGCGGCACCTTGTCGCCGCGCTGGCATCGCAGCCTCGCTTTTGGCAGGAAAAGCAGATGCACAACGTTACCGTCACTTATGGCGCCAGCCCAGTCACCGGCTCCAGCCCGGTCGCCCAGCACATCATGCGCCATGCCGGGGTCCAGCGCGTGCCGAACCCGAAGGTCGAGATGTTCATCGCCAAGAACTTCCTCGAGCCCGAGCTCTGCCAGCTGCTGATGATAAAGATCGATGCCGAGCGCCGCCCTTCGACCATCGCCGATTCGAACGGCGACTATGCCTTCCGCACCAGCGAGACCTGCGATCTGGCGGGCAACGATCCGATGGTGATGGAATTGAAGCGCCGTATCATTGCGCTAACCGGGCTCGATCCGGCGCATGGCGAGCCGATGCAGGGTCAGCGCTACGAGATCGGCCAGGAATTCAAGGCGCACACCGATTATTTCGAGCCGAGCGGCGCGGATTACGACCGCTATTGCAGCGTCGCCGGCCAGCGCACTTGGACTGCGATGCTCTATTTGAACGAAGTCGAAGCCGGCGGCGCGACGCGGTTCAAGGCGATCGACAAGATCGTCTATCCCGAGACCGGCAAGCTGCTGGTTTGGAACAACATGCGGGTCAACGGCACGCCCAACCCCTCGACGCTCCACCACGCAATGAAGGTCCGCACGGGACTCAAATACGTCATTACTCAGTGGTTTCGGGAGAAGCCCTGGGGTTGAGCGATGAGGCCGTCATCCCAGCGAAGCTGAGATTTCGTCAGGATGACGCCGTACCTCAAAACTTCGCGCTCACTCCCAGCGAGAAGGTTCGCCCGATCCGGTAGCGATTGGTCTCCACCGCATTCTTCTCGAACTGCTGGTATTCGCGGTAGCGCGTGCCAGTCAGATTGCGGGCCTCGAGCTTCACTTCGAATTCGGCGCCGCCAAATTGCACCCCCTGCCGCGCGACCACGTCGAGCCGCACACCCGGCGTCTCGACGATATCGGGCAGCAAATTGGCACCGCGATTGGTCACCCGCTCGCTGGCATAGTTGAACAGCAAGGTTAGCTGCGAGAGCGAGTCGGTATCTTCGATGCCGATCTGCAGGTTGACCAGATGGTCCGATTGCCCGGTCAGCGGCGCGCCGTCACGGAAGAGCTGGCTCGACGGCACCAGCACTGCGATGCCACTGCCATTCTGGATCGGGCTAGGCACCAGTTCGGAACCCGACTGGATGCTCGACTTGGTATAAGTGTAGTTGGCGATCAGCATCAGCCGGCGGCTGGCGAAGAAGCCGCCCCAGGCCTCAAGCGGCACATATTTCTGCACCTCGACCTCTGCACCCCACAAGGTAGCGCTCGGGGCGTAAGAGAAGCCGGTCTGCAGACTAGAATCGGGCGTCGGGAAAAACGCGACCTGCTCGGTGGGGTTGTCGATTTTCTTGTAGAAGCCCGCCGCGGTGAAGCGCTGGTTGCGGCCGAAAAACCATTCGTAGCGGCCCTCGAAATTGAGCAGCTTCGAATCGATCAGCTGGGGATTGCCGAAGAACAGGCGGTCCGATTCGAAATCGCGATAGACCTGCGGCGCCAGCTCGCGGAACTGCGGGCGCGCGATCGTCTTGGAGGCGTGGGCACGCAGCTGCATGTCCGACGCGAAATTCCAGGTGATCGTCGCCGCAGGCAGCCAATAGCCATTGTCCAGCCTAGTGCCCTGGAACAGCGCGCTGTTTGTGGTGACGAACTCGACTGCTTTCTCGTAACGTACGCCCGCAGTCGCGCGAACACCCTTCACCACCTCGCCCTCGACCTGCACATAGCCGGCGTTGATCTTGAGGCTCGCGTCGTACTGCGCCGCGCCCTGCGCGTTGGAGAGGTTGAATAAGCGGATGCACCCCGCTTCCGCCGCCACCGTCGTCGGATTGGGGCAAGCGCCCATGATCGAGTCGATCGAGAGCAGGAAATCGGGCCGCAAATAGCTGGCCGGCGCGGCAATGCCGCTGCCGTTGAAAGAGCGGTAACGGAAGTCGAACCGCGTCGAGCTGCGCTGCGCATCGCTGTAGAAATAGCCTGCCGACACCGTCACCGGGCTGGCGAACATCGGCAGGCGATAGCTGATATCCGCCTGCCCGCTCCACAAATTCTCGTCGAGTTCACTGAACGCCACGGTCGCGGATTCGCCCAGCCCGTTGAGGCTGTTGACATAGGCCTGTCGCACCGGATCGAACCGATAGGAGAAGAAGCGCTCATAGGGCGCATTGCGCTTGGTATTGGCATAGCTGCCGCGGACATCGAACGAGACATCGCCGAATTTGAACTCGCCGGTCAGTTGGGTGTCGATCAGCTGCCGCTCGAACCAATTGGTGTTCTGCTCGAGCACCTGATTGCCGTTGCTGTTGGGATAGACCGTCGCCGTGCCCAGCCGCGCCTGCTTGAGCGTGTCGTGGATATAGAGGTTGGTCCAGCGGATGCGATGCTCGCCAAACTCCGCACCCAGCCCGATCAAGCCATTGGCGACGATGCGGTTGTCGGTCAGCACCGTGCGGAAATCGCTGCGCACGGCCCCGCTGGGATCGGCGGTGTCCTGTTGCAACGCGTCGCGCGTGCGAAAGCTGTTGCCAAGGCTCGCCGAGGCAATCACGCCAAGCCGGACGCCGCCGACATCGAACGAATGCCCGGCACTCAACTCGGCATTCCAGTTGGCCGGGATATTGTCGTTCTGCAGCAGCAGCGTGGTTTCGGCATTGGTCAGCTGTGCCGCCTGCGCCGAAGTGAACACGTTGGTGGTGAGTCCGCCCGTGCGGATGAAGTCAGGCACGTCGCGCTCGCCAGTGTCGTAGCCGAGCGAATCCAGCCGCCCGCCGTCATAGACATAGCCGAACTGATTGGTGGTCGCGCTGTCATAAGCCAGGCTGCCACCGAGCTGCAGGAAGCTTTCCTGCGGCACGGCGCGCGTAGTCAGGTTGATCACGCCCCCGCCGAACTCGCCCGGATAGTTGGCCGAATAGGTCTTCTGAACGAGCGCGCTGCCGACAATGCTGGTTGGGAAGATGTCGAGCGGCACCGTACGGCGCAGCGGCTCGGGGCTAGGCAGCGGCGAACCGTTGAGCAGCGAAGAGGAATAGCGGTCGCCGAGCCCGCGCACGAACACGAAGCCGTTGCCGACCACGCTCATGCCGGTCAAGCGGGTAAGTGCGCCGGCAATATCGCCCTCGCCGGTGCGGGCGATGTCTTCGGACGAGAGCACCGACACGACCTGCGGTGTCGCGCGGACCACATCAGGGATGTGCCGGCCGAGCACGACGACTTCCTCGCCCGCAGCCGCATCGAAGCCGGGCGCCGAGACTTCGACCTCCTGCGTTTCGTCCTGCGCGCCTTCCGTGCCGGCATTGGGATCGGCAGCCGGCACCAATGGCGGCGTCTGGGTCGCGACCTGCGCAAGGGCCTCGGGGCTCACCAGCGTCGTGCTGGCGATCAGAAGCGAGGCGAAAGCGAGTTTCTGGTTCATGGCTGCCATCCGGAGCGAGGGTCTGTCTGGGGCAAGCGCCGGAGCCGCGGATGTCCGCTGCTCCGGCGCCGTCGATTGGGCTGGGCGCAGGTGATCAGAAGCCGTTGCAGGCCAGGTAGTTGGAGTTGAACACCGGCGCCCCGAGGTCCTGGATGCCGGCATTGACCGGGCGGATCGTCGATTTGCCGCCGTTCGCGTCGACGCCGGCCACCATGTTGATGCAGGGGCCGACGGTCCTGATGATGCCGTTGACGAAGGTGAAGTCGGCGCCGCCGCGGAGGCGCACTGTCGCCGGAACGCTCGCCGTCGTGCCGATAAAGGTGAAGTTGGCATAGGTGCCGAAGGTTCGCGGCAGCAGGTCCTCGTTGCCGTTCGAGTCGATCTCGGTCGAGAAGCTGTCGCTGGTAGCGCCGATCGTCTTCTGCGCGACGATCAGGAACTGGACGAACCCGCGCCAGCCCACGTCCACGTCGAAGCCGTCATCATCGGCGCCGGTGATCGCCATGTATTTTAGGTTAGTGCGCCCGCCGAAAATCTCGACGCCGTCGTCCGAGCTGTTGTGGACCTGAATATGATCGAGCGTCGTCCCCGATCCGGTGCCGCCCAGCGTCAGGCCCTGCAGCTCGTTGTTCGGAGTGATCTCGGTGCCCGAATAGCGGATCTGCACATATTGCATCGTGCCGCTGCTGTCGGCCGCGACGGCGCCGCCGTAGAGGGCGTTACCGGTGCCTTCGACCACTGCTTCGCAGGTCGTGCTGCTGCCTGCCGCATCGTTGACGCCGCTGATGCAGTTCGAGATCGGCGCGCGGCCGGCAAGGATGATGCCGCCCCACTGGCCCTGCGTCGAATCGCTGGTGCCGGCCGGATTTAGGTTCTGCTGCGAAGTGAAGATGATCGGCTGGGAAACGGTGCCCACGGCGTTGATCTTCGAACCGCGATTGACGACCATGAAGTCGTTCGCCGCATCGTTCGCGTTCGCCGCGATGATCACGCCGGGGTCGACATTGAGCGTCGCCACTGCCCCGCCAGGCGCTGCGCCGGTGGTGCCGACGTCAACGCCGACATCGACGCGACCGTTGATCTGATAGACCACGCCGTCCACTCGAGTGAGGGTCAGCGTGCCGGTAACGACGGTCGGCAGGCGGCAAAGACGATAATTGTTGTTGGTGCCGGCATCGACAGTGCCGGCGATGCACGCACTAGCGGCCGGTGCCGCCGCGGTGCGCGCCAGCGAACTGACGCAGCTATTTGCCGCCGGAACGGTCGTGGCGGTCGTGAAGTTGAGCGTCGACGAGCTGCAGGTCCAGTCGCGGAACGACGTATCGCTGCCGTTGGCGACGGCGCCGACATAGCCGGTCGAGACCAGGAACGGGCTCAGCGTTGCGGCATTGAACGGCGCCAGCGAGGCAGCGGTGCCCTGCGGCGCGAAGCCGTTGAGCGGGTTCGTGCCGTTGAGCGTGTTGCCGGCGCCGGCGTTGAAGATCGCGAGCTGCTCTTCCTGCGTGACCGTCACGCCGCTCACCGTCGTCGCCGCGAAATTGGCGGTCGGCGTCGGCGTAGTGGTTGGCGTGGGCGTCGTCGTGGCGGTCGGCGCGGGCGCCGGGAAGTTGATCGTCCCCGCCCCTGGCGAGGCAACGCTGCTGGCGCCGTCGCAGGCGGCCACGGCGAAGCCGGCGCAGCTCGTCAAAAGGATCATGCTGAGACGTTTGAAGCTGGGCATAGGTTCTCCATGTCCGGCCGACGCCGGATTGCGGGTTCTGAAAACTGTGCGAGACCGACTCGGCTTGTCCCCCGTCGGCCGCAGGGGTCGGCTAGGGCGCTTGCATGACTCGTCCGTGGAAGTTCGAAGAAGGTTCGGAGACTCCCGCGTGACGGGATTGTTACGGAACCGGCCCGGCCGGCGATTCGGCGCACCGCCGCGGCTCTTTGGCGCAAGGGGTTTGCAAGCAGACGGGGCTGCAATACCCTGTCTGCGGGTGGGAATTGGAGACGCGCGATGACGTCATTGGCTGTGCCTGCGCCCGATCTTTTCTCGGTCATCACCACTGCCGGTTCGGGCTTGCGCATCCCGCCCTGGAAGGCGCTGCTCGATTGGCCGCGCTTCGGCGATACGCATATCGACTATGCCGCCGATACGCCGGGCCAGCGCAATCTGTGGGCGGCGCGGCTCGACGAGGCCGTCCTGCGCGCCGACAAGCCCGTGCTGCTCATCGCCAGCGGTGAAAGCTGCCTCGCCACTGCCTGGTGGGCGCGACTGTCGCCCGCGGGCTATGTGTCCAAAGTCGCGGGGGCGTTGCTGTTCGCACCGCGCGGCGCTGATGCAGGAGACGAGCGGTTCGCCTCGCCGGCGACCCCACTCCCCTTCCCGTCCGCAATCGTCGAGCAAAATGCCACCCGCCGCGCTGTGGCGCTCGCTCAGAGCTGGGGCAGCGGATCGCTGGACAATTGGCAGGCAGAAGACGGCAGTGCGTGGCAGCAGGCCCAGACCGCCCTGATACGGCTCACCGCGCGCGTGGTCGAACGCGACATGCGCGTCGCCCGGGCGTTCGACATCGTCGCCTAGGCTTTGGCGCAACCAAAAAGGCCCGCCGATCTTCCGATCAACGAGCCTTTGAAATGGTGGGCGCGACAGGGATTGAACCTGTGACCCCACCCGTGTGAAGGGTGTGCTCTACCGCTGAGCTACGCGCCCGAACGCCTTTCGGGCGAATTCGGAAGCGGGCCTCTAGCCTTAGCGGGGTGCGCTGTCCAGAGGTCCGTTTGAGAGGACCCATGACAGGGACTCGAACCCTGCAAATGCCAGCCTTTCGACTGCACCCCCGCCGACCGGGTCAGGGCCACAAGGTCAGTTGACCGAGTCCTTCAGGCCCTTGCCGGCCTTGAACTTGGGCTGGTTGGAGGCCTTGATCGTCATTTCCTCGCCGGTGCGCGGATTGCGGCCCGTGGAGGCCTTGCGCTTGCTGACCGAGAAGGTGCCGAAGCCCACCAGGCGGACTTCGTCGCCGCGCTTCAGCGAGGCCGAGATCGCATCGAACACGGCCTCCACGGCCTTGCTCGCATCGCCCTTCCCCAGGCCCGAATTATCGGCGACCTGACTGATCAGTTCCTGCTTGTTCATGTTGCTGATGTCCCCCTGGCAAATGCATGGCTGTAAAGAATAATGAGTCGTTTCGGCGATCCAGCCCGCAAATCAGCACGCGACCGCCACCGCTGTCAAAGCCTTTCCGGCGCAAATCCCCGCGAAAACAGGGTTTGCGAGGGGTGAACGACTTCTCAGCTCCCCTCCCTGAAAGGGAGGGGTTGGGGGTGAGTTGCGAGCGTAGCGAGCGCTCCGCGCCACCAAAAGAAAAGGCCGGGCATCGAGCCCGACCTTTTCTAACCCACCCCTAGCCTCTCCCTTTCAGGGAGGGGAAGGCTCTAGTGATGCACCGCATCCCCGGCCGGCGGGATCCCCACCGGCGGCTGCGCGGCCAGCTCGTCCGCATCGGTCCAGTCGATCGACGTCAGGCCCTCGGTCAGCGCCAGCTTGAGCACTTCATCGACATGCTTGACCGGAATGATCTCCAGGCCCTCGCGGATGTTCGCCGGGATCTCGACCAGATCCTTCTCATTCTCCTCGGGGATCAGCACCGTCTTGATGCCCCCGCGAAGCGCTGCGAGCAGCTTTTCCTTGAGGCCGCCGATCGGCAAGACCCGGCCACGGAGAGTCACTTCGCCAGTCATGGCGATGTCGCGGCGGACGGGGATGCCCGTCATCGTCGAGACGATCGCAGTCACCAGCCCGACGCCAGCCGACGGACCGTCCTTGGGAACGGCGCCTTCGGGCAGATGGACGTGAATGTCCTTGCGCTGGAACAGGCTCGGCTTGATGCCATAGGTCGGTGCACGCGCCTTGACGAAGCTGAACGCGGTCTCGACCGACTCCTTCATCACGTCGCCAAGCGTGCCGGTGGTCTTGATCGCGCCCTTGCCCTGCACGGTCACGCTCTCGATCGTCAGCAATTCGCCGCCGACTTCGGTCCAGGCGAGCCCTGTGACCGCGCCGATCTGATGCTCCTCTTCGCTCAGGCCATGGCGATATTTGGTCACCCCGGCGAACTCATGAAGGTTCTCGGGCGTGATCGTCACGCTCTCCGCCTTCTTCTCCAGGATCCGCCGCAGCGCCTTGCGTGCGAGCTTGGCGATCTCGCGCTCGAGCGTGCGGACGCCCGCCTCGCGGGTGTAATGCTGGATCAGCGAGCGCAGGCCCTCGGTGGTGAGCGTGAACTCACCTTTTTTGAGCCCATGCGCTTCGATTTGCTTCTCGATCAGATGCCGCTCGGCGATCTCGACCTTCTCATCCTCGGTATAGCCTTCGAGCCGGATGATCTCCATGCGGTCGAGCAACGGCTGGGGCAGGTTGAGGCTATTCGCCGTAGTGACGAACATAATATCCGAGAGATCGATGTCGATCTCCAGATAATGATCCTGGAATTTCGAATTCTGCTCGGGATCGAGCACCTCGAGCAAAGCCGAAGCGGGATCGCCGCGGAAATCCTGGCCGAGCTTGTCGATCTCGTCGAGCAGGAACAGGGGGTTCGACGCCCCGGCCTTTTTCAGGTTCGACACGATCTTGCCCGGCAGCGAGCCGATATAGGTGCGGCGATGCCCACGGATCTCGGCTTCGTCGCGCACACCGCCGAGCGATTGCCGGATGAACTCGCGTCCGGTCGCCTTGGCGATCGACTTGCCGAGCGAGGTCTTGCCGACGCCGGGCGGGCCGACGAGGCACAGGATCGGGCCCTTCAACTTGTTGGTCCGCGCCTGCACCGCGAGATATTCGACAATGCGGTCCTTGACCTTCTCCAACGCGTAATGATCCTCGTCGAGGATCGCCTGCGCCGCAGCGATGTCCTTCTTGACCTTGCTCTTCTTGCCCCAGGGCAGCCCGAGCAGCACGTCGAGATAGTTGCGCACCACCGTCGCCTCGGCGCTCATCGGCGCCATGGTCTTGAGCTTCTTGAGCTCGGCGGTCGCCTTGGTCCGCGCTTCCTTGCTCAGCTTGAGCGTGGCGATCTTCTGGGTCAGCTCGGCGATCTCGTCGCCATCGCCTTCCTCGCCCTCATTGCCCAGCTCGCGCTGGATCGCCTTCAATTGCTCATTGAGATAATATTCGCGCTGGGTCTTCTCCATCTGGCGCTTCACGCGGCTGCGGATCTTCTTCTCGACCTGCAGCACGCCCAGCTCGCCCTCCATGAAGGCGAACACCATCTCGAGGCGCTTCTGGGGATTCACTTCGACCAGCAGCGACTGTTTGTCGGCAACCTTGACGGCGATATTCGCCGCGACCGCGTCGGCCAGGCGCGAGGCATCGTCGAGCTCGGCGAGCTGAACTGCGGTTTCGGCCGGCAACTTGCGGTTGAGCTTGGCGTAATTCTCGAACTGGTCGATCACCGAACGCATCAGCGCCTGGACTTCGGTGCCTTCAACTTCATTCTCTTCCACCGGCGCGATCTCGCCGGTCAGATATGCGCCGCTCTCGTCGATCGACTGAAGCTGGCCGCGCACCTTGCCACCCACCAGCACGCGTACGGTGCCGTCCGGAAGCTTGAGCATCTGGAGCACTTCGGCGGTGACGCCGGTGTCGTACAGATCCTCGCGGCCGGGGTCGTCCTCGGCAGGATCGAGCTGCGCGACGAGGAAGATTTCCTTGTCGGCGGCCATCGCGGCCTCGAGCGCGGCGACGGACTTGTCGCGGCCTACGAAGAGGGGCACGATCATGTGCGGGAAGACGACGATGTCGCGAAGCGGAAGGACGGGGTAGGACTGCTTCATGGATACTCCGGGTCGGCCCGATCGGGGCCTCGTTCCTACACTATATGGGGCTGCGGCGAGCAGCATCAATCGCAGAGCTTTACTTACCGGTGGATTACTGCTGCCGCTGGCAGCGCGGGCGGGCGTCGCTCCCGACCTGCTCGACCGCGCGATCGCAGCGATGGGCGGCCGCGAAAGACTGTCGCGGGTGAAGGCCCTCAACTGGACCGGTAGCGCCACAGTGACCGCGGGCGATCGGCAGCGCAAAATCGAAGTCAAGACGCGCGTCGAGCCCTTCGTCCGCGCGCGCTCCGAGACGCGGCTCGCCGGCACCACCGACACACGTATTCTGATCATCGAACCCGAAAGCGGGTTCCTCGAGCGCGGCGGCGAGCGGAAGCCGCTTCCGGCCCGTCAGGCAGAACATGAGCGCCAGCAATATGGCCTTTACGGCTATATGCTGCTCGTCCAGGCGCCGACGCGCGTCGAGGGCGATCATCTGGTGGCGCAGCGCTCGGGCCTGCCCCCCGCTAACCTGCTGCTCGAAGGCGATGCCGTGATGGCTGCCGATTATGCCGTTTCCAGCCCGGACAGCGATGCGATGATCGCGCAGCGCTTCCTCCTGGAGGGCAACATAAGCGACGACGTGATCCGGTGGCCGCAGGCGATCACGATCCTGCAGGACGGCAAACCCTATTTCACCTTAGATATCGAGACCTTCTCGGTCGAACTCGCCTGATGGAGAGCCCTATCCTTACTCGTTTCCTCCTTACCGCCTCGGCGCTCGCCCTCGCCTCCCCTGCTTTGGCCCAGGCCGTGAAGCCCGGCGAGCCGCCGATCACTGCGACCACGCAGGAATCGGGCGGGCCGATATCGCCCGAGCGCGCGGCGCTGCATCTCGAGCATGTCGATCTCGCCGTGGAGGTGATGCCCGCCACCTATCAGCTTCAGGGCATTGCCACGCTCACGCTGCGCACCTCCGCGGCTCTCAACCGGCTGCTGATCGATCTAGACCGCAATTTCCTGGTCACTGCAGTCAGCCTCGACGGCCGCCCGCTGCGTCCCGCCGCCTGGAGCAATCCGGAAGGGCGCCTGGCGATCCAGCTTCCCCGCCGGATGCGAGCCGGTCAGCGCGCCGTGGTCCGCATCACTTATGGCGGCACACCCCATGTCGCCGTCCGCGCCCCCTGGGACGACGGCATCGTCTGGGCCAAGAACTCCCGACGGCAAGCCGTGGATCGCCACCACCTCCGAAGGCTATGGCTGCGATCTCTTCTGGCCCTGCCTCGATTTCCCGCGCGGCGAGCCCGACAAGGTCGATCTGCATGTCACTGTCCCCGTGGGCCTCAAGGCGCCCGGGCCGGGCAATTTTGTCGGCATGGACACGCTCCCCGACGGCCGCACGGTCTGGCACTGGCGCGCGCGCAGTCCCAATCCTTATTCGATCGCGCTTCAGATCGCGCCCTATAAGGAACTGACCGGCACCTATCAGAGCCGTTTCGGCAACAAGATACCGATGGCCTATTGGTACATCCCCGGCCGCGACAAGAAGGCCGCGGGACTCTTCGCCGAATTCGCCCCGACGATGGATTTCTATGAAGAAGTGATCGGCCCCTATCCCTGGTATGACGAGAAGGTTGCCGTCGCCGAGACGCCGCATCTCGGCATGGAGCACCAGACGATCAACGCCTATGGCAACAACTACAAGAAAACCCCCTCGGGCTTCGACGAGATATTCCAGCACGAGCTCGGCCATGAATGGTTCGGCAACCAGATGTCGGCCGGCAATTGGGACGATTACTGGCTCCACGAAGGCTATGCCCAATATATGCAGCCGCTCTATGGCCGCTGGCGTGAGGGCGAGGCGCGCTATGCCGTGATGATGGACGAATTCCGCATGCAGGTGCAGAACCTCGCCCCCATCGTCTCGGGCAAGATCCGCACCGAGGAAGAGGTATATGAAGAAGCCAAGGGTGGCCCGGGCCAGGACATCTACACCAAGGGCGCCTGGGTGCTCCATACGCTGCGCAATCTGATCGGCGACGCGCAATTCTTCGAGGCGACCCGCCTTCTCGTCTATGGCCGCAGCGATCCCAAACCTGGCAATTTCCAGCCCCGCTTCGCTTCGACTCCCGAATATATCGGCTTCGTCAATCAGGTGACGGGCAAGGACATGAACTGGTTCTTCGACGTGTACCTGAAGCAGGCCGCGCTTCCCGAGCTGGTCGAGAAGCGCGACGGCGACAGGCTCACGCTGCGATGGAAGACGCCTGCCGACAAGCCCTTCCCCCTTCCGGTCGAAATATCGGTCGATGGCAAGGTACAGCGCGTCGAAATGCCTGGTGGCACTGCGACGATCCGTGTGCCCGCCGGCGCCCATGTCATCGCCGATCCGGCATCGCGCATCCTCAAGCGCTCAAAGACAGTGGAGGATTATCAGAACTTCATGTTCCGGCGGAACTGATGATCGCGCTGATCCATCCCGAACCCACCAGCCAGACTGCGCTCGGCGTGATGGCCGTGGGTTTCTTCGTCTTCCTTGCGGCGCTGGCCATCGCCCGTAGCCGGATCGGAAATGCACCCAAGGTTGCGGAGAAGAAATCCTCCACTTCGATGCTCGGCGTGCTCATCCAGGGGCTCGGCTTCGTCGCGGTCGGCTTCGGTCCGATCCGCACCTCGCTCGATCCCGCCAGCACGCTCGCAATTAGCGAGGCTGGCGTGGTCCTTATCCTGATGGCGCTGACGATCCTGCTATTCTTCTCGGCCTCGCGCGCGATGGGGAAGAATTGGAGCATCGTCGCCCGCACCCGCGAGGACCACCAGCTCGTCACCTGGGGCCCCTTCGCCGCGATCCGCCACCCGATCTACACCGGGCTATTCGCCTTCATGCTCGCAATGGCGCTCGCCTTCGGCCACTGGCGTGGGCTGGTGGTGGGCGTGCCGCTCTACTGGATCGGCACCTGGATGCGGATCACCATCGAGGAGCGCATGCTGCGCGCGCAGTTCGGCGCTGCTTACGATGCTTATGCCTCGCGGGTTAAGCGGTTCGTGCCGGGCGTGATCTAGGCGCAGCGCTCCGCGAAGGTCGCCGCGGCATCGTTATACGCCCCCGCCCGCTCGACCGGCCCATATGGTTGGCGCCGTCGAGGATCAGCAGGTCCGCATCGGGCGCGCGGTCTGCAATGATCGCGCTGGCCTCGGCCTTGGTGACGATGTCCACATTTCCGCCAATCACCAGCGCGGGCACATCCAGGTTCGCGACGCCCTGCGAGCCATCCCAGCGCAGCATCGCAAGATCGCCGCGGGCATCCACCGCCGGCGAGGCTTTGGTCATCAGCAACGCGACGTGATCGAGCTGGCTCCGCGTCACGAACCGCCCAAAGCCGAACCGCACGGTCATATGCGTCGAGCCGCTGAGATAGCTCTGCCAGCGCATCACCCGCACCAGCGGTGACAGCCAGATCTCCAGCGTCAACATCGGCACGATGATCGGCTTGCGCAGCGCCTGGAGCAGTCCGCTGAGGATCATCGTCTTCAGCGGATTGGTGAAGGTCGTGTTGAACAGGGCGGCCCCGGCGACATGCTCGCGAAACCAGTGCGGATGGTCTCGCGCAAGGGTCTGAATGATCATCCCACCGATGCTGTGACCGATCAGAATCGGCCGCTGGTCCCCTACCTGTCCGGCCACGCTCTTCAGGTCGCGTGCAAATTCGCTCAGGCACACCTTGAGGTCGCTGCGCTTGGAGAGGCCGAAGCCCGGCAGATCCCACACGATCACTCGGAAACGGCCTGCTAGGTCGCGCGTCGCATAGTGCCAGATCGTGCTGTCCAGCGACCAGCCATGGGTCAGGATCAGTGGCGGCGAGAGGGCCGAGCCATGCTCTTCGATATAGAGTTCCGCGCCGGTCTCGCTGATCAAAGTGCGCCCGCCGCTACGCGCCGGTAGCATGGGATCGATGTCTCTACGCGCCAGCAACAACCGGGTCAGGAAACGCCCCAGCAAAGACCAGGCAAGCATCGCCCCGCCCGTCCAAAGCTGCCATTCGTTGCGGTGCAGCCGGATCACGCCGTCCGCGTAGCGGACCAGATCTCCTTGGTACCAATCCCAAAGAAGGTACGCGGCAACGGCAAGGATCGCGAGCGACAAAAGCGTGAAAAAAGCACGAATTAACACAAGTATAGGCATGGCAGCTCTTCTCGGGTCGCCTTAACAATCTTGGTGTTCCCGCGTTCCGTAGAGGGCAAAAGACAGGTGTGCCGCCTTGCAGTCGAGCCGCCAAGCCCCGACATTGTGCAGTGCAGCAACGATTCCTCCCCGGAGTTGTTGAGCAAGTTCAGGGGCTTTGGCCCGGCCAGGAGCAAGCCCATGCGACGCCTCAACGACACGCTTACCCGCCTCACTGCGCTCCGTGGCAGCCCTATGGCGATGACGCCAGGCGCGGAAGCTGCGCGGCTGCGCAGCCTGAGGAAATTCGGGAGCAATCCCGGAGCGCTTGCCGCTTTATATCATGTGCCCGAAAATATGCGCGAAGGCGCGCCGCTTGTAGTGGTCCTTCACGGCTGCACCCAGAACGCCGCGGGCTATGATCGCGGCGCCGGCTGGTCGCAGCTTGCCGACGAACAGGGCTTCGCAGTCCTTCTCCCCGAGCAACAGCGCGCCAATAACGCCAATCTCTGCTTCAACTGGTTCACCGCTGAACACACGCGGCGCGGCTCCGGCGAGGCGCTGTCGATCCGCCAGATGGTGGCTACGATGATCACCGAGCACGGCCTGGATCCGGCGCGGGTCTATGTGACCGGCCTTTCGGCGGGCGGCGCTATGACTTCGGTGATGCTCGCGACCTATCCGGAGGTCTTCGCGGGCGGCGCGATCATCGCCGGGCTTCCTTACGGCACTGCCCATTCCGTCCCCGAGGCATTCGATCGCATGCGGGCGCATGGCGGCCCCAACGCCGCCGCGCTCGGCGGCCTGATCTCGGCGGCATCGGATTATCAAGGTCCGTGGCCTACGTTATCGGTCTTGGCATGGGACCGGCGACACGACGGTGGTCCCCGCCAACTCGGAACTGATCATCGAGCAATGGCGCTCGCTTCACGGTGCCGGTGCAAAACCCGCGCTGGACGAAAAGGTAGCGGGCCACCGCCACCGCGTCTGGCGGAACACCGACGGCCGTGACGTGATCGAGGAATATCGTCTCGCCGGAATGGGGCACGGAACCCCGCTCAGCACCTCCGGCGACGAGGCATGCGGCGTGGCCGGACCGTATATGCTCGAAGCCGGGATTTCCTCCACGCGCCGTATCGCCGCCTCCTGGGGCCTGACCGAAAAGGCCGCACGGCCCGCGGCTCGGCCTGCTGCGCCCGCGCGCGAAGCCGTGCGGCCAAAGGCGATCGGCCGTCCCGACACCTCCGCTAGACCCGAGCGCCTGCCGGAATCCGTCGGCGTCGGCCGCATCATCGAAGACGCGCTCAGAGCCGCCGGACTGATGCGCTAGCGGCATGGCCATTCACATTTTCCCGGCTTAGTCTCAGGACGAACCGGCAAAGGGGGGCCTTGCCATGCACGACGATACGCTTTGGAATTCCGATCTCGCGCCGACCGGGTCCGAGCAGCGGAATTGGGCCTGGTATCATTATGCGGCTCTGTGGATCGGGATGATCGTCGCGGTGCCGGCATGGATGCTCGCGGCGGGGCTGGTCGAGCAGGGCATGTCGGCAGGCCAGGCGGCGGGGACGGTGTTGCTCGGCAATGCCATCGTGCTGGTGCCGATGCTGCTGGTTGGCCATGCCGGCGCCAAGCACGGCATCCCCTTCGCGGTGCTTGCCCGCGCTTCGTTCGGCACCATCGGCGCGCGGATCCCGGCCGTGGCCCGCGCGCTGGTCGCCTGCGGCTGGTATGGAATCCAGACCTGGATCGGCGGCGAGGCGCTGCTGACGCTGCTTGGCATCCTGATGGGCCAGGATCTGAGGGGCGCGCCCCTCCCCGTCCTCGATATTGGCGCCGGGCAATTGGCGGCGTTCCTGGTCTTCTGGACGATCCAGCTCTTCTTCGTCCGCAAGGGGCTGATGACGATTCGTCGGCTCGAGACCTGGACAGCGCCGTTCAAGCTCCTCGTCTGCGTGGCGCTTGTCTGGTGGGCAGTGGACGCGGCGGGCGGCCTCGGGCCGATCTTCGCCGCACCCTCCGCCTTCGTCCACGGCGGAGTGAAGGAGGGGCAGTTCTGGCTGGTCTTCTGGCCGGCGCTGACCGCGATGATCGGCTATTGGGCGACGCTGGCGCTCAACATCCCCGATTTCACTCGCTTCGCCCGCTCGCAAAGGGATCAGGCGATCGGCCAGACGATCGGCCTGCCGCCGATGATGGGGCTGATCGCGCTCGCCAGCGTCATCACCACCAGCGCCACCGTCGTCATCTACGGCGAGGCGATCTGGGACCCGGTGGCGCTCTCCGGCCGTTTTGCCGGGCCGCTGGTATTGCTCGGGTTGGTCGTGATCAGCCTCGACACCGTCTCGTGCAACATCGCCGCCAACCTCGTTTCCTCGGCCTACGACTTCTCGTCGCTCAGCCCCAGGCGGATAAGCTACCGCACCGGCGGAATGATCACCGCCGGCATCGCGATCCTGATCATGCCGTGGAAGCTGCTCGCCTCCACCGGCGGCTATATCTTCGTATGGCTGGCGGGCTATTCGGCATTGCTCGGGCCGATCGCGGGCATATTGATCGCCGATTACTGGCTGATCCGGAAAACCGAGCTCGACACCGCCGATCTCTATCGCACCGATGGCCGCTACGGCCGCTGGAACCCCGCGGCGCTGATCGCCTTTGCAGCAGGCGTGCTCCCCAACCTCCCCGGCTTCCTCGCCACCGCTGCGCCCGGTACATTCAGCGCAGGCCCGTTCTGGATGGGCGTCTACACCTGGGCATGGTTCATCGGGCTCGGGATCGCGCTGGTGGTCTACACCGCGCTGATGCGCCTCAAGCGCGCGGCCTGAGCCGCATCAGCCATGCCGTCCCGAAAGCGAAGGCGACTTGCCACGGCAGGTGCACGCAGAGGAACCAGAACACGAAGCGCGATGGCTTGAAGGGCATCTCCAGCGCCTCGGTCACCGCCAGCCCATGCGCCATTCCGAGCCCGCCCAGCACCGTGAGAACGACGATCCCCGCCAGCACGATGACCCGCGTGCCTCGGGTCAACGGCGTAAGCCGCATCCACACGAGAAAGACGAAGGCCAGCCCGCCGCCGGCAAACCCGCCGATCGCGCCGGTCGCCAGATATTGCCAATAGTCGTTGGGGGAAGGCTCAAGCGGGAAGTGCGCGACCCCATAACCCCACGCAAGATCGTTCGCGACGATATGCGCGAAGGTCAGCAGCACAGTGAAATAGAAAACCCGCCGCAGCCACCCGCGCTGGCGGGCGCTGACCAGCAGGTATGGCAGCCCGAACAAGGGCGTCAGGTACAGGCTGGGGCCGATAACGGGCGCCAGCGCATCCTTGGGATCGGGATAGAGCAGCAGCGCCAGCGCCAACGCGACCGCGTAGACGATCGCGCCGATCAGCAACCAGATAAAGGCATGCCAGAAGCGGACGTTGCGCCGCCGCGCATGCGCTTCGCCAAGGGGGTCGGGGGCGGTCATCCCCAACCTTCGTCATTCCCGCTAAAGCGGAAACCCAGGGTCACGAGCGGCTCGGCACAGACACTCTGGGTCCCCGCTTTCGCGGGGATGACGGAATTGGGGACGCGGGCGGGCTTTATCAGCCCGCCTTTTCCTTCTTGGCGTAAACGCGCACGGGCTCCTTGCGCCCGTCGACCACATCCTTGTCGACCACGACCTCGTCCACCCCATCCATGCTGGGCAGGTCAAACATCGTGTCGAGCAGGATGCCCTCCAGGATCGAGCGGAGGCCACGCGCGCCGGTCTTGCGCTCGATCGCCCGTTTGGAAATTGCGACCAGCGCATCCTCGTTGAAGCCGAGCTTGACGGTCTCCATGTCGAACAGCTTCTGATACTGCTTGACCAGCGCGTTCTTCGGCTCGGTGAGGATCTTGATCAGCGCATCGACGTCGAGATCTTCCAGCGTCGCAATGACCGGCAGACGGCCGACGAATTCCGGAATGAGCCCGAACTTGAGCAGATCCTCCGGCTCGGTCGAGCGCAGCAATTCGCCCGTGCGGCGCTCGTCCGGTCCGGCGACATGCGCGCCGAAACCGATCGACTTGCCCTGGAGACGATCGCCGATGATCTTCTCGAGGCCCGAAAACGCACCACCGCAGATGAACAGGATGTTGGTCGTATCGACCTGCAGGAATTCCTGCTGCGGATGCTTGCGGCCACCCTGCGGAGGCACCGAAGCGGTGGTGCCCTCCATCAGCTTGAGCAGCGCCTGCTGGACGCCCTCGCCCGAAACGTCGCGAGTGATCGAGGGATTCTCGGCCTTGCGGCTGATCTTGTCGATCTCGTCGATATAGACGATGCCGCGCTGCGCCCGCTCGACATTATAGTCGGAAGCCTGGAGCAGCTTGAGGATGATGTTCTCGACATCCTCGCCGACATAGCCGGCTTCGGTCAGCGTCGTCGCATCGGCCATCGTGAACGGCACGTCGAGGATGCGCGCCAGCGTCTGGGCCAGCAGCGTCTTGCCGCAGCCGGTCGGTCCGACGAGCAGGATGTTCGACTTCGCCAACTCGACATCGGCACCCTTGGCGCCGTGGTTGAGCCGCTTGTAATGGTTGTGCACCGCCACCGAGAGCACGCGCTTCGCCTGCTTCTGGCCGATCACGTAATCGTCGAGCACGTCGCAGATCTCCTGCGGCGTCGGCACGCCACCGTCCTTCTTGGAGACAAGCGCAGACTTGGTCTCCTCGCGGATGATGTCGTTGCACAGCTCGACGCATTCGTCGCAGATGAACACGGTCGGCCCGGCGATGAGCTTCCTCACTTCGTGCTGCGACTTGCCGCAGAACGAGCAGTAAAGGGTGCTCTTGGAGTCGCCGCCGCTGAGCTTCGTCATTCAATCATCTCCCGTGCGCTCTCGTGCGCACGTTACGCCACCCGCCAAAATACACGCGAGTGATTATCGGGCAATCCGAAAACGGATATAACCCAGCTTCGTTAAACAGTAGCTGACGAGCCATCCTCGGCAATTCCGGGGCGCTTGTCATATACTTCGTCGACCAGGCCGAACGCCTTGGCTTCCTCGGCTTCGAGGAAAGTATCGCGGTCCATAGCGCGCTCGATACGCTCGAGCGGCTGGCCGGTATACTTGACGTACAGGTCGTTCATCCGCGCACGGATGCGCAGGATTTCCTTGGCCTGGATCTCGATATCCGATGCCATGCCCTGCGCGCCGCCCGAGGGCTGATGGATCATGATCCGCGCATTGGTAAGCGCAACACGAAGCCCGGGCTCGCCGGCCGCGAGCAGGAAGCTGCCCATCGACGCCGCCTGGCCGATGCAGACCGTGCCGACGCGCGGACGGATATATTGCATCGTGTCGTGGATCGCCATGCCGGCGGTCACCACGCCACCCGGCGAATTGATGTACATCCAGATGTCCTTCTTCGGGTTCTCGGACTCGAGGAAGAGCAGCTGCGCGGTGATCAGCGAGGCCATATGGTCCTCGACGCCACCGGTGATGAAGATGATCCGCTCGCGCAACAGGCGCGAGAAGATGTCGAAGCTGCGCTCGCCGCGGCTCGACTGTTCGATGACGATGGGAACCAGCCCGCCGGTGACGGGATCAATGGTCATCTGACCTTCAAGCGGATGCATAAGGGGAAATCTCTTATCGTTCGTGTTTTTGCCCAAACCCAACATCGGCGCTTGGTTAGCGCCGCGCAAGGGGTCAACGCAGTGAAAGGGCGCGCTTAACGGCCGGAACGGCGTTACCCTTGTCGAAGTCTGCACTAAAGCGCACATCGTTACGCATGCAAAAAATTCTCGTTACCGGTGGTTCGGGCTTCGTCGGAAGCCATGTCATCCTCCAGCTTCTCGAAGCGGGCCATCTCGTCCGTACCACGATCCGCAACCCCGCGCGTGAGGCCGAGGTCCGCGCCACGCTCGAGCGCGCCGGCGCCGATACGACCCGGCTGGGTTTCGCGGTTGCCGATCTCGAAAACGACAAGGGCTGGGCCGAGGCCGCGGCGGATTGCGACTATGTCCAGCACGTCGCCTCCCCCTTCCCGCTGACCCAACCCAAGGACGAGCAGGAGCTAATCCGCCCCGCAGTGGAAGGAACGCTCCGCGTGCTCCGCGCCGCGCGCGACGCTGGCGTCAAGCGCGTCGTCTTGACTTCGTCCTTCGCCGCGATCGGCTACGGGCATGGCGAGCGCCCGGCAGCCTTCACCGAGGCCGACTGGACCGACGTCAACGGCCCCGCGGTCCAGCCCTATATGAAGTCCAAGACCCTCGCCGAGCGTGCCGCCTGGGACTTTATCGAGCGCGAGGGCGGTGCCCTGGAGCTGGCCGTCGTAAACCCGGTGGGCATCTTCGGCCCGGCGCTCGGCAAGGATCTGTCGACTTCGATCGAATTGGTCCGCCGGATGATGGAGGGCAAGCTGCCGGGCACTCCCGATCTGTGGTTCGGAGTCATCGACGTGCGCGATGTCGCCAGCCTGCAGCTGCTGGCGATGACGCGTCCCGAAGCCCGCAACGAGCGCTTCCTCGCCATCGCCGGCGAGCCGCTCTCGCTCCACCAGATGGCGCTGATCCTCCACGATCATCTCGGCACCAGGGTCCCGCGCCGATTGCCCAGCTGTGTCGTCCGCACGCTGGCGCTGGTCAGCCCGATCGCCCGCGAAGCGGTGCCGCGGCTCGGCATTCGCGGGCGCGCGAGCAACGACAAGGCGAAGGCGCTGGGCTGGACGCCGCGGAGCAACGAGGAAGCGGTGGTCGCGACGGCGCAATCGCTGAAGGATTTGAAGCTGGTGTGACATCCTCCCCGGCACGGGGAGGTGGCACGCGAAGCGTGACGGAGGGGGCTCTCCTCATAAGGCAGTGCACGCGGCACGCCCCCTCCACCAGCCTGCGGCTGGTCCCCCTCCCCGTGCCGGGGAGGATCGTTATTTAAGCGGCCCCTTCACCCCCAGATACGCCAGCCGCCGCATCTCGCGGCGCCCACGAACCACCGTATCCAGGATCAGCCCGGTAAACAGGTTGAGGAACGCCAAGATCATCAGCCCGGTCGCAAGGATGGCCGTCGGGAATCGCGGCACGGTGTGTGTCTCGAGGAACGTCAGCACCAGCGGCACGCTCAGCCCGATCGCCAGCAATGCGAACGCCGCGGCGACCAGTCCGAAGAACAGCATCGGCCGCTCGATGCGGTAGAGCGTCAGGATCGTCCGGGCGATACGGAAGCCGTCGCCATAGGTGCTGAGCTTAGAGACCGACCCCTCGGGCCGCGCGAAATAGCGGGTCTCGACTTCGCCGACCGGCATCTTCAATTCCAGCGCATGCACGCTGATCTCGGTCTCGATCTCGAACCCGGAAGAGAGCACCGGGAAGCTCTTCACGAAGCGGCGCGAGAAGACGCGGTAGCCCGAGAAGATATCGGTAAAGCTCCGCCCGAACAGGCGGGCGAGAATGCCGGTCATCACCCGGTTGCCGAGCACATGCCCGCGGCGATAGGCATCGACGGCCTCATGCACCCGGGTGCCGACGATCATGTCGAGGCCCTCGTCACATGCCCGCACGACCATCGCCGCGGCGGCTTGCGGATCGTAAGTCGCGTCGCCATCGGCCATCACATAGATGTCGGCATCGACATCGGCGAACATCCGCCGCACGACATTGCCCTTGCCCTGCATCCGCTCGCTGCGGACCACGGCCCCGGCCGCGCGCGCCACTTCGATCGTGCGGTCGCGGCTGTTATTGTCGTACACGTAGATCGTGGCGGTCGGCAGCGCCGCGCAAAAGCCCGCGACCGTCTGCGCGATCGCGGCTTCCTCGTTATAGCAGGGCAGCAGGACTGCGATGCGCGGTTCGGCGCTGGCCATTCATACCCCTAACGTCATCCCGGCCCTGAGCCGGGATCCCGCTTCTTCTTCGTCTACCCGCTCCCAAAAAGGAAGCGGGATCCCGGCTCAAGGCCGGGATGACAAAAAAGGAAGTTACTCCGCCGACTTCTTCTTCGCGGCAGCCTTCTTAGCCGGCTTTGCCTCGGTTTCAGCGGGAGCCGCATCCTCAGCCTTGGCCGCCGGCGCCTTCTTCGTCGCCGCCTTCTTCACCGGCTCAGCCTGGACCAGCTCGTCGCCAGGCGCCGCGGGCTCGATGTCAGCCGCTTCGACCTTTTTCGGCTTCGCAGCCTTCTTGGCAGGCTCGCCGGCACTGGCTTCAGAGGCGGCCGCCTTCTCAGCCTTGGGCTTGGCAGCCTTCTTGGCCTTCGGCTTGTGGTTGTCGTGATCGTGGTGATGCGTGCCGGTGTCGAAGCCATCTTCGCTCTCGATCGCGGCTTCCAGCTCTTCCTTGGTCACTTCGCGGTCGCTGATCTCGGCCTTGTCGAACAGATAGTCGACAACCTTGTCCTCGAACAAAGGCGCGCGGAGCTGGGCTGCGGCCATCGGCTCCTGGCGAACATACTGATAGAAACGCTCGCGGTCGGCCGGGCTGTACTGCTGTGCGGCCTGCGCGATCAGCTGGTTCATTTCGTTCTGGCTGACTTCGACGCCATTGGCGTTGCCGATCTCGGACAGCAGCAGCCCCAAGCGCACGCGGCGCTCGGCGATCGCGAGATATTCGTCGCGCTCGGCATCCAGCTCGGCCTTGGCGGCGTCGACATCGGCCTCATGCTCGGCTTCGTGCTGAAGCTGCGCCCAGATCTGCTGGAACTCGGCATCGACCATCGACGGCGGCACCGGGAAATCATGGCCCGCGGCGAGCTGATCGAGCAACTTGCGCTTCATGTGAGTGCGGGTCAGGCCGTTATTCTGCTGCTCGAGCTGTCCCTTGAGCAAGCCGGTCAGCTGCTCGAGGCTCTGGAGGCCCAGCTGCTTGGCGAAATCGTCGTCGATCTTGGCTTCGCCGGCGGTCTGCACCTTGGTGATCTTGAGATCGAAGGTCGCGGGCTTGCCGGCGAGATCCTTCGAGCCATAATCCGCAGGGAAGGTCACGGAAATCTGCTTCTCGTCGCCGGCCTTCACGCCGACCAGCTGGTCTTCGAAGCCTGGGATCAGGCGGCCCGAGCCGATCTCGACTGCCATGTCAGTGCCGGTGCCGCCCTCGAAGGCGACGCCGTCAGTCGTCTTGCCGACGAAATCCATGGTAACCTGGTCGCCCGTCGCCGCGGCATGATCGTCTGCGGCGTCGGTCCACGACTTCTGCTGGCCGGCAAGCTGCTGGAGCTGCTCGTCCACAGCCGAATCGGCAACCGGCACGGTCAGGCGCTCGAGCTTGAGCCCCTCGATCGAAGGCGTCGGCACGTCCGGGAGCACTTCGAGCTCGACCTTGACCTCGGCGTCGCCGCCGGCTGCATATTCGCCTTCAAGGCTGACCGAAGGCTGCATCGCCGGACGCAGCTTCTGGTCGGCGATCAGCTGCTGCACGCCTTCCTGGATCGAGCTGTTGAGTGCTTCCTGCGCCAGCGCCTCGCCGTGCATCTTGCGGATCAGATTCGCGGGCACCTTGCCGGGGCGGAAGCCGGGCATCTTGATCGTCGGCGCAACGCGCTTCACTTCGGCATCGACCTTCGAATCGATATCCTTGGCGGTGATCTTGAGCGTGAAGGCGCGCTTGAGGCCCTCGTTCAACGTCTCGACAGTCTGCATTTTCTTCAGGCTTCCAAACAAGAATGAGATCACGGCGCCGGAACGCTGATCAAGAGCGGCGGTGCTGGTGCGGGCGAAGGGACTCGAACCCCCACACCTTTCGATACCAGAACCTAAATCTGGCGCGTCTACCAGTTCCGCCACGCCCGCAGGGGCACCGCCGGTCGGGCGGCTCTATAGCAGTCACGCAAGCGGGGGCAAGGGTCGAGGCAACTTGAAAGCCGGCATGGCGTTGAGGGAGGCGAGGAGAGCGCCAATGCCCGTAGAACCACCGATCCAGCCGACCACGCCGCCCGACGAAGCGCCCGCCGCGCCGCAGCCCGGCCAGCCTTCCACGCCCCCCCCCGAATATACGCCCCCCGCGCCCGATATCGACGTGCCCGCACCCAATCCCGGCGGCGATCCGCCCGCGACTCCGATGCAGCCGACAGCCTGAGGAAAGAATCATGACCGACACCGATCGCACAAACTCCCGCTCCGACCTCGAACAAGTGGTCGAATCGCGCGCCGATGCCGCCGAGGCGGCCAATGGCGGCGCCAACACTTCGCCGCTCGACAAGCCCGGCGTGGACGACGGCGTCAGCGGCTCGCGCGGCGAAGTGAAGAACCAGGACGTGACCCAGCAATAGCTGCGAGCATGCCGATGGCGGACCGGCTTGGAACGCTATCGGCATGATTCCCGTTCAGCCATGCAGGGCCGGTCCGCAACCCGCCCGATTCGAGGGAAGCGCATGATCGATCGACAACTGATGAAACTGCGCGCCCGCAACACGATCAGCGAGGCTGAGGAGGCCGCGCTCCGCGACGTCATCTGCGAGACCGAGCGCCTGCCCGCCGATCGCAGCTTCATTCGCCCAGGCCAGGAATTGCACCATTCGACATTGCTGCTCGATGGGCTGATGAGCCGGTACAAGGATCTCAGCAACGGCCAGCGCCAGATCACCGAGATCCACGTCGCCGGCGATTTCGCCGATTTGCACAGCTTCACGCTCAAATATCTCGATCACAGCGTGATGACGCTCACCCCCTGCCTGATCGGCAAGGCCCCCCACGATCGGCTCAAGCGGCTTACCGAGGAGCATCCCCGGCTCACGCGCATCCTGTGGTTCTCCACCAATCTCGACGCATGCATCCACCGCGAATGGGAAGTTTCGCTGGGCAGGCGCACGGCGCTCCAGCGCACTGCGCATCTTTTCTGCGAGCTTCAGGTGCGCCTCGGGATCGTCGGCCTTTCCGACCCGACAGGATACAGCCTGCCGATCACTCAGATCGAGCTCGCCGAGTGCCTGGGCCTCACTTCGGTGCATGTGAACCGGGTGCTGCGGGACCTGCGCGAAGGCGGCATTGTCGAGTTCCGCAACGGTCGCGTGACGATTCGCGACCTGGCCGGGCTCGAGCGCATCGCCGAGTTCGACCCGATGTATCTCTATCTGGAAAAGCGCGAGCGTTAGGGCTTGAGCCGGCGCACTGTCAGGATCCGCACGGGCTTCACTGGCACCTGGCCCTTGAACGTGCCCCCGCGCAGCGTCGCGGTGGGCGAGACCGGCGCATCCATCACCTTCACCACCACATCCATCCCTTCGATCACCCGCGCAAACGCGGCATAACCGAGATTATCCTCCGGGCTACCCGATCCTGCATCGAACGACGCCTGATCGCCCACGCTGATTGTAAACTCCCCCTGCGCACTACCGGGCTTGAGCCGCGGCATCGAAAGCGTCCCGTCGAGATGCTTGATCCCTGTCGCGCTGGTCGGCTCATGCCGGATCGGCGGGAATATCCGCTTGGGATCGTTCTGCAGCCCCATCTGCACAAAGCCGAAACGGTCCTGCACTTTTACGGTGCGGTAAAAAGTGACTCCATCGAGCCGCTTGGCGTCGACATAGCGAAGGAAGTTGGCCGCGGTGACCGGCGCCTTGTCCGCATAGACCTCGACCACGAAGCGGCCGGCCTCGGTTTCGAACGCGACACGGGGATTGGCCGTTGGTACGGCGGTTTGCGCTGCAGCAGGGAGCACGATCAACGACAGCAACGCGACCAAAAACCAGCGCATGTGATTCTCCTCGGACGAGCCTCAGCCCAGCGCCTTTTTCAGCAGTTCATTAACCACTGCCGGGTTCGCCTTGCCCTGCATCGCCTTCATCGTCTGGCCGACGAAGAAGCCGAACAGGGTCTCCTTGCCGCCGCGATACTGCTCCAGCTGCCCCGGGTTCTTCGCCAGCACCTCGGCGATGACCGCTTCGATCGCGCCGGTGTCGCTGGTCTGCTTGAGCCCGCGCTCCTCGACGATCTTCTCCGCCCCGTCGCCGGTCTCGAGCATGATCTCAAACACCTGCTTGGCGAGCGGGCCCGAAATCGTCCCCGCCGCCTGCAGCGCCAGCAATTCGGCGCCCTGCACCGGGCTGACCGGACTCTCGTCCAAGCCCTTGCCGAGCTTGTTGAGCGCGCCGAACAGGTCGGAGATCAGCCAATTGGCGCTCGCCCGGGCGACTTCCTGCTCGCCCTTGCCCTGAATGCGGGCGCCTTCGGCCAGCAATGCTTCGAACCAGCGCGCAGTGTCGGCGTCTGCAGTCAGCACCGCGGCATTATAGGCAGTCAGCCCCAGATCCTGCTCATAGCGGCCGCGCTTGGCGTCGGGCAGTTCAGGCAGGCTCGCCTGGCATTCGTCCAGAAACGCATCGTCGAGCACGAGGGGCAGCAGATCGGGATCGGGGAAATAGCGGTAATCGTGCGCGTCTTCCTTCGAGCGCATCGAGCGCGTCTCGCCGCGGTCGGGATCGAATAGGCGCGTCTCCTGGACGATCCGCCCGCCCGCCTCCAGCACCTCGACCTGGCGCTTGGCCTCGATCTCGACGGTCTGCATCACGAACCGCACCGAATTGACGTTCTTGGTCTCGGTCCGCGTTCCGAGTTCCTCGCCAGGGCGTCGGACGCTGACATTGACGTCGGCGCGCATCGAACCCTGATCCATATTACCGTCGCACGAGCCAACATAGCGCAGGATCGAGCGCAGCTTGGCGAGATAAGCACCCGCTTCCACCGGCGAGCGCATATCGGGCCGCGAGACAATTTCCATCAGCGCGACGCCCGCGCGGTTGAGATCGACGTACGAGCGCGTCGGATGCTGATCGTGCATCAGCTTGCCCGCGTCCTGCTCGATATGGATCCGCTCGATGCCGATGGTCTTGACCACCGCGTTCGGATCTTTCTCGTCGAGGCTCACTTCGATCGCGCCCTCGCCCACGATCGGGTGATAGAGCTGGCTGATCTGATAGCCCTGCGGCAGATCGGCGTAGAAGTAATTCTTCCGGTCGAACCGGGACCATTTGTTGATCACTGCGCCCAGCGCCATCCCGGTGCGCACCGCCTGGCGGACGCATTCGCGGTTCGGCGTCGGCAGCATGCCGGGCATGGCGGCATCGATCAGGCTGACCTGGCTGTTCGGCTCGGCACCGAATTCGGTCGCGGCCCCCGAGAAGAGCTTGGCGTTGGACGTGACCTGGGCGTGGACTTCGAGGCCGATTACGACCTCCCATTCGCCGGTTTCGCCATGGATGCGATAGGTACTCTCGGTCACTTCTTTCGACCTCTACTTCTTTCCCAGGGCCGGCGGTGCTTTTGCGCAAGCGCCACCTTTTTCTTGCCCTTGCCAAACCGACGCTTGGCGGCTTCGACAAAGATATCGCGAACCAGATCTTGAATCAGTTCGCCAAACCAGCTCAATTTACCACCAAGCCTCCGGCCGCGCGACGAACCCGGCGCGTTCCTCGATCGCCAGACCGGCGTTCAGCACGCCTTGCTCATCGAGCGGCTTGCCGATGATCTGCAGCCCGAGCGGCAGACCGCCTGCGTCTACCCCGCCTGGCACGCTCATCGCGGGCAGGCCCGCGAGCGAGGACGGCACCGTGAACACGTCGTTCAAATACATCGCCAGCGGATCGTTCGACTTTTCGCCCAGCGCGAATGCCGCGGAGGGCGCGGTCGGCGTCAGCAGCAAGTCGCAGAACAGCCAGGCGCGCTCGAAATCGCGCGCGATCAGCGTGCGCACCTTCGATGCCTGGGTGAAATAGGCGTCGTAGAAGCCCGCCGAGAGCACATAGGTGCCGATCAGGATGCGGCGCTTCACTTCTTCGCCAAAGCCGGCCGCGCGCGTCGCGGCGTACATGTCCTGCAGGTTCGCGCCCTCGGGCAAGTCGCGCAGGCCGTAGCGGACGCCGTCATAGCGCGCGAGGTTCGACGATGCCTCGGCGGGGGCGATAATGTAATAAGCCGGCAGTGCATATTTGGTGTGTGGCAGCGAGACCTCGACGATCTCGGCCCCCGCATCCTTCACCCACTCGATCCCGGTTTCCCAGAGCTTGACGATCTCCGGCGGGGTGCCATCCATCAGATATTCGGCGGGCACGCCGATCTTCTTGCCGCGAAGATCGCCCGAGAGATTTTCTTCCCACTTCGGCACCGCCAGATCGAGCGAAGTCGAATCGCGAACGTCGAAGCCTGCCATATTCTCGAGCAGGATCGCGCAATCGCGTACGTCGCGCGCCATCGGTCCGGCCTGGTCGAGCGACGATGCGAAGGCGATCGTGCCCCAGCGCGAGCAGCGGCCATAGGTTGGCTTGATGCCCGAAATGCCGGTGAACGCCGCGGGCTGGCGGATCGAGCCACCGGTATCGGTGCCGGTCGCGCCGGGCACGAGCCGCGCAGCAACCGCCGCCGAGCTGCCGCCCGAGGAGCCGCCTGGGGTCAGCGGCGCATTGCCGCCATCCTTGCGCCGCCAGGGCGAAATGACGTTGCCGAACGCGCTGGTCTCGTTGGACGAGCCCATCGCGAACTGGTCCATATTGAGCTTGCCGAGCATGCCCGCGCCGGCATTCCACAGGTTCTGCGAGACGGCCAACTCATAGACCGGCTTGAAGCCCTCCAGGATATGGCTGGCCGCGGTGGTCTGCACATCCTTGGTGCAGAACAGATCCTTCATCCCGATCGGCACGCCCGCAAGCGGCTTGAGCGGCTCGCCGCGCGCCACCGCCTCGTCGGCCGCGCGTGCTGCTGCCAGCGCATGCTCGGGCGTTTCGACGATGAAGGCATTGAGCTCCTTGGCCTTGCTCACCTTGACGATGAACTGGTCGGCCACTTCGCGCGCCGAGAACTGGCTCGTGCGAATGCCGTCGCGTAGCGCCGCTACGCCGAGATCGGTGAGATCGCTCATTATTCGACCACTTTCGGCACGGTGAAGAAGCCATGTTCGCCCTGCGGCGCGTTCGCCAGCACGGCATCGCGCTGGCCGCCCTCGGTCACCACATCCTCGCGCAGGCGGAGCGTGTTGGGGATCACGGCGGTCATCGGCTCGACCGAGGAAGTATCGACTTCGCCCAGCTGCTCGATCCAGCCGAGGATGTTGTTGAGCTCGGGCGCGAGGCGCTCGGCATCACTATCGCTGATTGCGATGCGTGCGAGGCTCGCCACCTTCTTCACGGTTGCAGTATCTACGGACATGCGGCTGCGCCTATCAGAGCGCATTGCCGCAGTGCAACCTATTCGAAGGGTTGGCCGTCCGGCTTGTCCCCGACAAATACCTGTCGCCTGGTGACGTTGCGGATTTCCACCCGCCCGCTTTCGATCGCCGCATACTCCTTAATGATAGAGGCACGTTCCTGTTCTTGCGTCATGACAACCGGCGCCGGGGGTGGCGGGGGGTTCGAAGCTCGCCACTTGTCCCCGTCCAGAACATAAGCCTGCACCCGCGCCTGACACTTGTTCACTGGATCGCTCCGCTGCTGGGGCGGACGCGCTGCGCAGCCATCGCTTATCACTACAGCGCTTTTGCCATCCGGCTGAATGAACACGCGGCACAGATCTTTCTGCTGGCAGCCGCTTTCTGGCCATTCAACAATCTTTAGCTTTAGTGCTTCAGGCAGCGCGGTACCCGCTGGCCTGACATCAAAAGTGCCCACGAACTTCTGATCATTTGGCACATCTAGGTTTTGATGCACCTCCCAACGTGAGCCGGCCTTGGCGACTTCATCTGCCTTGGCTTTCAACGATGCATTAGCGGAGGTTTGCAGCTTCTTGAGCGCGGCCTTGCCCGGCTCACCGAACTCGAACGCCAGCGCCCGCCAGTCGAACTTTTCAGGGCTCAGCTTCCCCGATTCGAGTCGCGCCACCTGGTCCTTGGTCGCGATCGCATTGAAGCTCACCAGCGGCGTCGCCAGAAGCAGCGCCACCGCGCAGGTCCCGAACGCCAAATTGAGGTTCGCCGGCCGCACCTTCGCCGCCCAATCGAGCCACCCGCGCACCAGCGAAACCAGATAGGCCAGCCCGCAGGCGCAGGCGAGCACCACGAAGGTCAGCGCCCACAGCCGCTCGGGCGTGAAGCCATATTGCCCGATGCGCAGCCCGATCGCGACTGCGGCAATGATCCCGAGCGGCAGCATCACCAGTGAGAGGCCCATTGCGCCATATCTAAGAAGCGGGAAATGGCGCTCCTCGTCCGCCGCCCGGCCGATCACCGAATTGGCGAGCACCAGCGATCCGACGACGCAGGCGAGCAGGATGCCCGTCGCGCTCCCTGCCTCCCACAGCGGCGCGAGGCCGGTGAAGGGCAAGGCAAGCAGGAACACTATCAGCCCCGCCGCGAGCACCGGCGCGAGCACACCGAGCACCGTCAGCACGACGCGCTGGAGCAGCCGGACGATCTGGGCCTGCTCGCGCAGGATGCCGAGCACACCGCCGAAAGCGAGCCCCACCAATCCGCGCAGGAACCAGTCCTCGCGCAGCAATTCCTTCAGGAAATCGAGCTTGATGAGGTGGAACAGCTCGGAAAGCAGGAAGGCGAGCGCAAAAGTGATCCCGACGAATACCCAGCACGCGCCCCAGAGCACGATGTTGGTCCAGGCATGATCGTGCACCGAAGCGTAGGGAAACCGCGCTTTCCCCTCGTCGCGTGCCGCCTGGAACAGCGGGGCGGCGATTGCGATGGCGAGCAACAGGCTCACGCCGCGCCAGCCGTCACCCCCACTCCACTGGTCGGGGGCGCCATTCCACCAGACCACGCCCGCGGCGATCGCGCCTGTCGTAAGCCCGAACGCCACCGAAGCGTGCCAGAAGCGCCGCTCGATCGTGAAGCCGATCAGTCCTGCGCTTACGGTGACGAAGGTCAGCGAAGCGAGAAGGCCGGGCGTGAATTTGGAATCGGGCAAGTCGCCGACGAGGAGATGTACAACCAGACCGGTCGCGAGGCCCAGCAATGCCAGAAGCAAGGGCCGCAGCGGCCAGACCGGCGACGGGTCCTCGGCGACTTCGTGCAAATCGGTCATCTGGCTCTCCCCTGACGCCAGCATCCGCCCCCGCGCGCCCTTCCGTCAACTCGCGGTTGCATCCCGCGCACGCATGGCTCAGGGAATCGCGGTTGCCGGACCCCGGCTTATGCTGCATCGCACAACGGAGTGGTCGCTTGGCTCGCAAATTCCTCTATGTGATTGTTTTCTTTATCGTGCTCGCCTTTGCCGCTGCCTTTGCTTACCGATTCTGGGGCGCCCAGCTGATGCGCCAGGCGATGGTGCCGAGCGCCGAGGTCGTCGCGCTCGCACCGCCGGGAAGCTATGCCAATGCGGACATGTGGTTCGCCCGGCCAGACAAGCCCGGCAACCCGGCTGCGTGGGTGCCGGAGGGCTATGCGCCCGCAGCAGACCCCAAGGCCGCGGTCTTCTTCGTCCACCCGACTTCGTTCCTCGATCGCAGCGCGTGGAACGCCCCACTCGACAATCAGGACGCCAATGGTCGCGCCGAACTGTTCCTCCGCGGCCAGGCGAGTGCGTTCAATTCCGTCGGCGCGGTGTGGGCACCGCGCTATCGCCAGGCGACATTCGGCGCATTCCTGACGTCGCAGAAGCAAGCGCAGCAGGCGCTCGATTTCGCCTATCGCGACGTCTCCGCGGCGTTCGATCAGTTCCTCAAGGAAGCCGGTGACCGCCCGATCGTCCTCGCCGGCCACAGCCAAGGCGCGCTCCATCTTTCGCGGCTCCTCGTCGATCGCATCGCCGGCACCCCGCTCGCCAAGCGGATCGTCGCTGCATATATCGTCGGCTGGCCCGTCTCGATCACCGCCGACTTGCCGAAGATGGGCCTCCTCGCCTGCGCCGCCGCGGACCAGACCGGCTGCATCCTCTCCTGGCAGAGCTTCGGCGAACCCGCCGACCCGTCGCTGATCATGGACATTTTCGACGCCAGCAACGGCTTCACCGGCCTCCCCCGCGCCAAGACCCAGATGGTCTGCACCAATCCGATCACCGGCAAGCCCAATGACAATGCCGCCCCCGAAGCCAATCTCGGCGCGCTCATCCAGGACAAGGATTTGCAGAACGCGCATATCGAAAAGGCCCGTGTGGGCGCGCGCTGCGATGGCCGCGGCTTCCTGCTGATCGGCAGCAATCCGCCCGATCTCGGCCCCTATGTGCTGCCCGGCAACAACTACCATGTGTTCGATTACAGCCTGTTCTGGGCCAATGTCCGCGCCGATGCCGAGCGGCGGCTGGCGGCGTTCAAGCCGTGATCACGACGGCCGCCCAAGATTTCCGCGCGGCGCTGCCCGCCGGGCGCTTGCTTGGGCTCGATGTTGGCACCAAGACTATCGGAACGGCGCTTTGTGACGCCGGCTGGAGCTTCGCCTCCCCGGCCCTGCTGGTCCGTCGCTCGAAATTCACCAAGGACAAGGCCGCGCTCGCCGATCTGATCGCGCAACAGCAAGTGAAGGGCCTCGTCATCGGCCTTCCCCTTAACTTGGACGGCACCGATTCGCCGCGCACCCAGAGCACCCGCGCCTTCGCGCGCAATCTCGACGATATGGGCCTGCCAATCCTGCTCTGGGATGAGCGCTGGTCGACGGTGGCGGTGGAGCGAACGATGATCGAGCAGGATCTGAGCCGCGCCAAGCGTGCCGAGCGGATCGACAACATGGCCGCGGCGCATATCCTCCAGGCTGCGATCGATGCATTGGTCAATCAGTGACCATCGAAACGTGCAAGACGCGAATATAGCGCGCTTTATCAACATATTGACCGCTATTGAAACGAACCCGAAACAAACTTGTACTTCGCTTCCCCCGCTATATGCTGGCCCCTCCAATCAGGGGGAATATGATGAACACTCGTTTTCTGGCCGGCGCCATGCTGGTCTCGGCTTTCGCGCTCACCGCTTGCGGCAAGCCCGAAACCACCAACACCACGACGACCACCACCACCAACACCACTGTTCCCGCGCCCGCCGCGAACACGACTGCGGACAACGCGGCCGGAACGACCGCCGCTGGTCAGCAGGACTTCACGATCATCAACAAGACCGGCCACACGGTCGTGAATTTCAACGTCTCGCCCACCAACGAGAATGAATGGGGTCCCGACATCCTCGGCCAGGACGTGCTCAACAATGGCGAAAGCGCCAAGATCACCTTTGAGCGCGAAGCAACCGAATGCCTCTGGGATCTGAAGGCGACCTATGACGACGAGGACACGACCGAGATGAAGAAGGTCAACCTCTGCGAGATCGCCGAAGTCACGCTCAACCCATAAGCTACCCAATCGCGCTCCCGCGATAATGGACCCCCGCGTCGCAAGGCGCGGGGGTCTTGCTTTGTGTGCCTTGCGCACCCGCTCCTCCCCCTCTAACCCACCCCTTTAATGCAAGCATCCGATCATCGCCCCGCTGCCCAGCTCCCGGGCAGCGCCGCCTTCCCGCACCGGCACCTGACCGGCATTGCGGGGCTCCAGCCGCACGAGATCATGTTCCTTCTCGACGAGGCCGAGCAATGGGTCGAGGCAAACCGCAGCCGCGCCAAGAACGATCACCGGCTCGACGGCATTACCCAGATCAACGCATTTTTCGAGAACAGCACCCGCACTTTGCTCTCCTTCGAGATCGCCGGCAAAAGGCTCGGCGCCGACGTGGTCAACATGCATGTCGGCCAGAGCTCGGTGAAGAAAGGCGAAACGCTGATCGATACCGCGGTGACGCTCAACGCGATGCGCGCCGATGTCATCGTCATCCGCCATGGCAGCTCGGGCGCGGTCCAGCTCATCGCCGACAAGGTCGATTGCCCGGTGCTCAATGCCGGCGACGGCTGGCACGAGCACCCCACCCAGGCGCTGCTCGACGCACTCACCATCCGCCGCCGCCGCGGCTCGGTCGCGGGCCAGCGCGTGGTGATCTGCGGCGACATCCTCCACAGCCGCGTCGCGCGATCGAACATGCTGGCGCTGACTGCATTGGCCGCCGAAGTCCGCGTCGTCGCCCCCTCGACGCTGATGCCCGCCGGGATCGAGCGGATGTACGTCACGCCCTTCAGCGATTTCGATGCCGCGCTCGAGGGCGCCGATGTCGTAATGATGCTCCGCGTCCAGAACGAGCGGATGAGCGGTGGCTTCATCCCCTCCACTCGCGAATTCCACATGCGCTACGGTCTTACCCCCGAGCGCCTGGCCCTCGCCCGCCCCGACGCGCTAGTGATGCACCCAGGCCCGATGAATCGCGGCGTCGAGATCGACAGCTCGGTCGCCGACGATCCGATACGCAGCGCGATCACCGAGCAAGTGGAAATGGGCGTCGCAGTGCGCATGGCCTGCCTCGACGTGCTCACGCGCAGAGCACGCGGCGTGGAGGGTTGGGCGTGACCCTCGCCTTCACCAACACGACGCTCGTCTGCCCCATCGGCGGCGTCAGCAAGGGCGCGCTGCTCGTCGAAAACGGCGCGATCGCCGCAGTCGGCGACATCTCCATCCCCGCCGACACGCAGACGATCGACCTCGCCGGCAAGACCCTCGCCCCTGCCCTGATCGATCTCGGCGTATTCGCAGTCGATCGCGCCGCGTGCCGCTTCGGCGGGATCGCCCGCGTCGGACTGATGCCCGATCAGTCGCCCGTGCTCGACGATCCCGGCATCGTCCGCCGCGCCGCCACATCGGGCAAGCCTGACCTCTGGGTCCACCCCATCGCCGCCGCCACACGCGGGCTGGCGGGCGAGGACCTCGGCGAAATGGCGATCAACGCCTCGGCGGGCGCCCGCGCCGCCGCCACCGGCCGCAGCTGGATCGCGAGCGCCGGGACGATGCGCCGGGTGCTGGCCTATGCCAAGGGTTGCGGCCTTGCCGTGATCGCGCACGCCGAGGATGCCGGCCTGACCGCCGCCGCCGCCGCTACCGAAGGCGAAACCGCGACGCGGCTCGGCCTCCCCGCCGCCCCCGCCATTGCCGAGGCACTCGCCATCGCCCGCGACTTGATGCTGGCCGAGGAAGCCCAGGCCCGCATCCACTTCCGCCAGGTAACCACTGCCGCCGGCTTCGACCTGATCCGCGCCGCCAAGCGCCGCGGTGTAGCGGTCACTTGCGGCATCACCCCCGCGCATCTGCTGCTGTCGGACATCGCGATGAGCGACTTCCGCACCTTCGCGCACCTCTCGCCGCCCCTGCGTGGCGAAAGCGACCGCCAGGCCGCGCTCGCCGCGATCAAGGACGGCACGATCGACGTCATCGCCTCGGGCCACGATCCGCGCGGCCCCGAAGCCAAGCGGCTGCCCTTTGCCGATTCCGAGCCCGGAATGTCGGGCGCGGAGACCTTACTGGCGCTGTCGCTCGGGCTGGTGCGCGATGGCCTCCTGCCGATCGAGCGCCTGTTCGCGCTGCTCGCCGCCAATCCCGCTTCCATCCTTGGCATCCACGCCGGCACCCTCGCCCCCGGCATGCCCGCCGATCTGATCGTGCTCGATCCCGAGACGCCCTGGATCATCGACGCCGATCGCATGGCCGCTCGCGCCGGCAACACCCCGTTCGACAAGCTTCCCGTCCAGGGCAAGGCGCTGCGCCTGTTCAAGGGCGGAAACGAGGTTGGAGCGCAATGATCGTCCGCCGCGTCGCCAATGCCCTGCGCACCCAGAACTGGGTGGCGATCGCCATCGAATTGGTCATCGTGATCGTCGGTGTCTTTATCGGTACGCAGGTCTCGAACTGGAACCAGCAGCGGATCGAGAAGCATCAAGCGCAAGTCTTGCTCGCCGAACTGAAGCCCGAGTTGCGAGGCCTGATTGCCTTTTTCGAGAGCGCCAAGGTCTATTACCGAACCACGCGGGGCTATGCGGACACCGCATTTGCGGGCTGGGCACGCAATCCCAAGGTTTCAGACAAGCAGTTCGTGATCGCGGCGTATCAAGCCAGCCAGATCTACGGCATCGGCACCAACAGCCAGAACTGGACGCTGATCTTCGGCGGCGAGCAGATGCGCAACATCGAGGATCCGCAAATCAGGAGAGAGCTGTCCTCCGTCATGACCGCCAATTTCCAATCGGTGGACACTGGCGCGGTGGCGACGCCGTACCGGCGGAACGTGCGCAGCATCCTTCCCACCGAGATTCAGGAAGCCATTCGATCGGAATGCGGCGATAAAACCCGCACGGAGTTGCCGATCACCGTCGCCCTGCCGCCAAGCTGCGATCCTGCGCTTCCCGATAAAAGCTTCAAGGCCGCCGCCGCGATACTCCGCGCGGCTCCGAAGCTGCCCGATGAGCTTCGTTGGCATCAGGCCGAGGTCGCGAGTTTTCTTTCGGTCGCGGATTCTCTCGAATATCAGATGCGCGCACTGTTGAAACGGATCGAAGCGCAACGCTGAACCGCCGCTAGGCAAAAAGGCCGGACTTTCGCCCGGCCTTTTTTTATCGATCTAGGTAGCTCTCAGCGCGATGCCATCTGTGCGCTGCGGGGCTTTGCCCAGCTCGCCAGCGCGTCGCCCGCCTGGACCCGCACGAAGCAGGTCCCGCCGGTCGCGCGGACCTGCCCGCACAAGGCATCGGCATCGGTGCGCGCGAACCCGCCTACCGACAGGCGATAGAAATTGCCCGCCCGCGTCGAAACCTTGGCGCCCTGCGGCGCGCGCGAGGCAAGCCCCGGCACACGGCGCATATGCTTGTTCCACGCATCCCGCGCGACCCCGGCATTGGTATAGGCGCCGAGCTGGACGAAATATTTGCCGCTGCGTGCTGCCGAAGGGACCGGCTCCGGTGCCGAAGCCTGCGCCACGCGCACCTGCGCCGCTGCCGGCTGTGCCTCGCGCTGAAGGGCGGGAAGCGCCTGCACGATCTCTTCGCGCGGGCCGAACACCACTGTCGCGCCGGTCCCTGCGATCTGCTGCACTTCGGGAAGCGTATCGGCAGCCGCGACCAGGACATCGCTCTCCAGCGGCGCCGCGGCCGAAGCCGCAGGCATATATTGATCGATCGGGTCGGCCGCAGGCGCTGCCGCGACCATCACGTTCGGCTGCTGGACCAGCGCCAGGCGCACCGGCTGGCCGGCGTCCTGGACTGCGTTGACGCCGAGCAGGGATGCCACCTGGTCATAGGCATTGGTGGGGCGCGAGAACTTCGCCCATTCCATGATTCGCGCGTCGAGCTGATCGGGCGCGACGTCGATCGCGGCGATTTGACGCGCTTCGGACCAGCGCCCGGCCAGCGCGAGGCTGAGCGCAAGGTTCTGGCGAGTCTTGGCGGTCGCATCCGCAGCGCGAGCCGCAGGCGTCAGTAGATCGACGGCAGTCACCGGATCGCCGGCAAGTGCCAGCGCGAGCCCGCGATCGCTAGTCGGAATATGATCGGCATGCGTCTCGAGCGTCGATCGCGCACCGGCCCAGTCGCCGCCTGCGATCTTGGCGAGCGCGAGGTTGAGCGCGACGCGCCCGTCCTCGGGATTGAGCGTCAATGCGTCGTTCAGCGCCTGCGCCGCCGAAGTGAAACGGCCCGAGAGCATATAGGCCTGGCCCAGCAGCGCGCGATATTCGGCATTCTGCGGATCGTTCGCCACCGCCATCTCGGCATGCGCGACGGCCTTGGCGGCCTTGCGCTTGGCGATCGCCTTGCGCGCTTGGGCTGCTTCGGAGGCCGCCTTCTTGGCGTTGGGCGCTTCGGTGGCGAAGGCCGAGAGCGCAAAGCCCTGGGGCAGCGCGCCGCCCGCCAGCGTCCCGCCAAGTGCGAGTGCCGAAAGGCCGAACAGGAGCTTGCGATTATTCATGGTCTTGATCCCTCACCCATGATCCTTGGCCGGGCCGATCTGGCGCGCGAGCGCCTCGACCTCGGGTTGCGAATCCAGAAAGGCGTCGAGCGCCTCGGTAACCAGTTGTTGCGCCGAACGCCGGGTCACCGCCGATGCGAGGCGCAGCCGCAAATGACGGTCGGTATTGAGCCGCAGCGTGAACGCGGCCTTGTTGGTCTTGGCGATGGCAACGCGCGCGGTGCGAACCGCTGCGGCAGGCGCAGCCGGCTTGGGAGCCGGTGCGGCCTTGGGAGCAGGCGCAGGCTCGGGCTTGGGCGCCGGGGCCTGGGCAATCTGCTCTTCGATCGCTTCGATCTGGCGCAGCACCATCGGCTTGGGGGCCGGCTGGGGCTGCGGCTGCGGCTCGTAATGCTGCTGGGCGACAGGCTCTTCGCCCATGTCGTTCCAGCCAAGATCGTCCTGCGTCGTGCCGTGCGACATGCCGACGAACCCTTGCGGGCGCATCGCCGGCTTGGCCTGGCCCTTGCGCGCGAGCAGGCTCGACGAAAGCGAAGCCATCGGCTTGGAGCTGCCGATCATCAGCTCACCACCCGGCGGCCGAAGCCGCCTGCCGGGCGCGCCGCGCCGAAGTGATGGACCGCGGCGGGCGCGGCAAACACGGTGCGGCGGAAATTCTTCTCGAGCCGGTCGGAAATGTACGACCACAAGGCGATCACTTCGCCGGCCGAGCGGCTGTTCTGGTCGATCTCCATCACCGTGCGCCCGTCGATCATCGACGATGCGAAATCGGTGCGATGGTGGATGGTGACCGGCGCGACCGTGCCATGCTGCGAGAGCGCGACCGCGGCCTCTGATGTGATCCGCGCCTTAGGGGTCGCGGCATTGACCACGAAGATCAGCGGCTTGCCAGCGCGGTCGCACAGATCGACCGTGGCGCCCACGGCGCGCAGGTCATGCGGGCTCGGGCGGGTCGGGATGACGATCAGTTCGGCGACCTGGATGACGCTCTGGATCGCCATGGTGATGGCGGGCGGCGTATCGATCACGGCGAGCTTGAAGCCCTGCTGGCGTAGCACCTCGAGATCGGCGGCAAGCCGCGCCACCGTGGTCTGCGCAAAGGCCGGAAACTCGGTCTCGCGCTCGTTCCACCAGTCGGAGAGTGAGCCCTGCGGATCGATATCGATCAGCACGACCGGGCCGCAGCCCGCGCGCTCCGCCTGCACGGCAAGATGCCCGGACAAGGTCGTCTTGCCGGACCCACCTTTCTGCGATGCCATCGCCAGAACGCGCATATACCCCCTCGAATTCACTCGAAACCGGTGCCGGGGATGCCACGCTCTCTCTCAAGAAGAAGTTAACGCGTGCCGCGGCGGGACGCAGGGTGCGTGCGCCGGAAGTAAGGATTTCTTTCCCTATCGATGGTTAACTGGCACTTAGCGTTGTTTGAAACACGGCCCGGGGGCGGGAGTTTGAAGCGAATGAAATCCCTTTGGATGGCCGCGGCGGCCGGTGCCGCCCTGCTCGTGGCGCCCGCATGCGCGCAGGACAACAGCGTCAAGGCAGGCGTCGATGCTTGGGACCGGGGCGACTTCAAGACCGCCGTCGATCTCTGGCGCGCCCAGGCCAACCGCGGCAATGCCGACGCGCAATTCAATCTCGGCCAGGCCTATAAGCTGGGCCGCGGCGTCCCCGCCGATCTCAAACAGGCCGAGACCTGGTACGGCAAGGCCGCATGGCAGGGCCATGAGCAAGCCGAGGCAAGCTATGGCCTCGCGCTTTTTGCCAACGGAAAGCGCAGCGAAGCCCTCACCTGGCTCCAGCGCGCTGTCCAGCGCGCTGATCCGCGCGCGCAATACGTCCTCGGCACGATGTACTTCAACGGCGATGTCGTCGCCAAGGATTGGGTCCGCGCCTATGCGCTGGTCACGCGCTCGTCGCAGACCGGCCTCAACGAAGCCTCGACTGCCCTCGCGCAGATGGACAAATACATGTCCGTCGCCGAGCGCCAGCAGGGCCTGACCCTCGCGCGGCGCTACGAGGAAGAATTCAACCGCGCCCCCAATGTCGACTTGCCCCCGCCCGGCCGAGTGGCGGCCAACCAGCCGGCAACACAGCCCCCGACAACACGCCCCACGCCGCGCCCGACTCCCGTCGTAGTCGCCCGCCCCCCGGCCGCCCCACCTGCGGCAGCGCCGGTGCGCGACGGCGGCTGGCGCCTCCAGCTTGGCGCGTTCGGCGATCCGGGCAATGCCCGCAAGCTGTGGAGCCAGGTCGGCAGCCGCTTCCCCGGCCGCCAGGTCAGCTATGTTAAGAGCGGCAACCTCACCAAGGTGCTGGTCGGTCCCTATGCCAGCCGCGGTGAGGCAGCCGGTGCGTGCGGCGGCATCAGCCCCTGCGTGCCGACCCGATAGAGCGATACGGGCTCGCAACGAATGCAGCGCGTCTTCGTTAGGCAGGCGATGATCAAACCAGCTCTGTCCGCCGCACTGGCCAGCTTCCTGCTCGCCGGCCCCGCTTTCGCCCAGTCGGACGCTCCCGAGCCGCGCAAGGAGCCACTGCGCGTCCGCGTCGGCCTCGGCGCGCAGATCGTCCCGCGCTTTCCCGGCTCGGACGAGACCAGCGTCAAGCCGTTCTGGGATTTCGCCGTCACCCGCGGCGCTAAGCCGTTCGACTTCGAAGCCCCGGACGAAAGCTTCGGCTTCCCGCTGCTGCGCACTTCGGGCTTCGAGTTCGGCCCGGCACTGGGCGTCGAAAGCAGCCGCCGCCGCAAGCATGTCGCCGCACCGATCGACGAAGTCGGCACCACCTTCGAGGTCGGCGGCTTCGTTCAATATTGGCTCGGAAAATCCTTCCGCATCCGCACCGAGGCCCGCCAGGGGATTGGCGGACACCGCGGCCTTGTTGGCTCGGTGAGCGCCGATGTCGTGATCCGCGATGGCGACAAATATGTCATCTCGGTCGGCCCGCGCCTCTCGGTTTCGGACCGCGACTATCAGAACGCATATTTCGGCGTGAACCCCGCCGCCGCCGCGCGCACCGGCCTGCCCGTCTATCGCCCCGGCAAGGGCGTCCACGCCATCGGCCTGGCCAGCGGCGCGAGCTATGCGTTGAACGAGCGCTGGGGCCTGATCGGCTATGTCAAATATGATCGCCTCGTCGGCGATGCCGGTCGCTCGCCGCTGATCCGTGCCTATGGCAAGCGCGATCAGCTCGCCGGCGGGCTCGGGCTGACTTACACGTTCGGCCGTCAGCCCTGAGCCTCTAGCCGCATCAATCGGGCAGGCGCTGATGCCCGACAAAGCCCAGCTTGGTGATGCCGGCCCGCTTGACCACGGTCAGCACGGTGCTGAACCGCGCATATTGCAAATCGGGATCGGTTTGCATCTGCAGCACCGCCCCCGGCCGGTCGCGGATCACGGCCAGCGTCGCCGGCAAGGCCGCGTCCGAAATCGCCCGCCCGTCGAGATAGAGCGCGCCACCCTTGTCGATCGACAACCGGTGCGGCTCTTCGGGTCCGGCCTTGGGCATGCCGTTAGGCAAGTCGATCGGCACCTTATGATTCGCCAGCGGCAGGCTGAGGATGATCACCACCAGCAGCACCAGCATCACGTCGATGAACGGCGTCACGTTGATCGCGTTGAAATAAGAGGGCTCGGAAACGCGGGCAGTTGCCATGACATCTCTCCTCTAGTGATGATGCAACATATCATGACACCGCCGAGGTGCAATAGCGGAAGATACCCAGCCCCGCCGGAAGGACATGGGGTCGCCCGGCTCGATCATAAGCCGCCCGAACCGGGCGCGTTCAGCGCTTAAGCTCGGGCGATCTTTTCCACCCAGTCCGAAAGGATCGACTGGGTCATGTCGGTCGTGTTGAATATCACGATGGTCTCGCTTCGGCTCAGCCGATGCGCGATGTGCGTGCGGTAGCCGCCGACCTTTCCGGTCTCCCACGCCCAGCGCTCGCCGTCGATCGCGTGGACGCGGCCGCCCAGGGCATATTCCTCTGCCGGCCACCGGATTGTCGCCAGCTCCGTGCGCGAGGCGGGGTGGAGCAATGCGCCGTGGAAGATGCCATGGGCAGCACGGATCGCATCCTGCACTGTGCCGGCGACATTTCCGCTCGCGGCGACGAAAGGCGGGATCGGCGACATGTTGCGCTCCGGTGGAGCCACGCTGCGATAGGCGGCGGCGAGCCCCGGCATCGCCGGCTGCCTGGCCTGCGCGAACCCCGCCCCCGTCATCCGCAGCGAGCGCAGCACCAGCCGACCGACCAAGTCGGCGAACGGCTCCCCCGTCACCCGCTCCAGCAAGGCTGCGACAATCACCCAGTTGAGCGCGGCATAGTCCCAACCCTGTCCAGGCGCGAACGCGAGGTCACCGTTGGCAAATCGCGCGGCGATCGCGCCCGCGGTAGCTGTGGAGGTACGGAGCTCAGGCTCCACGCCGAGCTGGCGGCTGAGCAAATCGGGAATCCCGCTGGTATTCGACAGCAGATGCCGCAGCACAACACGCTCCCCGGTGTCGCGGCGAAAATCGGGCAGATAGGTCGCGATCGGCGCATCGAGGTCGAGCCGCTTTTGCTCGACCAGACGAAGCACTGCCACGCTGGCCAGCCATTTCGATGCCGAGCCCCATTTGAACTGCGTCGCCCTGGTCACGGGACTCGCCGCTTCGATATCGGCAAAGCCAACGCAGCGCAGATGCTCGATCCGCCCTCCCCGGCCATAAGCAAGCAACCCATTAAAACCCGCCGGCAACTCGACTGCGTCGATCGCACGCGACTTCGCGCTCGCCCGCGGCATCGCCCCGGCCGCACTCGCCGTCCCGAGCGCGATGCCCCCGGCTAGCAAAGAGCGTCTGTCCAGCATCGATATCTTCCCCTTATCAGGGGGATGCGCCTATTCTTTCAGAGCGGTGGGAGCAAGGTGCCGCCGAGCCGGCTGCGCTCAGCTCCGCAGGATTTTCGCCATTGCCTTGCCCTTGGCGAGCTCATCGATCAATTTGTCGAGGTAGCGGATCTCGCGCATCAGCGGCTCTTCGATCGCTTCCACACGAATGCCGCATATCGTGCCGGTGATCAGCGTGCGCGAGGGATTCATCCCCGGGGCCTGGTCAAAGAAATCCTCGAAGCTGGTCTTCGCCACTAGCTGCGCTTCCAGTGCGTCCTGGCTGTAGCCGGTCAGCCAGCGGATGATCTCGTCCACCTCGGCCTGGGTGCGGCCCTTTTTCTCGGCCTTGGCGACATAATGCGGGTAAACGCTGGCGACGCTCACCGAATAGATGCGATGCCCGGTCACGCGGTCACCCACTCGCCCCGCTTTATCCCCTGCGCGTAAAGCAACGTGGTCAGGTCGGTATGATCCACCCGCGCCCCCGCGGCCGCGGCGACGATCGGCTTGGCGCGGTATGCCACCCCCAGCCCCGCTTGGCGGATCATCGCCAGATCGTTGGCGCCGTCGCCCACCGCCAGCGTCTCAGCCGGCGAGAGCCCCAGCTCCTCACGGCACGCCAGCAGGGTCGTCTCCTTGGTCGCGCTGTCGACGATCGGCTTGGTCACCGCGCCTGTCAGCTTGCCCGCGCCGATCTCCAGCACATTGGCGATCACTCGCTGGAAGCCCAGCCGCCTTCCCACCGGCTCGGCGAACCGAGTAAAGCCGCCGGAAACAAGAACGGTCATCGCTCCGCGCGCAGCCATGGTCTTCACTAGAATCTCGGCGCCCACCGAATCGCGCACCCGTTCGGCAAGGCAAAGGTCGATCGCCGCCTCCTCCAGGTCCTTGAGCAGAGCCACGCGTGCATCCAGCGCCGCTCCAAAGTCCAGTTCGCCCCGCATCGCGCGCTCGGTCACCTCGGCGATCTGCGCCTTGATCCCCGCATAGTCGGCAAGCTCGTCGATGCATTCGACGGTTATCATCGTCGAATCCATGTCGGCGACGAGCAGCTTCTTCTCGCGGCCCGCCAACGGCTGGACGATCACGTCGGTCGCCGGGAAAGCCCCCTCCAGCGCGCCGCGCGCCAGATCGACATGCATGGTGAACTCCAGGTCCGCCGCCCGCCCGTCTTCGAGCCAGCGCCACGCCCCCGGCGTGCAGCCCGCTGCCGCCAGCCGGTCGCCGGCTTCGGAAAGCTGCCCGGCGCCCAAACCGTCTGCTACAAGCGTCGCGATGAACATGGCTTCCCCTAGTCTCCCGAAGGTCGGGCTCATCGCAGGGCCGACCGCGAGCGGCAAGTCCGCGCTCGCGCTGGCGCTCGCCGAAAAGCACAATGGCACGGTCATCAATGCCGATTCGATGCAGGTCTACGCCGATCTGCGCGTCCTTACCGCCCGACCCTCCTCCGAGGAGGAAGCCCGCGCGCCGCATCGCCTGTTCGGCCATATAGACGGCGCCGATGCCTATTCGGCTGCGCGCTGGGCAGCCGAGGCGCGCGCGGCGATCCACGAAGCGCATGACGACGACCGCCTGCCGATCCTGGTCGGCGGCACCGGCCTCTATATGCGCACCTTGCTCGACGGTATCGCGCCTGTCCCCGAAATCCACTCACAGATCCGCGCGCAGGTCCGCGCCACTCCCGTGGCTGACGCGCACGCCAAGCTCGCCCAACTCGACCCGCAGGGGGCGGCCAGGCTCAACGCCACCGACACCGTTCGCGTATCACGAGCCCTCGAAGTCGTCCTCTCAACCGGTCGAGCGCTGCACCAATGGCAGGCCCAGCGCCTCGGCGGCATGGGCGGCGAGATCGACCTGGCGGCGCTCATCCTCCTTCCTGATCGCAACTGGCTCGGCGAGCGGATCGACCGCCGCTTCGCGATGATGGCCGAAGTCGCGCGTGGCGAAGTGGCGGCGTTGCTCGGCCGCACCGATGTCCCCGTCGACGCCCCGATCCTCCGCGCGATCGGCGTGACCGAACTCGGCCAGGTCCTGCGCGGCGAGACCGACCCCGAACAGGCCGCGGCCGCGGGGGCACTCGCCACGCGGCAATATGCCAAGCGCCAATTCACTTGGTTTCGGCGCCAGCCGCCACCCGAATGGCACCGCAGTCATGAGACAGAAACGAACGTTTTACTTGATTATTTTGAAACTAAATGTCGCATATAGGCCTTGACGCGTAGTTTTCGTGCCTCTAGCAGCAGCTTTCCGCAACGCAGCATCGTGTGCGGCACCAAGGAGCAAGAGCGTGACCGAGAAGAGCGGAGCGGACATTCTGATCGAGGCGTTGACCGACCTCGGTGTGGAGGTCGTGTTCGGCTATCCCGGCGGCGCCGTCCTCCCGATCTACGATGCTATCTTCAAGCAGGACCGCATCAAGCACATTCTCGTCCGCCACGAGCAGGCAGCGACACATGCCGCCGAGGGCTATGCCCGCTCGACCGGCAAGCCAGGCGTCGTGCTCGTCACCTCCGGCCCCGGCGCGACCAATGCCGTCACCGGCATCACCGATGCGCTGATGGATTCGATCCCGATGGTCGTGATCACCGGCCAGGTTCCCACTGCGCTGATCGGCACCGATGCCTTCCAAGAGGCCGACACCGTCGGCATCACCCGGCACTGCACCAAGCATAATTATCTGGTGAAGGACCCTGCGAGCCTCGGCGGCGTGATCCACGAAGCATTCCACATCGCCACATCCGGCCGTCCGGGTCCGGTCGTCGTCGATATCCCCAAGGACGTCCAGGTCGCCACGGCGGCCTATTCGGCGCCGGGGGAGATCGCGCACAAGACCTACCGCCCACAGACCGAGCCAGATATGGCGCTGATCGAGCGCGCGGTCGATATGCTCGCCGCGGCCGAACGGCCGATCTTCTACACTGGCGGCGGGATCATCAATTCCGGCCCCGAAGCCTCGCGCCTGCTGCGCGAGCTGGCCGAGATCACCGGTGCGCCGGTCACTTCGACGCTGATGGGCCTCGGCGCCTTCCCTGCCTCGTCGGACCAGTGGCTCGGGATGCTCGGCATGCACGGCACCTATGAGGCCAATTGGGCGATGAACCAGGCCGATCTGATCGTCTGCCTCGGCGCGCGCTTCGACGATCGCGTCACCGGCCGGCTCGACGCCTTCGCGCCCAACAGCGCCAAGATCCATATCGATATCGACCGTTCCTCTGTGAACAAGAATGTCCGCGTCGATCTCCCCATCATTGCGGATGTCGGTTGCGCCCTGCGCGCGATGATCGACACATGGCACGCGCGGCAACATCCGCGTCCGGATGTTGCCGAGTGGTTTTCCCGCATCCGCGGTTGGCGCCAGGTTGGCTGCCTCGAATTCGACGACAAACCCGACGTCATCATGCCCCAGCAGGCGATCCGCTCGCTCTATGAGGCAACCAAGGATCGTGCGCCGATCATTACCACCGAAGTCGGCCAGCATCAGATGTGGGCCGCGCAGCATTTCCATTTCGAAGCGCCGAACAAGTGGCTAACTTCGGGCGGTCTCGGCACGATGGGCTACGGCTTGCCGGCGGCGATCGGCGCGCAGCTCGGCAACCCCGATGCCCTGGTCATCGACATTGCCGGCGAGGCCAGCATCCAGATGAACATCCAGGAGCTGGCAACGGCGACGCAATACCGCCTGCCGGTTAAGATCTTCATCCTCAACAACGAATATATGGGCATGGTCCGCCAGTGGCAGGAGCTGACCTATCAGAGCCGCTATTCAGAGAGTTACAGCGATGCGCTGCCAGACTTCGTGAAGCTGGGCGAAGCCTATGGCTGGAAGGGCATCCGCATCGACAAGCGCGGCGATCTTGAGGACGGCATCCAGGCGATGCTCGATCATGACGGCCCGGTGATCGTCGATTGCCGCGTGGCCAAGCTCGCCAATTGCCTGCCGATGATCCCGTCGGGCGCCGCCCACACCGAAATGCTCCTCCAGGCCGCCGAAGTCTCCGGCGAAATGGACGACGAAGCCAAGGCGCTGGTCTGAGCCATGCACATCAAGGAAGAAGCCGCCGCGCGGCATACGCTGGCGGTGATCGTTGACAACGAACCCGGCATCCTCGCGCGGATCGCCGGCCTGTTCACCGCGCGCGGCTATAATATCGAGAGCCTGACGGTGAGCGAGATCACCGAGGACAAATCGGTCAGCCGGATCACGATTGTGACCTCGGCCTCGGATCATGTGATGGAGCAGATCCACTCGCAGCTCGAGCGGCTGGTGCCCGTCCACAAGGTCACCGATCTCACTGTGCTCGGCCCGCACGTCGAGCGCGAGCTGGCGCTGGTCAAGGTCGCGGGCACCGGGGATCACCGCATCGAGGCGCTGCGGCTCGCCGAAGTCTACCGCGCCCGCGTCGTCGATGCGACGATCTCCAGCTTCGTGTTCGAAGTCACCGGTGGATCGGACAAGATCGACAAGTTCGTCGAATTGATGCGCGAAGTCGGCCTGGTCGAAGTGGCCCGCACCGGCATCGTCGCGATTTCGCGAGGGGCCGAGGCGGCCTGAAGGTTCACCGTCACCCCGGCGGAAGCGGGGGCCTAGGGTCACAAGCGGCACGCTGCTTGGCTCTGGGTCTCGGCTTTCGCCGGGATGACGAAAAGGAAAAGGGAAGAAACATGCGTGTCTATTACGATCGCGACGCCGAACTGAACCTGATCACCGGCAAGAAGATCGCCATCCTCGGCTATGGCTCTCAGGGCCACGCCCATGCGCAGAACCTCCGTGATTCGGGCGTTAAGGAAGTCGCGATCGCACTGCGCGAGGGCTCGGCCACTGCGCAAAAGGCCGAGGGTGCCGGCTTCAAGGTGCTGTCGAACCAGGAGGCGGCCGAATGGGCGGATATCCTGATGATCCTCGCCCCTGACGAGCATCAGGCAGCGATCTACGCCGATGATCTTCACGCCAATCTCAAGCCCGGCGCGACCATTGCCTTCGCCCATGGCCTCAACGTGCATTTCGGCCTGATCGAGCCGCGCAGCGACGTTGACGTAATCATGATCGCCCCCAAGGGCCCCGGCCACACCGTGCGCTCGGAATACACCAAGGGCGGCGGCGTCCCCTGCCTCGTCGCGATCCATCAGGACGTGTCGGGCAACGCGCATGATATCGCCCTTGCTTATGCCAGCGGCGTCGGCGGCGGCCGCTCGGGCATCATCGAGACCAATTTCCGCGAGGAATGCGAAACCGATCTGTTCGGCGAGCAGGCCGTGCTCTGCGGCGGCATCACCCACCTGATCCAGGCGGGTTTCGAAACCCTGGTCGAGGCCGGCTATGCCCCCGAAATGGCCTATTTCGAATGCCTCCACGAGACCAAGCTGATCGTCGATCTGCTCTATGAGGGCGGCATCGCCAATATGCGCTACTCGATCTCGAACACTGCCGAATATGGCGACATCAAAACCGGCCCACGGATCATCACCGATGAGACCAAGAAGGAAATGAAGCGCGTTCTGGCCGACATCCAGTCGGGCCGTTTCGTCAAGGATTTCGTCCTCGACAACCGCGCCGGCCAGCCCGAGCTCAAAGCCAGCCGCAAGGCCGCCGCCGCGCACCCGATCGAACAGGTCGGCACTGAGCTGCGCGCGATGATGCCCTGGATCGGCGCCAACAAGCTTGTCGACAAGGCGAAGAACTAGAACGTCCCTGCTCTGGGGCTTCTGGGCCGCGGGCGCATGCGCTCGCGGCCCTTTTTGATTTCCGTGAAACCAAGCGTTTCCAACCTGCTGCTCGACGGCGCGGGCAAAGCTCCCGACATGACAGGCTACCCCAACAGGAGCCCCATTGATGCGCTTTCGATACGCCGCACTCGCCGCCAGCCTTCTCGTCGCCACGCCGATCGTCGCTCAGCAGGCGATGCAGGTGCCCGGTGCAAAGGAGACCGCACGCGTCGCCGCCGGCACTTACACGGTCGATCCCGATCACACGCTGGTCGCCTGGGAAGTCGATCACTTCGGCTTCACGCCCTATATGGGCCTGTTCGGCAGCAGCACCGGTACGCTGGTGATCGATCCGAGCAACCCCAATGCCGCCAAGGTCGATATCACCATCCCCGTCGCGAAGGTCACCACCGCCAGCGCTGGGCTGACGGCGCACTTGCTCCGCGCGCCCAAGGATGCCGCGGACAAGCCCGATTTCTTCGGCCCCTCCCCTGCCGATGCCCGCTTCGTATCGATCTCGGTCGTGGCCGATGGCGACGAGGCCAAGGTGACCGGGAATCTGACGCTCAACGGCATCACCCGACCGGTCACGCTCGACGTCGAATTCTACGGCGCCGGCAAGATGCCCGCCGAGATGGGCGGCAAGCAAGGCCTCGGCTTCGAAGCCGAAACCACGATCAAGCGCAGCGATTTCGGCATCGGCTTCGCCATCCCGATGGTTTCGGACGAAGTGAAGCTCAAGATCGCCGCGGGCTTCTTCAAGAGCTAGAAGCTGCAACTGCTGCTGCCGTCCGGACCCGTCCGGACGGCGCACGCATTCCCGATCCGTCCGAAATGGACCAAATCATCCTTACCGTTTTGCTAATGGTCTTTCTCCCGGAACCTCGTGACTCGCCGCGCTTTGACCCTCGCATCGACCTTGGGGAAATACCGTGCACAATTCGAACAACGGCGCCGAGCGGCGCATAGCTGAACGCGTCAAGACGTTTCAGCTGGCCGAACTCCTGGATGCCGCGGGCGATTGCCACCGCGTCCACCTGCTGAACGTCTCGACCGGCGGCGCGATGGTCTATGGGCGCGGGCCCGGCATCGGCGCGCAGGTGCGCCTGCAGGGCCGCGTGACCTTCGGCGACGCGCGTGTGGCATGGCGCAAAGACAAATGCTTCGGCGTCGCCTTTGCCGAGCCGTTGCCCGAGACGTTCATCGCATCCGTAATCCAGGAGCAGCGCCAGTTGGTCGAGCGCGCCGCGGCGGGCATGCGCTAGCACACGAAGCGCCGTCCGCGCCCTGCCATAAACAAAACGGGCGCCCCACTCGGGGCGCCCGCTTGTTTTAGCCTGGCCTTGCCGATCAGAAGCTGAAGCGGCCCGTCACGCCATAGGTGCGCGGCATGCTCGGATAGCCCGAGATGCTGCCCGCCTGTGCCACCGACGGGAAGATCGTCGAGAGATAGCGATCGTTGGTCACGTTGCGGCCCCAGACGCTAAGCTCAAGCCCGTTCGAAACGCGGATGCCCGCCGACAGGTTGAGCAGGTTGATCTGGCGCTCCAGCCCGACTGCACCCTCGGCGATCCGCACGGCGCTGTTGTGGTTGAAATCGCCGTGCAGCAGCAGGGTGATGTCGTCGCTCAGCGGCTGGGTGAAGTTCACGCCTGCCGAGACCGAGAATTCCGGAATGCCGGCCGGGCGCGTGCCCGTCAGGTTGGTCGGAATGACGTTGAGCCCGCCACCGGCCGTGGCCGGACCGATCGCGCCGCCATTGGCGAACGAATCGTATTTCGGATCGAGATAGGTCAGTGCGAAGGTGAAGTTCAGCGCGTCCACCGGCGTGATGCTGGTGTCGAACTCGAAGCCGGTGACCGATTCCTTCTCTGCGTTGAGCAGGGAGAAGCCGGTGCCGGTGAACACGTTGCTCTGGAAGCCGAGGATGTACTGCTTGAAGGCGGCGATGTTGAACGCGAAGCGATCGAACTGCCCCTTCATGCCGACTTCATAGACGCTGGCCTTTTCCGGACCCGCGAAGCGCGAGCCTGAAGTCAGGTTAGTGACGGCCAGCCCCGCGCTGCGCAGGCGGACGAGATCGGCCGCAGTCGGGCGGCTATCGCGCGACAGATTGACCGAGCTCGCCTTGAAGCCCGTTGCATAGGTTGCGTAGAAATTGAGGTTCCGGCTCGCCTTGAACGCCGCGCGCAGCGTGTAGGAGAGGTTGCTGTCATGCGTGCGGTTGGGCTCGACGGCATTGGGCAGGTTCATGAACGGCGGCAGGAACTGCAGCGCGCGGAGGCCTGCCAGCGGGTTCGCCGCCGGATTGTTCTGATTGGCGTTGGCGAATGCCTGCACGCCCGCTGCCACGGCAGCATAGCCTGCCGGATTGGCGCCCGCGAACGCGCCGATTTCCGCCGCAGTCGCCGAACGGCCGAGGCCGAGCAGCCCGCCGACCTGCTGGGCGAGACCGCCCTGGAACAGCAGCGTGTTGCGGAACGGCGCATATTGGGCCGCATCGAGGTTGACGCCCGAGAACACGTCGGTGCTGACCACGTTGGTCGAATAGTTCTTGCGGTCGTCGGTATAGTTCAGGCCGCCGGTCAGGGTCAGGCTGTCGGTGACTTCGAAATCGACCGTGCCGAATGCCGAGAATGAGCGATCATGCAGGCGGTAATTCTCGTTCAGCCCGTCGCCGCGGCGGAAGAAGGTGTTCTGGTAGCGCGTCGGGGCACCCTCGAGCGCGCCGAAGGTGTTCTCGAGCAGGACGGCGTTGAGTGCGCCGCCGCTCGCCGCGCGGATCAGCTGATCGGCATAGGCCCGGCCGCCGGCGCCATATTGGATGCGGTTGGCCTGGCGGATACGCTCGTCGAAGAAGAACCCGCCGACCAGGAAGTTGATCGGGCCGTCAAAGTCCGACGCCAGCCGCACTTCCTGCGTGAAGGTGCCGATGTCGAGATCCGCCGAGTTGCGCTGGAGGATGTCGAGGCTGGTGAAATCCGAATCCTGATCGGTGAGCGACTTGACCTTGCGATAGGCGGTGATCGAAGTCAGGCTCAGCCCGTCGCCGAGATTATAGTTGATCTCGCCCGAGCCGCCGTAATTGTCGATCAGATTGCTCGACAGCACGTTGGTATAGACGCGATAGGAATAGGGGTTGGCGCGATCGAGATTGCCTCCCAGCGCGCCGATGATGGCGCCGGTCGGGCCGTTGATCACGTTGACCACGGCGCAGCAATTCTCGTCGATCTTGTCGTAATCGCCGATCAGGCGGATGCTGAAGTCCGAATTGGGCTCGAACAGCAGCTGGCCGCGGATGCCATAGCGATTGCGGTCGTTGACGTCGCGGTTGAGCGCCACGTCGCGAACATAGCCGTCGCGCTTGTTGTAATTGCCGCCCAGGCTGAACGCGATGGTGTCGCTGAGCGGGCCGGTCACGTTGCCCTTCACGACGATCGCATTGTAGTTGCCGTACGAGGCCTCGACATTGCCGCCGAATTCGAAGCGCGGTCGCTGCGTGACGATGCTGATGATGCCGGCCGATGCGTTCTTGCCGAACAGCGTCGACTGCGGCCCGCGCAGCACTTCGACGCGCTGAACGTTGGGAAGATCGGCGATCTGCGCCGCCGAGCGCGAGCGATAGACCCCGTCGATGAACACGCCGACCGAAGGCTCGATGCCGGCATTGTTCGCGCCGTTGCCGAAGCCGCGGATGATGAAGTTGGTGTTGGCCGAGGACTGGAGCTGCGACACGCGCAGCGACGGCACGACGGTCTGCAAGTCGATCAGGTCGCGGATCTGCGCGCGCTGGATCGTCTCGGCATTGGTGACGCTGACGGCGATCGGCGTATCGAGCAACGTGGTCTCGCGCTTGGTCGCGGTGACGACGATCTCGTCCGAACCCTGCGCGCCGGTCTCGTCCTGGGTTTCCGGCATCGGGGTTGGAGTCGGCGTCGGTGCCGGAGTGACCTGCGCCATCACCGGGGTCGCGAGGAACAGCGTGAGCGCAGTTGCGGCGAGCAATTCGAGTTTTTTCATGGGATGGATCCCCCTCCTCCGGTCCGTCCCGATCTACCCGGTGACGGCGTTGCTTTTGTTACGCGAGCAACTAACGCTGCATATTTATACCCGTCAACGGGAATGAATGGCGGAACTCCGCGGTTTCCCGCCGTTTTTCCCGAGGCGGTACAGAATGGCAACACCCCCCGGGGTCGGGAAATCGCAGTTGCCGTAGCGTAAACATGAGTTAGAGCCTGGAAGGACGAAAAATGGCGGAATATCGTGCCGAACCCGAAGACGGCGACCTCGTCGCCCCGGCGGGCAAGCTTCCGGTGCCGCCGCACGTCTCGCAGGCGATCCGCACCCTCATCGAATGGACCGGCGACGACCCCAGCCGCGAAGGCCTGCTCGACACGCCCGAGCGCGTCGCGCGTGCGTGGAAGGAATATTGCGCCGGCTATGCCGAAGACCCCGCCCACCATCTCAGCCGCGTGTTCGAGGAAGTCGGCGGCTATGACGAAATCGTCTTGCTCAAGGATATCCCCTTCCAGTCGCATTGCGAGCATCACATGGCGCCGATCATCGGCACGGCGTGCATCGCCTATCTCCCCCGCGATCACGTAGTCGGAATCTCCAAGCTCGCCCGCGTGCTCCACGCCTTCGCTCGCCGCCTTCAGGTCCAGGAGCGCCTGACCGCCGAAGTCGCCGATTGCATCTGGGAAAATCTGAAGCCCCTCGGCGTCGCCGTTGTGATCCGCGCGACGCACGCCTGCATGACTGCGCGCGGCGTCCGCACGCCCGGCGTCACCATGGCCACCAGCCGCATGATGGGCGTGTTTCGCGACGACGAGCGCAGCCGCAAGGAAGTCCTCGCACTGATGGGATTTTGACGTGAGCGCGAGCTTCTTCTGTTCCTCCCGTGGAGGAGGACGGGGACCAGCGAAGCTGGTGGAGGGGTACTCTCCGCGAGCGACGGCACGACGAGCAACTACCCCTTCACCGCCTTCGACGGTCCCCTTTGCTCTCCGCGGGAGGGTCGAGTGAGAATATTGATCACCGGCGGCGCCCGGCGCATCGGCGCGGGCATCGCCCGCCGCCTGGCGCTGCGCGGCCATGCAGTGGGAATCCACCATCACGACGCCGCCGAAGATGCCGAGGCATTGTGCCGCGCGATCGGCGATGCAGGAGGGCGCGCCGTGGCGCTTCAGGGCGAGCTGGAGGATGCCGCCACTGCCCCGGCACTGATCGCCGCTGCCCGCGAAGCGCTGGGCGGCCCGGTCGACGGACTTGTCAACAACGCCTCGCAATTCGCCTTCGACACGCTGCCGCTCAGCGATTTCGCACTGCTCGATCAGCATATGCGGATCAATCTCGGCGCCCCGATCGCCCTTGCCTCCGCGCTCGCCAGCCAGGACGATCTCGACGATGGCGCAGTGGTCAATCTGCTCGATCAGAAGGTCGCCAATCTCAACCCCGATTTCCTCACCTACACGCTGAGCAAGTCCGCCCTTACCGCCGCCACTGAATTGATGGCGCGCGGTCTGGCCCCCCGCATCCGCGTCAATGCCGTCTCGCCGGGCCTCACCCTCCCCAGCCTCGATCAGACGGCCGAGCAATTCTCCGAGCACGCCCGCCAGAATCTGCTTCAGCGCCCCGTCGCGCTCGACGATATCGCTGCCACCGTCGAGCATCTGCTCACCGCGCGCAGCATCACCGGGCAGAACGTGTTCGTCGATTGCGGCCAGCGCTTTGTCCAACGCGACGGCGACGTGATGTTCGAGGGCCGCGAGCGCCCGCATGGCTGAATACACCATTCTCCTCGAAGACCTGACGGTGACGATGGGCCTCGGCATCCACGCCGCGGAGCGCGCTGCCCCCCAGCGCGTCGTCGTCAGCGTCGCGATGACCTGCCGTTACGATTCCGCGCCCGAGGACCACATCGATGCAGTGGTCGATTACGATTTCCTCCGCGAGCAGGTTCTCGCGCTCGCCGCCTCGCGCCATTTCGAGCTGCAGGAGACGCTGTGCGATCGGGTGGCGGCGCTCGCACTGACCGATCCGCGCGTGGTGCGCGCGCAAGTCCGCTCGATGAAGCTCGACGTCTATCCCGATGCCCGCATCGGCTGCGAAGTGGTGCGCGAGCGTTGACCTTCAGGCCCGGCTATGCGGCCGCCGCATTCGCAATATTGCTCGTCGAGATCATAATCGCCCTGTTCGTCCGCGACGCATTCGTCCGCCCCTATCTGGGGGACACGCTCGCCGTTATCCTTGTCTATCTCGCGCTGCGGAGTCTCACTCCCCTCGGCGTGCTTCCCGCCACGCTCATCGCGCTGGCGATCGCCTTTGCCGTGGAATTCGGCCAATATTTCGACATGGTCGATCGGCTCGGCCTGGGCCAGATCGAAGCGGCGCGCATCGTGCTCGGCACCGGCTTCGCATTGCTCGATCTCGTCGCTTATGGTGCGGGCGCGCTCGCGATACTGGCGTTCGAGAGCTTACGCGGAAATTTGAGGAGACAATCATGACCGAGCTTACCGGACTCGAACTGCGCTCGACCATTTCGAGTGCGGGCGAACTCACGCTGAGCCTCGAACCCGTCGAGATCTCGGCGCCCGGCCCCGATGAGATCGTCGTCCGGGTCGAAGCCTCGCCGATCAATCCCTCCGATCTCGGCCTGCTGCTGGGCCCAGCCGATATGGAAACGCTGCGCGCAGGCGGCACGCCCGAACGTCCGACGCTCACGGCTGCGATCCTCGAGGGCCGGCTGCCGGCGATGAAGGCGCGGCTCGATCAGTCGCTCGCCGTCGGCAATGAAGGGGCTGGCACCGTCGTCCAGGCTGGCGCCAACGTCCAGCATCTGCTCGGCAAGCAAGTCGGCATGATCGGCGGCGCGATGTATGCCGAATATCGCAAGCTCCCGGCAATGGGCGTCATCCCGCTTCCCGAGGGTGCCAGCGCCGCGGACGGCGCCTCGATGTTCGTCAATCCGCTGACCGCACTGGCAATGGTCGAGACGATGCGCCGCGAAGGGCACAAGGCGCTGGTCCACACCGCTGCCGCCTCCAATCTCGGCCAGATGCTCAACCGCATCTGTCTCAAGGACGGCGTCCCGCTGGTGAACATCGTCCGCAATCAGGAGCAGGCCGCGATACTCCGCGAAATCGGCGCGACTTATGTCATCGACAGCAGTGCCCCCGATTTTCGCGCCACGCTCACCGACGCAATCGCCGAAACCGGCGCAACGCTGGCCTTCGACGCAGTCGGCGGCGGCAAGCTCGCCAATTCGATCCTCCACGCGATGGAAGCCGCTGCCAACCGCACCGCCGCAGAGTATAGCCGCTACGGCTCCTCGACCTGGAAGCAGATCTACATTTACGGCATGCTTGACACCGCCCCCACCGAACTCGACCGCGGCTACGGTCTCGCCTGGGGCGTCAGCGGCTTCCTGCTCACGCCCTTCCTGATGAAGATCGGGATGGAAGAAGGAATGAAGCTCCGCGCACGCGTGGCAGCCGAACTGACCACGACCTTTGCGAGCAATTATACCGCGACGATTTCACTGCGGGATGCGGTCAAGCCCGACATCGCCAAGGCCTATTTCAGGAAGGCGACGGGCGAGAAATATCTGGTCGATCCAAGCCTGTAGCCCCTGTTCCCCTGCGCAGGCACGGCCCCAGACTCGGCGCGAAGCGACGAAGTGCGCGCTGCCGCGCGGAATTGGTTGGGCCGGGCCCCTACCTTCGCAGGGGAACTAGACCCGGTTCGCCGCGCTCAACACCGCCCGGACGCTAGCCGTCGCGATGTCCGCGTCGATCCCCGCCCCGAACACGGTCCGCCCGTCCGCGGTGCGGCACTCCAGATACGCCGCCGCCTGTGCGTCCGAGCCATGCCCGATCGCGTGCTCGTTATAATCGACCACGTCGATCTCCACGCCGCATGCCTCGCGAAGCGCATCGATCACGCTCGAGATAAGCCCATTGCCGCGGCCGCTGATCGAGCGCTCCTGACCGTCGATCGCAAGCGTGCCGATAAAGGTTCGCACCCCCGCCGCGCCGCTTTCATGATAATCGACCAGCCTCATCCGGGCGTCGGCATCCGGCAGATAGGTGCGCTCGAACAACCCGCCGATATCCACCGCATTGAGCTCGCGGCTTGTCTCGTCCGCCAGCGCTTGCACATGCCGCGAGAAGTCGGCCTGCATCCGCTTGGGCAGCTTGAGCCCGCGATCCTGCTCCAGCACCCAGGCGACGCCGCCCTTGCCCGATTGCGAATTCACCCGGATCACTGCCTCGTAATCGCGGCCCAGATCCTTGGGGTCGATCGGCAGATAAGGCACGTCCCAGATCTCGTCGTTGCGCGCGTCCTGCGCCGCAAAGCCCTTCTTGATCGCGTCCTGATGACTTCCCGAAAAGGCCGTGAACACCAGTTCGCCCGCATAAGGATGCCGCGGATGCACGGGCAGCTGATTGCAATATTCGACCGTCTGGATGACCTCGTCGATGTTCGAGAAACTGAGCCCCGGATCAATTCCTTGCGTGTACATATTCAGCGCGACTGTCACGAGATCGACATTGCCCGTCCGCTCGCCATTGCCGAACAGGCACCCCTCGACCCGGTCGGCGCCCGCCAGCAAACCAAGCTCGGTCGCCGCCACGCCGGTGCCGCGATCGTTATGCGTGTGCAGGCTGATCACCACGCTCTCGCGATTCCGAATATTGCGCCCGAACCATTCGATCTGGTCGGCATATACATTGGGCGTCGCGCATTCGACCGTCGCGGGCAGGTTGAGGATCAGCGGGCACTGGGGCGTCGGCCGCAGGACTTCCATCACCGCCTCGCAGACCTCCACCGAGAAATCCAGTTCGGCGGTCGAGAAGGTCTCGGGCGAATATTCGAAATGCCATTCGGTATCGGGCTGCTTCGCCGCCTCGTCGCGCAGCACCTTGGCGCCCGCGACTGCGATCTCGCGCACTTCGTCGCGGCTCATCCCGAACACGATGCGTCGCCATGCCGGCGACACCGCATTGTACAGATGCACGATCGCCTTCTTCGCGCCCTTAAGCGACTGAAAGCTGGTCTCGATCAGATCCTGCCTTGACTGGGTCAGCACCTGGACGATCACATCATCCGGGATGCGCCCGTCACGCACCAGCCCCGAGATGAAGTCGAATTCGGTAGCGCCGGCGCTTGGAAAGCCGACTTCGATTTCCTTGACGCCCACCCGGCACAGCAATTCGAAGAAGCGCGTCTTTTTCTCGCCGTCCATCGGGTCGATCAGCGCCTGATTGCCGTCGCGCATATCGGTTGAAAGCCAGCGCGGCGCGCGAGTGATCGTGCGGCCCGGCCATTGGCGGTCCGGCAAGTCGATTTGCGGAAAGGGTCGGTATTTGACGCTGGGGTCGCGCAACATGGCTCAAACTCTCGGAAAAGCGGTCGGGTAAGGTTGAAAGGCCCTTAAGAGACGCGCGCGCAGCGACACAGCCCCTTAAGGGCGGATAAGTCGCAGTCCGAGAAGCGCTGCAGCCATCATGATGGCGTCACTCTTGCCGCGCGCGCCGCCGCTTGTCCACCGCTGCCGCGCGCAGGAAATCTTAAGCCCTGCCCTATAGCGCCTATCGGCAGCAAAAAAGGACAAGGATTGAACATGTTGCAGCTTGTATATGTAAGCAGCGCCAATCCGCGTGAAACGGTTGATCCGGCCCGCATCCTCGCCACCTCGCGCCGCAACAACCACCGCGACAGCATCACCGGTCTGCTCTATTCGGATAACGCCCGCTTCCTCCAGGTGCTCGAAGGTCCCGAGGCCAAAGTGGAAGAAAGCTTCGCGCGCATCCAGACCGACACCCGCCACCGCGCGCTGGTCGTGCTCTCGCGCCGCTCGATCGACGCACGCGAGTTCGGCAATTGGGACATGGCGCATTACACGCCGGGAAGCGATGCCGAAGCCTTTATCGAGCGGATCTCACAGCTCGCGGGCAACGCTTCGCCAGATGTCCGCGGCACTTTCGAAGGCTTTGTGCAGGCCCGCCGCGCGGCTTAGAGCGCGTTTCCGGCGGGGGCCGCCGCGTCCACCGGAGTGGTGGCTGTTTCGCCGGGCTCGGCATCGCTCTCGGGTGTCGGCTGCGGCGTCGGCGTATCGCTCGGCCGCGGCGTGGGCGTGGCGACGATCTCCGCAACCGGCGGGGCTTCCGAATAATTGGTGCCCGTAGTCCCGCCGCCGCCGCATGCGGCCAGCATCAGCAATCCGCCCAGCATCACCACCGCCCGCATGCCCGCTCTCCCTTAGCCTAACCTACGATAGCACGCCCGGCGCACCCGTCCACCCGCGCAACCCACCGCGCGCTCGTGCGCTGTCTCCCCGAAGGAGAAGACCGTGGCCGAACATCTCAAAAAGGGCGATCGCGTCAGTTGGAAATCGCATGGCGGCACCGCAGAGGGCAAAGTCCTCTCTAGACAGACGCACGATACCAAGATCAAAGGGCATCAGGTACGTGCATCGGAGGACGATCCGCAATATATCGTGCGGAGCGACAGCGGCGGGAGAGCGTCGCACAAGCCGACTGCGCTTACCAAGGTCTAGCCCGGCTACGGGCACGAACAGGAGATGATAATATGGCCGAGACCAAAGCACGCGGCGGCATCGCCAAGCCCGTCAAGCCCTCGCCCGAGCTGGCGAAGATCACCGGCCCGGATTCGCTTCCGCGCAGCGAAGTGGTGAGCAAGATGTGGGCTTACATCAAGAAGAACAACCTCCAAAACCCTGCAAACAAGCGGGAAATTATCGCTGACGACACGCTGAAGCCGATCTTCGGTGTCGACAAGTGCACCATGTTCGAGATGAACAAGCTGCTTTCGAAGCACATGAGCTAAGCCGCAGGCCGGCGCCTTGCCGGCCAGCGCTGCGACAATATGGGGCGGCCCTCTATCTGGGGGGTTGCCCCATTCTCGTTTGAAGCTCGGCGGCGTAGCCGCGGCCTTCTACTCAACGATCGACGGTGATCTGGATACGCAGGACTCGGCTCCCCTTGGATTGCTCCGATGCCGATTCCTCCAGCGCGAATTCGAGCCCCGAGCCGGTCACACGCGTCTCGGAGACGCCCTTGCGCTTGTTTTCCACAGCAATTTTCGCATCCGGAAGGCACGCGGCAATCCGCCCGGCAACAGCCTCGCGGCTGCTCTCGGGCGATGAAATGTCCTGCTGGCAGAAATAGCCGACGCCCGCGGGGAAGCAGCCCCACTGCAACAGGCTCGGCTTGAAGTCCGCATCGCGCAGCGTCTGGAACGGAATGGGCTCGCGCCCGCCCTCGACCAACTTGGCGACATCGTCGCAAAACGGATTGGCCAGCGAGGTCAGTGCAAACAGTGCGGCGGCGAAATGCATATCGGGTCCTTATCTCTATTCAATCCCTCGCACGGCTGGCATTGCCGGGCTCTGAACGGAGACAACGCATGGCCGAACGATTTGAGCGCCACCGCCAGCCCTGGCGGACCGATGAAATCCAGAAACTTCATACGCTCGCGAAAAAGGGCATGCCCCTTCGCGGCATCGCCAAGGCCCTCACCCGCAGCGAGGAATCGGTCAAGGAACGCGCCAAGCTCGACGGGCTGAGCATCGCCAAGCTGCATTGAGAAGATGGGAGCAACGCTTCTTCCTCCCCTCCCTGCCAGGGAGGGGAGAATGAACCAATACGACGCCATCATCCTCGGCGCGGGCGCCGCCGGGCTGATGTGTGCGCTCACCGCCGGCCAGCGCGGCCGCCGCGTGCTGCTGGTCGATCACGCCGATCAGGTCGGGAAGAAAATCCTGATCTCGGGCGGGGGTCGCTGCAACTTCACGAATATCGGCACCGATCCGAGCCGCTACCTTTCCGCCAATCCGCATTTCGCCAAGTCCGCGCTCCGGCGCTACACCGCGCAGGACTTCGTCGATCTCGTCGAGCGTCACGGCATCGCCTGGCATGAAAAGACCCTCGGCCAGCTCTTCTGTGACGGCTCGGCACGCCAGATCGTCGATATGCTGATAGGCGAATGCGCGATCGGGGGCGTCGAGATATGGCTGGGCCACCCGGCGACGGTCGATCATGCCGACGGACGCTACCGCATCGCCTGCGGCCATCGCACCGCCGAGGCTCCTGCGCTGGTCATCGCCACCGGCGGACCCTCCATTCCCAAGATGGGCGCGACCGGCTTCGCCTATGATCTCGCGCGCCAGTTCGGCCTCAAGATCATCGAGCCCCGCCCTGCGCTGGTGCCTCTCACGCTCATTGGCGAACAAGCCTTGTTCAAGGAGCTGTCGGGCGTCGCGACGGAAATAGTCGCGCGCCACGGCAAGACCGCGTTCCGCGAAGCTGCGCTGTTCACCCATCGCGGCCTATCCGGCCCCGCAATCCTCCAGATCTCGTCCTATTGGCGCCACGGCGATCCAGTCGCGATCGATTTCCTGCCGACACGCAAGCCCGGCTGGCTCATCGAAGCCAAGCGCACCCGCCCCCGCACGACCCTGCGCAAGCTCCTCGGCGAAGCCCTGCCCGACCGCCTTGCCGCCGAACTCGCCGAGCAACTCGCGCTCCCCGGCGAACTCCACAACCAGTCCGACCGTGCCATGACCGCAGCCGAAATCCGCCTCGCCGCCTGGAGCTTCATTCCCAACGGCACCGAAGGTTATGCCAAGGCCGAAGTAACCGTCGGCGGGATCTCCACCGCCGAACTCTCCTCGCAGACGATGGAGGCGCGGAAGGTCCCCGGTCTCTACGCTATCGGCGAGGCCGTGGACGTCACCGGCTGGCTCGGCGGCTATAATTTCCAATGGGCCTGGGCCAGCGGCTGGGCGGCTGGCCAGGCCCTATGAAGCGAGGCCGTCGAAAAGCTGGCGCCCGCACCAATTCCTGCAAAAAGCGCAACGCCCGCGACCCCAGCCTTTACATATAGCTTGCCCTTTGGCCGTCGCGCGCCCATCTGCACGCTTCCATGCCATTCTCGACTCTCCCCACGCTTCTCGCCGAAGCGCTCGCAGCGCGTGGCTATGCCGCGCCCACGCCCGTCCAGGCCCAGGTCATCCAGCCCGAAGCACAGGGCCGCGACCTTGTCGTCTCCGCACAGACCGGATCGGGCAAGACCGTCGCCTTCGGCCTCGCAATGGCCGATCAGCTGCTCGGTGAGGATGGCCGCGTCGTGCCGGCCCGCGCGCCGCTTGCCTTGATCATCGCTCCCACGCGCGAACTCGCGCTCCAGGTCAGCCGCGAGCTGATGTGGCTCTACGGCCAGTCCGGCGCGCGCATCGCCACCTGCGTCGGCGGGATGGATGCATCGAAGGAGCGCCGCCAGCTCAATCACGGCGCGCACATTGTCGTCGGCACACCGGGGCGTCTGCGCGACCATCTCGAACGCGGCGCGCTCGATCTCTCTGCCCTCAAGGCTGCGGTGCTCGACGAAGCCGACGAAATGCTCGACATGGGCTTCCGCGATGATCTTGAAGCCATTCTCGACGCTTCGCCGTCCGAACGCCGCACCTTGCTGTTTTCCGCGACGATGCCCAAGCCGATCGTTCAGCTCGCCAAGCGCTATCAGCGCGACGCGCTGCGCATCTCGACCGTCGGCGAGGATCGCGGACACGGCGATATCCAATATCAGTGCGTCACGGTCAGCCCGTCGGAAATCGAGCATGCGGTGATCAATCTGCTTCGCTTCCACGAGGCCGAGACCGCGATCCTGTTCTGCGCCACCCGCGACAATGTCCGCCATTTGCACGCAACCCTCGTCGAGCGCGGCTTCTCCGCCGTGGCGCTGTCGGGCGAGCATAGCCAGAACGAGCGCAACGCCGCACTCCAGGCCCTGCGCGATCGTCGCGCCCGTGTCTGCGTAGCCACCGATGTGGCGGCACGCGGCATCGATTTGCCCAGCGTCACCCTGGTCGTCCATGTCGAAATGCCGCGCGACGCCGAGGCGCTTCAGCATCGCTCGGGCCGCACCGGCCGTGCGGGCAAAAAGGGCACCGCAGTGCTCATCGTCCCCTTCCAGCGCCGCCGCCGCGTCGAATCCATGCTCAAGGGCGCGCGCATCGAAGCGCAGTGGATCGATCCGCCCAGCGCCGAGGCGATCCGCGCCAATGATCGCGAGCGGCTGCTCGCCACCCTGCTCGAGCCCGTCGAGATCGAGGATGATGATCGCGAGCTCGCCGCACGCCTGCTCATTGAGAAATCGCCCGAGGATATCGCAGCCCTGCTCGTCCGCGCACACCGCGCTGCCATGCCGCAGCCCGAGGAGCTCATCCAGCAGACCCCCGAAGCGCGCCGTCAGCAGCAGCAGGACAAGCACCGCGCCGGCTTCGAGGATATCGTCTGGTTCCGCATGGATATCGGCCGCCGCCAGAACGCCGATGCCCGATGGATCCTGCCGCTGATCTGCCGCCGCGGCCATGTCACCAAGAACGAGATCGGCGCGATCCGCATCGGGCCGAACGAGACTGCGTTCCAGATCCCGCGCGCCATCGCCGCCAAGTTCAAGGATGCAATCTCGCGTACTGCCGAGGGCGACGACGATGTCCGCATCGAGCCGTCCGATGGCCCGGCAGAGGCCTCGCGCCCCGCGAACCGCCCGACGCTCCAGCGCGCGCCGAGCGGTCTCGGAGCCGATGGCCCCCGCCCCCATCGCGGCAACAACAATCGCGGAAATGACGGCCGCCCCGCCCCGCGTCATCATGCCAAGCCCGCGTTCAAGGGTGGACCAAAGGGCCCACGTCCGCGGTGAGCTCTCCCGCGCGGATCCTGGTCGACGCCGACGCCTGCCCGGTGAAGGACGAGATCTACAAGGTTGCGTGGCGGCACGAAGTGCCCGTCGTCATCGTCAGCAATAGCTGGCTGCGGGTGCCCCAGCATCCGCTGATCAGTCGCGAGGTGGTGAGCGACGGATTCGATGCTGCCGATGATTGGATCGCCGAACAGGCAAATGCCCAGTCGGTAGTGATCACGGCCGATATCCTCCTCGCCGATCGCGCGCTCAAGGCCGGCGCATCGGTACTCTCCCCCACCGGCAAGCCCTTCACCACCAGTTCGATCGGCTCGGCGATTGCGACCCGCGCGATCATGGCCGATCTGCGCGCCGGCGGCGATCAGTTGGGCGGCCCCGCCCCCTTTGCGGCCACGGACCGCTCGCGTTTTCTCCAGGCGCTAGACACCGCTCTCGTGACTCTGAAGCGACGCCCCCTTACGCAATCTTAGGATTAACCCGGCAATACCTTCTCGAAGGCGAAGAAGGGCAATCCGGGGATGAAACTACCGCTTATCGCGCCGCGCCCGCCGCGGCTCAGCGAAATGGGCGATGCGCTGCGTGCGCTTGAGGCCAGCGGCTATTACAGCAATGGCGGCCCGATCGTTCGCGAATTCGAGCGTTCGGCGATTGCCGGCTTGTTCGGTGGCGACGGTCAATGCGTTGCGGTGGGCAATGCAACGCTCGGCCTGATGCTCGCGATCCGCGAAGCCCGCACCGGCCGCAGCGGACGCTATGCCCTGGTCCCCGCCTTCACTTTCGCCGCTACCGCGCATGCCGCGATCTGGGCCGGGCTGACTCCGATCCTGGTCGATAGCGATCGCGGCAATTGGGCGATGTCCGCCGCCGCCGAGGAAGCGCTGCTTGCGCATTACGGCGATGAGATCGCGGTCATCGTCCCCTATGACACCTTCGGCGTTGGCATCGATCTCGCGCATTATCAGGCGCTTTCGGAGCGCTACGGCGTCGGGGTGGTCATCGATGCCGCCGCCTCGCTCGGCAGCCTTGACGCCGCCGGCCAAGGCTTTGGGACCGGTGCGCGCTTTTCCTGCGTGTTCTCTATGCACGCGACCAAGACCTTCGCCACTGCCGAAGGCGGGCTGATCTACAGCGCCGATCCGGATCGCATGACTGCGCTGCGCCGGATGCAGAATTTCGGCTTCGGCGCACCCCGCACCGCAACGCAGGAAGGCATCAACGCCAAGCTGCCCGAAATCTTGGGCTTGCTTGCGCTTGAGAAGCTCAAGGAGATCGACAAGGTCGCCGATCACCGAGCCGCTCTTGAGCGCGCCTATCGCAAGCGCCTCGGCGAAGATTTCACGCTGCAGACCAGTCAGGCTCGCCGCCAGGTTGCCCAGTTCATGCCGCTGTTGCTGCCTGAGGGTGCCGTTCGTCCCGCGCTCATGGCCGAACTCGCCGCGAAGGGCATCGGCTCGGGCCATTATTTCAGCCCGCATATCGGCGAGCAGCCCTATTTCCGCCAGGCGTGCATCACCGGATCGACGCCGGTCGCCAACGAAATCGCCGCGCGAATGCTCTCTTTGCCGATCACCGATGCGATGACCCTCGCCGATGTCGCAACGATCTGTGACGCGCTCCACAGTGTGGTCGGAAACTCAAGGGTGCAGGTCGCAGCTTCCCCTGCTCCGCTACGGGTCCGCACTGTCCTGATCGGCGGCGGGCCGGCGGGCATCGCGCTGCTGATTTCCGCAAGCAAGCAATCCAGGCTGCGCGCCTTCGCCGAAGGTCTCGTCCTCGTCGAACGCTCCGATTGCCTCGGTTCAGGCGAGCTGCCCGGCTACGGCATCACGTCCGATAGCACTGCCGAGACCTTCCTCAGCGCAGTGAAGGACAACCCGGAGCCATCGATCGCGGCGCTGATCAATCACCCCGGCGCGCAGGATATCGCCCGCTTCATCGGCCAACTCGGCGTGCCGCTCAATCGCACCGGCCCCTTCCTCGAAGCAATGGGCGACCGCGTCGGTGCCATCGTCCGCGAGAGCGGCGGCGAAGTGTGCCTCGAACACGAAGTCAGCGAGGCCCGCCGCACGCCTGCCGGGCTCTGGCAGGTCACGATGCGCGATCGCGCTGGCGCGGAGCGCATGGTGATCGCCGACAATATTGTTCTCGCAACGGGCGGCTATCAGTCGCCAACCGGTGTCGCCGCATCGAGCGTCGCTGGCATGCCTCTGGCCGAACGCGTCGGTGACCGGTTGATGCTCGGCGACGATCTGCTCCGCAACAATGGCATGGATCGGCTCCGCGAGCGCCTCGGCGATACCCGCGCGCCGCGCGTAGCGATCGTCGGCGCATCGACCAGCGCGATTGCCTCGGCAGTGTTGCTGCTCAAGTCCGGCATCCCGTTCGGGGCCCAGGGCCTCACCCTGCTTCACCGCGAGCCGCTGCGCCCCTGGTATCCCAATGCCGACGCCGCCCGCAGCGATGGCTTCACCGATTTCGGCGAGGACGACATCTGCTCGCTGTCGGGCTTCGTCTATCGCCTCGCCGGCTTCCGGCTCGAAGCCCGCGAATTGGTGCTGCGCATGCTGGAGGTCGGCGGCCGGACGCCCGATCCGCGCGTTCGCTTCCACCGTCTTGCCCTAGACGAAGATGCGGCAGCCGCCGCGATTCTCGGTAGTGCCGACGTGGTCGTCGCCGCGCTCGGCTATCGCCCCAACGCGTTGCCCCTGTTAGACGCGACCGGCGCGCGCATCGCCCTCACTGCCCACGCTCCCGGTCGGCCGCGCCTCACCGATCAGCAATGCCGCGTCACCGATGTCCATGGCCAGCCGATCCCCGGCGCCTATGGCATCGGCCTTGCCGCCGGCTTCGTGCCCGAAGGCCGGCTCGGCGGCGAGAAGAGCTTCAAGGGCAAGGCCAATGGTCTGTGGCAATGGCAGAACGATGTCGGCCAGTTGATCGTCGGGCAATTGCTTGGCGAACGCGCAAGGGCGGCGGCATGACTCCGGCGATCTCGGTCATCATGGCCGCGTATAACGGCGCGGCTCTGGTCGGCGAGACCATCGCCAGCCTGCTTGCCCAGACGCGGACCGATTGGGAACTCATCGTCGTCGACGATTGCTCGACCGACGATACGCTGGCCGTGCTCCGCGGAATCCAGGATCCGCGCATCACCGTCATCGCCTCGGATCGCAATCAGGGGCCCGTCCACGCCCGCAATCGCGCCTTCGCCTCGGCGCGGGGCCATTATATCGCCGCGCTCGATCAGGACGATCTGTGCACGCCCCATCGCTTCGAGCGGCAGGCGGCATTCCTCGATGCCAACCCGCAGGTTGCGCTGGTCGCCTCCGCCGCGCTCCTCCTGCAGGACGGCGATGCCGATCCCTGGCCCGGCGAGCGTTCGCTGACCCCGCCAATGATCGACTGGCTCCTGCTCACCCAAAATCCGTTGGTCTGGTCCACATCGATGTTCCGCGCCGATGCCGCGCGCCGGCTCGAACCCTTCACCCGTCCCGAATTGCGCTACGCCGAGGATTTCGACCTCTACAACCGCATCCGCGCCTTCGGCACGCTCGCGCGGATCGACGAGCCGCTGCTCGAATATCGCTGCCACCCCGGCGGCGCTTCGCAGAAATATCGCGCCATGATGCAGGCCAGCGCCGCGCGCGTCCTCGCGGGCCGCTATGCCGCGCCGTTCGGCCAGGATGCGGAGGCCAACGCCGTGCTCGTCGCCCAATATCTCATGGCGCGCGAGCCCATCGCCGATCTCGAAACCTTCGGCCAGATCTCGCGAATCCTTGTCAAGCTCCACGCCTATTTCGTCGAAACCACTTCGCTGGACGCCCAGGCGCGTATCCAGGTCGATGGGGAATATGCCCGCTTGTGGTGGATGCTCGCCCGCCCCGCATTGCGCCAGGGCCATATCGGGCTGCGCGACATACTCTCCGCCCGCCCGAACATCGTCTCGCTCGATGCCGCGGGCTCCGATCTCGTCGTGTCCCCGCTAATCGGCACCGCCCGCGCCCTCGCCCGCAGCCTGAGTGGTCGGCGGTAACACCCTGCGTAGCGGGCACTCCGCCTGCGAATACGCTTTGCTGAAACGGAAAAGGCCCGCCGCGCCGGAGCGCAAGCGGGCCTGAACCTTGACCTTACGGGGCACCCCAGAGCGCCCCGCACGGCCAGTCTTAGAACTTAACTTCGACGCCTACCGTGTACGAACGGCCGCGCGGATCGGCGACGCGCGATTCCCACGAACCGCCGGCACCGCTGTTGCCGTCATAAGTGATCGCGAAGGGCGGATCGGTGTCGAACAGGTTCCGCACGCCCATCGTGAGCTTGTAGTTCGGGCCCAGACCCAGATAGCTCGCCGAGAGGTTGTACGTCGTATAGTCCTTCACGAAGGCGTTATAGTCCGGACGGGTGACCGTGCCGTTGGCGATGCCCGGAAGCGCGCCGTTCTTGTAGCCCTTGCGGAAGATCTGGCTCAGCGAAACGACCACATCGTCGTTCGAGTAGCTCAGGAACGCATTGTGCTTCCACTTGATGCCCAGATCGCCGGCGAAGGTGAACACGCCGATCTGGCTCGGGCCATAGGCCGCAGTCGGAGTCAGCTTCTCGCGCTTCTTGAGCAGCAGCGTGCCGTCGAAGCCGGCCGAGATGCGGCCGCCCCAGGTCTCCACGCCCGCACGGCCCGAGATCTCGAGACCCTGGGTGCGGCGCGAACCGGCGTTGATCCAGCGCTGATCGATCAGCGTGACGCCGGCACCGCCGGCGCGGATGAAGCGCTCGGGGAATAGCGAAGCATTGTCGATCAGCTGGCGCAGCGTGAGCAGCTGGATCGAATTGTCCACCGCGATCGACCAGAAGTCGGCCGAAAGACTGAACAACGGAGCCGGCTGGAGGACGACACCGACGCTGAATTGCTTGGCCGTCTCCGGACCGAGATTGGCGTTGCCGCCCGTCGCGATTTCCGGACGGATCTGCGCGCAAGGCAGGCCGCTGTTGAAAGCGCTGGTCGGCACGCCGCCCGGGCAGGCCACCGGATCGGCGAGGTCGCTGCCCGCATAAGGCGAAAGCGTCACGCCGTTGAAGATCTGGTTGAACGACGGAACGCGGAAGCCGGTGTTATACGATCCGCGGAACAGCAGCTGCTCGATGGGGCGATACTTGACCGAGATCTTCGGATTGGTCGTCGAACCGAAGCCCGTATAATCGTCGATGCGCACTGCGCCGGTGATCTCGAAGCCGCGGAACAGCGGGATCAGGATTTCGGCATAGGCCGCCTTCACGGTGCGGTTCTTGGGGGTCAGCGCATTGACGTTATCGAAGGCCGCCAGGAAGATCACCGGAGCAGTCGCCGCAGCAGCAGCCGATCCGTTGAACGCATAGGTTTCCTTGCGATAGTCCACGCCGACCGCCATCTGGACATTGCCGCCCCAGATCGGGAACAGCGGGCCAGAGATCGACGCGTCGACCTGCTTCACTTCATACTGACCGCCATACAGCGTGGCGCCGCGTGCCGAAACGGACTCGAGCGCGGCGAGGCCGGCTGCGCTCTGATCGACCGAGAAGGGATTGATCAGGCCCGAATTCATCACGCCGACAAGGCCGCGGCCCGTCGTGCCGGTCGCTGCCGGAGCGAGCGGATCGTATGCGCCGTTGGCGAGCGTACCGCGATAATAATAGCCGCTGCCGAGCAACGACGAGCTCTCCGACTTCGCGTACGAAGCGCCGGCGCGATAGTCCCACCCTTCCCAGAGCGGACCTTCGAAACCGAGGGCAGCGCGAACCGTCTTGGTGTTGGTGATATATTCGCGCGGACCGCATGCGCCGCAGCGCCAGCGATACGAGATCGGCTGACCATAGCGCGCTGCCAGCGCGGTGCGCTGCGCCGGATCGGTGAAGGCGTTGAAGATCGCGTTGTAGACCGCGTTATAGGTCGGCGCGGTGGTCGCGTTCAGCGGATAGGCGATCGGCAGGTTGGTGGTGTTCGCGGTCAGCTGTGCGTTCGAGAAGCTCTTGGCCGAAGTCGCGTCCGAGCCGGTCACTTCGAGCGACATCTGATGGTCGCCGCCCAGGCTGCCCACGGCGCGCGCGAAATAGGTCAGCGTCTCGATCGGCTGCTGGATCACTGCCGCGCGGCCCGTATCCCACGAGCAGGCATAGATGGCGGTCGGCGTGTTCCACAGCCTTTCGTCATAGGCCATGCCGCCGTCATAGGATTCGCAGCCCGCGCCGCCCGGAAGGTCGAGCGGGTTGATGCCGCCTGCTGCCGCATTCGCGCCGTTCGGTGCGGTCAGCGTCAGGCCGGTCAGCAGCGTGCCGCCGGGCAGCTGAAACGCGTTCGCGCCGATATTGAAAGCAGTCGCAATCGGCGTTCCGCGCGTATCGATCGAAAGGCCGCGATTGGGCTGGTTGCCATTGACGAAGTCGCGGTCCGAACCGCGCAGGATCTTGTTCCAGCTATAGGAAACCGACCCCATGATGTTGAAGCCGTTCTCGTCCAGATCGCCGAAGCCGGCGATTCCCGAGAGGCGATAGATCTCGCCGCCGCCGCCTTCCGGAATATCGACAAAGCCGTTGGCGCCGATGCCCTGGTAATCCTTGCGGGTGATGAAGTTGATCACGCCGCCGACCGCGTCGGTGCCGTAGATGGCGGAGGCGCCGTCCTTCAGCACTTCGACGCGCTCGATCGCCGCGAACGGGATCTGGTTGACGTCGACTGCACCGCCCGAAAGGCCGTGCGCCGCAACGCGGCGGCCGTTGAGCAGGACGAGCGTGGCTGCGCTGCCCTGACCGCGAAGATTGGCCGACGAAAGGCCGTTGGTGCCGCGCTGCGCGCCCGTCGTCACGTCCGCGTTCGAAGCGAGGTTGTCCGCGCCCGAGCCGTTGGTGCTCAGGAACATGATCAGCTGCTCGGGGCTCGAAATGCCATTGCGCTGGATTTCGGCGGTGGTCACGATCTGCAGCGGCAGCGCCGAATTGTTCGGATCCTGCTTGATGCGCGAACCGGTCACCAGGATTTCCTGGCCGCGATCGGTCGACTGATCGGCGCTGGTGGTCGGCAGCGCGTTGGTCGGCGTGGTCGCTTCCGGCGCGGTGTTGTCGGTGGTGACCTGGGCGGCAGCGGGCAGCGCGCACGCCAGGGCGGCAAGCGCCGTCCCCGTGGTCAAGATGAGTTTGAGCGACGAAGCCATTATATATCCCCCTGAAGCGCGCAATTCTGGCAATGCGAACCTTTACATTAGCTAACAAAAATGTGGCAGCGCGTCATAGTATCTTTTCTTGAATCCATAACCGGCGGGCATTGATCGGCACACTCTGGCCCATAAGCGTTGCGCAGGTGCAACACTTGCCCCCTTATTGACTTTGGCGCGCCCTTTCCGGACTCACCGCCGGGCAGGAAAGGGAATGTTCGATGCCGCGTGATCTGCCCCAAATCAGGATTGCCGCGTTTGGCTGAGGTGCCAACCGGCCCGCAAGCCGATCCGCACGCGGCGGTTCCGCCGCCTGCCTTGCCGCCGGGGATCGGCCGCATGGCAGTCTATGTGCTGCTCGGCTTCTCGGCCGGGCTACCCTTTTACATGTTCTCGACCGTGCTCTCGGTGCGCCTCGCCGAGCATGGAGTGGCGCTCGCGGTCATCGGCTTTTTCGCCTGGGTGCAATTGCTCCCCACCTTCAAGTTCCTCTGGGCGCCGCTGCTCGACAAATATGATGTGCCGGGCTTTGCGCGCTTCTGGGGCAAGCGCCGTGGCTGGATCATGCTCTCGCAGCTCGGCATCTTCACTTCGATGCTGGCGATGGCGCTGACCTCGTCTGACGCCAGCCTGTGGGTCACGGCACTGTTCGCCGTCCTTCTCGCCTTCTGGACGACCACGCTGGAAGTCGCTGCCGATGCTTGGCGCATCGAGCTGGCGCCCACGCCCGAAGAGCAAGGCCCCGTCGCCGCCTCGAACCTGTGGGGTTACCGGACGGCGATGGTCGCGGCGGGCAGCGGCGCCCTCCTTTTCGCCGATGCCGCTGGCAGCATCTCGGGCACGCTGCGCGGCTTCGGCGTGGAGCCGAGCTGGACCGCTTCCTACCTGCTGATCGCCGCCGGCTCCTTCCTGCCGCTCCCGATCCTCGCTTTGCTCCCGCGCCAGCCCGGTTGCACCGGCGACCGCGGCTCGTCGCTGCTGACCGGTCTTTCGGCCAGCGTCGTTATCCTGCTCGCGCTTGTGGCGGGAACCGCGGCGATCGGCTGGGTCATCCTCAGCGCCGCTTCCGGCATCGGCATCACTGCGGACACCAATGTGCTCCCTTGGGTGCTCGGGATCGCGATGGCGCCCTTCATCGTGCTCGCTTTCGCACTCCCGTGGATCCGCGATGCCAAACCGACCGACCCGATCCGCGCCTCCACTGCGATCGGGCCTTATGCCGATTTCTTCTGGCGGTATGGCTTCCTCGCGATCGGCGTCCTCGCCTTCGTCTCGATCTACCGGATGGGAGACGTGCTCGCGCTCAATCTCTCCAAGCCGATGATCCTCGGCCTCGGCTATACCAAAACCCAGATCGGCTGGGCGGACGGCGCAGTGGCGCTGATCTCGAGCATTATCGGCGTCGGCCTGGGCGGTTGGATGGTCACCAAATGGCGTTGGGGCGTGACGCTCACGATCGGCGCGATCTTCGCCGCGATCGGCAATTTCGGCTTCGTCTGGCTTGCGCACATGCCGGTCGACCAGAACACGCTCTACCTCGCCACCGCTGCGGACCAGTTCGGCAACGGCATGGCGGGCGCAGTGTTCGTGGTGTACCTCTCCATGCTCTGCAATCCGCGCTTCCCCGGCGCGCAATATGCATTCCTCTCGGGCTTCGCCTTCCTGCTGGCGCGCCTTCTCGCCGGTGCCGGCGGCTCGATCGTCACCAAGCTCGACCAGGCAGGCTATAATGGCTTCGACCTGTTCTTCTATGCGTCAGGCGTGATCAGCCTCGCCGCGCTTCTGTTCCTGCCGCTGCTGACTAAAGCCCGGCCGAGGCCGGACGATCGAGAGCCCTTAACCGCATGACCCGTCCAATTTTTTCCACCCCGGCGAACGCCGGGGTGGTACTCCAATGAACATCGAAGCCGCCTTCGCCGCCGCCGCAGCAGCAATCGCTCAAGGCCGCATCCCCGGCGCCGCGCTCGGCGTCGTGACAGCCGACGGCCAACGCTGGACCACTCATGCCGGCCTCGCCCAGAAAATCCCCGAACCCGAGCCGCTAACCGCAGATCACTGGTTCGATCTCGCCTCGGTCTCCAAGGTCATCTTCACCACCACCGCGATCCTCAAGCTCGGAGATGAGGGCAAAATCCATCTCGACCACCCGATCACCGACGCCATCCCCGATCTGCGCCAATATGACGTCGCTAATGCCGCCGAACGCAAGCTGACCTTCCGCGACCTGCTCGCCCACCGCACCTTCTTCCCCGCCGTCGAGCCGATCTACACCTATGGCGACGATCCCCAGCGCCTGCGCGCCTTCGTCCTTCAGCGCGAATGGAAGCATGGGCCCCCGGTCTATTCGGATATCAACTTCATCCTGCTCGGCATCGCCATCGAGCGGATTACCGGAAAGTCCCTGCGCAAATGGCCGCTGGGCGCGGGCCTGACCTTCGGCCCGCCCCCCGGCCCCGCCGTCGCCACCGAATTCTGCAACTGGCGCGGCCGCATCCTCAGGGGCGAAGTGCATGACGAGAATTGCGCGGCGCTCGGCGGCGACACCGGCCATGCCGGACTGTTCGGGACGATGAGCGGCGTGCTCGATTTCGCCCAAGGCCTGCTCGACGGCAGCGGCGCCGGCCCCGCAATGCTCGAAGCCATCCGCACCCCGCAATACGAGCACCGCACCTGCGGCTGGGAGCGCAAATTCCCCGGCTGGTCTGGCGGTCAGGCCTGCTCGGACGAGACCATCGGCCATACTGGTTTCACCGGCACCGGGCTTTGGATCGATTTCGCCCGCGGCCTCGCCTGGACCTTGCTCACCAACCGCGTCCACCCGACGCGCCATTTCGACAGCGGCATCTTCGACCTGCGCCCGGCGACGGGCGATGCGGTGATTGCGGCTTTTGGAATTTCAGGCGAACGGTCGCCATAAGAAACCCCCGTCACCCTGAACTTGTTTCAGGGTCCAACCCTCCACCAGCCATGCCATTGCTTGTTGCGCGATGGATGCTGAAACAAGTTCAGCATGACGGAAGAATTTAGGGAGTCCCCATGATCTCGTTGCTAGCCCTGACCCTCGCCCTCGCCGCCGCGCAGGACGACCCCGTTACTCCTGCCGATCGGCTCGCGCACGAGCAGATGCTGACCCTCGACACCCATCTCGACACGCCCGAATTGTTCGAGCATCCCGGCTGGGAGTTCGATCGCTGGCATGACCGCGACTTCGACAAGAGCCAGGTCGATGTCCCCCGCATGGAGCAAGGCGGCCTCGATGGCGGCTTCTTCGTGATCTACACCGGGCAAGGCGAGCTCACCCCCGAAGCCTATGCCAAAGCGCGCAACGCCGCCCTGGTGCGCGCCAACTGGATCCAGCGCGTCGTCGCGGCCCACCCTGACAAGCTGGAATTCGCGACCACCGCAGCCGACGCCGCGCGGATCGCGAAAAGCGGCAAGCGCATCGTCTATCAGAGCATCGAGAACAGCTATCCAATCGGCGAGGACGTCAGCCTGCTCGGCTATTTTCATCATCTCGGCGTCCGCATGGCGAGCCCGGTGCATTTCCGGAACAATCAGTTCGCTGACAGCGCCACCGACAAGATCAAGAAATGGGGCGGCTTCTCCCCCCTCGGCAAGCTGTGGATTGCCGAGATGAATCGGCTCGGCATGGTGGTCGATGTCAGCCATGCATCCGATGATGTTTTCGATCAGGCGCTGGCGCTGTCCAAGACGCCGATCATCCTCTCGCATTCCGGCCCCCGCGCGATTTACGACCATCCCCGCAACCTCGATGACGAGCGCATGCGCAAGCTCGCCAGGGCCGGCGGCGTGATGCAGATCAACAGCGTCTATCTGGTGGCGGGCGACAGCAACAAGGCGCGGAACGCCGTCCAGGACCGCCAGGACGATTGGTGGGTGCTTAGCGAGGCCCAGCAGCGCAAGCTGATCGCGGACAAGGCCGTGGCCGACGCGACCGATCCCTATATCGGCGCGGACTTCGAACTCTTCATGAAGAGCCTGCTCCACGCCATCGCGGTGATGGGCGTCGACCATGTCGGTATCGGCGCAGACTGGGATGGCGGCGGCGGCGTGCGCGGCATGGAAGACATCACCGCCCTCCCCAAGATCACCGCGCGCCTCCGCAAGGAGGGCTTCAAGGATGCCGATATCGAGAAGATCTGGAGCGGCAACATATTGCGCCTGCTCAAGGCTGCCGAGGATTACGCCGCCAGAGCCAAGTAGGCGCTGGTTATACGGCAATTTTTGACACCCTTTGCTAAAGCGGGGATATTCCCGGCATCCATCATAGGAAACGCCAGATGCTCCTGACCCTCTTGACGGCCGCAATGGCGGCAACCGGCTTCGGCATTGTCGCGCAGGACGTTCCCCAAGCCGCACCCACGGCGCAGGACGGGGTCGTCATCGTCGAGGGCCAGCAACAGGCGCGCAACAAGCGGGTCTGCAAGCGGTCGACGGCCACCGGTTCGATCATGCAGAAAGTCACCTGCAAGACCGCCGGCGAATGGGAAATCGAGCGCGACCGCCAGATCGCTCAGGCTGAGCGAGCGCGGATGAGCGGATTAATGGCCGACGAAAACCGCCGCATCAGCGTCGATGAGCCGCTACTCGCCCCGAAGTGACGAATTAGACGTACCTTCTAGCGCTCAGTTCGCCGCGGCGACGATATTCAGCGCGGCATCCATGATCTTGGTAGTCGAGGCATCCGCGGGGATATCATTGGCATAGAAGGCGAAGATCAGCCGCTTGCCGCTCGCGGCGGTCAGATAGCCCGCCAGTGCGTTGCTGGCATTGAGCGTGCCCGTCTTGGCGAAGATTTTGCCCTCCAGCGGCGTGCCCTTGAAGCGATTTCGCAGCGATCCGTCCACCCCGCCGATCGGCAACGTATCGCGCCACTGCGCGCCCCAGGGTTGCCCCGAAATCCAGCGCAGCATCAGCACCACCCCGCGCGGCGCCACCCGGTTGTAGCTCGACATCCCCGAACCGTCGGACAGATCCCAGGCCGTCCGCGCTACCCCCGCGCTCTTGAGCATCGCCTCGACCTCGATCAGCCCATCAGCGATCGAGCCACTGCCGCGCAGCAGCGACACCCGCCGCAGCGCCAGATCGGCGTGCAAATTCTGGCTGACCTTGTTGATCACCTTCAGATCCTCGGCCAGCGGGACCGGCGTCAGTCGCGCGAGCATCGGCACCTCGCGGGCCTTTTCGAACGGCCCCGCCCGCCGCGCCGGATCGTCGCCAGGCAGCAGCGGACGATGCGCGGTCCGCACCTGCCCCTTCACCTTGACCCCGCGCGCCTCGAGCATTGCCTTGAACGTCCAGGCGGCAAGATGCGCCGGATCGTCGATCCCCATGCCATAGCGGTCGCCCTTGGCATCCTTGCCGATCGTCCCCGTCACCCGCACCACCCGCTCGAACGGCAGCCGGTCATAGCCGGTCGTGCTCTCCGAGCCCTCGACAGTCACCGTCAAATTCTCGACCGTGTAATAGCCCGAGCCGGTATCGACGATCGCGGGCTTGCCGAGCTCGCCCGGCTTGATCCGCAGCTCGATCTCATTGTCGTCGAGCGACAACGCCGAGACGCCGGTGCCCGAGCGGGTCGGGATGTTGTTCCAACTCATGCCCGGGCTCCAGCGCTGGTCGGGCATCGCGGTATCGTCCCCGATCACGTCGCGCACGCGCTTGGTCTTCGCGGCCACCGCATCGGCCAGCGTGGCGAGGCAATCGACCTTGCAATCCGCCGCGCTGGACATCCGCGCGTCGCCATAGCCGACCAGCACGACGTCGCGCCCCTCGATCCGCACCGCGGTCCCGCTCGCCGCGTCGGGAGCATTGACGTCCGCCGCCGTCGCGAAGCTCACTGCGGTCGAAAACAGCTTGGTATTCGACGCCGGGATGTACCGCCCATCGGGATCGATCGCGAGGATCTCGGTCCCATCCTCGTTGGCGACCACCAGCCCGAAGCGCGTGCCCATTGCCGCCTCGCCCAACTTGGCCTGAACCTGCCCGCGAAGGTCCTGCGCGGCGGCGGGAGTTGCGGCGGTCAGCGCCAATGCGAGCAGGAAAGCATGTCTCATACCGCCGAACCTAACCGGTACGAACCCCGCGGCAAGCGCGCGATGCGTCACGCGGCCATAACCGCGGCGCATGGGATCAGCGCTGCGGCCCGAACAGCCAGGGCTTCACCCGCCCGCTGGGCTTCGCCACCCCGTCGAGCCGCTCGGCGCGGATGATCTTGATGGGTTGCAGGATCATCTGCCCCTTCATCGCATCGCGCCCGCCCCCCGTCGGCAGCGCCAGGACGCGCTTGACCACATCCATGCCCGAAACCACCCGCCCGAACGCCGCATAGCCATTATTCCCCGGCCGCGCGTCCAGCCCCGGATTGGGGCCGACCATGATCGAGAAATTGGCATTGGCGGCATTCTCGTTGATCCCGTGCGCCATCGATACCGTGCCGTCGAGATGCTTGATCCCGGTCTTGCTGGTCGGCTCGAGCGGCAGCGGCGGCAGCATCCGTCGCGCATCCTGGCCAATCCCGCCCTGGATGAAGCCGAAGCGCGGATCGGACTTGCGCCGCGTCGCGCGATAGAATTCGGTGCCGTCGAGCCGCCCGTCATCGACATAGGCCATGAAGTTGGCCACCGTCTTGGGCGCGCGCTTCGCATCGAGCGCCAGCACGATCGCTCCCGCGGCAGTGACCAGCCGGACCCGGACGGTGCCGGGCGACTGGGGCGCGGAATTGGCAAGCGTGAAGAGCGCGAGAATCAGCAAAATGGTACGCATGGGCCGCCTTTAGGCGTCGTCGGCTGAACAATATATGGCTTCGTCGAGCTCGCCTTCCCACCGCGCCACTGTCGTCGCGACAGTGAGATTGGCGCAGGCGCTGGGCACGGTCCGGGTCATGTCGAGCAACCGGTCGAACGGCAGCACGAAGCCGACGACAAGCGCTGTCTGTTCAGGGCTTACTCCTACCGCCGAAAGCACCGCGGCCAGCATGAACAGCGAAGCCGAGGGCACCGGCGCGGTCCCGAATGCGGCCAGCGCGCCGGTAAGCAGCACGACCGCGTAGACTCGCGGCGTCAGCGGCACCCCGAACGCCTGCAGCGCAAACATGCTGAGCAAGCCGACATACATTGCCGTGCCGTCCTTGCCGATGCTCGCGCCCAGCGGCAGCACCGTCGAGAAAACCGAGCGCCCGACCCCCAAGTTTTTCTCCGCCACCCGCATCGCCACGGGCAAGGTCGCCGAGCTCGAAGCGGTCGAGAACGCCACCACCAGCGCATCGATTATGCCGCGGAAGAAGGGCAGCAGCGGCAGCCGGGCAAACAGCTTCAGGATCAGGCTGTGCACCAGGACGATCTGGATCAAGGATCCCAGCACCACCGCCAGTGCCAGCCAGCCGACATTGACGAACACCGCCGCGCCATTCGCGGCGACCGCGTTGGCGATCAGCGCAAACACGCCGAACGGCGTCGCTTCCATCACGATGCCGACCACCTTGAGCAGCACCGAGGAGAGCGATTGCAGCCCCGCCGCAAATGACTTGCCCGCCTCGCCCGCAATCACGGTGCCGACGCCCACTAGAATCGCGACGAAGATCAAGGCGAGCATATCGCCCTTGGCCAGCGCATCGACGATGTTGAGCGGGATGATGCCGATCAGCTGCTGATAGGGCGTCACTGCCTCGCCCAGGGCGTGCGGCGCCGCAGTGCCCAGCGGCGCGCCAATACCCGGCTGCACCAGCGTCGCGACCAACATGCCGACCGAGACCGCGATTGCAGTGGTAAAGGCGAAAAGCCCGATCGTCCGACCGCCAAGACTGCCAAGCCGCTTGGGATCGGCCAGCGAAGTGATCCCCGCCGCGATCGTCACCAGCACGATCGGCGCGACTAGCATCCGGATCGCGCGGACGAACAGATCGCCCATGAACTGGACATATGGCGTGCCTTGCGGCCAGACCAGCGCGAAGAGCAGCCCCAACACAAGCGCGCCCAGCACGCGCTTCCACAAAGCGATCGCGAACCACGCTTTCAGCATCAGCGGCAGCTCCCCGGCGTCGGCCTATGCGGCAATGCGCGGCCCGCAGCCTTGCCGGTCATCTTGCCCTTGTCGACCGCCAGCACGCCATTGACGACGACGCTGCGAACCCCGGAAGCCAGCAGGGTCGGTGCCTCATAGGTCGCCTGCGCGGCATAGGTCTTGGGATCGAATACGACGACGTCCGCGAATGCCCCCGCCGCCAGCCGTCCGCGCCCCTTCAGACCGAAAGTATCGGCCGTCAGCGTCGAGCTGCGATAAATGAACTGGCCAAGCGTCAGCACATGCTCCGCCTTCACATATTTCGCGTATTTGCGCGCAAAGGTGCCATAGACGCGCGGATGCCCCCCCGATGCGTCGGATCCGGTCATCACCCAGGGCCGGGCCATGAACGCCTTGATATCGTCCTCGCTCTGGTTGAACGAAACCACGCCCGGATCGCCGATCTTGATCGTCTCGATCGCGGCAGTGACGGCATCCTCGCCGCGCGCCTTGGCGACTGCGACCAGCGTCTGGTTGCGATACCGCCCTTCCACGATCAGCAGCTTCTCTGCGCCGCCTCGCTTGCGCAGATTCTCGACGATTCCCTCGCGCATCTTCTTGTCGAGCGAGGCGTCGCCGAAGCGCTTTAGCAATGCCGGCCGCCCGCCATCCTGCGCCCAGAGCGGCACCAGCGACGCGACCAGGCTCGTGCCGGATGCGGACCAGGGATATTGGTTCGCGGTCACCTTCTGCCCCGCGCGCCGCGCAGCCTCGACCTTGGCGATGATCGCACCCGCCTGACCCTGCACATCGACCCCGAGTGCCTTGATGTGGCTGATATGCGCGGGCAGCCGCCCCTCGCGCCCAATCCGGATCGCTTCGTCGATCGCTGCCGCCAGGCCGACAGTATACGAGCTTTCGTCGCGGATATGGCTGTCATAGGTCCCGCCGCGCTTGCCCGCCTCGCGCGCCAGGGCGATCACTTCCTCGGTCGTCGCGAAGCTCTGGGGCGCATAGAAAAGCCCGGTCGAAAGCCCCAGCGCTCCATGGCACATCGCGTCGCCGACCATCGTCTTCATCCGCGCCATCTCGTCCGCAGTCGGCGCGCGATTGTCCTCGCCCACCACCTTCTCGCGCACCGCGCCGAAGCCGACATAGGCTGCGTAATTGATCCCCACCGGCTTGGTCTTCGCACTGCCCAGCACCTTGGCGAGATCGGGATCGCCCCCGCCATCATTGCCGATAAACGCCGTGGTCACGCCCTGCATCAGAAACGCCGGCACCAGCCGCTCGGCGGGATCCTTCGAAGCGAGGTCTCCGCCCATATGCGTGTGCGGATCGATGAACCCCGGCGCGACGATCATGCCCTTGGCCTCGATCACGCGCACGGCGCTGACATTGATGCGGCGGCCGACAGAGACGATCTTGTCATCGCGGATCGCGACATCGCCGACGAACGGCGCCGCGGCGCCCGTATAGATCGTGCCTCCCCGGATCAGCAGATCGACCTTTTGCGGCGGAGCATTCGCGGCCCCCAGCGATAGTGCGACAGTCCCGAGAAGCAGCGCGGCCTTCATTGCGATCCCCAAAAGCCTCGCTCGGGCGGCAGGAGCATCCCACCTTCGTCCCGCACGCCGCCCGCGCGATCCTCCGCGAGCCATATCGGCCCGTCAAGGTCCACAAAGTCCGACATGCGTGCAACGTGCAGTGCCGCGGCGATCGACAAGGACGAACTGACCATGCAGCCGGTCATGAGCCCCAGGCCGCGCGTGCGGGTTGCATTCGCCAGCTCCAGACCCGCCGTCAGCCCACCGGCCTTGTCCAGCTTGACATTGACGACCTGATAGCGCCGCGCAACGACCTCCAGATCGGTCGCGACATGCACCGCCTCGTCGGCACAGATCGGAATGGCGGGCGTGAAGCCTTCCAGCCATTCGTCCGCTCCCGCCGGCACCGGCTGTTCGAGCAGATCGGTGCGCAGTTCGATCAGCAGCGGCTCGATCTTCCGGAGCAGGGCTTCATCCCAGCTCTCATTGGGATCGACGATCATCCGGCAATCCGGCGCCGAGGCGCGGACTGCGCGAAGCTGCCCCTCGGGATCGATCGCGTCGACCTTGACCTTGAGCAATGGCGCCGAAGCCACAGCCCGCGCCGCCGCGGCCATCGCCTCGGGCGTGTCGATCACTACCGTCAGCGCGCTCGCCAGCCGCACCGGCTCAGGCGCACCGATCAACGCGGCGACCGGCTTGCCGGCCTGCCGTGCCTCCAGGTCCCAGAGCGCGCAATCGATTGCGTTGCGCGCAGCCCCCGGCTGGAGCAGCGATTGCAGTGCCTGCCGGTCCGCGCCACCTTCGATTGCCGCGCGAATGCCCTCGATCTCCGCCATCGCGCTTTCGATGCTCTCGCCATAGCGCGGATAGGGCACGCCCTCGCCGCGCCCGGTCAGCCCGTTTGCCTCGATTGTCACCGTCACTACATCCGCCTGGGTTTTCACCCCGCGCGAGATGCGAAACGGATGCGTCAGCGCGAAGCGGTCGTGCTGCGCGCGGAGGGTGCGATGCATAGCAATTCGTCCAGGATCGCATCGACGCCGAATGCGATCGGGTCGGTGCAGGGCAGGCCCAGGGTAGCCTCGGTGATGCGGCACAAATCCTGCGCCTGCTCGGGCGCGAGGCCGGACGTGTTCAGGCACATGCCCACGGCGCGGACGTTCGGGCTGGTCAGCCGCGCGACCTGGAGATTGGCCTCGAGGCACTCCTTCAGGCCCGGCAGCTTACGCCCCGGAATCCCGCGCATATGTTCGCGGCTGGGATCGTGGCACATCACGATTGCCTCGGGCTGTGCGCCGTGGAGCAGCCCGGTGGAAACTCCGGCAAAGCTCGGATGGTAGAGCGAGCCCTGCCCCTCGATCAGATCCCAGCCATCGTCATTGCGCGCGGGCGCAAGCATCTCGATCCCGCCCGAGATGAAGTCAGCGACGACTGCGTCGATCGGCACGCCTGCGCCTGCGATCAGGATCCCGGTTTGCCCGGTGGCCCGGAAATCGGCCGTGATCCCGCGCGCCTGAAGGCCGCGGGTCAGCGCCAGCGTCGCATACATCTTGCCGACTGAGCAGTCGGTACCGACCGTGAGCAGCCGATGCCCCGCACGCGGATAGCCGTTGCCGACCTTCAGGTCCGCGGGCGGATCGCGCACGTCGAACAGCTGCAGCCCCTTGCTCTCCGCCAGCGCGACCAGCCGCGGCTCGTCGCGCAGCCGCTGGTGCAGGCCCGAAGCGATGTTCATCCCTGCTTCCAGCCCCGCAATCGCGTCAGCGATCAGGTCTGGACCCATGCTCCCGCCCGAATTGGCGATGCCGAGCACCAGCGTCTTGGCGCCGGCGGCAGCGCCTTCGGCCATGGTCAGCCGCGGCAGGTCGAGCGTGAGTGGGCAATCGTCGTGTCGGAACTCGCCGACGCAATCCTCGCGGCGGAAGGTCGCAAGCCCGCGCGAGGTCTTGATGCCGATGAAATCGGTGCTGTGCCCGAGATAGAGGAGATACGGTGCTGGGATCATCGCTGCGAGCGTATCGCCGCGGCACGGCCGCGCACGCATATATTGTGCGCGCCCGCCCATAGCCGTTCGTTATGAGGCGGCGATCACGCGCTCGAAGGTCTTGAGGAAATCGGTGGCGAGCGCCGTCGGCGGGCGGTTGGTCAGGAACATCGCATGCACGTCGAACCGCACGGCGTTCTCCAGCGGCCGCATCGCCAGCCCCGGCCCCAGCGAAGCCTGCGCCGTGAAATTGTCCACCACCGTCAGCCCCACCCCCTGCCGCACCAAAGCCGTCGCAATGTAGAAAGTCCGCGCCGAAATCACTTCGTCCAGTTCCACTTCAGCGCGCAGAAGCTCTTGGTTGAATATCTGGCCGATCGGGCCGCTCTGGCCCACGCTGATGAAGCGCTTGCCCGCCAGCAATTCGATCCCGATCCGCTCGGGCGCATTCGGGATATCGTCCTCGCGATAGAGCACGACCAGTTCGCCGCCGCCGATCTTGCGGTGCCCCACCGGCGCAGCATGCGGCACCTCATAGGCGACCGCGATCTCGGTCTCGCGCTCGTATAGCTTGCGGAGCAGATCGTCGTGATGGACCGTCTGGAGGTCGAACTTCACGCTGTCATGCGTGCGCAGGAATTGCGACACGGCAGTGGGCAGCGCGCTCAGCGCCAGGCTGGGCAGTGCCGAGATGCGCAGCATGCCACCCGCCCCGCGCCGCAAATTCCGCCCCGCCTCGCGCAGCGCATAGACGCGGTCCTGGATCTCGGAGACTTCGCTGAACAGCGTGTGTGCGTCCTCGGTCGGCACCAGCCGGCCCGATGCGCGCTGGAAGAGCTGGAAGCCGAGCAGCGATTCCGCATGGCGCAGCATCTTGGAGACCGAGGGCTGCGACACGTTGAGCGCCCGCGCGGCGCCGCTGACCGAGCCGTTGACGTACACGGCGTGAAAGATCTCGATATGCCTTAAGTTCATAGGTTGGCAGCCTATCGCAGTTTGCGAAAAGAGGAAGCGGGAGTCATGTTGCGCGCATGTTGCTCAGCATGCTTCTCCTCGCCGCGGCGCTCCCGCAATCCACCCCGTCGCAGCCGGTTGCCCAGGTCAGGGTCGCCTTCGATGCGCGGGGAGAAACCGGGATCAAGGTCTCGGGCCTCGCCGATATCGCAGCGAAGCGACCCATCGGGATCGACGACCCGGTCCGCGTCGCGTCGATTTCCAAGATGGTGGTGGCGATCGGCGTGCTGCGGCTGGTCGAGCAGGGCAAGCTCAACTTGGATGCGGACGTATCGCGCTATCTCGGCTGGAAACTGCGCAACCCGGCTTTCCGCGACAAGCCGATCACGCTCAAGCTGCTGCTCTCGCACCAGTCGAGCCTCACCGACACTGTCGATTACGTTCTGCCGCTCGATGCAGACATGCGCGCGATCCTCGAAAAGCCCGAAGCGTGGGATGCCAAGCACGCGCCGGGCACTTGGTTTCACTACACCAATTTTAACACGCCGGTGGTGGCCGCGGTGATGGAAAAGGTCACCGGGGAGCGCTTCGACAAATTGATGGCCCGGCTGGTGCTCACGCCGCTCGGGATCGATGGCTGCTTCCAGTTCACGACCTGCTCGGAATCGGCGATCAAGCGCGCCGCGACGATCTACCGCGCCGGCCAGCCGACCAAGGACGATCACAAGGGCGCCCTGCCCGCCTGCCCCGTCACGCCCGCCACCGACGGAAGCTGCGATCTCGCAGTGTGGAAGGCGGGCCGCAACGGCGCGACCTTCGCGCCCCAAGGCGGTCTGCGCATATCGGCGCGCGGCCTCGCGCGGATCGGGCGCATGCTGCTCAACCGCGGCACGCTGGACGGCGCCCGCATCCTGTCTCCGCGCTCTGTAGCGACGCTAGAAACCCCGCTCTGGACCTACAATGGCAGCAACGCCGACGTGGACGGCGGCTTCCACTGCACCTACGGCCTGGCCACCGAGATCCTCGCCACGCCGACCGCGGAGTGCCGCGACGATCCCTTCGGCGACGGCAAGCGTCGCTTCGGCCATGCCGGCGAGGCATATGGCCTAAAGTCCGGCCTGTGGATCGATCGCGCGAGCGGAACCGGAATCGCCTATTTCTCGACCGACGTGCCGGCCACGCCCGGCAAACGCTCCGCTTTCAGCCTGACCGAAGAAGCCCAGGCGCGACCGTTCGACTAAACGGCCGCGCCTTGGTTTCAGCGCCCTCTCAGGTCGGCCGCATCCAGGTCGAGCGACGCCGCGGGAACGACTTCCACATCCGGATGCGCCGCGCGCAACTTGTCGATGAACAGCTTCGAATCGCCGACAATCACGATGGTCGCCCTGCTGCCATCGACCGAAGCGCGCGCCGCTGCCCCCGCCGCTTCGGGCGTCACCTTGCCGATCCGGTCGCGCATCTCCGCGGCCATTGCCGGCGGCAATCCCTGCTGCGTCATCGAAGCGAGCGTCGCGGCAAACCCCTGGCTCGTCTCAGATTGACGACCGATAGCCCCTTGAAGGAACGCGATGCGCTGGCCCGTCGTGGCAGCGTCGAACGGTTCGCCGGCGAGCCGCTTGAACTCGGCAAGGATGATCTCCACGACCTCGGGCGCGCTTTCGTTCTTGGTCTGAGCGCTCGCAACCATCATGCCCGGCCCCGAACGTCCGAGCAGCGAACTGCTCGCGCCATAGGAAAGCGCGCGCTTGACCCGAATTTCCTGGAACAGCCGCCCATTCGTGCCAGCTCCGAGGATCGCGTTGGCCACCATCAGATCGGGATAGTTCGGGTCGCGGCGTTCCGGGATGCGCAGTCCGGCGGTTACTGCCGATTGCCCGGCGCCGGGCATATCGACCACGATCAGCCGCGGCCTCCCAGCCGTGCCGCCCAGAGCCGCAGGCGCAACCGGAGCCGTCCCGCTCGCCTGCCAGCTTCCGAAAAGCTTGTCGGCAATGCGCTTGGCATCTGCCGATGCAATTCCGCCCGTGACGATCAAAGTCGCCGTATCCGGACGCCACCACATGTTCCGCTGGGCAAGCAGATCGTCGCGTGACAGTGCCTTCAGCGATGCAGGCGTGGTCACGCCGCCATACGGCGCCGCGCCATAGACGGCACGCTGCATCGTCATCCCTGCCAGCGAGCCCGGATCCTTGCGCGCGACCTGGAGCTGATCGACCGTGCGGCGGCGCTCATTCTCGAACTCATCTGCTGGGAAGGAAGCGTTGCGTGCGATATCGGCGAGGATGGCCCCGGCCGCATCGAGCGCCGCAACCGGCGCCGTGATGCTCAGCGTCGTGCCGTCGGGGCCGGCGGTAGCGTTGAGATCGGCACCCAGTGCCTCGACCTGCGCCGCGATCTGCTGTGCCGAGCGCGTCGTCGTGCCCTTGGTCGCGAGCTGTGCGGCCATATAGGCCAAGCCGCTGCGCCCGGCAGGGTCGGTCGCGTTGCCGCCCTTGAACACCAATGCGATCGTAGCGATCGGCACGCTGCCGGTGCGCGCGCTCACAAGCCGCATGCCATTGGCGAGTTGTGCTTCCTCGATCACCGGTGGCGTAACCGGCACTGCCGCGGACGGCTCGGGCGGAGCCTGGCGTTCACCCTCGGGCGCCAGCGTCAGCGCCACGCCCGTGGCCCGCGGAACCGAGGCCCAGACCGGCATCGGCACCGGGTTCTTCCAATCGTCCTTCGCGCCTGCCGGGCGCTTGCTCTCATCGAGATAGCGGATGTCGACCCGCGATTGCGGCGACAGATATTTCCGCGCGACACGCTGCACGTCCGCGGCAGTCACTTTCCCCATCGCCGCGAGCCGTTTGTCGAGCGCTTTCGGGTCGCCAGTGCGCACCAGCGCCTCGCCAAGCGCGAACGCCCGTCCCGAAAACGTCTCGCGCTCCTTCAGTGCAGAGGACAATATCTCATTCTTGGCTTCGGCCAGTTCTGCCGCGGTCACCGGCTGATCGCGCAGCTTTGCGATCTCCGCTGCCAGTGCCTTCTCGGCATCCTCCACCGCAGTCCCGGTGGCGAGCGTCACTACGGGCGCCAGGAAGCCGCCATCCTCGACATCGGAGAAGTTGGTATAGGCCGAAGTCGCAATCGGCTTGTCGAACACCAATGCCCGCTTGAGCCGCGAGCTGTCGCCAGTCGCCAGGATGCCGTCGAGCACAAGCAACGGCGCCATATCCGGATGCGCCGAGCCCGGGATCCGCCAGCTCGACGCCACCAGCGGCAGCGGGACGTTGGGCGCATAGGTAGTGACCATCCGCGGGCTCGTGCGCGGCTTCTCGACGGTCTTGATCGCCAGCGGGATCGCCGATTTGCGCCGCGGGATCGCGTCGAAATAGCGACCGACCAGCGCATCGAGCCGCGCGGGATCGAAATTGCCTGCGACGATCAGCGTCGCCGTATCCGGGCCGTAATAGGCTTCATGAAACGCCCGCGCATCCTCCAGCGTCGCCGCATCGAGCTGCTCCAGGCTGCCAATGCCGGATCGGCGATTGTTGAGCGTGTCATAGCTGTTCTCGTCGAGCACGAGCCGCAGGCGCCCATAAGCCGGCGCAAGCACGCGCTGGCGAAACTCCTCCTTCACGACGTTGCGCTCGGTGGTGAAGACCTCGTCGTCGACCACCGGGCGCGCCATCCGCTCGGCATGGCTCCACAGCATCGTCTCGAGATATTGCGCAGGCACCGTCTCGTAATAATTGGTGCGGTCGAACCAGGTCGATGCATTGCGCGACCCGCCGACATTCTCGGTCAGCCGGTTGATCATGTTGTAGGGCATGTTGCGCGTCTTGCGCGAGAGGATGTGCTCGAAGAGATGCGCGAAGCCAGAGCGGCCGTCGGGATCGTGCTTCGATCCGACATCGTACCAGACTTGCACCGTTATGTTGGGCGTGGTCGTGTCGCGGATGGCGATGACCTTGAGCCCGTTTGGCAGCGTCCGCTCGGTGAAGGCCAGTGGCGGGACGGCGATGCGGGCGGGTGCCGCCTGTGCATGCGCCAGGCCGGGCAGTGCCACGCCGGAGAGCAGGACGGCAGCGCCCAGCCGGCGCGCGAAACGAGTGATCATTAGACGAGAATCCTTCGCGAGTTCAGATCCTCAAATCATCACAAGTGTCCTATCAGCGCAATACGCTTCTCAACGCCTGCCGCCACGCGGCGGCGCGGTCGAGCTTCGCAGCACCAGGCTGGCGGGCACTATCGTGGGTCCATCGGGGGTCGGGCGCCCCGCCCGCTCGTCGATGATCAGCTCGACTGCGCGTGCAGTCACTTCGGCGATCGGCTGGACGATCGCGGCGAGCGGCGGATGCGTCTGGCGCACGATCGGCGCATCGTCGAAGCTGATCAGCGAGAGGTCCCCCGGAACGTCCATCCCTCGCTCATGCGCCACGTCGAGCGTGGCGAGCGCCATGCGATCGTTGCTGGCGATGATCGCCGTCGGCGGTTCGGGCCCGTCCAGCAACTGCGCGGCGGCGATTCGGCCAGAAGGCGAGCTGAAATCGCCCTCGGCGAGCAGCCCCTCGATATCGAGCCGCGCCGATTGCATGGTCGCGCGCCAGCCTTCGACGCGCCAGCCGCTCAGCACATAATCCGAAGGCCCGGCGATGAACCCGATCCGCCGGTGGCGAAGCTTGATCAGATGCTCGGTCGCGAGCCGCGCCGCGCGCTCGTCGTCCATCGTCATTGCAAAGCCCGGTCCCTCGGCGAGCGAGCCGATCCGCGCAAAGCTGATATGGTGCTCGGCGAGCATTTCGGTGATCAGCGGATTGTCCGAATGCGGGGGCGTGAGGATCACTCCGTCGGGGCGAAGCGCCGCTATCGCCGCCGAAAGCTCGCGCTCGATATGGTCGCTATGCGTGTCGACCAGTTCGACGATCAGCCGGTAGCCATATTCGGCACATTTGAGCATGCCGCCGAGCATCATCTGATCGACCCAATCGGTGCCTTGCCGCTCGCGCCAATCGGCAATGGTACGATCGCGATCGTTGAGCGTGACGATCAGATAGGAGCGCGAGCCCCCCATCTGCTGCGCCGCGATCGAGGGGACATAGCCGAGCTTGGCGATCGAGGCCTGCACCCGCGCCTTCATCTCGGGGCGGACGTTGGGCTCGCTATTGATGACGCGGCTCACCGTCTGGAGCGAGACCCCCGCATCCGCCGCAACATGCTTGATCGTGATCGATTGCTTCTTGCGCGCCATGCCGGCTCAGGCCGCCACGGCGCGGGGGCCGCCACAATATTGCGCAACATAATCGGCATGGGCGGGCAAAGTCGCGACGGTGCGTTCGACTTGCTCGCTGAGGGCGGTCATCAGCTTGGCAAGTTCGTCGTCGCGCAATTTCTCGGCGATCGGATGCCAGGCGCGTGGGGTGATCCCCTGCCCCATCATCACCTGCACCCAGCTATTCTCCGCAAACAGCTCGTCATTCTTGCGGAAGACGCGCCCGGTCTCGCGGAAAAGCTCGATCTTCTGCGCGAGCGTGTCGGGGATCTCCATCGACTGGCAATGCCGCCAAAAGGCGCTGTCGCGGCGATCGGTGACTTTGTAATGCAGCACCAGGAAATCGCGGATCTGCAGCGCGTCGGTCAATTGCTGGTCGTTGAACTCGTCCACGTCGCGCTGGCTGATTTCGCGCAGCGGCATCATCCGGATCAGCCGCAACACGGCACGCTGGATCAAATGGATGCTGGTCGATTCGAGCGGTTCGGTGAACCCCGCCGACAGGCCCACCGCGACGCAATTGCGATGCCATTGCTTGCGCCGCACGCCGGTCTGGAAGCGCAGGAAATTGGGTTCGGTGGCGGGCTTGCCCTCGATCTCGCCCATCAGCCGCTGATGCGCCGCATCGCGATCGAGATAACGGCTCGAATAAACCAGCCCATTGCCCACCCGGTGCTGGAGCGGAATCCGCCAGCGCCAGCCGGAATCGTGTGCGATCACGCGCGTATAGGGCACCGGCGGCGCCACGCTCTCGGTCTGGATCGCAATCGCCGAATTGCACGGCAGCCAATGCGTCCAATCCTCGAAGCCTGCGTGCAGCGCCTGCTCGATCAGCACTGCGCGAAAGCCGGTGCAATCGATGAACAGATCGCCCTCGATCCGCTCACCCGATTCCAGCGCCAGCGCGGCGATGTCGCCGGTCTCGCCGTCCAGCTCGACGCGGGCGATCTTGCCTTCGACGCGCTTGGCGCCGTCGCCTTCGGCCATCTTGCGGAGAAACTGCGCGTAGAGCCCGGAATCGAGCTGATAGGCATAGTTCATCCGGTCGTCCGGCAGATGCGCGAACTTGCCCTGCAATGCCGCGACCAGTTCGAGGCAATAATCGTCGTACGAGCCGGCAAAGCCCTTTTCGCGCGCGAGCAGCCAGAAATGCTGGAACCCGGCGGACCAGTGATCCTTGCCCGTCATTCCGAACGAATGGAAATAGCGGTGCCCCGGCTCCTTCCAATTATCGAACAGGATGCCGAGCTTGAAGGTCGCCTGCGTGGCGCGCATGAAATCGGCTTCGTTGATGCCGAGCAGCCGATTGTAATTCACCAGCGGCGGGATCGTGGATTCGCCGACGCCAATCGTGCCAATCGCGTCTGACTCGACCAGCGTCAGATCGACCGCGCGGCCCATCGTCCGCGCGATAGCGGCGGCCGCCATCCAGCCCGCAGTACCGCCGCCGGCAATTACGACACGGCGCAGGCGATCCTCGTTCATCGGTTCAAAGCCCTAAGCAGGAAGGCGCGGATCCGGCCCGCGCTCTCGGGAGTATGCGGCGCGAGCACGCCGCGCGCCTGCTCCGGGATATGCGCCACCACGGCCTCGTCGTTCGCGAACACATAATGATCGAACATATCCCGCCAATGCGCCTTCTCGTCCTCGGGCAAGTCGCGGATCGCCATCATCGCCAGCGTCAGCGCGTCCTGCGGCTGGCCCAGCCAGCGCGGCGTATCGCGCCACCAGTAATTGACCAGCACATTGAACGGCTCGAGCCCCTCGACATGATGCCACCAAGTCGACGGAATGTGCAGTGCATCGCCCGGCCCAAGCTCGGCGACCTGCGCATGCCGCAATGCCTCGCGGAAGCGCGGATGCGCGGCGAAGTCCGGCGCGTGGAAATCGACCATGCTGACCGCGCGGCCCGCGGGCGTATTGTCGACCGGCCCGAGGTAGAGATTGCGGAACTGGTCGGGCGGAAACAGCGTGAAGCGCCGCCGGCCGACTGCGACGCACGCCAGATTGTCGGGAAAATCGTTATGCGCGGCGATGCGCGTGGGCGTTCCCATCCAGATGCTGGCGATGCACGATCGGTCGCCCAGATCGACATGATTGGCGGGGTGCAGCCCGTCGAAATACTCGTGCACGTCGATCGAGGCGAGATAGACCGGCGGGACATCGGCCTTGCCTTCGTCGAGGTCGATCTGACCGAAGACTTCGCCCAGCGGCGCCTGAACCGTCTCGAAATTCATTCCCATCGCGGCATCGTAGAACAGCCGCCCGCCGCTGCCCCGCGCACCGACCGCAACGGTGAACGGCCGTTTCCGCGCGCGCTCCGCCAGATAGTCACGCGCCGCTTTGCCCGATTGGAGCCCGGCCTTCACCAGCGGCCAGTCCGCCACCAGTCCGCGCACCACGAATGGCGCGTCGGCCGCGCGCAGCGTGGCGTCGAGGTCCCCCGCCCCCGCTACCGTCACTTCCGGGGCCGGCGTCAGCGCGCTGAAAATGCCGGGATCGGCTTCAGCCATGCCCACGCCGGTTCTTGCGGGCAATCAAACCGGACAGATTGGCCAGCGATGCCAGTGCCATGAAGATCGGCATGAGATATCCCGCAGCATGGAGCTCGCCCAGCGCAGAAGCATCGAGCGCCTGCAACTTCTCTTCGTCGATCACATGAAACCCGACCAGTCGATTGGTCGCGCCATCGTCGAGCGTGACTTCGAGGATCAGCGGCTCGAGCAGATCGTATCGCGCGAGTGCCGCAAAGAAATCGCCCGAATCCTGAAAGCCGGCGTCCAGCGTGCCCAGCTTCTCGATGATCGTCTCGAGATAAGGCGAAGGCCGCCCGGTCTCGTCGAACACCCGCACACCCTCGTCCCCACCGATTCGCGGACTCGCCATGTCGATATGAACTTGCTTGGTCTCTTGATCGCCCGGACGGCCCCCAATCAGGAAGGGTTGAATATCCATCGACAGCGGCCGATGCCGCGCGTCCCAGCGACCGCCCTCCAGATACAGATTCTCGCCGGTCTCGAACCCGAAAATCGCCAGCGCAGTGAAGCCGGTGCGTTCGGCGTTCATGCGAAACAGGATGGGATATTCGTTTTGCACCTGGCGGAACTCGTCGGGCACCACGATCGCGGACATAACCGCATCGCCAAGCTCCGCCCCCCGCTCGCTGCGGATCCGCAAATCGCCATGGTCTTCGGAAGTGAGGATCGCGTGGTCGGTCATTCTGCCATTCTTCTGCCCGAGGTTCGTTCGGCGCGCAGCGCATCGAGATAGGCGCGGTTGCTCGGCAGGCTCGACGCGAGCGCCCGCCCGCGCTGCTCGGCCTGCCGCATCTGCGCCACGACGAAATCTGTCGCTGGGCTGCGGATAGCGCCGGCGGCGGGCGGCGGAAAGCCCATCCCGTAGAGCACATATTGGTAGCTCGCGGCGGGGAAGATCTCGTCGGCCATTGGCAGGTCTGCATGCGAGGGCGGCTGATGCCGCCAGATCTCGAGCAGTTCCACCAGGCGCGGCGGGATCGACGCCGGATCGCGATGCGCGCGCCAATAGGGCTCGTCGCGCTGGCTCGGCACATAATGCAGCTTGAGGAACTCGACGATCCGATCCCAGCGATAGCGGAACCGCTCGTTGAAGCGCCGCGCATGGCTATCCATGCTCCCGCGCGTCGCCGGGAAATTGTCGAGCAACGCGTCGAGCGAAAGCTCGGTCAGCACAATCGCGGACGCCTCCAGCGGCTCAAGAAACCCTGCCGACAGCCCGATGGCGAGGCAGTTGCGCTCCCAGAAGCGCTCGCGGTGCCCCGAGCGGAACGTCAGCCGCCGGAACGAAGGCGCACCGGCGCCGCTCCCGGTCGCGTGGATATAGCCGGCCAGCGTTTCTGCGGCCTCTTCGTCGCTGGTGAATTGCGAGGCATAGACGCAGCCGATGCCGCGCCGTTCGGGCAGTCCGATGTCCCAGATCCATCCCGCCGCGTGCGCAGTGGCAGTCGTCTGCGAGGCAATCGCGCTTCCTGGCTCGACCGGCACTTGCACCGCCAGTGCGCGGTCGTTGAACAGCACGTCGCTGCGATCGATAAACGGAACGCCGAACTGCTCCCCGATCAGCAGCGCCGCATGCCCTGTGCAATCGATGAACAAATCGCCGGCCAGCCCGCCATTCTCGCGGGTCTGCACGGCGGCCAGATCGCCATTCTCCGCACGCTCTACGCCAGTGACATGGTCACGGACATGCACCACGCCCAGCCGCTGGACCGCATGACGCGAGAGCAAGCCCGCAAGCTTCGCCGCGTCGAGATGATAGGCGTAATTGAGCGCGCCAGCATAATCGGGCATCGCCCGCTGCCGCGGCGCGAGATCGAGCGCGGCCACGCGCGGCTGAGGGCCCATCGCCTGCGCAAAGGACAGGTCGCCCGAAGCGCGCCATGCCGAGACCAGTCCCCGAGGCTCGCCATCGATCGGCGGGGTGAAGGGATGGAAATAGGAATCGCCGGCCGCGCCAGTGCGCCAGCCATCGAAGCGCGAGCCCTGTTTGAAGGAGGCATCGCAAGCGAGAAGGAAATCAGCTTCGCTGATGCCGATCCGCTCGAGCGTCCGCCGCATCGTCGGCCAGGTCCCCTCGCCTACTCCGATCGTGGGAATGTCCGGCGATTCGACCAGCGTAACGCTAAGCGGCGGCGACGCTTCGGGATTGGCGCGCGCCGCGATCAGGCAGGCCGCGAGCCATCCGGCGGTCCCCCCGCCGACGATCACGATCCTGCGCACTGCCGTTTCCAAGACTATTGCCCCGCTTGCCCGCGCGCGCAGCCTGCCGCGCGGGAAGGAAGAAGGCCACCCCCCGAAGGAGGTGGCACTTCCCGCAACTTCCGATCCGGTGCGACCCGGTGGATCAGAAGCTGAACCGAACGCCCCCGGAGTAACGCGCATAGCCCGGGGAGGCGAAGGCGGCGTTACGATCGGAGCGCAGATGGCCGCGACGGCCCTCTCCGGTTAGGTTGATGCCTTCGACAAAGGCGGTGAGACCAGGCGTGAACTCGTAGCTCGCGCTCGCGTCGATCTGCCAATACTTCTCGACATAGAATGGGTTGGCGCCGGTTCCTGCGAGGAACTTGTCGCGCCAGTTCCAGGCTACGCGCGCCTGAAGGCCATTCTTGTCATAGAAGGCGACGGCATTGGCGCTGTCGCTCAACCCGGTCAGCGCGAACTGAGTCACACTGGACGGCTTGGTATTGTCATACTTCGCGTCGCCATCCACCTTGGTGTAGTTCAGGATGACGCCGAAGCCGGTTTCCCAGAAATTATGCTGGATCGCGAATTCCCAACCGCGGAGGTTGGCCGTCTGAGCGCTGTTGATCGGCGTGTTGATCTGGAAGGTCAGCAGCGGATCTTCCGGCAGCGCGAGGATGTTGCCCGTCGTGCAGCCCGAAGGATCGGTACCGGTCTTGACCACCGATCCGGGATAATTGTTGAAGATGAACTGACGAATGCCGCAGGGGGTCGAGCCTGCTCCGGCAGCCACCGCCGCATTATAGCGCGGACCATTGGCGACCGTGCGGAGGCCAAAGGCGTTTTCGTTGGCCCTGCCCTGCGAGATGAAGTTCGACACATCCTTGTTGAAATAGCCGACCGACATATAGCTCGACGGGGCGTAATACCACTCGGCCGAAAGATCGATGTTCTTCGACTTGTAAGGCAGCAGGCCCGGATTGCCGCGGCTGCCGGTGCCGAACGCGATGCGGAACTGGTTGTCGAGCGTCAGCCCACCCTGCAGGCTGCCATAATCCGGACGGGTGATTGTGTGGCTATAGGACGCGCGCAGCTTCACATTCTTGATCGGCGTGACGTCGAAATCCACATTGGGCAGCCAGTTCTCATACTCGCCCTTAAAGCGCGAAAAGTCCTGCTGACCCGACAGGATCACGTAGAATTCGTTGGCCGCATTCCACGATGTGCCGTTGGGGATCGGAACCAGCGCCTGCGAGTCGATGATGGTATGCTCGTAGCGCACACCGCCGGTCAGATGGCTGGTATTGCCGAACAGATCGAACGCGGTGTTGACCTGGAGATACGGCGCCAACGTCTTTTCGGAGATGCGACGATCGGTAGTGAACTCGGCAAGGCAAGTGCCCGCCGCCGCCTTGCCCTGCTGCGGCTTGCTGCAGATGCCGTACTTGCTTTCGAGGATGCCGGCGAGGCGCTCGAAATCATAGCGGTAGAAGCTCTGGATCATCCCCGCACCGGCACCAGACACGCCCTTGAACTTGTCAGGCAATGTGGTCAGCGTGAAGATGTCGTCGGGGATGTCGGATGCCGGGCCGGCACCGCTCCACGTCTCGTTCTGGATGAAGCCGAACGCCGAGCGGACCTTGCTGTCCGTATAGGAGGCGCCGAAATCGATGCTGTCGAGGAAGCTGCCGTCATGATCGTAATGACCGCGCAGCTGGGCCTGGTTGATCTCGTTCTTGAAATAGGCGTTGCGGAATGCGTTGCCGGTCGGTGTGATCAGCGCGCGATTGAGCGGATCGATCCCCGGATGCATCGAGTAGGAGAGGACCGGCAGGTCGTTCTCGAAATTGACCGTCTGGCTGGCGACGCCGAACACGGCATTGCCCACCGAAACGCTCGAACCGTATTTGTTGGTCGGCTTCGATTCCGCGGTCGAGTGATGGAAGTCGAGATCGACCGTCATCCCGCCCGGCGCATCCCAGCGCAGATTGCCGCCGAGCGACTTGTTGACACTGCGGTTGGCAGTCAGCGCGCCGCTGTACGACAGATCCTTGCGCTCGCCGGCGCCGAAGCGCTCGGTGTAGAATTTGGGACCGGCAACCGGGCCGTCGGTCCAGCTGCTCGACGTGTCGTTGTGATTGAACCAGATGCCGACATTGCTGTTCCGCACTTCAACGGTGTTGCGCGAATAGGTGTAGTCGATCGTTGCTGTCAGGTCGTCGACCGGGCGGAATTGCAACACGAGCTGGCCATTGATGCGCTCGCGATTGATGTCGTTGAGGTCGTACGATGCGTTCTGCGGCACCTGATAGACGTCGGTCGGATCGGGCCGATTGGTGATGTTCGCGGCGCGCGGATCCGGCGCCATGGCGAGCGAGCCCCAATTGTTTTCGGAGCCCAGATAGCCGTCGCGCCAGCCAACATTGGCGGTGTTCACGCTGGCCTTGCGCTTCTGGTACGAGCCCGTGAGCAAGATGCCGACGCGGTCGTCCATGAAGGTGCTGCTCAGGATGCCCGAGACTTCGGGAGTGATCACGTCGCCGCTGTTGCGCGACGTATCCCAGACGCCCTTGGCGGAAATGCTGCCGCGAAGGCCGGGCCGATCGAGCGGACGCGGCGTCTTGATGTTGATCGAAGAGCCGATGCCGCCCGATGCGATCGTGGCGCGGCCGGTCTTGTAGACTTCGACCCCGGCAATTCCTTCGGACGCCAGGTTGGCGAAGTCGAACGAACGCGTCGAAGGCGCGCTCCCGCCGTCGCCGAGCGTCGAGGTCGGCATCTGGCGGCCGTTGAGCGTGACCAGATTGAATTCGGGGCCGAAGCCGCGGACGGTGACGGTCGAGCCCTCGCCGTTCGAGCGGTCAATCGAGACGCCGGTGATGCGCTGGAGGGATTCGGCGAGGTTCGTATCGGGAAACTTGCCCATGTCTTCCGAAGAGATCGCATCGACCACGCCCTGGCTGTCGCGCTTGATCTGCATCGCCTGCTCGAGGCTAGCTCGGATGCCGGTGACGACGATGTCGCCGTCCTGTTCGCTGACAGCGTTGTCTGGTGCCGGCGCAGTCTGATCTTGCGCGAATGCAACGCCCGGCGCTGCGATCAACGCCAATATCGAGGCGCCCAGCGCCAGCGACGACATCGAGTGACGATTATTGCCCCTCATCCTCATCCTCTCCCTCCCATAAGCGGCTCGGTTTCATCCGTTGCCATCGTTGAGAACGTTCACTTCACCTCTTTGTCTTGCGTTGTCAAGTGCCGTCATTCGGGCAATATCCCGGCTCGTTGCTCTGGACAGCAGGAATTGTGAACGTTCTCAATTTATGCTTCCTGCACGCCGAAACAGGTCGATCCGCGAGTCGCCCCGCCAGACGGCAGAGCTGCTACGCGAAAGGCGATGAGAGGATGAGAACCATGAAGAAACTGTGCGCGTTGCTGCTTTCGGCTTCTGCTCTGTCGGTCTTGGGCAGCGGAGTTGCGCTTGCCCAGCAGTCCGGGGCCGCTACTGCGCAGGATGTGCGCACACGGGCCGATTCGATCGTCGCCAAGATGACGCTCGATGAAAAGATCGCGCTGGTCCATGGGCTGTTTCCGCCGATGGCCGGCGGCAAGAGCGCCAATGAACTGATCCCCTCCGCCGGGCATATCGATGGTATCGCGCGACTCGGGGTGCCGATCGTGCGCGAAACCGATGCGTCGCTCGGCGTCGCCAACCAGGTCGAGCAGCGCAAGGGAGACGTCGCGACTGCCCTTCCTTCCAGCCTCGCTACCGCCGCGACCTTCGATCCCGAGATCGCCCGCGCGGGCGGCGCGATGATCGGCGCAGAGGCACGCGCCAAGCGCTTCAACGTCATGCTCGCGGGCGGCGTGAACCTCACGCGCGATCCCTGGAACGGGCGCAATTTCGAATATCTCGGGGAAGATCCGCTGCTCGCCGGCCTGCTGGCGGGAGCGCATATCGCCGGAGTCCAGTCGAACAGGATCGCTTCGACGGTCAAGCATTTCGCACTCAATGCGCAGGAAACCGGGCGGATGGTGCTCGACGCGCGGATCGGCGAGGCGGACCTGCGGATGAGCGACCTGCTCGCCTTCCAGATCGCCATCGAAAGGGGCCAGCCCGGATCGGTGATGTGCGCCTACAACAAGGTCAATGGCGATTGGGCGTGTGAGAACGACTTCCTGCTCAACAAGGTGCTCAAGCGCGACTGGGGATATCGCGGCTGGGTGATGAGCGACTGGGGCGGCGTGCATTCAACCGCCAAGGCCGCCAAGGCCGGGCTCGACCAGCAATCGGGCCAAGAGCTCGACAAGGCGATGTATTTCTCCGAGCCGCTCAAGGCCGCAGTGCAATCGGGCGACGTGCCGATGGCGCGGCTCGACGACATGGTCGCCCGTTATCTGACGGGGCTGATCGAGACCGGTGCCTATGATTCGCCGATGCCCGCTCGCGCGCAGCCGATCGACTATGCCAAGAACGCGCTCGTCGCGCAGCGCGCCGCCGAGGCGGGGATCGTCCTGCTCAAGAACGAACGCAACCTCCTGCCGGTGGCAGCCAGGGCGAAACGCATCGTACTGATCGGCGGCGCGGCCGATCTCGGCGTGCTTTCAGGCGGCGGATCGAGCCAGGTCCGCGGTGTCGGCGGGGCGCCCATCGAGATTCCGCTGAGCACCGGCGGCTCGGCATCGTTCGCGCGGATCACCTATCACGCCTCCTCGCCGCTTGCGGCGCTGCGCAAGGCGCTGCCCGGCGCCCAAATCAGCTTCATCGACGGCCGCAATCTCAACGCAACCACTGCCGCCGCCAAGGCAGCCGATCTCGCCATCGTCTTCGCGACGCAGTGGACCACCGAGGCCGATGATGTCCCCGATCTTCGCCTGCCCGACCACCAGGACGCGCTGATTGCGGCGGTGGCCGCCGCCCAGCCCAACACCCTAGCTGTGCTGGAAACCGGCGGACCGGTGCTGATGCCCTGGATCGATCAGGTCCCGGCGGTGCTCCAGGCTTGGTACCCCGGCCAGCGCGGCGGCGAAGCGATTGCCAATATCCTCACCGGCAAGGTCAATCCCTCCGGCCGCCTGCCGATCACCTTCCCCGCCACCGCGGCCCAGCCGCCGCGTCCGTTGCCGGTGGGCAAGGATACGCTTTCCTCGCTGGAGGCAGCTGCCGCCTCCAACCCCGCGGCGACCAGCGGCCAATATGCGCTCAAGAGCTTCCCGGTCGATTATAAGGAAGGGGCCGATGTCGGCTACCGATGGTATGAGAAGACCGCGCAGAAGCCCCTCTTCGCCTTCGGGCATGGGCTCAGCTATACGAGCTTTGGCTACAGCAACCTGCAGGTAAGCGGCGGCAACACGCTGACCGTCTCGTTCGACGTGACCAATATCGGCAGGCGCGCAGGCGCGGACGTGCCGCAGGTCTATGTGGCGCGCGGAAAAAGCGACGGGCCGATGCGGCTCGCGGCGTTCACGCGGGTCACGCTCAAGCCCGGCGAGACCCGGCGCATCACGCTGACCGCCGAGCCGCGTATCCTCGCCGATTACGATACGCGCCTGCCAGGCTGGCGGATCGCAGGCGGAGCCTATCGCGTCGCCCTCGCCCGGGACGCCACCGACCGCGGCCTGGTCAGCACGGTCACGCTCGACGAAGCCACCATGAAACCCTGATCTCTCAGCTCATTGGGGCGGCGGCGCTGGGCACGCGCATTGCCCGGCGCCGCCGCAACTGGCAGGATCAAGCCAGCGATGTCCGCCCGCACCCTGACCCCTTTCTCGGAAGCGCCGCGCTCAACGGGCTTCCTGCTGCTCTTCGCGCTGGCCAATGCCGGCGCCGTGATTGGCTATCTGCCGCTGCTCACGCTGCTCCTGCCGGCCCGGATCGGTGAGATCGCAGGCGAAACGCGGTTAGACCTGTTCACCGTGACGGTGATCGCAGGCGCCGCCGCCGCGAGCATTTCCAACATCCTGTTCGGGTGGCTAAGCGACCGTTCGCTCGCCCGCGGCGGCGGACGGCGCAGCTGGGTTGGCCTCGGGGTCGCAATGACCGCTGCCTCCTACGCCGCCATCACCGTGGCCTCTTCGCCCATCTCCATCATCCTCGCGATCGTCGCGTTCCAGACCGCGATCAACGCGCTCCTTGCCCCCTTCCTCGCGATCATGGCGGACGAAATCCCCGATTCGCAAAAAGGGGTGGCGGGCGGAATGCTCGCCTTTGCCGCCCCGCTCGCTTCCGCCGTCTGCGCGTTGCTCGTCGGGCTGCCGACACTGAGCGACACTGCCCGCCTCGCGATCCTGCCCGCAGCGGTCGCGCTCTGCGTCGTGCCGCTATTGTTCACACGGCCCCTGCCGGTCCCGGAGCGCACGCCTGCGCCAGCTCAAGCCAGTCAATCGCGCCGCGATCTGGCCATCGCCTGGGGCGCGCGGCTTCTGATCCAGATCTCAGGCGCGGTGCTGTCGCTATATTTGCTCTATTATTTCGAGAGCCTCTCCCCGACACCCCGGCCGGACCTCGCGGCGGGCGTCGCGCAAGTGCTGACGCTCGCTTATGTCCTTTCGCTCCCCATCGCCGTCCTCAGCGGTCGCCTTTCGGACCATATTGGCCGCCGCAAACCTTTCTTGCTCGCGGCCGCTGCCCTCGCGGCTGTTGGATTGGCCGGGATGGCCTGGACCCATGATTTCGGGCTGGCATCCTTGTGCTTCGGGTTGTTTTCGGTCAGCTCGGCGGTGTTCCTGGCACTGCATTCGGCCTTCGCAATGCAATTACTGCCCAGCCCCGACCATCGTGGGCGCGATCTTGGGCTGCTCAACCTCACCAACACCCTGCCCGGGCTTCTCGGTCCATTGCTGGCCTGGACGCTGGCGATGCCCAACGATTTCGACGCCGTGATGCTGGCGCTGGCCGTGCTGGCGATATGCGGCGGGCTGCTGATCCTCGCCATTCGGGAGTGAAGCGATTAGGGGCCTCGCCAGGACAGGAGCGTGGCAATGAGTGACTGGCGTATCGTCGAGCGCGATCGGCGCGACCGGCTTGGCGAGGGGCCGCTCTGGGCGCCCGAAGGCGTTGTCTATTGGGTCGATATCCTCGAGCAGCGCGTCAACCGGCTGACGCTGTCGAGCGACCACGTCGAGAGCTGGAAAATGCCCGAGATGGTCGGCTGGGTCATCGAGCGATCGGACGCGCCGGGGTTGGTGGCGGGATTTCGCAGCGGCGTGAAGACCGTCACGCTCGATCCGCTGTCGATCGAGCCGCTGGTCGATCTTCCCGCGGACGAGCCCGAAATCAACCGGATGAACGACGCCAAGGCGGACCGCGATGGCCGGATCTGGGCTGGCACCATGCCGCTGACCTGCGACCAGCCCACCGGCTCGCTTTACCGGATCGAAGGCCGTACGCTGACGCGCATGGACCAGGGCTATCACGTCGCCAATGGTCCCGCGATCAGTCCTGACGGTCGCTGGCTCTATCATACCAACACCGTGCTTGGCCGGATCTATCGCTTCGCGCTCGACGGCGGACAGCTCGGCCCTCGCGAGCTGTTCCTCCAATTCCAGCCTGAATGGGGAAATCCCGACGGCATGACCTTCGATGCCGAGGGCGGGCTGTGGGTCGCGCATTGGGGCGGCTCGCGCGTCAGCCGCTTCGATCCCGATGGCCAGGTGGAGCGCGAAATCCATCTCCCCGCCAGCCAGATCACCAGCATGGTCTTTGCCGGCGAAGGTCTCGACCGCATGTTCGTAACATCCGCCGCCGACGGGCTGGACGAGCCGCACGGCGGATGCCTGTTCGAAGTCGATCCAGGCATTAAGGGCCTCGCGCCTTATCGCTACGCGGGTTAGGCTAGGCGCATGCGAGCCTTGATCCTGTGCGCCTCAGCGCTGCTTTCCGCCTGCGCGCCCGCTGCCCGAGTCGACTCCGGCGCCACATATGCCAACCCCGTGCTCGATCGCGACTTTCCCGATCCCGCGGCACTCCGCGCGCCCGACGGCTTTTATTATGTTTACGCCACACAGGGCGCTGGCCTGAACATCCAGCTCTCCCGTTCGCGCGACCTGGTTCGCTGGGAGGCGCCGACCGACGCGCTGCCGGTAAAGCCGAGCTGGGCGAGCAAGACCCAGGACTTCTGGGCGCCGCATGTCGCGCAGCATGACGGCCGCTATTTCCTTTATTATTCGGCCAAGCCCGACGCCGCGCTCACTGACAATTCGCGCGGACTTTGCCTGGCCGTCGCGACCGCTGATCGCCCCGAAGGTCCGTTCACCGATATCGGCAAGCCGCTCATATGCGGCGAGGGCTTCGTCAATATCGATCCGATGTCGTTCGATGATCCCGCGACCGGCAAGAAGCTGCTTTATTGGGGCTCGGGCTTCGGGCCGATCAAGGTTCGCGAGCTAGCGCCCGACCGCATCTCGTTCGCGCCCGGCAGCGCCGAAATCCCGCTCGTCCAGGTCGACAAGACCGACGACCCGGCAAACTATCAGCGGCTGATCGAGGGGGCCTGGGTCGTCCGGCGCGAAGGCTGGTATTATCTCTTCTATTCGGGCGACAATTGCTGCGGCCCGAAGGCGCATTACGCCGTGCTGGTCGCGCGTTCGCGGAGCGCGACCGGCCCTTTCGAGACGATGCGCCACGCGACCGGCGCCCCGGCAATCCTCGCGGCCCGCAGTGATTGGGTGGCTCCGGGCCACAATGCCGTGATCAGCGATGCGGCCGGTCAGGATTGGATGCTTTATCACGCCGTCGACGCCAAGCGCCCGCGCACCAAGCCGGGCGACGACATCAACTCGCGACGCATCATGCTGCTCGACCGCATCGAGTGGCGCGACGGCTGGCCGCGGGTCGCGGGGGATGGTCCCTCCACCGGCCCGCAAAAGGCGCCGCGCTAGCCCGCGGTCACGCCCTCGGGTCCGAATGTCAGCGGCGTGGTGAGCAGCGCGCGGAATTCGTTATACCCGCCGGTGTTCGGGAAGAAGGCATGGAAGAAGAGCTGCGGCTTTCCGTCCAACCCCGGCGCAACCGAGGCGTGGCCCGGTGCCCACCAAGCCGGCGTGGACTTCAGCAATGGCTCGCCCTGCTTTACATACGGCCCGAACGGATGATCGGCGACTGCCACTCCGATCCCGTAAGCCGGCGTGCCGAAATCATTGCCGGCGTAAAACATCCAGTAGCGGCCTTGCTGGCGCGTCACCCAGGGGCCCTCGATCAGATGGCCTTCCCAGTCGAGATCGTTGGTGAGCACCAGATGCTCCTCGCCGACCAGCTCGCCTTCTTCGGACAGGCGCTGCGCATGGATGGGCGTGCTCATCGCATCGAGGATCGCTTCGGCCCCGGGCACGGCCGCGAGTACTGACTTCACATGCCGCCAATTGTCGAGCACCGCCTCGATCAGCGGCTGCATCAGGAAGAAGCGCTCCATCGGCCGCCGGCCATTCGCCCAGTTGACGATCCCGCCGGCAAAGGCGGCAGTGCGGCGGTCTGCTTCCTCCGCGAACAGCTGCTCGATCAGCTCGGGCTTGTCGCGCAGCAGTCCGGCGAGCGGGCGCGGCCACACGCCATTGGTGTCCCGCTTCCAGAACAGATAGCGCTCACCATTCTCGTCGATGAAGATATGCGAGTCGATGACCCCACCGCTCATCACCGGTTGGGTCGGATCGTCGGGAAGCCCGGTAGTGTTGGCGGCGTGTGCGGTGATCAGCGGATGGCCGAGATCGCGCCACGGACCGAAGGGAGTGTCGCTCTTGGCGAGCCCGATCGCCAGTGCGTTCGAATGCTGGCGAGCGGTGTACACCACCCAATATTCCTGGCCGACCTTGGCCATTTCCGGCGCCCAGAAATCGCCGACGAGGCGGCCGTGCGCCGTCCAGGCGGGCGCCTCGCCTTCCGCGAACACGAAGCCCTCATGCGTCCAGTTGCGCAGATCGTCCGAGCGCAGGATCGGGAAGGCATCGGGAGCATCGTTGGAGGTTGAGACCAAAACATAGCCCTGGTCGGTCTTGAGCATCGCCGGATCGCCATAGCCGGCAGTGATCGTCGGGCTGAGATTGCCGATCAGCAGCGGGCGCCAGTCGGGCTCAGGAGCGTCGCCGCCGGAGGGACCGTCATAGACATGCGGGTTGCGCGTACCGAAGTCGGCCGCGAGTTCGCGGAAAAAGGCCATGTAATCGGGATGCTTGCCGTCGCTCAGCACGTAATTGCGCTGGGCATCGCCTTGGCGGACGGTGATCCGGCTGCCCGTATCCTCGGCGGCGGCGTGAATTTCGAAAATGCTCATACTGTCCGATCCTGCTCGCAAAAGCGTCGCGGGCGGGCTAAACACATTTATAAGATAAATGCGAGGGGGTTCGACGATGCCCGAAAACTACGAGGCCGCGGCGATCCTGGGCGGCCTGTATGGCGACGGGATCATTGGGCTGAAACAGGCCTTCAGCACCGACTTCGCCAACCGTTTGCGTCAAGACATCGAGACTTTGTTTGCCGAGGCGCAGAATGTGGCTGGCGGGGCGCTGCCGCGCGGCCCTGAGCGCTTCTATGTCGAGGTCCAGCCCGAGCGCATCAGCGGCTTTGTCGAAATCGCCACTCACCCCTGGTTCGTAGCGGTGTGTGAGGCCGTGCTGGGTCCCGATTATCGCATCGTCGAAATCGGCTTCGACATCCCCTTCCCCGGCGCTGCCGACCAGCCCTGGCACCGCGACTTCGCAGTGCCCGAAGCCACCACGATCGGCCGGCGGCTCAATTCGCTAGCCTTCAACATGACTGCGGTAGACACGCTCCCCGAGCACGGCCCGTTCGAAGTGGCGCCGGGCACGCAATGGGACCAGTTCGACGGGTGTGCCAAGGGCATGTTCCCGCCGCGCGACCTCTGGCCGCGCTACGAAACGCGCGCGGTGCAGAAATTGCCCCAACGCGGTGACATCTCGGCCCGCTCGGCGCTCACTATCCATCGCGGCACCGCCAATCGCTCAAACGGGGCCCGGCCGGTGCTGGTCGTCGGCGTCGATGCCCCGGACGCCACCAACGCCGCGCATCACGACCTCCAGGTCACTCCCGCATATCTGAATACCCTGCCGCCCCGCGTCAGCCAGCACCTTACCTGCCGCGTGGTCGACAAGCTCGTGCCCGTGGTGCAGCATCATGTGATCGAGGGCCTGCTGACGCCAAGCTATTGAGCGCATTGACGGGCGGGAGCGGCTCGGCCAAAAGTGCGATAAATAAGATAAAAGAGGATGCCCGGTTGAGCCTTGAGCTTCGCAACGTCCGCAAGGCCTATGGAGAGACGCCGGTCCTCGACGACGTGTCGTTGACGATGGAGGACCGCGAATTCGTCGCGTTCCTCGGCCCTTCGGGAAGCGGCAAGTCCACCCTTCTGCGCATCATCGCGGGCCTGGAAACCGCCGACGCTGGCGAAGTCGTGCTCGACGGGCGGCGGATCGATCAGCTCCATCCGGGCGACCGCGACGTCGCAATGGTTTTCCAAGCCTATGCGCTCTACCCGCACATGACCGTGCGCGAGAACATGGCGTTCGGCCTCAGGAATGCGAAGGTACCGCAGGCTGAGATAGACGAGCGGATCGCGCAGGCAGCTGCGGTGCTCGAGATTGAAAACCAGCTCGACAAGAAGCCAGGCCAGATGTCGGGCGGCCAGCGACAGCGGGTCGCGATCGGCCGGGCGATCGTCAAGCATCCCAAGCTTTTCCTGTTCGACGAACCGCTGTCGAACCTCGACGCGGCATTGCGCACGCGCACGAGGGTCGAGCTCGCCCAGCTTCGCCGCCGGGTCGAGGCCGCGGTGATCATGGTGACGCACGATCAGGCCGAGGCGATGACTTTGGCCGACCGTATCGTCGTGATGAACGACCGCCGCATCCAGCAGGTCGGCGCACCGATGGAAATCTACACCCGCCCCGCGAACAGCTTCGTCGCGCGCTTCGTCGGCTCGCCGGCGATGACCTTGCTGCCCGCGATGCTTTTGCCCGGCGATGGCTCCGCGCGCGTCCGGCTCGGCGACGGCACCGAAGTCGAGACCAGCATCAGCCGCGAAGGATTGCCCACCGGCGGCGCTCTCCAGCTCGGCCTGCGCCCCGAGCATGTCCGTGTCGCGCCGCAAGGGCAGAGCCTGTGCGAGGCCGAAGTGCTACTGGTTGAGCGCCTCGGCGATCGCACGCTCGTCTATGCCAAGCTCAAGGACGGGCAGGATATCACCGCCGAGGATAGCGGCCACAGCCAGGTCCGCCTGGGCGACCGCGTGTGCCTGCGCATTGACGGGAGCTCGGCGCATCTGTTCGATGCCGATGGCAACGGCCATCACGCGGAGAGCGCTGCGTGAAACGCGGCGGCGCACTGGCCGGATTCGGATTCGTCGCGCCCTTTCTCGCCATCTATCTGTTCATCCTGATCTACCCGCTGATGGCCGGCATCGGCCTCAGCTTCCGCCGCGTCGACCTATTCGGCGGCGGGCAATTTGTGGGGCTGGAGAATTATGCGCGGCTGGCGGCCGATCCGGTCTTCCACGCATCGATCTGGCATACCTTGCTGCTGGCGATGATGATTGTGCCGATCCTCACCGTCCTGTCGCTGATGCTGGCGCTTGCGCTCAATCGGCCGACGCGCGGCGCGGCGGTGTTCCGCGGCATATTCTTCTCCTCCTCGGTGCTGTCGGTGACCATCGTCACGCTGATCTGGCGCTTCGTGCTGGCTCCGGATGCGGGCCTGCTCGGCGAAGTTGCCAAGGGCGCGGGGATCGAGCCCCTGCCCTTCCTCAGCGATCCGACGCTGGCGCTGTGGGCGCTAGCGATCACGACGATCTGGTGGTCGGTGGGGCTGCCGATGATGCTGTTCCTCGCCGGTCTCCAGCAGATCCCGGGCGACATTTACGAGGCGGCCGCGCTCGATCGTGCCAGCCGCTGGACCAGCTTCTGGCGGATCACCCTGCCCTCGCTCAGCCGCACCGTAGTGTTGGTGGTGATGCTCCAGACCGCGGCGCAGCTTCAGCTGTTCGGCCAGGCGCAATTGCTCACTGCCGGCGGTCCGAGCGGTGCGACGCGCACTATGGTGCTGTTTATCTTCGAAACTGCATTCGGGCGCTGGGAGCTCGGCTATGCCGCGGCCGCCGCGGAAGTGCTGTTCGTGCTGATCGTGGCGCTCACGCTCGCGCAATATTGGTTCACGATGCGCAATAAGGAGGCGGGCAATGGCCGCTGAGCGCAAGCCCGCCCCGCGCCCCGGCGACGGCCGGCTGACCCCCGCAGCGATTATCGCACTCATTCTGGCGGCGGCGATGATGCTGGCGCCGTTGATCTGGACCGTGCTCCTGTCGCTCAAGGCGAACCAGGCGCTGGTCGGCAATAGCGGCGCGGCGCTGACCTTCCCTTACACGCTCGAAAATTACATCGCGATCCTCGCCGGCGATCAGGTGTTCCGCTGGCTGCTCAACAGCCTGATCGTCTCGCTCGGCACGACGATTGGCGTGCTCGCACTATGCAGCCTTGCCGGATATGGCTTTGCCCGGCTCGAATTCCCCTTCCACCGTACGCTGTTCGTATTTGTGCTGCTCGGCCTGGCAATTCCCGAGCAGGCCGTGATCCTGCCGCAGCATCAGTTGTTCGCGGCGCTCCATCTGCACAACAGCTATCCCGGCTTGATTCTGCCCGGGCTCGCCGGCCCGTTCGGCGTGTTCTTCATGACGCAATATTTCCGCGCGATCCCCCGCGATCTCGATGAGGCGGCAATGCTCGACGGTGCCTCGCGCTTCCGGATCTTCTGGAAAGTGTTGATGCCGCTGACCATCCCGGCGCAGGCGACGCTCGGCGTGTTCACCTTCCTCGGCAGCTGGAACAGCTATTGGTGGCCGCTGATCTCGGCGACCAAGAGCGACATGTACACGCTCACCGTCGGCCTCGCCTCGGCCCAGATGAACTATGCGCAGACCAGTGGCCTCGGCTTCCTGATGGCGCAGGCGGTGTTCGCCTCGATCCCGATCTTCATCGTCTACATCCTCTTCCAGAAGCACATCGTCGCGGCGATGTCCGGGACCGCGACGCGATGAAACACCTGCTTGCACTGACTCTTGCTTTGCTCGCGACCGGCTGCGGAGGCGGCAAGCAGGACGGCGCAATTTACGTCCAGCGCTTCTTCGGCGAATGCGGCGCGGCCTATGGCGCGTCGACCGACGTGGCCGCGGCCAAGGGCGAATGCGGGATCATCACGACGATGATCAACAAGTTCAACGCCGAGCATCCGAATACGCCGGTGAGCAGCAATGTCGTCGCTTGGCCCGGCTACCCGCAGCTCAGCGCGCAGATTGCGGCGGGGGATCCGCCGGATATCGTCACCATGCATGGCGGCGTGATCGCGGACTATGCCGCGCGCGGGCTGCTCGAGCCGGTCGAGCCCTATCTCAAGGAAGCCGGCCTGGACCCCGGCCAATTCACCGATGCCAGCCGCTTGGCGGTGACGGTGAACGACCGCCTCTACGGCCTGCCCTGGGATACACATGGCGGTCTCTATCACATCAACACCAAGCTGTTCGAACAGGCCGGGTTGATGAAAAACGGCAAGCCGATCCTGCCGCGCTCCGCCGAGGAAATGCTGACCCAGGCCCGCCAGTTCAAGGCGCGTACCGGCAAGCCCTATCTCCTCCAGAGCCTCGTCGCCGATCCGGCCGGCTCGACGCGAACGCTATACACCTATCTGATGGCGCAGGGCGCTGCGATCTTCCCTGATCCGCTCCACATCCGCCTCCAGACGCCCGAAGCGCGGCGCATCGTCTCCTATTTCCGCGACCTGACCAAGGAAGGGCTCGGCACGCTCAACCAGGATACGCCGGCGGCGATCGCGGCTTTCCTGAGCGGCCAGGGCGGCATCTACCCCACCGGCACCTGGATGATCGGCCAGTTCCAGCAGGACGCCGAGACCCCCGGTCGCCCGCTTTACCAAAGCTATGCGGTGTATCCCTATCCGCGGCTCTGGGGCCAGGAAGCCGAATTCGTCAGCGGCCACGCCTGGGTCGTCCCCAAGCGCGATCGCACCCCGGCGCAGCGCGCTGCGATCGGCAGCTTCTTCAAGTTCATGGCGGCGCATAATTTCGATTGGGCGCGGACCGGTCATCTGCCCGCGGTGCGCCAGGTGATCGACGGCCCGGCATTTCGCGCCCTCCCGCACCGGCCGGACATCGCCCCGCTCGCCGATATCGGCCATCCCCTGCCCGGCTATGTCCAGCGCCAATCGGCGATCGAGGGGCTGGTTGGCGAAGAGGTCAGCGCCGCGATAACCGGGCAGAAAAGCGTCGACCAAGCGCTCGCTGATGCCGAGCGCCGCGTGAACGAATTGCTAGCTCAATTACCTTGATCTAGATTATTCACGAGACAGAAAGCTAACTTATCTTATAAATGGTTCGACGGCCCTGAAGGCGGGCCTCTCGTTCAACCACTAACAGAACCCGGGGGGGTTTTGACCATGACGCGAATGATCAAGGACTATGTCGAAGTCGCCGAGCATGAATCGCTCGACGCACTGATTGCCGAGCTCTCCGCCCTGCGGAAAAGTCTGGGCAGGGGCGCAGAGGCCCAAGTGAGCATCCGCGGCGACGCGGTGTTCGGCCGTCACATCAGCATCGGCTTCATGCGCCCGTTGACGGCGGAAGAAGCGGCGGTCGAAGGGCGGTATGGCGAAACCGACATGCCGAAAAGACTCGCCTTCGCCTGACCTAACCGCCCGCCTCGGGGCTCGCGGCCTCGGCCGGCACTGATTTCAGATGGCGCTCCGCGGTCTTACGCTGCTCCTGCGCGTATTGGCGCTCGGTTCGTGAGGGCGGCACGATTGGGACGACCAGGCAATGGCTGGAAGCGGGCAGCAATTCGCGCCAATCGGCGATCAGCTTCTTATAGGCCTTGCCGACCGCGCGGATGTTGCGGTCCAGGTCGAACAGTCCGAGCGGGTTCACATTGCCGTTCTGCTCGCGCAGCGCAGTATCCCAATCGACCTGATCGGTTAGCGAATACCAGGTGAAGCCTACCGTGGGGATGCCGACATTGCGGACGCGCAGGATGTTCGCCCATTCCTTCCACAGCCACTGCACCGCTTCCTGCCCCGTGGGGCCCTCGCGCATGTTGGTCTCGGTGTGCATCACCGGGAGGCCATAGCGCTCGAAATATTGGCGTGTGATCTCCGAATAGCCGAACACTTCCCCCGATCCGGTAGTGAGCCCGTCGGCGAACACGCGATGCTCGTTGGTGACGTAATAATCATTGCCCAGGATGCAGTGCTGCTTGAGCCGGTGCTCAAGAAACCAGTGATATTCGGCCTTGGTCATCCCGTTATCGAGCAGATATTCGTACATGCTGCTATCGACGCGGCGGCCGTAATTGAGGTCTAGGCTCAGGAAACGCCACTGGTTGAGATGCTCGGCCTGCGCGATCGCGCCGGGGCTGTCGGCGTGAAAATATTCGGACGATTCGCTCTGAATGAAGATCGCATCGGGGCGGCGCTTGAGGATCTCGATCATCGCCATGACATTGGCTTTGACGATGTGCTTGAGCGCAGTGACGAAGCTCTGGTCGGTCGTCCCCTGCTCGTTCCACCAGCCATATTTCGCCGAGAAGACCGAGCAGATGAACATCTCGTTGACCGGCGTGTAAAGCTGCACCCACGGGTAGCGCTCGGCGAAAGCCGCCGCGTAGGTCGCGAAAAGCTGCGGGAAATCCGGATTCTGGAAATTGCCGATCCAGTCAGGCACGCCGAAATGGCAGAGATCGATGATCGGCACGATGTCGCGGCGCTTGAGATCGGCGAGCGCGAGATCGGCGAATTCCCAATCGTAGCGGCCGGGGCGCTGAAACGTGGTGTGAAGGGGCGGTCCGTAGCGCAGATACTCGATTCCGATCTCTTCGACGCAGTCGAAATCGAGCTTCCAGTGCTTGTAATGCCCGCACGCCTCCATCTGATCGACGCGGGTGCGGCCGTTGTTGATCGTCGGGATGCTGTTTTCGATTCCCGTGGCGAACATGAAATTAGCGATCGTACGTCTCCGTCAGGTCTTGTGTTCGGCCTCACCGATCAAAGTCATCACGTCGGTGATCAGCCCGACCATGCCGGCATGCGCGGCGAGGGCATTGCGCTGCTCGATGGCGGTGAGCACGGCGCCATGCTGGGGCAGGCTGGCGGTGCGGCCCTTGAAGCGATTGGTGAAGCGAATCGAAGTGCGCAGCGCTGTCTCCACCACGTCGCGGAACTGCGCGTAGAAGGGATTGGCTGAAGCCGCGAGGATCGCGACATGGAAGGCGATGTCGGCCTCCAGCGGATCGTCCTCGCCCGCCTCTGCCGCTTCCATCCGAGCATAGCCAGCCTTGATCACCGCAATGCCCTGCGCATCGTGCGCACGCGCCGCCAGCGCTGCCGCAGCGGGCTCGATCGCGATCCTGAGCTCGCTGAACTGGCGCAGCAATTCGAGGGAGAATTTGCGCTCGAGCAGCCAGCGCAGCACGTCCGGGTCGAACAGATTCCACTGCCCGGAGGGCTGGACCGTCGTGCCCTTGCGCGGGCGGGCGGTCAGAAGTCCCTTGGCGGTCAGCATCTTGACCGCTTCGCGCGTCACAGAACGGCTGACACCGTGGCGCTTGGCGAGATCGGCCTCGGTCGGGAAGACGCGCTCGTCATATTGCCCGGTGACGATCGCGCGGCCGAGCGAATCGAGCAGGCCGTAAGTGAGGTTGCGCCCTCCGACTCCCGGCGAACTCAGGCTCGACTGTTCAATTTCCACGCACGCACCTCTCCATTCCCCGCGGGCCGCCGGCCGCGCTGGAGGAAAGACTAAAGGCGGGTCGCATCGTCGTCCACGCAATCTAACCTTTGTTATGAAAACGCCTTCACTTGTTCGCGGTTGCCCACCAGAAATGCGTCCGCGACGATCCGCAGCGGCTCGCGGTCCACCTCGCTGCGGCGCTCGGCGACCAATGTGGCGAAGTGATCGTAGATCGAAGGATATTCGCCGCGATGGTCGAGCGTCTGCTCGATCCCGTCGATCAGCAGGCGTGCGCCACCGTCACGCAATTCGAGGATGCGACCGTCCGCCGTATCGATGCGGAGCGTCCATTCCTCACCTTGCTCGAATCGCCAGTCGAATTCGGCGCGCATCGCCTCACCGGCAAAGGCGATGGTCGCGGCGATCGGCGCCTGCTTGTTCTCGGGCACGAGCAACCGCGCCTCGCGCACGAACAGCGGCACGGGCAGGATCCGCGTCGCGATGGAGAGGGCATTAATGCCCGGATCGAACACCCCAAACCCGCCTGCCTGCCAGATCCACTCCTGGCCGGGATGCCATTTGCGAACGTCCTCGCGCCACGAAATATGCAGCGCTGCGATGCCCGCCCCGGCCAACGCCTTCGCCGCCGGAGCGACTGCCGGCGCATGCTGCGAATGCCAGCTGGCATGGAGCACACGGCCGCATTCGGAGGCGATGCGCTGGAGGTCCTCGATCTCGCCCAGCGTCGCGGCCGGGGGCTTCTCCAACAGCACATCGAAACCCGCGCGCAGCGCCTCGCTCGCAATCGCGTGGCGGACGGAGGGCGGCGTGCAGATCGAGACTGCGTCCACCTTCCCCGCCATCGCCGAGTAAAGTTCGCCCGCCTCGCGGAACCAGGGAACGCCGAGTTCGGGATCGCCTGCTCGCGTAGCGACCGCGGCGAGTTCGAAGCGCGGATCGGCGGCGATGGCAGGAAGGTGCTGATCCGCGGCGATCTTGCCATAGCCGATGATGCCGATTCGGATCACGTCACCTCTCCGCCAGGGCGGCTGCGAACGCGAGCGCCTGCCGCGAGACTTCGTCCGCACTCTGCCCCGGGCGATACAGCGCACCGCCCAGCCCGAAGCCGTCGGCACCCGCTGCAAAATATGCCGCCATCTTGTCCGGCGTAACGCCGCCCACTGCGACGACCGGCACATCCTTGGGAAGCACAGCCCGCTGCGCCTTGACCACCGCGGGGGGTGCGGCCTCGGCAGGGAAGATCTTGAGTATGTGCGCGCCGGCTTCCAGCGCAGCGAAGGCCTCGGTCGGCGTGAAATAGCCGGGCGCCGAAACCAGCCCTGCCTGCGCCGCCGCAGCGATCACAGTCGTGTTGGCATTGGGCGAAACGATGATGCCGCCGCCCGCGTCCGCCACCTGCTGCACCTGCTCTGTCCGCAGCACCGTGCCAGCGCCGATCAGCGCGTCACCGCCGAAGCGCTTCGCCAGCCTCTCGATGCTGACGAGGGGATCGGGCGAATTGAGCGGGACTTCAATGATGCGGATTCCGGCTTCGATCAGCGCCTCCCCCACCGCTTCGGCTTCGTCGGGAGTCACGCCGCGAATGATCGCGATCAGCGGGCATGCCGCGAAATAGGTGCGGAAGGCGTCCAGCGGCTGGATCATAACAGCTCCGTGATATGTCGAATTCCGGCGAGAAAGGCAGCTTCGCCGTCGATCACCTTAGCCTCGCGCCCTGCCTGCTCGATCGCGCTCTCGTAGAGATCGCAAAGCTCGGGCGCACCGACCAGCGAGACCAGCCCCTGCTCCTGAAGCCTTAGTCCTGCGCGGACATCGCTGCCGATCAGCAGCCCGCTGGCATAGCTCGCATCCGACCTGCCTCCGCCGAGCAGCATCCGTGCGCGAATGCCGAACAGCGACGAGAGGATATCCGCCCCGTCCAGCGCCTCGCTTACTCCCGCAGCAAAGGAATCGCCGGTAGAGACCTCGCCTTTCAATTGATCGCCCAGGATCGAGTGATTGCGCAGCAGCGCGAACATCTCGCCGGTCATCATCGTGCGGAAGCGCGCGATCCGCCCGCCTTCCATCCCGATCCACTTCGCATGAGTCCCCGGATGGCAGATCAGCCCCTCGGGTGGCGTGAGCCCCGCCACGACTGCGCCCAGCGCCTGGACCTCTTCGCCGCGCATCACGTCGGCGCCGGCATCGCCTCGCTGACAAACGCCCGGGACGATCCCGACACGGCCGGGCTCGATCCAGCGGATTTCCGTTGCGAGGGCTTCGGCGTCGGCCGGGCACGGCACATAGGGAGCCTCGCGCCAGCCGCGGTTCGATCCGACCATGCCGGCAAGCAGCGTCGGCCGGTCGCCGAGCGCGGCAGTGATCTCATCGGCCGCAGCCTCGAAGCCGCCCTCCCCCACTGCCATCAGCCCGCGCGAATCCTCGAGGCGATCGGTCACCCGGCCGTCTGGATCGACGGCATAAGCCCGCCGATTGGTCGTTCCCCAATCCACTGCGATATGGCCATCTCGCCAGTTCATCGGGCCTGCTGATCCTCGTGCCGATAATGCTCGCGAAGTTCATACAGGCACTGCCCGGCCTTGCTAGAGTCATTTTATCCGATAAATGGGCTAAATGCCCTTTGTCAGGGCTCGAGGTGGACTCATGAAGATCGCGCGTATCGAAACCTTCCACGTACCCCCGCGCTGGCTTTTCGTGCGCGTTGAAGCGGATAACGGCTGCTTCGGCTGGGGCGAGGCCAGCCTTGAAGGCCATGCCGAGGCCGTGGACGGCGCGTTCGAGGCGCTGCGCGACCGCTTCCTGGGCGCCGATCCGCGGCGGATCGAGGATATCTGGCAAGTGGCGTATCGCGGCGGCTTCTATCGCGGCGGTCCGGTTCTCATGTCCGCGCTCGCCGGGCTCGACCAGGCGCTCTGGGACCTCAAAGGCCGCCATTACGGCCTGCCCGCATGGGAAATGATGGGCGGCCAGGTCCGCGAAAAGGTGCGCGCTTATGCCTGGATCGGCGGCGATCGGCCCGACGACATTGCCGAGGCTGCCAAGGCCCGCAAGGATCAGGGCTTCTCCGCGGTCAAGATGAACGCGACTGCCGAGATCGACTATCTCGTCGCGCCCAAGCTCGATGACGTCGTCCAGCGCGTCGAAGCGGCGCAGGCAGCGGGCATGGATGTCGGGCTCGATTTCCACGGCCGCGTCCACCGCGCGATGGCCAAGCAGCTTGCCAAGGCGCTGGAGCCGCTCGGGCTGCTGTTCATCGAGGAGCCGGTGCTTTCAGAGAACCCCGAAGCGCTGATCCAGATATCGAACCTGGTGGCGACGCCGATCGCGGTCGGCGAGCGGCTCTATTCGCGTTGGGACTTCAAGCCATTCCTGGCGAGCGGCGCGGTCGACATCATCCAGCCCGATCTGAGCCATGCCGGGGGCCTGAGCGAATGCCGGCGGATTGCGGCGATGGCCGAAAGCTATGACGTGGCGGTCGCGCCGCATTGTCCGCTCGGGCCGCTGGCGCTCGGCGCCTGCCTCCAGCTCGCAGGCTCCACGCCCAACGTCATTCTCCAGGAAATGTCGCTCGGCATTCATTACAATGCCGGCCATGACCTGCTGAGCTTCTGCTCGAATCCCGACGTGCTGACGCCGGTGGATGGGCATCTGCCCATCCCGACGGGCCCCGGTCTCGGCATCGAGATCGACGAGGATGCAGTGCGGCAGGCGCACGAGCAAAAGCATCGCTGGCGCAATCCGGTCTGGCGTCACGCGGACGGCAGCTTCGCCGAATGGTGACGGTGCCGGAACGGCCCGCACGGCGCCGAGTGTTGCCAAAAACCCGCACTATCTTATAAATCTGATAAATGGCTTGTCAGTCGGGGATCGCGGCCCGTATATCCGCGTAGAAGAGCCGCCGTTCGAGCGGCCGCAAAACTGCGATTAGGGGAGACTGAAATGCGCTTGAGAACTCTGGTCCGTTGCTCGGCTTCTGCCGCCGTTCTGGCCCTCTCCGCCTCACCGGCATGGGCGCAGGATGCAGGGACCCCCGCCACTCCCGCCGCCGGCGCGCAGGACGAAGCCGCCCAGGATGACGGCGAAGGCATCGTCGTTACCGGCTATCGCGAGTCGCTCCGTTCGCAGCAGAATATCCGCCGCAATTCCACGCAGATCGTCGATGCGATCGTCGCGGAGGACATCGGCAAGCTCCCCGATATCACCGTGTCCGACACCGCTGCACGTATCCCTGGCGTTCAGGTCGAGCGTAGCGGCGGCGAAGCGAGCCGCGTGCTGGTCCGCGGCCTCCCAGATTTCACCACCACTTATAATGGCCGCGAGATCTTCACGGCCGAAACCCGCTCGGTGGCGCTGCAGGACTTCCCCTCGGGCGCGATCGGCGCGATCGAAGTGTTCAAGACCTCGACCGCCAATCTCGTCGAGCCGGGCCTTGCCGGGCTGATCAACGTCCGCTCGCGCCGCCCGTTCGACTTCGATGGCTTCCATGTCGCGGGCTCGGCCTGGGGGACCTACACCTACCAGGCGCGCGACATTAACCCGAACGGCAACATCCTGGTGACCAATCGCTGGGATGTCGGCGGCGGCGAGATCGGCGCGCTGCTCGGCCTGTCTTATACCAGCTTGCATTATCGCGATTCAACTCGCTCGAACACCGATTTCGTCGCGGGCGGCGGGCCCAACGGCACCCAATTCCCGGACATCCAGCGCGTCACTTATGACGAGGGTGATCGTCAGCGCCCATCGGTCAACGGCGCGATCCAGTGGCGCCCGGCGCCCGGCATTGAGCTGTATGTCGAGGGTCTTTACCAAGGCTTCAGGAACAAGCTCTCGTCGCGCGAAATGAGCGCTGCGCTCTGGGGCGGATCGGGCTTCTCCAACGTTGTGACACGTCCCGGTCGACCCGATCTGCTCGACAGCGCGACCGTAGTTAACCCGCGCCGCGTGGAAGGATTCCAAGGCGGCACCTATAACAAGACCGACACTTATCAGTTTGCTATCGGCGGCAGCTTCGAAACCGGCGGACTCAAGATCAGCGCCGATGTCGCGCGTACCGATTCGACCTTCACTGGCTCGACCGCCAGCGTCGATTATGCCTTTGCCAATCCGCAGACGATCGCATTCGACACCGATTCAGATAGTGGCGATGGCGGCCCGATCTTCTCGATCCCCGGCTTCGACGTCGCCAATCCCGCGAACTACGTCTATCGTGGCTTCTACGAGGAAGCGCAGCAGGCCGAGGGCAAGGACTGGCAGTCGCGACTCGACGTCACTTACGAAACCGGCATGCCATGGCTGAGCTCGATCGAAGCCGGCGTGCGCTACACCGACCGCGACGCGCATCGCGAATACGGCTCTCGCTATTTCGAGCGCGAAGGCAACCGTTCGCCCTTCTCGGCAGTGCCGCTCACCTATGAGCTGTTCGACGCAGGCTTCCGCGGCGCCGATCCGCGGCCGGGCATCACGACGTGGCTGTCGCCGACCTATGACAGCATCCGCGCCAACCTTCAGCGGCTGCGCGAATTCAATCAGCCCGGCACCGCAGGCCCACCGGCCGCGGATCCGCTGCAGACCTGGGACGCCAAGGAGAAGCATTTTGCAGCCTATGGCCAGGTGCGCTACTCGATCCCGCTGGGCGGCGACGCCAGCATCGATGGCACCGTCGGCCTGCGTTACGTCAAAAGTGACCTCGATCTATCCGGCACGCAGCTGGTTTTCCCGGCCAATGGCGGTCCGGGCGTGCTCACGCCAACTGTCGTCGATCGCAAATTCGAGGCCTGGCTGCCCAATATCAACGCGCGTATCCGTATCACCCCGCAGTTCCAGGCGCGCCTTGCGTTCACTGAAACGCAGACGCGGCCCAACTTTATCGATCTGCGCGCATCGGGAACGCTTGATCGGCCCGACACCTGTCTCGCGACGACGCCACGTCCTGCCAATTGTTTCCAAACGGGCAATGGCGGCAATCCATATCTCAACCCGCTGACTTCGCAGAACTACGATGCCGCGCTCGAATATTATTTCTCAAGCAACGGCTTCGTCTCGGTAAGCCTGTTCCATCGCGACCTCAACGGCTTCATCGAGAACAATGTGTTCCAGGGCGAGCTCCCCAACGGCACGCCGCTGCGCCTGAACTCTCCGGTCAACGCCGGCAAGGGCCGGATTCGCGGCTTCGAAGTCCAGGCCTCCACCTTCCTCGATTTCGTCGGCCTGCCGCAGTTCGGCATCCAGGGTAATGTCACCAATCTCGATGCCCGCTCGGACTTCCGATATGACGAGGGCTTCGTAAACCCGAACAACGGACCTCAGGTCCGCCGCGTTGACACCGTCAACCGCGAACTGATGGGGGTTTCCGACTGGTCGTACAATCTCGCCGCATTCTATGAAGGCAACGGGCTGTCGACGCGCCTTACCTATAACTGGCGCAGCGCCTTCCCGCTGACGTACCAGCGTCGGGGCAACCATCGTTACACCGAACAGGCCGATCCGGTTAAGCGCCTTGACCTTTCGATCAACTATGACGTGATGCCGAGCCTCACTGTCTTCGGCGACTGGACCAACATTCTGGGCGATCCGTTCAGTTCGACGCTTACCCGCGCCAACACCGAGGACAATCCTCGCAACGCAGCGGTGAACCCAGGCCCGAACGGCCCGGACACCGGCTTCTACGCGACCTACCCGCGCGTTGTGCGGTATGAAGAGTTGACTCTCACGGTCGGCGTCCGCTTCCGCTTCTAACTGCTCGGACCCGAGGCGCATGGGAGCCGGAGAGCCTTGCTCTTCGGCTCCTGCCGTTTGAGGATGCCGCGATGAGCGATGGGGAAGCTCCGCAACGGACGCGTGTGGTCATTGTCGGCGGGGGAACCGCGGGCTGGATGACGGCCGCGGGGCTGGTGCGCCGGCTCTCGCACGCCTGCAGCGTCCGCCTGGTCGAATCCGAGGAGATCGGCATCGTCGGGGTCGGCGAAGCGACGCTCCCGCATCTGCGCGCCTTCGTTCAGATGCTGGGGATTGACGAGGCCGAGTTCATGCGCGTGACGCATGCGACCTACAAACTCGGCATCGATTTCCGCGATTTCGGGCGGATCGGCGATTCCTATCTCCATCCGTTCGGCAGCTTCGGCACACCGCTGAACGGCGTCCCCTTCCACCATTTTTGGCTGCGGATGCAGGCCGAGGGCCGGCAGGATTCGCTGTTCGATTATTCGATCGCCAACGTCATGGCCAAGCACCGCCGCTTTCAGCCGCCCTCCGCAGATACCAGCTCGATGCTGTCGACCTATGGCTATGCCTATCAGTTCGATGCGACGCGCTTTGCGCCCTATCTGCGGGATTATGCCGTCGCGCGCGGCGTCGAGCGCACCGAGGGCCGCGTTGTTGATGTCTCTCTGGATACCCTGAGCGGCGACGTGACCGCCCTCACGCTCGCCAGCGGCGAGCGTATCCAAGGCGATCTGTTCGTCGATTGCTCGGGATTCCGCGGGCTGCTGATCGGTGGCGCACTGGGGTCCGAATGGGAGGATTGGTCGCGCTGGCTGCCTTGCGACCGCGCAGTCGCCGCACCCTGCGCCTCCGCCGACGCGGAGATCGACCCGCTCACGCGCGTGACCGGCATGCCCTCGGGCTGGCGCTGGCGCATCCCGCTGCGCCACCGCGTCGGCAATGGCTATGTCTTCTCCTCGTCGCATATCGGCGAAGACGAAGCGACCAACGCGCTCGTCGCGGCGCTCGAAAACCCGTCGCTCGCCGATCCGCGCGTGCTTCGCTTCCGCGCCGGGCGCCGCAAGCGCAGCTGGGACCGCAACGTCGTCTCGATCGGCCTCGCTTCGGGTTTCCTCGAGCCGCTCGAATCGACCAGCATCTATCTGGCGCAGGGCGCAATCGAGCAGCTGATCGCGCTGTTCCCCGCCGGCGGCCATATCGCCGCCGCCGACCGCGACGAATTCAATCGCATGGTCGATTGGGAATATGACCGCATCCGCGACTTCCTGATCCTCCATTACCACGCGACCGCGCGCGGCGATTCGGACTTCTGGAATGACATGCGCACCATGAGCATCCCCGACAGCCTGGCATGCAAGATGGAGCTGTTCCGCACCGCAGGCCGGGTCGAGCGATACACCCAGGGACTTTTCCTCGAGCCGAGCTGGGTCGCAGTCTATCTGGGCCAGGGCCTGGTCCCGCGAAGCTGGGACCAGCGCGCGGACACGATCGATAGTGCGCGCTTGGCGCCTGCTCTCGACCAACTCCGCGAGCAGATCGCGGAAGCCGTGCGCGGCATGCCCAGCCATGATGCGTACCTCGCCAGACAGGAGGCGGGCGCATGACCGATCGGGCGATCCGCTCGGTCTGCGTGGTCGGCAGTGGCGTCGTCGCCCGGTCGGCCGCTGCGGCTTTTGTGCGGGCATTGCCGCAAGTCGAAGTGCAAATCGTGTGGGCGCCGTCGGACCCCGCAGCGCTCGCCGACGAGCCCTGCGCGACGCTGCCGAGCATCCACCGCTTCCATGCCGCGATCGGCATCGACGAGCTGAGCCTCGTCCGCGAAGGCGCTGCCACGCACCTTCTCGGCACGCGTTTCGAGAACTGGCCCGCCGGCCCGGAGCCTTGGACCCACGCCTTCGGCGAATACGGCCTCAAGGCCGGAGACATCCCGTTCCACGCCATCTGGCACGCCGCGCACCTTGCCGGCCGCGCCGCGCCCTTCGGCCATTACAGTGCCGCCGCAATGCTCGCCGAGGCTGGCAAATTCACGCATCCGAGCCAGGACCCCGCCTCGCCGCTCGGCGGCTTCCTCTATGCCCTGCGGCTAAACCATGTCGCTTACGGCAATCGTCTGTCGCAGATCACCGCCACCCTGCCCCGCCGGACCTTTCTCGCGGCCGAGCACGACGGAAAAGGGATCACGGCGCTGCGGCTGAGCGATGGCAGTGCGATACAAGCCGATCTCTATCTCGACTGCACCGGTCCCCAGGCACTGCTCCGCTCGCTTCTCGACCAGGAGTTCGAGTCCTGGGATGCCTGGCTGCCCTGCGACCGAGTCCTGTTCGATCACTACAGCGGTTCTGCAATCTGCCCGCTCGACCGCGTCGATACGCAGGCCGACGGCTGGCGCCGCGTCTCGCCCACGCCGTATCTCTCCAACGTGACACACGCCTGGAGCAGCCGCTTCGCCGAGGGGCGCAACGAACTCGGAGCAATTGCCATCAAGCCGGGCCGCCGCCCGCGCCCCTGGGCGGGTAATGTGCTGGCGCTGGGCGATGCCGCAACCGCGACCGATCCACTGTTCGGCACGCCGCTCCACCTCGCCCATGCCGGCATATTGCTGGCGCTGGAGCTCCTCCCCGGCCGGGATTTCAACGCGATCGAACTCGGCGAATATAATCGCCGGTTCGAACAGGAAGCCAAAGGCGTCCGCGATTTCCTGACGCTGCACTATCGCCGAACGGCGCGCAGCGAACCCTTCTGGACAGAGGTGGCGAAGCAGAACCCGCCCGCCAGCCTAATGCGCATCCTGGAGCAGTTCGGGCGACGGGGACGCCTGCCTCCGTCCGACGTGCAGGCCTTCGATGCCGATAGCTGGATCGCGGCTTTGCTTGGGCTTGGATTGCTGCCGCAGTACGCAGATCCCGTCGCGCAGGGCGTCGATCCAGACAAGGCAGCCGCCGCGATGGAAGCCTTAACACGCTGCCTCGCCGACGCGCCCGCCACCGTCCCGCTTTATCGCGACATCCTCGCCCGGATGGGTGCGCCGGTCGCCGGCCCCTCGACCTGAGGGGCGGCAGACCCGCTGCCGATCATTTCTTCGCGGTCGGCCGAAGGCTCACGCCCACTTGCGGCTCACCGTCCTTCCAAAGCAACGGCGCAACATAGAAGAAGCGCTTATTGTCGAGCTTGCGGCACCCCGGCGTTGCCGCCCAGGCGTGGAAGGAGATGAACTGACGCGCGCCGACATTGAACACGCTCTGATGCCCCGGCCCGCTCAGGCAGCCCGCTTCGCGGTTGTTGTAACTGTAGAGGATCGGATTCTTCACCGCGTCCTTGCAGGGGCCCATCGGCCCCTCGCACTTTGCCCAGCCCATCGCATAAGGCGAGAGCCGCTGATCGGCCTCCCAGCCATAATGATTGGCCGAATAGAACATCGCATAGCCGCTATCGGTGCGCACCATCGTCGGCGCTTCGATCACATGCGCTTCCCATTTGGTGTCGTTGCGCAGAAGAGCGACCGGCGCACCTTCCAGCCGCAGGCCATCGTCGCTGAGGCGCTGGGCATACAGGTCCGTGGGCTTGCGAAACTGCGGGTTGTTCCCATCATTCTTGTAATAGATGTAGAGCTTGCCGTCCTTGTCGCGGAACGGCGCGGCGTCGATCGTCCCGCCCAGGTCCCGCTGGCAGAGCAAAGGCTCGGCGGCCTCCGAAGTGAACGGCCCGACCGGGCTTGTGGCGAAGGCCGTGCCCACGCACTGAAGGCCGCTCGAACGCTCCTTGGCCGTGAAATAAAGGACGAAGCCATTGGCGACACGAAGCACCTCCGGCGCCCAGGTGAAGCCTTCGCGGGCCCAACCGGGCAGCTTCGGCATGGCATCGTGCAGCTTGCCGCCATCCTTGACCGGCGCCCAATCGGAGAGATTGGTGGAGGACGCCATCTGCACATTCGCCTCGTTGCGCTGGGCATTGGTGGCGTATGCATAGAAGGTGCCATTATGGAGCAGCACGAAAGGATCGGCGAAATCCTCCTGGAGCACCGGCGCGAAGGGCTCAGGATCCTTGGCCGGGGAAAACGCAGTGCAGCCGATCGCGGCGAGGGCAAGAAGAAGATACTTGGGCACGCTTCACTCCTTGTGCGCGAATATCGCGATGGCGACGGCTTCCGGCAGCCGCCTCAATCCCCTAGGGGATATTATCATATAAATCACCCCGATATAAAATAGCCCGCGCAATCGCGGCGAGGAGTTTTCAATGCCCTTCATTGTCACCCGCACCGATTTCGGCACGCTGAACGGCGGGACGGTCGAGCTGATCACGCTTTCGAACGGCAGCATGGAGGCGGGCATCCTGACCTATGGCGCCGGAATCCACGCCGTGCGCGTGCCCGATCGTGACGGCACCATGGCCGATGTCGCGCTCGGCCATGCCACGCTGCAGGAATATCTCGATCTGCCGCAATTCATGGGCTCGACCGTCGGCCGTGTGGCCAACCGCATCGCCGGCGGGCGTTTCGAGCTCGATGGCCGCGAATATCGCGTGCCGGTCAATAACGGTCCCAATTCGCTCCACGGCGGCGATCAGGGCTTCGACAAGGTCAATTGGCGCGTGCTGGCATCGAGCGAGGACGGCGCCGCTTCGGTCACGCTCGGCCATGTCAGCCCAGACGGCGATCAGGGCTATCCGGGGACGCTCACCGCCACCGCCAGCTATTCGCTGGACGGCGAGAACACGCTCTCGGTCGAGTATCGCGCCGCGACCGATGCGCCGACCTTGGTCAACCTTTCCAACCACGCTTACTGGAACCTCGCCGGCGAGGGTGCGGAACGCGGTGCGCTCGGCCAGCTCCTGACCATCCCCGCCGATCACTATCTGCCGACCGACGCGACCGCGATCCCCAGCGGCGAATTCCGCGCCGTGGAGGGCACGCCGTTCGACTTCCGCGAGCCGACCCGCATCGCCGCGCGGGTGCGCGACGCGCGCGACGAACAGCTCCGCTTCGGACGCGGCTACGATCATAATTGGGTGATCGGTCGCGACGTCGCCGCCGAGCCGCGGCTGCTCGCGCGGCTGGAGGAGTCGGTCTCGGGCCGCACGATGGAAGTCCGCTCGAACCAGCCCGGCCTGCAATTCTATTCGGGGAATTTCATGGACGGGACCTCGGTCGGCAAATCGGGCAGCATGTACCGGATGGGAGACGCCGTCGCCCTCGAACCGCAGCAATTTCCCGACACGCCCAATCGCCCAGAATTCGGCTCGCTGCGGCTCGAGCCCGGCGAGACCTATCGCAACATCATTTCCTGGCGGTTCGGCACCGCCTCGCCGCGCTGAGCCGGAACCCTGGCACCGGCAGCCGGTTAGTCGCGGATCGGCAGACCGGAGACAGTCATGGACCTGACAGGCAAGCGCATCCTCATCACCGGGGGCGCCGGCGGCGTCGGCCGCGCAGTCGCGGAGCGGATGGTGGCCGCCGGCGCCCGCGTGCTGATCGCCGATCGCGGCGAGACTGACCTGCGCGCAGCGGTCGAGGGGCTGGCCGGCAAAGGCGAGATCGAGGCGGTGACGGCCGATCTGTCGGGCCCGACCGGGCTCGATCGCATGTTCGAGCGCGTCGATAGCTGGCTCGGCGGGCTCGACATGCTCATCGCCTGTGCCGGGGTCGGCTCGGGTCCGCTGATGGAAATGGACGACGCCGATTGGCGCTATGTGATCGAAAGCAATCTGCTCAGCTATGTCGCCTGCACCAAGGGCGCGATCGACCGCATCAAGGCGGGCGGCACCCGCGAGGGCCTGATCGTGCTGGTCGGATCGATCAGCGTGCACATCAAGGCGGTCGGCGAGAGCGTCTACAATGCCGCCAAGGGCGGCGTCGCCTCCTTCGCCGAGACGTTGCGCAAGGAACTGATCCCGCACGGCATCCGCCTGACCTTGATCGAGCCTGGCGCGATCGCCTCCGCGCTGCAGCCCTTCGCGGAAGAAGAACGCGCGCGGCAGATGCAGGCGTACAAGATGCTGCCGCCCGCCGAAGTCGCCGACGCGATCATGTTCGCCGCAACCCGCGGCCCGGGCGTCGATGTCGTGACGCTGCGCATCGAGCCGCTCGACCAGAAGATCTGGTAGGCCTCAGCGCAGGACGGCGCCCGCCTCCCGCGTAATCCGAGCCTCGGGCCCCTTCAGCCGGACACCCCGGGCATCGACCGTGGCGTGGCGCACGAGCAGTCCACGCTTCGACTCGATGCGAACGTTGCGGAATACTAGCCCCTCGATCGGCCGCTCGGGCAGGCCCACCACTACCCCTGCGCGGTCCGCGCCGGTGGCGGTCAGTCCGTCGACAATGATGTTGCGGATCCAGGGCGTGCTGCCCGGCTTGTAGGGCTGCGCAGGATCGCTGTCGGGCGGGTAGATCTGATGACCAAGCACGAAGCCGCCCTTGCTGCGCAAAATGGCGGCCACCGCCTCTTCGTCATAGCCGGCGCCCTCGTAATAGCCCGAGAACACCATCGGCGTTTCGACGTCGATCATCCGGTTGTTGCGGAAGACTATGTCCTGCACCAGCCCGCCACGCCCGCGCGGGGTCTTGATGCGGATGCCATACATGCTGCCGACCAGCTCATTGTCTTCGATGAGGACATTGCGAACGCCGCCCACCGTCTCGCTGCCGATGCAGATGCCGCGCCCCGCTTTGCCGCGATTGCCGCGGATGACGATGTTCTCGACCGCGGCATCGGGCCGCAGCGGGTTCGCCTTGAGCGACTTGATCGCGACTGCGTCGTCGCCGGTGTCGAAGAAATTCTTCTCGATCAGCACGTTGCGCACGTCGATCGGATCGATCGCATCGGTGTTCGGCGAATGGGCGAGCGCAATGAACGCCATGCCGCGCACCGTAATGTCCTCGCTGTCCTTGAGCACCAGATGGAAGCTCGGCGCATTGTAGAGCCCGACGCCTTCGAACAGAAGGTTGCGGCTGCGCGTCGCGTGGATAAGCCGCGGACGATTGGTGCTACCGCCCTTCATGTTCCGCCGCGCCTGCTCGCGCCAGCGCTCCCACCACGATGCGCCCTGCCCGTCGACGCGGCCCTTGCCGGTGATCGAGACATTCTCAGCATCGGCAATGTTGATCAGCGCGATCCAGTCGGCATTGGTCGTATAGGCCTTGGTCGCAGGCGTGACCTTGTAGGGCATCTCCGCGTCCACGCCGACCAGTTCGGAATAGGGCGCGAGATGCAGATTGATGTTCGATTTGAGGAAGATCGGCCCGATCAGATACTCACCGCGCGGCACTTCCACCGTGCCGCCGCCCTTGCCCGCACAATCATCGATCGCGCGCTGGAATGCGGCCGTGTCCTCGAAAACGCGCGTGCCCTTGGCGCCATAAGCAGTGACGTCACAAATGCGCGCGGGCGTCTTCACCTGCGCTTGCGCCGCTGCCGTGCCAGGAACCGCAAGCGCCACCAGCAGCGCCAGCGCCGCGCGGATCATGCGTCCTTCACCAGATCGGCGAGCCATTTCTCCAAATTGGTATAGCCGTCGCCGTTGCGGTCCTTGCTGGCGTCAGCCGCATCCTTGGGGTTGAGCCCATGGCCGCGCTCCCATGCGTCCGGAATGCCGTCATCATCGCTATCCAGCGGAGCCGCTGCGCTCTTGAGCTCGGGCCAGCCGCCGACATCGCGCTGGCTGTCGATCTGCACGCCGCTCCGGTCGCGCACCCCCGCCACGACACGGGCATCGACTGCGTCGCGGGCCTTCGATGCGCCCGCCTTGGCCAGCACCCGTTCGTAGGCATTGGGCGCCGGATCGGACTTGACCGGAGCCACATCGACCGGCGCGGCAAGCCGGTAGCCCTCGGGCTGGATACCGGTCACCAGGCTCCACGGATCGGCGGGAATTGCGCCGTTCATGCTGTTGCCGGCGAAATAGGCCTTGGCCAGCGTGTTCGATTCCTCGAACGCGATCGGCGCCTTGGATTGCGGCCCGGCGACATAGGCATTGTCGACGAAATTGTAGCGCGAGAGCGTCGCCTTGTCAGCATTATAGCCCGAGCGGCCTTTCCCCCAATTGTAGAAGACGTTCGAACGGAAATCGAAGAACGCGCCGATCGGATCCACATCAGGCCCGCTGTAATTTCCCGGCCGCGGCATCCGCGCCGAGTGATTGGCCCAGAGATTGTGGTGAAAGCTCACCTTCGATCCGCGCCCGCCGCGCACAAGGCTGCCATAGCCATGATCGCCCTTGGCATGGAGCGAATGCGTCAGCGATTCCGAGATGATCGACCATTGCACGGTGACGTCGTCAAAGCCGTTCGCAGGATCCGTGAAATTGGCCGAGACCGACAACGTCTCGTCGACCGACCAGCTTGCCGAGACGTGATCGAGGATGATCCGCCGCCCCTTGGTGACCGTGACGGCATCGGACTCGGTCTTGGATTCATCGCCCAGCCGCGAGCGGATGTAGCGCACCACGACATCGTCTGCGGAGACCTGAAGCATGTAATCGCGCAGCGTGATGCCCTCGCCGGGCGCCGATTGCCCCGCGATCGTCACGCGGCCCTCGCGGATCACCAGTGGCTTGAGCAGCCGGATCGTACCCGCAACGCGAAACAGGATCGTGCGCGGTCCCTTGGTCTCGACCGCGGCGCGCAGGCTGCCGGGACCCGAATCCTCGAGATTGGTGACGAACAGCACCGTGCCGCCACGCCCGCCCAGCGACTGCGCGCCGGCACCCTCGGCCCCGGGGAACGCGACAACGGGCGCAGCAGACCTGTCGCCCGCATGTGCCGCGCAAGCCGCGGAAAGCAGGGCACCGGAAAGAACGAAAAGGTTACGCGAGTTCATTCCAATACTCCGCCGAGAAAAGGGGGCCGGCAGCAATGCGCACGCCGACCCCCCGGAATTTCGGTCCGCTACCGGGACCCTAGAAGAGGACGCGCAGCCCGCCGGTGAAGATACGGCCGGTGCTGCCGTAATTCTGCGTCACCGGACTGTTGCCATACATGGTGCGATACTGTGTCTCGTTGGTCAGGTTGCGGCCCTCGAGCGTCAGCTTCGCCCATTTCGTCACGTTCACGCCGATAGCGAAGTCGATGTTGAGCGTGTCTTCGTTGAAGCCGAAGTCCGCGAGCACCGGCGAGTTGCAGGGCCCGCCCGCATTGGTGGTGGTGCCCACCGAGCAGGTACCCGAAGCCAGCGGGAAGCGATTGACGTAGCGCTTGCGGTACGCACCGGAGACCCGGGCCGAGAGAACCTTGTCTTCGTAATAGAGCGTCGCGTTGAACGCATCCGGCGAAGTGTTGAGGAACGGCCCCTCCGCATAGCTATTCGCGGCAACTCCGTTGGACCCCGTCTGCGTCGCGCCCGTCACCGTGCCGGTCAGATAGTTCAGCTTGGATTCGATGTGCGTATAGTTCGCGATCACGCCGAACCGGTCGAACGGCGCGGGCAGGAAGGAGAAGTTCGACTGGACGTTGACTTCGACCCCCTTGATCTCGCCACCCGGCGCATCCGCGAACTGGCGGATGTTGAAGGTGCCGCCGCGCTCGACATAGGCGCGGAAGGTCGCGTTGGTGAACAATGGCAGGATCTGCGCGTAGATCTCCGGCGACAGCACCGACGAGAGCGGCCCCTCGCCCGCGATCTGCTGCGGGAAGCTCGCAATGTCCTTCTTGAACAGGGTGACTGCGATCAGCCCGTCGCGGCCAAAATACTTCTCGAAAGAAAGGTCGAAGTTGGTCGCGCGGAACGGGTTGAGATACGGATTGCCGATCGTCACCGAAGGCGCCGCACCTGCCGAGTTGAGCCCGCCGGTGAGGTTCGGGAACGAAGTCGTCCCCGGCGTCAGATTGGCAAGCTGCGGGCGGGCCATGACCTTCGAGACTGCGAAGCGCACCAGGAAGTTGTTTGCCGGCTCGAACACGATGTTGGTCGAGGGCAGCCAATCCCAATATTCGTTCTCGGCCGAAACCGGAATGCCCGCGGCGCCATCGGTCCCGCCGATCGCGCCGAAGCCGGTCACCTTGGTCCGCGCCACGCGCAGGCCCACGTCGCCGCGAAGCGGACGCCCGAACAGCTCGACATCGTAATCGACCTGGAAGAAGCCCGACATGTCCTCTTCGGTTACGTTGTTGGCCTGGCGGCCGTCGGCGACGCCGCGATAATCGCCCCACTGGTTCACGCAGTCGCAATCGATGCCGAACTGCGAGCGGAAGGAGTTGAGGTTCGGTGCGTAGAAGGAGGTCGGCGTTCCCGCCGAGACGTTCAGCCCCTGGCCGAAATTCACGGTCTGGCCGAGCGCGGTGATCGGAATCTTCGCTTCGAGCAGCGTCGGGTTGATCGCCTCGATGTCCTGATTGCGGCGGCGCTGATTGCTCTCGAAGCTGAACTTCTTGTAGGTCCCGCCGAAGCGCAGCGTCATGTCGTCCGGGATCGCATCGAGCGTGAAGTTGACGCGGCCGACGCGGAATTCGTTGTTCACCATCGTGTTGAAATAGCGGATCGTCGACAGACCCTTCACCAGCGTCCAGTTCTGCGGGTTGGCGACGTCGAAGCCGGGGTTGAACACCGGCATCTTGTCTCCGGCGCGATCGTCGAAGGTGTAGTTATTGCGGTCGATCGCGTTGATTTCCGCGAGCAGGCCGATTGCGCGGAATTCGGAGCGCGAATAGCCCAGGGTCGCTTCAGCACGGAACGTGTCGGTGAACTCCTGCGTGGCGTTGAGCGTGCCCTGGTAGAATTTCGTCGTGCCGAACTGCGCGTCGGCGGAGCTGCGCCAATCGACATTGTCGAGCACCAGATAGTCCGCCTGACCCGCGGCATTGACGTTCGCCTCACGGATGCGCGTGCTGGGACGGCCGATCAACTGGTCATAGAATGCAGTCTGGTTGGCGCTGGCGATATAGCCCGGCGAGGCGGCGTTGTTGTAATAGTCGAACGGGTTGAGATTGTTCGGGTTCATGCTGTTCAGATAGCCCGGCAGCACGGTCGTGCTCCCCTGCGTCCCCGAACAGTTGGTCGTCGCAGACGTCACGCAATTGGGATAGAGCGCGACGCGATCCGGGAAATAGTTGGTGTTGCCGACGGGACGCAGGCCCGCCGAGCCCGTCTGTTGCGCACGCGCATTGGTGCCGTTGCGGTTCAGGCCGATCGGCGTGATCGCATAGGTCGTCGAATCCTGATCGTAGCGCGAATAGACGCCGTCGAGGATGATCTCGGTGCGGTCGCTCGGGCGCCACTGCATCGTCGCAGTCGCGCCGAGGCGCTCATATTCGAGCTCCTGGCGGCCGATCGAAGGCAGCGCCGGAATGATCGTGGTCGGAGTAACCTTGGCGTAAGCCGTGGGGTCCGAACCAAAAGTCGCGCCGGTGCCCGCCGTGCTGGGACGGGCGAAACCGAAGACGTTGGGCGTGACGCCGTTGATCTGCGAGTTGCGATAGACATATTCGAACTGGCCGATCGAGCGCTGATAGCGATCGATCTGCTGCTTCTGCTTCTGATACGCGACCGAGGCGAGGATGCCGAAATTGTCGGTCAGCTGGAACGATGCCAGCCCGGTCAGGCGCGGATTCCAGGTCTTGCCGTTCTCGCGATATTCGCCCTCGACGCCGATTGCGAAGCGATTGCCCTTATAGGCGAGCGGGCGGCCGGTCGTCAGATCGATGATCGCGCCGAGCGAGCCCTCGTCGTTCATCGCCGCAGTCGACTTGGTGATCTTGACCCCGCCGAACAATTCCGAGGCGAAGGTGTTGAAATCGAAGCCGCGCGAGCGGTTCGCGCCGGCATCCGAGCTGTTGCCGCCGGCAGCGGACTGCGCGTCGGCGCCGTTCAGGCGGGTCTGCTGAAAGTCGCCGCCCAGGCCGCGCACGGTGATCGAGCGGCCCTCGCCATTGTCGCGGTCGATCGACACGCCTGGGAGACGCTGGATCGATTCGGCGAGATTGGCGTCGGGGAAGTCGGCAATGTCTTCGGCAGTGATCGCATCGACGATCTGGTTGGAGCTGCGCTTGATGTTAAGCGCGTTCTGAAGCGAGGCGCGGAAACCGGTGACAACGATGCCATCCTCCTGGGTCGCCGCATCCTGTGCGTCGTCCTGAGGCGCAGCGGTCTGCGCGGTCTGTGCCGCCGGTGCATCCTGTGCATATGCAGGCGCGGCCATCAGCATCGCGAGACCCAGCGCACCGAGCGCAGATCCATCGCGAAGCATCGAAACAAGAGCGTGACGGCGCCCGGCGATCGCCGCTGCACCATTGATATCGTTGGACATTATACTTCCTCCCAGCCTGTTCGGCCAAGCGATGCGCTGCACCTGGATGGGGAGGATCGGTGTTCCGCTGCCCAGTCGGCCGGCGCAGCGCGCCGACTCGTCCAGGCTTCCTCCCTATGCCATCCGCGGATCTTCGCCCGCTCGGCGCAAGCGTCGTTAACGCTTGGTTTCGCCGCCATTCTTCCGCCAACCGGCGCTTATGTCAACCGGTGTCATAAGCCGAATGCGAACGGTTACGAGCTGGGACATTCTTGCAACAGGAAGGGTTTAGCCCCTCAGCAGCGCGGGCTAGGCGGACGACGCAGCGTTGGTGGCCCCGAGAGGATTCGAACCTCCGACCTCTCGATTAGGAATCGCTTGCTCTATCCTGCTGAGCTACGGGGCCGCCGCCGCCGCTCCTAAAGAGCGGGGGCAACAGGGTCAATTGCAGCGCTCGGGCGGTACCACCGGCAGTGGCAAGGGCGCGACGGGCACGCCTTCGTCGATCAGCGCCTTGGCTTCGTCGGCAGTGGTCTGGCCGTGGATCTGCGTCACCGGCGCTTCGCCCAGATGCATCGATCGCGCCTTGTCGGCAAAGGCAGTGCCTACCCAGGTCGAGTTCTCGAGCGCCTTGGCCTGCGCGGCGGCGAGTGCGGCCATCGCTGCCTTCATCGCTTCGGGCGGGACGGCCGGGCCCTGATTGCCCTTGGCGGCAATGTTGGGCGCCATCGCTGCCTTCACGACTTCGCTGTCGCCGCACACCGGGCACGCGACCAGCCTGCCGGCCTTTTGCGCGTCGAAAGCACTGCTCGATCCGAACCATGCCTCGAAGACGTGACTCCGGCTGCATTTGAGGTCGTAGACGATCATAAAGCCTCGACCTTGGGGATCGCGCGGCGATGCTGGAGCACGGGCACCCGGGCGCGGGCATTTTCCACGCGCGCGGAATCGATCTCGGCGAAGCCCAGCCCGGCCTCCCCGCCCATATCGAGTAGCAGCTCGCCCCAGGGATCGCTCACCAGCGAATGCCCATAGGTCGCGCGGCCGTCTTCATGCACGCCTGTCTGCGCCGCCGCGATCACGAACGCCGCCGCCTCGATCGCCCGCGCCCGCATCAGCACATGCCAATGCGCTGCCCCGGTGGGCCGGGTGAATGCCGCGGGGATCGCCAGCAAGGTCGCACCGGCGTCGCTCAGCGCACGAAACAGATCGGGGAAGCGCAGATCGTAGCAGATTGCCAGACCCAGCACGCCGAGCGGCGTCTTCACGGTCACCGCGCGCTCGCCCGCCGCATAGCTGTTCGATTCGCGCCAGCTCTCCCCCGTCGGCAGATCGACATCGAACAGATGCATCTTGTCGTAGCTTGCCCGGATCGCCCCCGTCGCATCGATCACATAGCCGCGATTGGCCAGCTTGCCGTCGTCGCGCAGGATCGCGAGGCTGCCGATATGCACCCATATCCCCGCCTTCGCGGCGGCCTCGCGCACCGCGGCGAGGACACGGTCGTCCGCCTCATGCGCCAGCGATCCCGCCGCGCGATCGCGGTCGCGATCGACCAGTCCCGACATTTCGGGCGTGAACAACATCGCCGCCCCGCCCGCAGCCGCCTGCTCGACGCCCTGCACCAGCGTGCGCGCATTCGCCGCGGGATCGATCCCGCTCGTCATCTGGAGCAAGGCGGCTCGGGTCATTCAGCGCGCGTCATGCGGCGAGCAGGGGATCCAGCTCGCCCGCCCGCTCGAGCGCAGCGAGATCGTCCGATCCGCCGATATGCTTGCCGTCGATGAAGATCTGCGGGACCGTCGTGCGGCCACTGGCGCGCTCGATCATCTCCTGGCGCTTGGGGCCGCCCATGGTGATATCGAATTCCTCATATTCGGCGTGCTTGCCGTCGAGGAGACCCTTCGCGCGCGAGCAATAGGGGCAGAATGCCTTGGTGTAGATTTCGATTTTGGCCATATTGTCCTCGGCTTGTGGCGTGCGCAGCGCCTTGTCAATCCAGCGCTTCCTCTCCGAGAACGCGCGCCCAGCACAGAAGGATCACTTTTGCCGCGCCGCCGCGCTTGAGCACCCGCGTGCACGCCGCCGCAGTCGCGCCGCTGGTATGCACGTCATCGACCAGAATGACGGTCTTTCCCTTCAGTTTTTCCGCCGCGCCGGGCGCCAGTGCAAAAGCACCCGCAACCGCCTTGGCCCGCCCCCGCGCGCCCAGCCCGCGCAGCACCGGCGTTGCCTTCACCCGCCGGAGCGATTCGGCATCGGCCGGCACGCCGCTCGACTTTGACAGCGCCGCGGCGATCAGCGCCGCTTGGTTGAACCCGCGCGACCATATCCGCCAGCGGTGGAGCGGCACCGGCACCAGCAGCTCGGCATCGGCTGGCATCAGCCGCGCCATCGCCCGCGCCATTGTCGCCGCACAGGCCAGCCGCCCCGAATATTTGAGCTTGAGTGCCACTGCCCGTGCCACATCCCCATAGGCGACCGCCGCGCGCACCCCCGAATGCAGCGGCGGATCGGCCATGCATTCGGCGCAGGCAGCATCTTCGCCGCGATCATATTCGAACGGCACATGGCACAGGGCGCACCAGGGCGGCCCGAGGAAGCGCAGGCTGGTCCAACAGCGCGTGCAGAAGCGGTGGTCCTCCCCCGTTATCTCGCCGCAGCCTGGGCAGCGCGGCGGAAGCGCGAGATCGGCAAGCCTGGCGAGCGGAGTGAGCAGCACGCATGCCTTGTCCCCCGCCCCGCCCCGCTGCACAAGCGCCGCGATGCCAGCCCCCGACTCGCCCTCCGAAATCTTCGACCGCGCCCTTCGTCGCAAGCGCCGCGACCGCGCCGCGCGAAGCTATGAGGGCTTTGTCCGCGATCATATGCTCGAAGGGCTGATGGAGCGGCTGCAAGGGGTGAAACGCGAATTCCGCGACGTGCTCGATCTCGGCAGCTTTGGCGGCGGCTTCGATTTGCCCGGCGCAAGCATCACGCGGCTCGATGCCGGAAAGGCGTTCGCCGAGATGGCCGGCGGAATGCAGGGCGAAGAGGATCATCCGCACTTCCCCGATGCCAGCTTCGACCTGATCGTCTCGGCGGGCATACTCGATTCGGTCAACGACGTTCCCGGCGCACTCGCGCTCGCCCGCCGCGCCCTCCGCCCCGATGGCCTGTTCCTCGGCGCATTCCTCGGCGCGGGCACCCTCGCGACGCTACGCGCATGCATGATGGAAGCCGAAGCCGATCGCCCCGCCGCGCGCTTTCATCCCCAGATCGACGTGCGCGCGGGCGGCGATTTGCTGTCGCGCGCCGGCTTCGCGCTGCCGGTCTCGGACGTCGAGACGCTCACGGTGCGCTACGCCAGCATCTTCGGCCTGTTCCGCGATCTGCGCGGCATGGCGGCGACCAACCTGCTTCCCGGCACCCCGCCCCTCACCCGCGGCGCCCTGGCCAGCGCTGCCGCCGCCTTTGCCGGACGCGCCGATGCCGGCGGCCGCACGCCGGAACGTTTCGAGATCGTCTATCTGACCGGCTGGGCGCCCGACGCATCCCAGCCCAAACCCGCTCGCCGCGGCAGCGCGACCGCGTCGCTGGCGGACGCGCTCAAGCCAAAGCCTCCAGAACCGAAATAAACGGCAAGTCCGCCGGCGGCATCTCCAGCCCGCGCAGCTCTGCCGGCTTGACCCAGCGCAGCGCAGTCGCATGCCGCGGCTCAGGCTCCTCCGTCCAGTCGCGCAGCGTGTAGAGCAGCAACATCAAATGCCGCTCTCCCAGGGGCTCGCTGGCAAAGGTCAGCGGCACCAGCGCCGACGCATCGAACGCTATACCCAATTCCTCGGCCAGCTCGCGCACCAGCGCTGCCTCGGGCGCCTCGCCCGGCTCTATCTTGCCGCCGGGAAACTCCCACAGCCCTGCCATCGGCTTGCCCGGCGGGCGCTGCTGCACCAGCACGCGGCCCTCGCCGTTGAGCAACGCCGCGGCGACCACCAGCAACAAATCAGACGCGTCCTTCAGCACTTAGTTAACGCTCTTTCTTTATCTGGATCAGGCGTTCTGGAGGAGAAGTGTCGGCGATGCGAGCCTTGGCACACATGATTGCTGCATTGATCGGCGATCGCCGGGCGGCCACTGCGGTCGAATACGGCCTCATCCTCGCCCTCATCGTTATGGCGCTGATGGCAGGGCTCAATGCGCTCTCCAGCAGCACCGCTTCTTTGTGGGGCAATATCAGCACCAAAGTTCAGGATGCGAGATAATCGCATTCGTAACGGCTTTGTAACGTCCACCTTTAGCCGTTTATTTACTTCCTGCGCATAGCTTCGAGAGTGCCGCTCCGGATTTATCCGACGCGGTCGGGTGAATGAAGCAACACGACAAACGTTGGAGACCGGTAATGCAGAAGATTCGCAACTTCCTGAAGAATTCCAAGGGCGCCACCGCAATCGAGTACGGCCTGATCGCCGCGCTCATCGCCGTCGCCGCCATCGCAGCGATGCAGGGTCTGGGCAATCAGCTCAACAAGACCTTCGGCAACGTCTCGTCGAACATGAAGGCTTCGTAAGCCTTTACGAACGAACGATGAAAGGGCGGTGGAACCTCGGTTCCGCCGCCCTTTTTCATTGCGCCTCGGATCGGCTGGCTCAGCCCTTCGCCGCGCGGCACTTGTTGCGCTCGGCCATGAGCTCGTCGTCCAGGAACGTGTCCTGAAGCGGATTGAAGATCGCGCTGTAGCTGGCGTTGACCTGATCCTGGCTCAGCCCCTTTTTCGCGCCCTCGGCATACATGCGCTTCTCGGTCCTCTGCCGCCACGCCATATCGGCATCCTTCCGCTCGCCGGCGCCCGCGCTCATGATCATCACCCAATAGGTGTCGTCGAGCGCCAGGCAGCGTACGCTGTCCTCGAATGCGGGAACTGCCAGCGACACAGCCGCTGAAATTGCCAAACCGATCATGCCAGCCTCTCCTCCCTGGTGGCGGAAGCGGCAAGGTTGCGCAGGTGCGAGGCAGGGCGGCAAGCGCCCTGCCGAACCTGTCGGCATTTGTAATGAGAGGGTTAGATCCGGCCCATCGCCAGGAATTTGGCGCGGCGTGCCTGGCGCAGCCCCTCGGGCGAGACGCCGTCCATATCGTCCAGCGCGCGCGCGATCGCATCGCCCAATGCGCCGATCGCCGCGCCCGGCTCGCGATGTGCCCCGCCCAGCGGCTCGGGGACGATCTCGTCGATCACGCCCAGTTCCTTCTGGTGCTGCGCCGTGACCTTCATCGCCTCCGCGGCATCGGCAGCCTTGTCCGAAGTGCGCCACAGGATAGAGGCGCAGCCCTCGGGCGAAATCACCGAATAGACCGCATGCTCCATCATCAGCACGGTGTTTCCGGCCGCCAGTGCCACTGCGCCGCCCGAGCCGCCCTCGCCCAGGATCGCCGCGACCAGCGGAACGCCAAGATTGAGGCAGGCCTCGGTCGAGCGCGCGATGGCCTCCGCCTGGCCACGTTCCTCGGCCTGCACGCCCGGGAACGCGCCCGAAGTGTCGACCAGCGTAATCACCGGCAGGCCAAACCTGTCGGCAAGGTGCATCAGGCGGATCGCCTTGCGATAGCCTTCGGGCTTGCCCATCCCGAAATTATGCTTGAGCCGGCTGGCGGTATCGTCGCCCTTCTCGTGCCCGATCACCATCACGCGGCGGCCGCGGAAGCGCCCCAGCCCGCCGATGATCGCCGAATCGTCGGCAAAGGCACGATCGCCCCCCAGCGGCATGAAATCGTCGATCAGCGCCGCAACATAATGCTTGAAATGCGGGCGCTCGGGATGCCGCGCAACCTGGGTCTTCTGCCACGGCGTGAGCCTGGAATAGGTGTCCTTGAGCAGCTTGTCGGACTTTGCCTGGAGCGGGCCGATCTCCGCGTCGATATCGACCGCGCCGCCCTCCGCGGTCTGGCGGAGCTCGTCGATCCGGGTCTGAAGCTCCGCGATCGGCTTTTCGAAGTCGAGGAATGTGGTCATTGCTGCGCGGGCTAGTCCTCGCTTTGCGGTACGTCAACGTGGCGCGGAGGCGAACGCTCCCCACCCGACTCGTATTGCGGTCGGGTCAAGCGCTGCTCTCTCAACCCTTCCTGCCCAGCGCTTCGGCCAGCGGATGCCGCTCATTGACCAGATCGACCAGCCGCTTGCTGTCGACATGCGTATAGATCTCGGTCGTAGCGATATCGGCATGGCCCAGCATCGCCTGTAGCGCACGGAGATCGGCACCGCCCTCCAGCAAGTGTGTCGCAAACGCATGCCGCAGCACGTGCGGGCTCACGCGATCGGGCGGGATTCCCGCCTCCCCCGCCAGCGCCTTGATCAGCTGATACAGCCGCATACGCGAGAGATGCGCCTTGCCCGAGGGGAACAGCCACGGCCGGTCGCTCGCGACATGCTCGCGCCACGCTGACACCGCCGCCCGCGCGCGGTCGGAGATCGGCACCAGCCGCTCGCGCCCGCCCTTACCGCGCAGGATCAGATAGGGCCGATCGGGCGCAACAGCATTGCGCGGCAACGAAACCAGCTCGGTCGCGCGCAGCCCCGATCCGTAGAGCAGTTCGACCAGCGCCAGCAGCCGCAGATCGTTGGGATCGGCCGGAACCCGCGCGATCCGCGCCGCGATCGCCGCAAACAAGCGCTCGACATCTTCGGTGCTCAGCACCTTGGGCAGCGATCGCGCCGCGGCGGGCCGCGGCAATGCCCCCGCCGGATCGTCGCGGCGCAGGCCCTCATCGGCCAGGAATGCGAAGAAGCGCCGCAAAGCCGCCGATTTGCGTGCCACCGTGGCCCGCGCCAGCTTTTGCCACTCACTGCCCAGTCTCTCGAGCTCGGCGCGCCCTGCCGCGCCAAGCCCGCCCCCCAGCGTCTCGGAGGCCAGCCGCAAGTCTGTGCCGTACGCGGCGATGGTATTCCCCGCCGCGCCCGCCTCGGCCCGCATCATTTCGAGGAAGCGCTCGATCAGCGCCTGGTCGTCATGCCCGCTCAAGCGCGGCTGATCGCCTCGACGGCGATCATCCGCGCATAGCCGGCCATCCCCGCCGCCTTCATCGCCGCCACGATGTGGAACAAAGCCTCGGGGGTGACATAGTCCCAGCTGCGCGATTGCATGCCCGCTGCGGCGAGCACCGCAACCAGCGCAGAATCGCCGCGCTGCCCGGCCGCGTCGATCGCCTTGGTCCAGCTGTTGACTGCGCCGATCGGCACATCGAGCGAAGTTGCCCCGCGCCGCGCATCCGCAGCGTCGAGCCGGCCCAATCCGGCAAGCCCGGCGAGCATCAGCTGCGCCTTACGCTGGCCTGCGACATCGCCATACGTATCGAAATCGCCATAAGCGACGCGCGCATCGCTGGGCTCGGCGAGCGTCAGCAAGGCCCAGCCTTCGCTGCCGCGCTTGACGATATTGCGCCATTCCATCGCCGGCGCTTCCATGCCCGCGCTCAGCATCGATGCGATCAGCTTTTCCGGCTCGTCGACACTCGCCGCCGCCGGAATCCACGAAGCTGCGCGCGCAGTCAGGATCAGCCGCGCATAGGCCGTCCGCGGCGTCTTTGCCGCACTCCACAATGTCCGGATTACCGATACCCGGTCAGCCACGTCGCCATCGGTATAGGCCGTGCGCAGATCGCGCGCGGTGTTGGCCTCAGGCGTACCGTCCGCCTCGCCATCCTGCGCGATCTCCGAATAGAGGTCGATCAGCCCCGCGCTGGAGAATACGCCAGCGCTCGCCGCAAGCTCGGCCGCTGCCGCGCGTGAGGCCGGCGCCAGTGCCGGCGCCAGCGCCTGCCAATAGCGCACCTGCGGTCCCGCAGTCCCATAAAGCTCGGCCGGGATCTGCTCGCCCATCGCTGTCGCCAGCCCGAAGCGCCACGAAGTCAGGGTCGGTACCGCCTGCCATTCCAGGGTGACTGCGCGGCGCCCCTGCGCACCCGATCCGAGCACCTTTTCGGCTAGCAGATTGTCGATATCACTCGGGCTGGTGCCGCGCCGCGCCGCGCTCAGCAGCTGCCCCGCTTCGTTGGGCTTGCCGGCCAGCCCGGCGCACATCGCGCGCGCCAGTGCCCAGCCGCGCTGATCGATCCACTTCGCGCCTTCGTCGGCAATGCTGCAAAGCCCCGACGGGTCCCCGCTAGCCAGCGCCGATTGCATCGCCACCTGATAGAGCCAGGTCGTATAATTCTCGGCATCGACATCGTTGATCACCAGCCGCGCGGCATTGGCCTCGCCCATGCGCAGCAGCACCCAGGCGCGGTCGCCGGCGAAATCGGCACCGTTGACGTTCTTGGGCGTATCGAGCGGCGACATCAGCGCACGGCGGAGCGCGATCGAGGCCCAACGCGAGGCCACCGGCGCATCGAGCCGTCGCAGCAGCGCCTGGAGATAGCGCCCGTCGATCACGCCCAGGCTATTCGCCGGGAACGGCGTGTTTCCCCACGCAACCACGCCAACGCGGTCGAGCGAGTGCCGCGCATAATCGGGAAGTTCGTAACGCGAATAATCGATGATTGCGGCGGTCTCTTCGCCCTCGGTCGCGGCACTGGCATTGCCGAGCGGTTCGCCCGAAAGCGGGGCGCTGCCCGATGGCGCGGGCGCATCCGCCGCGCGCGTCGCCGCCGGAGCGGGCGCAGGCGCCGGAGTCGCGGGTTCGTCGAAGCCCGGCGGGAGCAGCGATTCGGGCGCATCCTGCTGCTGCCCGAGCGCAGGCACGGCCACGCTCGCTAGCAGCAGCGCCGCCAGCGCTACCCGCGAACGCTTACTTGGCGAGGTTATCAAGCGGAACCACCTTCTCCATCCGCATCGGCTCCTTCTCGGAGCTGCGCCCCGCGAGCACGAACATGCCCACCACAAGGAGCACCAGAACGACGATCAACGCTATCAGCGAACGCGACATGAAACGGACTGTCCCAAAATGAATGGCGAAAATGAATGCTCGGGCCTTTTGCCCGACTGGCCCCCGGGCTGTATAGCCCCCAGGGCAATGCTGCAAACACCGACAAAGGGACACCGTTGGAGCGGCAAGCCGATCGTGCTGATCGGCTTGATGGGGGCGGGCAAGACCACGGTCGGCCGCCGGCTGGCGCAGCGCATGCGCCTGCCCTTCGTCGATGCGGATCACGAGATCGAAGCCGCGGCGGGCATGAGCGTAGCGGACATTTTCGAGCGCTTCGGCGAGCAATATTTCCGCGACGGCGAGCGCCGCGTGATCGCCCGGCTGGTGGACGGCACGCCCAAGGTAATCGCCACCGGCGGCGGGGCCTTCATCAACGAAGCCACCCGCGCGCTGATCCTCGATCAGGCGATCACGATCTGGCTCGACGCCGGCCCGGACGTGCTCGCCGACCGCGTCCGCCGCCGCGACACGCGCCCACTGCTGCGCGGCCGCGATCCGCTCGAAGTGCTTTCCGAGCTCGCCCAGGTCCGCAATCCCTTTTACGCGCTTGCGCCGATCCGGGTGGAAAGCGTAGCCGCGCCGCACGACGCCACTGTCGATGCGATCCTGAAGGCTTTGACTCCGTGACTATCGTCCCCGTCGCGCTCGGCGACCGCAGCTACGACATTCGCATCGAAGCCGGGCTGCTCGCCCGCGCCGGCCCGGCGCTTCAGCATCTCGCCAAGGGCCGTGCGATGCCGATCGTCACCGACGAGAATTTGCGCAGCCACGTGCCGGTCCTCCAGGCGAGCCTGCGCGCAGTTGGTATCGCCAGCGAGGCGCTGGTGCTTCCGGCGGGCGAGGCGACCAAGAGCTGGGCCAATCTCGAGCGCGTGACCGATTGGCTGCTTGGGCAAGGCGTCGAGCGCAGCGACCATATCATTGCCTTTGGCGGCGGCGTCATCGGCGACCTGACCGGCTTTGCCGCCAGCATGCTCAAGCGCGGCTGCAACTTCGTCCAATTCCCCACCACCCTGCTCAGCCAGGTGGATTCCTCGGTGGGCGGCAAGACCGCGATCAACTCCGCCGCCGGCAAGAATTTGGTCGGAGCCTTCCACCAGCCTGCCTTGGTCCTGATCGATCCCGATCTGCTCGATACCCTCCCCGAGCGCGAAGTCCGCGCCGGCTATGCCGAAGTCGTCAAATACGGCCTGATTGACGATTTCGCCTTTTTCGAATGGTGCGAAGCCAACGCCGCAGCGCTGCTCCGCGGCGACGCTGCCGCCCGCGAAACCGCCATCGCCCATTCGGTCGCCGCCAAGGCCCGCATCGTCGGCGAGGACGAGCGCGAGACCGCGGGCAAGCGCGCCTTGCTCAATCTCGGCCACACCTTCGGCCATGCCCTGGAGGCCGAAACCGGCTTTTCGGACAAGCTCCTCCACGGCGAAGGCGTCGCCGCGGGCATGGCGCTCGCCTTCGCCTATTCGGTGCGCAAGGGCCTGTGCAGCGCCCAGGACGCCGAGCGCCTCGCCACCCATCTCCGCGCTGTCGGCCTGCCTGACGGGCTTAGGGCGGCGGGCATCACCGCCTCCGGCGCCACGCTGGTCGAGCACATGCTCCACGACAAGAAGATGGCCGGCGGCACCCTGCCCTTCCTCCTCGCCCGTGGCATCGGCCAGACCTTCCTCGACAAGACCGTCGACCTGGCGGACGTCGCGGCATTCCTGGACGCGCAACCGCGCTAGAGGTTGAGAAGGCTCGAGCTTGCGAAGTACGGTCAGCAAGCCGACCGGCAGGAACGACCCAATTGCGGACGCGGGCTGAGTGTCCCAATGTGCTGTGATGTTAAGCCGTTTGACCTTCGCTCGCATCGTTCAAACCAGGTTCTTCGTCTCAGGCGCTATTCTTCTCGTTACGGTTTATCTCGAACTCGGCGGTATAGTGGGAATGGCAGTCGCGCTGGCGGGCAACATGCCGTTCTCCTTCCTCATCATGTTTGGGATGAGGTGCAAAAGCTGCGGCGTAAGCTGCTTCTTTGATCCGAATTCGATTGGCCGACACCTAACGGGAGTAAATCTCTTGAAGCCAGTCGAGCGGCTATGCCCGAACTGCAGGGCTAGCAGGTAGGTCCGGCGCTGAGGCAGCTTCCCACCCATTCCCAGTTCTCCGCGTGAGACGGGACCCTGGACGCTGCCGGTCGGCTACCGACCCATTTGTAGACGTTCGTAACTGCGGCTAATCTGGGTGGATGAACGCCCCATTTGTCTTTGCGCTTGTGGCCGCCACCACGATCCTCGACGCGCTTGCCCTATTCCTAATGCTCTTCTCGGTTGGCTGGGCGGGCGCGGAGGTTACGCTAGCGCCGACCTTCTGGGCGCTGCCGGTCGCGTCCGTCGCCGCAACCACTTACTGTGTCATCAAAGTGCGGGCGTATTTGCGAGGTAAACAGCCACGTACCTGATGTCAGCTTTCCACCCAATTCCAGCCGTCAGGGGCTACACGCGCCGCGCCATAAGCTGCCTGTCGGCAATCGACCCAATTTCAGTCGTTCAGCAAATAGGCAGCTTCCCCTCATTGCGGACATACACCTAGTTGCTATGATCCGCCATGAAACACGGAATAGCCTTAGCTTTAATCCTCTTCGCGATCCCGGCGCGTGCGCAGACAGTCGCGTCTCTTCGCGTGGATGCAGAAAAGAGTACGTATTTCGCGAAGGTAGAGAGCGATCCATCGGTCGGCTACAAACTAGTTATCGAATGCGTAGAGACCTGCTCAAGCTCAGCTGCATACCGAGAAGATGTGGGCGATGTGCCTATGGGACTGTTTGTGCGAGATCAGGACCAACTGCTCTTTTCGCTTTGGGGTGGCGGCTCGGTCTATCGCGTCCGAGTTTGGAAGGTCACCGACGCGGGCGTAAATCGCGTTGTGGAGATATCTAGTCGCGCACGACCGGAATTTCTGTCTGACCCTCAAGGTCATCCGATTATCCATACGTTCGAAGGGGAAAGCGGGTTGGGGCCGTATTCTCTAGTTCGCTGGGCCTACGATGGCAGAAGGTTTGTCCGCACTCGCAGGGTGTCCGTTTACCCTCGCCGCTGATCGGGAACCGACTGACCGCTTCCCACCCAAATGTTGCCGTTCAGCGCTGAGCGTGCGGCGCCATGAGCGGTCGGGCCGCTAACGACCCAGTTGCAGACATTAGGAAGTGGTTGCCGCTCGCTTCAACCCCAACGCAGCGGCAGCCCAGACAAGGCCAGATGGTGCCAACAGGGGGAGCAACGGCCAATAGTCGTCAGTGACCGCGAACGCCTCAGAATAGGCGAGATATGCGAGCGGGACGGCAAGGAGAGCAAATAGAGCCTGCCACCACTGCCTCGCTACCAAGCCAAGGCCCAGCCCGACTGCAATGACGACCGGATTTACCAGCCCGACGAGCGTAATCATCAGAAGCCAAGCGTTATCACCCATCGCAAGTCCCTCCACTCAGCCCGTTGTCTGATCTTCATAGTGAAGAAGCAATGTCTGCTTTCCACCCATCACCGGCCATCGTCGCGCCGACGCAGTTGTACGGATAGCGGTCAGGCAGCTAACGACCCAATTGCGGACATCCTCCTATCTGGCATTGCACGAAGATTCTTGCCACACTTCCCGCTGTGGCGGTTGAGGAATGGGCAGCATGTTCGAACGGCTCACTTTAGCGATACTGGCAGCTGTAAGTGTCCCGACCACTCCACAGACCGAGTCCAACTGCCCGGTGCGTTATGCCACGCAGTTTGTCTCCCGCTTCGCAGATTTGCCGGATAAAATCCGAAAAGACATACTCAAGGATGGCAAGATCGCAGAAGTTGGTCAGCCCTTTGAACCAGACGATGACGTCACTGACCGAAATCTTCCCCGTCGACGCTTTGTTCTCGGTGGCCAAAGTGGATTAAAGTGGTTTGTGTGGATCGACCATGGAGGCTTTTCGCGCCACGCTGACGTGCTGGGATTTTCCCAGCCTTGGGGCGAATACGACGCCTCAAAATGGCATCGGGCTGCTCTGCTGCAGGGAGATCCATGCATAGCGATCAACGCATTCCTCGATGGCGTGAGCACCCCTGATCGCGGAGCGCACTAGCGTCCGCTTCCCACCCACTAGCAGACGTCGGCATACTTTACCCTACCCCCGCCGGACAGGGCCCGTGCGCGCGCAAGGAGGCCGAACGCGTTGCGCCCACCAATTGCGGGCGCCTCGCCGAGCAGATGCTCCACGACAAGAAGGGGGCCGCGGCACCCGCCTTTGTCCTCGCCACCGCATCAGCCAGAGCTTCGTCGACAGGATGTCCGGTCTCGCGGACGTCGCCGCGTTTCTGGACGCGCAACCACGCTGAAGAGTTTCTCCCCCCTTCGCGAGGGAAGACGGAGCGCATCGCCCTCTTCGACGTTCCCCACTCATGACCAAGCGAACCATCGGCTGGCTCTTAGACGACGCCGATCGCGCCGCCTTGCTCCTGCGCTTCCCGCCGGTCTGGCCCGACGTGGTGGCGCATCATGTCACGCTTGCCTCTCATACCGAGGATGCCCTGCCGACCGAGACCAGCGGCGAAGTCGTCGGCCATGTCGACGATGGCGCAGGCCTGCAGGCACTGGTTGTTGCGATCGGCGGCGAGACCGCTCGTCCCGATGGCAGCACGCATCACATCACCTGGTCGCTCGACCGCGCGGCGGGCCGAACAGCGGTGCAAAGCAACGACGTGTTACGTGAGATAGGTTGGCGATCTGTCGAGGCGGCGATCCCCATCCGCTTGATCCCCGCCAACCTGCCCTAACGCGAACCGCCGGTTGCTTTCCCTGTCCTACAGCTCCCGAATTTGTCATGCTCACGTTTATGCTCCGGACGCTTCAATTTTTGCTGCCTATCGTGCGCGCAGCAATATTGCGCCGAAGGATAACGAAGTTTCACGATTCAGGGGAAATCTGTGAAGCTAAGCCGGAATTCGCTCACCCCGCCTTCGTGCTGCAACTAGCCTCAGGTCAGTTGCCGTTCAGCCATCATCGGCATAGGCAACCCGCCATGCGCACTCTCCTCCCCGCTCTCGCCGCGATGCTGATCGCCGCTCCCGCCGCCGCCCAGACTGCCCCGGCGGTCGCTCCGATCCTGACCACGCCCGAGGCAAAGGACGTCTGGACGCATGCCCGGCCCGAGATCGCTCGCGTCGCCCATGTCGCGCTCGATCTGCACGTCGATTTCCGCAGCCAGACGCTGTCCGGCAGCGCGGTGCTCGACATTCTTGCTGCACCGGGCGCCAGGGAAATCATCCTCGATGTCGACAATATGGACGTGCAGACCGTCGCCGAGGTCAACGGCCCGAGCCTGCCCTATAAGGTTGGCCCGCGCGACGCGGAGCTTGGCTCGGCGCTCACCATCCAGCTCAACCCCGGCACCAAGCGCATCCGCATCGCCTACAACACCAAGCCCAGCGCAAGTGCGTTGCAATGGCTCCCGCCCGAACTGACCGCCGGCAAGGCGAAGCCCTATCTCTTCAGCCAAGGCCAGCCGATCGCCAATCGCAGCTGGATCCCCACCCAGGATTCGCCCGGCATCCGCCAGACCTGGTCGGCGACGCTAACCGTGCCCGATGGCTTTGTCGCAGTGATGAGCGGCGACCGGCTGAGCGGCGACAAGGGTATGGAGCGGGCCAATGGAGGCACCATCTATAAGTTCAAGATGGACCGCCCGGTCCCGCCTTATCTGATCGCGCTCGCGGTCGGCGATCTGGCGTTCAAGGCAACCGGCAAGCGCTCGGGCGTGTGGACCGAGCCTTCGATGCTCGACGCCGCGGCCTATGAAGTCGCCGATGTCGAGAAGATGATCGACGCGGCGCAGGCGCTGTACGGCCCGTATCGCTGGGGCCGCTACGACATGCTCGTCCTGCCCCCGAGCTTTCCATATGGAGGCATGGAGAACCCCACCCTCACCTTCCTGACGCCCACGATCATCACCGGCGATCGTTCGAACACCGATGTCGTCGCCCACGAGCTCGCGCATAGCTGGTCGGGCAATCTCGTTACCAACGCGACCTGGTCGGACTCCTGGCTCAACGAGGGCTTCACCACCTATTTCGAGAACCGCATCATGGAAGCGGTCTATGGCAAGACGCGCGCCGCGCTTTATGCCGATCTCGACTGGGACGGTCTTCAGAAGGATTTGAAGGAAGCCGATAACGGCCCGACCACGCGCCTCCACGGCGATCCCGGCGCGACCGCGGGGCAGCTCGATTATTTCAAGGGCTCGACGATGCTGCGCACGATCGAGCAGGCCGTCGGCCGCAAGCGCTTCGACGCCTATCTGCGCTCATACTTCGATCGCCACGCCTTTCAGCCGCAGACGAGCGGAGGCTTCCTTGCGGACATCCGCAAGCGGCTGATCAAGGGCGACAAGGCGCTCGAAGCCAGGCTCCAGCTCGATCGCTGGGTCTATCAGACCGGCCTGCCCGCAAACGCGGTGCACGTGAAATCGGCAATCCTCGCCAAGGTCGATGCCCAGCTTGCCGCGGTCAATGCCGGCGGCCCCGTCTCGGCAGTCACCACCACCGGCTGGAGCACCCAGCAATGGATGCGCTTCCTCAACGGGCTTCCCCGCCAGCAGACTCCCGCGCGGCTCAAGGAGCTTGACGAGACGCTGGGCCTGTCGGCATCGACCAACGCCTATGTCCGCTCGTCCTGGGCCGAACTCGCCATCGCCAACCGCTACGAACCCGCGCTCGCTTCGATCGAAGCGTTCGTCAACAGCGTCGGCCGCGGGCTGCTGATCCGCCCGGTCTATCAAGGCCTGATCGCCCAAGGCGAATGGGGCAAGCCGATCGCGGCGCGCTTCTTCGAAAAGGCCAAGACGACCTATCACCCCTATGTGCGCGGTCAGGTGGAGAAGATGCTGGCGGGAAAATGATGGGATCGCCTCTCCCAGTGCGGCATTGAGCCAGGATGGAGCCTTCTCCCCCCGTCTCTCCCTTCCGCATCCCGCTGTTCCGCGCGATCTGGTTCGCGAGCCTCGCCTCCAATTTCGGCGGGCTGATCCAGTCGGTCGGCGCGTCCTGGACGATGACGAGCATGGGCGCCTCGCCCCAGATGATCGCATTGGTCCAGGCATCGATCAGCCTGCCGATCGTGTTGCTGTCGCTCTGGGCGGGCGCAGTCGCCGATAATCTCGATCGGCGCCGCGTGATGCTCGCCGCGCAGCTGTTCATGCTGATCGTCTCGGCCACGCTCTCGGTCTTCGCATGGCTCGGCCTGCTGACTCCTTGGACTTTGCTCGCCTTCACCTTCCTGATCGGCTGCGGCACTGCGATCAACGGTCCGGCCTGGCAGGCCGCGGTGGGCGACATGGTGCCCCGCGCCGTCCTCCCCAGCGCCGTGGCGCTCAATAGCATGGGGTTCAACATCGCCCGGAGCACCGGCCCCGCTATCGGCGGTGCCATCGTCGCGGCGGCGGGCGCGGCAGCGGCGTTCCTCACCAATGCGCTCAGCTATATCGGGCTGATCGTGGTGCTGTTCCGCTGGAAGCCCGGCCTACCGCCCCGCAATTTGCCACGCGAGCGGCTTGGCCGCGCGATGGTCGCGGGCGTCCGCTATGTCCGGCTCTCGCCCGCAATCCGCACCGTGCTGATACGCGCCTCGCTGTTCGGCCTCGCCGCCAGCGCCGTGCCTGCGATGATGCCGCTCGTCACGCGGGACATCATCGCCGGCGGCCCGCTTACCTATGGCCTGCTGCTCGGCGGCTTCGGCGCAGGCGCGGTGGGCGGTGCGCTCGCCAGCGGACGCTTGCGCCGCCAGCTATCGACCGAGCGGCTGGTCACGCTCTCCTCGCTCGCCCTCGCCCTCGGCGCTGCGGCAACAGCAAGCCTGGGCATGCTGGTGCCGACGATCGTCGCGCTCGCCGCAGCGGGCGCCGGCTGGGTGCTGGCGCTCTCCACCTTCAACGTCAGCGTCCAGATGGCATCGCCGCGCTGGGTCGTCGCCCGCGCACTCGCGCTATACCAGATGGCGGCGTTTGGGGGCATGGCCGCCGGCAGCTGGCTGTTCGGCTTCATCGCCGATCATCACGGCGCGGCCATCGCGCTCTATGCCGCCGCCGCAATCCAATTACTGGGCATCGCCGCAGGACTGCGCTGGCCGCTCCCCAAGATCAGCGACCTCGATCTCACGCCGCGCGACACCTGGAGCGAGCCGCAGACCGCGATTCCCGTCGAGCCCCGAAGCGGGCCGATCGTGATCACGATCGAGCATCGCGTGCCTCACGCCAATGTCCCCGCCTTTCTCGCCGCAATGGGCGAGCGCCGGCGGATCCGCCGCCGTGACGGCGCGCGCGATTGGACGCTGCTGCGCGATCTCGGCGATCCGGAGCTGTGGATCGAGCGCTATCACGTCGCCACCTGGCTCGATTATATCCGCCACAACCAGCGCCGCACCCGCGCCGACGATGCCAATAGCGCAGTGCTCGCCTCGCTGCGCCCCGAAGGCTATGAGCCCGTCGTCCACCGCCGCATCGAGCGCCAAACCGGCTCGCTACCCGTGGGTCGTGCGACCGACCCGCACGAAATGGAACCGATGACCGACGCTACGCGATCGAGTTAGGCGGCCTTGCCGCGAGTGGCACTCCAGGCGAGGCACAGCCACCCGGAAATCAGTGCCACGCCACCAAAGGGCGTCACCGCCCCCAGCCACCGCGGCAGTCCCATCGCCATCAGATACAGCGTCCCGGCAAACACCGCGCCACCGCCCACGAACAGCCAGGGCGAAACCCGTTCCCCCATCCGCACCGCGACCAAGGCCGCGACCGCATGGATCAACTGATACTGCCCGCCCGTCCGCAGCCACTCCGCCGCCTGCCCATTCGCGCCGTGCGCCCCAAACGCCCCCGCCGCGACAGCAACCGCGCCCGATAGCCCGGCGAGGACAATGACCAGCCTCATTCGCTCCGCGCCGTCGCCTCGGCATCGGCCTTGGCCACTGCCGCGGCCTGCGAATCCTGGTTGAACATCCGCTCGATTCCTGCGCGCAGGTCGCCGGTTTCTTTCTGGACCTTCAGCCGCTCCAGATCGCGCTTGCGATATTCGGCCTCGGTCTTGTCGATCTCCTGCCGATCGACGCCTACGGCCTCCATCCCCTTGCGGCCCATCAGCACCGCGCTTTCCATCAATTCGCGGACCACGCCGGCGATCGGCGCGCCCTTCATCTTCATCACCGAGCGCCGGTCATAGGCGCGCACGAAGATCGAAGCGTTGGGGAAGGCGTGGTGGATGCCCTCCAGCATCTCGGTGTCGAGCCCATCGCCATCCTGGCAAAAGAGCAGCAATTCGGCATCGGCCGCGCCCGCTTGGCGGAGCAGATCGGTGCGCGTGCCATCGCCATAATAGACCTTCATGCCAAAGGTCCCTGCAGTCTCGATCATCTCGACATCGGTATCGACAATGGTGACCGGGATATCCTGGCCGATCAGCATCTGCGCCACGGTTTGCCCGAAGCGGCCATAGCCCACAACGATCGCATTCGATCCGTCATGCTGCGGGCCTTCCACGCCATCGGCGCTGCGCTCGGGCTCGGCGCGCAGATTCTGCGTGAGCATCATCAGGAATGGCGTGGTCGCCATCGAGACGGTGATGATCGCGCCGAACACACTCGCCGCCTCGCTCTCGACCAGGAACGCTGCCTGCGCCTGTGCGAACAGCACGAAGCCGAATTCGCCGCCCTGGCTGAGCAGCAGTCCCAGCGCGAAGGCCGGGCGCAATTTCATCCCGAAAAGCAGCGCCAGCCCCATGATGATCGCCATCTTGGTCGCGATCAGCGCCAGCGCCATGCCGGCCACGAAAAAGGGCCGGTCGGCGATGGCATTGAGATCGAGGCTCATGCCAACGGCGAGGAAGAACAGCCCGAGCAGGATCGTGCGGAATGGCTCGACATCCGCCTCCAACTCGTGGCGATAAGGTGAATCCGCCAGCATCACGCCGGCGATGAACGCGCCCAGCGCCGCCGACAGTCCCAGCCACTCCATCAGCGCCGCTGCGGCAATCACCGTGAACAGCCCGGCAAAGACGAACATCTCGCGCTCGCCCAGATTGCCGATCAGGCGGAACAGAGGCTGCAGCAGGAAGCGCCCGGCCAGGATCAATCCCATAATCGCGCCCAGTGTGTAGAGCCCCAGCACCCATCCCGGCGGACCGTTGAGATCTGCCGGGTTGCGCGACATGGCCGCGATGATCGTGATCAGCGGGACGATCGACAGATCCTGGAACAACAGGATCGCAAAGGCACGCTCCCCGAAGGGGGTGCGCAGGCGGCCTGCGGATTGCAGCATCGGCAGGACCTGCGCGGTCGAAGACAATGCCAGCGGCAGACCGAGTGACAGTGCCGCGGCCAGGCTCGATCCGGTTGCGAACCAGACGATGCCGGCCACCGCCAGCCCGCACAATACGACCTGCAGGAGCCCCAGCCCGAAGATATCCCTGCGCATCCGCCAGAGGCGGCTTGGACTCAGCTCAAGCCCGACGAGGAATAGCAGCAGCGCGATGCCGAGCTCGGCAATGCCCATCTTGCTCTCGGCCCCGCCGACCAGCCCGAGGACCTGCGGCCCGACCATCGCGCCGGCGACGAGGAAGCCCAGCGTCGCGCCAAGCCCGAGCTTGCGGAAGATGAGCACGAAGACCAGCGCAAAGCCGAGCAGCGGCACTGCATCCTGGACGATCGAGACTTCGCCATGCGCCATCAGCGTGCCGCCTCGGCTGCGGCATCGGCCGCCGCTTCGAATGCCAGCCGGATCGAGGCATGCCGCCCGCGATGCACCAGCGCCGGCGCGAAGATGTCGAGGCCCGGCCAGTCCGGCGCCGACCCGTCGCCCGCCAGCCACGCCGTCAGCGCATCGCGCGTAGCGGCGATTTCCTGCGGCGTGCGCCCGATCGCATGCCCGGCAAGGATCCCCGCCGACGCCTGACCCAAGGCGCAGGCGCGGACCAGCAGCCCCAGCGCCTTGACGCGCCCGTCCTCATCCACATCCACATCGACCGTCACGCGGCTCCCGCACACCGGCGATCGCTTTTCGGACGTGCCCATCGGCGAGGTCAGACGCTCCTGAAACGGCACCGTCGATGCCAGCCGCAGGATTTCCATATTGTAGAGGGGCGCATTCATTTCGCCCCCGATCTAGGGAAGGACACGGCGAAGTGCGAGGGAGGAAATTATTTGGCCGAATTCCCTGCCGCATTGGCCTCAACAGCATCCTCGAACACCGGCAGCCCCTTGCGCCGCCGATCCACGACATCGGCAATGCTCGCGCTGGTCGCGTTGAGCAGCGGATAGGTCATCGAAGAGCGGACCCATTCTGGGCGTTTTGCGGGCCCGCCGCCCACCGTGTCGAACACCAAAGCGAGCAGCAGGAATGCCATGCTGACCAAGATCAGTCCCTTGAGCGCGCCGAAGCCCAGTCCGAGCGCCCGGTCGATCGGGCCCAGAAAGCTCTCCCGCGTGCGCGAGCCGATCGAATTGGCGATCAATCGACCGCCGAAATACGTCGCGCCCCCGAGCAATGCGAAGGCGAGCACCGCCGCGCCCTGCGCCGTCCCGACCATGCCGGCGAGCATCGCGGCGAGCGGCGCGTGAAACAGCTTGATCGCGAGCACGACGAGCACCCAGGCAAGCAGGGCCAGCACTTCGGTGACGAAGCCGCGCATGAAGCCGAGCACGGCTGCCCCGCCAATCGCGAGCAGCACGATGATATCCATTCCGGTAAGCGTCATATCGATTTCCCTCAGGCGTGCCGTGTCGGCCGCAGCGCCCAGCGGTCGAAGCCGAGTTCCTCGACGCGCTTCATGAGCGCTTCTGCATTAGCGGGCCGCGGCTCGCGCGCCAGTACCCATAGGTAGCGCCCGCTGGGCTCGCCGACGATCGACCAGTCATAATCGTCGCCATGGTCGAGCACCCAATAATCGCCGGTGTAGAACGGCCCGAAAAACGAGACCTTCAGCTTGGCGTTGGTGGCCTCGTCCGCGACGATCGCCTTGCCCTCGACAAAGCTGCGCTCGCCCTTGGGCCCGCCTTGGCAGCCGCTATTGGTGATCTGGATTTTGCCGCCCGTCCCCAGCGCATATTCCGCCGTGACCGCGTCGAGGCCTTTTTCAAAGCGGTTCTCGTGTCGCGCCAGTTCGAACCATTTGCCGAGATAGCGATCGAGATCGACGGGCTTGGCGGGCTCGGGCACCTTGGCATTGATCACCGGCGGCCGCGTCGCGCGCGAATACGCAAAGGCGCCGCCCACAGCGGCGACGGCAACGCCTCCGAGAATCTTGAGAACGGTAGATTGCTTCATGCGAATTACTTTGGAGCGAAAGGTGGCCGATTGGTAGCCTCTTCGGCAACGCGACCTGTCACCGATGACGAGAGGACGTACCTCCTCACCGCCCCAGCAGATGATCCACGAAGCTTCCCAAATTCTTGAACGCCGCCATCTGCAGCCCGCCCTTCTCCGCCTGCGCCGCCGGGGCCATCGCACGCGTAAAGCCCAGCTTGCCCGCCTCGCGGCACCGCAGCGCCCCATGCGCCACCGGCCGCACTTCGCCCGACAAAGCGATCTCGCCGAATGCCACCGCATCCGCGGCCAGCGGCCGCTCGGCCAGCGCCGATACCAAAGCCGCCGCCACCGCCAAATCCGCAGCCGGATCCTGCACGCGATATCCGCCCGCGATGTTCAGATAGACTTCGCAGGTCGAGAAGCTCAGCCCGCATCGCGCTTCGAGCACCGCCAGGATCATAGACAGTCGCGCCGAATCCCAGCCTACCACCGCGCGCCGCGGCGTCGCTCCGCTCGCCAGCCGCACCACCAAGGCCTGCACTTCGACAAGTACCGGCCGCGTGCCCTCCATCGCGGGGAATACGATCGTTCCGGTCACGCTTTCGTCGCGTTGCGTGAGGAACAGCGACGAAGGGTTCGCGACTTCCGAGAGCCCCTCGGTCTCCATCGCGAACACACCGATCTCGTCCGTCCCGCCAAAGCGATTCTTCGTCGCGCGCAGGATGCGATACTGGTGGCTGCGCTCGCCCTCGAACGCGAGCACGGTATCGACCATATGCTCGAGCACGCGCGGCCCCGCGATATTGCCGTCCTTGGTGACATGCCCGACGAGCACGACCGCGGTGCCGTTTTCCTTGGCGAAGCGGATCAGCTCGCCCGCCGACGCGCGCACCTGGCTCACCGTGCCCGGCGCGCCTTCGATCAGGTCGCTGTGCATCGTCTGGATCGAATCGATCACGAGCAGGGCCGGGGCAGGCCCCTCCCCCATCGTCGTCAGGATATCGCGCACCGAAGTCGCCGCCGCGAACATCACCGGCGCCTTTCCCAGTCCCAGCCGCCGCGCCCGCAGCCGCACCTGATCGCCCGCTTCCTCGCCGGAAACATAGACCACTTTGAGCCCGCGGTCCGCAATCCTGGCGGCCGCCTGGAGCAACAGCGTCGATTTGCCGATCCCCGGATCGCCGCCGATCAACGTCGCCGATCCTTCGACGAACCCGCCGCCCAGTGCGCGGTCGAGCTCGGCGATCCCGGTCGACATCCGATCGGGCAATTCGATATCGGTGTTGAGCCCGGTCAACTGGATCGCGCGCCCGCCGCTCTGCAGATTATGCTTGGCCTGAAACGGCGTGACGACCCCGCCCGCATCCTCGACCAACGTGTTCCAGTCGCTGCAATCCCCGCATTGCCCGGCCCATTGCGAGGTCACGGACCCGCAGGCCTGACAGACATATCGTTTGCGCGGTTTCGCCATGCATCAACGCTAATACAGGAACAAGGCGGGAACAAGCGCTACTTATATGGACGCGCCTGTGCCCTCAGGTTATCGCCGCGGCCCATGAAACCCACGGACCTCCGCGTCGCCCTGTTCAGCGGCAATTACAATTATGTCCGCGACGGCGCGAACCAGGCGCTGAACATGCTGGTGGGCTATCTGCTCAAGCAGGGCGTGACCGTCCGCGTCTATTCGCCGACCACCGATACGCCAGCCTTCGAGCCGACCGGCGATCTGGTCAGCGTTCCCGCCCTTCCCATCCCCGGCGGCCGTGGCGAGTATAAGTTCGCCTGGCGCCTGGCCGCGGAGACACGCCGCGACCTCGAAGCCTTTGCGCCCAATATCGTCCATGTCTCGGCGCCGGAAGTGCTCGGCCACAGCGCCGTGCGCTGGGCGCGCGCGCGCAATCTCGCGAAGATTGCCTCGCTGCACACGCGCTTCGAAACCTATCCGGCCTATTACAAGCTCGGCTTCCTCGTCCCGGCCATGATCAAGCTGATGACGCGCTTCTACAATCGCGTCGATCAGATCGTCACCCCCGGCCAGTCGACCGCGGATATCCTGCGTGAGTGGGGCGTGAAGACCCCGATCCGCATCTGGGCCCGCGGGGTGAATCACGATCGCTTCAATCCCGGGCGCCGCGACAATGAATGGCGCCGTTCATTGGGGCTGGCCGACGATGAATTCGCGGTCGGCTTTCTCGGTCGGCTCGTGCTCGAAAAAGGTCTGGATATCTTCGCCGAAGTCTGCCGCGCGCTTACCGAACGCGGTATCGCGCACCGCGTGCTGGTGATCGGAGATGGCCCCGCGCGCGAATGGCTGGCCGAGCGCGTGCCCGAAGCGGTGTTCGCCGGCTTCCAGCGCGGCGACGATCTAGGGCGCGCCGTCGCCTCGATGGACGTGTTGTTCAATCCCTCGGTCACCGAAACCTTCGGAAACGTCACGCTCGAGGCCATGGCCGCCGGCGTGCCCGTGGTCGCCGCCCACGCCACCGGCGCGATGGACCTGATCGATGACGGCGTCACCGGCTTCCTTGTCCCGCCCCGCGACGTGGGTGCCTATGCCACCGCCATCGGCCGCCTCGCGACCGACCGCGCGCTCCACAAGGCCCAGTCGGACGCCGGCCACGTCAAGGCCCAGGCCTATGAGTGGGACGCGATCAACCAAGCCGTGCTCGATACCTATCTCGAAGTGATGGCGCGGCGGGACGCCTAGCCCCCCGCTCTTGCAGCCGAACATATCGTGGGCAGGGTTGGCTCAACTGAAAGCGCTATGCCCAATCAAACGCGAGCGGCGCCTCCCGGAATGCAAACCGGTCGAGGTGCCGCGCGACCGCGCCTTTCAGCCCTTCCAGCTGTTCCTCGCTCGACGCATCGATCCGCACGTCGAGGCCGGTTTCGGCAACGTTGAACGTCGCAACGGCATCGCCCGGATGATCGGCGCCGCGCGCGTCCTTGGGGAAGATCACCGTGCCGTTCTCGGGCGTGAACTCGAGCTGCAGATTATGGCTCCAATGCTTGCAAAGCTGCTGGAGATATTTGCTCGCGCTGTCGGTCGGCACCAGTGCGCTGGCGGATATGGTCGTCATCGTCATGGGAATTCCTTATTGCCAGCAGCGGCACGATCCCGAGCCGCCGCCTCAACACTTCTAGTCGCGGCACCCGCTCACAGCCGCTCGATCTTCCGCGCCGCCTCGTCGAGGATCGCCGCGACATCGTGCAGCGTGTCGGCATCAACGCCCTCGGCGCTCATTCGGTTCTGCAGCGCGACGCGCAAATTCCCCATTGCACGGCGGATCGGCCCACCATCGGTCCGCGCCTGGTGCGAGGCCAAATGCGCCAGCTTCTCGAATAGCGCCGCGACTTGCCCGGCATGCTCGGCGAGATGCGACGTGCCGGCGTCGGTAATGGCGAACAACTTCTTGGCGCCTTCGGCCTTCTGCTCGGCGATCATGTCCATGTCATCGAGCATGGTCAGCGTAGGATAGACGACGCCCGGGCTCGGGGCGTAGGCGCCGCCCGTTCGCTCCTCGATCTCGCGGATCAGGTCATAGCCATGACGCGACTGCTCCTCGATTAGCTTGAGCAGGATCAGTCGTAGCTCACTACCGTCGAACATCCGCCGCCCGCGGCCGCCTTCGCGCCCCGCATGGCCGAAACCCCCGCCGAACCCGCGTCCCAAGCCCCCGCGCGGGCCACACTCCCGGCCGCGCTCGCGGCCATGATGATGAAATCCAAATCGCACGTAAAATCCTTTTATAACGCGTCGTGATTGCTCTAAGATATATCTTAAGCGCATTTATACAAGGACCGTCATCTCTTTTCCCGTCATCCCTGCGAAAGCGGGGAGCCAGAGCCACGTAGGACATCGCTTGATAACCCTGGGTCCCCGCTTTCGCGGGGATGACGGAATGCGGTCAAACCCTTATCTATCGTGCCGATGGCTGATCTGTTCGGACCCCAAGACCAGGAACCGCTGACCAAGGAGCCAACCGGCGGCCCCCTCGCCGATCGCCTGCGCCCGCGGAGCCTCGACCAGGTCGTCGGCCAGGAGCACCTCACCGGACCCGAAGGCGCGATCGGTCGCATGGTCGCCGCGGGCAAGCTCAGCTCGATCATCCTCTGGGGTCCGCCCGGCACCGGCAAGACCACGATTGCCCGCCTCCTCGCCGACGCAGTGGGCTTGCGGTTCGTCGCGATCAGCGCGGTATTCTCCGGCGTCGCCGATCTCAAGAAGGTCTTCGCCGACGCCCGCGAGCATGCCCGGATAGGCCATAAGACCTTGCTGTTCGTCGACGAGATCCACCGCTTCAATCGCGCCCAGCAGGATGGCTTCCTGCCTTTCGTCGAGGACGGTACCGTCACCCTGGTTGGCGCGACTACCGAGAATCCGTCGTTTGAGCTTAACGCCGCATTGCTCAGCCGCGCCCAGGTCACGATCCTCCACCGCCTCGATCACAAAGCGCTGTGCAAGCTGCTCGACCGCGCCGAGGAACTCGAGGGCAAGCCGCTGCCCGTTACGCCCGAGGCCCGCGACGCCTTTGTCGCCAGCGCCGATGGCGACGGCCGCTTCCTGCTCAACCAGGCCGAAACCCTGTTCTCGGTCAGCTTCCCCGCCCCGCTCGATCCGGCCGCGCTAGGCGACTTCCTCCAGCGCCGCGTCGCCGTCTACGACAAGGACCGCGAGGGCCATTACAACCTCATCAGCGCGCTCCACAAATCGATCCGCGGCAGCGATCCCCAGGCCGCGCTCTACTACCTCGCCCGCATGCTTACCGCCGGCGAGGAACCGTTGTTCGTCCTCCGCCGCCTGATCCGCGCCGCAGTCGAGGATATCGGCCTCGCCGATCCAAACGCGCTGGTCCAGTGCATCGCCGCCAAGGACAGCTACGATTTCCTCGGCAGCCCCGAAGGGGAGCTCGGCATCGCCCAGGCCTGCCTCTATCTCGCCACCGCCCCTAAATCGAACGCCGCTTATGCCGCGCAAAAGGCCGCGTGGCGTTCGGCCAAGGAAACCGGCAGCCTGATGCCGCCCCAGAACATCCTCAACGCCCCTACCAAACTGATGAAGCAGATCGGCTACGGCAAGGGATACACCTACGATCACGACGCCGAGAACGGCTTCTCCGGCGACAATTACTGGCCCGACGAACTCCCGCCCCAGAATTTCTACCAACCCACCGACCGCGGCATGGAAAAGCGCATCGCCGAGCGCATGGCGTGGTGGGAGGAAATGCGGGGGAAGCTGCGGGATGCGTGAGACCCTTCCGCGTCATCCCCGCGAAAGCGGGGACCTAGAGCCAAATAGTGCACCGCCCAGGACTCTGGGTTCCCGCTTTCGCGGGGATGGCGGTTTATCATGAACAACTGGGAAGAAGCCTGCGCCTATGCGCTGTCACTCCCTGGCGTCGAAATGGCCTCCTGGTGGGGTAGCCCCTGCCCCAAGATCAACGCCAAGGGTTTCATGGCCCCCGGCCGCGAAGAAGGCAGCTTCGCCCTCTCGGTGATCAAGCCCGAGAAGGAAATCCTTTTCGAGACCAACCCCGAGACTTTCTGGCAGACCGACCACTACCGCAACTACCCGATGCTGCTCGTCCGCTACGGCACCGACGCTCACGAGCGCATCGAACTCTACATCCAGCGCGCATGGTGGGACCGGCTGAAGAAGCCACAGCGCGTGGCAGCGGGCGTGAAAGAGCGGCCGTGATCATTCCTCGATCCTGAATGGACTTCACCACCTTCATTGCGATCGACTGGTCCGGCCAGGCAGTCGAGTGTCCCAAGGGTCTCGCCATCGCCCGCTGCGAGGCCGGCACCGCCGCACCCGAGTTGATCGATCGCAACTGGTCTCGCCAGGACGTGCTCGACTGGCTGCTCGAGCTTCAGTCGAACGGAACGCGAGCCCTGATCGGCCTCGATCTCTCCCCCGCTTTCCCGCTCCACGATCAAGGCGCATATTTCCCCGGCTGGGACCGCTCCCCGCCGGATGCGCATGCGCTTTGGGCACTGGTCGACGAGCTGAGCGCGGCCGACCCCCATCTCGCCGCCACCACCTTCGTCCAGCATCCCGACGCTCGCCGGCACTTCCGCCAGCGCGGCGATTGCGGCGACCTGTTCCCGCCCGGCCGCGGCCGCTTCCGCATCTGCGAGCACGGCCAGGAGGCGATGCGCCTCTCGCCCTATAGCTGCTTCAATCTGGTCGGCGCCTCGCAGGTCGGGAAGTCGAGCCTCACCGGCATGCGCGTACTCCATCGGCTGCGCGGCAAGATCGGCATGTGGCCCTTCGACCCCGTCCCCAATACCGGACCCCTCTTGGTCGAAATCTACACCTCGCTCGCCGCCCGCCTCGCCGGCATGCGCAAGGGCATCTCCAAGATTCGCGACGCTCAGACGCTGGACACAATGCTCGCCGCGTTCGGTTCCGAGCCCCACGCCCCCATCTCCCGCTATGACGACCACGCCACCGACGCGATGCTCAGCGCCGCCTGGCTCCGCGTCGCCGCAGCGCAGCCCGAATTGTGGAAGCCCCAGATGTTGACCCCGAAACTCGCGGCAACGGAGGGCTGGACCTTCGGCGTCCCCTGACGCAAAGGGGCCGCGTGCCGGCTTAGCTCAGTTGGTAGAGCGCCAGTTTTGTAAACTGGATGTCGCGGGTTCGATTCCTGCAGCCGGCACCACTAGCCCCGCGGCGGCGCCACGCTGGCCCGGTGGATCAGCGTCGAAGTGAACATAGACGGTTCCTCGCTGGCAATATCGTCCCCGAAGAAATCGGCGAGCAGCTTGAGCGCCGCCGAGCGCGCCATCGAGATGATCGGCCAATGCACGGTCGTCATCGGCGGCCAAATGTGGCGCGAGATCGCAGTATCATCGAAGCCGATGATCGAGAGGTCGTCGGGCACAGTCATCCCCCGCCGCCGCGCTGCGTGGAGCGTCGCCGCGCCCATCTCGTCGTTCGACGAGAAAATCGCGGTCGGCCGGGGCGATAGATCGAGCAGCCGGTCGGCCGCCGCCAGCCCCGAATCGAACGTGTAATTGCCATCGGCGATCAGGCTACGCGGCAGCTTGATATCCGCCGCGGCGAGTGCCTCCTCGAACCCCTTGCGCCGCTCGCGCGCCGAGCGAAACCCGTGCGGCCCCGCAATCAGCCCGATCCTGCGATGGCCGAGCTTGATCAGATGGTTGACCGCCTCGGTCACCACTTCGCGATCGTTCGACGCGACCATATGCTCGGGCTCGTCAAGCGTCGCCGATCCCATCCGGACATAGCGGATCCCCAGATTGCCGCAGAGCTCGGCCAGCATGTCGTTCTCGGAAATCGGCGGCAGGATCATCACGCCATAGGGCCGCTGCCGCTCGAGGAAGTTGCGAACATCCTCGAGCATTGTGGACGAGCCGCGGTCGATCGGGCGGACGATCAGCTCGAATTCGGTCTCGCGCATCGCCTCCAGCATGCCGGCCTGCACGTTCATCACCATCTGCGCGTTCGGATTGTCGTGGATCAGCCCGATCAGGAAATTGCGGCGAAGCGCCAGCGCCCGCGCCTGGACATTGGGGACATAGCCCAGATCCGCAATCACGGCCTCGACCTTCGCCCGCGTCTCGCCGTTGAGCAAGGGCGAGCGGTTGATCACCCGGCTGACGGTTTTCTTGGAGACTCCCGAGATACGGGCGACATCGTTGATCGTGGGCTTGCCGGTTCGCTGCATCCAGCCGCTATAATGGCCCATGAGCCAAAGCGATACTGTCCCCATGGACAATCGCGGGAGCGCTTGCATCGCAGAAAAACCGGCGCAATACGATTTAGGTAACCGGTGACATAATCGGATGTGGAGAGAATGATGAAGCTGCTCGCTTACCCCCTTGCGCTGCTGCTCGCCACTGCGCCGGCTTTTGCCCAGACCGCCTTTCCCGGCGCGGTCGGCCCCGCGGCGCAGACCCCCGGCGGCCGCGGTGGCCAGATCATCCGCGTCACCAATCTCAATGCCGACGGCCCCGGTTCATTCAAGGCCGCGATCGAGACCAAGGGGCCGCGCATCGTCGTCTTCGAAGTCGGCGGCGTGATCGATTTGAAGCGGACCACGCTGACGATCACCGAGCCTTATCTGACGATCGCCGGCCAGACCGCGCCTTCCCCCGGGATCACGCTGATCAAGACCGGGATCGACCTCAAGACCCACGACGTCATCATCCGCCACATCCGGGTGCGCACCGGCGCTGACAACCAGCCCAAGCGCAGCGGCTGGGAGGCCGACGCCTTCTCGACCGTCGCGGCGAAGAATGTGGTGATCGATCACAACACCTTCACCTGGGCGATCGACGAGAACATGTCGGCCTCCGGCCCGCGCTTCACGGGCAACAATGTTGCCGAATGGCGCGAAGGCACCAGCCGGAACATCACCTTCTCGAACAATCTCGCTGCCGAGGGCCTGGCCGACAGCTCGCATCCCAAAGGCGAGCATTCGAAGGGTTCGCTGATCCACGACAACACCACTGGCATCGTCTTCTATCGCAACATCTGGGCGCACAATGTCGAGCGCCACCCGCTGGTAAAGGGCGGCGCGCAGGTGCTGATGGTCAACAATCTGATCTACAATCCCGGCCACCGCGCGGTGCATTACAATCTCATGGCGCTCGAATGGGGCGATCACCCCTATGTCACCGGCGAGATTACCGCGATCGGCAACGTGCTGCGCGGCGGCAACGACACCAATGAGGGCCTGCCCTTCCTGATGCTCGGCGGGGACGGCGATCTCGCTTATTATGGCAAGGACAATCTCGCAGTGGACCGCCACGGCAACAAGCTGCCGATGTTCGGCCGCTATGGCGAAACCCGCGCCAAATTGATCGAAGCGAAGAAGCCGCTCGCCAGCACCGCCGGCGTGACGATCCTCCCTTCGCTTGATGTCGAGACCAGCGTGCTCGGCTCGGCCGGCGCCCGCCCCTGGGACCGCGATGCCGAGGACATCCGCGTGCTGTTCTTCGTGGCCGAAGGCCGTGGCGAGATCATCGACGACGAGAAGGAAGTCAGCGCTTATCCAGATTATAAGCCGACCAAGGCGAAGTTCGTCGAGGAAGATTGGGATCTGGCGACGATGGAACCCAAGTCGCGCCGCTATCCGGGCCAGACCGGGCCGATTCAGGAATCGCTGAGTGCGCGCGATAAGGCGATGCGCGACGGGAAGCAGCGATAGTCGTCATGCCGGCCTTGTGCCGGGGTCCACTCCGGCGCAGGACAAGCGATCGAACTGCATAGTGGCCCCGGCACAAGGCCGGGGTGACGGACGTTCAAGCCGGGATGCCCGGACCACCTCACACCCGCGATGGCCGCTATATCGTCGTGACCGGCACCTTGTGGCGCGCAACCCGGCCCGATTTGCCGGAAGATGAACGCCAGCGCCTCGTCAACGCGCTGATGGACGCCCGCCGCGCCGTCCGCGACGCCAAGGGCGATCCCTTGAAGACGCGAACTGCGCGCGATGCGGTGCAGGGGGCCAAGGTCGCACTCGGCGAACGCGGCCCAGTCTGGTGGCACGATGGCACCCCGGACTATAACCGCCGCAAGATCGAGAACACGCCCTATGCCGAATGGTGGGCGGCTCGAGACCACTAAATCTCTCCCCGGCGAAGCCAACTAACGAAGCCGCCGCGGCCCGACCCCATCCCGCGTGATCACCACCGGCGCGATGCTGCCGTCGCCGCGGAAATACATTCGCTCGATCGCGATCTGGCGGTGATTGCCATCCGCCGTGTCGAGCGGACGGCGGTGATAGACGATATACCAGTCGTCGGTGCCCGGAATGCACACCGCCGAATGATGCCCCGCCCCCCGCGCCACTCGGGCATCCTGTTTCAGGATCACGCCGCGCCGAGTGAACGGGCCTGCCGGCGAAGGGCCGGTCGCATAGGCCACGCGATAATCCGGCCCAGTCCATTCGCCTTCGGACCACATCAGATAATAGATCCCGCGCCGCTTGAGCATGAACGGCCCCTCGACATAATCGGGAGAGGGCGTGATCGCCTTGAAGGTCTCGCCGTCCGCGAACGGCATCAGGCTGGTCAGGTCCGGCGCCAGCCGCACCAGATTGCAGCGCTTCCAGCCACCATAATAGAGGTAGAGACTGCCATCATCGTCGCGGAACGCCATCTGATCGATCGGCTGGGCGCCCTTGACGATGGTGGAGATCAGCGGCTTGCCGATCGCGTCCGTGAACGGTCCCTCGGGCCGATCGCTCACTGCAACGCCGATGCCGCCTACGCCGCCGTCGCGCTTCAAGTCGTTGGCACCGAAAAACAGATAATAGCGCCCGCGATGCTTGATCGCCGACGGCGCCCACATCGCATAGGCCGCCCAACTCACATTGCGCACGTCGAGGATGCGGGGATGCCTCGTCCAGCGGATCAGGTCGGGCGAGGAAAAGGCATCGAGAAAGGTTTGGCGCAGAAACGGTGCCCAGATCTCCGGAGATTTGCGCTGTTCGACTTGCGCGGGGCTCAGAATGCTCTGCACCGCCGCCACGCCCTCGTCGGCAGAGACAGTCGGGTAGATCCAGTAGCGATCGCCGAAGATGCGGATCTCGGGATCGGCATACCAGCCGGGGATCGCCGGGTTCTTGGCCCATGCCCGCGCCGGGACCAGGCTGCATCCCAGCCCCGCTAGCAAGGCCCGTCTATCCAACGCAGTCATTCGGGTTTGTTAGCTCAGCTTCCCGGCTGGATATAGGGCACCCGAGCGAACAGTTCGCGCTCCCATTTGCGCGGATCGTTGACCACCCGGCTCTGTACGTCGAACACCATCGTCGCACGATTGGGCAGCGTATAGGGCGCCCAGCCTGGCTTGCCGGTGCGCGCCAGCGATGCGAATGCGCCCATCATCTGCTGGCTGAGCTTCTGCGCGGCCGGGCCGGTGCCGGTTATCGATCCCTGGGCGCCGAGCGTGCCGAACACCATGGCGATGTCGCTTGCATGCGGCGCGCCACGCTCGGGGCGGACCGGCGATTGATAGTCGAACTGATAGACCCAGGTCGCCTTGGCGCCAACGCTTGCCCGGGCATCGGCCTCGATCACCTGACCCGGCCAGCTGCGTCCCGCGGTGGTCGCACGGTAGAAAATCTGCTCGGGCGTGTCGGCAGGGAAATGCGCGCGATATTCGGCGACGATCCATTCGGGAAGCAGGTCCATGCGCAATTCGGGCGCCATCCGCGCCGCGATATTGCTCCAGTCCAGCCCTTTCACCTTGTCCGGCCCGATAAACGCCCGCGTCTCATCGCGCGTGTTGCCCAGGATCATCGGGATATGATTCGATTGCGGATTGGGCTCGGGCCAGAACGGGTGCCTTATCAGCCATTTCATATCGAGCACCGGGCCGAAATACAGACCTCCGCCGATCACCGGATCGGTCGTATCGAGCGCATCGACGAGCTTGCCCACCGGCATGTCGAGCAATGGCTGCAGATTGCTTGGACGCACGCCCAGCCGCGCCAAATAGGCCTCGGCGCGCTTAGTCGCATTGAGCGGCCCGGAAGCAGTGACCTGCTGCCCGCTCATCGTCGCCGCCGAATGGAACAGCCCCTTAGCAGCCGGCATCCCCATCAATGTCGCAATCTTGGCGCCGCCGCCCGATTGGCCGAACACGAATACACGACTTGGGTCGCCGCCGAATGCGGCGATATTGGCCTTGACCCATTGCAGCGCGAGTATCTGATCCAGCTGACCGCAATTGCCGCTGTCGGCGAAGCGAGGGTCGAGCCGGGCAAGATAGAGATAGCCCAAAGCATTGAGGCGGTGGTTGACCGTGACGACCACCACATCCTGCGTCGCGGCCAGAATCGCGCCGTCGTTCTGCGGGTCGGTGACGCTGCCATTCGAATAGGCGCCGCCATGGAAATACAGCATTACCGGGCGCTTCGCCCGAGCGTTCAGTTCGGGAGCCCAGATATTGAGGAACAAGCAGTCTTCGGACTGCCGTTCGGCGGGGTTGCTCCGCTGCGGCGCGACCGGTCCGAAATCATGCGCCGGCACCCTTTGGCCAGGCGCCGCAACCGCGACTGGTGCGCGAAAGCGTTCGGCGCTGCCATAACGGATGCCACGGAAGCGATAGACGCCGCCAATCTCGTCACCCTCAAAACGTCCCGCCGGCGCGTCCACCACCGGCTCGCCCGCCGCCCATACCGGCTTTGCCATCAGCAGCGCCGCTCCCGATGCGAGCAGCGTCCGGCGATCCAGGCTAGCGGCGGACATCCAATTCTCCCTCGAGAAACGCGTCGATATCGGCCTGGCCGAACAGGCTGGCGTCCCCGGGCAGCGAGTGTTTGAGCGCAGTCAGCGCGAGCCCGGCATTGGCAGCCGTCGCAGCGTCGCCGCCTTGCGAAAGACCGTGCAGCACGCCCGCGGCAAAGGCGTCGCCCGCGCCGATCCGGTCGACGATGCCGGCGATGGTGACTTCGTCGGTCTGGTGCCCGCCGCTGCGCCTATCCACGCGCGCCGAAACGCGGTGGCTGTCCGCGTCGATGACGTGTCGGGCGGTGTTGGCGATCGTCTGAAGCTTGGAGAACGCCGCAAATGCCGCTTCAGAAGCCTCACGGCGGCGGTCCGATCCGTCGCCGGAAAAGGTCTTGCCGAGCAGCAGCGAGATATCGCGGTGATTGCCGAACAATATGTCGGCATGCCCGATCAGCTGGGTCAGCACTGCCTTGGGATCGCTGTCCCACGCCTCCCACAGCTTCGCGCGGTAATTGCCGTCGAACGACACCGGGATGCCCCGCTGGCCCGCGGCCTGGGCAGCGGCGATTGCTGCGGCAGCGGAATTCGGGCCCAGCGCCGGCGTAATGCCCGAGAGATGCAGTCGTGTCGCGCCATCGAGCGCGGCGTCCCAGTCCCAAGCATCGGCGGCGCGGGTCGCGAACACCGAATATGCGCGGTCGTAAACGACTTCCGATGCGCGAAGACCTGCCCCGGGAGTCAGGAAATAGAGCCCGAGCCGGCCGGGCTCGCTGGCGACGCTGGACACATCCACGCCGCGCCGGCGCAGTTCGCCGATCGCGGCCGCGCCAAGCGGATTGTCCGCCACCGCGCTAACCATGCGGACCTTGTGGCCGAGGCACGCCAGCCCGGTTGCGACATTGGCTTCGGCACCGCCGACATTGACTTCGAATTTCGGTGTCTGGAGCAGCAACTCGCGTCCTGGCGGCGAAAGCCGCAGCATCAGCTCACCGAAAAAAACCGTCGTCATCGTGCCAGCCACCCACCATCCACTGCTAGAATGTGGCCCTGTACGTAATCGGAGGCGGCGGAGGCAAGGAACACCGCCGCGCCGCCCATATCTTCCGAGGCACCCCAGCGCCCCGCCGGGATGCGGTCAAGGATCGACTTATTGCGCTCCTCATCGGCGCGCAGCGCCGTCGTGTTGTTGGTGGCGACATAGCCCGGCGCGATCGCGTTGACGTTGATGCCCTTGGCCGCCCATTCGCACGCCAGCAGCTTGGTCAGCCCGGCGACGCCCGATTTGGACGCCGTGTAGCTCGGCACACGGATGCCGCCCTGAAAGCTCAGCATTGAGGCGATGTTGATGATCTTGCCGCGCCCCTGCGCGGCCATCTTGCGGCCCGCGGCCTGGCAGAGGAAGAACACCGACTTCAGATTGGTATCGACGACTGCATCCCAATCTTCCTCGGTGAAATCCAGGCTGTCGTTGCGGCGGATGATCCCGGCATTGTTGACCAGGATATGGATTCCCCCCAGCTTTTCCACAGCTTCGTCCACGACTCTGCCAACAGGTTCGATGGTCGAGAGATCGGCTGAGATGATCTCGGCGCGGCGGCCGAGCGCGCGGACTTTCTCCACGGTCTCGGTAGCGGCACTGCGGCCGACGGCTGCGATATCCGCGCCGGCGGCGGCAAGCGCAAGCGCGATGCCCTGGCCGATGCCGGTATTCGCGCCGGTAACGACGGCCACCTGGCCGGTGAGGTCGAAGGGATTGGTCATATCTTCTCTCGCTCCCCTCCCTTTAAGGGAGGGGCTGGGGGTGGGTAGCGTCCGGACGGTATGGCAGCCGAAATGCTCACACCTTCCGTAGCGCGAGCACGCCACCCACCCCCCGGCCCCCTCCCTTCCAGGAGGGGGAGTAACCGGTCACGCCAGCTGGCAGATATCCAGCACGTTCATGTCGGTATAATCCTGGTTCTCGCCGGCCATCGCCCAGATGAAGGCGTAGGACTTCGTCCCCGCGCCCATGTGGATCGACCAGGGCGGGCTGATCACCGCTTCCTCGTTCTGCATCACGATGTGCCGCGTGGCCTCGCCTTCTCCCATATAATGGAAGACGCGATCCTTGTCGGTGTCGTCGAGCTCGAAGTAGAAATAGATCTCGCTGCGGCGCTCATGGATATGCGGAGGCATGGTGTTCCACACGCTGCCCGGCTTGAGCACGGTCAGGCCCATCACCAGCTGCGCGCTGTTGCACACGCCCGGGATGACGAGCTGGAAGATCGTCCGCTCGTTCGATTCCTCGAGGCTGCCGCGCTCGAGCGCATTGGCGTCGGCTATCGAAAGCTTGCGCGTCTCGAACGCCTTATGCGCCGGGCACGAGGCGAGATAGAAGCGCGCGCCATCGCCCATGAACAGCACTTCCTTGGCGCCCATGGTGACGTAGAGGCAGTCCTTGTTGCCGAGCGTATAGCGGTCGCCATCGACTTCGACGGTGCCTTCGATGCCGCTGACATTGACGATCGCCAGCTCGCGGCGCTCGAGAAACGGATGACCCGCGGCCGAGGCCGGCTCGGTCTGGTCGGGCAGCCGCACCGAACCGGTAGTCACCGCAACGCCGCCGATCACGAAACGGTCGGCATGGGTATAGTTGAGCACGCACTCGCCGTCGCGGAACAGGCCGCCGATCAGATAGCGGTCGCGCAGCTCCTCGTTCGAGACGCATTCCATCATGTCGGGATGGGTGGCGTAATAGGTCCGGTCGAACATTAAACTACTCCGTTGAAATTCAGGCCGCCTGGGCCGCAGGTTCGGTAATATTCCGGTCGAGCTTGTACGCCTTGCGCACCAGCCCGTTGGTCAGTTCGTAAGCGAGTTCGGCGGCTTCCCAGTCGAGCAGCCGCCCCTCGCCCACCAGCCGGGCGAGGAACGCGCAATCGACGCGCCGCGCGACATCGTGGCGCGCAGGGATCGAGAGAAAGGCGCGCGTATCATCGTTGAAGCCGACAGTGTTGTAGAAGCCCGCAGTCTCGGTGACCTGCTCGCGAAAGCGGCGCATCCCCTCCGGGCTGTCGTGAAACCACCAGCTCGGGCCCAGCTTGAGGCACGGATAATGACCGGCCAGCGGCGCCAGCTCACGGGCATAGACCGTCTCGTCGAGGGTGAAGAGGATGATCGACAGATCGGCGCTGGTGCCGAAGCGGTCGAGCAAAGGCTTGAGCCCATGGACGTAATCGGTCCGCATCGGAATGTCCGCGCCCTTGTCGCGGCCGTGGCTGGCGAACAGCCCGCCATTGTGATTGCGGAAGGATCCCGGATGGATCTGCATAACCATCCCGTCTTCGACCGACATCGCCGCCATTTCGGTCAGCATCTGCGCGCGAAACAGCTCGGCATCCGCTGGGGTCCAGGCGTCACCCAGGATCGTCTGGAACAGCCGCTCCGCCTCGTCCTTGGTGAGGTCGGCGGTCGCGGCGGTCGGGTGGCCATGGTCGGTCGCCGTGGCGCCGGCAGCGCGGAAATCCGCGCGGCGCTTGCGGTGCGCGGCGAGATAGCCGTCCCAGCTATACACGTCCTCGCCGGTCTTCTCGGCGAACACCCGCATCGCCCCGGCAAACTGCTCATGCTCGACGTCGATCACCGCGTCCGGGCGATAGGTAGTGACCACCCTGCCCTGCCAGCCGCTGGCATGGATCGCATGGTGCGGCGTCAGATCGTCCTGCGGGCCTTCGGTAGTCGCGAGGAATTCGATCCCAAACCGATCGAACAACGCCCGGGGCTTGAACGCGTCGCTCGCGAGCTTCTCGTTGATCGTGTCGTAATAGAAATCCGCCGTCGCGGCCTCGAACGCAACGTCGAAGCCGAACACCTCTCCGAACACGTGGCTAAGCCACATGCTCGAAGGCGTGCCGCGGAACAGGTGGAAATTCTCCGCCAGCATACGCCAGGCTGCGCGCGGGTCGGTCGCCGGCACGCCCTGCTTGTCGGGCACGCACAAATCCGCAAGCGCCACACCCTGCGAATAAAGCATCCGGTAGAGATAATGGTCTGGCGACAGCAGCAGCTCGGTGGCGTTCGACCAATTGGCGTTGGTCGAAAACCAGGTTGGATCGGTGTGCCCGTGCGGGCTGATGATCGGCAACCCCGCCACTTCCGCATAGAGCGCACGCGCAATCCCGCGCGTGCGCTCCTCAGTCGGGAGCAACCGGTCCGGATCGAGCTTCAGCGGCCGGGTCATGCGGCGCGGGCCTCGCTTTCGACAGTTACCGGCGCCAGGCGCGGGCTGAGCAAGTGGATGGCGAGCACCGCGATGAAATAGACCGTGGTGCAGGCGGCGAAGATGATCGTGTAATTGCCGCCGGTCGCGTCGAGCACAAGGCCCGTCGACTTGGCCATGATCATTCCGCCGATGCCGCCCATGAAGCCGCCCAACCCGATCACCGAACCGACTGCTCGCTTGGGGAACATGTCAGGCGGGATCGAAAGGATGGTTGACGAGAAGGCTTGGTGTCCGGCCAGCGCGATGCCGATCAGCACCACCGCCAGCCACATATTCTCGAGCCCCGAGACGAACAGCAAAGGCAGCACGCAGCAGCCCGCGCCGAGCATCGTCACCTTGCGGGCGAAGTTCACGCTGAACCCCGAATGGATCAGCCGCGACGAGACCCAGCCGCCAAGGATGCTTCCGACATCGGACAGCAAGTACATGATGATCATCGGCAGCAGCACGACCTTGAGATCGACATGGTAGGTCGTGCTGAAATATTTGGGCAGCCAGAACAGCATCAGGAACCACACCGGGTCGGTCAGGAATTTGCCGACCGCGAACGCCCAGGCCTCGCGCTTGGTGACGATCCGGCCCCAGCCGAGGCGCTCGATCTTCTCGGGCGGATCATGTTCGATCCAGGCGAGCTCGGCTTCGCTGACCTTGCCGCTCTCGCGCGGGTTGCTGTAAATCTTGAGCCACAGGACCAGCAGGACAACCCCGAAGAGCCCGGTGTAGATGAAGGTCTCGCGCCAATCCAGGCCGAGCGCGACCATGAACAGCCACAGGGCCGGTGCGGTGAGGATCACGCCGACGGTGGTTGCGCTATTCACCCAGCCGATGCCATAGGACCGCTCCTTCTGCGGAAACCATTCGCTGCTCGCGCGCACGACAGCGGGGAAATGCCCCGCCTCGCCGACGCCGAGCACGATGCGTGCCGCCATGAAGGAAACTACCGAGCCGGCAAAACCATGCGCGACGTGGCCTATCGTCCAGATCGAAATGGCAATGGCGTAACCGATCTTGGGGCCGAAGCGATCGATCAGCCAGCCCATGATGAGGAAGCCGCACGCATAAGCGGCCTGGAAGGCAGTGACGATGTTGCCATAATCATTCTCGCTCCACGACAGCTCCTTGCCGAGCACGGGAGCCAGCATGCCGAGCATGGTGCGGTCGATGTAATTGACCGTCGTGGCGACGAACAGAAGCCCGACGATCATCCAGCGATAGCGCCCGACCTTTCCAACGGTCTGAGCGACCGTCCCTTCTACTTCACTGGCCATTGCCCTCTCCCAATTATCTTTTTTCGGTCGGCCTCAGTCGCGGCGGTTGACGCCGATCCTGCACCTTACGCGCATTTCATCGCCAAAGCGCGCCTCCACTTGTGCGCCGGGGCGCACGGGGTGGACGCCCGTAACGGCACCGGTCGAGATCCACTGGCCCGGCGCCAGCGGCAGCTGACGGTCGCGCGCGAGTTCGAACAGGAAGCGCACTGCGCCGAACGGCCCGTCGAGCATCGCATCGGCAGCACCCGTGCCTGCCGTCTCGCCGTCGATTGTTAGCGCTACCGGCCACTCAATGAAACGCAAATTCCGGTCGAGCGGAGCGCCGATCACCAGACCGTTATTGTTGCCGAAATCGGATACGGTGACCGCAGGGCCATGTTCGTTGATTCCGGGAAAGGGCGAGCTGGCGACTTCGATGCCGATGCGGACCTCATCGACATATTCGGCAACCGCTTCGTTGGTCCAATCGCGGTCGAAGCTCTCGGGCAGATGCCCGATGCGCAGGAGATATTCGGCCTCCGCCGCGGCAAAGCCGTCCGCGAACACCGGCATCTCCGGCACCGCAGCATCTTCCGCTTCCACCACGCTGCCGGCAAAGATCGGCCCGGTGATGCGGTTGCTGCCGTAAGCGTCGACCAGCGCGTCGGCGATACGGCCGACCTTCCAGCCCGCTACGCCGCCGCCGAACAGGCCGATCGCCCGCTCCTGAATTCCATAAGCTTCATCAAGCGATTCGGGCAGCGCGCCCGGATAGTCGATCAGCGCATTCCCGGCCCGGCGCGCTTCGACGAACGCCTGCGCAATAGCCTCGGCTGTTTCCCGTCCCTCGATCAACGCCTTTTCCTTCATACAGCCTGCCCGGCCATTCGTCCGCGAACGGCACCGGCGCGATTCGCGCGGATGCGGGCTCGTCGGAAAATCGGCTGAGCGGCTCTCCATCTCCAATGCCTCCGCCCCCTTTTGCGACGGGCGAGCGACGTGCGGGATGCTACCGGTGTCAAACCGAGACGTCAACGCAACACAGCTACGGTTGACACTCTTTTCGCGGCTCGGTAGTTTCCCTGACACCGGTTACCAGTGATCGGGTATTAAGGCCATCGAAAGAATGGCGAAAAAGGTGAGGCTGAAAGAGCGACTCCTGCGCAGCAGGCTGCCTCCCCGAGATTCGAGCCCTTTGCGGCCGGCATAAGCTGGCGCGAAACGGCACAACAAATGCCGCCTAGAGCGGCGCAAAGGAGGCGGATGATGAAGGTTCTGGTTTCTGCGGTCGGTGGCCGCACGGCAAAGGCGCTATCGGGCGCTTCGATGGCAGCACTGGCGCTCGGCCTGCTCGCCCCCGTATCGGCATTTGCTGATGACACCGTTGCACCGGCGCGAGACGACAAGGTCCCGGCAGTTGCCGCAGCCGCACCGCAAGACGTTCCCGCCACCCAGACCGATCCCGCGCAGGACGAGGAAGGCGCGATTGTTGTCACCGGTTTCCGCCAGTCGCTGGGCGCCGCGATCAACGTCAAGCGCAACTCGGTCTCGGCAGTCGACGCGATCGTCGCCGAAGATATCGCCAAATTTCCCGATCAGAACCTCGCCGAGTCGCTCCAGCGCATTCCGGGTGTCTCGATCCAGCGTGACGCCGGCGAGGGCCGCGCGATCACGGTGCGCGGCCTTGGCGCGCAGTTCACCCGCGTCCGCCTGAACGGCCTGGAGACCGTCGCAACCTCGACCGACGGCGCCGCCGCCAATCGCGACCGCGCCTTCGACTTTAACGTGTTCGCCTCAGAGCTGTTCAACAGCCTCGTCGTCCACAAGACCGCCGAGCCTTCGCTCGACGAGGGTTCGCTCGGCGCCGTGGTCGATCTCAACACCGGCAATCCGCTGGGCGGTAAATCCGGCTTCACTGCCGTCGCCAATGTCCAGGGCAGCTACAATGATCTGAGCAAGAAGGTCGGCCCGCGCATCGCCGGGCTGCTCTCGTGGAAGAACGAGGACGGCACGTTCGGCGTCGCAGTTTCCGGTGCCTACCAGAAGACCAACAATCTCGAGCTCGGCAACAACACCGTGCGCTGGGCGCAGGCCCGCTTCGACTCGGTCAATGGCACGCCCTGCTTCTATTCGGCGCAGACCGGCGGCACTGCGCTCCAGAACGCCGGTGGCTTCTATCGCCCCAGCGCGATTTGCGACCAGGCCGCGCTCGCCTTCCACCCGCGCATCCCGCGCTACGGCGAAGTCCGCCACGATCGCGAGCGGCTGGGCCTGACCGGGAGCGTCCAGTGGGCGCCGACCGACGCGACCAAGATTTCGATCGATGCGCTCTATTCGCGCTTCAAGGAGACCCGCGAAGAGAAGTGGGGCGAAGTGCTGCTCCGTTCGAACGAGCGCTCGATCGACCTGACCAATTTCACGGTCGGCGCGAACAACACGATGACGAGCGGCACGCTCAACGATGCGTGGGTCCGCACCGAGCATTATCTGCGCAAGTCGGAGACCGAATTCTACCAGGTCGGCGGTAGCTGGGATCAGGAATTGGGTGACAGCTTCCGTTTCACCCTGATGGGCGGCGTCTCCAAGTCGAACGCCGACATTCCGGTCGAAACTACTTTCGTGTTCGACGATCGCGACGCACAGAACTTCCAGTTCGATTATACCAAGCCCTGGTCGCCGCGGATCACCTTCGGCACCAGCGTGACCGACGCGGCGAACTTCCAGCTCGCCGAAATCCGCGATCGTCCGTCGAACGTCACCAACAAGTTCCGCACCGCGCAGCTGCGCACCGAATGGGACGTTGCCGACGGTTTCACGGTCAAGGCCGGCGCGATGTACCGTCGCTTCAGCTTCGATTCGGTCGCCTTCACGCGTGACGCTGTCGTCTGCGGCAATGGCGGGCTCGATGTCGTGCTGCGCACCATCACTTGCTCGCCTTCCTCGGCTTTCGGCCCAACGGCGGTCTATGGCTTCGCGGCGACCAACCTCGCCGAGAGCTTCACGCTCGGCAATGCCGGCCAGCCTGCGGGCAACACCAACACCTGGCTGGTGCCCAATATCGAGCGCTCGGCAGCCTTTACCGGCCTGTACAACCGCACCCCTGCGCTCGACGCCGGCAACAATCGCAGCGTGATCGAGGAAGTGAAGGGCGGCTACCTTCAGTTCGACGCGAAGGGCGATGTGTTTGGGCTGAACTACGCGTTCAACGGCGGGATTCGCTACGCCCGCACCGATCAGAGCTCGAGCGGCCTCAGCAGCGGCGTGCCGGTCACGGTCAAGCGCGACTATGAGGATTGGCTGCCCTCGATGAACCTCGCGCTCTATCCGACCGAGAGCGTGATCATCCGCGGCGCGATCGCCAAGGTCATCACGCGCCCGACGCTGGGCAATCTCACGCCTGGCGGCTCGGTCGATGGCTTCAACTACCGCGTAACCTTCGGCAATCCCTTCCTCGATCCATTCCGGGCGACTGCCTATGATCTGGCGCTCGAATGGTATTTCGCGCCGCAATCGCTCGCCTCGGTCGCGGTGTTCAAGAAGGATATCGAGAGCTTCCCGATCTCGGCATCGCGCAGCGGCACTTTCGCATCGACCGGCTTGCCGCTCTCGGTGCTTCCGCCCAGCTCGCCGGCCTTCATCAATCCCGAGGGTCAGCTCTGGACGATCACCGGCAACGTGAACGGCACCGGCGCCAGCCTCAAGGGCGTCGAGCTGTCGCTCCAGGCGCCCTTCACCTTCCTGCCGGGCTTCCTGAGCCACTTCGGCGGCATCGTGAACGCGACCTTCGTCGATTCGAGCGCGAGCTACACCGTGCAGGGCCCAACGGTTAATCCCTGCGTAGCCGGCGCCACGCCGGCAGCGGCGTGCGCCTTCGGTCCGAACGTACCCGCGACGCGCAGCTCTACACTGTTCGGCCTGTCCAAGACCGCGTTCAACGGCACGCTTTATTATGAGGATTCGAAGTTCAGCGCCCGCGTCTCGGCCAGCTATCGCGGGCCGTATGTCGATGCCAACTCGGCGACCGGCAACATCTTCGAAGGCTATAACCGCGCCATCAACGTCGATGCCTCGATCCGCTACAAGGTCTTCGAGAACCTCGAGCTGTCGGTCGAGGGCGTGAACCTCACCGACGATTATCGCTCGCGCTACACCGATCTCGATGCCAACCGGAACTACGAGTATAACCACTTCGGCCGCACCATCTTGTTCGGTGCCCGCTTCAAGATGTAAGCTACCGGGATAAAAGGGGGAACGGCCGTCGCACCCATGCGGTGCGGCGGCCTTTTCTTTGTCGGACGCCCCAGTCGTGCCGCAACTCTGGACCACTCTGCCGTATTGCCCTAGCGGCACACCGGACGTGTGATACGTCCGCGCTAAGGCACGGGGAGTGGGGAAGTTATGCGGACCGAGCGTCGCCGCCGGTTGACGACGCTGGGCTGCTCGAGCGCGGCCCTCACGCTGTTATGGGGCCCTGCAGCATTCGCGCAGCAATCCGAAGTTCCCGAGCCTGACGCGCAAATCGGCGAGGCCGCATCCGATGTGGTCGTGATCGGCCGGCGGGGATCGGCAGTGACCGACATTGCCCCGATCCTCGAAATGGATGCCGACGCTGTCGCCGCCACCGGCGCCTCAACGATCCCCGAGCTGATGCAGGCGATCCGCGGCGCCACGCAATCGCCCAGCGGCGGCGAGCCGATCTTCCTGCTCAATGCCCAGCGCGTCTCCAGCTATCAGGAGATCGGCTCACTGCCCCCAGAAGCGATTGAAAAGGTCGAAGTGCTGCCTGAGCAGGCCGCGCTCCGCTTCGGCTTCCCGCCTACCCGGCGGGTCGTGAACTTCATCACCAAGGCCAGCTTCCGCCAGATCGAGGCCAAGACCACCGCGACCACCACCACGCGCTGGGGCAGCGCCACCGAAAAGACCAATCTCGGCCTCACCCGGCTGAAGGCCGGCGGGCGCTTGACGCTGGGCGTCGAGCTTCGGCGGAGCGATGCCCTGTACCAGTCAGAACGCGAGCTCCTGCCCGATCCCGACATCCCGTTCGATTCGATTGGCAACATCACCGGCGTGAGCGGCAGTGAGATCGATCCTGCGCTGTCCGCCGCGGCCGGACAGGTCGTGACCATCGCCCCCGTTCCCGAAACCGCAACCGACCGCGCGACGCTGACGGGTTTCACCGCCGGCGCCAACCGCGCGCGCCTGTTCGATCCCAGCCCCTTTCGCACGCTCGCGCCACGCAACGAGGGGATCAAGGCCGAAGCCGTAATCGCCAACCGGATCAGCGAGACGGTCGCCGGTTCGCTTACTCTCTCAGCCGAGCATAATCGTAACTATGCGCTCACCGGGCCGGCGACGATGCGTTTGCTCGTGCCCGCGACGAATTCCTATTCCCCCTTCACGCGCCCTGTGATTCTCAATCGCTACCTCACCGAAGCGGCGCTGATGCGGCAGAATGAATCCGCGACCATGCTGCATGCCGGCGTCACGCTGCGCGGTGCGATATCGGGATGGCGCTGGGACTTTACCGGCGTTCTGGACCAGAAGCTGAGCGCAAGCCGCAACGATCGCGGCATCGACTCAACCCTTGCCAACAAAGCGATCGCCGCCGGCGCCAATCCATTCGGGCCGCTCGATGCTTCGCTGCTGGCCGCGCGGCTGATCGACGATACGCGCCAGCGGTCGCGCACGATCGGCGCGAAGACTGTGATCAACAACGCGCCGATCCGGCTTCCGGCGGGCCGCGTTACGATCACCGGCACGGTGGAAGCCGATCAGGTCAGTGCCCAGGCCATTTCGCGGGGCCCCAATCCGTCGGACCTTAAGCTGAGTCGCGGTCGAATCGAGGGCGGGGTTTCGATCGACGTGCCGCTGACCTCACGCCGCGATAAGGTGCTGCCCTTGATCGGCGATTTGTCGCTCAACGCTTCGGTCAATGCCCGCCATGTCAGCGGTTTCGGCCCGCTTACCGATACGACCCTTGGGCTTGCCTGGGGACCGATCGAGGGCGTGCAATTGCTTGCTACCCTGCGGCACAGCGCGACTGCCCCGGACATGACCCAGCAGCTGGCCCCGGCGACCCGCATCGAGAATGTGCCCGTCATCGATTACGGCACGGGCCGCACCGAACTGGTAACGCTCTTCGCCGGCGGCAATCCCGATCTCGCCGCCGAGCGCCGCGTGACGCGTTCGCTGGCGTTTACCTACAAGCCCTTCGGCAAGCGCGAACTTCGCCTTGCCGCCACCTATGAAGCAACGACGATCCGCGATCAGACCGGTACGGTCTACGCCATCACCCCGCAGACGGAGGCGGTCCTGCCCGATCTTTTCGCACGTGACGCGGCGGGGCGTCTGATCTCGGTCGCCTATCGCCCGATCAACCTCGCGCTCGAGCGGCAGCGCACGCTCAACTTGACGGTGAGCATCAACGGAAAGGCCGGCAAGGCACCCCCGCCCCCAGCCCCGGGCACCAAGCCCCAGTCTCCACAACAGGGGAGTTATTATGCGGGGATCGGCCCCAGCTTCAAGATAAGCGACCGGCTGCAGCTCCGCCCCGGTACGCCCGAACTTGATCTGCTGCGCGGAGACACGGTTCGCGGCTGGGGCGTGCCGCGCATCCAGGGCTATTTCTACGGCGGGATAAACTATCAGGGACACGGCCTGACCTTCAATGGCTGGTACCAGGCCTCGAACCGGATCCGCAGCCCCAATCCCGCCGCCGACCTGCGCTTCGCGCCGATCCTCAAGCTCAATCTTGGCGGCTATTTGGCTGTGGGCAGCTTGATGAAGCGCGAGTCCTGGGCGCAGAAGCTGCGGCTCGGAATCGATATCAACAACCTGACTGACGGCCGCCAGCGCGTGCGCGACGGCAATGGCCGTGTCCCCAACCGCTTCCAGCCGGATTATCTCGATCCGGTCGGGCGGACGGCCACCCTTACCCTGCGGAAATTATTCTAGCCGACGTGCGGCCCAGTGGCGCACGCAACTGACGCCCGGAGTTCACTCACTCCTGCGCGTAGCGCCATGCTGTATAAGATATTGAATATAGAGCGAACTAAACCGCACAGTAAACTCCAGCCAAAATGGGCGTTTATTTTCCACCATAACAGGCAAAGTTTCGCGCGATTTTGTTGCTGATGGAAGAATTGCTTTTAATATGCCGCAATCGACTCGGCGTTAGGGGGCAAAGTGTCGCATGAATTCAATGGTGACCCTCGCCCGTCTCGCCAGAATTTCATAAAGCGATGCCCGCCGCCATTTTCACAAAGGCAGCTGGATCAAGCATTTATTGGTCGAGCGACGCCGCCACGCCGCGGCCCTTCGGCTTCCTTCCCGCCAGCCTGACCGCCTCCCCCCAGTCGCTCGCGCAGGTCTGGGCGGACAGCGGGGGTGTCTTCTTCGCGGCATCCGCGCCGATCCAGGCAGCAGCCATTCCCCTTGTCGAACAGGAACTTCGCGGCTGGCTGATCGCGAATGGCTGGCCGAGCGCCGGACAGCGAATGCTTTGGGTGACTATCGATGCCACCGGCGACAGGATGGTGTCGGTTCTGCCGCTGACGGTGACTCCGGGCAGCACCCCCACTCCGCTGGCGGCTTCGATCGCATTCGATTTCGCGGGCTATGTGCTCGATGTGCAGGGGGCTTCGCTCGCTCCCTCCCCCGCCGGCGATGCGCTGCTGCTCCAGGGGCCGATGATCTTCGCGGCGGAGACCGTGACGCCGTCACCCGCGACTTACCCGCTTGTCGGCCAGCGCGCCGCTATCCCGCTTGGCGGCGCAGGTGCCGGCTGCCTGAGCTTCGCGATCAATCTGCCCAATGACGGCAGCGACGGTTCGCCCACCGATTTCGACCGGCTTTCGATAGGCATCCGCTACGGCTGGGCGGAAGGAGCACAGCAGGTCTCGTTCTTCGATCGGCCGACAATCCAGCAGCCCGCCGGCACGACCACGCTATGGGCAGCGCTTCAGCCGATCGATCTTCTCGCGTCCGCCCAGCCGCCCGCCAGCCGCTTTTCGTTTCTCCCTCCTGATCCCGGAGCAGGCGGCCAGGGCACCCCGACGTTCACGTCGACTTACCTGTCTCCCGAAGGCTGGCCGGTCGCGCTGACGCCCACCACCGGGACCGACGCCACAGCACGCGCGGGCGGTCTGGCGTTCGGACAGCAACCGATCCGAACCGATGCCGCGACGGATGCGCCGTGCCGTCGCTATCTGACATTGGATGGCGACTATTCGGTCTCGCTCGCCGGCGGTGCGGCCTCGGCCAAGGCGGACCTCGCATTGGTCTGCGGCATGGGGGCGCTCGAGGTGCTGGGCCCGCCTTTCGAGACGGTCCGCTTCGCAACCGGCCCTGCCTTCTGCCCCGCGCCCGGCGCGGCGCTGACCGAGCTTGCGACCACCGCCTGGCTCGAAGTCGGGGCCTGGAGCGGCGGCACCGGCTATTGCTCGCAGCCCGACGCCGCGCCATTCTACACCGCGGGCGGCAATACGCATTACCCCGCCAACTTCCTCATTCCGGTCTCGGTCGAACTCGCGATACCGGCCGGAGTCGCAATGCCGATGCTCGGTTATGCCGGGCTGAGCGACGCCGAGCAGGCCGAGGCGATCCAGGTCGAGCAGTGGCTGAGCGCCACGCGGACCGGGATCGCCGCCGCCGCCCCGTCACACGCCGAGGCGCCGCTCCCGCCATGGGGAATGACGCCGCAGGGCCTGATCGTCGGGTTCGAGCCCGACAATCCGCGCATTTGGAAATGGATGGGGCTCGGCAATGTCGCTGGCGTCACCCAGCCCGACATCGTCTTCGATCAGGTGACGGCGCCGTTTCAGCAGGCCGTGCAGAACGCCGCCCCCTTCGTGGTGCTGGCCGATCCGTCGGTCGTGCTTGGACAGCCCCAAGCAGGCGCAGCACAGGGCCCGGCGACCATCCCCTATGTCCTGAGCGCGCAGCAACTGACCGACTTGCAGGACGAGAAGCTGCCCTGCTTCGCTTCCTTCACTGCCTGGGCCGAACTTACTCCGCTGACGCAGGGGTCTTATGCCAGCGAGCAGCTGTTTCTCGCCGCGCTTAAGGCGCTCGCAACGCCGCTCGATGACGCGCAGCAGGACGTACTGTTGCGCCTCGCCGGCAATCTCCGGGCCGTGGTCGATGGCTGGACCTTCGAGCTCGCGCCGAGAACCTGGCCTGCCGCGCCGGCAAGCGAAACCAGCGACGGCCAGCCCGAGACGCGGCAGGGCGTGTTGGTCATCAAGATGGACCGCACGACTTCGCTGCGCCAATGGATCGATCAGCTTCAGGCATCGTCCTGGCCCGAAGCGGCGGCGCTTCCGGGCGGCACGGTCGAGGATACCCGCCAGGTCTTCCTCGCCGCTATTACGCTCGCCGAGCAGCGCCGCGCCGCCGCGCCCAACCCGGCGAAGACGCCCTACGACCATTTCCTCGATACCGTGCTGATCGAGCCGACCTGGACCGGCACGCTGATGCTCAATGCCGCGGTGCCGCTCGACACGCTGCCGCCCGACCTCCAGGCGATCCGTGCCGGGATCAAGCAGGAGCTGTTCTATGCCCACCATATCGGGTTCGAGCATGGGCTGGTAAATGTCGATGGCGTTGACCTGGCGCTGTCGCCGGATCGGATGTTCGGCGTGATCGACTATGAGGATCCTGGCGATCTGGTGCTCGATCCGGCCAGTGCGCAGGATTTCCAGTTCAAGGCTCTGCAGCTGACCATCGGTTTCGAGCGCTCGCAAGTCGCTAGTTTCGTCGGGCGGGTCGAGCTGTTCGTCAATCGCCTGTTCGGCGCATCCGCGCGTAAGAATCCGACGACGGTGGGCAACAATCTGGTGCTCGACGGCGTCAAGGTGATGGAAGCGGGCGACGACGGCACGCTTCGCACTGGATATCGCTTCGGCTCGGACGCGGACAACAGCTATCAGCTGTTCGGCAGCGCGATGTTCGTCGTGGATATCCAGCATTGCGCGCTTTCGCAAAATACGGCGGCGGGCGATGCCGATCATATCGTCACCGATTTCACGCTGAGCGGCCAATTGTTGTTCCAGCCCTCGCCCGGCGCCTTCGACATGTTCAGCTACGGCCCGGTCGCTGCGCCGTCCGATCCGGCCCCTCCGCCGCATCTCGAAGACGCGGCGCTGATCGACACGCCCTTCGGTCCGGCGCGGGTCATCGGAACCGTCGATCCGGGTGACACGTCCTCCCTTCCGGCCATCCCACCTGACGCGCAGGAGGATTCGAGCGCAGGCGGCAGCGGACTTGCTTTCTCCAAGCTGATCGTACGGATGACCTTCGCGCTCGACGGTACCACGACCTTCCAACTGGTGCTCGACGACATGACGATCGACCCTGCGAGATCGAGCGCTCGACCCGACGGGCTAGCTGCGCGGCTGCCGGCCGCGGTGGGGCGCTTCGTCATTTCGTCCGGCCAGTCGCCTCAGGAGCTGGGCTATGATCCGGCAAGCTGCGGCGTTCAGCAGGCCAGGCTGGGCGATAGCTGGTACGGGCTCGAATATGATCTGCCTTTGGGCACGCTGGGCGCGCTCGGCGGGAACATCACCATCACGCTAAAGGTTCTCGCCGCGTGGAGCGTGGATGCCGATGCCGCGGAGCCACCGGTGTTTCTGGGCGTCCAATTGCCCGGCGCGGGGCTGACCAGCTTTGAACTCGCGCTGCAGGGCATATTGAAGCTCGGCTTCGGCGCGATCCAGTTCGATACCTACACAATGGACGGCGGCGGGCTCGGCTATCTGCTGCGGCTGCGCGATTTCGGGCTGCATGTCCTCGGCGTCAGCTTTCCCAAAGGCCATATCAACGTGCTGATCACGGGCGGCACCGGCAGTGACGGTGCCACGAAGCTCGGCTGGTTCGCCGGCTATGTCGAGCCGGCATCATCCCCGCCCTCGCGCAGCTCCATCCGCCGCCGCCTCGCCTCGCGCACCGCCCCGGCGCCACAGTCATGAGGAGCATCCGTCGTGGCTAGTGACGTCTATTACACAATGCTGTTCGTCGATCAGGGCATGGGCAACCTAGTCACGATCACCGACGCAGGAAGCGCGGCGACCAAATTCTCCGCGCTGATCGATTTCGGCACCGCGAGGTCCAGCGCGATCCATGACACGCTCGATTTCATGGTGAAATACGTCAACGCCAACCGGGCCGCCAATCCGCCCAAGACGCCCGATTTCGATCTGGTGGTGATCTCGCATCAGGACGGCGATCACTGGAACCTGTTTCCGACCCTGATGGCGATCTATCAGATAAAGGGCGCCCCGCTCACCGTCGGCACCTTCGCCTGGGGCGGCAATCTCGACAATTACAAGACCGACGCCGCGGCCGCGGTGGCCAAGCTCAAGGCGGTCGCCACAACCACGCTGGCCATCCCGATCACCGAGCAATCGGCCTATGCCGCCGCGGGGGCGCTCGGCCCGCTTGCCGTCTATCCCGCCACCAATCCCGAAATCGCGTTCAAGCCGGTGATGTGCAACGCGACTGTCACCGCGGCGGTCGCCAGCCCGGATTCGATGCATCTCAACACCGTGTCGATGATGGTTGGCGTGGTCGATGTGGCCGCGAGCAAATGCCTGTTCCTCCTCCCCGGTGACGCGACGACGAAGACCGTGGCATCGCTCAAGGGCAATGAGGCGCGCGCCGCCGAACTCACGGGCAGTCTCGTCCTCAGCGTCCCGCATCACGGCTCGCACAAGAGCATCGCGGACAATTATAATGCGCCTGCAGCGAGTCGCGTCTTCACCTATGCCCAATGGTTTGCCGGCTTTGTCGCCCCCCAGACGATCGGGGCAAGCGCCGGCTTTTTCACCAACTACAAGCATCCGCACATGGCCGTGCTCCAGCTGTTTACGGGCACCGTCGCCAAGAACCTGACCACGCATGGGATCGTTTCCTATCAAACGGGGGCGAACCGGTACGTGCAGACATCCACGAAATGGGGCGTCTTCACAAATTATGTCGCGATGAACGCCGACGGCAAATCGGGCACGGCGAAGCGCATCATCTACAAATATGCCGGCGGCACGCTCACCGTCGCCGAGCATGCGCCCAACGCAGTGCCCGGCCCGGGATTGGCGCTGTGAGCATCGACCAGCTCCAGCCCGACAAGAGCGGCGCGATCCGCATCGGCAATAGCGGCTTCGCGGCGCTCGACCGGCTCCCGCCCCAGCTTGGCCTGGAAGAACTGACGATCCACGATCCCGCCCCGGTCGAGGCCCCGCCCGGCGCATCGCAGGCAGTGTCGGGGCGCGTGCAGCTCGGCGGCGGATCGTGGCTGGCGACTCTGTCCCACGGTGCCGATGCGGAGGCGCCGGCGCAGCTGCACCTGCAGGCAGAGACTTCGCAGACCATCGCCCAGATATTCGGCACGACCCAGCCGCAAAGCAGCGTCGCGGGGCCGGACGGCTACGTCCAGATCATACCCAGCGTGCTCGCATCGCTGGTGATCGACAATCCGGTGCTCACGCTCGGCCAGCCCGGAACCTTCACCGGCACGATGGCAGTCGATCAAAAGCGCGACGCATACAGCCTCGCTCCCTATGCTCCGCTTCCCATCTCCGGCTCGGTCGCGCTTTGCGGCACCTGGTCGGGCCCGCAAAGCGGCGCGAGCTTCACGCTTTTCGGCGCGTCGCTATCCAACGTGACTTTGCCCAGCTTCATCTCGGATTTCGGGCTGCAGCTGAGCAATGAATATGACGTGCAGGGCGGCACGTCGGGCCCCGTGGTCTCTGCCGCCAGCTTCTATCTGAAACTCGGCCAAAGCCTTGGCGGCGCAGTACTCACCGTACCTTTGCTCTACAATGACGCGTTCTGGACCGGCACGATCACGTTCCCCGATCCGATCACGCTCGAACAGGGGTTCGACGAGCTCGCCGCACTGCTCGGGCCCGACGCGGCCGGCCTTGTCACCTTGCCTCCCGGCCTCGACCTGTTCGGCTCGTTCGGCCTCGCGGGCATGCAAATCGGCCTCGATCCCGGCGGTCCGGGCGAGGCGCCCTCGCTCGCCTGGATCGGCGTCTCGGTCGCGTCCGAAGCGACCTGGCAGCCCCCGATTCCCAAGATCGGCCAGGTGAGCAAGGTCGGCGCGGTGCTTCAATATGCCCATGCCGGCGACGACACGCCGAGCACGCTGATGGGCGCATTGCACGGCGCAGTGGCGCTCGGCGATGCCGACGGCGCCCAGCTGACCCTCACCTGCGTCGCGGAAGTGCCGGACTTCAGCCTGTCGATCAGTCAACTGCCGGGCGAGACCGTCGATTTCGGGGCCTTCCTGTCGAACATCCTGCCCGGCACCACGCTACCGGCCGGCTGGAAGGTCCAGTTGTCGAATTTCACTGCGCGTGCCGAAATGCAGGAGCGCGAATTCGCCGCCAGCATGGATCTGACCGGCGACTGCCCGATCGCCGGCGGAGTCGCGCTCACCCAGCTCGAAGCCACGATCGACGTCAGCCAGAATGGCGCGACCGGAATGGTGCTGGCGGACCTGACCTTCGGGGAAGGCAACGGCGCCCTGATCTTCGAGGTAACCGCCGAATATGCCGGGTCGGCCGACGGCTGGACCTTCGCGGGCGGGCTTCCGTCCGGGCAGGTGCTTGCGGTGGCCGACTTCGTCCAGTCGCTTACCGGGGACACGGCGCCCGGCTGGCTCACCGATATGGCCCTCCAGATCGACACGCTCTGGCTCAGCTATTCGACCGGACCTGGCAACCCCTATACCGCCAAGGGCTCGATCCAGGGCCAGGTGCCGCTGGAAAGCGTTTTCGGATTCGACATCCGGATCGACGCAAGCGCGCATATCGAGCGCGACACCGCTGACACCGTTACCAAGGGCATGGCCGGCAGCTTCGTCATTGGCGACTTGACCGTGTCGTGCGGAGTCGAGTTTGCGGACGCCGCGGTGTGGGAATTCGAGGTCCTCTGGCACGGGGTAACGTTCGACGCAGTGACCGTCGCCATGCCCGACGATACCGGCACCGGCATGCACAATGCCGTGCGCATCACGCTTTCGGGGCTGACGCTGGGCGATATCGTCACCCGCATGATCGCGATGATCGACCCCAATCTCGATATCACCCTCGATGCGCCCTGGGACGTGCTCAACCAAATCGATCTGTCGCGCGCGCGCTTCACCATCGATCCCAAATATTCGCGCCTGTCGGTGGATATCGATGTGGGGCTCGATCTTGGCTTCATCGATATCGAGCGCGTCGGGCTGATCTACGATCGGAACGCGCCGGGCGGCTCAGTGCGCTATGAAGTCCAGGGCGATTTCCTTGGCACCTCCTATGGCGAAGAAAACCCGATCAGCTGGGATGCGATCAACGATTCGCCTCCGACCGTGCCCGCCCAGGGGCCTCAACTACTCAACGTGCATTATCTCGGGCTCGGCCAGCATGTTGGCCTGGGCGGCACGCCCACCACCATCCCTATTGTGCTGAGCGATATGCAGCACATCATCCTGCCGGCGGACGGTCAGTCGAACCCGCTAGCGGGCTGCTTCGATCCGGACATGGGCTGGCTTGCCGGTGTCGATATGACCCTGATGGGGTTCATCAGCCTCCAGATGGTGTTTGCCGATCCGCAGATTTACGGGCTGCATGTCGGCCTCAACGGCGACGAGGCGAAGGCGCTCAACGGACTCGCGATCGACCTCACCTATCGCAAGGTGAGCAACGATGTCGGCGTGTTCCATGTCGAGCTTACCCTGCCCGACGCCTATCGCCAGATCCAGCTGGGCGCAGTCTCGGTCACGCTCGGGATCATCGATGTCGATGTATACACCGATGGCGGGTTCGAGATCGATTTGGGCTTTCCGCGCGGCGGGGATTATTCGCGCGCCTTCACCGTCGAGGCGGGGCCGTTCCTCGGCCGCGGCGGCATCTATTTCGGCGTGCTCGAAAGCGGCGGATCGAGCCGCGTGCCGGTTGCCACCAATGGCCGGTTCGCACCCATCATCGAGGCGGGAGTCGGCTTTGCCGGCGGCATCGGGCGCGATTTCAACAAGGGGCCGCTTTCGGCAGGTGCCTATGTCCAGATCGAGGCGATCTTCGAAGGCGCACTCGCCTGGTTCCACCCCACCGACGCCTCGCAGCCGACCGACATGTATTATTATTGCCGCGCGACGGTGGGGATCGCGGGCGCTGTCTATGGCTCGGTCGATTTTGGGATCATCTCGGCCTCGGTGATGATCTCGGCCCAGGCGACTGCGACCGTGGTGCTGGAGGCCTATCGCGCCACGCTGATCGAGCTCGATGCCGAAGTATCGGTCAGCTGCTCGGTGCATTTCCTGTTCTTCCACGTCTCGTTCGATTTCCACATGGAGCTCGATCTGTCGTTCACGATCGGCAGCGACAGCGATGCGCCGTGGATCCTGCAATCCGGATCGAGCAGCGCCGCGCCCCCGCAGGTCGATCGCATCTATGCGCGCCCGCGCCGCACTGCGCGCCAGGCCGTCGCCGCGCTGCACCGCAGCTTCCTCGCGCAGCAGCCTTTCCTGCTGGGCGCGCAGGCGCCTGCGCTGGCGCTGAACTGGAATAAGGGCAGCGTGACGGTGTTCAGCGCCTCGCGGACGATCGACATGACGATCGCCTCTGCGATCACGCTCGAATCCCCCGCTGTCGAATGGACGCCGCCCTCCCCCACCGCGCCGGCAACGCCGCCGATCATGACCTTCATCACTGCGACGCTCCCCGCCAACGCCAATGCCGAGGATCCGGTCGATACCCTGATCGAAGCGATGCTACGCTGGGCCCTCGCCGCCGCGGGCATGACGAACTCGGTAGATGTCGGCATGCTTGCCGAACTCGATGTCCAGATGCGTTCTGCAGACACCCAGGCCGCATTCACCTGGACCACCCTCAGCGAATTCTTCAGCCACAATGTGGACTTCTGCTTCCACGATTTCTCCTCGACGGTCGAGGCATCGGGAACAATGCTGCCGATGCTCCCGGTATTCGCCCGCACCGATGGCGGCGCTGCCAATCCCGCAATCACCTATTGGAACCAGACCCCCATCGGCCCCGGCTATGAGACCGCGCTCGCCAGGTGGATCGCATCGCTCAGTGTCGCGCCCGCGCCCGATGCCGCGACAGTGGGTGCACGCGTCAACGCATCGAGCGATTCCTTCCCGCGGATGACCTTCCGTTCCTATTTCCTGATGATGGCGAAATCCGCCGTGAGCGAGGCGCTCACCGCCGCGGGCGCCTGGCAGACCGCGATTCCCGCCGGCGGCTCGCTCGCCGCGGTCGCAGCGACATTCCCCGCGACCAGCCACAGCTATGTGAAGACCGCAGGCGACACGATCGACGCCGCCGCTGCCTCGTTCGGCGTCACGGTGGACGAACTGATATTCCTGAACCCCGAACTGCGCAGCCTGTTCGAGGAAACCAAGCCGGGCCAAGCGATCCAGATCTCGGTCGGCGTCACGCCGGAGTCCATCGCCTCCGGAAATGCCGGCCTGGCCCTCACCATCAATCCCGCCGATCCGCACGCGACGACCGTGCCGTGCGATCTGGCGCCATTGCCGTGGCAGATCGGCACCGGCGACACGCTGGCCGCAATCACCAGTGGCACGGTCGCGGATTGGCTGCAGGCGACTGGCGACTCCGCCATCGCCGATCGCATCGATTTGCTCCAGCCGCAGGCGCCGCTGGCACTGCCCGGCTATCTCTGGGCGGAAGGCGCTCCTCTCGACAATGACACGCGCGCCGCGATCCTGTTCGTCCGGCTGACCGACACGGCGCCGGCAGGCAGCGTGGTTCGCCCCGATCTCGTCGCCTGGTGCTCGACGCAGATCGCGGCGCTCAATCCCACCCTGCAATGGAATAGCGACGGTTCGCCCAAGCAGCCGCCGGCATCGATCCCGGTGCCGACCGACCAGAAGGGCGGCAAGGGCCAATGGACGCTGTTCCAGGGTGACACCCTGTCGCGGATCGCCCGTGCCGTCGCCCTGGTGATCGATCCTACCGCCGCTCCGGGCTTTGCCGCCTTCGCAACGGCGCTTGCCGCGCATAACCAGCCGGGAACACCGGTAGCGCTGCCGCCCGATACCGCCACGGTCACCCTGGCGAATGAAAGCCTGCGCCAGCTTTCTGCGCGGCTTCTGATCGGCTTCGATCCCGTGTTCGCGTCGATCGTAGGCCCAGCGAAGATACTCGCGCCGCTGCGGACGGTGACCCCACCCGAAAGCATCCGCAACATCCCCCTCGGCGCCATGCTGCAGACGATCGCGACCGATTACGGGCTCTCGCTCGAAGCCGTCGGCCAGCGGATCGGCGCGCTCGAGGGTGTGTTCGCGCCCAATGTACTGGTGTCGGTCGCCCATGCCGCCTCGCTCCCGGCCGACGCGCTGGTCGCGGCGACGATCGCGCAAGGCGGCGCGCGCATCCGCGGGCAGCTGTCGCGCTTCATGCTCCAGGGGCTGCGCGTCCCCGCCCCCACGACTGACGGCAGCGGCATGTCTGCCACGCTTGCGGGCTTCTCCGAGCTCAACGGGCTGCAGGCGGAGCTCTCGCAATTCGCCGTCACCGGCGATCCCAACTTTGCCTATCGCGCCAGCTTCGGTTTCTCCGAGGCCGGACAGCCCTGGGTGACCTTCGGCTCGGGCGGGGAAGCGATGACGACGGGGCTTTCCGCTGCCGACGTATCGCAGCACACCCCCGATGCGATCCTCGCCCCCAGCTTCGTGCCCGCGGGCACCCCCGCCAGCGCGATGCCGCTGACGAAGCAGACGCCGACCGCGTGGAATCTGTCGCAGCGCCTATTGTGGCTGGTTGCGAGCTGGCCCGCCGATCTGTTGGGTGCAGCGCCCACCGGTGGCGCCGTCCCCGGGCTGTGGCCGCTGCCCGATACGCTGCTGACTGCCAATAGCAGTACGCCGGGCGACAATCCGCTGTCCCTCCAGCAGATCGATCCACAGGCGGCGCCCGGCACGCCCTCCACGGCGATCGCAAGCTGGTGCTTCGCGACGCGGCTCGACGTCACCATCCGCAAGACCGGGACCCCCGAAATCTATGAATTGCTGACGGTGGACAGCAGCCAGCGCGAGCTGCTGCTCGATTTGTGGCAGCACGGCACCGGGCTCGCCATCGAACTCCTCTATCTGCCCCCCGGCAGCGGCGGCACCCCCACCGGCCTGGCCTCCCCGGCGCTAGGCGGCGACACGACGGTACTGCTCCAGTCCAATCTCTCGACTGAGAGCCGCGACGCGTCCGATCTGCTTGGCGCTCCGGTGCCGGCCGCCCCATCCGCGGCACCGATCACGAACGCCAATGATTTTCTCCAGCTGGTCTGGGAATGCAGCATGGTCGGCGGCGGCGGCTTCTGGCTGCGCATCGGCACCGCCGACAAGCAGGGCCTGCCGGATTCGATCTTCGGCAGCAACGGCCGCGCAGCGCTGACCCTGCTGGTCGCCCAACCCGGCCAATCCGCTAAGGGCCAGCAGACCCTGCAATCCTATCACAATTACGCGATTATCGGCGATCAGGTCGCCCCCGCGACGAGCCATGTCTTCGTCCAGAGCACGCTTCCCGCCTTCGATCGCGCGCTGCCGGTGATAGCCACCGGCAAGGCGGCGTTCGAGATGACCACGGCGCAGCCGGTTGGCGGCCCCACCCGCGCCGCGGACGGCACGGTGACCACTGATTCGCAATTGCTCACCCAGCAGCTTTTCCAGCTCCTCGGCTATAGGCTCGCCGCGTCGGACAATTTCGTCGCCAGCGAGATCGGCCTGCCGATCGCCCCGCAAAGCATCCAGTCCAATGGCAGCCCGCAATGGTATTATTCGGCGACGCTGCCTCTGCACCGTTACGCCGCCCAACCAACCGCCCCTGCGGTGCCCGGTCTGCCCGCTCCAGGCGACGATCCCTATGCCGCGATCGTGCTCGACAGTGCGGCGAACCCGCCCGCAGCGGCCGCCGCCTCGGTCGAATTGTGGTTCCAGGACGTCCATGGCAACGCCACCCAGGGCGCGCCTGACGATACGCTGGCATCGCTGGCCGCCCCCGCGCCACCAGCCGCCGCCTACACGATCGTCCTGCCCTCGCTTTACACCGATCCTGTCCCCGGTATCGCGCAATGGCCGTCGGCAGCCTCGACCTTCGCAGTATCCGGAACTGCGGCCGATCCGCAGCTGGACGTCCGCGTCGAGCTCCAGCTCTCCGCCTACAGCCCCGCGCGGTCGCAGATGCCGAGCACGCTTGTCCCCACGATCCAGCGCCACCGCGATCAATATGCCCAGGCCTGGTACCAGCTGCATCGCCCCGATTTCACCGCCACGCTGACCAGCAGTCTCCAGGCGCCCGACAGCCAGGGACATCCCGCGCCGCCGATCGCGCTGGACCTCGCGCAGCTCAAGACATTCGTCGGCGGCGCCTATGCCTATCTCGACGCCGCGGCGCAGATGACCGACGTGCAGGCCGCGGCGAGCTGCGCGACGATCGGCGGGATCTGCACCACTTACGGCATGGACTATGCCGATCTGGCTGCCGTCAACGGCGCGCTCACGCTCACTGCGCTGTCGCATGCGCTGCAAATTCCGGTCTTCGCGCTCGCCGCGCAAGGCAAGTCCGCGACCGATTTGTGCGGCACCTTGGCGGCCTCCGCCCTGGCGTCGCTGCTCAACGCCGATCTGCCGCTATCGCCCGCGATCGAGATTGCCCTGCCGACTCCGGCCAAACAGGCGGCGCTCCCCGCTGGCCTTCCCGACGATCAGCGCACCCTGACCGCGGCCGCAGTTCGCTTCGGCTGCAGCGTCGCCGGGCTGGCCACCGCCTCCTCCGCTTTGCCAAGCCTCGCGCCGGGGATCGTCATGACCTCGGGCACGGCGACCGTGACGACCAGCGCCGCGCTGAACACGCTCGACGCAATCGTCACCTGGTTTTCGAGCCATGGCACGCCGACCCAGTTGCTCGGCCTCGCGCGTACCAATGCCGATGTGCCCGGCCTGCTCGCCGACAAGGCGCCCCTCGCTGTCGCGACGTACATCACCCAGCCCGGCGACACCTTGGCGGCAAACCACAGCGGCGCGACTCAGGCGGAATTGGCACCGGTCAACATCGCCACAGCCAATCTTTTCCCGGCGGGGACGCCGATCTTCGTCCAGGAGCAGGCGCCAGCCGCCGACGATTTTGCCCGCCCGCTAGCCCAGCTCGCCTCGGTGCACGCAGTCAGCATCGAGCAGTTGCTCGCTTATTGGTCCGCGGCACCGGTCGATACCGCCCAGTTCGTCCTCCCCGGCGTCGCCGCCATTCCGGCGAGCACGCTTACGCCTTATATCCTCCGGACCGGCGATACGCTGACCGCACTGGCCCTGCTGTTCGACGCTGCAACTCCGCTGAGCCTGGTGACCGCGAATTGGGACATGCCGGCAACGCTGACTGCGGGAATCGACGTGACCATCGGCACCGCCCACGCCGCCACTCAGAAAGGCGACTCCTTCGCCTCCCTCGCCGCGCGCTTCACCACGCCCGCCACGCCAACCGACCTCGCCACCGCGATCGGCGGAACAACGGACATCCTGTCGGCGGGCGCGATGCTGCTGTGCCCGATGGCGACGACCGCGACCGCCATTGATCTGACCAGCCTCGCCGCCAAGTACCGGCTGGACGGCAAGTCGCTGGCGCTCGCCAATGCGGGCTTTGCCGGGTGGATCAAGCCCGACACAGTGTTCACGCTGGGCGGCAAAACCGTACCCGCCGACGGCAAGCCTGGAAACCTGGCCGGCTATTCGCTGGCGGGGATTGTCTCCGCCTTCGCGCTTCAGGGCATCGCCACCTCGATCGGCGCGTTGCTCGATACCTGCCTGACTCAGCCGATCGTCGCCGCCGGCGCCAAATTGCTGCTGCCGCCCCAGCCGATCGATCTGATCGAGCCACTCACGCCTAACGCCCAATATCCGCAACCAATCTTCGCGCTGACCGCCTCAATCAGTCTCGCCCGAGATAGCCGGCTGGTCGAGCCCAGCTTGCTCGTCAACAGCGACGCATCGCACTGCGCGACCGTCCAGATCTCACCCAAGGCGACCCCGACGGGGCCGACCGGCAACGCCCCGCCATCGCTCAATTTCAACGATTTCGCCGCCGCATTGGAAACCGCATTGCCGCAACTCCGCGTGTGCAGCGGTGCCCCCGATACAACCGGCTCGGCGCGTGCGCGGCTCTGGGCAGTGTCGTTCGGCGCAGACGAACTCAGCCAGGTTTCGGTCGCTGGGCCCGCCGCGCTTTACGGCCTGCGCCCGCTTTACCCGCAACCGGTCTCGCGCGATTCGGTCTCGCTCGCCCAGCGCGCCAAGCTCGGCGGCGGCGCGCAGACCGTCGACATCCGCAACGCCGATGTCGAAACCTGGGCGAAGGGCTTCCTCGCCGATATCGGCACCTTCCTCGAAGCGGGCCAGGCATTTGCCACCTACGACGCATCCGCGGCTTCCTATGCCGCGGTGCTCGCATCCAAGGCGCAGCTAGCCACCGCCGTCGCCGCCGGGCTGGAGAACATGTTCACTGCCGGCGCATCGCCCGCCCGCACTGCGGCGCGCGCCAAGCTCGAGCAGAAACTGCTGAGTGCGCTGCCATCGGCCTGGGACTGGAGCGCCGTGGTGCAATATCCTGTCACGGCGACGGCGCCCGCGGGGCAATCCAATATCCGCATCCCGCTCACGCCCCAGCTCAACAGTGTGGGTCCCGCGCAGACCGCAATATCGAGCCGGACGATCCTGGGCGGCGATACGATCGATTTCAGCGGCACAAAGCCCTTCGTCTCGCTTGCCGCCACGATCACGCCCGGATCGAACCCGGCGGTCGATCTGACGATCCAAGCCACTTTCCCCGAAATCGAATTCGGCATCGAGAAGATCCAGGCGACGGGATATGAGGACTCGCAGTGGCTGTCGTTCGTGCGGCCGCTGACCCAGAATCCGCCGCCCGGCTTCTCGATTGCGCTTGGCACGCCGCGGGTTCCGGTGCTGGCGCGCAGCTATCCGGCCGCCCCGCTCCCCCTGTCGCAATCGACACGCAGCGATCCCCGTGCCCCGGCCGGCTGGCAAGGCGCGCCTTATTGGGCCTTCGATCTCAGCTTCAGCTATGCCGCGGCGCCGCAGGACCAGATCGTGTTCGGCGCGGTCTTCAATCAGTCGCAGGATCCGTGGAAGCCGGTCCCGGTCGATGCCGGCCTGTTCGAGGCGCTCGCCACCTATCAATCGCAGCGCGCGTCGATCTGGGCCGATCTGGCGGGCGCGGATGTCGCGACCGGCGCCCAGGATTTCGCCCAACAGGTCAGCCTGGTCACAGCCCAATGGGCAAGCCACTGGCCCGACACCGCACGCGATTCGCGTGTCGCCCGCCTCTTCCGCATCGGCGCCGTCTCCGAAAGCGCGCCGCCCACCGTCTTCGGCCTCGGTTTCATCGCGACGCTCGAGCACGGCCCCAGCTTCTACGATCAATTGATCCTCCAGCCCGCGGTCGCCGGGCAAGTCGCCGAATGGCCGATGATCGCCGTCGATGCCGGCGGCCTGGCGCACCAACTCCTCGTCCTTGAAAGCAGCGCAACCAGCTGCACCTATGGCTTCCCGCCCAGCGTGACGATCCCGATCGGCGCCAGCATCACCTATCATGTCTCGATCGGCGGCCTGCATGTCGCCAGCCATCAAGAGGCAGTTGGCGCGATCGCCATTCTCCGCAACGCGGCGCTGCTCGGACCGGACGGCCCGGCGATCCTCGACGACTTCGTCTATCGCGCGCCGCCACTGACCTTCCCGGTCACCGTCGCCCCCTATCTCACCTTCGCCGCGCCCTTCCCCGCCGGGGATTGGGAGGGGGTCGGTGTAAGCTCCCTGGCGCAAGTCCTGGCCGCATTGCTGACCGACGGAACCATGTCGCTCGAAACGGTATCAATCGAGGCACGTGCGGGATCCGAGGCGATTTCGCCCAGCCTGCCGCTACGCTTGCCGCTCGTCTACGATCCCGATGCCAATTATCCGGGAACGCTGGCCGCGGACATCACCCGCTTCATCGACGATTGGGCGACACAATGGGCCCCGCCAACGGACGGCTTCTGGGAAATCGCAGTCACGGCCTATTCGACATTGACCGACCGGCCCAACGAACCGCTGATGGTCGCGAGCCTGGCGTTCACGCGGGCTCCGCCCGACGGGGCTTGATATGACCGGAAAATGGTGCCCCTGGCCGGACTCGAACCAGCACGCCTTGCGGCATTCGATTTTGAGTCGAACGCGTCTACCAATTTCACCACAGGGGCAGCGCCGGGTTCGCTAAAGCAAGCGGCCTTGCGGGGCAAGCCGCCTAAAGCTCGTTGTGCACCTGCGCATGCGCGAGCAATGCGAACATGACCGTGCCGCCCAGGATATTTCCGATCAGCGCAGGTGCAATCAGCCCGCCCACTGCCGTGCCGAGCGTAATCTCGCCCGCGAGCCATAGCAGCCATGCCTCGCCCGATCCCGCGATCACATGCGCGAAGCCGCCGAGCGAAATGAAATAAGTGAAGAACAATATGATCAGGAATTCCTGCCGCCGCCCCGCGGGCAGCGCCCAGGCGACTGCGGCGATCAGAAAGCCCGCAGGGATTCCGGCGCGCAATCCAGCCCAGCCCTGATGCTTGAGCGCCTCGCGCGAAGTCTCCAGCATCGCGGCGGAAACTTCCGGCGTCCCGATCCAATTGCCGTGCGCCAGCCAGGCGATCATCAACGTCCCCGCCATGTTGGCCAGGAAGACGATGGCCCACAGCCGCAGCATGCGAACCAGATTGGCGCCGCTCGGCTGGGTCGCGACCGGGATGACGGCCGAGAGCGTGCTTTCGGTGAACAATTGCAGCCGCCCCAGGATGACGATCAGGAAGCCGAGCGCATAGCCGATACTCGAAACCGCAATCCGCCACTGCGCGTCGGGCAAATGCGATTCGAACAGGCTCTTGCCGAGCAGCGAAGCGCTGATTGCCAGCCCGCCGGCCAGCCCCGACCACATCAGCGAGAGCGCGGGGCGATCGAGTTCATCGTCGCCCTGGCGGCGGATGACTTCGTGGACGACGCGAGAGGCAGTCGACCGGCGCTCCTCGACCTGATCCTCCTCCTTTTCGGAAAGATCGACCTCGGGCTCATGCTCTTCGCGCTCGTCCGCCATTGCAGCCGAACGTTCGCCAGCCCGCCAGGTTTCTCAGCTGCGCGGCGCCTGCCGCCGATAGCTCAGCGCCTCGGCCACGTGGATCCGCCCCACGCCCTCCGCGCCCGCCAGATCGGCGATCGTCTGCGCCACGCGTAGCACCCGCGTATAGCCCCGCGCGGACAGGCGCATCGCCTCCGCAGCCTGGGCGAGCAGCTTGCGGCCGGGATCGTCGGGCACGGGCAAGGCATCGCCTTCGGCTTCGGCATTGGTGCGCATCTTGGTGCCGGCATAACGCCGCTGCTGGACCGCCCGCGCTTCGGCGACGCGCGCGGCAACTTCCCGCGATCCCTCGCCAGGCGGCGGCAGCACCAGATCGGCGGCGGTGACCGGCTGCACTTCGACATGCAAATCGATCCGATCGAGCAACGGCCCCGATACCTTGGCCTGGTAATCCGCAGCGCAACGCGGCGCGCGGGCACAGGCCAGCGCCGGATCGCCGAGATGCCCGCAGCGGCACGGATTCATCGCTGCGATCAGCTGGACCCGCGCCGGGAAGGTCACATGCGCATTCGCCCGCGCCACGCTCACCACCCCCGCCTCCAGCGGCTGGCGCAGCGAATCGAGCACCGCGCGCTGGAATTCGGGAAGCTCGTCGAGAAACAGCACCCCCAGATGCGCCAGGCTGACTTCGCCCGGCTTGACCTTGAGCCCGCCCCCGGTGAGCGCCGCCATCGATGCGCTGTGGTGCGGGCTGCGGAACGGCCGGGTGCGGGTCAGCCGCCCTCCCTCCAGCATCCCAGCGACCGAGGCGACCATCGACACTTCCAGCGCCTCTGCAGCGTCCAGCGGCGGTAAGATCCCAGGCAGGCACGAAGCCAGCAGCGACTTCCCCGCCCCCGGCGGCCCGACCATGATCATATTATGCCCGCCCGCCGCCGCGATCTCGAGCGCGCGCTTGGCGGTCTCCTGCCCCTTAACCTGCGCGAGATCCGGACCGTGATTCGGTGCATCGGCCTCGCCCGGCGGCGGCGCTGCGATCAGCTGGTTGCCCTTGAAGTGATTGAGCAAGGCGATGAGATCCGGCGCGGCGATCACCTCGACCTGCCCCGCCCAGGCCGCCTCCGGCCCCTGCGCGACCGGGCAGACCAGCCCCTTGCCGGCCTCCGAAGCATGCAGCGCCGCGAGTAGTACGCCCGGCGAAGGCGCGATCCGCCCGTCCAGCGCCAGCTCGCCAACCACGACATAGCCAGCCAGTGTCTCGGCATCGACCACGCCCATCGCGCCAAGCAGCGCCAGCGCGATTGGCAAGTCGAAATGCGATCCTTCCTTGGGCAAATCGGCCGGCGAGAGATTGAGGACGATGTGCTTGGGTGGCAGTGCCAGTCCGATCGCGGCCATCGCCGCGCGCACGCGCTCGCGGCTCTCCGCCACGGCCTTGTCGGGCAGCCCGACCACGACGAACTTGGGCAGCCCGGCGACAAGGTTGCACTGCACCTCGACCGCGCGGGCTTCCAGTCCGAGATACGCAACCGTCGATACGCTCGCGACCAAGCCCGCCTCCCCCTTGGCGGCCGAGCATAATCGCTTTTATCCGATGCGGAACGGCTTCGATCCGAAATGGAGGCAATGGCGCGTTCGGCACCATGCGCGCCCAACATGCGTTATTGCGCGATGCCTGAACAAAGCACCGTCTTGCATGAGCAACACACAGTCCCCACTTCCCCCTCCATGGAGAGGAAAGGACGCCGCAGCCCCGTGATCCGGATCGCCTTGCTGGTGAGCGGTATCGTGCTGATCTGCCTCACTCCTCTGGTAGGTCCGATACCGGGACCGGGCGGCATCCTTGTCTTTGGCGGCGGGCTGATGCTCATCCTCCAGAATTCGGGCTGGGCGCGAAAGCGGTTTGCGCGCTTCAAACGGCATTGGCCGCGAGTCGGTCATTACGCCGATATGGCGCTCCGCCGGCGCAGCTTCCGCCGCCGCCAGCAGCGCGAAAAGGACGCGGCGATGGCACAGGCCGAGGCGGCAATGCTCGGTTTCCCCCAGGAGTCACGTTGACTTGGTGCGAACCTGCCTCTATGGGCACCCGACCAGCGGCCGCCATCTGTGGTGGCCCTTTTACGTTCTAGATACTCGAGGATGAGCGATGAAGCGGACTTTTCAGCCGAGCAACCTGGTGCGTGCGCGCCGGCACGGCTTCCGCTCGCGGATGGCGACTCCGGGCGGCCGCAAGGTAATTCACGCCCGTCGCGCCCGCGGCCGCAAGAAGCTGTCGGCGTAATCCCGACCGCGGTTGCGCGGCTGACGCAGCGCAAGGACTATCTCGCAGCGAATAGCGGCAAGCGGGCGCCCATGCCCGGCTTCGTCCTGCTCGTGCGCGCGCGGGGCGATAATGATTCGGTCATGCGGATCGGCATCACCGTTTCCAAGAAAGTCGGCAACGCCGTCATCCGCAATCGGATGAAGCGGCGTTTTCGCATGCTCGCCCGCGAAGTGCTGCCCGCAGAGGGCCTGCCCGGTGCCGATCATATTTTGATCGGGCGCAATTCGGGAATCGAGCGCGATTATGCCGCGCTGAAAGCCGAACTGGCCAAGGCGCTGGCGAAGGTGAAAAGGTGAGTAGCGCGCCCTTCTTGCTCCCCTCCCTTGCAGGGAGGGGAATCTAATGATCGCTCGCCTCCTCATTCTCGTCGCGCGCGGCTGGCAGCTCGGGCCTTCGCTGATCCTGCCGCCCAGCTGCCGCTACCAGCCCAGCTGTTCGGCCTATGCAATCACTGCGCTTCGCCGCTATGGGGCGCTCAAGGGCGGGTGGCTTGCGCTGAAGCGCATCCTGCGCTGCAATCCATGGGGCGGCTGCGGCCATGATCCCGTACCGTAAGCATTCCGGGGAATATCGGTGAAAGAAGACCAGAAGAATTTCCTGCTGTTCGCGGTGCTGGCCGCAGCGATCCTGTTCGGCTGGCCGACGATCGCGCATTGGGTATTCCCCGCGCAGAACCCTGCGCCGACCAAGATCGAGGGCGGCAAGACCACGCCCGTCGTCGATCCCAAGGCCGATCCGACTGCCGATACGCCCAAGGCTATCCGCGATCGCGGCCTCGTGCTCAAGGAAAGCCCGCGCGTTCTGATCGACACGCCTGCGCTCAGGGGCTCGATTAACCTCAAGGGCGCGCGGATCGACGATCTCGTCCTCGCCCGCTATCCGGAAACCATCGCCAAGGGCTCCGCCTCGATCCGCCTGCTCTCGCCGGCGGGCACGCAGGACGCCTATTTCGCCGGCTTCGGCTGGCGTGACGACGGCCTCAAGCCGCCGACACCGGATACCGTCTGGCAGACCAGCGGCCCCGTGCTCTCGCCCGGAAAGCCGGTCACGCTCTCGGCCGCCAACGGCCAGGGCCAGGTCTTCCGCATCGAGCTCGCGGTCGACGAGAAATACATGTTCACCGTCAAGCAGACGGTGGCGAATGTCGGCACCGGCGTCGTCCCGGTCGCGCCTTACGGCCTCGTCTATCGCAGCGGCGTCTTCAAGGAGCCCGACAGCTGGACGGTCCATGTCGGCCCGATGTCGGTGCATAACGATGCCGCCGATTACGACGTCAATTTCAGCCATCTCGATGGCCAGAAGGCTATCGACTTCACCTCGAGTCACACTTGGCTCGGCTTTACCGACAAATATTGGCTGACCGCCTTGGTGCCCGATCAATCTGCAGTCGTCGCCGGCAAGTTCCGCGGCGCGCCCAACGGGGCCTATCAGGCCGATTTCACGCGCAACCCGCAATTGCTCCAGCCCGGCAAGCAGATCAGCCACACCAGCCGCTTCTTCGCCGGTGCCAAGGAAACCGCGCTGATCGACACCTATGAGGCCGCCGGCGTCACCAAGTTCGGCAAGTCGATCGATTGGGGCTGGTTCGAAATCCTCGAAAAGCCGATCTTCTACTATCTCGACTGGCTGTTCCGCATGATCGGAAACTTCGGCGTCGCGATCATCTGCCTGACGATCACGATCCGCCTGTTGCTCTTCCCGATCGCCAACAAGCAGTTCCAGTCGATGGCCAATATGCGCGCCATCCAGCCCAAGATGAAGGCGCTGCAGGAGCGGCACAAGGACGACAAGCAGCGCCAGCAGCAGGAGATCATGAAGCTCTACAAGGAAGAGAAGGTCAATCCGCTCGCGGGCTGCCTTCCGCTCCTCCTCCAGATCCCGATCATGTACGCGCTGTACAAGGTGCTGCTGCTGACGATCGAAATGCGCCACCAGCCCTTTGCATTGTGGATCAGGGATCTGTCCGCGCCCGATCCGCTGACTCCGCTCAACCTGTTCGGTCTGCTCCCCTTCACGCCCCCCAGCTTCATCGCGATCGGCGTGATCCCGATCCTGCTCGGCGTGTCGATGTACTATCAGATCAAGCTCAATCCGGCGCCGATGGACGAGATGCAGAAGCAGATCTTCGCGATCATGCCGTGGATGCTGATGTTCGTGATGGCGCCCTTCGCGGTCGGCCTTCAGGTCTACTGGATCACCTCGAACGTGATCACCATCCTCCAGCAGCGCTGGCTCTATTCGAGGCATCCGGGGCTGAAGGAGCCGCTGCCCAAGAAGGAAGCGAAGGCGAAGTGACCGACGCGTTCGACGAAGACCAGATCGAGGCCGCGCGAAAGACCTTCGCCGGCCCGGTCACGTTCCTGAAGTCCGCGCCCGCGCTCGAGCATCTGCCCGATCCGGTAGTGCCCGAAGTCGCGTTCGCGGGCCGATCGAACGTCGGCAAGTCGTCGCTGCTCAATGCGCTGACCGGCCGCAATTCGCTCGCCCGCACGTCGAACACGCCAGGGCGCACGCAGGAGCTCAATTACTTCGACGTGGGGCAGCCCCTCGCTTTCCGGCTGGTCGACATGCCCGGCTATGGTTTCGCCAAGGCGCCCAAGGACATGGTCCGCAAGTGGCGCTATCTGGTCAACGATTTCCTGCGCGGCCGCCAGGCGCTCAAGCGCGCCTTGGTGCTGATCGATGCGCGCCACGGCATCAAGGAAGTCGATCGCGAGATCCTTGAAATGCTCGACACTGCCGCGGTCAGCTACCGCATCGTCCTGACCAAGGCCGACAAGATCAAGGCCAGCGTCCTCGCCGAAATCACGCGCCAGACCGCCGAGGAAGCCCGCAAGCGCCCCGCCGCGCATCCCGACATCATCCAGACGTCGAGCGAAAAGGGCATGGGCATCCCCGAACTCCGCGCCGCCGTACTCGAGGCGATCGGCTGACCCCGATCGTCTCTCTATGTGGCTCCGCGCGAAGGCCGGGGGCCCAAGTACGGGGCGCATATTGGAGATCGATCGCCCGCCCGCGCATACCGCGGCAACGGGGCTCCGGCCTTCGCCGGGAGCCGTGTTTGGCGTGACAAGCCGAACGTTCTCTGCCTAGCATCCCCCTAATGGCCACCCCGCCACCCCAGCGCCTCGAAGGCCTCGACATCTTCCGCGGCCTCGCTGCCGCCGGCATGATCCTGGTCAACACGCCCGGCTCGGGCGCGCATGTCTGGTGGCCGCTCGATCATGCCGAATGGCACGGCTTCACCCCCACCGATCTCGTCTTCCCCGCCTTTCTCTGCGCAATGGGCGTGGCACTCGGCCTGTCCTTCCCTCGCACGGTCGATGCGGCGCTGTGGAAGCGCGTCGCGTGGCGGACCTTCGCGCTGATCGCGATCGGCTGGGCCTGGCAATTGCTGGTCCGCCCCGATCTCGCCAATCTCCGCCTGTTCGGCGTCTTCCCCCGCCTCGGCCTGTGCTACGGCCTGACCGCGACCATTGCGATCCTCACCGCGCGCCGCGCCGCCGACGGTCGCGCCCATCTCCGCTTCTGGGCCATCGCCGCAACCGCCGCGGCGGCGCTAACCTTCTACTGGGCCGCGATGACGCTGGGAGGCGACCTCACACCCGGCGGCAACCTCGCCGGCTGGGTCGATCGTACGCTCGTCGGCACCCAGCACATCTGGCGCCACGGTAAGGATGCCGCCGGCAATGTCGTCTACGATCCCGAAGGCCTGTTCTCGACCATCCCCGCGCTCGCCAACGTCCTGCTCGGTATCCTCGCCGCATTGGCCTGGAAGCGCGACCCCAAGCGCGCCCTGCGCTGGATAGCCATCGGTGGCATCGCCCTCATCGCCGCAGGCTTGGCGATCCACCCCTGGTTTCCGCTCAACAAGAAGCTGTGGACCTCCAGTTTCGTCCTGCTCACTTCAGGCCTCTCTGCGCTCCTCCTAATCCTCAGCGTCCTCGTCGCGCGCATCCCGGCGATCAGGGCCGCGCTAACCCCGCTCCAGATCTTCGGAATGAATGCGATCCTCGGCTACATCCTGTCGCTGCTCATCGGCCTCGCGGGGATGCGGCTCGGCCTCCAAGCCTGGGCCTTCGCGCTGCTGCAAAGTGCAGTCGGCGATCCCTGGCTCGCCTCGTTCCTCTATGCGCTCGCGGTCACCCTGATAGTCCTCGCAATGCTGATCCCGCTACACCGCCGCGGCATCCACCTGCGACTATAACTCCTATCCTCCCTCGCAAAGCGGGGGAGGTGGCAGCCATAGGCTCACGGAGGGTGCCTGGCCGCCAGCGCACCGCCTGCGGTGACGCCCCCTCCCCCCAACTTCGCTGGTCCCCCTCCCCCGCTCCGCGAGGGAGGAAAACAGAAGAATACCTAAACCCGAACCCCAACGGGCTCCCTCGAAACCCGCGCCGCAAGAATCGCCACCGCTGCAACCAGCCCAAAGCTGCCCGCGATCAGGAATGCCGGCGTATAGGTCCCGAAGCTGGAACGGATCGCCCCCGCCCCGAATGCAGCGATCGCGGCGCCGATCTGGTGCCCCACCATGATCCAGCCGAACACGATCGGCGCGTCGCGCTCGCCGAAATGCATATTGGCGAGCTTCACCGTCGGCGGCACGGTCGCGATCCAGTCGAGCCCGTAGAAGATCGAGAACAGCAACAAGCTGCTCGCGCTGAAATCGAGGAAAGGCAGCGCCAGCAGCGAAAGTCCGCGGATGCCATAATAGACGAACAGCAATTTGCGCGGATCGTAGCGGTCGGTCAGCCAGCCCGAAGCGGTCGTCCCGATCAAGTCGAACAGGCCCATCATCGAAAGCAAACCCGCCGCCTGCACTGGGGCAATGCCATGATCGCCGCAGAAAGCGATCAGATGCGTGCCGACCAGTCCGTTGGTCGTCAGCCCGCAGACCAGGAAGGTGCCGAACAGCAACCAGAACATCGGCGTCTTGGCAGCGCGGAACAGCGCCGTGAACGCAAGCGCCGGGGTCGCTGCCTGTTTCAGCGCCAGCGGCGGCGCGCTCGCCTCGGTCTCCCCAAAACGCCGGACGCCGACATGCTCCGGGCTTTCGGGCACGAATAGATAGACCAACGGAATCACTGCCGCAGCCGCGATCGACACCGCCAGCGCCACTGGCCGCCAAGCGCCCCCTTCCGAAAGCCAGGCCAGCATCGGCAGGAACACCAATGCGCCGGTCGCAGTGCTGGCGGTCAGCATCCCCATCACCAGGCCCTGTCTGGTCGCGAACCAGCGATTGACCACCGCCGCGCCCAGCACCGAAGCGACCGCCCCGCTGCCGACCCCCGAGAACACGCCCCAGCTAAGCACATATTGCCAGGGCTCGGTCATCCACAGGCTGGCAAAGGTCGAGACCGACATCAGGACGAGGCCCGCCAGCATCGTCCGGCGGATCCCGAACGACAGCATCACCGCCGCCGCGAACGGCCCGATCAGCCCGTATAGGAAGATGCCGATCGCCGCCGCGGTCGATGTCGTCGAGCGATCCCAGCCGAAATGCATCTCCAGTGGCTGCATCATCACGCTCGGCGCCGAGCGCAGCCCCGCCGAGACCAGCAAGGCGATGAAAGTGATTCCCGCTGCCAGGCCGGCATAGCCGCGCGCGGAGACCGGCAGGCGCATCAGGAGCCCGTTCATCAACGTACCTCCTGCGCGACGCGGGTGATCGCCTTCAACGAGAATTCGAGGCCGACCCAGACATCGCCCATCGTCCCGACGATATGCTTCTGCGCACCTGCCCAATGCGGCTCCGCCTTGGCCAGCGCAGCTCTTCCCGTCTCGGTCAGCGCCGCCAATTTAGCCTTGCCCGGTCCGGCGTCGAGCGCCAGCCAGCCCTTTGCCTCTAGCGGGGCGATGGCGCGGTAGAGCGAACTGCGGTCCATCACCAAGGATTCGGCCAATCGGCTCAGCGGTACGCCCTCGCCGCGCGAAACGTGGCGCAGGATCGCGAATTGCGCGGTGGTCATCCCCGCCGGCGCAAGTGCGTCGTCATAGGCCTTGCCGACCGCACGCGCGGCCTTTCGAAGCGTGGTGCAGGCACAGGGCGAAGCAAGGAAATCATGAGGCATATACATGATGTCTATGCCTCATGTAGGAAAACGCAAATTTCGCTGTCCTACAGGCTCGAAGCTATTGTAATGTTCTCTAAATGTTCTGATGGCGATTAGATCTTGAGACCTCCTGAGAATGCTAAACTTCGACAAGCATTGCGGCTCGGTTGCCCCCTCCCCGCCCCGCCGCTATCCCGGCGCGCATGAAGCTCATTATCGGCAACAAAGCCTATTCCTCCTGGTCGCTGCGCGGCTGGCTGGCGTGCAAGCAATCGGGCGTCCCCTTCGAGGAAGTGGTGGTGCCGCTTTACGACGAGAATTGGGACAAGCGCCGCGAGGGCGACGAGTTCGCGCCGTCCTCGGGCAAGGTGCCGATCCTGTGGGATGGCGAAGCCGTGGTGTGGGACAGTCTGGCGATCGTCGAATATCTCAACGACAAGGTCGGCGGCGACAAATTCTGGCCGAAGAGCGAAGCCGGCCGCGCCATGGCCCGCTCGATGGCCGCCGAAATGCATTCGGGCTTCTCGGCGCTGCGCCGCAAGCACACCATGAACATCCGCCATGTCTATCCGCCCAAGACCCCGGATGCCGACGTTCAGCAGGAACTTGGCCGGATCATGGAGTTATGGGCGCAGGCGCGTGCCCGCTTCGGCGGCGAAGGCCAGTTCCTGTTCGGCGAGTTCGGCGCGGTAGACATCATGTTCGCGCCGGTGGTCACGCGGCTGGTCACTTATTCGCTCCCTGCCCCCCGCTTCGCCCAGGCCTATATGTTGGCGGTGCTCCAGCACCCCTTCATGCAAGATTGGATCGCCGGGGCGCAGGAAGAGGATTGGGTCATCGAGCAGTTCGAATTGCCCGCCGAGGGCTAGAAGCTGCTCCCGTCCTTCCGTCGAAACCCCTGCCCGCCGGTCAGATGCATGTCCACGTCGGGATAGTGGCAATCGGTCGTGCCGGGCTTGCCGACGGCAATGTAAACGCAGTCTGCGTCGCTGCGGTTCTGCAGGACATGGCCATTGCCGTCACCCTTCGGAAACGCCGCGACATCGCCCGACCGCATCACCGCCTCGCCGCTATCGTCGACCAGCACCGCCTCACCGCTCAGCATCACCACGAACTCGTCCTCGCCCTCATGCCAATGCCGCTGCGCGGACCAGGCACCGGGCTTGAGCGTCACATGGCTGAAGCCGAAATCGCTGACTCCGCTTGCCGGCGCCAGCCGCCGATACCAGCGGCCCTGCACGACGTCGGCATATTCGGGCGGATAGCCGGTCGCATTGGTCTGCGGGATTGTATCGAGATCGAGCTTGGGCAATGCCACCTCCAGCGGAACGGGAGGCCTGTTTGCCAGACGCCATCGAACTGACCAAGGCGCTGATCGCCGCCGAAAGCGTGACTCCGGCGCGCGGCGGCGTGTTCGACGTGCTCGAAGCAGCGTTGCTGCCACTGGGCTTCAAGGTCGAGCGCTTCGTCGAGGGCGAGGCGCCCGACGGCCCGGTCGAGAATCTGCTCGCCACCCGCGGCGAGGGAGGCACGCATTTCGCCTTCGCCGGCCATCTCGATGTCGTCCCCCCCGGCAGCGGCTGGGCGAGCGGCGCGTTCGAGCCGGAGATACGCGGCGGACTGCTCTACGGCCGCGGCGCCGTCGACATGAAGGGCGCGATCGCCGCCTTCGTCGCGGCCACGGCGCGGGTGCCATCGGGCCAGGTCACCATGATCATCACCGGCGACGAGGAAGGCCCCGCCACCTTCGGCACCCCCAGCCTGATTGAGCGCATGGCCGAACGCGGCATCCGGCCGGATATGTGCCTGGTCGGCGAGCCTACCTCTGCCCAGCGCCTCGGCGACACCATCAAGATCGGCCGCCGCGGATCGACGGTGATCGACGTGGTCGTAATCGGCCAGCAGGGCCATGTCGCCTATCCCCATCTCGCCGACAATCCCGTGCCGCGGCTGGTGCGCGCGCTGGCCGAGATTGACGCGATCTCGCTCGATGAGGGCAATGACTGGTTCCAGCCCTCGAACATCGAGATGATCGACCTGGAAGTCGGAAATCGCGCCACCAACGTGATCCCCGCCCAGGCATCGGCGCGGCTCAGCATCCGCTTCAACGATCTCCAGCGCGGCCCCGATCTGATCGCCCGGATCGAAGAAATCGTCCTGCGCCACGCACCCGATTCGACGGTCACCGGTCGGGTCTATGGCGAGGCGTTCTTGACCGAGCCGGGAAGACTTTCCTCGCTCGTAGCGGAAGCCATTGAAGCGAAGCTCGGCGTGACCGCCGAGCTCTCGACCACGGGGGGCACCTCGGACGCGCGCTTCCTTTCCAAAATCTGCCCGGTGGTAGAGTTTGGGCTGATCAACGCGACGATGCACAAGCTCGACGAGGCCGTCGCGCTGGAGGATCTGGAAGCATTGACCGGTGTCTATGAGGAGGTCCTGCGGCGCGCCTTGGCCTAGGAGGCGATCCGACGCGGCACTGCGCCGCGCACCCAGGTCACGAAGGCTTCTTCGCCCATCGGCTGGGCCACGGCATAGCCCTGGAGCACATCGCAACCGATCACGCGGAGCACCGCCGCCTGGTCGTTATTCTCGATCCCCTCGGCCACCGCCTGACAGCCAAGGCCATGGACGAGCCCGATCATCGCCTGCGCAATGGCGCGCGCCTCGGCATGATCGGCGACATGCTCGATCACGCTGCGATCGAGCTTGATCCGGTCGATCGGCAGCTCGCGCAGCCTCGCAAGATTGGAATAGCCGGTGCCGAAATCGTCGATCGCCACAGTGGCCCCGTCCGCCCGCAGCGCCGTGATCGCATCGATCACTTCACTCGAACAATGCATCGCCAGCGTCTCGGTGATCTCGAGCTCGAGCAATTTGGCCGGCGCCGCCGCCGCCAGCATCGCTTCACGCAGCCGGCGGAAGAAGCCGGCATGATCGATCTGGCGCTGACTGATATTCACTGCGAGCCGCTGCTCGATGCCCAAGCGGCCCCAGCGCGAAATCGTCTCGGCGACGTTGTTGACCACCCATTCGCCGATCTCGACGATCAGCCCGGTCTCCTCGGCGCGCTGCAGGAAGGCGCCCGGCATCTTCAGGCCATCGGGATGCCGCCAGCGCAGCAGCGCCTCTGCGCCGACGATGCTGCCATCCACGGCGGAGACCTGCGGCTGGAAGACCAATGCGAACTGATCCTTCTCCACTGCTTCGCGCAGGTCGCTTTCCAATTGCGCGCGTTCGGCGATCTCGGCGGCGAGTTGATCGGTGAAATGCTCGGCGCGGCCGCGGCCCATTGCCTTGGCGTGATACATCGCGGCGTCGGCCGCCCGCATCAGATCGTGCAGCGTCGTGCCGTGTTCGGGGCGCATCGCGATCCCGATCGAGGCGCCGATCGACACTTCCTGGTCAGCCAGATCGAAGCTTTCCGATAGCGCGAAGAGGATGCCGCGTCCGATCCGCTCGGCATCCTTTAGATTCTGAAGTCCGGGAAAGAACATCGTGAACTCGTCGCCCGCCAGCCGCCCGATCAGCGGCGGCCGTGCACCCGCCTCGGCCGCAAAGCGGTCGGCGACTGCGCGCAGGCGATTGGCGACCATGCCGAGCAATGCGTCGCCGGTCGCATGACCCAGCGTGTCGTTGACTGTCTTGAAGCGATCGAGATCGATGAAATAGAGCACCGCATTCTCGCCCGGCGGCATGTCGGCCAGCACGCGCTCGGCGGTGCGGCGGAAATTGGTGCGGTTGGCAAGCGACGTCACCGGATCGAACATTGCGAGCCGCTGGACGCTTTCCAAGTTCGAATGGAGCTGGCGGAACAGCCCCTCCATCGCATGCGCGAGCTGGGGGACGTTCTCGCCCACCTCGGGCGGGATCTCGCTTTCGAGATCGCCATTCGCTGCCTGGGACAGGCGCTCGATCGCGGCGTCGATCGATCCCGCGGTGCAGGCAATCGTGCGCTCGGCCGAAGCCCAGCACATCGCCCCGCAAACGATCGCGGCAATCAGCGCGCGACCGGCCGATTCGACGGTGATCATCTCGGGAGTCGAGGCCGCAGCCAGCGCCAGGATGAACGCCACCGCCCCGGCGCACATCGCAAAGGCGATGGCACGGCTCTTGAGCGAAAATCCTTCCACCTTTTGCCGCCGATCCCCCTTCGCGCCCGGGCCAAAAGCCCGAACCAGCAACGGGAAAAATCGCAGATAGAGGTTAAGATTGTTTTCCGCGGCCGCTCAAATTGGGTCTTCTGAGCACAATATATAAAGCCCCGGTCCCGCCATGGCGCGGATGCGCGTTGCGCACCGCCGCAATGCGGCTCGCATGCCGGGACGAAGCGAGCCAATCGCCCACCGCCGCGCGAATGGCGCCGCGTGCATGCGGCCGCTCGGATTCGGCGCGTGGCGGCTTCCCGGTGACCAGCAACAGCACGCGATCGCCCTGCGCGATTGCCTGTTCCAGCCCGCGATCGAGCCGATCATAGGCCGAGGCAAGGCTATGCCCGTGCAGATCGATCGCGCTCTCGGGCGAGACCAGCCCGCGTGAGAGCTGCCGGTCCCAACTGCCGTCGAGCGTGTTGGCAGATTGCGCACTCCGCGGCGGCGGCGGCGCGGGCGGCGGCGCTGCCTTCATCAGCTTGGCGGCGGGTTTGGCAACCGGCGCGGCAGTCGTCGGACTCTGAACTAGCTTCGGCTCGGCCTTCCGCCCCGCGATCGGCTTGACGCTCGCGATCACCAATTGCCAGAGCGCCGCTTCCTCCGACGCCAGCCGCCTCACGGCGTAGCCGTCAGCCGCGCGAGCGTTCCCACTGGCACGAGCAGCCAGCCGGTCCCACGCGAGTTCATCCCCCCGGCAATTGCGCGCGCGTCCTCGCCCGCGCCCCAGAAGGTGTCGACGCGGTTGGTGCCCTTGATTGCGCCGCCGGTATCCTGTGCCACCCACAGCCCATTGGCTTCGGCGCGGTCCATTGAGAGGAAGACGAGCCCGCCGAGCGGCACGAAGCGCGGATCGACTGCGGCGCTGGCATTTCCGGTGACCGGAAGCCCGAGCGAGCCCAGCGGCCCTGCCCCCTTCAGCTCCTGGAAAAACACGAAACTCTTGTTTTCCCACATGATTTCGCGGCCCTCTTCAGGGTGCTCACGAAGGTAGGCCATGATCCCCTGCATCGATGCGCCGCCGGGCTTGAGCAGCCCGCGGTCGCGCATCAGCGCGCCGATACCGGTATAATCGCGGCCATTCTGGCTGGCGAAACCGATCCGCACCACGCTGCCGTCAGGCTGGCGAAGGCGCCCCGAACCCTGGATCTGCAGAAAGAAGATTTCGACCGGATCGGCGGCATAGGCAATGATCGGCGCGCGATCGTGGATCGCGCCCTGTTCGATCTCGCGGCGCTCATAATAGGGCACGAAACTCTGCCCCGCCACGCGCCCGCGAATGCGTTTGCCCTTCAGATCATTGGAGAATACCCCAAGATCGACATCGACCAGGTCACTCGGGCGGCCATAGATCGGCACTTCATAGCCGCGGCGGCGCTCGCGCGATCCAGCAATCTCCGGCTCGTAATAGCCCGTCGCATGGGCCTTGCCGTCGGCGACCTGGATTGTCTCGAACCAACGCGAGAAGAACGCCCGCGCATCGCGGGGAGAAGCCGTCTTCGCAGCGGTGCAGGCAGGAGCCCAGTCGCTGCCGCGGGTCAGCCCGCTATTGTCGCTGCGCTTCTGGAGCGAATTGCAGCTGATCTTGAAAGCCTCAAGCGCACGCGCGGCATTGCCGTCCGAAATCGGCAGGGTATCGACTGGCGGCCCGGCAACCACTCCGGCTTTGGCGGCGCTGGTGATCGTGGCAGGTGCCTCGGGCGCAGTGATCGGGGCGAGCGGCGTCGCCGGGATCGGCTGGCGAACCGCCACATGTGACTGGGGCTCGGGCGCGCGATCGGGCGTATAAGCCGGTGCTGGGCCAGGGCCTCGCTCGACCGAATGCGGCACCACCGTCCCCGAACAAGCGCTCAACAGCGCCGCAACCGCGACGACCCCCCATGCCCGCATAACAATCAGCCTTATGTTCAGGCGTCGTCGGTTTCGACGAGCTTCCAATTGGGATCGTCGCTGCGCAGGTTGCGCGCAAAGGTCCAGCTATCGTGCGTCTCGACCGCGTCGCTCATCGAGCCTGCGATGAGGTTGCCCTCCGCATCGCGCGTCACCGCGGCGATATCGGCATCGAAGCGCACCGTGATCCGGGCGGTCTTGCCCTCCACCGAAGCCTCGGTGATCAGCGCGCGATCGATCACGACCAGGCGATTCTCCAGCACATGCCCGGCCTCGCGGCGCTCGGCGATCGCCTGGGTGAAGCCTTCGCGAACATCGTCCTCGACCAGCCAGGCAAGCGTTTCCTCGTCGCCCTTCCAGAAGGCCTCGAGGATCATGCGATACGCCGATTTCGATCCTTCCACGAACTGCGCGACATCGAAGCTCGAGTCCGCGGCGATCACTGCGCGAAGGCCGCTCTCGGCGCCCGTCTCGATCGCCCGCGCGCCGCCGTCGCGGACCTCGGGGGTCACGTCGATGGTGCGTGCCACGGGGGCGAGCGCGACGCGCTCTTCGGCGGGCTTGGGCAATGCCTGCTCATGTCCCGTGCGCTTGCCGAGAACGGCATAGAGCCGGAGCGCCAGAAAGGCGGCAACCATTGCGAAAAGGATTACGTAGAACATGGTCCTCCAGTCTCGTTGCCCGATACATAAGCTCAAGCGCCGCGCTATTCAAATGCTGTGCCGCATGCGCGGGACAATTGAATCGCCTTCGCCCGCCTGCTAGGCGCGCACGCGACGAAACGCGCAGCATGCGCGAAACTTTCCGAATCAAAGAGGAATCTTCGAATGGCCGAGAACGACACCATCGCCGAATTCGGCGAGCCCGCGCAGAATGGCGAAGACACCGGCCCCGCGGTCGGCGTTCTTTCCCAATATGTGAAGGACTTGTCGTTCGAGAATCCGAACGCACCGGCGATCTACCAGAACAACGTCCAGCCCGCGATCGACGTCCAGTTCAACATCGGCTCGGGCAAGGTTGCTGAGGACGTCTATGAAGTGGTGCTCAAGATCGAAGTCCGCGCTCAGGCCGAAGCCCAGGTCGCGTTCCTCGTCGATCTTTCCTATGCGGGCTTGTTCGGCCTTCGTAACATTCCCGAGGATCAGATCGATCCGTTCCTGCTTGGCGAAGCACCGCGCATCCTGTTCCCCTTCGCCCGCCGCGTGCTGGCCGATGCCATCCGCGACGGCGGCTTCCCGCCTCTACTCCTCGAGCCGATCGATTTTGGCGGCATCTACATGCAGCAGCGCGCCCAGCAGGACGAGCAGCTGAGCCAGCCTGCCGGCGAAGCCTGAGCGCTCTGGCCGCATAGGATAGCAACGTGAAGCTCGCCCGCACGCTTGGTTCGGTGGGCGGGCTCACGCTTGCCAGCCGCGTGTTGGCGCTCGTCCGCGATTCGCTCCAGGCCCGCTATGTCGGCGCCGGCTTCGCGTCCGACGCCTTCACCATTGCCTTCCGTCTACCCAACATGTTTCGCGCGCTCTTTGCCGAAGGCGCGTTCGCGGCGGCATTCGTGCCGATGTTCAATCGCAAGGTCGGCGAGACCGGCGAGCTCGGCCCTGCCTTGGTCTTTGCCGAGCGCGCGCTGGCAGTGCTATTCGCGGCGCTTTTGGTGTTCACGGCAATAATGCTTGCCGCGGCCTGGCCAGTTACCTGGGCGCTTTCGGGCGGGTTCAACGAAGCCCCGCGCGATCAATTCGCCTTCGCAGTCGAGCTGTCGCGCTACACCATCCCCTATCTGATGCTGATCAGCCTCGCTTCGTTGTTGGGCGGCATCCTCAATTCGCTCGACAAATTCTGGGTCAATGCCGCCGCGCCGATCCTGCTCAATATCGCGATGGTCACGGCATTGCTGCTGTTCAACGGCGATCCGTTCGAGACTGCGCGGGCTCAGGCGATCTCGGTTCCCGTCGGCGGTCTCCTCCAGCTCGGCTGGCTGGCCTTGGCGTGCCGGCGCTCGGGCGTCTCGCTCCGGCCGCGGCTCCCCCGCATCGATGCCGAAGTCAAAAGGCTGATGAAGCTTATCCTGCCAGCCGCCGCGGGCGCCGGCGCGACCCAGATCAACCTGCTGATCTCCAGCGCGCTGGCGGGCGGCCTGCTCGCTTCGGGCTCGCTGTCCTATATCTATTATGCCGATCGGCTGAACCAGCTGCCGCTGGGGATGATCGGCATCGGCCTTGGCACGATCCTGCTTCCCACCATCTCGCGGCTGCTCGGCGCCGGCAAGGAAGCCGAGGCGATGGAGACGCAGAATCGCGGGATCGAGCTGGCGCTGTTCCTGACGCTCCCGGCTATGGCCGCACTGATTGTCGCCGCCGAGCCGATCGTGCGCGGGCTCTTTCAGTATGGCGAGTTTGACGCCGCCGATACCCGCGCCTGCGCACTGGCGCTGGCCGGCTTCTCGATCGGCCTGCCCGCTTATGTGCTCGTGAAGGTGCTAACCCCCGGCTATTATGCGCGCCAGGATACGCGCACTCCGGTCCGGTTCGCGCTATGGTCGGTCGCGACCAACATCGTGGCCAACCTGATTTTGATCCCGTGGATCGGTCATGTCGGACCGCCGCTCGCAACAGCGCTGGCCGCAACCGTCAACGTCTGGATGCTTTATAACGGCCTCGCCAAGCGCGGGCATTTCAAAGCCGACGCCCAACTCCGCCGTCGCCTCCCGCGCCTCGCCCTCGCGGCTTTGCTGATGGGGGTGGTCCTGTTCGCATCCGAGCGCCTGCTCGATCCCTGGCTCACCGGGCCGCTCGTCCAGCGCTACCTCGCATTGGCTGTGCTGGTCTCGGCCGGCGTGCTGATCTACGGCATCGCCTGCTTCGTCACCCGCGCCTTCCGCGTCGGCGACATCAAGGCCCTCATCCGCAAGCGCCGTCCGAGCGACGGCATCCAGGAGTAATCATGCGCGTCGTCTCCGGCATCCAGACCACCGGCAATCTGCACCTCGGGAACTATCTCGGGGCGATCAAGCAGTGGGTGGCGATGCAGGACGCCTCACAAGAGAATGGCGGCGAGTGCCTGTTCTTCCTCGCCGATCTCCACGCGCTGACGAGCAACATCTCCCCCGCCGAGCTCGCCAATTCGACGATCGAAATGGCGGCGACGCTCCTTGCCGCGGGGATCGACGATCGCTCGATTCTGTTCAATCAGAGCCGGGTGCCCGCGCATTCCGAATTGTGCTGGATCCTCCAGGGCACGGCGCGGATGGGCTGGCTCAACCGCATGACTCAGTGGAAGGACAAGGCCGGCAAGAACCGCGAAGGCGCCAGCGTCGGGCTGTTCACTTATCCGGTGCTTCAAGCCGCGGACATTCTTGCGTACCAGGCGACGCATGTGCCCGTCGGCGAGGACCAGAAGCAGCATCTCGAGCTGGCGCGCGACGTTGCCGCCAAGTTCAACACCGATTTCGGAGTCGAACTGTTTCCCCTGCCCGAGCCACTGATTTCCAAGGCCGCGCCGCGGATCATGTCCCTGCGCGATGGCCAGGCCAAGATGTCCAAGTCCGATCCCTCAGACATGAGCCGGATCAACCTGATCGATGACGACGACACGATCGCCCAGAAGATCCGCAAGTCCAAGTCGGACGCCGAACTGCTGCCCGACAGCTTCGATGCGCTGGCCGAGCGGCCCGAGGCCAAGAACCTCGTCACGATCTACGCCGCGCTCGCCGAGCGCACGCCGCAATCGGTGGTCGAGGAATTTGCTGGCAAGGGCTTTGGCGCATTCAAGCCTGCGCTGGCCGATCTCGCAGTGTCGGTGCTTTCGCCGATGCGCGACCGACTGGTGAAGCTGCTTGACGACCGCACCGCCGTGGGCGCCGAGCTTGCCAAGGGCGCCAGCCGGGCAAATGCGCTCGCCGCTCCGACGCTGCTCGCGGCCCAGAAGGCTGTGGGGCTGCAGGTCGAATGATCGGGCTGGTCTTCCTGCTGGCGCTGGCAGCCCAGGATGCCCCGCAGGCCGATCCGCGCCGCCCTGCTCCGACCTTCGACAGTGTCGCACCTACGCTACCCAAGCTCCGCCGCCCTGCCGTGCTGATCTTCAGCAAGACCAATGCCTATCGCCATGACAGCATTGCCGATGCGGTGGCGGCCGTGCGCAAGCTTGCCGAAGCCCGCGGGTTCAGCGCCTATTCGACGGAGAATGCGGCGGTCTTCAATCCCGAGCAGCTGCGGCGCTTCGATGTCATCGTCTTCGCCAGCGCCACCGGCGATATGTTCACGGCCAGCCAGCGAGATGCCTTCCAGGCGTGGATCAAAAGCGGCCGCGGCTTTGTCGGTCTGCATGGCGCCGGCGATGGCAGCCATCCAGACTGGTATCAGGCGATGCTCGGCTATAGCGGCTATACCGGCCATCCCGGTGGTGCAGACCAGTTCCAGACTGGCGATCTGATCGCCACGGACAGAGCCCATCCTGCCACGCGCCATTTGCCTGACCGCTGGCGCTGGACCGAAGAATATTATGCCTATAGCGCGCCCTTGCGGCCTGACGCGCACGTCCTCGCCCGGCTCGACGAAACCGGCATGCGGCTCGAGCCCAAACATACCATGGCCGACAAGCACGCGCTGATCTGGTGGCGCTGCGAAGGCCGCGCGCGCATTTTCTACTCCGCACTCGGCCACAAGCCCGCGACATGGAGCGACCCGGTGCATCTCACGCTGGTGGACGGAGCGCTAGGCTGGGCGGCCCGGCGCGAAGGCAAGGGCTGCGGCTGAACCTGGAGCCTTTTTTGGCCGTATTCCAACGCTTCAGGATCTGGATAGACGATGTGCAGGCTGACGGGCTGTACGCGGTAAACTTCTCTACTCTGCCGGTGCGTTACCGCTGGTCCCTCTGTCGCTTTTAGCAGGTTGGTGGCTGATACTTGAAATAATCGCCGCTGGATTGTGGGTTGGCTTTCTCTTTGGCGGTTTTGGCTAATGGCGAAAACGGGCATCATCGCCAGCGACGGTCCGCAAGGGAGGGTAATCGACGAGATGCGAAAGGCGGAAGACCAAAAGGCAGCCCGGGAGGGCAGCTAACTACTTGCAGGCCGCCACATAATCCCTTGTAATGTAGGATTTCGCCTGCTTGGATGAGCCGGTCGGCACTGCCGTCCGTTCTTTGAAATCGTCAGTCCGAAGAGCCCATGGCCAGTGCGAAGATTGGGAAGATTCGCTGTGCGCGAACCTATTCTTGGAACACCCTTTAGTAACCTTTCACGGCCCGGCAAACCGCGCAATGGCGTACACTTCGTGTAAATTTCTGCGCCAGCCGGGGCAATAATCAGGGTGGAGGCGTGACAATTCGCGTTGCCCCGCTCTCATCTCCTCCACCCTGCCCCTCCGCGGGAGGGAACGCAAAAAATCAGCCTTCGAGCGTGCGCATCAGCGTGCGGACGGCGCCGTCGATCTCGCTGTCCTTGCCGCGTAGATCCTCGATGCGCTTGACGGCATGGATCACGGTCGAGTGATCGCGATTGCCGAACTTGCGGCCGATCTCGGGCAGCGAACGCGTGGTCAGGCGCTTGGCGAGGTACATCGCGATCTGGCGCGGACGGGCGATCGCGACGGCGCGGCGCTCGGAGATCAGGTCGATCTGCTTGACTTCGAAATGCGCCGAGACCGCACGCTGGATCTCGTCGATCGTGATGCGGCGCTGTGCCGTGCGGAGTACTTCGCCCAACGTAACCGTCGCAAAGTCGATGGTGATCGTCTCTTCGTTAAGCTGTGCATAGGCAACTAGGCGGTTGAGTGCGCCTTCCAGTTCGCGAACGTTGGTGGTGATCCGCGCCGCGAGCAGGTCCATGACCTCGTGCGGCATGTCGACCGCCGGCATGTCCTTGAGCTTCTGCGCAACGATCGCGCGGCGCAGTTCGAGCTCGGCGGGCTTGATGTCCGCGACGAGTCCCGAGCCCAAGCGACCCGCAAGCCGCGTTTCGAAGCCTTCGAGCGCCTGCGGCGCGCGATCGGCAGCGATCACCAGCCGCTTGCCGCTGCTCATGAACTCGTTGACCGTGTGGAAGAACTCTTCCTGCGTCGCGTCCTTGCCGCCGATGAACTGCAAATCGTCGATCATCAGCAAGTCGACCGAGCGCAGCCGCGTCTTGAAGGCATGCGTGTCCTTGGCGCGAATCGCCTGAACGAACTCGAACATGAAGCGCTCAGCAGTCACGTAGATCGCCGTCGCGTCGGGATTGGCGTCGAGGAACGCGTGCCCGATCGCATGCATCAGATGCGTCTTGCCCTGGCCGGTGCCGGCATGAAGATAGAGCGGGCTGAATTGCGGCATGCCCGGCTGGGCTACGGCGCGCGCGGCATTGAACGCGACGCGGTTGGTCGCGTCGGTCACGAAGCGCTGGAAGGTGAAGCGTGGATCGAATTGCGGACGCTCCGTGGGCACCACGGCAGCCGCTACGGGCGGTTCGGTTGCGACGGCGAGGATGCGCTTGGGCTCATCGGCCACGGTCTCAAGCGTGACGCTGATGCAATCGGGCAGCACGGCGCGGAATTCGAGCAGCAGACGCTCGGAATAGTGATTGCGCACCCACTGGGTCATAAAGGCCGAGGGCAGGCCCAGGCGCACCGCATGGCTGGTGCTGCCATCGATCAGTTCGACGGGCTTCAGCCACTGATCGAACAGACGCTGGCCGGCCGAACGGCGGAGATTGCCCCGCACATGCGCCCACGCCTTTGCAACTACTTCCATCTCGTCACGCTCCAAGGCCTGCACCTGAGTCAACGACGCACCTCTCCCCCGCGAAAAGCCAAGGCGTTCCGCGTGCTAAATCCATCCGACAAATTACTCTCCGCAGCCGGACATTGCCCCCGGGCTGGCGCGTTGAGCGTGCTTAAAACCGGACGAGAATCTCTGCCCGGAGGACCTTTCTAGTTGCCAACTTTCGAGTCGAGCAAGGCCCGCAACGTAAAGAATCTGAAATAGATTTGTTGACTCTGCGTAACTGCCTGAAATCAGGGAGCGGGCATTTAGAACTATTATTTTTCAGATACTTAACTGGTTAATGACACCTTATTGCTCGCGACTCGCGGATTTCCGGGACTTGCCGCATGTTAAGCCAGCCGACACCCCTGCGGATCGTTCGCACACGCGAAAAACCCCGCCGGAACGGGTCCGGCGGGGCGAATTCGCAAAAAATCGAGGCTCAGGAGAGCGCTTCGACGCGCTTGTTAAGACGCGAGAACTTACGGCTCGCGGTGTTCCTATGAAGCACGCCCTTTGCGACGCCGCGTGCGATCTCAGGCTGTGCTGCTGCAAGCGCTGCGGAGGCCGCTGCCTTGTCGCCCGAATCGAGCGCCGATTCGACCTTCTTCACGAAAGTCCGGATGCGGCTGACGCGCGCACCATTGATTTCCGCGCGGCGGTCGTTCCGCCGGATACGCTTCTTCGCTTGCGGCGTATTCGCCATGCCGTATCGTTCCTAGCTCAAAGATAGAGGGCGCGGGAACAAGCCCACGCCCGGGAAAGCGCGGCCCTTAACGCCTGAGGCGATTCGGGTCAACCGCCGGAGAGCATTATCCGGCACTTGGCCGACCATCCGACTGGATCGATGCCCTCCAAGCACGAGCGTACCGTCCACCCACCGGGCGGTTCCGGTCCGCTGCGCAACGAACGGCTCGCCAGTTGCACCCAACTCCAGCTTGCCGCTGTCGCCATCCCAGCGATACATGCCGCTGCCGGTCACCATCGTCTCGACCATGTGCTCGGGCAGCGTGTAGCTGTAATAGCCATCAGCGCTGAAGCCCATCTCCGCAATCTTCGGCGTACCGCAGCCGGTCTGCTCGGCGACGCTGAAATTGCCCGACAGCACCTTTTGGGTCGCGCCGATGATCTTGAAGCTGCCATAGCCGCGCTGCCCTTGCCACCCCGCGATCTGTGCGGAGAAGCGGATCTCGGTGCCGGGCACGGCCCCGGGGTCGATCCTGATTTTGCCACCGCTCAGCAACTTGACGCCTTTGCCTTCGACCTTCCAGTCGCTCACGCATCTGTCGGGCACAGGCATGGTCGGCATGCCATAGCTTTTGACGAACATGCCGGTGAGGGTGATCGTGTCGCCCTGCCGCGCCACCGACGGCTGATAGCCCGCGGCATAGCCGACACCGGTATATTCGGAGCAATCCTGCGGCGGCGGTATGCGATCCTGGGCAATCAGCACGACGAGCAAGGCCAACATAGTCCCTCCTATTTCTGGCAGCGCGGACACCAGAAGGTCGATCGCCCGCCATCGACGCGACGTTCGACCAAGCCGCCGCATTCGCACGGCTCCCCTTCGCGACCATAAACGAGGAATTGCTTGGCGAAATAGCCGAGCTCACCATCGGGGCGGGCATAATCCCTGAGCGTCGATCCTCCTGCTTTGATCGACGCTTCCAGCACTTCGCGAATCGCCGTCACCAGTTTCTCGAGCCGGGCCTTGCTGATCGTGCCCGCCGCCCGTGTTGGCGCGATCCGCGCCAGATACAGCGCCTCGCAGACATAGATATTACCGAGCCCCGCCACGATTCGCTGGTCGAGCAACAGCACCTTGATCGCGGCGCTGCGGCCCTTGAATGCTTGCGCCAGATGCTGGGCGGTAAGATCCGGACCCAGCGGCTCGGGGCCCAGCGCCTTGAACGCCGGCCATTCCGCAAGGGCCGTAGTCGGCACGAGATCGAGCGAGCCGAAGCGGCGCGGATCGTTGAGCGCCAGTCGATGCTTCGCCGTCTCGATCACGAAATGGTCGTGCTTGCCGATTTCCTCCGGGTCGATTCGCCACCGCCCGGACATGCCGAGATGGAAGACAAGCGTTTCGCCGCGATCAGTATCGATCAGCCCGTATTTGGCGCGGCGGCCTAGCCCGGTGACGCGCGCGCCGGTCAGCCGCTGGCCCAGCCCTTCCGGGAAAGGCCGGCGCAGATCGGCACGGTGGAGCGTCACGCGCTCGATCCGTTCACCGTTCAGCACGGGCTCCAACCCGCGGACGGTCGTCTCGACTTCGGGTAGTTCTGGCATGGCTACCCCCTAGCCGCGCTCCCCGCCCCCCGCTAGAGCGCACCCATGCCCGACACCGTATCCTTCGGCTATGAGGACGTAGCCCCCGACGAAAAGACTCGCCGCGTCGGCGAGGTCTTCTCGAACGTCGCCGCCCGGTACGATGTGATGAACGACGCGATGTCGGGCGGTCTCCACCGCGTCTGGAAGGACTTGTTCGTCCGCCGGGTGAAACCGCGCGCTGGCGAGCAGATTCTCGATATGGCCGGCGGCACTGGCGACATCGCATTTCGCATGGCGCCCTCGGGCGCATCGATCACGGTCGCGGACATCAATCCCGAGATGCTCGCCGTCGGCATTGATCGCGCCGCACAGCGCGGGATCGATGGGCTGGTGTGGAGCGAGGCCAACGCCGAGAGCCTGCAATGGCCCGAGCGCTTTTTCGATGCCTATACGATTGCGTTCGGCATCCGGAACGTAACCGACATTCCCAAGGCGCTCCGCGAAGCACACCGGGTGTTGAAGCGCGGCGGGCGCTTCTATGTGCTCGAATTCTCGACCACCCATTGGCCCGGTTTCGCGCAGGTCTATGACGCTTATTCGCACCACCTTGTCCCCAGACTCGGCCAGCTCCTCGCCAACGATGCAGACAGCTATCGCTATCTGGTGGAATTGATTCGCCGCTTCCCCGACATGCCGACCTTCGAGCGCATGATCGGCGAGGCAGGCTTTGCGCAGACCAAGGTCGAGCCGCTGCTCGGCGGGCTGGTCGCGATCCATTCGGGCTGGAAGATCTGAGCGCCACGTGACTGTAGCTCCCGTCCATCTCTGGCGCCTGTACAAATGGGGCCGCATCCTCGCGCGGCACGGCGCCCTGCGCGGCATCGAACGCGATCCCAACACGCCGCGGACGGTGCGTCGCTTCGTCCGAGTGCTGCGCTTCGGCACGCGCCAGCCGGCCAGGCCCCGCTATGCCGACGCGTTCCAGGCGATCGGCCCCGCCGCGATCAAGCTGGGCCAGACGCTGGCGACGCGCCCCGATCTCGTCAGCGAGGAAGCTGCGCGGGATCTGCTGCGGCTGCAGGACGCCCTGCCCCCGGTCGATTTCGCAATCATTCGCCAGCGCATCGAGGCGGATAGCGGGCGGACCATCGAATCCATGTTCGCTTCGATCGACGAACGCGCAGTGGGCGCCGCGTCGATCGCGCAGGTCCACCGCGCCGTTACCACCGATGGCAGGCATGTCGCCGTCAAGGTGCTGCGCCCCGGCATCGAGGCCGAATTCGCCCGCGCGATCGAGACCTATGAATGGGCCGCGGCCCAGGTCGAAGGCATGGGCGGCGAAGCCAGCCGCCTGCGTCCGCGCCTCGTCATCGAGACCTTCAAGCGCTGGACCGCCCGCGAACTCGATCTGCGCCGCGAAGCCGCCTCCGCATCCGAGCTTGCCGAGGGCATGCAGGCCGAGCCCGATTTCATGGTGCCCGCGATCGATTGGCAGCGCACTACCGGCAAGGTGCTGACGCTCGAATGGATCGACGGCGTCAAATTGTCGGACCGCGAGACGCTGGTCGCGGCCGGGCACGACATGACCCGGCTGGCCGGCAACTTGGTCCACGCATTCCTCCGCCAGGCGATCGCAGAAGGTTTCTTCCACGCCGACATGCATCAGGGGAACCTTTTCGCGCTCCCTGACGGTCGCATCGCCGCGATCGACTTTGGCATTATGGGCCGGATCGACCGGCGCGCGCGGGTGTGGCTTGCCGAGATCCTCTACGGGCTGATCACCGGCAATTATAAGCGCGTCGCCGAGATCCATTTCGAGGCAGGCTATGTGCCCCCTCATCACAATGTCGCCGAGTTCGCCACTGCGCTCCGCGCCGTGGGCGAGCCGATGCGCGGGCTGCCGGTCAAGGAAATGTCGATCGGCTCGATGCTCGACGGGCTTTTCTCCATCACCCGCGATTTCGACATGCAGACCCAGCCGCACCTCCTCCTTCTCCAGAAGACGATGGTGATGGTCGAAGGCGTTGCGCGCGGGCTCGATCCCGATATCAATCTGTGGGACGTCTCGGCGCCGTTCGTGCGCGAGTGGATCCGAACCGAGCTTGGCCCCGAAGCCGCGATCGCCGACCGGCTCGTCGAGGATTTCCGCACGCTGGCGCGGCTGCCCCAGCTGATCCGCAATATCGAGTTGCGCTACCCCGCCCCCGGCGGTGCGCCCCCCGCCCCGCCGCTTCGCCAGATCGAAGTGATTCGCGTGGGCGGCGGCTGGCGCTATGTCGTCGTCGCGATTGGCGCGGCGGCTATGAGCGCGGCGATGACGGTGTGGCTGCTGGCATGAAGCCCACCGCCGTGGCGCGCCTGGGTCCTCCCAGCCGCTTCGCGAGCCTGACGCGCAGCCGCGCAAGGCTGGGGCTGGGCCTGCTGCTCCTGCTGCTGGTCTTGTGCCTAACGGCGCTGGCCGTCCCCGATCCGCAGGCAATGGGCTCGGCCGCGCGCACCGATGTGGGGCAGACCGACCTTGCACTCTATGAGAAGATCGTCGCGGGCGTGCGTGGCGGCGAGAATTACTATGTCGCCGCAGCCGATGCGCTGCGCGCGGGAAGCTATCCGCTGCGCCCCTTCCTCACCTTCCGCATGCCGGCGCTGGCGACCGTCCTAGCGGCGATCCCGCAATGGTTGCCCGTGCGCTATCTGCTCTTCGCTTTGGTGCTGTGCGTTGCCGGCGCCTGGGCCAACCGCTTGCGCCGCGAACTCACCGGGCCGCTTCCGGCAGTCGCCGCGCTGATCCTGATGCTCGGATCGCTGCTCGTCTTCCTGCAATATGAGTTGGTGCCGTTCCATGAGATCTGGGCGGCGCTGCTCGTCGCTCTGTCACTGGCGATCCGCCGGCCCGGGCGCTGGATCGAAGCCGTCGCCATCGGGCTAGCGGCGATGCTGATCCGCGAAACTGCATTGCTCTACGCGCTGATCATGGCTGGCTTCGCTTGGTTCGAGGGTGAGCGCCGCGAGGCGGCCGGCTGGGCCTTGGCGATAGCGCTGTTCGCCGCGGCGCTAGGCGCGCATGCCTGGGCAGTAGCGGGCGTCACGGGGCCGCACGATCCCGCCTCACCGGGCTGGGCCGGGCTGTTGGGCTTCGGCTTCTTCGTCAAGGCAGTGACGCTGGCCACGGCGCTGCAGATGGCCCCGCTCTGGGCGAGCGCCCTGCTGGTGGGCTTGGCGCTGTTCGGCTGGGCAAGCTGGCGCGATCCGCTCGGGCTGCGCATGGTCGCGATCCTCGCCGCTTATGCCGCCGCAATCGCCGTCTTCGCGCGGCTCGACACCTTCTATTGGGCGCTGATGATCGCGCCGGTGTTTCTGCTCGGACTGCTCTTCGCACCCGCTGGCATTCGCGACCTGGTGCGGCAGGCGCTCGACAAGCCGCGCATCACCGTGACAAGGGTATCGCGATGAAGCGCATCCTCCTCATCGTCGGCGGCGGCATCGCGGCCTACAAGGCGTGCGAGCTGATCCGCCTGTGCCGCAAGGCCGGGATCGGCGTGAAATGCGTGCTGACCGCGGGGGGCCAGCATTTCGTCACGCCGATGACACTCGCGGCACTCAGCGAGAACCAGGTCTATACGACGCTCTGGGACCTCAAGGACGAGGCCGAGATGGGGCATATCCAGCTCAGCCGCGAGGCCGATCTGGTGGTGGTCGCCCCCGCGACCGCGGATATGATGGCGAAGATGGCGGCCGGCGTTGCCGACGATCTCGCCACCACCCTGCTGCTCGCTACCGACAAGCCCGTGCTCGCCGCCCCGGCAATGAACGTACGGATGTGGCAACATGCCGCGACCCGCCGCAACGTCGCGACGCTGCGCAGCGACGGCGTCACCGTGATGGAGCCTGACGAGGGGCCGATGGCGTGTGGTGAATATGGCCCCGGGCGCCTGCCCGAGCCCGAGGCGATCCTGGCGGCCCTGCAAGCTGTTCTTGATCCTGCCCGGCACGGGGAGGCGGCAGCGCATAGCGCTGACGGACGGAGCACGCGCCATAGCGAGTCGCTCGCGGTACGCTCCCTCCACCAGCCTGCGGCTGGTCCCCCTCCCCGTGCCGGGGAGGGTCGTTTGAGTGGCAAGCATGTGCTGGTCACGGCGGGCCCCACGCATGAGCCGATCGATCCGGTGCGTTACATCGCCAATCGCTCATCCGGGCGGCAGGGTTTCGCAATCGCCGGTGCGCTGGCCGAACTAGGCGCGAAAGTTACTCTGGTCAGCGGCCCCGTCGCGCTGGCTACCCCGGCGGGCGTGACTCGCATTGATGTCGAGACCGCACAGCAAATGGCGAACGCAGTGGCGCAGGCGCTGCCGGCCGATGCAGCAGTGATGGTCGCGGCAGTGGGTGACTGGCGTGCCGAGGCTGCCGAGCAGAAGATCAAGAAGGGCGATGCGCCGCCCCGGCTCGACCTGTCCGAAAACCCCGATATCCTCGCTATGCTTGCCAAAAGTCCGCACCGCCCGGGCCTGGTGGTTGGCTTCGCGGCCGAGACCGAGCGTGTGATCGAGCACGCCACCGCGAAACGCGAACGCAAGGGCGCGGACTGGATTGTCGCGAACGATGTTTCGGGCGATGTGATGGGCGGCGATGCGAATACCGTCCATCTGGTCACGACGGAAGGCGTCGAAAGCTGGGAGCGCTTGCCCAAGGGCGAAGTCGCGCGCCGGCTTGCGGAGCGGATCGGCGATGCGCTTTAGCCCCGCGCTTACCGGACTGCTTCTGGCCGGCTGCGCGACCATGCCGCAAACCACGAGCACACCGAGCCTGCAGGCCGAGACCTATGGGCCGGCGCGCGGAGGCCAGGTTCGCACGCTGATCGTCGTGATCCACGCCGACGGAACGCCCGACCATTACCGCTTTGCAAAGGCGGCTGCGCAGGCAATCCCGACGAGCGCCGCAGTCGCGATCATGCGTCCTGGCTATGCAGACGGCGCCGGCAAGGCCTCGCCGGGCGAACGCGGCACTGGCATGGGGGACAATTATACCGCGGATCGCATTGCGGCGGTGGGCGATTCCATCGCGGCGCTGGCCCGCCGCTATCCCAATGCGCGGACATTATTGGTGGGCGATGCCGGTGGTGCTGCGATCGCGGCGAACCTTGCTGGGATCCGGCCTGGCCTGATCGACGGCATGGTTCTGGTCGGCTGCCCCTGCACGCTTCCCGAATGGCGCAAGCTGATGAAATGGGACAGCCAGGTAACCAGCCTCGATCCGCTTCAGACCGCGGGCGGGATCCTGCCCGGATTGCGCGCAGCGGTCCTGGTCGGGTCGGACGATGCGGTCACGCCGGTCAAATTCTCGCGGGCCTATGCGGAAGCACTGACATTGCGCGGAATCGCGACCGATTATCGGATCGTGCCCGGCAAGGGCCATGATTTGCTCGACGATCCCGAAGTTCTCGCTGCCACGCAGCGCCTCGCCGCCTCGCTTCCCAGAAAGATCTAGATGCTGCCTCCGATCCGGATTGCCGTTCAGCGCCTGGCGCATGGCGAGGGCCTGCCCTTGCCCGCTTATGCGACCCATGGCGCTGCAGGCATGGACGTGGTCGCAGCGGAGGCCCTGGTGCTCGATCCCGGCAAGCGCCATGCGGTCGCCACCGGCTTCGCGATGGCGATCCCCGAGGGTTTCGAAGTGCAGGTGCGGCCGCGTTCGGGGCTGGCGCTCAAGCACGGCATTACCTGCCTCAATACGCCCGGCACGATCGACAGCGACTATCGCGGCGAAGTGAAAATTATCCTCGCCAACCTCGGCGATGCGCCTTTCACGATCGCGCGCGGCGACCGGATCGCGCAGCTTGTCCCGGCGCCGGTGCAACGTGCAGGGCTCGATGAAGTCGAGACGCTCGACGAGACCGTGCGAGGAAGCGGCGGGTTCGGATCGACGGGGACATAATGCGCCTGAGCGATGCCGAGCTCGAACGCTATGCGCGCCATATCGTGCTGCGCGAGCTCGGGGGCGGCGGACAGGCTCGGCTGAAGGCGGCAAGCGTGCTGGTGGTCGGCGCCGGCGGTATCGGTTCGCCTGCGATCCAGTATCTGGCAGCGGCCGGGGTGGGTCGGCTGACCATTGTTGATGACGACACGGTCGATCTGTCCAATCTTCAGCGCCAGACGCTGTTCGTGACTGCCGATCAGGGCTGCGCGAAGGTCGAGACCGCAGTCGCGCGCGTCGAGGCGCTCAATCCCCATGTCCATGTCGTCGGTGTCCGGCAGCGCGTCGATCGGCACAATGTCCATAATCTGCTCGAAGCGCACGACGTGGTGCTGGACGGATGTGACAATTTCGAAACCCGTCTGGCCGTCGCGGACGCGGCGCTGGACCTCCGCATTCCCCTGGTCTCCGCTGCCGTTGCCGAGTTCGAGGGCCAATTGGGCGTCTACCGCGGATGGGAAGCGGACAAGCCCTGCTACCGCTGCTTCGTGGGGCAGGACCCCGAGCGCGAGGGCGTCACCTGCGCCGAGCAAGGTGTGCTGGGCGCATTGGTGGGGATGATGGGCAGCCTCGCCGCTCTGGAAACCATCCGCGTCATCGTGCCTTTTGGCGGAGACACGGCGGGCAAGCTCCTGCTCGCAGATGCGCTCGCGCTCCGTTTCCGCACGCTCACACTCCCGAAAGATAGTGGCTGTACGAGTTGCCGCAAAGCAGCAACGGATACGAGCGAATGAAGGGCAAACGCGTTCTGGTGACCGGCTCGGCCGGCTTCATCGGCTTCCACACCAGCAGCCTGTTGCTCCAGCAGGGCGCGACCGTGCTCGGGATCGACAATTTCTCCGATTATTACGACGTCGCGCTCAAGGAAGCGCGCAACCACGTGCTGAGCAACCACGCAAATTTCTCGCTGGCGCGCGTTTCGATAGAGGATAGCGAGGCGTTCGGGGCCGCATGGCGCGACTTCAAGCCAGACATCGTCATCCATCTCGCCGCGCAGGCCGGGGTGCGTTATTCGATCGATGCGCCGGCGAGCTATGTCGGCACCAATCTGATCGGCACCTTCAACGTGCTCGAGCTGGCGCGGCATCATCCACCCCAGCATTTGCTCATGGCATCGACCAGCTCGGTCTACGGCGCCAATACGAGCATGCCTTTCGACGAGTTGCAGCGGACCGCGACGCCGCTCAGCCTCTATGCCGCGACCAAGGGCGCGACCGAGCTGATGGCGCACAGCTATGCGCACCTGTTCAAGACGCCGATCACGATGTTCCGCTTCTTCACGGTCTATGGCCCGTGGGGACGCCCGGACATGGCGCTGTTCAAGTTCACCAAGGCGATCCTCGCGGACGAGCCGATCGACGTCTACAATAATGGCGAGATGGCGCGCGACTTCACTTATGTCGACGATCTCGTCGAGGCGATCACGCGACTGGCCGCCGTAGTGCCGGGGGATGTGCCGGTAGAGGGGGACAGCCTGTCGCCCGTCGCGCCCTTCCGCATCGTCAATATTGGCGGCGGCAACCTGACCCCGCTGATGGACTATATCGGCGCCGCCGAACGCGCATTGGGCAAGACCGCGATCAAGAACTTCATGCCGATGCAGCAGGGCGACGTGCCCGCAACGGAGGCGTCGCCGGCTCTTCTCAAGCAGCTGACCGGCTATGTACCGATGACGACGCCGGAAGAGGGCGTAGCGAAGTTCATCCACTGGTATCGCGCGCATTATTCCGGCTGACCCGCCCAGATAAGCAGGATGCTGTCTAAGATATTGGTATTTTTGGATAATATCTCGATTTTACGCTGAGCGGGCCTGGGTCGGAAAAGGCGAATCTTCCGAATGTTCGCACTGCCCATGGGGCATTTCCGCGCGCGGTGCTCTGGCAGCACTTCGGCCTACGCCCGGCGCTTCTGCGCGGTGCAAGGTTCGCGACGATGAGAAAGAGCCTCGCGACCCTTTCAGACCAAATCCTACATTGGAAGAAAAAACTCCCGGCGCGCACGCGTCACAAAAAAGGCCGGGGAAAGCGCTTCGATTTGAAGCGCCCTCCCCGGCCTGCTTTTGGTCGGCTCCGGCTTAGAAGCGGAAGCCGATCGAGCCGCGGACGCTGCGGTTCATCACGTCCCTGCGGCCGATGGTCGTCTCGGCGGCGATCGACACGTCGACCGAACCGGTGTTGACCGTCAGACCACCGGCGACTTCGGCCCAGTCGCGATCATGCGAGCTGAGGCGGAAGAGCGCACCCGGGCCCGCTCCGCCGACGAAGTTCGCCAGGAACGCTTCCGGACGATCGCCGAAGTCATAGACATAAGTGCCGGTGAGGAACGGCTTCACGGTCGCGCTGTTGCCGGCAAGCGTCAGTCCGCCGCGCAGCTGCGAGCTGCTCACCGGCTGACGGTCATAGACCATCGCGACAGGGCCGCCCGTTTCGGCGGTGCGCGAGAAGTCGATAAAGGTCGTGCGCCATGCCACGCGCGGCTTCACCGCAAGTGCCCCGGCGTCGAACTTGTAGCCCGCACCCACTTCGCTCGAGAAGGCGAGTGCGCTGTCATTGGCATCGAGCGTGTAGTTGGTGCCGACGAACGCCACCGTGCGGCGCGTGCGCGAGTCGAGGATACCGGCGGTAACCTGCGTATCGAGCGTGAAGCCGCTGGCCGACTGGTACTTACCGTAGAGCGTGCCCTGAACGAGGGTTGCCTTGGCCGAATGGGCCGCGACTGCGCCGTCGCTGTCCATCTTGCTGTAGGTCACGGCAAAACCGATCGCGCTTTCGTCGTCGATCAGCGTCTCGATGCCGCCTGCGACATACCAGCCATCGAACTTGTCACGACCCGTCGAGATCGCGGCAGGCATGGATGCACTGTCACCTTCGACATAACCGCCGGCGATGAACCCGCTCATATTCTCGGGCAGTGCGCCTTCCTGAACGGTCGCCTGCTCATTGCCGCCCATGACCATCGGAGCGACAAGGCTCGACATGTTGTTGAAGCTGGTCGAAGCAACGCGCAGCGGCTGGCCGATGCGCGCCATGGTGCCGCCGACCGATGGGATGTCGATTGTCTGGAGACGATCGCGGATCAGCCCCGAAGTCGAGTCGACCATTGCCGTGCCGAGCCCGCGAACGGTGGTTTCGGTGGTCGGCGCGAGGTTTTCCAGCGTTGCCCGGATCGTAGCGGCGCTCTGGAGATCAAGCGGGCCATAGATGCCGTCGAGGCCGGCTGCGCCCGCCCGGTTGGTGTCGAGCAACCTGGCATAGGCCAGCTGGACATTCGAGCCTGCATTTACGACCCCCGAATAGCTGCCGGCCTGCACGGCGAGGCGAACTTGCGTCGCCGTGTAGGTCACGGTGGGGCTGAGGATCGCGCTGAACGACAATGGCGTCTGGAAGGTGCCGGTGAGGCCGCCTTCCGCAGTTAGGATCGTGTAGTTCTGGCCCGCACGCAGCGCGTCGGTGAAGCCGATGGTCAGGCGTCCGCCCAGATTGGCCACGCCGTTCGTCGGCGCCGTGCCGTTGAACGTGGTCGCCTGCACGCGGATCAAGTCCGAGCTGCCGGTGCCCGACAGATCGACCATATAGGTCCCGCCCGAAGCCAGGATGACGTTGCCGCGGAAGGTCAGCGTGCCGACCGTTCCCGCCGTCGCCGGCGCAATCGTGCCCGCGATGTTGGTGAAGAAGGCCGAGGAGACAGTGCCGGTGCCGTTGAGGCCGCCCGACAGCATCAGATAATCGCCGGGCGTGTTGAGCGCGCCGTTGACCTGCATCGTGCCCGTTGCCTGGGTGATGTCCATCAGGCTGGTCAGCGAGCCGGCCGCGGCAATGTCGAGAACCGCCGTGCCGCCCGCGAGGGTGAAGCGATCGACGGTCGCAACCGTGTTGAGCGTGGTCGTGCCCGCTGCCGACAGCGTCACGTCGAAGTAACGCGGCGCGGTGTTCGTCAGGCGATTGCCGTCATTGTTGTTGGGCGTGAAATTGGTCGCGCCCGGCAGGCCGTTGGCCAGCGTTGCCGGCGGAAGTGCCAGCGTGGTGATGCCGCCCGTCTGCGATTCGAGCTGCGCATTGTCCTTGCTCAGCACCTGCGCCTGGAGCGAAGCGATCGACACGACATCCTTGTCGTCGGTCGCAACGCCCGTGATGGACGCGCTGGCGGGCGAATCTTCAGCCTGGCCGATCGGAGTGACGCTTACCGTATCGACGCCGGTGGCGATGTTACGGCACTCGCTAACCCCAGCCTGCTGGAAGCATGCTTGGCCCCAGCCCGGCGTGTTGCTGTTGCCCGTACCGAGATCGGTCGGAACCCCGTTAACGGCGTTGCCGCCGCTGAGAATCATGTAGTTGGGATCGAGCGTCGTCACCCAACGAGTCGCATCGTTCCAATTGCCGTTGCCGGCAACATTGGTGACATAGTGATACGGGTTGTTGGCCGCGATCCAATCCCAGTAAAGGTACAGCGGCTGATAGAAGCCCGCGGTGCCATAGCCATTGGCGGGCTGGCCGGTGAAGAAGCGGGTATAGCCGCCCGAGAGCACGCCGATGACCAGCTGGCGCGCATAAGCGCGGTCGAGGATCAGCGGGCCGCCCGAATCGCCCTGCGACGTGATGCCTTCGTTGGGCAGCGCATTGTCGCGCCAGGCATTGAAGTCATAGGGGCTGGCCGCAGCCGTACCACGGCGGGGATCGTCGAAATCCATCCAATAAAGGTTCTGCGGATTGGTCGCGTCGGTGGTGCCGGTCGGGCCGAACAGGAACTGCTCGAAATCGCCGAGCGACGCGAGGCCGCCGATCATGTTTTCGGCAAGACGGCGGCGATAGTCAGAGCCTGCCGCGCCGCCCTGGCCGGTGCCGTTGTTACCATAGCCGGTGATCGCGACATGATAGCCGGTGCCGGCCGCCCCGGCAGTGGCCGGGGCGGGAAGCTGCGAGAAGAGCAATGCCCAGGTCGGGATGCCCTTGGCCGGCGTATCGAGCGACGCCATTGCGATATCGGCATAGAGGAAGCCGGCAGCGTTCGCTTCGTTCGACAGCGGGTTATAGCTGACATAGTTCGAATTGTAGAAAGCCTGCGCCGTGTTGGTCTGGTACTTGCCGGCGCCGCCGGTTCCGCCCAGCAGCCAGCGCACCAGCTCGTCGGTCTGACCCGCCGCATTGGCGCGGGTGTTGGTCTCGAAGCCGAAGCCGATCGCCGTACCGCCCGAATTGGCGCCATAGCTGTTTGCCGGGGCATCGTTCACGCAGTGCGCGGCGAAGATCACGGTGCGTGGATTGATCAGCGTGCCGGTGCACAGGCCGATAAAGCCGCCGCCCTGATCGACGATCATCTGCGCGACGCCGGTGATGTTGACCGGATCGCGCGCCGTGGTCGGCGTGCCGGGGTTGGCGATCAGGATCTCAGGGTCCGCTGCGGTGACCGAAACCGAGCCGGCGCCATTCTGGGCCTCCCGGACGATTTCGCTGATATCGACTCGCGGCGTATCGTCCTGCGCGGTGATCTCGCCCGAAGTCGGGCGATCGAGCGCCGGCGCGCTCTGCGCGAAGGCAGTGCCGGCGGTCGCCAGGCTCATGCCTGCGGCCGATGCCAGCAGTGCAGCGCGAACCATGCGCGGATTGCGTACCAATGTCATTACGTGCCCCTTTTGATTCGGGAGTTGCCAACTCTTCCAAGCTGGGCACGCTATTCCTCTATTCGTGCGCGTCAAGCGCGTTGCGCGGCAATCTGTGGTTTTTAAGCAACTTATCGCTCCTATTCTTTACACGAATTGTCGGGATCGTGCGGAACAGTTGCCTGCAGCTATCAGTTTTGACTGCATCTTGCGGATTTTGCCCGCCGTCCTTCATAGGAGCCTATTATGCCCGGTATTCTCACTTCCATCTTCGACCAAGAGTCCGATTCCACAGGACCCAGCGAAAACATGGGCCAGGCCTATGTTTCGCCGGACGACAATTTCGAGGACGATGGCGACGGTACTCAGGGCACGCAGAGCTTCAACCCCGCGGCGGACAACGCCAATGATGGCGGCGCCGGCGACGTGGGTGGCCCGGTCGGCCCGCCGACCAACATCTATCTCGAGGACCAGGGAGGCGAGGCCTCCGGGTTCTGAGCGCTTGGCGGGCGGCGGAGGCTTCTCCGCCGCCCGCCCCTGCTCAGCCGCAATGCTTCGAGACGAAGTCGCGGATCGACGGCGCGATATCCTCGCGCTCAAGCGCGACGGCGAGGTTTGCCTGGATGAAACCGGCCTTGTCGCCGCAATCATAGCGTACGCCGTCGAACGTCAACCCGTGAAAGGGTTGCTCGCCGATCATGCGCGCCATCGCGTCGGTCAGCTGGATCTCGCCGCCGGCGCCCTTGCCCTGCCCTTCTAGCACGCGCATCACTTCGGGCTGGAGAATATACCGCCCGATCACCGCGAGGTTTGAAGGAGAAGTCCCGCGGGCGGGCTTCTCGACCAGCCCTTGCACTTGAGTCAGCGCGCCGCTGCGCGTGCCGGGCGTGATGATGCCGTATTTGTCGGTGGCGTCGTCCGCGACTTCCATCGCGCAGATCATGTTGCCGCCGGTCTGATTGTAGGCATCGACCATCTGCTTGAGGCAACCGGGGCTTCCCATCATGAAATCGTCGGCGAGCAGCACTGCAAAAGGTTCGTCGCCGACGATGTCGCGCGCGCACCAGACGGCATGGCCGAGCCCCATCGGCTCCTGCTGGCGGACATAGGCGACTGCGCCGGGCTTGAGGCGAGTCGCTTCGAGCACTTCCAATGACTTACCGCGCGATGCCATGGTCGTCTCAAGCTCATAGGCGATGTCGAAATGGTCTTCGATCGCGGATTTGCCGCGGCCGGTGACGAAAATCATCTGCTCGATCCCGGCCTCCAGCGCCTCGTCGACGGCATATTGGATCAGCGGGCGATCGACGATCGGCAGCATCTCCTTCGGCAGCGCCTTGGTAGCAGGAAGGAAACGCGTGCCCAGTCCCCCGACGGGGAACACGGCCTTGCGAAGTGGCTTGATCGACATACAGTCCTTTTCATTCTCGCGCAGGCTGCGCCTTTAGCCTTGAGCGGGCAGGCGCGCAATTCGTGGGCGGTGTCAAAAACCGAAGTTGAGGCGGACCGCGGCTCCATGATCGGTCGGCATCGTCGCGAAGTTTCCGGGCTGGCGGCGGAGGAACAAATTGCTGCTGATATCGCCACCGAGGAACGGCCAGCTATAGGCCAGTTCGAGATCCATTTCGCGGCCCGTCGGCGCCAGATTGAAGCGCGTCACGTTCCAGCTATCGACGCTCTGAGTGTAATAATCCCACCCGCCGGGCAGCCGCAGGTCGATCGCGCCCGTGGCGACGCGGAGCGGCTGGGCGATGCGGATACCGAAGCGATCGTCCGCGATCAGCAAGTCCGTCTTGGCGATATCGGCGGCAAAGGCATTGGTGCGGATCAGCCCCGAACCGCCGATGCCGCCGCGCAGGCGCGCCTGGGTCCAGCCCTGGCGCATCGATCCGCCCAGGCTCCAGCCCTGGCCCATATCGTAGCGGAGGGCGAAATCCATGAAGACGCTATCGGCCCGCGTGGCCCCCAGCGCTCCCGAAAAGCGCGCGCCCAGCAGCGTGTCGGACTCGTTGAGGTGCGTCAGGTTCAGGCCGGCACGAAGCGCTCCGAAATTCCGGTCCAGCCCCAGGCTGGTCCGCATATAGCCGAATCGCTCGGCCCTGCGCCGCAGCGCTGCGAACTGCGTATCGCGCCGCGTCAGAACCTCGCCCGCCTCCTCGCCGAACGTGACGCCCCACGAGCCGAACTGACGGCGAATCGCGGCCGAGCCCTTCACGTCGACATCGAACCCCGAATTGTGCGTCGGGTCGCGCGCGATGAGGAAGGCGGGCTCGGGGCGCCCTGCCAGCCGGGCGGACAAGGTGTTCACGCCCTCCGATGCACCGATCGCGAATTGCATCTTGCTGCCCAGCCGCGCGACGACCGATCCTGCCAGCACCTTGGCGCGCGCCGCATCGCTGCTGCCGATCCCCAGCCGCTCGATCCGCACCGAATCGTGCGTCGGGACCAGCGAGACGGCGACTTTCATATCGTTGAGCCCAACCGAGAAGCTGCGCTGGCGTGAGGCCATAAGCTGCGGCAATTGCCGCGCCGGCCCTTCGCGCTGGATCGTCCGCGCGAGATCAGTGGCGAAGGCGCGGTCGAAGCCGTCGAGCACGACGACGCCGAGGGAGCCCTGCGCAGCGTCCCCCATCGGCACCGACAGCGCAGCGTTGAAATTGTCCGAAGTCGGCGCGCGCGAGCCGGCGAGCGACGTCGTGCCGACCGGCTGAAACGCACGCGTCAGATCGAGCACGCCGCGGCCATAGACCGCATCCGTTCCCGCCGCGCCTGCATCACGGGCGGTGGTCAGCAGCAACTGGACGATCTGCGCGCCGCTGAGGTTCGGAAAAGCCTGGGCCAGCAACGCGACGGCGCCGGCAATCTGCGGCGCGGAAAAGGACGTGCCCGACCATAGGAACGGCGTGTTCTCATGGTCCGGCGCGCGGACGCGTTCTCCAACGGCGGCCAGGAAGACCTGTTGGCTGGTGCCTGCGCGGTTCGAGAAGCTCGAGATATTATCATTGGCATCGACCGAGCCCGCGACGATAATCAACCCCCGCGAAACGCCGGGGTCGGTCGCGGGTGCCGCGGCGAAATCGTCCGGGTTGAGGGCATCGGGTCCATCATTGCCGGCCGAAATCACAAGGACGATTCCAGCCTGGGTTGCCCGATCGATCGCCTGGAGCAGCACCGAATTCGGCGCCGAACCGCCCAGCGAGATATTGACGACGCGCGCGCCGCCTATCCTCGCCGCGTCCAGCCCTTGTGCGATCGCGGCGTCGGAAAAACTGCAGCCGCTGTCCTTGTCGCTCGCGGTCGCGCAGCTGCCCGGTCGATCGGCGCGGGCGACGATCAACTGCGCATCGAAGGCGACGCCATGCGTGCCCGTATCGTTGCGGCGTCCCGCGATGGTGAAGGCGACGGCGGTGCCATGCCCGTCTTCATCGTCGACCGTCGCGCCGCCGCCCGTGCTCTGCGAGAAGCTGGTGATCCGGCAACTGCCCGTGCCGACACCGCCCGAGCAATCGCCGAACTCGGCGCTCTGCAAGTCGATGCCTGAATCGATCACCCCGACCTTGACGCCCGATCCGGTCCCACCGCGATTATAGGCGGCGAGAGCATTCATCGAGACCGCGCCCTCAGTCGCCCGATATTCGGCAGTGTCATAGGTTGGCGCTGGCGAAGGGGTCGGCGTTGGTGCGGCCGTCGGGGCCGGAGTGGGTGCGGGTGCGGGACTGGGCGCCGGTGCCGGCGGCGTGTTGACGCCTCCGCCCCCACTACCACCGCTGCATGCTGCCGCGAGGAACAGAACAGTGAGAGCCGCGGACCGGTTCAGCCTGGCGCGAAATTGCCCGTCCATGTTTCCGTCTCCCCGCCTTACGCATACGCGTAAGCATTTTCGCAGATTTTATCGTAGGTTAACGCCAAGTCGAGCCCTGCGAACTTCGCCACTGGCATATACCGATAGCTAATAAGGGCAAGCGAGGATTGGCGAGTTTTCAGATGTCTCGCAGTTGCCTCTTCTGCACAGGGACACCAGCCATCGAGACCTGACTGGCCTTTCCCGCCGAAATCCGCAGCTATCGTTATCGAAACTGAAACCGTCCTCGGGCGAAGGTGCTGCGCGCGCCTGACGATGGGGACCTTATGAGTATCGAACAACCAGCCCATGGGCTGAAACTGCAAACGCGGATCGAGAGCCAGGCGGCGACGATCGGCATCGTCGGCATGGGCTATGTCGGTCTTCCGCTGGCGGTCGCGTTTGCCGAGGCGGGTTGCCCTGTCCTCGCGCTCGACATCGATCAGACCAAGATCGACGCACTCGCCGCCAGCCGAAGCTATATCAAGACCATCGAGAGCCCGCGGCTTGCGCCCCTGATCGCGGACGGGACGCTGGTTCCCAGCGCGGACATGTCCCGGATTTGCGACGCGGATGTCGTGGTGATCTGTGTGCCGACGCCGCTCTCGCGCCATCTCGAACCCGATCTGAGTTATGTCGAGCAGACGACCCGCACGATCGCCGCGCATCTGCGGCGCGGCCAACTCGTCATTCTCGAATCAACGACGTACCCCGGGACCACCCGCGAAGTGATGCAGCCCATCCTGGAAGCCGGCGGCTTGCGATCCGGGCGCGACTTCTTCCTGGCTTATTCCCCCGAGCGGGAAGATCCGGGGAATGCGACATTCTCGACGACCAAAATCCCCAAGGTAGTCGGCGCGGACGACCCCGCGTCCGCGGCTTTGGCACTTGCGCTATATCGACATATCGTGCCGCAGGCGATCGGGGTATCCTCGACTGCCACTGCCGAGGCAGTGAAGATCACCGAGAATGTGTTCCGCGCGGTCAACATTGCGCTCGTCAACGAGCTCAAGCTGGTCTTCACCGCCATGGATATCGATGTCTGGGAAGTGATCGACGCGGCCAAGTCCAAGCCGTTCGGCTTCATGCCGTTCTATCCCGGCCCGGGTCTTGGCGGTCACTGTATCCCGATCGACCCCTTCTACCTCACCTGGAAGGCGCGCGAATATAATCAGCACACGCGCTTCATCGAGCTCGCCGGACAGATCAATGCCGGCATGCCCGAGCATGTAATCCGCGTGCTCGCCGATACGCTGGACGCGCGCACCGGCCGGGGATTGCGCGGCGCACGCATTCTCGTGCTAGGCGTCGCCTATAAGAAGAACGTCGAGGATATTCGCGAGAGCCCATCGCTGCGGCTGATGGAACTGCTCGAAGCGCGCGGCGCCACTGCAGACTTCCACGATCCGCATGTCGCCCAGATCGACAACACCCGCGAGCACCCGACGCTCAACTTCCGCAAGAGCATCGCCTGGGACCCAGCAGCGATCACCGAATATGACGCAGTCCTGATCGCGACCGATCATGACGGCGTCGATTATGCCGGGCTCGCCGATGCCGCGAAGCTGGTGGTGGACACGCGCAACGCTTGCGGCAAGGCCGGCGTCACCCGCGCAAATATTGTCCGGGCGTAACGTAGGATCATCGCATGCCTGACACGGCGCTCCGCAAAGTTCTCCTGGTCTTCGGCACCCGGCCGGAAGCGATCAAGCTGTTCCCGGTCGCACGCGCACTCGCCGAAACTCCAGGGCTGCAGGTCCGAACCTGCGTGACGGCACAACATCGCGGATTGCTAGACCAGGTGCTTTCGATCGCCGGGCTCACCCCCGATATCGATCTCGATCTCATGGAAGCGGGCCAGACGCTCGACCAGCTCACCGCCCGCCTGTTGACCGGGCTGGGCCGGGTCATGGATACGGAAAAGCCGGATCGCGTGATCGTTCAGGGCGACACGGCGACTGCCATGGTCGGCGCGCTGGCCGCTTATTACCGCAAGATTCCGGTCAGCCATATCGAAGCAGGCCTCCGCTCAGGCGATATCTACCAGCCCTGGCCCGAGGAAGTGAACCGCCGGATCGTGGCGCCGATCGCAGACCAGCATTTCGCACCGACCGAGACTGCGGCGGAAGCGCTGCGCCGCGAGAATGTCGATCCCGCAACCATCCATGTGACCGGCAACACTGTGATCGACGCGCTACTGGCCACGCAGCAACAAATCGCGCACGATCCGTCGCTCGCTGCCGGGCTCGACGATCTCGCGGCGCGCTTTGCTAGGAAGCGGATCGTCCTGGTCACCACACATCGTCGGGAGAATTTCGGCGGCGGGATGGAAAGCATTGCTCGCGCACTCGCGCGTATCGCAGACCGCGATGACGTGGCGATCCTGTTTCCGATGCACCCCAACCCCAATGTCGTCGCGGCGATGAACGGCGTGCTGGGCGAACGGCCCAACGTCGCACGGATCGATCCCCTCGATTACCCGCATTTCATCCGCGCGCTCGGGCTCTGCGAAATCGTGCTCAGCGATTCTGGCGGCGTCCAGGAGGAAGCCCCTGCCCTCGGCAAGCCCGTCCTCGTGATGCGCGAGACCACTGAACGCCCCGAAGGCGTCGCGGCCGGCACTGCGAAGCTGGTTGGCACGGACGAGAACCGCATAATGTCTGAACTGACTAAGCTACTCGACGAACCCGCCGCCTATTCAGCCATGGCGCGTGCACATAATCCGTTCGGCGACGGGCATGCTGCGGCGCGTATCGCGGCGATCGTCGCGGATGGTTTCGCGCGCTGACCACAGCTAGTCCGCACCGTCGATCGCCTCCGATAAAGGCGCTCGACATGCGGCAACGCCGTTCACTTATAGGCGGTTATGTACGCGTAGCTTGTGTACCACGACCATTCGTTCGAGGCCGCCAAACTCGACAGCGAATTCTCCAACTCCCGCACAAGCGGAATCTTGTCGTAATATTCGTGGCCGTAGAAGTGCCGGAACTCGACCTTCCGATACCCAAGATCTGCGAACAGTCGACGCATCTTGTCGCTGTCTCCCCGGCAAACCGAGTAATAGGCCGGGAACTTAGGAGACACCGTTTTCCGAATCGGGAAAAAGGTAGTGAGCATCTTGCGAGTCAGCCGTTCGGGCAGCAACCGGTTGACGATAAAGGGCGACGCATACAGCGTCGGAATCAAGTGAAACGCGACGCCGCCCGGCTTGAGTACTCGGTGCACATTGCGATGCATCTGACGCCCGTTGCGGACATGCTCTGCTAGAAACCGCGAGAAAACGACGTCATACCGGCCCTCGAATTGCGAGGCATCGCCGCCGACGTCGAAGCACGCCTTTTGATACTCGGGCGCAGCAAGCGCGAGTTCGTCGGGGCTGATATCGTTGACAGTGTAGCTCGCGACGCTCTTCGGCATATCCGAGAGCGGAAAAGAAGGAAAACGCCCGCCGCCAAGCTCGAGGATAGCGGCGTCGGGATATGACCCGACTATCGATTTAAGATTCTCATCGTAGCTATCAAAAGCAGTCCGCCACTGTTTACCGATTTCGATCGTCATTTAAGCCACCTGCAAGAACGCGCGCCTCTTGGAACAGAGGCCTGACCCTGTCAAGGAACCGGCTTCTCCCCATTTGGGGCGGTTCGGCCTTCGGCAGCCATCCCCCCACATTGCGGGGGGCTTCCTATATGACGGCCTTGGAGCGGTGGAGGCCGGCCATCGCCTCGAACGAGAGCACGTCAGGGGCTGCGAGACCCAAGGAAGCAGAATCAGCCTCGACTTTCGGAGAGGGCGGCTAAGATTCCCGACAGCGCTACAGTAAGCGGCCCGTGATCGGTGGTGGCAACGACCGGGCGTGCTGCGCGCCGTTCATTGATTGCTGCCAGCAGCGCATCTGCGGTCTCCACAGAGCCGACCAGTCCGCGCGCGCTGAATGCGCGGGTGATCTCCGCTTGATGATTATCATAGTGCTCGCCCCGCTCAAACTCACGCGGCATCGCTACGACGCGACATCCCTCCCTCAAGGCTGTGACCAGCGACCCTACGCCGCCATGGCAGAGCACGAGGTCCGCACGCTGCAGATAATCGCGCATCTCGGAAAAGGGCAGCGTTTCGACGGCTTCGATTGACGAAGGTTGGGCTCCCCCTACCCCCACCTGGGCAACTATTCGCTCAGGAATCTCCCCGCGTTCCTTCAACGCCGAGACTGCCAGCACCAGTCGATCGAACGGCAAGGTCGCGCCGACGGTGACAAACAGCAATGGCTCCTTGGCCGGTCGCGGCACGAGCAGCTCGCGCACCGGATCAAAGATCTCATAGCCTGGCCAGACATTCGCAAGCCCCGGTGCCTGGGCAAAGCGGCGATAAGCGATTGGCGCCACGATGCGGGCAAAAAGCGAAGGACGATCGAAACGTGCCAGCGATTCGATGAGGATTACCTTCGCGCCGAACAACCGGGCGAATAATACACTTGGATAGACGGCGCCGGCACCTGTCGTCACGACGACGTCCGGCCGTTCGCGGATCATGATTCCGAACGCTTGGATCATACTCCGCATCGCCGTAACGAGCATCCGGACAGGGGCGCCCAACCGAGCCTGACCCATCGCGAAATGACGGACGAAATAAGTTCGATTGGGGCCGGTCAGGCTCCGGCCCAGTGCAGTATCCTCGGTAATGAGAAAATGGTCGAAGCCCGACCAAGCCGGTGCCGTTTCGAACAACTCGTGCACATGTCCCCCGCCCGAGGCAGCCACGCAAACGCGGAGCCCCGTACGAGCGCGATCACGGGGCAAGCCGCCCATCAACGAGCGCCCCGGACGCGGATATATCGATCGGATTCAGGCTGGATCCAGCGAAACATCAATGCAGGCATCAGATCATCCAACTCGCGCTAAGGCGATCCCGCCGATCTGAAACTCCGCACCCTCCCGGCCTTCAGCAAGCGCCGCGTCGATCCTCATCATCAGAGCGGGACAGCCGGCCGGCACGGCGAAGGTACCCGGCGCTGCACGTGGCGCGGAAGCCGTAACGATCTTGGCCTCCCACAGGCTTTCAGATCGGCCCAGACACGCGACCCGAAAGTTCAAGGTGAGCGGGTCTCCGCCTTCGAACTGCATCGCGCGGACATCAACTCGGTAAGACCCGGGAGACACAAGTGCCATCTTGCGCGCGATCGTGCTTGCAGTCCGCGGCTGAAGTGATCCGCGGATGGCGAGCGCCTGGTCGTCGTCCTGGACGATCGACTGCGATATCATGTCGGTCTGGGCCAGGTCCCATACAGCGGGCCGCGGATCCGATGCCGTGGATTCCTGCGTCAGCGCGAACGATCGCGCGGCGGCCTGCGGGAAACCACGCACAGTACGATAAAAACTATCGACCTGGGACGGCTGCGCCTCGGCAATCAGCCGTCGCAACAATTCCGCCTCGCGGCCAAGATATTCTTCGGTAGGAGGCAAACCGCCGACCCGCATGAGCATCTCGGCGAACAGGGCCGGCTTCGTCGTGTTTCGGATCGCGTAGGTTAAGAACGCGCCCAGCCAGGGCGGCGGTGACGTAAGATAGGACCGGAATGCGCCCCATAACGCCCGATCCTCAAGGGCGGAGGTCAAGACGGGAAACAAGACCTCCCCGCTGCCCAATTGGTAACGCAGAGCGGTGTCATAATGCCGAAGCGCCGCCGGCACATCCTCTCGAGACACTGCGTGCTCGATCATGAAAAGCTGCGTGCCGAGGTCACGGCGAGTCAGCGCGTCGGCAACGCTGAAACGAGCGAGGGTCGCCGCTGAGTCGCCCTGTTGCGCGGCGATATAGCCAAGCAATCGCATTGCTGGGCCGTTCATGGCCAACTCGTTGAGCGACCGCCGGGCTAATCGGTCAATTGTCGCCAGAGTGGCTGGGTTTGCCGATCCGCCGTCGGTGGGGATCAGTGCAGCGGCGGCGCTGGACAAGGCGATGGGATCCCGCGGCGCCAGCCTGAGCGCCGCTTCCGGACTGGACCGCCGCAACGAAGTGGAAACGGAATCCGTCAGTGCCCACCAGGCGATCACACCGGCGAGTACGAGCACCGCAACCCGCACCAGAAGGCCAGGATTCAATCTCCATTTCGAATCCCCAGCCAACCTCACGTCAGGCGGCCGTACTTTCGTCGTCACGGCCATAGCCATAGCCATAGCCATAGCCATAGCCCGAGCCGCTCTGCTTCTGCTGCTTAGTCAGGACCCCGCCGAAGAGTTGGGTATGCGTGGCGCGCAGGCGATCAAGCGAAGCGATAACCGCTCGAGCTGCCGGCCCCTGAGCTTCGACCACGAATACAACCCCTTCGCACGCGGCGGCAATAAGGGGCGCGTCGGCGAGGCCGAGGACGGGCGGCGCATCGATCACGACGTGATCGAACGTTTCGCTCAGCTCGCCCAGCAATTCGCGAAGCCGCGTGCTGCTTAGCAATTCCGCCGCGCTCGGCGGAGTTTGCCCGGCCGTCATGACATACAGATTGTCCAGCGGCGTGGGCTGAACGAACTTCGCCAGTTCGGTGTCGCCAGAGAGGTAATTGCTCAGCCCATTAAGTTGGGTGATATCGAAATACTGGTGCAGCGAAGGCGAGCGCATGTCGCCATCGAGCAAGAGCACCCGCTTGCCGCCACGGGCAATGACCGAAGCTATTGCAAGACTCGTCGTCGTCTTACCCTCGCCGGGTCGAGTACTGGTGACCATGAAGGTCCGCGGGATGCCGTGATCAGTGGAGAAAGCCAAGTTCGAGCGAATGGCGAAGTACGATTCCGACATTACCGAACGTGGATCGCTCAGCATGCGGCTGGCGTTACTAGCTTCGCTGATCTCAGGAACCGCGCCCAGCAACGGAACCTTCAATATTCTTTGGACGTCGGCCGGAATGCGAAGGCTTTGATCGATGTGTTCCAGCGAGAACGTCGCACCTGCCGCAAGCGCCACGCCAAAGACCAGCGCGATCAGCAGATTCAGGCGAATATTAGGCGAGGACGGACCGCTCGGGACCTTTGCTGCATCGACGATCGAGATGTTATTTGACGACACGCCTGCGAAACCAATCTCCTTGTAACGCTGCAGCAGGCCCTCATACAGCTGGCGATTGGTATCCACCTCGCGCTGAAGCACGTTGTACTGGATGTTGTCGCGCTCCTGCCCAGTTAGCTGCACAGTAAGCCGTTCGACCTGGCGCCGGAGCTCATTTTCCCGGGCCATAGCGCTTTGATATTCAGAGGTCGTGCCTCCCGATACGCGCGCTTCCTCGCGAGAAATCGCGGAGCCAAGCGAGTCAATTTGCTGCTTAAGCGCCTGGGCCGCGGGATAGCCCGGCTCGTATTGAACCATCAATCGAGCGTATTCGCCCTGTGCTTCAGCGCGACGCTGGCGAAGCGCCGAAATGGCCTGATTGGTGAGCGCTTCCGGCGAGACGCCCGCACCGATCTTCGCCTGGGCAGCAATGCGCAACGCAACCGCATCAACCAGCGCCTTGTTGAGAGCCTCGAGATCCGCTGCAACAAGCGTGCGATCGGTGCGCGTCTTGCCGTCCTGCATCGTCGTGCTCAAGGTGATGATGTTCTTTTCCGTCGCGTAGTTTACCAGCTCACGCTCCGATTCCTGCAGGCGCGCACCCAGTTTTTCCAAGCGCTCCTCAAGAAAACGCCGGGCATCCGCCGTGGAGTCGAACTGGCGGTCGACGCTGGACATCATGAATTGCTGGACCCAGGTGTTCGCGATCAACGCGGTCAGCTCGGGATCGGCAGAAGTATAGCGGACATCGACGAGCGCCGACCGCGGTATCGGGACGATCGCGACATTCGCCAGCAACAACCCCACTGCCATCCGTTCACGCGCCTGCATGATCGAAGCGCTGGGCGGACGACCGGCGACTGCCTTCGGGTCAGTCACGGGCTCGACCCCATGGGCTGCAAAGAAACTCGGTTTCGAAGCCAGCTTCAGTGTCCGCACAATCCGTTCGGCAAGGCTGCGCGCTTCGAGCAATGAATATTGAGTCTGATAGAATTCGAGACTGCTGCTGGCGGCGGACGGATCCACGCCTTCCACATTAGTAACGCGCTTTTGCTCGCGATTGATCTCCAGCCGCGCGCCCGCCGTGTACTGCGGCGTCTGCATCAGCGTAAATACAAAGCCTGCCAGTAGCGATGCGAGAATAACGCCGACGATGACCCATCGCCAGCGCAGAACCATCTGCCAATATTCGAGCAGAACCGGCGTCGCACGCGCGCTGCTGCCAAAGCGCTGCTCGCTGTCCTCCACCGAATTAGCGCCATCGGGGAATTCAACGAGGAGTTCCTTGTTGGTCGCGGAATTTATCATTTGCTGGGTCTCGAAAACAGGTAAAAGTCTAGCGGAAGACATAGATCAGCGGCGCAAATAGTGCCGAAGCTCCGACCAAGTCCTTGAACAGGCGACGCCGCGGAGAATCGCCAACAACGACGATGTCGTTGGCGTACACTTCCGGATCAGCGTAGGTACCCCGGCGTATCGCCTTTAGATTATAGAGCGCCGCCATCTTCTGCCCTGCAACCGTGCGGAAGACGACGACATCATCTTGTCGCGCGAACTCGCCGAGCCCCTTAGCGGTAGCTACCGCGCGCATCAGCGTCATCCGGCCAATCACCGGATACAAGCCCGGCTCACGTACTTGACCATCGACGGTGATTACCTGACTTACGGTCTCCTGCAGGTTCACCGTCACCTGAGGGTCGCGAATAAACTCACCTTGCAGCCGCGATCGAATTAATTTCGCGACTTCTTCAGGTGACAGGCCCCCTACGGAAATCGTGCCGACCAGAGGAAAGGACAACCGCCCGCCAGCATCGACCTGAACCTCACGCTGGGCCAGATCGGGCACGCCGAACACATCGATCTTCAGTTTATCGAACGGCCCTACTAGATAAGTACGGTCAAGCGTGACTTGATCCTCGGCGGTCGGCGGGGGCAACTGCGCCGCGTCCACCGCCATGACGGTCGAGCCACCCGAGCTCAGGCTCTTCGGCTCTCCAGCGCATGCCGATAAAGACAAGCCCAGCACTACCAAAATCAAGCGACGCGACATCAGTTCCCCACCACACCATTCAGATCGCACGAGTCTCGCCCCCACCCGAGGCCCGGGCAGGCGCAAGAGGCGAGGCGAGCCAGACTGTACATACCGATGCGATCATCGCGAGTATCGGCACGCGGACGGGATAGTCGACTATACCCGCGACGAAAAGCAATAAAATCACGACGCCCCCCGCCACGGCGCAGCGGAAAAGCTGGGAGGCGCCAGACGAGCGGAACAAGCGAAGCATATGGCGGGCCCACCACGCAATACCAGCGAGAAGCAAGATGAAGCCAAATAATCCGCCCTCGAGCCATATCTCAAGCGGCTCATTATGCGCGTGATTAAGATAAGAAGAGTCGATCAACGATAAGGGTTCGCCTTGCTGATATATCTCTACGAACGACCCGATGCCTGATCCAAAGGGGAAATAGGAGTTTGCTACGTTCAGAATCGGCATCCATACGATGAACCGCATCTCGTCGGCGCCTGAGCTTCCCATGAAACGCTCCACGGCGACGCTTCGAGTTATCAAGTATCCGCCGATAAGCGCCACTAGTATCGCCCCCGCCACCAATGCCAGCCGCACCTTGAGTGGCAGCCGGGCTCCACCCGTTCCCGGGCGAGACGGCCTGCGATAAATCAGCAACGAAATGCCGGCGGTGAGAACGAAAATCACAGAGCCAGCACGCGAACCTGTCGCGAGGACCAGCGGCAGGAGCGCAATGGCGGCGGCAAGGCAGCCGCGCCGACGCCACCGGCTACCCGCGGGATCGCTGGCCAACGCTGCAAGGGCGGGCAACAGACAACATAACAAGACCGCCTGGTGGTTCCGATTGGCGAGCAACCCGACCGCAACGCCCTCCGACGTAAAACGGTAAAGATGGATGAGGTCACGATTGGGCGCCATCGCCTGCATCGCACCCACGGCCGCGCTCAGCGCTCCGACGGCGAGGATGACAAGGAGGAGGCGCGCACGTTGCTCCGGGGTGCACCGGATTGCCAGGAGCAGCGCCGCCAGCGGTACAAATAAGGAATAAAAGCTGTTCCAAGCGCGCCAAGGCACCATCGCAAACGGCCGCCACGGCTGAGGCATGCCGGCAGCCGATGCGGCCTGCTCCATCACCGCCCGGCCTGGCAGGGCAGTCCAGATCGCGGGCGGAAGCGGGATGAGCTGCAGGATTATCCAGCCAAACAAGACCGCTACGCCGATGAAAACGCCTCGAAAATCGCGCAGGTCTTTCCTGCTAAGTCCCAGCAAGGCAATCGCCGCGAACAGAATTGCGATTGGGCGCAACACCATCAAGCCGGGGACGTCCGCTCGGGAGCTTCCTCCGACGAAGAGCGCCAGCGCGAACAGCGCGACCAGCATCCAGAAGACATAATTATCGCGCAGGTAGGCGCGCGTTATAGTCGTCACAGAGTCATCCCTCACCCACTAACTTAGCGCGACCACACACCCTGGCCGACCTTGCTAGCCACTGCAAATGGCTATGTCGGGGCCGGCGTCCTGATTGCCGAGATCTGCACGCAGCGCCCGCACTGGATATACTATTTTAGCTGCCCTTGGCCGTTATTTCATCAGCCCGCGCGCTTTCATCTCTGCAATAGAGCGATCGTAATCGCTTTCCTGCTCACCCTGGACCCTGGCCCATTCCACAAACCGAGCAATACCGCTTTCGAAATCATAGCGCGGGCGGAAACCAAGCTCGCGGCTGATCTTGGTCATATCGGCGAAGTTGTGGCGGATGTCTCCGAGCCGGAAATTGCCCGTGATGGTGATGTCGGGAGAAACGCCGAACAGGCGCGCCAAGGTCGCCGCGACCAAATTCACGCTGACCGGCACCCCGGTGCCGACGTTGAAAACCTGGTTTCCGGCGTCGGCGTGCTCGATGCCCAGAATTGTGGCCTCGACCACATCGTCGATATACACGAAATCGCGGCTTTCCTCGCCATCCTCGAAGATGTTGAGGCCCTTGCCGGCCATGATCAGGTTCGAGAAAATCGAGAGTATCCCGGTATAGGGATTGGAGAGCGATTGGCCTGGGCCGAAGACATTCTGGTAGCGCAGCGCCACACCTTCGACCCCGATCGTCGGGCAGACCGTCATCACCATCTGCTCCTGCACCTGCTTGGTGATGCCATAGACTGAAGATGGGTGGATCCTGGCCTCCTCATCGGTTGCAACCAGCTCAAGCCCGGCGGCTCCTTTGTGCTTCACCTCGAAATCGCCGGCGAGCATATCGACCTCCGCCCGATGTCCGGGATAAACCGCGGCGCCTTCGGAAGTTAGATATTTACCCTCGCCATAGATCGACCGGGACGACGCCACCACCACGCGGCGCACCGAATGTGCGCTGTTGGCAAGGATGTCGAGCATCGTCGCAGTGGCGCCAATATTGACCGCCGTGTAGCGCTCGATCTCGTACATCGACTGACCGGTGCCAGTTTCCGCAGCGAGGTGGACGACTATTTCTTGGTCATCCAAAACTCGTTCCATCGTCGCACGATCAGCAACGTCTCCGACCACAAGATCGACATGCCCGACGATGGATCGGTACAGAGGTGACGTCTCGGGATTCGCTCCATGTATCTGCCGTGACAGCGCATCGAGTATGCGGACCTGATGCCCTCGGGCAACCAGCGCGAGGGCCAGACGCGAGCCGATGAATCCGGCACCGCCGGTGATCAGGATATTCATGTTGTTCGTTGTCCGAGTTGAACTCCTTCCGGAGCGGTGCGCCTCCCGTAATGATTGGCCCAGATAAAGGCAATTAGCAGCGCCATGGGCCCGGTCTTGCGCGCTATCCAACCCGCCGTTACTCGAATAGCGACGACGGATGATCCGAGGGAATTTGAGCTGCCTACTTCGCTTTCCGGACCCGTCTCGCCGGGCGCAGTCGCCCCCCGAGACATGGTCGTGTCGATACAATATCTGCGCGGATTTGCCGCCCTGCTAGTCGTCCTGGTCCACCTGCAGGAACAACTCAAGCGGGCTGGCCACGCGATCGGGTTGATCGATTATGGGTCAGCCGGCGTCGACATCTTCTTCGTCATCAGCGGGTTCGTGATGTGGCACACATCGCAAAACCACCACCGCACGTTAGATTTCTATTATCGCCGCATCATCCGCATCGTCCCGCTATATTGGCTGCTTACGACGGTCATAGTGGTCATGCTAATGGTCTGGCCTTCGGCCATTCGCTCGGGACAGTTGGTCTGGCCTCACGTCATCTCCTCCTATCTGTTCATTCCCATGGCGCATCCCGTGGCGACTGATTCGATGTTTCCGACGCTGATCCCGGGCTGGACGCTCAACTACGAGATGTTCTTCTACGCGATCTTCGGCCTCGCGCTGCTTCTCCCGCGCAACTGGCGATTGCCGGCACTCGTCTTCGCGTTTGCGATGCTGGCTACCGCCTCGCTGGTAATACCGCGAGGGCTCAATGCCGGCTCTTTCTACACGGACCCAATCATCCTGGAATTCCTCCTGGGGATTTTCCTGGGCTGGCTATGCGATCGCGGGGCGGCGCTCGATCGGCGCTGGGGGGCGTTGCTAATTGCGGCGGGCGCCGCATGGATCGTCGCGCAGGTCGATGCTCATCGTGTTATCCGCAACGGTCTCGGCGCCGGCCTGCTGGTCTACGGCGCGGTGCTGATCGAGATGCGACGAAGCGTCCCCCGAAGCGCGGCGCTACTGCTGCTCGGTGATGCTTCCTATTCGCTCTACCTGATACATCCGCTCACAATGTCCATCGCCGCCCAGATCATTTCCAGGCTGATCGATATGCGTTCGGTCGGAGGTGGAATCGCCTATTCGGTCGTCGCCTTGGCCATATCGCTGATAATAGCGGTCATGCTGTTTCGCTGGGTGGAGATACCAGCATTGAGGCTATTACGGCGCGCTGGGCCAAAAGCGCGGCCGCCGGGTGACACACCCACTTCCCTGCCGAGCGCCCAGCAATAAGCTCAGGCAGCGCTCAGGAAAGCAGTTGGGGAAGCCAATTGGCTAGGCTGTATTCCGTAAATCGATCCGTCGCGGCCAGTGGCTGTTCCAGGAAATCACGCGTCGACGCGAAGTCGAGATCGTTGAGCATCAACACTCGGTCAGGCGTGGCAAAGGGTTGGCCCACCATGTACGGATTTGTAGCGATGATTTTCATTCCGGCCGCCACATTTTCGAAGACACGCATCGTCATGCCGGTCTGCCGCTGACTGGCGAAATCGAACACCGCGACCGATTGCCGCATTATTTCGATTATCCCGCCGATACCGATCGAGCGGAGAGTCATGCCCGGCAGCCACATTCGCTTCAGGAGCAACTGCGCATAGCGCGGCGGGCTGCAATGCAGATGGAGCTTCAGCCGAAGCCCTTCGGCCGCGCAAAACCGATATAATTTCTGAACCGCTTCTGCCCTGGCCAGCGAGTGCATTGATCCCACAAAGTATATGTCGAACTGCAGCTCCGATCGGGTGTCGGGGACGGTATAGAATTCCGGTAACGCGAAGAGCGGCAGATATTGCATGCCGTAGGACTTGGCATCGACAGGATCGAACGTCGCAGCCTTATCGAACATCGGCAATTGCGGCCGATAATCATGGGTCTCGATGGAATCCCAATTGTAGAGGACAAAGCGGGCTTCCGCATGCTCAGCGCGAAGCTTTTGCAGATTTTCGGGCGAAATCTGATGCGCCTGAAGAAACAAGACGATGTCGAAGTGGCTATCTCGAAGCGGCGCCAGAACCTTCGCGTGATAGGCGTCGAGCAAGCGCCGGTGCTGGCGCCTCGCATATTTGCGAACGGTCTTGTTCCAAGTGCCGCGCGGCTCGATCGGCACACGAGTGACCTGATGGCCCGATCGAAGCATCTCTTCCTCAATCCGATCTGTGTAAACGTAATAATCACACGCGATAAAGAGGATTCGAGCCATAATAATGATCCTGGCCTGAAGAGCGCGGGTGCGGATCCTCAGGCATGAAAGTAACTGAAGAGCAGATTCGAAATAGATGGCGGCGACAAGGCCCCGATCATGGACGGCGAGCGGGGCCAGTCGGCAGGTTGGAAAAAGAGCGCACCGGAGGAACTTGCTTCTCGCCTTTTTTCCGGTTCGGATCTATCAACAACCCACTAAACATGAGCAACAGGAAGAATGGCGTCAGCGCTATGGACTCAGATGCCAATGATACGATCATCAGCACAAATATTATCAACTTGTGGGGGAAGAAGCGCTGCATATAAAACCCCCACAGCAGCAGAAAGGACATCGGGAAGCCCAGCATCCAGAACATCGAGACGATCCCGTTGGACGACGGGCGATCCACGATCAAATGTGCGGGCATTTCCGTTTCAGTGTATCCGTATTTCGCTGCTAGGTCGTAATAACGCTCATAATCAAATCCAATGCCGGTCAAGGGATAGCGTTCAGCCACTCGCATTCCGGTATGGAAATCATACTCACGCGCCTGTTTCGATCCGACGCCGACACCGTTGAACTTCGCATCAATATTGCTCTGACCGATAAGCATGACCGGGACGATTAGTATCGGCGCCATGAAGATACCAACGAGTTTTTCCGTCCAAGTGGCCGTCGGCAAGAGGCGAATATACCACAACCCCACCAGCGCGATGGCGATCATAATCCCCGTGGTCGATTGAATGGACATCACTGCGAAAAACGCCAGCGCCGCCTGCAATCGGCTTCGGAATACGAAAAGACAGAGGAACAGGTAGATATTCGCATAAACCTGGAACACGCCGGGTTCGAAGAAAAATCCATCCGGCCTGAAGAACCTCGTCGAGTCTTCCTGCAACACGTGGTATGTGAAGATGTATGCTATCGAATGATAAGGGACGTTCTCGCCATTCGGGATATCGCTAAACAAACCATTCGCAAACTCCGCGAGAAATACTGTTAGAATTGCCTGGCAGCTAAAAAAGAACCCGATTGGAAGCAGGTCTTTCATTAGCGTGTCGCGCGGTTCAGACACATATTGGCCCAACAACAGGATCGCCGCGAAGAAATTTGCGTAGCGGTTGGCTAAGCCCTCCACGTCAAAGCTCTGACCGCCAATCAGCGCGATGGCAAAGATGATAACCAGCAAGAGGCCAATGCCCCTCATTGCATTCCGGATTCCGAACGAGGGACCCTGATTGATAAAGCAGAGCATGAAGATGGCGCCGAGCATCGGAATGCGCGGCAGGAAGGGGGCGCCGCCACTCATCAGTATCCCGAGGAAGAGCGCAAGCACCCGTACGCTGCGGGCCATCGTCCATTCGCCAAAGAACCTCTGCGAGGTCGAAGCCGTCACGGACGCAACACTCACAGGCTTATTCACTGGCCGCAATCCACTTCTTGTCCGCTTCCGACCAACGCCGCACGATGCGTGCCGGAATTCCAGCTACCACGCATCGGGCGGGCACATCCCTGTTCACTACGCTGTTTGCGGCGACCACGCTGTTCTCGCCGATCGAGCAGCCCAATATCACAGCATTGTTGCCTACCCAGCACCCTCGGCCAATACGAGTATCCGGGAGCTGCCTCAATCCCTGATCCTTGATGGGAAGATGGGGGTCTGAAAACTCGTGCCCATTGTCTGCGATGAAAACTCGGTCTGCGATCAAAGCGCCCTCGCCAATTTCGACCGAGCGCGTGCAAACAATGTGCACATGATGCCCGACCAGACAATCGCGGGCAAAGCGCAATACCGGCGGTGCGTCATGGATTTGCACAGCCGTCAGGTAAGCGCCGTTCTGAACGGAAGCCCTCTCGTCGAAATGAATGAATTTGGCGCCGGCGATGTGCAGGGGCCGTTCGATGCGTGCCTTGCGTCCATACGAGCCGAACACGCCCATCACACGCCCTAGAAAGCGATAGAATAACGCAGACAGGAAATCGGCGATGCGGAAGTGGATCATTGGTGCGCGCCCTCTGCCGACGTTCGTAGAATGCGAAAAGCCTTATGGGATCTCACAACAACGAAATATCCGGAAACAAGGGCAAGCGCCGTCAAGGCATATGCGCCGGACCGTACCCACATCACCCCATCAAGCGAAAATGTCTGCCCCAGCGATATGACCGCGCCGAAAGCGCCCACCGTCGCAAGCGAACCTATACCATAAGCGACCAGGTAACTGCGATACCGGATCAGGACGTTGAATGTCATCGCGAACACCGAGCAAAGCGTGAACAGGAGCAGGCCCGGCAACAAGATCTCTACGTAGCGCAGATCCTCAACATACCTGGGCAGGAGGAGTTGAAGCACCGGCGCGGCTACGAACATCACAGCTATCACCGTTCCGGCGCAATAGATCGCCTGAATGCCCAGCATCTGTTTTATCGCGCGACGTACATCTGCCTCCTGCCCCGCAGAATAAGCGCGCACCATACGCGGCAAAAAAATCGCTTCTATCGACGTCGGGACCGTCTGGAACAGATTGACGAACAGCAGTGCAAGATAAAGGTGGCCGAGCGAGTCCAGCCCTAGGAAGGCCACGACGTACCACCGCTCGAGCTGCTGGTTGACCTGGAGCAAGATGCTGGTGAGAAACACCGCGAAGCCGCTGAAGAAGGCGCGCCCGATGAGCGCTCGATCGAGCGAAAACCCGCTTGGCCTCAACGACGGGTTTGCGTGCAAAACCAATATCACAAACACCAGCGGCTGTATCGCAACGGCAGCTAAAGCTGAGGCGAGCGGAGCAATGCCGACAAAGGCGAGAACCGCGACCGAGGCAAATGCCGAATAGGCCGTCGCCGAATTCAATTGCGAAAGCCTCTGCCCCGCGATCAATTGATTGGTCATCCATGTCTTTACGAGCGTGAGCATCCCTGCCCCGGCCCCAGATACCGCAACAAGCGCAACGGCCTGACCGGGAAGGATGCCAAGCACAAACGCCGTAATCGCAGCGGTCAGCAAGCCGATTATCGCCATGATCGTATACAAGAGATCGTTGATGCGCCCCGCCTCTTCGGACTGCGCTTCGCATAGGAGGCGGTACCCCCCGTTGATGAAGCCGAACTGCGTGACCGCAATCAGCATCATTATCGACTGCATCAGCGCGACCAGGCCGAGCTCTTCATAGCCCAGAACGCGCATCGTTACGTAGCTTCGGCCGAGAAAAATCAAGTTCACGGCGAGGTTGACGATCACATAGGCGCTGCGCTGGTCCGTCAAGGCGCGTCCGATCGCGAACCAGCCGCGGCCTAACCGGCCCGTGTCAGCAGACATGATTATATAGCCCGAATGGACCGCGGATCTTCCCCGTGACCGACCTGTTGCTTCGCTTAAGGGGAAGACAGCCGCGACCCGCTACGGCAAAATCGCTGGTGGGAAGGGGGAATGCCTTGAACCGGTCAGATGCGTGGCAATGGTGACGAAGCGCGGGGCATCGCCCGTATCGTCCCGGATTTATTCCCACCTGATTCAGCCCTCCGCGCCATCGTAGCGCCTATAGGGGCAGCCTCCTTCAGGCGCAACGACGCGCTCAGGCATGACGCGGTTCGCGTGTCAGGAGAATGGGCGGCAACCCACGGTCGTGGTAAGCTCGACATTGCAGTTGCCAAAAGGGGGAGTCGCCCGCTCCCGGGATCGCCCGGCCATCTGCGACCGACGCGTCGAGCTCCGCTGAAGCATATGCTTAAATCAACTGCCCGTCGCAGCCTCATCGCTACGGACGGATTACAGCGCGACCTCAGGCGAGACGTTGAAAATTCGGCGCAAATAGGCTTCCGAAAGGTCGGGACGCACCTTCCTCCCCTCCACTACTGCCTGCTTAGCATTCGCAGCCAATAGCGGCAACGCAGGTACGAAGGGGCGGCTGGTGTTAAAAGTCACGAAGATCGCAAAACGCGGCGTCTCGCAGCGACTGCCAAAATGGTAGCAAGCTGCGGGGTCTACAAAAACGGAATCCCCCGCGCGGCCGTAAAAGCGGCGGACGGTTCCGGAGCCTAGCTCCTCGGCAAAGACGTCATCCGAAATCCGCCGGATAAAGGGCGACGTACCGATGCGGCGCGTGTCCGCTTTATCAACGAAGCCGAATGGGCCGTGTTGATCGTCGAGAACATCGTTCAGATAGGCAACGCAGTGGAAAGACGTCGAATCGCCAAAATCCTTATGCCACATCTGGCTTTCGCGCAGCGGACCCTCGGTCGGGAACGAGTACAACACCTGAATGCTGTCGAACGTAAGCCGCCCGCCAAAATAGTCGTCCGCGCGATCAAGCACCTCCGGGGACAATGCGAAGCGGAAGACGGGGTTGTCGGCACTGAAATCGCCGGCCTCGAACAAATTCACAAACGGATGGCCCCGCTCGGTCGGCACGACAGCCTCCGCACGTGGCCGATAGATGTCCTGCATTCGAGCCAGTTCGGCGGCATCGATCGTCGGGCCGGGCGCATGACCCTGCGTTCCGACCTGTTCTATTATCGGAAAGCGCCATATCTGCCGCTGGTTCAGGGACCGGATGGTCTTCCCGACTTTCCCCGCATAGCGTATCGGCACAAGTCGCCAGCGCAACGAATGCAACGTGGATTTCAGAGCGTTCATAGCGCGTAACGCTTACACAAAAGCCCGCAGATGCGAAACCCACTCGTCGCCGGGAACCGCCTCGCCGATGCGCCGCGCTGGCACGCCACCATAGATGCCCGGTTCGGTAATCGACTTATTGATCAGCGACATCGAGGCGATCAGCACGTTATCGCAAATGTCGATCGGGCCGATTACCGTTGAATTAGCGCCGATCACGACGTTATCGCCGAAGGAAAACACGCGCTGGTTCGCGTGGCGAGCGAGATACTCCGGATCGAGCGGGCTGCGCCCGACCAGCTTGACTCCAGCCATGAGAGATACCCGGCCGGGAGAATATAGCCCATTGCCGCCGATCAAAACTCCGACCGGATGAGAAATCGCCAACGCTTTCACGTTCACCGTCCACGAAGTCACGTCCAAGCCGTAGATCTTCAGGATACGCCGGTCGATCCGCGCCGCGACGAGGCGTCCGATCAACGGCACATGGTTATAACAATATTTGGAAATCGCCATGCGCAGGCGGATATTGCGCTCTATCCACCATAGATCGCCCATAAATGCTCGGATGCGGCGCAAAAAGGTTTTCAAAGGCGTGCTCTTTATCCTGGAACGCAAGCTTCGACTGCAGTTTCCAGTGCTTTGACGATCAGCGCAATATTCCGATCATCGTACAATTCCGCGTGCGGGAATGGATTTCCTGCAATCGATATTTGCGCGATTCCGCCGATATAATGTTCCACATCCGCCCGCGAAGGACCCTCGCCAGGCGGATTTCGCAGGCGATCGCGCAAATCAGCCCAGCCTTCTACTTTCAGGCGAGGCAAGCTGTCGTAGAACGCTTCGCCAAGCATATAGACCGGCTTGTTGACGATCACCGCTTCGAGACCAACGGTACTGGCCAGCGTAACCACCCGTGACGCCTTTGCGATGAGCCACCGACTGGGAATTTCAGCCTGCAAGAAATAAAGGCCGGTCACTCGGCGACGAAGGTCTGCGAACTTCTTTTGGGCCAGAGATCCTATATCGACCGGATGTTCCTTGACCGCGAGAACCTGGTTCGGGCCGAGACATTTCAGGATGTTTTCAATGGACGAAACCTGGTCCGCGTAAAACTCCGCCATGTATGACAGGGTTGCCTCGGGCTCCTGGTGCAACGGATAATAAATGATCTCACGGTCTGCCGGGATATCGTCGACACTATCGTAATAGCGCCCCATCCCCCTGAAAAATACGCGCAGCCTCTTGGAATAATCCGCGAGGTAGGACTCGTATCGAAATCGGCGGTCAAACCAGCCTTTTTCGCGCACGAAATGTGCCAGCCATTGAACCAATCCGATCAGGACGGGCTTTAGCGCCCGCCGCCCTGCCAGGCTTTGAATATAAAAGGGTGTGTAATCTTTCGAGAGAATCGACCGCACGAAGTCATGAGCGCGCTCCAGCGAGGACGCGTCAGGCTCCTTACGAACAATGAACCGCCCGGAGAGCGTCATCGGATTGTCGATCCAGTAGAAATAGCCATCATAGGGGCAGTGCATTGCGGCCAGATACCTGATGCCGCGGCGGCGCGCCTCGATCAGCAAAACTTCCGAGATCTCGATCGCAACGATCTCGTTCAGTACCGCCACCGGCGAGTAGCGATCGAACAATTTTCGCCAGAAAGAAATTTCCTTGCCCAGAATCGCCAGACGATCGGAATTAGGAAACCGGCCGAGGAATCGGTCGGATACGAAAGAGGTGATGAGATAGCCAGGTTCGACATCGGCAATCTCGAGGCTGTCGAAATCCTCTTCGAAGCATGCCGCAACAATCTGGCCGCGCTGTTCGACAGCCAGCCGCTCGGCCCGGGTCAGCGTAACGAAAACCGAATGATATTGGTCGCTGATCAAGGTGGGAAAGAAATCCGCCTGGTATCCGCGCGCAAAGAACAAAAGGGTCGGCTTGTTATCCTGACCAGGACGAACACTCGCCATGGCGCCGCTCATAGCGGGTAACCTTTGCCCACGGTGATGTAGCGATCCTGCCCGGTATAATCGAGGCTGCTATCGGCACGAAAGCCGAGCCGTGCCTCAGCGGCATCCGTACTTTGCTCGGATCCCGTCTCGGCTCGCCGCAACCAACGACCTGGCGCCGTCTCGTTCCAAATTTTCGGGTTGCGGTGCTGATCCATGATGAAGTGAAGCCCGCGCTCCTGAACGCCGAGCCACTCGCAGAACTTGTCGAGATAGGCGAGAGGCCGGTCTTGATGGGCGGCAACGAGGGCGAGGCCTTCTCCGCGTGTCAGACGGCCATGGCGGATCTCGCGGCACGCATGATCGGTCACCTTGGAGTAACCGTGCTTGATCAACTTCAAATGGTCGTGAACGTCCATATAGTTCCAGCAATCAACATAGTCGTACGTGTCGAAGGTACGAGCGTAAAGGGCACCCTTGTAGCCGTGGCTGGCAACCATTGCTTCGTGCTGCGCTTTGGGATCCCAGCGAACGTAATTCCCGAGATAGATGCCGCGCACGCCGACAGCGGCGAGATCGGCATCGTCGGGATAGCGATATTGCCATACGTCCTCTTCGGTCAGCGTGTCGAAGATCGAGGTCAGATCGTCCGCCTCCCGACCCATCAGGTCGTGATCCTTGCGGTAGCGGCGGCTCATCTCGACATTATGTTCGTGACTGAACATGCCAACCTGCTCGAGACCCTGATGCGCGCCCCAGATGATGAGCGGCACATTGTAGCGCACCGCAGTCTGTACCGGGAATACGGTCTGTCCGGCCAGGCACGGCCAATACATGCTGCCGAACTGGCGCAGCGTTGCGCGAGTGATCCGCTTGACGCTGAGCGGGTTCACGTTCTGCAACAGGATGTCGCAATCGAATTTGATGCGCAGATTGGCGAGGTTACGGATGCCGAGCGGGGTATTGAAATATTTGTTGTAGCTGACGAGCAACGGATTGAGCCCCAGCCGCTCCTTCACGAGATGGACGATCCAGTGCGAATCTCCCGCTCCGCTGACGGGCACGATGCAATCGTAGGTGGCCTCACCCGTCGCGCGGTATGGGCGCACCAGCTCTTCCAACAGTCTCCAGCGCGCCGCCCAGTCCAGCGTGTCCTTTTCCTCGTGGATGCGGCAGCCCGAGCAGATGCCTTCGGCGTCGATGGTAAGACCGAGCGCGTGACCCGTGCTGTAGAGACAGCGTGCGCATTCGGTCATGCCGCGATCCTCCGCTGATAAGCGGCCGAACGTAGCGGCAAACCGGCAAGCTCAGCCTTGTAGCGCTGAATTGCATGCTCCTCGTAACTCAAGAAATTGCCGATGGCCGCAGCGGAAACATTCGTGCGGGCAAGGGCCGCGGCAAGGTCTGCCGACTCCGACAGGCCGCCAAAGCAAATCAACGGCACATGATCCGGGAGCACGCCGTCGAGGAGAGAGGAATCAAACGCGCCTGGCCTTCCTTCATGCCGCCAGTCGATGATCAACGCCTCTGAGATCAGGCACTCGTCGAGCATGTCGACGAGGGCAGGGTCCAGCGGAGACTCGGTCCGGTTGCGATGATCGCGCCACAGCACGCCGCTCTCGCCACGGCTCAGCGGCAATGCGGCGATCAACGCCTGCGAACCGAGCTGTTCGGCTATCGGGCGGACTTGCGACAGATCGTCATGCAGCAATGCATCGACGGCTATCCGGTCGGCCGCCGTCGCGACTGCCGCGGTCGCATCTTCGGCGTTGCGAATTCCTCCGGCGTAGATGAGCGGCGTCGACAGCCCAAGCGCGCTGATGCGGGCAAGCAGTGCCAGGTCGGGGCCCTGGCCGTCCCGGTCGATGCATTGGACCAAAATCTCATCGGCGCCCCAGCGATCGAGGTTTTCGACAAGGATCTCCGGCCGCCCGAGCGGCAGCCAGCGAGAATACCCAAAGGATTGCACCGCCCAGCCGTTCTTCACGGTCACGACGCCCATGAGCCGCTTCTTGATCACGCGCAAAGCCCCTCGATCACATTCTTCAGGATTTCGCGGCCCGCCCCTTGGCTCTTTTCAGGATGGAATTGTAACCCGACGATATTGCCGCGCCGTACGCCGACGACGAACGGCTCGGCCAGCCGCGATAGACACAATTGATATTCGGCCGGCGCCTCGAAGATGAAGCTGTGGTTGAAATAGACCGACTTGCCGTCGCTCGGCTGCACCATCGGGTCATCGCCGATCGCCTCGATCGTGTTCCACCCAATATGCCAGTTGCTTTCCCGAAACGGGGCCACTTCCCCAGGGATCAGGCCCAAGCCGGCAGTAACGCCATGCTCCACCGACACATCCGCCATGAGCTGCATGCCGAGACAGATCCCGATAAACGGTTTGCCAGCCCGTGCTTCACTTTGGAGAAAACCGACCAGATTGTGCGCGTGGAGCTTGGCCATCGCCGCCGGAAAGGCGCCCACGCCGGGAAGCAGTATCGCATCGGTCGCGCTCAAAACATCCGGATCGCTGCTCACGCGGCAGCGATAGCCGATAACGTGCAGCGCGCTGCGCACCGAGGCGAGGTTGCCGACACCATAATCGACAATGCCGATCGTCCGCTTCGGCATCATAGTCCGACGCCTACCGTATAACGCCGCTCGATCCGCCCATCTGGCTTTACGTCAAACAAGTCGCGGTTGACCGACGCATGCACCTGTTTCCAGAAATCACCGACCGAAATGCCAATATAATCGGCAAAGGCAGCGATATAATCGGGCGAACAGGCATCGTCATAGGCAGTCACCACTTCGATTGCTCGCTCGCGCGTCATCTGCCCCAGACGGATCATTTCATTGACATAGTCCGTGACCCTGCCGAAGCCGAACTTGTAGAATTTTATCATCTGGTTGAGCGTCACCCAATCCTCGTCAAGGCTGGTGACGCCGAGAAGGTCGCCGGTATTTTCGACCGTGTCCTCGCGGATGTGCAGGCCATAGCCGGCTGCATACATGCCGTTGTTGACCAGGCTCCAGTCCCCAAGAAACCAGCCGAGATAAACGATCTGCAACCCGTGCTCGTCGAAAGATTCGGGCGTTGGATAATGATACGGGATCATCTGCTTCGCATCGGGCCCCGCCTCGCGCATCCACTCCATTCCGCCCCCGGACAGTGTGTTCATGTAGCGCAAATTGTTGCCGTCGTAGCCGGTGTTCCCCAACGTCTTCAGATCGCCGAGCTGCAGTCCAGGATTCTCACCCCAGAGGATGAGCGGAATATCATAGCGAATTGCGAGTTGCGGTACCGAACTGAACAGCGCGAGTTCTGTCGAGCGCGCCCAGTTCGTGAATTTGTCGAAAGACGCGCGCATCAGATTTCGCCACACGCCGGGCGCGGGAGCGGAAATGACGACGTCGAAACCCTGTTCGATCAATTCCGAGATATTATCGGTGCCGCGTTGCGTGACTTGCTCCGGAGGATAGCTCAGGCAGGCCAGCAAGGGATTGAGCCCCAACTTGTCGCGCACCCACATCGCCTGTCGCGTTGAATCCTTGCCGCCGGACACGCCGATTATGCAATCGAACCCCTGACCGGCCTTTCGCCGGTACCCCGCGAGCAAGTCTTCCAGGATTTCGTACCGCTCCTGCCAGTCCACGTCCTGCAGGCGCGAGAAATAATCGCAAGCGGGGCAGATTCCGCCGGAGGTGAACTTGGTATTGGGCCGGGTGTCGGGTTGGAGGCAGCGCGAGCAATATTTCATCTAATATCCACACTCACACTACCTGATCGCAAAGGATCGTCCGATCTGAGAGCAAAAGCGTTCTGGCCGGCGGAAACGGCAGCCATAGCGTGATTTCCCGCCCCCTTGGGAAGCCGTTCCCTTATCGCCGGTGATGCCGAGAATCCAGCGAAAGCTGTCGGTCGTGAAGGATCAGACGACGCAGTTGGCGACTGGGGAGTCAACAGTGCCAAGTGTTGCCGGAAGATTTCGGTCTTCAACGCACGCCCTCTCGCGTTGAGATGGTCTGGGCCGTCGTAGAACAGCGCATCGGGGAAGCAGGCCACCGGCCGGGGCTGCCTCTTCGCGATGGCCGCATCGCTGGTAACCTTCAGGAATTCGCTCATGATAGCGCGGATCTGGGCGTCAAAACGCCGGCAGGCCGTCTCGGGCATCAACGGAGCAATGCCGACCACCTTGAAGCCCTTATCCGCAATGTGCTTCCGCACGAACCGAACGTAGCTCCGTACCGCCGAGAGACTGACTTCACCAGGAAGATCGTAACGGCTGAAATCCGGGGTCGGGTGAACCTTACCGAGATGCGAGACTACGTCGCCCTGCATGTTGAACGCCGAACGCCGATAGACGCCGGTCTCATGCGGCGGCGGCTTGAGCAGATATCGTCCTTCCTCGTACAGCCGGTAGATCACGACCGGCACGCATCGCGGGTGCCGCATGATCATGTCGGCTCGTTTGCTGAGGAACACCACGTCGCACAACGGCAGCGAGAAGCCCTCATCGACATCAAAGACGGAAATCTCGGGCGAGACCACGATCACATCGTTGGTCGGATCAAGATAGGGCTCGTACAGGGACCAAGTATTGCGAAAGCCGATCCCGGCCTGCACGCCGACGTTTAATACAGGCGTGCCGAGCTCCCTGCTGAGCGTCTCGGCCGACACCGAGAGCCCCATCCCTGATCCCCCGAGCAACACGATCCTCGGCTTGCCCTTGCTCGACGCCAGCATCTTCTGGCGATCGAACACCCCCATGAGATAGCGTTCGTCGCTCGCCTGCGAGAGCGGCGTCGATAGATGCACCGCAAGCAGCGCCGCGACAATTCCCGAGAAGATCAGGACGAACAGGGCTATGCGACGCCGCGCTGAGCGCACAGCGACCAGGCCCTCAAAACTGGAAATAGATGAAGGCATTTAGATCGGTGACCATCGCATTATTGACGAGGACGGCAAGCAACATAGCAGCGAGAAGCGATGCCTGAAGCGGCGCTCGAGCGCGACCGCGAACCCGCACGTCGGGACCATCCTCAAGCCGAACGTCACGCCGCCATATCAAATCTACGAAGATCATCAGAGCGACGTAGAAAAGTGCTGCTCGCGACCCTCCGGGAATCGCAAAGTCCGTTACCATCCGACGCAAATAAGTGGCTGCCACCTGCAAGGTCGGACTGCGGAAGATAATCATCGTCGGAACCACGACCGCCATGGTGATCGCCCAGCCGGCGAAAGTGCGCCAGATCTGGCTTCCGCGCGCAAGTTTGGCGGCGCGAATGCGGCGTTCGGCGACCAAGGCAAGGCCGTGGACCCCTCCCCACGCGATGAAGGTCCAGTTCGCACCGTGCCACAAACCACTCACCAAAAAGGTGCCGATCATCGCAAGGGTTATCCGCCCCTCGCTGCGTTTGCCCTTGCGGATCAGCGCATAGACATAGTCGCGGAACCAAGCGGTGAGCGACATATTCCAGGACTTCCAGAACCCGCTGATCGATGTGGCGAAATAGGGCGTCTGGAAATTAGTGATGAGCTGGAAGCCCAAAATCGCCGCTAAGCCGATGGCTATGGTCGAATAGCCGCAGAAATCCGTATAGATCTGCGCCGAGAAATAAATGCCTCCCAGCAAAAGCTCGCCACCGCTCAAATTATTGTAATTGGCGAATATCCGATCGACTTCGGGCGCGAGATTATCTGCGATCACAACCTTTAGGAACATGCCGAAGATTATCAGCGAGACGCCCTGATATATCCAACGCCAGTCGAAATCGGTTACGCGGCGGAATTGCGGTAACAACTGCATTGCCCGCTCGATCGGTCCGGCTACGAGCTGTGGGAAAAAAGCAACCCAGGTTGCATAACGCAAAAGGCTGCGCTCCGCGGGGTAACGACGATAATAGACGTCGATGGCATAGCTCATTGTCTGCAGCGTGTAGAATGAGATGCCCACCGGCAGCAGCACGTTGAGCGTCCAAGCATGCACGGTGAAGCCCATCGCCTCAAGGAGCTCAGCAAGCTGGGTCGAGAAGAAATTATAATATTTGAAGATAGCGAGTATCGTTAGGCTGACAGCTACCGAGAAGAGCAGCAAAGCCTTACGCGCGCGCGGGCTTTCAAGGCTCTCCAGCTTGATCGCGACGGTGTAGTCGATCAGCGTGCTGAGAGTGACCAGTCCAAGATAGCGCCAGTCCCACGACCCGTAAAAGACGTAGCTCGATACGAATATGATGAGGTTTTGGACCGATACTGAGCGGAAGGTAGCAGCATTTAACCTCAGCAGCACGAATACGAGCGCGAACAACAGCCAGAATGTGCCCTGAGTGAACAGCATTAGAGACTGGTTCCCGCTTCCAGCCGCTTCGGCGCGCGGTCAGGACATACAAAGAGACTCGCTATGTCGCGCAGGAGCACGACAAGAATCTTTGCGCCATGATACAGGCCGCGTTGAGATAGCTTGGATCGCTTAGCCGCCATCCCCCAGCTGAGTGGTGGGGCCAGCAGCGCCCACCACATCGACTTGCGCAACCGCGTCATCGGATGAGCTCCCAAACCACCAGGCCGTTATGCGCTGAACGGAAGATCGTGGCACCGGGCATACGGGAAGAAAGGTACGAGCAACGGCCAGCACTTACCTTGAGCGAATAGCATTTTGATCCGAGCCCCCTTCCCCACTTATTCGATGCCCGACGGCACCAGATCGCGCAAGCGCAAGATGAAATCGTGCGGCAACGGGCATGGTGGCGCCCAAGGGGGCAACGTCGAGATCGCAATTCGATCCGCCGCCATGGCGATTACCAATGCGAAGGACTGGAGCCCCGCAACCCAGCGTGCATCGTGCAGCGCCGCGCCCATGTCAGCAGAACTGTCGAGCGAGCTACCGGGATGTGCGGCGATCCAGGCGTCGTACTTGCCGGGAGGATCGGAAGGGTGCGGGCGAATGCGCAAGTCGGCGTCGGGTGCGATCCCCGCTGCGGCGCGGTTAAGGACGAGATGATCCAGCGCCTGGAACTCGCCGGGCACGCCCCGTCCCCAATCGCTGCGCGCGGGCTCGGACACGAAGAGCAGGTCACCTCGTGCCGGCACCGGCCCTGCCGCCGCGGCCTGCTCGGCGAGATAGAGGTTGGATTTCTCCTCGACCGGCACTTCCGGTATGGCGCGGCGCGCCTCGGCGACCGCATATCCATCCGTCACCCAAAGCAGGTCGGGCAGGACTTCAGCGGCCTCCCACTCAAACCGCATGCGGTAATTGACCCAATGATCGATCACCGCGATCGAATGGAGCCCCCTAGCTTTCGCTACAACGCGCGCATCATGCTCGAAACTGCTAGCCCAGCCGGTACCCGAAAGGAGCGTCGCGGCTCCTTCGAGCGCGACTTCGGGCGGTAACAACGCAATGTCGGGAAAGCGGGCAGCCCATAGCTTCGCTGCGGGACCAGCCATTGCAGGACGCAAATTCGAGGGTCGCTCCGCTTCGATCCAGGCAAGGATGAGGTTCGCCGCCCCGGCATCGTGGGCCACGACCGCGACCGGACCGGCGAGGCCCATCATGGCGCAAACTTGCCGTACAGAACGATGTCTTGCGGTTCGCCGTCAACCAGCTCCTGCGCAATGCGACGGCCCTCCAGCGCCATGCCGGATCGCTCCATGAGTCTGACCATTCCCGCATTGCAGCCAAGCGTGCCGGCAGTGACCTTGCGAATATTGGGACGCGACAGCAGCCATTCGAGCAGCAAATTCCACGCATCCTGACCATAGCCCCCGCCCCAGCAGTCGCGGCTACCAATCATGATGCCGACATCGACCGTGCCGTGCTGGACCGATCGATACGCAGTCATCGTACCGATCGCGCGGCCATCGCGCGTCCTGATGGACACGAAATGGTTCGCGCTCCCCTCGAACGAGCGAAGATAGGCCGCGCAGCTTTCGAGATCATGCTTGCGAAAGCGCTGGTTCGAAAAGCGGACCACCTCCGGATCGTTGAGCCAACCAACATAATCCGCCGTCAGGTCGTCCTCGGTGAAGCTGTCGAGCCTCACCTTTTCTCCGACGAGGTGGATGGCGTCGCTCACCCCTTCAGTTCGTCGAGATTGTCCCAAACCTTGCGGAAGGCCGCGACGATCAGGTCTACGTCCTCAGGATAATATTCACAAGCGCAAAGATTGAGGCCGAGGAAGGTCTTGGCGTGCAGTTCCTCCGCTATCGGGCAAACGCCCGCGCCGTAGGCGATCTCGCGATCGGCGATCGTCCAGGGGAAGCCCTTGGTGCCATAGGCGATCTTCTGCGTGAAGATCGGGAGCAGATGCAGATTCTGATAGCCCGCCAGCATGCTCGGCACGCCCTCGGCCTTCAGCGCCTCCATTAACTTCGGGCGGGAGACGCCAAGCCCATCGACGTCGACTTCCATGCCATAGACATAATAGACATGGGTGCCGTCGGGCTCGACGAGCGGCAGGGTCAGCCCCTTGAGCCCCGCCAGACCCTCATTGAGTTGCTGCGCCGCGCGCTGACGGCTCTTCACGCGGCCCTCGAGCTTGTCGAGCTGGACCGAAGCGATCGCGGCCTCGATCTCGCCCATGCGAAAATTGTAGCCGATCATGTTGGCGAGATCGGCGGGGTTGTCGCTCTTGATCACCGATTCCGCGTGGTTGCGGATCAGCTGGAGCCGTTCGGCCAGACGATCGTCATCGGTGACGAGCACGCCGCCTTCGCCGCAATGGATATGCTTGTGATAATTGAGGCTGAATCCGCCGATATCGGCGAGCGTGCCGGTGAAGCGATTGCCCGTGGTCGATCCCGGCGCCTGGGCGGTATCGGTAAGCAGCTTCAGGCCATGCTTGTCAGCGATGCCGCGCAGTGCGGTCATGTCCGCCGACTGGCCGAAGATATCGACAGCCATGATCGCCTTGGTCCGCGGACCGATAAGCTTCTCGACGCTGGCCGGATCGATGTTGAAGCTGCGCCGGTCGATATCGGCGAATACGGGAATCGCATTCCAGTGAAGGATCGCCATGGCGGTAGCCGACATCGTCCAGGGCGTCGTGATGATCTCATCGCCCGGCTCGATACCAACGGCGCCGATCGCGGCGATCAGGCCCGAAGTCCAGCTGTTGACGGTGATCGCATGCTTGACCCCGAAATACTCCGCCGCCTTCTTCTCGAAGGTGCGAACCTCGGGTCCGCCGAGAAAGAACTCGCCCGGCGCACCGATAAAGGCCGAAAGCACACCGGAGCGCACAACCTTCGCCGCGGCCTCGACCTCGTCTTCGCCCATCGAGCGGAAAAGCTCGAGTTCGCGCGGGATTGCGGGGGTGCCGCCGTTGATTGCGAGATTGGCAGTCATTGTATCGTCCTTTGCGGGTGGGCGCCGGCAGGCGCAGCGTCACGAATGGTTTCACACAAAATCTGGGCGGCCAGCGCATTGCGCGCATCGCTTGCGAGTGGAGCGCCGTTATCAATTGCATCGGCCAAATTGCCGACCGCCGCAATCATCGCGGCATCATATTCGCCTTCGCGCCACTCGGGAGCGCCAAGACTGCGATAGCCGGCGAAGGTATCGCTGGGACCCGCCTTGCGCACAGACCAGGCCCGGCCGCCGTCCAGCATGGTCACGGTTCCGGCCTCGGTTACCAGAGTGAGTTCGAACAGCGCATAATCGCGGGCATCGCCCACCGAGAGCGTGACCGGCACACCGCTGCGGCTGACGAGCAGCGCGGCAACGCTGGGATCGTCGTCCCAGAAATCATGGACCGGCGGCGCGCTCGCGAGCATTTCGATCTCGCCGAGCAGCAAGTGGAGAAGATCCGCCATGTGCCCACCATTATGGATCACGCCCTTGGTATAGATGCCCGATGCGGAGCGCACCTTGCCCCACGCTCCATCGCGCAACTCGGCCGCAAGCTGGACGACATCCGGAGCCCAGCGGCGATTGAAATTGACACCGAGCAACACGCCTTGCGCGGCGCAGAGCGCGGCAAGTTCACGCGTTTCTTCGGAGGTCTTGGCGACGGGCTTCTCGCAGAAGATCACCCGCGGGCACAGCGCCAGCGCCGCTTCGACATGCACGCGGTGATATTCGGTGGGCGAGCAGATGCTGATCACCGCAAACCGCCCAGGCGCGGCACTCAACGCCTCGACGTCCGCGGCGCCGTCCGCCACGCCCCAGCGCGCCTGGAACGCCATACGACGCTGCTCGTCGGGATCTACGCACGCCGTCACCTTGAACGCCGGGTGGCGCTCAAACGCTCCGGCATGGGTAAGCGGCAGCAGGTCCGGTGCACGCTCCGCATCGAACCCCCCTGCGATCAGCCCGCACCCGATGATCAGTACCTCGTGCACTGCATCCTGCTCAGGAGATAAGGTCCCAATCGACCGGGGTACCCGCCGTCACGGCGCGATTGACGCGCTTGCCGAGCATCTGATCGTAGAATTTGGGGGGCAAGCCATAGCCCGGCCGGATGATCCGCAGCAATTCCGCCGTGAGTTCGGCGCCCTCGGGCAGGTCCTTGGAAATGTAGAGCGAGCGGCGGAAGATACGCGAGTTCTCCTCCGCCTTGGTGCCGCCATAGGTGACCTTGCCCACCGCCTGCCAGGCGCGCTCGGTTTCCTGGCGGAGCGTGGCGAATTCCTCGGGCTCGAGGCTGAAGGTCGAAATCGACCCCACCATCGGCACGGCGCAGCGTGAAGTGCTTCTCGACCAGCACAGCCCCCATTCCGACCGCGGCGACGGCGACGCCGCAACCCATCGTATGATCCGAAAGGCCTACATCGATCGCGAAGACGTCGCGCATGTTCGCAATGGTGGAGATGTTCGTATTTTGCGGGGTCGCGGGATAGGTGCTGGTGCACTTGAGGATCACGATCTGGTCGTTGCCCGCTTCCCTGGCGGTGCGCACGGCCTCGTCGATCTCCGCAACGGTTCCCATGCCGGTGGAGATGATCATCGGCTTACCGGTTTTCGCGACCTTCCGGATCAGCGGCAGATCGGTCATTTCGAAGGATGCGATCTTGTACGCGGGGGCGCCGAGCTCTTCGAGGAAATCGACCGCGGTTTCGTCGAACGGCGAGGAAAAGCAATGGATGCCATGGCTGGCGGCACGTTCGAAGATCGGCTTGTGCCACTCCCAAGGGGTATGCGCCTCGTCATACAGCTCCCAGAGCTGACGGCCGGCCCACAGGCTATTCGGATCCTCGATCACGAAGCCCGGCGCACGGACGTTCAGCGTCATCGTGTCGGCCGTATAGGTCTGGAGCTTGACGGCATCCGCACCCGATGCCGCGGCGGCATCGACAATCTCCAGCGCCCGATCGAGCGACTGATTGTGATTACCCGACATTTCCGCAATCAGATACGGGCGCGCGCCCGGCCCCACTTCGCGATCGCCAATCCTGATCATGCTTCCATCTTCTCGATTCGGACGCGGTACTTCTGACCGCGATGTTCAAAAAACGCTGGATATCGGTTCGGATCAGCAACCCGAAGGAGATCAAACGAGTCGGCGATAGAACGGGTCGGGTCGATCCGACTATCCTCGGGGGTACGCTTCGGCAGGTAGGTCGGTTCGCCCTCCTGCTTTCGCGGCTCCACCTGATTGATATTGTCGAGCGCCCAATCAAGCAACTCGATCTCGGCAGCAAACAGCTTTTCGTTGATCTCGTCGAACAACTCGGTGCCGTCGAGGACGATTTCGCGTTGCGCCCACACATCGCCGGCATCGACCGCTTCGGCGGCTTCGAGCAGCGACACCGTCACGCTGTTTGCGCCCGACACGACCGCCCAGATCAGCGGCGACCAGCCTCGGCCGTTCGGGACGTCGCTGGCGTGCACTACAAGCACATGACGAAACAGATCGCGCTCGCGCTGGCGGATGATCTGATGGCACGAGATCAGGAAAAGCAGGTCGCCTGCTTCCAGTTCCTCCCTAGTCCGCAGGATACGGATGTCCGCACGCGCGGCATTCTCGCGCGCCCAGCTTTGCAGCCACGCGTTTACGGGATGCTCGGGATCGCTGCAGAGGACGTCAATCTTCATGGAGCTCAATCATCTTTCTCGCGACCCGTTGCGCCCCGAGCCCATCGACCAAAACCCGCGACTTCGCAGCATATTGCGCGCGCAGGTCCGAAATCATCGATCAGGGCCGCAAGTTCTCTAGCGATATCGTCGCATTCGAGCGAATCGGCGACTGCAACGACATGCTCGGCAACGAGCAGGGGCAGCACCAATTCCTGGTTATGCGCCACGACGAGAAGCAAGGTCGGCGCTCCGATGCAGCACCGTTCCCATGTTGCCCCGCCGGCCGCGCCGATTTGGATGTCGTGCCGGGCGAAAAAAGCAGCCAGATCCGGCAAGTCGAGGCTCAGCTCGGTATCGGGGCGCTGCCCCACTGCCGATCGCAGCGTGGTGAGATTGGGATTCGCCGAGGTCGAGACGATCTCGACCCGTCCGCCAAAGCCAGCCATGTCGATCGCCTGAAGCGCCAGCGCAGAGAAATTGCCCTGGTCGATCCCACCCAGAAATATGCCGATGCTCTCGACGGCACGCTTTGGCGCGTAGCGTTCAGCATTGGCAAAGGCGGGCCCGAGCAGGGCGAAGCGCGGGCCGCCCAGCAACAGCGTTTCCCCACCGATTTTGCTCGAATATTTGGCGCGGTGATCGAGATCGTAATTATGGTCGATAAGCAGATCCGCGGCGAGCGGCCGGTCTGCAACATCGTCGATCACGGCAATCTTGCAGCCAAGCTCGGCGCGCATGCCAAAATGCCAGTCAGCATCGAAAGCATAGCTGTCAACGACCAGCCAGTCCGCCCCCCAGTCATCGAGCGCGGCGGCGGTATCGCGCACATCCTGCTCAGCGCTGACCTCGGCCCATTTGGCATGCGGCACGCTCGATACCGGCATGTCGCCGACCGGCGCAGGCAATTGCCGCACCGCGAAGGGCATAATGATGCCGGGCGCGTCCACCCCCAGATCACGCGTGACGAACAGCACGTCCACGTCGCATGCCGCAAGGGCATGAGCAAGCGAGAGACAGCGGCGGACATGGCCGGTGCCGATCGCCTGCGAGGCATCGACCCGGATCGCGACCTTCACCGGTCCGGCATCTGCGCGATGACGCGGTACAGCGCCTCCGCCCGCTCCCAATCAGCTGGCGTGTCGATGTCGACGACGCGCCATTCTGGCAGCACGATCGCACGGCCATTGGCATGGAGGTTCAATCCCGCCAGCCAAGCCTCCGAGCGGCCCCAGTAGAACTGGCCGGCGTCATGAAATGCCGGCTCCAGGTCCTGCGTACGCGTGCTGACATATTGCGGATTGAATGGCTCGACCTTGCCCTCGGCATCGCGCTTGAGTGCGCGCTGGATCGGCGAAGGGAAGCCGGTGACAGGGAAGGTATAGCCAGAGCCGCCATGCGCCTCGAGCAGATCGAACCCGGCAGCAAGGTCCGCGGCGCGAATGAAGGGTACGCCCGGATAGATGCAGCATGCATGGGTGACGCCCCAGCCGAGCGCGTTACATGCTTCGATGGCATGCTGGATCACCGGCACCGTCGGCGTATGATCGTCGGCAAGCTCGGGGGGGCGGCGGAAAGGCAGTTCCGCGCCATGCGCTTTTGCCACCTCGGTGATCTCGTCATCATCGGTCGTGACGATAACGCGATCAAACTGGCCACATGCCAGTGCCGCTTCGATCGCGTATCCGATCATCGGCTTCCCGGCGAAGGGCTTGATGTTCTTTCGCGGGATGCGCTTGCTGCCGCCGCGGGCAGGGATAATCGCAACCTTCATCGCCTCAGCCGATCAGCTTGCTGACGGTTTCGACGACACGGTCCTGCTGCTCATCGGTCATTGCCGGAAAGAGCGGGATCGAGATCGCACGGTCATAATAACGCTCGGCATTGGCGAAATCGCCGCGCTTGAAGCCCAAGCGCTTATATTGCGGCTGGGTGTGGATCGGGATGTAATGAACGTTCACGCCGATCCCGGCGTCACGCATTCCGGCAAACACATCGGCGCGCGAAGCGGCGACTTCGTCACCCAATTCGATTGCGTACAGGTGCCACGCCGATTCACGATCCTGAATCCGTGCCGGCAGCTTGAGCGGCATTCCAGCGAACAGCCGGTCGTAGCGGTCTGCACGCTCGACACGGAGGCGCTGCCATTCGTCAAGCCGGCTCATCTGCGACAGGCCTAGCGCCGACTGCATGTCGGTGAGACGGTAATTATAGCCGAGCGCCACCTGCTCGTAATACCAGCCGCCTTCCGGCTCGTTTTCCATCTGATCGGTGTCACGCGTCATTCCGTGCGAGCGCAGCAGGCGCAGCGTTTGAGCGAGCGCGTCGTCATTGGTCGTGAGCATCCCGCCCTCGGCGGTGGTGACGATCTTGACCGCGTGGAAGCTGAACACGGTTACATGCGCCCAAGCGCTGCCCACCGGTTCGCCCAGATATGAGGCGCCCGTCGCGTGGCTGGCATCCTCCAAAATCTTGAAACCGTAACGATCAGCGAGCTCGCGCATCTCCTTGAGATCAACCGCGAGGCCGGCGAAATCGACCGGGATGACGACCTGCGGCAGCCGGCCTGCTTTGTCTGCCGCTTCCAGCTTTTCTGCCAGCGCCGCGACCGACATGTTGCGTGTCACAGGATCGATATCGACGAAGTCGATGTCGGCTCCGCAATAGAGTGCGCAATTGGCCGAGGCGATAAAGCTGTTGGGGCTCGTCCAGACCAGCGACCCTGGGCCCACGCCCAGCGCAAGACAGCCAATGTGCAGTGCCGCGGTGGCGTTGGACACCGCAATGGCATGGCGCACCTTGTGCCGTTCGGCAAAGGCCGCTTCGAACGCAGGGCCGGACGGCCCCTGCGTTAGAAAGTCAGAACGCAGCACGGCAGTCACAGCTGCGATGTCGTCGTCGCTGATATTCTGGCAGCTGTAGGGGATGAACGACACCGGTACCTCGCCTTGCCGCAGGATCAGTCTATCGTCTTGCCGACGACGTGCTGCTCGATCAGCTCGCGGATCTGCTCGACGGTCAGGAAGTCGGGGTTGGTCCCGCTGTCATAAGCGAAGCCGGGCTCGACCAGCTTGGCGCCACGGCGCTCGCAATAATCCTCTATCGAATACGCCGCGGAGACTGGCAGGATCGCATAATAATCGCCGAGATCGACGGTGTTGAAGCTGTCCGACGAGGTGATCATCTCCTCGTGGATTTTCTCGCCGGGGCGGATTCCGATCACTTCCTGCCTGGCATCGGGGGCGATCGCTGTCGCCACGTCGCCGATCCGGTAAGACGGGATCTTGGGAACGAGAAGTTCGCCACCCTCTGCGCTCTCGATCGACCAGAGCACCATATCGACGCCCTCCTGGAGCGAGATATTGAAGCGGGTCATGCGGGGATCGGTGATCGGCAGAACGCCCTGGTCCTTGCGCGCCAGGAAGAACGGAATGACCGAGCCGCGGCTGCCCATCACGTTGCCGTAGCGGACGACGCTGAACTTGATGCCGCGATCGCCCTGGATGTTGTTCGCGGCGATGAACAGCTTGTCCGAGCACAGCTTGGTCGCGCCATAAAGGTTGATCGGCGCAGCTGCCTTGTCGGTCGACAGCGCGACAAGACGCTCGACCTTGGAATCAAGGCACGCCTCGATCAGGTTCTGAGCACCGAGCACGTTGGTCTTGATGCATTCGAACGGATTATATTCGGCCGCGGGGACCTGCTTGAGCGCAGCGGCATGGACGACGATGTCGATCCCCTCGAGCGCGCGGCGCAGACGCGCTTCGTCGCGCACGTCGCCGATGAAATAGCGAATTGCCGGGTACTTCTCGATTGGGAACTGCTGCCCCATTTCGAACTGCTTGAGTTCGTCGCGCGAGTAGATGACGAGGCGGCGCACATCGGGATAGCGCTCCAGCACGGTCCTGACGAAAGCTTTACCGAACGAGCCGGTGCCGCCCGTGATAAGAATCGATTTGTTATTGAGCATGGAACCGCGGTCTCGTTCTAACTGGTGGGGGCTTTGGCGCACAACGAATCCCTAGCCACAAATCGGGCTCTCGTTCCGTTGGCGTTATTTCCTCCCGTTCGACCGGCCCTTACAACGGTGATGGTCCTTTCCGCAACGGCCATAAATAAAGCCGCCCAATGTGGCGCCGGCATCGGCAGCAGTTTGGGATCGGCCGACCCCCCGCACTCCCTCGCACGCTGGCGATCGAGCCCCAGCGAGCTTGTTTCGAGAGGGGCCCGCCAGCGACAAGATGCGCCGAATCCATGCCTTTTTGGTACGGTTGAAGGAAAGTTGCCGGCGCCAACCCTTGTTAATTTGCACGATTCGGCATAGTCGCACCTCTTTCCAGACCCAGATTTCGGTTCTGCGGGGGACTCATGAATTTAGAGCGCAAGGGCGCGGCGTGGCGAGCCAGCGATGGGGCGGCAGCCTGGCGGCCCCGAACCAGCTTGTTGAACGCGCGGCTGTTCGTCGCATTGATGGCGGTCGACGTCGTTGCGATGTTTGCGAGCTTCGCCGGCACCGGCGTTGTATATGATTGGCTCGCCGACGGTGGCACGGGCTGGCTGCTGGTCTGGTCGGTTCTAACTCCGCTCTATATCGGTTCCGCAATCAACGCGCACGCCTACTCGCCCGACTGCCTGCGAGATCGGCTTCAATGCGTCGCCCGCGGCGTAAAGGCGATCCTGATCGCTTTGTGTGTCGTCATCCTGATTGCATTCATGCTCAAGGCAAGCGCGAACATCTCGCGACTGACGGTGGCGATCGGGGCGGCCTTTTCATTGCTCAGTATCGCTGCCGGCCGATATGTCTTTGTCGGTCAGGTCTCGCGCATCCTGGGCGCGGATCCGTACAACGTCGTATGGATTACGGACGGCTGTCCGATGCCAAGTACGGGCGATTACTCCGTGCTGATCGCTGCGGATTGCGGGCTCGATCCCGATAATCACGATCCGATGATGTACGACCGGCTGGCCACCTCGCTCGGCGGCGCGGACCGCGTCGTGGTCTCGTGCCTGCCCGAGCGCCGCGAAGCATGGGCTGCGGCGCTCAAGGGTGCGAACATCCAGAGTGAAATCCTAATCCCGGAACTGCTCGGCCTCGCGCCGCTGGGCGTCTCGCGCCACGGCGCCGTTCCGACCATCATCGTTGCCACCGGCCCGCTGGGCTTGTTCGACCGCTTTGTGAAGCGCATCTTCGACGTCCTCGTCGCCGGCTTCTCGCTTATCCTGCTAGCGCCGGTACTGCTGGTCACCGCAATCTGCATCAAGCTCGACAGCCCAGGTCCGATCTTCTTCAAGCAGGTGCGTATCGGCCGCGCCAACCAGATGTTTCGGGTCCTCAAATTCCGCAGCATGCGCGCAGAAAATTCCGACGGTGCGGGCGATCGCTCTGCCAGCCGCGACGACGACCGTATCACCCGCGTGGGCCGTTTCATCCGCAAGACCAGCATCGATGAGCTGCCGCAGTTGATCAACGTCCTGCTCGGCGACATGAGCATTGTCGGACCCCGCCCCCATGCCCTGGGCTCGCGCGCGGCAGACAAGCTCTTCTGGGAAGTCGATGAGCGCTATTGGCAACGTCATGCCGCGAAGCCCGGTTTGACTGGCCTAGCCCAGGTCCGCGGCTATCGCGGCGCGACCTTCCATGAGGACGATCTAACCAACCGGCTCCAGGCAGATCTGGAATATCTCGATCACTGGTCGCTTTGGCGCGACATGAAGATCGTGGTGCTTACTTTCCGCGTGCTTTTCCACCGCAACGCGTTTTAGCCTAGGACCGCGCAGCCGCAGATGCGACGCCCGGGGGCGGCGAAAAGACGGGCCAAACGGTCAAGATACAACATCATCGGGAGACACCGTGACAGCGATGGGCGGTGCGTATCGACTAGCGGTGCAGCGTTCGCCACATTCACTCTCGTCGCTGCTGAACCCGTTGGGCTAATTGGCGCTAGGCCGCCCTGCAGCGTCAAGAACGAGCCGATCCATGACGACCAACAGCGAGTCCTCCCAACGCGGCGTGCGATGGCCATAGGCTTCGGCGAAGCGAGTGCAGTCCAACCGCGAGTTGGCGGGTCGCTGCGCCCTTGTTGGATAGTCGCTGCTCGGAATGCCTTTCACATCTGCCGAAGAACCGCCTCGCTTGGCGCTTTCCGTAAAGATTGCACGTGCAAAATCGGCCCAATTGGTCTCACCCGTGCCGGCGAAATGATAGGTTTCGTTGGCACCTTGGTTGGGGCTGGTTTGCCATCCGCGGACCACTGCCATTAGCGCGTCGGCGATGTCGAGTGACGAAGTTGGGCAGCCGAACTGGTCGTCCACGACCGCGAGGCTGTCGCGGCTCTCCGCGAGACGCAGCATGGTCTTGACGAAATTGGCGCCGAACGGGCTGTAGACCCAAGCAGTCCGAAGGATCGCATAGGTCGCGCCCGATGCCCGGATCGCTTCCTCCCCCGCCAGCTTGGTCGCGCCGTAGACACCGAGCGGCGCGACCGGATCGGTCTCGCGCCACGGACGATCTAGGGTGCCGTCGAAGACATAGTCTGTAGACAGATGCAGCACAGGTGCGCCGATCTTCGCCGCGGCCCGAGCAAGAATGCCCGGTCCCTCCCCGTTCACTGCCATCGCCAGTTCAGGCTCGTCCTCGGCCTTGTCCACTGCAGTATAAGCCGCTGCCGAGATCACCAGGTCCGGACGCGTCGATGCTACGGCGCGTTCGATCGAAGCCGCATCGGCGAGGTCGAACTCAGGTCGGCCTACGAAGACCAGTTCATGTCCCGCAGCACGCTCTGCGAGGCTCTGCGCAACCTGGCCATCCCGGCCCGTGACGAGGATCTTCACGCAGTCTTGCCGAGGCGCTCGCCCGCGTACGAGCCCGAGCGGATCGGCTCCCACCACCAGCGATTCTCGAGATACCAGTCGACCGTCCTGGCGAGACCGGTATCGAAATCTTCCTCGGCCTTCCAGCCCAGTTCGGTCTCGAGCTTGGTCGCGTCGATCGCATAGCGGCGGTCATGGCCGGGGCGATCGGTGACATAGGTGATCAGTTCGCGGCGCGTGCGGCCATCTTCCAGCGGCACGCGTGCATCGAGCGCATCGCAGATCGCTTCCACCACCTGCAGGTTCGTCCGCTCGTTACGACCGCCGACATTATAGCTCTCGCCAACAGCACCTGTGGTCAGGATTAGCGCCAGCGCCTTGGCGTGATCGTCGACATAGAGCCAGTCGCGGACATTCTCTCCCTTGCCATAGACCGGCAGCGGTTTGCCCTCGAGCGCGTTGAGAATAACCAGCGGAATCAGCTTCTCGGGAAAGTGATAGGGGCCGTAATTGTTCGAGCAGTTGGAGAGCACCACCGGCAGGCCATAGGTTTCGTGCCAGGCGCGGACGAAGTGATCCGAAGCAGCCTTCGACGCCGAATAAGGCGAAGACGGATTGTACGGCGTTTCCTCGGTGAAGATGCCGCTGTCGAAGGGCAGATCGCCAAAGACTTCGTCGGTCGAAATGTGGTGGAAGCGAAACCCGCTTTTCGCTTCCCCCTCAAGCTCACGCCAATATTCGAGCGCAGCCGAGAGCAGACGAAAAGTGCCGACGACGTTGGTCTCGACGAATTCGCCGGGACCGTCAATCGAGCGATCGACATGGCTCTCCGCGGCGAGGTGCATGATGCCTTCGATCTTTTCTTCACGCAGCAGCGAGAGGATTAGCGGCACGTCGGCGATGTCGCCCTCGACGAACCGATGGTTGGGCGCGTTCTCGATCGCCTTGAGCGATGCGGGATTGCCCGCATAGGTCAGCTTGTCGAGATTGATGACGCGGGTGCCCTGGCGAACGAGATGCCGCACCACCGCCGAGCCAATGAAGCCGGCTCCGCCGGTGACGAGAACGGTCTTCATGGAGCTTCAGCCTTCGTAGACGAACGGGGAATCATAGTCCGCGAGCAGCGGTGCGTCGCGATCCTTGTCGGTGATCGTCACCGGCCCGAGATCGGGCCAGTCGATGCCGAGCGCCGGATCGTCCCACCGGATGGCGCCTTCATGCTCCTTCGAATAGAGCGCGCTCACCTTGTAGAGCACCTCGGTATCCGGAACGAGCGTGATGAACACGTGCGCGAAGCCCTTGGGAACCAGCAGCTGGTTCCACTTTTCGGCCGAGAGCTCGCAGCCGACCCATTTGCCATAGGTGGGCGAACCCTTCCGGATATCGATCGCGACGTCGTAGATCGCGCCGCGCAGCACGCGGACCAGCTTGTCCTGCGCGAAGGGGGGCACCTGGAAATGGCATCCGCGGACGGTGCCCACCGGTGCCGAGAAGCTCTGATTGTCCTGCATCCAGTCGATATGGATGCCTTCGGCCTCGAACGCGGGGCGTTTGAAGACTTCGGAGAAGAAACCGCGATGATCGCCGAACTTGGGTGGAATGATTTCGACGATCTCAGGAATGGAAAGGCGGCGGAACTGGGTCATGCGAGGCTCGCTACCCGCTTCTTGAGGTAATCCGCATAGCCGGTCTTGCCGAGCTGCGCGGCACGGCGGAGCACCGTCTCGCCATCGAGCCAGCCCAGCTCCAGCGCGATCTCTTCGGGGCAGGCAATCTTGATGCCGGTGCGGTGTTCGATGGTGCGAACATACGCGCTGGCTTCGTGAAGGCTCTCATGCGTGCCCGTATCGAGCCACGCATAGCCGCGGCCCAGCCGCGTGATGTGAAGGTCGCCGCGCTCCATATAGGTGCGATTGACGTCGGTGATTTCCAGCTCGCCACGATGCGAGGGCTGGATCGACTTGGCGATCTCCACCACGTCGTTGTCGTAAAAATAAAGGCCGGTGATCGCCCAATTCGACTGCGGGTTCACAGGCTTTTCTTCGACGCTGGTTGCCTTGCCGGTGTCGGGATCGAAGGAGACGACGCCGTAGCGCTCCGGATCCTCGACATGATATGCGAAGACATTGGCACCGCCCTTGGCGGCCTCGGCTGCCGCGGCCTGACACTTCTCACCCATCTTGTCGCCGTGATAGATGTTGTCGCCCAAAATCAATGCGCTCGGGCTGTTGCCCACGAAGTCGGCGCCGATGATGAAAGCCTCCGCCAGGCCGTTCGGCTGGGGCTGGACGGCATAGCTGAAGTTGACGCCGTAGCTCGATCCGTCGCCCAGCAGCGCCTCAAACATCGGCAGGTCGCGGGGCGTCGAGATGATCAGCACATCACGGATGCCGGCCAGCATCAACACCGACAGCGGATAATAGATCATCGGCTTGTCAAAAACGGGCAACAGCTGCTTTGAGATTGACAGAGTGGCAGGATAGAGACGGGTGCCGCTCCCCCCGCGAGGATGATGCCCTTCATTTCAACTCCCATGAGACGGCGCCTGCCTAACCGCCGCCCCCCGCAACAGCAACCGTATTATAATGCCCATTGCGGCACAGCACAGCGATCAGATGATCGCATCGTTTCCGAAATATCAACGCTCCTCGACGATCATGCCGCCTATTCGGCAATGGCTCGCGCGCGCAATTCGTTCGGCGATGGCCATGCCTCGGCACGGATGCGGGGATCGTTGCGCATGGTTTCGGACACTGAGCTCAAGGTCGCGGTTCTCGGCCTGGGCTATATCGGGCTTCCCACCGCTGCGGTGATCGCGCGCACCGGCGCCAGTGTACTCGGGATCGACGTGCATCAGAATGTCGTCGACACGATCAATTCGGGGAAGGTCCATATCGAGGAGATCGACTTGGACGCGCTTGTCTCGGGTGTGGTCGCGCGCGGTAATCTGCGCGCATCGCTGCAGATCGAGCCGGCGGACGTCTTCGTCATTGCCGTGCCCACGCCTTTCCAGGAGAATCACGCGCCCGATATCGGCTATGTGCTCAAGGCCGCGACCAATGTCGCGATCGTGCTCAAGCCCGGCGACGTGGTAATCCTCGAATCCACGTCTCCCGTCGGCACCACCGAAAAGGTCGCCGAATTGCTCTCGCAGTTGCGTCCGGATCTGAAGGTGCCCGGCCACTGCGTTGGCAGTGCGGACGTGGCGATCGCTTATTGCCCTGAGCGCGTGCTGCCCGGCCGCATCCTGGTCGAGCTGATCGACAACGATCGCGTCATTGGCGGGATAACGCCGCGATGCGCCCGCAAGGCGCTGCAATTTTATCGGCGCTTCGTCCGCGGCGCCTGCGTCACCACGACGGCTAAGGCCGCGGAGATGACCAAGCTCAGCGAAAACGCGTTTCGCGATGTCAATATCGCCTTTGCCAACGAACTCAGCATCATCGCCGAAAAGATGGGCGTCGATGTGTGGGAGGTGATCCGCCTCGCCAATCGCCATCCGCGCGTCAATATCCTTTCGCCCGGCCCGGGCGTGGGCGGGCACTGCATCGCCGTCGACCCGTGGTTCCTTGTCAGCGCCGCACCCGACGCTACCCCGCTAATCCGCACCGCGCGCGAAGTGAATGACGGCAAGGTCGACTATGTCATCGAACGCGCATCGGCGATGATCGAGGCGAACCGGCACGCTCGCATCGCCTGTATGGGTCTCGCGTTCAAAGCCAATATCGACGATTTCCGCGAGAGCCCCGCACTCAAGGTGGCCGAGGCCCTCGCCCGCCGCTTCGGCGAGCGTGTCGCGATCGTCGAGCCCTATGCCGATCGCCTGCCCAGGGCCTTCGAAGGCACGGGCGCGTCGCTGATCGATGTCGATACCGCGCTTGAGAGCTGCGACCTGCTGATCGCGCTCGTCGATCACGACGTCTTCAAGTCGATCCCGCTGGACGAGCGCGCGGACAAGCAGGTCTATGACACCCGCGGCATCTGGCCCGATCAGCCCCGCGCGGTCTCCAGCGCGCCGCTCAGGCTCGCCGTTTGAGGAGCCAGCCGGGCGAGCAACGACTCCAGCCGCCGCCGCGCCCAGCGGCGTGACAGCAGGGCCATAGCGGTCAGCGCGAGAATGCGCAGATCCAGCACCGGCCCGCGATGGGCGAGATAAAGCAGCCCAAGCCTGGTTTTGACCGGACGGATCGCTGCTTTGTAATGCGCCAGCGGATCCCCCTGCGCGGCCAGCAACCGCCCTTCGTCAACGAACCACAAAGAGGCGAGGTCGGTCATTCCCGGCACTATCGCCAGCAGCCTCCGCTCCTCCGGCGAATAGAGCGCGACGCCTTCGGGCAGATCCGGCCGGGGACCGACCAGGCTCATTTCGCCGCGAAGCACGTTCCAGAGTTGCGGCAATTCATCGAGCTTCCAGCGCCGCAGCCAGGCCCCGATGGGAGTGATCCGCGGATCGCCTTCGGGCGCCAGACGGCCGCCTAGCCTGTCGGCATCCGATATCATCGTCCGCAGCTTGAACATGACGAACCCGCGCCCTCCGCGGCCGACACGGCGCGCGCGATAAATCGGCGTCACGCCATCAGCGATCCAGATCGCCAGCATGGCCATGAGCAAGAACGGCAGCGTCGCGGCCAGCACGAGCGAGGCCAGAGCAATATCGAACAAGCGGGCAGCGATGCGATCCATCGCCGTCATGGTTAACCCGTGCGCAACGATTCCGGCAAGCTCAGCGGTGCCGAATAAGCAGCTTCTGCCAGTCTCCGTCGAGCGGACGATCGCGCTCGGCCAGCACGGCGGGGATGATCGGGCTCGCAGGCGCCGCCTCGATCTTGGCGATCTCCGCCTCGAGCGTTGCAATCCGATCGCGCCAGGCCGGGTGTGAGCGGCTGCGGAATATCCCCCCCGCCTTGCTCGGCCCGAACTTCTGCCAGAAGGCGATTGCCGAGCGCACCGGATATTTGGCGTTGGCGAGGAAATAGACTCCGAGCAGGTCCGCCTGAATCTCGGTCTGCCTGAAATATTTCACGTTCGCGCCGAAGCCCGCGAGCATCCCGAAGCTCACGCCGCGTGCCTCGAGGCGATCACGGTGGCGGAGCACATTGTGTGCGAACTCATGCGCCATCACCGCCGCAACCTGCTCCTCGGGATATTCCTCCACGAAGCGCGATCCGATCTGGACCATCGTCCCGTCGGCCGATGCCCCCCAATCCGTGGCGATGCGCATTTCGAAACGCGTCCTGCACACGGGCACCGGCTGAACCATGACCGTGAGCGGCTTGCCGTCACGCAGCGCTTCGATCTCGATCGGTGCGGCGGGGGGCAATGCGGCGATCGCAAGTTGCGCGGCAACAAGGCGGTCGGTGGTCATCGGCTTGCCGGGCAGCGATGCGATCGCGACCGAGCCGACGCGCACAAGCGAATCGTCCGCCTTCAGCCCTGCCTGTTCGGCGGGAGTTCCGGGGACCACGCCTTCGATCGCGACCTCGCCGGCAAAGCCGAAATGCTTGCGCGCTGTCTCGCGCGACTGGGCGTCGAACTGGTCGAGTGTGTGAAGCTGGATGCCGGTTCCGGGCTCGAGCCGATCGCACAAGGCGGCATTGCCGGAAGCGAGACGCCAGCCGATCGCCGCCACCTTCAAGTCAGCCTGGCGCACCTCTTCGAAGCTCTGCGCATCGTCGGCAAGAAGAGGTAGCGCAGCATCCGCCGAGCCGAGCGCGAGCAGGAAAATTCCGGCACCGGCGCCCGCAAAGCGCGTTACGCGGCGCCAGCGAAGCACGGCTCTACCAATCGAAATCATGCCCTCCTTTACGTGGCCCCGGCCCCTCCCCGCAATCCATCTGCTCAGCCTTGGCGATTCCCGGGATGGCAACGCTCGGCCGCTCCCGAAACGGGACAGAAACGTGCCACGACACGCCGAAGGGCGCAGCTCGCGCATTGAAAATCACTGCGCATCATCGTCAAAAGCAGATAAATCCAAAGATCGTACTTTTCGTCTCGTTAACCACTTGGTTGTATTGTGCAGTGCAGCTAGATTGCACATCGCTTGCGGCGACATGGGTCGGCGGTCGCAGGCGGTGAAACCGGGATACATCGGGAATGTGTTGCGTTACGGCAACGGCATGAGCTCTTGTCAAAGTCAGGGCTTTTGAGGTGTTGCCGTCTGTTGGTTCCTATGTCATAGGCCCACGAGATAGAGATTATCAGACTCGAAGAGGGAGTAATTATAATGTTGGCTAAGCTTTTCACGGCCGCTGCCGTCGCCTCGCTGGCGGCGACCCCGGTTCTCGCGAGCCCCGCTTCGTCGCTTTCGCTCTCGAAGGCGCGCGTTGCGACCAAGGCTAAGAAGTCGAACGAGCTGGCTCCGGCCGTCATCATCGGCGTCCTCGCGACTGTGGCGATCATCGGCGGCGCAGTTGCGCTCGCAAACAACGATGATACGCCCGACAGCCCGTAAGCTTTTCGCTTAGGGTTACGAGTTCAAGTGGCGGCCTTAGGGCCGCCACTTTTGTTTTGGGCACCCGCGCTCGCGACTAATCGGTCTCGCAAGGTGAGCAAAGCAGGTGTCTTGGCTACGAACTGGCAGTATAGGCTCGGTCTGATCCCATGTTTCGTAAGCTTTTCTCTCTAGGCAACACTGCCTCCAGTTCGCCCAAAGGAGCCCTTCCTGCGGGTAGCCGTGTTTACGCAATAGGTGACATTCACGGCCGTCTCGATTTGCTGGAAAGGCTACTTTTACAGATCGAAGCCGATGACGCAGCGCGTCCGGAGAGCGACACAGTGCTGCTCTTCCTGGGTGACCTCATAGATCGTGGCCCCGAGTCTGCGCAGGTCGTCGAACGGTTGCGCATGCTGAAGACGGCGGGTGAGAATGTGCGGCTACTGCTCGGCAATCACGAGGAAGTTTTCCTGACTGCGCTTTCGGGTGACGAGAAGGCACTGAAGTTTTTTTGTCGAATAGGCGGCCGCGAGACCATATTGAGTTATGGCGTTAGCGAGGATGACTATAATAACCTCGCCTATCCCGACCTCCTCAAGGCGTTGATCGCCAAGGTTCCAGCTACGCATCGCGAGTTTCTGCGAGACTTTGAGGACATTATCATCCTCGGGGATTATGCCTTCGTGCATGCCGGCATACGCCCGGATACCTCTCTGACGCAGCAGAAGACTCAGGATCTACGATGGATAAGGTCGGCGTTCCTGGAGCACCGTGGACGTTTTGAAAAGATTATCGTCCATGGGCATACGATAGCAGACGAAGTTGAGCTCACGCCCTATCGTATCGGCCTGGATACCGGCGCCTACTCGTCTGGAATTCTCTCTGCGATGGGCTTTGAAGGCGATCAACGCTGGATCATAGATACCCGCGCCGCGGTCGCGGCCGCTCAGGATTCAGCCATCAGCTAAGCTTGCGCGCTACGCGACCGCCGTCCCTCGAATCACCCCGGGGATGCCGGGAGGACGGTTATTGCCCCTGAGGAACAGACGCGGGGCCCTCAGGCGCACCCTGCGGGGCGCCACCCTGTGGAGCGCCTGGAGCGCCACCCTGCGGACCGCCTTGGGGCGCACCGCCCTGAGGACCACCCTGCTGCATCATCTGCTGCATCATCATCTGCTGGACGATAGCGGCGGGGATGATGCGATCGACCGTGACCTTGAAGATCAGCATCGAATTGGGCGGGATGCGATCGGGATCGGGCGACTGCGCGCCATAAGCGAGCTCGGCCGGGATCCAGAAGCGATAGACGCCGCCGGCCTTGACCAGCTTCAGGCCCTCATAAAAGCCCTTGATCGCAGCGCCTTCCTGAAGCGGAAACGGCGCCGGACGATCCGATTTGTCGAAGATCTTGCCGTTGCGGAAGCTGCCCTCATAATTGACGAGGACATAGTCGCCTTCGGAGCCGTTCGGACCCTCGCCTTCCTTGAGCACCTGATATTGCAAGCCCGAGGCAGTGGTCTTGACGCCCGCCTGACCCCTATTCCAGCTGAGGAACTGCGCATCGGTGCCGCGCACCGCAACTGCGGCGCGGGTGCCGCACCAGGCCAGCGCCGCAGCAAGCGCTATCGCGGCGAGCACGCCGAGCCATAGCCAGACCTTGTGGCTGCGCTTGACTGGCTGGAGCGGAACGGCGGTCACGGACGACATGGATTCGGCTCCAGCAGGCAGCTCAAACGACGCAAATGTTGATGAAGTTTAGTAATCTCGGGGGTCTCCCCCGAGACTAAACTTACCGTGCGCTGTCGCGCTCGACGCGCTTGCGCTCGAGCTTGCGCGCGCGGCGGACCGCAGCGGCGCGCTCACGGGCGCGCTTCTCGCTGGGCTTCTCGTAGTGACGACGAAGCTTCATCTCGCGATACACGCCCTCGCGCTGCAGCTTCTTCTTGAGCGCGCGGAGCGCCTGATCGACATTGTTGTCACGTACGATGATTTGCATGTTGTAAAAGAGCCTCGCGCTTCAAAACAATAGAATAGGGTTCGCCGGAGCATGGGCTGCGGCGCGAATGGCGGCCACCTATCAGGGGAATTCCTATTTTTCAAGCATAGAAAGGCCGGGACACCGCCTGAAGCGGCGAAGTTCGGCCATCGGCCGAGAATGCCAGGCTCCCAGGCCTACCCCACCTTGGCGACGCAATTGCCGGTCCGCCTGCCGGTGGCGCGGAGCTTGAGGCCAAGATAGTTCGCAGCGCCCGGGGCGCCGGTCTTCTGATCGATCGTCACGTCATATGCCGCGCGAGACAGCATTCCGGATGCGACCAACACGGTCTTGCTGGCGCCCTCGCCGCAATGGATTTCGGCGTCGATCCTGCCGCCCGCCTGCGTGTAGCGTGGGAATGTACATTGGCCGGCGACCTGTTCGAGATTGTCTATATCGAAGGGCTTGAGTTCATCGGCGGTGCGGCACCCTTCCGCGTTGCGCTCCTGCTCCTTGATCGCTTCCATCTGCGAATTGCGCCTTGCGCCCTCGGGGAAGGCCGACAGATCGGCCGATATCACCGTCAGCGCGGTCTGCCACTGGCCGGGCTGCATCAGCGTCTTGGCGCGCGCGGCCTTGGTAAGGCGCGCGACATCCTTCATCGAGGCGTTGGTCAGGCGAACCTCGCCGGTCGCTGCGGCCTGCTTCTCGTCGGCGGCCTCGCAGCCCACCAGCGTCAGCCCTGCAAATGCAGCCAGTACAACCCCACGCATCGCTCTAAACCCTTATGATCCAATGCCCGATCTCAAGCGCAAAGCCGATCCGTTGGCAAGCAAATCGCGGGCACTAGGCGGCGGTTCCCGCGTCGGTATAACCACCCTCATGGAGAGCACAAAGCCGCGCAATCGCGTCCGATCGATCCTTGGCGGATCGGCGGGCAATCTGGTCGAATGGTATGACTGGTATGCCTATGCGGCGTTCACAGCATATCTCGCGCCGCATTATTTCCCCAAGGGCGACGCCGTCGCGCAAAATATGAATGCCTGGGCGATCTTCGCGGTCGGCTTCTTCATGCGGCCGATCGGCGGGTGGCTGATGGGCGTTTATGGCGACCGCAAGGGGCGCAAAGCCGGGCTTACGCTGTCGGTGACGCTGATGTGCCTCGGCTCACTGATGATCGCAGTCACGCCGAGCTATGAGCAGATCGGCGCGTGGGCGACGCTTTCGTTGCTGGTCGCGCGGCTGATCCAGGGGCTTTCGGTTGGCGGCGAATATGGTGCGAGCGCGACCTATCTCTCCGAAATGGCAGGCAAGCGCCACCGCGGCTTCTTCTCCAGCTTCCAATATGTGACCTTGATATCGGGGCAGTTGATCTCGCTGAGCGTGCTGATCCTGCTCCAGACGGTGATGGCGAAGAACGATCTCGCCGAATGGGGCTGGCGTATCCCGTTTGCAGTAGGGGCCGTGCTGGCGGTGTTCGTATTCTGGCTGCGCAGGAAGCTCCCCGAGACCGAAAGCTTCGAAAAGCGAACCACCGAGCACAAATCGTCCTTCGGCGCGCTGTTTACCAAGCACCCGCGCGAGGCCGCGGTGGTGATGCTGCTGACCGCGGGCGGGACGCTCGCTTTCTATGCCTATTCGATCTACCTGCTCACCTTCCTGACCAGCACCAGCGGCTTCTCCAAGGAAGTCTCGGCACAGATCAATGCCGGCGCGCTTCTCGTCTTCATGTGCATCCAGCCGCTGGCCGGCGCATTGTCGGACCGGATCGGGCGAAAGCCGCTGATGGTCGGGTTCGGCGTGCTTGGCGTACTGCTCACCTGGCCGATCTTCATGGCGCTCGAGCGTGTCGAGACGCCGTTCGCGGCATTCCTGCTGATGACCGGAGCACTGGTGATCGTGACGGGCTACACTTCGATCAACGCAGTCGTAAAGGCCGAGCTGTTTCCCGCACATATCCGTACGTTAGGGGTCGCTCTTCCCTATGCGCTGGCCAATGCGATCTTCGGCGGAACAGCACCTTATGTGGCGCAGTGGTTCAAAGAGACGATCAAGTGGGAGCGCGGATTTTATCTGTACGTCACTGCAATGATTGCGGTTTCGCTGATTACCTATCTGCGCATGCGTGATACGGCCAAACACTCAAAGATCTTGGAGGATTGATGCATCGCAGAAACATTCTGTCGATAGGCACTTGCCCGGACCTGCTCCCGGCTTAAAACCCTCCAAGCGAATTTGGCACATATTGTAGAGGCTTATGCACGACCCCACGATCAGGTTTGCGTTGCTTTATGGCATTACTGGCACAACCGTCCTCGCTGGATCGGTCTTCCTCATATGGCATCTGCGCCGCGCATATTGGATGAAGTTGCGCCGGGCTGGAGACGCCCGCGCAAAGAAACGCGAATTGGAGTCGCGCAAGCGACGTTGAGGCGCCGGCTTCGAAATAAGAGTGGCCGGCCGGCATGGGATAGCCCTAGAGCATCATCCCGCCGCCGCGGGTCGCCAGGACGCGGCCGATCGAATCGAACAAAGCGTCCATCGCGACAGGCTTAAAGAGAACGTCGTCGGCGCCGATCGCGAGGCAGCGCTCGCGCAGATCGACAGCGGTGTCCGCGGTCACGACGATGATCGGAAGCTCGCCCTTTGCGTCATCACGAGCGCGGATGCGGCGGATCGTCTCGAAGCCGTCGGTGCCGGGCATGCGCAGATCGACAAGGATGACATCGAACGTGTCCTCGTCGAGCATCGCCAGGCCTTCCTCGGCCCAGGCGGCCTCGGCCATGGTCGCGCCGGCAACGTCGAGCATGTCCTTCACGACACGCCGGTTCATCGGATCATCTTCGATGAAGAGGATGTTCATGCGTGTCCGATCCGGGGGATTGGGAACACGAAGCTGGCGACCGTTTTTATCATATTGGGGTGTGCTATCGCCCTACGCCGCCCGAGTGGCAAGCATGTCCGTATCGGTTGAAGTTGAATTTTGTTCCGCTTGTGGAATGATCGCCTCGATCAAGGCCGATCCGGTGACTGGTTTTTCGACTATTTGCCCGACGCCTGCCGCACGAAGCTCAGACATTGTCTCGCCGGCTGGCTTGACCCAGAGAACGGTGATCGCGGTGTCAGTTGCGGCCGCACATAGTGTCTGAATCGTTTCCACAGGGTCTGTTTTGCCGGCTTTGACGGTGGCCTCGTCAATCAAAAGGTGGGTGGGCGCGCTCTCCCCGATCATGATCAGTGCTTCTTCCGCGCTGGCGGCGAATCGCAAGCTGGCAACGCGCGGCGTGAAAAGGGTCCGAAGCATCGAGCGGGCGATGGGGTTGCGATCTAGAATAAGCATCGAGGTTCCGCTGCCTGCACCCGGGATATCGTCGACTTGCGGCGCTTCGGCGGGGACGAGCGGCACGTCGAGGATGAAGCGCGAGCCCTGCCCGGCCTCGCTCTCGACATGGATGTCGCCGCCGAGCGCCATGGCGAGGTTGCGGCAGATGGTGAGGCCAAGCCCGGTGCCGCCGAACTTGCGCGTGGTGCTGGTATCGACCTGGCGGAAACTTTCGAAGATCGCGTCGAACTTGTCGGGCGGAATGCCGATGCCGGTATCGGCGATGACCAGCTTGAGGCGCCGGGCCTCGCCCTCGCCTTCATCGATCGCGCGGACGATGACACCGCCCTTTTCGGTGAACTTGATCGCGTTCGAAAGGAGATTGAATATGATCTGGCGCATCCGCCCGGCATCGCTGACGATCCAGCACGGCGCATGGGTGAGTTCGAGGCGGAAGGTGAGGCCCTTGGCGACGGCCTGTTCTTCCCACATCCGCGTCACGTCGCGGAGCACCGCGCACATGTCCATCGGCGCGGTCTCGACGGTGAGGTTGCCGGTTTCCATCTTGGCGACATCGAGAATGTCGTCGACCAGCGCGCGCATCGTCACGCCGGCGCCGTGGACGATGCCGATGCGATCGCGGGTCTGCGCCTCGAGCTTCGGATCGGACAGCATGACTTGTGTCATGCCCAGGATGCCATTCAGCGGCGTACGGATCTCGTGGCTGGTGGTCGCGAGGAACTCGGTCTTGGCCTGCAACGCCTTTTCAAGCGCGACATTGGTCTCACCCAGCACGACGTTCGCGGCGGCAACCTTGTTGCGGCTGCGGCGGATCGTGAGCAACCCCCAGGCGAGCATGACCATCACGACCAGCGTCGCGCCGACCGTCGCGACCAGGATCTGCGACCGCCGCTCGGCATCGCGCGTCTTGAGCGTCTGGATATCGGCTTCCTGCTTGGCCGAATTGAACCGCGCAGCCATCAGCGCCGCGCCGGTGGTGGTGGCGACCTTGGCGGATTCGTCGCTCAGCCGCTTGAGCGCCTCCAGATGGATCAGCGCCTCGCGCGCAAATCCCGCCTTGTTGTAGATCTGATAGGCATAGAGATGCGGGAAGCGGAACTCGCTTGTCGTGTCCTTGAGATCGACGCCGGCAAAGGCGTCGCGGATCAGCTCCAGCGCACGCGATTGATTGCCCTGCTCTTCGGCGAGCCGCGCCGCAGTGGCGAGCATCGAGCGGCGGAGCATGTCGACATCCTCGCCGCGGATGAGCTCGAAGCCTGTCTCGAGCGAGCGCTCCGCGGCCTCATAATGCTTGAGGTCGATCTGATTGCGCGCGAGATTGACGAGGATGCGCGCTTCGAGGAGCGGCTTCTTCATCTGGCGCGCGATATCGAGCGCGGCCTGATATTCCTTCTCGGCTTCCGCATGGCGCTCGAGCGTCGCGAGGACGTTGCCGCGATTGTTGTGGAGCGTGAAGGACAGGACCGGGTCGCCATCATAGAGTTCGGCCGCCTGGCGAAGATATTCTTCGGCTCGGACACCGTCGTTGGCAGAGAAATACAGGGTGCCGATAGTCTGGAGCGCCATCGCCTGGCTCCGGGTCTCCTTGACCTCGCCGAAGATGCGGAACGCCTCCTGATAATTGTTCAGAGCCTCCACGGCGCGTTCGCTCGCCGCGTAGAGCGCGCCTTGGGCCATAAGCAAATCGCCGCGCAGCTTGGTTGGCCCGACGACCTTCTCAATCCGCTTGAGCCCATCGGTGAGCAGAGGCCCGGCCCGCTCCGGGGCGTTGCTGCGCAGATTCGCCTCTGCGCCGAGCCAACGCGCAGTCGCGAGAGCAAGCGCGCGCTGCCGCTCGTCCGGAAGATTGCGCGCAAGGGTCTCGAGCTGCGCGACGTGACGCAGCGTCAGGGCCGGATCGGCCATCATCGCATCCTTGGCCGCATCGATCTGCGCCTGGACGGGGCGCGGAAAGGAGGCGCCCGCCGCAGATGCGGGTCCGGCCAGCACCAGCCCCAGCGCCAGCATCATGCAGGCGAGCAGCGCGCGCATCAGGCGCGCTTCCAGAAGCTCTCAGGCCGGGCGAAAGTGGGGATGCCGCCCGCCGCCGCCTTGTGCGCATCCTCGTCGAGGAACTTGCGGAAGGCCTCCAGCCCGATCGGGCGCGAGATCAGATAGCCTTGGACCATGTCGCAGCCCATCACGCTGAGCAGCGCCAGCGCTGACGGGGTTTCGACGCCCTCGGCGGTGACTTCCATGTCGAGCGCATGCGCCAGGTCGATGGTCGAGCGGACGATCAGCGGATCGCGATTGCTGCTGGTCAACTGGAGCACGAACATCTTGTCGATCTTGAGCTCGGTTGCCGGGAGCTGCTTGAGATAGGCGAGCGAGGAAAGCCCTGCGCCATAATCGTCAATCGCGAGCTGGACGCCGATATCGGCGAAGGTCTGCAAATGGCGTATCGCGCTTTCGGGGTCGCGGATCACTGCGGTCTCGGTGATCTCGAAGCCCAGCTTGGCCTCGGTCGATGTCACGATCTCACAGGCCTCTGCGACGAAATTGGCGTCGGCGAGGAGCATGCCCGAAATGTTGAGGAACAGGGTTAGGTCATAGCCGGCGGCGGCGAGGTGCTTCTGGTCCGCGATCACCTGGCGCAGCGTCCACAGGGTAAGCGCGCAGATCTCGCCGGCCTGCTCGGCGACCGAGATGAAGTCGCCCGGCAGGATCAGCCCGCGGACCGGATGCTGCCAGCGCACCAGTGCCTCAGCGCTCGCGATCTGCTGGCGGCGGACATGAACCTTGGGCTGATATTGCAGGAACATCTCGCCATTGGCGATCGCACGCGGCAGCTCGCGCATCAGAGTCAATTTGTCGAACGCGAGATCGGCGCGCGACAGATCGAGCATCACTACGCGGCCTTCGGCCTGTGCCTGCTCCAGCGCGGATTCGGCGGATTCGGCGAGGCGGACTTCGTCATTCTCGCTTGCCGGCGCGGCGGCCACGCCGAAGTGCAGGTTAAGCTGGTAAGGCTCGCCGTCCAGGTCGATCTTGCGCTGGAAGGCCTTACGAAAGCGGTCGATGTCCGAGGCCGCAATCTCGGGAGATGCGCGCTCGAAGGCGATCTCGACCAGCGAGCGGCCGACCGGCGTGATGCGCGCATCGGGGCACAGGGCGGTGATCCGCTCGGCGATATCGAGAATCAGCAAATCGGCACGCGCGCGGCCGAGATGGCGGCGCAGCGAGACGAAGTTGGCGATCTCGCACAGACTCAGGATGCGCCAGTAACGCGCATCGCCCTTGCGATCGTTACTTGGCCGTTTCCAGCCCGGGCGCTTGGGCATCTGGATTCGCGAATGCATGTCGGCACGGCGCTTGCCGCCCTTGCCGCGCGGCGTGGCCGACTTGGTTTCACTAGCGATTTGAGATGGTTGCGGAGAACCCTTCGCTGCGGCGGGCGCATCGTTCGTCTTGGCCTTCGAGGGTTCGATACGCGCCGACATTGCCAAAACACCTAGCCGCTGACCGTTGAAGGAACGGTTAAGGCACACCCCAGGGAAGTCGCGGAACCGCCGCCAACTCCGCAGAATTCCTTATTGATTTTTGGTTAAGAAAAATTTAACTATGTGAGTGCGCATCGCTGCGCACCGATGGGAGAACATCAATGTTCGCGTTCAACTTGCTTTTCCGCGACGGCAGCTCGGGCGACACCATTCGCCCCTTCTAAGCCGATCGTTACTTCCGGGCCGGCAGTGAAGCTGCTTCAATCGAGGCAGTGCTGACCGGCCCGGACGGTTTCCCAGGCGGAAATACCAAGCGGCCCGATTTCGGGCCGCTTTTTTATTGTCCGCATGCTTCCTACATGACGGCGGAGCGCCCACAGCTTTGCCGCGGCGGCTGGCTGCGCTAAGGGCGCGCTTTGATCCAATCCCAAGGAATTCAGCGTTGCGCATTGCAATGATCGGCACGGGCTATGTCGGCCTCGTCTCTGGCGCCTGCTTCTCGGATTTCGGGCATGATGTGGTCTGCGTCGACAAGGACCAGCGCAAGATCGACTTGCTCCACCAGAATGTGATGCCGATCTATGAGCCCGGGCTCGACGCGCTGGTGGCATCGAACGTCAAGGCAGGGCGCTTGTCCTTCACCACCGACCTGACCGAAGCCGTGAAGGATGCGGACGCGATCTTCATCGCGGTCGGCACTCCCAGCCGCCGCGGCGACGGACATGCCGATTTGTCCTACGTCTATGCCGCCGCCGAGGAGATTGCCGGCGCGCTGACCGGCCCGGCCGTGATCGTCACCAAATCGACCGTGCCCGTCGGCACCGGCGACGAAGTCGAGCGGATCATCCGCCAGCACGCGCCCGACAGCGGCGCGATGGTCGTGTCCAACCCCGAATTCCTGCGCGAAGGCGCGGCGATCGACGATTTCAAGCATCCTGACCGCGTCGTGGTCGGAGCCGAGGACGAGGCTGCGCGCGATGTGATGCGCGCAATCTATCGCCCGCTCTCGCTCAATCAGGCAGCGCCGATCCTGTTCACCGGGCGGCGTACTTCGGAGCTGATCAAATATGCGGCCAATGCCTTTCTGGCGGTCAAGATCACTTTCATCAACGAGATCGCCGATCTGTGTGAGGAAGTCGGCGCCGACGTGCAGGAAGTGTCGCGCGGGATCGGGCTAGACAACCGCATCGGCTCCAAGTTCCTCCACGCCGGCCCCGGCTATGGCGGATCGTGCTTCCCCAAGGATACGCTGGCGCTGTTGAAGACTGCCGCCGATAACGAGACGCCGCTGCGCATCGTCGAGGCGACCGTGCAGGTGAATGACAATCGCAAGCGCGCAATGGGGCGCAAGGTGATCAAGGCGATGGGCGGCGACGTGCGCGGCAAGACCGTCGGCGTGCTCGGGCTCACCTTCAAGCCCAATACCGACGATATGCGCGACGCGCCGAGCATCTCGGTGATCGCGGCGCTGCAGGATGCCGGCGCGACAGTGAAGGCCTATGATCCCGAGGGCGTCGAGCAGGCAAGGCCGTTGCTGAAGGACGTCGAGTTTGCGAGCAGCGCCTATGCCGCCGCGGAGGGCGCAGATGCGCTGGTGATCGTCACCGAATGGGATGCCTTCCGCGCACTCGATCTTGGCCGGATCAAGTCGCTGCTCAGGACGCCGTTGCTGGTCGATCTGCGCAACATCTATCCGCCCGCCGACGCCGCGAAAGCGGGGCTGACGCTGGTTGGGGTGGGCAAGCCGCGCGGCTGATTTCCCGGGCGGGGGCCATGCCCCAAGCCTATAGGCTGCGCCGCGCTCGGGCATGGCGCGGTCCCTGCCCGCCGCGCTAGAGTAGGCGGCATGACTTATTTCCTCGGAATCGATGCAGGCGGCAGCCATTGCCGCAGCCGTCTGGCCGATGACACCGGCCGCATCCTCGGCGAGGCCGAGGGCGGACCTGCCAATACCCGCGTCGGCATCGAGCAACTCCATGCCACGCTTGACGAAGTCGTTAATGCCGCGATCGCGCAGGCCGAGCTCAATGCTGATGCGGTGGCGACTATCCGCGCGGGCATGGGAATTGCCGGCATCGGCCGCACCGGGGTGCGCGAGCAGATCGAGGCCCTGCCCTTCCCCTTCGCAACGGCAGCCTTTGCTACCGACGCAGTGATCGCCAATCTGGGTGCGCATGCAGGCCAGGACGGCGCGACCTTGATCATCGGCACCGGCAGCGTCGCCATGGTCAGCACCGGCGGGCGCAGCTTCACTATCGGCGGCTATGGCTTCCCGATTTCCGACGAGGGCAGCGGCGCGGCACTGGGCCTGAGCGCGATGCGCCACGCACTGCGTGCGCTGGACGGGCGCAGCGAGCCGACTGCTCTCAGCAAGGCCGTGACTGCCGATTTCGCGCATGACACTGCGCAGGCCGTCGCGTGGATGGATGTCGCGACGCCCAAAGATTATGCCGCCTTTGCGCCTTTGGTAATGGACTATGCCGAGAGCGGCGACACAATCGCCCGCTCGATCGTCGAGGATGCGGTTTCGCATATCGAGCGCTTCATCGAGACGATCTTCGCGCGCGGCGCTGAGCGCTGCGCGCTGGCCGGAGGGCTCTCCGCACGGATCCAGCCTTGGCTGCGCGCACGCACCGTCGAGCGGCTGAGCGCGCCGGTGACCGACCCGCTCGACGGGGCGCTGCTGCTTGCGGGGATGCCCGCGACGCTGGTGCCGACGGAGCGCCGGCCATGACCACCGAGACCATTGACCCGCGCTTCGTAGATATCGACAATTGGCCGACTGCGGATGCGATCAAGGCGATCCTCGCTTCGCAGGCCGATGCCGTGACCGCAGTCGAAAGCCAGATCGCGGCGCTGACCGCCGCAAGCGAGGCGGCGGCAGAGCGGCTGCGCGGCGGCGGGCGGATTGCTTATGCCGGCGCGGGCACATCCGGGCGGATCGGCGTGCAGGACGGGGTAGAGCTTACCCCCACCTTCGGCTGGCCCGAGACCCGGCTGGTGTTCCTGATGGCCGGCGGCCCCGCCGCGCTGATGAAGACGCAGGAGGGCGCCGAGGACAATCGCGACGCGGCGCGGGCCGATCTGGCGGCAGCAGGTATCGGCGCGCGCGATGTGTTGATCGGCGTCGCGGCTAGCGGGCGGACGCCCTATGTGCTGGCGGCGATCGAGGCGGCGCGCGAGGCGGGCGCGCTGACCATCGGCGTCTCCAACAATGCCGGCGCGCCAGTGCTCGACCTGGCCGAGCACGCGCTCCTTGCCGACACCGGCAGCGAAGTGATTGCGGGATCGACGCGGATGAAGGCCGGCACTGCGCAGAAGGTGGTGCTCAATACGCTCTCGACGGCGATCATGCTGCGCCTTGGCCTCGTCCATCGCGGGCTGATGGTGAACATGCAGGTCTCGAACGCCAAGCTGCTCGCGCGCGGCCAGGCTATGGTGCGCGATATCGCCGGCGTCGACCTGGCGAGGGCGGAGGTGGCGCTGGCAACGGCCGGGAACGACATCAAGCTGGCGGTCTTGCTGGCGCGAGGGCTTGGCTTGGCGGAGGCGAAGGCACTGCTCGAGCGCAGCCAATCCAATTTGCGCGCGGCTCTCGACAGCCTCTGACCCCACCCACGCTCCGCGTTCCTGGGCGTGCTGAAAGAGGCAGCGCCTTGGGCAGTTTCGCGGAGCTGGATCGCGGGTATCCGAGGCTAAACATTTACTAGATCGCGGCCCCGTGCGACGCTTCCTAGATAGCCGCCATGCTGCAAGGCCCGACTCCCTCCCGTGCGCGGCTGACGCACCTTCAGCGGCTCGAGGCCGAGAGCATCCATATCCTGCGCGAAGTCGTCGCCGAGGCCGAGCGCCCGGTGATGCTCTATTCGATCGGCAAGGATTCGGCAGTGATGCTGCATCTCGCGCGCAAGGCCTTTTATCCCGCGCCGCCGCCCTTCCCGCTGCTGCATGTCGATACGACGTGGAAGTTTCGCGCGATGTACGATCTGCGCGACAAGGCTGCCGCGGCGGCGGGGATGGAATTGCTGGTCCACAAGAATCCCGATGCCGAGGCACAGGGCATCAACCCATTCGATCATGGCGGGCTACACACCGACATGTGGAAGACCGAGGGATTGAAGCAGGCGCTGGACCTGCACGGCTTCGACGCGGCGTTCGGCGGCGCGCGGCGCGATGAAGAGAAATCGCGCGCCAAGGAGCGCGTCTTCTCGTTCCGCACCGCCTTACATCGTTGGGACCCCAAGAATCAGCGGCCCGAGCTTTGGCGGCTCTACAATGCCCGCAAGGCCAAGAGCGAGAGCATGCGGGTGTTCCCGATCTCGAACTGGACCGAGCTTGATATCTGGCAATATATCCTCGCCGAAGGGATCGAGATCGTGCCGCTTTATTTCGCGGCGCCGCGGCCGACAGTGGAGCGCGACGGGCTGCTGCTAATGGTCGATGACGATCGCTTCCGGCTGTCGCCCGGCGAAGTGCCGGTCGAGCGATCGGTGCGGTTTCGTACGCTCGGTTGCTATCCGCTGACCGGCGCGGTGGAGAGCGAGGCGGCCGATCTGGAGGCAGTGATCCGCGAGATGCTGTTGACCACGACGAGCGAGCGGCAGGGGCGCGCGATCGATCACGATCAGGCGGCGTCGATGGAGAAGAAGAAGCAGGAGGGATATTTCTGATGTTCACCCCTCGCCTCCCCTCCTGTCGTCATCCTGAACTCGTTTCAGGATCCATCCCTCCACGGGCCAAGCAGCCGCTTGTTGCACCATGGATGCTGAAACAAGTTCAGCATGACGGAGTGTTGGCATGACGTCCTACCGCCCCGATGCACTGATCTCCTCGGACATCTCCGCCTATCTCGCACTCCATCAGAGCAAGTCGCTGCTGCGCTTCATCACCTGCGGGTCGGTCGATGACGGCAAGTCGACGCTGATCGGACGGCTGCTCTACGATTCGAAGCAGATTTTCGAGGATCAGCTCTCAGCGCTCGAAAGCGATTCCAAGCGCGTGGGTACGCAGGGCCAGGACATCGACTTCGCTTTGCTGGTCGACGGCCTGGCGGCGGAGCGCGAGCAGGGCATCACCATCGACGTCGCCTATCGCTTCTTCGCGACCGAGAAACGCAAGTTCATCGTCGCCGATACGCCGGGGCACGAGCAATATACGCGCAACATGGTGACCGGCGCCTCGACCGCCGATCTCGCCGTGATCCTGATCGATGCGCGCAAGGGCGTGCTCACCCAGACCAAGCGGCATTCCTATCTCGCGCATTTGCTCGGCATCCGCCACGTCGTGCTCGCCGTGAACAAGATGGATTTGATCGGCTACGATCGGCAGCGCTTCGAGGAGATTGTCGCCGAATATCGTGGCTTTGCCGAGAGCATCGGGATTGGCGAGTTCACGCCGATCCCGATTTCGGGGTTCAAGGGCGACAATATCACTACGCTTTCGGACAACACGCCGTGGTTCGCGGGCCCGGCGCTGATCGATCATCTCGATCTAGTCGAGCTCGACGTGGATGCCGACCGGACCAAGCCGTTCCGGCTGCCAGTACAATGGGTCAATCGCCCCAATCTCGATTTCCGTGGCTTTGCTGGCATGATTTCGAGCGGCAGCGTCAAGCCGGGCGACAAGGTGCGGATATTGCCTTCGGGGCGCACGACCGAAGTGAAGCGGATCGTCGCAATGGGCGGAGACAGGGCAGAGGCCGTCGCGGGCGAAAGCGTGACGATCACCCTTGCCGACGAATTGGATTGCTCGCGCGGCGACGTGATCGCCTCCGCCGACGCCCCGCCCCAGGCCGCCGACCAGTTCCAGGCGACGATCGTGTGGATGGACCAGACCGAATTGCTGCCTGGCCGCGGCTATTGGCTCAAGCTCGGCACCCAGACCGTGACTGCGACGGTGCAGCCGCCCGAACATCTGGTGTGTATCAACACCATGGCCGAGCTTTCTGCCAAGACGCTGGAGCTCAACGATATCGGTTTGGCCGAAGTCTACACCGACAGGCCGATCGTGTTCGAACCCTATGCCGACAGCCAAGATCTTGGGGGCTTCATCCTGGTGGACAAGGCGACCAACGCCACGGTCGCCGCCGGCATGCTCAATTTCTCGCTGCGGCGCGCGCAGAACGTTCATTGGCAGGCGGTCGAGATCAATCGCGAGGCGCATGCGCGGCAGAAGAACCAGATGCCGCGCCTGTTGTGGTTCACCGGAATCTCGGGCTCGGGCAAATCGACGATCGCCAATCTCGTTGAAAAGCGGCTGCACGCACTCGGCAAGCACAGCTTCCTGCTCGACGGCGACAATATCCGGCACGGGCTCAATCGCGATCTGGGCTTTACCGATGCGGACCGAGTGGAGAATATCCGCCGTGTGGGCGAAGTGGCGAAACTGATGACCGATGCCGGCCTGATCGTGTTGACGGCCTTCATCTCGCCGTTCCGCGCCGAGCGCGACCTGGCGCGGGCGATGCTGCCCGAGGGCGAGTTCTTCGAGATTTTCGTCGATACCCCGCTGGAAGCGGCCGAGGCGCGTGATGTGAAGGGCCTCTACAAGAAGGCCCGCGCCGGGGAGATCGCCAATTTCACGGGCATTTCCAGCCCCTATGAGCCGCCGCTTGAGCCCGAGATCCGCGTGGACACGACGCGCGAGAGCCCCGAGGCCGCGGCGGAGCGGATCGTCGAGACGATCATGGGCACGTGGAGCCCGGTGATTTGAGCGCCGACTGGCTCTCGGACGCGGAACTCGCGCGTACGATCGCCGAGGAAGCTGGCGCGCTGCTGCTGCGCATCCAGGAGGAAGGCGCGGACGGTGCGCGGGGTGATCGCGAGGCGAATTTGCTGATCCTCGAGCGGCTGCACGCAGCGCGGCCAGACGATGCGATCCTCTCGGAGGAATCTACCGATGATCCGGTGCGGCTGTCGCGCAGCCGCGTGTGGATCGTCGATCCGCTCGACGGGACGCGAGAGTTTGCCGAAAGCCGCGCGGACTGGGCGGTGCATATCGCGCTGGCGGTCGATGGCACGGCAGTTGCGGGCGCAGTCGCATTGCCGCGGCTAGGCTGCACGCTTTCGAGCGACACCCCGCCGACGCTTCCAGGCGGCCGCGTGCCGCCGCGGATGCTGGTCAGCCGCAGCCGACCGAGCCTGCTCTGCACGGATGTCGGAACCAAGATCGGCGCCGAACAGATCGCCATGGGATCGGCAGGCGCCAAGGCCATGGCCGTGGTGCGCGGCGAGGCCGAGATCTACCTCCACACCGGCGGCCAGCACCAATGGGACAATTGCGCCCCGGTCGCGGTGGCGCTGGCGGCGGGGCTGCACTGCTCGCGGATAGACGGCAGCCCGATCGTCTACAACCAAGCCAGCACGAGCATCCCAGACCTGCTGATCTGCCGCCCCGAATGGTCAGAAATCGTCTTAGAGTCCGTCGCTAACTGCAGCTGAGCGAGTCTGCGCGACTCGCGGATTCACCACGAGTCGCGCGTAGACGGCGGAATCCGAACATGGTAAACGCGGCGTTTGGGAGGGCGCCATTTCGGGCATCGACATCTGGTTTCTGCTGGCGGTCGGATTCAGCTTTACGGGCTATGCGGTGTACCTGCTTGGCCTGCGCCGTGACCTGGTCCAGCCCAACCGTGCCTCCTGGCTGATCTGGAGTGCCGCGACCGGGCTGGAAGCGCTGACCTATGCCGCGGTCAACCCGGGCGCGCCCCAAGGCTGGGTGTTCGCGGTCTCGGCGATTGCTTGCATCGTCGTCACGATCGGCATCTGGAGCCGTTCGTCCTGGTCGCCGCCCACTGCCACCGAAACCTTCTGCATCGCCGCCAGCATGAGCGCTTTAGTGCTGTGGCTGGTCTTCCGCGAAGCATTCTGGGCGCACATGCTGGTCGTAATCGCCGTCCCGGTGAGCTTCTGGCCGACCTGGCAGAGCGTATGGACCGATCGCGCGCGCGAGCGCTCCCCGGCTTGGGGGCTGTGGACCTTCGGCGATCTCGCCACGCTGCTGATCGCAGTGCGCGGCGCCGAACTGGGCGTCGCCGAGCTCGGCTATGTGCTTGTCGAACTGCTCTGCCATGCCAGCGTCTGGTTCCTGATCGGGCTGGCGACGATCAATCCTTTGCGCTCGTTCGGCGCGCGCCGCGGCGGCCTGCGCATCTTCGACCGCTACCGGCCTTCGAACAATCTCTTCAGCGTCGGCGAGAACCATCTGGGCAAGGCGGTCTTTGCCTCGGCGCCCTTCGCCGAGGGCGATATGCTGATCGAGTTCACCGGGCGGCGCTTCCATGCCGATCGCGTGCCGAGCCTGATGCGGGGTCGCGGCGACCGCTTCGTCCAGGTGACTCCCGATCATTATATGGGCCCGAGCGGACGGATCGACGATCTCGTCAATCATAGCTGCGCGCCGAATGCCGGGCTGCGCTTCACCGATGCCGGCATCTTCCTGGTCGCGGTGCGGGCAATCGCGCCGGGCGAGGAGATCAGCTGGGACTATTCGACGACGCTTCGCGAGAGCAACTGGCACATGATCTGCCAATGCCGCGCGCCCGAATGCCGGCGCGTGATTGCCAATTTCGATGCGCTGGATCCAGACCGGCAGGAATGGTTCAGAGCGCGCAACCTGGTCGCGCCCTATCTACGGCGGCGGGATGATGTGGTGGCGCGTCGCAAGGCGGGCTGAGGCGTTTTCGAGTGGCGAGGACGGTGTGCCGATTGGACACGACTTGTCAGCGCAGCCATTCCCGCACCTACTAATATTCCTTAACCGTGAAGTGTTTCTCCGCTACAGAGATGCCCCTAGGGGGAATCATGCACGACTATGCCGGCGGGTTTCGCAGTGCGGAGAACAAGCCATCGGTTCCGATGGTGTTCGACGGCTGGGGATTCGTGCCTCTGAAGCTGGCTAGCCGGTCCACCGAGACCAGCAAATCTTCCGACACCCCATCGGAAAAGGCGTTCGCAGAAACAGCCTAAGCCGCCATTTCGGCGTCGCCTCTATCGATTTCCGCGAGCCCTAGTGTCAGCACTGCGCGCGCGCCCTGACCCTTGCCATCGCTGCGGAGTTCAAGGCTCCCGTCCATGGCGAGCATCGAATTCGCGCACCAGTGGAGCCCGAGCCCGCCCGACTTGTGTGCACGCGTGGAAAAGCCGCGCTGAAACAGCGTGGGAACGGTGGCGGGATCAAAGCCTTCGCCATCGTCGCGGATCGCGATTTCGACGCGATCGCCCTTTTCGTGGATCGAGACGGTGATGCTGCCGCTGGTGCGGCCCGTTGCTGCAATCGCCTCGGTGGCATTCGAGAAGAGATTGCCGACAACCTGCGAGAGGATCACGCGGCTCGCCATGACCCAATGCGGCTTGCCAGGGAAGGTGAAAGCGATCGACGTTTCGCCCGAATAGCGTGCGATCGTGGCGTTTTGAGCGACGATGTCGGTGATGTCGCACGCGTCGAGCGGCGGGCGCTCGTGCGCGGCCTCCTGCTGGCTGCCGATGATCTCGAGAACGTGATGCAGTGCCTCGCGGCCGATAGCGAACTGCTGCTTGCGGTCCTCGCGCTCGTCCTCGACTGCCTGGCTGGCAGCCGCGACGAAGGCGACGAGCTTCTGGCGGCGTATCGCGGGGACATCGTCCTTCATCAACTCCGAAAGCGCACGATCGAGCGTGGCGCGGTCGATCGCGGCCTCGCGGTTCGCGCCCTGGCTCAGCACGGTGCTGATCGGATTGAGAGCATTGCGAACATTGTGCATCACCGCGACTGCGCTCTCGCTGCGCCCGAGCGCGAAACTCTGGCTTTCGAGTTGCTCGCGCAGATCCTTGAGCTGGGCGAGCATCGAATTAAAGCTTGTGACGAGGCTGCCGATCTCGTCCGCGCTCTGACCATCGGTGAGCAGGCTGAGATTGCCCGACTGGCGGACCAGCCCCATATGACGCTCGACCCGATTCAAGGGCTTGAGCACGAGCCGCGCGATCATCCGGCGCAGCACCCACAGCACGATCGCCAGCAACAGCGACGATCCGATGACTGCGATCAGCAGCATCTTGAAGCCCAAGCCGGACAAGTCGCGGGGGACTGAATAGGCCGCGGTTGCGATGGCGCGGCCGTCAGGACCGGGGATCGGCACCGAAATCTGCGTCCGCGAGCGGCTGGGGGTGATCGTCACCTGGTTCGACTGATCGGTGAGCGCGATGCTGGCCTTGAGCTGGAGCATATTGCCGAGCTGCGCCGAGCCGACCGCGCGCGCCATCAACACATAACCGCGCGGATCACCGCTGCCATCGCTGCGGCGGACCTGCGCAACGCCGACCGCGGCCAACGTGTCGCCGAGCTTCAAGTAGAAACCCGCCGAACTGTTGCCCTTGAGCGCCTTGTGCGCGTCGAGCGTCCGGATCGCCTGGGCAAGCTGTGCGCGCATCGCAGGGACGTCGGCCTGCTTCTCGATATCGAGCCAACGCGCGATCACGATCCGCCCGTCATTGCCGACATAGGCCATGCCGTTGACGTCGAGATTGACCATCGCCAGCGTCGAGAAGCTTTCTTCCTCGAATGCCTTGTTGGGCGCGGCCATGTAATCGTAGCTGGAATTCCAGTCGCCATAATCCCGGACGGCATTCTCGACCTTGGCGGCGAGATCGTGGACCACGGCTTCGGTCCGCGCGACATGCGCGTTGACGGCGTCGCGCTCGAGCTGGTTGAAACCGGGCGTGATGACGGTGGCGAGAAACACAGTCAGCGCGACGGCGCCGAGCAGCCCGACGCCGGTCAATATCAATACGAGCTTGGCCCCGAGCGAGGCCGGCGCGCGGAGGCGCCCTGGCAATCGCATCAGCCGCGCGTCCCGTTACCCGGTTCCAGTTCGAGCGCGGCATCTTCCGCACCGTCCTCCAGCATCGTGCCGCGCTGCGCGAGTGCCAGAGCGTCCTCGGCGTCCATCGGCCGGGCAAGATAATAGCCCTGCAAGTGGCTGCAGCCGGCCACGCGAAGCGCCTGCAACTGGGCTTCGGTTTCGACGCCTTCCGCGACGACTTCCATACCCAGCGCACGGCCGAGATGGATGATCGAGTGGACAATCGCCGCGCTTTCGCGCTCGCGGCCCATGCCATCGACGAAGCTGCGATCGATCTTGAGGCAATCGAGCGCGAAGCGGCGGATATTGTAGAGGCTCGAATAACCGGTGCCGAAATCGTCCAGCGCGATGCGGAAGCCCATCTGGCGCAGCTTGAACAGGGTATCGGCCGCGCGCTCGACATTATCGAAGATCGCGGTTTCGGTGATTTCGATCTGGAAGCGGATCGGATCGACGCCCGCATTGGTCACGCGCTCGACGACATGGCCGACGAAATTGTGGCGGCGGAACTGGCGCGGGCTGAAATTGACCGAGACATATTGGCTGGGCCAGGTCTTGAGCGTGCGGACGGCTTCGTCGATCACCCAATCGCCGAGCTCATGGATAAGGTTCGATTCCTCGGCGATCGGAATGAACAGCGCTGGCGAGACCATCCCATATTCGGGACTGCACCAGCGGATCAGTGCCTCAAAACCAGTGATCTGAAGCGCTTCACGGGCGACGATCGGCTGGAAGACCAGCTTGAGCTCACCCTTGGCGATCGCCCCCGAGAGGCCGTTCTCGATCTGGCGGCGGAAGCGGATCGATTCGTCCATGCTCTCGTCGAACACCCGCACGCAGCCGCGCCCCTGGCGCTTGGCTTCGTTGAGCGCGAGATCGGCGCGGCGCATCACGTCGATGGGATCGCCGGTCGAGCCCGGCTCGACGATCACGAGGCCGACACTGGCACCGCCCTGCACCGAATGGCCCATCACCTTGAAGCTGACCGAGCACGCCTTGAGCATCTTCTCGCACGCCATCACGGCTTCGTCCTCGCCGCTGACGTGCATCAGCATCGCGAATTCGTCACCGCCCAGCCGCGCGACAAAGCCGCCCGCTGGCACCTGTTCGTGGAGGATTTCACAGACCATGCGGATCAGTTCGTCGCCCGCCAGGTGGCCGAGCGTGTCGTTGACCAGCTTGAAGCGATCCAGGTCCATCATTGCCATCGCGAAGCATTGATCGCCGCGCACGGCCTGGCCCAGTTCGTGGAGGAAGGACAGCCGATTGGGCGCGTCGGTGAGCGAATCATGATTCGCCATGTGGACCGCGCGCGATTCATTGGCGGCGAGCTCGAGCTTTTGTTCCTGGAGCAATGCGATTGCGCCGCGTAGTTCGCCATCGACTTGCCAGCGATGGCTGAGCGCGCTCGCCGTCTGCATCACTTCCTCGGCCTGGAAGGGCTTGGCGATGTAGAAGATCTTGTCGGCGGGGCCGGCCGCGCGGCTGATGTCGAGCGGCGAGAAATCCGAATAGCCGGTGACGATCACCAGATTGATGTCCGGATCGAGCGCGCGGATGCGCTTGGCGGTCTCCTTGCCGTCGATGCCGGGAGGCATGCGGACGTCGATGAACGCGACTGCAAAGCGCTCGCCGGTGTCGATCGAATCCTGGATCGCCGAGACGGCATCCAGACCCTGCATGTGGTAGCTGCATTCGAAATCCGTGGGCGCATCGGGCCGGATCGACGCCGACAAATGGTCGCCGTCGTCATCGCCGAACAATTCGGCTGCCATTGCCCCGAGCGCCGCATCGCTGCCGCCGGTGCGGCTACCGCCGAACACCTGGCGATACGATTGGTGCATCGCCGGTTCGTCGTCCACGATCAAAATGCGCACGGAAATCCCCCTGATGGATATCCAAAAAGGGGTAAGCGGATAGCGTTAAGGAGGCGTAAAAAAAGCTCGTGTAGCGGAGGCAGGGCGGGCTTGAGACGGGTTAAGCTAGGGGTCCGCATTTTCCCGGAATATCGGCGCGTGTCCCGCATGCCCTAGAGCCGCGCCTGTGTCGGCTTTCCCCCAGGCCGCACCTGTTGCGTATCCCGAGCGGGCATCTTCCACTCAAGGTGCCTATGGGCAAAGCCGAAGCCGCCGACCATCCCTCTGGCGGCTTCGGCTTGAACGTTGTCCTTCTCCGCCTGCCCTGCCCGCGCAATCCCCGTTGATTCGCCAGACGTTACGGCTAGTGAGGATGGCGATGCCCTTTCGAGCGCACCCCTGTCCATGACCGCCACCGAGGCAGGACACGCACCGCTTCCCGTAGGGGAGGACGAGTTTCGCCTGATCGCCGACAGCGCGCCGGTTACCGTGTGGGTGACGCGGCTCGATCGCCAGCGCAGCTTCGTCAATCGCGCTTATGTGGCGTTCCTGGGAGTTTCCTATGAAGAGGCGCTGACGTTCGACTGGCGATCGATCATTCATCCCGACGACGCGGCCAGGCTTCTGGCGGAATCCACCGCAGGCGAGGCCGGCCTGCAGACCTTCTCACTGGAGGGACGATACCGTCGCGCCGACGGCGCCTGGCGCTGGCTTAACTCGACGTCGCAACCGCGATGGAATGCCGCGGGCGAGCCGATCGGCTTTATCGGCGTTGCTCATGACGTCACCGAAGCGAAGGAGGCCGAACTCGCGCTGCGCGATCGCGAGGCGCAGCTCTCTGCCTTCATCAACCAGACCACGGCCGGCTTCGCGCAAGTCGATCTCGAGGGCCGCTTCACGCTGGTCAACGACCGCTTCTGCCAGATCGCCGGGTGGAGCCGCGAAAAGCTGCTGACGCGTACGATGCAATCGATCACCCACCCCGACGATCTTGGCCACAACGTTAAGAAGTTCGACCGGGCCGTGCGCAGGGGTACGCCTTACACGCACGAGAAAAGATATGTCCGCGAGGACGGCGGCATCGTCTGGGTCAACAATTCGGTGGCTGTGATCCGCCAGCCCGACGGCCAACCCTTCGGCGTGCTCGCAGTGACCCTCGACGTGACTCAGCGGCGCGAGTCGGAGAATGCCCTGCGCCGCAGCGAAGAGAGTCTGCGCCTCGCCACCGAAAGCGCCGGGATGGCCAGCTGGGAACTCGATCTCGAGACGATGACCGGCGAATGGTCGCCCAATCGCTTCGATCTCCTGGGTCTGGCGCCGCGCGACGATCTGCGCGGCACCGCCGAGGATTGGCTCGACCGTATCGTTCCCGAAGACCGGGAAGTGGCGCGGGCGGCGGTCTATCGCTGCATCGAGCAGGGCGAGCCCTACACGATCGAATATCGCATCCGTCGCGCGGACACCGGCGAGCAACGCTGGCTCCAGAGCCATGGCAGCCGGATCGATTATGAGGATAACAGGCCCAACCGCTTCGTCGGTATATCGTTCGACATCACTGAGCGGCGGCGCGCCGAGGACGAACTGCGCGAGAGCGAGGCGCGGTTCCGCACGATCTTCGAGGAGGCTAACGACTTCCTGATCACGGCTACGCCGGGGCAAATCATCACTTCGGTCAACCCCGCCGTGATCACTACGCTCGGCTACGAGCTCGACGAAGTGGTCGGCCGGCATTTCAGCGAATTCATGGATGCCGATCAGTTCAAGGTCAGCTTCGAAGCGCTCCAGCAAAAGCTGACGCATGGCGGGACGACGCGGGTTGCGGTCAGGGTCCGCGCAAAGGATGGCCGCGAACTGATCTGGGAAGTCAATTCGCGGCTCACCACCGATGCCCATGGCCGCCCGACCGCACTCCATGCAATCGGGCGCGACATGACCGAGGCGAAGCGATCCGAAACGCATCTGCGGCTGCTGATCGACGAGCTAAACCACCGGGTGAAGAACATGCTGGCGATCGTCCAAGGCATCGCTCAGCAAAGCTTCAAGGCTGATGGCGATCCGGCAGCGGCCCGGCGCGCGTTCGAAGGTCGGCTTGCGGCGCTTTCCGAAGCCCATAATTTGCTGACGCGCGAGCATTGGGGCCTCGTCTCGATGACCCAGATCATCGGCGACGCTGTCGCGCCGCACGCTGGCGCCGGACGCTTCACGCTCGATGGGCCGGATCTTGCGATCATGCCCAAGACCGCGATTAGCCTGGCGCTGGCAATCCACGAGCTGGCGACCAACGCAGTCAAGCACGGCGCGCTGTCGCAGCCCGGCGGCCACGTATCGATCCGCTGGCAGCGCCTTCGCGATGCGGGATCGCCGCGGCTGTCGCTGGTGTGGGAAGAGAGCGGCGGCCCCGAAGTTCGTGCGCCCGAGCGCCGCGGCTTCGGCACGCGGATGATCGAGCGCGGGCTCGCCGCCGAGCTGGCAGGGACCGTCACGATCGATTTCCGCCGCGAGGGCGTGGTCTGCATGGTTGATGCGCCGCTGCCGGAGGGTGCCGAATGAGCGTGCTGGCAGGGCTTCGCGTGCTTGTCGTGGAGGACGAGCCGGTAGTGGCGATGTGCCTGGAGGACATGCTCGACGAGCTTGGCTGCGTGACCGTGGGACCGGCGAGCCGGCTTTCCGAAGGGCTGGCGCTCGCGGAAGAAGCGATCGACGCCGCGATCCTCGACATCAATCTCGCCGGCGAGCGCAGCAATGCCATTGCCGAGCGGCTGCGCGCCCGTGGCATCCCGTTCGCCTTCGCCAGCGGTTATGGCATCGCGCCCGAAGGCTATGGCGCGCCGATGATCGAAAAGCCCTATCGCACAGACGATATTGGCACGACACTGACGGCATTGATGGGAGAGACGCGATGATTCTGACGCTCGCCTCGCTTGCCGCGGCGCCCGATCCCTTCCCTGCCCCCAGGGTGCCGACGGGCGTGCTCCAGATCACTTGCCGTCAGGGCGAATGCCATTGGCAGCAGATTCGCCGGATCGAACGAGTTCGTGCCGGGCGGGGCGAGGTGCTGCGCAAACTGACGAGCCGCTCGGGAGTGTCCACGCATCTGGGCGCGCGCGTGCCGTCTGGCTACACGCCGCGGCTGCGGGTCTCGTGGTACAAAGCGCCGAGGGTGGAATATGTGCTGTGCTCGAAGCAGCGGCCGGCGACTGTTTTCGAGAGCGGCGGCGAGTTCGTCGTGACGCGGCTCAACCTGGCGAACCTCGGCGGATACGAATATTCGGCGGCGACGCTGTATATGCAGGTCTGCCACAATATTGCGCCGGGCCGCTGGAGCGAAAAGCAAGCGCCCGGCATGGGCTATCGCGCCGCGCGGAGCTTGCAGGATCGGTATCCGACGCTGGATCAGGCGTTGGCTACGCTGCGCTAGAGTTTGATCCAGCCGGACTGAAACAGCCGTCATCGCCGCGAAGGCGGGGACCCAAGTAACAGAGCGATAAATTGCCTGGCTCTGGGTCCCGCTTTCGCGGGGATGCCGATTCCAACAGAGACGAATCCGGCTCCAGGCTCAGGCTTTTCTCGCCGTAATTCACTCACTCCCAAGCGACATCGCCCGCGGATAGGCCCCCTCCACCACTTCGTGGTCCCCCACCCCCGCTTCGCGAGGGAGGAATGGATGGGCAAGCGCGCCGGACCCATCAGGGCCCGGCGCTGATCCCTTAGAACTCCTTCGAGATCTGGATCCGCAGCGTCCCGGACTTTTCGCCGCTGCCGCCGCGCAGCCCGGCTTCGATGTCGAACACCCAGCGCCGCGGGAAGGCGAAGCGCGCGCCCGCACTGATCTGGAGCTGATCGCGCGTCCAGCCCTGGGTCTCGAGGCTGTAGAGCGCCACCCCCGGGATATCGGCATAATCGAGCAACTGTGCGTCGGTATCCGCGAACTCGTGGTTCCACTCGGCGCGGATCCGCGGCGTGATCGTCGCGAAGCCGGTCTCGCCGGTGAATTCTAGACGCGCACCCAGCGTGCCCGTCAGCGAGTTCACGTCGCGCTGGTCGAAGCGCAGATTGTAGCGGCCTGCCCCACTCTCGGTATAGGCGCCCAACCGGGCCTTCAGGAACTCGCCGCGGCCATAGACCGACCAGCGCACCGTTTCGCTTTGCTTGTCGAGCCCGGCGGCCAGCGCCCCCACCGTGAAGCGGCCGTCACGGCTGCCCACTGCGTTGACGTTGAGCGTCGCAACCGTGCGGCGCGTGCTGAAGCTCAGATCGCCGAAGCCGACCATGCCGTCAATAAAGGCCGAGTTGCCCGGGGAGACGCTGGCATAGGCTGCGAACATGCTGCTCTGGCCGCGGACCCGAGCCGCCGATCCGCCGACATGCGTCAGATCATTGCCATAGCCGCCGCCCACGCCGACCACCATGCCGTCCGAGAGTTTGACGTCGGCGCCTGCGCTGAGGCCCGAGGTCGTCGCGGTGATCTTCGAGCGGCGCGTGGTCTGATCCTGCGTGCCGATGTCGATCGCGCCTCCGCTCCAGATCGCAATCGATCCATTGGCACGTTCGCCGCTTCCTTCCAGCGAGTCCTCGCTAAGCACCGGCCGCTCGATGCCGGCCGCGCCCGCGACTGCCCCACGGCGGCGCGGCATGCTGGGCATGTCGCCGGTGCCGCTCATCGTGGAGACCGTGCCGAGCATATCGGCGCGGTTCGCCCGCGGATCGCGCATGTTGGCGACACGGCCGAGCATGGGATCCTCAGACGAGGGACGCATCCGCTCGGTGATCTCGAGCGCCGAGGCATCGAAGGCTGGAGTCGATTGGACGAAGCCACGGCCATCGCGCGAGGTGAGCCTGACGCCCATCGCCTCGGTCCGGCCGCCACCGCCATGCAGTTGCTCAGTGCGGCGCATGAAGTTGGCGACCTGGCTACGTGCGAAGCGCCGCGTGGTCTCCGCCTGAGCGTCGCTGATCGCGCGGACATTGGGGTCGTTGGCCGGGTTCGGACGGGCAGTGACCGAGACCGTGACCGTGGCCGGGGCCGAAGTGCCATAGACGTTGGTCAGCGTGTAGCTCACCGTCACCGTGCCGGCGTAGCGCGCATTCGGCGTGACTTCGAGGCGGAAGGTGCGGGCCGCGCCCGTGCCGGTATCGACGATCCGCGTGGTCGCCGAGTTGGCTGGGCTGATGCCGACGACTGCCGCGCCGGTGAATGGCCCTTCGGTCGCTCCCGCGGTCAGGTCCACGGTCACCGTCTGGCCGTCGCCGGTCGCGGCCGTCTTGGCCTGAGCTACCGGCACCGAGCCGACCACATTGATCGTGATCGCCGCCGCCGACGACCTGCCGCCAGGGCCGGTCGCGTAGAAGGTGAAGGTGTCGGTGCCGACAAAGCCGGTCGCCGGGCGATAGGTCGCGATGGTCCGGCCGACCGCGAGCGTGGTGCGCTCGCCATTGGTTGCCGCCCCGCCGACGGTGCGCAGCGTGACAGTGCCGTGCGCCGGCGGCGTCTCGATCGAGATCGTGTCGTACTGGCCGGAAACCAGCGCCGAGAGGTCGATTTCGACGCTGCTATTGGCGTTGATCGACGACGAGCCAGCAACCGTGCCCGAGCCGGGCTGGTTGGTCGGCGGCGGCGGCGTGGCGACAGTGATCGTCACCGTTGCCGCGTTCGAAGTGCCGCCAGGGCCGGTCGCCGTGTAGGTGAAGCTGTCGGCGCCGAAATAGCCGGCCGTCGGCGTGTAGGTGACGATTTCGCCACCCACAGTAACCGTGCCGTGCGTGGGCGCAGTGCCGATCGCGATGCTGGTCCGTACGCCGGTGATCGAACTGCTCAGGTCGATCGCCGTCCCCGCGCTGTTGTACGGGACCGCGGCACTACGATTGGCTGCGACCGGAGCCGCAGGCGTGGCGACGGTGAGGCTCACCGTCGCGGCGTTGGACGTCCCGCCGGGGCCGGTGGCAGTGTAGGTGAAGCTGTCAGCACCGAAGTAACCCGCGGTCGGGGTGTAGGTGACGACTTCGCCTGCGACTGTGACCGTGCCGTGTGCCGGTGCGGTGCCGATCGCCATGCTGGTGCGTACGCCGGTGATCGAGCTGCTCAGATCGATTGCCGTGCCTGCGCTATTGTATGGGACAGCCGCATTACGGTTCGCCGCGACGGGGGCTGCAGGAGTTGCGACCGTCAGGCTGACCGTCGCGACGTTGGACGTGCCGCCCGGACCTCTGGCCGTGTAGGTGAAGCTGTCGGCTCCGAAGTAGCCGCTGGTCGGCGTGTAGGTGACGACTTCGCCTGCGATGGTGACCGTGCCATGTGCCGGTGCGGTGCCGATCGCCATGCTGGTCCGTACGCCGGTGATCGAGCTGCTCAGATCAATTGCCATGCCTGCGCTGTTATATGGGACAGCCGCGCTACGGTTCGCCGCGACGGGCGCTGCGGGGGTTGCGACCGTCAGGCTGACCGTCGCGACGTTGGACGTGCCGCCCGGACCTGTGGCCGTGTAGGTGAAGCTGTCGGCACCGAAATAGCCGCTGGTCGGCGTGTAGGTGACGACTTCGCCGGCGATGGTGACCGTACCATGAGCCGGTGCAGTACCGATGGCGATGCTGGTGCGCACGCCGGTGATCGAGCTGCTCAGGTCGATCGCCGTGCCTGCGCTGTTATATGGGACGGCAGCGCCACGGCTCGCCGCGACGGGAGCTGCCGGCGTCGCGACTGTCAGGCTTACGGTCGCGAGGTTGGATGTCCCGCCGGGGCCGGTGGCCGTATAAGTGAAGCTGTCGGCGCCGAAGTAGCCGGCAGTCGGCGTATAGGTGACGACTTCACCCGCGACGGTGACGGTTCCGTGTGCCGGCGCAGTGCCGATCGCAATGCCGGTCCGCACGCCAGTGATCGAGGTGCTCAGGTCGATCGCAGTGCCCGCGCTATTATAGGCAATTGCGACGCCGCTGCGATTTGCCGCGACCGGTGCTGCAGGCGTTGCGACCGTCAGGCTCACTGTGGCCACGTTCGACATCCCGCCCGGGCCGGTTGCCGTGTAGGTGAAGCTGTCTGCACCGAAGTAGCCGCTAGTCGGCGTGTAGGTGACGACTTCACCCGCGACGGTGACCGTGCCGTGCGCCGGCGCAGTGCCGATCGCGATGCCGGTACGCACACCGGTGATCGAGCTGCTGAGATCGATCGCAGTGCCTGCGCTGTTATAGGCAATTGCGACGCCGCTGCGATTTGCGGCAACAGGCGCTGCCGGAGTTGCGACCGTCAGGCTCACTGTGGCCACGTTCGACGTCCCGCCGGGGCCAGTGGCTGTATAGGTGAAGCTATCGGCACCGAAGTAGCCCGCCGTGGGCGTATAGGTCACGACCTCGCCCGCGATGCTGACCGTGCCGTGCGTGGGCGCAGTGCCGATCGCGATGCTGGTGCGCACGCCGGTGATCGAGCTGCTCAGATCGATTGCCGTCCCTGCGCTGTTGTATGGGACAGCCACATTACGGTTCGCCGCGACGGGGGCTGCAGGAGTGGCAACCGTCAGGCTGACCGTCGCGACGTTGGACGTCCCACCTGGACCAGTGGCCGTGTAGGTGAAGCTGTCCGCACCGAAGTAACCGGCCGTCGGCGTGTAGGTCACAACCTCGGCCGCGATGCTGACCGTGCCGTGCGCCGGTGCGGTGCCGATGGCGATGCTGGTCCGTACGCCGGTGATCGAGCTGCTCAGGTCGATGGCAGTGCCTGCGCTGTTGTACGAAACCGCGATGCCGCTCCGGTTCGCGGCAACAGGCGCTGCCGGCGTTGCGATGGACAGGCTGACCATTGCGACGTTGGACGCGCCACCTGGGCCGGTCGCCGTATAGGTGAAGCTGTCAGCACCGAAGTAGCCCGCGGTCGGGATGTAGGTGACGACTTCGCCTGCGACTGTGACCGTGCCGTGTGCCGGTGCGGTGCCGATCGCGATGCTGGTCCGTACGCCGGTGATCGAGCTGCTCAGATCGATTGCCGTGCCTGCGCTGTTATATGGGACAGCCGCGCTACGGTTCGCCGCGACGGGGGCTGCAGGAGTTGCGACCGCCAGGCTGACCGTTGCCACGTTGGACGTGCCGCCTGGACCTGTGGCCGTGTAGGTGAAGCTGTCGGCTCCGAAGTAGGCGCTGGTCGGGGTGTAGGTGACGACTTCGCCGGCGATGGTGACCGTACCGTGAGCCGGTGCAGTACCGATGGCGATGCTGGTGCGCACGCCGGTGATCGAGCTGCTCAGGTCGATCGGGGTGCCTGCGCTGTTGTATGGGACTGCGACGCCGCTGCGGTTGGCCGCGACGGGCGCTGCGGGGGTTGCGACCGTCAGGCCCACCGTAGCCACGTTCGACGTCCCGCCAGGGCCAGTTGCCGTGTAGGTGAAGCTGTCAGTACCGAAGTAGCCAGCCGTCGGGGTGTAGGTGACGACCTCGCCCGCAACGCTGACGGTGCCATGAGCGGGTGCGGTGCCGATGGCGATGCTGCTGCGTACGCCGGTTACCGACGTGCTTAGATCGATTGCGGTTCCGGCGCTGTTATACGCCACCGCTACGCCGCTCCTGTCCGCGGCAACGGGCGCCGGGGGCGTGGCGACGTTGAGAGTCACGGTCGCCGGTGCCGAAGTGCCGCCAGGGCCGGTGGCCGTAAAGGTGAAGCTGTCGGCGCCATAATAGCTAGCCGTCGGCGTGTAAGTGACCACGTTGCCCGCGACACTGACCGTGCCGTGCGCCGGTGCAGTAGCCACTGCAATGCTGCTGTGGACGCCGGTGATCGACGCGCTCAGGTCGATAGCCGTACCGGCGCTGTTATACGCGACGGCGACGCCGTTCCGGTCCGCGACCGTAGGTGCGGGCGGCGTGGCGACAGTGAGCGTGACATTTGCCGGGGTCGAAGTTCCGCCGGGTCCGGTCGCGGTATAGGTGAAGCTGTCTGCACCATAGTAGCCGGTTGCCGGGGTGTAAGTGACGACATCGCCCGCGATGCTCACAGTGCCGTGCGCAGGCGCGGTGCCGATCGCGATGCTGGTGTGCAGTCCGGTGATCGAGCCGCTCAGATCGATCGCGGTGCCGGCGCTGTTATAGGCGACGCTGACGCCGCTCTTGTCGGCGGCGACCGGTGCGGGCGCCATCGTGAACGAGACCGATCCCGCGGGCGAGACATTGCCCGCCATGTCGGTCGCGACTGCCGTGGCGGTATGCCCGCCGGTCGACAGCGGAGTCACGGTCTGGAAGCTCCAGGCGCCGCCCGCGCTTGCAGTCACGGTGCCGACGATTGCGCCATCGATCCGTACGGTGACGCTCGAATTGGCCTCGGCGGTGCCCGAGATGAGCGGAGTCGTGGTGGCGATAGTGGATCCGTTCGTCGGCGCAGTGATCACGGGCGCAGGCGGAGCTGTGGTGTCGACCGTGAATGAAACGGTGGCCGAGGAGGGCGAGACATTACCCGCGCTGTCGGTCGCGGTCGCACGTGCCGTGTGTGCCCCATCGGCAAGCGCCGCGCTGGTAAAGCTCCAAGTGCCGCCCGCTGCTGTCGTCGTGCCTGCAGTGGCGCCGTCGATCACGATCGTGACGGTCGCGCCGGTCTCGGCAGTTCCGGTGATCGTCGCGACACTGGCGGCAAGGCGCGCGCCATTCGCAGGCGCAGTGATTGCCGGAGCGCCTGGCGCCTGCGTGTCGATTGAGAAGTTGCGCGTCGCGGAAGTCGGCGAGACATTGTTCGCACCATCGGTCGCCGTCGCAGTGGCGGCATAATCGCCATCGGCCAGAACGCCGGTCGCGAGGGTCCAGGTGCCGCCGCCGCTGGCGGTGGTGGTGCCTGCAGCGGCTCCGTTGAGCGTCACGCTGACGGTCGCGTTAGGCTCGGCCGTGCCGCTGAGCGTCACGGTGTTGACGGTGAGGCGTACGCCCTGAGCGGGCGACGCGATCGCCGGAGCCGCAGGCGCCAGCGAATCGATGGAGAAGTTGATCGTCGGCGACGATGGCGAAACGTTGCCCACTGCATCGGTCGCGATCGCACGCACGGTGTGCGCACCTTGCGCGAGCGCAGCAGGCGCGAAGGTCCAATTCCCTTCGGCGCTTGCCGTGGCGGTGCCCGCAGTCGCGCCGTCGATTACGATCGTGACGGTCGCGCCGGGCTCGGCTGTGCCCGAGATCGCCGGGGTCGTGGTTTTCACCGTGGCGCCGTTGGCCGGGCCGGTCAGCACCGGAGCCGCAGGAGCCGTGGCGTCGATCGTGAAGCTTACGGTGTTGGACGCGCCCGAGACGTTGCCCACGGCGTCTGTTGCGGTCGCCGAGGCAGTGTGCAGGCCATCGGCGAGCGCCGCCGAGGTGAAGGTCCAATTGCCGCCCGTCGCGGTTACGGTGCCGCGGACGGTCCCGTCGATCCGGACGGAGACCGTCGATCCCGCTTCGGCAGTGCCGCTGATGACCGGGATATTGTTGGTCGAAGTCGAACCATTGGCCGGGGCGCTCACCACCGGAGGATTGGGCGCGAGCGCATCGACCGAGAAGGTGTTGGTATTCGAGTCCGCAGACGTCGCGCCCGAGATCGTGACCGTCGCCTTGACGCTATGCGGGCCATGGCTCAGCGCGCTGCCGTTCAGCGACCAGTTACCGCCGGCGGCGATGGTCGTACCGATGCTGGCGCCGTCGACATAAACCGTGACGGTGCTGCCGCTGATCGCAGTGCCCGAATAAACCGGCGTGGGGTTGAGACCCGTCGCGCCATTTGCAGGCGTGGCGACCGTGGGCGACGCCGGGCCGCCGACGCCGACATTCTGCTGCACCTGGGGCGCGGCATTATAGGTCGTGTTGCCGGCCTGGTTGGCGTTGATGACGCAGGTGCCGGTCCCGGTGAAGCTCACCGCTCCTCCCGCGATCGTGCAGACGCCCGAGGAACCGGCGTCGATCGTGAAGGTGACGGCAAGGCCGGAGGTCGCTGTCGCGGTCGGCATGTAGGTCGCTCCACCCACCGAGGCACTGCCGGGGGCAGCCGAGGTGAAGCTAATGGTCTGATTGACCTTGGCAACCGTGAAGCTCTGCTGGACCTGGGGCGCCGCGCCATAGCTGGCATTGCCGGCCTGGTTGGCATTGATCACGCAATTGCCCGCGCCGATGAAGCTCACCACGCCGCCCGAGATCGTGCAGACGCCTGAGGAACCGGCATCGATCGTGAAGGCGACGGTGAGGCCAGAAGTGGCGGTCGCAGCCGGCGTGTAGGTCGCCCCTCCTACCGTCGCCGATGCGGGCGCAGCCGAAGTGAAGGCGACGGTCTGCGTGCCTTGCGCGATCGCCAAGGCATAGCTGCGCGAGCCCGTATACGGCCCGGTGCCAGTCGAGGAATCGGTGGCGGTTACCGTGAAATTGAACGTGCCGGTGACGGTCGGCGTGCCGGCGATCGTGCCGTTTGCGGCGAGCGTTATGCCCGCAGGCAGCGCGCCAGCGGTGACGGCGAAGCCATAGCCGGCAGTGCCGCCAGTGGCAGTGAGGGCCTGGCTGTAGCCCGTCGCGACCGTACCGCCCGGAAGCGTGGCCGGCGCGATCTGGATCGTCGGGACATCGACGGTCACGGCATAAGCGCGCGCGACCGAATAAGGAGCGCCGGCGCCCGTCGAGCTATCGGTCGCAGTGATGGTGAAATTGAACGTGCCGCCAGCGCTTGGCGTGCCGCTCAGCGTACCGCTGGCGGAGAGGCTGACACCCGCGGGCAGTGCGCCCGCCGTGATGGCGTAGCTGTAAGTGGGCGTGCCGCCGCTGGCAGTGATCGCCTGCGAATAAGCGGTAGCGATCGCAGCATTGGGCAGCGTTGCCGGGGCGAGCGTCATCACCGGCGCGGCGACCGTGAGTGCGTAGGCACGCGAGGCCGAATACGGCGCTCCCGCGCCGGTCGAGCTGTCGGTCGCGCGAATGGTGAAGTTGAAGTTGCCGCCTGCCGTCGGCGTGCCACTCAGTGTGCCGTTGGCACCCAGCGTCATGCCAGCAGGCAATGCGCCTGCAGTGACAGTGAAGCTGTAACCCGCGGTCCCACCACTGGCGGTGATCGCTTGCGAATAGGCCGTGCCGACGGTCGCGTTGTTCAGCGAAGCGGGCGAAATGGCGATGGTCGGGGCATTGACTACCAGAGCATAAGCGCGCGAGCTCGTGAAGGGAGCGCCAGCGCCGGTCGAACTGTCAGTCGCAGTAACGGTGAAGTTGAACGTGCCCCCCGACGTGGGAGTACCGCTCAGCGTGCCATCGGCCGCGAGCGTCACGCCCGCGGGGAGCGCGCCCGCCGTGACTGCGAAGCTATAGCCCGCGGTGCCACCGCTGGCGGTAATCGCCTGCGAGTAAGCCGATCCGACCGTCGCATTGTTGAGCGAGGCAGGCGCGATTGCGATAGTCGGCGCATCGACCGTGAGCGCGTAGGCCCGCGAGCCTGAATAGGGTCCGCTGCCGCCCGAACTGTCGGTCGCAGTGACGGTGAAGTTGAAGGTGCCACCAGCCGTCGGTGTTCCGCTCAGCGTGCCGTTAGCCGCGAGCGTCATGCCGGCGGGAAGCACACCCGCGCTAACTGCAAAGGTATGGCCGGCAGTGCCACCACTGGCGGTGATCGCCTGCGAATAGGCCGTCCCGATCGTAGCGTTGGTCAGCGAAGCCGGAGCAATCGTGATCGTTGGCGCATTGATCGTCAGCGCATAAACGCGCGAGCCGCTATACGGCGCACCGGTTCCGGTCGAACTGTCGGTTGCAGTGACCGTGAAGTTAAATGTGCCGCCCGCAGTGGCCGTGCCGCTCAGCGTGCCGTTGGCGGCCAAGGTGATGCCGGCAGGCAATGCACCTGCAGTTACCGCGAAGCTGTAACCTGCGGTGCCGCCGCTTGCCGTGATGGCCTGCGAATAGGGCGATGCGATCGACCCATTCGGAAGCGATGCGGGCGCAATCAGGATCGTCGGAGCGTTGACCAGCAGCGTGTAGGCACGCGAACCGGAATAAGGTCCGCCGGCCCCCGCCGAGCTGTCGGTCGCCGTGACGGTGAAAGTGAAGCTGCCGCCCGCCGCGGGCGTGCCAGTCAGCGCGCCATTCGAGGCGAGGCTCACCCCGGCAGGCAGGGCGCCCGAGGTCACTGCAAAGCTGTAGCTCGCGGTGCCGCCGCTGGCCGAAATCGCCTGGCTATAGGCAGTGGCGACCGTCGCGTTCGGCAGGCTGGCTGGGCTCACCGCAATCGTGGGTGCGGCGATGGCTATGGTCTGCTGCACCTGGGGGGCCGCGGTGTAATTGGCGTTGCCGGCCTGGTTGGCGTTGATCACGCAATTGCCGACACCGATAAAGCTGACAGTCCCGCCCGAGATCGTGCAGATCGTGCTCGACGAACCGGCGATCGTGAAGGCAACAGGCAGGCCGGAGGTGGCAGTGGCCGTCGGCGTATAGGTAGCGCCACCGACGGTGGCGCCGCTCGGCGCAGTCGAAGTGAAGCTGATCGACTGCGTCGCCTGAGTGATCGCAAAGCTCTGCTGGATTTGCGTTGCCGGATTCCAGTTGGAATTGCCCGCCTGGTTGGCGTTTATCACGCAAGTGCCGACGCCGTTGAACGACACGACACCGCCCGAGATCGAGCAGAAGGCCGTTGCCGAGGCATCGATCGTCAACGCAACTGGGAGGGAAGAGTTGGAGCTCGCGGTCACCGTATAGGTGGCGCCTACCGGACGCGAGACCGGCGGGGTCGTGCCGAAGGTGAGCGTCTGCGTGCCCTTGGCGATCGTGACGTTGATGGTGGTGCCGACGACGGGCGCGCCGTTCCCGTTATTGTCGTTCACGCGGATCGCGTAGGTGTAATTGCCCGCCACAGTTGGCGTGCCGCTGACCAGACCGGTCGTGTCGGAGAGGCCCGTGCCCGGCGGCAGCGAGCCGGACGCGACATTGTAGCTGTAAGGCAGCGTGCCGCCCGAAGCCGTGTTCGTCTGGCTGTAAGCCGCGCCGACCGCAGTGCCCGTGGGCGCCGCCGAATTGATCGTTACAGGCGGGATCGCCACGACGAGTTGCAGCGCGCCGCTCGACCCGATGAAGGGACCGGTGCCGGTCGAACTATCGGAGATCGAGGCAGTGAAATTGAAGGTGCCGGCAACGCTCGGCGTGCCGGTGATCGTGCAATTGCCGTTGAGCTGGGTGCCTGGGGGCAGCGCGCCGGCGCCAAGCGAACCGCAAGTGTAGCTCGCCCGGCCGCCCGTGATCACCACAGAGACGCCTACAAGCGCGGTGTCGCGCGTGCCGCTGCCCGTGACGCTTCCCGAGAAGGTCGGATCGCCGATCGTGAGCGTTACCGTTCCAGGCGCGGACGTGCCGCTGCCGTTGGTCGCGGTGTAAGTGAAGGTATCGTTCCCGCGATAGCCGGCGGGCGGAGTGAAGGTCACCTGCCCGCTATTGTCGATGCTGACCGAGCCGCCCTGCCCAGTCGTCGCCGAGCCTACCGCATAGCTGGTCGGCGTGCCGCCAGTGACCAGGCTCGAGAGATTGAAGCTGTAAGGCTGATTGCTGCCGTCATTGTACGGAACGATCGAGCCGTGCGTGAAGCTGGGCGTGGTCGGCGGAGCGACCGCGCGAGTGACCGTTACAGTGTAAGTGCTGATCGTCGTGCCGTCCTGGGCGGTGACGGCAGTGGTGATCGTGTTCGCGCCGACCGCAAGCGCGATCGAACCCGAGGGCGAGCCGGATGTAACCGAGACGCCGTTGACCGTGACGCTGGCGTTGGCCTGAGTCACTGTCGGCGTGACGGTGATCGAAGTCGTCGCATTGGGGACCGACGCCGTATAGCTGGTGGTGCCGCTGGCGAAGGCGGGGTTCAGCGTACCCGCAGACAGCGTAAGGTTCGACAGGGTCGAGACGTTCGACGCCGCGCGTGTGACCGTAGTCGTGTAGGTGCTGGTCGACGTGCCGTCCTGAGCGGTGACCACCGTGGTGATCGTGTTCGCGCCAACCGCGAGCGCAATCGCGCCCGAGGGCGAACCCGAAGTGACCCCGACCCCGTTGACCGTGACGGTGGCATTGGCCTGAGTAACCGTCGGCGTGACGGTGATCGATGTCGTCGCGTTGCCGACCGACGCCGTATAGCTCGTCGTGCCGCTGGCGAACGCAGGGTTCAGCGTGCCTGATGACAGCGTCAGGTTCGACAGCGTCGAAACGCTGGATGCCGCACGCGTGACCGTGGTCGTGTAGGTGGTGGTCGTGGTACCGTCCTGCGCCGTCACGATCGTAGTGATCGTGTTGGCGCCCACCGCCAGCGCAATCGAGCCCGAGGGCGAACCCGAAGTGACCGTGACCCCGTTGACGGTAACGGTGGCATTGGCCTGGGTTACCGTCGGCGTGACGGTGATCGAAGTCGTCGCGTTGGAAACCGCCGCAGTATAGCTGGTGGTGCCGCTCGCGAAGGTCGGGTTCAGCGTGCCTGAGGACAGCGTCAGGTTCGACAGCGTCGAAACGTTCGAGCCGGCCCGCGTGACTGTCACCGTATAGGTGCTGATCGTCGCGCCGTCCTGCGCAGTGACGGCAGTGGTGATCGTGTTCGCGCCGACCGCAAGCGCGATCGAACCCGAGGGCGAGCCGGATGTAACCGAGACGCCGTTGACCGTGACGGTGGCGTTGGCCTGAGACACTGTCGGCGTGACGGTGATCGAAGTCGTCGCGTTGGAAACCGACGCCGTATAGCTGGTGGTGCCGCTGGCGAAGGCGGGGTTCAGCGTACCTGCAGACAGGGTGAGGTTAGACAGGGTCGAGATGTTCGACGCCGCGCGCGTGACCGTGGTCGTGTAAGTGCTGGTCGTCGTGCCGTCCTGGGCGGTGACCACAGTAGTAATCGTATTCGCGCCCACCGCGAGCGCAATCGCGCCCGAGGGCGAACCCGAAGTGACCCCGACCCCGTTGAGCGTGACGGTGGCATTGGCCTGAGTAACCGTCGGCGTGACGGTGATCGAGGTCGTCGCGTTGGCGACCGACGCCGTATAGCTGGTGGTGCCGCTTGCAAAGGCGGGGTTCAGGGTGCCCGAAGACAGCGTCAGGTTAGACAGGGTCGAGACGTTGGACGCCGCGCGCGTAACCGTGGTCGTATAGGTGCGCGTGGTCGTGGTGTCCTGCGCCGTTACGACGGTGGTGATGATGTTGGCGCCGACAGACAGCGCGATCAGGCCCGAGGGCGTACCTGAAGGAACGGCCACGCCGTTCACCGTGACGGTAGCGCCCGAATATGCGGTGGTCGGCGTGACCCTTAGCGCGGTCACGGCATTGGCGACCGAAGCCGTATAGCTGGTCGTGCCTGCGGCGAAGGCCGGGGTCAGCGTGCCCTGCGAAGGCACCAGGTCCGACAGATCGGCGTCCGCAGAGGCAGTGACCGTCAGCGATGTGGCAGTGCCGCCGCTGCCGGCGGCCGAATTGGCCGCAGAAGGCGTTCCGGTCGGTACAGGATATGCGGCCGGCGTGTTCGAAGTAACGTTGAAGCTGTAGGTACAGGTCGCCGAGCCTGCCAGCGCGCCCCCGCTCAGGGTTACCGTTCCCGAACCTGCGGAAGCTGACAGCACGCCCCCGCACCCATTCGTGCCGGCAGTCGAACCGACCACCAGATTGGCCGGCAAGCTGATCGTGTTGCCCACGCCTGCCTGGGAGACTGCGTTCGGATTGGTCAGGGTGACCGTTGCGAGACTCTGGGTACCTGCGGCGATCGAACTCTGCCCCAGGCTGATGGACGCGCTCGGCCCCTGCGACCAGACCGTCGTCGGATCGCTGGCAGTCGCCGGACTAGGCGCCCCGCCACCCGACAGATTCACGCTTGGATTGGATGCAAGCGTATTCGGCGCGAACTGACCGACATTGACGACGAGCGAGATCGGGTTGCCATTCGAACCCGCGGTGATCGCATCGGTCGAAGTGCAGTTGGTGCTTCCGCAGGTCCAACCCGTGCCCGATGTGGTCGGGTTATACGTGAGCCCTCCCGGCAAGCTCCACGTTGCAGTCACCGTGCCCGAAGTATTGGCGACCGTCGCGCTTGGCGTGATCGTGTAGGTCAGCGTCTGGCCGCGCACGGCATTGCCGCTGTGCGTCATCGTCACGCCCAGCGTCGGATCGGCATAGGTGAACTGGTTCGCGGTGGCCGTCGGGCTGACGGCACCGCTCGAAGTCGTAACCGTAACATTGACCGTGCCCGCTACATGGGCGGGGGATGTGGCGGTCATCTGGGTGGAGCTGTTATAGACGAAGCTGAGAGCAGGAGTGCCACCAAACTGGACGGACGAGCCGCTGTCGAAGTCGGTGCCGGTGATCACGACCGGAGTGCTGCCCGCAGTACGCCCGGTATTGGGGTTTACCCCCGTCACCGCCGGCGCGACAACCCGGAGTGTAAACGTTTTGGACGAACTGCCCGTGCCCAGGTGCGTGACAGTGACCGTGAACGTTGTAGTGGGGATGCCCGTCGTGGGGGTGCCGCTCAGCTCACCGGTGCTCGTGTTGAACGACATGCCGGTCGGCAGCGTGCCGCCCGAAAGCGTGTAGGTGCGGGCGCCCTTGCCATAGACCGCGGTGACGGGAAACGCGTTCACAGCAGTCCCGGCGTTCACCGATATGCTGGGAACGGCCTGGGTGGTGACCACCTGGCAATAGAAAGTGAAGCGGACGGTGGAATTGGCATTGCCTGAGGTCGGCGCAGTCGAAGCGCCGCGTAGCCGCGCGACGTTCCCAGGGGCGGCGAACGTTCCACTGCCCGAACTCGTCTGTCCCGAAACGATAGCCGTATTGGCGCCGCTACCCGTGGCAGAATATTGAACAGCCGCGGTCGCTAGGGGGTTCACCGAATATTCGTAGACAACCTGATCGCCGCTGACGAAATTCGCCGTAGCATTGGGAATCGCAGTAACGTTGGTGGGCACAAATACAAAGGCGTTACCCGTGCCATTGGTCCAAGTCGCCGCCATGTCGGTATAGGTTGTGGGGCTGGCGGCGATAGCGTCACAGCCTGGCGATGCCATTGCGGCAGTCGGCGCCAATGCCGCGCCTGCGATCAGCGCCGCGCGAGGCACATAGCGCGCCGCGGCACCGGCAATCGCCGCCACCTTTCGCAAGGCGGCGTCAGTGGTGGCGGTTCCCGATCGGCCAATTCGGCTCAAGAAACTACCAATACGCGAATCGACGGCAACCATTAAACGCCCCCCGGCTGATTCAGCGGGCCTATCCGCTTGATCGCTAAGGATCAATAGGTCGAATTCGCACTAAACCTGCCATATGTCCCTAAATAAAGCTGCACAGCTTTATCGTTTATTTACATTGCACCTAAGACCCTCGGTCAATTCCTCTTACATTTTTACAAATCGGACCATTATGGACGCATCGGCTAACGAAATGATTTTTTTGGTTTAGCATCCCCCTGCTTTTCACAAGTGGGAGGGACTCGACCATGGAAGTTTTTATGGGGGTAATTTTGCCCGTCGGCTTCAACTACGCCCCGCGTGGCTGGATGTTTTGCAGCGGGCAGCTATTGTCCATTGCTCAAAACAGCGCTTTGTTTTCGCTGCTCGGGACCACCTATGGTGGCGATGGGGTGACGACCTTCTCGCTCCCGGATTTGCGGGGCCGCACGATCGTCGGCGCGCAGCAGGGACAGCAGGGACCGGGCCTGCCGCCCGTTCAGACGGGTGAGATAGCGGGCGTGCCCTCCACCACGATCAGCATCAACCAGATGCCGATGCACAATCACACCGCGACCTTTGTGCCTTCTGGCGGCGGCGCAGTGACCGGGACGATGCAGGCGATGACCGGTGCGATCGGATCGCAGACCGGGGCACCCACCGATGGCTGTTTCCTCGGCGTCAACTATGACCCCGGCGCGACCATCGAGCCGACGCTGTATGTGCCCGCCGGAAGCACCGGCACGACGCCGGTCAACCTCGGCGGCCTGAGCCTTTCCGGCGGCGGCGGGGGCGGCACTGTGACGGTGGGCGCGAACGGGGGGAGCCAGCCGCTCCCGATCATGCAGCCTTATTTGGGGATCAACTATATCATTGCGCTGCAGGGAATCTTCCCGTCGCGCAACTGACCCCTGATTGCGAACAACGAAGGCCGGCCACGCTATCTCGCGAGGCCGGCCTTTGCTATCACTTCACGAGAACAACGCCTGATAGTGACGATGCGTCTGCGACGGCTGAAGCTGGGTGATGAGCATTTCGTACGGCCCGCCCTTGCCGCAATCGAATTCATAGCTGGTGTCCATGAGCACCACTGCGAGCGGCGAATCGAAAAACAGCGAAAATGGCTCGCGCACGTCAAAGCCCTTGAGCGCGCCGTGCCGCTCAACTCGCTCCAGCACCACTTCCACTGGTCGGGGCAGCGTGTTGACCCGCACCTTTTTCCCCACCCAGGGATCGAAATCCTCCGGCGTCAGCAATATCATGATCGTCCTCCACTCCCGGCTTTCGCCGGCCGATTTGCGTTGGCACAGTGCCGGGGCGGGGCGGCGTTGGGAAGGGGCAGCCAGGGATGCACGGGGGTAACGGGCCGCAATGGACGCGATAGTTTTGCCGCCCTTTCCGGCAGCGAGGCGCCCCTGCCCGCCTCTACTCAAGCTCGCCCCTTTGGGAATTGGGCTGCGCCCCGCAGTACAGGCCGATCTCGGCTTTCTACGCCGGCTCTATGCCGAAATGCGCGCGCCCGAGCTTATCGCCGCGCCCTGGTCGCCGACCGAGAAAGCGGCGTTCTGCGACAGCCAGTTCGCGCTCCAGCACCGAGACTATGTCCGCCGCTTCGCGCGCGGCGACTTCTGGATCGTGACGCGGGCAGCGGACGACAAGGTGCGCGACATCGGCCGGCTAACGCTCGATCGCAAGAGCAGGAACTGGCGGGTGGTCGACATCATCGTTGGGGTAGAGGTGCGCGGACAAGGAATCGGTGCCGCCCTCATCCAATGGGTGCAGGCTAGCGCACGCGCAGCCAGCGCCGCCTCCGTCACCCTGACGGTCGCGACCACCAATCCGAGCGCGCTGGCCTTGTATCAGCGACTGGGTTTCGTCGACTGCGGTGAAGTGACGCCTTTCCACCGCGCGATGGAATGGCGCCCCTGAGCGTTATTCTACGGTCACCGACTTGGCCAGGTTGCGCGGCTGATCGACGTCCGTGCCCTTGGCGACTGCAACGTGATAGGCGAGCAACTGCACCGGCACGGCATAGACGAGCGGCGCGATCAACGGGTGGACGCTCGGCATCTCGATAGTTGCCTCGGCATCATCCCCGGCGAGCGCCAGACCCTCGGCGTCCGAAATCAGCACAACGCGGGCACCGCGGGCCTTGGCTTCCTGCATGTTCGACACGGTCTTGTCGAAAAGCGGGCCCGAGGGAGCGAGAACGATCAGCGGCACCAGATCGTCGATCAGTGCGATCGGCCCGTGCTTCATCTCACCCGAGGCATAGCCTTCGGCGTGGATATAGCTGATTTCCTTGAGCTTGAGCGCGCCTTCCAGCGCTAGCGGGTAATCGGGGCCGCGGCCGAGATAGAGCACGTCGCGGGCCTCGGCGATCATCCCCGCCATCCCCTGGATCTCTTCATCGTGCGACAGCGCGGCGTTGATCGCGGCGGGTGCCTCGATCAGGTGGCGGACGATCTCGCGCTCCTCGCTTGGCGGCATCAGCCCCTTCGCGCGCGCGAGATTGACTGCGAGCGCGGCCATGACGCTGAGTTGGCAAGTGAATGCTTTGGTCGAGGCGACGCCGATCTCAGGTCCGGCATGCGTCGAGAGCAGGAGATCGACTTCGCGCGCCATCGAGCTGGTAGGTACGTTGATGATGCCCGCGGTGGTCACGCCATTGGCCTTCATGTGGCGCAGCGCGGCGAGCGTATCGGCGGTCTCACCCGACTGGCTAACGACGACGCCGAGTGTGTGCGGCAGCAGCACCGGATCGCGGTACCGGAACTCGGACGCGACATCGACTTCGACCGGCAGGCGAGCGAAGCGCTCGATCCAATATTTGCCGATCATGCCGACATAGCTGGCCGTGCCGCATGCGACGATCGCGACGCGCTCGATCTTGGAGAGGTCGAAATCCATGTTGGGCATGGCGACCATCTGCTCGACCGGGCGGATATACGATGCCAGCGTCTGCGCGACGACGACCGGCTGCTCGTAAATTTCCTTGAGCATGAAATGGGCGTGGTTGCCCTTGTCGATCGCTTCGGCGGTGGCGCCGGATTCAACAATCGGGCGCTCGACAGGATTGTTGTCGCGGTCGAACACTTCAATGCTCTCGCGGGTGACGACCGCCCAGTCGCCTTCGTCGAGATAGGCGATGCGCTGGGTCAGCGAGGCAAGCGCGTGCGCGTCCGAGCCAAGATAATTCTCGCCCTCGCCATAGCCGACCGTGAGCGGCGCACCGAGGCGGGCGCAGATCAGCATGTCGGGCTCGTTGCGGAACAAGAAGGCGACGGCGAAGGCGCCGTGGAGCTGTGGCAGCACCGCGGCGACGGCGTCGCGTGGGGCCTTGCCGGCCTTGAGTTCGCGATCGACGAGGTGCGCGACAACTTCGGTGTCGGTCTGCGACTTGAACTCGCGGCCCTCGGCGATCAGCGCATCGCGGAGCGGCTTGAAATTCTCGATGATGCCATTGTGGACGATAGTGACGTCGCCGACGATGTGTGGGTGGGCATTATCCTCGGTCGGCGCACCATGCGTCGCCCAGCGCGTGTGCGCGATGCCGATATGGCCGGGGAGCGGGTTTTCAGCGAGGCGCGCGCCGAGATTGAACAACTTGCCCTCGGCCCGCCTCCGGTCGATCTCGCCGCCATTGAGGGTGGCGATGCCGGCGGAGTCATAACCGCGATATTCCAAGCGCGTCAGCGCTTCGAACAGCCGCGGCGTAACGTCCCCCGTCCCGACAATTCCAACGATACCACACATTACTTTGCAGCCTTCTTAGCTTTCATCGCCTCGCGGAAGCGGTGCCCCCAGCCGGGCTTTATTTCCTGTTTGGCGCGGGCGACCGCGAGCGCATTGGGCTCGACATCGCGCGTCACCACCGATCCTGCCGCAACGATCGCGCCGTCGCCGATCTTGATCGGCGCGACCAGCGCGCTGTTCGATCCGATAAAGGCGCCGTGGCCGATCTCGGTGCCGTATTTGAAGAAACCATCGTAATTGCAGGTGATCGTGCCCGCGCCGATATTGGCGCCTGCCCCCACCTTGGCGTCGCCGAGATAGGTCAAGTGATTGGCCTTGGCGCCCGGGCCGAGCACCGACTTCTTCATCTCGACGAAATTGCCGACCTTCGAGCCCTGCTCCATCACTGCGCCAGGGCGCAGGCGCGCGAAAGGCCCTATCTCGGCCTTCGACATCACCGTCGCGCCTTCGATATGGCTGTTGGCGCGGATCGTCACGCGGTCCGCAATATCGACGCCGGGGCCGAAAAAGACATTGGGCTCGATCAGCACATCGCGGCCGAGCCTGGTATCGTGCGAGAACCAGACCGTCTCGGGCGCGATCAGCGTCACGCCGTCGTCCATTGCCTGCACGCGTCGGCGGCGCTGCCAGACGAGCTCGGCGCCGGCCAGTTCGGCGCGGCTGTTGATCCCGAGCACTTCGGCCTCGCTTGCCTCGATCACCACCGAACGGTCCATATCCTGAACCGTGAGCATGACGATGTCGGGCAAATAATATTCGCCTGCCGCATTGTCGTTGCCGACGCGTTCAAGCAGCGGCCAGAGATCGGCTGTGCGCACGGCCATCACGCCCGAGTTGCACAGCCTTTCGGCGCGCTGCACAGGAGTGGCGTCCTTATACTCGACCATTGCGAGGATGCGGGTGTCGCTGTCGGCGACGATGCGGCCATAGGCTGCCGGATCCTCGGGCCGGAAGCCAAGCACGACTACCTTGGGATGGTCGGGTCCTTCGAGGCGCTCGACCATGCGAAGAATCGTCTCGGTTCTGAGGAACGGCACGTCGCCAAAAGCGATAACGGCAATGCCTTCGAAACCTGCCAGCGCCTCCTTGGCCTGGAGCGCGGCGTGCGCCGTTCCGAGTTGATCCTCCTGCACTGCGATGCGCACGCCCAGCGGCGCAACTGCGGCCTCGACCTGCTCGCGCAACGCCCCCACCACCACGACGCGTTCGGTCGCGCCGGCGGCGTCGAAACTATCGATCAGGTGCATCAGCATCGGCCGGCCAGCGATCGGATGCAGCACCTTGTGGGTATCGGATTTCATCCGCGTGCCCTTGCCTGCGGCAAGGATGATCGCGGCGATGGCATGCGTCATGGAAGCCCCTCTTGGGGATGCGGTTACGCTGATAGTCTTGCGATTTCCATAGTGCCTGCATCTAAGCTAAAAAATCCCATAGCCGACGAAGCGATTGGTGTTTAGGTCCCTTCAGCCTCGCCGTCGCCGTCTTCCCCTTCGGCTTCGTTGGCAGCGGCAGGCGTGGGCGTGATTGTCCCTTCCGCCTTATAATCATAGCCTGCGAGCACGGCCTTGCCGTCTTGCATCCGATAGATGAATTGCTCGTGCGCCTTGCCGCGCTCGAAAATGCTATCGTAATCCAGCGTAACGCGCTGGCCGGAATTAGTGTCGGTGTCATAGCTCCAGCCGGGCTCGCCCGCAGACTTGAAGGCACCTAGCGCCTGATGGAAGCCGCCGACTATCTGGACGAACTGCGCTTCGCCCACCGAATTGCGGATGTCCGGCGAAGCCCCCTTGTAGATTTCCGCGAACTGTCCTGCTGCGATTTGCTGGCGGAACTTGGCTACTTCGGTCTTCGCCGCAGCGGTGCTCTCGCCTGCCGAGCAACCTGCCAGCGCGACCACCGCAGCAACCGCGAATATCCTCAAAGCGTGCATGTCACCCCCCATTTCTGCTTATTCATGCAGGCAAGCTGACACGCGCAAAGGGGTTTGTCATCAGGGAGCATGCCCCTTGCGCCACTTGGTCCACAGATGTTGCGCCAGCATCGCCGGGGGCATGCGCAGCCAGTGCGAGCGCAGATAGAAAGCCAGGCGCGTCGGCTTGCGCGTCGGGCGGCCCCAGCCGTCACGTGCGGTCAGACGGCGCAGATAGAGCCGGTCGCCCCAGCCTCCGGCAGTGCCCGCGAGGGGGGGCAGGCCGTACAGTGCCTGGGCCAGCCGCACGGCGCGGCTCATCGCGCCTGCCAGCCCGTGATACGCGGCCCGCCCCTCCAGCCCCTCGACGCCGAACTCTTCGATCAGGCAGTGAATATCCCAGAGATTACGCATGCCACCCGCCAGGTCGCCATCGGCGAAGAGGTGCGCTGCGGCGTGGCAGAGCATATCGTTGGGGTTCAGCACGCGGAGGCCGTTTTCGAGGGCTACGCTATCCGCCAGCAGCGCCTGCGCATCGGGCGTGATGCGGGCGGTGAGCGGCAGGATCGTGTGGTGCACGTCGATCATCCGATCCCGCTCGCGGTGAATCAGCGGCGGGAGTTCATGCATCCATTTGCGGTAATAAGCGTCGTCATAAGGATCGGGCTTGACCCACTCCCACCCCGCCGCGAGCAGTCGCGCCTCGGCCTCTTCGATTCGTTCGCGCGGGACAAGAATGTCGAGATCCCCGATCGAGCGCCCCCTGCCCGCCTGCAATCCTGTTGCGACGAACGCAGTGCCCTTGAGCAGCGCCACGGGTATCCCGCCAAGCACCCGGCGCGCCATCTCGGCCTCCCACAAGGCAGCGGTGCGCCCCTGCTCGGCCGAGGCGATCGCATCGCGGACGATATGCGCCGCATCTTCGGGCAGCGCCAACCCGTCGAGCCGGGTGGCAAGCGTGCCGATCAATTGCTCGGCGCGGGCGACAGCGAAGAGCGCGGTCCATTCGCTCGGGGTGACACCCGCGGTTGAGCCAGGATCGCGCAGCGCCCGGGCCAGCAAGAGCGCGGGACTCATGCCAGGCGCTCCACCATGTCGAGCGCAGTCTGGGTATCGGGATAGTCGATCGCCCGCGCGGGGACGTCGCGGACCAGCCGAGTGAGTGCGTTGAAGCCACGCTCGGCGAGATTGACGTAATTGGTCGAGGCCTGGGTGAGGCGGACGAACGCCTCGCTGGGAAGGACCGGGCGCTCGGCCGCCTCGAAACCGAAGCGCGGGAAGAGCAGCAGTGCGGGCGTCGCAGGCTCGGCCATCGCGGCGATGGCGCGGGCATCGGGAACGATATGGCGAAGCGTGCCCTTGGGGGTGCCTTCGAGGCGGGGGCCGAAACGCGCGTTGGGCAGGAGCGCTTCGGCCACGGGAATCGCTTCGTTCTTGAGGCTGATCAGGCGGGGAAACGCATGCGCGAAGCCGGTTTCGGGATCGATCAGGATGAACTCGTCGCCCATCATCCGCCAGCCGCGCGCCATAAGCAGGGCGGCGAGCGTCGATTTTCCCGCGCCGGAAATGCCCGTCATCAGCACCGCGCGCCCGTCGCGCTCGACCCCAGATGCGTGCAGCAGCAGATAGCCGCGCTGCCCAAGCGCCATCTGCAGGTTCATCCCCATCTCGGCGGCTAGCAGTCCCAGTGCTAGCGGAAGCGGCGACGCGTCGGGGATGACGAAGTCGCCGCCGATATGCACTGCGGGACGCAGAAATCGGCGCCATGGCCGCGCTGCGAACAAGTGGACGTTGAAGTCGGGCACTTCGGGCTTGGGATAGTCGCGGTAGAGATCGTCGAGCGTGGTAATGGGCGCGCGCCAGTCACTGCCAATGCGAAAACCGACCGGCCCGATGCGAAGGCTGGTGACGTGCCTCACAGGGGCTCGACCAGTCCAGCCGCGGCAAGCTCGTCGAGCCTTGTTACGAGCGCCTCTCGGTCGGCATCGAGCAAATCATATTCGGCGGTGAGCTTCGCCAGCAGTCCATCCAGGCTCAGAGGCTCGGCCAGCGCCTCGAGGATTTCGGGCACGGGTGCGTCGACGACATGCGTAATGCCCGAGGCGCGGTGATAGATCAGCGTCAGCGCGTCGAGCGGCACAATTCTAAGAGTGACCGGCGAGGCGGCACGATAATGCAGCACGGCCTCAGCCGCGCGGCATCTGTAATGATGCGAAGCAGGTGAATCCGCTTGTTCCCGATTGCAGGCGGCGGATGTAGTTCGTGTAGGCGCGGCTCCGCTCGTAATCGGCGCCGGGCAGCGTGCCGCCGTTGAGCGCGCGCTTTACGTCCTCTGCCTTGTACGAAACGCCGGGGGGCGGAAATGCGCCCGCAGTGCCCGCCGGGACCAGCGAGCCGTCGGCGGCGATGTGGCTGCCCGCTCGGCCCGGATCGGGGACCGGAATCTCGCAATGCATCACCGACGCGCTGGTCTGCGCGAGCGCTGGACGGATCGAGACGATCGCCGAGGCGCTCGCGGCGCCAAGCATCAGCGCACGACGGCTGGCTTTGGGCGTAGTAGGTGCGTCGTCGCTCATGGCCTATTGTCCTGCGCTCGGCGGCCTTTCGCAATCGTAAATGTTTGCGCACTCGGCTAGAGCAGCAGGATGCCTACCCGCTCAGGCCTTCGCGCATTGTTCGCGCTCGGCATGGCCATGCTGGCCGCGCTCATCAGCTTGCTGCTCACCTACGATGTGCAGGTGAGCTTGGTGGTGCTCGTCTGCGCCGTCGCCGCAGTGCTGATCGCGGGGGGCGGAGAGCCCTCGCCTGCTTTGCCCGTGACCGCTGCCCCACCGCCGCGCCGCGAGCCCCGCATTGCCGACGTCATCGAAGGAATTGCAGAGCCGGTCCTCGTCGTCGAAGCCAGCCGGGTGGTGGCCGCCAACGCGCAAGCGCGGTCGCTGCTGGGCGGCCATATATTGGGCGAGGACGTCCGCGTAGCCATCCGCCATCCCGCGGCGGCGGAGCGGCTGATCAATCCTGATTCCGCCAGTCCCTCCGGTCCTATCCACCTCGTAGGCCTCGGCATGCGCGAACAGCGCTGGGAAATGCGCGTGCGCACGCTGGGCGGCGGCCAGCGCATCGTGCATCTGATCGACCGCACCGGGAGCTATGCCGCGGACCGGATGCGCGTAGATTTCGTCGCCAATGCCAGCCACGAGCTGCGCACTCCGCTCGCTTCCCTGCTCGGCTTTGTCGAAACGCTACGCGAGGAGGCGGGCGACGATCCCGAGACTCGCAAGCGCTTCCTCAAGATCATGCACGACGAGGCGCGGCGGATGCGGCGGTTGGTCGATGACCTGATTTCGCTCAGCCGGATCGAAGCGGAAAAATATCGCAGGCCCAATGATAGCGTCGATCTCGCTGATTTGGTGCGCGAAGTCTGTGAAGAATTGTCCGGATCGGGCGATGCGCGCGCCGGCGACGTCCGAACCGAAATCGAGAAAACCCTGATCGTCCAGGGCGACCGTGCCCAGCTTTCGCAATTGCTCCACAATATCGTCGGCAACGCCATGAAATATGGGCGCGAGGGGACGCCGGTCTCGATCACCCTCGCGCCCGAGGGCGATGCAATGGCTCGGCTGATGGTGACCGACCAGGGCGAAGGCATTGCACCCCAGCATATTCCGCGGCTTACCGAACGGTTCTACCGGGTGGACTCAGGACGCAGCCGCTCGATCGGCGGCACGGGGCTCGGGCTTGCGATTGCCAAGCATGTCGCGGAGCGGCATCGCGGCCGGATCGACATTGCCAGCGTGCAAGGCACCGGCACCAGCGTCACTATCCTGCTCCCTGTCATAAAGTCGTAACGTAGCGGCCCAAAGGCGATCCGGTGAGCCGGACCGATTCTCTTGCCCCACTCGGGCGCCTGGCCTTGGTGGCAGCCGCGCTCTCGCTTGGCGCATGCGATGGCAACAGCGCCCGCGAGATCCGCGTCGTCGGCTCCTCAACGGTCTATCCCTTCACCACCGCCGTGGCCGAAGCGTTCGTCAATGCCGGCGGCGACCGGCGTGCGCCGGTGATCGAATCGATCGGCACGGGCGCGGGCCTCAAGCGCTTCTGCGAAGGCGTGGGCTGGGAATTCCCCGACATCGCCAATGCATCGCGGCGGATCAAGAAAAGCGAATATGCGCTGTGCGAGAAGAATGACGTCGGCGAGATCATGGAGATTCAGATCGGCGTCGACGGCGTCGCGCTCGCCGAGAGCAATCGCGGCCCCGGCCTCTCGCTCAGCAAGAAGGACGTCTATCTCGCGTTGGCCGCCAATCCGCTGGGCAAGCCCAATGCGACGCGGACCTGGCGCGACGTGAACCCTTCACTGCCCGCAATCCCGATCCAGGTGATGGGCCCGCCCGCCACCAGCGGCACGCGCGATGCGTTGGTCGAACTCGTGGTCGAGCCCGGCTGCGCCGAGGCCGACCCGCAGGCAAAGGCGCTCAAGGCCGCCAAGGACAGCGCCCCCTATGAAATGCGGTGCAAGCGCATCCGCGACGACGGCGCCTATATCGACAAAGGCGAGAACGACAATCTGATCGTCCAGGGGCTCGCGCAAAACCCAAATGCGGTGGGCGTGTTCGGCTATTCGTATCTTGAGGAAAATCACGACCGGCTGAACGGCGTGCCGATCGACGGAGTCGAGCCGAGCTATGCCTCGATCGCCGACAAGAGCTATCCCGGCGCGCGGCCCCTGTTTCTCTACGTCAAAAAGCGGCACCTGCGGGCAGTTCCGGGGCTGGCTGATTTCGTGACTCTCTACACGCAGATGTGGGCGCCCAAGGGCAAGCTTGCGCGACGTGGGCTGATCGCCGCTCCTGACGCCGTGCGTGCCGAGGCCGCACGCGAAGTCGAGCGGCGCACGGCGATGAACCCGGCGGGGCTGCACTGATGAACGCGTTCGCGCTTCTCTTCCTGGTCGCCGGACTCGGCGTGATCGGCTGGCTCACTGCGCGCGGTCGCGCGGCGAGCTTCGATCTGGGCGGCGCCAAGCGGCTACATTCGCTTCCCGCGCAGCATGGCTGGTATGTCGCCATCTGGACGGTGCTGCCGGCCTTGCTGTTCGTCGCGGTGTGGGGCGGCGTGACGCCCGGGCTGATCAAGGAAAGCGTGCTCCAGCACCCTGCCGCGGCGCAACTCCCGACTTTCGATTTCGAGCGCGACGCGCTGCTTGCCGAGGCCAAGCGCGTCGCAAAGGACAGCAGCGCCACTGCATTCGATCCGGTCGCCGAGCAATTGGTGGCGCCCACGCGCGCCGCGCAATCGCGCTATGGCTGGATTGGTGCGGCAGTGACCGTGCTGCTCGCCTTCGCGTGCGGCGCGCTTGCCTTTACGCGCGTGCGTGCGCCGTTCCGGGCTCGCACCCAGGTCGAGCGCGGGGTGATGGCATTGCTGCTTATCGCCTCGATGATCGCGATCCTCACGACAGTGGGGATTTTCCTCTCGCTGCTATGGGAATCGCTGCGTTTCTTCAGCCAGGTGCCTATCACCGACTTCCTGTTCGGCACGCATTGGAGCCCGCAAGTTATCGATCCCGCCGATCCGGGTAAATCGCTGGGCGCGGTGCCGCTCTTCTGGGGCACTTTCTTCATCGGCGCAGTGATCGCGATGATCGTCGCGATCCCGTTCGGGCTGATGAGCGCGATCTACCTGACCCAATATGCCGCTCCCGCCGTTCGGCGCTGGATGAAGCCGATCCTCGAGATTCTCGCGGGCGTGCCCACGGTGGTCTATGGCTATTTCGCCGCGCTCACTGTGGCGCCTGCGGTGCGTGACCTGGCGGTCAAGCTCGGCATGCCATTCGCTTCGTCCGAAAGCGCGCTGGCTGCTGGGCTGGTGATGGGCGTGATGATCATTCCGTTCGTCTCGTCGATGGCCGACGATTCGATCGCGGCAGTGCCCGGCGCGATGCGCGACGGTAGCCTGGCGATGGGGGCGACCAAGAGCGAGACGATCACCAAGGTGCTGATCCCCGCGGCGCTTCCAGGCGTCGTGGCTGGCATCCTGCTGGCGGTGTCGCGCGCGATCGGCGAGACGATGATCGTGGTGATGGCCGCGAGCGGCGCCGCAAACATCACGCTCAATCCATTCGAAAGCACGACCACGGTGACCAAGCAGATCGTCGATCTGCTGACCGGCGACGCCGAGTTCGACAGCCCCAAGACGCTGGCGGCGTTCGCGCTGGGGCTTACGCTTTTCATGATCACGCTGATCCTCAACATCGTCGCCCTGCGCGTCGTGAAGAAATATCGCGAAGCATATGAATAGCGCCCCCCTCCCCGATCGCGCGCCGACCGACTGGAAGACGCAGGCGATGCGCAAGCGGATCGCCAAGCGCTACGCCTCCGAGCGGCGTTTCAAGCTGATGGGCCTGCTCGCGGTGGTGCTGTCAGCGGCGTTTCTCGCATTCCTGCTGACCACCATGGTCGCGCAGGGTTGGCGCGGTTTCCTGCGGACCGATGTGGCGCTGACGATCGACTTCAAGGCGGCGGCGCTGCCGGTGGACCGCGCAGCGCTCAAGACTTCCGGGTGCAGATCTGGCTCTGGCCGGCGCCGAGCTGGAAAATACGGTAAAGGGCGCGGCCGCCACCCAGTTCGGGCGGGGCGGCGAGGACGTGATCTCGGACTATGCCTGGCTCAAGGTGCGCGAGGCGATCAAGCGCGACCCGTCGATCCTCGACCGTGCGGTAAGCGTTCAGGTCCCCGCCTCCACTGCAATCGACCAGGCGCGCCGCGGCGAAGGCGCTGCCGAAGTTAAGGCAATGGCGTCGCGGCTCGATGAGGCCGGGCTGATCAGCACGCACTTCAATCCCGATTTCCTGCGCATGTCCGATTCCACCGATCCGGTCGCAGTCGGCATCTGGGGCGCGCTCAAGGGATCGCTGCTGACCATGGCGATCACCTTCCTGATCGCCTTCCCGGTAGGGGTGCTCTCGGCGATCTATCTTGAGGAATACGCATCCAAGAACCGCTGGACCGACTTGATCGAAGTCTCGATCAACAATCTCGCGGCGGTACCCTCGATCATCTTCGGCCTGCTCGGGCTCGCGGTCTTCCTGGGCACATGGAATATATTCGGGCACAGTTTCGGCCCGATCATGCCGCGCTCCGCCGCGCTGGTCGGCGGGCTAACGCTGGCGCTGATGATCATGCCGGTGATCGTGATCGCCAGCCGCAACGCGATCAAGGCAGTGCCGCCCTCGATCCGCGACGCCGCATTGGGCGTCGGCGCGAGCCCGATCCAGGTGGTGTTCCATCATGTCCTGCCGCTGGCCATGCCCGGCATCCTCACCGGCACGATCATCGGCATGGCGCGCGCCCTTGGCGAAACCGCGCCGCTGCTGCTGATCGGCATGCGTGCCTTCATCGTCCAGCCGCCGGGCGGGTTCACCGATCCCTCGACCGTGCTGCCGGTCCAGATCTTCTTATGGTCCGACGAAGTCAGCCGCGGCTTTGTCGAGAAGACCAGCGCCGCGATCATCGTGCTGCTCGCCTTCCTGCTCGCGATGAACAGCATCGCCATCTATCTTCGCAACCGATTCGAGACCCGCTGGTGATGACCGAAACACAACATAAGATGTCGGCCCGCGACGTGAGCGTCTTTTATGGCGACAAACAGGCCGTGAAGAACGTCTCTATCGATATCGACATGGACAAGGTGACTGCGTTCATCGGCCCCTCGGGCTGCGGCAAATCGACCTTCCTGCGCACGCTCAACCGGATGAACGACACCGTCGCGAACGCGCGTGTCGAAGGACTGGTGACGCTGGACGGCGAGGATATCTATTCGCCGTCGATGGACGTGGTGCAGCTGCGCGCCCGCGTCGGCATGGTGTTCCAGAAGCCCAACCCCTTCCCCAAGTCGATCTTCGAGAATGTCGCCTATGGGCCGCGCATCCACGGGCTTGCCGCATCGAAGCCCGATCTGGAGGGCATCGTCGAACGCTCGCTCAAGCGCGCCGGACTGTGGGAAGAAGTGAAGGACCGGCTGACCGACAGCGGGACCGCGCTCTCCGGTGGGCAGCAGCAGCGGCTTTGCATCGCGCGCGCCATCGCAGTCGACCCCGAAGTCATCCTGATGGACGAGCCCGCATCGGCGCTGGATCCGATCGCCACGGCCAAGATCGAGGAACTCATCGACGAGCTTCGCGGCCGCTATGCGATCGTGATCGTCACGCACAACATGCAGCAGGCCGCGCGCGTTTCGCAGCGCACTGCATTCTTCCACCTCGGCACGCTGGTCGAATATGGCGAGACCGACCATATCTTCACTGCGCCGCGGATGGAGCGAACCAAGGACTATATCACCGGAAGGTACGGCTGATGGCCACGGGACAAGAGCATACCGTCAAGGCGTTCGACCAGGATATCGGGCATCTGCGCGCATTGATCTCGCAGATGGGCGGGCTGGCCGAACAGGCGATCCACGATGCGATGAAAGCTTTGTCGCGCGGCGACGTCGCGCTCGCCAAGGAAGTCCGCAAGAAGGACAAGGCGATCGACGCGATCGAAGCCGAAGTCGAACGGCTTGCGGTGCGCGTGATCGCGCTGCGGGCGCCGATGGCTGACGATCTTCGCGAAGTGGTGGCGGCGCTCAAGATCGGCGCAGTGGTCGAGCGGATCGGCGATTATGCCAAGAACATCGCCAAGCGCGTGCCGCTGATCCATTCGGAAGGTGAGGAGCGGATCGAGGCGATCTCGATCCTGCCTGCCATGGCCCAGATGGCGAGCGACATGGTCCATGACGTGCTCGACGCCTTTTCGGCTCGCGATGCCGAGGCGGCGGCGGAGATCTGCGTGCGCGACAATGCTCTCGACGATTTCTACGACTCGATCTTCCGCACCCTCGTTACCTTCATGGTCGAGAACCCGCGGACGATCAGCCAGGTCTCGCACCTGTTGTTCGTCGCCAAGAATATCGAGCGGATCGGCGATCACGCGACCAACGTGGCGGAGATGGTCTATTTCGCCGCGACCGGTCGCTATCTCGCCGATGGCGACGGCCCCGAGCCGGCTGCCGGCTGATGGCACGCGTGAAGATGCTGCTCGTCGAGGACGATGCGGCGCTTGCCGAACTGTTGACCTATCACTTCAAGCGCGAGGATTTCGAAGTCCGCCAGACGCCGGACGGCGAGGAAGCGCTGATGCTCGCCAAGGAGGCGGCGCCGGACATCGTGTTGCTTGATTGGATGGTCGAGGGGATTTCAGGGATCGAAGTGTGCCGCCGCCTGCGCCGCATGCCCGAGACTGCCAACGTGCCGATCATCATGCTGACTGCGCGCGGCGAAGAGGAAGACCGCGTGCGGGGGCTCGAGACCGGCGCGGACGATTATGTCACCAAGCCCTTCTCGCCGCGCGAACTGGTCGCGCGCGTCGGCGCGGTGCTGCGCCGCGTGCGCCCCGCGCTGGCAGGCGAGGCGCTGAGCTATTCGGATATCGAAATGGACACGGTGGGCCACAAGGTGCGCCGCGGCGGCGAGTTCGTGCCGCTGGGCCCCACCGAATTCCGGCTGCTCAAGCATTTCCTCGAGCATCCCGGCCATGTCTTTTCGCGCGAGCGATTGCTCGACAGCGTCTGGGGCCATGACAGCGACATCGAAAGCCGCACGGTCGACGTTCATATCCGCCGGTTGCGCAAGGCGATCAACATCGGCGACCGGCCCGACATCATCCGCACTGTCCGCTCGGCGGGGTACGCGCTCGATTCGGGAAACTAAGCACCGCGTTCCAGCGTTGCCCGATGCGAGCGTAACGAAAGCGCTCGTTCCAGGAGAGATCCGATGAAGCTCATTGCTTTGGCAGCCGCCCTTGCCTTTGGCGGGACCGCGATCGCGCAGGACGCGCCCCAGACCTCGGCACAAAAGGCAGAAGCGCCGACAAACGATGGCGCTACCAGGCTGGGGGGCTATGCGCCCACGGCGCCATTGTTCAACGGCACGCCGGCGCCGGGATCGACCGTAGTGTTCGTGCCCAACTCCCAGACTGCGACCGAGGCCTTTCCGCCCCCGCCGCCCAAGGCCAGCTATCCGATCTGCAAGCGCGGCCAGTTCGACGGATGCCGCCAGCGCGGCGGTTGATCCGACGAAACGCCCGCGTAACGAGACGGAGCGCAGCGGGTGACGCATCGCCGGCGCGCTCCGTGCGTTGGCTGAGACGAGTTCACCATAAGGACCGTCTCGCATGAAATTCATCATCATGGCCGCCGCGATTGCGATCGGAGGCACTGCGATTGCGCAGGACGTGCCGACCCAGACAACGCCGGCAACCCCCTCCACTCCGGCAACCCCCGCCACTCCGGCGACGCCCGCAACGCCGGCCGCTCCAGCGACGCCCGAAACACCCGCTGCTCCCGATACCGCCCCGGCACCGGAAGCGCCCGACGCGCCCGAGACCCCCGCAGCAGCGCCTGCCGCACCCGCGGCGCCTGCGGCTCCCGCCGATCCGGCCGCTGCACCGACGACGACCTATGTCGCACCGCCGGCTGCTCCCGCCGCCGCACCTATCCCGTCGGATCCCAAGAGCTATCCGCCCTGCTCGCGCACAGTCACCGATCATTGCCGCCAGCGCGGGGGGAATTGATCCTTTCGCCATGATGGCTAGGGATGCGCTGCACTAACTCGGTGGAGCGCATCCCATGACCATTACCTTCCAAGACCGCGTCGCGATCGTAACCGGCGCCGGTGGCGGCTTGGGTCGCGCTTATGCGCTTGAACTCGCCCGGCGCGGCGCAAAGGTCGTCGTCAACGATCTCGGCGGATCACGCGACGGCACCGGCCATTCGGACGCCGCCCTCAAGGTAGTGCAGGAAATCGAGGCGTTCGGCGGAGAAGCCTTCTCGAATGGCGGCAGCGTCACCGAATATGCCCAGATGGTCGCGATGGTCGAACAGGCCAAGGATCGCTGGGGGCGCATCGACATCCTGATCAACAATGCCGGCGTGCTGCGCGACAAGAGCTTCGTGAAGATGGAGCCCGAGGATTTCCGCTTTGTCGTGGACGTCCATCTCAACGGTTCGGCCAATTGCACCAAGGCGGTCTGGGAGACGATGCGCGAAGCCAATTATGGCCGCATCCTGATGACCGCATCCTCCACCGGGCTATACGGCAATTTTGGCCAGGCCAATTACGGCGCGGCCAAGCTCGGGCTCGCGGGCTTGACCAAGACGCTGCATCTCGAAGGCGCCAAATACGGCATCAAGGTCAACACCATCGCGCCGGTCGCGGGCACGCGCATGACCGAGGACATCTTTCCCGAGGAAGCCTTCAAGCTCTTCGCCCCCGAAAATGTCGCGCCCGCTGCATTGTATCTGGTCAGCGAGGACGCCCCGACCAACATGATCATCGGCGCGGGTGCCGGCGTGGTCCACGCCGCCTATGTGACGATGACTCCGGGCGCGCGGTTGACCGAAGCAACCCCCGAAGCGGTCGCGGCGCAATGGGCCGAGATCACCGACCGGACCGGCGAGACAGTGCCCAATTCGGGTGCCGAGCAATCGATGGTGATCATGAAAAAGCTGCAAAGCTAGAGCGTATTGCCTAGATAACACACCTGTGGTAATCCTCTCCGCACAGGAGGAGGATTGCCATGTACAGCGAAATCGATCTGGCGAATGCCGTGGAGGCCGGGGTGATCAGCCCCGAGACCGCCAATGCATTCCGCAATCATGTCGCGGAGGGCCGTTCCGCCCCCGCAGTCGACGAGGAGCATTTCCGGCTTCTCACCGGGTTCAACGACATCTTCGTCTCGATCGCCGCCGCGCTGATCCTGGTCGCGGTGGCGTGGATCGGTTTCTATATCGGCTCCAAGTCGATCGGGCTCGACGCCTTCGAGGGCCCGCGCCAGGTCGGCATTTCGGTCGCAATCGCGGGGGGCGCGGTTGCTGTCACGAGCTGGATCCTGGCCGAATATTTCACCCGCCAGCGCCGCATGGCCCTGCCCAGCATCCTGCTGCTGCTCGGCTTCACCGGCGGAATCTTTGCGCTGGTCGGCGCGATCTTCGGCGCGAACACCCCTTGGCTTGTCGAGCAATTCAACCTGACAACCGACATGCAGCAGCGTCAGCTTGCCGGTACGATCTCGATCATCACCGGCGTAGTGACCGCGGCTGCGGCCTGGCTGCACTGGCGCCGGTTCATGGTCCCGATCACCGTGGCGGTCGGCGCGATGGCGCTGGTCGCTGTCGCCGTCGGCGCGATCATGGCGTTCATCCCCGGAGCCAAGGATGCGATCAATCCGATCCTTCTCGTCGCGGGGCTACTGGTGTTCGCGCTGGCGATGCGCTGGGACATGAGCGACCTGCAGCGCCGCACGCGCCGCTCTGACGTGGCGTTCTGGCTGCACCTCGCCGCCGCACCGCTGATCGCGCACCCGATCTTCCACATGCTCGGCGTGTTCGATGGCGACATCGGGACGGCGATGGCAGCCGTGGTGCTGGTGCTCTACGTCGCCTTTGCCTGCGTGGCGCTGGCAGTCGACCGCCGCGCTTTGCTGGTCTCGAGCCTCGTCTATGTGCTGTGGGCGATGTATGCGCTGTTCGAGCAATCGGGCGCAGTCGAGCTGGCCGCGGCGCTTACGGCATTGGTAATCGGCTCGGCGCTGCTGACGCTCTCGGCCTTCTGGCAGCCGATGCGCCGCAGCGTGGTCGGGATGCTCGGCGGGCTGGAGAGCCGGCTGCCGCCGACGCAGATCATCGCGACGGCCTGAGCCCAAGCGATCGCAGCAGAAAAGGCCCGGGAGGCGACTCCTGGGCCTTTTCTTATCCCTCTCCCACGGGAAAGGGAGGGAGTAGCGAAGCTGCGGAAGGTGAGGGTGATACGGGTGCGAAGTCACCCTCACCCTTCCCCGCGATTCGCGGCGGGCCCCTTCCCTCTCCCGATGGGAAAGGGAGAGTAAGATTACTCCCCCACCAGCTTCATCAGCCGTCGCTCGACCGGCGCCAGCACCGGGCCAAGCTCGTGCCCGCGCTTGAGCACCATTCCGCTCTCGTTGAGCAGCGTCCACATCCCCTGGCGGTTGCGCAGCGCCGGACGTTTCTCGATCCGGTATTCGGGACGCTCGGCTGCGCGGCGGAAAGCAGCAAAGACTGCGGCGTCCTGATCGAACTGGATCGCGTAATCCTTCCAATGCCCCGCGGCGACCATCCGGCCGTAAAGATCGAGGATGCGAGTCAGTTCGATCCGCTCGAAGCCGACTTGGCCGGGCCGGATCAGGGGGAGCGGCGTTACCGTGCCCATCAGCGATTACGCACGATCGCGATGCTCCTCGCGCTCGGCAAGCAGCGCATCGAGCCGCTTGCGCATCGTCTCGAGTTCGCAGCGCATGATCTCGAGCTTCTGGGTCGCGGGGTCGAACATCTCGCTGCACGGCGTGCCATAGGGCATGAAGGCGCGCTGGTGCCCCTCCGCCTCGATCAGCGTCGCCTTGGCGGGGATGCCGACCATCGTCGCACCCGCGAGAACGTCCTTGGTAACCACTGCGTTGGCGCCGATCCGCGAGCGCGCGCCAACCGTGATCGGGCCGAGCACCTGCGCGCCCGATCCGATGATCACGCCATCGAGGATCGTCGGGTGACGCTTGCCCATCACGCCATTGTCCGGGTTGGTCCCTCCCAGCGTCACGCACTGATAGATGGTCACGTCGTCGCCGATCTCGGCGGTCTCGCCGATGACGACGAAGCCATGGTCGATGAAGAAGTTTCGCCCGATCGTCGCGCCCGGATGGATGTCGATCGCCGTCATCCAGCGCGACCAGTGATTGATCAGCCGGGCGAGGAAGAACCAGCGGCGCTTATACAGCCGGTGCGCCAGGCGATGATAGGCAACCGCCCAAACGCCTGGATAGAGCAGGATTTCGGCGCGGCTGTGCGGCGCAGGATCGCGCGCGCGGATCGAATCGAGATAGGCCTTCAGGCGGCGGAACATGGCCGGGTCCCCTTTGTGGCGTTCATTTAGGTGCTTGTTGGCCGGATTTCCAGAACACCCCGCCCCGTGCTTGTCCCGACTAAACACTATGTATCTTGTGGGGGCTGACCCTGCGCGCCATTCAGATTGCCCACTGGGCAGGAAAATGGGCGCGGATGATCCTCGGAATTGAACTCGTCGATCTGCTGCCGTTCATCCTGGTCGGGTTCGCCGCGCAGATGGTCGATGGAGCGCTGGGCATGGCGTTCGGAGTGATTTCCAATACCCTGCTGCTCAGCCTGGGCGTGCCGCCCGCGGCGGCGTCGGCGGGCGTACATACGGTCGAGACCTTCACCACCGCGGTCTCGGGGATCAGCCACGCGATCCACCGCAACGTGAACTGGAGGCTGTTCCTCCGGCTGATGATCCCGGGTGTGATCGGCGGCGCGCTGGGCGCCTATGTGCTGTCCAACATCCATGCCGATACGGCCAAGCCTTTCATACTCGCCTATCTGACTGCGATCGGGCTCTATCTGCTGTGGCGCAGCCGGCATTATCCGCCCAAGGAAAAGGCGCCCAAGATCGTCGAGCCGCTCGGCCTGGTCGGCGGCTTTCTCGACGCGGCGGGCGGCGGCGGCTGGGGGCCGGTGGTGACCAGCAATCTGCTGGTGCAGGGATCGAGTCCGCGCGAGACGATCGGCACGGTCAACACCGCCGAATTCTTCCTGACGACGACGATCTCGGCGACCTTCATCACCCAGCTCGGTTGGGAAGCCTTCACGATGGCGACCGTCGGCCTGTTGATCGGCGGCGTGATCGCGGCACCCTTTGGCGCCTTGCTGGCGAAGCGGGTGGAGGCCAAGACACTGATGCTGCTGGTCGGCATCGTGCTGACCGCGACCAGCATCTACGGGCTGTACCGGGCGCTGGCCTAGACCTCGCGCTTGACCGGCTGGTGGCGCGAGCGAAGCGCGATTGCGACTCCGGAGGCTGCGACGATAGCCATTCCGATCAGGCTGATGCGGTCCGGAAGGTGCCCGAAGACCAGCCAGCCGAGCGAGGCCGCCCAGAGCAGTTGCAGATAGTTGGTCGGCGCCAACAGCGATGCGGGAGTGTGGCGATAGGCTGCGGTCATCAGGAAATGGCCGAGCCCGCCATAGACGCCCAGGCTGGCGAACAGCGCCATCTCGAACGCCGGGGGCGCCTCGCCGGTCCAATACCAGGGCAGCGCGAGTCCGAAGGCGATCGAGCCGGCCAGGGCAGTGTAGAACAGCAGGGCAATCGTGCTCTCGGTCGCGACGAGCGTGCGCGAGAGCAATTGGTAGCCGGCATTGGCCGCAACCGCGATCAGTGCACAAGCTATGCCCAGTGGTTCCAACCCGCTGCCGGGCCGAACGACCAGAAGCATGCCGATAAAGCCGAATATTGCCGCGCCCCAGCCCGTGCGGCCGATATCCTCGCCGAGCAACGGTCCGGCCGCGACGACAACGAGCATCGGCGCGAGGAAGTTGATCGCAGTGGTCTCGGCGACCGGCATGCGCTGGAGCGCCAGCCCGACGAACAGCGACGCGGCCGCCAGGCACAGCGCCCGTACCACCACCAGGCCTGTCCGCTTGGTCCGCACCATCGCCTTGCCATGGCGCGGCGCAAGCAAAGCAGTCATCAGCAACAGATTGCCGAGATAGCGCGCGGCCACGATGAGCGGCACATCGTGGTGCGCAGTCAGATATTTGGTGGTCGTGTCCATGCACGCGAACAGCAGCAAGCCGATCCCGAACAGGAATACGCCGCGTAGCGGATTGGGTGCCGTCATTACCTGCCCATCCGCGCACGCGGCGCTTCGCCGGGGTTCAGTCGCCGCTGGAAACAGGAATGTCGCCGTTGAGCGAGGCGTGGACCGTGGCCGCGGCCTTGATCACCGCTGCGAAGCGCACCGAATCCTGGATCACCTGCGCCGGGACGCTGTGCTGCTTGAGCACCTTCTCATGCGCATCGATGCACATGCCGCAGCCGTTCATCGCGCTGACCGCGAGGCTGAACAGCTCGAAGTCGGCCTTGTCGATGCCGGGCGCGCCGATCACGTTCATGCGCAGCCGCGCCGGCATGTTGAGATATTCCTTGTTCCCGGCAAGGTGCGTGAAGCGATAATAGACGTTGTTCATCGCCATCACTGCAGCCGCGGCGCGGGCGGCGGTGGCAGCCTCATCGCTGAGCTTGCCGGCAACTTCGGCTTCCGCCGCATCGACGATCGGCTTGTAGCCGGTGCCGTGCGCACAGGCCAGGATCAGGCCGTATTTGCGCTGGTCGCCGAGCGTCTGGTCATTGACCAGGCTCGAGACGTTGAGGCGGATGTCCTTGGCGAAATCGGGGAGGCCTTCGGCGAAGGTCTTGAGCGACATGAGGATAGTCCTTTCAGACAAACGGCATCACGCTGGGGGTCCAGCGTGATGCCGTCCGAGGGTGGCGCGGAGCACAAAGGGGGGAGGAGGCCCCGCGCCGGGAGGAACTGGCTTATGCGGCCGGACGGAGGACGTCGTCGCCCTTGTTCCAGTTGCACGGGCACAGCTCGTCGCTCTGGAGGGCGTCCAACACGCGCAATGTTTCCTGCGGATTGCGACCGACGTTGAGACCGTTGACCTGCACCGCCTGGATCACATTGTCCGGGTCGATCGTGAACGTGGCGCGGAACGCAACGCCTTCGTCCTCGGAGACGATGCCGAGCGCGTTGGCGAGCTTCTTGCCGTTATCGGCAAGCCACGGGAAATCGGCCGCTTCGAGATCCGGGTCCGACTTGCGCCATGCAAGGTGGACGTGCGCGGTGTCGGTCGAGGCACCGATCAGAACGGTGTCGCGGTCGGCGAAATCGCCCTTGAGGCCGGCATAGCCGACGATTTCGGTCGGGCAGACGAAGGTGAAATCCTTCGGCCAATAGAAGACGATCTTCCACTTGCCGGGGAAAGCGGTGGTGACGTCGAGCGTCTCACCGGCGGGGAGCGCAGCGACGCCCTGCTGGACGGGAACGGTGATCGAGGGGAACTTGTCGCCAACGGTCAGCATGTGCGGGTATCTCCGGAAAATGATTTGCAGCACCAGTTCGTGCTGCACTGCGATATAGGCGTGCAGCCTAAGTGTTCAAGTCACTTATTCTCTAGATATTGATCGATTTAACCGATAAATCCGATCGGGATGACGACCTATCTGCCCACGCTCAAGCAGCTCCAATATCTGGTGGCGCTTCACGATGTCGGGCATTTCGGCCGCGCCGCCGAAAGTTGTTTCGTCACCCAATCGACGCTCTCGGCCGGCATTCGCGAGCTGGAGACGCTGATCGGCGTCGTGCTGGTTGAACGCACCCGCCGCGTCGTCCGCTTCACGCCGCTCGGGGAGCGCATCGTGGAAAAGGCACGTCGCGTCCTGCGCGAGGCCGATGAGCTCGGCGATCTGGCGCGCGCGGCAGGGCGGCCGCTCTCGGGCGAGATGCGGATGAGCGTGATCCCGACGATCGCGCCCTTCCTGCTTCCCCGTATTTTACCGCGCCTGCGAAGGGATTATCCCGACCTCAAGCTCTATCTGCGCGAAGAGACCAGCGGCCAGGCGTGTGAGGGGCTGCATCACGGCCGCACCGATTGCGTGCTGCTGGCTCTGCCCTATGCCTGTGGCGATGTCGAAACCGCGCCGCTGTTCGACGACCGCCTGTTCGTGGCATTTCGCGAGGGCGACATGGAGCCGACCGCAACGATCCGCCCCGCGCTGATCGACGAGACGCGGCTGCTGATGCTCGAGGACGGGCACTGCCTCAAGGACCACGCCCTCGCCGCCTGCAACCGCCCCGAACTGCGCGCAGAGGCGATGATGCTCGGTACATCGCTGCACACCATGGTGCAGATGGTCGATAACGGGCTCGGTGTGACGATGCTGCCCGAAATGGCGGTGGATGCCGGCATATTGGATCACACCCATGTCACTGCGCGCCCGCTCGATGCGGAGAATGCAGTGCGGCGGATTGCTCTGGTCTGGCGGCGGGCGAGTCCGCGGGAGAAGGATTTCCGGCTGCTGGCGGAAGTATTGGGCGAATCCAAATAGCTTCGTCACCACGCTTTCGCGGAATGATGGATTAGGAGGTCCACCGCTCCGCCGCATTTGTATCCGAATCCCGCGCCTCGACCCAGGCGGCATCCTCCCCGCGCCTCTCGCGCTTCCAGAAGGGAGCGTCGGTCTTGAGCCGGTCGATCAGATAGGCGCACGCATCGAGCGCCTCGCGCCGGTGATGGGCAGCCGTGCCGACAAAGACAATTCGCTCGCCCGGCGCCATCGGCCCGACGCGGTGGACGATGGTGACGCCGAGCAGGCCCCAGCGCTCGGTCGCGGCTTCGGCCAAATCGCATAAGACCGCTTCGGTCATGCCGGGATAATGCTCGAGTTCGAGCGCCGTTACGCGTCCCTCGCCGCGGACGATACCGGTGAAGGTGGCCACGCCCCCTGCCCCGCGCTCCTCCAGCGCCGCGACTTCGACCGACAATTCAATCGGCGCGGGATCGACGGAGACGCGGATCACCCGCCGGTCACCGGCGGGAAGATGGCGACTTCCCTGGCATCGCCGAGCAAGGCGTCCAGCGGCACGAACTTTTGGTCGATCGCGGCGCGAAGCTTGGCCGGCTCGCCCAGCGCTTCGGCATGTCCCGGGCTGCGTGTCGCCAGCCAGCAGATGAGATCGGCGACATTGCGAACTGCCTCAGGCGGATCGACCTGCTCATGCCCCGCGCCGATGCGCTCGCGCACCCAGGCGAAGTAGAGCAGGTCCATCAGCTGTCCATGTGCCGCAGGCCCACGCGCAGATAGTCCCATCCGGTGACGACGGTCAGCACTGCCGCACCCCACAGGAAAACAATGCCGACCTGGAGCACCCAGGCCCATTCGGGCGTGGCTCGCGAGAAGATCAGAAAGCCGAGTGCGCCGAGCTGAAGCGTCGTTTTCCATTTGGCAAGCTGCGAGACCGGCATCGAAACCTGAAGGCCGCCGAGGAATTCGCGCAGGCCGGACACCGCAATCTCACGCGCGAGAATCACCAGCGCGGCGATCAGATGCCAATCGAAGATCACTTGCTTGCCGACCAGGATCAGGATCACCGTGGCGATCATGATCTTGTCCGCGATGGGATCGAGGAACACGCCGAGCTTCGAGACCGTACCTTGCGCGCGAGCCAGATAGCCGTCGAAATAATCGGTTACGCCCATCAGCGCGTAGATCACCCAGGCAATGAGATATCCCTGCGGCCAATCGGGCCACCATAGGAATATCGCGAGCAGGGGCAGCGCGAGGATGCGCGACAGCGTGAGGATGTTGGGTAACGTCCACATGTCCAAGCCTTAGCACTGCGCCGCGCGGGGCGGGAAGGGAATTTCCGTTGCCCGTGAACGATTGCCTCGGCTATGTCGCTTTCGCAAAGTAAGGCGGTTTTCCGTCACTTCAGGGGATGGGAAACGCATGATCGGTTCGATTGGGCTTTTGAAGGCCCGCCGCTTCCTGCCGCTGTTCGTCACGCAGTTCCTCGGCGCGTTCAACGATAATCTGTTCAAGAACGCGATGATCTTCTTCGCGACTTATCAGATCTTCAATTCGGTCGAATCCGAGACCCAGTTCAGCGCAGTGGCGCAGGGGCTGTTCATCCTGCCCTTCTTCCTCTTCTCCGCGCTCGCAGGCCAATTGGCCGACAGTTACGACAAGGCCCGCATCATGCGGATCATAAAAATGGCCGAAGTGCTGATCATGTTGGTCGGTGCGGCGGGCATCCTGATCAAGAGCCTGCCGCTGATGCTGGTCGCGCTGGTCGGCATGGGCATCCACTCGACCTTTTTTGGCCCGATCAAATACGCGATTATCCCGCAACACGTCGCTGAAGACGAAGTGCTGAGCGGCACGGGGTTGGTCGAGGCCGGCACCTATATCGCCATCCTGTGCGGCACGATCGCCGGCGGACTGATCTCGCCGACCGCGGCGGCTGTCAGCGTGATCGTCGTCGCGCTCATCGGCTATGTCTCGGCACGCAACATTCCCCCAGCGCCGCCTTCGACCCAGCTCAAGCTCGATTGGAATATCTTCCGCTCGTCCTATCGGCTGATCGCCGCCACCACCCATATCCGCCGCGTCTGGCTGGCGATCGTCGCGATCAGCACTTTCTGGACGATCGCCGCCGTGCTCGGCGTGCTGTTTCCGCCGCTCGTGAAGAACACCTTCCATGCCCAAAAGGACGTCGCGAGTATCTTTCTCGGCATCTTCTCGGTGGGCATCGCCATCGGATCGGTGGTGATCAACCGTCTGCTCAAGGGCGAGGTTTCGGCGCGCTATTCGATGGTCTCTGTGCTGGCGATGGCGTTTTTCGTGGTCGAATTTTACCTAGCTGCCGAATTCTGGCCGGTCAGCGACGGGCCACTGATCAAGATACACGAATTCCTGCAGATGCCCGCCGGCTGGCATTTGCTGTTCGCGTTGATCATGATCGCAATCACCGGCGGCATGTTCGTGGTGCCACTTTATGCGTTCCTGACTACCACTGTGGACAAGTCGCAGACCTCGCGCACGGTGGCGGCGAACAACATCGTCAACTCGGCCTTCATGGTCGGCGGCTCGGTCGGCATATTGGCGCTGACGACAGTGCCGGGCGTCAGCGTCGAGAATTCGATCCTGGTGATCGTCGGGCTATGCCTGCTCTCGGCGATCTGTGCGCGCCGGCTGCACAAGGCCGAGGCCGAGGCGCACGGCGTGGAAGTGCTGCCTTAAAAGATAAAGGTCGTGAAGCAGACGAAAAAGGCACTGAAGCTCATCGCGAAGAGCTTCCAGTCGCTGTCGTCGCGCGCCCTGCGATTGGTGATCACGACTCGGCGCGCATGGTTGCGAAATGGGTGGCGGCGGGCTGGGCCCTCGATAACTAGCTGACGATCCATGGGCGCAAGTTAACGTCTTGTTTACGATTTGCGCCAGCGCCATCGATGGTTAATTGCTGTCCGCGCTTGGGACGCGATTTGATTGACGTTCATGGTTAATCGGAGTGGCGCTTGCCTCATGCCTCCGGCGCGGTACACCGGTGTCATGAAAGTTTCGCGCCGTACCGCACTCGGGTCCGCCTTCGCCGCCGGCCTGCCCCTGCCCGCCCTCGCTGCGGACCCCGCGCCCGATTGGCGCCGCGGCCTCGACAATCAGCGCAAGGCGGATCTGGGCGACGGACGCTTCCTCAATCCGCTGATGGCGGGCGACCATCCCGATCCGAGCATCCTCAAGGACGGGAAGGATTATTACATGACCTTTTCGACCTTCGATTCCTATCCCGGCCTGATCATCTGGCACTCGCGCGACCTGGTGAACTGGCAGCCCATCGGCCCGGCCCTGATCAAGAACATCGGCTCGGTCTGGGCGCCGGAGCTCTGCAAGCATAAGGGCCGCTTCTATCTGTACGTGCCCGTCAAAGCCTCGCCCAACACGACCTATGTGATCTGGGCGGACAGGATCGAGGGGCCGTGGAGCGAGCCGATCGACCTGACGCTGCCCAATCATATCGATCCGGGTCACGCAGTCGACGAAAAGGGCACGCGCTGGCTGTTCCTGTCAGGCGGCGACCGCGTTCCGCTGAGCGCCGACGGACTGTCGCGCACCGGCGAGCCCGAGCATGTCTATAATCCCTGGCGCTACCCCGACGATTGGGACGTGGAGGGATTTTCGCCCGAAGGCCCCAAGGTGCTGCGGCACGGCGGCTATTATTACATGATCACCGCGGTGGGCGGCACCGCCGGCCCGCCGACCGGGCACATGGTCATCGCCGCGCGATCCAAGTCGCTGGCGGGCCCTTGGGAAGACCATCCCGGCAACCCGATCGTGCGCACCACATCGCTGAACGAGAAATGGTGGTCGCGCGGGCACGCCACTTTGGTCGAGGGGCCGGATGGAAGCTGGTGGTCGGTCTATCACGGCTTCGAGAACGGCTATTGGACGCTCGGACGGCAGGCGCTGCTCGATCCGATCGAATGGACTGCGGATGGCTGGTTCAGGATGACCGGCGGAGATCTCTCGCAGCCGATCGCCAAGCCCAAAGGGGGCGAAGCGCTGTCCCACGGCATCGCACTGTCCGACGATTTCTCGACGCTCGAACTCGGCACCCGCTGGAATTTCTTCAAGCCCGCACCCGACGAGCGGTCCCGCGTGCGGGTAGCGGACAAGACACTGCTGCTCGATGCGAAGGGGTTCGCCCCAAGCTCCGGCGCGCCGCTGCTGCTGGTGGCGGGCGACCAGGCCTATCAATTCGAATGCGATATCGAGATCGAAGAGGGCGGCGTCGCCGGGCTACTGCTCTTCTATGATGAGAAGCTCTATTGCGGGCTCGGCTTCGACGAGAAGCGCTTCGTCACGCATCAATATGGCATCGAGCGTGGTCGCCCGGCCAACCCACACCGGCGCAAGCTGCGAATGCGGGTCACCAACAACCGCCACATCGTCTCGTACCATACCAGCGGCGATGGCGGCGCGACCTGGAAGCGCTTCGACCGCGGCATGGAAGTGTCCGGCTACCATCACAATGTCCGCGGCGGCTTCCTGATGCTGCGGCCGGGGCTTTATTCGGCCGGCAAGGGCACTGCGAGGTTCAGGGACTTCCGCTTCCGCGCGCTCTAGGCTTTCGGCACCGGCCCGGTCGATTTCCGCACGATAAGCTGGTGCTCCAGCGACACCTGCGTCTCCCCGCTCCCGCCAAGGAGCAATTCGACCGCCGCATCCGCAAGCTCGCGCACGGGCTGGCGGATCGTGGTGAGCGGCGGCCAGACCGCCTGGGCCAGGTCCGAATCGTCAAAGCCAGCGATCGAAAGCTCGCCGGGCAAGTCGATATCGAGCTCATGCGCCACAGCAAGCGCGCCCGCGGCCATATCGTCATTGCCCGCGAAGATCGCAGTCGGCCGCGGCGTGCGCCCCAGCAAAGCCCGCGTCGCCTCGCCGCCCGATCGGAAGCTGTAATCGCCGGCCACGACCAGGCCGGGATCGAACGCGATACCATGCGCCGCGAGTTCCTGGCGGTAACCTTCAAGACGGTCGCTCGAGGAGACGTGAGTCTCCGGCCCGCGAATGAAGGCGATCGCGCGGTGCCCCAGTTCGATCAGGTGCCGCGTCAGCGCGCGCGCCGCGGCGACGTCGTCCATCGTCGAGGCCATGCCGCTATCCTTGCGCACGCCTGGCGCGATGCGGACATAAGGCAGCCCCCGCGCATCGAGTGCATCGAGCAAAGCCGGCGCTTCGGTAACCGGCGGCGAGAGGATCAGCCCGTCGAGATGCGCCTCGTCCACCAGCGCCATGACGTTCGCGACCAGGTCGCTGGCGAGCACATCGACCGGCTGGAGCAACAGCCGATAGCCCAGCACCGAGCAGCGCTGCTGCGCGCCGGTTTGGACGTGATAGACATAATAAGGGCTGGGATTGTCGTAGAGCAAAGCCACCTGGAACGAGCGGCGTCCGGCAAGCGTGCGCGCGGCATGGCTCGGGCGGAAATTGAGCCGTGCGACGACTTCCTCGACGCGGCGGCGCGTTTCCTCGCTGACATGCTTCTCGTTGTTGAGAACGCGGCTCACGGTCTTGAACGAGACCCCGGCGATCTTCGAGACTTCCTTGATCGTCGGACGGCTGGACATGGCGTTTCCCGGCGGGACACGAAAGCGCGCCCCTCGCCCCCGCATATTTGACAGCGCTGGACCCATGCAAGCACAGATATGCAGGAGCCATGGCCGATCCCGTCCCCAGCATCGCAGATCTGATCGCCGAGCGGCTACCAAGGCGCGGCACGCGGAAGCCGTTCGTGCTAGGGATTGCGGGGGCGCAGGGCTGCGGCAAATCCACGGTGGCGCAGGCGCTGGCAGCGCGGTTCGCCTGCCCGATGCTGTCGCTCGACGACCTTTATCTGGACGGCGCAGCGCGCGCGAAGCTGGCAGCCGAAATTCACCCGCTGCTGCGCACCCGTGGCGTGCCGGGGACGCACGATCCGGCGCGCGGGCTGGCGGTGATCGAGGCGCTGTCACGGCCGGGCACGACCCTGTTGCCGCGCTTTGACAAGGCGCGTGACGAACCCGGCGATCCAGAGCCGTGGCACGGGCCCGCCGACATGCTCATCCTCGAAGGCTGGTGCCTCGGCGCGCAGCCGCAGAGCGAGGCCGAACTCGTCGCGCCCATCAACCCGCTCGAGCGGGAACGCGATCCCGACGGCGTCTGGCGGCGCTGGGTCAATTCCCGGCTGGCCGATTATCGGCCGCTCTTCGGCAGGATCGACATGCTGGTCTTCCTCGCGGCGCCAGGGTTCGAGGTCGTCCAGCGGTGGCGGACCGAGCAGGAGCACGCGCTCAGGCGGCGCGAGGGTGCCCATGCCGGCATGTCCGACGAGGAGCTGGCGGTCTTCATCCAGCACTATCAGCGCCTGACTCAGCACATGCTTGGCGACGCCCGTGAGTGGGCGGATCGAACCATCCCGCTGGACGAAAATCGCGCTCCGAACAAATGGTGCTAATCTATATTAACTCAATAGTTTAGAACGGAACTTTCGCTGCGACCGCACCGTTGCGCATGCATTCTCCAGCAAGGTGTATTCGATGCAGCAAATCTCCGCCGCGGCTTCTTTCCGTTCGACCAATGCTCATGCCGCGACGATCCTCTGCTTCAGCCACTTGCGATGGAATTTCGTATTTCAGCGGCCGCAGCATCTGATGAGCCGCTTCGCCCGCGAATCGCGCGTGATCTATTGGGAAGAGCCGGTCTTCGATGGGGGGCTGGAGACCCCATTCCTCGAAATCTCCATCTGCCCGAACACCGGCGTCGAGATCGCAGTGCCGCATCTGCGTGCCGAGGACGATCGCGCTGGCGACGATCAAATCCTCAAGCGCCTGCTCGACGAGACGGTGCCGGGCACCGCCAGCCTCATGCGCTGGTATTATACCCCGATGATGCTGCCTTTTTCCGAGCATCTGGCGGCGGACTGCACGGTCTATGACTGCATGGACGAGCTCGCCAATTTCAAGAACGCCCCGCCCGAACTGATCCCGCTCGAGCAGCGGCTGCTCGCCTCTGCCGATCTCGTCTTCACCGGCGGCTACAGCCTTTACGAGGCGAAGCGCGACAGCCATTCGGATATCCACCCCTTCCCCTCCAGCGTCGAAGTCGCACATTTCGCCGCGGCCCGGGCGCCCGGCGCCGAGCCGGCGGACCAATCCGCGCTGCCTCGCCCGCGGCTTGGCTTTTACGGCGTCGTCGATGAGCGGATGGACCTGGAATTGCTGTCGGCGCTCGCGGACGCGCGGCCGGACTGGTCGATCGTTATCGTCGGCCCCGTCGTCAAAATCGCGGAAGACGATCTGCCGCGCCGAGCCAATCTGCACTTCCTCGGCGGCAAGCAATATGCCGAGCTTCCCGACTATCTACGCGGCTGGGATGTCGCGCTGATGCCGTTCGCGATCAACGAAGCCACCCGCTTCATCAGCCCGACCAAGACACCCGAATATCTCGCCGCCGGCCGCCCGGTCGTCTCGACTCCGATCCGCGACGTGATCCGTCATTATGGCGATGTCAGCGCAGTGCGTATCGCCGGCGATGCCGCGTCGTTTGTCGCGGCCTGCGAAGAAGCGCTGGAAATGAGCCATAGCCGCGACTGGTGGCCCGAAGTCGATGCACTGCTCGCCGATGGCAGCTGGGACCAGACCCAGGCGCGCATGGCGGACCTGATCGGCAAGGCGATCGCCGGCGCAAACTGCGTCCAGCCGATCCTTCCGGCGGCAAAGCGCGCGCCGGTCGCCCCGAAGCATTATGACGTGATGGTCGTGGGTGCCGGCTTTGCCGGCGCGGTGATGGCCGAGCGCCTTGCCTCGCAGTCTGGCAAGAAGGTGCTCGTCGTCGATCGTCGCCCTCACATCGCCGGCAATGCCTTCGATACGCTCGACGAGGCCGGTATCCTTATTCATCAGTACGGCCCGCACATCTTCCACACCAATTCGGCGCAGATCTTCGATTATCTCTCGCAGTTTACCGAGTGGCGGCCCTATGAGCACCGCGTGCTGGCGCAGGTCGGTGACAAGCAGGTGCCGATGCCGATCAATCGCACCACGCTGAACATGCTCTATGATCTCGATCTCAAGACCGACGACGAGGCCGCCGCTTTCCTCGCGAGCCGCGCCGAGCCGGTGGAGACGGTCAAGACCTCAGCCGATGTCGTGATCTCGGCGGTGGGGCGCGAGCTCTACGAGACCTTCTTCCAGGGCTATACCCGCAAGCAATGGGGCACCGATCCGAGCAATCTCGACAAATCGGTGACCGCGCGCGTGCCGACGCGAACCAATACCGACGATCGCTATTTCACCGATACGCACCAGTTCATGCCGGCAGACGGTTATACCGCCATGTTCGAGCGGTTGCTCGATCACCCCAATATCGATCTGCTGCTCGGCGTCGATTACGAGGAAGTGCGCGCGGCCTATCCGCACGATCATCTGGTTTTCACCGGCCCGATCGACGAATATTTCGGCCACCGCTACGGCAAGCTGCCCTATCGCTCGCTGCGCTTCGAGCACCGCACGCTTGATCAGGACTGGCTGCAGGAAGTCGCCGTGGTCAATTATCCCAACGAGTCCGTCCCCTACACCCGCGTCACCGAATACAAGCATCTGACCGGGCAGGAAGCGCCGCGCACCAGCGTCACCTATGAATATCCCAGCGACGAGGGCGATCCCTATTATCCCGTGCCGCGCGAGGAAAATCAGGCACTGTTCAAGCGCTATGAAGCATTGGCGCTGGCCGAGCCCGGCGTGACCTTTGTCGGGCGCCTCGCGACCTATCGTTATTACAATATGGACCAGGTCGTGGGTCAGGCGCTGGCGACCTACCGCCGCCTTGTGGAGCGGCTCGAAGCTTCGGCCGAGGCCTCGGAACCGGTCGCGGAGGCGGCGGCCGCCTAGACCAGCGCGTGATCGGCCGAGCTACTTCTCGGTAAAGCGCTTCACCTTGACCGGCAGGTCCTTTCCCTTGGTGCGCCGGGAAGGGATCTGCACGGGATTTTTCTTCTTCCATTGTGCCCAGGTCATCGGTCCTTCGGGGGTCTCGATGATGCGGTCGTCGATGGAATCGCTCATATTTTGTCTTCCTGTTCCGAACGCTGGCGTCCCCGCTTGCTGCGCCCGGCGGTCATCGGGTCGGGCTTGGCCGGACGCTGCCAGCCCAGTGGCGGCACCATGCGCTGCTGGCTCGTCCCCAGCCCCATCGCCCCCGGCTGCTGCCGGGTCAGTCCCGCGACATCGGCTTGTTCAGCCTCGCCCACAGTTGCGCCGCCTCGCACCAGGTTGATCCTGTCGCGAAGCCGCTTTGCTTCCTCGAAGTCGAGCGCTTGCGCGGCTGCGTCCATTTGTTCGTACAGGGATTCGATCGTATCGGCCATCGCGCCCCAACGCGCGGCCAACGAGTTCGTGGCATCTGGAGGCCCCATCACATCGGCCCCTCGCGAACTGTTTCCATTGCAATGAAGGTCGAGGTGCTGGCGACATGCGGCAGCGTCGAGATCTTCTCGCCTAGCACGGTGCGGTAACGCCGGATGTCGTGAGTGCGGACCTTGAGCAGATAATCGAAGCTGCTCGCGATCATATGGCACTCTTCCACTTCGGGAATGCGGCGCACGGCTGCGTTGAATTCCTGAAGCGCCGTCTCGCGCGTGTCCGAAAGCTTCACTTCGGCAAAGGCGACGTGGTCTAGGCCGACCTTTGCGGGATCGACGATGGCGCGAAACCCGACGATCACGCCGCGCTCGATCAAGCGGCGGACGCGCTGCTGACAGGGCGTCTTCGACAGGCCCACCTTTTCGGCCAGTTCGGTGAACGTCGCTCGGCCATTTTGCCGCAGTGCCTGGAGTATCTTGCGGTCGAATTCGTCCAGATCGACCGTTTGGCTGCCGCTATCCATGTGAACGGGCTAAATTAGGCGCAAAAAAAGGTCAATTGGTATGCTGTAGCGCCCTAGAAAAGGCGAACTTCCTGTGCGGCATGCATTATCTTAGCCCGATGACCCAGCTGGACATCTTCGCCAATTTCGCCCCCCGGTTCGGGAGCAGACCCCGCTACGCGCCGCAATCACCTCCGCCTATCGCCGTCCCGAGCCGGAATGCGTCGCGGCTTTGATCGAAGAGGCGGCGCTGCCGCTCCCGGTCCGCGAGAAGGCGCGCGACACCGCCACCCGGCTGGTCACTGCGCTCCGCGCAAAGCGCAAGGGCAGCGGCGTCGAGGGGCTGGTCCAGGAATATGCGCTATCCAGCCAGGAGGGCGTGGCGCTGATGTGCCTGGCGGAGGCGCTGCTGCGCATTCCGGATGCCGACACCCGCGATGCGCTCATCCGCGACAAGATCGCGGACGGTGACTGGAAATCGCATCTCGGCGAGGGGCGCTCGCTATTCGTAAATGCCGCGACCTGGGGGCTGGTCGTCACTGGCAAGCTGACCGGCAGCGTCAACGATCGCGGCCTTGCGGCGGCGCTGACTCGCCTGATCGCCCGCGCCGGCGAGCCGGTGATCCGCCGCGGCGTCGACATGGCGATGCGGATGATGGGCGAGCAGTTCGTCACCGGCCAGACGATCGAAGAGGCGCTGAAGCGGTCGCGCCCGCTCGAGGCGCGCGGCTTCCAGTACAGCTACGATATGCTCGGTGAAGCCGCGACTACCGCTGCGGATGCCGAGCGCTATTATCGCGATTACGAAGCCGCGATCCATGCGATCGGCAAGGCATCGGCCGGGCGCGGCGTCTATGACGGGCCCGGCATTTCGATCAAGCTCTCCGCGCTGCATCCGCGTTACTCCCGCGCCCAGGCGGGCCGGGTGATGGCCGAGTTGCTGCCGCGCGTGCAGGCGCTGGCGTCGCTGGCGCGCGGATACGATATCGGCCTCAACATCGATGCCGAGGAAGCCGACCGGCTCGAACTGTCGCTCGACCTGCTCGAAAGCCTCGCACTCGACTGTGATCTGGCCGGGTGGAACGGGCTGGGCTTTGTCGTCCAGGCCTATGGCAAGCGCTGCCCCTTCGTGATCGACTGGATCGTCGATCTGGCGCGCCGCGCCGGGCGGCGGATCATGGTGCGGCTGGTCAAGGGCGCTTATTGGGATGCCGAGATCAAGCGCGCGCAGGTCGATGGGCTGAGCGATTTCCCAGTCTACACGCGCAAGATCCACACCGATGTCGCCTATATCGCCTGCGCGAAGAAGCTGCTCGCGGCCGGCGATGCGGTGTTCCCGCAATTCGCGACGCACAACGCACTCTCGCTCGCGACGATCTATGAAATGGCAGGGTCCGATTTCGAGATCGGCAAATACGAGTTCCAATGCCTGCACGGCATGGGTGAGCCGCTATATGACGAGGTCGTCGGCGCCGAGAATCTCGACCGGCCCTGCCGCATCTACGCGCCCGTTGGCACGCACGAGACGCTGCTTGCCTATCTTGTCCGCCGCCTCCTCGAGAACGGTGCAAATTCCTCCTTCGTAAATCGCATCGCCGATCCTGAAGTCTCCATTACCGAACTGGTCAGCGATCCGGTCGAGCAGCTCCGCGCGATGGATATGCCGGGCCGGACACATCCCTCGATTGCCCTGCCCCGCGACCTTTACGGCACACGCCGCAACTCGGCCGGGCTGGACCTGACCGACGAGACTTTCCTCGCGAATCTCGCTGACGAAATGCGCAAGGGCGCGCATTCCGAATGGCGCGCGGGCGGCAGCGGCAAGCCGCGCGACGTCCTCAATCCCTCGGATCACCGCGACAAGGTCGGCATGGTTTACGAAGTCTCGCCTGAACAGGCGCACGAAGCGGCCCGCATTGCGGCTGCCGCTGCCACTGATTGGGCGGCGATCGATCCCGCCGAACGCGCCGACTGTCTCGAGCGTGCCGCCGACCTGTTGCAGGCGCGCATGCCCGCATTGCTCGGGCTGATCGTCCGCGAAGCCGGCAAGTCGCTGCCCAACGCAATTGCCGAGGTTCGCGAGGCGATCGACTTCCTCCGCTATTATGCCGAGCAGGCGCGCCGCAGCCTTGGGCCGGTGCACCGGCCTTTGGGCGTGGCGACTTGCATCAGCCCGTGGAATTTCCCGCTGGCGATCTTCGTCGGCCAGGTCGCGGCGGCTCTCGTCGCGGGCAACGCCGTGCTCGCCAAGCCTGCCGAAGAGACGCCACTGATCGCCGCCCAGGGTGTCGCGATTCTGCATGAGGCGGGGGTGCCGGCCAATGTCCTCCAGCTTATCGCCGGCGACGGCGAGATCGGCGCGGCCTTGGTCGCGGCACCGGAGACCGCGGCAGTGATGTTCACCGGGTCGACTCAGGTCGCGCGGCTGATCCAGGCCCAGCTCGCCACGCGCCTCTCCCCCGACGGCCGCCCGATCCCGTTTATCGCCGAGACGGGCGGCCAGAACGCCATGATCGTCGACAGTTCCGCGCTCGCCGAGCAGGTCGTGGCGGATGTCATCGCCTCAGCGTTCGACAGCGCCGGCCAGCGCTGCTCGGCGCTCCGCATCCTGTGTCTCCAGGAAGAAATCGCGGATCGCACGCTGACGATGATCAAGGGCGCGCTCCACGAGCTGTCGACCGGGCGCACCGATCGGCTCGCCACCGATATCGGCCCGGTTATCACCGCCGAAGCGCAGAAGAATATCGAGCAGCACCTCGCGCATATGCGCTCGATCGGATGCCGGGTGGAGCAGATCGAGCTGGCCGGCCAGACGCAGCATGGCACCTTCGTGCCGCCCTCGATCGTCGAGATCGACGACATCGCCCAGGTCGAGCGAGAAGTGTTCGGCCCGGTGCTCCACGTCGTCCGCTATCGCCGCGCAAAACTCGACCAGCTCATCGACCAGATCAACGCCACCGGTTTCGGCCTGACCTTTGGGCTCCACACCCGACTCGACGAAGCCGTCGCGCACGTGACCGGGCGGGTGCGGGCCGGCAATCTCTACATCAATCGCAACGTCATCGGCGCAGTCGTCGGCTTGCAGCCGTTCGGCGGGCGCGGCCTTTCGGGTACTGGTCCTAAGGCTGGCGGTCCGCTCTATTTGGGGCGGCTGGTGCTCGATGCGCCCGTCCCTCCGGGCACAGCTTCGAACCATGCCGACCCCGCGATCCGTGACTTCGCCCTCTGGCTCGAAGCCGAGGGGGATGCCAGCGCGGCAGCGGCGGCGCGCGAGGCGGCCGGCGCATCGCTGCTCGGAAGCCAGACCGATCTCCCGGGCCCCGTGGGCGAGCGCAACGTCTACACCATTCACCCGCGTGGGGAGGTTGTGCTGTTCCCGCAAACCCGCGAGGGGCTGGTCGCCCAGATCGCGGCTGGGCTCGCGGGCGGGAATAGCCTTGTCGTCCACACCGATGCAGGCCTTAGCGAAACGCTTGCGAGCTTCCCGGCGAGTGTCGCGAGCCGCATCCGCTGGTCGGACAACTGGACGGCCGAGGGCCCCTATTCGGGCGCGCTGATCGAAGCCGATGACGAAGGCACGCTGGCGATCCTGGGCCAACTCGCCGAGCTTCCCGGCCCGATCGTCCTGCCCCAGCAAGCCAAATGCGGCTACCGCCTCGACTGGCTCGTCGAAGAAGTCTCGACTTCGATCAACACCACCGCGGCGGGCGGCAATGCGAGCCTGATGGCGATGGCCTAAGGCGTCTGGTTGCACACTGCCAGGTCAGGCAAGCATCCGCATAATCCAGATCATTGGGTCCAGACGCGGAAGGTGCTTCCGTCGTTGCCGATCAGCGATCCGCCGTCATTGCCGATGAGCGGATAATATTGGCCGTTGCGCAATGCCATCCGCACGCCGTCTTTGGTCACGATCTGGGTACCTTGGCGCGGAATGGAGACGGCCTTCTTGCGATAATAGGGATATTGCGGGCCGTTATTATTGTCCCAAGGCGCGCAGCCCCAGACGAAGATGTTGACGACGCCGTTGCAGCCCGTGCCCGCAACGGCCGGCGTCGCGACGAACGTCGCCAGGGCAGCGGCGGCAATCCCGGCAATGCGAATTTTGATAGCGCTCATGGTTAAACCCCTTTTTCGAAGATGGGATCTGCGTCCCGATCGATGCGATTTTAGGAATGACCGCCGGCAGCGATTGGATATTTCTGCCAGAAGAGCAGGCCTAGCTGCAGGGAGCATCGTCTATGCGAAGGCTCGTGAGATTTGCGGGATCGTAGCAGATCCGCAACGTCCGACCGGCCGGATAGTCTTCCAGATGAACACCCGAGACCCGCGCCCTTCCCTCTGCCATGGTCGCGCCGGCACGATATGACAGGATCACGATAGTATTGTCCTTGCCGCGCGAGCTTGACTTCGATTCCTTCTCGGCAGCGACGACAGTGGCAATGGCGGAAGCCGTCTGCTTCGCACGGCGCTGGGAAGCCCAATAGCCGAGCACCGCTACGAACAATGCCAAGACGGCGAGTAGCACGATGACGATCTTCGTGTTTTTGCTCATGGCATTCCCCTTTTCTAAAACTTGAAGTCCCTGCTCGCCCGACGCGCCGCTACCATTTCTGGCAGCTGACCATGCCGATCCGGTAGCCATTGTCCTTGATGTCCTGCCCGACCTGACCGTCAAGATGGCCGCCCGTGAAGCGGATCGCGTTGCCGGTGATGACGTAGGTACCGGGGCTGCCCCCCTCGAGATCGGTATAGCGGCCGCCGGCCAGAAGCTTCGAGCCGAAGCCGGCGAGTTGCGTCGTCCCCGTGCCGATGCAGGCATATTCGCCAAGCGGGAGCTTGCCGGAGTTGTTGGGGGTCGTGGTGCCCGCAAGGGGCGCTCCAATCGCGCGCAGCATGAAGACGGCTAAGGTGCCATCGATCTGAGCGTAGCCGCCATCAGTCTTGATCGTGCAGCCTGCCCCTTGCGCTGCGGTTACCCCAAGAACCGCGTCTAACATCTGGTTTTTACGCATAATGCGGTCCCGATTTTGTGCTGACCTCTTCCTGCCCTCCTGTGAAAGTGCGAAGATTGGAAAATTCCGCCATTTTCGGGACGAGTCGGACATGTCAGGTCAGGCCGCTAACATCGAAACCGCGCCGCTTGCGCCGGTTCAAATCCGCATCGTCCAGCCGGCAGCGGCGCTCGCGGGGCTCGTCGAATCCTATTATATCGTCGAGACGTATCAGAGCGTTTCGGATCATTATCTGGCGAGCCCGGGCAATATCCGCTTCGCGCCGAAAGGCGAATGGGTCCTGACCGTGGACGGGGTGTGGTCACCGACACCGAAACGCTCGGCGCTATTCGGCCCTACCGATCGCGCCGCGGTTTTCGGCTCGGATGGTCCGGGAGTCATGCTCGGTGCAGGGCTGACGCCGCTGGGCTGGGTTCAGATGTTCGACGTACCCGCGCGCGCGATGAGCAACCGCGTGCAGGAGCTCGCCGATTTTGTCGGGCAGGAGGATGCGGACCGGATCGCCGCCAATATAGAATCCGCGCCCGATGATGCCGCTATCGCCGGGTCGCTGGACCAATGGCTGATCGAGCGCGCCGCATCGCGACCGGCTGCGGACCGGCGCATCGCCGCGATACACCGGGCGCTTCTCGCGGTGCCTACGGACATTTCGGAATTTGCGGCCGTTGCGGGCGTCTCCGAGCGGACCCTCAACCGGCTGTGCGATCGCGCCTTCGGCTTCGCGCCCAAGGCATTATTGCGGCAGAAGCGGTTTCTACGCACACTGGAGCGGGTCCGCGGCGTTCTCGACCGACCGCTGGCCGGGCTGATTGACGACGACTATTTCGACCAGGCCCATTTTAACCGCGACTTTCGCGATTTCATGGGCATGTCGCCCACCGAATATTTCAACTCTCCGCGCGAAATCATGCGCCGCGCCGCCGAGGTTCGCCGCTCGCTCAACAGCCCCGGTATGCAGGGCCTGCACGCCACGCAATAGCCGGCGCAGCTGCCAGGCTCGCGCTGATGGTGCAGCCCGCCTAACGCGTCGTCAATCCGCTGTGATCCGGCGGGTGAAGCGACGCTCGCCGGGCGTTCGCCCACAAACATTTCAATGATTTGGGAATGGTGGAGCCGAGGGGGATCGAACCCCTGACCTCTGCAATGCCATTGCAGCGCTCTCCCAGCTGAGCTACGGCCCCACACCCTGAGAAGGCAGGCCGATTAGAAGGCCGCCAAGGGTTTGGCAAGGATGCTTTCGCACCCTTGCCCGATTCTTTTAATTCTCGTCGTCGTCGCCGCCGGTTTCGACGCCGAGATCGTCGTCGCCACCCAGATCGACATCGTCATCGGGCGAGGGTTCCTCGTCGTCGACGGTCTCCAGCTCTTCATCGCCCAGATCGGAATCCTCCTTCACGGGCTTGGCCTCGGCCTTGATCTGCTCGAACGGAAGCGGCTGCTTCGATTTGAGGATCGGCTCCGGATTCCACGAATACGAGCAGGCGATGCAAACCACCGGCTCGTCCTTGGTCAGATCGTAGAAGCGCACTCCGCACTTCGGGCAAGCGCGCTTCGTGCCCCATTCCGGCTTCACCATAAAATGGCCTCTTCACCTTTCGAATATCATGATTTCGGGTATCGACCCGGAAAGTGGGGGGCGCCTTGCCATGGCGCAAGGCGGCTGTCAAAGCCGCGCGCAATGTCGAACGCCCCGCCCCGCCCTTACAGCATTTCCGCCCGCGGCCCGCTGCGCGGAACCGTGCGCGTGCCGGGCGACAAATCGATCAGCCATCGCGCGCTGATGTTCTCGGCGCTGGCGGTCGGCGAAAGCCGGATCGAGGGGCTGCTCGAAGGCGAGGATGTGCTGGCAACCGCCGCGGCGATGCGGGCGATGGGCGCGTCCATCGAACGGGGCGACGATGGCCTGTGGCGCGTGCACGGCGTTGGCGTCGGCGGGCTGCTGCAGCCGGCACAGGCGCTCGATATGGGCAATTCGGGGACTTCGACGCGGCTGCTGATGGGCTTGGTGGCCAGCCACGGGATCACTGCGACATTCACCGGCGACGCGTCGCTTTCCGGCCGGCCGATGGGGCGCGTAATCGAGCCGCTATCGCAGATGGGCGCGGAAATCACCGCCAGTCCGGGCGGCAAGCTGCCGTTGATGGTTCGCGGCATGAACCCCGCTGTGCCGATTCAATATACGCTTCCCGTCGCCTCGGCGCAGGTCAAGTCCGCGGTACTGCTCGCGGGGCTCAATACGCCGGGTATCACCCGCGTGATCGAGCCGGTGCCGACGCGCGACCATAGCGAACGAATGCTGCGCGGTTTCGGCGCGGAACTGACGGTCGAGGATTCGCCTCAGGGCAAGATCATCTCGATCACCGGCGAGGCGGAACTCCGGCCGCAGCATATCGTGGTACCCGGCGATCCCTCATCCGCGGGGTTCTGGATGGTCGCGGCTTCGATCGTACCGGGGTCCGAAATCACCATCGAGAATGTCTGCATGAACCCCACGCGGATCGGCCTGTTGACCGCGCTGCGCATGATGGGCGCGGACATTGCCGAGCTGAACAATCGCGAAGTGGGCGGCGAGCCGGTCGCGGATCTGCGCGTGCGCCATGCCCCCTTGAAGGCGATCCACGTCCCCCCCGAACTCGCGCCCAGCATGATCGACGAATATCCGATCCTGTTCGTCGCCGCCGCGCTTGCCGAGGGGCGCACCGTCGCCCGCGGCGCGCATGAGCTGCGCGTCAAGGAATCGGATCGCATCGACGCGATGAAGACCGCGCTCGAAGCCGCTGGCGTCACGCTCGAAGAATATGACGACGGCCTGGCGATCACAGGTTCGGGCGGTGCGCCGCTGGCGGGCAATGCTCCGGTCGCCTCGAAACTTGACCACCGTATCGCGATGTCGATGGTGGTAGCTGGACTTGCCTCTGCCGCGCCGGTCACCGTGGATGACGTTGCCCCGGTGGCCACCAGCTACCCCGACTTCTTCCCCACCCTTGACGCGCTTGCCGAGTAGCCTTCACGTGACAACCATGATCATCGCCGTGGACGGACCAGCCGCTTCGGGCAAAGGCACCATCGCTCGCGCGCTCGCGCGGCATTATCGCCTGCCCCATCTCGATACCGGCCTGCTCTATCGCGCCGTCGCCGCGACCGTGATGCGCGAGGAGCTCGATCCCGCCAAGGAGGCCGATGCCGTCTCGGCCTGCAGCTTCGAGGATTATCTGCTCGACGATCCCTGGCTGCGCACCGACGATGTCGGCAAGACCGCCTCGATCGTCTCCGCGCACCCGCTCGTGCGCCTCGCTCTGCTCCATCGTCAGAAGAAGTTCGCGCACCAGCCTGGCGGCGCAGTTCTCGACGGGCGCGACATCGGCACCGTCATCGCGCCGGATGCCAACGTGAAGCTGTTCGTCAAGGCAACCCCGATGATCCGAGCCCAACGCCGGCACCTCGAGCTGCGCAAGAACGGCATACTCACCAGCCTCGACAAGGTGCTGAGCGACATTCGCGCGCGCGACGACCGCGATTCGCGCCGCAGCGAAGCGCCGATGACCCAGGCGCCCGATGCGGTGCTGCTCGATACCAGCTTCCTTTCGATCGACGCCGCCGTCCAGCGCGCCGTCGCGCTGGTCGAGGCGGCGAAGGCGAAGGCCGCTTCCTAGACCTTGAGGACCACCTGACCGGGGCTTGGATTGGTGAAGCCGCGGATGATCTGGATCATGCCTTCGGTTCCGAACAGCTGGAAGAGCGTGAACAGCCCTTGGGCGAGATCGCCGCCGAACTGGAACGAGAAATTGTTCATCGAGGACCCGACCATCTCGACCGGGCCGCCCGCATACTGAATCACCACATTGTTGAAGGTGCAGTTGCGGAAGTTCTTGTTGTCGATCGAGATCGATCCGCCCTCGAAGGTTTCGCCGTCGTGATCAAAATGCATCGTGGTGCCTTAGTGCTGGTTGGTAGCCTGTGCGCTTTGCACTGTCCGCCGCGGATCGCAATGGCCGGGTGCGCTTGCCTCTGAGGGGCGGTTCGGCTAAGGGCGCGCGGTCCGGCGAGCAATGCTCGCGGGAGGCATGGCGCTCTGATGCGCCCTTTCGCATCCTTATGACGCGTTTTGGTCCTCCCGCGCTTTTGTTCGCACGGATGCCGCGACCGGCATTCGGCCGCCGCGGTACATCGGCCAAAAGACCGCCGGATTCAACCGGTTGGCCGGAAATGAAGACACAGGAACTCTAACCACATGGCCACTACGGCAAACCCCAGCCGCGACGATTTCGCGGCTCTCCTCGAACAAACTCTCGGCGGCGCAGAAAGCTTTGAAGGCCGCGTCGTCATCGGCACCGTCACCGGCATCGAGAACGATCTCGCCGTCATCGACGTGGGCCTCAAGTCCGAAGGCCGCGTGCCGCTTCGCGAATTCGCAGCGCCGGGCCAGAAGGCAGATCTCAAGGTCGGCGACGAAGTTCAGGTCTATGTCGACCGCGTCGAGAATGCGAACGGCGAAGCAATGCTCAGCCGCGACCGCGCCCGCCGCGAAGCCGCATGGGACACGCTGGAGACCGAATTCGCCAAGACCGCACGCGTCACCGGCGTCATCTTCGGCCGCGTCAAGGGCGGCTTCACTGTCGACCTGTCGGGCGCCGTGGCGTTCCTTCCCGGCTCGCAGGTCGATATCCGCCCGGTTCGCGACGTGACTCCGCTTATGGACATCGAGCAGCCGTTCCAGATCCTCAAGATGGACCGCAAGCGCGGCAACATCGTGGTCTCGCGTCGTGCCGTTCTCGAAGAGACGCGTGCAGAGCAGCGTTCGGGCCTGATCCAGTCGCTGGCCGAGGGCCAGGTGATCGACGGCGTCGTCAAGAACATCACCGATTATGGTGCGTTCGTTGATCTCGGCGGCATCGACGGCCTGCTCCATGTCACCGATCTGAGCTACAAGCGCGTCAATCACCCGTCGGAGATGCTCAACATCGGCGACACGGTGAAGGTACAGATCATCCGCATCAACCGCGACACGCAGCGCATCAGCCTCGGCATGAAGCAGCTCGAGAGCGATCCGTGGGATGGTGCAGCCGAGAAGTATCCGGTCGGCGCCAAGCTTTCGGGCCGTGTCACGAACATCACCGAATATGGTGCGTTCGTCGAGCTGGAAGCCGGCATCGAGGGCCTTGTCCACGTCTCCGAAATGAGCTGGACCAAGAAGAACGTTCATCCGGGCAAGATCGTCTCGACCTCGCAGGAAGTCGAAGTCATCGTGCTCGAGGTCGATCCCGAGAAGCGCCGCATCTCGCTTGGCCTCAAGCAGGCTCAGAACAATCCGTGGGATGCCTTCGCGGCGGCCCATCCGGTTGGCTCGGAAGTCGAAGGCGAAGTCAAGAACGCCACTGAGTTCGGCCTGTTCATCGGTCTGGACGGCGACGTCGACGGCATGGTCCATATGTCCGACATCGCATGGGGCATTTCGGGCGAAGACGCGCTCAACCTGCACCGCAAGGGCGAGACCGTGAAGGCCGTGGTCCTCGCGATCGAGCCCGACAAGGAGCGCATCAGCCTCGGCATGAAGCAGCTTGAGCGTGGCGGACCGTCGTCGGCGGCATCGCCGGTCTCGGGCGACAAGCTCAACAAGAATGCGACCGTCACGGTCACCGTTCTCGAAGTCCGCGACGCGGGCCTCGAGGTTCAGGCGGGCGACGATGGCGCGACGGGCTTCATCAAGCGGACCGATCTCGGCCGCGACCGCGACGAGCAGCGCCCCGAGCGCTTCCAGGTCGGCCAGAAGTTCGACGCGATGGTCACCGGCTTCGATCGTTCGAAGAAGCCGACCTTCTCGATCAAGGCGATGCAGATCGCCGAAGAGAAGCAGGCCGTGCAGCAATATGGCTCGTCCGATTCGGGCGCGTCGCTGGGCGATATCCTCGGCGAGGCCCTCAAGGCTCGCGAAGAAAAGAAGTAAGACCGGTTTTGGGGGAGCGGCGCAGGCCGCTCCCTCATTTTTTGTAAAAAACCATCGAAAACTTGGCCGTGCCCGACATCTTCGCCTTGCTGCAAGTTGTGGAAAACGGCTAGGGTTTGAGACCGGGGGATGCGTTGCCGGCAAAGCGGCTGCGCAAAGGGAGGTTTTGGGATGATTCGTTCGGAACTCGTTCAGTTGCTGGTTCAGGACAATCCCGGGCTCTCCGTCCGCGAAGTCGAGAAGATCGTTGCCGTATTCTTCGACGAAATCGTCGATCGGCTCGCCGCCGATGGCCGTGTCGAGCTGCGCGGGTTCGGCGCCTTCTCCACCCGTGCCCGCGACGGCCGCACCGGCCGCAACCCGCGCACGGGCGAGACCGTAGAGGTCGATGCCAAGCGCGTACCCTATTTCAAGCCAGGCAAGGAAATGCGTGCACGTCTGAACGTGTGACGCTGTTGATCTAAGGGATTGAACGAGGCCGGGTTTTCCCGGCCTTTTTCTATTCAGCTGGTCGCGTGCGACCGAGGACCGTGCCGACTCACTCTTTCCATCGGCACCGAAATGGCGAAGGACCAGATATGCTTCGCACTCTTTATCCGCCCGTCGAGCCTTATGCGACCGGCACGCTCGATGTCGGCGACGGCCATACCCTCTATTATGAGCGCTGCGGGACCCCCGGCGCCAAACCCGCGGTTTTCCTGCACGGCGGACCCGGCGGCGGGATTTCGCCCACGCATCGACGGCTGTTCGATCCGGCGCTCTACGATGTCGTGCTGTTCGATCAGCGCGGCTGTGGAAAGTCCACGCCGCATGCGGGGCTGGAAGCCAACACGACCTGGCATCTGGTTGCGGACATCGAGCGCCTTCGCGAGCTCGCCGGGGTCGAGCAATGGCTGGTCTTCGGCGGATCCTGGGGCTCGACCCTGGCGCTGGCCTATGCCGAAACGCACCCCCAGCGCGTCACCGAACTCGTGCTGCGCGGCATCTATATGTCCTCCAAGCCCGAACTCGACTGGTTCTATCAATTCGGCGTCTCGGAGCTGTTCCCCGACAAATATGCGCGCTTCGTAGCGCCGATCCCGGAGGAAGAGCGGGGCGACCTGCTCGGTGCCTATCATCGCCGCGTGACCAATGGCACGCGCGAGGAACAGATCGCGGCGGCGCGCAGCTGGAGCCTGTTCGAAGGCGAGACGATCACGCTGCTGCCCGATCCGGCGATGACCGCGCAGCATGACGATGGCGAGTTCGCACTCGCCTTCGCCCGCATCGAGGCCCATTATTTCGTCCATGGCTGCTGGCTCGAGCCCGGCCAGCTGCTGCGCGACGCCCACCGGCTGCGCGATATCCCGGGAACGATCGTCCATGGCCGATACGACATGCCATGCCCCGCGCGCTATGCCTGGGAACTGCATAAGGCGTGGCCCGAAGCGGACTTCCACCTGATTGAAGGCGCCGGCCATGCCTTCTCCGAACCCGGCATCCTTGACCAGCTGATCCGCGCCACCGATCGCTATGCGGAGAAGATCCTGGCCTGATCAGGCGTTTCACCACACGAATCATTTGACCTGCCCGCCCCCATGCGCTTCCTCGCCAGGCATGCGGACGTGGCGGAACCGGTAGACGCCGGAGACTTAAAATCTTCTGCCCCTCGGGGCGTGCGGGTTCGAGTCCCGCCGTCCGCACCAGCACACACAAGAACGGCCCCGCAGCTTGCGCCGCGGAGCCGCTATCGTCGGCAAGATCCCCCGATCAGGCGACCTTGAATCCTTCTTTGTTCATCATCAGCGTGAGCGCCTTGTTGGTCTCTTCGCTCAGCGACGCGCGCAGTGCCGGGAAGAGGACGTCCTCCTCCTCGCGCATGTGCGTCTCGATATCGGCGCGGAACTGCTTGAGCTTGGCCATCCAGTCGGGCGAGGCGTTGGGGATGTTCTCCAGCTCATAGAGATACTGCTTCACATAGCCATGTTCCTGGTTGAGCGCGTCCGCCGCCTCGCGCTGGCCGGATTCGCGGAGCGCAGGGTAGATGACATTCTCTTCCTCGATCGAATGCTTCATCAGCGCGTGCTTGAGGTGCGAGAGCAGCATCGAGCGCTTGGTGGTGTTGGTCTCGTCGGTCGCCTCCAGCGCGTCGAAGACCTTGCGGGTGGCTTCGTGCTCGAGCGCCAGCGCCTGGTCCCAATTGCCCGCGAGCGCCGTAGGCGCCTGCACTGCCGCCTTGCGGCCAAGCATCGCGAGCAGGCCCAGTGCCGCGCCGCCGGCGGCGGCACCGGCGATCACGCCGAAACTGCTGCCGGGGCCGCTGCGCTTGGTGTCGGTAAAGCGGCCGTCCTTGCCGCGCTTCGCAGTCGTCGTGGTCATGTTCCGCCTCCGTTGATTTGATTCGGAAGCAAAACCGTCCGGAAGCACGAGCGTTCCGCTATTTGCGCGCTTCGGCGGCCATCTCTGCATCGCGGCGTGCCGAAGCGGCAAGAGTCTCGCGAAGCAGCGTCTTGAGCGCGTCGTCGCGGTCGAGGACGTTCAGTCCCTGCCGAGTCGATCCGCCGGGACTGGCAACGCGGTCGGCAAGCGTTGCCGGCGGCTGATCGGCCTGTGCCGCGAGCAGCCCCGATCCCTCGACCGTGGCTAGCGCCAGCCGCTGCGCCTGTTCGGGGGGCATCCCCAGGCTCGTCCCCGCTTCGGCAAGTGCATCGATGAAGCGATAGACAAAGGCCGGGCCGCAACCGTGCAGGGTCGTGAACGCGCCGTACAGCGCCTCGTCGTCGATCCACTCCACCAGCCCGAGAGGCGCCATCAGGGCTTCTACAGATTGGCGCGCATCCGCTCCGGCGCCGGCAGAATATAGCGTGGTCACGCCCTTGCCGATCGCGACCGGGAGGTTCGGCATGGCCCGCACCACCGCCTCGGCCGAAAAGCGCTTGGCGAGCTCCACTTCCTCGGCGCCGGCGAGGATCGAAATCAGGATCGGCACGCCCGCGATCCGGCTGCCATGCGCATCCGCGGCCGCGTCGATCTGCTGAGGCTTGACGCCAAGCATCACGGCATCGGGTAGCGGTCCTTCTGGAAAGCTGCGCCCCTGGCGCACGCCCTCCGGCAATTCGCGATCGTGACGATTAGCAACGAAGACGGTGGCGGGATCGAGCACGCCGCTGGCGATCCACTGGCGCAGCATCGCGCCCGCCATGTTGCCGCACCCGATCAGCCAGATGCTGGCGGGCACGGTGCCCGTCATGCTTCGCCCTGGGTCTCGATCAGCGCCGAGGCCATTGCGTCGGCAGGCGTCTTGCCGCCCCACAGGACGAACTGGAACACCGGGTAGAAGCGCTCGCACTCATCGACTGCGCTCTCGACCAGCAATTCGGCCTGGCCGAGGCTCAGGCTGGGCTGGTCGCCGTCGATCATCGCAGCGTGGCGAAACAGGAGTATGCCGCTGGCCGACCACAATTCGAAATGGCCGATCCACAGCTGCTCGTTGACCAGGCCGATCGTTTCGTAAAGCGCAGCGCGGCGCTCGTCGGGCACGCGGATATCCGGAAAGGCCAGGAACTGGAGAACGCCATCATCCTCGCGCCAGATCGCGCGCAGCTCATATTCGGTCCAGCTGCCCTTGACCTTCGCGACGATCTCTTCGTCCTCGCGCTCGAAGGTCCAGCCATGCGCAGCGAAATAGCTCTCGAGCATATCGATGGGAGCGGCATCGTCGCGTTCGTATTCGGCTTCGTCCAACATCAACACCTTCCCCCAGACGAACTGCCTGGGCGGGATTTAGCCAACGGCACGAGAACGGCACAAGAACGCCGTTTGCAACCCTGTCGAAAAGCTGTGGAAAAGGGGTTCGGTTCCCTCAGAGCTCGATAGGAGGCTTCTTGGGTGCCTTGGGCTTGGCCGCCAATTGCGCCTCGAGGGCGGCGATGCGGCTCTTAAGCTCCTCCGCCTCGTCGCGCGCGGCTGCGGCCATTGCCTTCACCGCATCGAATTCCTCACGGCCGACGAAATCGAGCCCGCCCAGCCATTCCTTGGCGCGTTCGCGGGTGGCGTCCGCGCCTTCGCGCGCCATGCCAGCCATGGTGCCCGCGGCACCGTTCACGAACTTGACGAAATCGTCGAACAGACGGTTGTCGCTCTGCATTTCCGGCCTTCCTAGCTGAACTCAGTGAATCTGGATTTGGTCAGCCGAGCGCGAAGGTACAAGGCTTGCCGCGTTCGGATTGAGTTCGTTGATCTGGAACAACAGATATCCGGCAAAGCCGATCCAGGCGAGATAGGGAATGAGCAATATCGCCGCGCCCATGCGAATCCGCGCGAAGAGGATCGCCGTGATCAGCGCCAGCACGAACAGCACGCCGATAATGATCAGTGCCGGCACGACCTGGTGCATCCCGAAGAATACAGGTGACCAGGTGAGGTTTACCGCCATCTGCAGCGCAAAGACGACGAGCGCCGGGCCACGAAGCGTCGATCCACGCGCGTTGATGATCATCGCCAGCGCCAAGCCGAGCAGGATGTAGAGCACCGTCCAAGCCACTGGAAACGCCCAGCCCGGCGGCATGATCTCGGGCTTCACCAGCCGCACGAACCATGGATTTTCGTCGCCGGACGGAGCCAGCCGTCCCGAAGTGAAGCCGAGCAGCAGGATGAAGGGAACGGTGACCACCGCCCAACGCAGGAAAGCGAGCCTGAGCTGTCCCTTGGATGCGATTTCCCTCAACTTCGCAAAACTCCCTACTCGGCTGGCTGCGGCGCCGTTTCTTTCTGCAGTGCCGCATCCAGCGCCCGGCCCACCGCCTCCGGCGAACCCGTTCTTTTTGCCAGCCTAGAGTAGAGAATGGGAATTAGGAACAGGGTGATCAGCGTGGCGATCGAGACTCCGAAGACGATGACCACGCCGATCGAGGCGCGCGCCGCCCCGCCCGCCCCGCCGGCGATCGCGAGCGGCACTGCACCTGCAACGGTAGCGATCGACGTCATCAGGATGGCGCGAAGGCGGCGTTGGGCGGCTTGGCGGATGGCGTCGGCGATTTCGGCGCCTTCGTCCCGTAGCTGGTTGGCAAACTCGACAATCAGGATGCCGTTCTTTGCGGCGAGCCCGACCAGCATCACAATTCCGATCTGGCTATATAGATTGAGCGACCACCCGGTCATCATCAGTCCTATCAGTCCGCCACCGACGGCGAGAGGCACGGTCATGATGATCACGCCTGGGTGCACGAAGCTCTCGAACTGCGCGGCGAGAACGAGATAAACGATGAGGATGGTGATGCCGAACACGGCGATGATCGATCCGCCTGTCTCGACAAATGCCTGGCTTTCGCCGCGATAGCCGACGGCCAGCACTTCGGGCGAGGCTGCGGCCTGCTCCTGCAGGAAGGTCAGCGCTTCGCCCATCGAATAGCCGGGCGCGATGCCTCCCTGGAGCGTGATCGCGCGGAGCTTGTTGAACCGGCCGAGATCGCGCGGGCCCGCCGCCTGGCGCGTCGTGACGAGGTTCGACAAGGGAATCAGCCCGCCATCGCGCGCGCGGACGTAGATCGAAGCGAGGTTGGACAAATTCTCGCGATCGCTTTCCTCGGCCTGGACGATTACGCGATATTCCTCGCCGCGATCGACATAGGTCGAGACCCGGCGCGAGCCGAGCAATGTCTGTAGCGCCTGGCTGACATCGGCGACCGACACGCCGAGATCGCCCGCACGCTGAGTGTCGACATCGACGCGCAGCTGCGGCTTGGTTTCCTTGTAGTCCGAATCGAGATTAACGATTCCGGGGTTCTGCGCGGCAGCGGCGAGGATGCGGTCGCGCGCCTTGACCAGATCCTCATAACTGGTGCCCGCGATCACGAAGCCGATCGGCTGCCCGCGCCCGCGCCCCAATGCCGAGCGAACTTGGGCGTTGCCGCGCACTGCCGGCAGCCCGGCGAGGATCTTGTTGAGCTCGGTCGCGACTTGCTGCGTCGTCGTCTCGCGATCTTCCCAGGGCTTGAGAAACACCGTGAATGCACCGCTGTTGAAATCGTCGCTGGCCCCGAACCCGCCCGGCGTGCGGGTAATGATCGTGCGAACCGCGCCCTTATCGATCAGCGGCAGCACCTTGGACTGCGCCTCGGTCATGTAGCGGTCCATCTGGTCGAAGCCGGTGCCCTCGGGGGCACTGACCTGGACCTGGGCGATGCCCTGATCCTCGGCGGGCACGAGTTCCGAACGCAGCGTCGCATAGCCGAGCCCCGCGACGGCGAGGAAGACGACGATACCCAGCAACGGGATCAGCGGCTTGCGCAGCGAACGATCGAGCCCGCGGCCGTAGAGGTTCTCGACCTTGCCGAATTGCCGATCCACCCAGCCGGTGAACTTGCCGCGCTCCTGATGGCGCAGCAGCTTCGAACACAGCATCGGCGTAAGGCTGAGCGCCAGGAAACCCGAAAAGGCCAGGGCACCGATCATCGCCACGGCCAGCTCGCGGAACAGCAACCCGGTCTGCCCGGCCAGGAAGCACACCGGCACGAACACCGCGATCACCACCAGCGTCGTTGAAATTACGGCAAAGCCGACCTGGCGCGTGCCCTTATAGGCAGCGACCAGTGGCGGCTCCCCTTGCTCGATCCGATGATAGACATTCTCGAGCACTACGATCGCATCGTCGACCACCAGCCCGATCGCGAGCACCAGTGCGAGCAAGGTCAGCAGGTTGATCGAAAAGCCGAACAGCCACAGCACCGCACAGGCGCCGAGCAGACAGATGGGCACGGTGATCGCCGGGATGAGCGTTGCGCGCCAGCTTCCCAGGAACAGGAAGATCACCAGCACGACGAGCACCGCAGCTTCGGCCAGCGTGTGCCATACGCTTTCGATGGCACGGCCGATGAACTGCGAATCGTCCGAGCCGACGTCGAGCGTCATTCCCTGGGGCAGGCCCGGACGAAGATCTTCCATCATCTTCTTGGCGGCATCCGCGACTGCCAGCGTGTTGGCACCCGATTGGCGCACGATGCCGAGGCCTACCGAGGGCGCACCGTTGACGCGGAAGCGCGAATAGGGGTTTTCTGCTTCCTGCTCGACGCGGGCGACGTCGCCCAGCTTGACCTGGTAGCCGTCCGCGCCGCGCCCGACGACGAGGCTCGCAAAGCTTTCCGGGCTCTGGAACGGGCGATTGACGCGCAAGGTGGTGTTCTGCTGACCCGATTCCAGCCGCCCGGCCGGAAGCTCGACATTCTGGTTGCGGAGCGCTGTCTCGACATCGCCCGGCGTCAGACGGAAGGCCGCCAATTTGCCCGGATTGAGCCAGACGCGCATCGACGGGCGCGCCTCGCCGCCGACGAACACGCGGGCCACGCCATCGATATTGGCGAAGCGATCGGTGAGGTTGCGATCGACCCAATCGGACAATTGCAGCTGGGTCCAGCCCGGGCGGCTGACCGTGATGAACATGATCGGCGACGCATCGGCATCGACCTTGCGCACCTGCGGCGCGAGCGCATCTTCCGGCAAATCATTGGCGGCGGCCGAAACGCGATCGCGCACATCGTTGGCCGCCACGTCGATATTGCGGCCCGGGCGGAATTCGACCGAAATGTCCGAATTGCCGTCGCGCGAGCGCGAGGTGATCGTCTGGAGGCCCTCGACGCCGGACAATTGCTCTTCGAGCACCTGCGTGATCCGCGCCTCGATGACGCTGGCGGCAGCGCCGGTATAGGTCGTCTGGACCGAGACGATCGGCGGATCGGTATCGGGATATTCACGGACCGACAGCGACAAGAACCCCACCACGCCGACAATGACGAGCAGGATCGACATGACCGCGGCGAATACCGGGCGGCGGACGGAGAGGTCCGAAATCAGCACTTGCTGCTACTTCGCCTGGGGCTTGGCGCCGGGGGCACCGGCAAGGCGGACCTTCTGGCCATCGGCGATCTTGACCACGCCCTCGGTCACCACGCGCTGGCCGGGCTGGAGCCCTTCGAGAATCTCCACCTTGCCCTGCTGGCGCAACCCGGTCTTGACCGGCACGCGCTTGGCCTTGTCGCCGTCGATGACGAACACGAAGCTCTGCTCGCCTTCGCCGACCACTGCGAGTTCGGGCACCGCCAGCGAATCGCGCGCGGCGCTCTCGATCGTCACCGACAGCAGCATCCCAGGCTTCAGCTTGCGATCGCCATTGGCGAGAATCGCGCGCACCGTGGCGGCGCGGGTTTCGGCGTTGAGCACTGCGTCGATCGTCGCGACCGTGCCGCGGAAAGGCTGGTCGGGATAGGCCGCGGCCCGCGCCTCGATCACCAGCCCCGGCTTGACCTGAGCGAGCAGCGTCTCGGGCACGGCGAAGTCGAGCTTGATCTTCGAGATGTCGCTGATCTGCGCGATCTCGGTGCCGGCGCTAGCAACTGCGCCCGCCGAGATGTTGCGAAGCGAGGCCCAGCCCGAGAAGGGCGCGCGGATCACGCGGTCGCCGATCGATGCGCGTGCCTGGGCCGCCTGCGCGCCAGCCTGGCCCGCCAGCGCGACCTGGGTGTCGACGGCGCTGTTGGTGGCGAAACCGCGCGACTTGAGTTGCTGGAGGCGATCGAGCTGCTGGCGCGCCTCACGCGCCCGCGCGCCGGCTTCGGCGAGCTGGGCGTTCTCCTGCCCCGCCGCGAGCACGGCGATGATCTGGCCGCGCTGGACGAAATCGCCATCATCGAAATTAAGCCGCGTGATCCGCTCGGTGACCGGGGCGGAGAGCGTTACCTGCTCGTTGGCGCGCGCCGTGCCGACGGCATCGATCCGCTCGACGAAGCGCATCGTTTCCGCCGCCGCCGCAGTCACGAGCGGCGCCTCGCGGCCCTTCGTCTGGGAGCTGCCGCCTCCCGAGCATCCGGCTGTCATCGCGGCAAGCGCGATCAATCCCAATAAATTTCGCATGATTTCCGTATGGGCTATTCGTGGCCCTCGTTAAACGCAAGCGATTGCACGGATGTTTCCCGCACCGCAGCAATCAAAAACTCCACATTTCCCTCGGGCCCGGTGATCGGGCTCTCGACCACGCCCGCCACCTGCCAGCCGCGGCTGACTACCCAATCGGCAACTTCGCGGCATACGCGCGAATGGATCTCGGGATCGCGGACCACCCCGCCCTTCCCCACTTCGTCGCGCCCGGCCTCGAATTGCGGTTTGATAAGCGCCAGCAGCCTGGCGCCGGGAGCAGCGAAGCCCAAAGGCACGTCGAGCACCTTAGCCAGGCCGATGAAGCTGGCATCGCAGACGATCAGGTCGACAGGCTCGGGGATGTGGGCGCCAGTCAACACCCGCGCGCTGGTCTGCTCATGGACGAGCACGCGCGGATTCTGGCGCAGCTTCCAGGCGAGCTGATTGGTGCCGCTATCGACTGCATAAACTCGCGCCGCGCCATTGGTCAGCAGCACGTCGGTGAAGCCGCCGGTCGAGGAGCCGACATCGATGGCGACAGCGCCGCTGACGTCCCAGCCGAAATGGGCGAGCGCATGGGCCAGCTTGATGCCGCCGCGCGAGACCCAGGGATGATCGCGCCCGCGCACGTCGAGCACAATGTCTTCGGGGAAGGTCTGGCCAGATTTGTCGACCTTGCGGTCACCGGCGAAGACCAGCCCCGCCATGATCAGCGCCTGAGCGCGTGTCCGGCTCTCCGCCAGCCCGCGATCGACGAGCATCTGATCGGCGCGCTGCTTGGCCATGCGCCCCTATGAAGCCGCCCGTGCGCAGGTGCAACCGATGCGGACGCACAAGTCGTAACGGAGCCGGTTTCAATGTGATATTTCCGTTGCTTGGTCCGGGAATCAGGGGAGAAAGCCGGTGACGCCAAGTCCAGATTGCGTGTCGTTGATCCAGGAATTCGAAGGCTGCGCGAAGCGCCAGGCCGATGGCAGCTTCGTCGCCTATCCGGATCCGGGAACCGGCGGCGATCCCTGGACGATCGGCTGGGGCTCCACGGGCAACGACATCAAGAAGGGCGTGATCTGGAGCCAGCAGCAATGCGACGACCGCTTTTCCGCGCATCTGACGACTTTCGCCGCTGGCGTGTCTAACGCCCTGGCCGGCGCCAAGACATCGCAGAACCAGTTCGATGCGCTGACCAGCTTTGCCTATAATGTCGGCGTGGGGAATTTGCAGAGCAGCACGCTGCTGCGCAAGCACAAGGCCGGGGACTATGCCGGCGCTGCCGCCGAATTCGGCAAGTGGAACAAGGCCGCGGGCAAGGTGATGGCCGGCCTCACTCGCCGCCGCGCAGCCGAAGCGGCGCTTTACGCGCGCTGAAAGCGCTCCCTGCGAAGACGGAAAATCCGATCGCCGCATGCGCGCTTCGCTCCACCGCAGCGGCTATTGCCTATTAAATTAATGGGAATAGAAAAGAGGTCCGGCCATCCCTCGCGTAAGAGAGCGGATTATGACGATCTTCAGCCCCCATGACGACCATTCGCCGATCATTCTCACCGTCCCCGGCCTGGGCGGGTCGGGGCCTTCGCACTGGCAGACGCTGTGGGAGCAATCGCGGCCCGATACGAGCCGCGTCGAGCTCGGCATGTGGGATACGCCGCATCGCAATGCCTGGGTGACCAAGCTCGACCAGGCGATCCGCCAGGCACAGGCGCCGGTGGTGCTCGCCGCGCACAGCCTCGGTTGCCTGGCCGTCGCCTGGTGGGCCGAGCTTTCGGGGCAGCCGTTTGGCTGGCCGGTCGTCGGCGCGCTGCTGGTGGCGCCCGCCGACGTTGCCCGGCCGGGCGCGCGGCCGGAATTGAGCGGCTTCAGCCCGATACCTTCCGGCCCCCTGCCCTTTCCATCGATCGTCGTTTCGAGCAGCGACGATCCCTGGGTCGCGCCGGATCGGGCGCAGGCGATGGCGCGGAGCTGGGGGAGCTACTTCGTCGACGCCGGACCGCAGGGACATCTCAATGCCGCCAGCGGGATCGGCTGGTGGCACGAGGGCCAGGAATTGCTCGATCGCGTGCTCGATACCGCCTCGGATCGCAGCGGCCGCATCCGCTCGGCGGCCGAAGCGCGTTCGCTGCTGGCGATCAACGCGACCGATGCCGCGCAATCGCATTATCTCGGCGCCAAGGCGTGATGCGCGCTCGTGATTGGCCGCACCTCATGGCCGAGTGGCCGCATCGGACTGGCAACCCGCCCGCGAAACCCTAGATAGGGCTAGCGGGCTTGGCCGGGTGGCGTGCCCTAGAGCGCCACCCGGCCTATTCTGCGCCTGTGCTGCCCATTTCTCCGAGATATTCGTTGCGCGCGTCGATTATAGCGGCACGGCAGGTGTAGAAATGCACCGCCTGCCCTTCGCGGCCGAACGCTCCCGTCGTCCAGTATCGGCAGCTCTTGTCGCGAAAGGCGAGCCATAGCCGCTGTTCTTCGAGCAGAGCCGCCTTGGTGGGCGCGTCGAGATCGGCGACCGCGGACTTCCACGCCGTGTTGAGCGCAGCGTCGCGCCGCTCGAGCAGCGCCGTGCCGCACGCGACGAAGTCGGGATTGGTGACCGCTTTGTCCATGCAAGTGTCGTAGCCGTCGTCCAGAGCGAGCGACGCGGCGAGCGCGAGGGTAATCAACATGCGGTTCCTCCAACTGCCCGCCTCATAGCGATTGCGCGGGCGGGGCGCGAGCGGCACAGATGGGCACATGGATCGCCGCGACCTTCTCGCCGCCGGGCTCGCCGGCATGGCTCTCGCTCCTGCCGCGCAGGCGCGCGCGGTGAAGGGACCGGTCAAGCCGGATGCGAGCTTCAATCTGTGGCCCGGCGAAGCGCCCGGGCTGACGAACCCGGCACTCGACGATCATGTCTGGGCACGGTCGAAGGACCTGGGCTTTCCCGATCGCGCGATGGATCGCATCCGCACGCCCCGGCTCGACGTATTTCGCGCCAAGAAGCCGAACGGCGCGGCGGTGCTGATCATCCCTGGCGGCGGATATCAGCGTGTCGTGCTCGACAAGGAAGGCTATGAGCTCGGGCCGTGGCTGGCCGCGCGGGGGATCAGCGCGTTCGTGCTGTTTTACCGGCTGCCGGGCGAGGGCTGGCACGACCGGATGAACGCGCCGCTGGCTGATGCCCAGCGCGCGATGCGGCTGATCCGCTCGCGCGCCGCGGAGTTTCGCGTCGATTCGAAGCGCGTCGCGGCGATGGGCTTTTCCGCGGGCGGGCATCTGTGCGCCAGCCTCGCCACCAGCTTCGCGCGCAAGACCTATGTGCCCGTGGATGCCGCCGACACACTTGATCCGCGCCCGATGCTCGCCGCGCCGATCTATCCGGTGGTGTCGATGGATCCGGCGATCGCCCATGGCGGCTCGCGCAGCCAGCTTCTCGGCCCCGGTGCCAGAGCGGAAACTGCGCGCGAACATTCGCCCGAACGCCTCGTGACCAGTGCCACGCCGCCCTGCTTCCTGGTCCATGCCGAGGATGACGAGACCGTCCCTGTCGACAACAGCATCCGCCTGCGCGCCGCGCTCAAGGCCGCGGGCGTGCCGGTCGAGACGCATATCTTCGAGAAAGGTGGCCACGGCTTTGGCTGGGGCCGGCGGACCGAAGGGTTGCCCGCGCATTCCTGGCCGGAGCTCTATCTCGCCTGGGCCAAGACGCACGGACTATTGGGCTAAGCCCACCCCCTCGCGGGGGTGACTAAAATCAAATTGGCTTGATGGAACGCCTCACGGCCCCACACATTTCCTCGCGATGATATGTTGTACCTTTACCTATCCCGGTCTATATGAGCTCCCATGCCCGTGAGTCTCCCGCTGGCCCGTTTCTGGGGCTCGATAGACACGCGCTTCGATCGCATCGCGATCGGAGTGAGCGGGCTGTGCCTGGTGCATTGCCTGACCACCACGATTCTGCTCACGCTGATCTCGTCGGCGGGCGGCTTGCTGAGCCCGGTGATCCATGAGGTTGGCCTGACGCTGGCGATCGGCTTTGGCATTCTCGCGCTCGGCCGGGGCATCTTCATGCACGGCTATATGATGCCCGCAGTCGTGGGATCGTTCGGCCTCGGCATCATGGCCGGCGCGCTCAGCCTGCCGCATGGCGAGTTCGAGATCTTCTGGACGCTGGTCGGGGTCAGCCTGGTCGCGCTCGGCCACGATCTGAACCGCCGCGCGACCTATTGAGTCGCTAACTTGCGGCAAGCCGCAGGCGCGCCTAAATCCAAATCATGCACGCCCACGATCATCACGAGCACGAGGGCCAGAACCTCACCCGCGCCGCCCAGACCACGCTGGAAAAGTCCGGCGAGCAATGGACTGCGATGCGCGAGCGCGTGTTCGAAGCACTTGCCGGGTTCGACAAGCCGGCCTCGGCGTATGACATCGCCGAGGCGGTCTCCAAGGCTGAGGGGCGCCGTGTCGCCGCGAACAGCGTCTATCGCATCCTCGACTTGTTCGTCGGCTCGAACCTCGCCCGCCGCGTCGAGAGCGCCAATGCCTATATGGCCAACACCCACCCGGATTGCCTGCACGACTGCATCTTCCTGGTTTGCGATTCGTGCGGCCAGACCACCCATATCGACGATGATGTGATCACCAAGTCGGTGCGTTCGGCAGCCAAGGGCACCGGTTTCTCCCCCGAGCGTCCCGTGATCGAAGTCCGCGGCAAATGCGCCGACTGCGACTGAGCATTTCACCGAAATCTCAGCCGTCCCTCATGATATCTGCATTGCACTGCTTCATTTCGGGGCCGGTCGACGCATCGTGCGTTAGCCAATCGACAGTGTGAATGTGCAGGAGTAAGTGCGGTCAAATGGCTGATCTTCCGAAAACGCCGCTGCTCGACACTGTCGATACGCCCGCCGACCTCCGCAAGCTCGATCCCAAACAACTCCGCCAACTCGCCGACGAGTTGCGCGTCGAGACGATCAGCGCGGTAGGCACCACTGGGGGCCATCTCGGCTCGGGGCTAGGCGTGGTCGAGCTGACCACTGCCATCCATTATGTGTTCAACACCCCCGAGGACCGGCTGATCTGGGACGTCGGCCATCAGTGCTACCCCCACAAGATTCTCACCGGCCGCCGCGACCGCATCCGTACGCTGCGCCAGGGCGGCGGGCTCTCGGGCTTCACCAAGCGCAGCGAGAGCGAATACGACCCGTTCGGCGCGGCGCATTCGTCCACGTCGATCAGCGCGGCCCTCGGCTTCGCGATCGCCAACAAGCTCAACGACAAGCCCGGCAAGGCGATCGCAGTGATCGGCGACGGCTCGATGTCTGCAGGCATGGCCTATGAGGCGATGAACAACGCCGAGGCTGCGGGCAATCGCCTCGTCGTCATCCTCAACGACAACGACATGTCGATCGCCCCTCCCGTCGGCGGCCTCTCCGCCTATCTTGCGCGCACCGTCTCGTCGTCCAACTATCTCGGCCTGCGCAGCTTCGCTAAGCGCGCGATCCGCCGCATCTCCAAGCGCGTCCACAACGCCGCCGAAAAGGCCGAGGAATTCGCCCGCGGCATGGTCACCGGCGGCACGCTCTTCGAAGAGCTCGGCTTCTATTATGTCGGCCCGATCGACGGCCATAATCTCGACCACCTCATCCCGGTGCTCGAAAATGCCCGTGACAGCGAGCACGGCCCGATCCTCGTCCATGTCGTCACCAAGAAGGGCAAGGGCTATGCCCCGGCCGAAGCCTCGGCCGACAAATATCACGGCGTCCAGAAGTTCGATGTCATCACGGGCACGCAGGACAAGGCGCCTCCAGGACCGCCGCAATATCAGAACGTGTTCGGCGAAACCCTCGCCAAGCTCGCCGAGACCGATCCGCGCATCGTCGCGATCACCGCGGCCATGCCCTCGGGCACCGGAGTCGACCGATTCGCCAAGGCGCATCCGGACCGCGCCTTCGACGTCGGCATCGCCGAGCAGCACGCGGTGACCTTCGCCGCCGGCCTGGCCGCACAGGGGATGCGCCCGTTCTGCGCGATCTACTCGACCTTCCTCCAGCGGGCATATGACCAGGTCGTCCATGACGTCGCGATCCAGAACCTCCCCGTCCGCTTCGCGATCGACCGCGCCGGGCTGGTCGGTGCCGATGGCGCCACCCACGCCGGGAGCTTCGACGTCACCTATCTGGCGACGCTCCCCAATTTCGTCGTGATGGCGCCCGCGGACGAAGCCGAACTCGTCCACATGACCTATACCGCCGTCGAATATGACAGCGGCCCGATCGCACTGCGCTACCCCCGCGGCAACGGCACCGGCGTCGCGCTCCCCGAGACGCCGCAGCTGCTTGAGATCGGCAAGGGGCGGCTGGTTCGCGAAGGCAAGACCGTCGCGATCCTCTCACTCGGCACGCGGCTGGGCGAAGCGCTCAAGGCCGCCGACACGCTGGAGGCGAAGGGCCTGAGCACGACGGTCGCCGACCTCCGCTTCGCCAAGCCGCTCGACGAAGCCCTGATCCGCCGCCTGCTCACCAGCCATGAAGTCGCGGTTACGATCGAGGAAAATTCAGTCGGTGGCCTCGGCGCGCACGTTCTGACCATGGCCAGCGATCAGGGCCTGATCGATGGTGGCCTCAAGCTGCGCACGCTGCGCCTGCCGGATGTGTTCCAGGATCAGGACAAGCCCGAGAAGCAATATGCCGAGGCGGGGCTGGATGCGGATGCGATCATCGAAACCGTGCTCAAGGCGCTGCGCTACAACGAAGCCGCAGCCGAGGGCGGCGCGCGGGCTTAAACGGCGCCGAGCTGGCTGAAACCGGCATAGTGCAATTGCACTAACCGGGACGGATCGACTTCCAAGGCTCCCCCGAGCGAACATGCCGGCTCTCTGGGCTACCGTGTGGGTGGCCCGCATTCGGGGAGCTGACCAATGCTGCACAAGTTCGCTTCGGCGCTGATAGCCGTGTCCTCTTTCGCTCTGATCTCGGCAAGCGCGCCCGCGCCCGGCGTCGCGCAGGCAGCGGGAGCGCGAACCGTTCGCGCAGTCTGCTGCAAATGCCTGGACGGCAGCAAGCCCACGGCCTCGATCTCCACCGGCACGGCCCCCTGGCGCGCGGCCAATTCCGCGGGCGGCACCACGCTTACGCCGGTCATTGCCGCCGGCAACCCGGCATGGACGGCACTTCCGGGCAGCAAATGGGTGGGTCCAACCGGCGCGCCAACGGGCGTCGGCAACTACACCTACGAACTTATCATCGAAGTGCCGCGCTGCGTCATCGGGCCGCAGGTGTCGATCGAGGGGCGCTTCGCTGCCGATAACAGGGCGACGGTCACCTTCGATAACAATCCGGTCGCAGTATCCGCGGGGTCGGCCAATCTCGGCTTCCAGCCCGGCGGCGTCACGCCCTTCACGATCACCGGGGTCACGCCCGGCACGCATGTGCTCCGCATAGTCGTCTACAATCTCAGCACGGTGACCGGCCTCAATGTATCCGGCCAGGTGACCACGGCATGCCCGGGCAAGACCGAGCTTGGCGCCCGCTCGGATCCCGCCAAGAAGCTGGCCAGCGCCTGCAATTGCTCGCCCAAGGCGTAAAGCTTCGGCTCTCGCTCTTTCATTACGCTTGCGCTATAATTGCAGAGTTACGCAGGTGATGGGGAACGCCGAGCGTGCTGAGTCTGGACGAGCATGATGCATGCGTCGCCGCTTTATATAGTGCGGCGGCAGGGCAGCAGGAGTGGCGATCGGCCGTAGGGCCGGTCGCCGACCACCTTGGGCATCAGGCCGGGGTTCTCGTCGTCGTCGATGAGGGCGCTGCGCATATCCGGGCCGAGGCCTATGGCGCCGACGACGATTTCGCCAACCGTTATTATGCCAGCGAGACGTTTCGCAATGATCCCCGCACGCCCTATTTCCTGTCCGTCGCACCGGGCCAGCTATATTTCGATCGCTGCCTGTACGACGTCGAGAAAATGCAGCGGGATGAGCGGGTGCGATACACCGCCGACGCGATCGGGCTCTCCTATCAACTGGGCCTTTCGCTCCGGCTTCCCCGCCAACAGGCCGGCATGTTCACCCTGCTCAGCACCGAGCGGGACGGTCAGGCTTCGGAAGAGGCGATCGCGGCAATGCGGCGGCTCGCTCCGCACATCGAGCAGGCTGTCGCATTGGGCGAACTGCTGGCACGCTCTGCGGTGACTCAGGATGCGCTCCTGTCGGCGATGGCCTCGAAGGCGGATGGCGTGATCTTGCTCGATTATAGCGGAAGGGTGACCTTCGCGAACCCCGCCGCCGAGGCGATCCTGGCATTGGGATTGGGGCTGCGGTGGCACGACAAGAGCATCGCCGCGAGCCGCGGCCCGGAAAATCGCCGGCTTCAGCAATTGATCGTCTCGGCAACGGCCTCGGCGAGCGAGGCGGCGTCGGCGCGGCCTGGAGGCCAGACCCTGATCAGCCGTGGCGCGAACGCGCGGCCGCTGGTCGTGCGCATCATCCCGACGCCACCCAGCGCGGGATGCCTCGGAACGATGAGCAGCGCATGCGCCATCCAGATCCATGAACTTGCCCCCGCGCCAGCGCCGCAAGCGAGGCTGCTTCAGGACCTGTTCGGCCTCAGCGTGCGCGAAACCGATCTGGCGCTGGCGCTGATTTCATCGACGACGCTGGTGGATGCCGCCGCCACTGCGAGCATGTCGTACAATACTGCGCGCAACCATCTGCAGCGCATCTTTCTCAAATGCGGCACGCGCAGCCAGGCCGAGACGCTGGCGCTGATCGCCGCCCTGCCGAGAGGCTGACCGCCCCGTCCGGGACTGGCCAATTCCGCGCATCGCTCTTAAGGCATGACGGGTGTTCCAGTCTTCGCAAACTCGCCCCCGCGCCCTCGCCAACTGGCTGTTCTTCGTCGCGGGCCTGATCGTCCTGATCGTTTTGGTGGGCGGGATCACCCGCCTCACCGAATCGGGCCTTTCGATCACCCAGTGGAAGCCGATCTCGGGCATCGTCCCGCCGCTCAGCGAGGCACAGTGGCAGGCCGAATTCGCCAATTACCAGCGGATCCCCGAATATCAGCAGCTCAACCAGGGCATGACGCTTGCGGGCTTCAAGGCGATCTTCTTCTGGGAATATCTGCATCGCCTGCTCGGGCGGCTGATCGGGCTCGCCTTCGCGCTCCCCCTGTTCTGGTTCTGGATCAAGAAGCAGATCCCGCGCGGCTATGGCTGGCGGCTGGTCGCTTTGCTCCTGCTCGGCGGGCTTCAGGGTGCGGTCGGCTGGTGGATGGTGCAATCGGGGCTGAGCGAGCGAACCGATGTCAGCCATGTCCGCCTCGCGACGCATCTGCTCGTCGCCTTGTTCACGCTTGCCGGGATCGTCTGGACCGCGCTCGATCTGCGCGCACTCGCCCGCCGATCCGATGCCCGGCCCGCGCATCTTACCGGGCTGGCGGCGGTGGCAGGCCTGGTCCTGTTCGTCCAATTGCTGTTCGGGGCGCTGGTCGCGGGGCTCAATGCTGGGCTGGTCACCGATCAATGGCCGCTGATGAACGGGCGCCTGTTCCCCGGCGCGACCATTGCCGGCCAGAGCTTTTTCGGCGCGTTGTTCAACGATCCGGCGATCGTCCATTTCGTCCATCGCTGGTGGGCGTGGGTGGTGGTGCTGGTCCTGGTCGTGCTGGCGCGCGTCGTCCGCCGGACCGATCGCCGCGCCTCGATCGCGATCCACAGCGCGTTCGGCACGCAGATCCTGCTCGGCATCGCTACCGTGATGACAGGGATGAACTTCACGCTCGCCGTCCTCCACCAATTGGTCGGAGCATTGCTGGTCATCGCCGCCGTCTGGGGCATGCACGCGCTCGGCCGGGCGCGGTGAGCGACACCGCGCTCGTCTATGCCACGTTTCCCAGCAAGGCCGAGGCCGAGCGCGTTGCCGAGACGGTGACCAGCGAGCGCCTCGCCGCCTGCGTCAATATCCTCGCTCCCTGCACTTCAATCTACCGCTGGGAAGGCCGCACCGAGCGCGCCGAGGAAGTGCCGGCCCTGTTCAAGACCCGGGCGATGATGGCCGGCCGGCTACGCGCACGGATCGCCGAATTGCACAGCTACGAGTTGCCCGTGATCGAGAGCTGGAGCGTCACTCCCAGCGATGCCGCGGCAGCCTGGATCGAGGCGGAGACGATTTGATGCGAGCTATCGCCTTCCTGCTGGCTCTAGCGCCTGCGATGTCGGCCATGCCCGCCTTTGCGCAGACGGCGGTCAGCGCGCCGGCTGCAGAAATCGACATCCCCTTCGCCCCTCCCCTCGATACCACGCTGCGTTTCCGCATCACCAAGTCGAAGAGTGTTGCCGGCCGTCCCATGCTGACGGCTTCGTGGATCGAGGAGATGCGCTTTGCCCGCAGCGGCCAAGGCTTCATCCTGCACTGGCGAATGGACCCCGGCTCGCTTCCGCCCGAGATGCGACACCCGGCGGCTGCGCCGATGGTTACGCCGTTCACCGGCGCGCCCATCGCCTTCGACCTTGACGAGGATGGTGGCCTGTTGCGCGTCCGCGAATGGGATGCACTGCTCCCCAAAATCCTCGGCATGGTCGACAGCGGCGTCGCATTGGCCGCGCAGGGAGAGAGCACGGCCCAGTCCGCGCAGATCTCGGCCCAGGTGCGCGCAATGTTCGAGCGCCTCGATGCCGAAGCCGCCACGGGCGTGCTGCTCAAGAATATCGCGCCAGTGCTCAATTGGGGCGGCATCTCGATGCAGATCGGCAAGTCCGTCACCGAATCCGCCGAGCAGCCGGTGCCGTTGCTCGGGGGGACGATCCTCCAACAAATTATCGTGACCATGACTGCGCTGGATCCGGGAAAGACCGCCACGATCGAAGTCCGCACCGAGAATGACCCGGAGTTGCTTCGAAAGCTCATGGCGAAGCTGCCTGAGCAGTTTCCGCCCGACACTTTGGCGGCGAAGGAACGTCTGGCGCGGGAAATGGCAAAGGTCGACCAAATGGCGATCGTCGATCTATCCACCGCCGTGATCGACCTGCCGACCGGCTTGCCGCGCACGATCGTGAACAGCCGCAAAGCCAGTGCCGCGGGCGAAAACCGGTCCGAAGCGCTGCGGATCGAGTGGCTCCGCTAGCGCCTGGTATCATAATACCCGTCAGCAAAGCCGCGCATTTGCTTGACTTCTGAAGGGCCAATCGTCAAAGAGCCGCCAACCGCGCTGGCCCTTGGGCTGGCGCGATTGCATTTCATATTCGAAAGGTCCGGCCCGATGAAGGCGCTGATGAAGACCACCAAGTCGGCCAAGCCGCACGAAGTGGAAAAGAAGTGGCATATCGTTGATGCCGACGGCCTCGTGGTCGGTCGCGCTGCAACGATCATCGCCAATGTCCTGCGCGGCAAGCACAAGACCAGCTTCACCCCGCACGTCGATTGCGGCGACAATGTCGTCGTGATCAACGCGGACAAGATCCGGTTCACCGGCAAGAAGCTCGCCGACAAGGTCTATTACAAGCACACCGGCTATGCCGGCGGCATCAAGGAAATCACTGCAGCCAAGGTGCTGGCAGGCCGTTTCCCAGAGCGCGTGCTTGAAAAGGCAGTCGAGCGCATGATCCCGCGCGGCCCGCTCGGCCGTCAGCAGATGCGCAACCTTCGCATCTTCGCCGGCAGCGAGCATCCGCACGCGGCCCAGAACCCCGAAGTTCTCGACATCGCGTCGATGAACCGCAAGAACAAGGTGGGCAACTGATGTCCGACAATCGCCAGTCCCTTTCCGATCTGGGCGCGCTTTCCGGTGGTGAAGCGCAGGCCGCTCCGGCAGCCGCACCGCAGACCGCAGACGAGTATATGAACGCACCGGCAGCTCCTGCCGCGCCGACGATGCCGCTGCGCGAGAAGATCATCGATAGCCTCGGCCGCGCTTATGCCACCGGGCGCCGCAAGGATGCCGTCGCCCGCGTCTGGATCAAGCCGGGCACCGGCAAGATCACGATCAACGGCCGCGATCAGGAAACCTATTTCGCGCGTCCGACGCTGCGTCTCGTCATCAATCAGCCGTTCGGCGTCGCCGAGCGTACCGGTCAGTATGACGTGATCTGCACCGTCAAGGGCGGCGGCCTCTCGGGCCAGGCCGGCGCAGTCAAGCACGGCATCAGCCAGGCACTGACTCGCTTCGAGCCGATCCTGCGCGCGCCGGTCAAGGCCGCCGGGTTCCTGACCCGCGACAGCCGCGCAGTCGAGCGCAAGAAGTACGGCAAGGCGAAGGCCCGTCGTAGCTTCCAGTTCTCGAAGCGCTAAGTTTCGGTTCTACGACAAACGAAAGGGCGGTCCGGCAACGGGCCGCCCTTTTGCTATCGGGGCGATGCGTTACACTCGCGGCATGGCTGATCCCGATCTTCCCCGCATCCTCGCCTTCCTCGAACGGATCGGCATTCCGGTGATCGCCGAGCCGCTGACCGACACGCTGCTTCCCGGCGCGACCGTCCGCCGCGGTGCGCTGGTCTTCGATCCCGGCAATCTGCCCTGGCCGGGCGACCTGCTCCACGAAGCCGGGCATATCGCCGTCACCGACTCACAACTGCGCGCCAGCGGCGAAGAAGTTGCCGACGATCCCGCCGAAGAGATGGCGGCGATGGCCTGGTCCTATGCCGCAGCACGCGAAATCGGGCTCGACCCGGCGATCGTCTTCCATGATCATGGCTATCAGGGCGGTGGGGAGCCCTATCTCGCCAGCTATGCCGCTGGGGATGGCATCGGGGTGCCGATGCTGCGCTGGTACGGTATGACCACCGACTTCCCGGCAATGACTCGCTGGCTGCGATAAGGTCGCCCTGGCGGCGCATTCACTGCCGCTCCAGCCACCCCGTGTAGCGCACCACCTCGCCAATCACCGGCATCGACACGTCGACCTGGAAGCGGAAGCGCCCCTCCTCCACCCATTCGCGCGCATCGATACGCGGACCAAAGAAGCGCGGCATCGGCAGGCCGAACAGCGTCCAACCCCGCAGCTCCATCCGCAGACCCTCCGCATCCGATGGCAAGTCGAATACGAAACGCAGCGGGCCGAAGCGCTCGGATACGCCCTGCCCGGCCTGGGCGAGTTCGCTAGAGAAGCAGTGCCCACCGAAATCGCGGGTCCAGCGCTCTCTTCCACCATGCTCGACAAAGGCGACATGGACCGGATATTCGCCCGCGGGCGGAAACCCCATGATCCGTCCGATCAGATGCGCAAGGCCCCGCCCCCGCTTCACGCTGCCTTCGCCCGACGCGCCGCCATCCCCGGACACGACATGCATCGCCCGCACCTGCTCGGGCAGGGCGGCAAAGCGCGCGCCCATTGCCCGCGCATAAAGCGGCAGCACCGGCCATTCGGTCAGCTCGTGACGGATTGCGAGCTTGGCGAAAAGCGGCTCGAAGCGGTCGAGCGTCAGCAGTCCGCTCGCGTCTATCGCCCTTGGCGGCAGGCGCCCGGCGAGCAAATCCTCCGCGAGAAGCTCGGCGGCGAGCGTGGGGATCTCGGGCCCATCGCCCTCGCTCGCGATCAGTATCCAGCGGCGCGCCACGCGCTCGGCCTTGAGGGTCACCGACATGGCCGAGCGATCGCTGCCCGCGCGTGCGGTGAGCCGCTGGAGCCTGTACAGCCAGGGCGCGGCAGCCTGGAGCGAGCCGATCCAGCTCCAGCGCACCGGCCAGCTCAGCAACCATAGCGCCAGCATCTGGAAGCTGAGCTCGGTTCCCGCACGAAACGTGACTGCCGGCCGCCCCGGCACTGCCGCCGGCATCAAATCGAGATCGGGCACTTCGGCGAGCGCAACCCAGCGATCGAGCGGCGCCTCGCCCGAAATCGCAAATCGCGTGCGGTGCAGTTCCTGCCACCCGGTGGCATCCACCCAGCGCCGCCCGCGCCACAGCCGCACCGGCTTGCCGACATAAGAGAGGATCGCCGCCGCCACCGAAGGCCCCGCGACCGCCCGGTTCGAAGCGCCGATCGCCACGTCGATCTGGCGAATCTCCATTCCCGGGGGCGCGAGCGCGCGTGCGACTGCTCCCGAGAGCGCCGGCACGCTCGATGCCCCGCTCACGATCGCGACGCCGGCCGCCGCCGCATCCTTGTCCAGCCGCGCAAATCCACTGACAAACTCTCGCGAATCCGCCAGATCGAGATACGGAATGTGCATCGCGATGCACGCCTCGGGCACGGTATAGCCACTGCCCTGAAACGGCCCCGCCGCGTCGATGACAAGATCGGGCCGCTCACGCGCCATTACCATGCCGATGCCATTGGTCCGGTCCGCGACCACTGGCTCGGCGCCCGCCAGCCCTGCGCAGAATGCCGCGGCCTTATCGCCGTTCCGACCCGCCACCAGCACTTGATGCCCATTGGCCAGCAACCGCCGCACCAGCCGCGCGCCGAACCCGCCATAGCCGCCAATGACCAGGATGCGGCTCATGCCGGATCCATGAAGACTGCGTTCTGATGAATCAGCTCGCCCAGCAGTGGATGGACCAGATCGAGGCCGAACACGAAGCGTCCGTCACCCAAGTCGCGATGGCCGACTGTCAGCCGCCCCGGCTCGGCCCAGAGCGGCAGCCGCACGCGCAGGCCGAGCAGCTGAACAAAATAATGATCGCCTTCAAACAGCAACACGCCGCCTTCGACGCGAAGCCGCAGCGCAATGCCGATGCCGCGCCCCAGATACTCCTCAAGTCCCGTCGGCCCGGCGAAGCGCTTGGCGCTGTGGATGACCTGGGGGAAGCCCCGGCGCCGCCCATATTGCCGCGTCCAATATTGATTGATCCGCCCATCATCGCTGGTGACGCTCACGCTCGCGGCAACGCCCACGTCAGTCCCCAGCGGCAGCGGCGCTCCAACCAGGCGCGCAATCTGCGCCAGCACGCGTCCGGCAACAGACATGCGGCATTCCACCACCCGCCCGACATAGCTCACGCAATCGCCGGTTTCGATCCGCCGCAGGAAGCGCTCGCGCACTGCGCCCGGCAATGCCAACCACGCCGCGCGCCCGAGCAGCCGCTCGAACCCGCCAGCCACGGTCCCCTGCCTTGCCACTGCTTCGCGCCAGACCGTCGCCACTGCCGGCTCCTTTCACTCGCCCTTCGCCTTGGGCAGGAAGCGCAGCACGCGCTTCCCCATGCGGATCAGCAACATCAGCCGGCCAGGCGGCACGGCGATCATCTGCTGATACCAATCGTCGATCTCGCGAACGAAATCGTGCATCGCCGCGATCCGATCGCGCGCGACCTTGGAGATGCGCGGATCTGCTTCGGCCTCTGCGCTGCAGGTCCTGAGCGCCGACACCGCTGGATCGATCTCGCGCTCCTTGCGTCCCTGCGCGATCCGCGTCAGCATCTGCATCAGATCGACTTCGGCTTCGTAATGATCGCGCCGATCGCCCATCACCGGGCTGCGCCGGATCAGCTTCCAGCCGAGCAATTCCTTGACGCTGTTGGAAGTGTTGCTCCGCGCGATCCGCAGCGTGTCGCTGATCTCCTCGGCGTGGAGCGGTCGGTCGCTCAGATAGAGCAAGGCATGAATCTGGGCGACCGAGCGATTGACTCCCCATTGCCCGCCCATCTCGCCCCAATGCAGCACGAATTGCTGAACCGCGACGGGCAACCTCGGGCTCGTATCTGCAATTTCTGTCATTACTGAAATATAGGATATCGCCATTTTGGTGTCAATACGAACCGCGAGCGCAGACCTGTGGTTGTTTTGTGCTTAACTGACACGTGCAACCGCTCGCTCATCTGGCATGGGCTAAAGGGCGGGCACCGGGGAGCAAAATCCATGGCCAATCTCTTTCGCATCACGCCATTCATGCATGTGCCGGACATCGAAGAGGCGATCGCCTTTTTCGATATGCTGGGCTTCACGCTGCGCTTTCGCGTGGCCGATTATGCTTATGTCCAGCGCGAGACCGCGGCCTTCCGCCTGCTCCAGAATCGCGGCGACGATGGTGCGCCTCCGGGCAATCGCCGCGTCTGCTATTATGTCGATGTCGAGGATCTGGATGCCCTCCATGAAGAGCTCAAGCCCAAGCTCGTCGGGCTCAACGACGGAGACGTTCACGGGCCCGTCGAGCAGATCTATGGCCAGCGCGAATTGATGATCGTGGCGCCCGATGGAAACCTGTTGGTTTTCGGTCAGGACATCGCGATAAGGCGCGACTGAGCCGCGGGGGCGGCGCCAGAAGGGGTGCTTCATGACTTCACGCGAGGTGACTTCGTTCCTACCGGTTGCCGGTCATGGTTCGGGCAAATCGCTGGCCGATAGCTTCATGGTCATCCTCTACGGCGCAATCGGCTGGCCGTGGCTGCTCAAGAGCCTGTCGGGCGGGACAAAGGCCGCCAAGCGCGCCTTGCTCGAACGGCTAGGCCTCCCTGCCGACGCGCTGCCCAATCTCGGCAGCTGGAAGGCCGATACCGGCTTCCTGCACCTCATTGCCGATCATATCGAAGCGCATCGTCCGCAGAATGTCGTCGAACTTGGCGCCGGCGCATCGAGCTTGGTGATGGGCCGCTCGCTCCAGCAGCATGGCGGCGGGCATCTGCTCAGCCTCGATCAGCACGAGGATTTCATCCAGGCGACGAGCGAGTGGCTACGCGAGCACGGCGTGCAGGCCGAACTCCGCCATGCCCCGCTCGGGCCGCGCCCCGGCGGCTGGCCCGGGATCTGGTACGAGACCGGAGCATTGCCCGAGCGGATCGATTTGCTCGTGATCGACGGCCCGCCCTGGACGATCCACCCCTTCGTGCGCGGCGCCGCGGAAATGCTGTTCGACCGGATCCCGGTAGGCGGCACGATCCTGCTCGACGATGCCGCGCGTCCCGGCGAGCGCGTGGTGGCGCGGCGCTGGCGGCGGAACTGGCCGGGCTTTTCGTTTCGCCTCGTCCATGCCGGCACCAAGGGCACGCTGATCGGCACACGCCTCAGCTGAGCGGCACGCTGCTTTCGCCGAGGAAGCGCGCCACCGTCTCGAACCCGCCATCCTTCACGGTAATCACATTGAACGAAGGCGGCTTGGCGCGCACGCGCTGCGAGAGCGTGCCCGCGCCGATCAGCCGCACCGTGCGGCCGTTCACTTCGTGCGGGATGTCGAACGGATCGTGGACATGGCCCGTAAGCACGGCATGGACGCCCGCAGTTGAAAGCGCCTCAAGCGCACCCACGCCGCGCCGGGTCTGGCCGCTCATCTGCGTGCCGCCCTCCATCAGCGGATGGTGGCACGCAATGAAGATCGTATCGCCGGGCGGCACTGCCTCGACCAAAGCCAGCGACTGCTGAAGCGAGCGCGTGCTGACATAGCCTTTCGACCAATTGAGCCGGAACTGGAAGCGCGCGGTGGTCTTGAGCGGCACCACCGCCACGCCTTTCACGTCGAGCGGCTTCTCGATCATCCGCTCGAGCGCCTGATAGCGCTTGTACGGCGTCACGAAGCGCGCCCAGGGATTGAAATAGGGCAGATCGTGGTTGCCGACTTCGACTGTCGTCGGCCGATTGAGGTCGGTCAGCCATTTCGCCGCGGCCTCGAATTCGCTGCGATGCGCCGCCATCGTCAGATCGCCGGTCATGATCACGGCGTCGGGTTGTTCTTCCTTCACCCGCGCGCTGAACCACTCGACTGCCTCGCGATCTTCGCGCCCGAAATGCACGTCGCTCACATGGAACAGTCGCGTCATCCCGCCGCCTCTTCGCGCGTGGTGATGAAGCGCTCCATGCTCTTGCCGGCAACGATCTTCTCGTGCGGATCGAGCGTCACTGGTTCGCCGTCGAACAACGCCAGCACTGGCTTTTCGCCCAGCACGCGCAGCTTGTCGGTGCGCGCCTCGGTCACGGCATGCGCTGCCACCCAATCGCCCGTCACCCAGTCCCAGCCGAGCTGGACGATCGACTTCCATTCGCGCGCATCGACGGCTGCCACGTCGAGTCCGTCGAGATGCGGAAAGACGAGCACTGCCTGGTAATGGTCGCCCAGCGCCTTGGCACCCTCGACACGGATGCCGCGCCGGTCGAACGTTCGCCGCCAGGCCGATCGGACCGCGCCGAACATCCGCCCGATTTTGCCCTTGCGCGCCGCCTCGCGCGCCCGCGCCCAGGCGGCAGCGGGCCCGAGGATCAAGCCGACAAAGGCGCGGTGCGGCCCTGCCTCGACATAAGGCAGCGCCATCCGCCGCTTCGACTCGTGCGCGGCGTGGATGATCTTCTGCGGGTCCATTTCGGAGTGGAGCGCCTTGGCGAGCAGGTTCATCGTGCCGCCGGGCAGGATCAGAAAGTCACCTTCCCATTCGGACAGCGCGCAGAGCGCTGCATTGATCGTTCCGTCGCCTGCGAACAATACGACAGTGTCCACCCCTTCCGCAGTCAGCGCGGCGCCCTTGGGCATTTTCTGGTCGGGAAATTCGGTGCGCCCGACAAGCATCAGGCCGCGCTCCTCGAATACGGCTTCGAGCGCTTCGCACTTGGCTCGCGTCGCGGTGCCGGAATTGGGATTGGTGATGAACCAGAGTTTCTGCATGGCCCGCCAACGCGCGAGGGACGATTTGGTCGCTCAACCGTAACGATAGAGCCGGACGCGCTGCACGCCCTGATTGCCCGGCGGCAGCCGCACGTGCCGCCCCTGATGCGTTTCGTCGCCATTGAGCCGCCGCCCGGGCACCCAGCGTCCGCCCTCGAACCGGCCTTCCTCGACCAGTTCGAGCCCTGCGCGGCCCTTGCCGTCGGCAGGCTCGACGGTGAGGGTGATCCCGCCGCCCGCGACCAGATATTCGTCGCCGCCCATCCACAGGATGATGCCGCCATGCTCCGCGGGCGTCTGCTTGTCCCTGGCCGTCCACGGATCGACGAAATTCACTGTGAGGCGATAGTCTCCGAGCACCTGTACCTGTGGCCTTTCGTCGACGACGCCGTCGAATGTAACCGGCGGTGCGAACCCGGCCCTGCCCTTGGCCGCGAATAGCGAAGGCGCGAGCCCATCGAGCATTGCGTAGAGCGCGCCCAGCCGGTCGCCCTCGGGGAGGTTCTCGATTGAGAAAGGACTGAACCCGAACGCCCCCAGCGCGCCGATCGCATGAAGCGCATTCGCCGCGGCGCGCTTGTCGCCGGCATTGTTGGCCTCGGGAATGAAGAAGGGATTTCCGGCCTGCATATAGCCGCGCGCGATCTCGCCGAAATTGGGGAAATAGATATCGGGCGCAATGAAATCGATCGAGGGCGCCGCCTCGCGCCATACCTGCATCAGATGCGCCAGCGGCCCGCCGCTCGGATATTCCCCCGGTTTCTTGCCCGGTCGCCCCTGCGCGCCGTTGACGTACATCGGCAGCTTATATTCGCGCTTCCCCGCCGCCGCGAGCGCCTCGACGAAGCGCGCATAATATTGCGCAGTGAATTCCTCCTCGCTGCCCTTCCACTTGGCAAAGGCCGCATCCGCCGCGGGCTCATGCTCGCGCGCGGTGGGCAGGAAGCCGATCTCATTCTCGACCTGCACCATGATCACGGTATGCCGTTCGCCATCGACTTGCTTCAAATGCCGCATCAGCGCCGCGAACGCCCGCGCATCCGCATCGCGGGTCTGCACGCCGAATGCCGACAATATCTCCTGCGCCCTGCCATCCGCCCCAATCGTCCGCGGAAAGCGGCTCTCGTCGCGCTTCGCCCAGCCGGGCACATAGGTCGACATCGAATTCTTCCACGCACCGAACCACAGGAGCACCAGCCGCATATCGTTCGCCCGGGCGTCCTCGATCAGCCAATCAACGCTGGAGAAGTCGAACCTGCCCTCGGCCGGCTCGATCAGCTCCCAGCTCACCGGTGCTAGCAAGGTGTTGAGGTTCGCTGCCTTCAGCTTCTGCCATTTGGGCTGCAGCCATTCGCGGTTCGATGCCGAGCTATTGCCCAGCTCGCCGCCCAAAATAAGGAAAGGCTTGCCGTCGACGATCAGCCGCCCATGCTTGAAGTGCGGAGCCTGCGCCGCGGCCGGAGCGGCGGCGAACAGGAAGAGCGCGATAAGCCAGCGGAGCATGGCAATTCATCCCCGCTGGTAGCGCTACCGTCAAGCCGAGCGTTTCCCTTTTGCCGCGATCCGCGCTACCGGCACCCCCATGCCTCACCTTCTTCTCGTCATGCTCGGCGGTGCCCTCGGATCCGGCGCGCGCTACCTGACTGGCCGCGCAGCTTTGGCCTGGATGGGGCCGAACTTCCCATGGGGCACGCTCGCCGTGAACCTTCTCGGTGGCCTGGCGATGGGCATGCTGGCAGGAGCGCTGATCCGCAGCGGCCAAACCAGCGGCACCGCATGGTATCTGCTGGGCGCCGGCGTCCTTGGCGGTTTCACCACTTTCTCCGCCTTCTCGCTGGATACCGTCCAGTTGATCGAGCGCGGCGACTGGCTTCCGGCGCTCGGCTATATCATGGCATCGGTAATCGGCTCCATCGCGGCGCTGGTGCTCGGGCTTGCAACCGTTAAGGCAGTCGCATGAGCGAAATGAGCAAGGACGTCCGCCAGTTCATCGTCCAGGCCGACGATGACGGCATCAGGCTGGACCGCTGGTTCAAGCGCCATTTGCCCGACGCTAATTTCAACCTGGTTTCGCGCTGGGCGCGCACCGGCCAGCTCCGCGTCGATGGTGCGCGCGCCACGCCGGGTGACCGCGTGACGCAGGGTCAGACGATCCGCGTCCCTCCCGCCGAAGCCCCCAAGCCCGGCGCCGCCAAGCCCAAAATCGTCCGCCGCATCCTCAGCGACGACGAAGTCGAGTTCGCCGAGAGCATGGTGATCTACAAGGACGAACAGGCATTTGTGCTCAACAAGCCCCCGGGGCTGGCGACGCAGGGCGGGACGAAGACCATCGAGCATGTCGACGGCCTGCTCGATGCGCTGCAGTACGAAAATGAGGGCCGCCCCAAGCTGGTCCACCGGCTGGACAAGGACACCAGCGGCGCTCTGCTGATCGCACGCACCAGCCGCGCCGCTGCCTATTTCTCGAAGTCATTCTCGGGCCGCAGCGCGCGCAAGCTCTATTGGGCGCTCGTCGTCGGCGTGCCCGAGATCGAGGACGGCATGATCGATTTGCCGATCGGCAAGCAGCCGGGCACCGGCGGCGAGAAGATGCATGTCGATCCCAAGGAAGGCCAGGCCGCGCGGACCCGTTATCGGGTGATCGAGCAGGCCGGCGGCCGCACCGCCTGGGTCGAGCTGCAACCGCTCACCGGCCGCACCCACCAGCTTCGCGTGCACCTCGCGGCGATTGGACACCCGATCGTCGGCGACGGCAAATACGGGCTGCAGGAAGCGTTCCTCACCGGCGGGATCAGCCGCAAGATGCACCTGCACGCCCGCCGCATTCGCATCGACCATCCCGATGGCGGTGGAGAAAAGATCGACGTCACCGCAGAGTTGCCTGAGCATTTCGCCGAATCAATGAAGATGCTCGGCTTCGACGAAGCCCTTGGCGACACCGACGCGCTGGACGACCGCCCGCCGATGAGCCGCGAGCAGAAAAAGGCCGCAGGCCGCGCGCATGCGAAATCGGTGCGCAAGGAGCGGCGCGGCGAGCGAAGGGGCCGTGGCGAAGCGCCCAAAAAGGGCGAAGCGAAGAAAGAAACGAAGAAGAAGTGAGGCACGACCTTCTGATCCTCCCCGGTGCGGGGAGGCGGACCATGCGAGGCATGGTGGCGGGGGCGCGCCGCAAGCGCTGCGCTTCGCGGATAGCTCCCTACGTCAGCGATTTGCGCTGCCACCTCCTTGTGCCGGGGAAGATCTAGATGGCAAACCGTCTCGCCATCTTCGACTGCGACGGCACCCTCGTGGACAGCCAGGCCAATATCTGCCGCGCAATGGAAGCCACCTTCGCGACCGCGCGCCTCACCCCGCCCACGCGAGAAGACATCCGCCGCATCGTCGGCCTCAGCCTCGTCCCCGCGATCGCTCGCCTGCACCCCGAAGGCGAACCGGGCCAGCACGAGGAAATGGCCGCGCGCTACAAAAGCGCCTTCTTCGCGATGCGCTCGAACAATGCGCTCGATCCCGAGCCGCTATTCGAGGGCATCCGCGAGGCGATCGACGCACTCCAGGCGGCAGGCTGGCTGCTCGGCGTCGCCACCGGCAAGTCCGATCGCGGGCTCCGGCTGCTGCTCGAGCATCACGGGCTCTACGATCGTTTCGTCACGCTCCAGACCGCCGACCGCCACCCGTCCAAGCCCCATCCCTCGATGCTCGAAATGGCGATGGCAGAGGTCGGCGCGTCGCCGGAGATCAGCGCCATGATCGGCGACACCAGCTTCGATATGGAAATGGCGCGCGCCGCTGGCGTCCACGCCGTAGGTGTTGTATGGGGATACCACACGCCCGAAGAGCTGATCGCTGCGGGCGCTGACCATGTCGCCGATCACGCGAGTGCGCTTGCCCCGCACCTGGAGACCCTATGACCGACGCCGATCGTCTCGCCGCCAAGCGCTATTACATGATCCAGGCAGTCAACATCGCCGCGGTCGCCGGCGCCGTGCTCGGGCTGGTGATCGCGGGTCGGTCGATCACCCAATTCCACACCATTCTGGGGGGCGCATTGCTACTCTCCTCGCTTTACATGATGGCGGTGGTCCCGCGGGCGATGGCAAAGCGCTGGAAGACCCCGCAGCCGTGAAGCGTTTCTGGAAGCACGTGACGATCGAAGGCAATGGTATCGCGCTCGACGGCAAGCCGGTGCGCACCCCCGGCCGCGCGCCACTCGCGCTCCCCACCCCTGCCCTTGCCAAGGCGGTCGCCGAAGAATGGAGCGCAGTAACCGGAGATATCGATCCGCGAGCGATGCCGCTTACCGGTCTGGCCAACGCCGCGATCGATCGCATCGCGCCCGATCCCGCCGCCTTTGCCGCGGGGCTTGCCCGCTATGGCGAAAGCGATTTGCTCTATTACCGCGCCGAGCTCCCCGAGCCATTGGTCGAGCGCCAAGCCGCGGCGTGGGACCCGCTGCTCGAATGGGCGCGTAGCCGCTACGACGTGCATTTCGAGACCGCTACCGGCGTGATGCATCGCGCCCAGCCCCCCGCCACCATCGCCCGCCTGGCCGACGCAGTGGCCGCGCTCGACGCGTACCGCCTCGCCGGCCTCTCGCCGGTGGTGACCGTCAGCGGCTCGCTGGTCGCCGCGCTCGCCCTGCTCGAAGGCGCGGCCTCGGACGAGACGATATGGCAGGCCGCTCAGATCGACGAAGCCTGGCAAACCGAGCAATGGGGCGAAGACGACCTCGCCACCCAGGCCCGCGACGCCCACCGCGCCGATTTCATGGCCGGCGCGCGGTTTCTCTCGCTCCTCTAGTTCTCCTGCGAAAGCAGGAGCCCAGAGTCACGAACGAACTGCCGGTGGTCCTGGCCTCCTGCTTTCGCAGGAGAACAGTCAGGCAGCAGTTTGACCTGTCCTCGGCAAAGCCCAGGCCAGCACCGCCCCCGCAGCGATCCACGACGCGACGTCGCTCAGCCACAGATAGACGAAATAGCCCGTCGGCATGTGATTGAAGATCGGCTGTCCCAAGTCCGAATAGGCCGTAACCGCCACTGCAACGAGCGCCACCAGCTTGAGCCGGTCCGCGAAGGCGAGCCCGCCCGCGACCAGCCGCAGCGCGAATCCCGCCAGCGTCACGCAGATGATCGCCAGCACTAGCCCCGAGATCAGCGAAGTGGTGTCGGGATTGGCAAAGCCATGGCTGTTGAAGAACACCATGCTCACCGGGCCCTGCCCGAACATCTGGGTCCCCGTCGGCGTGCCGATCCACGGCACAGGATAGGCGCCGGTGCCGAGAGGCCCGAGATGCTGGGCGAGCGCCTGCTGGAGCACGGCGCTGGCCGCATCGTCGGTCTTCGAAAGCGCGAGAAGGCTGAGGGGCGTCCCCCAGAAAATGAAGCCGACGAGCCACATCGCTAGTCCGCCGAGTACGCCACCGAGCAATAATCTGGGCATATAACTTCCCCTGTTCAGGAAGCTACTTGTTGAGCCCCCGGATGAATCCGATCAACCCCGTCTGGCGCGAACGCCGCAGCCGCTCGGCCTTGAGGATGGTGTGCACCGATTCGTAGGTCGACTGGATGTGGTCGTTGACCAGCACATAGTCATAACCGTCCCAGTGACTGACTTCGCTCGTCGCGCGCGACATGCGGGCATCGATGATCTCTTCTGCATCGGTCGCGCGCTTGATCAGCCGCTCGTGGAGAATCTTGAGGCTCGGCGGCAGGATGAAGACGCGGACCACGTCGCCGCCGGCCAGCTGGAACAGCTGCTGCGCGCCCTGCCAATCGATGTCGAATAGCACGTCGCGGCCCGAGGCGAGGATGTCGCTGACCTGACGGCGCGGCGTGCCATAGCGCTGGTCGAACACGTGCGCCCATTCGAGGAACTCGTTGTTCGCGACCATTTCGCGAAACTTCTCGAGATCGACGAAGTGATAGTCCTTGCCGTCTTCCTCCCCGGGCCGGATCGGCCGGGTCGTGTAGGAGACTGACATTTCGAGATAGGGATCGGCCGCGAGCAACTTGCGCGCAATGGTCGATTTGCCGGCGCCCGAAGGCGAGGACAGCACGAACAGGACTCCGCGGCGCTTGAATCCGTGGTCGTCGGTCTCGGTGCGATGAGGCATGGGCGCTACTGGCGGACCAGTAGCGCCCCCGTCAAGTCATTCGCTGCCGGTGCGCTGCTTCCGGCGCTCGGAGCGCCAGCGCCACAGCCCATAGCCGCCGGCCAGCACCAGCCCCGGCATTCCCATGCGCGTGATCGCGCGTTGCGCAGCATAGCCGAGCACTGCGCCTTTCACGCCGCCGCGGCCGTCGCGGCGGTCAATCTGGTTGCCGATGATTGCGCCGATCATATTGCGAAGCATGTGTTTCTCCTTCGCCGCTAGAGCGCTGGAGAGGGACTTGAGTTCCGTTCTAAGGAACTCAGCGCCCCACCATAGTCTCCGGCCGCACATATTGATCGAAGGTCGCTTCGTCGACGAGCCCCAGCGCCAGCCCGCTCTCCTTGAGCGTCAGCCCCTTTTCGTGCGCATTCTTGGCGATCTTGGCGGCATTGTCGTATCCGATCGCGGGCGCCAGCGCCGTCACGAGCATCAGCGAACGCCCCACCAGATCGGCGATCTGCGTCTCGTTCGCCTCGATCCCATCGACGCAGCGCTCGGCGAAGCTGGTCATGCCCACCGCCAGCAAATGGATCGAGCGCAATACGTTAGCGCCGATCAGCGGCATGAACACGTTGAGCTCGAAATGCCCCTGCATCCCGCCGACGGTCACTGCTTGGTTGTTGCCGACCACCTGCGCCGCCACCATCGTCAGGGATTCGCACTGAGTCGGGTTGACCTTGCCGGGCATGATCGAGCTGCCCGGCTCGTTGGCGGGAAGCGACAATTCGCCCAGCCCCGAACGCGGACCCGAGCCGAGGAAGCGGATGTCGTTGGCGATCTTGTTGAGCGCCACCGCCAGCGTGTTGAGCGCGCCCGAGAAGAACACCAGCCCGTCCTTGGCCGCCAACTGTTCGAACTTGTTCGGCGCCGGCTTGAACGCAGAACCGACAATGTCCGAGATCGCCGCCGACATGTCCTCGGCCCAGCCCGCGGGCGCGTTGAGCCCGGTGCCGACCGCGGTGCCGCCGATCGCCAGATTGCGCAGATTGCCGTTGAGCGAGCCCAGGATCCGCGCCTTGCAGCTGATCAGCTGTGCCGCATAGCCCGAGAATTCCTGGCCGAGCGTCAGCGGGGTCGCATCCTGCGTGTGGGTGCGGCCGATCTTGATGATATGATCCCAGGCCTCGGCCTTGGCGACCAGCGATGCAGTGAGCTGATCGAGCGCGGGAATCAGCGCCGCTTCGGTGGCGCGAACCGCCGCGACGTGCAGCGCGGTCGGGAAGCTGTCGTTCGACGACTGGCTCATATTGACGTGATCGTTGGGATGCACCGGCGACTTGCCGCCGCGCATGCCCGCCAGAACGTCATTGGCGCGGCCGGCGATCACTTCGTTGACGTTCATGTTGGTCTGGGTGCCGCTGCCGGTCTGCCAGATCACCAGCGGAAACTGGTCGTCGAGCTTGCCCTCGACGATGTCCTGCGCCGCCGCTTCGATCGCATCGGCGATCTTGCCGTCCATGCCGTGCTTGCGGTTCACCCGCGCCGCGGCCTGCTTCACGATCGCCTGGGCATGGACGATGCCGAGCGGCATCCGCTCTTGTCCGCCGAAGGGGAAATTCTCGATCGAACGCTGCGTCTGCGCGCCCCAATAGGCGTCCGCGGGAACTTCGATGGCGCCGATCGAATCGGTTTCGGTGCGGGTGTTGGTCACAGGGCCTCCGAGCATGTTTGCGCGCGCTCTAGAGGGAAGTGAAGCGCTTCGCCAACCCCACACCGTCATGCTGAACTTGTTTCAGCATCCAGCGCACAACAGGCATCGGCATCGCCGGCCGAGGCCTGGACCCTGAAACAAGTTCAGGGTGGCGGTCTCGGCTTAGAGCCTCGCCGTCACTTCTTCCGCTTGAAATCCACAGAGACGACGTTCGACCCGTCGTCCACCGGCTTCACGCTAGGCCCATCATTCTCGGCCTCGTCATGCTGCTCGGGATCGACATCGCCTTCCTGCGCCTGGAAACGCAGCTCGAAATTGACCGCCGGGTCATGGAAACCGGTGATCGCCGAAAACGGGATGTTGAGCATCGCCGGCACCTGGTTGAAGCTCAGCCCGACCGAGAATTTCTCGTCGTCGACCTTCAAGTCCCAGAAACGGTGCTGGAGGACGATCGTCATTTCGTCCGGAAAGCGCTCGATCAGCCTCTGCGGGATGTCCACGCCCGGGGCGTGCGTCTTGAAGGTGATGTAGAAATGGTGCCCGCCCGGCAGTGCCTGGGTCTCGGCAACCGAGCCGAGCACGCGGCCGACCACGGCGCGCAGGGCTTCCTGCACGATTTCGTCATAGGGAATCAGGCTGTCGGGCACGGTCGTCGTCATGCCCTTTGGGTAGCGGCTCCGGCCAAGGGGTCAAGGCGCATGCGCCGGGTTGCCCACCGCAAAGCAACGCTATTTTGCTTGTGGCGGCGCTATGGCTATGGGGGAGGCCATGCGCCCACCTTCTTCTCCCAGAACTGCCACGATCAGCCGCAAGACGAGCGAAACCTCGATCGACGTGACCGTCAATCTCGACGGGACCGGCGCATATACTGTCTCGACCGGCATCGGCTTTTTCGATCACATGCTCGAGCAGCTTAGCCGCCACTCCCTGATCGATCTCCAGGTCAAGACCGTCGGCGACCTCCACATCGATCAGCATCACACCGTCGAAGACACCGGAATCGCGATCGGCGAGGCGGTCGCCAAGGCGCTCGGCGACAAGGCCGGCATCCGCCGCTACGCCGACGCGCTCTCGCCGATGGACGAGACGCTCACCCGCGTCGCGATCGACATTTCCGGACGGCCTTTCCTAGTCTTCAAGACCGAGTTTACCCAGAAGCGCCTTGGCGAAATGGACACCGAGATGTTCGAACACTGGTTCCACAGCTTCGCCCAAGCCGCTGGAATCACGCTCCACGTCGAGACGCTCTACGGCTCGAACAACCACCACATCGCCGAAGCCGCGTTCAAGGGCCTCGCCCGCGCGCTGCGCGAAGCCGTCGAGATCGACCCGCGCAAGGCCGGCGCGATCCCGAGCACCAAGGGGGTGTTGTGAAAAATCCGTCATCCCGGCGAAAGCCGGGATCTCGTGCCGCAAATCGTTCGCTCTCATTGCCTGAGATCCCGGCGTTCGCCGGGATGACGGTCTCCGCATGACCGTCGCCCTCATCGATTACGGCGCGGGCAATCTCCACTCGGTTCACAACGCGCTCAAGGCAGCCGGCGCCACGGACCTGGCGATCACTGCCGATCCCGAAGCCGTCACCCGCGCCGATCGCATCGTCCTGCCCGGCGTCGGCGCCTTCGCCGCATGCATGTCAGGCCTCGCCGCAATCCCCGGCATGGTCGATGCCCTTGAACAGCGCGTGCTCCGCGACGCCGCACCCTTTCTCGGCGTATGCGTCGGCATGCAGCTCATGGCCGAGCGCGGCGAGGAGCTTGGCGGCCACCCGGGGCTCGGCTGGATCAAGGGCGCCGTGCGCCAACTCCCCCCCTCCCCCGAGATCCGCGTGCCGCACATGGGCTGGAACGACGTCGTCCCCCTTCGTCCGCATCCGCTGATCGAGCCCGGCGAGGCCTATTTTCTCCACAGCTTCTCGTTCGAAGGCGAAGACGTCCTCGCCACCACCGAGCATGGCGGCCCGGTCACCGCGGCGATCGGCCGCGACAACATGATCGGCGTCCAGTTCCACCCCGAAAAGAGCCAGCGCTATGGCATCGCGCTGCTGGAGAGATTCCTGAAATGGAAGCCGTAAGTTCTGCCCTGATCGTCTTCCCCGCGATCGATTTGAAAGCCGGCCAGGTCGTCCGCCTGGCTGAAGGCGATATGGACCGTGCCACCATCTATGGCGACAATCCCACCGCCCAGGCTGAAGCCTTCCAGCAAGCCGGCGCCGAATGGCTCCACGTCGTGGATTTGGACGGCGCCTTCGCCGGCGAGTCGGTCAACGGTGCCGCGGTGGCAGGAATCCTCGAGCGTTTCGGCGGCAAGATCCAGCTGGGCGGCGGCATCCGCACGCGCGAATCGGCCGAGCGCTGGCTCGATCTCGGCGTCGAGCGCGTCGTCATCGGCACCGCCGCGCTCGAACACCCCGATCTCGTCCGCGAAGTGGCGCGCGACAATCCCGGCCGCATCGTCGTCGCCGTCGACGCCCGCGACGGACTGGTAGCCACGCATGGCTGGGCCGATGTCTCCAACGTGTCGGTGGTCGATCTCGCCCGCCGCTTCGAGGACGCCGGCGTCGCCGCCTTGCTGTTCACCGATGTCGGCCGCGATGGACTGCTCAAGGGCTGCAATGTCGAAGCCACCGTCGCGCTCGCCCGCGCCGTGACGATCCCGGTCATCGCCAGCGGCGGCGTCACCGACATCGCCGATATCCACGCGCTGCGCAGCCATGTCGCCGACGGCGTCGAAGGCGTCATTACCGGCCGTGCGCTGTACGACGGCCGGCTCGACCTGAGCTGGGCGATCGAGGTGGCGAAGGGATGAGGGGCGCTTTCTTGATCCTCCCCGGCACGGGGAGGGGGACCAGCCGCAGGCTGGTGGAGGGGGCTCTCCGCCAGCGATCTCCTCTGGGGCACGCCCCATCCACCACCGGCTTCGTCGGCGGTCCCTCTCCACGTGCCGGGGAGGAATTTTCCGCATGACCGTCCGAGCCCGCGTCATCCCCTGCCTCGACGTCGCCAACGGTCGTGTCGTCAAGGGCGTCAACTTCGTCGACCTGATCGACGCTGGCGACCCCGTCGAGCAGGCCCGCGCCTATGACGCCGCCGGGGCGGACGAGCTTTGCTTCCTCGACATCACCGCCAGCCATGAAGCCCGCGGCACGATGGTCGATGTCGTCCGCCGCACTGCCGAAGTCTGCTTCATGCCGCTGACCGTCGGCGGCGGCGTTCGCACCGTCGACGACGCCCGCGCACTGCTGCTTGCCGGCGCGGACAAGGTCGCGGTCAATTCCGCCGCGGTCTCGCGCCCCGAAGTCGTCGCCGAGATCGCCGAGCGCATGGGCAGCCAGTGCGTCGTCGCCTCGGTCGATGCGCGGCGCGTCGGCGATCACTGGGAAGTCTTCACGCATGGCGGCCGCAAGGCCACTGGCATCGACGCCGTCGAGCACGCCCTCCGCCTCGCCCATCTCGGCGCAGGCGAACTCCTCGTCACTTCGATGGACCGCGATGGCACCCGCGACGGCTATGACTTGGAGCTGATCCGCAGCATCGCCGACCAGGTCACCGTGCCCGTCATCGCCTCGGGCGGCGTCGGCAATCTCCAGCATCTCGTCCAGGGCATTCAGCAAGGCCACGCGTCAGCCGTGCTGGCAGCGAGTATCTTCCATTTCGGCGAATCCACCATCGCCGAGGCGCATGCCGCGCTGGCGAAGGCGGGAATCCCGGTCCGCTCAGAGCGCTGATCACCCTCACCCTTCCGCGGCTGCGCCGCTCCGTCCCTCTCCCGTCGGGAGAGGGAAGGGGCCCGCGAGGCGGAGCCGAGTGGGAAGGGTGAGGGTGGTGGAGGAGCTTAACCCTTCCCCAACCCCCCTCCGCTAAAACTCACCCCATGCTCCGCTACGCCATCCCTCTCCTCCTCATCGCCGCACCCGCGCTCGCCGACGAGCCGCCGCACTCAGGCGTGGCCGGCACGCGCTCGATGCCCGAGCTCTCCGACATCCTTCTCGCCGCTTGCGCCGCCGGGGGCCTGTGGTTCGTTCGCAGCCGCATGCGCGCGCGCTTCCGCAAGGCCCCGAAGGTCAGCACCGAGGATTGACTTGGCTCTCCGGCTCAAGCAGCCGGGAACCATGGCCGATACGCTCGACACCCTCGAACAGACGATCCGCGAACGCCGCCTGGGCGATCCCGCCTCCTCTTACGTCGCGAAGCTGACCGCCAAGGGGCGCTTCAAGATCGCGCAGAAGCTGGGCGAAGAAGCCACCGAGACCGTCATCGCCGCTGTTGCCCAAGACCAGGCCGCGCTGACCAGCGAAGCCGCCGATCTCCTCTTCCACTTGCTCGTCCTCCTCGCCGATGCCGGCGTGTCGCTGGACGACGTCCGCGCCGAACTCGCCCGCCGCGAAGGCGTGTCGGGTCTGGATGAAAAGGCCGCCCGCAATGCCGATTGACGCCACCCAGCCCTATGATCCAGACAATATCTTCGCACGCATCCTTCGCGGCGAGATTCCCAACAAGACCGTATACGAAGACGAATTCGCCCTCGCCTTCCACGATATCGCGCCCCAGGCACCGCGCCACATCCTGGTGATCCCCAAGGGCGCCTATGTCTCATGGGACGATTTCTCCACCCGCGCGGCGGACTCCGAGATCGCCGGTTTCGTCCGCGCCGTCGGGCATGTCGCGCGCGCGGCGGGGATGGTCGAGCCGGGCTACCGCCTGCTTGCCAATGTCGGCCAACATGGCGGGCAGGAAGTCCCGCATCTGCATGTGCACATATTTGCGGGCGCGCCCTTGGGGCCGATGCTGGCGCGATAACGGCTTGCGCCTCCCCGATTTGCGGCTAGGCTCGCGGCTTTCAATCGTAAGGCGGCGCGCCAGATGCCGCTTCTAGGGGACCTTCCATGATATTCGGGCGTGTAAAATCACTCGACGCTATCTTGCGTACAGCGGAGAAGAAATCGCTCCACCGTACGCTCGGCGCGTTCCAGCTGACCATGCTGGGCATCGGGGCCGTCATCGGCACCGGCATCTTCGTTCTCACGGCAGAGGCAGCGCAGAAAGCGGGCCCGGGCATGATGGTCTCGTTCATCATCGCCGGCTTCGTCTGCGCCTTCGCCGCGCTCTGCTATGCCGAAATGGCCTCGATGGTGCCGGTCTCCGGCTCGGCCTACACCTATAGCTATGCCGTGATGGGCGAACTGATCGCGTGGATGGTCGGCTGGGCGCTGATCCTCGAATATGCCGTGGCCGCAGGGGCCGTCTCGGTCGGCTGGGCAGGCTATGTGATAGGCCTGATCGAGCATGCCGCAGGGATAGACATACCCGATACCTTCGTGCTCGGGCCGTTCGATGGCGGCATGATCAACTTGCCCGCAATGGCGATCGCCGGCCTGGTCACCTGGCTGCTGGTCATCGGCACCAAGGAAAGCGCCACAGTCAACGCTGTGCTGGTCGCGATCAAGGTGACTGCGCTCACCGCGTTCATCCTGCTGGCGGTGCCGGTCATGAATTCCGAGCAGTTCTCGCCATTCGCTCCCACCGGCTTTGTCGGCATTTCGATGGCCGCGGCTTCGATTTTCTTCGCCTATGTCGGCTTCGATGCGGTCTCGACCGCTGCCGAGGAAACCAAGAACCCCCAGCGCAACATGCCGATCGGCCTGATCGGTTCTCTCGCCGTCTGCACCATCTTCTATCTGCTGGTCGCCGCCGGCGTGATCGGCGCGCCAGGCCTCAGCACCCAGCCGGTCACAGGACCGCTTGGTCAGGTGCTCGATCCCGGCAGCCGCGAGCTTGCCGCACAGTGCGCCACGCGCGCGGCGGAAGGCTTCAAGGACGTGGTCTGCTCGAAGGAAGCGCTGGCGTTCACGCTGCGTGAAATCGGCTGGCCGCAGATCGGCAACCTACTCGGCCTAGCCGCCGGTCTGGCCCTGCCTTCGGTCATCCTGATGATGATGTTCGGCCAGACCCGCATCTTCTTCGTAATGAGCCGTGACGGCCTGCTTCCGCAGTCCTTCTCGAAGATCCACCCCAAGTATAACACACCCTATGTGATCACGATCATCACCGGCATCGCAGTGGCATTGTTCGCCGCGTTCTTCCCGGTCGGTCAGCTCGCCAACATCTCGAACTCGGGCACGCTGTTCGCATTCGCAGCGGTCTCGATCGCAGTGATGGTGCTGCGCCGCACCGATCCCAGCCGCAAGCGTCCGTTCCGCACGCCGCTGGTGGCGATCACCGCGCCGATCGCGATCCTGGGCTGCGTCTATTTGTTCGCCAGCCTCGATCACAAGAGCATCTACCTCTTCCTGATCTGGGCAGTGATCGGCCTGGCCGTCTATTTCGGCTACAGCCGTTCGCGCAGCCATGTCGGCCGCGGGCTCGACGAAGTGCATGAGCACGAGGCCTATGAAGAGCTCGATCCCCCGGTGCCGGGTACGCACTGAGGCTAAAGCCGAACGAGAAAGGGGCCGGGGGAGCAATCCTCCGGCCCTTTGCTTTGGTCGCATACCCGTCTCAGCAGAATTGCCGTATGCCGCACCCCCAACATAGCCTGCACAATGGCGAAGATGCCAAAGGGGGCCGGTTTCAGTGAATGTGCTCGACGAGATATTCGCCTCACTGCGGCTGAACGGGGGCGTGGTGTTCGACACGCGGACGACCGGCGACTGGTGCGTCGTCTCGCAGATGACGCCCGAGGATTGCGCCCCCTATTTCCCGATCCCGCTCGACATCATCTCCTATCATTATGTGCGAAAGGGCCGGATCTTCTCGCAGATCGCCGGCGAGGAAGTGATCGAGCTGCGGGAAGGATCGATGATCTTCTTCCCGCGCAACCAGCCGCATTTCCTGTTCACTCGCCCGGGCGAGGCGCCCATCGATATCGCTCGGTTTGTCGGCCGCGACCCCGGTGCGCCGATCAACCGCATCACGATGGATTTCGGCGGCGAGGAAGCCGATTGCTATTGCGGCTGGCTCGGCGTGCTGAGCGGCAACCATCCCCTGCTCGATGCGCTGCCCGGTGCACTCGTCGTCGGCAGGGAAACGCTCTCGGCCGATTGGCTGGACAGCTCGTTGCGGGTCGCGGCCGGTGAGCTGCATTCGGCCCCGATCATGGTCGCCCGCATCTCCGAGCTCTTCTTTACCCATGCCGTACGGCAATATGCCGAGAGCCTGGCCGAGGGTCAGGGCGGCTGGCTCGCCGGACTGCGCGACCCTGCAGTCGCCCGCGCGCTGTCGGTGATCCACGCGCGTTATGCCGACGATCTCGATGTCGACACGCTCGCGCGCGAAGCCGGCGTGTCGCGCACCGTGCTGGGCGAGCGCTTCGCCGAACTGCTCGGCGAGCCCCCGATGCGCTATTGCGCACGATGGCGAATGCGTGTCGCGGCCAATCGGCTGCTCGAGGGAGACAATGCCGCGGCGATAGCCTGCGGCGTCGGCTTCGCCTCGGAAGCGGCATTCAACCGCGCCTTCAAGCGCGAATATGGCGAGCCGCCCGCCACCTGGAAGCGCCATACCGAAAAGCTCGCCGCGGCCGCCTGAGCAGTTCCGGCGTCTCGGTCAATCATTCCGGCGGCGCGGACATATACGCTTGCCGGGCCAATCTTTAGCCGGCGCCCCTCCATGCAAGAGGAGTATTCAAGATGAACCCGAACAAGGCCCTTTGGGAAAAAGGCGATTTCACGCGCCTGGCGGCGACGATGCGCGAAAGCGGCGACGAACTGATCGAGAGTCTGGGCGTCACCCCCGCCATGCAAGTGCTCGATCTCGGCTGCGGCGACGGCACCACTGCCCTGCCCTCGGCCCGCCGCGGCGCGAACGTGCTCGGCGTCGATATTGCGTCGAACCTCGTCTCCGCAGGCAATCGCCGCGCCCAGGAGGCCGGCCTCGCAAACCTCCGCTTCGAGGAAGGCGACGCTTCGCAACTGACCGGCCTTGCAGATGATCGCTTCGATCTGGTGGTGAGCATCTTCGGCGCGATGTTTGCCCCCCGCCCCGAGGATGTCGCAAGCGAGATGGTCCGCGTCACGCGTCCTGGCGGCCGCATCGTCATGGGCAATTGGATTCCCGGCGATCCCACGCTGATCGCGCACATCCTCAAGACCTGCGCCGCCTACACGCCCGCGCCGCCCGCCGGCTTCATCAGCCCGGTGACTTGGGGTCTGGAGGAAAGGGTCCGCGAGCGTTTCGGCGCGGCGGGCATTGCCCAGGACGCAATCTCCTGCGAGCGCGCGACCTACACCTTCCGCTATCCCGGCAAGCCCGCGGATTTCCTGACGGTGTTCCGCGACTATTACGGCCCGACGATGAATGCCTTCGAGGCCGCCGAAGCATCCGGCCGCCGCGCCGAACTTCAGGCCGAACTCCAGCAATTGTTCGAAAGCCAGAACCGCGGCGCGGACACCACCGAGATCCCGGCGACCTATTTGAAGGTCGTCGTCCGGGTTTAAGCAGAATGGCCTGGGCGTCATGCGCCAGACCGACGGCGAAGATGAAAGGCCGGGAGGGCACCCTCCCGGTCTTTCTTTTTACACGACATCCCCACCACAGTGGATGTAACCTTCCACCGAAACGGAGAATAAACTCGGCAAAGCGCGATAGACATGGCGAAACATCGTCCATAGCAAAGGCGTGATCGGTTTGCGCTGGAAGTATTAGCTTACAATTCGATCAGCGATTTCGTGAAGCGTATTTGGGGGCCGGTTACAAATCCGAACCATCACGGGCGCCAGTCTATGCGTATCTTCAGCGCCACGGTCCGCCGTCGCGTAATGTATAGACGCGAGGGGGCAAGATGGCGACGATCAATCCGCAACGGTTCGGTATCGGCGATTTCGTGCGTACCGCTGGCGGAATATGGATGTTCGTCTTCCTTGGAGGGTCTCTGACCGCCCTCCTGGTGTGGCTTATGATCCTTCCGCAGAACGCCAACAACAAACCGACGCTGACCGCTTTGGTAGTTTTGCTCGGCGCGATTTTGGGCGCGCTCCTGGCCATGCATCATGCCCAGAAGATCGATCCGAAATTTCGCGATCACAATTTTCCCAGGCCGGTCCGCGATGCGCTGGAAGTCTTCGATTACAAGAAGAACGCGTTTCTGGGTGTCGCCAGCGGATTCAGCTGTCTTTACGTGCTCGGTTTCCTGATCGCGATCGAGGGTTTCCCGCCGGTCGGGAATGACGGTTGGCCGCTGTCCCTCCTGGTCATGCTGGTCACCGCTGCAACGATCGGTGGGCAGACCTATTTCGCAGTCCGCTACGCATCGTTCGTGCGAATGCTGGTCGCTATCAGCGCGATGCTGACGGCCGACCGTACGAGCCCCTCCCAGGCGAAGCAGGGCCTGATCGGCGATCTGCGTGAATCCGTATTCCGCGACGAACAGCTTTACGAGCCACCAGGCAATATCTTCGTGACGATGGGGATCACGGCGACGTTCCTGGGGCTCGCGGTCGGGCTATCGACGATGGACCTCACTGCGATCTCGCAGAATAAGGACTTCTCCACCGCCACGTCCTTCGTCGGCTGCATGGGACTTGCGCTCGGCATCAGCATGCTCGGCGTGCTCGTCGCGATGGCGGCGCAATGGCTGCGCGGGCACGGTCCCCGGCTTTCGACCGAGTTGCTGCTCGAGCGGGCGCTTCAAACCGTCGAAGCGCCCGCCGCGGCCGGCCATCAGGCCGCACCATGAAGGGCAAGAAGTTCAACATCTGGATCGCTTATTCGGATCTGTTCACCAATCTCTCGACTTTCCTGTTCATCGCCGCGCTGGGCGTCTTCGCCTCGCTGGGATCGCTGGCAGGAGAGGGCCCGGAACCAGCCGATCCGTGCACTATCCCAGCCGAAGTCGAGCAGCGGCTGGGCGCAACGGGCATGCTTGTCCCGATCGAGGCGCCCAAGCGGGTCGGAAGTTCATGCCGCCGCTATTACAAGATCGACGGCTACCGGTTTCATTCGCGACTGGCTAAACCCGAAGAGTTCAGGGCCGGCGGCAAGCGCCTTGCGATGGAAGAGGCGCGCAAGCGGGTGTGCGAACCCTTGTGGCTGACGCTCGGGCTGCAGGTATTCGACAACCAGCAGGGGCGGATCATCCTCCACGGCGTCGGCCGCGGCGATAATGACTGGAAGAGCGGCTCACCCCAATGCCGGTCCGAGCTCAAGATGCCGGCGACCAACCTTCTGCACTATGGCCCCGAAACGGCTCGTAAGAAGATCGACGAATGCTATGCCAAAATCGATGCAGGCAATATCTGCATCGAGGTAGACAGGTGCCGCAAGGAGACCCGCGAGGGTGTATTGCCGGCGATGACCCCCATCTGTCGTCAGATCCTGGCGGTGCGCGCTTGGAACGTCGCGGAAAACAGCGAATGCCTGCGCAAGACCGCCGCAGCGCAGGCCCAGACGATCGCCAGCATCTGCGAGGCACTGCCCTCGTGGAAGTATTTCCCCGACGGCGAATTCGTCAATGGCCAGATGTCGCAGTTTGCCCGCTTCGAGGAGACGCGGCCCACATTGTGGCGGCGCGCAGGCATTAGCGGCTTCGCAAAGGACGCGCCGGTGACCGCGTCGCTAGACGACGCCGCGCAGGCGACGCTCTCGGCGCTGCCAGCAGGAACGGTGGTCGTCGAGGTACGGCTGGGCACGGACAAAGCCGCACCCAGCGCGTCCATTAGGCGATTTCCGCCGCCAGTTTTTTGAGGTCCGCCTCGGCGCGCGCGCCGTAATGCTGGATGATCTCTGCCGCGCAGACCGCGCCGAGCGTCAGCGACTCCTTCAAGCCCCGGCCCTGCGCCTGGCCGAACAGGAAGCCCGCCGCAAACATGTCGCCGGCGCCGGTGGTGTCGACCAGCCGCGCGATCGGCTCGGCGCCGACTTCGACGCGCTCGGTGCCCTGCAGTGCCATCGCGCCCTGCTCGCCGCGGGTGACGACCAGCAGCGGCACCTTGCCATGGATATGCTCGACTGCCTGTTCGAAGCTCTCATGCTCGCAAAGCGCCAGCAATTCGCTTTCATTGGCAAACAGGATGTCGATCAGCCCGTCCTCGATCAGCTTGCGGAAATCGTCGCCGTGGCGCGAGATGCAGAAGACGTCGCTGAGCGTGAAGGCCACCTTGCGGCCGTTGGCGCGCGCCACTTCGATTGCCTTCTTCATCGCCGCGCGCGGCTCTTCAGGGTCCCACAGATACCCCTCGAGATAGAGGATCGCGCCATCGGCGATCAGTTCGAGATCGAGCGCGCTTTCGGGCAGGAACTGCGAGGCCCCGAGAAAGGTATTCATCGTCCGCTGCCCGTCGGGCGTGACGAAGATCAGGCAGCGCGCCGTGGTCGGCTGGCCGGGGCGCACTGCAGTATCGTAATGCACGCCGGCGGCGCGCAGATCGTGCGCGAACACCGCGCCCAATTGATCGTCGGCGACCTGCCCGATGAACGCCGCCTTGCCGCCCATCGCGGCGATGCCGGCGACGGTGTTGCCGGCCGAGCCGCCCGATACTTCGCGGCCCGGGCCCATCTTGGCATAGAGCGCATCGGCTTCCTCGGGCGAGAAGATCAGTTGCATCGAGCCCTTGGCGACGCCGATTTCCTCGATGAAGCTGTCCTCCGCCTGAGCGAGGATGTCGACGATCGCATTGCCGATGGCGACCACGTCATAGGTAGGGCTGGTCAAGTTTGTGCTCCAATTAAGTTGCGTCGAGGCACTAGAGAGGGGCAGAGACAAGCGCAATGATCCAGGCGTTCTTCCTCTCGCTGGGGCAATTGCTCGATCGCCCGGTGGCGATGGTCTTTCTCAAGTCGCTGCTTGTCACGATCGTGCTGTTCGCAGTGCTTGGCGTCGGCCTGTGGTATGGCGTGCATTGGGCGACCGACCGCTGGATCGGCGCCAACGCGGGCACCTTTGCCGATATCGCGGTGATCGTCGTGATCCTGGGCGCGCACTGGCTGCTGTTCCGCGCCATCGCGATCGGCGTGATCGGCATCTTCGCCGACGAAATCGTCGCCGCGGTCGAGGCCAAGCATTATCCCGGCGCGCATGCCGACGCCCGCGACGTACCGCTCGGCCGCTCGATCGCGATGGGCCTCGGATCGGGGCTCAGGATCATCCTGATAAACCTGGCGCTCTCGCCCATCTATCTCGCTTTGCTGATCACCGGCGTGGGCACCGCGATCGCCTTTTTCGTCGTCAATTCCTGGCTGCTGGGACGCGACCTGGGCGATATGGTCGCGGCGCGGCACATGAAAGTGGGCGAATTGCCCAAATGGCGGAGCCGAACCGTGTTTCGGCGGTTCGTGCTGGGCATGTTCGGCACCGGGCTGTTGCTCGTGCCGGTGCTCAACTTCATTGCCCCCGTAATCGGCGCGGCGATGGCAACCCACGCATTTCACAGAGGCAAGCGCGCATGAGGTTCTGGATTTTGGTCGGCACGCTGGCGCTGGCGGCCTGTGGCGGTGAGACCGCCCCGGTGCGCTCGGCCGGCTATGTGCCGGTGCCGAGCAACGCGCCTCCGCCCCCCGCCAGCGTCTCGGCGATCAGCGGCCAGAACGCAGCGCGCCTGGTCGCCCAATTCGGCAAGCCGCACCTCGACATGACCGAGGGCAATGCCCGCAAACTCCAGTTCGCCGGCCCGATCTGCGTCCTCGACGCCTATCTCTACCCCAAAGGCCGCGGCGAGCCGGTTGTCACCTATATTGACACCCGCCAACGAACCGGCGGCCCGATCGATCAAGCCAGCTGTGTGGCGGCACTGGCGAAGCGGCCTTGATCAATCGACTGACGCGCGTCGGGCGGTAATCGGCTCACGCCCCGATCAATATCGTTTCACCACACTTATCGAATAAGCGCCCGCGCTATCTGCACCACGCCCCTGAACTTGCACCACCATGTCTCGGTCGGTTCGCGAAATCGCGCAGTAGCGAGCGCTCGCTCCTTGGCCCCTGTCACCCCCGCCGCCTAAATTCCCTCCGGTCCCTCCGCCGGCATTGGTGCTTTTCACGGCGATGAATATGTCGGCCGCGGATTGTATATTGACGCAAAAGGAGGTGCCCTGGGGCACTCGAAGCAGCCATTCGTCGAAAGGTCGGGACGGCCCCAGGAGCGGGGAATTGCCTCCCTGCACATCGCTGGCAGATAGAGCGCCGGCGCCGCTGGAACCCACGGCAAGAATACCCAGCCTCGGGACAGGAGGATCGGCCATCTCGTCAATGGCTCCCACTGGTCGATCCACTCGCAGCAATCCGGCGAAATTCCCCTCACATATCCTGCGCGAATGTTCCGGGTCGTCGGCTGCCCACTCGCCAGAGGACGCAGGCAGCCTGTAACGATTCGTGCGACAATCCACTTCCATCTTCGTGGCGACCCCCGCGGCGTTTCCGGGCGCAACTATTCGAACCTCCGCGATCCGCGTAGTGCCTGAAGATTGAATGGTCTCGGAATTGACAAACCACGCGGTGTTCCCATTTTCCGGAACAGTGATGTCGACCCATTTCCCTTGGGGAACGTCTTGCGCCGCCGCCAGCAGCGCCGCGCCGGATAGGATTGTCGAAAACCACATTATTCTGCCCCCCGACTATCCAACAGGGCTAGCATGGGTCGTTACGCCCACAAACATTTGATCGCGGGCGCGATTAGGTTCCTCAGCTAAGTTGGCTCAGCCGCTCCAGCGCCCACCCGGCCGCCTCACGCACCGTCTCATCCGCGTCGTCCAGCAACGTCCCCACCGGCCCCACCAGCGCCGCACTCCCGCTATTCCCCGCCGCGATCAGGCAATTTCGCACCATCCGGTCGCGCCCGATCCGCTTGATCGGCGAGCCCGAGAAGACCTCGCGAAACCCCGCATCGTCCAGCGCGAGGAGGTCCGCCAGCGCGGGCGCAGTCAGTTCCGCGCGCGGGGCAAAAGCGAGGTTGGCGCTCGCCGCGGCCGCGAACTTGTTCCACGGGCACACCGCCAGGCAATCGTCGCAGCCATAGATCCGGTTGCCCATCGCGGCGCGGAATTCCTCCGGGATCGGCCCCTTATGCTCGATGGTCAGATAGGAAATGCACCGCCGCGCATCGAGCTGGAACGGCGCCGGAAAGGCATCGGTCGGGCACGCCGCCACGCACGCATTGCAGCTCCCACAAGTCGATTGCTTCGCCGCATCGGGTGCCAGCTCGAGCGTCGTGTAGATCGCCCCCAGGAACAGCCAGCTGCCGTGCTCGCGGCTGACCAGATTGGTATGCTTGCCCTGCCAGCCCAGCCCCGCGGCCTCTGCCAGCGGCTTCTCCATCACCGGCGCGGTATCGACGAACACCTTCACATCGACGTCCTTCGCCGCCCCGACGATCCACCGCGCCAACTCCTTCAGCCGCCGCTTCACGACATCGTGATAATCCTGCCCCTGCGCATAGACCGAAATCCGGCCCGCCTCACCCACTCCGGCCAGCGCCAGCGGATCGCCCGACGGCGCGTAGCTCATCCCCAGCGAGATCACAGAGCGCACCTCCGGCCACAAACCCGCCGGGCTCTCGCGGTGGTGCGCGCGCTCCTCCATCCAGATCATCGATCCGTGCCGCCCACCGCGCAGCCATTCGCGCAGCCGCACGCCCGCGGCCGGCGCGGCGTCGGCGCGCGCGATCCCGCACGCGGCGAACCCGATTTCCGCAGCTTTGGCCTTTATTAGCCCTTCGAGTGGCTTGTCTTCGCGCACGCGCACCCGCTACCACCAAAGCGCATTCGGAGGGGACAGATTTTGAGCAGCCAATTGGCGGTGACCGCCAGCGGCCTCGTCAAGCGTTTCGGGGGCCGCCGCGCAGTCGACGGCGTCGATATCGCAGTGCCGAAGGGCATGATCTATGGCGTGCTCGGCCCCAACGGCGCCGGCAAGACCACGACCTTGCGCATGCTGCTCGGCATCATCGAGCCCGATGGCGGCGAACGTTCGCTGCTGGGCGAGAGCAATCCGCGCGATGCCAGCGATCTGGTCGGCTATCTTCCTGAGGAACGCGGGCTCTATCCCAGCATGAAGTGCCGCGAGGCGATCGCCTTCATGGGTGCGCTACGCGGGCTGCCCTGGGCAGTTGGGCGCAAGCGCGCCTTCGAACTGATGGAAGCCGCGGGGCTGAGCCACGCCGTCGACGACAAGATCCGCAAGCTCTCCAAGGGCATGGCCCAGCTGGTCCAGTTGCTCGGCTCGGTCGTCCACGAACCCAGCCTGCTCGTGCTCGACGAGCCCTTTTCGGGGCTCGACCCGGTCAATCAGGAGCGGCTGGAAAAGCTGATCCGCGCCCAGCGCGATCGCGGCGCGACGATCCTGTTTTCGACGCATGTGATGGCGCATGCCGAGCGGTTGTGCGACCGCATCTCGATCATCGCCGGCGGCAAGGTGCGCTTCGAAGGTACGGTGGACGAGGCCCGCGCGCTGCTGCCGTTCAAGGCGCATTATACCCCACATCATGATGCGGCAGGCGCCGGCGCGCTGCTTCCCGCCGATGCCGAGCGCGAGAATGGCAGCTGGCGCTTCACCATGCCGTCCGAAGGAATCGAAGCATTGCTCGTCCAGCTGATCGACGCCGGGCACGGCATTTCGGGGCTCTCGATCGAACGGCCGGGGCTGCACGATGCCTTCGTCAAGATCGTCGGCGAGCAGGCAGCGGAGGCCGCGGCATGAGCAAGTTCCAGCGGTCACTGCGCCAGACCTTCACTGTCGTCCGCCGCGATTTCACTGCGACGGTGTTCACCCCCACCTTCCTGCTCTTCCTTCTCGCCCCGCTGATCTTTCTCAGCTTCAGCGTCATCGGCGGCCTGGGTGCGGCTTCGATCACTGAGAGCGGCGGCGACAAGCTTCGCATGGTCGTGATCGCGCCCCCCGCCCAGTCGGCAACGCTGATGCAGGTCGACCAGCAGCTTCGTACGCTCTTCCCCAAGCGCAGCGAGCTGACGCCGCCGCCGCTGACCGTGGTGAGCCCCGAAGCCAATCCTGCGGGACAGGCGCGGGCGATGTTCGATTCGCACGAGTTCGAAGCGGCAGCGGTGCTCCATGGCCCGCTCGACAAGCCCGAGATCCTCTATGTGCCCAATGGCTGGAGCGAGGGGCAATATCTCGCCCAACTCGCCGAGCAGGCGTTGCGTACACAGCGGGCCGGCGCCTCCGGCCCGCTCAGCACCGCGACCCGCACCGAAGTCACCCGCGGCCAGCCATCGTTCAGCGGCAAGGGCAAGGTCGCCTCGGCGGGCGTGTTCGGCATCTTCTTCCTGACTTTGTTCCTCTCGGGCCAGGCAGTCGGCACGATGGCCGAGGAGCGCTCGAACAAGGTCATCGAAATCCTCGCCGCCGCAATCCCGCTCGAAAGCGTGTTTTTCGGCAAGCTCATCGCGATGTTCGCGGTTGCGGTGCTGTTCATTGCCTTCTGGGCGACGCTGATCGTCAACGGCGCCAAGCTCATCCCCGATGGCCTGTTCAACGCATTCGGAGAGGCATCGCCGGCGATCGGCCCGATTGCCTTCCCTTTGCTCTTCATCGCCTATTTCACCATGGCCTATATGCTGCTCGGCGCAGTGTTCCTCAGCCTCGGCGCGCAGACCAACACCCAGCGCGAGCTGCAGATGCTGTCCCTGCCGATCACTTTCTTCCAGATGGGCATGTTCGGGCTCGCGCTCGCCGCGACGGCGACTCCGGGCACCTGGGTGGCGTTCGCTGCCGAGGCCTTCCCGTTCAGCTCGCCCTTTGCGATGATCGGCCGCGCCGGCAATTCACCCCTGATCTGGCCCCACCTAGTTGCTCTGGGCTGGCAGGCATTGTGGGTTGTCATCACTGTCACCATCGGTGCCCGCTTGTTCCGCAGAGGCGTTTTGAAATCCGGCAGCCCACCCTTCTGGAAACGCCGCCGCGCCGCTATTGACACTCCTGTCAATTAAGGCATTCTTCTCTCCTTAAAGGAGAGGCATGGATGGCTACGCTCGCGACTGGTCCGCTGGAGAATGTCGTCGATCCGCTCGATATGAGCCGCGCCGAGCTCTATCGCGACGACACCTGGCACTCCCCCTTTGCCGAGCTGCGTGAGAAGGCGCCGGTCTATTATACCGAGCACAGCGCCTTTGGCCCCTTCTGGTCGGTCTCCACCTACAAGCCAATCGTCCAGGTCGAATTGCTCCCCGATATCTATTCGTCCGAAGCCGGCGGCATCACCATCGCCGACATGCAGGAAGGCGATATCAAGATGCCGATGTTCATCGCGATGGATCGGCCCAAGCATACTGGCCAGCGCCGCACCGTCGCCCCCGCTTTCACGCCCAGCGAGATGGTGCGGATGAACGAGAATATCCGCACCCGCTCGGCCGAAATCCTCGATTCGCTCCCCGTGGGGCAGGAGTTCGATTGGGTCGATCAGGTCTCGATCGAGCTGACCACCCAGATGCTCGCAATCCTTTTCGACTTTCCTTGGGAAGACCGCCGCAAGCTGACCTTCTGGTCCGATTGGGCCGGCGATATCGAAATCGCCCGCGATCCCGTCCGCAAGGAGGAGCGCCGCCAGCATCTGTTCGAATGCGCCGCCTATTTCGGCAATCTCTGGCAGAGCAAGGTCGGCAAGGAGCCGACGCCCGATCTGATCTCGATGATGATCCATTCGGACGCCATGAGCCACATGGACCAGATGGAGTTCCTGGGTAATCTCATCCTGCTGATCGTCGGCGGCAACGATACTACGCGCAATTCGATGAGCGCCTATGCCTGGGGGCTCAATCAGTTTCCCGAAGAGCGCGCCAAGCTGGAGGCCAATCCGGCGCTGATCCCCAATGCCGTCCAGGAACTGATCCGCTGGCAGACCCCGCTAGCGCATATGCGCCGCACGGCGATGCAGGACACCGAACTGGAGGGGCAAAAGATCCGCGAGGGCGACAAGCTGGCGCTCTGGTATGTCTCGGCCAATCGTGACGAGAGCGTCTTCCCGCAAGCCGACCGGATCATCGTCGATCGGGAAAATGCGCGGCGGCATCTGGCGTTCGGCCACGGCATCCACCGCTGCGTCGGCGCGCGGCTCGCCGAATTGCAGATCGGCATCCTGCTCGAGGAAATGGCCAAGCGCCGGCTGCGGGTAAACGTGACGGGCGAAGTCGAGCGCGTCGCGGCCTGCTTCGTCCATGGCTACAAGAAGATGCCGGTGGAGCTGACTCACTACTAACCAGCCATGGCCCCCTCCTTGCAGCGAGGGTAGCGCGGCTCCACATAAGCCGCATGCAAACCGACCGCCGCACCTTCCTCACCCTCGCCGGGATCGGCGCAGTTGCCGCCGCATGCACCAATCCCGCCGAGGCCGCGCAGCGCTTCGAGTTCAACCTCAGCGATGCCCAGTGGAAGAAGCGCCTCTCGCCCGCCGCATATAATGTGCTGCGGCATGAGGGCACCGAGCGGCCCTATTCCAGCCCGCTCAACAATGAGCATCGCCGCGGGACCTTCTCCTGCGCGGGCTGTGCGCTGCCGCTCTTCAATTCGAAGACCAAGTTCGAGAGCGGGACCGGCTGGCCAAGCTTCTACGCTCCCGCGCCCAATGCCGTGATCACGCGCACCGATCGCTCGCTCGGGATGGCGCGGACCGAAGTAAACTGCCGCCGCTGCGGTGGGCATCTCGGCCACGTGTTCGACGATGGTCCTAAGCCGACCGGCAAGCGCTATTGCATGAATGGCGTGGCGATGACCTTCAAGCCGATCTGAGGCAGGCGCTACACGCAAAAAGGGCCGCGGTTTCCCACGGCCCTTTGTATCTGGCGGCCAGGATCAGCCGAGGTTGGTTTCGAGCACCAGATCGGTAAGGTCAAGCTCCAACGAAGGCTGCGCCGGCAGATCGTCCTCGCGAGTGTTCCCGCCATAGATGAAGCCGTTGACCGGATAGACCGACGTGCCGAGATCGCCATTGGGGGCGAACCATACTTTGACCTGGCTCCAGTCGCCGGCCGGGGAGACGTCGACGGCGCGGACGTTGCGCTCGATGCCGCCGGCACGCGACCAATTGGCGTGGGTGAGAAGCACTTCGCGGTCACCGAGGATGCGCGACACCATCGCGACATGGCCGAAGGGATTACGACCGGTTTTCTTGAACGACATCACCGAACCGATTTCGGGCTGATGTCCGCGCTCGTAGCGGCCTGCGGCCTGGTCCCACCAGGTCCAAGCATTGCCGTGAATCTTCACGCTGGAAACTTCGCGAGCGAACACTGCGCACTGCCAGAAGCGGCTCTTGGCGGCTGCAGCCTCGGCGGGAGCCGCCGTCGTCAGGATGCACGAAGCCACCAGCGCAAACAGCGCTGCAAATGCTCGGAAATTCATGGGACCCCCCGGTCAGGAAGATTGGGTGTTGCAGTGTCCTAAGCAGAGCGATTCCGCCGCGTACACCCCTGCATCCTGCCTATGGGACGAACCGTTGGACTGAGCGGACGGGCCGACGGAACTAGCTGCTATCGGCCAAATCTCGCGGGCGAATAGCGGGCGGGATCAAGCCCAAGGGTCGGGTCGAGCGGATGCGCAAGCAGCAATGCCGCCGCCAGCTTGGCAGCAGCGGGCGCGGTCTGGATCCCGAAGCCGCCCTGCCCGGCGCACCAGAAGAAAGCGGGCTGCGCCGCGTCGAAGCCATAGACCGGCAGACGGTCGGGCGCGAAGCTGCGCAGACCCGCCCATTTATGCTCGAGCTTTTCGATCCGCCAATCGACGACATGCTCGAAGCGGTCGATCGCGACTGCGACGTCGAGATCTTCGGGCTGCGAATCGCAGGGAGCGCAGGCGATCTCGTCATGCGGGCTGAGCCACAGCCGCCCGCCCGCCTCGGGCTTCCAATAGAAGCTGCCTCCGATATGCGCGACGTGCGGACTGCCCTCGGGCGGCGCCGGCTCGGTCTTCAATTGCATGATCGTGCGCCGATAGGGCTGGATGCCGATCGGTGCGACGCCGCACGCCTGCGCCACCGGATCGGCCCAGGCGCCCGCCGCGTTCACCAGGACATCGGCTTCGAAGCTGCCGGCGCGCGTCTCGATGCGCCAATGCCCGTCATGCACCGCCGATTCGAGCCCCGCGGACAGCATTAGTTCGCCGCCCGCGCGCTTCACTGCCTTGAGATAGTCGTCATGGAGACGACCGACATCGATATATTGGCAGCTCGGCTCCAGCACCCCGAGCGTCCATTCGGGCCGCAGCCCCGGGATAAAGGCGTGCGGATCGACAAGGCTGAGCGGAACGCCGCTGCCTGCGAATTCGGCGAGGAAAGCGTGAATCTGTGCCGCTTCCTCGGCGCGGCCGATATGGAGCGAGCCCATCGGATCGAGATAGCCGCCCGCTTCCAGCAGCGCGCCCGAAGCCGTGGTCAGCGGCTGGATATCGGGGCCGCCATAGGTCTCGGACCAGAAAGCGGCCGAGCGCCCGGTCGAATGATAGCCCGGGCGGTCCTCACCTTCGAGCACCAGCACGCGAGCGTGCGGCGCGATCTCGGCGGCGAGGCTCGCCCCGGCAATTCCACCCCCGACAATCGCGACATCGTATTTCAACGCTGCTGCGCCCTCGCCGCCAGGAACAGGTCGATCTCGCCGATCGCGCGATTGCGCACCGGATCGACCTCGCGAAGGATCTCGTGCGCGCTCTCCTTGCCGAAGGCGACGATCCGCGCATCCTTGAGCTTCGCGCCGATCTTGAGCGCTGCCTTGCCGTCGACCAGCCCATCGGCCTTGGCGACGAGCATCAGCACGGGGACGGACATGCGCTTGAGCCGCGGATCGTCACGCAGCTCGCGCATCGATCGGAACGCCTCGATCACCCAGCGCCAGCTGGGCGGCCCGGTTACGATCTCCGGCTTTTCATTGTGCCACCAGATCTCGTCCTCGTAGCGTTCCTTGTCGTGCGTGAGCAGCGAATAGCGGCTGTCACTGGTATAGGGCTTCTCGTTGGTCTTCCACGCCGGGCGCGCCGAATCGCCGACTCCTCCCAGCAGTTTCGCAAAGCTCTCGGCAAAGGGCAGCGCGCTCTTAAAACCGAGCATCGGCGCGATCAGCACCGCCGCATCGGGCGCCGCAGCGCCCTCGGTCAGCCCGCGCAGCACCAGATGCCCTCCCATCGAATGCCCCATCACGACATGAGGCCCGGGCGTGCTGGCGTGCCATTCGGAATAGAAGGCGCGGAAATCGGCGATATAGTCGGCAAAGTCCCCGATATGCCCGCAATTGGCCGCGGGCGTCAGGCGCCCCGAGCCACCCTGCCCGCGCCAATCGAACCAGGTGATCGTCCAGCCCTGGGCATGCCAATGCGCGAAGACCTCGAGATATTTCTCGAAGATATCGCCCCGTCCGCCCTGAAAAAGCATGCTGCCGCGCGGCTTGGCGGTGGCGGCGGGCCAGGCGAAGGCGCGCAGCGATTCGCCCGCGGGCGAGGTCCAGAAATGGATTTTTGCGCCCTCTGGGATCGCGCGGCGCACTGAAATCGGTCCTGTCATGGCCGTTGGTTACGTTTTGATAAGCGGTCACGTCTAGGCATTTGCCTGTGATGGGGGAATTGTTTGCGCCTTTTCTGGTCGTGACGCTTGCGATCTTGCTGGTGACAGCAGGGGTCGAGGACGCGCGCAAGCGCGAGATCGCCAATTGGAAGAATGCTGCGATTGCCCTGCTCGCGCTCCCCTGGTGGTGGGCGAACGGGCTGGCGGTGTGGCCGGACATGGCGCTGCAGATCGGCGTCGCGCTCATCGTATTCGCCTTCTTTGCGGGCGCCTTTGCGCTCGGGCAGATGGGCGGGGGCGACGTCAAGTTGATCGGCGCGCTCGCTTTGTGGCTGCCGGTGCAGCCACTGATCTGGATGCTGATCCTGATGTCGCTGATCGGCGGCGCACTCACGCTCTTGATGATCGCAGAGAAAAGACTGCGCCGCCGCGGCGGCATGCCGCTCGAGATTCCTTATGGCGTGGCGATCGCAATGGCGACGTTGCTGGTGCTGCGCGAACCGATTTTTAACCAATTCCAGTGAATGCTTAACGCCGCCGAAACCAAGATCGGCGCGAAATTTGAGAAGGCCTGACGCGAAATGGACGCACGCAAGCTGATCCTGCTCTTCGGAGCGCTGGTAATTGCCGGCATCACCGCGTTCATGGCGCGCAACATCCTGGTGGGCGCGCCGACGCCGATCGCCGGCGCTGCGCCGAACGCTGCAGGGATGTCGCCTGAGAACACTGTCGAAGTGATGGTCGCCACGCGGGCGCTGCCCGTGGGCACGATCATCGATGCCGAGGCAGTCAAATACGTGCCGTGGCCCAAGGACCTGGTTGAAGGCGCTTACTACATCAAGGGCCAGGGTGAGCCGCCCAAGCTCCAGGGCACTGTCGTGCGATTCGCGATTCCCGCGGGCCAGCCGCTCACTCAGGGCGCATTGGTCAAGCCGGGCGACCGCGGCTTCCTCGCCGCCGCTTTGGGCGCCGGCATGCGTGCCGTCACGGTTCCGGTGTCGGCACAGAGCTCGGTCGCAGGCTTCGTATTCCCGGGCGATCGTGTCGATCTCGTGCTGACTCAGTCGGTGTCGGGCGGCGGCGATGGCCCTCCGCTCAAGGCTTCCGAGACGATCCTCAGCAATCTGCGCGTGCTCGCCACCGATCAGCGCACCGACAAGGGCGTGGACGATAAGGGCAACACTGTCGTCAGCACCTATTCGACCGTCACGCTGGAGGCGACGCCCAAGATAGCCGAGAAGATCGCAGTCGCGCAGACCGTGGGCACCATCTCGCTCTCGCTGCGCTCGATCGCCGACAATCAGGGCGATCTGGAAGCGGCAATCGCCAGCGGCGATGTCAAGGTTCCAACCGATGCGAAGGGCGAGAAGGAAATGCTCGCCCGCGTCGCTGCCCGCCCCGTCGAGGGCGGCGCAACCTTTGCCACCGGTGCAGACGTGTCGCGCTTCCAGCGCAGCACCGTACCCGGCAAGCCCAAGGAAGAGCGGGGGGCAGGCGGCCCGCCGATGATGGCGCCGGGCGGCACACCGTTCCCGGGCGGCGCCATGCCGGTTGCGCCTGGACCGGTCGTCACAATTACTCGCGGCAACACCGTCACGGTGGTTCCGCTCGGGGGGAAGAACTAAGATGCGCATCCTGGCCAAGCCATTGGGGCTGCCGCTCGCGATCCTAGCGGCGGGGGTGATGGCGGGAGTCGCCGTGCCCGCTGCCGCGCAGACCGCGCCCGGCACGTCGCTGACCCAGCTCAACACGGGCCGAGGCCGGCTGGTCACGCTCGATTCGCCGATCACCAACGTGTTCGTCGCGAACGAAGCGATCGCCGATGTTCAGGTCCGCTCGTCGACCCAGATCTACATTTTCGCAAAGGCGCCGGGCGAAACCACGGTGCATGCGACCAGCAAGACCGGCCGCGTCGTTTATGCGAGCACGGTCCGCGTCGGTAACAATATCGATTCGATCGCTTCGATGCTGAGTCTCGCAATGCCAGATGCCAAGATCATCGCGACGCCGATGAACGGCCTCGTCTTGCTCACCGGCACGATCCAGTCGCCGGGCGATGCCGCCGAGGCCGAGCGTCTCGTCCAGGCCTTTGTCGGCAAGGACACGCAGATTGTCAGCCGCCTCAAGACCGCGACGCCGCTGCAGGTGCAGCTTCAGGTGCGTTTCGCCGAAGTCAGCCGCACCTTCGTCAAGGATGTCGGCGTCAATCTGCTGACTCGCGATCAGACCAGCGGCTTCCAGTTCGGCGTCTCGTCCGGCACGCGCGTGCCGGGCACGATCACCACACCCGACGTATCCAACCTGCCGGTGCTCGATGCTTCCTCGAAGTTCGGCTTCCCGGCGGGCACGGTGAGCCTGCCTTACGATCCGCGCCGCGGCGACTTCGTCTATCCGGGCACGGGCTCGGCCTACACCTTCAACAAGGGCACGGCGAACACCGCATTGGGCTTTGCGGGCAAGTTGCTCGGGCTCGACGTGCTCGGCGCGCTCGATCTTGGCGAGCGGATCGGCCAAGTGACCACCCTCACCAATCCCAACCTCACCGCGCTTTCGGGCGAGACCAGCACGTTCCTGGCGGGTGGTGAAATTCCGCTGCTGGTGAGCCAGGGGCTCGGCGCAGTCTCGGTCGAGTACAAGCAATATGGCGTCAGCCTGGCTTATACGCCCACTGTGCTTTCGGACGGGCGCATCTCGCTGCGCGTCAAGCCGGAAGTATCGTCGCTGTCGGCCGCGGGCGCAGTTACGATGCCCAATGGCACCACCATCCCGGCGCTAACCACGCGGCGCGCCGAGACCACGGTCGAGCTCGGCTCGGGCGAATCGATGGTGATTGCGGGCCTGATGACCAACAGCCACGACAATCTGATCAACAAAGCCCCAGGCCTGGGCGATGTGCCGGTATTGGGCGCGCTGTTCCGCTCGAACAGCTTCCAGCGCAATGAGACCGAGCTGGTGATCGTGATCACCCCGTATCTGGTCAAGCCGGTCAACGCGAACCAGATCGTGCTGCCTACCGATGGCTATAAGGCGCCGGACGACTTCCAGCGCATCATCGGCGGCCAGCTGAGCGGTAGCACGCCTGCCGATCGGCCCAAGCCGAGCATGGCGCAGCCGAGCGGCCAGCCCTCGGTCGGCGCGATGACGCCGGCTCCGCTGGCACCCGCGCCCGCGTCGCAGCGCCGCGACCAGCCTGCCACGGCGCCTGCGCCCAAGCAGTCCAAATCAAGCAAGAAATCCGGTTCGGCTGCGGCTGCCCCCGGTTTCGGCTTCTGAAATGCCCCTGAGGAGATACGCAATGTCCGCGCGCTTCACCCCCCTGCTCCTGGTCCCGGCGCTGCTGCTCAGCGGCTGCGGGACCTATAATGGCGGGGTCGAATTGGCCAACCAGCCGATCGTCCAGCGGACCGATTACGTCTTCGATCTGCAGACCTCAGGCTATGGCCTGGCGCCGGGCGAAGGCCAGCGGCTCGCGGGGTGGATGCAGTCGATGCGGCTCGGCTATGGCGATCATGTCTCGATCGACGACGGCGCCGGCGGCTCGACCGCGCGCGACGAAGTCGCTGCCGAAGCCAATCGCTACGGGCTGCTGCTCGATGCCAGGGCGCCGGTGACGATGGGGCAGATCGCACCCGGCACAGTCCGCGTGGTCGTCACGCGAATGAGTGCGGCCGTTCCCGGCTGCCCCGATCGTTCGCGCGAATACACGCCCGATTTCTCGGCGAGCACCAGTTCGAACTATGGCTGCGCGACCAATTCCAATCTTGCCGCGATGGTCGCCGATCCCGGCGATCTGGTGCGCGGCGTGCCCGGCGGGCCGACCACCGATCCGGCGACCGGTACTCGCGCGATCAAGGCGCTGCGCGACGCCCCGCCCAGTGGGGCCGGCGGCACCGTCCTCAAGTCTGAAGCCACGAAGGGTGGCGGCAAGTGAACGCTCCATTCAATCCCGCGCGCACTGCGCATCGCGAGCCCTTCACGGCATTCGTCTGCGACGAGGCGACGGCGGAAGCGCTGCGCCCGATCGCAGTCGAGCTCGGCTGGTCGCCTGAAAAGGTCAACAAGGGCGGGCTTCGCAACGCGGTCCAGACTCTGTCGGTCTCGGCGAGCCCGCAAGTGCTGTTCGTCGACCTCTCGGAGAGCGGCGACCCGCTCAACGACATCAATGCGCTTGCCGAAGTCTGCGAGCCCGGCACGGTCGTGATCGCCTCCGGCCAGGTCAACGATGTGCGGCTGTACCGCGACCTGGTTGCCAGCGGCATCCACGATTATCTGCTTAAGCCGCTCAATCCCGACGCACTGCGCGACACCTTTGCCCAGGCCCAGGTGGCGCTCAACGCGCCCAAGGCGACCGAATCGGCAAGCGACCGCCCGCATTGCGCGGTTGCGGTGATCGGCACGCGGGGCGGCTGCGGCGCTTCGACGCTGGCGACTTCGCTGGCCTGGCTGCTCAGCGAGAAGCATGGCCGCTCGACGGCCCTGCTCGATCTCGACGTGCATTTCGGCACTGGCGCGCTGGCGCTCGATCTCGAGCCGGGCCGCGGGCTTACCGATGCGATTGAAAATCCCAGCCGGATCGACGGATTGTTCATCGAGCGCGCCATGGTCAAGGCATCGGACAGGCTCTCGGTGCTCTCGGCCGAAGCACCGATCCACTCGCCGGTAATGACCGACGGCGCGGCATTCTATCAGCTTCAGGAGGAAATCCGCGGGGCGTTCGAATCGACCGTCATCGATTTGCCGCGCGGGATGCTGGTCAACCACCCGCATCTGATCACCGACGTGCAGGTGGCGGTGCTGGTCACCGAACTCTCGCTGGCCTCGGCGCGCGATGCGATCCGGATCCTGTCCTGGTTCAAGTCGAACGCACCGCAGACGCAGGTGATCGTCGTCGCCAATCGGGTCCAGCCCGCGGCGATGCTCGAGATCAGCCGCAAGGATTTCGAGGGCTCGATCGAACGCAAGATCGATATCGCGATCCCCTTCGAGCAGAAGCTTGCCTCTCAGGCCGCCAAGCTCGGCAAGCCGCTGGCCGAAGTCGCCAAGGGCAATAAGGGCTTCACGCCGCTGACCGACCTGGCCGACCGCATCACCACGATCACCGATTCGGGCGAGCGCGACGACAAGGCGGCCAAGGGCGCGAAGGGCGATTCGCTTATGAGCAAGTTCAAGCTCAAGCTCGGATCGAAGGCAAAGAAGTAACCACTTCGCATTTATGGTGCGCGGCATTGTGATGGTTCTGGAGGCTCGCGCGGCATGGAATTGATGCCCGTATTGATGATCGGCGGCGGTGCCATGGCGGTGCTCATGCTGATGATGCTCGCGTTCTCCGGACCCTCGGCGGAGCGCGCCGGCTCGCGCCGGCTGTCGGGGATCAAGGACCGCAACGTCGTCAGCGCCGTGGGCGCCAACGCCATGGAGACGCAGCTGCGCCGCGTCACGCGCGGAGCAACGCGCGCCGACATCAACGCCGCACGCTTCCTGCCCAATCCGGCCCAGCTCCAGAAGCGCCTGAACATGACCGGCAAGAACTGGACGCTCAGCAAATATATGCTTGCGTCGGGGGGACTAACCCTCGTGGTCGGCGGACTGCTGTTCATCCAGGGCGCGCCGATCTGGCTGTCGCTCGCCGTCGGACTGTTCGTGGGCATGGGGCTGCCGCACAAAGCGGTGAGCTTCTTCATCAAGCGCCGGATCAACAAATTCACGGCGAAGTTTCCTGATGCGATCGAGCTTCTCGTGCGCGGCTTGCGCTCGGGCCTTCCGATCACCGAGACGATGGGCATCGTCGGCGCCGAAGTCGATGGCCCGGTCGGCGAGGAATTCCGCTCGGTATCGGACAAGATGAAGATCGGCCGCACCCTCGATTCGGCGCTTCAGGACACCGCGGATCGCCTCGGCACCCCCGAGTTCCAATTCTTCACGATCACCATCGCGATCCAGCGCGAGACCGGCGGCAATCTCGCCGAGACGCTCGCCAATCTGGCCGACGTGCTTCGCAAGCGCAGCCAGATGAAGCTCAAGATCAAGGCAATGTCTTCGGAATCCAAGGCATCCGCGTTGATCGTCGGGTGCCTGCCGTTCGTCGTCTTCACCATGGTCTGGTTCATCAACAACAATTACATGATGAATTTCTTCAGGGACGATCGCCTGATGGTCGCCGGCGGCGGCGGTCTGGTCTGGATGGCGCTCGGCGCCTGGATCATGGCCAAGATGGTCAATTTCGAGATCTGATGCGATGACACCAGCCCAAGGTCCTACGGTGCTCGGCATCGACGTGTTGTGGGTGGCGACCCTGCTCGCCGCCGTGGCCGCAGCCTCCGTGTTCTTCGCAATCTATATGGCGACGACGGTGCGCGATCCGATGCGCGGGCGCGTCAAGGCGCTGCAGGAGCGCCGCGAGCAATTGAAAGCGGGCATCACCGCCTCGACTTCCAAGCGCCGCGCCAAGCTCGTCCAGAAGACTGACACTACCGACAAGATCCGCGCGCTGCTTTCGAGCATGAAGGTGCTGCAGGAAAGCCAGGTCAAGATCGCGCAGACCAAGCTGCTCCAGGCGGGCATCCGCCGGAAGGAATGGGCGGTCGGCGTTATTTTCGGGCGGCTCGTGCTGCCGATAGTGATCGGCGGGCCGATGCTCTATGCCGTCTATGGCACGAGCATGGTCGCCGATTGGAGCCCGCTCAAGGCATATGGCCTGGTCGCCGTGACCTTCATCCTGAGCTACAAGGCGCCCGATCTCTATCTCAAGAACAAGATCACCAAGCGCAGTCACGCGATCCGCAAGGGGCTTCCCGACGCGCTCGACTTGCTGGTGATCTGTGCCGAAGCGGGACTCACGGTCGATGCCGCGTTCCACCGAGTTTCGAAGGAATTGGGCAAGGCCTATCCCGAACTGGGCGACGAATTCGCGCTGACAGCGATCGAACTGGGCTTCCTCACCGACCGCCGCCAGGCATTCGAGAACTTGGCCAACCGCATCGATCTCGATGCGATCCGCGGCGTGGTCACGACCATGATCCAGACCGAGAAATACGGCACTCCGCTGGCGTCGGCACTGCGCGTGCTCTCGGGCGAATTCCGCAACGAACGCATGATGCGCGCCGAGGAAAAGGCTGCGCGCCTGCCCGCGATCATGACGATCCCGCTGATTCTGTTCATCCTCCCGGTGCTGTTCATCGTGATCCTCGGGCCCGCGGCCTGCTCGATCAACGACGCCCTGATGACCGGTTAATCATTACGATGGCGTCGAACCCTCGCGCGCTGTACCTTCCAGCCCAAATATAGGGCCTAAAAATAGGGAGGTCGACAGATGCAGGGTTTGCCGTTCGAGACGATGACGCAATTCGTGGCGCTGGGCCTTACGTTGATCGCAGGCTGGTTTCTGGGCCTCGCCAGCGCGCCGGGCGGCCGCAAATGGCGCGACCGCTATTATGACGAAGAACTGAGCAACGCCGGCTATCGCGACCGCTCCGAAACCGACCTGCGCGACGCCACGCGCCGCATCCGCGATCTAGAGGCTGAAAATGCCCGCCTGCGCGCCGACGCGCCGGTAGCTTCCCCCGCTCACGAGGCCGAACCCGTTCGCGAAGGCCATTCGACCGCCGCGCTCGCTGGCGCCGCAGTTGCCGGGGCTGCTGCGGGCGCAGTCGCAACGCACGCTGTCCACGAGCATCACGAAGCGCCTGCGCCTGCGCCAACTCCTGCCCCGGTTCAGCCGGTCGCCGCCGATCATGCCGAACCTGCTATCGCCAACGGCAATTCGGACCATATCGAGCCCGCCAAGATCGCGCATGAATCGCATGCGGAGACTCATCTCGCTCCGGCGGACGCGCATCACCACTGAGGCGCTAGCGCATGGAAATGCCGTACGAGACCCTCACGCAATTCGCCGGACTGGCGCTCGCTTTGCTCGGCGGCTGGTTCCTCGGCCTCGCGACTGCGCCCGGTGGCGGCAAGTGGCGGGACCGCTTCCATGACGAGGAAATCGCGCACGCACGCTACCGCGACGAAGCGGGCGAAGAGATCCGTGCCAAGACCAAGCGGATCCGCGATCTCGAAGCGCAATTGGGCAAGGGCACTGGGCCTGCGGTGGTGTCCGAGCCCGGCGCCGGCTGGCGCGGCTGGTTCGGTTGGGGGCGCGACAATCTGGCGCGGATTCGCGGGATCGACGAGGCGCGCGAGAAGCGGCTCAACGAGCTTGGCATCAAGACCTATCGCGAGATCGAGAAGATGACTGCCGAGGACGAAACGGCGCTCGAGACTCGGCTAGGGCTGTCGCATGGCACGATCGCCGGCGAAGCCTGGCGCGAGCAGGCTGCTTTGCTTGGCGCGGGCAACGAGGACGAGCACGCCCGGCGCTTTGGCTAATTGGCGGCCAGCATAGCCCGCTGATAGACTTCGACCACCTCGGCGATCGGCTTTTCGCTCGCGATAAGCACTGCGTGGTGGCGCAGAATGTCGCTCTCGCCCTGCCCTGCCCAGCTTCGTTCGGAGGACAGATTGCGCCGGCTCGGGGCGAGCGGGCGGACGGCTACGCCGAAAGGGGTCTCATCCATAAGTGCTGCGTTCATTTCCGCGGTCAGCCGGGCGGGAACGTACCAATTATCTGCCTCGGAAAGCACTTCGCCGCCGCAGGTCAGCTGGACGCGGCGATAGGCGATCTGATCGTTCGCATCGACGCCCAGCAATTCCGCATGCGCCCCGGCGGGTACGGCCTCGCGGCGCGTGACCATTGCGCGGACCTTGAGCCCTGGCCGCTGCCGGTCGCACCAGGCCTGGAGCACGGCGGTAGCGCTCGGATTGGCGAACAGCGCGCGGTCGAGCGCCTCTACGTCACTGGTCTGCGCAAAGGCCTGTGTGGCGCTCAGCGCGGCAACTCCAACCATCCAAACGCCCTTCATCCGCGCCGCCCAGTTACTCTCGCCGCAACGCGGCCTGCGCAGCTGCCAGCCGCGCGATGGGGACGCGATAGGGCGAGGCCGAGACATAGTCGAGGCCGGTCTGCTCGCAGAAGTCGATCGAGGCGGGATCGCCGCCATGCTCACCGCAGATGCCGAGCTTGATGCCGGGCCGCGTCGCGCGGCCACGCTCGGCGGCGAGGCTGATGAGCTCACCTACACCTTCCACGTCGATCGAGACGAAGGGGTCGCGGGCGTAGATCTGCTTCTCGACATAGGTGGTCAGGAAGCGCGCGGCATCGTCGCGGCTCACGCCCAAAGTGGTTTGGGTCAGATCGTTGGTGCCGAAGCTGAAGAATGCGCCGACTTCGGCGATCTCGGCGGCGCGCAGGCACGCGCGGGGCAGCTCGATCATCGTGCCGACCAGATATTCGATCTCGCGGCCCTTTTCGGCGAAGACTGCCTTGGCGGCCTTGTCGACCACCGCCTTCATCAGCTCGAGCTCGCGGCGGGTGCCAACGAGCGGGATCATCACTTCGGGGATCGGCGCGGCGCCGGACTTTTCGGCGACGATCACCGCCGCCTCAAAGATCGCCCGCGCCTGCATCTCGTAGATCTCGGGATAGGTCACGCCGAGACGGCAGCCGCGATGGCCGAGCATCGGGTTGAACTCGTGGAGCTCGGCGGCGCGGCGCTTGAGCACCTCTACATCGACCGAAGCCGCGGCGGCGACTTCGGCGAACTCGGCTTCCTCATGGGGGAGGAATTCGTGGAGCGGCGGGTCGAGCAGGCGGATCGTGCAGGGCAGCCCGACCATCACTTCGAAGATCTGGACGAAGTCGCTGCGCTGCTCCGGGAGGAGCTTGGCGAGGGCAACGCGCCGTCCGGCTTCGTCTTCCGCAAGGATCATCTGGCGGACCGCGGTGATGCGGGCTGAGTCGAAGAACATGTGTTCGGTGCGGCACAGGCCGATGCCTTCGGCGCCGAACTCGCGGGCGGTGCGGCAATCGAGCGGCGTTTCGGCATTGGCGCGCACTCGCAAGCGGCGCTTGGCGTCGGCCCATTCCATCAGCGTGCCGAAATCGCCGGAGAGCTCGGGCTGGACGGTTGGGACTTCGCCGAACATCACTTCGCCGGTGGTGCCGTCGATGGTGACGGTGTCCCCCTCGCGGACTTCGCGTGTGCCGACGCGCATGATCTTCTCGCGGGCATTGATCGAGAGCGAGCCGGCGCCCGAGACGCAGGGGCGACCCATGCCGCGGGCGACGACCGCCGCGTGGCTGGTCATGCCGCCGCGCGCGGTGAGGATGCCCTTGGCGGCGTGCATGCCGTGAATGTCCTCGGGCGAGGTTTCGGTGCGGATCAGGATCACGCCTTCGGCCGAGCGCTTTTCCGCGGTGTCGCTGTCGAACACCGCGATGCCCGACGCGGCACCGGGGCTGGCGGGGAGGCCCTTGGTCAGCACGTCGCGGGGCGCATTGGGGTCGAGCGTCGGGTGGAGGAGCTGATCGAGCGCTTGCGGATCGACGCGGAGAATGGCTTCCTCCTGGGTGATCAGGCCTTCGCTGGCCATGTCGACGGCGATCTTGAGCGCGGCCTTGGCAGTGCGCTTGCCGCTGCGGGTCTGGAGCATCCAGAGCTTGCCGCGTTCGACGGTGAACTCGATGTCCTGCATGTCGCGGTAATGGCGTTCGAGCCGGTCGAACACCGCCGCCAGCTCGGCATAGGCCTCTGGCATCGCCTCTTCCATCGACAGCGGCTTGGCGCCGGCGGTCTCGCGGGCGGCCTTGGTCAGATATTGCGGGGTGCGGATGCCCGCCACCACGTCTTCGCCCTGGGCATTGATCAGGAACTCGCCATAATAGGCATTGTCGCCCTTGGCGGGATCGCGGGTGAAGGCCACGCCGGTGGCCGAAGTGTCGCCCATATTGCCGAACACCATCGCCTGGACATTGACGGCAGTGCCCCAATCGGCGGGGATGTCGTTGAGGCGGCGATAGACCTTGGCGCGCTCCGACTGCCACGAGCCGAACACCGCGCCGATCGCGCCCCAGAGCTGATCGTGGACGTCCTGCGGGAAGGGCTTGTTCCAAAGCTCCTGCACGATCGATTTGTACTCGGCGACCAGCGCCTTCCAGTCGTCGGCAGTCAAATCGGTGTCGAGATTGTAGCCGCGGTCTTCCTTGGCGATCTCGAGCGCTTCCTCGAAGCGGCCGTGATCCAGTTCGAGCACCACGTCCGAATACATCTGGATGAAGCGGCGATAGCTGTCCCAGGCGAAGCGCGGGTCGCCCGAGGCCTCACAAAGCCCGACCACCGTCTGATCGTTGAGGCCGAGATTGAGGACGGTATCCATCATGCCGGGCATCGAGACGCGGGCGCCGGAGCGGACCGAGACCAAGAGCGGGTCTGCCGCGTCGCCGAATTTCTTGGCCGTAACGCCCTCGATATGGGCGATCCCGGTGGCGACTTCAGCCTTGAGGCTATCCGGGAAGCTCTCCTCATTGTCGTAATAGAGCGCACAGACCGGGGTGGAGATCGTGAAGCCGGGGGGCACCGGCAGGCCGATCGCGGCCATGCCATCGAGGTTGGCGCCCTTGCCGCCGAGCAAATTCTTGTCGCCCTGACCGCCATCGGACACGCCGCCGCCGAAGCGGTACACATATTGCGTCATCTCAGCCCCTTTTCGCGCTGCAGCGCGCGTACCGCAGGTGCGAACAAGGGGAAAGCGCCGACTGCGTTGTCAGAAACAAGATTTGGTTCGCAGGCGCCAAGTTCCGTCGCCAATCTTCCCAATCTTCGCACTGGCCATGGGGTCCGCTCAGCCCTCGATCTTCGAGAAATCCGCCACTTTGTGTACCGCGTCGCGCATCCGGGCGAGCAGCGAGAGGCGCGCGGCGCGCTTGTCGGGGTCGCTGTCGTTCACCGTCACCTTGTCAAAGAACGCATCGATGGGCGCGCGGAGACTGGCCAGGGCCGCCATCGCACCTTCGAAGTCCTCACGCTCGATCGCAGCGTCTGCTTGTGGGGAGGCCGAGTCGAGTGCCTGGATGAGGGCTTCTTCCTCATTTTCGGGCGTGTAGGACAGGCTTTTCTGTTCGGCGCCCGACCAATCCTCTTTTTTCAATATGTTAGCGGCGCGCTTGTAGCCGGCGAGGAGGTTCTTGCCGTCTTCGGTGGTGACGAAGGCCTGGAGCGCGTGGACGCGGGCGAGCAGGCGGACGAGATCGTTCTCGCCACCGAGCGCAAACACCGCGTCGATCAGGTCGTGGCGGACGCCGGCTTCTTTTTGCTGGACCTTGAGGCGGTCGGCGAAGAAGTCGAGCAGGAAAGGAAACATTCCATCCCCCTGCTCTATCGAAATCAAATCTGTATCTGGTCGCAGCTCCTCAATAAGTTCGAGGCTAGAGATGAGATCAAGGGCAGGCAATTCGTTGGCTAGGCGCTCAAGGCCAGGGTGAACATAATGGTATTGCCGCGCGAGAGCAGCAGTGCGAGAAACCACTGTTACTGCAAAGGCATCTAGTAATTCGAGGCGAATTTGGTTCGCTTCCAGAAGCCGAATGATCGCGAGCGCCGCACGTCGAAGTGCGAACGGGTCCTTGGACCCCGTTGGCCTCTCATCGATTGCAAAGAAAGCCCCAAGCGTATCCAGCTTGTCCGCCAGCGACACCGCCACCGTCACCGGTGCAGTTGGCACCTCATCCCCTTGCCCGACCGGCTTGTAGTGATCGCGAATCGCTTCGGCGACCTGCGGGTCCTCCCCCTGCGCGGCGGCGTAATAGCCGCCCATCAGGCCTTGTAGCTCGGGGAATTCGCCGACCATGCCGGTGACGAGATCCGCCTTGGCGAGGCGCGCGGCGCGTTCGGCGAGGGTGGCGAGTTGCGCAACATCATTCCCCTCCCGCTTGGGGGAGGGGTTAGGGGAGGGCTTTTCCGCGAGCGTATCGGTTGAGGATGTCACAGGCCCTCCCCCGACCCCTCCCGCAAGCGGGAGGGGGGAAGTAGAAGTGACGATGCCTTCTTCGACCAGCCATCTTGCCAGCTTTGCGACGCGATCGACCTTGTCGGCGACGGTGCCCAGCTTCTCGTGGAAGACGATCTTTTCGAGCTTCCTGGCCTGCTCCTCGAGCGGCACCTTCAGGTCGGTGTCGTAGAAGAAGCGGGCGTCGGACAAGCGCGCGGCCAAGACTTTCTGGTTGCCCTCGACGATCTTCTGGCCGCCGTCGCTGGCGTCGATATTGGCGGTGCAGACGAAGGCGTTGGCCAGCTTGCCCTCGCCATCGCGGCAGACGAAATATTTCTGGTTCACGCGCGCGGTGAGCTGAATCACTTCGGGCGGTACGGTCAGGAATTCCGGGTCGAAGCGGCCGAGCAAGGGTACTGGCCATTCGGTGAGGCCGGCATTCTCGAAGAGCAGGCCTTCATCCTCGACCAAGCGGAGCCCGGCCTTCTGCGCAGCGAGTTTGGCGCCGACGGCAATGATCGCGCGGCGTTCGGCGCCGTCTACGATCACATGGCAGGCGCGCAGCTTTTCGGCATAATCATGGGCGCCGCCGATGGTGATGACGCCCGGATGGTGGAAGCGGTGGCCGACGGTCTGCGCGCCGCTCTTCACGCCCGCGACTTCGATCGGCACGAGCTTGTCGCCGAGCAGGGCGACGATGCCCTGCAGCGGGCGGACCCAGCGGAGACTCTCGGTGGAGGCGGAATCCGCACCCCAGCGCATCGATTTGGGCCAGGGGAAATTGTGGAGCACATGCCCCGCGGCGCTGGCGAGCACCGAGCCGGCGACGATGCCGGGGCGGTCGATAACGGCGAACAGGACCTGGCCGGCCTTGCCCATGTCACGCGTGACGAGCTGCTCGCGGGTGAGGCCGGTCGAGCGGAGGAAGCCCTGGATCGCCTGATCGGGGGCATCGGCGCGCGGGCCCTTGCGCTCTTCGCTGACGGCGCTGGTGGTCTCGGCGACGCCGCGGACTATCAGCGCGAGGCGGCGCGGAGTGGCGAAGCTCTCGATGCTCTCGAAGGGCAGGTTGAGGGCTTTGAGGCGATCGCCGAAGAGATTGGCGAGATCGGCGCGCGCCTTTTCCTGCATCCGCGCGGGAATTTCCTCGCAGCGCAGTTCGAGGAGGAAGTCTTCAGCCACGGAGCACCTCCTGTTCCCCTGCGCAGGCAGGGGTCCAGACGAGGCAGTGCACGCTATCGCGTGCGATCTCGATATAGGGCTGGGCCCCTGCCTTCGCAGGGGAACAAGTGGAAATCACAGCGACCACTCCGGGTATTTGGCCTGCCATTCGGGGGTCATGTGCGTAATCCACGCTTCGCAGGAGCCCTTCGCGAGGTCGCGGACGCGGCCGATATAGGCCTGGCGTTCGGCTACGGAGATTACGCCGCGGGCCTGGAGCAGGTTGAAGAGGTGGCTCGCCTCGATCGCCTGTTCGTAGGCGGCGAGGGGCACGGCGTTGGCGAGGCAATTCTCGCATTCGGCCATTGCCTTGCGGAAGCCTTCGAACAGCGTCTCGGTGTCGGCGACTTCGAAATTGTATTTGGACATCTGCTTCTCGTTTTCGAGAAACACGTCGCCGTACGAGACTCCGCGGTCGTTGAAGGCGAGGTCGTACACGCTGTCCTTGTTCTGGATGTACATCGCGAGGCGTTCGAGCCCGTAGGTGAGTTCGCCGGCGACGGGCTTGCAATCAAACCCGCCCATTTGCTGGAAATAGGTGAACTGGGTGACTTCCATCCCGTCGCACCACACTTCCCAGCCAAGGCCCCAGGCGCCGAGCGTGGGGCTTTCCCAATCGTCTTCGACGAAGCGGATGTCGTGGCGGGTGAAGTCGACGCCGATCGCCGCCAGGCTACCGAGATAGAGCTCCTGCAAATCTGGCGGGCTGGGCTTCAGGATGACCTGGTACTGGTAATAATGCTGGAGGCGGTTGGGATTCTCGCCATAGCGGCCGTCCGTCGGGCGGCGGCAGGGCTGGACGAAGGCGGCGTTCCACGGCTCGGGGCCGAGCGCCTTGAGCGTGGTGGCGGGGTGAAAGGTGCCCGCGCCCATCCGCATGTCATAGGGCTGGAGGATCACGCAGCCGCGCTCGCTCCAATAATCGTGGAGCTTCAGGGTCATGCGCTGGAAGCTGAGAGGCTGGGACATATCGCCGTCGCTTTGGCGCAGCGTTTCCAGAGGGTCAATGTGCGTTGACAGCGCTGCGGCGCCCTCGCAACCTTCCGGCATGGGAAGAATTGCCTGGGGGCTGGCCGCGGCTGCGCTGGCGATCGCGACTGCGGCGGTGGCGCAGAACGTGACCCGGCTGGTGCCTCCCCTGCCCTATGTGACCTATTCGCCCGACGAACGGCTGGCGCTGGCGGGCAAGCCGGTGATCGCCGAGGACGATGCACTGCACGAGGCAGCAGTGGCGAAGGAAAAGGCGCGGGTGGCGCTCGCCCAGCCTTATGCGCCGCGGCCGGCGATCTGGAAGATCTCGGACGCCGACACGAGCATCTACATCTTCGGGACGGTGCACAGCCTGCCGCCGGGCTTTCGCTGGCGCAATCCGGGGCTGGAGGCAGTGATCGTGCGGGCGGACCTGCTGCTGCTCGAATCGGTGGACGATGCCAATAGCGACGTGACCTTCAAGGAGGGCATGGCCGCGAACGTGCCGGTGCCGCCGCTGATCGAGCGCGTCTCGCATCGCACTCGCGCCAAGCTCGCTGAGATCCAGGCGGTGCTGCCCGAAGAGACCGTCGCCGAGCTCGACAAGATGCCGAGCTGGATCGCGGCGATGAGCCTGGGAACGGTGCGCGACCTGCTGGCAGGCGACATTCCGAGCCAGGGCGCCGACGATTGGCTGGAGAAGCATTTCGTCAGCTTGGGCCGGCCGGTCCAGGCGATCGAGGACAGCAAGGCAGTGGTGACCGATATCAATACCGTGCCCGAGGCGGCGCAGCGGCTGATGCTGGAAGCGGCGCTGCTCGCCCCGCCGCGCACGCATGAGGAGCTCGATGCGGCGGCGCATGCCTGGGCGCAGGGCCGGGTGGATGCGGATTCGCCTCTGATGATCATGCCCGAGAGCCTGGATCCGAGCGCGCTGATGGCCGATCCGCTGCTCAGCCGGCGCAACAATGCCTGGGTGGACAGTCTGATCGCGCGGCTTAGGGCGCAGCCAGGAACGATATTGTTCGCGGCGGGCGCGGGGCATTTCGTTGGGCCGGGATCGGTGATCGACTTGCTGGGCAAGCGTGGCTTGCGCGTCGAGCGCGTCCAGTAATGCGCCGCCTTTTTCCTTTTGCGCTGGCTTTGCTGGCGCTGGCCGGGTGCGGGCCGAAACCCGCCGACGATGCCGATCCGGCATTGTGGGTGGTGCGCGACGCGGACACCAGCATCTATCTGTTCGGCACGGTGCATATGCTCAAGCCCGGGGTCAGATGGTTCGACGAGCAGGTGCGCGCGGCGTTCGACAAGAGCGATGCGCTGATGTTGGAGGTGGTGCTGCCGGACGATGCCGAGATGGCGGCACTGGTGAGCGAATTGGGCACGGCCGCGCCGGGCGATGGGCCGCCGGCGGAAGCGGCGGAGGAGGTGCGCGCGGCGCTGACCGGGCTGGGCATGCCGCCGGACATGCTCGATCGCAGCGAGCCCTGGCTGGCGGCGACCTTGCTCGCGTCGCTGCCGCTGCAGAAGCTGGGCTATCGGCCCGATCAGGGCGCGGAAGCGGTACTGACCGCGGCGGCGCGCAAGGCGGGCAAGCCGGTGGCGGGGTTCGAGAGCGTGCGCGAGCAATTGGGCTATTTTGACGGGCTGTCCAAGCCGGCGCAGCGGGCCTTGCTGGCCGAGACGCTCGAAGGGCTGCCCGATGCGGGCAGGACGCTCGACCAGGCAGTGGCGGCGTGGAGCGCGGGCGATGCCGACAAGCTCGGGGCGCTGGTCAATGACGATGTCGCCGCCTCACCCGAAGTCGCGCAGATGCTGCTATTCAAGCGCAACCAGCGCTGGGCCGACTGGATCGCCAGGCGGATGGCGCAGCCGGGGACGGTGTTCGTCGCGGTGGGCGCGGGGCATCTGGCGGGAGCGGGCGATGTTCAGGACGAGCTGGCGAAGCGCGGGCTCAAGGTGGAGCGCGTCCGCTACTGAAACTTGACTAAGCGGCGACTCGTATCTAACCAATAGGTTATATAACCTAGAGGTTAGCGAATGGACGCGCTCAGCACTACTTTCTCCGCTCTGGCCGACCCGACTCGCCGGGCGATCCTGGCGCGGCTTGCCTCGGGCGAGGCTTCGGTCGGCGAGCTGGCCCAGCCCTTTGCAATGAGCGGGCCGGCGGTGACCAAGCATTTGAAGGTGCTCGAGCGCGCCGGGCTGATCTCGCGCGGGCGATCGGCGCAGCAGCGCCCTGCCCGGCTCGAGGCGGAAAAGCTCAAGGCCGCGACCGAATGGCTGATCGAATATCGCCGCTTCTGGGAAGCCCGGTTCGACGATCTCGACGCCTATCTCGCCGACATCCAGAAGGAAGGAACAGCAAAATGACCGATAATCTTCCCGGCCCGGGCTATGTCATGCATCTCGAACGGACCTTCGCGGCGCCACGCAGGCTAGTGTTCGATTGCCTGATCAAGGCCGAGCATCTCGCGCGCTGGTGGGGTCCGCGCGGCTTCGACGTTCCGCTTTGCGAGAGCGATCCGGTGCCGGGCGGCAGGCTGGTGCTGCACATGCGCGGGCCGGAGCCGCATGGCGTCAATCCGGTGGAGGGCGAGTTCGTCGAGGTATCGCCGCCCGACCGGCTGAGTTTCGTGCTGCGCGGCTTTCCGGGCGAGGACGGCAGCTGGGGGATCGAGCACCTTACCACGATGGACTTCAGCGATGCAGCCGAGGGCGGCACCTGCATGCGGATGTCCACTGAAGTGAAGCAGGTCAGCGACGCGCTCCGCCCCGCGCTGGGCGGCATGCGCCAGGGCTGGAGCGAAAGCTTCGACAAGATGGAAGAGCTCATGTGGGAGATCGGCTAGCGGCCTCCGCCCTTGCCTTGGCGGGGGAGGAAAGCGCAACTTGCCATTTTGCATCCTCGCGCATATAGGCGCGCGTTCCGTGCCAGGGTCATCCCTGGAGGCCTGGCCGGTGACTGTTTAACTCAAGCTATTGGAATCGACACATGAGCGAAGCGCTTACGCTGTCGGCCGAGACGCGCGAACAGGTTGGCAAGGGAGCCTCCCGTTTGCTTCGTCGCGAAGGCCGCGTCCCCGCCGTGATCTACGGCAACAAGGCAGATCCTGCCGCTATCCACGTCAACGAGCGCGAGCTCATGAAGCTGCTGATGACCGGCCACTTCATGAATTCGGTCGTGATGGTCAACGGTGAGCGCACGCTGCCGAAGGACGTCGCTTTCGACGTCGTATCGGATCGCCCGATCCACGTCGATTTCCTGCGCATCGGCGAGCATTCGAGCGTGCACGTCAACGTGCCGATCATCTTCGCTGACGAAGAAGCATCGCCCGGCATCAAGCGCGGCGGCGTGCTCAACATCGTTCGCCACGAGCTCGAGCTGATCTGCGACGCGTCCGAGATTCCGGACGATATCACGATCTCGCTCGCAGGCGTTGAAGTCGGCGACTCGATCCACATCTCGTCGGTGACGCTGCCCAAGGGCGCGAAGTCGGCAATCACCGACCGCGACTTCACCATCGCGACGGTCGTCGCTCCGTCGGCGCTCAAGTCGAGCGAAGGCGATACGGCAACCGAGGGCGAGGCTCCGGCCGAGGGCGAATAAGCCTTCCGACGAACTTCGCAGTTCAAAAAATCGCCTCCGCGCCTTAGGGCTCGGAGGCGATTTTGTTTTTGGGATATTATCGATGCAATTGTGGGTGGGACTGGGCAATCCGGGGCCGACATATGCGATGCATCGCCACAATGTCGGGTTCATGGCGGTGGAGACGATCGCCGAGGTGCATGACTTTTCCGCGCCCAAGAAGCAGTTCCAAGGCTGGACCCAGGAAGGGCGGATCGGAGCGGAAAAGTTGATCCTGCTCAAGCCCGGGACCTTCATGAACGAGAGCGGCCGCGCCGTGCGATCGGCGATGGACTTTTACAAGCTGGAGCCGGGCGACGTCACGATCTTCCACGACGAACTCGATCTGGCGCCGTTCAAGGTCAAGGTGAAGATCGGTGGCGGCACGGCGGGGCATAACGGCCTGCGTTCGACCGACGCGCATATCGGGCCCGATTTCCGCCGCGTGCGATTGGGCATCGGCCATCCGGGGCATAAGGACCGCGTGACTGGCTATGTCCTCGGCAATTACGCCAAGGCCGAGATCGAGGATTTGAGCGACATGCTCGGCGCGATTGCGGCGGAGGCGCCGTGGCTGGCTGCGCGCGACGACGTGCGGTTCATGAACGACGTGGCGATGCGGCTGGCGCGGTAAAAACTCAATTCCTCCCTCGCTTCAGCGGGGGAGGTGGCATGCGCAGCATGATGGAGGGGCCTATCCGCGAGCGCATTGCTTGCGGATAGGCCCCCTCCACCACTTCGTGGTCCCTCCCCCGCTTCGCGAGGGAGGAATGTACGTTACGACTTCTTGCCGACGATCTGGCCGACCAAGCGCTGGTTGGCGGCGGTGCCGGAGAAGGTGATGCCGATCTCGGCGCCCTGCGAACCGAAGAAGCCGCCCGCGATCGTACCGGTGAGCGGACCGCCGGTGGTGAAGCTGCCGGTGAACTGGTTCTGCCCGGCGGGGATCGCACCCTGGGCCGTGAAGTTGGCATAGGCCGAGGTCGCGCCGCCGGCAGTGGTCTGGGTCAGGGCGAAGGTGATATCGACCATGCCGGTCGAGAAGTTGACTGAGACCGTGGCGGTGCCGCCAATGCGGTTGATCGCAGTGACGCCGCCGGTGGTGTTCACGACGCGGCCGTTGACTGCGACGGTATAGGCCTGGGTGGCGGTCGTCGGCATATCGGTCAGCGCGGTCGGGAAGCCGAACACGGTATACGTCAGGCGCTTGATGCCCGCGGTCGATTCGCCGCGATACCAATTGGCGTAGCTCACGCGCGTCAGCGAGCCGAGCAGCGCATTGCTGGTCACGCTGCCGGTGATCGAATTGTTGAGGAATTCGAGCTGCGAGAAATTGCCGGCCAGCGCGCCGGTGGCAGTGCTGGTGTTGCGGAACACGAATTCGGTGTTGGCAGCTGCCGAAGGCGTGGTCAGATCGGCAGGGACGAAGCGCGATTCTTCGGAGGCTTCGCGGATCACATAAAGCGTGCCCGCGGTCGCGATCGCGCCGCTGGTCGCCAGGCGGACGCGATCCGAACGGCTCTCGGTGCCTGCAGCGCCGAGGGTCACGGCGCCAGCCGTAGGATCACCGGTGAAGTTGGTCGATGCGTTGATCGTTGTGAACTCGGCGGCGGCAGTGGCTGCCAGCGGAAGCGCCGCATAGGTCGGCGACGCAGTCGGTGTCGGAGTGGGCGTGGCAGTCGGGGTCGGCGTCGGGCTGGGGGTGTCGTTGCCGCCCTTGCAGCCGGAGAGAATAATGGTCGCTGCGGCAGCGCTCATGAAGATGTGACGGCGAATCATTCCCAACTCCTCGGAATACGGTCTTTGCCCTTAAGGGCTCGGCCCCCCTGTACCCCAGATGAACGGGGGTAGGTCAAGCCAAGCCCGACGAGCATGAGACCAACGTGCTGGAAAAGCCGCCGGGAAGCCTCTATCGGGCGCGCTTCTCCATCATTTCTTCGAACGGGCATTTCTCATGGGTTTCCGCTGCGGCATCGTTGGTCTGCCCAACGTCGGCAAATCGACGCTCTTCAACGCACTCACCGAAACTGCAGCGGCGCAGGCGGCGAATTATCCGTTCTGCACGATCGAGCCGAATGTCGGCAACGTTGCGGTCCCCGATGCGCGGCTGAACAAGCTCGCCGAAATCGCCGGCTCGGCCAAGATCATCGAAACCCAATTGGGCTTTGTCGATATCGCCGGCCTGGTGCGCGGCGCGAGCAAGGGCGAAGGTCTTGGCAACCAGTTCCTCGGCAATATCCGCGAAGTCGATGCAATCGTCCATGTGCTGCGCTGCTTCGAGAATGACGACATCCAGCATGTCGACAACAAGGTCGATCCGATCGCCGATGCCGAGACGGTCGAGACCGAGCTGATGCTCGCCGATCTGGAATCGCTCGAGAAGCGCGTCCCCGCCGCCGCCAAGAAGGCGACGCAGGGCGACAAGGACGCAAAGGTCGTCGCCTCCGTGCTTGGGCAGGCGCTCGAGCTGCTGCGCGAAGGCAAGCCCGCGCGTCTCACCCAGCCGCGCGATGCCGAGGAAGCACGCGCCTTTGCCCAGGCGCAGTTGCTCACCGGCAAGCCCGTCCTCTATGTTTGCAACGTCAACGAGGAGGACGCCGCGAACGGCAATGCGCTGTCCGCCAAGGTCTTCGAGAAGGCCAAGGCCGAGGGCGCCGAGGCAGTGGTCGTCTCGGCCGCGATCGAAGCCGATATCGCAACCATGCCTGCCGAAGAGCGCGGCGACTTCCTGGCCGAGCTGGGCCTTGAGGAAACCGGCCTCGCCCGCGTGATCAACGCTGGATACAAGCTCCTGCACCTGCTGACCTTCTTCACTGTCGGCCCCAAGGAAGCACGCGCCTGGACGGTGCATCAGGGCGCGACTGCACCCGAGGCCGCAGGCGTGATCCACACCGATTTCGAGAAGGGCTTCATCCGCGCCGAGACGATCGCGTTCGACGATTATGTCGCGCTGGGCGGGGAATCGAAGGCGCGCGAAGGCGGCAAGCTGCGCGCCGAGGGCAAGGCCTATGTCGTCCATGACGGCGACGTGATGCACTTCCTGCACAGCTAATACGCAAGCGCGAAGGTCTGGCGCTCGGGATTTTGCGTGTTAGCGTGGTCGCACACTAACACCGAAAGGTTCCGCATGCCCCGTCTCGCAGTTCGTGCCCTCGCCGCAGCGGCGTTACTAGCCCTTTCCGCGCTTCCTGCCGGTGCCCAACAGGCGCCCGCCGCCGCACCCGTGGCAGACCCGTTTGCCGGCCTGCCCGCGCCCAAGGCCGAGGACGTCGCCTCGATCGAAGGCATCCTGGCGGCGCTGTACGGCTCGATCTCTGGCGATGTCGGGCAGAAGCGCGACTGGGACCGCTTTCGCTCGCTTTTCTATCCCGGCGCCAAGCTGATGCCGACGGGCACGCCCAAGGGCGCCGAGGTGGCGCGGGTGCGGGCGCTGACGCCGGAGGATTATGTCCGCACCAGCGGGGCTTTTCTGGAGCGCATCGGCTTCCACGAAGTCGAGATCGCGCGGAAGATCGAGCGCTACGGCCATGTCGCGCACGTTTTCTCGACCTATGACGGCAAATCGCAGAGCACCGACCTGCCGCCCTCGATCCGCGGCATCAACAGCATCCAATTGTTCAACGACGGCAAGCGTTGGTGGGTGATCAACATTTTCTGGATGCAGGAATCCGAGGCGTTTCCGATCCCGAAGGAATATCTGCCGGGCTGATCACCCCTCGAACGCCGAGAGGATCGGGCACGGCCCTGCCCCGCCCTTTCCGCATTCGTGCGCGAGCTTCTGGAGCGAATCGCGGGCGCGGGTGAGTTCGGCGATCTTTTGGTCGAGCGCCTCGATGCGCTCGCGGGCAAGGCTGCGGGCCTGGGCGCGATCGTCGCGGGCGTCCAGGTCGAGCAACTCGGCGATCTGATCGAGGGTGAACCCCGCCGCCTGGGCCGAGCGGATGAAGCGCAGCCGGCGCGCGTCCACTTCGCCATAGCGGCGGACGCCGCCATAGAATGCCGCGCGCTCGGGCGCCTCGAGCAGCCCGCGGCGCTGATAATAGCGCACCGTCTCGACACCGACGCCGCCCGCCGCGGCGAGTTTTCCGATGGTCATTCCCGACATCGCTTGACTCCGTACCATGGTACAGGGGCTATATAGCGCGGCATGGCGAACGAATCCAAGCGCGCTGCGCTCTATCGCATGGTCATGCCGGGGCATGTCTGCCCTTATGGCGTGAAATCCAAATGGCTGCTCGAGAGCCATGGCTATGCGGTCGACGATCACTGGCTGACGACGCGCGCCGAGACCGATGCGTTCAAGGCCGACCATGGGGTCGCCACGACGCCGCAGACCTTTATCGGCGGCAAGAGGATCGGCGGGAACGACGATCTGCGGCGTTTCCTCGGCAAGCGCGTCCCCGAAAAGGGCGCGACCAGCTACACGCCGATCGTCGCGGTGCTGGGGATGACCGCGCTGATGGCGATGGCGGCGAGCCATGCCGTGACGGGGTCGCCCTTCACGGTGCGCGCCGCCGAATGGTTCGTGAGCTTCGGGATGATCGTGCTGGCGATGCTCAAGCTGCAGGATGTCGAGCGCTTCTCGACCATGTTTCTCAATTACGATCTGCTTGGCAACCGTTGGGTGCCCTATGCCTATCTCTATCCCTTTGCCGAGGGGCTGGCAGGGGTGCTGATGGCCGCGGGGGTGCTCGACTGGCTGTCGATCCCGCTGGCGTTGTTCATCGGCGGCGTGGGCGCGGCTTCGGTGTTCAAGGCGGTGTATGTGGACAAGCGCGAACTGAAGTGCGCTTGCGTGGGCGGCGCGAGCAATGTGCCCTTGGGGTTCGTCTCGCTCACCGAGAATTTGTTCATGATCGGCATGGCGGTGTGGATGCTGGTTCGCCCTATGGGGGGCATGTGATGCGCGCGGCTTTGACGGCTCTGGCCCTGCTCGCCCCCGGCATTGCCGCGGCGCAGGATCATTCGATGCATGGCGTGCCGATGCCGGCTCCCGCGCCTTCGCCGACGCCGGCGCCTGCCCCGCAGGATCATTCGATGCACGATATGGGCGCGAAGGCACCCGAACAGGCGCCCAATGCTTCGCCGGGCTCGGGCACGGCTCTGCTGCCCGCTGCCGAAGGCGCGATGCACGGGCTGCATCTTACCGCGGGAGACTGGATGGTGATGGCGCATGGGGTGGTCAATCTGGTTCACACCGATCAGGGCGGACCGCGCGGCGGGGACATGAGCTTCGTCCAGTCGATGGCGATGCTGAGCGCCAGCCGCGAACTGGAGGGCGGCCGGGTGGAGTTCCGCGCGATGGGCAGCCTCGAGCCGGCAATGGGCCAGCGGGGCTATCCCAACCTGTTTGCGAGCGGCGAGACTGCGCATGGCCGGCCGCTGGTCGATCGGCAGCATCCGCATGACTTGTTCATGGAGCTCTCGGCCCGCGCCGAATTGGATGTCGCGCCGGGCACCAGCCTCTCCCTGTACGGCGGCCCCGTCGCCGAGCCTGCGCTCGGTCCCAGCGCCTTCATGCACCGCCGCTCAGCGCGCTATCTGGCGCTGTCGCCGATCTCGCACCATTGGTTCGACAGCACGCACATCACTTATGGCGTGGTGACCGCAGGCGTGCGCAACCGGACTTTCCAGCTCGAAGGCTCCGCGTTCAAGGGCCGCGAGCCGGACGAGGAGCGCTGGAATCTCGATGCCCCGAAGCTCGACAGCTGGAGCGTGCGTGCGACCTTCACGCCATCACCGAACTGGGCGGTGCAGCTCAGCCATGGCAGGCTGAAGGAGCCCGAGGCGCAGCATGCCGGCGAGGACGAAAGGCGGACCACCGCGAGCGTGCATTATGCGCGGGGCGGCTTTTCGGCGATGCTTGCCTTCGCGGCAAAGGACCGCGTGCCGGGCGATACGCTGACGGCCTGGGTCGGCGAGGCGAATTGGGACCTGTCAAAGCATCACAGCCTGTTCGGGCGAATCGAGAATGTCGCGAATGACGAGCTGTTTCCGGATCACGCGCATCCGCTGCACGATCGCAAGTTTCGCGTTACGCGGTTCGAGGGGGGCTATGCCTATCGCGTGCCGCTGGGCGACGCGGTGCAGCTCGCTTTGGGGGGGAGCGTTGCCGCTTATGCCAAGCCCCGCGCACTGGATGGCTTTTACGGCCGCGCGCCGGTGAGCGGCACGCTGTTCGCACGGCTTTCGCTTGGCGATTAGGAGACTTTCGCGCGCAACAAAGCGGTGCCACAAGTCTGGCCATGCGCTCAATTTTCACTCTCGCCGCGGTGCTCGCCGCTTTCCTTCAGCCAGGCGCGGCCGCCACCGCCGCCGCGCAAACCGTGGCAACGGAGGCCGGGCCGCCGGTCACTATCCTGATCTCGATCGACGGCTTTCGGCCCGATTATCTCGAGCGCGGCGTCACTCCCAATCTCTCGGCGCTCGCCGCGAAGGGCGCGAGTGCAGCGATGCGGCCGAGCTTTCCGAGCAAGACCTTCCCCAATCACTGGACGATCGTCACCGGCCTGCGCCCCGACCGCAACGGCATCGTCGCCAACAAGATGGAGGATGCCGCCCGCCCCAAGGAAGTCTTCACCATGGCGACCGACGATCCGTTCTGGTGGAACCAGGCCGATCCGATATGGGTGGACGCGGAGAAAGCGGGCATCCGCACCGCGACGATGTTCTGGCCCGGCTCCAACGTGCCCGTGGGCGGCACCAAGGCGCAGCAATGGCCGTATAAGATCACCGGCGGCACGCGGCCTTCGGACTGGGCGCAGTTCAACCAGATGATCAGCGACGAGCAGCGGGTCAATGGCGTGCTCGACTGGATGCGCCGTCCAGCGGCGATCCGCCCCCGCTTCGTCACTACCTATTTCGACTTGGTTGACACGATCGGCCATGAATACGGCCCCGATGACCAGCGCACGACCGATGCGGTTGCCGAGATCGATAGACGCATCGGCGATCTGGTGGCCGGGCTGGCGCAGCTGAACCAGCCCGCCAATCTAGTCATCGTCGCCGATCATGGCATGGCGCAGACGAGCAGCGAGCGCGTCGCCTTGCTGACCGATTATGTTGCCAAGGACGATTTCCGCCTGGTCGAAGGCGGCCCCTATGCCAGCCTGTTCCCGGCCGAGGGCAAGCAGGCCAAGGTCGAAAAGGCTTTGCTGGGCAAGCATCCCCATTTCGAATGCTGGCGCAAAAGCGAGATCCCGGCGCGCTTCCATTATGGAACGCACCCGCGCATCCCGCCGATCCTGTGCCTGGCTGAACCGGGCTGGGAAGTGGGCGATCGCGCGCCCAGGGAGCCGGGCGTCGGCGGTGCCCATGGCTATGATGCCGAATCGCCCGAAATGGCGGCCTTGTTCATTGCCAACGGCCCGGACTTCCGCCCGGCGAAGCTGCCGGCGTTCGACAATGTCGATGTCTATCCGCTGCTGCGCCATTTGCTTGGGCTAGGGCCCAAGACGGGTCTGGACGGAACCGACACGACCTTCGTGAAGGTGCTGACCGCCCGCAGGTGAGCGGCCTTGCCAAACATCGGTTTTCATCCGAAACTGAAGCCATGCTCTATCTCGACGATATCCAGCCCGGCATGAAGCGCAGCTTCGGCCGCTATGAAGTCACGCGCGAAGAGGTCATCGACTTCGCCGGCAAATATGACCCGCAGCCATTTCACTTGTCCGACGAGGCTGCGGCGGCGACGCATTTCAAGCGGCTTGCCGCGAGCGGCTGGCACACCTGCGCGATGACCATGTCGATGTTCGTCGCCGAGATGAAGGCAAACCCCCAAGCCAGTTTGGGCGCGGCGGGAATCGACGAATTGCGGTGGCTCAAGCCGGTCTATCCCGGCGACGTGCTGCGCTGCGAGACCGAAGTGCTGGAAGTGACCCCTTCGCGCAGTCGCCCCGAAATGGGCAGCGTGCGCAGCCAGATGCGGACCTTCAACCAGGACGACGTGGCGGTGCTGAGCTTTATTTCGCTCGGGCTGATCGGGCGGCGGCCGGGCTGAGCGACCCCCCCCGGAACGGGGAGGTGGCAGCCGCAGGCTGACGGAGGGGGCACGCCACTAGCGGATCGCCCGCGGCACGCCCCCTCCACCAGCTTCCTGGTCCCCCTCCCCGTTCCGGGGAGGATCTAGAATCAAAAAGGCCGGGGTCTCCCCCGGCCTTTTCTGTTTGAGTCCTCAGCCGAAGCTCAGTGCTTCACGCCGCGCCAAACGGTCAGATACGCGCCATAGGCCAGGATCGTCGCGAAGATCAGGAAGCCGATCACTGCGAAGCCGGCCATCTTGCGGGTCTGCGCATGGGGCTCGGCAGTCCAGACGAGGAACGCCGAGACGTCCTTGGCCATCTGATCGACCGATGCGCGGGTGCCGTCGACATACGTCACCTGTCCTTCGCTGGTCAGCGGCGGCGGCATCGAGATGTTGAGGTTGGCGAAATAGGGATTGAAGAACATGCCCTCGGGCGGCTTGGCATAGTCGGGGAAGTGCTTGACCGCTTCCGCCGACGGCTTTTCGCCATAGCCGGTCAGCAGCGAATAGAGATACGCCCCGCCATCATGCCGCGCCTTGGCCATCAGGCTCAAATCGGGCGGGCTGCCGGTGCCGGCATAATAGACCTTGGGGATGCGATCCGAAGGCAGATTGTCGCGCTCGCCCCAGGTGCCGCCCTTCTCGTCGAACTGCGGATGCTTGGTGCCCCAGTCCTTGGCGATCTTCTTCACTTCGGCCTCGGTGTAGCCGAGCTGATGGAGTTCGCGGAACGAGACCATGTTGAGCGAGTGGCAGGTCGCGCAGACTTCCTTGTAAACCTGGAAGCCACGCTGGAGCTGCGCATTGTCGAACTTGCCGGTGATTCCGTCCGAGGCGAGATCGAGCTTCTTGGGATGCTTGTGCATCGCATGCTCGGCGGTCTCCGCCTCAGGCTCGGTGATCATCGTCTTGACCGTGCCAAACAGCGCGAGGCCGAGCACGAAGACGAACGCGCCCCCGATGAGGAATTTGAGCGAACGGATGAAGAGCGGAAACATTGGTCCTAATTCCCCTTACGCGCTCAGCGCCGTTTCGGTCATCCGCGAACCACCCTTGTCGCCCAGCACCGCCTCGGTGATCGAGTTGGGCAGCGGCTTGGGACGCTCGAGGCGCGAGATGATCGGCACGATGATCAGGAAGTGCGCGAAATAATAAGCGGAGGCGATCTGGCTGGTGATCACGACCCAGGGCGTTGCCGCCGAGCCGCCGCAATAGCCGAGGATCAGCACGTCGAGCACCAGCACCCAGAAGGCGATGCGATACATCGGGCGGAAATTGCCCGAGCGCACCGGCGACTTATCGAGCCAGGGCAGGAAGAACAGGATCAGGATCGACCCGAACATCGCCACCACGCCCCACAGCTTGGCCGGGATGATGAAGTCCGCGGTGAAGGCGCGGAGAATCGCGTAGAACGGCCAGAAATACCATTCGGGAACGATGTGCGCCGGCGTCGAGAGCGGGTTCGCCGGGATATAGTTATCGGGGTGGCCCAGATAATCCGGCAGGAAGAAAATGAAGATCGAGAAGACGATCATGAACACGCCGACCCCGAAGCCGTCCTTCGCCGTATAATACGGATGGAACGGCACGGTATCCTGCTCGCCCTTCACTTCCACGCCGGTCGGGTTGCCCGAACCGGGGATGTGCAGCGCCCAGATGTGCAGGATGACTGCACCCAGGATCACGAACGGCAGCAGATAATGGAGCGAAAAGAAGCGGTTCAGCGCGGCATCGTCCGGCGCATAGCCGCCGAGCAGCCAGATGCGGACCCAATCGCCGACCACCGGGATCGCCGAGAAGAAGCCGGTGATGACCTGCGCACCCCAGAAGCTCATCTGACCCCAGGGAAGCACATAGCCCATGAACGCGGTTGCCATGGTCAGCAGGAAGATCGTCACGCCAAGCAGCCACACCATCTCGCGCGGCGCCTTGTACGATCCGTAATAGAGCCCGCGGAACATGTGGATGTAGATCACGGTGAGGAACATCGAGGCGCCGTTGGCGTGCGCGAAACGCAGGAACCAGCCGGCGTTGACGTCGCGCATGATGCCGACATTGACCGAATTGAATGCGCTGGCGGCCGAGGAGTGGAAGTGCATCGCCAGCACGATGCCGGTGATGATCTGCACCATCAGCGCGACCCCGGCGAGGACGCCGAAGTTCCAGAAATAATTGAGATTGCGCGGGACCGGATAGCCGGCGCCGACAGCGTTATAGACGAAGCGCGGAAGCGGCAGCTTCTCGTCGAGATACCGCATCAGCGGGTTCTTCGGCTCGTAATGCTTTGCCCAGGGGAAGCTCATTGGCTGCTATCCTCAACCGACCACGACGACAGTGTCGGACGTGAATTCATATTCGGGAACCATCAGGTTCGTCGGCGCCGGACCCTGACGGATGCGGCCCGCAGTATCGTATGCCGAGCCGTGGCACGGGCAGAAATATCCGCCGAACGGTCCGCGATTTTCGCCCTCGCCCGCGCCCAGCGGCACGCAGCCGAGATGGGTGCACACCCCGAGCGTGATCAGCCAGTTCTGCTTGCCTTCCTTCGTGCGGTCGGCGAGCGACTGCGGGTCGCGCAGGCTGGAAATCGGCACGGCATCGGCCTGTGAGATCTCGGCAGGCGTCAAATTGCGAACGAACAAGGGCTGCTTGCGGAAGCTCGTCTTGATCGCCTGGCCCGGCTCGATCGCCGACAAATCGATCTCGGTGCTCGAAAGCGCGAGCACGTCGGCCGAGGGGTTCATCGAATTGACCAGCGGCAGCACCACGACGCCAGCGCCCACGGCGGCGACCGAGGCCGCGGCATAGGTCAGGTAATCGCGGCGGCGCGGATTCTCGATCACGTCGCCGGGCGGGACCACCGTCTGGGTCGGGGAAACACCATCTTGCGTTGCCATGCTTCAGCCCTTGCACTTCAAAACTGCCCGCGGCGAACGCGCGGGATACGGACGTAGAGCCGCCCGGTTGCCCCCGGTGGCTTGGGGCGCTGATAGACGCGGGGATGCGCGTTTGCCAACAGCATTTTGACGGGCTTGTTCGCCGGCTGTGGAGAGCGCTAAGCGCGCACCATGCGCATCGCCCTGTTCCAGCCCGAGATCGCCGGCAATGTCGGTGCCGTCCTGCGGCTCGCCGCGTGCCTTGGGGCGGCGGTCGACCTGATCGAGCCGATGGGCTTTCCGTGGAGCGACAAGCGCCGCAAGCGATCGGCGATGGACTATGAGGATCATGTCGAGATCGCGCGCCATGCGGATTGGAATGCGTTCGCGGCGCAGGTACCGAGGCGGCTGGTGCTGTTCAGCACCAAGGGGGATACGCTGTTGCCCCAGGCAGGCTTCGACGCTGGGGACACCCTACTTTTCGGATCCGAAAGCGCCGGCGCGCCGGATTATGTCCACCTTTGCGCCGATCTGGTGGTGCGAATCCCGCTGAGGCCGGAGGTGCGTTCGCTCAACCTTGGCGTGTCGGCGGGCATCGCGCTCGCGGAAGCGCTGCGGCAGACCGATGGCTGGCCGGAGGGCTAAACACTCGCCTCCCCGGAAGGGAAGGGAATTTTAGTGAGACATTCTGCCCGCTCGACTTGTCCGCCCCGGTGCGGATAGGGACACGGCCATGAAACCGCTCGACACCCAACAGCAAACCGCGCGCACCTGGTTCGAGAGCTTGCGGGACCAGATCTGCGCGGAGTTCGAGCGCATAGAGTCCGAGACGGGATCGGATGCGCGTTTCGAATATGCCTCGTGGGACCGCACCGATCCCTCGGGCGCCCCCGGCGGCGGCGGGGTGCGCGGGGTGATGAAGGGCGAGGTCTTCGAGAAGGTCGGGGTCAACGTCTCGACCGTCGGCGGCGCATTCGAGGGCGATTTCGCCAAGACCATCCATGGCGCCGCAGAGAACCCCGAATTCTTCGCGACCGGCATCAGCCTGGTCGCGCATATGGCGAATCCGCATGTGCCCGCAGTGCATATGAACACGCGCTTCCTGTGCACCACCAAACGCTGGTTCGGCGGGGGTGCGGACCTCAACCCTCCAATTCCGTATGAAGCGGACACTGCCGAGTTCCATTCGGTTCTCAAGGCCGCCTGCGACCGCCATGATTCGGCGCATTATCCGCGCTTCAAGCAATGGGCCGACGATTATTTCTACATCCCGCACCGCAAGGTGCATCGCGGCGTCGGCGGGATCTTCTACGATCATCTGGAGAATGACTGGGACGCGGATTTCGCCTTCACCCAGGATGTCGGCCGGGCCTTTCTCGAGATTTTCCCGGCGCTGGTCCGGCGGCGGATGGGGATGGCGTTCACCGCGGCCGACAAGCAGCGCCAGCTCGAGTGGCGCGGGCGCTATGCCGAGTTCAACCTGATCTATGACCGGGGGACTTTGTTCGGGCTCAAGACCGGCGGCAATGTCGATGCGATTCTGATGAGCCTGCCGCCGATGGCTGCGTGGGACTGACGCCGGTCCCCGGCGACCATCTCGCCACGGTGGTCACGGCGCTCGAAATGGTCGAGCGGCCGCGGCCCAGGCCCCTGCCCGCCTCGCCCTTCCGGCTGGTCCGCTGGGAAACGCCCGATAGCGACCGCTATCGCGCATTGTTTCGCCGCGTCGGCGGGCCGTGGCTATGGTATTCGCGGCTGGCGATGGACGAGGAGCGGCTGCGCGCGATTCTCGATGATCCGCAAATCCATGTCTATGCTGCAGTGGATCGCGCCGGCGTCGAGATCGGCATGGTCGAGCTCGATTTCCGGACCGAGGCGATGTGCGGGCTGGCCTATTTCGGGCTGGTCCCGGAATTGACCGGCCGGGGGCACGGCAATTGGCTGATGGCGCACACTTTGGCGCTGGCGTGGCGGAAGGAGGTCCAGCGGCTGTGGGTGCACACCTGCACCCTCGATCATCCCGCAGCGCTGGGCTTTTATTGCCGGCATGGCTTCGTGCCGACCAAGCGGACGCTGGAGACCTTTCCCGATCCGCGCCTGCTCGGGCTGCTTCCGCCCGAGACTGCGCCTCAGATCCCGCTGCTCGGTTCGGTCCGCCGATAGGCCGAGACGCGCACCAGCGCGAGCGTGATCCAGGCCAGTCCGCCGATGACGGCGATCAGCACATAGCCCGCCGCTTCCAGGATCTGATTATCGCCGGCCATCGCGCTGGCGAGCCCCAAGAGCACGCTGCCGAGCAGGATCACGAACAATGCGGCGAGGAGCGTCGCCGCGACGGCGCCGAGCAGCACCAGCCAGCGGACACCGTCGCTGCGCTGCCAGCCCTGGCGGAATGCGCCGAGAATGCCCTGTTCGGGGGCGGCGACCAGCGCCGGCACCGCAAGCCATGTTTTCCCGAATATCAACAGCCCTGGCAGCAGGAAAAGCGACGCGCCAAGGCCGAACAGGACCGAGCCGATCAAATCGACTGCGATCAACGGCAGCAGCTGGCGCAAGGTGAGCGCCAGCGCCTCCCCCAGCGTCCGCTGCCCAGGGCGCAGGAACAGCATGAACACCGCAAAGGTGCCGAAATCGATGAACAGATTGGCGAGCAGGAACGACAGCAGATTGTCGCTGTAGAACTGGCGGACGGTCTCGTTGAGCTTGGCCGGGTCCGGATCGGTCGGCAGCCCGCCCTGCGCCATCAGCAGCAGGATGCCGAGGATCGGCAGCACGAAGAACACGCCCGCGAGCGCGCTCAATATCTGCCGGTCGCTGCGCCACATCGCCCCGGCGTCGGCGAATACGCCGGAAATCGAAAGTCTCATGCGATGACCACGCCCTCGCGCAATCCCATCGCGGCGGTCAGCGCCAGATAGAGCTTGGCCGTGAAAGCCGGGATGAGCATGGTAAAGCCCGTCTGGACCGCGGCGACAACGATCGACGTCAACACACCGGCCAGGCTGACGCCGGCGCTGTCACCGCCCGCGATCAACGCGAAGACGCTGCCGAACACGGTCTTTGCCGCGAGGATCGATACCCAGGAGACGAGCATGAAGAGCAGGATCACGCCGATGACGCGCCACGTCATCCCGCGCGTCAGCTTGAAAGACTGGCTGAGCGTGCTCAGCCAGCGCCCCTCGCGGACGATTACCGGCGTGATCACGATCAGCCGCGCCATTGCCCAGAGGAAGAATGCGACGAACAGAATGGCGTAAATGGCGACGAAGCTTGCGAGACCCGGGCCAAGCTCGAAATCGCGGCGCTGCGCGATCGCCATCATATCGACTCCGTTCGCACCAAGCACGATCGGGATCGGCAGCAGGAGGACGAGGCAGACGGCGAGGCAGACAATCGTTACGGCGAGCGCCGCGGGCAACCGCTTGACCGCAAGCTTTCCGGCGCCGTTGCTGTCGGCCATGTCGAGCGCCATCGCGGTGATCGCCAGCGTACCCCAGATCGAAAGCAGCCCGAAGGCGAGCTGGACGAGTTGCAGCGTCAGGATCAGCCCGGCGTTCGCGCCTTCCATCGCGGCCTGGAAATTGCCTTCGATCGAAGCGGGGACGAAGAACGCCAGCAGCGCGATCGGCAGGATCGCAGCTATATTGTCGCTCAAAAATTCGGCCGTCCGGTCCCAGACGGTGCCCATCTTCACCATTGCCGCGTCGTCCCCTTCACTCTTGCCGTGTTAGCCGCCGGGCAATCCCTTGCCAATGCTTGCGTAATCGCGCCGAGGGGCGCAATCGCGCGGCGATGACTGCGGACGTGGAATGGCGGGTCGAGCCCGCGCCGATCGATTATGGCCAAGCGCTTGCCGAAATGGAGGCGCGTGCTGCCGCGGTCACCGCGCATCAGGCGCGCGATCTCGTCTGGCTGCTCGAGCATCCTCCGGTTTACACCGCCGGCACCAGCGCCAGCGACCCCGCCGAATTGCTCGACGCGCGCTTCCCCGTGCACAAGACCGGGCGCGGCGGGCGATACACCTATCACGGCCCTGGCCAGCGCATCGGCTATGTCGTGATGGACCTGCGGGCGCGGAAGCGCGACGTGCGCTGCTATGTCCATTCGCTCGAAGGCTGGGTGATTGCCGCTTTGGGCGAGATCGGCATCGACGCGTTCCGCGCAGCCGGCCGCATCGGCATCTGGACGCTCGACCGATCCGGCCAGGAAGCCAAGATCGGTGCCATCGGCGTGCGCATCCGCCAATGGGTGACGCTCCATGGTTTCGCCGTGAACCTGAACCCCGACTTGACGCATTTTGGCGGAATCGTGCCCTGCGGGATCGCCGAATATCCGGTTACCAGCGCTGCCGCCCTCGGGCTGGAGGTCACGCCTGAGCGGTTCGACGCGGCACTTTCAGCCACTTTTTTGCCCTTTTTGGACGCACTCTCGCTCGATAAGACAATTTCGTGTCTTGAGGCGGGAACACGAAACGTCTAATACCCACTCCGGTTTGGGTTATTGGGCGTATCCGTCTTTCCAAATCCATTATCTAGGGAGCTATTCTAATGCGTGCAGTCATTTCCACGATCGTGATCGCCAGCGCGGCCCTCCTGGCCTCGGCTTGCACCAGCAACGAGACCACCAACGTCACGAACACCACCGAAGTCGTTCCGGTCGAGAACGCCGCGACCGACACGATGGTCACGACCTCGAACATCGACGCCGGCGCGCCGATGGGCAACATGGGCGACACGATGTCGACCACGAACACCTCGACGACCACCAACACCACTGGCAACGCCATGTAATCACGCGCAAGCGTGAGTTGGACAAAGGGCCGCCCGGGCAACCGGGCGGCCCTTTTCTTTTGTCCGCTTGCCGCCCCGGCCGGTGCAGTCGGCTCACCGCATTTACGGGTGCCGAGCGCCTGTCCCGAAAAAAGGGGCTTGGGCCGCGACTCGAAAACCCGTACTCGTGCCCGTTCATCAAAAGTAGAGGGCAAGATGCTCGTTCCGCGTATCGTATTCGCGTTGGCCGCTGGAACCGGCCTGTTCGCTGCAGCGCCCGCTTCGGCGCAATTCTTTTTCAAGCCGGCCAGCCTGGCGGGCGCACCCGTGACCGGCGCAGAGCCGGGCATGGTCGGCCCCGCGCTTCCCGGCGCGACCCCGGGCGAGCTGCGCGCAGCCCTGGTGTGGAACCTGCGCGCCGCGCTCAACGTCGCGGCGCTGCAATGCCAGTTCGAACCGACACTGCTGACGCTCGATTATTACAATGCCACGCTCAAGGATCATTCGACCGAGCTGCGCGATTCCTATGCGGTGCTCGAGAAATATTTCGTGCGGACCGCGGCGAACAAGAAGGCCGGCCAGACCGAGCTCGATAAGTTCGGCACGCGGGTCTATTCGGGTTTCTCGACCGTAGGCGGCCAGCTGTCCTTCTGCCAGACCGCGGGCTCGATCGGCCGCGACGCGCTGTTCACGCGCCCCGGCAAGTTCGGCGATCTGGCTGAAAGCCGCATGCGCGAGCTGCGCCAGAGCCTGCTCGCCTGGGGCGAGCAATATCGCCCGATCGCGTTCCGCCAGCTCTTCTCCGTCAGCGGCAGGCTGCCGCCCTTCGGCGACAACAAGTGCTGGAAGAAAAATGCCTATGACGCGAAGAAGTGCGGGCCGCTGGGCTGAACTGACCTAGCGCAAGCCCAGCAGCTTGTGTGTCTGGAGCGAGAGCCGCCAGCGGGGCCGCGCCATCGCCAACGCCAGCGCGGCATCCACATTGGCCTGGCCACGGGCGTCGTCCATCGGCTGGATCAGGAAATGGGCGAAATCCCAGCCTTCGATCGCGTCGAGGTCGGTGCCGGGCTGCGGCCAGACCAGCTTGAGTTCGTCGCCCGAACGCTGGACGATCTGGCTTCCCGCCTTGGGGCTGATGCACACCCAGTCGATCCCGCGATGCGCGGGCAGCGTGCCGTTGCTTTCGATGGCGATGCGGAAGCCGCGGGCGTGCAGCGCGTCGACCAGTGCGTCATCGACCTGGAGCATCGGCTCGCCGCCGGTAAGCACGACGAAACGGCGCTCGGCCCCGCTGCCCCAATAGCCTCCGACAGCGTCTGCCAGCACATTCGCATCCGCGAACTTGCCTCCGCCCGGGCCGTCGGTGCCGACGAAATCGGTATCGCAAAAGGTACACACCGCCGCGGCGCGGTCCTGCTCGCGGCCCGACCATAAATTGCACCCGGCGAACCGCACGAACACTGCGCGCGCACCGGCATTCACCCCCTCGCCCTGCAGCGTGAGGAACATCTCCTTGACCGCATAACTCATGGTTTGGCGGCGTAGCGCGTCGGATCGGGCAGTCCGGCTTCTTCGAAACCGCGCGCGCGCAGCCGGCAACTGTCGCACAGCCCGCAATGCAGGCTGCCGGGCGCGGGATCGTAGCACGACCAACTCATTCCCGCGTCGAGCCCCAGCCGCGCTGCTTCGCGGGCGATATCGGCCTTGCTCATATGCTGGAGCGGCGCCTGGATGCGGAAGGGCTTGCCCTCGACCCCGGCCTTGGTGCCCAGCTCGGCCATCGCCTCGAACGCCTGGATGAATTCGGGGCGGCAATCGGGATAGCCGGAATAATCGAGTGCATTGACGCCGATATAGATGTCGCGAGCGCCCGCGGCCTCTGCCCAGCCCAAAGCGAGGCTGAGGAAGATGGTGTTGCGCGCGGGCACATAGGTCACTGGGATGTCGTCACCAACACCGCCCTTCGGCACATCGATATCGTCGGTGAGTGCCGATCCGCCGAACGCGCGCAAATCGAGCGGCATCACGACGTGACGCTCGGCGCCCAGCGCCGCCGCGATTCGCCGCGCCGCGGCCAGCTCGACCTGGTGGCGCTGATTATAGTCGATCGACAGCGCGAGCACGCGGTGCCCGTCTTCCTTGGCGCGCGCGGCGCTCACCATCGAATCGAGCCCGCCGGAAACCAGTACGATCGCAACGCTTTGAGTCATGCGGGTTCGCCTAGCCGGATTCTGCCGGAATCAAAATGGGCCGCCCGAAGGCGGCCCAGGTTCAGGGAAAACCCTTGCCAGAGAGGAAGCTCCGGAAGGAGCGACCATCACGGTAGCGCACGCTATATGAAGAAAGCGTGAAGTTCAGCATGCCCCTAGCAGGCGGCCTTCATATTGATCCGCGAAGGGCGAGCCGTCCGAGACGCCCTGAGTGTCGAGGCTGAGCAGCTTGCCGCTCTCGACCGTCAGCGTCGTGCGACCATGACCGTGACCGGCGCAGGTGTAGCGCACGGTCACCGAGCGTGGCGTGTTTTCCATCACGAATTGCTGGCACTGGGTCGCGCCATGCTGGATCTGGAGCAACGCCGCGGGCTTCGTGAGGCAGAGCTTGCGGATGTGGCCGGTCGCGTCCTTGAGCTGCCACTGGCCGCGCTCGATTGCGCGCAGCGCGGTCAACGGCTCGGCGCGTTGCGCAGTTGCGGCGCCGCTCCCGAAGATGAGCAGAGCAGCGGCTATGGCCGAACGCAGAACATGCCTTGGACTCACTTTCCAACTCCCCGCCCCCGGGCAATCCACGCGCACCTTTCGGCGAATCGCGCTCATCCTGTTGCCAGTGGATATGCGCTACGCGCCGCGAATTACAACGGTCGCGAAACGAAATCGGCGGCCCGGAGCGGGAATTGCTTCGAGCAGAACGCGCAATCGACTGAGATCACGCCATTCTCGTCAGCCATTTCGGCGCGTTCGGCTTCGGGGAATTTGGACAATACTTGCAGGATATAATCCGGCCCGCAGCGGCATCCGCGCGAAAGCTCGACACCCGGCAGGATGCGGACTTCGGATTCCTCGTTGAACAGGCGCCAGACCAGGGTCTCGAGCGGGATTGCCGGATCGGCCAGCTCATCCGCGCCCATGGTTGATGCCAGCGCCTCGACATGCTCCCATTCGGGATGATCAAGCCGGGTGTGCAGCCGCTCGCGGCCAACTTCGCCCTCGGGAAGATGCTGGAGGAAGATGCCGCCGGCGATGCGCTTGCCCGCTGCATCGCGGCCGAGACCGATGCGCACCAGGCTGGGGATCTGCTCGGACTGCAGGAAATAGCTCTCCGCCGCCTGGCCGATCGTATCCCCATCCAGCGGCACGATGCCCTGATAGCGCTCCTTAGTCGTCTCCTGATCGAAAGTGATCGCGAGATGGCCCTTGTTGAACAGGGCGTAGACCGAGGGGTTCTTGCCCAGCTGCGCCAGCCGCTCGGCATCGAACTGCACATAGCCGCGTAGCTCGCCATTCTTGTAGTCGCACACCAGCAGCTTGACGATGCCGCCCTGGGTCTGCGCCTGCAGCGTCATCTGGCCACCGGCCTGCTTGAGCGTCGCGCCCAGCAAAGCGGTAAGCGTCAGCGCCTCGGCAAGCAGCCGCTCGATCGGATCGGGATAGGCATGCGCCGACAGGATCTCGTCGAGCACCGGCCCCAGCCGCGTGATGCGGCCGCGGGCGTGGCGATCGGGAAGAGTGAAGCCGAGGGTGCGATCGAGTTCGGTGGAGGGAGTGTTCTGATTTTCCATTGCAGCGGCGAAATGGGGTCGCAAGGTGCCGAAAGCAACTCAGCTTCTGGCCTGGGGGCTCGACATGCGACCGGCCAGCCATAGTAGCCAGCCGCCACCGATGCCCGCTAGCATCGCCCACGCCAAGCAGTGCGCCACCCGCATGAAGCTGTCCATCTGATCCAATATGCCGGTGACGGCGCTCCCCATCGGCCAGATCGCATCGAACCAGTAATCGAGACTGGTGGCCAGCAATGCGGCGGCAGTCCCGGCCGCGACCGCCCAGAGTCCGATCCGCTCGGCAGTGTTGCGCGCGCTTCTGCCGGCCCTAAACAGCCCAAGCGCGTTTCCGGCAGCAATCAGCATCGCCAGTTCGGGTCCGTAAATCTCCCGGCTCTGGGGCAATATGGCCGGTGCTACGAATATCAGCACGGTCAGGCCGAGGAACATCAAAGCAATTCCCCAAATGACCGTCATCTTCCGCTCAAATCTGCCCGAAGCACCAGCGCAGCACCGATTTCTGCGCATGCAGCCGGTTCTCGGCCTCCTGCCAGATCAGGGACTGCGGACCGTCGATCACGGCATCCACCACTTCCTCGCCGCGATGCGCGGGCAGGCAGTGGAGGAAAGCCGCCCCCGGCTTGGCCGCCGCCATCAGCGCTTCGTCGACCTGGAAGGGCATCATCGCCGCGAGCTTGGTCTCGGCATGCCCCTGGCCCATCGAAATCCAGGTATCGGTGACGACGACGTCCGCGCCTTCGACCGCTTCCTTCGCGCTGCCGACGACGCGCGCACGGCCCTTGCCGCGGGCGACATCCGCGTCGCTCGGCTGGAAGCCCTGTGGGCAGGCGGCGACCACGTCGAACTGCATCAGTCCGCCGGCCTCCATGATCGAGGCGAGGACGTTGTTGCCGTCGCCGAGCCACGCAACCTTGAGGCCGGGCAGCGCGCGGCCGCTTTCGATGATCGTCAGCAGGTCCGCCATGATCTGGCAGGGGTGCGAGGCGTCGGTGAGGCCGTTGATCACCGGCACGCTGGCATATTGCGCCATGTCGACAACCTTTTGGTGATCGTCGGTGCGGATCATGATCGCGTCGACATAGCCCGAAAGGATGCGCGCGGTATCGGCGATGCTCTCGCCTCGGCCGAGCTGCATCGATCCTGCGTCCATCACGATCGACGTGCCGCCAAGCTGGCGGATCGCCATGTCGAACGAGACGCGGGTGCGCGTGGAGTTCTTTTCGAACACCATCGCGAGGACGTGGCCCGCGAGCGGCGCGTCGCTATCGGGCTTGCCCTTGGAGAAACCGGCGCGCGCGGCCTTGCGGTCGATCGCATCGGCCAGCATCGCGGCGACTGCATCGGCGCCGGCGTCGGACAGGTCGAGGAAGTGGCGCACCTCAATCATCGCTGGGCGGCGCGAAGGCCCGCGCGCCGGCGCTCAGCCGCTCGATGCACTCGGCGATGTGATCCTCGTTGATCACCAGCGGCGGCAACACGCGAAACACATTCTCCCCCGCCGCGACCGTCAACAGCCCGTGATTGTCGCGCAGATGCGCCACGAAATCGCGCGCGACTGCGGGCTCCTTCAATTTGATCCCGAGCATCAGCCCCTTGCCGCGAATCTCTTCGAACAAGTGATCGTGGTTGGGGATCATCTGCTCGAACGCCTGGCGCAGCCGGTCGCCCATCTTGACGACGTTTTCGAGGAAGCCTTCCTCAAGCATCACGTCGAGCACCGCCTGCCCCGCCGCCATCGCCAGCGGATTGCCCCCGTACGTGGAGCCATGGGTGCCGATCACCATGCCCTTCGCGGCCTCTTCGGTCGCGAGGCAGGCACCGAGTGGGAAGCCCGCGCCGATGCCCTTGGCCACGGTCATGATGTCGGGCTCGATGCCGTAATGCTCATAGGCCCACATCTTGCCGGTGCGCCCGTATCCGCACTGGATCTCGTCGAGGATCAGCAAGAGGCCATGCTCGTCGCACGCCTTGCGCAGTCCCTGGATGAACTCCGGCGTGCCCGCGGTCATCCCGCCCTCGCCCTGCACGGTCTCGACCAGGAAGCCCGCGGTCTCGTCGTCGATCGCGGCCAGCGCGCCTTCGAGATCGTTGAACTTCACATAATCGAAGCCCGGCAGCAGCGGTTCGAAGCCGTCGCGCATCTTGGCCTGATCGGTCGCCGAGATCGCGCCGATCGAGCGCCCGTGAAAGGCGTTCTTGAAGGTGATCAGTTTGTGGCGCTGCGGGTTGCCGTTTACATAATGATAGCGCCGCGCGGTCTTGATCGCGCATTCGATCGCCTCGACGCCGCTGTTGGTGAAGAACACCGTGTCGGCGAAGCTGACGTCGATGATCCGCTGCGCCAGCGCTTCGCCCTGCGGGCTACCATAGAGGTTCGAGACGTGCATCAGCGTCGCGACCTGGTCCTGCAGGACTTTGGTCAGATGCGGGTGGCCATGGCCCAGCGCATTGACTGCGATGCCGGCGGCGAAATCGAGATACTGCTCGCCCTGCTCGCCATAAAGATAGACGCCCTCGCCTCGCACCGGCCGCACCGCGCAACGCGGGTAAACGGGCATGAGCGGGGTGATGGTCACGTCTGGTCTCCTCAAACGAAAAAAGCGGCCATCGGGGCCGCCGAGATGCGCTTTTACGGAGTGGTGAAGGTGAGCGCAACACCGCGCCCTAGGCCGATCATTTGCCAGGGGTTGCACCTGCGGCATGCCCGCCGGCCGATGGCCGATCAGCGTGCCGGAACGTAGGGCTGGAATTCGCAGCGCAGGCGCGGATAGAGCACCCACAGGACCGACGCCGCCTCAGGCGGGAGCGGCGGCTGGCCGGGCATCACGCGCTCCTGCGCCAACGGAACCGTGTCGAACTCACCCACAAGCGTCAGGTCGTTTGGCGAGAGCACCTTGGCCGTCGAGAAACTCTTGTCCGCCTTGACGTAGCGGCGGCCCTTGAAGGTGATCGGCGCACTGGAAGAATACCATTTGCGCCCTTCGGCGAAGGTATAGCCCGCTTGCTCGGTGCCGATCAGTTGTCCGTCGCGCAGCACCATGCGGGGACCGTCATAATCGCCCTCTGGCGTGTATTTCTGGCGCACACCGACGATCTCGAAGCGACCGCTGCCGGGCTTATAGGCGCACCCCTGATCATCCATATGCGTGGACCCCTTTGGCCCGACCGCAGGCGGTCCGGCGACCTTGACCGCCGGACGTTTCGAGCGGACGCGTACCTCGAAATTGCGCGCGCCGGGAGAGACCGTGCGCATCATGGCATCCGGCGAATCGATGACGGTGATTTCCATGCTAGGCGAAGCGAAGACGATGGTGCGCTCATCGTCTGCGATCTTGTCCGAAGCCTTGGTGAAGCGGACGGGACCCGCCGGCCCTGGAGAGGATAGCGTTTCGATATCCTGCAGCACAGCGGCGAGCACGCGCGCGTTGGTGTAGGAGCCGTCGAAAGCGCAGCCAAGGCGATCGCCCTGCAGCCGAACGAAGGAGGGCAAGCCGAACATTGCCTTGTCCGGCAAGGTGATCGATTCGAGGTTGTTCCGGACCCATTTCGGCGTGAGCCCCGCGCGGGTCGCGGCGTCGGCCAGGCTGTTTGCGGGAGCCCCGGCGATCCAGGCCATGCAGATCGACCGTATCGTGGTGGCAACGGGACCCGCCTGCGCCGGCGGAGCGAAGAGCAAAGCCGGGCCTGAAAGGGCCGCAGCAACAACGGCCCGGGCAAATACGATATTATCGACGATACGCATGATCTTCCCCGGCTCAGCGGATATGCCAAGGATTTCGCACATGCCCTTCCAATGCAAGAATATATGCAATCATGTCTGGATTTGTGTGGAAGCGCCGTTGCGAGGCCGCAGGTGCCTCAGCTCTTGATCTTCCAGCCGCTGCGCAGGAGCGCGTAGCAGGCGAAACCAAGCACCACATCGAGCCCGAGGATCACGGCGCTGCCGAGCGCGATCGGCGAGTCCGCGACGCCGAGAAAGCCGTAGCGGAACCCCGAGATGATGTAGAAGAACGGGTTCAGGTGGCTGACCGTCTGGAACAGCGGCGACAGCCGTTCGACCGAATAGAAGGTGCCCGAGAGCAGGGTCAGTGGCCCGACGACGAAATTGGTCACCGCGGCTGCATGATCGAACTTCTCCGCCCAGATCGACGTCATCACGCCCATCAGCGACAGGAACACCGAGCCGAGCAGGCCGAACCACAAGATCGCCCATAGGTGATGCGGCATGACGGTGACGCCCGGCCACAAAGCCATTGCGAGCCAGACGGTGGCGCCCACGCAAAAGGCGCGCGTCACTGCCCCGCCGACCATCGCGGCCAGCAGCTCCGCAGTCGAAAGCGGCGGCATCAGATAATCGACGATCGTGCCTTGGATCTTGCCGACCAGCAGCGAGAAACTGGAATTTGCGAAGGCATTGTTGAGCATGCCCATCATGATCAGCCCGGGCGCGATGAAATCGGGGAAGTGAATCTCGCGTCCCTGCAGGCTCACTGTCCGCCCGCCGCCGCCCAAAGCGACCGAGAAAATCACCAGGAACATGAGCGTCGTGACCGCCGGCGCCCACACAGTCTGGAGCTGCACCTTGAAGAATCGGCGCACCTCCTTGATATAGAGCGTACGAAGACCTCCCCAATTCACGTTGCGGATCACCGGAACGCCGGGCTCGGGAAGGTTTTGACCGAATTCAGGCTGGCTGGGCATCGCGAGTTCGCCTACTCGCTGCCCGCTGGACCCGCAAGACGAAGGAATACTTGTGAGCTGGACCGACGAGCGAATCGAATCGCTGAAGAAGATGTGGGATTCGGGGCTGACCGCCACGCAGATCGCCGAGGAACTGGGCGCGGTGAGCCGTAATGCCGTGATCGGCAAGGCGCACCGCCTGGGCCTTCCCGCGCGCCCCTCGCCGGTCAAGCCCAACGAAGCAAAGGCCGCGGCAAAGGCTGCACCTGCCGCGCCCAAGCCTGCTCCTGTTGCCGCTCCGCCGCCCGCCGCCGCACCGCCGCCCGAGCCCGCGGCGCGCGCAGCGGTCACTTCGACGCCCACGGCGACCGGCGAGTTGTCCTCGGCACCCAAGGCTGCCGACGGCCCCGTGCTCCGCTCGGTCGGCCCCGGCGGCTTCCTCCGCCAGAACCCCGGCGAACAGTCTGCTCCGAGCACCCCCGCCCCGCCGCGCCGCCTGGTCCCGGCCAAGCCGAGCGACGCGATCGCGGGAAAGACGAGCTTGCTCGAGCTCAACGATCGCATCTGCAAATGGCCGCTCGGCCATCCCGGCGAGCCCGATTTCCACTTTTGTGGCGACAAGGTGAACCCAGGCTTCCCCTATTGCGTAACGCATTGCGGCCACGCCTATCAGGCACAGCTTCCGCGCCGCGACCGCCGCCCGCCGCCGCCGCTGCCCTTTGGCGGCCCGCGCGTTCGCTGAGCAAATGAAAGGGGCCGGCGGAGTGATCCGCCGGCCCTTTTTCTGTCTGGTCGGTCTGGGGCTTCCGCTTAGAAGCGGAAGGACAGCGCCGTGCGAATGCCATGATAGTCGAACTTCTCGTCGCTGCGGCGGAAATCGGTGCCGCCTGCGCCCGACAGAACGAACGGGTTGTTCGCCGGCGAAGTGCCACGCGTTGCGCGGACGACATACTCATCGTCCTTATAGCGCGTGTAGAGATATTCGAGGCTCATTGAGATGTTGCTTGCGAGCTTCTGCTCGACACCGCCGCCTGCGGTAAAGCCCCAGGCATCGTCCTTGCCGCGCCCGTCGAATGCATTGAGTGTGTTGGTGGTGCGGAAGCTGTGCTCCACCTTGGCGTAGGTGGCGCCGCCGGTTGCGTAGAACAATGTGTTGTTGCCCGCTGCATAGCCGGCACGCAGGCGCAGGCCCGCGGTCCAGTCGATCTTGCGGGTCATGCTATAGCTGGCCGGCGTCGTGCTGTAGGCGCTAACGCTGTCGCGGATGCGCGATTTGCCGGCATCCAGGACCACACCGAGCACCATGCCGCCGGGATATTGCTGGTCGAAGCCGATCCGAGCCGAATATTCGACATTATCGCGGTCGTTCTCACACTGGCCGGCAGGCGCGTTGCTATATGCGCGACCGTTGCAGAAGCCCGGCGAGAACGCGTTGGGAGCGCCTGCCGCCGCAGTGACCACGGTGTCGCCAAAGGTGCCGTTCAGGTCGCGGTCGAATACGATCGTCTCGCCGACATCGTTGTTCTGCACCGAATAGCCGAAGGTGCCACCGACATAGACTCCGGTGAAGCCATCGTCCTGCGCGAAGGCCGGGGCGGCGGTCGCGAGCAGGGTGGCGGCACTGAACATGAGGATACGCATTGATTTCTCCCTTTGCCGTGGGGCCGGCGCGGCAGATACGAAGCGGTGGCACGATCGGGTCCAAACCTAAGTTACGATTGCGTCGGCCTGTTGCCGCAAGGCAACATGCGCGTTTTTGCAGGGAACCAATTGGCGATGTGCAATCACTGACCTCGCCGCCGCCGTTCAGTCGGAAGGCACACTGTTCTCTTTTTGTTCTTGCCGCCTCGCCTCCGCCGCCATATATCTGCGTCAGGAGGTACCGAGATGATTCATGTCGATCAGAGCAATTGGTCGGGCGTGACAGCGCCCTTGCCGGCAAATGCACGCAGCATCGGCAGCATTCTCCACGATCTGCGCGAAGTCGCGCAGCTTCGCGAGAAGGCCCGTGAAAGCCTAAACTTCCTAAACTTGTCCTCCCAACCGAAGCATCCACAATCGGGTGCCGCGCCTGCCTTGCGTCGCGGAATCGGCTGAACCATACCGCTGGCATGGCTGAAGACCTGTTTGCTTCCCCCAACGCCGTGCCCGGCGCCTATGACGCATCGTCGATCGAAGTGCTGGAGGGGCTGGAGCCCGTCCGCCGTCGTCCCGGCATGTATGTCGGCGGCACCGACGAGCGCGCAATGCACCATCTCGCCGCCGAGATCCTCGACAATGCCATGGACGAGGCAGTTGCCGGCTATGCGACACGGATCGAAATCACGCTCGATGTCGGCAACCGGCTGACGATCACCGACAATGGCCGCGGCATGCCGGTCGATCCGCATCCCAAATTCCCCGACAAGTCCGCGCTGGAGGTGATCCTCTCGACGCTCCACTCGGGCGGCAAGTTCAGCGGCAAGGCCTATGCGACCTCGGGCGGGTTGCACGGCGTCGGCGCCAGCGTGGTCAATGCGCTGTCGATCGACACCGTCGTCGAAGTCGCGCGCGACAAGCAGCTCTATCGCCAACGCTTCTCGCAGGGGCAAACGCTCGGGGCACTCGAGCATCTCGGCGGCACGCCCAATCGGCGCGGCACCAGCGTGGCATTCACCCCCGATCCCGAGATCTTCGGCCCCGAAATGCACTTCAAGCCCGCGCGGCTATACAAATTGGCGCGGTCCAAGGCCTATCTGTTCGCCGGCGTCGAGATCCGCTGGAAATGCGATCCCTCGCTCACCAGCGACGAAACCCCGCCCGAGGCGACCTTCCAGTTCCCCGGCGGCCTTGCCGATCACCTCAAGGAACAGATCGCCGGCCGCGAATGCGCCACCGCGGATTTCTTCTCGGGGTCGCAGGACTTTCCCGGCGAGCAGCAGGGCCGCGTCGAATGGGCGGTCGCCTGGCCGCTGTGGAGCGACGGGTCTTACAGCTGGTATTGCAACACCATTCCCACCCCCGACGGCGGCACGCACGAGCAGGGTCTGCGCACTGCGCTCACCCGCGGCATCCGCGCGTTCGGCGAGCTGGTCGGCAACAAGAAGGCCAAGGACATCACTGCCGACGACGTGATGACCGGCAGTGAGCTGATGCTCTCGGTCTTCATCCGCGATCCGCAATTCCAGTCGCAGACCAAGGACCGGCTGACTTCGCCCGAGGCCGCGGGGCTCGTCGAGAAGGCGGTGCGCGACCATTTCGACCATTTCCTCGCTGACAATATGGACCGCGGCAAGGCGCTGCTCGGCTATGTGCTCGAGCGGATGGACGACCGCCTGCGCCGCAAGCAGGAACGCGAGGTCAAGCGCAAGACCGCCACCAGCGCACGCAAGCTTCGCCTGCCCGGCAAGCTCACCGACTGCTCGGCCGACGATCCCGCCGGCACCGAATTGTTCATCGTCGAAGGCGACAGCGCGGGCGGCTCGGCCAAGCAGGCGCGCGACCGCAAGACGCAGGCGATCCTGCCGATCCGCGGCAAGATCCTCAACGTCGCCTCCGCAACCGCGGCCAAGATCGGCGCCAACACCGAAATCGCCGACCTCGTCCTCGCAATGGGCTGCGGCACGCGCAAGGACTGCCTGCCCGACAACCTGCGCTACGAGCGCATCATCATCATGACCGATGCCGATGTCGACGGCGCGCATATCGCCACGCTGCTGATGACCTTCTTCTTCCAGGAAATGCCCGAGCTGGTCCGCCGCGGGCATCTCTATCTCGCCCAACCGCCGCTCTACCGGCTCACGGTGGGTGCGAAGAGCCTCTACGCCCGTGACGACGCCCACCGCGCCGAGCTCGAGGCGACCGAGTTCAAGGGCAAGAAGGTCGAAGTGAGCCGCTTCAAGGGGCTGGGCGAGATGAACCCCAACCAGCTCAAGGAAACGACGATGGACCCCGCGACGCGCGGACTCCTGCGCATCACGCTGCCCCAGGAATATGAGGAGCGGATGGGGGTCAAGGACCTGGTCGATCGGCTGATGGGAACCAACCCGGCGCACCGCTTCGCCTTCATCCAGGAAAATGCCGCACGGCTCGAGGAAGACGCAATCGACGCGTAAGATTGCGGTTGCGCCCCGAAAGGCAATCGGCTCCCGAGGAAAATCTTGGTATCATGATTTTCTGCGACTAGGGTGCGACCGGCGCGCTTGCCGGGCGCGCCGCGCCGCGTAATGCCCGACTTGTTGATTACATCCGTAGACGAGGTACTGATGCGCCGCCTGATCCTTGCCGTCTCCGCTCTTGCTCTCGCCGCGCCGGCCATGGCGCAGACTCCGCCCGCGCAGGCCGCGGTTGTGCAAACCGGCGCAGTCCAGGCCGCCCCGGCCTTCGAAACGCGCGCGCAGGAGCTGCTCGCGATTCTGGCGGGCACCGGCAATTACGAGACTTATTTCAGCCCCGGTTTTCAGAGCTCGGTTCCCAAGGAGAAGTTCCTGGCGGCCAATGCCCAGATGGGCGCAGTGATCGGCAAGCCGCTCGCAATAGCCGGCATGACGCTCGACACGCCCTATTCCGGTCATGTCCGCATTCGAGGTGACAAAGCGACGGCCAACTTCCTGCTCGTAGTCGATCCCGCCGAGCCCCATCAGGTGACTGGGCTGGGCTTCAAGGGCGTGGAGGCCGGCGAGCGATCGCTTGCTGACGTCCAGGCCGCGATCGCTAAGCTGCCCGGCGCCACCGGCTATGCTTTTGCCAAGCTGGGCGATGGCGCCCCCACGCTGACGCTCTCGCACAATGCCGACAAGCCGCTGGCAGTCGGATCGGCATTCAAGCTGGTGATCCTTGCCGAACTCGTCCGCGCGACCAACAAGGGCGAGCGCAAATGGGACGATATGGTAACGCTAGACGGCGGCCCGCTGCCCGGCGGCGGCTATACGTTCAAGCCCGCCGGCACTCAGGTGTCGCTGCGCGAACTCGCCACCCAGATGATCTCGATCAGCGACAACAGCGCAACCGATATCCTGCTACACACGCTCGGTCGCGAAAAGGTCGAGGCGATGCTCAAGACGATCGGGGTCAAGCCCGATCCGCGCAACATCCCCTATCTGTCGACGCTCGAAGCGTTCAAGCTCAAATGGCTTCAGGAAGGCGCGCTAGCCGACAAATACAACGCGCTCGACGACAAGGCGCAGCGCAAGATGCTGGCAGGCGAAGTCGCCTCGACGGACATGGCACCGCTCCTCAAGATGGCTGGCATCCCCCGCCTGCCGAGCCGCATCGACACGCTCGAATGGTTTTTCTCGCCCGCCGATCTGATCCGGGTGATGAATTGGCTGCGCCGGAATAGCGAAGGCGAAACGGGCAAGGACGCACGCGCGGTGTTGTCCAAGAATCCCGGGCTTGCGGTCGATAAGGCGCAATATGGCTGGGTCGGCTTCAAGGGCGGATCGGAGCCCGGCGTGATCAATTTGACGCTGCTGCTCCAGGGCAGCGACGGCGCCTGGTATGCCGCCGCCGCAAGCTGGAACGACACCAATGCGCCTGTGGAAGACATGCGCTTCGCCGGGCTGATGCAGGCGCTGGTGAAGTTCGCCGGGCCGCAGAAATAGCGGTCAGCCGCGCATCCTGAGTGCATGATAGCGGGCGCGCGCGGCCATGCCGGTGATGATCAGCATCACCCCCAGCCCCAGCACTGTGAACACCAGCCACAGGGGCGCCTCCCACCAAGCGAAGCGCCGCGCAACGAGCAGCGCCGCGCCTGCTGCGGCCAGCCACAGCCCCACCAGCCGCACGCCGCGCGCAACGCCGTGCAGCTCGCGAGCATAAGCGGCGCGCTCGGCAGGATCCTTGAGGTTGGGCGGCGCCATCAGCCGCAGGCGGCCAAGCGCTTGGCCCAGTCCAGTGTGGCCGCATCCAGCGCGGGCATCTCGGCGCTCTTCCCATAGCCCTTGAGCCCCGCATAACGGAGGATCATCGCCGCGCCGGGCTGGTCGATCAGTTCGGCGACCGCGGCATTGCCCTGCTCCGCGGCGATCCCGCGCACTATCACATAGCCGAGATAATAGAGGATCTCGTCACCGTAGAAGCCCAGCTCATAGACCTGATCATAGCCGACGGCCGAGGGGGTGGTCAGCGCGTGGGTCGACAGTGCCAGCAGCGTGACGCTGCGCGAAATCATGTTGACCCCGCGCTGGACGCGGTCGCGATCGGTCTTCGCAGTCAGATCGCTCGCCGGCAGCGCCAGCACATCGCCGACCCAGCTCGCCATGCCTTCCTGCTGGAGCGAGCCGAACAGATTGCCGAGCCTCTCCGCCTCGGGGATCTTCGCCAGGCAGGCCTTGGCCGCGTCGCCTGGCGGCCGCATGCTTATCGCGAGCCCCTGCACTGCATGATAAAGCTCATGCGCCAGGATCACGCGCGCCACCGAGGCAGCAGGGAAGCGTGCGATGTTGAGATAGAATTCGGGCTCGCCGAACGCGAAGCCGCCCGATCGCCCGCCGACGATCAGATAGCCCGCCGCACTGCCCTGGACCCGCGCCGGGGTGAACAACGCGATCCGCGCTTGCACTCCAGCGAGCGATTGCGGATCGGCCATCGCCTCGACGACCGGCGCGATCCTGTCGGCGGCGTCGCGCACTTCGGCGAACTTATAATCGGCATCCACATCGCTGGCACGGTGCTGCGCGGCGGCGAGCAGCGCCTCCGCCAGCCGGCCCTCGTCGGCAGGGCGCTTATACCCCTTGACCTTCCGGATCAGCCCCTGATTGCCCGGCAGACGGGCGATCGCGAGCGCCTGCTCTCGCGTTAACGCCGGGTTGCGCACCGCGGCAAGGACGGCGCGCGCCGTTTCGGCATCGAGCTTGACCGCCAGGCTCTGCGCCCGCGCTTGCCCGGCCAGCGCGATCAGGGCGGCCGCAGCGATCAAGAGCCGTTTCATCTTCGGATATCCTTTCGACTACATTTGTAGTCGTAATCTATATGGCTACCTTTGCCGAGTGGCAAGCGTCCCACTCCTCGCGCAGCAGGCCGTACAGCGTCGTGTCGCGCACGCCGATATGGGTCTCCCATTCGGCGCGCAGATAGCCTTCGAGCTTGAACCCCAGCCGCTCGAGCAGCGCGCGCGATGCCGTGTTCTCAGGGTCGGTATCAGCAAACACCCGGCGCTGCCCCTCGGTGAAGATCTGGCCGATCATCCGCGCCACCGCTTCGGCGGCATAGCCCAGCCCCCAATGCGCGCGGGCGAGCGCATAGCCGATCTCGGTGACATTGCCTTGGCGCTTCTCGACCGCGGCGACGAAGCCGATCGCTATATCGTCACCGGCGCGCGTGATCGACCAGCAGCGCCAATCGGGCGACTTGTCCGCCATCCGCTCGCGGGTCTCGTCCAGAGTCAAATGCGGCCCGTGCGACCACCACCGCATCAGGTCTTCATCAGCATAGATTTCGTGCAATGCCTCGGCATCGTCGGGACGGCGCGGCCGCAGTACGAGCCGCTCGGTTTTCAATACAGGCATGTTCCTGTCGCTCAACGATTGCCCTGCACGAAATCCCCAAGGGGACCCAGTGCCGATCCTTCGCCGCGATTGGGCGGGACCATCGCGATGATGCGGCCGGCGAGCCGGCCGAACGGCAGCGACTGGATCCATACTTTGCCCGGCCCGGTCAGCCGCGCGAAGAAGAAGCCCTCGCCGCCAAAGACCATGTTCTTGACGCCGCCCGCAGTCTCCAGATCGAATTCGACGCTCGGCGTGTACGCCGCGAGGCAGCCGGTATCGACGTGCAGTTGCTCGCCCGGCGCCAGCGTCCGCTCGACGATCGCCCCGCCGAACTGGACGAACACCCAGCCATCGCCTTCGAGCTTCTGCATGATGAAGCCTTCGCCGCCGAAGAAACCGGTCATGATCTTGCGCTGGAACGCGATCCCAATCGAGACGCCCTTGGCCGCAGCCAGGAACGCGTCCTTCTGGCAGATCAGCGTACCACCCACGTCCGAAAGCTTGAGTGGCACGATCGCCCCCGGCACCGGCGCGGAGAAAGCGACGCGGGCCTTGCCCGAACCGTTATGCGTAAACACCGTCGTGAACAGGCTCTCGCCGGTGATCAGCCGCTTCCCCGCGCCGAGCAATTTGCCCATGATCCCCGAAGGCTGGTTGGCGCTGCCATCGCCGAACACCGTGGTCATCCCGACGCTGGCGTCCTTCCAGACCAAGGCGCCCGCCTCGGCCACCGCGCTCTCGCCCGGATCGAGCTCGATCTCGACGAACTGGAGCTCCTGCCCCTTGATCTCGAAATCGATGTCGTCGGAAACGCCCGCCGATTTGTGATGCGCCCAGGGCGAATACGCCACGATATTTCTCCCCCGAATGATCGAGCGGACGATAGGCTTTTCCGGCGCCTTGGCTAGCCGCTACTGCTTCTGTTCGGCTCGGATCTTGGCGAGCATCGCATCGGACTCGGCTTTCGATTTGCGCGCCTTTTCGATCTCCTGCGCGGTTTCCGGCCGGACGCAGAATTCGCTTTCGAAAGCCGTCAGCGGCGCGGCCGCTTCGCCGGGCTTGGCGAATTCCCTGGCGAGGCAGCGCCAGGCGGCCTGCCGCGGAGGCATCAGGTCGATCGGCTGGCGCGCGGGGTCGCGGCGCGCGATCGGCGCTGCGAGTTCAGCGACGAATGCGCTCCAGCCGTCACGATTGCGCTTGCCCTTCTCGCCGCCCGCATCGGGCGCGATCAGGATGCCGGCGCGCATCGCCTCCGCTTCATCGAAGCGGCCCATTTCGCGCAGCGCATTGGCGGCACGCCCGCGCAGAGCGATCGAGCCGAAAGATGAGGCATCGGCGGGAAGCGCCTGCACCGCAGCGACGAACGCCTCGTTATAGCGCCGCGCCTGCTCGCTATCGGGGTCCGCACCCTTGGCTTCCCACGTCGCGGATAGCAGCAGCCACGCGGCCTGCTCGGCATTGCCGCTGCGCGCGGCCAGCCAATGCGCCCGGTAATAGGGCGTCTCGGCCTTGCGCATCGCCTTATAGGCGTCGCTCGCCACCAAGGGCGTCAGTTTGGCCACGGTCTCGGGCGTGAACTTGTCGTAGAGAATGAGCCCGTTGCCCGGGCATTCGGCCATCAGGATCGGAAACTCGATCGAGCCGATCGGCTCGCCATCGGGCATCGCGCCGAACGTGGAATAATGCATCAGCGATGGCCCGGTGAACGCCTCGCCGCCGACCGGGCAAGTCATTGCCACGCCGCTATAATGGGGTGGAAACTTCGGGACATCCTGCGCCAGCAGCGCCAGTGCGATCAGCCCCATTCCCATCGCCTACTCCCCCAGCTTTTCCACCAACGCCTTGACCTTCTTCTGCCGCCATTGCGGCAGCGGCGCGACCAGCCAATAGCCGAGCCGCGAGGATGTAGGCTCGCCGACGATCGCCAGCCGCCCGCTTTCGATATCCGCACGCGCCAGCAATTCGGGCACGGTCGCGCGGCCCAGCCCTTCGGCAGCCGCATCGAGCGCGAGGCCCGCATCGGACACGCGCACCGGCGAGACCGCGTCCTCGGCCAGGCAGCCCGGCCAGCAAATCTTGACGTCCTGACCGCCGCCGGGGCGCTCGACGGTCACCATCCCGTCGCTTTCCAGCGCTTCGCCTTCATGCTCCCCCGGGCCTTCGCTCCAGCGGATCGCCAAGTCGAGATTGGCTTCGGTGAAGTCGATCGTGTCGTCCGCAGGCACCAGCACGAAGCGCAATTCGCCGTCGGCGCGCGCAATCTCCGCCAGCCGCGGCATCAGCCACTTTGCGGTCAGGTCACGCGGTGCCGCGATGGTCAGCGATTTGGACGATTGCCCGGCCTGCATCGCGCGCACGCTTTCCTCGAACTGGAGGAAGCCTGCGCGCAGCGCCGCAAGGCCGGCCTCGCCTTCCTGGGTCAGTTCCAGCCCCTTGGTCGTGCGGCGGAACAGCACGACGCCCAGCGTATCTTCAAGCGCGCGGATCTGCTGCCCGACCGCCGCAGGGGTCACCGCCAGCTCATCCGCTGCGCGCGTGAAGCTCAGGTGCCGCGCCGCTGCGTCGAGCACGCGCAGGCCGTTTAAGGGGAGGTGGGTACGCTTCATCCGATCACCGCCGGAGCCATCAGCGAGAATTTGGGTATCGCCACGTCGAAGCTGGCTCCGTCTTCGCTTATCATCCGATAGCTGCCCTGCATGTTGCCGGTGGGGGTCGCGAGCGGGCAGCCCGAGACATAGTCGAAGCTGCCGCCCGGCACGATCAGCGGCTGTTCGCCCACCACGCCTTCGCCCTCGACGGTGTGGCGCGCGCCGCGTCCGTCGGTGATCACCCAGTGCCGCGTCAGCAATTGCACCGTCAGCGGCGAATCGTTCTCGATGCGGATATGATAGGACCAGAACCAGCGCCCTCGATCGGGCTCGGACTGTTCGGGAAGATAGCTGGCCGAGACGCGCACCGTGATGCCGCGCGTCTCCGCTTCGTCGTTGAACAGCGATTTGATGATCATAAGCCGGCGGTCCGCAGCGCCTGGTCGAGATCGGCGATCACGTCCTCCGGATCCTCAAGCCCGACATTGAGCCGCAGCAGGCCTTCGGTCACGCCCATCTCGATGCGCTTTTCTTCGATCACCCCATAATGGGTCGTGGACGAGGGATGCGTCATAAGCGAGCGCGAATCGCCGATATTGTTCGAGATATCGACCAGTTCGAGCGCGTTGAGCAGGGCATGCGCCTGAGCGCGCCCGCCATCCACTTCGAATGCGAAGATCGGCCCCGCCGCGTCCATCTGGCGCATCGCGAGATTGTGCTGCGGATGGCTCGGCAGCCCCGGATGCAGCACGCGCGGCACGCGACCCTCGAGGAAGCGGCCGACCGCGAGTGCGTTCTCGCTCTGCCGGCGCGCGCGCAGGTCGAGCGTCTCCATCCCCTTGAGCACCACCCAGGCATTGAACGCGCTCAGCGTCGGCCCGGTGTTGCGCGTGAAAGGCAGCAGCACGTCGTTGATGAAGGCCGAGCTTCCGGCGACTGCGCCCGCGAGCACCCGCCCCTGCCCGTCCATCAGCTTGGTCGCCGAATAGGCCACCACGTCCGCGCCGAACTCCATCGGCCGCTGCAGCACGGGCGTAGCAAAGGCATTATCGACCACGCTGATAATGCCGTGCTTCCGCGCAATCCCGCACACGGCTTCGAGATCGACGATATCCATCGTCGGGTTGGCCGGCGTCTCGAAGAAGAACAGCTTGGTCTTTGGCGTGATCGCGTCTTCGAACTGTTGCGGATCGCGCGCATCGACGATCGTCGTGCTGATCCCGAACTTGGGCAGCAAAGTATCGGTCAGCCAGCGGCACGAACCGAACGCCGCGCGCCCCGCCACCAGATGGTCGCCCGTCTCGAGCTGGCACAGCAATGCCGCGGTCATCGCCGCCATGCCCGTCGCCATCGTCCGGCAGGCTTCGGCGCCTTCGAGCAGCGCAATCCGCTCCTCGAGCATCTGCACCGTCGGGTTCTGCAGCCGCGAATAGGTCATGCCGGCCTGCTCGCCGGCAAAGCGCGCCGCGGCGTCGCCTGCGGTGTCATAGGCATAGCCCGAGGTCAGGAAGAGCGCTTCGCTGGTCTCGCCGAATTCCGAGCGCATGGTGCCGCCGCGGACTGCCTGCGTTGCTGGCTTCCACTTGGCGGTGACGCCACGGTCCTGTCCGGTGTTGCGCTTCATGGCGAACGCTTTGCCGGGCGTGGGGGCAAGGCGTCAACTAACTCCCGCATGACGGATGCGAAATGATCGTTTATCGGATGGCCATGCTCGAACGCGTCAAGGCTCTCCGCACTCGCCCCTGGATCGTCGCGCTGCTGATCGGGCTCGCCGCGCAGACGCTGTTCACTCTGCATATCGACCGGCCGACGCGGATCATGTTCGACGAAGTGCATTACGTGCCCGCCGCCCGTGCGATCCTCGATCTGGAGGGGCCGCGCAACGTCGAGCATCCGATGGTCGGCAAGGAATTGATCGCCGCCGGCATGATGGTGTTCGGCGATAATCCCACCGGCTGGCGGATCGTGCCTGCGCTGGCCGGCACCGCGACCGTGCTCGGGGTCTTCGCTTTCCTGTGGCTGCTGCTCGGGAGCATGCGCCCGGCGCTGGTCGGAGCGGCGCTGGCCTTGTTCAACCAGACGATCTTCGTCCAGGCGCGCACCGCGATGCTCGACGTCTTTCTCGGCGCCTTCCTGCTTTGGGGAATCGTTCTGATGCTGTGGGCGATGAAAGGCCAGGGCCGGCAGGTGTGGTGGCGCTGGATCGCGGCCAGCGCAGTGCTAGGCCTCGCCACCGGGGTCAAATGGTCCGCCATTCCCTATATCGCGCTCGCCGCCGCCGCATTCCTGATCATCCGCGCCCACGACGCGCGCGTCGCAAAGCGGCCGCTGGCCACGACGCTCTCGGGCAAGGACCAGCCGCACTGGCCCGACCTCCCCGCCATCCCGGCACTGGCGCTGCTCGGCACCGTCAGCATCCTCGTTTATTTCCTCAGCTTCTTCCCCGCCTTCTTCTACTGGCGCGAGCCGCTCTCGCTGTCGGGGCTCTTCGCGCAGCAATGGGATATGTACGCGCTGCAAACTCAGGTGCTCAAACCGCACACCTACCAGTCCGACTGGTGGAGCTGGCCGCTTCTGCTGCGCCCGATCTGGTATTTCTACGAGTGGGACGATGGCTACCAGCGCGGCGTTTTGCTGATCGGCAACCCGGTAGTGATGTGGGGCGGGCTGCTCGCGGTGCTCGCCTGCTATTGGGCCTGGTTCCGCGAAAAGGCGATCCGGCCACTGGCGGTCGCTTTGCTATGGACGGCGAGCCTGGCGATCTACGTCGTCATCCCCAAATCGCTGGGCTTCTATTATTATTACCACCTCTCGGGCATCTTCATCTGCCTCGCGCTGGCGGTCGCCTTTCACCATTTCGACCGCGGCCGCGATCGCGGCTGGGAGGAATGGTTCGCCGCGGCGAGCCTCGTCGCCTTCATCTATTTCTACCCGATCATAGCCGCATCTCCGCTCGGCAGCGATCAGGGCTTCCGCCGCTGGATGTGGATCCCTAGCTGGGCTTGAATGCCAACTTAGCGCAGCAAAAGCCAAGCGTCAGCGCCTTCACCATCGGCGTCCAGGGCGGATTGGGCATCGGCCCCCGCCGCATCGATGCAGCCATCAGGTTGGACGGATAGAGGATGTTGCCGAATGCATGGGCTGGTTCGGCAAGCGTCATCCGCAACGCGAGGATTGCGAGACCAACTTCACTATTCCAATCCCGCTCGATCGGGAGGACGAAATGCGAGACCGGCATCACCGGCGCGCTGCGGCGTGGCTCGGCGCCGCCGCCGACCGTTCGGAATAGCGGTAGCGGCACAACCCGCTTCAGCCTCCACGGCGCGGGCTCCTTCATCGTAAACGCCACCCGGAAGCTGCGATTGTCAAACAGCGGCCGTCTGGCGCGATGGCCATCGATGTCTATGCGGTAGTCGCGATAGTGGCCGGCAAAGCCCCGCCTGTCCGCTGGCATATCTGCCCACTCGATGTGCAACAGCAGCGCAGAGATCGGCTGGCGAAAACCTTCGGGCAGCACGATTTCGAGCCAGGAATGCTGCGCCGGGGGTATCCCGAAAGCCGAAAAAGGGCGGCTGATGTCGCAAGGCCCATTGGGCGACGTTATTGCAACTGGCAGCAAACCATCGATCGCCACGGACGCCGCGGGAAAGCAGGCGCCGCCGGCAGCGGTGATCAGTACCGCCCCCAGGTGAATCGCGAAGACAGCGCGAAATTCCACACCGCAGCGACCATGATCCCGGCCAGTGCCGACAGCCGCCAATCGCCATGCTGGACATTGTGCAGGAACGCCGCGACGCCGACATTCGCTACCGCCCCCACCGAGCAGACCAGGCAGAAGCTCACCCAGCCGGCCCACATCTCCTTGGCGCCCTTGAGCCGCTGGCCGCGATAGGTCAGCGCGTTGTTGAGGAAGAAGTTGAAGGTCATCGCCACCACGGTCGCGACGATCGTCGCCGCCACGAATGGGGCCGCCATCATCCGAAACAATATGCCGAGCACCAGAAAGTGCAGGCCCGCCCCCAGGGCGCCGATCGCAGAAAACATTGCGAAGCGCACCGGCACGACCCGGCCAAACATCCGGTCGTAGAGCGCGATCAGATATTCCATCGCCACGACGTGATCGAGCTTGCTCTCGCCCTCCGTGCGGGTCCGGAAGATATACGGCACTTCCTTGAAGCGCAGCGGCTGCGGCGACGCGGTCATGATATCGAGCAGGATCTTGAAGCCGATCCCCGACAGAGTCGGCACCAGATCGCGAACGATCTGGGTGCGGATCATGAAGAAACCGCTCATCGGATCGGTCAGATCGACTTTGAGGACCTTGCGAGAGAGCTTGGTCGCAAACGCCGATTTGGCGACGCGATCGCTGTCCCATTCGCCGGTGCAGCCGCCTTCGCAGAAGCGCGATCCGATCACGACTTCCAGGGCATCGTCGCTCTCCAGCGCATCGAGCATTGCCGGCAGCCTGGTTTCGTCATGCTGCATGTCGCCGTCGATTACCGCGACGATCGGCGCCGCAGTCGCGCACATCCCCTCGATGCACGCCGTCGAAAGCCCGCGCCGCCCGATCCGCTGGATTACCCGCACGCGCTTGTCGAGCCGGGCCAGCTCGCGCACCGCCTGGGCCGTGCCGTCCGGGCTGTCGTCGTCGACGAAGATCGCTTCCCAGTTGCGCCCGGCCAGCGCCGCATCGAGCTTCGCCACGAGCGTAGCGACATTGCCGCGCTCGTTGAAAGTGGGGATGACGACCGCGAGTTCGAGCAGATCGGGAGTCACTTGATCTCCCGGAGCACGGCATCGCCCATTTCCGACGTGGTCAGGCTGCCACCCAGATCCGGGGTGCGCGCACCCTTGGCAATCGCGTCGATCACTGCCGTCTCGATCCGCCGGTACGAGGCTTCGTCGTTCAGTGAGTGCCGCATCAGCATACCCGCCGAAAGGATCGCGGCGCAGGGATTGGCCTTGCCCTGTCCGGCAATATCGGGCGCGCTGCCATGGATCGGCTCGTACATGCCGCTGGCCCCGCTCCAGTCGCTCAGAGAGGCCGAAGGCAGCATGCCGATCGACCCGGCGCACATGCTCGCCTGATCCGAGAGTATGTCGCCGAACAGATTCCCGGTGACGATCACGTCGAAATCGGCCGGGCGGCGCACAAGCTGCATCGCAGCATTATCGACATACATGTGCGTCAGCTGGACCTCGGGATACTGCACCGCGACTTCGTTGACCACGTCGCGCCACAGCTGCGAGGTTTCGAGGACATTGGCCTTGTCGACCGAGCAGAGCTTGCCGCGGCGGCGCTTGGCCATCTCGAAGCCGACGATCGCGATCCGCTCGACCTCGGCCTCGTCGTACGACATCCAGTCGAAGCCTTGGCGCAGGCCCTCCTGGTTGGTGCGCCGGCCCTTTTCGCCGAAATAGACGTCGCCGGTCAGCTCGCGGACGATGACGATGTCGAGCCCCTTCACCACATCGGGCTTGAGCGGCGATGCGTCTTCGAGCCCCGGAAACAGCGTTGCCGGGCGGATATTGGCGAACAGCCCCAATTCGCGTCGCAGTGCCAGCAGCGCCGCCTCGGGCCGCAGCCGCCGCTCCAATGCCTCGAAGCGAGGATCGCCGACTGCGCCGAACAGCACCGCATCGGCGCGTTTGGCGAGCGCCAGCGTCTCGGGCGGCAGCGGACGGCCGGAGGCGAGATAGCCCGCCCCGCCGACCGGCGCTTCCTCGAACTGAAGATCGAGTCCCAGCGCTTCGAGCACACGGCGCGCTTGGGTGGTAACTTCGGGCCCGATCCCGTCACCGGGCAGAACAGCAATCAGCGGCATGCCCGCTCCCACATGGTTTCCACGCGCTTTGCCGTCCCCATCCCGCTTACGCAACCGCCCGCTTGAGCCGATCGACCAGCCGGGCGCGCGCCGCCATCACGTCGGCGCCTCGCCCGATCAGCAAGTCGCGTTCGAGAAAATGTCCGGTGAGCTTGAGGCCATCGAGGATATCGTCCCACTCCGCGGCCCCGCCCAGCGTCAGGAAAGCCGGCAGGCGCAGCAGCTTATGCTCATATCCTGTGGCGCCCAGCCTGCTGACGGCAGTGCCGCTCTTTGGGCTGACATAGTGCAGTTCCTGCGTCGCACCCGTCGCCGCGCAACGCTCCAGATCGAGCCCGAACCCCAATTCGGCGAGCAGCAGCAATTCGTACCGCACCAGCGCAACTGCCCAGCCCCGCGCCGCCGGAGCCGCCTCGATCGCCCCGAGCACCCCGTCCAGGGCATCATGAACATGTGGATAGGCATGTCCCTCGGGAAGCACCGATGCCGTCAGTGCCGTCGCCCATTCGAACGCCGCGGCGGGCAAAGCCTCCCCGAACATCGGGGCGCGGCTGTGGATCAGCTCGACGGTAAGCCCCGGCAATTGCTCCGCGGTGCGCGCGCGCCATTCGCCGAGCACGAGGTTCGCCGGCTGCAACACCGGCCGCATGGCCCGCGATCGCCCGCCCCGCACATAGCCGGCCTGCAGCCCATCGCTCTCGGTCAGCGCGCGAACCACCGCGCCATGCTCGCCATGTGCACGGACGCTGAGGATGATGGCTTCGGCGCGGAGATGCATGAGAGCGGTCTAGCTGATCCTCCCCGGCACGGGGAGGGGGACCAGCCGCAGGCTGGTGGAGGGGGCGTGCCGCGAGAGAAGCCTTATGAGGAGAGCCCCCCTCCGTCACGCTTCGCGTGCCACCTCCCCGTGCCGGGGAGGATCGGATTATCCCCGCCGCAATTTCTTCGCCAACTTGCCCAGACCCGCACCCTGAACGCCGCTTTTCACCAGCGCCACGCTGCGGTTGAACCCGCCGAGCGCGGCCATAGTCACGCGATTCGCCAGCGACGGCCGCAGCAGCAGCAAATCGACGCACGCCACCCCGTCGGTGGCGAACTGACGCTTGTGTTGCCCTTCCCCTTCGGTGAAATCGAAGCGCGCGAAGCGGTTCTCGTCGAACAGCTCGCGCATCGCCCCGAGCTGGAGCACCGCGCCGGGCGAGAGATCGTTGAACGCGGGATCGTGCCCGACATGCGCATAGATCACATTGTCGCCGACAATCGGGCAATAGAGATAGGCCGCGGGTTCGCCCGCAATGTAGAGCAGCCAGGCGCGAACGCGGCCCGCCGCCGCCATCGTCACCATCTCGCGCAGGAATTCCAGGCTGTCAGGCAGTCCCGAGCCGAGCAGCCGCTCCTGATAGGTGCGCAGCGAAATCCGCCGCGCGACATCGTGGAATTCGTCAAGCTCTTCGGGCCGCGAGAAGCTGCGCACGTCGAGATCGCCGCCGCTTTCCGCCGCGATCTTCTTGGCCTTGCGCTTGAGGCTCTGCCGCGCGTTCGACGACAATCCGTTCCACCAGGCATCGAACCCGATGCTGAAATCGATGAAATAGCGCGTGTAACGCTGCCGCACGAACGAGAGCATGTCGCCCGAAGCCGCGACCATCATCTCGCACAACCCCTCGGGAAGCGAAGTCACCGCATAGCCATGCGCGTCGCGGTCGAGCGCCGGCAGTTCGGGCAGCATCCCTGCGCGCGCTTCTTCCAGGCTCAGCGGGATACGGACCAGCGAGCGCTGGATCGCCATCAGCGTGCGCGCGCCGATCTCGAACTTGAGCTGGATCGGCTTCGCCCTGGTTGAATTTAGGGCGGCAGGCTGGGCGGCAATATCGCTCATCGCATTCACGCGGCGCGTTCCTCGATCAGGTTCGACCAGAGCTGCTCGGCCTGGCGCAGCCGCGTGCGCAGCATGCTCGGCCCCAGCGGCCTATCGTCCCGGCCGAGCTTCATCGCCGGCCGGTCGCCAAAAAACTCAGTCACCAATACCCCCCGGCGATCGGCCAACATCGCACACAGCGCCGCGAAACGGCGCACATGCACGGCGTTAGGCCGTGTGCCCGCGCGATTTGCAAGCTCGAAGCCGTGGCTGACGATCGTCACTGCGGCATGATCGTTCACAACCGCATGATCGAGCGCCGCCCTCATCTCGCCTGCGGAGAGCGCACAGACCTGGAAATGGCGCAGATGGCCCTGCCGGTCCTCGATCAGCGTCACCGGCACTTCGATCAGCCCGCAATGCTCGATCGGCGCAATCTGCCTGACGGGCAGCGAAATCGCGCTCGGCCAGGGATGCTCGGAGCCGTTATGGCTGCTGTCATATTCGAAGCCGAGCTTGGCCAGCGCACCCAGCGTGTCGTCGCTCGCCGAATAGCTGCCCGAGCGGAATGCGATCGGCTCGGGCGCGCCGGCGGCCACCAGCATATCGCTCGCGCCCGAAAGCAATTCGACCTGCTCGTCGAAACTATAGTCGATCAGTTCGAAGGGGCCGAAGGTCGCGCCCTTGTCGCCTGCATGCGCCCCGGTCCAATTGGGATGCAGGTGCAATTGCACTTCCTGCCCCGCCTCCAGGATCGCCGCGACGACCCGCTTGATCGGATCGAGGCCGTAGACCAGCGCCGGCATCGGATCGACAAAGAAGCACGCCTTCAGCCCATGCGCCTTGAGCTGCGCCAGCTGCCACGCCACGCCCACCCCCGCCGGCTCCAGCGAGCGCTGGACGATGGTATCCATGTCCAGCCCCGCCACATGGTGCCGCCACATGAGCTCGGTATCGATCGTGATGAAGACGCGCGTCGCCATATCGGGGGGCTTAGCCGACGCGCGTGAAGATTTCCCCAATGATCAGGGCTTGATCCCGTAGCGGGCGTAATCCTCGTCGATCCGCGCCGACATCATCCGTGCCGCGCGCAGATCCTCCGCGCTGCCCTTGGCGTCGCCGGCCCGCTTGCGCACCACGCCGCGCAGATACAGGCTCGCGCCCTGCCCCGGCGAAAGATCGAGCGCAGCGTCAAGATCGGCGAGCGCATCTTCCATCTTGCCCATCCGGAAATAAACCATAGCCCGACTGTCATAGATCGACGCCGGATTCTCCGCGAGCTCGATCCCCTTGGTGCAGTCCCTGAGCGCTGATTCCAGTTCCAAATTCATCGTGCCCTTCACCCAGCAGCGCTGGTTGAGCAGAACGGAATTGCCCGGCATCGTCTTGATCGCCGCGTCCAGCGCCGCGATCGCTTCGCCGGCGCGGCCCGCTTCGCCGAGCAATTGCGACTGTTCGGATAGGAAGGTGACCTTCTCCGATCCGCCCTCGGCCAGCCGCGTGGCGATCATCGCCAGTGCCTCTTCGCGCTGCCCCGCGCGGAAGCGCAAGGTGGCGAGCAGGCTGGTGCCCTCGGTCGAGCTCGGATCCAGCACCAGCCCCGCTTCGGCATCGGCGCGCGCGCCGATATCGTCGCGCAACATCGTCCGCGTCTGCGCGCGCCAGAAATAGAGCCGGGCGCTGGCTCGATCGCGATCGCCTTGTCGAGGTCGGCCAGCGCACCCTTATAATCCCAGATTCCATTGAGGAAGCTCGCGCGATTGGTATAGCCCAGAATCTTGTCCGGCTCGTCGGCAATGGCCTTGGCATAGGCGGCCATGATCGGTGCGAGCCTTGCCCGGTCGGCCTCGGCGACGATCTTCCAGCGCGGCGGATAGGAGGCAGGCGCGAGCATCCGCAGCGGACGGCTCTGCGCAAGCGCCACCTGCGCCCGGGTCGCGGCCAGATCGGCAGGCGCGATTTCGCCGCCATCGGTGCCGATACGGTCTTCCAGCGTCGCCCAGCCTCCCTCCAGCGACACCGTCCGCGCGATGCTCACTCCGGCGAAGCGTGTCGGGAAGCTCCGCGTCCCCTCCACTTCGAATCCGGCGCCCTGATCCGGCAGACGAACCCGGATGCGCGCCAGCGAGGTCATCGGCATCGGCGAGATCATCACCGGCAGGTCCTTCCACGCCGGCCGCGCGCGATCGGGCGCGAAGCTGAACAGGGTGAGCGTCTTGTCGAGATCGGCGCGATAGCGGCCGTCGCTCATCTTCCACGGCGTCCCGACAATGCCTTTCGCAGTCAGGGTCGCAGTGGCGGTCTCGGCGTCGTACGTGAGCGTCCGCTCGCCCACCAGTGCATCGCCGATCGTCGAATTGACCATCATCTGCGCGATGTTGGAAAGCTGCTCCTTGTCGGCCTGATTCATGCCGGCATGATACATTTCGCCCAATCCGCCCCGCGCCGTGAGCGTGATTGTGAACGGCGTCGGCAGGCTCAGCCCGGCCGACTGGTCATATTCGATCGAAATCTCCGCCATCGCCCGCGCCGGAATGCGCATCGGCAGCGGCATCAGCTCGGCACCCGCCAGGCGCAGCGGCAGCACATTGCGGAACGGCGGGGTGTCGTCGAGGTCCGCCAAGCGGCTACCGCTGCCGGTACCGTCCAGCCACAGGCTCTCGCCGCCGATCACGGCGCGGACGATGACATGGTCGAACGCCCCGGGGCTCGGGAGCCGTTGCGCGACCAGATCGCCCAGGCTGCTATGAGCCACCGTCGGCTCGCTCTCGATGCCTAGCTCGTGCAGGATCGCGAGCAGCAGCAGCGTCTTGGCCTTGCAGTCGCCATAGCGCAGCGACCAGGTGTCGGCGGGCTTTTGCGGCGTGTAGTTTCCGCCGTCCATGCCCTTGAAGAGATAGCGGACCTCGTCCTGCACCAGCTGCAGCGCCAGCGCTGCCCGCATGCGCGGGTCGCTCGACCGCGCCGCGATCTTCGCGACTTCGCCGGCGAGCGGGCTGCCCGCCGCGATCGACCCCTCGGTCTTGTAAAGCGGCGCCATCACCCGAGACACCGCACCCCAATCGGCGAAGGTCGTCGCCTCCAGGATATTGAGCTTGCGATAGCGGATCGGCGCATCGGCAGGCAGCTCGGCTGGCTTCGCCAGCGGCAGCGCGATCTCGATTTCGTTATAGCCGCCGCGCTGCACCACCTGCGGCGCCAGGCCATCGGCATAGCTCCGCCAATTGAGCGTCGTCCCGATCGGCCAGGAAAGGCGAGCGCGACCGAATTTGATCCGCGTCGGCGCGGCGGCCAGCGGCACAACCGACTGGACATTGCCCTGAAGCGTCTTGTCGCGGCTGGTCACCGAATAACTCAGCCGCAGCACATCGCCTACGCGCAGCCCTTCTACCGTCAGCGTCGCAGTCAGCGTGCCGTTGAGCTGCCACTGCTCGAGCTGCTCCTCGCGGCGCAGCACCTGGAAGCGCTGTCCGGCAGCGATCAGGTCAACCCGCTCGGCGCCCCGGACGATCTCTGCACGGTGGACGATCAAATCGCCGTCATCGGGCTGCCACGGCAGCGTCACCGTGCCCAGTTCGCGCATCGTCTGCGTCGTCGCGATGCGGGTGGCCTGATCGGTATAGGCCCAGACCTGACCGTCGCCGACGCGCTGCTGCTGATCCATGATCACCAGCGCCGGATCGGCATCGGTCAGCTTGGCGGCATCGAGCACATGCGGCGCCGCGATCCAGGCCGGCGCCGCCTGATAGAGTGGCTTGTCTCCGGCATGCGCAATTCCGGCCGACGACAAAAGCGCAAGCGCCACCAACAATTTACGAAACATCCAGCCCCCCGATTTGCATCAAGACTAGCGTCTTGGCGAAACTCGGCAAGTCATCCTGAATGGAAATAGTCGTGCAATTGCTGCGCCATTGCCTTGCTGACGCCCGGCGCTTTTTGCAGATCCTCCAGGCTCGCCCCGCGCACCGCGCGCGCGGTGCCGAAATGCATCAGCAGCGCCTTCTTGCGCGCCGGGCCGATGCCCGGGACTTCGTCGAGCGGCGAGGCCCCGATTGCCTTGGCGCGCTTCTGGCGGTGCGCGCCGATCGCAAACCGATGCACTTCGTCGCGCAGCCGCTGGAGATAGAAGAGCACCGGCGAATTGACTGGCAGCGTGATCTCGCGTCCGTCCATCAGATGGAAGACCTCGCGTCCCTCGCGGCCGTGGTCCGGGCCCTTGGCGACGCCGACCAGGCATACATCCTCGATTCCGAGATCTTCGAGCACGCCCTTCACAGCGTTCAATTGCCCGCGCCCGCCGTCGATCAGCACCAGATCGGGCCAGTCGCCCTGCGTTCGGTCGGGGTCCTCGGCCTGCGCGCGGGCGAAGCGCCGCCCGAAGACCTCGCGCATCATCCCGAAATCGTCGCCGGGGATGGTGTCGGGATTCTTGATGTTGAACTTGCGATACTGCCCCTTGCGGAAGCCCTCAGGCCCCGCGACGACCATCGCGCCGACGGCATTGGTCCCCTGGATATGGCTGTTGTCGTAGATTTCGATCCGCTCCGGGCTGTCGGGCAGCTCGAACAAATCGGCGATCTCGGCGAGCAATTTGGCCTGGGTCGTGCTCTCGGCCATCCGCCGGTCGAGCGCTTCGACTGCGTTGCGCTGCGCCTGCTCCATCAGCCGCCGCCGCGTGCCGCGCTGGGGCACGCTCAGCTCGACCTTGTGCCCCGCGCGCTCGGCCATCGCCTCGGCAAGCAGCGCCGCTTCCTCAAGCTCGCGATCGACGAACACGTTCCGGGGCGGCGGCACTTCCTCGTAGAATTGCATGAGGAACGCGCTCAGCACTTCGTCCTGCGGCACATCGTTGGTGTGCGCCGGGAAGAAGCTGCGATGCCCCCAATTCTGGCCGCCGCGGATGAAGAAGGCCTGGATCCCCATCACCCCCTGCTTGCATGCCATCGCGAAGATATCGGCATCGCCCATGCCCTCGGCGTTGATCGCCTGGCTGCCTTGGACGAAAGTGAGCGCCTTGAGCCGGTCGCGCAGCACCGCGGCCTGCTCGAAGTCCATCGCCTCGGCCGCGGCCTGCATCGCCTCGCCTAATTTGGCCTGCACCTTGGTCGATTTGCCCTGCAGGAAGTCCTTCGAATCCTGCACCAGCTCGGCATAGCCCGCTTCGTCGATCCGCCCCACGCACGGCGCCGAGCAGCGGCGGATCTGGTAGAGCAGGCACGGCCGGTCGCGCGTCGCGAAGAACCCGTCGGTGCAAGAGCGCAGCAGGAACAGCTTCTGCAGTGCATTGAGCGTCTTGCGTACTTGCCCCGCCCCCGCGAACGGCCCGAAATAATCGCCCTTCGCCCGCCGCGCGCCGCGGTGGAGCTGGACGCGCGGAAAGCTGTGATCGTGGCGCAGCAGGATGAAGGGGAAACTCTTATCATCGCGCAGCAGCACGTTGTACGCCGGACGATAACGCTTGATCAGCTGCGCCTCGAGCAGCAGCGCCTCAGCCTCGTTGTTGGTCGTCACGATCGTCATCGATCGCGTCTGCGCGACCATCCGCTGGAGGCGCTTCGAAAGCCGCGATACCTGCGTGTAGTTGGTCACGCGGTTCTTGAGCGCCCGCGCCTTGCCGACATACAGCACATCGCCGCGCGCATCCTGCATCCGGTACACGCCGGGCCGAGTCGGCAGCGTCTTCACGACATTGCGGATCGCGGCCACGCCCGCGTCGAGGTCCGGAGTCTCCGAACCGCGCACCGCATAGGTCGCCTTTTCCTCGTTGAAGCGATTGGGGGAATTGGGGTCGGACATCTTCGCTCAACGATCTAGGGACGCGCTCGAACTCCCGGCAACTTGGAAGCGGCGCAAAGACGTGTCATGCTCGGTTCGAACACCCAGGAGAGTCGCCATGAAGCATCTTCTCGTCCCTTTCCTGCTCGCTCTCGCCGCCCCGCTCACTGCACATGCCCAAGCGGTGCCGCCCGCGATCACCGCCGCGCTCGCCGATCCGCTCCGCCCCGAAACCGATCGCGCCCGCGATGCCAATCGCCATGCCGGCGCGATCCTCGCCTTTGCGGGCGTGAAGCCCGGCGACAAGGTCGGCGATTTCATCATGGGCGGCGGATATTGGACGCGCATCCTGTCCGCTACGGTCGGCGCAGAGGGTCATGTCTGGGCCTATCAGCCCGCCGAGTTCATCAAGTTCAATCCCGATTACGCCGTCCAGCAAAAGACCGCGGTCGAGCCTTACAAGAACATCACTGCGTCCAGTGATTCGCTCGCAACCTACGCTTTCCCCGCCGGGATGGACGTCATCATTACCGTCCAGAACTATCACGACCTGCATCTGAAACAGTCGCCCCCGGGCTTCGCCGCAGTGGTGGCCAAGCGGCTGTTCGACGCGCTCGAGCCCGGCGGCGTGCTGCTGGTGGTCGATCACGTCGCCAATACCGATCCCGGCTTCGCCGCGGCCGAGGCGCTCCACCGCATCGATCCCGCCGCCGCGCGGGCCGAGATCGAAAGCGCGGGCTTCAAGTTCGATGGCGAGCTGGCGCTGCTCCGCAACCCCGAGGACCCGCACACCGCAAAGGTTTTCGACCCCGCGATCCGCGGCAAGAGCGATCAGTTCATCTACCGCTTCCGCAAGCCGTCAGTAGTGACGCTTTACGGCAACGAGAAATGTCCAACGAACGCCAGGGATACGCGTCCGGTCGTCTGTGCCCGAACAGCGGGGAAGCGCTAGCCTGAGCCTAGGGTACGGCAGCGTTGCGCTCCATCTCGGCGGCGCGCGCTTCGATGCGGTTGATCTCGGCGGCGGTGCGGGCCTGAATTTCCTCGGCCGTGAGCGGCAGCGGGTTGGCGCTGCGCCATGCCGCGAACAGAGCGAGCAGGATCAGCAGTGAAGTGAGGATCGCGGCGAGGTTCAGCCAGCTTCGCATGGTCATGCCAGCGCATTAGCTTGACCGCGGGTGGGGCGCCATGCTCGTGTGTTAGCATGCTGAAGCTCGCTCTCGCCTTTGCCCTGGCGCTTCCGGCCATCGCCCAGGCCCAGCCCGCCGATCCGCGGTCGCAGGCGCTGGCCGCGCAACTGGCGCCGCTCGAACACCCGACTGCGATCTTCGTGACCGGCCCGGATGGCGATTACAGTGCGGCGAGCAAGGGGCTCACCCCCGACATGCCGATGCGGATTGCCAGCAACACCAAGACCTTCGTCGCCGCGACCTTGTTGCGGCTGTGGGAGCAGGGCCGCGTGGATCTCGACGCGCCGATCGGCCCGCTGATCGATCCGGTTCTCGACGCGAAGCTCAAGGCCGACAAATACGATACCGCCACCATCACCGTGCGCCACCTGCTTGGCCACTCCGCCGGACTCTATGATCACGGCAGCGACCCGCGCTACGAAGCCGCGATGCGCAGCGATCCCGGCCATAAATGGACGCGCGAGAGCCTGATAAGCCTGCTCACCGAATATGCCGACCCCCAGACCGCCCCCGGCACCGAATTCAAATATTCGGACGACGGCTACATCTTGCTCGGCGAAATCATCGAGCGCGTGACGGGCAAGAACCTCGCCGCCGCAGTGCGCGAGCAATTGAAGCTGGACGCGCTCGGCCTGCGCTCCGCTTATTGGGAAGTGTTCGAACAGCCGCGCAAGGGCGCCCTCCCCCGCGCGCGCCAGTTTCTCGGCGATACGGACGTGACCGCCGTCGATGCCTCGTTCGATCTGTTTGGCGGCGGCGGCATCGTGATGAGCCCGCGTGACTTGGCGATCTTCTTCAAGGCGCTGTTCGAGGGCCGCATCTTCGCCCGCCCCGCCACGCTCCAGGTGATGCTCGGCGAAGGCCGCCACAAGAATGCCGACACCTATCGCTTTGGCATCTTCGTCCGCCACACCCCCCAGGGCGATGTATATTGGCACAGCGGCTTCTGGGGCACCTACGCCGCCTATTCGCCCGAAACCGGCATGGCCGCGGCGGGCATGAGCGCAAACCAATCGGGTTTCAAGGCAATGACTACCCTCGTCAATGCGGCCCTGACCGCCAAGTGATAGGATCGATCGCCGCCCGCCTGGTCGCCGTCGCCACGCGCGAATGGGACAGTTTCCGCCGCACCACGCGCCGTCTCGACGATAGCTGGCACCTCGGCGCCAATCTCGACGAGCCACCCTTCACGGCGCGCATCGGCGATTATTGGGATGCAGTCGGCCGCCCCGACTGGAACGGCCTGACCCCCGAGCCCTGGTCGGCGGCCTTCATCAGTTGGTGCTTCGCCGAAGCCGGCGCGGGCGACGCATTCTGGGGCGACGAGACCCACTCACTCTATGTCGATCGCATCCGCCGCCATGACGGGATGAGCGACAAACTCACTCTCCGCGATCCCGCGCTCGCAATCCCGCGCGTTGGCGATCTGATCTGGAATTCGCGCGGCGAGCGCGATCCACCCGCAAGCTATGCCGGGGCGCTCGAACAGTTGGACGAACAGCGCTTCTTCGACTCGCATGTCGATGTGGTGGTCGAAGTCGTCGATGGCCGGTGCAGCAGCATCGGCGGCAATGTCTGGTTCCAGAAGGTCGGCGGTTCGGTCACCCGGTCGGATTGGCGGCTCGATGCTCAGGGCCGGCTCGCCGACGACCGCAAGATCTGGATCGGCGTGATCCGCAACAAGCTCTAGCGGAGCGCTGCGCCGAGCCGTTATTCTCATCCAGCGGCAACCCAAACGAAAAACCCCGGCGCAAGGGCCGGGGCTTCTCTAACCTCGCATCGGCTAACCGGGCTCAGTTCAGCCGGCCCAGCCCCGCGATCGTCTTGTCGACCAGCGCCTTGTCGGCACCCGCATCGTGCTTCTGCGCGATGATCGCGGCGGCGGCCTTGGTGGCGGCCTCGGCGGTCTTGGCGCGGATTTCCGAGATCGCAGCGCGCTCGGCGGCGGCGATCTTGTCCTCGGCCATCCGTCCGCGGCGCGTAGTCAGGTCCTTGGCATCCGCCTCGGCCTTGGCGAGAACGCCCTTGGCTTCTTCGTCGGCATGCGCGATCATTGCGGCAGCCTCGGCTTCGGCGCCGGCGATCTTGCGGGCATATTCGTCGCGGAGCGTTTCGGCTTCGGCGCGGAGTTGCTTGGCTTCGTCGAGACGCGTGCGGATCGCTGCAATCTGATTGTCGAGCCCGCGCGTGATCAGCGACGGCACCTTCTTCCAGAGCAGGATCGCGATGAACACCGCCATCGCGATAGAGACCCAGACGGTCGCGTCGAGCCCGAAGATTGCGGGATCGGCGTGATGGCCTTCGGTCGGGCCGACGCCGCCATGCTCAGTGGTCAGCGCTTGGGCGCCGGTATGCGGCACGGCCATGCCTTCGCCATGCTTGGCCTCGGCAAGGTTGTGCGCGACTTCGGCATCGCCGGGGGTCTGGGGATCAGCCATTGAGCGCTGCCTTCACTGCCTGCTGCGCCTCAGCGGGGCTCACCGTTGCGCCCGAGATCCGCGCGACGATCTCTGCCGCCGCTTCGGCCGCAACCGCTTCGATCTCGGCCATCGCGGCCTGGCTGGCGCTCGCGATGCGCGCCTCGGCCTCGGCCAGCTTCGCATCGTTGGCGGCATTGCCGGTCCCGAGGACGATCTCGGCATTGGCCGCACCCTGGGCGCGTGCCTCGGCGACGCGCTTCTGGGCGGCTTCGCGCGCCGCATTCTCCTGCACCCGCCAGCTTTCCTCAGCATGGTCCGCCGCGGCACGCGCGGCTTCCGCCGCCGCAAGATCGCCCGCAACCGACTGGTCGCGCGCGTCGACGGTCGACAACACCCGCGGCAGCATCATCTTGCCGACCACGAAGAAGACGAAGCCGAACGTCAGCAGCAGCCAGAAAATCTGGGACGCAAACGTCTCGGCGAGCTGAGAGATCTGAGGCATTTCAATCCTGTCCGGTTGCGGGCCGGGGCGAACCCCGGCCCGAAACGGAGAAAGTTAGGCGACGAAGATCAGGATCATCGCGACGACGAACGCGAGCAGGCCGAGAAGCTCGGCGGCCGCGAAGCCGATGAAGAGACGGCCCTGCTGGCCATCGGCCGCGCCCGGATTGCGCAGCGCGCCCTCGAGGAACGAACCGAACACGTTGCCCACACCGATGGCGGCCATGCCGGCGCCGATGGCGGCCAGACCTGCACCGATCAGCTTTGCTGCTTCTGCGTCCATTTCAAAAACTCCTGCTTCGATATCTGTAGGTTGGGTGGAAAAAACTTAGTGCAGATGCTCGGCGTCGTGAATGTACAGCGACGTGAGCAATGCAAAGACATAGGCCTGGATGCCGGCGACCAGCACTTCGAGTGCGGAAATGCCGATCATCAGCGCGAAGCTGGGGATGCCGACGCCGAGGCCGGGGACCAACCCGGCATTGCCGGCATTGATCACGAAGCCCGCGAGCACCTTGAGAAGAATATGCCCGGCGATCATCGCCACGAATAGTCGCAAGCCCAGCGAGAAGGGGCGGACCATGAACGAGACGAGCTCGATCACGGGGATCAGCCAGATCAGCCACAGCGGGGTGCCGTGCGGCACGAACAGCGAGAAGAACTTCAGACCATGCTTCCAGAAGCCGACGATCAGCACGATCGAGAAGCTCATGATCGCCAGCACGCCAGTCACGGTGAAATGGCTGGTGAAGGTGAAGGGGTGCAGGCCCACCAGCCCCAGCGGGAGAAGTCCCAGCAGGTTGGCGAACAGGATGAACATGAACAGCGAGAAGATGTAGGGGACGTATTTGCGCCCGCCATGACCGATATTGTCGTCGACCAGCTTGGTAACGAAACCGGTGAAATTCTCGACCAGCATCTGGCCGCGGGTGGGGATCACCTGGCGCTTCATGCCGAGCAGCATGAATGCCCACAGGGCAACAGCCGCCGCCAGCATCCACACCGCCGAATTGGTGAGGACGATCGGGTGACCCGCGATGCTGAAGCCCGGATCCCAGACAGTCTGGATCTCGAACTGGTGCATCGGGTCGATCTTGCCTGATTCAGCCGCCACGCTTGTTCGTCCGCCTCATTAGCCAAAGCGCCCGAAGAATCTCACTTCGAGCGCTTGTTCGAAATCCGAATGATATTCCTGAACGCCGCTATGATGCCCAGGAAGAGCAGCGCGAGCAGGAGCCAGGGGGAAGTGCCCAGAAAACGATCGAGCACCCACCCGATCAGCGCACCTCCGGCCATACCGCCGATCAGTTCGGCCAGCACGCGATTGCCCAGGTTGTAATCATCCTGGCCTTTATCGGCGCCGGTGCCGTTCCTGATCGCCTCGTCCGATTTCGCTCGCCGCAACCGCTCGTCGAGCGAGTCCAGGCGTGCATCCTCGGGCAAGGGGTCCAGTCCGGGCTGTTCTTCGGCCAAATCGCTTCTCCCAGATGCCGCATGCGGCAGGGCCAAGCGCTTGTGCCCAAAGGCGAGCCCGCCAAGGCAGGGGCGCTTTAGCAGGGTGCTGGGGTGAGTCAACCGTTGCGACGCAGCCCGGATCGGCCTCGCCCAGACGACCTCGCGGGATCACGTCACCCTGACGGCTACAGCCGTCATCCCTGCGAAAGCGGGGACCCTGGCTCCCCGCTTTCGCAGGGATGACGATAGTAGAGCGTTGCGCCCGCCCAATCGTCCACGCATACCTCGCTCATGTCCGACGACACCCCCGACAATAAGGGCCATCGCGAGCGCCTGCGCCGGCGGATGTTCGAAGGCGGTGCGGAAGCACTGCTCGATCACGAGCTAGTCGAATATATCCTCGGCCTCGCCATCCGCCAGGGGGATACCAAGCCGCTGGCCAAGGCCCTGATAAAGGAATTCGGCGGCATCGCCGGCGTCCTCACCGCGGATGCGGAGGCGCTCACTCGCGTCAAGGGAATGGGCGAAACCAGCGCCGCCGCGATTAAGATCGCCCACGCCGCCGCCCTCCGCCTGCTCCGCGAGCAGGTCGCCGAAAAGCCCGTCCTGGCCAATTGGCAGGCCCTGCTCGACTATCTCCGCGCCGACATGGCGCATCACAGCATCGAGCGCTTCCGCGTGCTCCATCTCAATTCCAAGAACATGCTGATCCGCGACGAACTGATGTCCGAAGGCTCGATCGACGAGGCCGCAGTCTATGTCCGCGAAGTCATCCGCCGCGCGATCGATTTGGGTTCGGCCGCACTGATCCTCGTCCACAACCACCCCTCGGGCGATCCCTCCCCAAGCCGCGCCGATATCGAGATCACCCGCAATATCGCCGAGGCCGGGAAGCGCCTCAACATCGCCGTCCACGACCACATCATCATGGGCGCGAACGGCCATTCGAGCCTGCGCGGCCAGGGGCTGATTTAGCAGCTGAGCCGAGCCTTAAATCAACCGTCACCCCCGCCCGCTTCTTCCTTCCATGCAGCCAATCAAAGCGGATCCCCGCCTTCGCGGAAGACGAATTCGGAACGCGGCCAACGCCCCGACCTAGGGAAACGCTCCACAACCAACCGCCCGCCGGAGGCAAGTCCGGCGGGCGTCGGGAGTCACGCCATGCGTGCGGCGTTACGAAGCCTTGGGCGTCAGGAACGCAGTCAGTTCCTGCTTGTTGATGCTCGTGCTCTTGTCGGCATCGGCCGAAGTGAAAGCCTGGGTGGCCCAGGTCTTGCCCTCCGGCGAATCCGCCGTGAAATTCGGCTCGACCGCCTTGCGCAGGGTGCCCATCCAGGTAGTGAACTCGGTGGCGTTCAGCGCGCCGTCGGCATCCTTGTCATAGGTCCCGAAATCGCGGCCCACGGCCTCAGCCACCTGTTCCTGGCTCGCTGCAGGCTGTGCGGCAGGGGCCGGCTGCGCCGCGGCGCTCTGCGCCGGCGCTGCCGGAGTGGGGTCGGTCGGCGCAGGCTGGGCCGCAGCGTCGGCCGACTGGGCCGGAGTCGGCTGCGCAGCCTGAGCGGCGGGAGCAGTCGTGGCCTGCGGAGCAGTCGCCGCTGTTGCGGGAGCATCAGTCGCGTCGGGCGCGGCGTCGTCGGTCGCCGGAGCTGTCGTAGTCGTGGCAGGCGTTTCCTGAGTCGTCTGCGCATCGGTTGTTGCCGGCTTGTCCTGCGCAAAGACGGGCGCGGCAACCAGCATGGATGTAGCAAGAAGAACGGTCTTCAACATTATAATCTCTCCTTCATGGTGCTGCATCGATACTTAACGACGCCAGCACTGATCTCGAATATCTCAACCTTCCAACCTATGAACTTTCTGTAATGTTCCGTTCTTTAAAGCCTGTAGCCTCGTCTTATCGTGCAGTTGTGTCGGCTCATCGCTTTGCATTTGCCGTGTGGCGCTTTGGCAACGCCTGCGCCATGATCACTGTCTTGTGGGGCGTCATGATCGATCGTCGCCATTTCATCCCTGGTACCGTCACCACCGGCCCTGTCAGCCTGCATGCCGCCTCCGCGCCCCGCCTCCGGTCGCCGAACCGTATAAGGCGACACCCCGCGCCCGGGCGCTAATCGCCTCGGCGCGCACCGATTGGGCATAACGTTTCGTTACGACCCTGCTTACACCGCGCTTCCCTTCCCCAATGGCGATGCCCCCCGCGAAAAGGGCGTGCACCGACGTGCTTATCCGCGCCTATCGCGATGCTTTCGGCGTCGATCTCAAGGCACTGGTCAATGCCGATATGCGCAGGGCCTTCGCCGCCTATCCGCGGAATCGGGCCTCGCCCCCCCCCGATCGCAGAATCGATCACGGCCGCGTCCCCAATCTCGCCCGCTTCCTTACGCGACAGGGCACGCGCCTGCCTGTACTGCGCGATGGCACTGGCTGGCAGGCTGGCCACATCTTCACGTCGCTGGTCGCCGGCACGGGCACGGGCACGGGCACGCATATCGGCATCGTGACGGACCGCGCGGCGCCGAGGCACCGCTCATCCGTCACAATATCGGCGTCGGCGCGCGCGAGGAGGATGCCCTGCTCGACTGGCCGATCACCGGCCGCTTCCGCTGGCAAGTCTAGAGGCCGCTTGCTATCGGCGCGCCAATCCCAGCGAAAGGCATGAGATGGTCCCCCGTTACGCGCGCCCCGAAATGACTGCGATCTGGTCGCCCGAGAGCCGCCTGGCGATCTGGTTCGAGATCGAGGCGCACGCGACCGAGGCGCTGGCGGATCTCGGCGTGGTGCCCAGGGAAGCCGCGGACGCCTTGTGGAAATGGTGGGCAACCAAGCCCGTAATCGACGTCGCCGCGATCGACGCGATCGAAGCCGTCACCAAGCATGACGTCATCGCCTTCCTCACCTGGGTCGCCGAGCAGGTTGGCGATGAGGCTCGCTACATGCACCAGGGCATGACCAGCTCCGACGTGCTCGACACGGCCCTCGCGGTCCAGCTTGCCCGCGCCGCCGATATCCTGATCGCCGATATCGACCATTTGCTCATCGTGCTCGAGCGCCGCGCCAAGGAGCATAAGCTCACTCCCACGATCGGTCGCAGCCACGGCATCCATGCCGAGCCGGTCACCTTCGGCCTCAAGCTCGCCCAGGCCCATGCCGAATTCGCCCGTAACCGCGCCCGCCTGATCGCCGCCCGCGAAGATATCGCCACCTGTGCGATCTCGGGCGCAGTCGGCACCTTCGCCAATATCGATCCGCGCGTGGAAGCGCATGTTGCCGCCAAGCTCGGGCTATCTGTGGAGCCCGTCTCGACCCAGGTCATCCCGCGTGATCGCCACGCGATGTTCTTTGCCACGCTCGGCGTCATCGCCAGCTCGATCGAGCGCCTCGCTACCGAGATCCGCCACCTGCAGCGCACCGAAGTGCTCGAAGCCGAGGAATATTTCTCGCCGGGCCAGAAGGGCAGCTCGGCGATGCCGCACAAGCGCAACCCGGTGCTCACCGAAAATCTCACCGGCCTCGCCCGCATGGTCCGTAGCGCGACCATCCCGGCGATGGAGAATGTGGCCCTGTGGCACGAGCGGGACATCAGCCACTCCTCGGTCGAGCGCTATATCGGCCCCGACGCGACCATCACGCTCGATTTCGCGCTCGCCCGCCTCACCGGCGTAGTCGACAAGCTGCTGATTTACCCCGAGCGCATGCAGAAGAATCTCGATCGCATGGGCGGCCTCGTCCATTCGCAGCGCGTTCTGCTCGCGCTGACGCAAGCCGGGATCAGCCGCGAGGATGCCTATGCCCTGGTCCAGCGCAACGCGATGAAGGTCTGGGAATCCGACGGGCAGCTCTCGCTGCTCGAGTTGCTCAAGGCCGACCCTCAGGTGACCGCCGCGCTCGGCCCGGAGCAGCTCGAAGACAAGTTCGACCTCGGCTATCACTACAAGCAAGTCGACACGATCTTCGCCCGCGTCTTCGGCAGCTAGCCCACCCGTCTAGCAATGTAGGGAATCGCCCGTTACGCCTCCGTCCCAATCAGCGGGGAGGCAGGCAATGGCGATCGGCGCATCGGTAGGCAAAGGCGGCATCAACGATCTGGCCGACGTCATCGTCGTCCAGCATCTCCTCAACGATTGGCTTGCGGCAACCGGCCAGCCTCAGCTTACGCCCGACGGCGATTGCGGCACGCGCACCATCGCCGCGATCACAGCCTATCAGGCGCAAGTCGTCGGCCTCCCCAAGCCCGATGGCCTCGTCACCCCTGGCGGCAAGACCTGGACTGCGCTGGCAGGCGGCCAGGGCTCGCAGGCCTCGCTTAGCGGCGCCGCCTGGTGGCGCGACAACCAGGCCAAATATCCGAACAGCGACAAGCTTGCCGACCTCGCCTCCCCCTTTCGCGAGCGCGCCGCGGCCTTCATCGATGCGCTCAAGGAAGCCGGCGCCAAGGTCGCCATCTCCGCCACCCGCCGCAACCGCACCCGCGCCCACCTCATGCATTATAGCTGGCGCATCTCCCGCGGCGAAGTCGCCCCCAGGGACGTGCCCGCCCTGTCCGGCCTGGCGATCCGCTGGGATCATGGCGACCTCGCCAGATCGAAAGCGGGCGCGAGGGAAATGTCCGACCTGTTCGCCATCGCCTACCAGCCCTCGCTGACGTCGCTCCACATCGAGGGCCGCGCGATCGACATGACGATCGGCTGGACCGGCACGATCCAGGTCAAGGACAAGACCGGCAAGAAATGGCCCCTCGCTGCTCCCCGCACCGGCGACGCCAACTTCGACCTTCACAAGATCGGCGCCACCTACGGCGCCATCAAGCTGCTCAGCGATCCGCCCCATTGGAGCGACAATGGGCACTGACCGCCACATTCCTCAAAAAGCGACGAAACCCCCGGCGAGACCGGTTGACAGCCCCCACCCCCACCCGTAGTGGCCACCGCCTACCCCGTGCCCAGATGGCGGAATTGGTAGACGCACCAGCTTCAGGTGCTGGCGGTCGCAAGGCCGTGGAGGTTCGAGTCCTCTTCTGGGCACCATTTTTCGCTTCGCAAGCAAGCTCTCAAAAACACCCCACTGGCCGCCGCGCATCGTCGTCGCTAAGGCGCATCGAGCGACAGCGGAGAAGCGAGAACCATGCCCGATCAGCCGATCCTTGTGCTCACGACCGGCGGCACGATCGACAAGCAGTATTTCGACGCACTCAGCCAATATTCGATCACCGACACCGTGATCGCGCGGCTGCTTGAGGTCGCGCGGGTCGGCCAGCCGTTCGAGATCGATGAAGTCATGCGCAAGGACAGTCTCGAGATTGTCGACGCGGACCGCGCCGCGCTTGCCGCGCGCATCGCCTGCGCGCCGCATTCGCGCATCGTCATTACCCATGGCACCGATACGATGACCGAGACCGCGCGCGCGCTGGCTGCCATTCCCGGCAAGACGATGGTGCTGGTCGGCGCGCTTGCCCCCGCGCGCTTCGCCGAGAGCGATGCCGCATTCAATCTCGGCATGGCCTTCGCCGCAGCGCAAATCGCCCCGCCCGGCGTTTATATCACGATGAACGGCACGGTGTTCGACGGGCTGCGCGTCATGAAGGACCGCGAACGCGGGGCCTTTGTCGCCAGCGAGTGATACGGCAAAGCAGGGTAAAGCGGTTGGTGGAGCTGAGGGGAATCGAACCCCTGACCTCTGCAGTGCGATTGCAGCGCTCTCCCATCTGAGCTACAGCCCCGCCGCCTGGCCCGAGCACCCCCGGGAGGCATTTTCATTAACTCCCGCCACTGCCCGATGCAACTGCATCCGCGCGCGCGGCGAAGCGCATCCGCCATGCGCCGGACGGCTCCCCGGCCCCGTTCCGCCTGGAACCAACATAGGTTTCAGCCGCTTGAATCGGAACGAGCATACCCGCCAGCCGCACGGAGATGGACCCATGGCAGACCGATATTCAGACGATCGCTTCTTCGGCCCCGAGGACCAGTATCAGGTCAGCGGGTCCTCCGATTATCGCACCTCGCGGCATCCGAGCGCGCGGGATTATGCCGCAGCCGGCACGGATCTGGATCGCGGCTCGGACCGATTCCGCAGCCGCGACGAGCACTACAATCAAGGCGATTACCGCCCCCGCGCCGATCGCGACTATCCGCGCGGCCGCGAACAGCAGGGCCGCGACAATCACGACCGCGGCTTCCTCGAGCGCGCGGGCGACGAAGTCCGCTCCTGGTTCGGCGACAGCGAAGCCGAGCAGCGGCGCGAGCGCGACCTGCGCAATCACGATCAGGCCTATGGCGCCTGGCGCCGCGAGCGGATCGACGAACTCGACCGCGACTATGACGAATATCGCCGCGAGCATGCCCAGCGCTTCCACAACGAATTCAGCTCGTGGCGCAGCGAGCGCCAGGGCCAGCGCGACAGCGTCCGCCGCGTCGCCGAGCATATGGAAGTCGTGGGCTCCGACGGCAGCCATGTCGGCACGGTCGACAAGGTCCGCGGCGACCGCATCATCCTGACCAAGAATGACAGCGAGGCCCGCGGCCACCACCATTCGATCCCCTCGCGCTGGGTCGATTCGGTCTCCGACAAGGTGACGCTGCGCAAGACCGCGGACGAAGCCCATGCCGCGTGGAAGGACGAAGAGCGCTCGGGCGCATTTTTCGGCGACGAACGCGACGACCGCAACGATTGGCGCGGCGATCACAATCTCAACCGCAGCTTCCGCGGCACCTATTGACCTTTCTCATTCCTCCCTCGCGCAGCGGGGGAGAAAGAGCTTCAGCTAGGAGCCCCGGGGTTTTCGTGAGCGCCCCGGGGCTCCGCCTTCATTTGCGCGCCAGGAACGCCATCAGCGCAGCGCGGAACGCGTCCGGCTGATCGAGCATGATGAAGTGCGCCGAATCCCCGATCCCGACGAATTCGGCTTGCGCGAGCCCGGCATATTGGCCGCGGAAGAATGCATCCGCGGGCGCCTGGCGCGGATATTCCGCGTTCCAGGCATAAGCGATCGTCGCCGGCGCGCGGATCGCCTTGAGTTCGCCGCGCAGATCGGTGGTCAAATTCTCGTAGAGCGCCTGCGCCACCACTCGCGCGTCCGCCGCCATTGCCCATTCGACTGCCCTTGCCCGCCCCTCGGGCTTGCGCGTCAGCGTCGCGACGTTGGCTTCGGCAGCCGCGCGGCTCGCCGGCTTGCCATAGCCCGCAGCGACGGCATCGCGCATCTGCGCGGCCCGCGGCGCGACCATGTCGACGGTCAGCTGGGTCCCGGGAGGGGCCAGCTGCACGGCGAAGAATGGCAGGGCATCGACCACCATCAGCCGCCCGACCAGATCCGGATGCCGCGCCGCCAGCATCAGCCCGATCAGCCCGCCCATCGAGTGCCCGACCACCGCCGGGCTCTTGAGCTTGCGCGCGGCGATCAGCGTACGGATATCCGCGACCACGCCCTCGATCAGGCCCGGCATGAGATTGCCTCGCGGATCGTCCCCGCCAAAGCCGTTGACCTGCACCAGATAGACGCTGTGTCCCTTGGCCAGCTCAGGCGTAACTGCGTCCCAGGCGGCACGCGGGCTGCCGAGGCCGGGGATCAGGATCACCGGCGCGCCCTTGCCGATCACTTGCACCGAGATGCGATCCATCTGGATCGCCGCGGCGGGAGCAGGCGCGGGTTGCGCGGACGCAAAGGAGGGAACGCTCGCGGCAATCGCGAGCGCGAACAGGATATTACGGATCATTTTGGATTTCCTGAAAAGATTGCGAGCGCGTCGCGCGCTCCTTCGCCGTCATCCCCGCGCGAGCGGGGACCCAAAGCCACGAGCGAAAACTTCCGCCACCCTGGGTTCCCGCTTCGCGGAATGACGAATGCTTACTGGGCGAGGAACGCCATCAGCGCCGCTCGAAACGCCTCGGGCTGGTCGAGCATGATGAAATGCCCGCTATCGCCCACGCCGCGCACATCGAGCTTCGGCGTCCCGGCATATTCGTTGCGGTAAAATCCCAGCACCGCTTCCTCGCCACGCGCCGCGGTCCAGGGCACCAGCACCGTCATCGGCGCCGCGATCCCGCTCAATTGCCCGCGCAGGTCGGTCAGCAGATCCTCGTACATTGCCTGCGCCGAAACCCGCATGTCGGCCTTTGCCGACCAGGCCTTCACCATTTCGCGCGATTCCGGCTTGAGCGCATTGGTGTTGGCGATCGCGCTCAGCATCGCATCGGGCACCGGCTTGCCGTAGAGCCCCGTCATCCGGGTACGGAATATCTCGGCCTGCGGCTTGACGGCCTCCAGGGTCGCACCGGGAAAGAAGGCGGATCCGGCAAACGGCAGCGCATCGACGATCATCGCCTTGCCGACATCGCCGGGATGCGCCTTGGCCAGCATCAGCGTCGCGAGCCCGCCCAGCGAATGGCCGATCACCGCGGGCTTCACCAACTTGCGGTCCACGATAAGCTTGTGGAGATCGGCGACCAATCCGTCGATCACCCCCGGCGCCAGATTGGCACGCGGGTCCTCGCCGGCAAAGCCATTGACCTGCACCAGATAGACCGCATGGCCTTTGGCCAGCTCGGGCGCGACCCCGTCCCACACCGCGCGCGGGCTGGAGAGGCCGGGGATCAGGATTACCGGCGAACCTTTGCCGATCACCTGCACAGAAATATGGTCCATCTGGATCAAATTGGCGGGCGCGGTCTGCGCTGCGGCAGGCCGAACTGCGGCAGGCTGGACAGGAGCGCTGAACCCCGGCGAGCCGTTTGCGGCCCAGATCGCGACAAGGATGGCGTAGAGCGGGAGCCGGCCCTTGCGGCAGGCGGCGTTGCGAAGAATGCGGTTCATAGTGCGGTTTCCTTGGAAGGATTGGTGAAGATGTCCTCGATCGCCATTTCGAACAGGTCGGCGATGCGGAAGGCGAGCGGCAGCGACGGATCGTAGCGGCCGGTCTCGATGGCGTTGACGCTCTGGCGCGAGACTTCGAGCCGCTCGGCCAGGTCCTGCTGGCTCCAGGCGCGCTCGGCGCGCAGCACGCGAAGGCGATTATTCATTCGCCGCCCCCCGCCATGCGCTCACGCAGCACCATCGCGCACTGGGTCAGGCCCATGCCGGCGCACCACAGGATGAAGGCGAAATAGGCCGGCATGTGCGGCAAGACGCCCGCTTCCTCCATGAAGCCCCAGGCCGAAGTGATGCTCAGCATCAGCCCCAGCCCGCCGAGCATCGCCGTGACGAGGCGCGAGCGCAGATACTCGTCCGTCTCCTCGATCAGATAGAGCCCCATCACGCCGATCACGGCGATGATCGGCAGCGCAGGCAGGATCGAGAGAAAGACCAGCGCAATGCCCTGCGGCTCGAAATGCCGCAGCGCCCAGGTCGCGCTGAACAGCGAAACGACATAGGCGGTCATGGTCGGCACGAACCGCTTCAGATAACGCCGCCCCGCAGGAGTATTGGTCTTCATGTAAAGCTCCCTTTCGAATCAGTAAAGGGAGCTTTACGTATCGCGGGAGGGTTTGTCAATGACGCTGGACATTATATACATGACAAAGCACACCGACACGCGTACCCCCTCAGGGGACAGGCCGGCGTTATTTGATCCTTTAGAGCGGGTGCTATACGCCTCGGCGCGTGAAAGCACTTGCCGCCTTGAGGACAGAGAAAGTGCTCGTTAGCGCGGGCGCTTGGCACAGTGGCAATATCACCAAAGCTGAGTTCCCGCTGGCGCACGTCACCAAGCTAAAACTGTCCAAGGCTTGGCAGTGGTCGGTTCACGTAGTTGCGGATGCCGCGCAGGAATATCGCCTGTTAGTGGCATTCGACGCGGGTAAAAGCCAATACTGGGCATGGCTGGGCGCGACATTCGGCGGCGACCAAGCCGTAATTGGGCGTGTGGAATTTCATCATTCGCACGATGGTTGGCACTGCCACTGGAAGACCGGCGCGCTGGTGGACGTTCCACGCGGAGCGGTGAAAGCCGGGGGCTCTAAGGAGCGCCGTCACCAGTGCAGCGGCCCACCTCAGCAAGTCAGCAAAACCGACGCTTTCAAACTCGCTTATAAGCTGTTCAACGTGTCAGCCCCTCCAATGGAGTTTGGCGCATGAAGGAGCAGCTTTGCCATGCATTCTGCGCTCAGCTTCATGTGGAACGCGTGCTTGTGGGGTGGGCGGTGCAAACGCCGTATCGCCTTCCGGACGGCGATCCGGTAGTGTTCTTCATCGTTAACGAGGCAGGCGGCATCGCGCACCTTGAGGATGATGGCGCGACCGTTGGTTTACTGGAAGCGGGAAACGTTTCGCTAGATAAGCGCGGCGCAAGGTACGCAGCCTTCTCGGATCTACTCGCGCAGCATGACGCCTCGTATGACGAGGACGCCGGGGTCATCCGAACCGCAGATGTGCCGGTCGCGGAGATAGCGGACGCGGCGGTGAAATTCACGGCCTTGATGTTGCGCGTGCACGATCTGGCGTTGCTCACGGTGGAACGGGTGAAGCAGTCGTGGCGTGACGATGCCGTGCGCGACCTGCACGCAAAATTCGACGGCGTGGCGAAGGTCGAAGAGAATGTGCCGGTGTCGGCAAAGATGACCGGCATCGAGGCCGACGTGGTTATACGCGCTCCAGACAGGCCCCCGGTAGCCGTGATCCTGGCCACGACGAACGCCAAGGGGTTGACCGCCTTGGTGCTCAAGATGGAGTTGGCGAAGTACCAGAATCAGGACACGCCAGTCATTCTCTTAGTCGAGCGCTCAAAGGACAATCCGCTGGCGGAAGGTACGTACGCCCTCGCCCAATCCCGCCTTGACGGTGTGCACACCTACCGCGGCACCGAAATTGAGGCTATGTCGGCAATCTCCCGCTTCGTGCCGGGACCGGAGACGTTGCAATGACGGTACGCCAGATCAGCGAAGATGATGTACTCCGCCGCATGCTGAGCACCCCGCCAAAGCGCCACGAGCCGCTTACGGAGTCAAGCGAGCCTCGGCGGCGGGGACGGCCAATCAGCCCGCACGGGAAAGAGAACCACACCTAACCTTTGTGATGGTGAGAGCCACAAGGCAGGTTCATGGCTCTTGGCATGTCATACGTCAGCTACGCGTTCCGCCATGATCCCAAGCAAGCCCGTGAAAATACGGCACAACTTGATCGCCTGACCGAGCAAGCGCGGCGGCTACTTGCTCGACCTATCTACCCGCGCGATCGATTTTAATCCTTCATCATCCACGGCGGAAGCATCCAGCGGGAGCCGTAGGCCCCGCCCTTAAACACGCGCTTACGCCCTAGCGCGGGATGCTTAGGCTGCGAAGCCAGCAGTCCGCCGATAGGTCAGGCGCTTACCGGCGATGCCGCGGAGGGCAATGTCGGCGCGCTCGTCATCGGCAACGCCGACTGCAACGCGGTTCGTGTAGCGGAAATCGAACTCGGCAAGATAGCGCTGCAAGTGCTGCGAGCCGCAATGCTGGTAGATGCCGCGCATGCCGCGCTTGAAGATGCCGAAGAAGCCCTCAATCGTGTTCGTGTGGATCGTGGCGTCGGCACGGCGGACATACTCGCCGCGAGCGTGGTCAACGTAGGTGTGCGAAGCGTAGGCCTTGCCGACTGCCTTATACATCTGCGCGCCGTCCGTCATAAGGCGGGCTTCCGGCGCGATATGCTTGGCGAGGATCGGCGCGATCGACGCGGCGCTAAAGTGGCCGGTGAACACGATTGACGTTGCGCGGCCCGTTGCGCGCTCAACGAGCGACAGCACCTTGTTCTTGTTGTGGATCGCCATGCGGCTCTCGCCGGGGACGCGGCCAATGTAGGTTTCGTCCACTTCGACCATGCCGCCGTCGCCGCCCATGGGGGTGTCATCGGTCGAGATCATGGCTTCGCGGATGCGGTGCGCCATGAACCAAGCCGTCTTGTAGGTGACGCCTAGCATGCGGTGCAGCTGGTGGGCCGAAATGCCCTTCTTGCTCGATACAATCAGATGGTTCGCAAGCAGCCACTTGTTCAGCGGAACCTTGCTGTCTGCGAACACGGTCCCAACGGTGACGGTGAACTGCTGGCGGCATGCGTTGCACTGAATGACGCCCTTGCGGATCGAGCCTTCCGGGTTCTTCTTGCTAGGCTTGCCGCGCTGGTCAGGCAGGCGCTTCGCATCGAGGCAGCCACAGTGCGGGCAGACCGGGCCTTCCGGCCAGCGCAGGGCTTCCAGATGCTCGCGGGCGGCGTCTGCGTCGATGAAGCGGGGGGCGGTGATGTTCGTCATGCCCTCTTATGGGCGCGTCACCGCTGCTTTGTCAAGTATATAATGTCCATGACGCTTTCCATAAAGGAAAGCGAGCGCGACGCCGCAGGTCGCGTCCTGAGACGGTGGCTTTCCAAAGGATGTATGCAAGGCATGGACGCCGGCCCTTACGCGGCCGGCCGGAGCCCCAGCCGGCGCAGCCCGAGGACGATCCCGAGCGTGATCAGCACCGCAGCCACGTCCGCTAGCCAGTCCATGAGTTCCGAGGAGCGGTGCAGAGCCGGGATTACCTGCACGACTTCGATCAGCACGCCGAACCCGGCCAGCCAGAGCAGCAAAGCAAGCGGGCGGCCGGCATAAGCCCCACTCCCCAGCACTGTCAGAACGGCAAAGGCCACGATGTGCTGGACCTTGTCGGTGGGAGCCAAGGGCACATTGGGAGGATGCGGCAAAGTCGCCATGACGAAGGCGAACACCAGCGCAAGCCAGAAGGCCGCCACGAACGCACGCCGGATCACGCGGTCAGGCCCGGCTGGCGGTCGTGCCCGATTCGGTTACCCAGCCATGCTGCGTGCGGATCATCGGCTTGCCGCAGCCGCGGCAACGCGATCGAAAGCTCTCGCCATCCTGATGGGCATGCCCGCGGCTGCGCACATGCTTTCCGCGCGCGCAATTGAGCAACTGGACGAGGTTCATTGGCCGCTCCCCCCTAATCGGAGCGTAACCATAATGGTCCTAAATTGCTGGAAAGTCCATGAGCCGGCAACAATCGCGAAACAAACTGCCCGCTAGCGCGCCAATTCTTCCAGCATTCCCGCCGCCAGGAGGCTCAGCGTATCGTCGCGCGCGCCCATTACAACGATGCGGTCACCCCGCTGCGCGGTCGCCGCCAGATGCGCCGCCGCCGCCGCACGGTCGGGGATGTGCATCGCCTGTTTCCCAGTTGCCGTAACGTCCGCGACGATATGCGCGCTGGTCACCTCGCGATTGGCAGTGCCGCCATGATAGACCGGGTCGGGCAAGACGAGCAGATCGTCGGCGCGCAATTTGCTGGCGAACATCGCCACTAGCTCGCTGCGCATCACCTTGAGCGGGCCATAGCCATGCGGCTGAAAAAGCAGCAGCAATCGTCCCGGGAAAGCATGCAGCGTATCGATGGTGGCGGCGATTTTATCGGGATTGTGCCCAAAATCGTCGATCACTGCGACTCGGCCGGCCTCGCCGACCAGTTCGAAGCGCCGCTTGAGCCCCGCAAACCCCTCAATCGCGGCAACCGCATCCGTCAGGGGCACGCCGGCCAGCGTCGCCGCCCCGATCGCCGCCAGCGCGTTAGCGACATTGTGCCGCCCGGGTACGCCCAGATGCACGCGGTGCGTCTCGCCGCGATATTCGAGATCGAAGCCAATTGAATAAGCCTCGGGCGCCAGGTTGCGCGCCGCCAGATCGGCCTCGCCTTCCACGGCAAAGCTGAGCTTGCGCTCCAGCCCCATCGCCAGCGCCGCGCTCTCCGCGTCGCCGACATTGACGACCGTCGTGACTGCCTTGGCCGCGAAAGCGCCAAACAAGTCGCGCAATTCCTCCAGGCTCTTGTGATCGAGGCTGACATTGTTGAGCACGGCGATCCGCGGCGAATAGAGCGCGATCGATCCATCGCTCTCATCGACTTCGCTGACGAACGCCTCACCTTGGCCCACCAACGCACTGGCAAACGGCGCGTCGGGATTGGCGAAGTTCTTCATCACCGCGCCATTCATCACCGTGGGATCGCGCCCGCAGGCATGCAATATCCACCCGATCATCCCGGTCACGGTCGATTTGCCGCTGGTTCCCGCCACTCCGATCCGCATCGGCGCTGCGTTGAACAGGCTGGCAAGCAATTCCGCCCGCGTCATCCGCTCGCATCCCGCCGCTTCCGCCGCGATCATATCGGGCACATCCGCCTCGATTGCCGCCGACGCCACTACGATCTGCCCGCTCGAAACTCCGCTGCCATCCTGCGGAAACAGCGTCACGCCACGCTTTGCAAGATCATCGAACTTGGCGGGCAAGCGCCCCGAATCCAGGCTGCGGTCCGATCCCGATACCTTGGCACCCTGCCCCGCCAGGATCATCGCGAGCGGCATCATTCCCGATCCGCCGATCCCGACGAAGAAGTAAGGTTTGCGATGTTCCATGGCCCCGCGCTATCGCCAGTTTGAAGGGAAGGGGCAAGAGATGCGCATCGGAGTGGTTGCACCAGCACGAACCGTCAGCAGGGAGGGCTCGGCGCGCATGGCTGCGTTCATGGCGCTGACCTATCCGCAGCACGAGATCGTCTTCCACCCACAATGCTATCTCACCGAGGGCCATTTCGCCGGATCCGACGAAGTGCGCGCCGCCGCCTTTCTCGAATATGCCAACGATCCCGCAATCGACGCGATCTGGTTCGCGCGAGGCGGCTATGGCTCGAACCGTATTCTCGAAAGGGTCATGCCCAAGCTCGGACCCGCCGCCAAGACCAAGACCTATATGGGCTATTCGGACATGGGTTTCCTGTTGGGCGCGCTCTATGCCCGGCGGATCGGCTTCCCGTGCCACGCCTCGATGGCGAGCAGCATGGGCAAGAACGATAGCGGCGAGGATGCCGGCTGGGCGCTCGGCTGGCTGATCGACAAGGACAAGAAGGCCCTCGAACCCAGCCTGCTCGACGGCCGCCCCGCCGCCGCCTTCAACCTCTCGATCCTGACCGCGCTGATCGGCACACCTTGGCTCCCCGATCTCACCGATCACGTGCTGATGATCGAGGAAGTCGGCGAGCCGACCTATCGCGTCGATCGCATGCTCTTTACCATCGCGCACGCCACCCAGCTCAAGGGCATTGCGGGGGTTCGCTTGGGCGCGATCAGCGACACCGTCCGCAACGATGTGGATTTCGGCGAGAGCGACGAGTTCATGATCAACCGCTGGTGCCGCGAAATGGGCGTGCCCTATCTCGGACGCGCCGAAATCGGCCATGTGAAGCTGAACCGCGTCGTGCCCTTCGGCGTTAGCGTCCAGGCTTGAGCGTTTAGGGGGAAGTCGATGCCGGGTGGTCTGGTAGCATTGTTGGACGACGTCGCGGCGCTGGCCAAGCTGGCCGCGGCCTCGATCGACGACGTCGCCGCAGCGGCGGGGCGCGCCAGCACCAAGGCCGCGGGCGTGGTGATCGACGATACCGCAGTCACCCCGCGCTACGTCGTCGGCCTCTCGCCCGATCGCGAGCTGCCGATCATCTGGAAGATCGCGGTCGGGTCGCTGCGCAACAAATTGCTGTTCATCCTCCCCGCCGCGCTCGCTCTCAGTTCGCTGGCGCCGTGGGCGCTCACGCCCTTGCTGATGATCGGCGGCAGCTACCTCTGCTTCGAAGCCGCCGAGAAGATCATGGAAGCGCTCACCGGCGTCCACCACGAAGCCGAAGTCGCGGAGATCGTCGATCCCGCCGAATTGGAAGCCCGCCAGGTCGGCGGCGCGATCCGCACCGATTTCATCCTCTCGGCCGAGATCATGGCGATTGCCCTCGCCGATTTGCCCGAGCTTTCGCTGGCAATGCGCGCAGCCGTCTTGGTCGCGGTCGCCGTCGCGATCACCGCAGGCGTCTACGGGGTCGTCGCGGCGATCGTGAAGATGGACGATGTCGGCCTCCATCTCAGCCAGCGCGCCTCGCGCACCGCCCGCGCGGTCGGCCACGGCCTGGTCAAAGCAATGCCCGTGCTGCTCAGCGCGCTCTCCAACATCGGCGTCGCCGCCATGGTCTGGGTCGGCGGCGGGATCATCCTCCACGGCCTCGCGGCGTTCGGCCTCGGCGCCATCCCCCACGCCGTCGACCATTTCGCCGAGACCACCGCGCATGCCGTCCCCTTCGGCCAGGGCCTCATCCAATGGCTGATCGGCGCCTTCGCCTCGGCAGTCGTCGGGCTGGTCGTTGGCGGCGTCATCGTCGGGGTGCTGCACGCGTGGCACGCCCGCAAGGGGGCACGCGACCGACACGCCCACGCACTAGGCGCTACAGCAAGCTCCCCTGCGCCCCCGCCTGGTGCGACACCCGCGTTTCCACTCGCGATGCCTTCTTCACCGGACTGATCAGCGGCGGCAGCTTCGGCTTCCTCCCCGAGAAAAGCTCTTCCAGCGTCACGAACTGCAGCGCCGGAAACCGCCCGAACTCGGTCTCGATCACGGGCTGCGACGCCGCTTCGTCGCGCATCCCCTTGGTCGGCAGCCCCTTCATCACGAACAGCCCGAAGCGATGCTTGTCGCGCTCCATCACCCGGCCCAGATCGCGCACCATATTGGGGTTCACATGGTCCCCGGCCTTGACGCTGATCACCCCCGTCTCGATCCGGCCTTTCGCGGCGAGATAATTGAACCAGCCATCGACGCCCTTGTCGCCACCCTTCTTCTCGCGCGGAAATCCGCCGACCTGCCATGACACCCATTGCTGGAACTGGTGCGGATCCTCCTCCGCCAGCCGCTCCGCGCTCGCCAGATCCTTGGGCACCCCGATCGTCTCGAAGGCGATGCCGGGATAGCCGCTGCGCATCCGATCCTCGATCATCCCGATCGCAATGTGGGTGACATCGATCCCGATCCATTTGCGATCGAGCTTCTGCGCGGCATCGACCGCCGTGCCGCATCCGCAGAAAGGATCGAGGACAACATCGCCCGGATTTGAGGAGGCCGCGATGATCCGCTCGAGCAGTTCGCGGGGCTTCTGGGTAGGATAGCCTAGACGCTCCTGCTCCGAGCCGTGAAGCGGCTGGATGTCGGTCCAGTCATTCTGCAGCGCCACGCCCGGCATCTCGTCAAGGTAACGCTTATATTGCGGGACACGGCCGGGGTTGGTCTGGATTATCCGCCCCGCGTCATGAAGCGCCTGCATTTTCTCTCGCGAATAGCGCCAGTATCGGGTCACGCCGAGAAATTCGTAATGCGGGTTTCGCTTGGCCGGGTTCGAGCCACCCGGTGCGGTAATGTCGCCCAGCCGATAGCGCCTTCCGGTTTCGGGTTCGACATGCCGGTAGAAGGATTGGACGTAGCGCTCTTCATAAGGCGTGTAGAGCCAGTTAAACGTCCACTCCTTCGATTTCGTGTAGAAGAAGATGATATCCCGGACATTACCGAACTGCTTGCGACCCTGGGCTGCGTCATTGTGCGCGCTCTGCCGGCGCCAACTGATCTCCGTCCGAAAATTCTCCGCACCAAACACTGCATCCAGCACCAGCTTCAGATAATGCGAAGCCGTCGGATCGCAGTGCAGGTACAGCGATCCCGTCGGTTTCAGCACGCGGTGCAGTTCCACTAGCCGCACCGCCATCATCGCCAGATACGCCATCAGCGGGTTCTCACCGATCGCCGAGTGCATCGCCTCCATCATTACTTGCAGCTGGCGATTGGTCCCACCCGCAATGTCCAGCAATGCGTTCTTGGAAGCGTCTCCCCAGGTCCAGGTGTCATCGAAGGCCTCAATGCTCGCCTCGCTGCCCGAGCCGCCCGAGGCCTTGAACAACACGTTATATCCAGCGTTAGAATTGAACGGCGGATCAAGATATACGAGGTCTATGCTCGCCGCGCCAATATGCTCGCGCAACACGTCGAGATTGTCGCATAATAGAGTTGGCTCATTATAGCGCGTCCATTCCTGCCCTGAGATGGCGGGAACATTAAGCGCTCAAACCACGAACATGCGCAGAAGCGGATCCGATTTGGAGTAAACTCGCGCCGGCGGGGCTAACGACCTGTAGACACTCGCTGATGCGTGTCTGACGCACCCACGTTGCTGGACGGCGCGCGCACGCAAGATTGAAGATTGCCACGGTTCTCTCGTCCCCCCGAACGTCAATCGATCAGAGTAGAACACGTATACATGCCAATGTTAAGGCGCTTTTGTACCTATTGCACCAATACAGCCGCGCCATCATCGCTATTCGCTAGCTAAAGACGGATTTCTGCCGCCGCCTCCTTGATGCGTTATTTAATATTACTCCAAAACGGATAAATCAAAGCGACGCTAGCGCGCCGCTCAACTTGCCTAGATCTCCCCCACCGGTCAGCTTGGCCCAGGGCTCGAATCACGTTGTCTTCTCGCAACATCGTCCGGGTGCCCCGGTGAAAGCCGGCGTCGCTCTGGGGGAAGCTGCGAATGGAAGATGCGCGGAACGGCAATTCGCTAGGCCAGGGAGCGACGGTGTCGCTGCTCGTGCTGGTCATCGTCCTGTTCGGGCTCGTCGTCGGCTATGGCTGGCTGCGTCTCCTGGCCTCCGCCATGGACCCCAAGATCGCCGGCTTCGTCGCCGCGCTGATCACCGTGATCGCGATCCTGCTGGCGCGGATGATCGGCCGCATCTGGCTCTCGGACCAGGGCCGCGGCAAGCTCCTTTTGCTCTACCCGATCCTGTTCGTCATCAGCGCGCTCGGCACGATCAATGCCGCATTCTATAATTTCGAGGGCGGCTCGGTCCTTCTCCAGGTCATCGACGATACCGAGACCCAGCTCGCATCGCTCGATGCCGCCTCGAAGCGGGCATTGCGCGACGAAGGACCCGCGGCGCAGGCCGCCGCCGAAGTCGAGCGGCTGCTGATCCAGCTGCAGAGCGAGATCATGAACCCGCAAAATTGCGGCGTCGGCCCCGAAGCGCGGCGGATCATCGGATCGATCAACCGCATCCTGCCCCAGTTCCAGGCGCTGTCGAACACACGCGGCGTGCCCGCATGCGATGAAGAGACGCTGCGCCAGCTGTACAAGGTCTATGAGAACAACGCGCTGCGCATGCTCGATATCGATCCCGCGCGGCGTGAGCGCATCGCGGTGCGCACCGCTATTGCCGGACCGGTGGCGCGCGCGATGGAGGAATTGCGCAAGGCCGAAACCCGCCTCGCTACCGGCGGCGGCTTCGGCAATGGCTATACCCAGGCGCAACTGGCGCTGGAAAACGCCTCGACCGTCTACACCGATGCGCGCGAGAAGCTGGCCACCGCCCAGCCTGCCGCGGCGGCCACACTCGCCCCCGCGGTCGATATCAGCCGTTCGCGCGATCTCGGCTCGATCACCACCATGCCCGGCACGCTGGCGTCGCGCCTCGATTACTGGACGACCTGGTTCTATTTCGTGACCGCCGTCCTCTTCGATCTCTTGCTGGTGTTCCTGTTTCTCGAAGGGCTGCGCCAGGCAGTCCCCTCCGCCGCACCGGTTCCGCTCCGGCAGAACGATCCGCAATTCCTTTGGGTCAACGAGGGAGCCTGAACCATGGCCAAAAGGCGCAACTCGCCGAGCCCTGCCGCAACGCCCGGCTATACCAAATCGTCCTTTGCCTTTGGCGCTGGCACTGCGAACGACGCGGCGCCCGCTCCCGATCTGGACGAGGAATATGAGGACGAAGACGAGCCGGCGGAGCATGCGGCCGCCGCAACGCCTCCGCCCGAGCGGGCCGACGAAGCGCGGCTAGGCTCGCTGGCCGATCATCTCGAACGCACTGGCCGCCACCCGGTCGTCATCTTCGGCATCGGCTCTGCGGGAAAGACCACGCTGCTGATGTCGCTCGTCCAGGCGATCAACCGCAGCAATGAGGTCAATATCTTTCTCGGCGAGCAGATCCTCCCCGAGGAAGATCCGCGTGCCGAGCAATCGCACGAGCAGGCAATCACCTTCTTCGAGCATGACGCCCAGGCCTTTGCGCTGGGCGAGCCGGTGCCGCCGACCCGCCTAGACGATCCCTATTTCATCCCCGTCGATATCGTCCACAAGCGCAACGGCCGCGTCGTCCGTCTGGCTCTGCTGGAAGGCAAGGGCGAATGGTATGCCCCCATCACCGGGGTCAAAAAGGGCAGCATGTTCCAGAAGTTCAAGCGGGACCTGGCGGATCTGCTCGAACTCTATGGCGAAAGCATCACCGTGTTATGGGTCGCGCCCTATGCCATCGGCGCCGGCAAGAAGCGCGACACCCGCAACAGCGATCTGGGCCTCACCGGCGCGATCAACAATTATCGCAAGCATCGCACTGCGATCTCGCAGGATTATCATCTGTTCCTGCTCAACAAATGGGATTGCTACGCCCCGCCGTTGCAGGACGACCCGCAGTTCAGCGTCGTCACCGAGACGCTGGTCGATGGTCTGATCGGCGAACTCTACCCCAATTCCTGGCCCAATTACGAAGCGCTGTCGCTCCAGACCGTCGGCCGTCGCTTCTTCATGCAATATGCGTCGGGGCACATCGTCGGCGATCAGGTGCGCGTGCCGCCGCAGCGCCACCGGTCGGCATTCGATCGCTATCCCCGCACCGTATGGAACTGGCTTTACGGCAACGCCACCCAGACCGAAGTCGGCGCCGCCGGCGCACGCACCCGCGAAACGCTGTTCCCCGACGTGCTGCCGCGCCCCGCCCGCGCCGAGCCGTTCTGGACGAAGCTGTCGCGCTGGATCCTGGCGCGCTGATCGGGGCCTTCGGCGCATGATCACGACCTGCCTGATCGGCACTGATACCCAGGTCAGGGTCCGGCCTTTGTGGACACGCGACAGCTTGCAGGGCGAATTCGTGGCGCAACTCAACGGCTGGGCCGACCTGACCGAGCTGGTCCTTCCGCCTGGGGGCGAAGCGCTCAAGATTGCGCGTTACAGCTATCAGGACGAGATTTTCACTTGGATCGGAATCTACCGTCACGCCCAAGCTTTCAATTCAGACCGCAGGAGCAACTTTATCGGCGCGGGCATCCTGTTGCGCGCTTCCCTGGTCGATCCCGCGGCGGCCCTCGAATATCTGGTCCAGGTGTTTGGGGCCTTCCGCGAGAAATTCGTCCCCGATGATCGGCAGACTGTCGGGCTGCTCGATATCGATCCGGCGAGCATCGCAATCCCGCAAAGCGCCCGCTTGCTGAGTGATTCGATACAGGCCCTTCCCGCGGGCGGCCTGACTGCTGCCGGCAAGTCTCGTGTCGGCAGCGGACTGATCTTCATCGAGGGCAAGGACGTCGACGATGCGCTCGCCGCCCGGTATCTCGAATGGGCGCAAAAGGGCTGGCAATTCCAGAAATACCACACGCTGATTATCGGCGCCCAACCTGCCAAAATGCTGATGACCAAGGCAAAAGTGGTCAGGCCGCAGGAAGTCGGCACATGGCAACCGCCCGCGCCCCCGCCTCCCCCGAAGCGCCCGCCCGCGCAAAAGCGGAAATCGGCGTCGAGTGCCAAGGGAGGCGGCCCCAGTTTTTCGGCCCAGCCGCAATCGTTGGCGCTGGATTTTCCGCCCGAGCGACCGGACCGGTTCTGGTTGGGGGTTACCGCCGGGATCATCGCGGCGGCGTGCATCGGCGCGGCAATTTGGGGCCTCTACATTGCGCAGCTCTGGGTGAACCGCGTGCCCGTTCCCCAGTCCACGACGGATCTCGAACCAATTACGGAGACCACGCCCGAGGCTAACCCTCCGGTCCCTTCCGCGACGAGCCATGATTTGAACGGTGCTCTCGCTACCACCGAATCCTTCTTCAAACAGCTCTGCGCAACCGGTGTTCCGCAGGGCACATGGTCGCGTGCCACGGCATCAGACTACATCACCACATTCGCCGACACGTACAGCCCCCTATGCCCGCTTACGGTCACGGTCGGCGCCGCGCAGGAGCGGGTCATCGAAGACGAGGGCAATGGCAAGGTACTCATCGCCGACGTCAAGCTGACCGCGGCCGGCGGTACCGTTGGTCGGCCCTGGAAAGCATCTGGCACCGTCGTGTTGCGCACTATGCTCAATTCCGCTGACCAGCCGCAGTCGTGGAAGATATTCTCGGTCACCTTCGATACGCCCGTACCATAGGGTCCCGCGAATTCATCTCTGTTCTGAACCGCTTGTCGCGCGCGCCGTTGATACCCATCTGGGCGCCTTCGCCGGGCGCTTGCAAGCCGCGAACAAATCTGGAACAGAATTACCGCATGGCACTCACCACCATTTCCGTCCGCGGCGCGCGCGAGCATAATCTCAAGGGCGTGGACATCGACATCCCGCGCGATACGCTGACGGTCATCACAGGCCTTTCGGGCTCGGGCAAATCCTCGCTCGCCTTCGATACCATCTATGCCGAGGGCCAGCGCCGCTATGTCGAGAGCCTGTCGGCCTATGCCCGCCAGTTCCTCGAGCTGATGCAGAAGCCCGATGTCGATCATATCGAGGGCCTCTCGCCTGCAATCTCGATCGAACAGAAGACCACTTCGCGCAACCCGCGCTCGACGGTCGCGACGGTCACCGAAATCTACGATTATATGCGGCTCCTCTGGGCCCGTGTCGGAATTCCCTATTCGCCCGTCACCGGGCTCCCCATTGCCGCGCAGACCGTCAGCCAGATGGTTGATCGCGTCCTGACCCTCCCCGAGGGCACCCGTCTGCTCCTCCTCGCCCCCGTCGTCCGCGGCCGTAAGGGCGAGTATCGCAAGGAGCTGCAGGAGTGGCAGAAGGCCGGCTTCCAGCGCGTCCGCATCGATGGCGAGATGTATCTGATCGAGGACGCCCCCGCGCTCGACAAGAAGTACAAGCATGACATCGAAGTCGTCGTCGACCGCCTCGTGGTCGGCGGCGAAATCGGCACGCGCCTCGCGGAAAGCTTCGAGCAGGCGCTCAAGCTCGCCGAGGGCCTCGCTTATGTCGATCTGGTCGACACCGTCGCTCCCGGCCGCGAGAACGAAGCGACTGATGCCGGCGCGATGAAGAATGCCGGCATCCCCGCCAACCGCATCGTCTTCTCCGAAAAATTCGCCTGCCCCGTATCCGGCTTCACCATCGCCGAGATCGAGCCGCGCCTTTTCTCGTTCAACGCCCCCCAGGGCGCCTGCCCCGCTTGTGACGGCCTCGGCGAAAAGCTCGTGTTCGACGAAGACCTCGTCGTCCCCAATCACGAACTGACCATCAAGAAGGGCGCAATCGTGCCCTGGGCCAAGTCCAATCCGCCCAGCCCCTATTACATGCAGGTGCTCGGCAGCCTCGCCCGCGAGTTCGGCTTCAGCCTCGATACCGCGTGGAAGGACCTCCCCGCGGAAGTCCATTACACCATCCTCCACGGCACCCGCGGCAAGCCGGTCACGCTGACCTTCGTCGACGGCCGCAAGTCGTACGACGTCAAGAAACCCTTTGAAGGCGTGATCGGCAATCTCAACCGCCGCATGCTCTCCACCGAAAGCGCGTGGATGCGCGAGGAGCTCAGCAAATACCAAAGCTCGCAGCATTGCGAGACCTGCCACGGCGCCCGCCTCAAGCCCGAGGCGCTGGCGGTCAAGATCGCCGGCGAAAGCATCAGCCACGCCACGCACCTCTCGGTGGTCGACGCCCTCGCCTGGTTCCAGAAGCTTCCCGCCACCCTCACCGATCAGCAGCGCGAGATCGCCCGCGCGATCCTCAAGGAGATCGACGAGCGGCTCGGCTTCCTCAACAATGTCGGCTTGGATTACCTCAACCTCGACCGCACCAGCGGCACGCTCTCCGGCGGCGAATCCCAGCGCATCCGCCTCGCATCGCAGATCGGCTCGGGCCTCTCGGGGGTGCTCTACGTCCTAGACGAGCCCAGCATCGGCCTCCACCAGCGCGACAACGACATGCTGCTAAAGACGCTCCGCCGTCTGCGCGATCTCGGCAACACCGTCCTGGTCGTCGAGCATGACGAAGACGCGATCCGCACCGCCGATTACGTCATCGATATGGGCCCCGGCGCCGGCGTCCATGGCGGCGAGATCGTCGCGCAGGGCACGTTCGAGCAAGTCCTCGCCAACAAGAACAGCATCACCGCCGACTATCTCGCCGGCCGCCGCTCGGTCCCGCTCCCGGACAAGCGCCGCAAGGGCAATGGCAAGAAGCTCACCGTCCACAACGCCACCGCCAACAACCTCACCGGCGTCACCGCCAGCATCCCCCTCGGCACCTTCACTTGCATCACCGGCGTCTCGGGCTCGGGCAAGTCGAGCTTCACCATCGACACGCTCTATGCCGCCGCCGCGCGCAGCCTCAACGGCGCCCGCATCCTCGCCGGCAAGCACGACAAGGTCACCGGCCTCGAATATCTCGACAAGGTCATCGACATCGATCAGTCGCCGATCGGCCGCACCCCGCGCAGCAACCCCGCCACCTATACCGGCGCCTTCACCCAGATCCGCGACTGGTTCGCCGGCCTCCCCGAGAGCCAGGCGCGCGGCTACAAGCCCGGCCGCTTCAGCTTCAACGTCAAGGGCGGCCGCTGCGAGGCATGCACCGGAGACGGCCTGCTCAAGATCGAGATGCACTTCCTCCCCGACGTCTACGTCACCTGCGACGTCTGCCACGGCCAGCGCTACAATCGCGAAACGCTCGAAGTGAAGTTCAAGGGCAAGTCCATCGCCGACGTGCTCGACATGAACGTCGAGGACGCCTTCGAATTCTTCAAGGCCGTCCCCCCGATCCGCGACAAGATGGCGATGCTGGCGGAAGTCGGCCTGGGCTATGTCAAGGTCGGCCAGCAGGCCACCACGCTGTCGGGCGGCGAAGCCCAGCGCGTAAAGCTCGCCAAGGAACTCGCCCGCCGCGCCACCGGCCAGACGCTCTACATCCTCGACGAGCCCACCACCGGCCTCCATTTCGAGGACGTCCGCAAGCTCCTCGAAGTGCTCCACGCACTGGTGGAGCAGGGCAACACCGTGGTGGTGATCGAGCACAATCTCGACGTCATCAAGACCGCGGACTGGGTGCTCGATCTCGGCCCCGAAGGCGGCGTCAAGGGCGGCGAGATCGTGGCGCAGGGCACGCCGGAGCAAGTCGCCAAGGAGCCGCGCAGCTTCACCGGCAAATACCTCGCGCCCCTGCTGGAGCGGAAGAAGGTGCGCGAGGCGGTAGCGGCGGAGTAATCTCCTTCTCCCTCTCCCCTTCAGGGGAGCTGCGGGCCGATGATGCCCCCCGCGTCACCTGAACAGCGCGGGGCGCTGTTCACCCGCAACTGGCCAGGGAGCGGGGCACTCTCCCCAAGCGACTCCGCCAATAGCTCCGGGTCCCCGCTTCCGCGGGGATGATGGCAATGCGAACTCCCCCGCCTAACCCCCTGTTCTAATTGTTTCCCCCGCGTTACGGTCCCCCCCACGCGCCGGTATCTCGCCGGCGTCGAGGGGGATCACCCACATGAAGAACATTGCACGCATCGCCGCAGTCGCGGTCCTGTTCGCCTGCGCACCGGCCGGGGCCCAGGACGGCAACGACTGGAAGTTCCAGCTCGTAAACCGCAGCGGCACCGCCGTCTCGGCTTTCTACACGATCAAGCGCGACGGCAAGTGGAGCACCAACTGGATCAAGTCCCAGATCGCCCCGCAGCGCACCTTCAACATGAGCTTCTTCGACGCCAAGGACGAACGCTGCGAAGTCCGCACCCGCATCGTCTTCACCGATGGCAGCGAATTCGACACGGCGGTCGATTATTGCGGCATCACCAAGGTGATCGTGAACGACGAGACGATGTTCTCGGAGTGAGTGCGCGCGGCCCGGCGGCGGCCTTCAAGGCTGCTGCCGGTCTGGCGAAGCCCAGCGCGTAAAGCTCGCCAAGGAACTTGCCCGCCGCGCCACCGGCCAGACGCTCTACATCCTCGACGAGCCCACCACCGGGCTCCACTTCGAGGACGTCCGCAAGCTCCTCGAAGTGCTCCACGCACTGGTCGAGCAGGGCAACACCGTGATGGTGATCGAGCATAATCTCGACGTCATCAAGACCGCAGACTGGGTGCTCGATCTGGGGCCGGAGGGCGGCGTGAAGGACGGCGAGATCGTCGCGGAAGGCACGCTCGAGCAAGTGGCGAAGGAGCCGCGAAGCTTCACCGGGCGCTATCTGGCGCCGTTGTTGGAGCGGAAGGGCGCGAAGGAGGCGGTGGCGGCGGAGTGAACTAGGGATAGACTCCAGATGCGTAACAGGTATCTTTCGGTAATTAAGAAGGATACCTATGCCTGTAACGCCATCCAGCATTAGCTACCCTGAACTTGTGTTTGGTATAGCTGGCCCAATCGGAATAGATATCGACGCGATAATTAGAGCTCTCCGTGACGAACTGTCCGCTGTGGGCTACGCCAGCGCAACGATCAAAATTACCGATGAGATTTCAGATATCCACTCCTCGGAAGACAAGCCGATGGTGGATTCCTTTTATAATTTAATGCGTTATAAAATGGCGCACGCGAGTGCAATCTGCCGAGAGAAAGAAGATGTTGCGTATCTCATGCGGCTCGCAATCCGAGCAATACAGCGAGAGCGGGAAGCGCTTTCAGACGACGATAGACCAGCCGGAAATCCGGATGACGGTGAAGAAAGCGTAACATCTGTCCCTATTGAACATGATGATGTGGCGTTTCATCGGTTACTTGGTGACCGAAAAATCTCGTTTCGTTGTGCGTATATTATTCGTCAGATTAAGCGCCCTCAAGAAGTTGAGCTACTTCGGTTCGTATATGGAAAGCAATTTATATTGCTTTCTGGCTACGGCACCCAAGGAGATCGTCAAAAAATTCTAGAAGAAAAGATTAGGCTCAATAGCGTTGGAGACCATAGACGCTCTCGAGAGTCGTATCTCGCTAGTCAGTTAATGGAACAAGATGCGAGTGAAGATGAAGATGAATTTGGGCAGCACCTTCGTGATGCGTTTCATTTAGCTGACGTCGTGGTAGATGGCGTAGATGTTCAAAAGATGCGTACCAATATAAATAGATTTATTAATGCCTTCTTTGGCCTAAATGAGATAGCACCATCAAAAGCAGAGCATGGAATGTTTGCCGCCTTTGCGGCATCATTGCGATCAAGCGATCTATCTCGACAAGTGGGTGCTGCGATATTTTCACCTGAAGGTGAGGTTATAGCAGAAGGCTGCAATGAAGTGCCGAAAGCTTTTGGAGGCACATATTGGGACGGCGAGATGCCCGACTACCGTGATATAAAGCTTGGTCGAGACTCGAACGATATTCTTAAAATCGACGTTCTACGTGATCTAATTCAGCGCATGAAGCAGAACGGGTTACTTTCTGACAAGGCGTCTAAAGCCGGTTCAGTGAATCAGATTGTGAATTTTCTTGTTGGCAGAGGAGATGCTTCGGAGGAATTTAAAGAGGTTCGCGGATCTTTAAAAAATGCTAAAATCCTTGATCTTACAGAATATGGTCGAGTAGTTCATGCTGAAATGAACGCAATTTGCGATTCAGCACGCAACGGAACCGCAGTGTCGGGTAGCATTCTTTATACAACCACGTTCCCTTGTCACAACTGTACAAAACACATCATTGCAGCTGGTATTAAGGAAGTGGTTTTTCTAGAGCCATATCCGAAAAGCAAAGCGAAGGAGCTTCACGATAACGAAGTCGAGATTGAGGGAGAAAGTACTACAAAAGTACTCTTTAACTTTTTTTCTGGGATTACACCAAATCGATACGATATAATTTTCAGTAAGAGTAAGCGTAAAAAAGAAGGCGTGGCGGTCCGATGGCAGCAAGGTGGCCCGATCCCCATGATAGTTGTTAAAGAGCCGTCTTATATTCTTTTGGAAGACTTGGTCATAGAAAGCTTGGCTGGAGCCCCTTCGGCTGGTGATTAATGCGCTAACCGTAGTGGAGGTCTATCCCGCCGCGGCAAAGCCGCGTCGTCGAACGGCGCTCGCAGCGCCGCCGGCCGGGCTTGCCCACGCTTTGCGTGGTGCTGGATTTAGTGAGTACTAAATCCTAGCATCCGCTGCGCCATGCCCCACCTCCCCACAAACCCCGCCCATCTCGGCCGCAACGCGACCGCCACCGTCGAGCCCGCGATGACCGATGAAAGCTGGTACGCCGCCTACGCCACCCGCCACGCCGCCGACGGCATCGAGGGGCGCCTCGTCTCCCAATATGATTTCGCCGAAAGCTGGACGATGTGGGAGGTCCACCCCCATGGCGCCGAGATGGTGATCTGCACCGCGGGCGAAATCACCCTCCACCAGGAGCACGCCGACGGCACCACAAACACCGTCACCCTCGCCCCCGGCGATTACGCGATCAACCCGCCCGGCTGTTGGCACACGGCCGACGTTCCCGCGGGCGTCACCGCCACTGCGATCTTCATCACCCCCGGCGAAGGCACCGATCACCGGCCGCGGTGACCGCCTGCCGGGATTCCGCGCAGGTTCAACTGGCCACTCCGCGCTTTCTGCGCCTCTGCGTGAAACCACCTTCTTCGCGTCTTTGCGGAACCATCTGGCCCCGCCGCGGCAAAGCCGCGTCGTCGGTCGGCGCTCGTAGCGCCGCCGGCCGTGCGCGCCTAATGCGCTTGCGATTAGCTTGCGCTAATCGCTTTGCCGGCGCGCAGAACACACCCAGAACAAAACGCTGTCCTACACCCCAAAACATCTATAACTGGATCGTCCTCTTCTCATATCCGGAGGACAAGATGCCAAACCAAGCGCCCCCGCGGCTCTCCCGCGGCCCCGCCGAAAACCCCTTCAACTATCCCGAAGGCGCGCATGCCGCGTGGCAATCGCATCTCGATGCCGGCCGCCTCGCGCCGCCCACCCCCGCCCCGCCCGAGACCATCGCCAATCGCGAAGCGACTGCGCGCCTCTTCGCCCGCATTGCAAAGGGAGCCGCGCAATGAGCGTTCCCGCGGAGATCTTTCCCCCCGCCCCCGCTGGCGCCTCCGCGCACGGCGATCACGCCCTCCCCACTGTCTCGCAGCGCCATGACGGCTGGACCGCGGATCGCCAGCGCATTTTCCTCCAGGCCCTGTCCGAAGGCGAAAGCGTCACCAATGCGTGCAGGCTTGTCGGGCTCACCATCCAGTCCGCCTACAGCTTCCGCCGCGCCGCGCGCGGGGCCAGCTTCGCGATCGGCTGGCAGGCGGCGCAATTGCTGTGCCGCGAGAAGCTCGCCGACGATCTGCTCGATCGTGCGCTCAACGGCAGCGAGCATATCCATTTCCACGCCAATGGCGACGAAACCCGCTATATCCGGCACGACAATCATTTGGCCGTGAAAGTCCTCGCCCGGCAGGATCGCCTCGCCAATCGCGCGCATAAGGAAACCACCCATGCCGCCGCGCGGCTGGTCGCGGGCGAGTTCGAGCAATATCTCGAGTTGATCGGGCGCGATGGCGGCCCGGCGCGCGCGGGCCTGTTCCTCGGCACGCGGCTGGGCGCCGAAGAGGCGGGCGAGGACGATCTCGCCCCGGTCCGCACGCTCGCCCGCGCCGATCGCTGGCTGCGCACGCACACCGATCTCGCCGATCCGCTTGCCACTGCCGATCTCGATCCCGCCCGGCGTGCGGGCTGGACCGCCGAGCAATGGGCGCGCGCCGAAGCCGCCGGTCTCCTCCAGCTCGCGCCGCCGCCCGCGCCCGAGGCCGAAAACACCCCCGAAGTTTATAAACTTCCTCAAGAGATTGAGGACGCCGGCAACGCCAGCGAGCCGGTCTGGTGGGATGATTCCGAGGAGAAATTCCATACCAGCTTCCCGCCGCCGCCGCACTTTTGCGGGGAGGAGTGGGGGCGCTACGGCGATGAGGATTATGAGCGCGAGCTGGGTCCCGAAGAGGAGGAAGTGCTCGCGGCGCAAGAGCGCGCCCGCGCCGACGAGAAGCGCGCGATCGACGAACCCGAGCGCGTCGCCTGGTTCGGCCTCGCTGCGGCCGATCCCGAGCCGGCGCAGAAGCGCGCGCGCCGCGCCCGGCCCGAGGCAGAGGCGGAGGAGGAGGCAGAGGCAGAGGCTGGCGGTCCCTGAGTTTGCGAGAACCTCCCCGCCCCCTCACGCGTTCAGCCGCCAACGCCCGCGCATTCCGCGCCCGGTTCCAGGAGCAACGCATGAGCATTTTCGGCAAGATCAAGGACGCCATTTTCGGTCACAAGGCCGCCGCCCAGCCCGCGCCCACGCCTGCCCCCGCCGCGACGCCCACTGCGCCGACTCCGCAGAACCAGCAGGCCGCCGCCGCGCCCACCTCTGCCGAGCCCGTCGATGTCGAGCGCGTGCTCACCGAAAAGCTCGCCGCCAAGGGCAATCCCGACCTCAACTGGCGGACGTCGATCGTCGATCTGATGAAGCTGCTCGATCTGGATTCGAGCCTCGACAACCGCAAAGAGCTCGCCACCGAACTCGGTTATAGCGGCGCCAAGGACGGTTCGGCGGAGATGAACCTGTGGCTCCACAACGCGGTGATGCTCGAGCTGGTCAATAACGGCGCCAAGGTCCCCGCCAAGCTGGCGGATTGAGGGCGCGCTCAGCGGGGGAGGAAGGGTCGGGTTGAATTAATTAACCTCGACCCCATATCAGGGCCGGGCAATGCTCGCCGAAATGGCGGCTTCCGAATGCGGAACGCGCATTGCCCTGGCCCTCTTCCCCTGCACCTCTGCCCGCTTTGCGGCGGGTTTCCGTGCATCCGGATGGGCTTTCTCAACCAAGTAAAACAGGAAAACGAATTGAATTTCTTCGACCAAGTACACGAAACGCAGATTTCACGACCCTACCGCCAACCGCGCATCGCGAGCGGCACGATACCCCTCCACCGCCGCTTGTTCCCCGTGGACGAGTCGCGGCACGAGACCCGGCGCTAGGCGAGATCCTCGCCTACGCCGACTACCATCAGCAATAGTATCAGCACGGCGAGCATCGCCACGTTCCATTTGCGCGATTTCACTTTCAGCAGCGCGGCGAACAGCACCAGCATCGAAAATCCCGCGCCCATCACCACCAGATCCACGTTGTTGAGCTCCACTTCCGGAGTGGGCGCCATGATCTCCAGCGTGATCTGACCGATCCAGCTCCCGACATTGGCCAGCAGCAGCCCTCCGACCACCATCCGGTTCTGCTTGTCGTACCAGTCATTGAAATCGGGCCATTGCTCGGGCTCGTCGGGAAAGATCAGCGTCGCGGCCAGATAATAGACGCCGACGATCGCGAGCACGAAGACCAGGGTCAGGTAATTGGCGCCAAGCTGTTCGCGCGCTTCCCAGGCCATCAGCCAGAAGCTGGTCAGGTCGAGCATCACGAAGATGCCCAGCAAGGGCGTCAGCCACCCGATCTTGATCGGCCGCGTCCCCCGCTTGAGCTTCAGCGCCCGCGAAAACCCGCTTAACACTTCCGCCACCGCCAGCCCAAGCAGCAGCCCGAACACCGCAAAGACTAGGTCGAACGGAGACACGCTATCGCCGCCTCAGAAGGCGCCAGACACCCGCTTGGACTTGGCTCGCAGCGCCGCGACTTCATTGCCCACCGCGGCAATGCCCTTCGCGCTCGCGTCATTGGCCTTGGCGCAGCTAACCGTGCTGATCCCCCGCGCCACATCGGGGGCATGATCCGCCGCATAGCGAACGAACTGCCCCTCATAGGTGGCGAGCGAATTGACGAATGCCGCCCAGTCCTTGAGCAGCTTTTCGTCTTGCCCTTCGGCCGGCACCAGCCGCGGCAGGCTCACTTCAGCGGAAAACTTCGCCTCCGGATCCGCCACCCGGCACCCTGTCGATCCGGTCTCGGTCGCCCAGCTGGTCTCGATCTTCCAGGTGCTCAGCACGTCGTAACGCTGCGAAGAATCGCCGGGCACCGCTGGGCGCGCCGCCTTTTTCGACTTGCGGATCTGGTCGGGCGTGGTCCCGGTCACGTCATACCATTTGACGGTGACCCCCGAGATGGCGGCAAGCGCGGCGGGGGTTTCGGGACTGGTCTGCGCCGCGACGGGCGATGCCAGCAGCAGGGCTGCGAGGGTCAATCGGATCATCGCCGGGTTGTGCCGCACTCCGCCGTGGCGGGCAAGCACATGGCTCAATTTGCTTTTTCGGCCGCCAGCGCCCATATGCCTGCTTGCTACAGTCGCATATCGACGGTCTTCGGCGCTTTGCGGCTCCTTCTTCCTTCCTTCCCTGCCCCTCGCAGCAACACGAGGGCTCTCCACGCTCGGAGACCCGTCAGAGAAAGAATGGAATTCCAAATGGCTATCACTGGCACCGTCAAGTTTTTCAACGCCGACAAGGGCTATGGCTTCATCGCTCCTGAAGACGGCACGGCCGATGCGTTCGTGCACATCTCGGCTGTCGAGCGCGCCGGCATGTCGACGCTGAACCAGAACCAGCGCGTGAGCTACGAGCTCGAGGAAGACCGTCGCGGCAAGATGGCTGCGGTCAACCTTCAGGCGGCAGACTAAATTCCGCTTGCCGGCGCATTCGTGCGCCGGCCGAGACCGGCGCCGGGCGATTTCCTTTCGGGGATCGCGCGGCGCCGTTCTTCCTTCCCTCTCGCCCCGGAGGCTTCATGGCCGATCTTCTCACGCTCTATCTAGACAATGCCAGCCGCGCTCAGGCCGACGCCGACGCCGCGACGCTCGACAATGTCCGCGACCGCAATTTGCGCGCCGCGCATGCCTGGGAGCAGATGGCCGATCGGATCGCGCGCACCGAGCGCGCCCGTGCCTCCCGTGAACCCCATGGCGATCCCGCACTTCACGAGCTGCAATCTACGGCACCGTAACGATTGTCCGGAACAGGCGCGCGGCCTAGTGGTTGATCGGTGGAAACCGACACAGGATAATCACATGGCCCCGCGCAAGACCCCTACCGGCACTCCCCGCGCCACGACGCGCCGCACTCCCGCCAAGCGCGCCGCCGCGCCCAAACCGGCCACACCCGCCGCCGAGGGTGAGCCAGAGCCGACTGAGGCGAAGGCCGTTACGGCCAAGGCTTCCGCTGCAAAGACTTCCAAGGCTCCCGCCGCCGCGAAGGCGAGCGAGAAGATTCCGACCAAAAAGGCGCCTGCCAAAAGCGCTGCAGCGAAGGCGCCTGCTGCGCCCAAGGCTCCCGCCGCTCCAAAAGCTCCCACCGTACCAAAAGCTGCGGCAGCCAAGCCGGCCGCACGCCGCAAGCCCGCCGCTGCCAAGCAAATCGCTCCAGCAGCCCCGCCCTCGCCCAGCCTTGCTGCCCGCGTCGAAGCCGCGCCCGTCGCGGTTAAGGCCGCGGGGATCGCCGGGCTGGCGGCCGCACTCGGTGGCGCCGTAGTCGGGCTCCTCCGCCTCTTCCGCCGGCCCGCGCGCGAAGGCACCGTTCCAACCGATCTGATGGGCGACACGCATCCGGACGGCAGCACCCGCGCGATCGGCGATTTCCGTCCCGATCCGACTGCGCCCGTCCCCGAGAGCGAGCGTGAGGCACTGCGTCCTCCCCTCGCAAAGCCCACGCTGGTGGGCGGCCAGGGTGACAATCTGCCGGGCTCGGACGGCCAGCGCTGATCGCTAGCAAGGAATATCTCTCCTGTGCACAGCATCGTGCTGCACGCGGTAGCCGGCGCCGCGATCGGCTCTGCGGCGGACCGCCATAAAGTGCGCTGCCGCTAAGGTTTGACTATCACGGGGCGTGGCGGCGTTCGACCGCCGCGCCCTTGGTTTGACAAGGAGGAACGGAATTTGACGACCCGCACCGCCAGCGCGCGCTATGAAGGCTTCGGCAAGGAAGGCCGGGGCCATGTCAGCACCCAATCGGGCGTGCTAACGGACCAATTTTACGGCTTCAGCACACGCTTCGGGGACGAGCCCGGCACCAATCCCGAGGAGCTCATCGGCGCTGCCCATGCCGGCTGCTTCACGATGGCGCTCAGCTTCGCCCTCGCCCGCGCCGGCTTCTCTGATGGCAGCATCGAGACCGAGGCGGCGGTCAAGCTTGAGCAGGATGGCGAAGGCGGCTTCACCATCACGCGCTCCGACCTAACGCTCATCGCAAGGGTGCCCGGGATCACGGAAGAGCAGTTCCAGGCGCTAGCCGAGGGCGCCCACGCCAATTGCCCGGTCTCCAAACTGCTCAAGGCCGAAAGCGCGCTCAGCGCAACATTGGCCTGATCACACCCGTCATCCCCGCGAAAGCGGGACCGAGGGTTTCGAGCCGGATCGTGGATGAGTCTTGGATCCTCGCTTCTGAGGGAGATGGGGAGCTGAGCCGCATGCCTAGCGGCGCCCGATCACCCGGCCGACGCCCTCATGCATCGCCGGGTCTTCGCGCCCGCATTCACGCTCGAGCTTGTCGCGGATCGCGATCAATTCCTTTTCGCTCAGATGCTCGATCCCGATAAATTCGTTGCGCCCGCTCTCAGCGGCGCGGATCAGTTCGTCGAGCTTGGCCTGGATCGCCGCGGCGTCGCGGTTCTGGGCATTCTGGATCAGGAACACCATCAGGAAGGTCACGATCGTCGTGCCGGTGTTGATCACCAGCTGCCAGGTATCGGAGAATTTGAAGACCGGGCCGGTCACGCCCCAGATCAGCACCACGAGCAAGGCCAGCACAAAGGCTGGCGGCCGCCCGGCCCATCCGGCCACCAATTGAGCGAAGCGTTCGAACCAGCGTCCCATGCATCTCTCCCGGCAGGATTTGATGCATGTTAGCGGGGAGCGAGTGGCAGGTCACGGTCCGTGTGGCGGGCCACCTCGCTCCAGACGCAAAAGGGGGCCGGCATTGCTGCCAGCCCCCATGTCACCGGACTTCGGCCATTTGACCCGGACGGATCGCAGGGCCTGGTTTCGGCGGCATGCTCCACCCGCGCCGGCAAGGGCATGCGGGTTTCGCGTCGGTCGCCGAGGCCGAATTCTCCGCACATTTCCCGAGGGTCCTGCGCTTCCTTTCCGGTCTCTGGCGGCCCGCTTCAGATCCGCCGCAAGCGGCGATCTGGAGCCTCGCGGAACGCTTTCCCGATCGATCCTCCAACCGTTCCACCGCTTGCGCGGCTTCCGAGCCGATGGGTCGCTCTTCGTGTTCGTCCCATCCACCGCACGTCTCGCTTTCGCGCCGCCGCAATTTCCGGTCCGTCCATCCCGGCCTTCCCTTCACGCTTTCGCCGCGCTTTCGCGCCGCTTCGGCTTCCGGTTCCGCCGTGCTTCGGCCGTCTCTCAAGACTTCCGCTACGCTTGCGCGCCGCATCGGTCTGCAACTGTCCGTCGCTGGCATCCCTACGTTCCTGTCTGGCTGGTTTCCCGAAGGCACCTGTCCGGACAAGTACGGTAAGTTTCTGATCCCGCTTTGGTTTCCCGCTGCCGAACCGTCTCCTTACAGTTATGAAGGTGTCACCGATTCCGAGTCGCGCAAAGCATCAAAACGCTCCGTGCGCCTGTTGATAACGTGGATAATGGGGAAAAGTTGGAAGGCCCGAGGCGGCGAATCGCGCGGGTCTGGTCACGTGCCGGGCCTTTAGCGCCGCGCTTCCGGAGCGCAACCCTGAACCGTCGTTCATGCAACCTGCCCTCCCCCGGAACGTTTCGCTCGCGGCCCCTGCAATTGCCCCTGCAGACACAATGGAGTGAAACATGCGTAAGATGATGCTCGCGCTCGGCGCGATGACGATGGCAGTCCCGACTTCGATGGTAGTGCCGGTCGCGGCGGCCAAGGCCGGCGTTGCCAACCCAAGCTCGGCCGCTGCCTTTGACCAACGTCGCAACCGCAATCGTAACCACAGCTACCGTGAGTGGCGCGGCCGTGACGGCAAGCGCTATTGCCGCCGTTCGGACGGCACCACCGGCCTGGTCGTCGGCGCAGTCGGCGGCGCGCTGGTCGGCCGCACGATCGACACACGTGGCGACCGCACCGGCGGCACCGTGCTCGGCGCGATCGCCGGCGGCCTGGCCGGCCGCGAGATCGACCGTGGCAACAGCCGCAATCGCTGCCGCTAAGCAAAATAAGGGGGTCCGTGCCGTGCGGGCCCCCTTTCCCATGCAAGCACCCGGTTAACCAACGCGCGCTATAGATCGCGCATGCTCCGCGTGCTTGTCCTCTCGTCGCTATTCCCTGACGTCTCGCGCCCCAATTTCGGCATCTTCGTCGAGCGCCAGACGCTCGCGCTGGCACAGCGTCCGGATACCGAGGTCCGCGTCGTCGCTCCGCGTGGGGTCCCGCCTTGGCCGATCCGCGCCCTGCCGCGTTACCGCAAACTGACCGCACTGCCCGCCCGCGAGAATTGGAAGGGCTTGGAAGTCGTCCGCCCCCAATTTCTCAATGTGCCGCTAACCGGCGGCCGCTTCCACGCAACCGCCCTGATCGAAGCGATTACGCCGGTGATCGATGCGGTCCACCGCGAGTTTCCGTTCGACATCATCGCCGGCGAGTTCTTCTTCCCGGATGGTGTCGCCGCCGTCGAGCTCGGCCGCCGCCTCGGCGTCCCCGTTTCGATCAAGGCACGTGGATCCGACGTACACCATTGGGGCCGCCTCCCCGTTACTGGCGAACAGGTCCGCGCCGCCGGCTGTGCGGCGGATGGAATGCTCGCGGTAAGCGAAGCGATGCGCAGCGACATGATCGCGCTAGGCATGCCCGGCGAGCGGATCGAGGCGATTATAACCGGCGTCGACCTGGATCGCTTCGCCCCGCGCGACCGCGCCGCGGCTAAGGCCGAACTCGGCATCGCCGGTCCGCTGATCCTGTCGGTCGGTGCGCTGATTCCCCTCAAAGGGCATGAGATCGTGCTTCGTGCGATCGCGACCATGCCCGGCGTGACGCTGTGCATCGCCGGCGATGGCCCCGATCGCCAGCGGCTCATGACCCTCATCGCCAAGCTCAGCCTTGAGCTCCGCGTCCGCCTGCTCGGCAACATCCCTCACGCCAAGCTCGCCCATTATCTCGCCGCCGCCGACGCAATGGCGCTAGCCTCCGAGCGCGAAGGCCTTGCCAATGCCTGGCTCGAAGCGCTGGCGAGCGGCACACCCGTGGTGATCCCGGACGTAGGCGGCGCGCGCCAGGTGGTCGGCAATGCAAGTGCCGGCCGCCTCGTCGAGCGCACGCCCCAGGCATTCGCGGCGGCACTCGCCGAAATCCTCGCCGCCCCGCCCGCTGCCGGGGCAGTGCGTGCCAATGTCGAGCCCTTCACCTGGGCCGCGAACAGCGAGCGCCTTCACGATTATTTCACTCGCTTGGTCCGTGCGCATCGATCGCGGCAAGACGCCAAAGCAATCCCCTGCTAGAACGCCCTGGAGCAGTTCGGGGGGATTGATGACGGAGAGCAGCGGCAGCGAAGCGCAGGGCCCGGGTCACTCGCTTGAGCGGATGATCTTCTTTTCGGACGCGGTGTTCGCCATTGCGATCACTTTGCTCGTGATCGAGATCCACGTGCCCGAAATCCATCACGGCACCGACAGCGACTATCTGATGGCGCTTGTTCAACTGCTGCCGAAATTCGCCGGCTTCTTCGTCTCCTTCTTCGTCATTGGTGCCTTCTGGGCCGGGCATCACCGCGCCTTCGATTGCGCACGCAACTGGGACCCGCGCCTGATCGCCCCCAATCTAATGCTGCTCAGCGCCATCGCGGCGATGCCGTTCTTTACTGCTTTCGCATCCGAATATCCCGGCGAGCGCGTTCCGATCGCGCTCTATTGCGGCTGGATGGTGCTGACTGCCCTGCTCAACATCCGCCTCCAGCGCATTGCCACCGCCCCGCCCGTCGCCGGCGGACAGGTTCCGCCCGAGCAGCGGCGGCTGGTCCGCCAGCGCGGGCTTGCAGTGCTGCTCGGCGCCATCACCGCGTTGGCCCTCGCCCTGGTGCACCCGTTCCTTGGCCAGCCCGGGTTGGTCTCGATCCCGCTCTGGCGACTCCTGCTCGGGCGTCTCGGCGTCCCGCGCTGAAACCCGATGCGCCCTTCCGCCGTTGATCGTGTGAAGGAGAAACGCGATGGCCGACCCCCAGACCGGCACCCCGAACGAAAATCTCTCGACCGAGCACCAGAAGGAAGGCGACGCCCGCTTCCCTTCGGACACGCTGGATCGCGATCAGACACCGGACACTGACGAGGAGGGCGACGAAGAGAAGATCGGCGTCGGCTGAGCCGGCGCGGGGCCGCCAAGCCGCGCAATGGCCGCCTCGAGCGCGCCGATCCGCGTCTCGAACCGCGCCTGGCTGGCCTCGCGCTGGCGCACGATGGCAATCGCCCGCGCCACCGGCCCCGCGATGTCGGCCAGCGCCTCCCGCTCGTCCTTGCCGAAGAAGCTGCCATCGGGTCGCGGGCCGAGCAGCAGCCAGCCGACCCGCCCGCAGCCTTCGGCTTCCAGCGGCACGCGCATGGGAAACAGCCCGTCGCCACGGTCGCAATCAAGCCCATCGGCTTCGCGCGGCACCCAGCCCTGCCGCCATTCGGAGATTTCCTCCGCGCCAATGTGCCGGGCCGCCTCCAGCGCATCGCCGACGATCAACGCGGCATGCCGCGCGCGCGCGCCGGTCTCCGCCCGCTTGAGCACCGCACGAGCAATCTCGCCCAGCGACGCCGTTTCGCGCAAATCCCCGACCAGCACCGGCAACCCGTTGCGAAGCGACAGCAGGCCCTGCTGAAAACGCCGTTCGGACCAGGCGCTCAGGCGGTGGTGCATCGGCGCGATCATCACCGCAGCCAGCGCCGCGCCGATCCCGCCCGCCACCGTGCCCATGCTGCCCTCGAAATATTGCTGCCCGAATGCCTCGACCAATTTCTCCCCCGCCGCGAAGACGAGCAGCAGCGAGACGGTGAGTGCCGCATAGACCGCCGAGCGGCTGATCGTCGCCTCGGCATCGTACAGCCGGAAGCGCAGCAGCGACACAATCAGGCCCAGCGGCAGCGCCACCACGGACACGAAGGACGCAACGGCAAAGAACAGGAAGGCAAGCGAGCTACCGGCAGTAAAGCGCCCGATCTTCGCAACTTCGAACAGGATCAGCATCACCAGCGTCAGCAAGGTGATGCACGACCCTCCGACCACCCATTTGATCTGCTGGCGTTCGGCGCCCGGCGGTGTCGAGCGATAGCGCTGGATTACCGCCACTGCCGCCGCCAGCGCCGCGGGGATCACCCCGATGCTGATCAGCCCGCCCGCCGTCTGCATCCACCGCGCCCAAAGCCCGATCATCGCTGCGCCGTTGAGCAGCAGATTGCACAGGATCAGCACCACGATCACCGCAACCACCCCGCGCGCGGTTCGCGATGTGAAGCGCCCGTCGGGGAACCCCGCAATCGCCAGGAACGATGCCAGCCAGCCCGTCACCCACCACGCCTGCAGCGCCTCACGCGGCACTGGCGTGTCGCTCCACCACCATAGCGATCCGCCGCGCATGCACAGCATCAGCAACGCGAAGGCGAACAGCATCGTCTCGGCATCGCCTCGCCGCCGATATACCAGCAGCAACGACGCGGCGATCATCACCAGCGGGAAGCATTCGCGCGAGAGCAGCTCGACGATCACATAGAGCCACACCGGCAGCCCGCTCGAAGGATCGGTGGCTGCCCACGGCGAATCGCTGCGCGCCAGCGTCGCACTGCGCGCCTTGCCGTCCTCCCCCACCAGACCCAGAACGATCCGCGTGCCGGCGTCGCCCAGCCGATCGCCAATTTCGAACTCGCTCGCCCCCGTCCGCAGCGCCTGCTCGTTGACTTGCACGATCCGATCGCCGACCCGTACGCCGGCGCGGGCAGCCTCGGGCGTGACGGCCCCGATCCCGTGCCCCGCCGCGCCATAGGTGAACGTCCGAAGCCCATAGGCCATCGTCGCGGGCACATTGTGCGACATGTCGCGCACCGCGAACCACAGCCCGAATGCGACTGCGACGATCGTCGGCAGCGCAATCAGCCAATAGGCGGCGAGCACCACGCAGCCGCGCCTCCCGGCGATCGACGGTAATCCCTGCGGAAGTGCCATACCTGCCCCCTCCGCTCAGCCTATCGCGAAGCCGCAGCGGTTCAAGGGGATAGCGTCAATGCTTCCTCGCCCATGCCTTTGCCTGGCGCCCGGCCAGCTCGACCAGATCGCCCTGCACCAGGTTCATGTCGATGAGGTGGAGCCCCCAGGAAGCCAACACAGTCGGGCCTACCTTGATGTCCCCGCCGACATCGTCGGCCCTCGGATCGGCGGGATCGGCATTGGTCGTCACCGCCAGATAATTGAACCCGTCCTTGCGCACGCATTCGGTGGAGAGCAGCCCCGGAAGCCGCACGAACGGCGTTGTCACCGGCTTGCCGTCATTGCTCCAACGCGGGCCTTCACCGCTGCTGAGCAAGCTGCCTGCGGTCGCCAGATAGGCATCGGCCACTGCCCGCCCGCCGCCGAGCGCCGCCGGATTGGTGCATCCCGCCTCGATACCGGGCCGGTCGCCCTTGCCGAAGCGGCTGTCGGCAGGGGGCGGCGCCGAGGCGCGGAAACTGGCGAAGGTCACGATGCAACCTGCCTGGTCGGCGGAGCGGCACAGGGGAATGGTCTGGGAGAGCCCCCCGACATCCTTGCCGATGGGCACCGGCACATTGCTCCCGATCAGCATCGCCGAAATCATCAGTTTCTCCGCCGGCTTGCCCTGGACCGCGCGCCCGATCAGCTGCGTCAGCACCGACGAGCCCTGGCTGTGCCCGATGAACACCACACCGCGGCCCTTATTGTCATGCGCCAGATAATCGTTCCAAGCGGCCTCGACATCGCGATACGCCATCTGCCGATCGACCGCGGGCGTCTGTCCGGTCATCAGCGCGCGCAATGCAGTCAGCGTCACCTGACGATAGATCGGCGCGAACACCCGGCACTTCGCGCCGAACCGCGCTGCCTGGAACTGGATCACCCGCCGCTCCTCGTCGCCCGGCACGAGATCGCTGTTCGGCGTCGCATCGAGCGAAACGGTCGGATAGACATAGAAACAATCGAAGCCCGGCTCTTTCGCCGCGGCGAACTTCTCGATCGTCCGCGAGCCGTCCGCGGCGATTACCGTCGTGCTCAGATCCTGCGCGCACGCATCCTGCCGCCCCGGCCGGCACAGCCAATTCCCATGCTGGCGATAATCGGGATCGTCGCCCAGCGTGACGCTGGCAAGAGCAAGGGCTAGCATCAGCATGGCATCTCTCCCAACCCGACGCCGTCTCGCGGCGATCGGAAAATGTTGATGAAGTTTAGTGTTTTCGGGGGGCGTGTCGAGCTGGAGCCGGGGCTCGACAGCGGCACAGTATCAGGACAGGCGAACGGCTTGGGCATCGCCGGACTCAATCATATTCGACGGGGTGTAGGACAGCTTTTTTCGCAATTTGCGCATAGCTTGCGCAGCTGAATTGGATCAATCCAGTGGGTAAAGCGCTCCGGCGACCCAGCGCAATTCGGCGCGTAGCACGCCCCAGGCGCGCGCCGCCGCGCGGCTGTCCATCGCCTCGACGCCGATACCCCGCGCTCCCAGTGCCTTCACGAAAGCAAGCGGCGGCCGCCGCATCGTCGCGCCTGTGCCGAGCAACAGGAATTCGGGCTTGGGGTTCAACGCCAGCAGCGGCGCTAGGTCGCCTTCGCCGAGTTGATCGAGCGGCGGCGGCGTCCAGCCATCGGCACGCTCGGGGCTGATCAGCAGTCCTTCATAAACGCCGCCATCGACCTTGAACCCACGCCCCGAAAAGCCGGAGATCACCGGCCCCTCGGCGCCCTGGCGGTTCATTTCCATTACTTTGGCTCGCGCGGCCCCACGCGCTCAGCACCTGCGGCCACGCTCTTGTCAGGCTTTTCCTCGCGGAAGCCCGGCTTGAGCCCGAGCGTGATCAGCAGCGACGACGAGACATAGACCGACGAATAAGTGCCGACGACGATGCCGAGCATCATCGCTGCGGTGAAACCGCGCAGCACGTGCCCGCCGAACAGCAGCAGAGCGCCCAATGCCAGCATGATTGTGACCGAAGTCATGACCGTACGCGGCAGGGTCTCGTTGACCGACAGATCGATCAGCTCGCTCATCCCCATCTTGCGGTATTTTCGCATATTCTCGCGGATACGGTCGTCGATCACCATCTTGTCGTTGATCGAATAGCCGATGATCGTCAGCACCGCGGCCACGATGTTCAAGTCGAACACGAATTGGGTGAGCGCAAAGAATCCGAGCGTCATCAGCACGTCGTGGATGATCGCGACTGCGGTCGATACACCGAACTGCCATTCGTAGCGCAGCCACGAGAAGATCGCGATGCCGATGATCGCGAGGAACACCGCGAGCACGCCGTTGAAGATCAGCTCGTCCGAAACCTTGCCCGAGACGGTCGAATAATTGTTGAAGGTCGCGCCGGGGAATTTCGCCGCAAGCGTCGTCTTCACGGTCTCGACCATCTTGTCGACAGCGTCCGGCGCGCTCGATTCGGGCAGCGGCAGGCGGATCGTCACCGTGTTGTTGCTGCCGAGCTGCTGGAGCGAGCCTTCGCCGAAGCCGAGCCCGTTCACCGTCGAGCGAATCTCGTCGAGCGGCGGGGCCGAGGCAAACTTCTCCTCGATCGAGACGCCGCCGACAAAGTCGACGCCCATGTTGAGCCCGCGCGCAAACACCAGGCCGATCGCCGCCACCGTCAGCAATGCCGTGATGACGAACGCGATGTGGCGAACGCGGACGAAGCCGATGTTCGTATTGTCGGGAACGATCTTGAGGAGCCGCATGCTTGGCGTCCTTTAAATGTTGATTTCGCTGGGGCGGTTCTTGCGCACCCAGATCGAAACCATGAGCCGGGTAAAGACCACGGCGGTGAAGACGGAGCTGGCGATACCGATCAGCAGCACGACTGCGAAGCCGCGGATCGGGCCCGAGCCGAGGATCAGCATGATCACGCCGGCAATGGCGTGCGTCACATTGGCCTCGAAGATCGTCCGGCTGGCTTCCTTATAGCCGAATTCGAACGCCTGCGTCACGCTGCGGCCGCGGCGCCGCTCTTCGCGCACGCGCTCGTTGATCAGCACGTTGGCGTCGACCGCTGTGCCGATGGTCAGCACGAAGCCGGCGATGCCGGGCAGCGTCAGCGTGGCGTTGAGCATGCCCATCACCGCGAGGATGATCAGCACGTTGATCGTCACTGCCAGCGTCGCATAGATGCCGAAGCGGCCATAGGTCAGGATCATGAAGGCGATGACCGCGATGATCGCGATAATCGATGCCGTGATGCCCGCCTTGATCGAATCCGCGCCAAGCTCGGGGCTGACGGTGTTTTCGGAAACGACCTTGAGTTCGATCGGCAGCTTGCCCGAACGCAGCGCAATCGCCAGTTCGTTCGCGGTCTCGACGGTAAACCCGCCCGAGATCGTGGCGCTGCCGCCCAGGATCGGCTCGTTGATGTTGGGGGCCGAGATCACCTGGTTGTCGACGATGATCGCGAACGGCTTGCCCGAATTCTCCTGCGTCACCTTGGCGAAACGCCGCGAGCCTGCGCCGTCGAGGCTGATCGCCACGTCGGGCCGGCCCTGCTGGTCGAAGGATTGGGTAGCGTTGACCAGCATGCCCCCATCGATGATCACGCTGCGGAACACTGCGATCTGACCGCCGCCCTCCTGATAGGGCAGCACCTGGCTGCCCGGCGGGATCTGGCCAGAAGCGATCATTTCGGGAGTCACGGTCGTATCGACCAGCTTGAATTCGAGCTTCGCGGTCCGGCCGAGCAATTTCTTGAGCGCGCTTGGATCCTGCAGGCCCGGCACCTGGACGACGATGCGGTTCGACCCTTCGCGGATCACGGTCGGCTCGAGCGTGCCGAGCGCGTTGATGCGCTTATCGACGATCTCGCGGGCGTCGTTCATCGCCTCTTCGGCCTTCGCGCCGAGGCCAACCGAAGTCGGGGTCAGCACGAAGCGGCTCGAATCGACAACCGCAATGTCCCACTCACGCTGGCCGGTAGTGCCCACCCCGCTGCCGGTGATCGTCAGCAGCTTCTCGCGCGCGGCATCGACCTTCGATGGGTCGCGGACCATGAAGGTCACCTTGCCGCCCTGCACCGATATGTCGCCGATATCGACGCGCGGATCGCGCCGCATGTCGGTGCGGACCTGTTCCTTCATCTGCTCGAGACGCGCCTGCGCCACGCCGCTGGTATCGCCTTCGAGCAGCAGATAGCTGCCACCCGCGAGATCGAGGCCCAGATTGATCGCCGGCTTCGGCATCCAGCCCGGCCATTTCTCGCGCGCGCTCTGCGGGAAGAAGCTCGGGATCGACAGCGCGATCATGATCGCGATGCCGATGAAGATCGTCAGCCGCTTCCAGCGGGGAAAGTCCAGCATCAGTCGTTCGCGGGCTTGCCGCCGAGCGGCTGCACGCTCTGCAGCGTGGCCTTCACGACCCGCACGCCCTTAACGGTGGCGCTGAGATCGAGCTCGACTTCATCGTCGGTAACCTTGGTGACCTTGCCGATCAGCCCACCGCCGGTGACGACGGTGTCGCCCTTCTTCACGGCGCTCACCGAATTCTGAAGCTCCTTCATCCGCTTTTGCTGCGGGCGGATCATCAGGAAATAGAAGACCACGAAGATCAGGACGAGCGGCATCAGCGAAACGATGGCGCCCATCGCGCCGCCGCCGCTGGATCCTGCCGCGCCTGCGGCCTGTGCATATGCTGGGGAGATGAACATGGCTTCCCGAATGTCTGGAGACAGGAGCGAAAACCGCCCCGTTCAAGCGGCGCGCGCTAACATGCGTTCACGGCGCACGCAACTATTGTCACAGCGGGTTGCATCCCGCGCGCAAGCGGCATAGAGGCCGCTCCCCTGAGCCCGCTATGGCGGACGCAGGTCTCTGGTCGGGGCGTAGCGCAGCCTGGTAGCGCATCACACTGGGGGTGTGGGGGTCGCAGGTTCGAATCCTGTCGCCCCGACCAATCGAGACCAAATGGTCGCAGGCGAATTGGCAGTCGCGGGGCCGACTACCTCTGAACTTCGCCGCCATGCACTCGCTAACATTATACTGTCGGCAACCCGTCAAGCAGCTTGTCGAGCGTCAGCGGAAAATCGCGAACGCGTATGCCCGTCGCGTTGTAGATGGCGTTCGCAACCGCCGCGCCGGCACCGGAAATGCCGAGTTCGCCAATGCCCTTGGCCTGCAATGGATTGGCGTAGGGGTCGCGCTCGGGAAGAAACACGATCTCGATGTCCGGCACGTCGGCATGGACGGGCAAATGATATTCGGCGAGGTCGCGGTTGACGATCTTGCCCGAGCGCGTGTCGTGGACCAACTCCTCGGTCAGCGCCGCGCCGATGCCGAACACTACGCCGCCGATACATTGCGACCGCGCGGTCTTCTCGTTGAGGATCCGCCCGGCAGCGAAAGTGCTGAGCCAGCGCTTGACGCGCGCTTCGCCGGTGATTGCGTTAACGTGCACCTCGCAGAAATGCGCGCCGTATGAGGCCTGGCGCATATTCTCGTCGAGCTTGCCCGATTCGATCTTGCCGGTGGTCGCCATTCCCTCGCCGACCAGTTCGGCGATGCTGGCGCTTCGGCTCGCGCACATGGCCTGGCCGTCCTTCAGGGTCATATCCTCGGGCGCGCAGCCGAGCCGGTCGGCGAGCCGTTCGCGCAAGCCCTCACAGGCTAGATAGACAGAGGAGCCGCTGCTGCCCGCGCCCCATGACCCGCCCGAGCCTGCGCCGGGGGGAAAGCGATTGTCGCCCAAGCGCACTTCGATGCGCTCGATCGGCAGACCGAGCATCTCGCCGGCGATCTGGGCGAGGATAGTGTAGGTGCCGGTGCCGATATCGGTCATGTCGGTCTCGACGATCGCGCGGCCGTCGGATGTCAGCTCGACGCGCGCTTCCGAGGTCATCAATTTGTTCGAGCGCGCCGATGCCGCCATGCCGTGGCCGATCAGCCATTCGCCGCGACGCAGGCCGCCGGGTGTGGTGTTGCGCTCCGCCCAGCCAAAGCGCGCGGCACCCTGGTCGAGACAATCGACCAGGCTGCGGCTTGAAAAGGGCACGCCCTTTTGCGGATCGCTCTCGGGCTCGTTGCGCTTGCGCAGCTCGATCGGGTCGATGTCCAGCTTCACCGCCAGTTCGTCCATCGCGCATTCGAGCGCGAGCATGCCGACTGCCTCGCCGGGGGCGCGCATCGAGCCGGAGAGGACGCGGTTTATGCGCACGATGTCGTGCGTGATTTCGCGATTGGGCGCTTCGTAGAGGAAATGCGTCGAGGTGCCGGCGGGCTCGAAAAAGTCCTCGCCCGGCAAATTGCTCGAGATCGTCGCGTGGCCGATGCCCACAAGCTTGCCATCCGGCGTGGTGGCAAGGCGTACGCGCTGGTGCGTTTCGGAGCGGCGGACGGTGGCGTCGAACACTTGCTGGCGCGTCATCACCGCCTTGACCGGCCGGCCGAGCTTCTTAGCCGCCACCGCCGCCGCCACGGATTCGGGAGCGATGCCAAGCTTCGATCCGAAACCGCCGCCGACATAGGCCGCGACGATCCGCACCTGATCAGCCTCGAGCCCCAGCGCATCAGCCAGCTGCTGCCGATCGGAGGCCGGCATCTGGTAGGAGCCATAAAGCGTCAGATTGTCGCCATCCCAACAGGCTATAGAGGCATGCGGCTCCATCGCCGCGCTGTTCTGGCTCGGCGTGGTGTAAGTGACGTCGATCGCTGCTGCCGCACTTTCCATCGCCGCATCGAGATCGCCCTTGGCGAAATGCGGATCGACCGGTCCGCCCGGGCTCGGCTCCTCGGCCTCGCCGAGCCGATCATCGAAGCTATATCGTCCTGCTTTGCGCTCGACCTCGATCTTCAGCCGCTCGCCCGCCGCGCGTGCAGCTTCATAAGTCTCGGCGACGACGATCGCGATCGGCTCGCGGAAATACTGGACCTCGCGCACGCCCTGCTCGGGCGCTTCGGTCTCGCCGCCTTGGCCGGCATTGCGAAGGAAGGTCTCGTAATCGATCACCACGTCGATGACGCCGGGCATCGCCTTGGCGCCGTCCACATCGATCCCGAGCACCGTGCCCGCCCCGAACGGCGCCTCGACGAGATAGCCATAGGCCAAATTGTCGATTTGATATTCGGCGGCATAGGGGGCGCGGCCCGAAACCTTGAGCGGCCCGTCGATGCGATCGAGCGGGCGGCCGATCACGCCCTGCGCGCCATCGAGCAGGCTGTGCTCGACAGGCTCGTCCATCACCAGATTGCGCTTGGCATCGGTCATCGCGCCGTCTCCGTGAGTTCGCGCAAACAGGCGATCAGCGTGCGACGCGCCAGCGGCAGCTTGAAGTCGTTGGCACCATAGCCTTTTGCGTCGCGCAGCAATGCATCCGCGGCGGCTGCGAAACTCTTCGCGTCCGGCGCCGCGCCGATAAGCGCCTGTTCCGCAGCCGTGTCGCGCCACGGGATCGTGCCGAGTCCACCGAACGCCAGCCGCGCCGAACTGATCCGTCCATCCTCGACCGCCACCGCCGCGCCGACGGAAACCAGGGCAAAGGCATAGGAAGCGCGATCGCGCACCTTGCGATAAATCTGGCGGCCGGCCGGCGGCGCGGGCAGCTCGACATGCGTGATGAGCTCGCCATGCTCCAGCACCGTCTCGATCTGCGGAGTGTCGCCAGGCAGGCGGTAAAAGTCCCCAAGCGCGATACGCCGGGTTTCCCCGTCCGGGCGCAGCGTAACGACCGCCGCGTCCAGCGCGCGCATTGCCACCGCCATGTCGGAAGGGTGAGTGGCGATGCAATGATCCGAAGTGCCGAGCACCGCGAGGATGCGGTTGAACCCCTCACGCGCCGAGCAGCCCGAGCCGGGCTCGCGCTTGTTGCAGGGCGTCGCGGTGTCGTAGAAATAATAGCAGCGGGTGCGCTGGAGCAGATTGCCACCCGTTGTCGCCTTGTTGCGCAACTGCCCCGACGCACCGGCGAGCAGCGCCTGTGACAGCAGCGGATAATCCCGGCGCACGATCGGATGCGACGCAAGGTCCGAATTGGGCACCAGCGCGCCGATGCGCAGCCCGCCCTCGCCAATTTGCTCCACCTCGCGCAGATCGAGCCGGCTGATATCCACCAGCCGCTCGGGTGTCTCGATCTGGAGCTTCATCAGGTCGAGCAGATTGGTGCCGCCGGCAATGAAGCGTGTGGCCGAAGCGGTCGCCGCCTGCACCGCGCCCATGGGGCTTTCGGCGCGACTATAGTCGAACGCCTTCATGCGGCTTCGCCCGAGGCTTCAAGGATCGCGGCGACAATGTTCGGATATGCCGAACACCGGCACAGATTCCCGCTCATCCTTTCGCGGATTTCCTCTTGGGAAATCGCTGGCGCGGCGTCTTCCGTCTCGCTGACATGGCTCGGCCAGCCCTTCGCAATTTCGTCGAGCATGCCCACCGCCGAGCAGATCTGCCCGGGTGTGCAATAGCCGCACTGATAGCCATCGTGGCGGACAAAGGCGGCCTGTAACGGGTGGAGCGCCTCGGGAGTGCCGATCCCTTCGATCGTTATGATCTCGTCATCCTCGTGCATGACGGCCAGCGTCAGGCAGGAATTGATCCGGCGGCCGTTGATCAGCACGGTGCACGCCCCGCACTGCCCGTGGTCGCAACCCTTTTTGGAGCCGGTGAGCATCAGATGCTCGCGAAGCAAATCGAGCAGCGACGTCCGGACGTCGACATCGACCTCATGCAGCACGTTATTGACTCTAAGCCGCATGAACTCACCTCACCGTCGCGAGGCGCTCAACGCACGGGGCTGGCGGGGTTTCCTTAATTCGAGTCTGTCGCGCTTCCGGTTCAGGGCCGTGCCAGCGGCGTCCATTTCTGCGTGCCGGCGCTGTTCTCGATCATCGTTTCGACGAATGCCATCGTGCGCAGGCCGTCGGCGATACCGGGGAACCAGTTGTCGGCGCCGCGTGCGGGCGGGGCACTCGCGCCCGTCCGTATCGCTTGGGCGAAGCTGCGGTAGAGATTGGCAAATGCCTCTAGATAACCCTCAGGATGCCCCGCGGGGGTTCGCAGCCGCGTCAGCGTCGAAGCGGCAAGGCCCGGTCCGCCGGCGCGGACGATCTCGGCGGGGCGGTCGAGCCAGCGCAGGGTCAGCGTGTTGGGCTCCATTTGCGACCATTCCAGCCCACCTTTCTCGCCATGGATACGCAGGCGCAGGCCGTTCTCGTCTCCGGCGGCAATCTGGCTGGCCTTGAGCACGCCCCGCGCGCCGCCTTCCAGCCGCAGCAATGCCGCCACGTCGTCGTCGAGGCGGCGGCCGGGGACGTGAATGGTCAGATCGGCGCTGAGTTCTTCGACGGCAAGGCCCGAGACATGCTCAGCGAGATGAAAGGCGTGGGTGCCGATATCGCCGAGGCAGCCGCCGAGCCCGGCGCGCGCGGGGTCGGTCCGCCACTCGGCCTGCTTATTGCCTTCGCGGTCGATGGGTTGGCTCAGCCAGCCTTGCGAGTACTCGACTTGCACCAGCCGGATCGCGCCGAGATCGCCGCGCGCCACGCGTACGCGCGCCTCTTCGACGAGCGGGTAGCCGCTATAGGTGAAGGTCAGCCCGTAGAGCTTGCCGCTGCGCTCGACGGCGGCGGCGATGGCCTGCGATTCGGCGAGGTCGAGCGCCATCGGTTTGTCCGAAATCACGTGAAATCCCGCATCGAGCGCGGCGATCGCGGCAGGAGCATGGAAATGATTGGGAGTGACGATCGCCAGCACCTGCATCCGCTGATCCTCCGGCAGGGCGTTTTCGCCGGCGAGCATGGCTTCGAGCGTCGGATAGGCGCGGGCAGGATCGAGACCCAGCGCCACGCCGCTGCGCCGGCCGCGCTCGGCATCGCTGCTGAATGCGCCGCAGACCAGTGCATATTCGCCGTCGAGTGCAGCTGCCATGCGGTGCACCGCGCCGATGAACGCCCCTTCGCCCCCGCCGACCATGCCGTAGCGAATTCGCGGATATGTGCTCGCCACTGCGCTCTCTCCCGATGATTGCGATCAACCGAGCCGGTCAGGCTTGCGCTGCGCGCCGGCAACCGCTTAGATGCTGTCAACGATGTCAACCGACTGGTTGCCACACTCGGAGGGGATAGTGAAAGCTTTGATCGCGCTGCCCCTCGCGGCAGCATCGCTCGGCGCGTTAGCGCTAACGGCCGCGTCCCCGAGCGTTGGGGCGAGCCCCGCGCAGGATGCGGGCGCGCAGGCATTCGCCACGTGCCGCGCCTGTCATACGCTTCCCGCTGGCGGCAAGAGCGTGATGGGTCCCAATCTCAACGGGTTGTTCGGCCGCAAGGCGGGCTCGGTGGCGGGGTTCAATTACAGCGCTGCGCTCAAGGCATCGGGCATCGTCTGGGATGCGAAGAGCCTCGACCAATATCTTGCCGCGCCGACCGCAAAGGTGCCGGGCACGCGCATGGTGGTGAAAGTGGCCGATCCGGCCCGCCGCGCGGCGTTGATTGCGTATCTGAAGGCAGAAACGAAGAAATAGAGTTCGTCTCAAAGGGAGTGGTCATGAAGGGTCCGGCGGTTTTTCTCGCGCAGTTCATGGGCGATGCCGCGCCGTTCGACACCCTGCCCTCCGCCGCGCGCTGGATGGCCGAGGCGGGCTATGTCGGCGTGCAGATTCCGACTTGGGACAGCCGCTGCATCGATCTCGCCACTGCTGCCGAGAGCCAGGATTATTGCGACGAACTGGCCGGCACCTGCCGCGAGGCGGGCGTCGAGATCACCGAGCTTTCGACGCATCTGCAGGGCCAGTTGGTCGCGGTGCACCCGGCTTATGACGTAGCGTTCGACGCGTTCGCGCCCGATGCGCTGAAGGGCAAGCCGGCCGAGCGGCAGCAATGGGCAGTTGAACAGCTCCATCTATCCGCCAAAGCGAGCCGCCGGCTGGGGCTGGACGCGCATGCGACCTTCTCGGGCGCTCTGGCCTGGCCCTATCTATATCCCTGGCCGCAGCGGCCGGCTGGTCTGGTCGAGGAAGCGTTCGGCGAGCTCGCCAAGCGCTGGTGGCCGATCCTCGATGCGTTCGACGAGCAGGGCGTCGATCTTGCTTATGAGATTCATCCGGGTGAGGATCTGCACGACGGGGTGACTTTCGAGCGGTTCCTGGCCGGCGTGAACAATCATCCCCGCGCGAACATCCTCTACGATCCCAGCCATTATGTGCTGCAGGCGCTCGATTATCTAAGCTTCATCGACATCTATCACGAGCGGATCCGGATGTTCCACGTCAAGGACGCCGAGCTCAACCCGAACGGGCGCTCGGGCGTATATGGCGGGTTCCAGGAGTGGGTCGACCGCCCCGGCCGCTTCCGGTCGCTCGGCGACGGACAGGTGGATTTCGGCGGAATCTTCTCGAAGCTGACGCAATATGGCTATGCCGGCTGGGCGGTGCTCGAATGGGAATGCTGCCTCAAGCATCCTGAGGACGGCGCGCGCGAAGGCGCCCCGTTCATCGCGGCACATATGATCCGGCGTGCTGACAAGGCATTCGACGATTTCGCGGGGGGCAGCGATCCGGGGATGAACCGCAAGCTGCTGGGGCTGAGCTGAAGACAAACGGGGGGGACGCACGATGGGCGAGGCATTCAACAAAAGGCGGCTGTTCTGGCTGGGCATCCTGGCCCTGTTCACCGCGGCAGCGGGCCTCGCCATTCGCGGCGCGATCGCCAGCGGGCTCAAGAGCGAGTGGATCGATCCGATCGCGCCATTGCAGGCGGGCGAATTGCTCGCCGCGGCCCTCGGCGCCGCATTCCTCAGCTTTGCCATCACGCTCTTCATCGCCAGTGCTTTGCTCGATCAGATCGGCATGAAGCGATGCCTGGTCGGCGCCGGTCTGTGCTTCTTCTTCGGCCCCCTGCTGATCGTCACCGCGGGCAATCTCGCGACCGGGATGTCGGTCTACACGATCGTCTGGCTCGGCATGTTGCTCAGCGGGATCGGCTGGGGGCTGACCGAAGCGGCGATCAATCCGCTGACTGCGCAACTCTATCCCGAAGACACCACGCACCGCCTCAACGTGCTCCACGCCTGGTTTCCCGGCGGCATCATCATCGGGGGGCTCGCCGGCTTCTTCCTCTCGGCGACCCTACCGTGGCAGGGCATCATGGCGCTGGTGATGATCCCCGCGGCCGCGACCATATTGATCGCCGCGACCACCAAATTTCCACCGCCGCTGCGCAGCGAGAGCGGCGTGAGCTTCGGCGAGATGGTCGGCGAAGTGTTTCGCCGGCCGAGCTTCTTCATCTGGTTCGGAGCGATGTTCCTGACTGCCGCATCCGAGCTCGCGCCGGGCCAGTGGATCGATGTTGCGCTTTCGAACCGCGTCGGCATGCGCGGCATCCTGCTGCTGGTTTATGTCAACGCTTTGATGTTCGTGTTCCGCCATTTCGCGGGGCGGCTGGCCAACCGAATCTCCAACCCCGGGCTGCTTTGGGTATCGAGCCTGCTTGCCGCAATCGGGCTGTTCATGCTGTCGCAGGCCCAGACGCCGGTGGCGGCAGTCATCGCCGCCACGGTCTGGGGCCTGGGCGTGTGCGTGATGTGGCCGACGATGCTCGCCTCGGTCGCCGAGCGCTATCCGCGCGGCGGATCCTGGGCGATGGGGCTCGTCGGCTCGGCGGGCGCGCTCGCCAGCTTCTTCGTCCTGCCGCTGCTGGGAGGCATGTTCGACAAGGCCAAGGTCGAATTCGCGGGCGGGCCAGAGGCGTTCGCGGCGTTGACCGGCGCAGCCAAGCTCGCTGTCGAGGATGCGGCGGCTTCGGTGTCGTTCCAGAAGCTGGCGATCCTGCCGGTCGTCCTGCTCGCGGTGTTCGGATTCATCTGGCTGCGCGAGCGCGGCAAATCGCGCGCGGCACTGGCGGGCGAAGCAGCATGAAGCTGAGCCGGCGTTCCCTGGTGACGGCGGGCGTTATCGGTGCCGGGGTGGCAGCGGTCGGAAGCGCTACGCCGTTGCAGAACGCCGCGCGCTTCTCGCTGGGCTATGCGCCGCACGAAGGCAGCTTCAAGAGCCACGGCAATCGGATCGAGCAGATCGCCTTTGCCGCCGATCAGGGCTTCACTGCCTGGGAGGATAATGAGGCGGCAGGACGCAGCGTCGCCGAGCAGAATGCCATGGCCAAGGCGCTCCAGCAGCGCAGCATGACGATGGGCGTGTTCGTCGCGAGCATGCCGCGATGGGGCGAGATGCGGCCGGTGCTTGGCGGCAATGACGGCGCCGACCGCGAGGCGTTCCTCGCCGATATCCGGGCATCGGTGGATGTGGCCAAGCGGCTGAACGCGAAATGGATGACAGTCGTCCCCGGCTTTCTCGACCGCAAGCTGCCGATCGAGATCCAGACCGGCCGGATCGTCGACACGATGCGCCGCGCGGCGGATATCGTCGCGCCGCACGGCCTGGTGATGGTGATGGAGCCGCTCAACACTTTGGTCGATCACCCGGGCGTGTTCCTGCAGACGGTTCCGCAGGGATTCGCCGTCGCGAAGGGCGTGAACAGTCCGGCAGTGAAAATACTCGCTGACCTCTATCACCAGCAGATCCAGGCGGGGCATCTGATCAAGACGCTGGAGAGCTGCTGGGACGAAGTGGCCTATATCCAGTTTGGCGACAATCCGGGGCGCAAGGAGCCGGGCACCGGCGAAATCAACTATCGCAATGTGGTGCGCTGGCTGCGCGCGAAGCAATTCGCCGGCGTGATCGGCATGGAACACGGCAATTCAATCGAGGGGCGCGCGGGCGAAGAGGCGCTGGTCGCCGCCTATCGCGCGATCGACGCGGCATGAGGGGGATGCAAGTGAAACGGATCGCATGGGGCGTCGCCATCGCCGGCGTGCTGACAGGAAGTCCTGCCTGCTCGCAGGAGGCTCCGGGTTTCCGCGACACGCCGATGCTGCCTGGCGGCAAGTGGCGGGTGCACGATGCCGATCGGCCGCAACCGGTAGTGGTCACGCCGGGCGCAGTGCCCGGCGCCGCGCCATCGGATGCGGTAATGCTCTTCGACGGCAAGTCGCTCGATGCGTGGCAGGCGACCGGGGTGGCGTGGACGCTCAAGGATGGCGTGCTGACCGTGCCGCCGCGCGTGGGCGGCAAGGACAGTACGCTCGTCACCAAGGCGAGCTTCGGCGACGTCCAGCTCCATCTCGAATTCCGCTCGCCGACGCCGCCGACCAGGACTTCGCAGGACCGTGGCAATAGCGGCATCTGGTTCATGCAGCGCTACGAGATCCAGATCCTCGATGGCTATCAGAACCCGACCTATGCCGATGGCACGGTCGGCGCGATTTATGGCTGGAAGCCGCCGCTGGCGAACGCCTCGCGACCTCCCGGCGAATGGCAGAGCTATGACGTGATCTTCGAGCGGCCGCGTTTCGCGGCCGACGGCAAGTTGCTCCGTCCGGCCTATGTCACTGCCTTGCTCAATGGCGTGCTGGTACAGAACCGCCAGCCCTGGCTGGGCAGCACGGTGTGGCGCAAGGCCGCGAACTATGAGGCGCATGGCGATGCCGCGCCGATCCAGCTGCAGGACCATGATTCGCCAGTGTCCTTCCGCAACATCTGGGTGCGCCCACTGCCCGAAGCAGCGGCGAGCCACGATTTTCAGGGTGAAGTGAAATGAGCCTAGACCGCAGAGACGCGCTGGCCGGAATGGCCGCGATGTTCGGCGCCGCCCTGTTCGCACCGATCGCCCGCGCATCGGCGGCGGGGGCCGGCGGGATCCAGGATGGCCCGCCCAGCACGCCGCTGTTCACTGACGAGCAACGGGCGCTGGTCTCGGCGCTCAGCGAGCGGGTGATGCCGACCACCGATACGCCCGGCGCGATCGCCGCGGGCGTGCCCGCCTTTATCGAGAAGATGCTCGCCGACTGGGCCTCGCCCGACGAGCGCAAGCCGATCCTGGCTGGGTTGGAAGCGATCGAAGTGCGCTGCCAGGCCGATTACGCGCTGGCCGCGGCAAAGGCCGCGCCCGAGCAGCATGACGCGCTGCTGACGCTGGCGATGAACAATGCCCTGCCCGGCGGGGCGGAGTTCTTCGACAAGTTCCGCCAGCTCGTCGTCACCGGCTATTTCACTTCCGAGATCGGCATCACTCAGGAACGCGAATATCTCCCCGTGCCCGGCCGATACGATGGCGCCTTCGCGTACACCCCAGGCAACAAGGTCTATTCGTCATGATGATCAGCAGGCGGCAATGGATGGCGGGCGGCGCGGCGCTGGCGACGACTCTCGCGGCGGGGCCTTTGGCGGCGCGAAGCCTCAAGGCGAAGCCGATCGGGCTCCAGCTCTATACCTTGCGCGACATCTTCGCCGCCGATCCGATGGGCACGCTCGGGAAGGTCGCGGCGATCGGCTATCGCGAAATCGAGTTCGGCGGCGGCGGCTATGACAAGATGGATCATGCCGCGCTGCGCAAGACGATGGACCGGCTGGGGCTGCGCTGTCCCTCGCTGCATATCGGCTATGAGGCCCTCGGCGGCGATTTTGACGGCGCGGTCAAGATGGCGAAGACGCTGGGCGCCGACACCGTGGTGCTGCCCTGGATGGTCCCGCAGCTCCGCAACGGCGAGAGCTGGAAGGTGGCGGTGGCCAATTTCAACTTATGGGCGCGCAAGCTCAAGGCATCCGGGCTCGGCTTCGCCTATCACAACCATGATTTCGAATTCACCGTGAAGTCGGAAGGGCGCAGCCTGTTCGACATGCTGGTCGCCGATGCAGATCCGGCGCTGGTCAAGATCGAGCTGGATCTGTTCTGGGCAGTCGCCGCGGGCGAGGATCCCAAGGCAATTATCAAGCGGCTGCCGGGGCGGATATATTCCTATCATGTCAAGGACCGCACCGCGGACGGCAAGATGGCCAGCGTCGGCGCCGGCACCGTGGATTTCGCCAGCATCTTTACGCTCAACAAGCTTGCGGGCGTGAAGCATTTCTATGTCGAGAACGATCAGGCGCCGGCGCCGTATCTGCCCGACATTCAGGCGAGCTTCGCGGCACTGAGCCAGCTCCGCGCGTAACCAGAATTCGGGGGGAATTGTAATGGCGGACCAATTCGATGCGATCGTCATCGGCTCAGGCGTGAGCGGCGGATGGGCGGCGAAGGAACTCACCGAAAAGGGCCTCAAGGTCCTGATGCTCGATCGCGGCGTGATGGTCGAGCATGGCGAGAATTACGATTATGACGGCAAGCCGGCTTACGAGATCCCCAGCCGCGACATCATGCCGAAGTCGTTGATCGAGAAAGACTATTTCATCGCCAAATATGGTTATGTCTCGCCGTCCAACCAGAAATATTACAATAACGACCGGCTCAATCCCTATGCTTATGGCGAAGGCGAGAAATTCTACTGGATCCGCCCCGGTGCGGTCGGCGGCAAGTCGCTGATCTGGGGGCGGTGGAGCTTTCGCTGGGCGCCCGAAGATTTCGCGGCCAACAAGCGCGAAGGTGTCGATGGCGAATGGCCGATCGGCTATGACGACCTCGCGCCATGGTATGACTATGTCGAGAACTATATCGGCGTCTCGGGGTCGCGCGAGAATCTGCCGCATTTGCCCGACAGCCAGTTCCAGCCGCCGATGCAGATGAACGTGGCGGAGAAGTGGCTCAAGGAACGGCTCGAGGCGACCTCGCCGGGGCGCAAGCTAATCAATGCCCGCCTGTCCAACATCACCGAGGACAAGCCCGATCAGGGCCGCAGCAAATGCCAGTTCCGCAACCAATGCGGCCGCGGCTGTTCGTTCGGCGCCTATTTCTCGACCCAGGCGGTCACGCTGCCCGCCGCGCGCGCCACCGGCAAGCTGACGCTGCGGCCGGATTCGGTGGTCACCGGGCTCGAATATGACGCGGCGAAGAAGCGCGTCACCGGGGTTCGCGTCGTCGATGCCAAGACCAAGGCGGCCGAAACCATCCCGGCGCGCCTGGTGTTCCTCTGCGCGTCGGCAATGGCATCGACCCAGATCCTGATGAACTCGCGAATTCCGGGAACCGCCAAGAGCCATTTCAACACCAGCGGCACGCTCGGCGGCTATGTGATGGATCATATCTTCCGCGTCGGCATCTGGGGCGAGATCCCGGGGATGACCGATCTCATCGAATATGGCCGGCGGCCCGGCGGGGTCTATATCCCGCGCTTCCGCAATGTCGGCGGCGAAGAGGGCGTCGGCTTCCGCCGCGGCTATGGCTATCAGGGTACCGCACGGCGCGATCCGGCCGCCCCCAAGGGCTTTGGCGCATCGATGAAGCAGGGCATGCGCGATTATTCGCCGTGGCGGTTCGGCATGGGCGCATTCGGCGAATGCCTGCCATACGAAGACAATCGCGTCAGCCTCCACGCCGACAAGGTTGATCGCTTCGGCATGCCCCTGATGCGCTTCGACGTCACCTTCCGCGACAACGAGCTCAAGATGATGGCCGATGCCCGCACCGAGGGCGAAAAGATGCTGCGTGCGGCCGGCATGCTCAACGTGATGAGCGAACGCCGCGAGCATGTTCCCGGCGACGCCATCCACGAAATGGGCGGGGCGCGGATGGGTGCAGACCCGCGGCGCTCGGTGCTCAACCAATGGAGCCAGGCGCATGACGCCGCCAATCTGTTCGTCACCGATGGCGCACAGATGGCGTCGGTTTCCTGCGTCAATCCGTCTTTGACCTTCATGGCCCTGACGGCGCGCGCCGCGGATCATGCGGTCAAGCAACTCAAGGCTGGCGTGATTTAGGGAAGGGACGCGCGACAGCGGGCACCCTCAGTTCAATAGGCCCTCGGTGCCACCGATATGCTGCAGTTTGTCAGGATTGCGGATCTTGTAGACCGCGCGGATCTTCCCGCGCTCGATCTCGAATGCGGTGGTCTGCAACGTGCCGTTATACAGGCTGACATAGCCCGGAAGCCCATCGATCCAGACCGTGCGAATGAGCGCTTCGGCATCGCCATATTTCTTGAGCAGCCCCGAATAGAGCCGCAGCGCCTTGTCGATGCCGACGATCGGGTTGGGAAACGCGTGGACCTTGCCACCCCCGTCCGACACGATCTTCACGCCCTCGGCGAGAATGGCCTTGAGCCCATCGACATCGCCGTTTCGCGTCGAATCGAAGAACGCCATCGCGATCCGCTCGCCTTCCTCGCGGGCCATTGGGTAGCGGGGCTTGTCGCTTTGCACATTGCGCCGCGCACGCGAAGCCAATTGCCTGACGGCGGCGACATCGCGGTTCAGCGTCGCCGCGATTTCGTCCATCGGCGTATCGAATACGTCGTGCAGCAGGAATGCCGCACGCTCCAGCGGCGATAGCCGCTCCAGCGCAAGCATCAGGGTCAGGGTCAAATTGTCGGCCCGCAGCGCATCGTCCTGCTCCGTCAGCGGATCGGGCAGCCAGTTGCCGATATAGGTTTCGCGGCGGACCCGCGCCGACTTCATCGCGTCGAGGCACAGCCGCGTCACGATCCGGCTCAGAAAGGCCGGCGGGTTCTGCACCCCCGACCGCTCGTCCTGCTGCCAGCGCAGCCATGCATCCTGCACCACATCCTGCGCCTCGGTGACCGAGCTCAGCATCCGATAAGCGAGGCGCAGTAACCGCGGCCGCTGCGCCTCGAAAATGTCGGGCGCTTCAGGCTGCGTGGTCATGAATTTCCTCGACCGGATGGACGGCGCGCAGACCGACCTGCAGGCGGTTCCACAAATTGATCGTCCCGATTGCCAAGGTTAGATTGACTCGCTCCACCTCGTCAAAGACCGCTTCGACCAGCGCATAATCCTCATCCGGCGCACCGGTGCGGGCAACGTGGGTCAAGGCTTCCGTCCATGCCAGAGCTGCCCGCTCGCGCGCCGAATAAAGCGACGATTCGCGCCATGCATCGAGCAGATAGATGCGCATTTCGGTTTCGCCATCGGCCCTCGCGGATGTGGCATGCATATGAATGCAGAAGGCGCAGCCGTTGATCTGCGAAGCGCGAAGCTTCACCAGATGCAGCAGCGGCTGCTCAAAGCCGGCGGCAATTGCCGCCTCGACGGCGTACATGGCCTTGATGGCGGCAGCGGCCTTTGCGAACGGGTCGTCTATGCGGGGTATCATGTGGGTCTCCAGCGGATGCTTATCGGTCAAAGCAGGCCTTCGGCACGCAGCGCGGCTTGGACGGCGGGGCGCTCGCGCATCGCGCTGCGCAGTCGCGCCATCGGATCAGGCACCTCGACTTGAAATCGCTCGGCCCAGAGCAGCATCACGAACAGATAAAAATCGGCGACCGTCGGCTGGTCGCCAAACAGGAAAATGCCGCGCATGCCTTGGGCCAGGAGCGCCAACAGGCCCGTAACCGTCTCTCCGGCCCGCGCCCGCTCGCCTGCCGATCCGCCGTGCCACATCGGCTTGAAGGCGCGATGCACTTCGGTCGAGATGAACGCCAGCGCCTCGACCAGCCGCGTTCGACCAAGGGGTCCAGTCGGCGCCAGCTGCGGATGAAGCGTCGCTAGATGATCGAGCACCGCGATATTCTCGGTCAGCATCTCGCCGTCGGCGAGGATCAACGCGGGAACATAGCCCTTGGCCGTGATCGTCCGGAAATCCGCGCCGTGTTCGGTAAGGTGCGTACGGATATCGACGCGTTCGACGTCGAACGGCACGCCGATCTCATGGAGCGCGATATGATCGGCCAGGCTGCAGGCGATCGGGGCATAATAGAGCTTCATCCGGCTCATATGCGCAGCTCCCCGCGGTCGAGAAATGTCTGGAAGCTGGTGCTTCCCAGCCGCGCTCGATGATCGGGAACCAGCGAATGTTCTTCGAGTATCACGCCGAAATAGGCCGATGCCGGATCGGACACGACGACCCGCGGATCATGGGCAGCGGCGAGGAATTGCGCCACCATCTGATCGAGCGGTTGGCGATCCGGCCCGGCGATCTCCACCAGGCCATTGGCGGGCACGCCGAGGGCGATATCGGCAACGGCAATCGCGACATCGTCGGACGAGATCGGCTGGATCAGCGCCGGTGACAGGCGAACCTCATCACCTGCGGTCGCTCCATTCGCGATCGCCCCCATGAACTCGAAGAACTGGGTCGAGTGGATGATCGTGTAGGGGATGCCGGAGGCCGCGATCATATCCTCCTGCGCCTGCTTGGCACGGAAATAGCCGCTCGCTTGCAGTTTCGCCGTGCCGACTACCGACAGCGCGAGATGATGGCGCACCCCTGCCTTCTTTTCTGCAGCAAGCAGGTTGCGCCCCGAAACCTGGAAGAACTCCATCGCCGCGGCGTCTTCGAAGGAGGGCGAGTTGGCGAGGTCGATGACGACCGAGGCCTGTTCCAATACTCGATCGAGTCCCGCACCCGTGACCGTATCGACGCCAGTCGATGGCGCCGCAGCGATTGCCTCGTGGCCGAGCGCGATCAACCGCGCGACAGTCTTGGAACCGATCAGCCCGGTTCCGCCAATTACAACGATCTTCATGTTCGTGGTCCTTTGAGACTTCACGAGCATGACGAGGCGTGTCGCGAATATGTGACATCCGCTGGCGCATTTAATTTATAGAAGATGGCCCACGCGCCGCCGCTGCCGCCGGCGACACCCGAGCCCTGTCCCGCGAGCGGCCGGACGGCAGTCCGTCCGGCCTTGCTCCCTCAGTTCGCGAGCAGCGATTCGAGCGATGCTGCGCCCTTGTCGGTCAGATAGACCACGGTGCTGCGCCGGTCCGCGGGATGCGAGCGGCGCGCGACATAGCCGCGGTCCTCCAGCGTGCCCAGATGCCGCTTGGCAGTGGTGCTCGGCGCGCCGCTGCCGATACAGGCGGAAGTCACGCTGACGGCGTGGCCCTCGGCCTTGCGAACATACAGGTCGAGCAGCATTTCCCAGGTGGGATCGCCACAATCGAGCCCCGGCATCACCTCGCGGCGCCGGCGCAGCACGCTGAGAAGCTGCGAGGCCTTGGCGACCGCGCGGTCCTGCCCGCTCCGCGTACTGCCTTCGCTGAGCGAAGTCTCGCGCGGGACCGTGAGCGTCTGGATCAGCTCCGGACGGTCGGCTTGTGAAAAGTGCCGATCGCAAGAGCAATGAGGATGGGGAATGCCCAAAAGGGTTGCACCGAGCCGTAGGCTTCCGCCAACGTCGATGGCTGAAGGATCCGCACTACATGCGTGAAGGTCCCTACTAAGTGCGCTGCTGCTGCCCATAACGGCCAAAATCTCCGGCTGCGCCGTACGATCAGCAAGAGGAAGACGAGATAGAGCGCGTCCACTGCCATCACCGCATATTGCGGTTCGCGCCAGCGTGCATTCTGGATGGCCGCGACCGCCCAGGATGCGGCCGCCGCAGCGATAAAGCCCGCTGCGACGGCACGCTCGTCTCGCCCGCCCCAGATCAGCGCAGCCACGCAGATCCCGAGTACGGCGAACAAGTAAAATATGAAGGCTGCGGCGAGCATGGTCATATGATCAGCCCACCACGGCGAACCTTCCCGGTCAATGCGCTAGCTCAGGCGGCAACAACCGCGAGGGCCGGCTTGTCCTCCTTGGCGGCACGGAACTTGTCCGGCGTGCAGCCGAGCATGTCGCCGCGCAGGCCATTGGCATCGCGCAGGATCGCCAGCGCCTGGTGGCATGCCACGAAATTATCGCGGGCGTCGCGCAGCGCGGTCAGTCCTTCCACTGCCTTGGCAACGGCCGTCGAGGTGTTCTCGGCGGCAGTGCCGGTGCGCAGGCGGCCGTCGCAGATCGCGATGAGCAAATTGGCGCCGGCGATCAGCGACTGATCGATCGAAGCTTCCGAAGTGCCGAGGTTGGTCGCGATGGCGCGGCCGGCTTTCACCTTGTCGTTCAGCATGACATTCTCCCGTGCCGCGGCACGAGGCGCGGCAAATCCGTGTTGCGGTTCAGGAGCGGCTGATGGCTGAGCTGAAAACACCGAAGGCGATGAAATAGAGCGCCGCGACGGCCATCATGCAGACAGCCAGGCCGACAACGGCAATCAATTTCCCCCCGAAGCTCAGATCATTCTCTGGCCTTCCCGGCGTCGGAAACGGCCATGGCAGCCCCGACACGCCGGAATGAGAGTACGAAAGTCCGTCCGGTACGACCCCGAATTGTTCGTATGCGAAGGATTCCGCGGAAGCGGCACGTTCGGATTCGACGAGTTCGCGCGCCGCGGCCATGTAGGAAGGCGCGTCGAGCTTGTCCTTGGCTGAGCCCAGCCGCTGATAAACCGTATGGTGGGAAACCTGCAGGCGCTGCGCCACCGCCTTGGCGGAATTCAGGTCGTTATAGAGCCGAAGCGCATCGCGCTCGCGGTCGGTCAGCCGCTCGATCATTGCGAAGCTGCACAATCGTGAATGCGGGCGATGCCACAGGTCCGCACCTTAAAATACATTGGTGTCGGTTCGGACGAATCTTGCGCCATTCCGGCACGTATATGCCTGACAGAGCCCGAGAACAACGCACTGTTGTATCCAGCTGACACAGAATGGGCCGATTTGCACCCAGCGCCTGCCCTCCCCATATCGCTGGGCATGAGCGGACAAAGCAACGCGTGGCACGGCACGACCATTCTCTCCGTGCGCAAATCGGGAAAAGTAGTGATCGCCGGAGACGGCCAGGTCTCGGCGGGCAATACGGTGATGAAGCCCAATGCCCGCAAGGTCCGGCCGCTGGGCGACGGAAAGGTCATCGCCGGATTCGCCGGCGCGACCGCCGATGCCTTCACGCTTTTCGAGCGGCTCGAATCGAAGCTCGAGCGCCATCAGGGCCAGCTTCTCCGCGCCGCGGTCGAGCTCGCCAAGGACTGGCGCACCGACAAATATCTCCGCAACCTCGAGGCGATGCTGATCGTCGCCGACAAGGATGTGACCTTGGTGGTCACCGGCAATGGCGACGTGCTCGAGCCCGAAGGCGGCGTCGCGGCAATCGGATCGGGTGGCAATTTCGCCCTCGCCGCCGCCCGCGCGCTGGTCGATTACGAATCGGATGCCGAGACGCTGGCCCGCAAGGCCATGGGGATCGCCGCCGAACTCTGCGTCTTCACCAACGATCGCCTTACGGTCGAAGTGATGGATTCGGCGACTTAAGTCGCTATCCATTCAGTACCTACTCGTCATCCCGCGAACGCGGGCCCCCAGAGCCCCAAAGGACATCGCTTTGCGACCCTGGGTCCCCGCTTTCGCGGGGATAACGGTTGAGGTCATGATATCCGTACTCCTGCTCCTTCTCGCCGCCCACGCGACAAACGAGCGCGTCAACGATAGAATAGAGTCATGATTGCTCCCCGCGTCTTGGCGCTTATCATCACCGCAGCCCTGCTCCCCGCCTCCGGCGCTCCGGACCGCGAGATCTGCACCAACCAGACCGGGTCGCATGGCGGCTTCTTCTTCACCTTCTGGAAAAGCAGCGGCGCGGCTTGCATGGCGCTGGGCGCCAAGGGCCATTATGCGAGCAGCTATCGCCTGTCCGAACGCGAGAATCTTGTGCTGGGCAAGGGCTGGCGCACAGGGTCTGCCAACCGCACGATCGGTTATCGCGCGGACCGGTTCGATGCCGGATCGAACAGCTATCTCACGCTCTATGGCTGGTCGGTGGATCCGCTGGTCGAATATTATGTCGTCGATAATTGGGGCGCTAATTTCAAGCCCCCCGGCCCTGCCGCGCGCCTGCTCGGAACGGTCACCAGCGACGGCGGCACCTACAATATCTACCGCACCCGGCGCGTCCAGCAGCCCTCGATCCGCGGGACTGCGACCTTCGATCAGTTTTGGAGCGTCCGCACTTCGCGGCGGCCGACCGGCACGAACAGCCGCATCACCTTCGCCAATCATGTCGCCGCGTGGCGCGAGCACGGCATGACGCTTGGCACGATGGATTATCAGGTGATGGCCACCGAAGGCTTTGGCAGCGGCGGCGCCTCGGCGGTGACGGTGTGGGAGCAGCGCGACTAGCGCTTGCAAGCCAAAGGCAGCCCGGTACGTTCCAAGACATGCATCGCCGCCAGCTCCTAGCCGCCGCCCCGCTCCTCCTCCCCGCCTGTACGCCGCCGCGCCCGCGCACTGCCAGGGCGAACATCGTCTGCCTGCCGCGCGTCAACGTCCATCCCAGCCGCGTCATCCGCACCGTCGCCGGCCTGCGCCCCTATCGCGCCTCCGGCTTCGTTGTCCGCGCCGAGCAACTGGGCACCAAGAAGCTCGTCCATAATTATGGCCATGGCGGCGCGGGCATCACGCTCAGCTGGGGCACTTCGCGCCTCGCCGCCGATCTCGGCCTGCCTGGGCATAGCGGCCCGGTTGCAATCCTCGGCGCTGGCATCATGGGGCTCACCACCGCACGGCTCTGCCAGGAAGCCGGCTTCCAGGTCACACTCTACACCAAGGCACTCCCGCCCCACACCACGTCGAACATCGCCGGCGGCCAATGGGAGCCGTTCGGCCATTTCGACGAGGACGCCGTCACCCCCGAATGGCGCGAGCAATTCGCTCGCGCGCTCGATTATTCGTGGCGCCGCTTCCAGATCATGGTCGGCGACGATTACGGCATCCGCTGGGTCTCGACCTATCAGCAATCGAACCGCGATTTGTCCAAGCCCTTCCGGCTCTCGCGCTACATGCCGGGGCTACACGCGGTCCCGAAGGCCGAGCACCCCTTTCCCGTCGACAGCCAGATCATCAATTTCGACACGATGTATGCCGAGACCGGCCGGCTGTTGCGCAAGCTCGAACAGGATGTGCTGATCGCGGGCGGCAGAATCGTGATCCGCGACTTCGCCACCCCCGCTGATATCGCCGCGCTCCCCGAAAGCCTCGTTTTCAACTGCACAGGCCTCGGCGCGGGCGCATTGTTCGGCGATACCGGCATGCTGCCGATACGCGGTCAGCTCGCGATCCTGCTCCCCCAACCCGAGATCCGCTACGCCTTCAATGGCCGCATGGGTTACATGTTTCCCCGCCCCGACGGCATCCTCTGCGGAGGCACCTTCGAACGCGGCGAAACCCTGGCCGAGCCGCAAGACGCAGACATCGACCGCATCCTCGCCAACCACACTGCGTTCAACGCCGGCTTCCGCTGCACCGCTTGAAGCCGGGCGCCCGCGCCCCACATCGGGTCCGATACGAACCAATCGGAACCCCATGAACGACCAGCTCACCCCCAAGGCGATCGTCGCCGCTCTCGACTCGCACATTATCGGCCAGAAGGACGCCAAGAAGGCAGTGGCGGTGGCGCTGCGCAATCGCTGGCGCCGCCAGCGGCTCGGCGCCGATCTGCGCGACGAAGTCACGCCCAAAAACATTTTGATGATCGGGCCGACCGGCTGCGGCAAGACCGAGATTAGCCGCCGCCTGGCCAAGCTCGCCGACGCCCCCTTCGTCAAGGTCGAGGCTACCAAGTTCACCGAAGTCGGCTATGTAGGCCGCGACGTCGAGCAGATCGCCCGTGATTTGGTCGAGGAAGCGATCCGGCTCGAAAAGGAGCGCCGCCGCATCTCGGTCAAGGACAAGGCCGAGGAAGCCGCGATGGGCCGCCTGCTCGATGCCCTCACCGGCAAGGACGCCAGCACCGCCACCCGCGAAGCCTTCCGCCAGCGCTTCCATGACGGCGTGCTCGACAATACCGAGATCGAAATCGAAATCGAGCAGGCCCAGGCCATGCCCTTCGATATCCCCGGCGCCGCGCCGCAGATGATCAATCTCGGCGAGATGATGAAGGGCCTCACCGGGTCGCCGCTCAAGCGCCGCAAGCTCAACGTGCGTAGCGCATGGGAAAAGCTGGTGGAGGAGGAAGCCGACAAGCGCCTCGACCAGGACGAAGTCAGCCGCCAGGCGCTGGCCGACGCCGAAGCCAACGGCATCGTCTTCCTCGACGAGATCGACAAGATCGCAGTCAGCGACGTGCGCGGCGGCTCGGTCAGCCGCGAAGGCGTCCAGCGCGACCTGCTGCCGCTGATCGAAGGCACCACTGTCGCCACGAAGTACGGCCCGATGAAGACCGATCACATCCTCTTCATCGCCAGCGGTGCCTTCCACGTCGCCAAGCCCAGCGATTTGCTCCCCGAGCTCCAGGGCCGCCTGCCGATCCGCGTCGAGCTGCAGGCACTGACCGAGGAGGATTTCGTCGCGATCCTCTCGGACACCAAGGCGAGCCTGGTTCAGCAATATGCCGCATTGCTCGGCACCGAAGGCGTGACGATCGACTTCACGCCGGAGGGCATCCGCGCGGTCGCGAAGATCGCGGCGGAAGTGAACAGCGAAGTCGAGAATATCGGTGCGCGCCGGTTGCAGACGGTGATGGAAAAGCTGCTCGAGGAAATCAGCTTCGAAGCCGAGGACCGCTCGGGGACCACCATCACCATCGACGCCGCCTATGTCGACGCCCAACTATCCGCGATCGCCCGCAACAGCGATCTCAGCAGATACGTCCTCTAACCCCCTTTTCCTCCCCCGCTGCGCGGGGGAGGAAAATTACTGAGCGGGCTTCCGATACGGCGTAAACGCCCCCAGCCGGCACCGCGGACCCGGAATCGAAGACCCCATCTCGCGCGCATAGAACATGTCGTTGCGGCACAGCTGCGAGCCGTGAATCTCCACCACTAGAGTATCGCCCGGATCGAGCCCGGGGCAGCTCGTCTCCAGATCGTTGCGCCAGACCCGGCCCGCCTCGCGATAGATCAACGTACGCCCATCAACGATCTGCGGACCGCTCGTCGTGCTCGCGCTGATGCAATCCTGCGGCGCCCCCGCGACGCGCCCCTTGATCGCATCCGCCAACTCGCGCGCCGCGCGCTCCTGCGAGCCATAACTGCCGCGATCCTCCGCGCCGGTAACGCATCCCGCGAGCGCCAGCGCGCCCATCAACACCATCGTCCGCATCGCCGCTCTCCTCATTTGGTGTAGGGCACGAAATCGCCCAGCGAGCAGGATCCGGTCACCATCCCGCCGATACGCGCGCGGGTCTCGACGATGTCGCCCGAGCAATAATCGCGGCCTAGCGAACGCGTCACCGCAATGTCGCCGTGCGCCAGCCCGTTGCAACTGCCCACGGTTCGATTGCGCCAGAGCTTGCTGCGCCCCGCCACATAGAGGATCTCGCCATCGAACCCGCGCAGCTCGCTCACCCGGTCGCGCGAGACGCAGCGCTGCGGCGCGCCTGGCTGCAGCCCCTTCAGCGCGCGATCGAGCCGCGCCTGTTGCGAGCGGCTGCCGTTCTGTTCGGTGGCGGAAGTGGCAGTGGTGCAAAGGCCGGCCAGCACCAGCGCGGAAAGGGCAAAACGGATCATTCAAATCTCCTCATGCCCCACGCGCATCATAACGCACTCAGCCGCGAAAAGCATCCTTCGCCGCGCGTCTTTCCGCGAGAATTTCCGGGCTCGCCGCGCGCATGAAGGGATTGGTCGCCAGTTCCTGGCCAATTGTTGTCGGCACCGTCGCTTCGCCCGCCAGGCGTGCCGCATCGACCGTAGCCATCCGCGCGGCGATCGCCGCATTCTCGGGCTCGGCGACGAGCGCATAGCGCCCGTTCGATTGGGTATATTCATGCGCGCAGTAAACCCGCGTCTCCGCGGGCAGCGTCGCCAGGCGCTGCATATTGGCGAACATCTGTTCGGCGGTTCCTTCGAACAGACGCCCGCATCCCATCGCGAACAGCGTGTCGCCCACGAACGCCACGCCGTCCCCGGCGAAATGATAGGCGATATGCCCGGCCGTGTGCGCCGGCACTTCCATCACGGTCGCGGCATGCGCGCCCAGCCAAACCTCGTCGCCTTCCTTCACGAGCTTGTCCGCAGTCGGAATCCGCGCCGCCTCGCCCGCGGGCGCAATTACTTCGCAACCGGTCGCCGCCTTGATTCCGGCATTGCCGCCGGTGTGATCGGGATGCCAATGCGTGTTCCAGATCGCCGTTATCGACCAGCCGCGCGCGTCCGCCTCGGCCAGCACCGGCTCCGCGACTGCCGGATCGACCACTATCGTCTCGGCGCTGTCGGGGTCGTGGACCAGCCAGATATAATTGTCGCTCAGCGCCGGGATGCGGATGATTTCGAGGTTCGCCACTTCAATTCTCCAGCAATGCCACCGCTTCGGACACCAGCAAGCGCGTCAATTGCTCCGCGCCCATATCTCTAACCCGCGCCGCCCCGGCCCCAGCCCATAGCGGCGAATAATCGCCACGCCCCTCGGCCTCCGCTTTAACGCGCAACGCGGCGAGCGCGTTCGAGGCATAGGGAAATGCCGGCGCTTCCACACGAAACTCGCCAAGCTCGCGCATCAGCCGGTTGCGAATTCCCCGCGCCTCGCGTCCCGAAAACAGATTTGTGAACGCGGCGTCGCCTGCCGCCGGAGTGCCGAGCAATGCGCGGAACGGCGCCGAAATCAGGCTCTCGGGCGTCGCCAGATAGGCTGTGCCGATCTGCACTCCGCTGGCCCCCGCGCTGAGCGCCTGGGCGATCCCCGCGCTATCGACGATCCCGCCTGCGGCGAGCACCGGTACGTCCAGCCGCTCGGCAAGCAGCGATGCCAGCGGCGTCGGACAATGCCCCTCGAGAAACCAGCCCGCATGTCCGCCCGCTTCGGCGCCTTGCGCGATCACCGCGTCGCAGCGGTTCGCGAGCCAGCGCATCTCTGCCACTGTCGTTGCGTTGCCGAAAATCTTCGCCCCGCTCGCCCGAATCCGCGCCAGCAATTGCGCATCAGGAAGCCCGAAATGAAAGCTCACGGCCTCGGGCCGAATCTCGTTGACCACCGCACACATCGCCACGTCGAACGGCCGGCGCAGCGGAGGCGCAGGCCCCGCCGCCATATCTTCCTCGGTATAATAAGGGGCCAGCAGCGCGCGCCACCCGGTCTCGTCCGGGGCAGGATCGGGCATCGCGTGGCAGAAGAAATTGAGGTTGAGCGGCCCCTCCGCGTGCGCGCGGACTTCGGCGACTTGCCCGCGCAGCTGATCGGGCGTCAGCATCGCGCAGGGCAGCGAGCCGACGGCCCCGCCGCGCATTGCCGCAACGGCGAGCGCAACCCCGCCTGCCCCTGCCATCGGCGCCTGGACGATCGGAGCCTTCGCTCCAAGATCGGCCAGGAACCGCTTCACCATTCGCCGGTGTTCGGCATCGAAGCCCAGGGCTCCTGCGGGGGCAGATTGCCTTCCTGGAGCAATTCGATCGAGATATTGTCGGGCGTGCGGACGAACGCCATGTGCCCGTCGCGCGGCGGACGGTTGATCGTCACGCCGGCATCCATAAGCCGCTGGCAGGTCTCATAGATATTGTCGACGCGATAGGCGAGATGCCCGAAATTGCGCCCGCCCGAATATTCCTGCGGGTCCCAATTATGCGTCAGCTCGACCTGCGCACCCTCGTCCCCCGGCGCGGCGAGGAAGATCAGGGTGAACCGCCCCTTCTCGCTGTCCATGCGCTTGACCTCTTTGAGGCCGAGCAATTCGAAGAACTCGACCGTCGCCTTGGGATCGGTCACGCGGATCATGGTGTGGAGATATTTCATGGGGTGGAGATAGGCGCCTGACGCCGCCGCACAACCCATTCCTTCCTCGCGCAGCGTTGGGAGGAAAACGGGCTTACTTCTCCGCCACCCCGAACTGCTCCAGCGCCTTGCGCGCGCTCTCCGCCAGGGGGCTCCCGGGAGACAGTTCGATCACGCGCCCCCAAGCCGTCCGCGCATTGGCCTCGTCGCCCGCCGCCGCGGCCACATTGCCCGCTTCGAACTGCACCATCGGATCGTCGCCCGAGCGTCGCAGCGCCTCGGCGATGTCGCTCGCCGCGCGCTTGAGATCGCCTTCGCGCCGCGCCAGCGTTGCCGAGAGCAGCCAGGCGAGCGGGTCCGCCTTCGCATCCACCAGCGCCTTGTCGATATCGCTGCGCGCACCTTCCAAGTCGCCTGCCGCCACCAGCGCCCGCGCCCGATCGAGATGCGCCTCGCCAAGCGCTAGCCCTGTCAGGCTCGCCGTCGCCAGCGCCGCATCGAATCCCGCACGCGCGCGCGCCGGATTGCCCGCCGCCAGCCAGGCATTGCCCGATTGCACCCAATAATCCGCGGCTTTGGCGCTCTTCGCCAGCTCTGCCTCATGCGCTGCGTCGGCAAAGGCCTCGGCCGCTGAATCCCAGCGCTTCTGGTTGGCATAGGCCACGCCCAAACATTGCCGCGCCAGCGCGCCGCCACCCTCGCCGCGCCACTTGATCGCGTTCGCCTGCCCCGCCGAAGGATCGCCGGTGGCCAAGTCCATGCATTCGGCAAAGCGTGGCGGTTCGGCCGCGGGAACTTCCTGCGCGGTCAGGAGGAGGAAGGGGAAGAACATAGGGCAATCACATCCTCGAGCGCTCGGACGATCAGCGCGAGATCCTGGTCGCGCGAAAGCCGGTGGTCGCCGTCCTTGACCAGCACAGTCTGCACTGCGTCTGAACGAAACAATTCGGCCAAGGCGCCGGCGCGCTGCCACGGCACGTCGGGATCCTTCTGCCCCTGCAGCAGCCGCACCGGCCCCGTGAATTCGATCGGCCGCACCATCATCCGGTTCGCCTCTCCGGCCGCCCAGAAAGCCCGCGTCGTCACCCGCGGCTGGTCCGAATATTCCGAACGCTGCTCAAGCCGTCCTTCCTGGAGCAGCTTGAGCTTCTGCTCCATCGTGAAGCCCCAATCGGTGAAGTCCGGCGCCGCGGCGATCCCGACCATGCCCACCACGCGATCGGGCCGTTCCTTCGCCGCGAGCAGCATCACCCAGCCGCCCATCGACGAGCCGACCAGCACCACTGGCCCATCGACACTATCGATCATCCGCACCGCATCATCGCGCCAGGTGACGAGGGTCTCGTCTTCGAAATTGCCCTCGCTCTCCCCGCACCCGGCATAATCGAAGCGCAGGAAAGCCTGCCCCCGCGCCTTGGCCCAGGCCTCGAGATGCAGCGCCTTGCTGCCCTCCATGTCCGAGCCGTAGCCGCACAGGAAGATGACGGTCGGGGAAGTGCCGGGCGTATGGCGATAAGCGAGCTTCGGACGTTCGGGGGAATCAGTCATCCGGCTCGCCTAGCTCACTTTTCCTCCCTCGCGAAGCGGGGGAGGAGTGCCCTCACGAAATCGCACACACCGTCGGATCGCCGCTCTCCAGCCCCTTGCGCAATGCCGCCATCCGTTGCGCCGAAGTGCCGTGCGTGAAGCTCTCCGGCCGCACGCCGCCCTGCGATCCCTGCTGCAGCGTATCGTCGCCGATCGCATTGGCCGCGGTCATGCCTTCCTCGATATCGCCGCCTTCCAGCCGCTCGCGGTTGCGCCCGAAGAACACGCCGGCAAAGCAGTCCGCCTGCAATTCGAGCCCGACCGAGAGCCGGTTGGATTCGGCCTCGCCCGCCCGCGCCTGTGCCCGCGAAACCTCACCCGAAGTGCCGAGCAGATTCTGGATATGGTGCCCCATTTCGTGCGCGACGACATAGATGCGCGCCGCATCGCCGCTCGCCTTGAATTGCTGGTCGAGTTCCTGGAAGAATGCCGTGTCGAGGTACACGCCATTATCCGCCGGGCAATAGAATGGCCCAACCGCGGACGACGCCGCGCCGCAGCCCGATTGGACATTGCCGGTGAAGAAATTGATCGTCGCGGGCGAATAGGTCTCGCCGGCTTCCTTGAAGATCTGTCCCCAGGTCTTGTCGGCCAGCGCCATTACCCGACACGATTCGAGCCGCGCCTCGGTGCCGCACGCTGCCGTTCCGCCGGCCGGCCCCGCGCCGCCCGAGCCCTGCGCCACCTGACTCGTCGGTGCGGTGCCCGTATCGACCCCGCCGCCGCCGAACATTCCGAACACCGCCATGCCGCCCAGGATCACCACCATCAGCAGGCAGCCGATTTTGCGTCCGAAGATCATCGGCAGGAAGAACAGCAGGCCCATGATCCCGCCGCCGCCGCCGCCCCCGCCGCCGAAGCCGCGGTCGCGCGCATTGCTGGTCGGGTCGATATCGTCGAGACGCATGGCCATCCCCTTTTCGTTGGCTGACCGCAACAATGCCCCAAAGCACGAAGCGTTGCACGCGCCGCGGCGTTGCGCCTAGGAGGGGCCGTCATTCCGCTCGAAAGGCCCATATATGTTCCTTGCCGGCAAGTCCGCGATCATCACCGGTTCCACTTCGGGCATTGGCCTGGCCTATGCCAAGGCGCTGGCTGCGGAAGGCTGCGCAGTGATGATCAACGGCTTCGGCGACGCGGACGCCATCGAAGCCGAGCGCGCCGCCCTCGAGGCGCTGAGCGGCGCCAAGGCGCTCTATGACGGCGCCGACATGTCCAAGCCCGATCAAATCGCGGCGATGGCCGGGCGCGCGCAGGCCGAACTGGGCGGCGCTGACATTGTCATATCCAATGCCGGCATTCAGCATGTCGCCCCGGTCGACGAATTCCCGCCCGAGAAATGGGACGCGATCATCGCGATCAACCTGACCTCGACCTTTCACCTCATGCGCGCGACGATCCCGGCAATGAAGGCCCGGAAGTGGGGCCGGATCATCACCACCGCGAGCGCGCACAGCCTCGTCGCCAGCCCCAACAAATCGGCCTATGTCGCCGCCAAGCACGGCATCGCCGGCCTCACCAAGAGTGTTGCGCTGGAGACCGCCACCCACGGCATCACCGTCAATTGCATCTCACCCGGCTATGTCTGGACGCCTTTGGTCGAGGGCCAGATCCCCGACACGATGAAGGCCCGCGGCCTCACGCGCGAGCAGGTGATGAACGACGTGCTTCTCGCGGCCCAGCCAACCAAGCAATTCGTCCATCCGGAACAAGTAGCCGCGCTCGCGCTATTCCTCTGCCGGGACGAAGCGGCGTCGATCACTGGCGCCAATTATTCGATGGACGGCGGCTGGACCGCCGCCTGATGGAGCGCATGCGCATGAAGGGCCTGACCACTGCCGCGGCGATCGCGCTGAGCCTGACCGGTTGCAACGTCTATCGCGACGCCACTTCGGCCAAGCCCGACATCACCCAGCCCTGGCGCGGCATCGCCACCGATGCCGATCGCGAGCGCCTGCGCAATTGGCACAAGGCCTGGGACGAGGCCCTTCCGCTCGCCAAGGCCGCCGATGCCGCCGCGATCGCCGCCGATCCTTTGCTGTTCGATCCCGACCGCGCCCTCGCCGAGGGCGCCCTGCCCCCCGGCCAATATCGCTGCCGCACGATCAAGCTCGGCGCCTCGGGCACGGCGATGCGCGATTACACTGCCTATCCCGCATTCGACTGCGAAGTCACCGACGAAGGCGAAGTCGATGGCTTCCACAAGCTCAACGGCTCCCAGCGCCCCGCGGGGCTGCTCTTCACCGAAAACGACGCCCGCACGATCTTCCTCGGCACTCTCGTCCTCGGCGACGAAACCTCCCCCCTGCGCTACGGCCTCGACGCCCAGCGCGACATGATCGGCTATGTCGACCGCATCGGCGAAAAGCGTTGGCGCCTGGTCCTCCCCTGGCCGCACTTCGAATCAAAGCTCGACATCATCGAGCTAGTGCCGAACTGATCCCCATTCCTCCCTCGCGAAGCGGGGTAGGTGGCACGCGAAGCGTGACGGAGGGGCCTCGCCGCGAGCGCAAACCCAAGTTACACTCCCCCAAAACCAAGGGGACCCCAAGAAATGCGCGCCGCCCTCCTAGCCACCGCCACCCTACTCCTCGCCACCCCCGCGACCGCCGACCCAATCCACGACGCCACGCAAAAAGCCCTCCCCGCGCTCATGGCGCATTACCGCGATTTCCACGCCAACCCCGAACTCAGCCTCCACGAGACCGCCACCGCCGCCAAGCTCGCAGCCGAAGCCCGCAAGGCCGGCTATGAAGTCACCGAAAAAATCGGCGGCACCGGCGTGGTAGCCATCCTCCGCAACGGCCCCGGCCCCGTCCTCCTGATCCGCGCCGATATGGACGGGCTCCCGGTGATCGAGCAGACCGGCCTCCCCTTCGCCTCCAAGGTCCGCGCCACCACCGACGAAGGCCTTGAGACCGGCGTGATGCACGCCTGCGGCCACGACACCCACATGGCGAGCTGGATCGGCACGCTGCAAAATCTCGCGGCGTTGAAGAGCCAGTGGAAGGGCACGGTCGTGATGATCGCCCAGCCCGCCGAGGAGCGCGGCATGGGCGCCAAGGCGATGATCGAGGACGGGCTGTTCACGCGCTTCCCCCGCCCGCAATTCGCGCTCGCCTTCCATGACAGCGCGATGCAGCCCGCGGGCCAGATCGGCGTGACTTCGGGCTATGCCCTCGCCAATGTCGACAGCGTCGATTTGCTGGTGAAGGGCGTTGGCGGCCATGGCGCCTATCCGCAGACCACCAAGGATCCGATCGTCCTTGCCGCGCGCATCGTCGGCACGCTGCAAACCCTCGTCAGCCGCGAAATCGATCCCCAGGCCTCGGCCGTGGTCACTGTCGGCAGCATCCAGGGCGGCTCGAAGCACAATATCATCGGCAGCGAAGTCACCATGCTGCTCACCGTGCGCAGTTTCTCGCCCGAAATGCGCAAGTTCCTGCTCGACGGCATCGCCCGCATCGCCAAGGGGGAAGCCATCGCCGCGGGCATGCCCGAAGACCGAATGCCGGTGATGACGGTAAAGGGCGAATTCACCCCCAGCACCTTCAACACGCCCCCGCTCGCCGCGCGAATGCAGGCGCTATGGACGCCCCGTTTCGGCAAGGACCGCGTCGTCACTACCCCCGCAGTGATGGGCGGCGAGGATTTCGGCCGCTTCTATCTCGCCGACAACAAGATTGAGAGTCTGATCTTCTGGGTCGGCGGCGTGCCCCAGGCCAAATGGAACGCCGCGCAAAAGGGTGGCCCCGCCCTGCCCTCGCTCCACAGCGCCTATTGGGCGCCCGATGCCGAGAAAGTCATCGCCACCGCGACCGAGGCGATGACCGCCGCGGCGCTCGATATCCTCAAGCGCTGAGGGCGCCATGGCCATCCAATACAAGACGCCGGGCGTCTACATCCAGGAACCCAGCTGCTTCCCGCCCTCGATCATCGGGGTCGAGACCGCCGTGCCCTGCTTCATCGGCTACACCGAGAAGTCCGTGGATACGGACGACCGCGGTCTCCACGGCATGCCGCGCCGGATCGGTTCGATGACCGAATATGTGCAGCTGTTCGGAGGCCGCTATCTCAGAAAATACTATCTGGCGGGCACAGTCGAAGACGTGGGTGGCCAAGATCGAAACTGGGGCCAGGTCTCGATCGACGGGCTGAACAGCTACAATCTGGCCGAGGCGGGCGGCGTCCGCTTCAATCTCTATGACAGCGTCCGCCTGTTCTACGCCAATGGCGGCGGAACATGCTACATCATCTCGATCGGCAATTACGACGAGGCGATCGGCAAGGCCGCGCTGCTCGAAGGCATCGCGGCATGTGCCGGTTTCCTTGGGCCAACCATGGTCGCGATCCCCGACGCCGTGCTGCTGCCCGACGACGATGCGGCGCAGGTCAACGTCGCGATGCTCGGCATGTGCCGCGATGCCGGCGATCGCATGGCGCTGATCGACATATGGGGCGTGGAGGAGCTGACCGGCAGCCAATGGGAAAGCGCGATCCCTGCATTCCGCGCCGGCATCTCCGCCGCCGGGCCAGAGAGCATGAAGTTCGGCGCGGCCTATTTCCCGCCGCTGGTGACGTCGGTGGTCGCTCCCGAAGAGATTCAGGTCACCAGTTTCGTGACCGCGGATGCCGGCAAGCTGGCCACGCTCAAGCGCGCCTTCGAACTGGCACTTGCCGTGGACTATTCCCCCGATCAAGGCATGGATGGCGCGCTCAACGACAAGGGCAAGCAGCTCTATGCGGACTATGTCGACAAGATCGGCACCAGCGTCGCGCCACCGGATCGTAAATTGCCCGACGCCACTGTGCTTACCCATGTCCGGCTCACCCAGGCGCTCGCCGCCGCGGTGCCAGGTTTCGCGAAGCTGCGCGCCGCGATTGCCGCGACCCAGAGCGTGCTTCCGCCAAGCGGCGCGATGGCGGGCGTGTGGACCACCAACGATGCCGTGCGCGGCGTGTGGAACGCGCCCGCCAATGTCGGCATTACCGGGCTGATCCAGCCCAGGCTGGCGATCAATGGAGCGCAGCAGGACGATCTGAACGTTCCCGCAGACGGCCTGGCGGTCAACGCCATCCGCACCTTCCCGGGCCGTGGCACCCTGGTCTGGAGCGCCCGTACGCTCGACGCCAACAGCAGCGATTGGCGCTACATCCAGGTGCGCCGCACGACGATCTATGTCGAGCAATCGGTGAAGATTGCGCTCGAGACGATGGTCTTCAAGCCCAACACTGCGCAGACCTGGGTCACGGCAACCTCGATGATCGAGAGCTTCCTGCACAATCTATGGGCCGCGGGCGGGCTGATGGGTGCGTCCCCGGCCGAAGCCTTCACTGTCCAAACCGGCCTCGGCAGCACGATGACCCCCGACGACGTGCTCAATGGCGTGATGCGCGTCCAGATCATGCTCCAGATGGTCCATCCCGCCGAATTCATCACGCTCAGCTTCGAGGAGCAGATGTTAGGCGGCACGTAGCGATACTGGCCCTGTGCTCACCCGCCGTGTATCGCCTCGCCGATGAAGGCACTCGCCGACCCAAATAACGCCCTCGCCCGCGGCCTCGCGGCGATCCGCCTCAAATTCCAGGTGCCTGCCGGCTTCCCGCCCGAAGTCCTCGCGGCCGCAGATCAAGCCGCCAAGCGCGCACCCACCGGGCACGCCGATCGCACCGCGCTCCCCTTCGTCACGCTCGATCCCGCGACTTCCACCGATCTCGACCAGGCTTTCCACATCGAGACCGCAGGCGCGGACATCCTGCTCCATTACGCGATTGCCGATGTCGCCTGGTTCGTCGAGGATGGCGGCGTCATCGATCAGGAAGCATGGCGCCGCGGCACCACGCTCTATTTGCCCGATGGCAAAGCCGGCCTCTACCCAAAGGCACTCAGCGAAGGCGCCGCCAGCCTCCTGCCCACCGGCGATCGGCCCGCAATAATCTTCACGATCCGCGTCGCGCCGGAGGGTGATGTCCGCCTCGATGGCGCGGAGCGCGCATTGATCCGCAGCCGTTCCAAGCTTGCTTATGACGCAGTTACCGACGCCGACCTGCCCGCGGGCTTCCCCGAGCTCGCCCGCCGCATCCACACCGCCGAAGCCCGCCGCGGCGCCGTCCGCGTCGATCCGCCCGAGCAGCAGGTTGAAAAGCTCGCCGATGGCTATGCGCTGACCTTCCGCCCGCGCCTCGCCTCGGAGGAAAACAACGCCGCGCTGTCGCTCGCCTGCAATCTCGCAGTCGCCGACGCGCTTCTCGCCCACCATACCGGACTGTTCCGCGTCATGGCTGCGCCCGACGAAGCCGCCATCCAGCGCCTGCGCCACACCGCGCGCGCCTTCCGCATGGATTGGCCGCACTCCATGCCGCTCAAGGAATATGAGCGCAGCCTCAAGCCCGGCGATCCGGTCGAAGCCGCGTTCATGCTCGCGATCCGCCGCGCCGGCCAGGGCGCGTCCTACACCCCCTATGCCCCCGACGAGACTCCGTGGCACGCCGCGATGGCCGCGACCTACGCGCACGCCACCGCGCCCCTGCGACGCCTCGCGGACCGCTATGTTGTCCAGGCCACGCTCGCCATCGCCAATGGCCAGCCGGTCCCCGCGCAAGTCGAGCAAGCCTTCGCCAAGCTCCCGCCGGTGATGGCCCGCGCCGATCAACTCGCCGGCCGCGTGGATCGCGCCGTGATCGACCTGGCCGAAGCCGTGATGCTTCAGGATTGCATCGGCAAAACCTTCACCGCCATCGTAACCGACGCCACCGACCGCGGCACCCGCGTCCAGCTCCGCGACTTGCCCGTCGTCGCCAACCTCACTGCCAAGGGCGCGCCCGGCGACAAGCTCGAGCTGAAGCTGACCGCTGCCGATCCCGAGACGGGGACCATCGCCTTCGCCTGACCCCTTGGCGAAGCCCCTGCGTCTCCCCACCTCGCTGTCAGCAACGGGGGGTGGATCTGCATGGCACTGATCGTCACGTTTCTCGGCTTGCTGGCGGCAATGGTCCACGCCCCCGATACGCCCGCTGGCCGCTTCCTCCACCGCGCGCTGGTCGCGCTGCCCGCCAGGGGTCTCGCGCATATCTCGCGTGGCAATGCCATCGTCGCGGTCGGCGTCGTCGCCGCCCTCGCCGGCACCTTCTGGTTGATCGACGAGGAATTGGCGCTGGTCATGACGCTGATGGCGCCCGAGGCACTGGCCTATATCGCGATGTTCGAGATCGGCACTTTGGTCGACATATTCGTCGCCGTGACTCTCGCCGGCACGTCGCTGCGCTTCTCGCGCTTGACCGCCGCCCTGCGGGGCTTCCGCCGCCCTGGCGCGCCGCGCGCGCGCCGGCCGCGTCGTGTCGAGCGCCCCGCCGCCAATGACGACGAGGATCGAAGGTTCGGGCTCGCCGCCTGACCGCCTAGTTGCTCGACTTCCCGTATTTCAGCACCCAGCGCAGGCCCTCTTCGAAGGTCGCGAACTTCATCTCCTGCCCTTCGGGGCATGCATAATCGACCAGATCGACCTTGCAGGCCTCGGGCTTCTGCGCGTCGGGCGCATTGTTCGCCAGCGTGTTCGCGTCGTGCAACGCTGCGTCGAAGCGCCCCAGATGCTGTCCCGCTACGACATAAGCCGCGCACGGCGAATTGCGCTCCGGGCTATTCTGGTCGGCGCACAAGGCCCGCATTTCCTTCGCATAATCCTCCCAAAAGGGTGCGAAGCGCGCCTCGGACGAGACATCGACCAGTTCGCCGCCCCGGACATTGTACAGTATCGGCGGGCTGAAGCTCCCGGCTCCGGAAGCGAATTGATAGCGTAAGCGATCGTCCTGCCGCTGGAAATCGACCACGCCGTCCTTGTCGATATCCTCGGGAAAACGCTCGGTGCCGCTGCCATCGATGCTTTCGAAGGTCAGCGTCTTGAGCGTGCCGTTCCACGGCGTCACCAGCGTCAGCGTCGCGCAGCAATGCGCCCCGCCGGTAAAGCCCTGGAGCAGCACTGAGGCGGCGGGGTCGGACGCGGCCAGCTTGCCGATCCCCACCCAGCGGTCAAAGACCGGGTTCGCGGCCGCATCCTCGGTGACCACCAGTACTGGATAGCCTGGGATCCTGATCGCCGCTGAAGCCTTGATCATGCCCTCGCCGTCCGAAATCGGGCTCAGCGTCACTTCGGTGCCGCCGGCGGCGATCTTGGCTGGCCGGGGGGCCGTTTCGAAATTCACGGCCTTGAATGTCTGCGCCATGGCCGGTGCCCCCGCCGACAGGCCCAGTGCCGCAACCACGCCCGCGCACGCGCGCACCCAATTCCATCCGATCGTCATGCTTAGCGCCCCTTCGTATCAGCAACCCTGTCTAAGGCTCTGCCCGAAAGAGACAATCGCTAACCGATCGGCGCCAGATCCACTGCATCCTCGCGCTTCTCCGGCCGGATATAGATCGAGCTCAGCACCGGCAGCTTGGCCTTCAGCTTCCCCTCGATCCGCTCGATCAGCGTCTCGGCCTCGCCCATCGCCAGCGTGTCGGCAAAGTCGGCGCTGATCGCGACGAACACGCGGTCGGGCGCGGTGTGCACAGTGCGGACATGGTTCACATGCGTGATCGCCGCCTCGGCATCGAGCGTGGCGCGGATTTCGGCGATCATGCCGGGGTCGGCCCGCTCGCCGATCAGCAGCCCCTTGGCCTCGCGCGCCAGCAGCAGCGCCACGGCCGCCAGGATCACGCCGATCACAATCGACGCCGCGCCGTCGATCCGCGGATCGTCCCAGGCGTGGCTCGCCCAGATGCCGATCCCTGCGACCACCAGGCCGGCCAGCGCCGCCGAATCCTCGAACAGCACGATGAACCCGGTGGGATCCTTCGATTCACGCACGGCTTCCCACCAGCCCATCTGGCCCTTGCCCGCGGCAAATTCCTTGAGCGCGATGCCCCAGCTCGTCCCCTCCAGCGCGATCGCGACGGCAAGCACGATATAATTGATCGTCGGATCGTGGAGCGGCTCGGGCGCGGCGATATGCTGCCAGCCCTCATAGACCGATATGCCCGCGCCCAGCCCGAAGATCAGGATCGCGACGACGAACGCCCAGAAATAGAGCTCGCGGCCATAGCCGAAGGGATGCAGCGCATCGGGCGCCCGCCGCGCGCGTTTCTGCCCGTAGAGCAGCAACGCCTGGTTGCCGCTGTCGACCAGCGAGTGGACGCCCTCGGTGAGCATCGAGGACGAACCGGTGATCGCCGCCGCGACGAACTTCGCGACGGCGATCCCCAGATTGGCGGCAAGCGCCGCATACAGAACCAGATTGGCGCGCCAGCCGCCGGCCGGAGACGCCTGCACGCGAGCTTATCCCAGGCCGATCTTGTTGAGCACGCGCTCGACCAGGCCCGGCTCTTCGGTCTTGCCTGCGGCGAGCCGCTCTTCCTTCTTGGGGTCGAAGCCGCTGCTCTCCGGCAGCGTGCCACCGCCACCATGGCTGTGCACCGGCTGGGTGGAGGCCGGCGGGTCCGAAGCGTCCATCGATTCGTCGAGCCCGCGGTCGAGCCGCGCTTCCTTGCTCTCGGGATTGCGCTCGAGCCGCTCGGCGATCGATGCATCGGTGCCGGCATCTGCCGAGCCCACCGGCGCGGGCTTCTCACTCTCGGGGCCCGGTGCCACCGACATCCTGTCCATCGCCGGGTCGATCGGGTTCGAATTCATCATGCACTCTCCTGAGCGTTGCCCTGCTGTAACGACTTCCCCGCGATTCGCGTTCCGCCGGAAAAAGCGCGGGCGCCCGAAAAGCAAACGGCCCGGCGATTATGCATCGCCGGGCCGCTTTTTGCGCCTGTGTCCGAAGACTAGTTCCGCGAGCTGCCGAACAGCCGCAACAGGAACAGGAACATGTTGATGAAGTCGAGATAGAGGTTCAGCGCCCCCATGATCACGACCTTGCCCTGCATCTCGGTGCCCGCGACCTGATCGTAGATGCTCTTGATCTTCTGCGTGTCATAGGCGGTCAGCCCCGCGAAGATCAGCACGCCGGCCACGCTGATGACGAAATCCATCGCCTGCGAGCGGAAGAACAGGTTGAGCAGGCTGGCGACGATGATGCCGACCAGGCCCATGATCAGGAAGGTGCCGAAGCCCGACAGGTCCTTCTTGGTGGTGTAGCCCCACAGGCTCAGCCCGGCGAAGCCCGCCGCGGTGGCGAAGAATGCCTGTGCGACCGAAGTGCCGGTATAGCGCAGCAGCACTGTCGACAGCGACAGCCCCATCAGGATCGCGAACGCCCAATAGAGCGTCTGCAGCGTGCCCTGCGACATGCGATTCTGCCCGAAGCTCATCGCAAAGACGATCGCCAGCGGCGAAAGCACGATGATCCACGCCAGCGGGCCGCCCTGTGCGAACACCTGGTACGCCGGCGAAGCCTCGATGGGATCGCCCCATGCGAAGAGCAATGCGACGAGGCCGGTGAGCAGCACGCCCGAGGCCATGTAATTATAAACGGAGAGCATATACGCCCGAAGCCCCGCGTCGCGGGCCTCGGCCTGTACGCCGGCATAGGGCGCGGCGCTCGTCCGGGGATCAGACCAATTTGCCATTCCAAACTCCTTTGCCCGGCAGCACGCCGGTCACCGCCAATATTGCCTTGAGACGGCAGATTTTCAAGCGAAACCGGGGTCAGCCGGCACGCCCTTCTATTCCCCTCCCTGGAAGGGAGGGGCTAGGGGTGGGTGGCGTCCAGGCGATACGAAAAGAGCTGAACACTAGGCCGGAAGTGAAGCGAGCACGCAACCCACCCCCGACCCCTCCCTTTGAGGGAGGGGAGCAAGGACGGAAAATGCACCGCCTGTTCATCGCCTTCCCCCTTCCCCCCGCGATCCGCGTTCAGTTGCTCGCCACCACAAGCGGCATCCCCGGCGCCCGCTGGCAGCGCGACGACCAGCTCCATCTCACGCTGCGTTTCATCGGCAAAGTCGATCGCCACGTGGCGGAAGACGCGGCGCTGGCGCTGGCCGCGATCCGTCACCCGCAAATTCAGGTCGCCCTCTCGGGCACCGGCCAGTTCGAGACCCGCGGCCGACCCAACGCCGTCTGGGCCGGCGTTACCCCGCACGAAGCGCTGGCTGGCCTCCACAAGAAGATCGACCAGGCCCTGGTCCGCGCCGGCCACCCCCCGGAAGGCCGCGCCTATCTCCCCCACATCACCCTCGCCCGCATGAACGCCCCGTCGGGCGCTACCGACAAGTTCCTCGCCGAACACGCCGGCCTGGCGTCCGCAAGCTTCACGCTGACCCACTTCCACCTCTACGAGAGCCATCTCGGCCGCGAAGGCGCCAGCTACGAGACGGTGGAGCGCTATGCGCTGGGCTCTTCTTAGCCCCTCCCTTTCAAGGGAGGGGGAAGGGGCGGGTTAGCGGCGGGCGGGGCTCGATGCTTCGACGGCGCTGCATTGCCGAGGGCGACGCTCGCTGCGCTCGCAAGCCACCCCCAACCCCTCCCTTGCAGGGAGGGGAGCAAGGAGCTCACCGTCCCTGCGCCATGAACCCCTCAACCTCCGCCACTGTCCGCGGAATCCCCACCGACATCCGCTCGGCGCCGTTCGCCCCGATCAGATATTGGTCCTCGATCCGAACCCCGTAATTCTGCGCCTGCACGTAAATTCCCGGCTCGATCGTGATCACCGCGCCCGCGGGCAGCGGCTTCGACATGTCTCCCGCATCATGCACCTCAGTGCCGACCAGATGGCCCACGCCGTGATAGAAATCGTCGGCATGCCCGGCCTTTCGGATCACGTTGCGCGCCGCCGCGTCGACATCCTCGAAGAACGCGCCCGCCCGCAGCACCGCCACCGAAGCCTCCTGCGCCGCCAGCACCGTCTCGTAGGTCTTGCGCTGGGCATCGCTGAACCGCCCGCTCGCCGGGAAGGTCCGTGTCACGTCGCAGGCATAGCCGCCCACCGAAGCCGCGGCGTCGATCAGGATCAGATCGTCCGCGCCGATCACGCCGTTGCCGCCGCGATAATGGAGCGACGCGGCATTGCGCCCGGATGCGACGATCGAGTGATAGGACAGCCCCTTGCCCCCCGCGGCGCGGAACGCGGCTTCCATGATTGCCTTCAATTCGCCTTCGGTCATCCCCGGGCGCACCGCGCGCATCGCCGCCAGATGCCCGGCCCGCGTCGCGTCCACTGCCTTGCGCATCATCGCCAGTTCGCGCGGTTCCTTGACGATGCGCAGCGAGGGCAGCAGCGCCGTATCGTCCACCGTCCGCGCCCCTGGCACGCGCTGCGAGACCTTGCCGTACAGGTCCAGCACCGCCGGCACTGGCGCGCCTGGCGCCACGATCGGCCCCAGGAACCGCAATTCCTTGTTCCGCTGCGCCAGACCAGTCACCAGCCCGCCCAGCGCAGAGGTCCGCTGCACCTTCTGGAAACCCGTGCGCCGCTCCATCTCCTCGCCCAGCGCCAACCGCTCGATATCCCAGCGCTCGGCCTCGGGATTGCGCGAGGGCAACAGCAGCCATTCCTTCACCGTCCGCTCCGCTGGCGCCAGCACCAGCACCGCGCCCGGCTCGTCGACGATGCCGGTCAGCCAGGCGAAATTGGCGATCTGCTGCGATGCTTCCTCTTCGCTCTGCCCATGCTCGATATTCTCGGCGCCATAGAGCACGGCGATTCCCGTCTTCATCGCCGCCATCACCCGCTGCCGCCGCTCGCGGAACACTTCGGGCGGGAACGGCACCGTGCCGAGCGGCGTGCCCTGCGCAAACCGCGTGACATCCTGCGCCAACGCCGTTCCGCCGCCTGCTACCGTCGCGATCGCCGCGCCCAACAATGTCCGCCTCTTCATGTCCGATCTCCCTTTGCCCGATTTCTTTCACAGCCGCGGCACAGCGGCAAGCCCGGGCGGTTGATGCCGCCCCGCCAGCCCCTATCTCCGGCCCTTCCCCCGGAGACCCGCACCCATGACCGTCCAAGCCTATGGCGCCCTCGCCGCCGACAAGCCGCTCGAGCCCCTCCAGATCTTCCGCCGCGAGCCCGGCCCGCACGACGTCCAGATCGACATCGCTTATTGCGGCGTCTGCCATTCGGACCTCCACACCGTCCGCTCCGAATGGGGCGGCACGATCTATCCGTGCGTCCCCGGCCACGAGATCGTCGGCCATGTCAGCGCGGTCGGCGCGGAAGTCACCGGCTTCCAGATCGGCGACACAGTCGGCGTCGGTTGCCTCGTCGACAGCTGCCAGCATTGCGCCTCGTGCGCCGAAGGCCTGGAGCAATTCTGCGAGAACGGCTTCACCGGCACCTATAATGGCGACACTCCGGACGAGCCCGGCCACACGCTCGGCGGCTATTCGCAGCGCATCACCGTCAGCGACAAGTTCGTCCTCCACATCCGCCATTCGGAAGACCAGCTCGCCGCCACCGCGCCCCTGCTCTGCGCCGGCATCACCACCTGGTCGCCGCTGCGCCACTGGAATGCCGGCCCGGGCAAGAAGGTCGGGATCGTCGGCATTGGCGGCCTCGGCCATATGGGCGTCAAGCTCGCGCATGCCTTGGGCGCACACACGGTGGCCTTCACCTCGTCGGAGTCCAAGCGCCAGGACGCGCTCGATCTCGGCGCAGACGAGGTCGTCGTCTCGCGCAACGCGGACGAAATGACCGCGCACGCCAACAGCTTCGACTTGATCATCAACACCGTCGCCGCCAGCCACAGCCTCGACGCCTATACCGCGCTCCTCAAGCGCGACGGCACGCTCTGCCTGGTCGGCGTCCCCGAGCACGCCCATCCCTCGCCCGATATCTCGGCGCTGATCTTCAAGCGCCGCGCCATCGCCGGCTCGCTGATCGGCGGGATCGCCGAGACGCAAGAGATGCTCGATTTCTGCGCCGAGCATGGCATCGTCTCCGAAGTCGAGATGATCTCCGCCCAGCAGATCGACGAAGCCTATGAACGCATGCTCAAGAGCGACGTCAAATACCGCTTCGTCATCGACAACGCGACGATGGGCTAAGCGCCACTAGCCCCCCTCCCTGTAAGGGAGGGGTTGGGGGTGGGTGGAAGCCCGGGAAACGCGCAAGGCCGTGTTCCCGATCGACGAGGGCGACGTTACGCTGATCTTCCCCGAGGGCATTAGCCCGACCGGGCTTCAGGACCTCAGCGATATCTGGCGATCTTCCTCAAGAAGGAGGCCCGCAAAAAGCGGGATACGAACACCGCTGAGGTTTTGAGCAGCCTGCTCGAATAGCAAAAGCCCGGCCTAACCCGCCGGGCTTTTCGTGGCTGGCGGGATGATCGTTATGGCGTCCGCAAAGGGAAGCGTATGCACGATAGTGCCCCGCTCATCGTGAATGTCGATGCTGTAGCGTAGATCAATCTGTCCGGCGCGAGCGTCGCCTGCGATGCAATCGCGCGCTGCTTCAAGGGCCGCGTCTGGGACTGCCGCGACCGGTATCTCAACCCCCTCATCGTCCAGCAACACGTCCGTACCGTCGCGCAGGTGCATAAAAAATCGGGGCACAATGCTCCCCCTCATTGGGGCGGGAGCAATTGCACTCTCAGTCGTCGAAGCCCTAGGCTATGTCCGGCGATGATCCTGATATATATCAGCTTTAAGTTAAGCGCGCCAACTTGGGTTTAGCTAGCACCGCAACGATCTGGGTCACGCATGTATATAGGTCCCTCCCTTCCAGGGAGGGGAGCCAGATCGAATAGCGACCCCCAAATCCCGCTACCCCGCCTCCCCCATCGCGCCTATGATCACATCCATGCTCGCAGAACTCATCGGCCTGAAGTCGTTCGACATTCTCCCCCATTTCGTCGCGATGGCGATCGCCTATGTTCTCGCCTTCCCGATCGGCTGGAACCGCGAGCGCGAGGAGCGCAGCGCCGGCCTGCGCACCTTCCCCCTCGTCGCCGTCGCCACTTGCGGCTTCATCCAGGCATCGGAGTCGCTCACGGCACAGAGCCCGGAGGCAATGGCGCGGATCGTCGAGGGGCTGATCACCGGCATGGGTTTCATCGGCGGCGGCGCGATCTTGCGGCTCAAGGATTCGGTCAAGGGCACCGCCACCGCCGCCAGCCTGTGGATCACCGGCGCGATCGGCACTGCGGTCGGGCTCGGCAGCCTCGATGTCGCGGTCATGCTCTCGGTGCTGACCCTGGTCACCCTCCAGCTCCTCTCTCCGCTCAAGAAGGGCGAGCTCGTCGCCCCGATCGAGGACAAGGATTCGGACGCGATCGATTGATCGCGGATCACCGCATCACGGAATAAGCCGTTCCGCCCGAAGCCGCGCGAACAGGTCGAGAAACGCATCGTCGGTCGGCCGGTAATCGGTAAAGCCCATCCGGCGGCTCTTGCCCATGTCGGTGACGACTTCGATCGGACGCCCGAGATCGGCATCGGTGTGCCAGGGCGATGTCAGGCGCAGCAGGTCGGGCTCGACCAGTCCTTCGCGCTCGGCAATCGCCCGCCATAGCGGCGCATCGCCTGCCATCTGCGCCTCCAGCGGCTGCACCGAACCGTCAAAGCCCGCAGGCTCGATCCCGAACCATTGCGCGATCCGGCCCCACATCCAGCTCCAGCGAAAGACATCGCCATTGACGATGTTGAACGCCTGGTTCCGTGCCGCGGGAGTAGTTGCCGCCCAGAGCAGATGGCGGGCGAGCAGCCCGGCGTCGGTCATGTCGGTCAGCCCGTTCCACTGCGCCGCAGAACCGGGAAAGCGGAACGGGCGTCCGGTCTCGCGGCAAAGCGTCGCATAGACTGCCAGCGTCGTGCCCATGTTCATGGCATTGCCGACAGCCAGCCCGATGACGGTGTGCGGGCGGTGCACGCTCCACGAAAAGCCGTCACGCTCGGCCGCGGCGAACACCTCGTCTTCCTGCGCATAATAGAAATTCTCGATATCGAGCCGGCCCTGCTCCTCGCGGAACGGAGTCTGCGGCAATACGCCCTGCCCATAGGCTTCGAACGGCCCGAGATAATGCTTGAGCCCCGTCACCAGCGCGACATGCCCGGTGCTCCCGCCCGGCCGCAGCGCGTCGAGCAGATTGCGCACCATCGCCGAATTGACGCGGATATTCTCCGCTTCGCTATCCTGCCGCAGCCAGGTGGTGATGAACACCGCATCGGGCCGCAGATCCGCCAGTGCCGCGGCCGTCGCATCCCGATCCTGCAAATCGGCGGCGACCGCGCGGATCCCGGCTTGGCCCGTCGGGCGGCGCGAGAGGCCGTGCACCGTCCACCCTTTTTCGAGCAAAAGCTCCGCGGTCGCGCTGCCGACGATCCCGCTTGCGCCTACCACCAATGCCGTACCGGCCATGTCATGTTCCCGTCAGTGAAGGGGCGCGATATCCGCGACGCGCGGCTACGCTCGCAGGTCGAACGCGCAGGCAGGGTCCGCAGTCGCAGCACAATCCGCCCTTTCGCAAATCGAATTCGCTCTGCTAGCCTCCCGCAAAACACGGGGGAGAGAGACATGGCAACCGCACCCATTGCGCCCGAGGCTCAGGCCAAGGCCGGGCCCTATGCCTGGTATGTCCTCTTCGTCCTGTTCCTCGTCTACGCGCTCAATTTCATCGATCGCCAGATCCTGACGATCTTGGCGCCGCACATTCGCAAGGATCTCGGGCTCAGCCAGGCTGATATCGGCTTTCTTTACGGCACGGCGTTCGGCGTCTTCTATGCGCTGTTCGGCATCCCGCTCGGGCGGCTGGCGGATAATTGGCACCGCGTCCGGCTGATGACGATCGGGCTTGCGCTTTGGTCGACGATGACTGCGATCTCGGGTCTGGCAAAGAACGGCCTCCAGCTCGCCGGTGCCCGCATCGGCGTCGGCGTCGGCGAAGCCACCGCCAGCCCCTCGGCCTATTCCTTGATCTCGGACTGGTTCCCCAAGCGCCAGCGTGCCACCGCGCTCGCAATCTATTCGGCTGGCATCTATTTCGGCGGCGGCTTCTCGCTGTTCATCGGCGGCTCGATCGCCGACAATTGGAATGCCGCCTACCCTGCGGGCGGCCCCTGGGGGCTGGTCGGCTGGCAGGCGGCGTTCATGGCGGTCGGCCTGCCCGGGCTGTTGCTGGCGCTATGGGTCTTCACGCTGCGCGAGCCGCTCCGCGGGCGGTCCGAGGGGCTGGTCACCCCCAAACATCCCGCGCCCTTCAAGAGCTTCCTCGAAGAGCTCGTCACGATCATCCCGCCGCTTACGCTGATCGGCGCGGCCAAGAACCGGGCGTTGGTCTCGAACCTCGTCGCGCTCGCGGTGATCTCCGGGCTGGCCTATGCGCTCATCCGCTTCGACGGCAGCCCCGCCGCGCTCTATCAATGGCTCGCAGTCGCGATCGGCGCCTATGCGGTCTTCTCTTGGGCCTCGTCGCTCCGCCGCCGCGACGCACCGACTTATAAGCTCATCGTCGGCACCCCCGCCTTCCTCTGCGTCGTCCTTGCTTACGGCCTCAATGCCTTTCTCGCTTATTCGGTCGCCGGTTTCGCCCCCAGCCACGCCGCGATCAGCTTCGGCGTGACCAGTGCCGAGGCCGGCCTGTGGATCGGTGGACCGGCGATCCTCGGCGGCTTTCTCGGCGTCACGCTCGGCGGCATCACCGCCGATCGCCTCCGCCAGAAATACCCGGCCGGGCGGATCATGGTCATCCTGTTCGGCAGCCTCGCCCCGGTGCCGTCGCTGATCGTGGCCTTCACCACCACCGACAAGACCTTGTTCTACGCGATGCTCCCGATCACCCAGATACTGGCGAGCTGCGCGCTGGGATCCGCCGCCGCGGCGACGCAGGATCTCGTCCTCCCCCGCATGCGCGGCACCGCCACCGCCGCCTTCTTCATCGGCACCACCCTGGTCGGCCTGGCGCTGGGACCCTATCTGGCCGGCCGCATCGCCGATCTCACCCAGAGCATCAGCACCGGCATCCTGTCGCTGCTGGTCACGCTCCCGATCGCCCTGGGCTGCGCCATCGCCGCCTACCGCCTCGTCCCCGCCGCCGAAGCCTCGCGGGAAGAGCGGGCAAGGGCGGCTGGGGAGGCGATCTAAAGATCCTCCCCGTGCCGGGGAGGATCAAGACTACATCGACTGGAAAACCCCGCAGGCAATCCGCCCACCCGAATTCCCGCTCGGATCGGTCTTGTAATCATCGGCATTGGCATGGACGACCAAAGCCGCGCCGTCCTCGTCCATCAGCCCGGCAAAGGTCGCGCCCTTCAGCGTCAGCGTGATCTGGTCGCGGCCGTCCGCCTTGACGTGGAGGTTGGGCAAGTCGCCGATATGCGGGCCGGCCGGGTTTTCCTTGCCATGCTGGTGCGCGCTCGGATTCCAGTGCGGCCCGGCGCTGGTAAAGTCCGGCGCCTCGCACTTGCCGACCGCGTGGATGTGCGTGCCATGCACGCCCTGCGGCAGCCCCTTCACTTCGACGATGACGCGGATATCGCCATCCACTTCCTCGGCGATCCCCGTGCCCACCGGCGTCCCGTCGGGCAGCATCAGATCGGCCTGGGCGCGAAAATGCCCGGCCATGTAGCGCGCATTCTTCTCCGGGCTCGTGCATCCGGCCAGGGCCAGTCCCGCAATCGCCGTCACAACCAATGCACGCATCGCAAACTCCTGTTTCGTTCGAACCACAATGAACCCGCGCCCGCCCGGTTCCAAGCCGCTCAGCCGCTTTGGGGACACGCTCCGTCGACCTTTCCGCTCACGCTGCCCACCCCCAGGATGATCTTGGCGCGCCGCTCGAAGGTCAGCGCCTGCCAGCGCCCGCTATTTCCTATCGCGGTCCTGCTTCGCATATATGTCAGGTGCAGCATCTCATAGGCTTCGGGGTCGATCAGCCGCTTGTCGAGCATGCAGTTCCAAGCGGCATGGTTCCATTTCCAGTCGCGCCCCACCCCGTCCTGATCGATCGTCGCCGCTGAGGCGCGATACCAGTCGAACACCGCCCGCAGCCGGTCCCAGCGCTCGGCCTCGGGCATCTTCGCCAGCTTGCCGCGAAGCCGCGCCAGATCCCCGTCCGCCGGAAAGCCGCCCTGCTGGATCTTGGTGTCCATCGCCCAGCGCACCTTGCGCCAGGTGATCGCCTGCCCGGGAAACACCCGCAGCAAGTCCAGCCGCAACGCCTCGAGCAAGGCCACATAGGCATCCGCCTGCACCTGGATCATCGCATCGCCTTCGAAGATCGCGCGCAGCTCGCCAAACAGCACCGGGTTGAGCCGCCCGTCCGCGCCATGCGCCGCGAGCACCCCAGCGCGGCATTTCTCGCGCACCGGCACGCTCAGGCAATCACGCGAGAACAGCAACTTGCCATAGACCGGCGCCAGAGCCTTGCGCGTCCGTCCGAACTTCCCCCGCAGCCGCTTCTTCCACGCCCCCAGCACCGGCTGTAGGCTCCCGGTCCCGTAATTCCACTGGCTCATCCCCACCGAGATCAGCTGCCCGTCGAAATTCCCCGCCGGCTCGGCCCAGCAGCCTCCGGTCTCGGGGATCGAAGTCTCGCGCATCAGCGCAAACACTTGCTCCCGCCCCAGCCCGATCTCCGCCAGCCGCGCCGCGCTCTCGGGCGCAATCGCCACGAAGGGCATGTCCGCCACTTGCCGGCACGGCGCCAATACGGGCGCGGGCGCGGGCGCCGCGGGCACCTGCGCCCAAGCCATTCCCGGCACCCACAGCGCCAACGCCACCAACCACCGCATCATTGCCCATCCTCCCCGCAAACCGGGCGAGCCTAAAGCGGCGGCAGCAGTGCGGCAACGCCCCAGCCCGCCCCCGCCTCGCGTCAGCGCCCCCCTGCCTCGCGCCAGCGCCCCCAGGTCTCGCGCCAGCGCGCCCAGTCGCGCGCCTGCGCTTCCGCCACCGCGCGCTTCCGCCGCTGCTCGATCGCATCGAGCTTTGCCATCAGCACCGCATCGGTTTCCTCCGGCGCCGCAAAGCCCTCCCCGAAATAGCCGCCCGCAGCCTCGGCCGTCTCGCGCGCCAGCGCCACCCGCGCCTTCTTGCCCCGCTGCAGGGGCACGCCCGCCCCCGGTGCCGCCGCTCGCTGCGCCGCCTTCTCCGCCTGCCCGTCGCGCAACAGCAACGCCCGCAGCAATGAATCCGAATAGCGCCGCCGCTCGCCGACGATTCTGCCGCCCGCCACGATCGGCTCGACCCAGCCGTTAACCGCCCGCTCCAGCGCCGCTTCGAGTACCGAGGGCGGCGCGTCCCCGCGCAGCGCCTTCGCCCAGGCGGCGGCAAAGCGCGGCGATTGCCCGCGCAGATAATAAGCGGAAGAAACCGACATCCCCGCCTCGCGGCACGCCTCGGCCACCTGCTTGCAGCGCTTCAGATTGCGCAGGAACAAGCCCCGCTTGCGGGCGTCCCAGCCGCCGGCCCGGTCGCGCCACGGCGTCAGCCGTCCGCCGGCGCTATCCTCATCGCTATCGAGCTCGGGCCCGAGCCGCGCGGCACTGGCCGCGATCCACGCCGCCTGCTGCTCCGCCACCGCCGCGTCCCAGGCTTGCGCAAATTCGGGATGGTTCTTGCGGCGCGTATAGACCGAGTTCTTGCTCCGCCCGATCTGCGCCGCCGCCTTGGTCGCCTGACCCGTCATCTTCAGCGCAAGCAGGAAAGCCCGCTCGGTATCCGCACTCCACCGCGCAAACGGCTTCGGTGTCCGTGCGGTTGGTTTGTCGCCCATGAATCGCTCCAGTCAAAGGAGCGAAGCTAGTTATGGGGCGATTTCCTACATTGGAAGGGAAAATGCGTGAGTACTTTACTAGAAGCTCTGCGCCTCAAATTCACTCACGATCCCTTGGCCTTTCAACAATTCCTCGATTTCACGTTGCGCCGCCTGCCTGGCCGCCAACGGCGTAGAAACATCTCTAGACTGAGCTTCTAAAATACGCGCCCTTAGAAGCCTATCCTGATACCCCCCAGTCCGAACTTTTGACAGCTCTTGCAGTGCATCGCTGAATCTTCCTTGGCTAAGTTTCAAGCGGGCTTCTATTCGGTGTCCGGCGTCGATACCGCCCGACCTCCCCTTAACAAATTCAATGTCGGAGCGCGCTGTTTCGACGTCACCTGCATGGGCAGCCGCAATCCCACGAAGTCGTCGGGTAGGCAAAACCGACGCGCGGGGGTTGAGCAAAGCTTCTGTGAGTAGCGCCTGCGCACCCGCGTAGTTCTGGTCCCTGTGCATCATAATCATCGCCGTTCTACTAGTCGCACGTCCATCCTCCTGTGGATGATTTCGAAGGACGCGAATAGCATCCTCCGCCTCTGAGAACCGCCTTGCTCCAATTAATAGCGCTGCCTTTGCGTCAAGTAGGCCGGCATTTCTAACTATATATTGCTCATGCTCGTCCAAAAGTATTTTCAGTTCCTTCCATAGCCCCAAACGCTGATAGCAAATTGCCAAATCAGCCAAAACGGAATGAAAATATTTTCGGACGCCCAAGGCGAGCTTCAGCAGTCGCACCGCCTCTACAAGATTTTCTCCCGTATGTCGCAAAAAGAATGAACGAAGATAGTACCTTGATCTATATCCCTTGTTATCAAAGAAATTCAAAAGTTCTTCGGCTTCGCGCTTTTGCCCTAAGCGAACTTGAGCTCTAATGACATATGAAAGTACCTCTTCGCGCGTCGTGTCATCCATTTTTAAAGTTCTTGCGGGCAAACCCCAAGTTACGACGCGCTGAAGAGCATTGTCATCTTGATCACGATTAAGGTAAGTGGATCGTACGATCTCCTGCAATGTAGAAGGTAGTAAGAGCTCCCGAAATGCGGGATCTAAAGTGCCACCCTCAAGAGCGGCCATAAATATCATGGCATCAAATAGCTCAGTGCGGAGTTCATCGTCGGCGGCCGCCCGCGCCCATTCATCTTTCAACACACGAGCAAAATTGCTTCTGAGGTCCAGAGACCCATATCCATGCTTTCTCCTAAACAGCAATCTAATAGGAGAGGCGATGGAGTAATTCGAACCACTCACTTGAATTAAGCAAGACCTCTCTAAACCGGCCAATACATCCGACACTGTTTTCGCTAGTGTTTCTTTATTGACAAGCGTACTGAGAAGAATGTCACTGCCAAGCTGCGGCACCCAGCTCAGTAATGAGAGCACATCCTTTTCAATCGGAGATTTCGTATCAAAATCCAGCGATTCGCTAAGTATCTCTTCCTGAATATCAAATAATTGTTTCGGATTATTTTCGAGTACGGCAGGGCCTTGATCCATAATTAATTTGGTCGCAATTTTTGCAATTTGAGGGTGACCTCCAATCGCACTCATTATGTTACCTTTTGGAAGAGTGAGAACTCCACCGAGAACGACAGCCTCGGATATCATAAGCGCCCGAACGTCTGCATCTGACAAGGCCGGAACGGAAAATTGCAATACATTGGAATACTGCCGAAGTTCGCCTTCACGAACTAATCTATACGTTATAAGGCACAATTTTGCATTTGCGGATTTAGCCATCTCACTAAATAGACTTGGGACCCAGAATTTAAGTACCCCTCGATCCTCAAATATGCCATTCCCCGTGGCGATAGTCACAGCCTGACCCATCTCGCCAAAATGGGCGATATTGCGGACGATTTCAGCGCATTGCTCCGTCGCACCTAGGGCTCGAAATTCACGGAGGTCGGCGGAAAATCCGCTAATCGTAAAATTAGCCTCTATCTCCTGACGGAGCGCGCGATAAATATCTTCCAAATCGGCGAATTGCGGAAACGAGAACTCCGGTCCGAAATTTAGTTCGGGCCGTGTGGGAAAGTTTCTGAGCAGAAATTCTTTTGATACAGTCCTTCGGCCTACCCCGTCGTTACCGGCGAATAGCAATACGTTAGGCGCAACTCCGGCACGGAAGGTGGCCTCCTGCGACGCACGTATCACGGCGTCAATCAGAGTCCCGCGCCCGAATATTTGCTGTCCCCGGTCGCTAAAGTATGACTGGGCTAAAACATGTCGAATATATCGAGCGATGTCACGCGAAGTCCACCCTGCCTTCGGTATCCAGAACTCTCTCATCCACGCAGGGAGGTCGGTGGCTGAGAAATCTGGCTCTAAGGGGAATACTAATATTCTAAAATTTTTGCGCTTGATTTTCTCAAGCCGAGCTCGCTCAATTTCGAATCCTACCCAAGGGGAATCTAGCGACTTTTTTGAGGCAAAAAGAACGAAAATGGTCGCGTCTGGAACGCGTTGTTCCATTGCAACGATCAAGTCTTCGCCGTTTTTAAAGCTCTTGGGATAGAAATACGCCAAACCGTCCGGAAGAAAGTCATGAACCCTCTGGACAAACTCAACGTCGTTTCCCGAAAGAGATAGGAATACTGTAGGAAGCATGAGTCCCCCATCCTAATGCGAGTATCAACCTAGCGAAACGGGCTGCGACTATCAATGCTGTCCCGCCGCTGCCTTGTATTCATGCCATGCTCCACACCCTTCCCCCCACCCCTCCCCCCTGCTATCGGCCTCCCGACTCTTCGCATCCGCAGCACCGGCGTGCCCGCGCGGGCTCCACCGCCCGCCTCCCCGCCCCACCAGCTGCGGCGCACATACAGGGAAGGACCCGCGTCAAAATGACCGCCGTCGGCAACAACAATCTCGGCACCCGCGACACGCTCACCGTCGGGACCTCCACCTACCAATATTATTCGCTGCCCAAGGCCGCGGCGAAGCTCGGCGATATCAGCCGGCTCCCTTTCAGCATGAAGGTGCTGCTCGAGAACATGCTGCGCTTCGAGGACGGCAAGACCGTCACGCGCGAGGATGCCCAGGCGATCGTCGATTGGCAGAAGGATGCCCGCTCGAACCGCGAGATCCAGTATCGCCCCGCCCGCGTGCTGATGCAGGATTTCACCGGCGTTCCCTGCGTCGTCGATCTGGCGGCGATGCGCGATGCGATCACCAAGCTCGGCGGCGATGCCGGCAAGATCAATCCGCAGGTTCCCGTCCACCTCGTCATCGATCACTCGGTGATGGTCGACGAGTTCGGCACGCCCAAGGCGTTCGAGCAGAATGTCGAGATCGAATATGAGCGCAACAATGAACGCTACGAGTTCCTCAAATGGGGATCGAAGGCGCTCGACAATTTCCAGGTCGTGCCCCCCGGAACGGGCATCTGCCACCAGGTGAATTTGGAATATATCGCCCAGTCGGTCTGGTCGTCCAAGGACCCCACGGGCGCCAAGATCGCCTATCCGGACACGCTGGTCGGCACCGATAGCCACACCACGATGGTCAACGGCCTGGGCGTGCTTGGCTGGGGCGTGGGCGGGATCGAGGCCGAGGCCGCGATGCTCGGCCAGCCGGTATCGATGCTGATCCCCGAAGTCGTCGGCTTCAAGCTCACCGGCGCGTTGGCCGAGGGCATCACCGCCACCGATCTGGTGCTCACCGTCACCCAGATGCTGCGCGCCAAGGGCGTGGTCGGCCGCTTCGTCGAATTCTTTGGCCCGGGCTTGGGCGCGATGACGCTCGCCGATCGCGCGACGATCGCCAACATGGCGCCCGAATATGGCGCCACCTGCGGCTTCTTCCCGATCGACGACAAGACGATGGATTATATGCGCCTGACCGGGCGCCCCGACGAGACGATCGCCTTGGTCGAGGCCTACGCCAAGGCGCAGGGCATGTGGTACGATGCCTCGCTGCCCGATCCGATCTTCACCGATACGCTCGAGCTCGACATGAGCAGCGTGCGCCCCTCCCTCGCCGGCCCCAAGCGCCCGCAGGACCGCGTCAGCCTCGATAGCGTCGACGAAGTGTTCAACGGCGATCTGATGAAGGTCTATAAGAAGGACCATGCCGTGCGCGTGCCGGTCGCCGGCGCCGAGCATGACATTGGCGATGGCGACGTCGTGATCGCCGCGATCACTTCGTGCACCAACACGTCGAACCCCTCGGTGCTGATCGCCGCGGGCCTGGTCGCGCGCAAGGCGCGGGCGCTGGGCCTCACGCGCAAGCCCTGGGTGAAGACCTCGCTCGCGCCGGGATCGCAGGTCGTGACCGATTATCTCAACAAGGCTGGCCTGTCCGAGGATCTGGACGCGATCGGCTTCAACCTGGTCGGCTATGGCTGCACGACCTGCATCGGCAATTCGGGCCCGCTGAAGGAGTCGATCTCGGCTGCGATCAACGGCAACGACATCGTCGCCGCCTCGGTCCTGTCGGGCAACCGCAACTTCGAGGGCCGCGTCTCGCCGGACGTCCGCGCCAATTTCCTCGCCTCGCCGCCGCTGGTGGTCGCCTATGCGCTCAAGGGCACGGTGACCGAGGACATGTACGAGACGCCATTGGGTGAAGGCACTGACGGCCCCGTCTACCTCAAGGACGTCTGGCCCACGAACCTGGAAGTCCAGGAAATGATGGACGCCAACATCGACGACCGCATGTTCCGCGCAAGATATTCCAACGTTTATGCGGGCGACGATCATTGGCGCAAGATTAACGTCGAGACTTCAGATACGTACGCCTGGCGTGCCGGTTCGACTTACATTGCCAATCCGCCTTACTTCGACGGCATGACCATGACCCCCGCTCCGGTCCAGGACATTATCGAGGCCAAGCCCTTGGCGATATTGGGAGATTCGATCACCACCGATCATATCTCGCCAGCCGGTTCGATCAAGGCAGACAGCCCCGCGGGCACCTTCCTCCAGGAGCATCAGGTCAGCCGCAAGGACTTCAACAGCTACGGCGCCCGCCGCGGCAACGATCAGGTCATGACCCGCGGCACCTTCGCCAACATCCGGATAAAGAACGAAATGGTCCCCGGCGTCGAAGGCGGCATGACCCGCTATCACGGCCAGGTAATGCCAATCTACGACGCCGCCATGCGCCACAAAAAGGACGGCACCCCGCTCGTCATCATCGCCGGCAAGGAATATGGCACCGGATCGAGCCGCGATTGGGCCGCCAAAGGCACCAATCTGCTCGGTGTCCGCGCCGTGATCACCGAAAGTTTCGAGCGAATTCATCGCTCTAACCTGGTCGGTATGGGCATCCTCCCGCTCCAGTTCGCCGAAGGCCTCACCCGCGAAACCCTCAAGCTCAAGGGCAGCGACGTCTACACGATCAAGGATGTTGCCAAGATCCGCCCCCGCCAGGACGTGGAAGTAACCCTCACCCGCGAGGACGGCACGGTCGAAACTTTCATGACCCGCTGCCGCATCGATACCGTCAACGAGCTGGAATATTTCCTGCACGGCGGCATCCTGCAGTATGTGCTGCGTAACCTCGCGGCCTAAGTCATTGGCAAACCAACGAAACGGGGCGCCCTGCCGGCCGGTAGGGCGTCCCTTTTTGTTTGAACCGCTCTGGGATTTATCCGCCAATTGCCAGCAACTCGATCTTGAACAACAAGGTCGCGCCGCCCGGGATCGGACCCTTGCCGCGCGGCCCATAGCCAAGCTCGGATGGCACTGCGAGCTCGATCGTGTCGCCAATCCCCATCTGCGGCACCGCCAGCTGCCACGCCTCGATAAGCTGATCGAGCGGGAAGCTGGCAGGCTCGCCCCGCGCATAGGAACTGTCGAATTCGGTCCCGTCGGTCAGCTTGCCCGCATAATGCAGCGTCACCGTGTCGGTGACCACCGGATGCTTGCCGCTGCCGTCGCCCTTGACCCGCCGCCAGCGCAAGCCCTTCTCCAGGCTCTGCCAGCCGTCACTCGCCTTGAGGCTGGCCAGCGCAAGCGACTGGCCGTTGATCCAGGCGGTATCCTGCGACCGGTCGGGCGGGGTCTGCCCGCATGCCGTCACGCTCCATAAGCTCGCCAGCCCAGCCAGCAATATCATTCGCTTCACGTCCATATTCTCCTGAATGCTCCGCTCAGCGCTTAGCCAGCCTGTGCCTTCCCCACAAGAAAACGGCGGTCCCCGAAGGAACCGCCGTCAAAGTTTGCGAGGTAAATGCGATCAGAAGCGGACCGACGCTCCTGCCGTGAACTTGCGCCCGATCAGGCCGGCATAGTGCCAGGTGGTCAGGAAGTTCGGCGAGCTGGCATAGGATGCCGGAGCGATCGGCGCTCGCGCGTTGAACAGGTTGCCGACGTTCACGTAGAAGGTGAAATCGTCGTTCACGCGCCACGTTGCGTTGGCATCGACGGTGACGAACTGCTTCACGAAGCAGAAGCGCTCGCTGTTCGGGTCGCCGGCGAGTGGAGCCTTGTAGAGGCTGGCCGTGCACGAGGTCGACAGATTGCCCTGATCGGTGGCGACAGCCTTGATCTTGCCGACATAATAAGCGGTCGCGCTCAGCGAGAAGTCTTCCAGGTCGAGCGTAGTCTGCCAATTGCCGCGCCAGCTCGGCGTGCCGTTGCCCGACGACAGATCGTACGGCCCAAGCGTACCGGCGAAGCGCTGAATGCCAGTCGTCGTGTGGCGATTATACAGCATCACGTGCGTGGCTTCGACACGGCTGGTCAAACGCACCCCGTCGCTCAGCGGCGCGCGGAATGTCGCCGAGAAATCGAGGCCGGTCGTCAAATCCGCGTTCACGTTCACGAACGGCGCGTTGATGATCAGCACGCGCGGAAGCGCACTCGGGAACAGCGGATCGATGCCGTCGACCGTGTTGACCGAATAGCCCGGACCGATCGCCGCGACGGCGGCAGTCGCAGCCGCGAGATTGGTCTGGGTATAATAAGCCGTGATTGCCCGCCCGGCGTCTGGGCCGTTCGCGATCAGGTTCGACTTCTTCACATTGTAATAATCGACCGTCAGGCTGAGCCACTTGAACGGCTCGAAGATCGCGCCGGCCGTGAAGCTGCGCGAGGTCTCGGGCTTCAAGTTCGGGTTGCCGACGAAACCGCGGCCGACGGAATAGGCGAGGCTGTATGGATTGGTCGTGCCGCCATGCGCAGCCTGGAAGTTGGCGGGCGGCGTCGTCGTCACAAAGCCCGCATAAGACGAGCGCGGGCCCGATTCGGCGAAGGTCGGCGCGCGGAAGCCCTTCGAGTAAGTGCCGCGGATGGCGAGCTGCTTGATGGGGGTAAACTTCGCACCAATCTTTGGCGAGAAGCGGCCGAAGCCTTCGGAATAATGATCGTAGCGGCCCGATGCGTTGACTTCGAGCATGTCGAGGATCGGCGCCTGGATTTCGAAATAGCCCGCGGAGACGGTGTGCTTGCCGAAGGCCGACGACGTGGTCAGGCTGTAGGTATCGAGCGCCGCGTTCTGGTTGTTGTTCTCCAGCTCCTCCCAGCGAACCTGGCCGCCGATGGCCAGCATCAGCGGGCCGCCCGGAAGATCGAACAGCTGCTTGGTGATCGACGCATCGACCGAGGTCATCTGCGAGAAGGAAGGCGTGATCTTGTCCGGCGCGATGAAGTTGCGCACCGTCGCGCTGTTGAGCGATGGATTGACGAAATTGTACGAGCCGGTGTTGATCGCGTTCAGCGTGTTGGCGATGTTCAGATAGCCGTGCTGGACGATCTTGAGCTCATCGCGGGCGTAAACGCCGTCGATGCGCCAGGTCCAGTCGTCGCCGATCGTGCCGTGCAGGCCGCCGGCGAAGCGATACACTTCGTTGGTGCGGTCGCTGCCTGCAAGGATATCTCCGAACAGGTAATAGATGCGCGCAGCGCCGTTGGCCGGATCCGCGGCAAAGGCTGCGGCATAGGGGTTGTTCGGATTGAGCGCGCGGCCGGGCGCGCCCACGGTCGCGCAATTGACACCTGCGGTGCAGATATAGACCGGAAGCACGATGCCCGGGTTGCTCGAGGCGAGCGCCGGGGCGCCGCCATAAGGCTGGGTGTTACGGATCGCGCGCGGCGCGTTGAGGATGCTGACATAGCTGTTCGAATAGCTACCGGTCAGATACGCCTCGATATTGTCCGACAGGCGAACGCTGGCGCGGCCGTTGATCGACCATTTGCGCTGCAGCGGCGCGAGCTGGAAATATTCGTCTTCGATATTGTGCTTGCAGCCGAGGCCGTTCACCGCGGCGCTGGTCTGCGTGTAGGTGCCGTACGCGCAGTTCGTGTTCAGCGTCTGGAACTGCGTGCTCAGCGCCGTGGCCGAACCGGTCAGCGGATTGTTGAGGTTCGACTGGTTGACGCGCACGACGACTGCATTCGGCGTTGCGGTGGTCAGCGAATTATCCGCCGCATTGTTGTCGTTGCCGCCGATCGAAGTCAGGTCGCGGTTGTTGTAGGGGAAACCACGGCTGTTGTTGCTGACGCGGCCGTCCTGCTGGAATTCGCCGTTCAGGTAGATGTTCCAGCCCTGCGTCTCATAGTCGCCGTAGCCGGCGGTGAGCGACAGGCGCTGATGACTCGCATCGCCTTCTTGCGAAACGCCGGCCTGGCCGCGGGCATCGATGCCGGTGAATTGCTTCTTGAGGATGAGATTGACCACGCCGCCGATCGCGTCCGCGCCATAGGTCGACGAGGCGCCGTCCTTGAGCACTTCGACGCGCTCGATCAGGCTGAAGGGGATCGAGTTGAGATCGACATAGGCGTTGTGCCCATCGTCGCTGATCGGGAAATTGGTGGAGCGCAGGCCATCGACCAGCACGAGCGTGGACGACACGCCGAGGCCGCGCAGCGAAACCGCCGAGCCGCCGGCCGAGAAGCCGCTCTGGAAACCGACGCCGATCGAGCCGGCGCTATCCGCCGAAACCGAGCGGATTGCATCGGCCACCGTGGTGATGCCCGATTTCTGGAGCGAATCCGCAGTCAGCACGGTCACCGGTGAAGGCGTCTCGGTATCGGTGCGGCGAAACAGCGAGCCGGTGACGACGACAGTCTCTTCGTCTTGGGCGGCGGCTGGAGCGTCCTGAGCGGGCGCCGGATCCGTCTGCGCAAGCGCCGGGCTGGCGATCAGGCCGAGTGCCAAAGCGAGCGGCGCGGAGCCGTAACGAAGAAAGTGACGATAACGCAGCTGCATGGCCAGATCCCTGAAGATTCGTTCTCTACGGAACGCGATGAAGGGCACTCCCACAGCACCCCGTTGGCCCTTTCGTGCCGCGTGAGAAACAATCTGTAAAGATGCAGACACATTTCTGCGTCATGCTGTGGTAAGGCTGCAACACACATGCAGCGCGTGCATAGGTGTCGCAGATTCAGGAATTCCGGCCGATTGCTGCTAGACGCCTGCTTTGTCGACGTTTCTGCGGGCGTAGAGGAAATATAGCCCCAGCCCGATCAGATTCCAGATGCCGAACAGGATCTGTGTCTCGTGCGGCAAGCTTACAAACAGATATACACAGCCGAAGATCGCGCCGAGCCCGACAAGCCACGCTGCGGGTGTGCGGAAGGGCCTTTCGGCATTGGGCGCACGGCGACGCATCACCAGCAGGCACAGCCCGACCGCGGCGAAAGCAGTCAATGTGCCTGCGTTGGCCAGCGCCGCAATCTGATCGATCGGGAAGAATGCTGCGAAGAACGTCACAACTGAAGCAGTGAAGATCGTGATCCGCACCGGCGTTCCCCGCTTGGAAACCTTGGCGAGACCGGCCGGCAGCATATTGTCACGCGCCATCACGAAGAAGATTCGGCTCTGCCCGTACAGAAACGCAAGGATCACGGTGGGCAGCGCGATCACTGCGCTCGCGGCGAGGAATGCCGCCGCGCCGGGCTGGCCGATCCCGCGCAGGATCAGTGCCAGCGGCTCGGGGCTGTCGGCGAAATTCGTATAGGCCAGCGCCCCCACTGCGGCGACGGCGACGATCATGTAGATCGCCACGCACACCACCATCGAGCCGACGATGCCGATCGCGAGATCGCGTCCCGGATTCTTGGCTTCCTCCGCCGCCGTAGAAATCGCGTCGAAGCCGTAAAACGCGAAGAAGATGATCGCCGCCGCGGCCATCACCCCGCGCTCGACCATCTTGCCATCGGCGCCGGCAACGCTGTGCGCAGCGAACCCGAAGGGCGAGAACGGCTCGAGGTTGGCACCATTGAAATAAGGCAACGCAACCGCGACAAACACCGCCAGCGCGATGATCTTGACCACCACCAGGATCGCATTGAGCGTGGCGCTTTCCTTGGTGCCGACCAGCAGCAGCCCTGCGACCACCGCCACGATAAAGAGCGCGGGCAAGTTGACACCCCATTCGGCAATCCGCCCATCGACCAAGGTCGGCCCATGCGTCAGCGCGTAGGGCAGATGCACGCCGAGCCCGTCGAGGAACCCGGTCGCATAGCCGGACCAGCCGACTGCGACTGTGGCCACCACCAATGTATATTCGGCAAGCAGGCTCCAGCCGACCACCCAGGCGATCACTTCGCCGAGCACGGCATAGCTATAGGTATAGGCGCTGCCCGATGCTGGGATCATCGTCGCCATCTCGGCATAGGCCAGCGCCGCGCACGCGCAGATCGCGCCGGCAATTGCAAAGGAGAGGATGACCGCCGGCCCTGCGCGGTCGGCGCCGACGCCGATCAGCGTCAGGATGCCGGTGCCAACGATCGCGCCGACGCCGAGTGCCACCAGATGCGGCCAGGAAAGCGTCCGCTGAAGCTGATGCTCGGGCGGCCGTTCGTGCGCCGCGACGATCATCTTCAGGCGAAACAGGCTGGCCATCGCATCATCCCCTATTGCGTTGCTGGAAGGTGATAGCGCGACGGCGCGAGCGTGCAATCGTTCATGCCCGGTGCAGCAGCGAAGGCGGACTTGTTACGCCCCCGATCGATGGAGGCTCTCGTGCTGCTCACTGCGCTTGCATTGCTCCTGGCGCTTCCCGAAGACCCCGCGCCCAAGGCCAATCCGCAAATCGATTATGCCGGCTTCGTCACGCTCACCCGTGACGTTCGCGCGCTGCGCGCCGAAAGGCTGCTGAGCTTCGACGCGTTCAAGGCCAAGGCCGCGGAGAAGGGCGCGCTGATCCTCGATGCGCGCTCGGCGGACAAGTTCGCGGCCGGTCACATAAAGGGCGCAGTCAATTTGCCGCTCACCGACTTCACCGCGGAGGCGCTGGCGGAGGTGATCGGCAAGCATGGCGGCCGCCCGATCCTGATTTATTGCAACAATAACTTCTCGAACCATCGCGCTCCCGTCGCCCTCAAATCGGCGGCGCTGGCGCTCAACATCCAGACTTTCATCAATCTGGTGGGATATGGTTATGCAAACGTCTGGGAATTGCGCGACATAGTGGATTTCGAGGATCCAAGGGTTGAATGGGCGAAAGGCTAGCGCAACAATCGCTAAGCCTTCGGACACTTAGCTCCAGCCGCCACCCACGCCCGCGTCAGTTCGCCAAACTCGGCCTGCGTCCCCGGCACCTTCTGCCGCCCTGGCCCCGGATTCCAGCCCCAACCGACCAGGCTGTCATGCGCATTATGCTCGGCAATCTGGGCGAGCGTCTTGCCGCCGTTGCGCCTGCGGTCCTTGATTTGCTCGCAGATCGCGCCGAGCGACTTGCCTTCCCACGCCATTGATTTGGGCGCGAGATGCCATTCGGGATGCCCGGGGATGCTGCCCGTACCGTTGGCGAAGGCGACGTTGCGCGGGCCGTGGCAGGTCGAGCATTCGAGCCCCGGCGCGCCGTGCCCGTCGGGGCCCCGCGTCACCGGCGTGATGTGCGGCACCTGCTTGTCGCCGGAGAGCGGACGATCGGTGCGCGGATGGCAGTTCACGCAGCGCGGATGCTGGATAACCTTGCCCATCTCCTCGAAGATCGCGACTGCGCGCGCATCCTTGTCGGCAATCGCGGCGAAGGCGCTGACTGGCTTGAGCTCCACCACTGCCTGATCGGGCGCTGCGGCAATCGCCAGCGGCAGGATCAGCGCGGCGGCGCCCAGTGCGATGACACCGGCCTTCATGCATTGTCTCCATGGATGAAGGGAAGTCTTCGCACCGATTTGCCCGTCAGCTTGCGCCAAGCATTGGCAACCGCAGGCGCGGCGGGAGGAAGCCCCGGCTCGCCTACGCCTGTGGGACTCTCGGTCGACTTGATGATCGCAACTTCGACCTCGGGCATCTCGCCGATGCGCAGGCTGCGATAGCTGTCGAAATTGCCCTGCTGCACCACCCCACCCTCGCCCAGTACGATTTCGGAATAAAGCGCATGCCCCAGGCCATAGCCGATCCCGCCCTCGATCTGCGCGCGGATGACATTGGGATTGACCGGGATGCCGCAATCCACCGCACACCACACCTTGTGCACTTTCGGCACGCCCTCCGGCCCCACCGAGACTTCGGCGATCTGCGCTACATAAGAGCTGAAGCTCTTCCATGCCGCCACGCCGCGCGCCCTGCCCGCGGGCACCTTGCCGCCCCAGTTCGCGAGTTCGGCGACCTTGGTCAGCGCACCCTTGAGCCGCGCTTCCTTCATCAGCGCGAGCCGCCCCGCGACGGCATCCTTGCCCCCCATCGCCAGCAGTTCGTCGAGGAATGCCTCGACCGCATAGGCCGTGTGGGTATTCCCCACCGATCGCCACCACAGCGTCGGCACGCCGCCGTCCATGATGTGCTGCCCGATATAGCTTGCCGGGAAATGATAGGCATCGGCGATGCCCTCGGTCAGCGAATCGTCGATCCCGTTCTTCACGCCCATCGCCTCCATCGGCGTGTTCTTGAAGAAGCTTTGCGAGGCGACGACCTGTTCCCAGCCGGTGATATTGCCCGCCGCGTCGATCCCGCCGCGCAGCTTGTGCACCGTCAGCGGGCGATAGCGCCCGCCGCGGATATCGTTCTCGCGCATCCAGACATGCTTGACCGGCGCTTTGCCGCCATAGGCCTTGAACGCGCTGGCCGCCTCTATTGCAAACTCCATCGCCGGCGTCGCGCGCCGCCCGAAGCTGCCGCCGGCGAACTGCTCGTGCAACGTCGCATTGGCCATCGGCACGCCGAGCGTCCCGCAGATCGCGCCCAGTTCGCCGACCTGGAACTGGCTGCCCATCCACACGTCGAGCTTGTCGCCGGTCATCTCGATCACCGCATCCAGCGGCTCCATCGGCGCGTGCGCGAGAAAGGGGAAAAGATAGGTCGCTTCGAGCGTCTTGACCGATCCCGCGATCGCGGCACCCGCATCGCCCGCGGCTTCGACCTTGTTGCCCGGCTTGTCCACTGCCTCCGCATAGGTCTTGTAGAGCTGCTCGCTCGTCCGCTTTTCGGCCCTGCCCAGGTCCCAGGTCACGTCGAGCGCCGCGCGGCCCTTCATCGCCGCATAGCTGTCCTTGGCATAGACGACCACGCCCTGCGGCAGCGCCTTGACCGCGAGTACGCCCGGCGTCGCCAGCGCGGCGGCGTCGACGACCTTGCCGACCGTGCCGCCAAATGCCGGCGGATGCAGGATCGCGCTGTGGACCATGCCTGGCCGCTGCACGTCCATCGTGAACATGGCGCTGCCATTGGTCTTCGTAGCGCTGTCGACCTTGGTCAGGTCGGTGCCGATCAGCGTCCACTGGTCGGGGGTCTTGAGAATGGGTTTTTCGGGTGCCTTGAGCGCCGCCGCGTCCGCCGCCAGCTCGCCGAAACTCGCCTTGTTCTTGCCCGAGGAGACAATGCCCTTCGCGACCTTCACGGCCGATACCGGTACGCCCCAACGCTTGGCGCCCGCTTCGGCCAGCATCGCGCGTGCCGCAGCGCCGGCATTGCGCATCTGCATCCAGCTGTTCGAGATCGCCGAGGATCCGCCGGTCCCCATCGTTCCGAAGGCGAGGTTCTTGTAGAGTGCGTCATTAGCCGGCGCGAACTCGACACGGACCTGCGCCCAATCGGCGTCCATCTCGTCCGCCAGGATCGTCGCCAGCCCGGTCGCGGGTCCCTGGCCCATTTCGATATGCTTGATCACCACGGTGACGAGATTGTCCGGAGACACGCGGACGAATGCGTTGGGTGCGAACTGCGGCGCCGCGGCGCTCTTCGCCATCCCGCGCATCGGCAGCGCGAGCCCGAGCACGAGTCCGGAGGATTGGAGCAGGTCACGGCGGGTGGGTAGCGATGCGTTCATGATCAGCCTCCCAACTTCGCGGAGGCGTCGTGGATCGCCTGGCGTATTCGCGTATAGGTCGCGCACCGGCAGATGTTCCCCGCCATCGCACTGTCGATATCCGCGTCGGTCACGCGTTTCTTCTGCGCGAGCAGGCCGATAGCGGACATCACCTGGCCCGACTGGCAGAAGCCGCATTGGGGCACGTCGATCGCCACCCAGGCGCTCTGCACCGCCTCCGCCGTCTTGCCCGCAATGCCTTCGATGGTCGTGACCTTCTTGCCCGAAACCATGCTCACCGGTGTCACGCACGAGCGGCGGCTCTTGCCCTCCAGGTGCACGGTGCACGCCCCGCATTGCGCGATACCACAGCCATATTTGGTGCCGGTAAGGCCCATATGGTCGCGCAGCACCCAGAGCAGCGGCGTCTCGGGATCGCCATCGAAGCGGGTCGGCTTGCCGTTGAGCGTGAAGTCGGTGGCCATCGCATGCTCCCTGGTCGCTTGCTCACAAGCATAGCCACGGAAACGTTCGGGAGCGAAACCAATTTTTGTTAGAGTGCCGCCCAGTCGATCGGGCGGTCCTTGTCGAGGTCACGCGACTGATCGGCCATCGGATATTTGAGGCCCGTCGCGCAATTGAACAGCAACACGCGATCGTCGGGCGAGACCAGCCCCGTGGCCAGCGCCTCGCGCCACGCCGCCAGCGTCGCCCCGCCCTCGGGACATAGCAGCAGCCCGTCCTTGCGTGCGGCATCGTCCACCGCCTGAACGATCGCCGCATCGCTCACCGCCATGGCAAAGCCATTGCTGGCGCGCACTGCGTCGAGGATCAGAAAATCGCCGACCGCCTGCGGCACGCGGATGCCCGCCGCCACGGTATGCGCATTCTCCCAGCGCGTCGCATGCCGTTCGCCCTGCTCCCACGCCCGCACCATCGGCGCGCAGCCCTCGGCCTGCACCGCGACCATCCGGGGCCGCGCGCTACCGGTCCAGCCGAGCGCCTCCATCTCGTCGAATGCCTTCCACATCCCGATCAGCCCGGTGCCGCCACCTGTCGGGTAGAAGATCACGTCGGGAAGCTGCCAGCCGAGCTGCTCGGCAAGCTCGAGCCCCATCGTCTTCTTGCCCTCGATCCGGTACGGCTCCTTGAGCGTCGACAAATCGAACCACCCGCGCTCCTTGGCGCCCTGTCCGACCAGCTTTCCGCACTCGTCGATCAGCCCATTAACGCGGTAGACCCGCGCACCTTGCGCGGCGATCTCGCGGACATTGATTTCGGGTGTATCCGCCGGGCAGAAAATCACTGCCTCGATGCCGGCCCGGCTCGCATAGGCCGCAGCCGCCGCGCCGGCATTGCCGTTGGTCGGCATCGCGATCGTCGTGATGCCCAGTTCCTTGGCCATGGCGATCGCCATCACCAGCCCGCGCGCTTTGAACGATCCCGTCGGCAGCCGGCCTTCATCCTTGACCCACAGGTTCGACGCGCCGTGCTCGGCCGCGACCTTGTCGATTGGAACGATGGGCGTGGCATTCTCGCCCAGGCTGACGACATTCCCGGTGTGCCGCACCGGCAGCAATTCGCGATAGCGCCACAGATCCGCCGGCCGTTCCGCCAGCACTTCCTTGGTCAGCGCTTGTCCCGCACCCGCGAGATCGTACCGCACCAGCAGCGGCCGCCCCACGCGCGAGAGGCCGTGCAATTGATCGGCTTCGTAGCGTTCGCCCGTCATCGAGCATTCGAGATGGGTTACGAAGGTCGCCCGCTCGGCGGTGAGATTGTCATCGTGTCGCATGACGCGGACTTAGGCCTGCGCCGACGCGACGCAAAGCCATTCAAACTTTGGGAGGGTGAAGAATGGTGCGGCCAACGACGCGTGCATCGACCGCCGCCCGGCTGAACAGCATCGGCTGCATCTCGCCCCGGCTCCACGGACCAAATTGGTCGCGATAATGGGGTGAGCGCGGATCGTTCGATTGGCCGGGCAGATTGAGCATCAGCGAATTGTCCCACGCGCCGACATCGATGACCTGCAGATAGCTTGCCCCGCTGCCGACCTGCCAGCCGCCGCGTATCCCGCGCGCCATGACCGTGTAGGAATCGCCGCCCGAAGCCTCCCCCTCGATAGCGGGGAAGGCAGCCGCGATCGCCGGAATTCGCGACAGGGGATGCGCGAGGCGCACCTGGTGCAAAGCGCCCCATCGCCACAACTCGAAATTCGCGCCAAGCCTTTCCTTGGCGTCCTTCCAGGCCGCGGCCAATGCGGCGTCCAAAATAGTATCGCGCGATTTGATCGGATCCGAGCCGAACCGCGCGTCCGGCTTCGCCAGCAGCTCCAACAGCATTGAGGGCGCGATCTCATCCACAAGACCACGCGCCCGCTCCGGCACGATCGCCCGAACCATCCGCGAACCCAGCTCGCGCCAGACCATTTCGAACAATGCAGCCGGCCCGCTATCGGCCGCTACCCGCGCGTTCCAGCCACGCAGCATCGCGATCGCCGGCTGTGCGCCCGCCGAGCCCTGTGCCGGAAGCAACGCGATCAGTTCGCGGGCCGGCTGGGACAGCGTATCATGCTGGAGCGCCACGCTGTCGGCGAGGCTATGCCCCGGTTGCGCGGACAAGACGTCGGCGATCCGCTGATAGCGGTAGGGCTCGCGGAACGAGAAAGCCGGGATGCGGTCGCGCGGCCAACCGGCCGGTAAATTGTTCTGGTTGGCCGACGCGAACCAGCCTTTGGCAGGATTATACTCGCTGGGCAGCTCGCGGAAATCGCGCATCCCGGTCCAGTCATAACGACCATCCCCCGGCACTGGCAGCAGCCCATCGCCCTTGCGGCGGACGGGCGCGAAGCCGATCACTTGCCAGCCATGATATCCCTCGACATCGGCATAATGGAAATTGGTCGGTGAGGGATGGAAGGCAAAGGCATTGCGCAAATCCTTCCAGTCGCGCGCCAGATTGATCGCGATCATCGCGAATGCCCCGCTCGCACCCGGCTGAAGCTCGACCGACGCCAGCACGGTCGCGCGGCGCCGCGAAGCGTCGTGCGAGATCACCGGCCCTTGCACGGCATAGCGCAAGCTCACGGGCCTGGGCGCCCCACCCTTCACCAGAATGCTCGTCTCGACGCGGTCGAATCGCTTCCATTCACCCTGATGGCGATAGCGTTCCGGGTCCTCAGGGTGCAGCTCGAGGACGAACAAATCCTCTTGGTCGATATGGAAGTTGGTCCGGCCAAAGGCGAAGCGATCGGTGTGCCCCTGCATGATCCCCGGCAGCCCCGGCGAACCTGCGCCGACCACATCGAGTCCGGGCGCGCTCAGATGGACGACGTGACGGGGCCCGAACCCGCCAATCCCCAGATGCGGATCGTTGGCAAGGATCGCCCTGCCGGTCGCGCTGCGCTCGGGCCCAACGGTCCACGCATTGCTGCCGGCATTGGCGCGCTCGGCCGGATTGGCTGGCGCAGTGCTAGGAACAAGCGATCCGAACGGCAATCCGCCAAGTCGCAGCACGCCCAGATCGGCCTCCGACACGGCGCTTGCGTCGAGCCCCTCGGGCACGCGCAATGTCCATGCCGGCCGGAGCGGGGCAACCAGGGCGTCGAGATCGAGCAGTCCCATCGCAGCGAGCCGCGCCCGCCGGACTTCGTCGCCGACATTTCCCGCGGATGCGCCACGGGCGAGCACCAGATCGCGCAGCGCCCAACGCATCGGGCGCACGCCGAGAATGCCATATTCGAGCGGTAGCAGACCGGGATCGGCAAGGACCTCATCGATCCGCGCGTTGATCCCGGCGACGTACGCCCGCGCGCAGTCCACCAGCCTGGCCGGCACCCGCGCCAGTTCCTCCTCGAGGCTGCCTTGGTAATGGAAAAGCCGCGCCGCGGCGTCGTGCGCGGCGAAGTCGGCGCCGAACACTTCGGCCAGCCGCCCCATCTCGCGGCGGTGCGCCAGGTCGATCTGGAACAGCCGATCGCGCGCGACGACATAGCCCTGGCCGAAATAAGCATCGGCGATCGAGCCGGCGCGGATGTGCGGCACGCCATAGGGATCGTCGAGGATCTCGATCGGCGCGGCCAGGCCAACCGCCGCGACCCGCCGGCTTCGGACCGCGGAACCGGCATGACCGTCGACGGGCAACAGCGCCACGGCGGCAGCGGAGCCGAGCAGGAACGAGCGGCGGTCTAGCATCGACAATCCCCAGGCATTGGCGCGTGCCAAGGCTAGCCGCATCCGAGCCCTGCGTCGCATGACGAACGCGGATGCGGCCGTAGGGCTAGGCTATATCGGGCAGCAGATGGAAATCCGAAGCGCCAAAACGACAAAAGCCGCCGACCCTAGGGTCAGCGGCTTTTGTAGAATGTCGCGTTGGTTGCGGGAGCAGGATTTGAACCTGCGACCTTCAGGTTATGAGCCTGACGAGCTACCGGGCTGCTCCATCCCGCGACAACGGGGCCCAAATTAATGGGACTTCGCCTTCTGGCATTGTGAATGGGTTCTTCAAAGAAACACTTTCCCGCAAACACCGGCTGCAATGCCTGGCGACGACCTACTCTTCCATCGCTTAAGCGATAGTACCATCGGCGCTGTCTGGTTTCACGGCCGAGTTCGGGATGGGATCGGGTGGGGCACAGACGCTATGGTCACCAAGCAATGAAGCCGGTGTGTGCGGGTAAGGGTTTCAAATCGATGTGCACCTGTATGGCGTATATACAAGCTGCGATTGATCATCCGACCGATGCATTCCGGGCATAGCCCAGAATTGTCATTGATGGTGGAACTCTCAAGCGCGAATAGGACAATTAGTATCGGTTAGCTCCATGCGTTACCGCACTTCCACATCCGATCTATCAAGGTCGTGGTCTCCGACCGTCCTAAGAAATCTTATCTCGAGGGAGGCTTCCCGCTTAGATGCTTTCAGCGGTTATCCCGTCCATACATAGCTACCCTGCTGCGCCGTTGGCACGACGACAGGTACACCAGAGGTATGTTCAACCCGGTCCTCTCGTACTAGGGTCAACTCCTCTCAAATTTCGACGCCCACGGCAGATAGGGACCAAACTGTCTCGCGACGTTCTGAACCCAGCTCACGTACCACTTTAATTGGCGAACAGCCAAACCCTTGGGACCTGCTCCAGCCCCAGGATGTGATGAGCCGACATCGAGGTGCCAAACAACCCCGTCGATATGAGCTCTTGGGGGTTATCAGCCTGTTATCCCCGGCGTACCTTTTATCCGTTGAGCGATGGCCCTTCCACGAGGGACCACCGGATCACTATGACCGACTTTCGTCTCTGCTCGACTTGTCAGTCTCGCAGTCAGGCTGGCTTATGCCATTGCACTCTAACAGCCGGTTTCCAACCGGCCTGAGCCAACCTTCGCGCGCCTCCGTTACTCTTTAGGAGGCGACCGCCCCAGTCAAACTACCCGCCACAGAGGGTCCCTGAGCCAGTTTCATGGCTCGAGGTTAGACATCAGAAAACAACAGGGTGGTATTTCACATTGCGGCTCCACCACGGCTGGCGCCATGGCTTCAAAGCCTCCCACCTATTCTACACAGTTCCTTCCTAATGCCACTCTGAAGCTGCAGTAAAGGTGCACGGGGTCTTTCCGTCTAACCGCGGGTACTCCGCATCTTCACGGAGAATTCAATTTCGCTGAGCATGTCCTGGAGACAGTGGGGAAGTCGTTACGCCATTCGTGCAGGTCGGAACTTACCCGACAAGGAATTTCGCTACCTTAGGACCGTTATAGTTACGGCCGCCGTTTACCTGGGCTTCATTTCGGAGCTTGCACCCCTCCACTTAACCTTCAGGCACCGGGCAGGCGTCAGGCCCTATACGTCGTCTTGAAGCCGACTTAGCAGAGCCCTGTGTTTTTGCTAAACAGTCGCTACCCCCTGGCCTGTGCCCCCAACAAGAGCTTGCGCCTATGTTGGGCCTCCTTCTTCCGAAGGTACGGAGGCAATTTGCCGAGTTCCTTCAGGACACTTCTCTCAAGCGCCTTGGTATACTCTACCTGACCACCTGTGTCGGTTTCGGGTACGGTCTATACGGTGGGGCTATTTCCCGGGACCCCTTCGAAGCATGTCCAATCCGATAAGGACATACAACACACGGGATCCGTCACACACCACCAGGCCCACGAATATTAACGTGGTTCCCATCGACTACCCCCTTCGGGCTCGTCTTAGGGGCCGGCTCACCCTGCGCGGATTAGCCTTGCGCAGGAACCCTTGGTCTTTCGGCGAGAGGGCATCTCACCCTCTTTATCGCTACTCATGTCTGCATTCGCACTTCCGATACCTCCACAGCCCATTACCAGACTGCTTCAACGGCTTACGGAACGCTCCGCTACCACGTGCCAAATCTCGAAGAAATGGTCACATCCTAAGCTTCGGTGCATCACTTTAGCCCCGTTACATCTTCGCCGCAGGAACCCTTATTTAGACCAGTGAGCTGTTACGCTTTCTTTAAAGGATGGCTGCTTCTAAGCCAACCTCCTGGTTGTTTTGGGATTCCCACATGCTTTCCCACTTAGTGATGACTTGGGGACCTTAGCTGTAGGTCAGGGCTGTTTCCCTTTTGACGACGGACCTTAGCACCCGCCGTCTGTCTCCCGCATAGTACTCATAGGTATTCGGAGTTTGGTTAGGTTTGGTAGATCTCGCGACCCCCTAGCCCATCCAGTGCTCTACCCCCTATGGTATTCGTGCGAGGCACTACCTCAATAGTTTTCGCGGAGAACCAGCTATTTCCCGGCTTGATTGGCCTTTCACCCCTAAACACAACTCATCCGGTAACTTTTCAACGTTAATCGGTTCGGACCTCCAGTGAGTGTTACCTCACCTTCATCCTGGTCATGCCTAGATCGCCGGGTTTCGGGTCTAATACACCAAACTAAATCGCCCTATTCAGACTCGCTTTCGCTGCGCCTACACCTAACGGCTTAAGCTTGCTTGGTACATTAAGTCACAGACCCATTATGCAAGAGGTACGCGGTCACC
>NZ_OZ409836.1:3455000-3495983 GCF_979258125.1 Sphingomonas sp. AC522
GATCATCCTCTCAGACCAGCTAAGGATCGTCGCCTTGGTGAGCTTTTACCTCACCAACTAGCTAATCCTACGCGGGCTCATCCTTGGGCGATAAATCTTTGGACTTACGTCATTATCCGGTATTAGCACACCTTTCGGTGAGTTATTCCGAACCCAAGGGCAGATTCCCACGCGTTACGCACCCGTGCGCCACTAAGCCCGAAGGCTTCGTTCGACTTGCATGTGTTAGGCATGCCGCCAGCGTTCATTCTGAGCCATGATCAAACTCTCAAGTTTATGTACGATACGGCCGAGGTGGAATGCCCTGACCGAACCGCTCATTTCAAGGAGCCGCTCTGCACAAAATCTTATTACGTATGGAAACGTGTTAGGACTATGTAGAGCGACTTAGCTTTACCGAATTACCAACGCCTTGAAGCCGTTGGGTCCGGGGCCGCCGCCCACATGTCCCTTCATCTAAATCACAATGTCAAAGAGCGCAAAACACCGACGCCGTACCTTACCCCCTTTTTGGTGGGGCGGTCTGGCGCCTGGTTTTTGGTGACCAACTCGGCGGCCCCGTTGAAGAGCACCGCGTCGGTGGAGTGGCTTCTATGCGCGGCTTCTGATTCGGTCAACAGCGATTTAAAACTTTCTGTCTTTTTTTCGAAACAGGCCCCGAAACCCGCAGAAAACCGCCGTTTTTTTCGTTTGCGCAGCAATGCAGACGAGCGTCATTAAGGCATTGGGTCCTGTGCATCGGCCGAATCAGGCGTCGAATCAGGGGTTAAATCCCACTCGAACCCTCTGAAAAACGCCCGATCGAGCGATTCAGTCCCATGAATCGCCCTTCCCCCCCGCGATTGCTGATTCGACCGCCGCTCCGCCGCGCAGTTTACGGCGCATAAAGGCACGCGGGCGCATAGCGCGCACATGAGCGAAGCCGCAGCCCTGCAGGGCGACACCGAACCCCAGTTGCGCGATCAAGTGCGGAGCGCCGTGATCTGGCGTTCCGGGACGCAGATCGCGGGGCAGCTGCTCACCTGGGCATCGACCTTCATCGTGATCCGGGTGCTCAGCCCCAGCGACTATGGTCTGTTCGCCATGACCCAGGTCGTCCTGGTCCTACTCAACATGCTCAATGGCTACGGGCTGGCCAGTGCACTGATCCAGCGCGGCGATGCGGGGCGCCATGCCCAGCGCCAGCTGTTCGGCATGCTGATCCTGCTCAACCTGGCATTGGGCCTGGCCCAGTTCCTCGCCGCCCCCGTAGCTGCGGCTTATTATCGCCAGCCGATGGTCGCCGATCTCCTGCGCGTGCAGGCGCTGCTATATATCGCCACGCCCTTCATCGCGCTCCCTTATGCGCTGCTCGCCCGCGAGATGGACTTCAAGAAGCAGGCCAAGGTCAATTTCGTGTCGGGGCTGGCCGGTGCGGTCGCCGCGCTCGCCGGCGCTTATGCCGGGCTCGGCGTCTGGACCTTGGTGCTGGCACCCATAGCCCTTTTCGTCGTGCGCGCGTTCGGGATGACCTGGGCCGCGAATTCGCTGATGCTGCCGAGCTTCGACTTTCGCGGCGCCAGCGACATTGCGCGCTATGGCGGAGTGATGGCGTTCGGGCAGATCTTCTGGTTCGTCCAGAGCCAGGCCGACGTGTTCATCGCTGGCCGCCTGTTCGATCCGCACACGCTGGGCATCTACACCACCAGCCTGTTCCTCACCCAGATCTTCGTCTCGAAGTTCGTGCCTCCGCTCAACGAGGTCGCCTTCACTGCCTATGCGCGGCTGAAGAACGACAAGGCCGCGGTCGGCTCGGCCTTCGTAAAGTCGGCGCGACTGATCATGGTCGTGGCGCTGCCGTTCTATCTTGGGCTCGCCGCCGTCGCCGAGCCGCTGGTCGAAGTCGTGCTCGGACCTAAGTGGCTCGAGGCGGCGCCGATCGTGCACTGGCTTGCGCTCGCAATGCCGATGATGACGCTGCAGACCCTCTATTCCCCGGCGACCGACGCATGCGGCCGCCCCGGCATCGGCGCGCAGAACGGCATCGCCGGCGCGATCCTGCTTCCCGCGGCATTCCTGGTCGGGGTGCATTGGGGTGTGTTCGGGCTGATCGCCGCATGGTTCGTCGCGTATCCGCTCTATCTCGGCATCTCGACATGGCGCACGCTGCCGGTGATCGGCGTCCGCCTGCGCGATCTGGTCGATGCAGTGACTCCGCCCGCTCTCGCCGCAGTCGCGATGGCGCTGGTCGTGATGCTGGTCGGGCAAATGCTCCCGGCGCTGCCCGCGCTCGCCCGCCTGGCCTTGCTCGTCATCACCGGCGCCGCGGCCTATGGTGCCTGGCTTGCCATCTTCGCGCGGCCGACGCTGCACCAGGTCTTCGACATGATCCGCAAGCGGCGCGGTTAGGCTGTATCGACAGTCAGATCTGGCGCGACGCAAAAAGGGGACTGTCCCTATTTTGAGACCACTCGCGATGGCGTCAGCTGAGTGTCATGCAGCCGGAGTCCAGATTCTACACCGACTGAATATAGCTCCGCATCGCCTCGGCCTCGGATTCGATCCGATCGATCCGGTGCTTCACCAGATCGCCGATCGAAACCAGCCCGATGCATCGGCCGCCCTCGACCACCGGCAGATGGCGGATCCGGCGCTGCGTCATCAGTGCGAGTGCGCCGAGGATCGATTCGTCGGGCCGCACCGTAATCGCCGGAGAGGTCATCACTTCGGACACGCGCCGGTCGAGCGCCGCCGCGCCGTCCCGCTCCAGGCTGTGGATCACGTCGCGCTCGGAGAATATGCCGAGCACTGCCTCGCCGTCGAACACGGGCACTGCGCCGATCCGGCGCGCGGCAAGCAATTGCACCGCCTCCGCCACGGTGCTGTTTGCACCGATCGACACCACGTCGTGCCCTTTTCCCCCCAGGATTGCTGCGATGGTCATCGCCGTCTCCTCAAATTTGGGTCCAGGCGGTTGTTTCTCCCATGATTCGAACCCAATTGCAAAAACATGGGTGAGCCCGAAACAGGCTTGGACGATCCGCGCTATGCTGCCTTCGCATGGGGCCGGTTCAAGCGGATATTATGGTGGATGGCGGGCGTCGCAGCACTCGCCAGCCTGGTCGCGGTCGGCATGATGCGGTGGTCGCTCGGCGAACTCACCATCCATGTCGTGATCGCCACCGTGCTCGGCACCTTCTTCACGATCATGATGACCGCGGCGCTGATGGGGCTGATGTTCCTGAGCTCGGGCAGCGGGCATGACGAACAGGTCAAGGATCCGCTCAAGGGCGAAGTCGACCTCGACTGACAAAATCCTCCCCCGCCAGGGGGAGGTGTCGCGCAGCGACGGAGGGGGAGGACGCGGAACGAGCATGATTCCAGACCTCCTCCGACAGCCTGCGGCTGCCACTTCTCCCTAGCGGCGAGGATCTCGACTAATCCACATCCCGCAACCGGTAGCTGAGCCGCGCCGTGCCGTTCGCCGGCACATCCACGATCCAGACGTCGCGGCTTTTGCGGCGGATCAGGCGCACCGAGGTCTTCTGCAACTTGTACGAATCGCTGATGTCCAGCTCTGCCTCGTAACGCACCGGAAAGGGGCTGGCATTGGTGACGATAAGGACATGCTCCCTCCAATCCTTGCCATCCGGACCGGTTTCGATCGCTGCGTGCACCTGGGTAGCGGCGCTCAATTCGACTTCGACTTCCTCGCCGATCGCCTTGTCCGCGATCGAACCTTCGCCAACCAGCAGCCGCCGCTCGCCCAGCGGCTCGAACACCGCGACCATCCCCTGCGGCAGCGGCAGGCCGAGCCCCTTGTCCTTCTTGTTCTGCGCACGCAGCACGATCCAAACGGAGTCGCTGTCGTCGAGGTCGTCGTCGTCGATCCGGCTGCGATAAATGACTTCGACCGGCACCGAGGGGTTATCGAGCAGCGCCACCTGCTTCTGGCTCATCGACGCTACATTGGTCTTGTGCGGGATGCGATAAAGCTTGAGGTCGCCCAGATCCTCCTGCGTCGCGCGCGATCCGGTGACGACGATTTCCTGATCGCTTTCCGCGCGCATCATTGCCGGTGCCGGTAGCGCCTGCGCGAGATTGCCGTCCGGGAACCTGCCGATATCTTCGGCCACGATCGCATCCGCCGGTGCCGGCAGCGCAAGGCAGCGAAAGCTCAGCGGTTCCGCCCGCGGCGCCTGCGGCTCGTCGCCGTCTTCGCGGTTCGGCCGCCCGGCGATCGCCATCGTCTCGGCATTCTCGAAGCTGGTGACATCGCCATTGGCCAGCGTCACCCAGGCGACCAGATCGGCGCTCTTTCCGTCGGGACGCACCGTCGCGACATAATTGGCCTGCCAGTCGAAGCCCCAGGCGAGATAGGAAAGCGTCAGCGTGACCTGCCCCGAACGCGGGCTTTCGGTCTCGATCGACAGCGTCGGCTTGGCCGAAAGCCCCGCAGGCACCTTGTCGTAGACGATTGCGTCGTTCTGCCGGCAATCCGCCGCGACGAAGCCGCCCGCGGTCTCGAAGATCGCCGCCCCGTCTGCGCCCGAGCGGATGATCGCCCGCTCCTCGGTCACCTTGCCGTCGCGGGTGCGGCGGATCGTCACTGGCCGGTTGAGGCTGCGCTCGTACAGGCTGCGCTCGGACAGCAGGTCGGCGTCCATGTTCTTCTCGCGCACGCCGTCGGGCAGACCGGTGACGATTGCGCTTTCCGGCAAAATCCGCCCCGCCACTCCCTCGAAACGGATCACTGCGCGCCCCTGGGGGATCGTCACCGTCCGCGTCTCGGTGATCAGCGCATAGCCTTGCAGCCAGCCCAGCTCGAGCTCGGCACCGGGGCTGCGATAGGGCGCGCGGTAGATCGAGACCGAGACAGTGTCCGGCCCCTCGGATGTGACCGTCTGCGCGCGCGCCGCTCCCCCAGTCCATGCGGCGGCAAGCGCCAGCAACGCCAGAAGCGCGCGCATCGCCCGGTCAGTAACGTGTGAGGAAGACGGCGGTGACGATCGTCTCGCCATTTGCCGGCACTGCAACCTTCCACAGCGCCTCGTCGGCATTTGTCCGGTCGCTCGCTAAGGACTCGCTCTCGATCCGCGTGTCCTTCCACCAGCTGTCGAGCCCGCCTTGCGCCAGCTCCACCGTCACCGCCGCATCGCGCGCATTGGTCACGCGGTAGCGCATCGTAGTGCGCCACCTGGTATCGCTCACCCGCTCGCGCTTTTCGACCGTGGGTTGCACCTTCACGTCGAAGGCCTCGCCGGTCTTGAGCGCCAGCCGCGATCCCATTGGCGTGTGGCCGATATTGCTCTCGCCGATGAATTGCGGCTGCCCCCGCACATCACGCATATAGACGCGCACCGTCCCCGCCGGCAGCGCATCGCCCAGCCCGCCCTCGCGCGACGAGGAAAAGCGCAGCACCGTATCCGCGCTCTGCGCTTCGTCACTGCGGCTGAGCCAAGCATTGCGGTAATAATAGGCTTTGCCAGCGGGCGCACCACCGACATCGAGGAAGCTGACCTGCTTCTGCTGGGCGTTGGCGATCGTCGTGCGCTCGGCGAGCGGATAGACATAGAAGTCGCCCAGCCGCTCGCGGCCCGCGCTCTCGGTCCCCGCCGCATTGCCCGGCGGCACCGGCGGCCGCCAGTTGCGCGGGCGGCTGTTCTGCCCATCGCCCACCGCACCCGCCACCAGCAGCGTGCTCGCCTTGCTGAAGGTCGTGCCGCTATTGTTGGTCAGCGTGATCCAGCCCTGGACGTCGATCTTGCCTGCGGTCTCGTCGAACAGAGCGACATAGTCCGCCTTCCAGCCCAGCCCGCGCGAGAGATAGTTGAGCGTCACCGGCCGTGCGCCTGCGCTCGCACTGTCCAGGGTTACCGACAGGGTCGGCCGCGCGCGCAGATTGGGCGGCAGCGAGGCAAAGACCACGCGCGCATTCATCCGGTCGAGTATCTCGATGCGGTTGCCGATCTGGACGATCGTGCCGCCATTGTTCGCCAGCACCCGCGCCTGCTCGCGAGTCTCGGCCTTGGTCTCAGGATTGCGCGAAACCAGTGTCACGTCGCGGCCGACAGCCTTGCTCATCAGTTTTTCGGGCGTGAGCAGGTCGAAATCGAAATTCTGCTCGACGATGGCGATGCCGCTTCCAGTCAGCGTCACCGTCTCGGGACGGATGTTCGCAGAGACATCGGGAAATTCCTGACGCGTGCGCCCGTTCGGCAGGCTCAGCGTGCGCTTGTCCTGCACCAGCGCCAGATCGTTATTGTAGATCGTGACTGCGACTTCGCCCTGCGCACTCGCATCGGGATCGGCCGGAGCGGTCTGTGCCTGCGCAGTGGCGGGCAAGGCCGCCAGAACGAGTGCCGCCAAACGCATAACATCCTCCCCGACTGTGATCGGAGAGGATGCTAGCAGTTTGATTGCGAAGGGCTAGGCCCTAAGCGGAATGTCAGGCGCTGGTCGCTTCGGCATCGTCGCTGCGGACGACCCGGCGGCGGCGCGGCTTCTTGACCGGCTCTTCCGCCTCATCGGCGCTCGACGAAAGCTCGGCACCAAAAGCAGGCGGCAGCACCGCTACGTCGATGCCATGATCCTCAGCTGGTGCTTCGGCACGAACTTCGTCTCGGCGCGGGCGCGCGGCCCGGCGCGGGCGCTCTTCACGCTCGGCACGTTCCGGACGATCGGCCTGGCGTTCCGGGCGCTCGGCTCGTTCCCCACGATCGGTCTGGCGCTCGGGACGCTCGGCGCGTTCTGCTCGCTCCGCCCGCATCGGGCGCTCCTGGCGTGCTTCGCCATAGCTTTCCTGGGTGCCCGGCTCCCCTTCCTGGCTGTTCCCATTCGCATAGTTGTTGCCGTTGGCGCGGCCATTGCGGCGCGGCTCGCGATCGTCGCGGCTGCGCTCTTCGCGGCCCCGGCCTTCACGGTCACCATCGCGATCACGGTCGTTGCCACGAACTTCACGCGGCTCGCGATAGTCGCGCTGCTGCCGTTCTTCGCGCGGTTGTTCGTCGCTGCGATTGCCTTCGGCTTCGTAGTCGAAATCCTCGTCCTGGTCGTCATTCGCTTCCTGCGGACGGCGGGCCTGGGGGTTCTGTTCCTCGAAGCGCGAGCGGGTCTCGCTCAGCACACGGAAATAATGGTCGGCGAACTGCAGATAATATTCCGCGTTCACACGGTCGCCCTGGCGCTGCGCGTCGGAGGCGAGGTTCTTGTATTTCTCAAGCAGCTGCGCCGCATTGCCGCGCGCGCGATTGTCGATGCGGTTGCCATTGCCCTGCTGGCCGGAATTACCGCCACCGGGACGCTGCTGACCGCCACGGCCGCGACGGCGGCCGTTGTTAGCCTGACGATTGTTCATCAAGGTCTGTATGTCCTGTCTTTACTAAGCCGTCCGTCGGTCCATCACGGGTCCCGGATGCAAGTTACCTGTGCAAATGCCCCTCACCGGATGCATTTGCGTGCCATGGCTGCCGGACTGCAGCAGCGCACTGACTATGGAGTGGAGCTGAGCGTTTTACCGCCCATTCGTTCAGTGGCTTTGTGTGAGAAAGCTACCCTGCCCCGCGCACTGTCTTAGCGGGTGCAACACTAAACTCCAAGCACAAATATGGGTTGTCCACACCGAGATTCAAGTAAGCAGAACCGCTCTGGGACGCCCGCCCAGGTCTTTTCGCCCGCACGACGAAAAGCCTTGATCGAGAGCAAGCGCCGAAACCGCATCCATCTGCGTCCAGCCGATCTCCAGCACCGCCGCGCCGCCGGGCGCGAGCAAGCCGCGGAGCTGGGGAAGGATGATCCGGTAATCGTCGAGCCCATCCTCGCCCGCGAACAAAGCGGACGCCGGCTCGAAGCGCCGGACGTCCTCGCCAATCGCTTCATGCGTGCCGATATAAGGCGGGTTGCAGAGGATCAGATCGTATCGCGCATCGATGCCAGTGGCCCAGTCGCCAAGCTGAAACTCCGCCCGATCCGCCAGACCCAGCCGCTGTGCATTGACCCGCGCATAGCCCAATGCCGCGTCGGACTGGTCCACTCCGAGTCCGCGCGCGTCCGGCCAGTGGTCTAGCGCCGCGAGCAACAGCGTCCCCGGACCCGTCCCGAGATCCAGGATCGTCGCCGGCGCGTGCAAGCCGAAATGCTCGATCGCCGCCTCGATCACCGCTTCGCTGTCCGGCCGCGGGATCAGTGCCCCCGGCCCCACTGCCAACTCGATCGACCAGAACCCTCGCGTGCCGGTGATGTACGCGATCGGCTCGTGGAGCATCCGCCGCTCGATCAATGCCGCGAATCCCTCGGGCACATCCGCATCGAGATAGCCGAGCAACAATGCATCGCGCTCTACCCCCAGCGCATGCGCCATCAATAGTTCAGCATCGAGCCGCGGTGTGTCGCTGACTTCGGCAAGGCGCTGAGTCGCGGCCGCGAGCGCCGCGCGGATCATGAATCCAGCTGCGCCAGCCGGTCGGCCTCGTCCTGCGAGATCAACGCACCCAGCAGTTCGCCCATGTCACCCTGCATGATCTCGGGAAGCCGGTGCAGCGTCAGATTGATCCGATGATCGGTCACGCGCCCTTGCGGGTAATTATAGGTGCGAATCCGCTCCGAACGATCGCCCGAGCCGACCATCGATTTGCGTGCGCCGGCCCGCTCGGCATGCAGCCGCTCGCGTTCCTGCTCGTACAGGCGCGTGCGCAGCACCTTCATCGCCTTGGCCTTGTTCTTGTGCTGCGATTTCTCGTCCTGCTGGATCACGGTCAGCCCGGTCGGGATATGGACGATGCGCACGGCGCTGTCCGTCGTGTTGACCGATTGCCCGCCCGGCCCCGACGAACGGTAGATGTCGATGCGCAGATCCTTGTCGTCGATCTTGATATCGACTTCCTCGGCCTCGGGCAGCACCGCCACCGTGGCTGCCGAGGTGTGGATCCGCCCCTGCGTCTCGGTCGCCGGCACGCGCTGCACGCGGTGGACACCGCTTTCGAACTTCAGCCGGGCGAACACCCCCTTGCCCTCGACCGAGGCGATCGCTTCCTTGAACCCACCCGAATCCGAGGATGAGGACGAAATCAGCTCGACCCGCCAGCCCTGCCCCTCGGCATAACGCTGGTACATTCGGAACAGGTCGCTCGCGAACAAAGCCGCCTCGTCACCCCCGGTGCCGGCGCGGATTTCGAGCATCGCCGCGCGCTCATCGGCGGCGTCGCGGGGCAGCAGCGACAGCGCCAGCGCCCGCTCGGCATGTGGGATCGTCAGCTTGAGCGAATCGATCTCCTCGCGCGCCATCTCGCGCAATTCCTCGTCGCCATCGGCTTCCATGCCGATCAGCACTTCGAGCTCCGCCCGCAGCCGCCGCACTTCTCCGGCCGCTTTCGCGACCGGCTCCAATTCGGCATATTCCTTGGAGACCGCGACGAACTTGTCCCCGGGCAAGTCGCCGGTCGCCATCAGCGCCTGCAACTCATCCCGCCGCGCCTCGATGGCGGCTATGCGATCGGGGGGGATGTTCATGAGTGCAATGTAACCGCTACATCTGCGTACATAAGCTCTTCGTGCGAAAGGCGCGCAAGATCGCCGACTCGAATGAGTAGCTGCCTAGATAACGATTCCGCAGCGATGCCATCCAGCGTTCCACCGCCTTTACCGCGCTTAACGTCAATGTAAATTAAGTCGCTCGCGACCGAGTGTTGAGGTTCAACAACGATGAAAATCAGTGATGGGTTCTTGCCCTGAGCCTTATCGTATCTTTTCTTAGAAGAACCGCCAAGAACTGAGTCTGCGCCGATCCCCTCTCTGCGTAGCGAGGTGGTAAGCGCCGTGACCTTGTCGCTCAATGCGTCGCTATTGGCAGTAACAACCACCGTCGGCCGTTCAACGGGAGTGTAATCCATCAGCATCGCCAGCCGCTCGACCCCAGCAGCCCAGCCCACCCCCGGCGTCTCCGGCCCGCCCAGCGAGCCAATCAGCCCATCATAGCGCCCGCCAGCCAGCACCGTCCCCTGCGCGCCCAGCCGGTCGGTGACGAACTCGAACGCAGTGTGCCGGTAATAATCGAGCCCGCGCACCAGCCGGTCGTTGCGCGTCCACGCCACGCCCGCGGCATCAAGCCCGTCGGTCACCGCCTTGAAGAACGCCGCAGCCTCTTCGGTCAAAAAGCCATCGATCCCCGGCGCGCTGTCGGCGATCGGCCGGTCGCGCGGATCCTTGGAATCCAGGATCCGCAGCGGGTTTTTCTCCAGGCGAGTCACGCTGTCTTCGGACAATTCCCCGCGGTGCTTCTCGAAATGCGCCACCAGCGCCGCCCGCCAGGCATCCCGCGTCTCGGCATCGCCCAAAGTATTGAGCTGCAGCGTCACGCCCTCCGAAATGCCCAGCTCGCGCAGCAGCTGATCCGCAAGCACCAGCAATTCGACATCCGCCGCAGGCTCGGCCGCGCCGATAATCTCGGCGTCGATCTGGTGAAACTGGCGGAAGCGTCCCTTTTGCGGGCGCTCGTAGCGGAACACCGCACCGCTGGTGACCAGCTTCATCGGCGCATGTTGCTGCCAGCCCTCGGTAATGAAGGCGCGCGCGATTCCCGCTGTGAATTCGGGCCGCAACGTGATCGAATCCCCGCCACGATCCTCGAACGTGTACATCTCTTTCGAGACCACATCCGAAGTCTCGCCCATCGAACGCGCGAACACGCCGGTGGCTTCGAATACGGGGGTTTCCACGCGCTGGAAGCAATAAAGACGGCGCACGCGGTCGAATGCGTCGAGGACCGCGGCGAACCGCCGCTGCTCCTCGCCGAAAATGTCCTGGGTCCCCCGGATGCGCTTGGGCGTTTCGATACGTGCCATTGCGGCGGGGTTACTAGCAGGTTCGCCGAAGCCTGCAACGCGGGAGAATTATTCCGCCGCGGCGCGCGCCAGCAAAGCCCTGGCCTGCTTGAGATGCGGCTGATCGATCATCTTGCCGCCCAACTTGAGCGCCCCCGCCCCGGGATTGTCGGCAAAGGCCCGGATCACATCGCGGGCATGCTCGATCTCAGCCTTGCTCGGCGTGAAACCCGCATTGATGACCGCCACCTGCGCCGGATGGATCGCCATCATGCCGGTAAATCCATCACGCCGACCACGCGCCACATAAGCCGCCAGCCCTTCGGCATCCGCGATGTCGGGATAAACCGTCTCGATCGCCGCCACCCCCGCGGCATGCGCCCCGAACAAGGTCAGCGATCGCACCATCTGATAGGGCGCGGTATAGCTGCCATCCTCCTCGCGCGAGCTCGCCGCGCCGATCGCCGCGGGCAGATCCTCCGCGCCCCAGGTCAGACCCATCAGATGCCCCGCAACCTCGGCATAGTCGCCGAGTGCGAATACCGCCGCCGGAGTCTCGGTCGCGATCGGCAGGATCGGCGGGCACGCGCCCCACGCCATGCTCACCAGCGTCCGCACCGAAGCCACGCCCTCGGCCTTGGGCAGCACGATCCCGTCGGGCTTTTGCGTCAGCACCGCGTCCAGGTCTGCCCGCGCCTCGCCGCCGTCGATCGGGTTGATCCGCACCAGGCACGCCGTCCGCCGCTCGCCCCCCAGCCAGGCCGCCACCGCCGCGCGCGCTTCGGGCTTCTTCTCGGGTGCCACCGAATCCTCGAGATCGAGAATCAACGCGTCAGCGCCGCTCGCCTCGGCCTTGGCAAAGCGCTCCAGCCGGTCGCCGGGCACGAATAGCAGCGAGCGCAGTCTCATTTGCCGGCGCTCTCCCGCGCCAGCGCGCGCATATGCGCGAATTCCATCAATTGGTCCGCCATCGCCGAGACCTGCCCCTGCACCGCAGCGTCGGCGAAATGGCCCTGCGTGTCGAACACCGGATTGAGCGAATTGATCGTCACCCCCAGCGGCGTCGGCCACCCCCGCAGCGCATGCGCAATCGCGCGCAGGGTCGCCAGCGTGCTGCCGGTCGCCTGCCACCCCGCCGCGACCGAGGCGAGACCCACTGCACGCCCGTCGAGATAGGGCCGCTCGTCCTTCGCCATGTCCTGGACGTAATCGAGCGCGTTCTTGAGCATGCCCGAGATCGTGCCGTGATAGCCCGGCGAGACGATCACCACCCCGCCCGCCTCGCGCAGCGCGCTCACCAGCTCGCGGGCATTGTCGCAGCGGTCGTCGCTGGTGCCATAGGTCGGGAAATCGAGTTCGGGGCCCGCGAACAGCCGCGTCCGCGCGCCGCGCGCCTCGCATGCCTCTAGTATCTTGCGCGTGATCCGTTCCGAGGAACTGGCGGCGGCAACGGTCCCGCCCAGCCCTACGATAAGCGGTGCCTGCTTTTCGGTCTGCATCCCTGCCTGTTGCCCCGAACCGGGGGCGAACGCCAGAGGTTAGCGATGCGTGAGACTGCCGATCAACGCCGATAGCGGCCATTGCGGCTCGGCATCGGTCCAATAAGCGCGCACCGGAAAGCGCGCGCCGTTCGCGAAAATGGGGAGCACGGTCACATCCGCAGCAAGATGTGCGACATGGCTCTCGCAGATCAACGTTACGCCCGCCCCCGCCGCCACGCGCTCGATCAGCCGCGCCGGGCCGACATCGACGATCGTCGCATCGAGCGCCGCGCCCGCGGGCATGATCATCCGCGCGAGGAAGCGGTGCATGTCCGTGCCATATTGCTGGCGCGACACGAGCAAGGGCTGGTCGCGCAGATCGGCGGGAAGAACTGCTGGCTTGACTGTCAGCGCATGCCCGTGCGGTGCCGCGACCATCACGCGATCGTGCCACACTTCCTGCGAACGCGTCCCCGGTTCATCGTCGCCCGGCAGCACCGCGAGCGACAAGTCCCCGCGCCGAAGCGAGGCAAGCAGCGCACCTCGCCCCATTTCGTGCACGCCGATATCGACCTTGGGACAGACGCGCGAGAATTCGAGCAATTCGTCCGCCAGCCGGTCTCGGCAGATCGAGGCAAAGCAGCCGACCGCTAGATCATGCTGTTCCGGGCTGCCCTTGCCGGCGAAAATCGTGCCGGAACCGGCGGGTACGCTTTCCATCAAATTAGGGATGCGCGATTCCGCGGTGCCGTGTTGCGTCATGCGACGAGTGCGACGAAGCTGCGACGAAAGTGCAAGGCGCCGCGACGGGTACGTCAAACCGCCTATTAGCACCGTAACGACTTCGCGCTACAAATGGCCCCGAGGGGACCCACCAGATGCACGACCGGAGAGGCGAGTCATTTGCCGGACTAGAGTCGCTCGACGCGCTGACCCTGCGCGAGAGCGAGGAGCAGTTCCGTCATCTCGCCGAAAACATCCCGGGCCTGTGCTGGGTCGGCGACGACAAGGGCCGGCTGATCTGGGCCAACCAGCAATGGCACGACATGTTCGACGGCACTTCGGCCGAACGCGGCGATGCCAGCGGGGTCTGCCATCCCGAGGACTTGCCCGTAGCATTGGCCTTATGGGACCGGATGCGCGCCGAGGGCGAGACCGCGGCAGTCAATCTGCGCATGCGCGGGCGCGACGGAGTCTATCGGCCTTATCTCAGCAAGGCCGTGCCGATCCGCGATGAACAGGGCGCGATCTCGCGCTGGTGCGGCGTCCAGATCGATTTGAGCGAGCGCCGCGCGCACGATCGCCGCCAGGCAGTGCTCCGCGCCTTCCACGATCGATCGCGTGATCAGAACCAGCCGGCGGCGATCCTCGGCATCCTCGCCGGGCTGCTCGTCGAGCACATGGCGATCCCGCATTTCCTTTATGGCGAGACCGTGGATGGCGATCCCGCCACGCTCCAGGTGTTCCACGCCCTGGACGGCATCGAGCAGAGCAACCCTTCCGCGCGCTTCAGCCTGATCCAGGCATTCGCCGCGCTCGCCGAGCGCCACAGCTGGACCGAGAGTCGCGTCGTCGAGGACAATATCAGTCTCGGCCGCGGCGCCGACGATCCCGTCCAGCACGCCGCCGATCTGATGGGCGTGCGATCGAGCATCAATGTGCCGATCGTCAAGGAAGGCAAGCCCGTCGCGATGATCGCGGTGCTCGATACGGTCGCGCGCCGCTGGAGCGAGGACGAGATCGAGCTGGCCGAGGAGCTGGCCGAGCGCGTCTGGGCGGCGCTGGCCCGCGCCCGCGCCGAGGCTGCGCTGCAGGAGCGCGAGCGCCACCAGGCCTTTGTCATCGACTGGAGCGACCGCGTCCGCGGCGAAACCAGCCCGCAGGCGATCATGCACGTCACGCTCGAATGGCTTGGCCGCCACCTCGGCATCACCCGCGCAACCTATTCGGAAAGCGATCCAGCAGGCCGCGTCTTTTCGATCCTCGGCGAATGGCGCGATCCGGAAGTGCTCAGCATCGCCAATACCAGCTTCTCGCTTGACGATGTCGGCGAGACCGTCGAGCGGGAATGGCTCGCGGGTTCGATCGTCCGCTACGACGATGTCGCCACCGATCCGCGCATCGATGCGGCCAATGTCCCCGCTTATCTCGGCGCGCAGATCCATGCGTTCGTCAGCGTCCCCCTCATCGAGAATGGCCGCGTCCGCTCCGCGCTCTCGGTCCAGCACCGGGAGCCCCGGCATTGGGGAGACAGCGAGATTCAGTTGCTCCGCGACATTGCCGAGCGCACCTGGGTCAGCCTCGAGCGCGCCCGCGCCCAGGCCGAGCTCGCCGAGCGCGAGCGCCACCAGGCCTTTCTGATCGACTGGAGTGACCGCGTCCGCGGCGAGACCTGCCCCGACGCAATCATGGCCGTCACGCTCGAATGGCTCGGCCAGCATCTCGGCGCCAGTCGCACCACTTATGCCGAATGCGATACCAGCGGCCGGCGCTTCACGGTCACCGGCGAATGGCGCGACCAGGTGTCGTCGATCCGCGGCAACAGCTTCTATCTCGAGAATGTCGGCGCCGCGGTGGACCGCGAATGGACGATCGGCGAAGTCATCCGCTACGACAATGTCGAGGATCCCCGGCTCGAACAGGCAGCGATCGACCGCTATTTGGGCGCGCAGATTGCCGCCTTCGTGTCGGTCCCGCTCGTCCAGGGCGGCGCGATGCGCTCGGCGCTTTCGATCCAGCAGAGCAGCCCTCGCATTTGGCGAGAGAACGAAATTCAACTGATGCGCGACATTGCCGAGCGCACCTGGGTCGCGCTCGAACGCGCGCGCGTCCAGACCGCGCTCCAGGAACGCGAGCGGCACCAGGCCTTCCTTATCGCCTGGAGCGACAAGGTCCGCCGCGAGACCAGCCCCCAGGCGATCATGGCGACCACGCTCGAATGGCTCGGCCAGCATCTCGGCATCACCCGGGCAACCTACTCGGAAAGCGATGCCGCCGGCCGCGTCTTTACGGTGTCCGGCGAATGGCGCGATGGCGTCTCCAGCAATCTCGGCGCGCGCATCACCCTGGGCAGCATCAGCGCCTCGGTCGATAAGGAATGGGTGAGCGGCGATCTGGTCTGCTATGACGATGTCGTCGGCGATCCCCGCGTCGATAAGGCCGCGGCCAAGCGCTATCGCGAAACCAGCATCCGCGCTTTCATCAGCGTGCCTCTGGTGCAGGACGGGCAGATGCGCTCGATCCTCTCGGTGCACGACAAGAATCCGCGCCAGTGGCGCGAAAGCGAACTCCAGCTGATGCGCGACGTGGCCGAGCGCGCCTGGGTGACGCTCGAACGCGCCCAGGCCGAAGCTGCTCTCCAGGCGCGCGAGCGCAACCAGGCCTTTCTCGTCGCGTGGAACGATCGCATCCGCACCCGCACCAACGCCCGCGAAATCCTCGGCGAGACGCTTTCGGCCCTCGGCGATCATCTGGGCGTCATGCGCACCAATTTCGCCGAGACGATCAAGGGCGGCGAGGAACTCTGCGTGCTCCAGGAATGGACCGAAGGAGTGCTGAGCCAGACCAACGAGCGCTATCCGCTCAGCGTCCTCGGCGCCAAGCTCGCTGCGGCGCATTCGAGCGGATTGCCGGTCCGCGTCGACGACACCGCCAATGATCCGCGCTTCGACGAAACCAACAAGCCGCTGTTCGATAGCCTCAACATCCATGCGGTGCTGACGCTGCCGATGATGCGCGGCGAGGAGATCGTGGGGGTGCTTTCGGTGCAGCATGCCGCCCCGCGCCGCTGGACCGACGAGGAAGTCGATCTCGTACGCGATCTCGCCGATCGCACCCTGGCGGTGCTCGAACGCGCCCATTCGGAGGAGCGGCTGGCCGAAAGCGAGGCACAGCTATCCGCCTTCCTCGAAAACGCCCCCGTGGCGATGCATCTCAAGGATGGCGACGGCCGCTATATCCGCGTCAATCCGGAATTCGCCAAGGGCCTCGGCCGTACCCGCGAGGAAGTCCAGGGCGCGCATGCCGACGAGATCTTCCCGCCGCGCATTGCCGCCGAGACGCGACGGCTTGAGCAACTTGCTTTGTCGGGTCAGGTCGCAAGCGCCGAAATCTCGATCGGCGAGATCCTGGGCAACGACACCCAGGTCCTGTCGATGGTCTTTCCGATCACCGGCGCGGGCCAGGCGCGCACCGGCGGTTTCATCCTCGACTTGACCGAGCGCAAGCGCGCCGAGGCGGCGCTCGCCCGCTCGCGCGAGACGCTCTACCAGACCGAGAAATTGTCCGCGCTCGGCTCGCTGCTCGCCGGCGTCAGCCACGAACTCAACAACCCGCTCTCGATCGTCGTCGCCCAGGCCGTGATGATGGAGCGCCAGTCCCAAGGCGGCGAGCTCGCCGAGCGCGCGCAGAAGATCCGCAAGGCGGCCGACCGCTGCGCGCGCATCGTCCAGACCTTCCTCGCAATGGCGCGGCAGAAGCGCCCCGAGCGCGAGCCCGTCGATCTCAATTCCGTGGCGATGGCAGCCTATGATCTCGCCGAATATGGCCTGCGCACAGACGGCATTGCCGGCACTCGCGAGCTCGCGCCCGCCCTCCCGACGATCTCGGCGGATTCGGATCAGCTCCACCAGATCATCATCAATCTGCTGGTCAATGCGCAGCAGGCGATGTCCGATACTGCCCGCCCCGATCGCCGCTTGACGCTACGCACCGCCGAGGGCGAGACCGCGGGCACTGTGATCCTCGAAGTGATCGACAACGGCCCCGGCATTCCCGAGGAAGCGCATCGCCGCATCTTCGAGCCCTTTTTTACCACCAAGCCGCAGGGCGAGGGCACGGGCGTCGGCCTGTCCTTCTCGCAGGGGCTGGCCGAAGCGCATGGCGGCAAGCTCGAATTGCTGCGGAGCGAGCAAGGCGCGCATTTCCGCCTCACCCTTCCCGTCGATCCGGCCCAGGGCGCGCCCGAGCTCCAGACCCCGGCCCCTGTAGTGGTCGAGGCACCGGTGCGCCGCGCGCTGGTAGTCGATGACGAGCAGGAGATCGCCGAATCGCTCGCCGATTTCCTCTCGATCGAAGGCTTTGTCTGCGACGTCGCCGTCGGCGGCGCGGACGCGCAGAAGCGCCTCGCAAAGGACGACTACGACCTGATCGTCAGTGACTTGCGCATGCCCGGCATGGACGGCCCGCAACTCTATGCCTGGCTAAAGGCCGAACGCCCCGATCTCGCCGAGCGCATGGCCTTTGCCACCGGCGACACCCTCGGCACCGCCGCCGCGCGCTTCCTGGAAGCCGTCGAGCGCCCCGTACTCGAAAAGCCCTTCATGCCCGATGCCGTGCATCGGTTTCTTCAGCAGATGGACCTCGCATGACTACCGAACCCGCCAGCGAACTGACCCCCGCCCCCTACATCGTCATGGTCGATGACGAAGAGGATCTGCGCGAGCCGATCGCCGCCTATCTGCGCGAGCAGGGCATCGAAGTCGGCGAGGCCGGCGGCGGTGCCGATCTCGATGCGCTGCTGCTCCGCCGCGTCCCCGCTCTGGTCGTGCTCGACGTGACCATGCCCGACGAAGACGGCTTCAGCATCGCCCGGCGGCTGCGCGCCAAATACGACAATCTCGGCATAGTCATGCTGACCGCGCGCCGCGATGTGATCGATCGCGTTGTCGGCCTCGAACTCGGCGCCGACGATTACATCATGAAGCCGTTCGAGCCGCGCGAGCTGCTCGCGCGCATCCGCTCGGTGCTCCGTCGCCTTGCCGCGGTCTCTGCCGCACCGACTGTCCTCAGCCGCGCCGATCGCGCCGACGACCTGGACGACGACGAGGACGAAGACGAAGCCCCGGCGCTCCGCGGCAATTATCACGAGGAGTTCTGGATCCCGACCACGCGCGGCCAGATCCGCGTCCCGGTCGATACGATCGAGTGGATCGAGGCCGCCAAGGATTACGCCCTGCTCCACACCCCCGAGCGCAGCCACATGATCCGCGTGACCATGGCGGCGCTTGAGGACGGGCTCGACCCCAAGCACATGATTCGCGTCCACCGCTCGGCCTTCGTTCGCCCCGCCGCAGTCCAGCGCGTCAGCGCCATCGGCCGCCACATGGCGCTGGAACTCAAGTCCGGCGCCGTCGTCCGCGTCGGCCCCCGCCACTGGAGCGAAGTGCGGCATCGGTTGAAGCTGTAGGTTCGTCGCACCCTTGTCGCAGTGCGGCGGACATTATCTGCAAGCCCCTGCATAAGACGCTCACGCTGCCCAGCCACCCCCCCGGCCTTGGCGGCGTACGAGCGCCAGTCGCCCCCTAGGACGGCGCCAATAGCGGCCACCCGGACCAACCGTCCGGGTGGCCGCTTCTTTTTCTCCACACCCCAACTCCCCCCGGAAACACGCATTTTGGTCGCTTCGTCGCGCAGCCGAAACGGTCTCGCCGCAGCTTCGTCGCGCCGGTCGCGGGGCGCGTTCCTTCCCCCGATTCGCCGCCTAGTTGAGCCGCAGACGGTCACTGACGGCCGCTCGCCAACGCCCGGCACAGACCGGAGAATTCAGGGAATACAGATTATGCGTACCGCACTTTTCATCCTCGCCTCGGCTTCGGCCTTCGCCTTCACGGCCCAGGCTGCCAATGCCCAGGACTTCACCGGCCCCCGCGTCGAAGTCACTGCCGGCTATGACAGCACCAATGCCGATGACGGCGTGGCCGCGACCCCGAACACGCTCGACGGCGCCCGCATCGGCGCTGCAATCGGCTACGATATCGCGCTCGGCGACACCTTCCGCATTGGCGCCGAAGCCGATGCCGGCTTCCTAGTCTCGGGTGACAATCGCTATGCGGCCGGCACCAGCAGCTATCGCATCACCACCGGCCGCGATCTCGGCCTGTCGGTCCGCGCTGGCGCCAAGGTCGGCGACAAGACCTTCATCTATGCCAAGGGCGGCTACGCCAACAGCCAGTACCGCGCCCGCGCAGTGATCGGCGGCGCCACCGGCCCCACCACCACCGACGTGCGCAGCAATGAAGACGGCTGGCGCATCGGCGCGGGCGTCGAGCACATGGTCACCGACAAGATCTACGCCAAGGCCGAGTATCGCTACACCAACTACGGCAACCAGGTGTCGCGCCATCAGCTGCTGGCCGGCGTCGGCTATCGTTTCTGAGCCCCATGCTCGGGCTTCGTGGGGGCAGCGCTTACCGGCGCTGCCCCTCTCCCCTTAGGAGACTCATCATGCTCAGGAACTTCCTGACCATCGTCCTCGCCGGCTTCCCGCTACTCGTCATGGTCAGCGTTTGGAACGCGACAGCCTGATGCCGCTGGTCGAATTCGCGCTGCCGCTGCTCTGGGCTTTCTGCCTGTGCGCGGTAAAGAAGGCGTCATGCCGATAGACCTGATCTGCCTCGATGCCGATGATACGCTCTGGCACAATATGCGCCATTTCGAGGCTGCCGAGCATGCGCTCCAGCGGATGCTCGCGCCCTTCGCCGAAGCGGAAAACGTCCGCGCGCGGCTCAATGCGATCGAAACCCGCAATTTGCCGGTCTATGGCTATGGCGCCAAAGGCTTCACGCTCTCGATGATCGAGGCTGCGATCGAGATTTGCGGCGATGCATTACCCCGCGACGCCATCCCGGAAATCCTCGCCGCAGGCCGTGCCTTGCTCGCCCATCCAGTCGAACTGCTGCCGGGCATCGAGGACACGCTCGAAGCACTCGCCGACCGCGCGCCCCTGGTGCTCGTCACCAAGGGCGACCTGCTCCACCAGGAAAGCAAGCTCGCCGCCTCGGGCCTCGGCGACCGCTTTTCCGGCATCGAGATCGTCAGCGACAAACTGCCAGAGACCTTTACCCGCGTCTTCGCCGCCCGCGGCGTGCCCGCCGAACGTGCGGTCATGGCCGGCGATTCGATGCGCTCGGACGTGCTGCCCGCGCTCGCCGCAGGCGCCTGGGCCGCGTTCGTGCCCCACGAACCGGTCTGGTCGCATGAAGCCGCCGACGCACCCGAACATCCGCGCTTCCGCCATCTGGACAGCTTGGCGGACCTGCCCGGCTGGATCGACGAAATCGGCTAGCGCCCGTACGCGCGCCGCCCGCGCAGATAGGTCGCGGCAATCGCCCGGTCGTCGCCCAGCACTTGCAGCGCGAACAATCTGTCGTGAATCGACGCACCCTTGGTCCGCCGCGCCAGCAACGGTGTCGCCGCAGGATCGAGCACGACGAAATCTGCCTCTTGTCCGGGCAGCAGCCCGCCCACCTTATCGGCGATCCCCATCACCTCCGCGCTGCCCGCCGTCGCCAGATGCAGCGCGCGAAAGGGATCGAGCGCGCTCCCGCGCAGCTGGCAGACCTTGTATGCCTCCCCCAACGTATGGAGCAGCGAGAAGCTGGTTCCGGCCCCCACATCGGTGCCGATGCCCAGCTTCACCCCATGCCGGTCGCGCTGCGCCAGGTCGAACAGTCCCGAGCCGAGGAACAGGTTGCTCGTCGGGCAGAATGCGATCCCCGCCCCCGCCTCGGCCATCCGCCCCATCGCCCGTTCGCTCATATGCACGCAGTGCGCAAACACCGATCGCGGGCCGGCCAGGCCGAAGCGGTCGTACACGTCGAGATAATCCGCCGCCTCCGGAAAGCGCCCGGAAACCGCGGCGATCTCGCCTTCATTCTCGGAAAGATGCGTGTGCATCAGCACGTCGGGATGCGCCGCCAGCAATTCCGCCGCGCCAGCCAGTTGCGCATCGCTCGAAGTCAGCGTGAAACGTGGCGTCACGGCGTAACCGAGCCGGCCGCGCCCCCGCCATTTCGCAATCAGCGCTTCGGTCTCGCTGCGCCCGCTCTCGGGCGTGTCGCGAAGCGCGGGCGGGCCCAGATCCATCAACACCTTACCGGACACGATCCGCATGTCGCGCGCCAGCGCCGCCTCGAACAACGCATCGACCGAGCAGGCATGCACCGTCGCGAACACGAGCGCGCTAGTCGTGCCGTTGCGCAGCAGCTCGTCGAGGAAGAACGCCGCGATCGCTGCGGCATGCTCAGGCTCGGCAAAGGCCTGCTCGGCCGGGAAGATGTGCCGCTCCAGCCATTGCAGCAATTGCTCGCCATGCGACGCGATCCGCTCGGTCTGCGGATAATGGACATGCGCATCGATGAAGCCCGGGACGATGATCCCCTCGATGGTCTCCACGGGCACACCCGGATCGGCATAGGTCCCGCACGAGGCGATCAGCCCGTCCTCTACGAGCAGCAGCCCGTCCGGATAGTGCCGAACATCGCCCTCTTCGGGCACGCTCAATATCTCGCCGCGAAATGCCTTCATGCCGCTTGCCTCAAGGAAAGGAGTTGCGCGAGCGTCGCGATGGCGATCACCTCGGGCTCCTTGCCAGCAATGCCCGGCAGCCCGATCGGGCAAGTCAGCCGCCCCGCATCCACCCCCGCCGCCTCGAGCCGCGACAGAAACCGCGCCCGCTTGGTCTGCGACCCGATCAGCCCGACGAAATGCGCATGGCTGTTGAGCGCCGCTTCGGCGAGGCGATAGTCCAGCGCATGATCGTGGGTGAGGATGAGGACCGCCGCCTCCGCAGGGGCATCGCCGGCACAGGCTACCATCTCGTCTTCGCTGGCAAGTACAACGCCGGGCATTTCTGCAGCGTCCGGCCGCGCATCGTACCAGGCGAGATGCAGCGGCGTTCCCTGCGCGCGCTCCGCTATCGCCCGGCCGACATGACCGGCGCCAAACAGGAATACCGGGATCGCATCCGTCTCGATCGGCTCGACAAAGGAATCGCCCGAAACAGGCAGCGGCCCTCTAGCCTCGACCCCACCCCGGCGAAGGCCGGGGCCCAGTTGCAAGCAGCTCGTAGCTGGGCCCCGGCCTTCGCCGGGGCGAGAAATGCGTGCGACAGTCTCGCCAAGCGTTACCAGCATCTCCCCCTCGCCTTCCGGCACCTCCGCCAGCCGCTCCACCAGCAACCGCACCCGTCCCCCACAGCATTGTCCCAGCAACGGCCCCAGCGGATAATCCTGCACGCGCCAACTTCCCGCCGGCAGCGCCAGGATCGACCGCGCCTGCGCCGCCGCCTGGTGCTCGAGTGCCCCGCCGCCGATCGTCCCGTGCTGCCCACCGCCCGTCACGGCCATCCGCGCCCCCGCCCCACGCGGCGCCGAGCCCTCGGTCGCGAGCACCGTCACCAGCGCGACTGGACCTTTCGCCAGCGCAGCGCGTGCATATTCCGTCCACCTGCTCACCGTGCCCGCAGCTCTTCGATCGCCATAAGAATGCGCTCGGGCGTCGCGGGCGCATCGAGCTTCGGAAACCCCTTGCCCACCGCCGCCGCTGCAACCGCCTCGGTCAGCGCCGAAAACACCGAGATCGCCAGCATGAACGGCGGCTCGCCCACCGCCTTGGAGCGGTGGATCGTCGCCTCTTCATTGCGCCCCGCCTTCCAGATCGAAATTCGCATCTCGGGCCGATCGTTGGCGGTCGGGATCTTGTAGGTCGAGGGCGCATGCGTCAGCAGCCTGCCGCGATCGTCGAACACCAGCTCCTCGGTGGTCAGCCAGCCCATGCCCTGGATGAAGCCGCCCTCGATCTGCCCCAGATCGATCGCCGGATTGAGCGAGCGGCCGACGTCGTGGAGAATATCGACCGCAACCACGCGGTTTTCGCCGGTCAGTGTGTCTATCTCGACTTCGCTCAGCGCCGCGCCATATGCGAAATAGAGGAACGGCCGGCCGCTATGGCTGGCGCGGTCGTAATGGATCTTGGGCGTGGCGTAAAAACCCGTCGCCGAGAGTGGCACGCGCCCGACATGCGCCATCCGGCAGAAATCGGCAAAGGCAGTTGTCGTGCCGCCGGCGACCACGCCGCCGGCCGTGAACTCCACCTCGCCGCCGAACTTCTCCTTCGCGAACGCCGCCATTCGCTCGCGGATCGTCATCGCCGCATTGAACGCCGCCATCCCGTTCAGGTCCGCGCCCGAGGACGCCGCCGTCGCCGAAGTGTTGGGCACTTTGTCGGTCCGCGTCGAGGTCATCCGTACCTTGCCCACCGGCACTGCGAAAACATCGGCGACGATCTGCGCGATCTTGGTGTGCAGCCCCTGCCCCATCTCGGTGCCGCCATGGCTGAGCTGGATCGAACCATCGGCATAGACCAGCACCAGCGCGCCCGCCTGGTTGAGATGCGTGGTGGTGAAACTGATCCCGAACTTGACCGGGGTCAGCGCCAGCCCGCGTTTGCGAATGCTGTGCCGCGCGTTGAAGTCCGCGACCGCTGCGCGCCGCCCGGCATAGCCCGCCTGGCTTGCGAGATCGGCGATCAGCGCCGGCGCGACATTGTCCTCTACGGTCATGTGATAGGGCGTCACGTCGCGCCCGGGCCCGTAGAGATTGACGCGCCGCACCTCCAGCGGATCGCGCGCCAGATGCGCCGCTACAGCATCCATCGCACGCTCGATCGCCAGCATCCCCTGCGGCCCGCCAAACCCGCGAAACGCCGTGTTCGACACGGTGTGCGTCTTCAGCCGATGCGAGACGATCTCGACCGCCGGCAGGAAATAGCAATTATCGGCATGAAACATCGCCCGGTCGTTGATCGCCGGCGACAGATCCGCGGTGGCCCCGCAGCGCGAAGCCAGCTCGATACGGATGCCCTCGATCCGTCCCTGATCGTCGAAGCCGACATCGTAATTCGCAGTGAAATCGTGCCGCTTGCCGGTCAGCGCCATGTCGTCGTCGCGATCGGCGCGGAACTTGGCGGGCCGCCCGGTCTTGGCCGCGACCAGCGCGCACGCGGCCGCGAACGCCGCCGCCTGCGTCTCCTTGCCCCCGAACGCCCCACCCATCCGGCGGACCTCGACGGTCACATCGGCATGATCGCGCCCGAGCAGATTGGCGATCAGATGCTGGACTTCGCTCGGATGCTGGGTGGAGCTCAGGACATGGACCTGTCCCCGCTCGCCGGGCGTGGCTAGGGCCGCCTGACCTTCGAGATAGAAATGCTCCTGCCCGCCCATCTCGACTGCGCCGGTCACGCGATGCGCAGCCCCGATGATGGCGGCGGTGGCATCGCCTCGCCCCATGAACTGGCTGTCCTCGATCCGCGAGCCCGCCGCCAGCGCATCGGCGATGGTGACCAAAGCAGGCAGCGCCTCCGCCTCGATTTTCCCCAGTCGCGCCGCCCGCCTAGCCCCAAGCGCGCTGGTCGCGGCGACGAGGAACAAAGGCTGGCCGGGATAGAGGATTTCGCCCTCGGCGAGCAGCAGATCGTCGTGCTGCACCGGTCCGACATTGTTCTCGCCTGGAATATCCGCGGCAGTGAACACCGCGATCACGCCGGGCGCCGTCTTCACAGCGTCCAGATCGAGCGCCAGCAACTTCGCATGCCCGTCGTGCGCCAGCCCGAAGGCGAGGTGCAACAGCCCTGGCGGTTCCGGCAGATCGTCGACATAGGCCGCCGCGCCCGCGACATGGAGTTCGGCGCTGTCGTGCGGCAGCGGCTGGTGGACCTCAGCCATCCTGGTGCTCCGCCCAGATGCGCCGCAACAGATTCGCCGCGGCCAGGCGGCGATAGGCGGCTGATCCGCGCAGATCGTCGAGCGGGGAATAATCGTCAGTCAATGCCTGTGCGGCGGCTTCAACGGTCTCGGCGCTCCAGGGCTTGCCGGTCAGCGTGGCTTCGCAACCCGCCGCCCGCTTCGGCGTCCCCGCCATCCCCCCGAAAGCCACACGCGCTTCGGTCACGACGCCGTCCGCAATCGTGATCGCAAATGCCCCGCATAGTGTGGAAATGTCGCTGTCGAAGCGCTTGGAGAGCTTGGCAATCCGCACCAAAGTGCCCGGCGCGGGCCGCGGGATCCGCACGCTCTCAACGAAGTCGCCGGGCAGCCGGTCCTGCTTGCCATAGGCGATGAAGAACGCTTCCAGCGGCATCGTCCGCCGCTCGCTCCCGCGTCGAAGTGTCAGTTCCGCGCTTAAGGCGATCAAAGCCGGCGGCATGTCCCCGATCGGCGAGCCATTGGCGATATTGCCCCCGATCGTGCCTGCATTGCGCACCTGCACGCCCCCGATCCGCCGTACCAGTTCACCCAGATCGGGATGCAGCCGCGTCAGCGCCGCGCGCGCCTCCGAATAGCGCACTGCAACGCCGAGGATCAGCGCGTCGTCGGTCTCCTCGATCCCGCGCAGATCGGCAATGTCGCCGATGAACACCGTCGGCCCCAGCTCGCGATGCTGCTTGGTCACCCACAGCCCGATATCGGTGGCCCCCGCGACGATCCGCGTCTCGGGATGCGCAAAAAGCAACTCGGCCAGTTCGTCCGCGGTCGAAGGGCTGGGCCAGGCGCGGGCCGGCAAGTCCAGCCGCTCCTCTTTCACCTCTACACCCACGGCCTCGCCCGCCTCGAGGATCGGACCATAGCCCGTGCACCGGCACAGATTGCCCGCCAGCACATCGCCCACCGGTACGCCTTCGGTCCCCGCCGCACCGATATGCCGCCCAACCAGCGACATTACGAACCCGGGCGTGCAGAACCCGCATTGCGATCCGTGCCGCTTGATCATCTCGCGCTGCACCGGATGATCGCCGCCCAGGCTCTCGGCCGTCCGCAGCGCCTTGCCATCGAGCATCGGCGCAAACAGGATGCAGGAATTGACCGCGCGCCATTGCACCGGGTCGCCGTCCCCCAACAGCACCGTGCACGCCCCGCAATCGCCCTCCGCGCAGCCCTCCTTCGTGCCCGTGCGGCGCAACTTGTAGCGCAGCAGATCGAGCACGGTGTCGGTCGCCCCGGCCTTGGCCTCGATCACTTCGTCGTCGAGCAGGAAGCGGATCATTTGGGCGACCCCGCAGCGATCCAGGCGCCCAGTTTCTGCCGCTCGGCATCGGTCATCCCGGTGGCATTGCCCAGCGGCATCACCCTGGAATCCACCGCCACGCGCTTGATCCGCACCGATGCGGCGCTGGCATGGTCATAGGTGTCGAGTACCACCCCCAGCGGGGGCGCCTTGAAGGCTGCGTCCATGGGCTTCGCGCTGTGACAGCTCGCACAATGCGTGGCGAGGATCGGCTTGACCTCGGCAAAGCCGATAGGCCCGCCCGCCGCTTCGCCGCTCTTCTCCATCGTCACATAAGTCACGCTGACCAGCGCCAGCGTCGCCGCCAGCGCCATTGCGCGCCCGGTCGCCCCGCCGCGATGGCGCAGGTTGAACACGTGCCGCACCGCTACGCCCGTCAGCCCCAGCAGTGCCAGCACCAGCCAGGGCCGCTCGGCGCCATAGGTCATCGGATAATGGTGGCTGATCATGATGAACAGCACCGGCAGCGTCATGTAATTATTGTGGAGCGAACGCTGCTTGGCCTCCGCCCCGAGCGCTGGATCGGGCGTCCGCCCCGCCACCAGATCGGCGACGACGATCTTCTGGTTGGGGATGATCCGGAAGAAGACGTTGCCGACCATCACTGATCCGATGATCGCGCCGATGTGGAGATAGGCGGCTCGTGAATTGAACACGCTGTCAAGCGCGAAGGCGGCGAAGAGCAGCAGGATGAACCAGCAAATGCCGAGTATCTGGTTGTTCTTCCCCAGCGACGAGCGGCACAGCAGATCGTACGCTACCCAGCCCGCGACCAGCGATGCCAGCCCGATCCCGATCCCCTGTACGGGGGTGAGTGCCGCCTTGGCCGGATCGATCAGGAAAGCCTGCGCCCCGACATAATAGACGAGTACCAGCAGCGAGAAGCCGCTGATCCAAGTCCAATAAGCCTCCCATTTGAACCAGTGCAGCTCACCCGGCATCTGCGCTGGTGCGACCTGGTATTTCTGGTTGTGGTAAAAGCCGCCGCCATGCACCGACCACACCTCACCCGACGCTTCACCGGTAGCGGGGGGCTTCAAGTGATTGTCGAGCCAGACGAAATAGAAGGACGAGCCGATCCAGGCGATGCCGGCAGTCAGATGCAGCCAGCGGATCGCGAGGTTGAGCCATTCGGTCAGATCGAAGCCGGCCATCAACTGCCCCGGTAGGTCGAATAGCCGTAAGGCGAGACGAGCAAGGGCACATGATAATGCCCGCCATCCCTGGCGATGCCGAACTCCACCGTCACTTCGTCGAGAAACGGTGGCTCGGGTAGCTCGACGCCCCGATCGCGGAAATAGGCGGCGACCGAAAAACGGATCGCGTACCGCCCAGCGGCAAGCGCGCCAGCAACCAGATCGGGACAGCGGCCATCCACATTGGTGACCGCGCGCGCAATCTCGCCATGCGCCCCGCTCAGCGCCACCGCCATTCCCGCAGCAGGGTGGCCATGCATCGTGTCGAGCACATGCGTGGAAAGCGTGTTCATGCCACTTGCTCCAGCCGCAGCTGGACGATTTCGCCGATCTGCTCGAGCGCGGTGGCGATCTCGGCCTCGCGATCGTTGCCCAGGCGACGCTCCATCGCGGCGAGGATGCCCGACTTGTCGGTCAGGAGCACGCAGATGATGAAGGGGAAGTCGAATTTCTCGCGATACGCGGCGTTGAGCGCATGGAAGCGATCGAATTCCGCTTGGGTCAGCCGGTCGAGCCCGGCGCTCGCCTGCTCCGCCGCACTGGCATCGGTCAGCGTGCCATCGACCGCCGCCTTGCCGGCAAGCTCGGGATGCGCGCGGATCAAAGCGAGTTGCTCCTCCGGCGTGGCGGCATGCACCACGGCCATCAGATCGGCGTGGCTGCGCGATGCGGCGCGCGCCTCGACCCAGGGCGAATGCTCGAACAACGCGGTCATCGCGCGACCCGTCCGACCAGCCGCAGCCGGCTGACGCCACCATCGGGCAGGATGTTGAGCCGGACGAATCGCACGGGGCCAAGATCGGCCAGGCCATCGGAAAAGACATGCACCTTGTGCGCTTGCAGCTTCACCTCAGGCAGTAGCAGCGGCCAGCTTTCGGATGCAGCCGCAATCTCCGCCGGCGAGCCGCTCGCCTCAGGCGAGGCCTGGATGAAGCAGCGGTCGGGATAATTGCCCTTGAAGTGCGCGGTATCGACGGTGATTTCCTCGACCACTCCGGCCGCGCCCAGTTCGAGCACCGCCCAGTCATGCCCCGGCTCGCGGCGGCGGCGGGTTTCCCAGCCATCGCCCATATTCACGCCCCGGCCCGGCGCAGTGAGGTTCTCGACCGAGCCGTAATGCTCGTCATTGGCGATGATCCCGCGGCCGCCATTTTCCATCGCCAGCAAGTCGATCCGCGCACCCGCATCCACCACCGACCAATCCTTCGCGACACGCCCCCACACTCGCAGCCGGGCGACGCCGCCATCGGGGAAGATATGCAGGCGCACATGCGTGACCGGCGCGCCGTGCTCGATCGGCACGTAAATCCGGTCGTCACCCTTCAGCGCCAGCCGCTCGGTCACCTTTACCCATCCCGCATCCTCGCCCGGAACCGCCGCATCGCTGCGGCAGACCTCAATCTCCGCCCCCGGCGGATAATTCCCGGTGAAATGCGCAGTGTCGATTTCGAAGCCGGCAATCAGCCCCGACACCCCCAGCCGTACCACGCACCAATCATGCCCGGCCGCGCGCTTGCGGCGGCTTTCCCAGCCATCCATCCACTTGCCATTGTCGTCATATTTGCCGGGCACGAAGACCGGCGGCGCCGGGTCGATCAGCCGCGCCTTGTCCGCGAAGAAATCGTCGGTCGCGTAGACAACTTCCGCCCCCAGACGTGGCTGAGCGAGATTGACATATTCGCTGCGTAGTTCGTCGAAGATGCTCATCAATTAGCCTTGAAAGGATGCGTTGTGCGCCAGTGCCGCGCGATCTGGATGCGGCGGGCGAACCACACCTGGCTGTGGCCTGCGGCGTATTGGAGGAAGCGTTCGAGCCCCGCGATCTTGCCCGGCCTTCCGGCAAGCCGGCAATGCAGCCCCACGGACATCATCTTCGGATTGTCCTCGCCCTCGGCGTACAGCACATCGAAAGTGTCGCGCAGATATTCGAAGAACTGCTCGCCGGTATGCATATTGGCGCTGGCGAAGCGCATGTCGTTGGTTTCGAGCGAATAGGGCACGATGAGGTGCTCCCTCCCCGCCGCCTGCGTCCAGAAAGGCAGATCGTCCGAATAATCATCGGCATCGTAGAGGAAGCCCCCCTCCTCCGCGGCCAGCCGCCGCGTGTTGGGGCTGGTCCGCCCGGTATACCAGCCAAGCGGCCGCTCGCCCGTCAGTTCCCGGTGCACTTCAATCGCGCGCAGCATGTCGGCGCGCTCCTGATCCTCGGGCACATGCTGGTAATTGATCCAGCGCCAGCCATGCGAGGCGATCTCGTGACCCGCCTCCAGAAACGCTTCCACCACCGCCGGATTGCGCTGCATTGCCAGTGCCACGCCAAACATTGTCACCGGAATATCATAGCGCTCGAACAGCCGCAGCAGCCGCCAGACGCCTGCGCGCGATCCATATTCGTAGATCTGCTCCATGCTCATATGCCGCGCGCCCTGAACCGGCTGGGCATTGGCGATGTCGGACAAGAATATTTCGGAAGCCGGATCGCCGTCCAGCACGTTAGCCTCAGCACCTTCCTCATAGTTCAGCACGATCTGCACTGCGATCCGCGCTCCGCCCGGCCATGCCGCATGCGGCGGCGTGCGTCCGTAACCGGCGAGATCGCGTGGGTAACTATGCTCGGTCAAATCCTGCCCCTATCAAGCGGAACAGGATGAAACGGAGCCTTGCCATGCACAACCCTCAATTACGGCCAGGCAATGCGTGAGCTCGCGCCTCAGCCGCTGACCGCCACGGCTTTCGCGCCCTTCGGCAGCGTCATCGAAGCCTCCGAAGCCGCGGATCGGATCGAGATCAACCAGGGCCATGCGGCCCGCTATGACCGGCTTGCCGAGCTGGATGTGGCGGACGGCATCGGCGTGATCAGCATATTCCGCGCGCGTCCGCTGACCGAGCTGGTCCTGAAGGGGTTCGAACAGCATCCGCTCGGCAGCCAGAGCTTCGTGCCGCTCAGCGGGCGGCCCTATCTTGTCGCGGTCGCTCCCGCTGGCCCGTTCGACCCCGCGGGAATCCGCCTGTTCCGCGCCGAAGCGCATCAGGGTGTCCATTACCGCCGGGGTACCTGGCATCATTTCCTGCTCGTCCTCGATGAGAGCGATTTCTTGGTCGTCGACCGCGCCGGGCCTGGCGAAAATTGCGAGGAAATCGAGCTGCGGCCCGAGGAACAGATCCGCGTGCGGCTCTAGGTCCTGACCAGATTTATCTTCCAATGTAGGATTTCGTCTGAAAGGGTCCGCATCGCTCTTTCTCATCGTTATCGCGAACGCTTGCACCAAAACGCACCCTAATCTTGTCCGCACAGGCACCCCATGGGCACTGCGAACATTGGGAACATTCGCGCCTCCGTAGTCGGCTTATCGACTACGAATCATGGTCCGGAAGCGCCGCCACGAACGCAGTGACCACCGCCGCCGAATTGCCCGCGGCCAGCGCCATGAAGGTCAGTATCTGATTGGGCCCTGAGTCACCCCCCGCCAGATCCGAAACACTACGAAAGGCCAGGAACGGCACGCGATTGGCCCAGGCGACCTGCGACACTGCCGCGCTTTCCATATCGACCACGCACGCCCCGAAGGTCGCCGCCAGATAGTCGCGATAGGCGGCGTTATCTACGAACGCCGATCCGCTCATGCCATTGCCGCCCACAACCATCTGCGGGGTGTGATCGAGGCAGTGTCCGTCGGGCAGGCAGCGCTCGAGCGGCACATCGAGCCCCTGCGCAATCGCCAGTAGCTCCGCATCGACCGGAAACCAACGCCGCTCGGCCACCGGCTCCTCGGCATTGCCGATCAGCACGTCGCGCGGGAACCAGCCGCCGTGTGCCGGCAAGTCGGTCCCGCCCGGAATGCCGAGCGGCGGTGCATATCCGCCCGGAATCTCTCGCGCAAAGGCGACTTCCATATTCTGCCCCCAGCGCTCGGGCACGCTGACATCGCCGACCCTCAGCGCCGGATCCACGCCCCCGGCAATCCCCGAAAACACGATTCGGCTGATGCAATGGCGTTCGAGCAGCGCCTGGCTGTTCATCGCGGCGTTGACCATCGACATGCCGCTCAGCATCAGCGCCACCGGCTTGCCCGCGAGCAGCCCCAGCACCAGCGGCGTGCCGTTGATCTGCAGCGTCACGGGGTCCCCGATCCGGTGTGCCAACGCGTCCCATTCGGGCGGGAAGGCAGTGAGGATCGCAGTGCGCGGCGTCCTCACCCTGCGGACAGCCATGCGAAGCGGATCACGAAGAGCAGTGCCAGCGCCAGCAGCAGCCAGTCGGTCCGGGTGATCTGCCCCTTGATCAGCTTGAGCAGCGCATGCGCCGTGATCCCGAAAGCGAGGCCATTGGCGATCGAGAAGGTCAGCGGGATCATCGCGACGGTCAGGAACGCAGGGATCGCGATCTCGGGCACATCCCAGTCCACATCGACCAGCGGCGCCATCATCAGCGCGCCGACCAGGATCAGCGCCGGCGCAGTCGCCGCCAGCGGCACGAGCTGCGCATAGGGCGCCACCAGCATCGCCGCGAGGAACAACACCCCCGTCACGATCGCGGTCAGCCCGGTGCGCCCGCCCGCCTGCACTCCTGATGCGCTTTCGACATAGGACGTTACCGTACTCGTGCCGGCGACGCTGCCGAACATCGTAGCCACTGAATCGGTGAAGAGGATACGGTTTAGCTTGGGTATCTTGCCGTCCGCGCCGATCAGCCCGGCGCGGCGCGTGACCCCCACCAGGGTCCCGATATTGTCGAACAGATCGACGAACAGGAATACGAAGAGGATCTCGAACAGTCCCAGCCCGTGACTCCCCGAGAGCCCGAACACGCCCGCCAGATCGAGCTGCCCGAAGGTCTGCCCGATCGCCCCCAGATCATAGGGCTCGGGCTTGAACGCCACCTGCCCCGCGGCCCAGCCGACCAAGGTCGTGGCGACAATGCCGATGAGGATCGCCCCGCGCACCTTCCACGCACTCAACCCTGCGATCAGCGCCAGCCCGAACAGCGCCAGCGCTGCGCCGGGCGCATGCAAGTCGCCGAGCGCCACCGAAGTTGCCGGGCGCGACACGACGATCCCGGCATTCTTGAGCCCGATAAAGCCGATGAACAGCCCGATGCCCCCGGCCACCGCAGCAAACAGATGCGGCGGGATCGCGGCAATGATCAGCTGCCGCACCCCGACGAGGGTCAGCAGCAGGAATGCGACGCCCGATATGAAAACGCACCCTAGGGCGACCGGCCAGGGCACGCCCATCGTCTGGACCACGGTAAAGCTGAAATAGGCGTTGAGCCCCATGCCAGGCGCCAACGCGAGCGGCATGTTGGCGGTCAGCCCCATCAATATGCTGGCAAACCCCGCCGCAAGACAGGTCGCCGCGGCCACTGCTGCGATCGGCATCCCCGCCTGCCCAAGGATCGCCGGGTTGACGATGATGATATAGGCCATCGTCAGGAAGGTGGTGACGCCGGCCAGCACCTCGGTGCGCACATCGGTGCCGCGCGCGCTCAGTTCGAAGCGGCGTTCGAGCAGGCCCGTCATGTCCATTCCGCTCCCCCTTTTGCCGCGGGGGAACATAGCGGATCACGCCATTGCGTCGAGGCCGTCCAGATAGCGCTCGGCATCGAGTGCCGCCTGGCATCCGGTCGCGGCGCTGGTCACTGCCTGGCGATAGATCTGGTCCTGCACGTCGCCCGCCGCGAACACGCCGGTGACGCTGGTCTCAGTCTGTTGGTGCCCGCGCCCGCCATGGGTGACGATATAGCCATGATCCATGTCGAGCTGGCCGACGAACAAATCGGTGTTCGGCTTGTGCCCGATCGCAATGAACACGCCGTGTAGCTCGACATCGTCGGTCGCGCCGGTCTCGACGCTCTTCACCCGCATGCCGGTCACGCCGCTCGCGTCTCCCAGCACTTCGTCGAGCGTCGAGTTCCAACGGATGCTGATCTTGCCCGCCGCGACCTTCTCGGCGACCTTGTCCTGCAGGATCTTCTCGCCGCGGAATTTGTCGCGGCGGTGGACCATGGTGACGTGGCTCGCGATGTTCGAGAGATACAGCGCCTCTTCCAGCGCAGTGTTGCCGCCGCCGATCACCGCCACCGGCTTGCCCCGATAGAAGAAGCCGTCGCAGGTCGCGCAGGCCGAGACGCCCTTGCCCATAAAGGCATGCTCGGATTCCAGCCCTAGATATTGTGCCGAGGCTCCGGTGCAGATGATCAGCGCGTCGCAGGTATAGGTGTCGGCATCGCCGATCAGCGTGAAGGGTCGCGTGTCGAGCTTCGCGGTATGGATGTGATCGTAGATCATCTCGGTGCCGAAGCGCTCGGCATGCTGCTGGAAGCGCTGCATCAGTTCGGGGCCCTGCACGCCCATCGCGTCCGCCGGCCAATTATCGACATCGGTGGTGGTCATCAGCTGGCCGCCCTGGGCGATGCCAGTCACCAATACCGGCTTGAGGTTCGCGCGCGCCGCATAGACGGCAGCGGTGTAGCCGGCCGGGCCCGAGCCGAGGATGAGCAATTGAACGTGACGCATGAATCTCTCTGCCTGGCGTGAAAGCGGCGGGTGTACGGGCGGGCGCCCTCCGCGCAAGTTGATTTTGATCTAGGTAATGCCGGCAGGGATGCGCAACAAGCGCTGCCCGCCGTGGCCGCCAAACGCCCCGTGGAAAACGTCATAACCTAAGTAAAACCGGCGTCCCCGCGCTGGAACCTCGCCCGCGCCCGGCAAGTTGCCGACATGCGATCAGCTGTCGAGGAACTGATGGAAACGGTAACGCTGCCTTCGGAAATATCGGGTGTCAGCAATCACCTACTGGCGCTGCGCGAGGCCCTGGAAAAGGGTCGGGGAAGAAAGATCGCCGCCTTCGCCGCCGGCGAGCTGGAGATCGAGATCCGCGCGGCGGCCGATTCGATTTGGGCGCTGATCCGGCGCGAGGGCCGCGGCGGGCTAGCCATGCGCGCCGCCTATCTCACCAGCGCATTCGAATGGACGAAGCTCAAGCCCGAGCCGGGCGAGGCGCTTCGCCTGCGCGTCTCCAGCGCGGTTGGCGACCATGTCATTGCCTTTGCAGTCGGCACCGATGCGCTCGAGCATCTGCGCATGACCGTCCGCCTCACGCCCTCGGCGCCGCTGCTTGTGCCGTTCATGCCGCGTGATCTTTATCCGCTCGATGCCAATGATGATCCGCTCGGCGCGAAGGGCAATGTCGAGGCCACTCAGCGCGGGCTCAATTGCGGCATCGTCTATTTCCGCATCGACGATCCCGGCTTCGGCAACGTGCTCTATTTCCAAAATCTGACCGCGCTCAATGACTATTATCGGGCGACCAAGACCAAGCCCGAAAGCGCGGTCGGCGGCATCTGGCCCGAGCTTGGCTATCTCACGCCGATCGCGGAGCAGGACGAGGAAGAGCCCAAGGTGCTGGCAGCGGGCGTGGAGGTCACGCTTTCGGATGCGATCCTCGTCTTCCGCCACGAAGCGCCACCGCATGAGCGCGAATCCGCGCGCCAGTTCCTCCAGATGCTCGGCGTCGCCTATAAGCATCTCGCACTGCCCCGCACCGAATATCGCGACTGGGTCCGGCGTTCGGAATGGACGTTGCGCGACCTCGACAAGGCGCCCGAGGCGACCATCGAGCATTACGGCCACCGTTACATCCACCCCTATACCAACGCCGAATATCCCGACATCATGGTCCAGATGTCGCTGGTCGCGGCAATCCACGATTGGGGTAAATGGCGCGGCGAGCCGCATCCGCTGGAGGCCGAGTTCAAGGCTGGGCTCGAGAAATTCTACGATCCCAAGCTCAAGACGCTGCGCCGCTATCTGCCCAATGTCGGCGACGACAAGGACGCGGACGCCGTCGACAGCTGGTATCTCTACCACCCCATGCTCAATCTCGGCTTCCTCGCGCTCGATGGCGACAAGGACGCCCGCAAGCTGCTGATGAAGTCGATCGATTTCGGCATCGAAGCGGCGCACCGTTTCAAATATCGCTGGCCGATCCAGTATAAGGTCACCGACCTCTCGGTGATCGAGGAGACCGCCCCGGTCGATGGCCGCGGCCAGACCGATGTCGGCGGCATCTATGCCTGGGTGATGCTCCAGGCGTTCGAGCTGACCGACGACCAGCGCTTCCTCGACGAAGCCCGCGCCGCGATCGATGCGGCGATGGGTCTGCGGTTCAACATCAATTACCAGGCCAACCTAACCGCCTGGGGCGCCGCCGCCTGCATGCGGCTATGGCGGATCACCAACGAGCCGGTCTATCTCGAACAGAGCTATGTCTATCTCGGCAGCTTCTTCCACAATTCCGAAATCTGGGAGAGCAAGCTCGAGCTGGCAGTCCATTACAAGAATTTCCTGGCGGTCACCTGCCTTCAGGACGCGCCCTATATGGCGATCTACGAATGCTTCGATTCCTATGCGGCATTCGAGCGTTATCTAGACGATAGCGGCCCCGATCTAGAGCCCGCGGCGCGGATGCTGATCGCCGAATATTGCCGCTACGCGCTCGATCGCGCCTGGTATTATTATCCCGACGCGCTGCCCGCCGAAGTGCTCTCGCCCGAGCAGCGCGAGCCCAACGGGCATATCGATCCCAAGCTCTCCTTCCCGCTCGAGGATCTATATCCCGACGGCCAGAAAGCCGGCCAGGTCGGGCAGGAAATCTACGGCGCCGGCGCGGCCTTCATCTTCGCGACGCGCAGCTTCCACCATGTCGAGGGCGCGCCGTTCCAGCTTTACTGCGACCATTTCGTCCGCGCGATGGAGCGGACCGGCGACCGCGCGCTCTCGATCACGCTCGATGGCGGCGAGACCTGCACCGCCAGTCTCAGCCTCGTGCGCCTCAAGCGCCGCAAGCTCACCAAGCCGACGCTGACCACTGCCGGTGGCGACGTGCTGCGTCCCATCATGACTTCCGACGATCGCATCGATTTCCGCGTGCCCGCCAATGGCCGCGTCGTCCTCATCTGGGAATGACCATGACCAACCGAACCGATCTCAACGGCAAGCGCATCCTCGTGACCGGCGGCACCACCGGAATCGGCCGCGAGACCGTCAAGCTGCTCGTCGACCAGGGCGCACATGTGCTCACCTTCGGACGCGACCAGCAAGCGCTCGACGACGCGCTCGCTTACGCCCAGGGCGCGATCGGGCTGACCGCCGATGCTTCCACCAAGGAAGGCGTCGAGCGCGTCTTCGCCGAAGTCGATGCCCAGCTTGGCGGCATCGACATCCTTGTCGCCAATGCCGCGCTCGGCGCCCAGCCGATCCACGAGATGGACGATGACGAATGGCGCTATGTCATCGAAACTAATCTGATCGGCTATCTCGCCTGCGCCCGCGCCTCGATCAAGCGCATGGAGCAAAGCGGCGGCGGGCATCTGCTCTTCGTTGGATCAATCAGCACCGACATCAAGGCCGAGGGCGAGAGCGTATATTCGGCAACCAAGGCCGGCATCCAGGCCTTCGCCGAGACGCTGCGCAAGGAAATCGCCGAGAAAAACATCAAGGTGAGCGTGATCCAGCCCGGATCGGTCGACACCGACATGCAGGAATGCAGCGCGGGCGAGAAACGCGAGGCCGTGGCGAAGCACGAGATGCTCCACGCCGAGGAAATCGCCGAGGCGATCGAGTTTGTCCTGACGCGCTCCGCGGCTGCCGATGTCGTCAATCTGCGCATCGAGCCGCGAATTCAGAAAACCAGCTGAGCAACGGAGCATGTCATGACGATGAAGGCTGCGCTCAAGACGGCCGACGGAAGGTTCGAAGTCGCCGAAGTCCCGCGGCCCCGGATACCCCAAGCCGATTGGGTGCTGGCGCGCGTCCGGGTAGCAGGGATCTGCGGCACTGATCTGCGGCACTGGGAGAAGAAAGAGCCCGAGCTGGAACATCACATTACCGGCCATGAGCTCGCCGGCGAAGTTGTCGAAGTCGGTGCAGCCGTCACCAATGTCGCGCCGGGCGACCGTGTCGTCATCGAAAGCGTGATGGGCGATGGCGAATGCGAGTGGTGCCGCATCCAGCAATATAATCTCTGCCCCAATCTCTACGAAGTCCGCACCAAATGCGTATCGCGCGCTTATGGCGAGTTCGTCACCGGGCCGGCCAAGAAGTTCTACAAGCTGCCCGATCATGTCAGCTTCGAGGAAGCGGCGCTGATCGACACCTTCTCGGTCTGCCTTCACGCGCAGCACAAATCCGGCCTTTCGATCAACAATAAGGTCGCAATCATCGGCGCCGGGCCGATCGGCCTGGGCCAGCTGATGCTCGCGAAGGCCAGCGGTGCCGACGTGCTGGTCGTCGACGTCGTCGACAGCGCGCTTGAGCTGGCCAGGGAATTGGGCGCCGACGCGATCCTCAACAGCGACCGCGAAGACCCCGTCGCCGCGGCCAAAGCTTTTACCGGCGGGCGCGGCGTCGACATCGCCTTCGAATGCTGCGGCGGCGAAAGCATGCCGACCACTTTGCCCCAGGCCACCGCAATGGCGCGGCGCGGCGGCAAGGTCGTGATCGTCGGCGGCTTCGATAAGGGCATTACAGAGATCGGCCTGGAATGGCAGCGCATTCAGATGTCCGAGATCGAGCTGATTCCCAGCGCCAGCTTCTCCTTCCACGGCCTCGACGCCGAGCAGGGCATGGCGCTCGAATTGCTCTCCAAGGGCGCGCTCAACGCCAAGAAGCTGATTACCCACCGCTTCGGCATCGACCAGATCAACGAGGCGTTCGAGACCGCTGCGGACAAGGAGCGGACAGGTACCACTTTCGTGGCGATCACGATCTGATGCTGCACATCGGCACCTATGCCGAAGGCGGCGGCGCGGGTCTTTATCCGCTGCACCAAGCCCATACCGGCGAATGGGCGCTTGGCCAGCCCTATGTGGCCGCCCCGAACGCGTCCTTCGGCACCTATTCCCCGCGCTCCGGGCTCCATTATCTGGTCGATGAGCGCAGCGAAGGCATGGTCCGCGTCCTCCGCCATGATGGCTCGGGCTGGAAGCCGCTGGCGCGCGTTCCGACCCAAGGTGAAGAGCCCTGCTATGCCGCACTCAGCCCGGATCAGGGCTGGCTGGCAGTCGCCAATTACGGCTCGGGCAGCATCGCCCTGTTCCGGCTGGACCCGCAGACGGGACTGCTTGGCGATCCGGCGGCGGTCCGCACCAATAGCGGCCACGGCCCCGATGCGGACCGGCAGGAAGGGCCGCACGCGCATTGCGCGATCTTCAGCCCCGACGGCAAATGGCTCTACCAGACCGATCTCGGTACCGACCAGATCCTCGCCTTCCCCTTCGACGCGGAATGCGGGTTGCAGGGAGGACCTCAGGTCGCCCTTGCCGCCCCCCCCGGATCGGGCCCGCGGCATCTGGCCTTCCACCCAAATCAGCCGCTGGCGATCCTGGTGAGCGAACTGGCGAGCACGCTGACGCTGCTTGAGGTCGGCGAGGGCATCTTGTCGCCGCGCCAGACGATCTCGACGCTCCCAGAGAATTTCGTGGGCGAGAGCCTGGGCGGGCACCTTGCGATCAACGCCACCGGCGACCGCGTGTACGTCACCAATCGCGGACAGGACAGCATCGCGACCTTTGCCCTTGATGACGGCCATCTGGCGCTGCTCGGCCACACGCCTTCCGGCGGCGCTTCTCCACGCTTTTTCCTGCTGCGCGAAGCCGAGAAGCAACTGGTCCTGGCCAACGAAGAGGGCGGTAACGTCACGATCTTCGATTTGGCAGCGGACGGCCAGCCAGCGCTATCGACAGAGATCGCAGTCCCGACCCCGGCATTCATCGCCGCCACGAGTTGATGGCAACCTATTCATAGAATTGCGCACTATTATAATAGATCAACTATTCCAGAGCGCCGTGATCGCCTGAACCGATCAAGATATTTGGTTCGTCATTCGAAACGACTGCCCACTCTCCTCGTAAACTCGGTGATCTTGATCCAGGCTAGTATTGAAAAAATCATTTGCCGTAGCGTCCAGGCAACTCTCCTCCCACGCCTCGGTTCAGGATCGGTACTGAAGGAGACCCCCGATGTTCATGCACAATAAGCGCCTGCAATATACCGTTCGCGTGTCCGAACCGAACCCGCGTCTCGCCTGCATGCTGCTCGAGCAGTTCGGCGGCGCCGATGGCGAACTCGCCGCGGCGATGCGCTATTTCACGCAAGGCCTTGGCGAGGAAGATCCGGGCCGCAAGGACATGCTGCTCGATATCGCTACAGAAGAACTTAGCCATCTCGAAGTGGTCGGATCGATCATCGCGATGCTCAACAAGGGCGCCAAGGCGCAGCTCTCCGAAGCGCAGCAGGAGGAAGCCGAACTGTTCGCGATGGTCGGCCAGACCGGCACCAGCGCCAAGGAATCGCTGCTGTTCGGCGGCGGCCCCGCGCTGATCGATTCCGCCGGTGTGCCGTGGAGCGCGAACTATATCGACACGCGCAGCGAGCCGACCGTCGATCTGCGCTCCAACATCGCCGCCGAGAGCCGCGCCAAGATCGTTTACGAGCGACTGATCAACATCACCACCGATCCCGGCATCAAGGATGCGCTCGGCTTCCTGATGACGCGCGAAGTGGCGCACCAGAAGTCGTTCGAGAAAGCGCTTTATTCGATCGAGGATAATTTCCCGCCGGGCAAGCTGCCGGGGATCGAGCCTTATTCGAATATCTACGTCAACACTTCGCAAGGCGAAGGCGATATGACGGGGCCGTGGAATTCCGGCGACCAATGGGAGCGGATCGACGACCTCGAACAGACGATGCCGATCGACAATGGCGACGGCACCGCCACGGTAAAGCTTCCCAAGGACGATGAAGCGATGGTCGCCCAGCTCGCCACGCGGCTGATGTCCGATCCGAGCAGCGACCCGACGACGGGCACCGATCTGGGCGCAGGCCCGGGCGCGGGCAGAACTAAGAAGGTCGATCCGGCGTTGTAGCCGCAAGAAGGAGAGCCGGCAGATTGATGGACTCGATAATCCTTGCCGGCGCTCTTGGAAGCCTGTGCGCGGGAATGGCGACCGGCCTCGGTGCCATTCCCGCGCTTTTCATGCGCAAGCCGAGCGACGAGCAGCAGAATTTGCTGCTCGGCTTCGCGGCCGGCGTGATGCTCGCGGCAAGCTTCTTCTCGCTGATCCTGCCGGCGATCGAAGTCGCGCGAGCAAGCGGCGCAACTGCCGTCATCGCTTCGGCGCAAGTGGCAGCGGCAGTGTTGCTCGGCGCCTTTGCCATCGCGCGGCTTCACGACTGGATTCCGCCCGCTGAGGATCTCGGTCTGGGACCGCCCGGGATTGCGGCCAAGGCATCGCTCCGCCGCATCTGGCTGTTCGTGATCGCGATCACGCTGCACAATTTCCCCGAGGGCATGGCAGTCGGCGTGAGCTTCGGCGGCGGTGATTTCGATGCCGGACGTGTCACGGCACTCGGCATCGGACTGCAGAATATCCCGGAAGGGCTGGCAGTCGCCGTGGCCCTGACTTCGGTGGGCTATAATCGCGGCCGAGCGGCGCTGATCGCCGCAGCCTCCGGGCTGGTCGAGCCGGTCGCGGGCGTGATCGGAGTGACCATCGTCACCGCGGCGCAGGCATTCCTCCCCTGGGGACTGGGCCTTGCTGCAGGCGCGATGATCTATGTCGTCGCGTCGGATATCATCCCCGATGCCCATGCCCGCATCGCCGGCG